>NZ_LMPX01000007.1 GCF_001424005.1 Sphingomonas sp. Leaf198 | reverse complement strand
CACGCTAGCCGTGCCGTCGCGGGGTGGAGCAGCCCGGTAGCTCGTCAGGCTCATAACCTGAAGGTCACAGGTTCAAATCCTGTCCCCGCAACCATCTTGATTTGCAACGCCTCCTCGGTCACACCGGCGGAGGCTTTTTGCGTTTCTGCTCCAGCACAGAGCGACAGCATTGAGGCGAGCTCGCCTCGTAGATTGATCGCGAGATCGCCGTCTTTCGGCGTCAGCACCACCGCCTCGATGAGCGCGCGCAACCGTTCGAACGCCTGCGCCTTCAGCGCGTCGTCCTCGAAGGCCGCGGTGAGCTGGTCGACCTTCTCACGGTACACGCGGCCCAGGTCCAGGGTAAGCAGCTCGGGCTCCGGGGAAACCGTCCCTGTGGTATCCTGTTCGGCAAGTTCCAGTTCGGCGAGCAGGGCCTTGCGCCGTTCGGTCCAGATTTTCATCTCGTCGACGAACACCATCGCGTCCACGCCTTTGAGGATGGCCGTCTTGGCGCGCGAGAGCTGGTGATCGAGATTGGCCAGTTCGGCTTCCCGCTCGGGGCGGGCGCTGACCGTTTCAGCTGTCAGGCGCCGGGTCTCTGCCTCATATTCCAGAAGGAACGCTGCGACGACATCGTCACGCAGCATCTCGCTCGACAAGCCCGCCAGCACGCGCGTGTCGAGTTCGTCCTGGCGGATCGTCAGTCGGTTGTCGCACCAGGTCGGGCCCTTTTTGGCGGCGCCCTGGCAGCCGAACCGGGTCTTGCCCGATTTGGCATAGCTCGCGCCGCAGCAGCCGCAGGTCATCTTGCCGGTCAGCAGATACCGCGGGCGCTGCTGCGCGAAGAAGGGCAGACTGGCCGTCTCCGTACGCGGTTTCGCTGAGCGCGCGAGCGTAGCCTGGCGGGATTTGACCCGATCCCACAGTTCGACGGGCACGATGCCGAGCGCCGGGGCCTCGACGTCATCGGATCGTTTGTCTTCCGGATTGAGGAAGGCGTGGCGCTTTCCCGTTTCCGGGTTCTTGCGATACGTCTGCTTGCCGTACGGCCGTCGCCCCACATACAGCGGGTTGTTGAGGATACCGGTTCCGCGTGCGGCATTGCCGGTCAGCGTGTTCGGCGTCCAGGCCGCAGCTTTGCCGAAAGGATGTCTGCTGGCTTTGCCGCTGCGCGGCGAGGGCACACTGTCGGCATTGAGGCGCCGCGTGATGGCGATGGGCGACAGGCCGGCCGCATAGTCTTCGAAGATCCGGACTACCACCGCGGCCTCGTTCGGCACGATCTGCTGCAGGCCGCGGATGCGTTCGCCGTTGCCGTCGTGCTCGATGCGCTTCTCATAGCCGTACGCAGAGCCGCCGGGGTTCTTGCCCATCGCGTGACGACGCACGAGCGCATCGCGCGTCTTGTCGCTGGTAGCGCTCAGCTGCTCGGCGTTGATCGTACCGATCATGCCGATGTGCAGCGGCGTGACTATGCCTTCCTTGCGCGTGGCCAGGAGGATGCCGCGAAACCTGAGACGGTCGAACAATGTCGCGATATCGGCCTGACTGCGCGACAGCCGGTCCATGGCGTCAGCGTAGACGATGTCGACGCGACCTGCGTCAACGGCCGCAAGCAACGCCTTCATACCGGGGCGGTGCATCGTAGCCGCCGACTCGGCTGCGTCTGTGAAGCACAGCACCTCCTGCCAGTCCGCGCGCGCGACCTCGCGCCGACACATCATCAGCTGCGTCTCGATCGACTGCACGTCCTGTTTGTCCGTTGAATACCGCGCATATATCGCACACCGCTTCATCTTTCCTCCATTCGTGCGTCCTGCATTCGCAACGAAGGTCGTCATGATGGTCGCCTTCCCGTTTTCGGGGCGACTTGATTCTTCTGGGACCTCTGCTGCCTCGCCAAGTCGCGCGCCAGCAGACGGGCGAGGTCCAGCGCGAGATCGTGGAGCGGGGACGGAGGCTGCGACGGCATCTAGGCCATCTGGGGCACGTGGCGTCACTCCGACTCCGACCTTCCCACATAGTTGCCGGGCCGCACCGCGAAGCTGGCATTGGCCGGTCTACCGCTGCTCATATTGGTGGAAAGCGGCTCAGCCGCTTTCGGGTGACGATCATCGTAAAGGGACGTTGGTTCATTTGATGGGGCAGGGGGCCAGTCGGCCGCTTCCTAGTGAATTATGCCGCCGCCGCGACTGTGATTGAACCGCCCGCCAACCGAAGGCGAGGTCATCAAAATCGGGTGCCGGTCCTTGCCTGAGGCGATCGCCTCAGTCGTTCGAGCGTGCGGAGGATTGGCGCATCGTCCACTCCATCCGGAATGAAAGGCGGCTCGTCGGGATCGATGCAAGGCACTTCAAGGTCGTTCTCACTAATTGTCCAAGCATCGCGAACGACCAACTTACGCTTCGCAATCGCCAACTCGGTATCAATGGTCTGGAAGCCATCAGCGGCTCGGAAAGGCATCGGAGCGAGAAGATAGCAGCCAGCGCGGGCGTAGGCGGTGAGGAAAGTATCGAGGTTTTTGGAGTCGGTCGGCTTCATTCTGTTGATGCGATTCGAAAGGTAGAACATCGAACCCGGCATCGAAGCGCCGTCAAGTTCTGAGGAAAGCATCACCATGTAAGCATGCGGATCATCACGAGCGATTCCGCGGACGATGGAAACTCTTAGTGCGTCGGAATCGTCGGCCGCGCCGTATCGCTCATACCAACTACGGAAAATCGCCTTGCCCGCCTCGAAGTCGCGAAATGCGAGCATAAGGATAGGAGGCTGACCTTCGCCCCATCCGAACCCGGTCGCACGCCACTTCGCGCGGTCCCATAATGGTATGTCGATAGGCGACATCACACGGCGATCGGCATGTCCACCTTCCTCGGGATCAAACTTTACTGCAGCCTCACCTACTCCGAAGAGGATATCCCGCTCCGACCCATCCTCACCCGGCCCAGTCCCGATGGATGGCGGCAACGCTGCCGTTCTCTCGAGCGGATGGCGTTCGTCCTCCGCTACGATCCAGTCGGCCAGCAGGACTCGAGGTTCGTCACCAAAAATATTTCGGGTCGCAACCGCGATCGCTCCAAGCGCCAGAGCGCGCCCGAAACCGACCTCATCACCGGCGACACGTTCCATCCATTTCTCGGGATCTTCGATTATCAGCATGCGGAGGGCGAGACGGATCAGCACCTCCTGGAGCCAGCCAACAAACGCTGGGTAATCCGTTGCGCCACCGTAATTGCCCACGCCATGAGTTATGGTCGCCACGTTGGTCAGGTCGTCTATCTCAAAATTCGGGCGGGCCGCGCCATCGGAGTCCGAGCTTACCGAGAACTCTAGCCGCTCGCGATAAGGGAAAACCTGCGTCCCGAGGCTGGTCGAAAGAAAGCTTTCGAAGGCGGCCAAAATCGCCTCGGCCAGAAAGATTGAATCTCGCTCGCACGCAACGCGGGCTATGACCTCCACGCCCAGCACCACGGTTCGAAGTTCAATCTCGGAACCTTCGGCCAAGGTGGGGCGCGGCGGGATATCCTGAGCCGCCGGCTGCTCAGCCAACCGCTCGAACAGTTCTGCGATGGCCGCATCGTCTTGGTCAGCGGGTGCAAAGCCATCACGACGAACCGCGTCCGGTCCGCCAAGTGCCCATAGCAGGGCGCCTCGTGCGATCTGAAAACCCTGACGCTCGAGCATCGCAGGCGCTCGCTCAAGCGTGCGTAGCTGCCCTAAGTCGCTGCGCATCAGCAGCATTCCAAGCACCGCATCCTGTATCCGGAGGTTCTCCGGCACCATGGCAGCTATCTGCTCTGGCTGCTCGCTGCTGGCGACCACTATCCGGTAAAGTTCATTGGCGGCCAAGACTTGCGGAACACGACCCAACTCGAGCTCGAGCTGCACAAGAAACCTCAAAGGCAGGGCGGCGCGAGCGTCGAGACGTCCCTGCCGCATGAAGGGAGCCAGCAGGCGGTCCGCCGCGACGATCAGCTTTGCTCGGGCCGCCCACTTCAGATCGGCTTGACTGTACGCTTGACCGATTGCGATCAGCGTTTCGAACAGTTCGTCCGTATATTCCGCCTTAATGAGGCGGGTCTCGGCCTTGCCGAGCATACGAATGGCATCGTAGCGGTGCCCCTTCTCCAATTTCTGCTTACCGCGCCGCAGATATGCGAGACCGCCTTCCGCTTCGCTGCGGCGGCGCTCTAAGAGCGCCACCAACTCCTCATAAAGTCCGTCGAACGCATCGCTCTCGGGCACGTACTCGCCCATTCTCGAGATCAGTTCGTGGATCCTCTCAACGGGGTAGTCGCCCAACTGCTCAACACCTGCGAGAACATCGCGAAGCTCGTCCCAAACCGCGGGCAAGCTCTCGGGTCGTTGCTCCTGCATCAGCCGGGTCGCGCTCATAACTAGAAGCGAGGTTCTCGCCTGAGCCGCATTATTCGGCCTTTCGCCGTTGCCAGCTACACGTTCAAGGCTAGCGCGCAGCACCTTCCCTCGTTGCTCGATCTTTGCGGACGTCAATGTGCCCCGCGCGGTCGCTGCCGGATGAAGCATCCACAGGTTGAGAAGCAGTTCTAAATCGGCGGCCTCGTCACTCGCCAACGCAAGCGCCGCGACCGCTTCGTAAGAATTGTCGAACTGCAAAGCATCGTCGAACCACCAGTAGGCGGTCCAGGCATGGCTGTACGCTATTCGCAACCGCTGACCTTCATGCCCGGAGCCCTCGGCAATCCGCGCCGCGGCTAAAAAGCGGCCCTCCACCTCATTGCGCGAACGCTCCAATCCTCGGGCGAGCAGCGCGCTCTCCAGCGCGTCCTCAGCCAACGAATATCTGGCACCGCCGTAGCGGGTAGGGTCGGCAACGGCAGCGTCTAGGCGCTCGAGTTCAATTTGCCGCTCCGTGTCGCGGGGACCAGCACGTTCGTCGATCAGTTCAGCATAGCCGCGCATATTGAGTGCCCGCACGGCGAGCTCTAATAGCTGATGGGAGTAAACCTTTTCGAGAATCCACGTCCGGTCAAGAATTGTGACCGGCACGCCCGCGAGGTCCGTCAGAGTATCCTCAAGGTCGGCTCGCGGCTTCTCTGGCGCGTATTGATTGGTAATGAAGTAGATCCGTTTATAAGGCCTCCCGGTACTGATAATGTTGGTGACATCAGCTTTGATTTTGTCGCGCCACTTTTTCTTCGCGCTGAAGGCGAACGCCCAGCGCTCGCCTGCTGCTTCGGGATCACCGTAATACCAGCGCATGGCCAGTTCGGACGCTACAGGATACGTCTCGGTGTCGACTTTGCTATCCCCGCCGCCGGTAGGTCCGGTCTGCGGGCGCAAATTCGGACAGAGCTCACGCTCCGCGAGCGACCTCGCGAAATACTCGAACTCGTTTTCCTGCTTCCGATTGGTCAGCGTCTCGAGGTGATGATCGAGCACGGCCATTGGTACCGCCGGCTCGGTCTTTCGCTCCGTGTCAGAGAATAAGTCAGGGTGCCATGACCGCATTAGTTCCGGCGGTGTGGGCAGCCTCTCTGTCATGCATTCCGAGTCCCTGGCTCTGTGTCATTTGTTCGCTTCGAACCCATACACGCGATTGCGTTTGAATGACGCCTATCAAATGCGCGCGTGCCAGCAATGTCTAATGGATCGACGCGCCTGCGAGGTCGAGATCCGCTTGCCTGCTGACCTTCCGCTTTACTGACTGTCTGCTACCGGTTGGACGACCGAGGCTGCTAACGGCTTTTTGTTTCGAGTCCGCAAATATAGAAAGACAAGGACCGATGGGGCACATTATCATGCCGGCGTTCGCGTTCCGCGCTTCACTCAGCGAGGATGCGGGCGTGCGATCCGGTTTCGCACTGACCCAGCAGGACATGCTTGACCATCTCGATCCCGACAACGACATCACCCGTCAGCTGCGAAGCGACGAGCTGCTCCGATTGCCTTCGGACGGCTATGCCGACGCGGTCGGCGACCTACTGTTCGCGCTCGGGGCGGCCGAGACCAAGGGCATGCCGACGCTCGCGACGCGGTTCATGCGGATGGTCGGCGGCGATTGGCGCGACCTTTTCGAGTTCGATCAGATGCTACAAATGGAAGCGATCGCGCATGAATATCTGCGACGACGTAATTGCGGGGCCGATGATCAGGATGAGGTCTATGCCGAGCTAAGAGAGCTGTTCGGCGGCAAGGCTTCGAATGTCTGGGAGACACTGCAGCAGGCGATGGCGATCGAGCTTGCGCAGTCGCCATTCTACACGCGCACGCTCGACAAGGCCGATGCGGTCGCACTGTCGGCGTTGTTCAAGAGCGAGAAGCTCCCTAACGAGGCCAATCGCTTCTTCGACCAGCGCTTCATCAATTATCTCGCTGCCCAGCCCGACAAGCTCGCGGCAATGAACTGGCGCCAGTTTGAGGGGATGACCGCCGAATGGTTTCAGCGCGAAGGCTATACCGTCGAGCTGGGGTCCGGCCGCGGTGACGGTGGGGTCGATGTCCGGCTCTGGAACGCTGACAGCCCGCCCGGCGCACCACCAGCCGTGATCGTGCAGTGCAAGCGACAGAAAACCAAAATCGAGAAGGTCGTGGTCAAGGGGCTCTATGCCGACCTTCTGCACGAGCAGGCGGGGTCAGGCATGATCGTCACTACCAGCGATATAAGCCCCGGCGCTGCCAAAGATATCAAAGCCCGTGCCTATCCGATCACCAGCGCGAACCGGCAGGAGATCACACGGTGGATCGGGGCAATGCGGCTGCCGGATAGTGGCATCGTCATGGACTTCGATGCATCCGATGCCGGAGCGAAGGCATAACCGGGACCTGGCGATCAGGCAGACTGGTTGCGCCAAGCGGTCCGCACGGCTTTGACGTCGAGATTGGCCGGGTCCTTCGCCCAGCTCTTGGCAAAGGACGCGGCATCGCTTTCTGGTGTGGGGTTGGGCCGGTCGATTCGAATCCGGGTCGGCATCATCACGGAATCCCCGAGTAGGATCGCCCCGCCACGTCGCAGGGTCGAGAACATTGAGGTGATACCGCGGACCGAGTCCGGCAGAAGATTGCGTACATATCGACCTCGAACCCCAGCGCAAGATCGGTCCCGCGGTATCGCGCCGACCGGGGCAGGGACTGGGGAGCGAACGGCTCGACGAGCATGTCGGGATCGCCCCATCCAATGGCGACCGGATCATCGCGCAGCCCGTAATCGCGCTCGACGCGATCACGCGGACGCAGACGACCCTCACGCGCCCGACCTGGCAATGTTCGTCCACCGCCATAGCGACGGCAAGGAGCAGTTCGACGCCGCGCTTTCAGCTGTTCACGCCAGTCCGGATATCGTCGCGCTTGGCAAGGATGGCCGCGGCGATGAACGCTTCACCAGCCGTGATATGATCGAGACCGAACAGCGGCTCGAGAATGCGACCGTCCGGCTCGACGCGAGCCGGCGCCACGGTGTCGACGAGCAGCATCGCAAGCTCGCACTGACCCGCGCTGAAATGCGCGGGATGGTCCTGTCGGCTGAACAGCGCAGCGCGTTCGATCATGTGACGAAAGTGCAGGGGATCAGTGTCGTGGTCGGCTATGCCCGTACCGGCAAGTCGGCGATGCTCAGCGTTGCGCGCGAGGCCTGGGAGAGTGCCGGCTATACCGTTCGCGGTGCCGCGCTGTCCGGTATTGCGGCCGAGAACCTCGAAGGCGGATCGGGGATCGCCTCGCGCACGATCGCGAGCCTCGAACATCAGTGGAAGCAGGACCGCGAACTTCTCACACCGCGCGATGTGCTCGTCATCGACGAAGCTGGGATGGTTGGTACGCGGCAGATGGAGCGCGTCATTGCCGAAGCGGAGAAGCGCCGCGCCAAGGTCATGTTGGTAGGTGACCCTGAACAGCTCCAGGCGCTCAAGGCGGGGGCGGCATTCCGGTCGGTTGCCGAGCGCCATGGTAGCGTCGAGATCAACAACGGCGGCTATCCAGTCAATCACCTTCGATCTCGTATCAAAGCGCTGTCCGAGCGCTTGACATGTTAACATTCTCAGTCTCATACGAGAGGCCAGAAGTTAACACGAGGTTTGCTAGTGCCGGTCCTTGCTCAAGAATACGAGATCGTGCCGCGACTGGCGCAGCTCGGACTGCGTCGCGATCTGCTCCTCGATGTTGTGGGTGCCGCGGTTGGCGGCAGGCGCAATGCCACGGGCTACCACCCGTTGAGCGCCGGCGGCCTTTTGTCCTGGATCGAGGGAACAGGGCAGCTCCGGCGCATATTCGTTCAGCGGGGGTGGGAGGTCTGTCGCAGGGACAATATCGAATCGATTTTCAATCCCGAGATCGGCATCAAGGTGGTGTTCCAGAACGCCGAGCGCGCGGGCGACCCGCTGCTCGATCCGTTGGCAACCTCGAAGAAGGGGGCCGGCTCGGCGCGTGCCATCGAACTCGGTCAGTACGAACTGTGGCCCGAGGAACAGGCGAAGAAGTTCGTAGAGGTCACGGCGTCAACTTGGGTTTTGTTCGTCTACAGCGATGGTGACGACGTTCGCGCGGAGCTATCGTTTCCCAAGGCGATCAACGGAGAGCAGTTCGACGGGTTTCATGAGCGGATCCTTTTGGTAGAGAAGGGTGATTGGGGCGCACCGGTGCCGATTAAGGACGATGGCGAGCCGTCGGCCGAGTACGAAGTTTCGGTGACCCGAAAGGCATAAATTGCGTGTTTAATTCCCAGCGACTGATCCTTGGCCGGAAGCGGCGCAAGTTGACTGCGCGCGCCCTCGCGCTGGCGATCGGGGTTTCACCGATTACGATCTCGCGCCTCGAGAACGGGGTGAACGAGCCCGAGGACGATACTGTCGAGGCTTTGGCGCGTGCGCTCAACTTCCCCCGTGGTTTCTTCTTTGCGGAGGACGTGGACGAACTGCCGGCGGAGGCGGCCAGTTTCCGGAGCCTGTCGTCGATGACCGCCCGGGAACGGGACGCTGCCCTCTCTGCCGGGGTGATCGCATATCTATTCATTGACTGGGTGGCCGAACGCTTCAATCTCCCAGCGACTGACGTTCCGGAACTACGCGGTGACGCGACCCCGGAGGCGGCGGCGCAGGTCGTGCGCGCCAACTGGGGACTGGGCGAACTGCCGATCTCCAACATGATCAAGCTGCTCGAGTCGAAGGGTGTCCGGGTCTTTTCGCTATGCGAAGACACGAACAACGTCGACGCATTTTCTTGCTGGCGAGGGGCTAATCCCTTCGTCTTCCTGAATACTTTTAAATCCACCGAGCGCAGCCGGTTCGATGCGGCTCATGAGCTTGGTCATCTCGTGATGCATAGGCATGGCGCGCCGCAAGACAGCCGGCAGGCGGAGAGCGAGGCCGATCGGTTCGCGTCAGCCTTCCTGATGCCGACGGACGATGTGATGAGCCGCATCCGCTACGTCACCGATCTTGAGAACCTGATCCGTGCCAAGAAGCGGTGGGGCGTGTCCGTCGCTGCACTCAACTACCGCCTCCACAAGCTTCGGGTCGTGAGCGAATGGCAGAACCGTAGTTTGAACATTGAGATGTCGAGCCGCGGTTTCCGACGGCAAGAGCCGGAAGGGTTGCCGCCTGAGACTTCTGCGCTGTGGCCGCAAATCTTCACATCGCTCTGGCGCGAACGTATCACCCGTGATCAGATCGCGTCCGAGCTGAATGTGCCTACCGGGGAACTCGATGCCATTCTGCACAGGCTAACGGGTGGGGTATCCGATGGTGGGGAGACTACTGTCAGACTGCGAGCGATCTAGTGGCGAGAGTTCAGCATGACGCAGATCTTATGCCGACGCTCTACGAAGCGACCTGTTATAATTCGTCGATGGTGTCTTCGAGGAACGAGCACACCTGCCTACGCAGAGCTAATTAATGTTAGCCCCCTTCGTTGTTATTTGGGGGGCTTGCTAGATTTGCTAGGGTCAGGACCCATTGATGTGAGAGGCGCGATCTGATTCAGGCTCCGTGAGGAGAGCGTGGATGAGCGACCTGTACTGGCTGACGGATGAGCAGAT
>NZ_LMPX01000006.1 GCF_001424005.1 Sphingomonas sp. Leaf198 | reverse complement strand
AGACGCCTTACTGGCTCCGCCATCCAGCGCAGCAGTGATCCGTTCAAGAGTTTCGGCGTCGATCATAGGTGGCCGCCCCCCTTGGCGTCCTCGACGTTTGGCAGCGGCTAGTCCCGCCATCACTCGTTCGCGCGTCAGCGCACGCTCATACTGAGCCAATGCACCGAACAGCGAGAACAGCAACTCGCCGTGCGGCGTGGTCGTATCCATCTGCTCGGTCAGCGATCGGAACGCGATGCCGCGCGCCTTCAGGTCGGTGACGATCGTCAGCAGGTGGGGCAGCGAACGTCCTAACCGGTCGAGCTTCCACACAACCAGCGTGTCGCCCGCGTTCAAATAGTCGAGGCATGCTTTCAGCCCAGGTCGATCGTCGCGAGCGCCCGATGCCTTGTCAGTATGGAGATGCCGATGATCAACGCCAGCTGCTACCAGCGCGTCACGTTGCAGGTCGACCGTCTGACGATCGTCGGCTGACGACACCCTCATATATCCGACCAACATGTACGACAAACCTTCGAAAGTACGTTCTCGCACACTTTACCAAAGCGATAGGGTTTGTCGATCATTATGGG
The DNA here is from genome assembly GCF_001424005.1 of Sphingomonas sp. Leaf198. Lineage (GTDB taxonomy): Bacteria > Pseudomonadota > Alphaproteobacteria > Sphingomonadales > Sphingomonadaceae > Sphingomonas. Next base: position 62,793 of record NZ_LMPX01000006.1, on the reverse strand, counting down.
TGGAGGTGGGTATGGTTCGGCGAAAGCGCAGGTCGGGGGTGTCGGCTATCATGTGTTTTCCGACACTGGCGGGGCTAGTCGGCGCTTAAAAACGGCAGGGCCGTTCACGCCCACACCCGGACGCTCGGGTTAGTAATTCGGAGTCCCGGTAGTAGTCATTCGTTCAGTGGGATTATGGGGAACTTTCCAGACATGAGTTGCAATCGGGGCGCTCGGGATTGGTAAAGCTGTCTAGTTACGGCCAATGGGCAAGCGCGGTAAAATGGATCGCAAAAGCGATTACGCTGATATAATCTGGTATCGGAGGTAAATGCAGAAATGGAAAGTAGCCGTCAGCTGGAGAGCATCGCCCTCGCAATTGCTCCAATGCTAGCGGCTTCTGTATCCGAAGTATGGATCGTGGCAGAAGTTCATGACGACTGGATACAGAGGCGCTACGATGTCGTGTGCAACGGTAAGCTTGTTGAGGGGGTGGAAGGTGAGAGAACCATGAACCGATCCGTCAATGATGCTCTATCCGCCCTAAGGCGTGACATGCTTAAAGAGAGTCAGGAAGATTGGCATCATTGCACCTATGTTTTGAGGTCTGACGGAATCTTCAAAATGGAGTTCGATCGTAGCAGACCGCCGAGCGTGTGAATGTAACGATAGATACTCCTGTAAAAGGAGGCAGCGCCACAGAATGTCGGCCATCGCCAGCACCTTCCCGAAAGCCGCCGTTCCGCTTTCCTGCCCAACCCGGACATTCCCGAAATTCGATCCAGACCGTGCGAAAACTCACCGCCGCCCCCGATACAGACGTGATGCTCGAAACATAACGTCGCCAGATATGGCTGCGACGCAAGATAGCCAATCACCTGGCAACCGACACGCAGCTATATTAGTACGCTACATTCGGGGTTGGAGTTTTCGCACGGTCTGGATCGTTTTCGAGAAAGGTTTCGTGCCGCAACCAGCCGGTTTTGACACCTGTGAAGGCGGGGGATCTGCTAACCTCGATAACTTATTCGGCATGATCCTTTTTAACATTCGATGTGCTGAAAGCGTGTGGGTATCGTTGATCATCCATGGCCAACGAACGACTGTCATTGACCCGTGATTTCAACGGCCCATTCGTTCACGGTGCGGACCGGTTGGAGCATAGCGCCAAGCAGCAAGCAGATAGCGCCGATCGGCGCACGGAGCTTGCTGCCGATCGAACAGTCATGGCAGCGGAGCGCACCTACGCAGCCTGGGTCCGTACCGGGCTTGCCGCTCTAGCCGCAGGAATTGGCGCCCGCGCATTGCTTGAGAACATCGTGCCCGGCTGGCTTGCCGGTGCGACCGCAACCGTCCTGATCCTGTTCAGCGGCTTCTGCTTCGTTGCAGCGGTCTGGCGTGAAATGATTCCTATCGCCCCACCGCGGCCCGACACTCAGCGACTGCCGGCTTGGTTGCTGATCTCTGTGAACGGCTTCCTAGCGATTGCCGTCTTGGCGGCACTCGTCGGGATTTGGCTGCAATAACCGGCGTGACTATCGCCATTTTACGGATTCTGCTTGCATGACCACGCCGCAACTTATGTCGATTGGCCTGCTGATTGGCATGATGGGCCTCTTTCTTTGGGGCCGATTTCGCTATGATGTCACGGCCATCATCGCCCTGCTTGCCGGGCTGTCGCTGGGATTGGTGAAGCCCAAAGCGGCATTTACTGGCTTTTCCGATGACATCGTTATCATCGTTGGATCGGCGCTGGTGATCTCATCGGCAATGCAGCGTTCCGGCCTAATCGAGAGCGCGCTCGGGATACTGGCGCGGCGCGTGACACGCGTCCGGTCGCAACTCGTGGTGCTGACTACGGCAGTCGGGGTATCGTCCGGGCTCGTAAAGAACGTCGGTGCCTTGGCTATGCTGATGCCGGCAGCCGTGCAGACGGCGAAGAAATCGGACACTAGCCCCTCGGTGTTCCTGATGCCGATGTCGTTCGCTTCGCTCCTTGGCGGGTTGATGACCCTCGTTGGTACGTCGCCGAATATTATTGTCAGCAGAGTACGAGAGCAGATGACCGGTGAGCCGTTCGGCATGTTCGATTATCTGCCAACGGGGCTGGGCCTGCTTGTGGTCGGCCTCATTTTCCTGCGTTTCGGCTACCGCCTCCTGCCCAGGGAACGCCGCGCAGCGCCGACCATGGGCGAAGCTCTAAACATCACGGACTATGTCACTGAGGCGACCATCCAAGACGGATCGCCCGCTGTCGGCGAAACGGTTGAGTCCTTCATCGACCGTCATGATAATGAGGTGACGATCGCCAATGTTGTCCGTGACGATGTGCGCACGAGCATTACGGCCGAGTTCCTTCTGGCTGCCGGCGACACGCTGATCTTGGGCGGTGACCCGGATACGCTTGAGCGTGTCATTGCGGGTGACCACCTAGCACTTGCCGGACAGCATCGTGACCTACCGGAAGGCAGCGAAGATGATGAGGTTGGCGTCATTGAGGCGGTCATCACCACCGGCTCCGTGTTGGTCCGCCAGTCCGCTGGACGACTGCGGCTTCAGCAACGCTATGGCGTCAATCTCATCGCGGTATCGCGCGCCGGCAAACGGCTGACCAAGCAGCTCAGCGAGACCGTCTTGCGCGCCGGCGATGTCATTGTTCTTCAAGGACCCCTCACACTCTTGCCGGAACGCATGCGTGACCTCGGTACGCTGCCGCTGGCAGAGCGTGCCCTGCGTCTGGGAAGTTCGAAGCGTCGCTTCCTACCACTTATCATCCTCGCGGTGGCGATGACCGTAACCGCGACCGGCTATGTGCCTGTGGCCGTCGCCTTCTTCGCCGCTGCCGGTCTAATGATGGCGACCGGAGCGCTACCGCTGCGAGATGCCTATGATGGCGTCGAATGGCCAATTCTCATCATGCTGGGCGCGCTCATTCCGGTCAGTGAAACCCTGCGCACCACCGGCGCGTCGGATGTACTCGCGACCTCGCTTGCCCATCTGGCGGCCTCCTTGCCGCCATGGGGCGCGGTCGCCCTGATCCTCGTAGCGGCGATGGCTGTGACGCCGTTTCTCAACAATGCCGCGACGGTCTTGGTGATGGCGCCAATCGCGGCGGTGTTCGCGCATGACCTCGGATATCGCCCCGAAGCCTTCCTCATCGGGACCGCTATCGGGGCAGGATGCGATTTCCTGACGCCGATTGGGCATCAGTGTAACACCTTGGTTTTTGGTCCTGGGGGCTACCGCTTCAGCGATTACGCCCGGCTGGGCGCACCACTATCGGTTCTGGTGGTCTTGGTTGGTACGCCTCTAGTGATGTGGACTTGGCCACTGCACTGATCGCCGGGTACTGTTGATGGGCAGCATGGCCAAGCCGCAGGCGTTCGAAGATACTGAATGGCGTCCGTGGCGAGGAAGCGTACCGGGCGGCTCGGAAGGTTGTGGCACCGCAGATGTAGCAGGCGTAGGCGGCTTCATGCGTTTTTTCCACTCGCGGGCAGCCATGCCCGTTCTCATCGTCCTACTGCTTGCAACAATCACGGCAGCTGGACTGGCGACGTCTTGGACGCTGTCGATTGTGATGTGGCTTTCGAGCGCCGTTCTCGCCGCAGCCCTGTTTGCAACCTTGATGCAGGACGCCGACTGACATGGCTTCAGCGCCACTGATCGATAGCGCAGCTAGTCCACCTGGATCTGGTCGGGTGGCGCCATCGTGGCTCCGTAAAGCTTTTCGATCCAGCGAAGCTGCACTCATCGTGCTGGCCATCATGATCGGCAGTGCAGCCGGATTGCTCAGTGTCGTCCAGGGTACGCTCGCACAGGCGATGCAGCATCTGCTTTATGCCTTGTCGCCGGATGAAAGGCTGAGTGCGGCCACGACGATCCCTTACCTTGCTCTACTTGCCCTGCCGGCTGGTGGAGCCGTCCTCGCACTCTTCTCTTGGGTTACTCATGCTCGCCGGCGCCGGATGGTCGACGCTGTAGAGGCGAACGCCCTTCATGGTGGTCGCATGTCATGGTCCGACAGCCTCGTTATCTCCGGGCAAACGATCCTTTCCAACGGCTTCGGTGCGTCTGTGGGGCTTGAGGCGGCGTATGCGCAGTTGGGAGGGCTCGTCGCCTCGCTCAGCGGCAACTGGTTTGCGTTACGCAGGTCCGATCTGCGCATCTTGGTCGGCGCCGGAACGGGCGCCGCCATCGCAGGTGCATTCGGGGCTCCATTAGCTGGGGCCTTCTATGCCTTTGAGATCGTAATCGGGGCCTATACGATATCAGCGCTGGCACCTGTCGCTGCGGCGTGCCTGGCGAGTGTCCTTGTGGCGCAGGCGTTTGGTGCTCAACCGTATCTGGTTGCGGCTAATGCAGGCGAACAGATCGAGACGTTCCACTACCTTCTCTACGCCGGTCTTGGGGCCTGTGCCGCTGGCGCTGGTATACTGCTGATGCGGGCTGTTGCGGAGATGGAAGCAGCTACACGCAAACTGCCGATACCCTCGATTTGCCGGCCGATATTGGGCGGTCTTCTGCTCATCCCTCTGGCGATGCTCACGCCGCAAATTCTCTCTGCTGGTCACGGCGCCCTCCACCTCAATCTTGAAGCCGAGGTATCGCTGCGCTTCCTCGCCGCCATCTTCGTCGTCAAGTGCGCGGCCTCCATCATCTCACTTGGCTTTGGCTTCCGCGGTGGCCTGTTCTTCGCATCCTTGTTCTTGGGCAGCCTGCTGGGTCACCTGTTTGCTGGTTCACTCGAATGGATTGTCGGATCGCCTGTGATCGACCCGCACAATGCGGCCCTGGTGGGGATGGCCGCATTAGCGGTCGCCGTAGTTGGCGGGCCGATGACGATGGCGATGCTAGTCCTTGAGGCGACCCACGACTTCTCCCTTGCCGGCGCGGCCATTGCAGCATCGCTGGTCTCGTCCACCATCGTCCGCGAGCTGTTCGGCTATTCCTTTTCTACGTGGCGCCTGCATCTCCGGGGCGAAACCATCAAAAGCGCCCGCGATGTCGGCTGGGTCAGAACGCTTACAGCGGGCAAGATGATGCGACGTGTCGAAAGGGCTACGCCGTGCAACACGACGATCGCCGAGTTTCGTCGGGCGTTTCCGCTTGGTTCCACAAGTCGGGTCCTACTAGTCGATGACCACGAAAATTATGGCGGTATCGTACAGACTGCCAGTGCATTTGCCGAAGAGGTCGATCAGAAGGCACCGATCGGGTCGCTGGCGATCCACACGGGTCTCGCCCTTACGCCGGATTCAGACATCAGAAGCGTCATGACTACGTTCGATACCGAAGGTGCGGACGAACTGGCGGTAGTTGGAAGCGACGGGGCAGTTCTCGGCATCCTCTCCGAGAGCTATGCGCGACGCCGCTACGCAGAGGAATTGGACAAGGCGCAACGTGAGTTGTTTGGAGAAAGCTGACCAGCCGGCACGCAGCAAACGCTTCGTCCTACCGGTCTCGCTTAAGCCGGGCTTCGATTTTGACCCAGAACATGCCGCATCGCAGACCCATTCCGGCGAGTTGGGCGCCATGTACTGACATCAGCTCCGCACCGCGGCGAAACTGTTCAACCGGCACGGATATGGCGACGAACAGCCCGGCGTAGAGCAGCTGCGACATGATCGAGTGGATCACGACGGCGACCCCCAGCACTATCAGGCGGGCAGGCACGGAAGGCCGATGCGGCGCCGGATCGGGGCCTGTAATGAGCTAGGCGTAAAGGCATCCTGCTGCGACGAAATGGAAGTGCACCAGGTAGTGGAGCGCACCTGCCCTCTCTAAAGCAGCCAGTCCGCTTTCCTTCCCATTGTCGGCATTCAGCGGCCCGATATGTAGAAAACCCAGTCGTAATCACCATTGTGCGACAAACAAGTGCTTTCCGACACTCTCGAGACGTCGTGTCGACCTAGCCCAGCGTCATGCCGAATATACCGGACACGGACAGCGGGGCGCAGGTTTCACCGGAATCCTCATTTTTGCACCTGAACGACAGCGCCCGGCATCATCGGGTCGCCCGGAGCAATGACGAGGTAACGGCGCATGTCGCCTTTCGCGTCGCTGACGATCTGGCGGAGCGGTCCGAGCGTGTTTACTATCGCGCCGCCCGCCGGATTGGTCATGAACTTCGCCAGAGGCTGGATCACGCCGCTGCCGTCAGCGTGGGAGGATAATCCAAGGACATAGGGCATCTTTGGGCTGAGGCCCGCAACCGCCGCCTGCAAAATCTGGACCTGGCCTTGATCGAACAGCGTGACCTGGCTGCGCCCAGTCCCGGATAGAGTCAGCTGGATCTTCATGCCGGCCTGCGCGAGCGGCACCAGGTTTGCACGGCCATCGCCTACCGGCACCGCGCCGGGAACATATGCCACGCCTTGCGGCCCCTGACCGATTGGAATCGTCGCGATGACGGTGTTGCTTGCTGTGTCGATCGCCGCGACCGCATCGGCGTTCTCCAGCCCGACATACATCCGCGTGCCGTCGCCCGACGGCCATAGGCCGTGCGGGAGCGCGCCGACCGGGATGCTCGCCACCTGCACGAAGTCAGTGGTGCGGAACACCTTCACGACATTCTCGGTGCCGACCGTCACAAAGGCGAACTGGCCATTCTTATTGCGGGCGATATTGACGTGGTTGGTGATCGCGCCGGTATCGAACGTCTTGAGCACTGCGAAGGGTGGCTTGGCGTCGAACACCATGACCTTGCCGACGTCCTTGAGCGTCAACCAGACCTGCTTACCGTCGGGCGTCGCGGCGATGTCAGGGCAGAACGGGCTCGCCTGCTTGACGCGACCGACGATCTTCTTCGAGGCGGTGTCGATCACAACTGTCTCGGGCGAGAAGCTCGAACAGACGTAACCGTATTTCCCGTTTGGCGAAAAGATCGTCATGCCGGGGCCATTAGGAACGGGGATGCGCGTGGTCGGCGCGAAGGTCTTACCGTCGAGCACCTGGATATAATCCTCGCCGCGCACCGCGACCCAGACTTCGCGACCGTCGGGGCGGAAGAACGCTTCGTGCGGCGATCGGCCCACATAGGTCGTGTGCTTCACGGCATTGGTCGCAGTGTCGATGAACGTCACCGAGTTCGAGCCGATCGATATTACCGCCAGCGTCTTGCGATCGGGCGAGAAGCCCATGCCGTGCACGAGCAGCTGCCCCTTGTAGAGCGGGCTGAGATTGGCCGGGGTCTGGTCGCCGAGCTTGATGACGCCGAGCAGCGTGTTGGTCGACGGATCGATCACCGACACGGTGTTGGAGAACTGGTCCGAAGTGTAGAACCGGTCGTGCGCGCTAACAGGGATGTCGGGGGTCGCGTTCGGTACCTGCTGCGCAAATGCCGGGGCCGAAAAAGACAGGGCAGCACAGGCGGTTAAGGTAAAACGCTTCATGGACGGTCTCCGTGATGGGGGTGACCGGTCGCGGTCGGTTCGGTGTGAGGCAGCAACGCGCCGCCTTCGGATAGGATGCCCTGCATCACCGCGATTTCCTGACGCTGTTCGACGATGATTCCCTGGGCGAGCCGGCGCAGGCGTTCATCCTTGCCGAACCGCAGTTCGACTTCGGCCATGTCGATCGCGCCCTGATGATGCGGGATCATCATTTTGGCGAAGTCGCGATCGGGATCGCTCGAATAACCGGTCATCATCGCGCCGTGCATCCGCGCCATCGCCGCATCCATTGCGGACGCGAAACCGTCCGTTTGCGCTAAAGCACCCGTCGATACGGACACGGCTATCGCCGTTAGCAAAGCCGTGCGAAATTTCATCGTCATGCCTTTAGTGTTCCCATTTATGACACGCGAGCGATCAACGCCGAGCGTGACAGCGTAATGATCGCGGCGCAGCCGTCGATCCAACGCATAAGCATGGTTGTTCTGATCATCTAACAAGAACGGTAGGCGATCTATGATCGCGTTTTCGTATTGAAACCATCGCGACCATGCGTTGGACGCAGGGGACATATCGGTCGATCTAACGGCATCGGACTGGCACGATCACCCGCCGGATCCGCGATAAGGATCAAACGATGAAAGCTGCGATCGTTTTGGTTGCCGCGATGTTGGCCTCCGTAGCGCCAGTCCCGGTGATCGCTCAGGCCTATTGGGCTGCACCTGCGGCGGACGACTTTCCCTACGATATCAAGGCGGTTCAGGCACCGTGGTCGAAGGCTGATATCGACCTCAGCCATCATGACCGGATCTATGTGTCTGACCCTACATCGACGAAGATCGTTGTCATCGATCCTGCAGCGGGCAACGAACTGGGACGCATCGACCTCGCCAAAAGCGCGATAGCTGAGCCCAGCTTTTCCAGCCCCAGAGTCCAGCACCTGGCTGCAACGCGTGACGGGCGGACCCTGGCGGTATCGGCATCAGCGCAGCACAGTGTGACGCTCGTAGATCTGGCCACGAACACGGAACGAGGCCGGACCGTGTTCCAGACGTCGCCTACCGCCGTCGCGTTTACGCCCAATGGGCACGAACTCTGGGTTTCGCTCGGCGATGAACATGCCATCGCGGTCGTGGATCCTAAGACCGCGCGGGAGATCACCCGCGTACCAGCAAGTGGCGGAGCGGGCGCGACCATCCTGTCGCCAAACGGACGCTATGCCTTTGTATCGCTTACTGAAAGGCCGTCCATCCTGGTTGTCGACGTCGAGGATCGGCGCGTCGTCGGACACGTTGCCAGCAACGGTGCAGGTGCGGGAGCAATCGCGGTCTCGCCAGATGGCAAACAGATCTGGGCAACACGCCGCGAGAGCGGCACGACCACGGTCTTTGCTGCCAAACCGCCGTTTGCGGTACACGAAGTGATAAACACTGGTCCAGCGACGGGCGCGGTCAACTTCGCCCAGCGCGCAGACGATTCCTTTGCCTATGTCAGCGTTGGCGGCGATCAACCTGCAATCAAGGTCTATAGAACCGACAGCCTGGAGGCTGTGGCAACCGTCCCGCTACAAGCGGCTCCGAGTGCGGTTTGGCCGTCGGGCGATGGTACGAGGATCTATGCCAGCCTGGCCGGAACCAACAAGGTCGCTGGGATCGACACGCTGACGTACACCACCGTGTCGACGATCCCGATCAGTACGGATGCGCAAAGCCTGATCTACGTTCCTGGTGCCGTAAGATCAGGAAAAGGTCTCGCCAATCTGGTGCCATCCGGGCGCGATGCGGCGCTTGCCCTGGCGGCGCGTTAATCGGTCTCACACCGTCTGTAATCTTCCAACGAAAGCCCTTTCCAAAATGACCAAGCCCCCCGTCAGGATCGCGATCAGCGGTGCCGCAGGACAAATTTGCTATTCGCTGCTCTTCCGGGTCGCGCAGGGTGACGTGTTCGGACCGGACCAGCCCGTTATCCTTCAACTGCTCGACGTGCCGCAGGCGCTGGACGCAGTACGCGGCGTGGTCATGGAACTGGAGGATTGCGCGTTTCCGCTGCTGGCAGATGTGATCATTACTGATGATCCGATGGTGGCTTTCAAGGACATCGATGCGGCCATGCTGGTCGGGTCTCGTCCCCGCTCGAAGGGCATGGAGCGCCGTGATTTGCTCGCTGCCAACGCAGCGATCTTCAAGACGCAGGGCGCAGCGCTGGACGCAGTGGCCAAACGCGACGCCAAGATCCTGGTCGTCGGCAATCCCGCCAACACAAATGCCTGGATCCTTGCGCAAAGCGCGCCGGGTTTCCCTGCCGAAAACATCACGTCGATGATCCGCCTCGATCACAATCGCGCGCAGGGACAGCTTGCGGCCAAAGCGGGTGTCGGTGTCGATGCGATTACAAAGCTCGTCGTCTGGGGAAACCATTCGCCGACGATGTTTGCCGACTGGGGGAATGCCGAACTCGATGGCCAAAAGCTTGCCGACCGTATCGGAAACGAGGCCTGGTACCGCGAGACCCTGATCCCCACCGTTGCGCAGCGCGGCACCGCGATCATCGAAGCACGGGGTGCGTCCTCGGCCGCATCGGCCGCAAATGCGGCGATCGACCATCTGCGCGATTGGGTGCACGGCGCAGGCGACAATTGGGTGTCGATGGGCGTGGTGTCAGACGGCTCCTACGGTATCCCGCAAGGGCTGGTGTGCGGCGTGCCGGTGCTCTGCAAAAGCGGTGGCTATGTGCGTATCGAAGGACTGATCCTCGATCCATTCCAGCGAACGATGCTCGATCGCACGATTGCCGAACTGGTCGATGAACGTGAGGCGGTTATCGACATTCTGAAATGACCAATCTGTAATTATGATTGAAACGACCATAATATTTGGTTGGTGCGATTGATCTCCTTTCCCTATCATTGGGGCAAGGAGATCGGGCATGACCCTGGAACAACTCAGGATTTTCGTCGGTGTCGCAGAGCGCGAGCACATGACGCGCGCTGCCGAAGCGCTCAATGTGACGCAGTCGGCCGCAAGCGCTGCCATCGCCGCGCTAGAAGCGCGGCACGGCGTGCCGCTGTTCCACCGGGTCGGCCGTGGGATCGAACTGTCCGAAGCGGGCCGTATGTTTCTGGTCGACGCACGCGCAGTGCTTGGCCGTGCTGCCAGTGCAGAACTTGCATTGGCCGAATATGCCGGACTGGAGCGCGGCACACTGCGGCTGGTCGCGAGCCAGACGATCGCGGGCTATTGGCTACCCCGCCAGCTGGCGGCGTTTCATGCGCGCTACCCGTCCATCACGATAGAACTGGCGATCGACAACACGGAAGGGGCCGCGGCGCGCGTGCTCGACGGTGCAGTCGAGCTTGGCTTCGTCGAGGGTGTGATCGACGAGCCCGCGCTCGCGCATTGGACCGTCGCGAACGACCGCATGGTGCTGGTGAGTGACCGCGCTGCCGACACGATCGACGAGGACTGGATCCGGACCGCGCGCTGGATCGTCCGCGAGCAGGGATCGGGCACGCGCTCGTCGTTCGAGGAGGTGTTGCGCCAGCGCGGCGTCGATCCGTCGGACCTTACCATAGCGCTGACCCTGCCATCGAACGAGGCGGTCCGCAGCGCGGTCGAGGCCGGCGCGGGCGTCGCGGTGCTGTCGCAGCATGTCGTCGCACCTGCAATCGCGGCCGGCACGTTGCACGATCTGCCGCTCGGTCTGCCGCGGCGTCCATTCTACGCGCTGCGGCACAAGGAGCGCTATCGTACCCGGGCGGCCGACGCGCTGACCGATCTCATCAAGGAGACTGGGAAGTGACTGCCGATCTGAAACCCGTTCTCGATGGTCTGAAGCCGCTCAGCCGGCTTGATTCTCCGCGCGAGATGATCCGCCAGTTCACCCCCAACTGGTTCGCCGCTACGATGGGCACGGGCATCCTCGCGCTGGCCTTGCCGCAGGTGCCGGGCGTCGGCGCATCGCTGCACCCGGTCGGCGAGGCGTTGTGGTATTTCAACATCGCGCTCTTCACGCTGTTCGCCGGGCTCTACACCGCGCGCTGGACGATGTTCGGGCACGAGGCGCGTCGGATCTTCGGGCACAATACCGTGTCGATGTTCATCGGCACGATCCCGATGGGCCTCGCGACGATCATCAACGGGTTCCTGGCGTTCGGCCTGCCGCGGTTCGGCGCCGGCGTTATCCCGATCGCCGAGACATTGTGGTGGATCGACGTCGCGATGTCGCTCGCCTGCGGTGTAGCGATCCCCTACCTCATGTTTACCCGGCACGAACATTCGCTCGACGGCATGACCGCGGTGTGGCTCCTGCCAGTGGTCGCGGCCGAGGTCGCAGGCGCGAGCGGAGGCCTGCTCGCACCGCATCTGGCGGACGCGCACCACCAGTTCGTGGTGCTGGCGACCTCCTTTGTCCTCTGGGCGTATTCGGTGCCGGTCGCGTTCGGCATCCTCGCGATCCTCATCCTGCGGATGGCGCTGCACAAGCTGCCGCACGAGAGCATGGCCGCATCGAGTTGGCTCGCACTAGGCCCGATCGGCACCGGTGCGCTCGGGATGCTGGTGCTCGGCAGCGACGCGCCCGCGATCCTCGCCGCCAACGGCCTCGGCCAGATCGGCGCGGTAGCGCAGGGGATCGGCACGATCGCCGGGCTGCTGCTCTGGGGCTTCGGCCTGTGGTGGCTGGCGCTCGCGACGCTGATCACGATCCGCTACTGGCGCGCGGGCATTCCGTTCAACCTCGGGTGGTGGGGCTACACCTTCCCGCTCGGCGTCTACACGGTCGCCACCTTCAAGCTCGGCACGACGCTCCAGCTCGGCTTTTTCGGGATCGTCGGCACCGTCCTTACCATCGCGCTCGCAGCGATGTGGCTGCTGGTCGGCGCCAAGACGGTCACAGGCGGCTGGCGCGGAAACCTGTTCGTGTCGCCCTGCATCGCCCAAGCCAATTGATGGGCCGAACTGATCGTCCTGCCGGATCGAACCGGCGCATCCGATCGACCCGTACCGGGCAGACCGTCGGACGGATCGCGCATAAGAGCATGACATCGAAGGGAGAATGCTGGTGGACAGCCTGGATATGAAACTGGCGCAGGCGACGAACCGCCGTCGCTTTCTCGCAGAGGCTGCGATCGGCAGCGGCGCGTTGATCGCCGCACCCGCGCTGGCGCAGAGCATTGTCGATCTGCACCTGCCTGGCGGTCCGTCGGAACGACCGATGACCAGTGCGTTCCCTGGCAAGGGCAACATGATCCTCCAGCGTATCCACCCGCCTCTGCTGGAAACGCCGATGAGCGTGTTCAATGGTGACGTCTTCACGCCAAACGACCAGTTCTTCGTCCGCTGGCACTGGGCTGACATCCCCACCGCGATCGATGTCGAGGCGTTCCGGATCAAGGTGCACGGCGCGGTCACGCGGCCGCTGTCAATCTCGCTCGCGCAACTGCTGAAGTTGCCACGCGTCGAGCTGGCGGCGATCAACCAATGCTCGGGCAATTCGCGTGCGCTGTTCCAGCCGCCCGTTGCCGGTGCGCAGTGGCGTCACGGGGCCATGGGCAACGCCAAATGGCTCGGCGTGCGCCTGCGCGACGTGCTCGACATCGCCGGCGTGAAGCCGGGCGCGGTTGCAGTGCGGTTCGGTGCGCTCGACCAGCCGGTGGTCGCGGGTGGACCGGATTTCGCCAAGTCGCTGTCGATCGACCACGCACGCGACGGCGAAGTGATGCTCGCCTTCGGGATGAACGGCGAACAGATGCCGCTCCTCAACGGCTTCCCGGTCCGGCTGATCGTACCCGGCTGGTATTCGACCTATTGGGTCAAGATGCTGAACGACATCGAGGTGCTCGCCGCGCCCGACGACGGTTACTGGATGGCCAAGGCGTACAAAATCCCTGACACTCCAGGCGCGAACGTGCGGCCGGGCCAGAAGGATTTCCCGGCCGTTCCGATCAACAAGATGATCCCGCGCAGTTGGGTCACGAGCCTCGACGAAGGGCAGGCGATCGCGTTCGACCGGTCGATCCCGCTGGGCGGCATTGCGATGGGGGGCGATTGCGGCGTCGCCAAGGTCGATGTGTCGACCGACAACGGCAAGACCTGGTACAAGACGACGCTCGGCCCCGATCACGGCAAATACAGTTTCCGCCGCTGGGACGCGCAGGTGCCGCTCACGCATGCGGGCCCGACCAGGCTGATGTCGCGCTGCTGGAACACCGCCGGCATCGCGCAGCCGATGACGCCGATCTGGAACCCGGGCGGGTTCATGCGCGGCAACATTGAAACCACCAACATCGTCGTCGGCTGAGGAGCGCTCCCCCATGAAAACGCCTTCCATCGGCACGCTGTCGTTTGGGTTCGTCGGCGCGACCGTCGTTCTGCTACTTGCGATCGGTGCCCCGAACAGCCGCATAGCCCCGCCGCCTGCCGCCCCGGCCGCACCACCGCCGCCAAGCGTTTCGGCGCGCGGCTTCTCGCTGGCGTCCACCTCGGTCGATCTCCCGACCGACGAAGGGCAATATCCGGCTGGTCCGCATGCGGACGTCATCAACGCCAACTGCACCTCGTGTCATTCGGCGAGCATGGCGCTGAACCAGCCGCCACTCTCTTCCGACCAGTGGACCGCGGAGGTCACCAAGATGCGCGAGGTCTACAAGGCTCCCGTTGCACAGGCTGACGTGCCGGCGATCGTCGCTTATCTGACCGCCATGAGCGCAAAGCAGCCGGGTGCCGCGAAGGGCAAGGCGCAAGACCCCGATCCGAAGGCTGCGCCCGACGTATCGGGGGGATCAGGCTAAGCCCATCAACTCACGACACGCGGTTCTGCGCGCGAAGTGCTGTGCGGCGTGGCCTCCGGGGGAGGGCGTCGACGCCAATCGAAACACTGCTCGCGCCCTGCGCGTTCGCAGGTGTGCCATGTGGCACACCTTACGCGAGAATCGTCACCGGCAGGGCCGAGACGCCGGCACGATGGCTCGGTCGGCACGCCCAGCGGGCCGATAGAGCCGTGCCCGCGGGGTCCCGCCCCACTCGTTGGGGACTTCGGAAAAGAGCGTAGGGTGCCGACTGCCTGCCTACTTGGTGCTATCAACGTCTGGACCGAAACCATATAGCTGCTATCCTGGATATATGGAAAACAACACGGCAATTTCAGCGCTCGGCGCGCTCGCACAAGGAACACGCCTCGACGTGTTCCGCCTGTTGGTGCGGCACGAACCGCATGGCTTGGCTGCCGGCGAAATCGCCCGTCAGCTCGACGTACCGCAAAACACGATGTCCGCACACCTCGGCATCCTCGCCCGTGGCGGGCTGGTGCGATCCGAACGTCATAGCCGCTCGATCATCTATCGTGCCGATCTCGACGGCCTGCGCGCGCTAACGCTCTTTCTCGTCAAGGATTGCTGCGCCGGCAACGCGGAGCTGTGCGCCCCGCTGATCGCCGAACTCACCCCATGCTGCTGAAAGGACGCCCGTGGCCGTCGATATCGTGATCTATCACAACCCCGTGTGCGGCACGTCGCGCAACACGCTAGGCCTGATCCGCAATGCCGGCATCGAACCGCACGTGGTCGAATATCTGAAAACCCCGCCCTCGCGCGCGCTGCTGGTCGAGCTGATCGACCGCGCCGGCATAACGCCCCGCGAGCTGCTACGCGAAAAGGGTACGCCCTATGCGGAGCTCGGCCTGGGCGACACATCGCTGTCCGACGACGCGCTGGTGGATACGATGATGACGCACCCGATCCTCATCAACCGGCCGATAGTCGTCTCACCGCTCGGCGTGAAGCTCTGCCGGCCGTCCGAAGCCGTGCTTGATCTGCTGCCGGGCGATCAGCGCGGCGCGTTCGCGAAGGAAGACGGACAACAGGTGGTAAACGCCTCGGGCCAGCGCATCGCCTGATGCTTCTTGCCGTCCTGATCTTCGTCGTCACGATCGTGCTCGTCATCTGGCAACCCAAGGGGCTCGGAATCGGGTGGAGCGCGATCGCCGGGGCCGTCTTGGCGCTGCTCGCGGGCGTCGTCACGCTGTCCGACGTCCCGGTCGTTTGGGGCATCGTCTGGAACGCGACGGCTGCATTCGTCGCGATCATTGTCATAAGCCTGTTGCTCGATGAAGCTGGATCCTTCGAATGGGCGGCGCTCCACGTTGCGCGCTGGGGCAGGGGACATGGGCGCCGACTCTTCGTCCTGATCGTGCTGCTCGGCGCGGCGGTGTCGGCGTTGTTCGCCAATGATGGTGCGGCGCTGATCCTCACGCCGATCGTCATCGCCATGCTGCGCGCGCTGGGGTTCAAGGACAAGGCGACGCTGGCGTTCGTCATGGCGGCCGGGTTCATCGCCGACACGGCCAGCCTGCCGCTGGTGGTCTCGAACCTCGTCAACATCGTGTCAGCCGACTTCTTCAAGATCGGGTTCGGCACATATGCGTCCGTGATGGTCCCGGTCGATCTGGTGTCGATCGCCGCCACGCTGGGCGTGCTGCTGCTGTTCTTCCGGCGCGACCTCCCAGAAGACTATGACGTGGGGGCGCTCCGCGCGCCGCGCGATGTCATCCGAGACCCCGCGACCTTCCGTGCCGGCTGGATCGTCCTCGCGCTGCTGCTCGCTGGCTTCTTCCTGCTCGAACCGATCGGCGTGCCGGTCAGCGCCGTTGCCGCTGCCGGCGCGATCCTGCTGCTGGTAATTGCGGGACGGGGCCATGTGATCCAGACCGGCAAGGTGCTGCGCGGCGCACCGTGGCAGGTCGTGATCTTCTCTCTCGGCATGTACCTGGTCGTCTACGGGCTGCGAAACGCGGGCCTGACCGACCATCTCGCCGCGCTGCTCGATCGCACCGCTCAGGGCGGCGTGTGGGGGGCGGCGTTCGGGACAGGCGTGATCGCGGCCATCCTGTCGTCCGTGATGAACAACATGCCGACCGTACTGGTGGGCGCGCTGTCGATCGACGCGACCCATGCCACTGGCGCCGTGCAAGAAGCAATGATCTACGCCAATGTCATCGGCTGCGATCTTGGCCCCAAGCTGACGCCGATCGGCTCGCTCGCAACGCTGTTATGGCTCCACGTCCTCGGCCAGAAAGGTGTTCGGATCGGATGGGGCTATTATTTCCGTGTCGGTATCACGCTGACTGTGCCGGTATTGCTGGTCACGCTTGCCGCCTTGGCATTGAGGATCACGATCGGATGACAGCCCTGATCTACATCGGCGCGGCGCTTGCTGAAATTGGCGGATGCTTTGCCTTCTGGGCCTGGCTTCGCATGGCGAAGTCACCCTTGTGGCTTGCTCCGGGCGTCGTCTCATTGATCCTGTTCGCATGGCTCCTCACCCGCGTGGACAGCGATGCCGCGGGACGAGCGTATGCCGCTTACGGCGGCATTTACATCTGTGCATCGCTTGCTTGGCTCTGGACCGTCGAAGGCGTGCGGCCCGATCGCTGGGATGTGAGCGGCGCGGCGCTCTGTCTGATCGGCACCTGTATCATCCTCTTGGGACCACGAACCGCCTGATGCCTGTTCGAACGCTCTCCGACCCCGACCATCTGCCCGCGCTCGATCGAAGCTATGCGATCGAACGACCTGCTCATGGCCTCGGCGCGGGTGCTCCGCCGCCACGAATCCTTCTGCTCTACGGTTCCTTGCGCGAGCGGTCATTCTCGCGGCTGTGTGTCGAGGAAGCGGCGCGACTACTGCAATTCTTCGGATGCGAAACGCGCATTTACGATCCCTCGGCGCTGCCGTTGCCCGATCAGGTCGTCGGCGACGACCATCCGGCCGTCCACGAGCTGCGTGAACTGTCGTTGTGGTCGGAAGGTCAGGTGTGGTGCAGCCCTGAACGGCACGGCCAGATCACCGGCATCATGAAGCTCCAAATCGATCATCTGCCGCTCTCGATGGGCGGGATGCGACCGACGCAGGGACGCACGCTGGCAGTCATGCAGGTATCGGCGGGTTCGCAGTCGTTCAACAGCGTCAACACGCTGCGCGTGCTCGGCCGCTGGATGCGAATGGTGACGATACCGAACCAGTCGAGCGTCGCCAAGGCGTTCGCCGAATTCGGCGAGGACGATCGCATGAAGCCGTCGAGCTATTATGACCGCATCGTAGACGTAATGGAGGAACTGGTGCGGTTCACGGTGCTGCTGCGCCCGCACGCGGCACAACTCGTCGACCGCTATTCCGAGCGCAAGGAAGTTCGCGTAGGGATCGACCTGACGACAGACTTGTCGACTATCGCGACCACGGCACCCCCTCGAGGTGTTTGACCTCGCCCCGACGCGATGGAAGATCAGAGCGGCTACTGTGCAATACCAGCCAATGGCCTGCTGGGCTGTTAGTCGTCGACCGTCGAAACCGACTACGTGATCAGTCTTCGCGACGTTCGATGTTGTCCCCTAGCCCCGGCGCTTCTGGAGACGATCGGTCGTCTTTACGCTTCTCCGAGGCGACCATTTCGCCAACTTCGACCATCTCCGCGGTTTCCTGCGTGGTCGGCTCATCCTTGTCCGTCTCGGCCATATGCGTCTCCTTTAAAGCATCAACGCCAAAGGCTCGCTATTAGATGCGAGGAGACGCGCAGGCGTCGGATCAGTCGTCGTCGCGGTCCTGCTTTTCGCGGGAAACGACCTTGAAGTTGCGGTTTAGCTTGATGTCATAGCGGCCGCCACGGCAGCGTGCGTCGTCGACCTCGAAGCCACCATCGTCGCGCTCGATCGAGCGTGGCGCAGTGCAGCCGATCCGCTTCAAGGCGGTAAGCGTCGAGGCCCGCTGGCGCGGGGTCACCCGATCGTCGTCAGCGAGGGCGGGGGAAGCGATGACGAGTGCCAGCGCGCCGGCAGCGAGATATTTGAGCATGGAAAAGACGTCCGATTAAAGGTCCATGGAAACTCTGAATCCAATGCGGCCCGCGCGCCGATCGTTCCGAAATCATCCCCACCGTCGGGTGATAACGAGAGCAATCGCCAGAACGACGACCGAGAGAACAAGACTTGCCAGCACATAGCCGATCGCGGCGCCGGTCTCGCCGCGCTCCCATAATGTCACGGCATCGAGCGAGAAGGTCGACCAGGTCGTAAATCCGCCGATAAGTCCCGTCGTCACGAACAGGCGCAACTCCGCATTTTCGATGCTCTTGGCGGCAAACAGGCCGATCATCATGCCCATCAGCGCCGAGCCGACCACGTTGATGGCCAAGGTTCCCCAAGGGAAGGTTGGCCCCATAAGACGTAGTGCCACGATGCCGACGCCGTGACGCAGCATGCCGCCCACGCCCGAGCCCAGGAACACGACCAGAAAGCCAAGCCAGATCGGCATCGTTCACCCCGTCACTATCATCTGAACTGCCGTCACCGAGAGGAGAGCGGCGACCAACAATTGGAAACGGTGCACCGAAAGGCGCTTGATGAAATCATGCGCCAACGCGCCGACCACGACCGAGGGAAGGAAGGCGACCAGCACGTTTCTCGAGAAGCGGCGGGCGTCGGCATCGGACGACAAGCCGGAGACGACCGACCAGAGCCGCGCGCGGTACAACCAGCAGATCGCGAGGATCGCCCCGACCTGAATGACGACATCGCTGATCCCGGCTTGCCGCCCTTCGTAGCCGATCAGTCGTTCGGTCAAAATGAGATGGCCGGTAGAGGAAACCGGGATGAACTCGGTCGATCCCTCGACGATGCCGAGGACGATCGGAGCGATCAGCGAGGGTAGATCCGTCACGTCCGGGGCTTCGGTCGCGACACGAAGGGATTGGTGAAACGTGCTTTGGCGCCGAGCTCGGCTTCGATCTCGATCAGTCGGTTGTATTTGGCCAAACGCTCACCCCGGCAGGGTGCGCCGGATTTGATTTGCCCGGCGCCGACCGCAACCGCGAGATCGGCGATAAAGGCGTCCGTGGTCTCGCCCGACCGGTGCGACACCATCGTTCCCCATCCCGCAGCGTGGCAGATGCGAACCGCCTCGATCGTCTCCGTGACGGTGCCGATCTGATTGGGTTTGATGAGGGCTGCGTTGGCAGCTTTTCGAGCGATGCCTTCCCGGATGATCCGGGGATTGGTGACCAGGAGATCGTCGCCGACGATCTGGATCCGGCTACCCTGGCTTACGGTCTGGTCGATGAACCCTTGCCAGTCCTCCTCACCGAACCCGTCCTCGATCGAAACGATCGGATACGCATCGATCCAGCGCCCGTAGAGCGCGAGCAAGCCTGCGCGGTCGAGCAGGCCCGTTCCCGACCGCGCAAGATCGTATTGCTCCCCATCCGATAAGGACGATGCGGCTGGATCGAGCGCGATGGCGATGTCTGTACCCGGTCGATAACCCGCGGCTTCGATCGCATCGACGATCAACTCGCAGGCGGCCTCGTTGCTTTTGAGGTTCGGGGCAAATCCGCCTTCGTCGCCGACTGCCGTCTTGAGGCCGCGACCATGGAGGAGGTCGCGCAATGCGGCATAGGTTTCCGCACCATAGCGCATCGCTTCGGCGAAGCTGGAGGCTCCCACCGGAACGATCATGAATTCCTGAAAGTCGAGGCTGCTATCGGCATGCTTGCCACCATTCAGGACGTTCATGCACGGCATCGGAAGGAGGTAGTCGGTCGTACCGGCGAGCGTCTCGTAAAGCGGCTGCGCGAGCACCGATGATGCGGCGCGCGCGACCGCCATCGAAACACCCAGAATCGCATTGCCGCCAAGCCGCGCCTTGTTCGGCGTGGCATCGCGTTCGATCATCACCCGGTCGATGTCCGGCTGCGCGCAGACATCCATTCCGATGATCGCGCTGCCGATCTCGCCTTCGACGTTCTGCAGGGCTTGCCGAACACCCTTTCCGGCGAAACGATCGGGGTTGTTGTCGCGGAGCTCGACGGCCTCATGTGCGCCTGTCGACGCACCCGACGGCACCGATGCCGATGCTGTGATGCCGTTGTCCAAGGTCACGGTGACGGACAAAGTCGGATAGCCTCGGGAGTCGAGGATCTCGAGGGCACGGAGGCTGGTGATGTGGCTGCTGGCCGGCATGGTCGGAGTCCTTGTCACTGAAGGATAGCGCGACCGATGATCGCGGTCGTGTAACTGAAATCGTAGAGGATCGCGCCTCCGGTCGGGATATCGAGGGTCTCGACCCGGGCGGCATCAAGGCCGTCGAGCGCCATAACCAGCGCCCGCAACGCGTTGCCGTGGGAGACGACGAGTGTCGTGCCGCCACTCATCACGGCAGGCAGCATCGTCCGAACGTAATAGGCGAGCACGCGCGCGACGGTGTCGCGCAGGCTCTCGCCGTGTGGCGGGGCAGCCGCATAGGAGCGTCGCCATTGGCGGACCTGATCTTTACCGTAGCGATCCGACGCCTCGGTCTTGTTGAGACCAGTGAGCGCACCGTAATCGCGCTCGTTGAGCGACCGGTCTACCGTGATAGGGACATCTGGTGCCCCCATCACGGCAGTGACGATAGCCGTCGTGTCCGCGCAACGCCGAAGGGTAGAGCGGAAAATCCGTGCAGGCCGAATGCCTTGCGCGATCAGGCGGTGTGCGATCGCCTCGGCCTGACGGTGCCCCAGAGGCGTTAGCGCCGGATCCGCAGAACCAGTAAATCGGTTGGCTGCGTTGGCTTCGCTTTCGCCGTGTCGAACGAGGACCAGACGCGCGTGCGGGAGCATCGTCACCCCTCAGTGCGCCATCAGCAGGGGTATATCGGCAGCGGCGAGGATGTGGCGCGTCGTGCCGCCCATGAACCACTCGATGATCTGGTTGTGCCGATAGGCGCCGGTCACGAGAAGCTCGGCGCCGATCGCTTTCGCTTCGGCGACGAGCTGGGCACCCAGATTCTCGCTGGAGCGCGGCACCACATGCAATTCGTGACGAACACAGATTTCGTCGAGCAAGGCTTCCAAGCCCAGCGCCGGATCGGTTTCTTCACCGATGCGGATTGCCGTGACACGCTTGGCGACACGAAGCCACGGGGCTGCCTCCTCAATGGCGTGGCACGCCGTGTCACTGTCGCTGAGCCCGACGGCCATGTGCTCGAAGCCGGTTCGCGCGCCGGCTCTCCACCCAGCCGGGACGATGAGGACGGGCTTGTCGGTCGAAAAAATTGCGGCGTGCAGGGCGTCGCCGCCGTCCATCGTCTGCTCGCGCGCGATGACGATCAGCGCATCGACATTTGCCGCCTCCTGTTTGACCGTCGCTTCTTCGGTGCCGACGATCGAGCGCCAGGCGACCTCGGGTGTGTCATCGCTGGTAGCTGCGGTCCAGGCAACGAAGGCGGCCCGCGCCGCATCCGCGCGCTCTTGGGCTGTCCCCTCGTCGCGCGCGCGTAGGCGTTGAAAGTCGATCTCCTCGCTCGCAACCGCGATCTGCTCGGGATCGACGACAACATTGAGGGCCTCGATCGATGACTCGCCAAGAGATCTGGCGGCGAGAACCGCCGCATCGAGGCAGGCGGCAGCGCTGTCGGCACCGACAATCACGGCAAGCAGTCTCATGGCATCGTCTCCCGGGCGGGGGTGAAGGCGTGTGTGAAGTTTCCGGAATGCTGGGCACCGGATCGTTTGAACCCTTGCGACGGCGCAGGATGGCTCTTCCCCGCCCATCCCATCCAGGCACCCTCATTTGGATACGCGAAGTACCGCGTCACAAGGCGCATCATGACTGGTTCCACGACCGAATGACCGGCTCGTCGCCATCATGTTCGTACCCGAGGACGCTGATGCTGGCCGTATCGAGCAGGAAATAGGCAGCGGCCCCGACGGGTAAGCCGAGCCAGCGCGCTGTCAGCACGCGGAGAATATGAGCGCTCGAGAAGATCAGGACATCGGCGTTGCGCCCACGCAGCGATGCGATGACGCGATCGGCTCGGGCTGCGACCGCCTCCGGAGTCTCTCCTTGCGGGCAGCCGTCGCGGAACAGGTTCCAGTCCGGGCGGTCGGCGAGGATCTCCTTCCTGGTTCGTCCCTCGTAGGCGGCGTAATCCCATTCCGCGAGATCGTCGGCAGGCACCAGGCGGGTCGCGAAACCGGTCAATTCCCCGGTCCGGCGCGCCCGTATCGAAGGGCTCGACCAGACGGCGGTAAAGTCCAAGCTTGGCAGACGTTCGGCTATTCGTTTCGCCGCGGCTTCTCCTGCCTCGGTCAGCGAGATGTCAGTCCGTCCCGTATGCTGCCGCGAAACGCTCCAAGCGGTTTCACCGTGACGGACGAGCCAAATCTGTGGGAGCCGGTTCATCGCCGCATCGCCTTTTCACCCGATGGGACGGATGCTGTTCCTATACCGAGCGTCCGATCGGGGAAGCCGCCGGCATCGAGATAGCGGATGCCGCCCAGCTGCTGATATTGCAGGACGGTCGCGAGGCCGTTGGCAGCAGGCTGCGAGCGCTCTTCGCGACCCTCGTAGCGCGGCACCGTTCCACCCGGCATCGCCTCGCGCAGTACCCGGCCGGTCAGATGGCCGCGCGGGGTGGGGAGGAGATTCAGCAATGCCATCATGGTGCGGCCCACGTCGACATTGCTGACCGGTGCTGGATCGACAAAGCCGCGCTTGAAGTCCGGGCCGGTCGCTGCGGTAAAGTTCAATGTGTCACCGCGGCCGAAGCTGCCGTGCATGCCCTGCCCCTGCTGGAGGGTCGTATCGGAGACTTCGATCTGGCAGTTTGTCGCAATCGCACACCCGGTGTTGGCGGATCGGAAGTTGACGACGATCGACGGCACCGGCGGGAGTGCCTCGCCCTTCAAATTGATCGCGGAAAGCGGCAGTGTTCCGGCGATTGCTCCCAGGCGGTCATCGACGAAGATACCGCTGACATAGTCCTGATCCAGCAGTGCGGAAACGACCCGTGCCGGTAGGGCAGGATCGCGGGTCGGTAGATAGAGGAGGTCGGACCCGCCATTTGCCGCCACCACTACGTCAGGTCTCGTCGCATCGGCACCGAGCACCGCGTTGCCGCGGCTCGGATGCTTGCCGTCCGCGACCCGCGTGTTGCCCGCTTCTGGATCGAATACGGGCATGTTCAAGGCGGACGCCAGATCAAGCGCAAGGAAGCCGGGCGGTAGGAAACCTTCGGGAACATCGACATAGCGCCCGCGTGCTGCGGAGCTGGTCCGGCTTTCTTTGGAGATCGTAGAGAAGCCGTGATCCGACGTGACGATGATGTCGGTCGTCTTCGCAAGACCCAAGCGATCGAGTGCTGCGCGCAGCTTCGCTAGATCATAGTCGGCATTGCGGATCGCGGCGAAGGTCGTGGGACCGTTGATGCCCGGCGTCAGCTGATTGAGGCTGTCGCCCTGATTGTGCTGCGTGCCATCGGGATCGCGCGACCAGAACACCATGGCGAACGGCCGGTGCTGCTTTCGGAAGACCGGCAAAGCGACCCGGGTCGCGACGTCGATGAGATAGTCCTGCTGCACGCGGTTGGCACTCGTCGTTCCGGGGATTCGGGCATCCCCGGACCGTCCGTTACTGCCGCGGTCCGGTGCTTGCAGCGCAAGCCCTGCCTGCGTGAGGCGAGCGGCAACGTCGGCAGACAGCGGAATCCCGCCGGGACGCCCGGTTGAATCGTCGATGATGAGTGTGGTGGCTCCGTCGCGTGCACGATGGTCCTGGATCAATGCGGGACCGAGCTTGCCGATCGCGGCCGTGCCGTACCCTGCTTGCCGCGCCGCTTCGAGAACGGTGGTCTCGTTGAGGTAATTGCCCCCGAAATGCTCGTCGACCTCGCCCAGAACAGCATCGTTCTCGAGGAAGGGCGTCACGCTGCCGGCAGCTGCAGCAATCGGCGCACGAGTCCATATCGTGTTGCTGAAGTCTCCGGTGTCGCCGAGCTGGTGACCGGTTGCGAGCGCCGACGCATTGGCGGTGGTGAACGTCGGGAAGACCGAGTGGCTGTTGGAAAAATAGGTGCCGGTGTCCCGCAATTGCGCGAGCGTCGGCGCGCTCTGGGATGTGACGATCTTGCCTCGCAGGCCGTCGATCACGACAAGAATGACATTGTGGGGCGCCGGGTGGCGCTTTGGCGTGCGCGCCTGAACCGTGGGCGAGACCGTGAGGACCAGGGTCGCAGAGAGTGTCGCAAGGAGGCGCATCGTTGGGTTCCGGTTTCGAGGTTCAGGCAAGGGCGACGAGCACGGCTCCCGCACCGATCAGGACGATCCCAAGCCAGCCGCGGGTGGAAAGATGCTCACCGAGAAACGCCACGCCGAGCACCGCGACGAGGACGACGCTCAGCTTATCGATCGGTGCGACGCGGGCGGCATCGCCGATCTTCAAGGCGCGGAAGTAGCAAATCCAGGAGGCACCCGTCGCAAGGCCCGAAAGGGCAAGGAACAGCCAGCTTCGCGGACTGATCGCATCGAGTGGCTGAAATTTGCCCGTGACCGCAAGAAGGATGGTCAGCACGGCAACTATCACCAGCGTCCGAAAGAGCGTGGCCAAATCGGAGTCGATCCCTTCGACGCCGATCTTCGCGAAAATCGCGGTCATCGCGGCGAAGCCGGCGGAGCCCAATGCCCAGACGAGCCAGGACGCTGAAGCGGTGCTTCTCATCCTCGCGCTCACTCCGGCTCTGCCGCGAGGATCGCGGGCGCGGCATCTTCGTGACGGATACCGGCAGAGCCAATGCTCCAGTGTTCGAGATGCTTGTAGACGATAACCTTGCCACCAAGGATCTCGCCATGTGCTTCGCAGAAGCGTTCCAGTTCGTGGCGCTGCCCGATCAACTCGACACACATGGTCAGGTGCGGATCGGCGATTTCGGAACCATTTTCGCGCACCGGGCCGTGATTGCTGTAGCCGTAGTGCGTGTTGTGAGCGACCGCGTTCATGATGCCGTCGCGCTTCGCTTGCGCGACAAGCTCACGGTAGAGCGGCTTGCGCGACCAGAAGCTGCGCGATCCGGTCGCGATCTTGTCGGATGGCTTTAGATAGATGCGGATCATACCGATCTCGCTCGGCGTCACCTTATGCTGTTGAGACATCAGTCATGCTCCTTGGTGATGACGGGGGTCGGGGATGGACGGGGGCCGCGCCGTGACGCACGAGCATCGCGCAGGGTCGCAGCCCCGGTATGCGCGCGAGACGCGCGCTTTGGCACCGCGATCCGCTGCGACAGGTAGATGCCGTTATGGCCCGAGCAGATGTAGGCGATGAAACAAGCGACTGCGATTGGGACGGCGTGGGCCGCTCCGAACAGCTCGATCCCCATGATCGTGCAGGCGAGCGGCGTATTGGCCGCGCCAGCGAACACCGCAATGAAGCCTAGTCCCGCGAACAGATCGAGCGGTGCGCCAAGCAGCCAACCGAGCGCATTACCGAGCGCTGCGCCGATGAAAAATAGTGGGGTCACCTCGCCGCCCTTGAAGCCGGCGCTAAGCGTCACGACCGTGAACAGCATCTTGAGCGCCCAGCTCCACCGATCGGCAGGGCCGGTGAAAAAGCCGGCGATCGTGGGATCACCGGGAATGGCCGACCATACGCCTAGGCCGAGATAAGCGCGTGTACCAACGATCCAGACCAGCGCGATGACCAGCACCCCGCCCAGCGCCGCACGCGCAGGGCCGTAAGGGATATGGCGCTTCAAAACTCCGCCGAAGGCGTGGTTGGCTTCTGCAAACACAAGTCCGGCGAGACCAAACGCTACGCCGGCTATTGCCGCCTTGAAGAGCAACACCGGCTCGACGAACAAGGCACCGCTCGCGGAGGCCACATAGGTGATGTGGTAAGGCGTATGATGGATGCCCCAGGCGTGACATGCCCAGTCGCCGACCAGCGCGGCTAGCAGACAGGGGATGATGCCGCCGTATTCGATACGTCCGACGGCCAGCACCTCGAGTGCGAACACCGCCCCGGCGAGCGGGGTCCCGAAGACCGCACCGAAGCCGGCTGCGACACCTGCCATAAGCAGAATGCGGACGCTGGCAGGATCGAGCCGGAAGAGGCCGGCAACGGCGCTGGCGAGACTGCCGCCGAGCTGGACCGCAGTGCCCTCACGCCCTGCGGAACCGCCAAAGAGATGAGTGGCGATCGTGCCGATGAAGACCAACGGTGCCATGCGCAGCGGAACGCCGCCTCCGGGCTCGTGTATCTGCTCGACGATGAGATTATTGCCCGCTTCGACCGAACGGCCGGTCAGGTGATAGAGCAACGCGACCGCCGCTCCGCCTAAGGGCAGGAGGTAAAGCAGCCAGGGATAGTCGAACCGCGCCTGTGTCGCGGCGTCGAGGCTCCAGAGGAAAGCCGCGCAGAGTGTTCCCACCAGCGCCGCCATCGGCACGAGGATCAGCGTCCAGCGCAACACCGACAGGGCATGGTCATGGCGATCGCGAAAAAAAGCGGCCAAATTTAATTCGTTATAGAGATTGCGAAACGTCGCGCGCACAATTCCTCCTTGCTGCCTTGCGGCGCCCGGTAGGAATCATCGGCCCTTGCGAGGGCGGTTCGGCCAACATAGCCAGGCGGAAATCCATCGCCTTCGGCCGCTATATGTCGCCGCGGTGCGGCAACGTCAATCCGATGTAGAAATGAAACTGTATGGTTGCCGGATGACAGGCCCGAAACGGCAGGATAACTGACGGACCGATACTGTTGCTCGCAGCCATCCGATTGCTGTGGCCGGCGGAGCAGGCGAAGAGCCGCCGCCCAAGGGCGGCGAGGTCACGCCGCTGTTCTTCATCGGCGCGGTGCTGGGTCATGCGCTCGCCGGCCCGATCGGTGTCCCCGTCGACCTCCTTGCCGCGCTCGGTTTCGTGGCGGTGTTCGCGGGCGCGGCCAATACGCCGCTCGCCTGCACGATCATGGGCGTCGAGCTGTTCGGCGCCGAGACCGCAGTGCCGGTCGCGGTCGCCTGTTTCGTCGCTTACGCCTGCTCCGGGCATAACGGCATCTACCTGTCGCAACGGGTGGCGGTGCCGAAGCGGGCGGGCAGCACCCTGCCGCCGGACCTGACGCTGCGCGATGCGCGCGCGCTCCGTCCCGTGTCCGACCTTTCAGACCTGTTCGCTCCTTACCTCACGGAAGGCTTATCCATGTCCGACGCCCACCACGTGTCGCAGACCGAGATCGGCTGGTCCGCATCTACATGAAGCTAGCCGATAAGGCGGTAAAGCCGGGCACGCGCTCACGCTGGGCTGCCAAGCCGCTCGACCGAACGCTCGTCGCGCAGGCCAAGGCGGACGGAATCATGAACGCTGTCGCCCACTATACCCACTACGGCTACAGCAACCACGGCCCGGTGCATGAGAACGGCGCCGAGATCGCCGATCCACACCTCACCATGTGTGTCGAACTGATCGGCCAGCGCGAGCAGCTCGAAGGCTTCTGCCGGGCGCATGGCGACCTGCTTGCGAACAAGGTCATCGTCTACAAGCACCTGGAGCATTGGACGGTCAGCCCGGCGGGCTTGCGCCAGGAAGATGCGGATACGGCCGAGCTGGTTGGCTGAGGCATGGGGCCATACCTGATTGTGTTCGCCGGGGCTGGTTCCGACGGCATGCTGCGGTATGGGCTGAACGGCCTCAGCCTGCGCCTGTTCGGCCCCGACCTGTCGATCGGAACGCCCATCATCAACGTGCTCGGCTCATTCCTTATGAGTCTGCTGGGGGGCTGGTTCTTGTTGCGAAGCGGATCGAGCCCGGGATGGCGATTGTTCCTCACCACCGGCGGGCTGGACGGCGTCACGACCTTCTCGACCTTCTCGCTGGAAGCGGCCTTGCATTAGGAGAGAGCCGAAGTCGGGCAAGCTGCCCTTTATGTTGTCGGATCGGTTGGGCTGGGCGTGCTCGCGCTGTTCGGCGGCCTCGCTCTCGTTCGCTCCTTCAGCCCGGCTTAGCGGCGCCAACCGGCTCAGAAGCGATCATCTTCCTTGACGTTGTCAACCTTCGCCTTGTGTTTGGCGCGGACCGACTCCTCCAGCTCCAGAATCTCGGCCGATTCTTGCGTGGTGGGCTTCTTCTTGTCGATATCGCTCATGAAGTCCTCCGTCTGCAAAACTACTGGTACACCGTTTCGCGCCAAGGATTATTCAGGGTTTCTGCTCGGCGTCCCGCCGGTCCGCTTCGGCCGGGGTCTGCCGGGCGCGTTCGCGGATACGGCGTTCGAGCGGTGCGCCGACGAACAGCACGAGCATCGCCAGCAGCAGACCGCCCACAAGCAGTGGCCACACCGCCAATCCCGCTGCCGCTCCGAGCGTCGCTGACACCCAGATGCACGCCGCCGTTGCCAGCCCATGCACCTCCTGCCCGCTGCCGACGCGCAGGACCGCGCCCGCGCCGATGAAGCCGACGCCGGATAGGATGCCCTGCATCACCCGACCTGCTGCATCGGCGTTCACGTTCGGCAAGCCGCTGTGGACGATCGCCTGGACGGCGATGCAACTCGCGAGCCCGACCAGCCCTAGCGTCCGCAGACCCATGATCTGTCGGTTCTCGCGTGACCGTTCCCAGCCGAGCGTCATGCCGGCCGCCGTCGCCACGATCATCCTGCCGATCGCGTCGACCCAGAAGGCGAGATCGACCGACAAAGGCGGCGGATTCACTCGACCAGCACGTGGACGTGGTGCCAGGCCGTGCAGAGGTATCCGGCGAAGTTCCACATCGTATCGGGTAGTTCGGGCTGACCCTGGCCCGCATCGTCGAACGCGCGCACCACAAGGTGCTGGCGCCCCTTGGGCAGTTCCGCATCTAGCGACCAGCGCTGCCAGCTCCACTGCCCGTCCGGATCGTCGGAGAAATCGACCTGCCGCCAGTCTCGACCGCCGTTCAGCGACACCTCTACCCGCGACACGCCGCGCTCATAGGCGACGGCATAGCCCTCGATCCGGACCTTGCCCGCGGGCAGGCTCTCGCCCGAACCAGGCGAGCAGATCGCGGCGTTGAGCGGCATGGCGTTGATCGTCAGCCCTTGCGTCCAGTCCGCCGTCTCGCTGGTCACGTCGGCCGGAAAAAGCTTGTAATCGTGCGCCTGGATCGGCGCCTCGGAGGGCGTGTCCTTGACCTCGATCCGGGTCAGCCACTTGGCGCTACGCACGCCAGCATAGCCTGGCACGACCAGACGCAACGGCGCACCGTGCTCGGGTGCCAGCGGTTCGCCGTTCATCGCCCAGGCGAGCAGCACGTCGGGCGCCCGCGCCTTGGTCATAGCGATCGAGACGCCGAACGGTGCCACCTCGCCTTCCACATCCACCTCGTCAGCGCCGGTGAAGCAGACGAACAGGTTGGACGCGTCCGATGCTCCAACTGCATCCAACAGGTCTGCGAGCCGCACGCCCGTCCACTCGGCATTGCCGATCGCGCCTATGTCCCATGGATCGCCTGAAGTCTTGCCCACCTGTTGGAGATCGGTCCGGCGGTTGCCGGCGCATTGAAGCACAGCCGTGACAGTCCGGACCGGAAAGCGCGCCTTCAACTCCGCAATCGAGATGGAGCACTCGCCCACACTGATCCCGCCCACCTCAATCCGGTGATCGGCCGGCAGGTCCGGCACGGGCCCATGGCTGCGCACATAGAACAGGTTCTGTGGCGTCAAAAACCGCTCGATCAAGGCGCCGGGCACCGGCTCGGCGTTGTAGGGCTCGGGGTTCCGCTCTATCATCAGCTCGCTCATGCTATTGTAACGCCTGACAATCGGTTTGGCCTCGGCCTCATCCTCACTATCTTGCCCGATCATGCGATGTGCAGCGCGGCCAGCAGCGTCAGGCTGATCGCGGCCAAGCCGAGCAACGACAACACGACGGCCATGGTCACGCGGCCCCCGGCCTTGGCGACGGTGCGGACGTCCACGCCGAGCCCGAGCGCCGCCATGGAAACGACGGTCAGCAGCGTGGCGCTCCGGCCGATCGGCGCGATGGCGACGGTCGGCACCAGACCTAGCGAGCGGCAGGCGACCAGTGCGAGGAAGCCGATGATGAACCAGGGCACGAGGTGGGCGAGGTCCATCCGCTTGGCCGTAGGCGCACCGGCGACGAACTCGCCTTCGGGAACCGACTGCGGCGCGAGACGAGGCGCCACCAGCGACAGAACAAGGCACACCGGCCCGAGCATCAGCACGCGCACCAGCTTGACGAGCGTACCCATCTGCACGGCGGTGGCGCCCAACGGCGAGGCGGCTGCGATCACCTGCGGCACGGCATAGACAGTGAGCCCGGCGAGCGCCCCGAAGGCGAGCCCGCCCATGCCGAGCGCAATGGCGAGCAGTGGCAGGCCAAGCACTACCACCACACCCAGTACCGCCGTGAACGCGATCGAGGCAGCTACGTCGTCGCTGTCGGCGCCGATTACCGGTGCCACGGCCGCGATGGCGGAGTTGCCGCAGAT
This sequence comes from Sphingomonas sp. Leaf198, assembly GCF_001424005.1. Classification (GTDB taxonomy): domain Bacteria; phylum Pseudomonadota; class Alphaproteobacteria; order Sphingomonadales; family Sphingomonadaceae; genus Sphingomonas. The sequence goes on along the minus strand of NZ_LMPX01000006.1, from coordinate 32,141 downwards.
TGAATTGCCGCAAGCCACCAGCAGCGCCATCCGCGTTGGCAAGCCGAGCAATCGGCCGATCCCAAAGCTGAGCAGGATTGCGCTCACGACCACGCCGGCGATACCGGCGAGGAGCGGCAGCCCGGCCGCCAAGATGGTCGCGGCACTGACCGAAGCACCGAGCAGGACGACCGCCACCTCCAGTAAGTATTTGGCGCTGAATGCGATGCCTTCGTGCCACCTTTCATCCGGGGTCCACAGGCTGCGCACGGCGGTGCCGATCAGGATGGCGAGCACCAGCGCCTCCAGCCACGCCTTGCCGGCCAGTGCGCGCTCGCCCACCTCCAGCGCGTAGGCCGAGCCGGTGACGGCGAGGCAGAGGCCGACGCCGGGCAGCAGCGCGGGCAATCTGCTAGTCTGGACGGTCGGGAATATACGATCGGGATAGGCAAAACTGGCCACGGCGGTGTTCCTTCCGTCGCACGATCTAAACCCTGCCTACCGATCGCTCCAACTTAGCCTTGTTGTCATTCCGATCGTCAATCGTGATCGGTTTCTATATCAGGTGCGGTGTGACACTGGAGCAACTGCGCATCTTCGTCGGCGTGGCCGAGCGCAAGCATATGACCGTCGCGGCGCGGCCTTAAACGTCACGCAGTCAGAGGCTTCCGCAGCCATCGCCTCGCTTGAGGAGCGACACGCAACCAAGCTCTTCCACCGCGTCGGGCGCGGCATCGCTCTGACAGAGGCCGGACGGCTGTTCCTGACCGAGGCTCGCGGAGTTCTTGCGCGGGCCAACGCGGCCGAGACGGTGCTGGAGGAGCTTGGCGGACTGAAGCGGGGCACGCTGCGCCTCGTCGCCAGCCAGACCATCGCCGTCTGCTGGTTGCCGCCCATCCTTTCAACTTTCCATGAGCGCTATCCGGCGATCAGTATCGAACTGTCGATCGGCAACACCGGGCAGGCCGCGGTACACGTCAATGACGGCAAGGCCGATCTGGGTATTGTCGAGGGCGAGATCGAAGATCCAGCGTTGGCGCATTGGCCGATCGGCGAAGACCAGCTGTTGCTCGTCGGAGCACAACCTTTCGCCGACATCGACATCGACGCGACATGGCTGCGACGAGCGCGCTGGGTGCAACGGGAGCCTGGATCAGGCACGCGATCGACGTTGAATAGCGAGTTGCGCGGCTTGGGGGTCGATCCGGCTGCCCTCGACGTGGCGCTGACGATGCCGTCTAATGAAAGCGTCCGAACGGCCGTGGAGGCTGGGGTGGACGTTGCTGTCCTGTCGGCGCTGGTGGTCGACCCGGCCATCAAGGCAGGTCTGTTGCACGTCGCACCGATCACATTCGCTCCTCGCCCCTTCTTCGGGCTGCGGCATAAGGAACGCTATCGCACGAAAGCCGCGGATGCGCTGTTGGACGTGATCGGGTTGCAGCGGCGGTAGGTACGCATCGGCATTCTCAAAACGCCATCCTTTGTGGGACCGCCCGCGATCGCCATCTCCTTGCTGAAACCTGTCTGACCGCACTCCACCAGATTTGCGCCATAGTAGGACGGGACATCGCCCACGAGCGGCCGGATCTGGCAGTAGCTGTTGTTCAGCAGACCGTGCCGGGACGACGCCTTTGTCCCTGAAGGCATCGATTACGGCGGAAAACCCTGTCGCCATCCTGGATGCACGACAAACGGGTGTTTTCGGCACATATCATTCCAATAACCGGCAGCAGTTTCCGTGTCGCGAAAATCGGCACGTTCGCGACAAGACTGCGACGGCGCGCTACGTATCGCCAACCGCGATCCTCGGTAGCGCCTCTGCTTGCTGACGAGCAGTAACGCTTGTGCAGATAGCGCCTACAAGATCGCAGCGTAGCACGTTAATGCTCGATACAGATCCATTCTAAACCTTTTTGTGACGCACTCTTACGTTTTGAATTCCATTCGCGTATAAACACGGTCGAAAGCTTCAAATGAGCGATGGGACCGGTTCATGAATGCCATCGTCAACCATATCGGTGAACTTGCGGACGCGGGGGAGCGGATGATCGAACGCTTACGGCGCAAGGCATTCCTGCCCGAAAGCAGGAAGGGCCTCAATGTCCGCTTCGGAATCGCCGAGGCGGCGCAATTGCTCGGCTGTTCGACTAACCGGATCCGCATGGCCGAGGATGATGGTCGCCTCCCCCCTGCGCCGGCGGGTGAAAATGGGCGGAGACTTGGCTATTCGGTCGAGGAACTGCTGCAGATGCGGGAGGTGCTTGGCGCCTCTCCTGCCCGCGCGCCGCTTGATATCCCCGCGATCATCGCAGTGCAGAATTTCAAGGGCGGGGTGGGCAAGTCGACGGTTACCTGCCACCTCGCGCATTATTTCGCGGTGCAGGGGTACCGTGTGCTGGTGGTCGATTGCGATAGCCAGGCGACGACAACGACGCTGTTCGGGTTTAACCCCCATTTTAATATCACGCGAGAAGAGACGCTCTACCCCTATCTGTCGATCGATCCGACCCAGGCCGACCTGCTGTATGCAGTCAAATCGACGCCGTGGCCCAACGTCGACCTTATCCCGTCGAACCTCGAATTGTTCGACGTGGAATATGAACTCGCCGCGGCGGGATCGGACGGGCAGTCGGTGCTCGCCGCCCGCTTCCGCAAGCTTAAACAGGGGCTGGCCGATCTCGCGCGCAATTACGACGTGGTACTGCTCGATCCCCCACCTGCTCTTGGGACGATCAGCCTCGCGGTAATGCAGGCGGCAAATGCGCTGCTCGTCCCACTCGCCGCGACGACACCCGATTTTTGCTCAACCGTACAATTTCTATCGATGATGAACCAGGTGCTACAGCAGCTCGCGCATGCCGGAATAGAGGTCGAATACAGCTTCCTCCGACTTATATGTTCGAAGTTTGACAGCAACGATCCCAGCCACGCGATGGTCCGCACGATTATGGAACAGAGCTTCGGTCCAGCCTTACTTCCGGTGCCGATCTTAGAATCCGCCGAGATAAGCCATGCAGCGATGCGGATGATGACGATCTACGAACTTGAACGGCCGATCGGTACGCCCAAGACGCACAAGCGCTGCCGTGCCAATCTTGACGAGGCCATGGGGCAGATCGAGCAGCTCGTCCGGCAAGGCTGGGGCCGGGTCGAGCCCTCACGCGAGGAGGATCTACTCCATGTCGCGTGAGCCAGAATCGGTGCTGTCCTGCGCGGCAACGTTCCTAATAAATCTAATGCCGGAGGTGCCGCATGGCGCGTAAGCAATCCGACTATCTCGCGGCCTTGCTGGCCGACGAACCAGCCGAAATCGACACCGGCGCGCCCCCTGCCCCGCCCGCGCCTGAACGGACGCGTGGGACGACACTGCTCAACCGCGAGACTGCGCTAGCGCGCGTGACCAGCGGGGAAGTGCGACAAGTGACGCAGCTGCTGCTTGACCCGGCACGTGTACGGATTTGGCCGGGTAATGCGCGTAGCTACCAGCATCTTACAGAAAAAGGCTGCCGGGAGTTGATCGATTCCATCATCGCCGAGGGCGGGCAAAAGGTTCCTGCAGTGGTACGTCGTGTCAACGGCGATCCTGCGCATGACTTCGAGGTAATCGCGGGCACGCGACGCCACTGGTCGATCAGCTGGCTACGCGCGCATTCCTATCCTGAGATGCAGTTCGTGGCGCAGGTTGCCAACCTCGACGACGAAGCCGCATTCCGGCTTGCTGATCTCGAGAACCGCGCGCGTAAAGATGTGTCAGATCTCGAGCGTGCTCGCAATTATGCCGAGGCGCTCAAGGCGCATTACGGCAACCACCTGACGCGGATGGCGGAGCGGCTCAAGGTGTCAAAGGGCTGGCTGTCAAAGATGGTCAAGGTCGCACAGATCCCCGACGTGGTGATCACCGCGTTCGCCTCCCCCGCCGACGTCCAACTCAAACCTGCCTATGCGTTGGCGCAGGCGCTCGACGACAAGGTTGCCGCTAAGGCTATTCAAAGTGCTGCTCGAGATCTCGCGCGTGAACAGGCCGCACGGCGCGATCGGGGTGCGCCCCCCTACCCTCCTGCCGACGTGCTGCGGCGGTTGCTCGAGGTGTCGAACGATCTCGCCGACGCGGCGCCCCCGTTCACATGGACCACGCCTCATGGGCGCCCTGGGCTTAGCATCCAGTCGAGCAACCGACAGGGCGTGACGATCCGGCTCCATGCCGGGTCGGGCGCCGGGAACGACGAGCTGGTCGACGCGCTGCGGCAGGCGCTAGTACATCTGGAGGCCGCAGGCCGCGGACTTCAGCGGTGAACGTGTTTCCCCCGGGAAACATGCTACGTCCCCTATCAATGCGGACGGTTGTCGCCACCGCCCCGACGATGTTTCCCCGGGGAAACAATCAGGGCGTGGCGGCATGACCCGCGCCGATCGTCAGAGGGTGTCCGAACGGTTCGACCTGCTCCTCCCATATCTCGCCGACCTACCGCTGCGCGACCAGCGCGAGATGATGGAGCGTCCGTTCTTCAGCCTCGCCAAATCGAAGCGCGTCAAACCGATCGATTATCATAGCCCCGACGGCAAGCTGTGGGTGCACGTCTCGGGCAACCCCGATTACGGGATGGCGACGATCTGGGATGCGGACATATTAATCTATTGCGCGAGCGTGCTTGCGGACATGGCCCGGCGCGGAGTCAACGACGTTCCGCGCAAGCTCCACCTTATGCCCTACGACCTGCTCCGCGCGATCGGGCGGCCCACGACCGGACGCGCGTATGAGCTGCTCGGCCAGGCGCTCGACCGGCTGGTGTCGACCACGATCAAGACCAACATTCGCGCCGAGAACCGCCGAGAGGCGACGTTCAGTTGGCTCGACGGCTGGACGCAGCTGGTCGACGAAAAAACCGAGCGGTCGCGTGGGATGACGATCGAGGTGTCGAACTGGTTCTGGGAAGGCGTGATGATGCAGGGCGGGGTGCTGTCGATCGACCGTGCCTATTTCGACCTGACCGGCGGGCGTGAGCGCTGGCTGTACCGCGTCGCGCGCAAGCATGCTGGCGGGGCAGGGGAGGTCGGCTTCGCGATTGCCATGCCGACGCTATTCGAGAAGTCGGGCGCCGAAGGGCAATATCGCCGCTTTAAGTTCGAGATCGCTAAGATCGTCGAGCGCAACGAGCTGCCGGGCTATGCGCTCGCTTTGGAGACGCCAGCTGGCAAGCGCGAGCCATCTCTGCGGATGCAACGCCGCAGCGATGTGGAGCGCCCGCTGAAGACCGTGACGGCGCACGGGGCAGAGGGCGCTAAGGCTGCAGCAAGGCCAACGTCAATTAACCCCGCTGCGACGGCCAACGATGCGAATGAGACGATTGACGTAACAGCGCTGCTGCGACGGTCGCGGACCAGTCTGGCGACACGAGCGACCGCTGGCGAAATCACCGACGCAACAATGGCAACGCTGCGCGCGGAATGCCCTGGATGGGATTACCAGACGTTGCACGATGAGTTTCGCACGTGGGTTGAGGGGGACAGCGCTCGAACGCCGGTGAGTTATCAGGCGGCGTTCATCGGATTTGTCCGGCGCTACCATGAAAAGCACCGCCACGAACTTGGGCGTTAACACTGCTTCGTCTTACGAACCGCCTCTGCCCCGGGAGGGCAGGGGAGCCGCGCGTACGTCAAAATCGCTATAGACTGGGCCAACCGTTCCCGAAGTGTCGTGCTTGAGAATGTTCCTCCCGCTTGACGCTCGAGTATCTGTCGCAATTGAACGTCCCTTCGGACAAACCTCACCGAACTGATTCAATTGCGCCGAAAAAATTACGCAATCGAACGAGCCTTCGACACTCCAGGAACAAGGCTCGGTCCTTCAGGAACGCAAGGTCGATCCTTCGGGAACCCAGGTGTCGACACTTTAGGAACGAGATGACGACACATCCGGAACAGCGTTATCGAGCTAACTCGCTGAAAAAAGGACAGTTAAGCCCGTCAAAAAGTGACCTAACTAGTTAACATTAGATATAAACCCTCTAACCAGCGAGCTTCTATATCTTTGAAAAATGGATTGGGTCGTGCCTATATCCAAGCATTTACCGTGACGGGTAGGTAGATTACCGGACTGCTTGTGGATCGCTAAAAATGGGGTGGCCCGTGGTCGAAAGTGAAAATAATTTAATCGCAGCGTAAACGCCATCGGTAGCGGATCAAACCGACCCCCCAGGGCCGGCTAATCATTAAACCAGATACGCGCCTCCTGCGCCTTCCATGGCCGTCAGGCATGCTTTCGTGCGGCGATAGTCGCAATCGCGTTTCGCATCAGTCGAGCGCGGCTGGTTTCAGGCTGGCCACGAGTATCAAAATAATCTTCCAGCGCGTGTCGCAGCTACCTTTTCTGCACCCGGGGCATCCATAAGGATCTGCCACAACAGATCGGCCCGAACCGCCCACCACTGGACATGAAGGTGGCCAAGGTCCGCATCGATGCCGCTACGGACAAGTTCAAGCTCCATCATTTGCGCAGCTCTTTGGCGATCGGGATAAGCGTCACCAAGATCGCGAACAGCGGTGAAGCGGCACGGGAGCACGACCTTCGCGATCGACCTACCGCGCACGTGATCGGGCCTCCACGGCGTCGACGATGTCATCGCGCCAGGTGTCGCCTACCATCAGCAGTTCACTGGCCTCGCTTCCCAGGTGTGCCGTCAGGCCGGCGTAGAACGCCATGTCAGGCTTGATCGCACCTGCATTGAAGGAGAAGTGCCAAATTCCACCAGACCGCCCAGGAGGGCCTTCAGCGGGCTGGCGTAGGGCAGAGCAAGGTTGGAAGCGACGGCGATTTTCAACCCCGCTCCCAAACCCGATGTAACGCATCCAGCGTGTCGGGGTAGAGCGCGATCGTCGCCAGTTTCTCATCCAGCATCGCTAGTTCGGCGCCCGGGTGCGGTAACCCAGTGCAGCGGCATAGTCCGCGAGGCCGATTGGCTGGACCATCGGCGAGGGCAGGGCCTCCGCCCGGTCACGCGCTTCCCGGATCAGCCGCTCGAACGGATGCCGCCTGCGGCCGATATGGACCAGCGTGCAGAACGCATCGAATGCGACCGTGCGGGTATCCGGCGGCGAAGCATAGAACCGATCAGCAGCGGCGAGCAGCCGGGCGTACAGCGCGTCGCTGATGCTGCTGGCGCGGATCATGGCATCGGCGGTCACCGCCGCGTCCGGGTCGGTCGGTTCCCGAAAGATCATGACCGCCTCGTCTCCCCGATCGCGGCCGGCGAGGTCAGCCAGGACGGCAGCGTAGGCGACTTGCTCGGCCAGCGTGCGGAAACTCGGAAGGGCATCGTTCATGGCAGGATCGTCCTGGCTCGATGGGGTAATGATCGTCGAAACGCCCGTCGCTGTCACGCCAGCTTGTCCAAAGCGCTTCCTTCTGCGACCATAGACCTGCGGTTCGGTCAATCCCGGCCGTGGGGCGTAGGAACCCCGATGATCACAAGTCCGGTCGAGAGCTTCTCCGCCGGGTGGCTGTCACGCATGTCCAAGGCTTGCCCAAAGGTGGCAGCGCCTTGTGCTTGTGCAGGGTTCCTAACACCCGGCTCTTCAGCCGGTTAGCGCCTCTCATCACGATGATGGAGGCGCCTGATGGCTTACACACCCAAGAATACCCCATCGGCACGCGAGCGACGTGAGCAACGCAATGCAGACGACGAAGCAGTCATTCGCGACATCCGCGATAATCCAATCCGGTCGAAGGTCGTCTTTGCAGAATCCGGTCGGGCTCAGGGTACGGTAACACCCCACGACGACGGCACTTGGTCGGGATGCCGCTATGGCCCCGGCTATCCGGACAACGTAATCCAGACCCCAACCGAGAACGAGGCGGTTGACTATGTTCTAGACGGTGAACAGCTGGGCGACGGGCCCAAAATCCATCCTGCGATCGAGCAAATGTGGAAGGACCAGGAGGAAGAGTCCGACCGCTACACGGCCGAGTTAGCTGCCCGCGCCGCGAAGCGAAAAGCCGCTAAACAGAAGCCGTAAACTGGGATCACGGTTTATCGCGATTGCGACCTATCAAAAGAGGCCGGCGCGTCATGAACTGATCGATATAGGCGGCACTTTTTTTCGCGTCGAGAAGGTCAGCGAGAGACGGCTTATCAACCGCCACGGTATCAGGTTCCGGTAATTCCGAGGGGGGATTGCCGTCCACGATCGATTCCGAATTGGCGCTGGTATTGCGCTCCGTATTCCGTTCGGGCTCCACCCGTTCAACAGGCGGCAATTTGGCTTCAACCGGTTGACCCTGTGTCGACCGCTGGTCGATTCTGTTGCGGTAGATGTAGCTTTTGAACGTCGAGAAAGTGATTTCCAGCCCGCCAGCGTTAAGGTGTGCGACGATATCCTCATAACGTGCCCCGGCGCTAAGCTGGCGTTCGATCTCGGGCATCAAGGCTCGCAATCTCGCTGCCTTTTTCACCTTGGGCACGAATTTGAGGTGGTCGGCTAGAGGGTCAGTCATAGCGCTCTCCAACGTTTGTTAAGCTTGGCGAACGGTATGGAACGGCCACTACCGACTGTCCACGGAATTTGCATGCGATATGCATGTTATATGTAGTCAGAATGCAGGTCGGTTCCGTCTCAGCGCAAGATTTGCAGTCCGGTTGCGTACAGTTTGCAGTCCTTTTGCAACCCGTTTGCAGCCGATCCGGCTGTTTCGCTGGTTCCGCCTGCTGAACTTCGTTCATCAGGGTAGTTTGGACCCCCTTAAAGGTCAGTCAGTCCGTTTCGGAGCTGTCAGAGCTTCAATTCCGACCCTTAAATCGATGATTTCGGGTCGTACACCATACGCACCTTCCGGTGCCGATAAGTAATTGATTAGAAACAGTAATTAACATCATTAGCTTACCAAGCTGGACCCTAGGAGGACCCCAATAATTGATAAGACACTGTAAAACTGTAAGAAACATGGTATGTATGAGGTCCAAGCTGTAGTCGGAGGCATTATGGCGCTGTCGGATTCCATCAAGATTCGGTTGAGGGAGGGACAGGCGCTTGTCTATGCCGCCCAAGCCGAACAGCGCGGGGTCGGCATCGCCGCCTACATACGCGACCGCCTCGACCAGACCGACAGAATCGATGATGAGCTGGCGAGTATCCGCGCGGCCATGATCGACATGGGTGAAACGATGGACGAGCTTCGCGATCAGCTGGCCGAGCGGTCCGTTGCCTCTGCTGAAGATCAGCAAACCACTGGCGGATTTAACGCCATGCTGGTCGAAATCCTGTTGCTGCTGCGCACCACCACAGACTCGCAAACGAAGAACATGGTTACGTCAGAAGTTGAACGACAGGGACTGAAACCCTTCCGCATTCCGGGACCGCCGACACGGAACCGTTGAGCTGGAAAGGTGGCAGCACAACGCGGGCTTGGCATACGACCGGGCCGGAAAGTCACAGGTCTAAAGAGATTAGCCGGCTGCTCGGCGTGCGATGAATGCGCCAACAGGCTCCCACGATAAGACGGCCGCTAAAAGCGCGATCACCGTTGTCCAGATCGGGTCGCTGGTGAGGGCATAAGCGGCAAGGCCATACATGGCCGTGCAATAGAGAACGCCAATCCCAGTTGTCGTGCGGGGCAGGGGGCTCGCTAGTGCAGTCAGAATTGCAGTTATGACGCCAATCGAGACAAATGCCGCCAGTACGATCAGGGCCGGATGCCAATGCAACGCTGTAAGCGCGTTCCATCCCCACACTGCGGCATAAACCGGCACCGCGAGCAGCGGGGCAAAGAAAACAAGCTTGATGGCGCCCAGAAACAGGCCATCACCTTCGCGGACATATATGCGATCCATAACCCACCCTTGACGGATCTCTACCTTCACCACTGCCCGACGGAAGGCATATCGGCAATATCGACGCGGGACGCGGAAGCATAAGTTACGCCTGCCACACCGACACGCTCGATCGGTTTGGATATGGTCAGTGCTGCCGGGGTTCGTGGCGCGCAACGTCGCTCCAACGAGCAGGCACTGGCCCGAGCGGATGACGACGAGCACGCTCGGTACGGATGGCATGTGGAACGGGGCCGGGCGGCTCGGTGCGGCAGCATTGCCGGTCAATTGGGACACAATGGTGGAGGGTGCGATCATCGTGCAGGACAATCGCGATGCGGTGGACGGATGCCGCAGGGCTATGGGCAAGAACGCCAAATCCACGAAATGCACTATTACCCTGTCGCGGCCGGATACGCCGGCTGCAATCGACAGGCGGGATCAGCTGGCAAGGGAGAAGTCACAATGACGGACAGGCTTTGGAAGGTGACGGTGAGCTGCCTCTTTCCGATGGGAAAACCGCTCGAGAAGGTATTCGAGGTCCATCAAGCCACCGAAGAGGACGCGCGCGACGCGGCGCTGGGAAAGGAAGCGGTCGAGCATGGCGGATCTTCCATTCCCACGATCGTAAAGGTCGAGGAGATCGGGTAGTTTGCCACCTAGTCACAACCCTCCCTGAAAATTGAAGGTGAAGCGGTACGCGTGCATCCTAGTTCGAGGCCGCGTCGTGCGCGGGAGCGGAGTAGCCTCGACCAGCGTCAGGCTGCCGTCAGCGACATGGACGGGGACGCCGGGCTGTAGATCGAACTGTCGGGACCACCCACCCCCGAATACGGTCACCCGCACGATCAGGCGACCCGCCTGGACGCATTGCACGTCAGTCGGGCAGCGGCTGTCCTCGATCACGCGATCCGCCCGGACCCGCGGGCCGTTGACGGCTGCCATCTGTCCTAAGCGTACCGGCCCTTCCACCGGGCGGGTAGAAGCGCAGCCGATGAGAAACAGCATGGTCGGGACCATTCTTACCAACCGGTGACGCTCAGCCACAGGACGCGGCAACCACCTGACCGTTGGCGATCGTGACCGTGACGCGTTCCTCGCGGAAGTCCTTCGTGGTCGCATCACCAGGGGCGATGCGGCGTACGATCGAGCTTCCGGTCGTCCGGAGGATGGCAGCATCGTCGGGAGCGGCCTTGCCGACCAGCGTTGCTGCAGCGGCGGGGCGGCAGACCGTACGTCCGGGTTCGGTGGTTCCGGTCGTTGCACATGCGCCAAGGATGGCGAGGCCCAATACCGGCACCAGCATGCAAAACACGTTCTTCGTCATCATCGTATCTCCGTCAGCGACAGTATCCCTGTCTGTGTAACGGGGCGAAGCTGAATGGTAGACAGAGGTGGCAGGAGATGACCTTGCCGTCGATCGTTCGTCCAGGATCAGTAATTAGGGCGGTTGCCGGACCAGTATGGTAGTCTGAAGCTAGGCCAGCCCCGCCGTCTGAGCGATCATCAGTCGCCAATCCTCGGCAAGTCGTCCGTCTTCGCCGAAGTTCAACGACAACCAGGCCGGTGCCGTTCCTGCCCCGGCCTGATACTGGATCTCCAGCACATGGCTGGTGCGCGTGGTCGTCGAAGTCTGGTGCGTGGTGGTCGATTTACCTTTGGACAGCACCGCGACGTTGCGGGTGGGTGCCAAGGCATAACGCCGGCCGTGCGCGGTCGTGCTGGTGGAGGTCTGGCTGATTTTTGTCGTTATGTTGACCCGGACCTGGCGGACGGTCTGGCGGCCTGCCATCAGCAGATGCTGCCAGCGGGTTGTCGGACCGAAATAATAGACGAACCCCGTATCGGGGAACACGCCGACGAAATCATAGTCCCGACGAACCCATTGATAGCGTCCGCGGTTCATAAGTGGGGCGAAGCGCTGCACCTCCTCGACGCCAATGGCGATCAACTGCGCAGGCGTTGGATCGGTCGGCTTGCCGATGACCGCCGAGACCATGCCTGCCAGGCAGAGCGCCCCAAATCCGACGATCGCCGCCAGAATGACACCTGACACGATGTAGCCGTGGAATACGCAATACAGCAGGGTCGCCAGGGCAATCAGCCCCGGCACGGCCACCATCTGCGTCTCTCGTTTGTCTATCCTGGCCTTGATCACCTTGCCTGCCGCCACGATGCGCGCATGGGCATCGAGAAAGGTGCTGGCGGCGTGGGTCAGCAGGATTGGCTGCTCGGTCGGCAGCCCGGTGCCGATCGGACGCGGTATGCCGAAATTCGATCCTGTCATCAGTACCTCGACGATTGGGACGCCAATGTCGCCGACCGGTCTCACGGGGTCAATGCGGAGCTAGGAAGGGCGGGCGTCCGCCTCAATCAACGCTGCGCTAAAATGATCGTCTTTGATAGAACGATCAAGTGTCACAACCGGACGGTAGTGACGCTTCAGATGGGTCAACGCCTTCAACTGCTTACTAGTGTCAGAACCCTCTATCAAAATAGCTCGGCGAGGGGTTGCAGTCGGTGGCTCGCTTGGACCAAGCCGCTTTTCCGAAAGCGGTCGAGGTAATCTTCGGCGGTTACAACTGGATTGCGAAACTGACGGCGCTGGCTACCGATCGCGGTCAGAGCCTTGGCCGTATCAAGATCGATGACATTGACGATGAAGTCGTCGGGATGCTTTACCTCGATACCGTGGCGGGCAGCCACTTCGACCGGAAAATCCTTGAGGTTGTAAGTGACGATCGCATCCGCTCTGCCGTGAATCGCTGCCGCAAGAACATGGACGTCTTTGGGATCAGGCAGCGTCAGGGCAGGCATCAGCGGTTCATAGCCTTCCACCAGCGCCTCCCCGAAGCTGCCCATGTAAGCCCGCTGGCGTTGAAAATGGTCAGCTGCCAGATCGGGAAACCGCCGCCTCAGGCTTTCCTCCCACTCGGCTAAGATCGCCTCGCTCCAAAGCGGCCGGAACAGCCGGCTGGCGGCGAACCACAAAAGCGCACCCCGCACGATGGAGGGATGCATGACGTTGGCATCGAGCAGGACGGTGTAGCGGCCGACCAGCATCAGGGACGATCGAGGGGCGCGTGATCGTCGAAAAGGCCAGCTTCCTGATCCAGGTCCGCCATCCCCTGCAAGGCCTCATGCCGGGCCGCATCCATGCGGCTGCGGTAGGTCAGCACGTCGCGCCCGAGCAGCTTACGATGCGTGCCGACCATCCGGAACGGCAGGTCACCGCGTTCTACTAGTTTGATGAGGTGCGGACGCGACATGTTGAGCAGGTCGGCTGCCTGGCTGGTTGTAAGTTCTGCCTGTACTGGCACAACAGTGACGGCATGACCGTTGCCGATCTCAACCAGCATCTTGACGATGCTGTTGAACACACCAGACGGTAGGGTGATAACGTCCTCGCCTGCCCCTTCTACAGTCAGGTGAATCGGGCGGCTGGAATCTACCCTCGACAGCGCACGCGCAGCGTTACCGGCCGCCTCGATTTCGTGTGCAGTGGGCTCGTAGGCCTCGTCGATATTGAAGGCCACGGCAGCCATGTTTCGTCTCCCAGGGCGGAGGCCATCTAGTGATTGCAACTTGTAAACGCAATAAGTAAAACGAGTGTCTACGGGAAGACGTTCCACTGCGGTGATCATTAGCATGCTGAGCGGGGTTGGCGTGATCCAGTTGCTTCCCAGCTTGGGGTACCTGCCCGCCGCGCGCCAGCAGGCAGCCGATCGTCTGCATGCGCTTGTCCGGGCAGAGGCGCCATCGGCAGCGATAGCACATGCGCGCACGGAGCTCGCCTATGTCCGGCATCCCAAAGGCCCGGTGTATCAGTCGCACCTTTAACCTATCTCGGGATACGGCAGGTCGACGCGGTCATCGGTCCCAAGCAGACGCCGCTCGAGCGTGTCCGCGAGATCGGCGCCGCGCTTGGCGTCCAGATCAATGCTCAGCCGCCCCCCCAACTGCAGCGCGCGGTACGCTCGCTCGAACGACCGATCCTGCCGCAGGGCCATTCCCCTGGACAAGGATGGCTTGCCGCTTTGTTCCTCAACAACGCGCCTGGGAAAACCTAGCCGATCCGCGCCTCGCACCCGCACAAACGATCGTCGATGCGGCAATGCAGTTAGCGCGGGACCGCGGCGACAGCGCGCGCAGCATTACCGCACAAGGGGAAGCCGCGCGCCAGCGTATCGCGGATAATATCAGAACCGGTGGGACGCTCGACGCGGGTGTCGGTAGTCGCGCTCAGGACAGTAATTCCGTGTCCCCTGCCCCCGGCAAGGGACGCGATCGCTGACCTGGAAGGGGCGGTTCAATGCTCGTTGGAGTGCCGGTCTTCGGCTGGCGTGTAGTAGCGCGCGATATCCGCTTCGGTGAGCGCATGACCGCTCGATTCTTCGACAAGCGCAGCGATTTCGCCATCGGTCCTGCCAGCGTCGCGCAGCTGCTCGATCTCGTCGCTCACCATGTTGATGAAGGCCGGCACCGGGAACCGCTCCTCGCCCAGGCCCAGCGCATCGCGCATATGCTTTTGCGCACGCAAAGCTTCGGGAAGCGTGAATGCGATATCATCAGCCATCGAACGTGCCTTTTATGAAAGCGGAAAAATGGTCGGGGAGCATCGGCCCCCCGACACCGTAACGTTTATGCGGTGACCGCTTCCGCCTTGGCGTTCACGCTCGACGTTGCCATCGCCGTCAACTTGCCGTCGGTCGCATATTCCTCGTCGAGCGTCTCTTTCAGGATCGCTGCGATATCGGCGCGGCCGAGCTGGTTCGCCCAGGCGATCAGCGTACCGTACCGCGTGATCTCGTAATGCTCGACGGCCTGTGCCGACGCGATCAGCGCGGCATCGAGCACCGCCTTGTCCTCGATCTCGCCGGCGACTTCGTTGGCTTCCTTGATGATGCCGTCGATCGCCGGGCAGGTCACTGCCTTTGCCTTCTCGCCGAGCAGGTCGAAGATGCTCTCGAGGCGCGTGATCTGCCCTTCCGTCTCACGCAGATGGGTTTCGAAGCCCTGCTTCAGGGCTGGCGCCGTCGCCTTGTCGACCATCTTCGGCAACGCCTTGGTGATCTGGTTTTCCGCGTAATAAACGTCCTGCAGCTGATGCAGGAACAGGTCGTCGAACGTCACGATGTCTTTGGAAAACAAGCCCATGATAGTGTCCTCGCTGAGCGGATAGCCGCGAAGTAAACTGCTCCGGCACCGCCGCAACGCGCCGACTCCAGGGTAAGTTTCGTTCGGTTTAGCGCAGCCGCAGCACGCTATAGATTTGCCTGCTCGTCGACTGGCAGCTCTGCGTCCGGACCATAATAGAGCTTGGCGCAGTCGTCGCGAAGGCAGCCTCCCTCAATGACGATATCGTCGCGGTAGGCGTCGCCGATGAACGTCAGCGTGTCGACGTGCTGTGCTTCGAAATACATCTCGTGGACATCATCGCGGCCCGCCCCGTAAACAACGCGCCCGACCTTCGACCAGATCGACGCCATCGTGCACATGCCGCAGGGCTGCAGCGTGGAGTAGAGCGTCGCACCGCGCAGCTCCAATTCCCCGGTGCTTTCACACGCCCGTCTGATCGCCATCATCTCGGCATGCGCGGTTGCGTCCGGCAATTCCATGGTCTGATTGCGCTCGCCCGCGATAACCTTGCCATCGAGTACGATCACGCACCCCAGCGGTGAGGTCGAGGGGTCGGATCCCTTCGACCGGGCGATCGTGATCGCTTCGCGCATCCAGCGTTCGTCATCCTGCGTCATCATCTTGGCTCCCTGTCACCGTCTTACAACACGCAGCGGACACAATGGATCGTTCGGCGCGGTCATTTCGAATGCCAAGGATAGCCGAATGCTACCGTTCCTTGCTGCGTGTCGGGAAGACAGGCCCCCGGACGGTCATTTTGGCAGGGTCGTAGGGTTTCTGCAGGCCAACGATATCGTCGTAGGTTTCACGCAGCCAGTATCAATGTCGGTAGGGTCCAGGATCGTGATCAGGGGCGGAACCGGCTGTGCCGCACAGTCGCTGCTCACGTATCATAAACTGGTCATGGATCAGGCGCGCCGTATCCTGGCGTCGCCATAGAAACCGTCGAAGCAGCCTCCCATCTAACGACTCATGACCAATAGCATTCTTCATCTCGGGCTGATGGAAGACACAGAGATCGAGCTTGATCTGGCTGCAATTGAACTCGCAGCGCTCGATCACCCCGGTGTCGATCTCGATGAATATATCGACGAGCTGACCGACATAGAAATAGCCCTGCGCGCTGCTGACGGCGATGCAGTGGGCAGCGCTGCTCAGGCCCAAGCCCTGAGCAGCGTGATGGTTGGAGAGTTCGGATTCTCCGGCGACCGTACGCACTACGACGATCCCCAGAATGCGGACCTGATTGCTGTCGTCGATCGCAGGCTCGGTCTGCCGATCAGTCTGTCGATCCTCTATGTGGCGATGGCACGACGTCTCGGATGGTCGGCAATGCCGCTCAATACCCCCGGTCACGTCCTGGTGCGCCTTGGCGACGCGTCGGATGCGCTGATCATCGATCCCTTCAACGATGGTCGCATCGTCGCCCCGGAACAGGTGCAAGCGTTGTTGGAGCAGATGACGGGTCAGGCGCGGTTTTCCGACGGGATGCTTCCCCTGTCGAACCGATCGGCGCTCGTTCGACTGTTGCTTAACCAGGCAACCCGTGCCGAGCAGGCTGGCAACCCTGCGCGCGCACTGGTCCTGTACGATCGCATGACGATCGTGGCACCTACGCATGCCCATGGTTGGTGGGAGCGCGCCAGACTTCAGCTGGTCGCAGGTGATGTGGCCGGCGCCCGCAGCAGCCTCAGTGCGATGTTGGAGATCACCCGGGACGACGATCTGCGCCTGCAGGTATCGGCAGCGCTCGATGCCCTTCCCCGGCCAACGCCGTCATGAAAGTCGGGGCGGACTGGCTCTCGCCGTAATGGCTTATCCGAAGCGCGTCCATCGGCGCTCATGCCACGCCCGGGACTGAACCCTGTCTCCGAACCGCCAGAACCGAGTTTCCCGGGTGTGGTGACCTGCACGAACGAGGGTCCAACATTCACCCGTCGGCAGTTCGACGATGCGGTGAATGTGCGCGGCGTCGACATGGTAGGTTTTGCCCGGGATGCGGTGGACGAGTTCGCTATGCCAACCGCCGCTCGGATCCAGGTGGAACACCTCTTCGACATAGCCGCCATCGAGGATCTCCGTCTCGAAACTCCAAGGGTGATCATGCGGCGTGGCGTGCGGCTCTTCCATCTTGAACCGGTGCAGCGCGCGGCCGTCGTCGAGATGATATTTGGTGAACGCCCGCGACATGCGCTCAACGCTGACGATCCGCGTGCCTTCGGGAACGCGAGCAATGGCTGCTCGCGGTAGTCGCATACTCACGGTTCGGTTACCTCTTCATAACAGCCGGCGCGCCGCAGCTGGCGGACGATCCCGTTGAACGCCGCGGTCACGCCCTGTGCCCTGCCGATCTCGTTCTCTTGGGCTGCGGCATCCCAGTAGAGTTCGAGCGGCCAGCGTTCCGGGCAGTGCGGCAGCAGGCAGCGCAGCGCCAACCGGATCTCGACGACATCGACGCGAGCGTCCGAGCAACGCGCAACGCCGCCCCGCAAGATATGCACCGATAGCGCGATGACAACGCGTTGATGACGGACGAGCTTGGCCATCAGTGGAAGTCGTGAGATTTGAACTTCACGACAGCTTCCGGATCCATGCCGTCCGCATGGGGTGGCCAGTAGGAATTGCGCGGGTTCGGGCTCCAGCCCTTGTCCCCGCGGTCGGGGGAGCCGGCATGCTTCGCGCCGTCACCGCGGCCGGTCCGGTGCGGGAACGACATCTCGCCGACCCGGTGCAGCAGATCGCCGTGGTCGATGATCCGGTCGCAGATGACGTGGATGACCTCACCTTCCTTCTGCACCCTGCCCTTCATGCCGATCATCGACGCGGACATGACGGTGCGGCGCTGCCGCTCGAACCGATCGGGCCACAGAATGCCGTTGGCGATTCCGGTCTCGTCTTCGATCGTGATGAACAGCACACCCTTGGCAGACCCGGGCTTTTGGCGAACGAGGATGATGCCGGCGACCTCGACATGCCGTCCGTCACGGATCGTCGCCAAGTCCGCGCATTTGGTCACGCCGCGTCTGGCCAGCTCATCACGGACGAAGGTCAGCGGATGCGCGCGCAGCGAGAGTTGCAGCGCGCGGTAGTCCTCGATCACCTCACGACCGTCGGTCAGTGGGCGCAGTTCGACATCCGGTTCAATCCCTTCCGCGCTGACCGCCTGATCCGCGCGGTCGGCCGCGGCGAACAGCGGCAACGGCGCTTCGCCGAGCCCCCTCACCTTCCACAAGCCTTGCCGACGATCGGCACCGAAGCTGTGGAAGGCATCGCCATCCGCAAGCTTCTCGATCGCGGCGCGCTGCACGCCTGATCGGCGCCATACGTCCTCCACGCTCTCGAACGCGGTCAGCTCGCGCGCACCGACGATCTTGGCGCCGTCCGCGTTGGACAGCCCGCGGATCTGCCGGAGCCCCAGCCGTACGGCGAGGTACCGCCCGCCATACGGCTCCAGCGTGCAGTCCCAGCGGCTTGCGTTGACGCAAGGGGGGCGAACCACAACGCCGTGCTCGCGCGCATCGCGTACGATCTGTGCGGGCGCATAGAAGCCCATCGGTTGCGCGTTCATGAGGCTCGCGCAGAATACGTCCGGGTGATGATGCTTCATCCACGACGAGGCGTAGGAGATCTTGGCGAACGACGCCGCGTGGCTTTCGGGAAAGCCGTAAGAGCCAAAGCCCTCGAGCTGCCGGAAGGTGCGCTCGGCAAACTCACGCGGGTAGCCACGCTCGACCATGCCCCCGATCAGCTTTTCACTGAAGTGCGACACGCCGCCTGTGAATTTGAACGTCGCCATGGCGCGACGCAGCTGATCGGCTTCGGCCGGCGTGAACCCGGCACCGACAATCGCGACCTTCATCGCCTGTTCCTGGAACAGCGGCACGCCGAGCGTCTTTTCCAGCACCCCGCGCAGCTCGGGCCGTGGGTATTCCGGCTTCTCCAGCCCTTCGCGCCGGCGCAGATACGGGTGGACCATGTCGCCCTGGATCGGTCCTGGTCGTACGATCGCAACCTGAATGACGAGATCATAGAAGCGCCGCGGCTTCATGCGCGGCAGCATCGACATCTGCGCGCGGCTCTCGATCTGGAAGGTGCCGAGCGTGTCGGCCTTCGAGATCATCGCATAGACGTCGGGATCGTCGTCCTGCAGGTCGGCCAGGCCAACGCACAGCCCCTTGTCCGCCTCGAGCATGTTGAAGGCGCGGTTCATGCAGCCGAGCATGCCGAGACCCAGCACGTCGACCTTCATGAACTTCAGCGCGTCGATGTCGTCCTTGTCCCATTCGATGATCTGCCGGTCTTCCATCGCAGCGGGTTCGATCGGGACCAGATCGTCGAGACGGTCATGGGTGAGCACGAAGCCGCCCGGGTGCTGCGACATGTGGCGGGGCACGCCAATCAGCTTGCGGGCGAGCTCGAGCGTGAGGCGCAGGCGACGATCGCCGATGTCGAGGTTCAATTCGTTGACCTGCTTTTCGCCGACGCCTTCGGCCGACCAGCCCCAGACCTGGCCGGCCAATGACGAGGTCAGGTCTTCGGGCAAGCCGAGCGCCTTGCCGACGTCGCGCACCGCGCCGCGCGCCCGGTAGCGTGTGACGACCGCGGTCAACGCCGAGTGGTTGCGGCCATAGGTTTCGTAGATCCACTGGATGATCTCTTCGCGACGCTCATGCTCGAAATCGACGTCGATATCGGGCGGCTCGCGGCGCTCGCCACTGACGAACCGCTCGAACAGCAACTCATGCTTGATCGGGTCGATCGAGGTGACGCCTAGCACGAAGCAGACGCAGGAATTGGCAGCCGAACCGCGCCCCTGGCACAGGATCCCGCGCCGGCGCGCCTCGCGGACGATCGCGTAAACGGTCAGGAAATACGGCGCATAGCCGAGCTCGCCGATCAGCCGCATCTCGTGGGCGATCTGCTCGGTATAGGCAGCCGGCACCGCGCCGTTGAACATGGCAGCGACAGCGTCTTCCGCCAGCTTCTGCAAGGCTTCTTGCGCGGTCAGCCCGTCGATCAGCCGCTCGTGCGGATACTGATAGGCCAGTTCACCTAGATCGAAGGTACACAGACGCGCGATGTCGACGCTCGCGCGTAGCGCATCGGGATACGCCTTGAACCGCCGGACCATTTCGTCGGGGGATTTGAGCGCACGGTCGGCATTGACCTCACGCCGGTAGCCGAGTTCGTCGACAGTGCATTTCTCGCGCACGGCCGTCACCACGTCCTGGAGCAGCCTTGCTTCGGGCGCGTGGTAGAGGACATCCCCCGTCACCACCGCACGAACGCCAGCGCCGCCCGCCTGCCGCGCCAGCGCGTCGATCCGCACGGCATCGTCCGGCCGGCGCCGCTGGAACAGTGCCATATACCCGCGACGGCCATAGAGAGTCTTCAGGTCCGCGAGCGCTGCCAGATTATCCTCGTCTGCCTCGTGCGGCAGCAGGATGGCGATCATGCCCTCCGACCAGGGTTCGAGGTCATGCCAGTGGAGAAGACACCCGCCCTTCCCCGCCCGCTTCTTGCCCACTGTCAGCAGACGCGTCAGGCGCGACCAGGCGGGGCGGTTGGTCGGGTAGAGCAGCAACTGCCGGCCGCAGGATAGATTGACGCGTGTGCCGGCGATCGAGCGTATGCCCGTCGCCTTCTGCGCTTCCCAGGCGCGCACCACGCCCGCGACGGTGCCGATGTCGCTGACCCCGATCGAGGGATAGCCAAGCAGCGCCGCAGCCGCGAACAACTCCTCGGGGCTCGACGCGCCGCGCAGCAGTGAGAAATGCGTGAGGACCTGAAGTTCGACATAGTCGGTCATGCGAACACGCCGTGCATCCACCAGCTGAGATCGCCGGTATCCTCGACGAACCCGTCGCCACGCCGGAACACCCAGTAGCGACCGCCGGTATCGTCCTCGACGCGGTAATAGTCGCGGACAGCCCACACTTCCGCGTCACGGCGCCACCACTCACCGTGGATCCGCTCGGGGCCGTCGCCAGCGACGACCTTGTGCGGCCGGCCGCGCCACTCGAACCGCCGGGGCGGCTGATCGGGCATCAGCGCGATCACGCCCCACAGCGGTTCGGGCCTCGTCAGCAGGCGCGTCGGTCGGCGCCATTTCGGCCAGCCCGCGGGCGCCACCACCGGGTCGGCCCGCATGACGGCACGCTCAGGCACATGACTTTCGACCGGCGCGATCCGGAATACGGCGTCAGCGCCGATGCGGCCGGCAACGACGTCGACGAGACGGGCCGGATCACGCACGAGAACCTCACCGGCGAGAACCGCGCCGAGATCGACCGCGTCGAGCGGCTCGGTGTGCGGCGCCGCCAGATAAAATTGCTCGAGCCCCAGTCCTGGATCGATCCGTTCGATCCTGAGCTTCATGAGCCGCAGCAGGTGCGAGACCTCGCGCGTCGGGCGTGAGGTGCCGACGGCGACGACCTGCTCGCTGCCATCGACGCGTAAGCCACCGAGGCGCAGCGACCGTACGCCGAGTCCCTTTGCGCGCAGCAGTTCGGCCATGTCGCCGAGCAGATCCTCCATGACCTGCGCGATCGCGTCTGCGGTGACGATCGGTTCGAGCAGCCGGCGCTCGACGATCGGCATGACCTCGTCGGTGCGCGGCGTGATAGGTTCGGCGACCGCGCCGAGTGCCTGATCGAGCCGCGTGATCGCAGCCAGCCCGAGCCGGCGTGCCAAAGGCCCGCGCGCGACCGGTAGAAGATCGGCGACGCGTTCGAAGCCGAACTTGCGGGCGGCAACGAGCGCGGTGCCTGCTAGGCGCAAGGCCGCGACCGGTAGGCCGCTGAGCGCTTCGACCGTCCGCCCTGTGGGCACGATCGCGATGTCGGCAGGCCCGAACCGGGCAATAGCGTGGGCCGCGCCCGGTGTGTCTGCAACCGCCACGCGCGCGGTGAACCCGGCACGCTGGCAAAACGCGCGCAGACGCCGGCAGAACCGTTCTTCCCCGCCATGGAGATGCGCACAGCCGGTCAGGTCGAGCCATAGCCCGTCGGGCGGTGTGGCGGCTGCGATCGGCGACCAGCGGCGCACTGCGCGTAGCACGAGCTGATCCAGCATCGCGGCATCCGCCTCGGTCTCGGAAGGTCGGATGTCGAGATCGGACACCAGCGCACGCGCATGGGTCGCGGCCATGCCGATCGTGATCCCTAACGCGGCAGCGCCATCGCAGGCGGCAACCACCTCTTCGCGCCGGCCGACCTTGCCCACCAGCGCGAGCGGCGCCCTGTGGAACGCGGCAACGGTCGCCGCGACCCTGTCGTGACTGTCGGCTTGCGCAAACCCATGAAACGGATGGTTCGCCGCCTCCGATCGTCGGCCAAGTTCACGCATGGGTGGTTTCGCATGCGCGGGTAGCGCTTCGATCTCACCTTCCACATCCTGCCTGGTTGGCATGTCGGCACGAGCCCACCGCGCACCCGGCCGCCACCCGCCGCCCCGCGGTACCGAACACGCACCGGGATCGTCGTCGACGGGAAGCTGAAGGGCAGGCCGCTCAGGCGGCCGCGTGGCGTGCCGGTCCAGCCGTCTCAGCCGCTCGATGGCCAAGTGCGGCAGGAACAGCGAGACAACCCGTCTCATCGCAGCCCTCCAAAATCATCGAAAATGCTTCGCCGCCACGCTGCCGTGCGACCGCGACCTGCCACCGGGATCGGCCGACGCCGGCGACACCCAGGGGCTCGGACGACGCACTGGCGATCCGCCAGCGGGTCCAGGCCGCAGACGGCTCGGCGAGCGGATCCTGGTCGCGATTACGTCTGCGTCGCAGGATGAGAACGGGAATGTCGGCGTCGGCCGCGACCAGTTGCAGGCGCCGGGTCGCGACCATCGCCATCCGGCTAACCTCGGCGATCACCGCCGACGGCGTTCCGTCGCGCACCGCGTCTTCGACGACGGCCAGCAAGGCTGCATCGTCACGGGGTTGTGCGTGAATCAAGTCGGCAGATGATAGCCCCGCCTGCTCCAAGCCCGGCGCATAGAGATCGTTGCGACAGCTCACCCACAGCACCGGTCCGCCGGTATGGGCTGCCTCTCGCGCGGCAATGCCCGCCAGGAACAGCGTTGCTGCGGCATCGTCGACCATCGAACAGCTTTGTGCGGCGACCTCGTGCAGCGCTCCAGCGCGAAGGCCCCTGCTTGCGAGGCGATCGTCGAGCGCAGGGATACCGAATGGCATGATGCGGTGATCCACCACAGGCGTGGCGATTGTCCGCAGGTGGGCGATGGTGGTCGGCAGGGACTCGAGGGCGGTGATCATGATGTCTAGACTCTACCTGTTCCCTTTATGTTCCGTTACCAGAACCGTTTGGTCAAGCGTCAGACTCGATACTCATGTGGATAAGGTTCCAGCTACTGACGCTGCGAAGCACGTTTTGCTATGGGCTGCGGAGCCGCGCTAACGCCCTTGCGAATATGCAAACGACGGCCGTTGGGCATGGTGATCGGCGTGGGGAATCCGGCCCGTTTCCCGCGCAGTCGTACCTTCGTCAGTAACCCTGTCGTCGAGCTCGGCAGGGAATGAATTTGGCCACAACCTTCTGCCAAGTGCATGAAATGCAATCCAGATTAGACAGATTTGCATTCGCCATTGCCCTGCCTGGCGGATACCAAGGTGACGCCTTTCAGGCATCCTCTCCTAAAACCTCCCGGGTCGCTTTTGGCGGCCCCTTTTTTTGTCTGAACCCAGGCCGCTCAGCGTATCCGGTGCTCCGCTACCGGACGCTCGCGTATAGTGATCTACTGTCGTCGAGCATGCTGATGGGTGTCGGCGTGATCCAGTCCGCCCCTCGCATCGGATATGGGCCGTAGAACAGATCGCCGAGCGCACGCCGGTAATGCGCGTTCATCCAACGTCGACGGCGATGCTCAGGACCGTCGTAAATCATGTGGCAGCGCTGGCAGAGCGCTGCCAGCTGGTGAAGCGCGCTGTCGCTGGGATCATGATTGAGATGCGCGCAGGCCAAGACCACCGGTGTCCATTTTCCCATCTGAAGGATGTTCTCAGTCGGTCGACGAACACGCCGGCCGTCGCCGTCACGCCAATACGACCTGCCTTTGTCCCACCAGCGTCCGTCTCCGAGGTGGAAGACCCGCTGCCCATGTGGGCGCCCGCAATGTTCGCAGCGTCCGCCTGCCCGTACGAAGCGGACCAAATGCGATAGCTGGGGCCAGTCGATGGGATACAAGAAGACATGTTCGGGGCGGATCGGCATCGGTCCGGTCTACCAACATCATCGTTAGCGGTATGTCTATGACGTTCTGACGCTTCGATGTTCTTGGTATGTCCTACAGCCACGTAATCGTGCATTCGACAGCCAGCTGAGTCGAAACGGATCGAATGCGATGGGCTATTCAGGAACACACTGGCCGGAAGGGCTGAACGACGAAGAGGCGCTGCAGCGTCTGCAAACTCTATGTCTGGGTGCCTGCGATGGGATCCAGGATCTGGCGGACGACACGCGCTACAAGGCGCTGCGCCGGGCGCTGCTTGGCCGGACCGACCTGCGACCGTTGGCGCCGGCCTTTGTCGCGGCGCAGCCGAGCCTTGAGGCGTTTGTACGCCATGCTCGGGAAACGAAGGATCGCACCCTGCGGCGTGAGATGGTCCGTGAGCAGTTCAAGGCGCTCTGGGACGAGGTTCGCGGACCGGATGCCGTCAGTTCGGCGACATGGACCGGGCGCCCTTCTCTGCGCGAGCATGCCGCTGTCATTCAGGCGTTAGCGCCTGTTGCCCTGGAAGCCGTGCAACGGCTGATCGACGATGAAGAACTCGCCCGCGACAACGGTGGACCGGTCGATGCCGATCGCGCGGTAGCGCTGCAGCAACTGAAGGCGCTGCATCGTGCGCTGGGCGATCTGATCGCGGCAGTCGATCAAGGTCGATCGCTCGAGCCGGTGTTCGAACGGCTTCGGCTTGTCCGCCAAGAGGCGAAAGTCGCGATCGGTAAGGCAACGGCCGCGCTACCGGTGACGACTTCGGCGCTGATCGCGTTCGGCAGCGTCGTTGGTATTGTGGAGTTTTTCGTCGGCAATGTCGTTGTTGCGGTCGCTGCCGGGGGGATCGCAGGCAATACGCTCAAGGACGCGATGCTAAAGAAAGAAGTCGCTCCCAGCTGATAACCTCGGTTTGCAGTTCATTAGAAACGTCTTGGCGTCGCCAAAACGGGGTGGGACGTTTCGATTACACATTCACAGAAAAAGTTCGGAACGTCCCGCCCCAATTTCAATACAATCCGCCCTCTTCTCTCTCCTCGGCTCCTTCCTTCTGAGCTTCCTCGAGATCGTCTGAGCGCTGTACGTCTTGCGCCGGTTTGTCTTCTAGACTATCTTCTGGACCGTTGTCGCTATCTGGCAGTTCGTTGACGTCGGTTTCAAAACCAGGTTCTTCGTCGTGCGGGGTAATCGGCATTGTTGCTCTCCTTGATTACATCAAACGATCCAACAAACCGCTGAGTTGCGAACCGGCCGACGATACCGGTACCTGCCGGTGATCACTCGCCAATATGCGCACGATGATATCGGGATGGAACCGGTGGCGCGTCGCCCGTGGCCTGGATATAGCCCCGGAAATGAGCTTATCCCCACGTGCCTTGCGCCGTCTCGTTATCGCCGTTGTCCTGCCGCTGCTGGCAGCACCGTTACCTGTCAACGGGGCGGCGCTTCAAAAAGGGAAGCCGCGCGGTTCAGTACCTGCGCCGGTGAAGGCAAGCAGTGCTATCATCGCACTACCTTTGACTCCCATAGTGCCAAAGGGGCAGCGCTTGTGTTCGGCACGCGCGCCTACCGGGTTGGGATATACGATGCTGCGTCCCGGATCTGGCGCGAAGCCCACCCAAGGCGATGTCTCGCTAGTGAACTACATCGGCTACCTGGCAACGACTGGGGCAGTGTTCGATCAAGGGATGCGGTCCCCATTGCCGGTCAACGGCGTGATCGCGGGCTTCTCTCAAGGATTGCAGATGCTAGCCAAGAATGGCGTCGCACGGTTCTGTATTCCTGCGGCGATGGCCTATGGGTCGCAAGCGTCAGGCCCGATCCCGGCCAACTCCGATCTTGTGTTTCAGGTCGAGCTTTTGGACTTTAAAACTACCGCGGAGGTCGAGAGCATGAATAGGCCGCAGGCGGCCGAAGCGCCTGCACAGAAGGATGCTGTCCCACAGTCATAGTCAGTTCGGTTGCGTCTGAGTCCGATCCCAGGCTGCGTAATCGCGTTAGCTGATCTCACTGCCAATCCTGCGTTGACTCTGCTATCGATCGTGGATGCTCAAATTACGGATCAAGCGGCGTGCTGCCGTAGGTGGCCGCGCTGTCGATCGTCTCGCTGAGATCGAAGCCGCGGTTGCTGCACTTAAGGACGAGGACCTC
This sequence comes from Sphingomonas sp. Leaf198, assembly GCF_001424005.1. Lineage (GTDB taxonomy): Bacteria > Pseudomonadota > Alphaproteobacteria > Sphingomonadales > Sphingomonadaceae > Sphingomonas. The sequence continues at coordinate 5,841 of NZ_LMPX01000006.1, read as the reverse complement.
CTCGATCTGGCGGATATCTTCTCGGGCGAGACGGTAACGACGTTGAAGGAAATGGCGTCTGCCGAAATGGCGAAACGGAACATCAGCTTGTGACCGCACGCAACCAGACGGAGTCGGCCATCTATCGGGTAAAGCTTACGCCCTTGCCGATGGTTATCGACGCAGACAACCAGCCGGTGCCGAATTCACATGTCGTCGAAATCAATTTCCCTGGCGATGCCATCGAAACGGCACTCGGCAAGGTAAACACTATTGTCGGTCCGGGGTTAGCCAAAATCATAGTCGACGACACGACCTTCCGGGGCGTGGCCCTATGCTAATTGCCGAGGACCGCTATGAAGCGGCTCGATAACAAGAGCGCGTGGCGATGAATTTGGGGAGCCCCCCGGAGTGGGTTTCGGTCTGTGCAAACTTGGGTGTGTTTGTAATAGCGCTTACGCTGCTGCGCGGCGCGCACGTTCGTGCTCAGAAAGGCGCCGCTCGCCGTCGGCCGTTGCCAGACTCAACTCGCTCCATAACCGCCCTCTTCATGTAAGCGTACCCATATACCTTTCACAGAAAGCCGTAAGGGCGCAGGCGCTAGGGTCACGACTCATTGTTCAGAGCCAGAAGATGACGGTGGCGGCGAGCGCGATAGCGGAAAAGAAGACGGTCGGGCATCGATCGTAGCGGGTAGCGACGCGGCGCCAGTCCTTCAGACGACCGAACATAATCTCGATACGGCTCCGGCTTCGGTAGCGGCGCTTGTCATATTTGACGGGGATGATCCGAAATTTTTGCCCCGGAATGCAAGGCGTTATGCCCTTTGCCTGAAGGGCGTCCCTGTACCAGTCTGCGTCATAGCCGCGGTCGCCCAGCATCCACTGCGCCTTGGGTAGATCATCAAGCAGCGCGGCAGCGCCGGTGTAGTCGCTGACCTGGCCCGCGGTCATGAAGAAGCTGAGCGGTCTGCCTTCTGCATCGGTGACGGCGTGCAGCTTCGTATTCATACCGCCTTTGGTGCGACCGATGAGGCGCCCAAGGCCCCCTTTTTAACCCGCAGGCTGGACGCCGTGCGGTGCGCCTTCAGATAGGTCGCGTCGATCATGATCGTCTTCGGCGTGGCGCTCGCGGCCGCCAGTCCTTCCATTATGCGGAGGAAGACACCCCTTTCGCCCCATCGCTTCCACCGGTTGTAGAGCGTCTTGTGTGGGCCATACTCCCGAGGGGCATCGCACCATCGTAGCCCGTTGCGGTTGACGAAAACGATGCCGCTCAACACTCGCCGGTCATCAACCCGTGGCTTGCCGTGGCTCTTGGGAAAATACGGTTCGAGCCGCGCCATCTGCTCGTCGGTCAGCCAGTACAGGTCGCTCATCCTCGGTCTCCTCACGGAGCCTGAATCAGATCGTGCCGCTCAGATCAATGGGTCCTGACCCTACTGGGCGATCTCAGATGACCGGCGAATGACAAGTGACAGCGCAATCGTGTCACAAACATTTCTGCTGCAATGCGATTACTCGGCCCTTACGGCCCCACCAGGGAGAAGTTCAGCTTCGATCTCCTGGAATCTCAGACACGTTGCGACTGGCGCCGCACCGTCTCTGCAACCGACTGGAGTTCTGTTGTTGGTCGGGCGGCAACGATGCTGAAGCCAACACCGCGATCAGCCCAACTCACCCGACCGAGGTCACCGTCCGCGCTCTCCGTCATGCGAGCGGCCTTATCGATCTCCATTGGGCGGGTCACTACAGCGAGCCGGGTTGACGAAGGACCGTCATAAAGAAACATCGCGGCAGGACCGTGCGGCGTTGCGACCAGACGGCCTCCGGCGAAGCGGTACCCTGCGGCGGCGAGGTCGGGGACGGCTACACGGCTACCGAGCCGTTTAGACGTCCAGCTGACAAGCTCGGCCTTAGCCTGGGGTCCAAACTCGGCCCCACGCTGCGCATCAACGGCATAAACCCGGTAATTGTCCGTCGCTTCCTGGGCCAGTGCACCGATGCCGGCACGCGGTGGTAGCGTCGAGTTGCGCATACCCCAACCGCCACCGAAACCGACCGCAAGTAGCAGTGCCGCGGCAATCGCCTGCCACCACTGCGGCCTCGTTTGATGGTGCGACACAATCGTGCCGACCCGCATCGCCGACGGGATCGGTTCGGTCGACACAGAGACGAACATGCCCGCAATGACGGCTCGGTGCTCCGCTTGCAGAGCGAGCCGTCGCGCGACATCTGGATTATCAGCGAGATATCCATCGACGATCGCATGCCGCTCTGGGGGCAGGCGGCGATCGACCCAAGCCATGAGATCGTCTTCGCCGATCGGGGTCGTCATTTTACTCTCCGCAATTTTGGACGTTCGCCAGCGCCGAGCAGCTCAGACAGGCGATCCCGCCCCCGCGAAATGCGCGACATGAGCGTGCCGGTCGGTACACCGAGGATGGCCGCAGCCTCCGCATAAGACAGGTCCTCTACCGACACGAGCAAGATCGCCGCACGCTGGTCTGCTGGCAAGATATCCAGTGCGCGCATGAGGTCGCTGTGTTCGATTCCTGTCGACTGTTCGGCCGGTACCGCAAGCACTGCGTCAGCGACCGTGTCGATTGCTACCAGCGTGCCACGCCGCGCCTGTCGCCTGCCATGGTCGACCAACAGATTGTGCAGAATCGCATAGAGCCAGGGGCGCACCGCGTCGCCATGACGCTTACGCCAAGATCCAACGGCTCGCTCGAGACAATCCTGCACAAGATCGTCCGCCGTCGCGGCATCTCGAAGCCAAGCGCGAGCATATCGTCGAAGACCAGGGATCAGGGGCTCGATCAGGGCTGCGCGTGCGTCCATCAGTCCTGCTGCACTTGCAAGACTGAGCCTGGAACACCGTCATTGCTTTCCGCCACCACCAGAAAGCGTCGCTCGGAAACCGTTTTAGCGGTGACGATCTGTCGGATCGGTCCGGAAACGTTGACGATCGCTGAGCCTGCGGGGTTCGTCATGAAATTTGCCAAGGGTTCGAGTTCCCCCGACCCGTCGGCTTTGCCGGCCAGTGCGAGAATATACGAACGCTTGGGTGCCAAGCCGGTCACCGATCCCTGTACCACCTGGATCAGGCCCTGATCGAACAGTGTGATACTCGTCGGGCTCGCTACCGCGTTGCCGGGCGCTGCAAGTATGAGGTGGGTGGCGTTCCCTGCCGTGCCGAGCGGCTGAAGATTGGCCGTGCCTGGACCATCGGGAACGGCGTTTGGAACGTAGGCGATCGCCTGCGGTGCCTGCCCAATGGGGATCGTACCGGTCACCACATTGCGTGCCGTATCGATGACCGCCAGCCTGTCGTCGTTCTCGAGCCCTACGTAGATGCGCTTGCCGTCTCCGGACGGCCAGATACCGTGCGGAAGCTTCCCGACGGGGATGGTCGCGACCTGACTGAAATCCTTGGTCCGGAATACTTTGACAAGGTTTAGACCGCCGACGGTCACATAGGCGAATTGCCCCTTAGATGTGACCGCAAAATTGACGTGATTTGTAATCGGACCGGTGTCGAGCACCTTCTGGATCGCAAAGGGGGGCTTGGCGTCGAAGGCGACCGTCTTGCCGACATCCTTGAGCGTGAACCATACCTGCTTGCCATCAGGGCTAGCCGAAATGTTCGGGCAAAATGGACTAGGTTGCTGCACCCTCCCCACTTCCTTGTGGGTCGCGACGTCGAACACCACCAACTCCGGGTTGAACGACGAGCATACATAGCCGTATTTTCCGTTGGGAGAGAATATGGTCATGCCGGGACCGCCAGGCGTCTTGATCCGGCTCGTCTCTTCGTACGTCTTCGGATCAAGCACCGAAATGTAGTCCTCGCCTCGGACCGTCGCCCACACTTCCTTGCCGTTGGGCGTGAAGAACGCTTCATGCGGGCTGCGGCCGATGTAGGTCGTATGCTTGACCGTGTTCGTTGCGGTATCGATCCAAGTGACAGAGTTGGAACCGATCGAGACGACCGCAAGGGTCTTGCCGTCCGGCGAGAAGCCGAGACCATGAACGAGCACCTGCCCTTTGTAGAGCGGGCTAAAATTACCAGGTTGCGGATCACCCAACTTGATGACGCCGAGCAAGGTGTTCGTCGACGGGTCGGTCACCGACACCGTGTTGGAGAATTGCTCCGCTGCATAGACCCGGTCGCCGCTGCTGACCTTTTGATTTTCGCGATCCCAAGGCGCCTGCCCGTGCTTCCCATCTGTCTGATCGGCTGCAGAGTCGTCAAAGACGATTGGGATGTCGAGTGCGGCTGGCGATGCCCAAACGCCCGGTTGCGCAGAAGCAACGCTGGCAAAACTCGCTGCCAATAGAAAAAGTCGCTTCATTTCAAGGCTCCATGTGCGGATGGGGGAGAGCAGACTGCTGCGTAGGAACTGGAGCAGAGGGCGGGAGCGGCTGGCCAAGCGCAAGGCGCATGGCGGCGATCTCCTGCTGCTGGTCGACGATAATCTCTTGCGCGATGCGTTTGAGTTGCTCGTTCTTGCCGTATCGAAGCTCTGCCACAGCCATGTCGATGGCACCCTGATGATGCGGCAGCATCATCGTCACGAAGTCCGCATCCACATTGCCCGACGGGGCGACCATCATGCCGGCCATCATCCGCTCCATCGCGGCGTTGACCTCGGTCAGATAAGGCTTCTCGTCATTCGCAACTGTCGCGAAGGCGGCACCGCCCCCGAAAGCAAGAGTAATGGCTATGGAAAATCGGGCCAATGATCGGATGGCAGGCAAGATGGTCTCCTACGCAGAGTCGGTATGTCAGCTTAGACGTCGCCACTCGGCAGTTTATTCCCGGTCACTTGATATTTTCGCGGATCGGGTGCCAGCGTTCTGATAAAGTGACGTTTGCCAGTGTATCTTTGTCTACGCTTGCCGACTTCAGTCATGCGCCCCTTCGAGGGGAATGGCCATATGCGAACGCCAAGCATTGGCACCAGATGCTACGATGAAAAAATACGGTTCGATAGCTGCGGACGCTTTGTTGGAAATAATCGGTGCGCAGCGCTGAGACCCGGTGAGGGCGGCGTTATAGTTTTTCAGATCTGGCTACTGCCTGAGCTTGGTGTAACGAGCGACCTAACAGAAAGTCGTTGAAGGCTGCCGGAGATGCGCATTTAGAGCCGAGGCGGTTCGTAATTTGCACATAGTGCGAAGCTTACGCTCGTTCTTCATCCCGCTGTCATGACGACGACAATCGCAGGTTGGTACATTCATTAAGAAGCGAACCGACTGGAACAGCCATGACCGAGACGCAGGGCGATTTATTAGGCAGTGCGATCGTACTCCTCAGTACGGCTCTGTTGCTGGTAGCGGTGCATCGCGCCAGCTTGCCAGTGAATCGATCCCATGTCCGGTGGCTAGTTGCAATCAGCGTTGTTCTGTCCATCATTGGTGTCGCCACGGTGATCATCACCTGATGTTGTCCGGTAACGTCCGTTAAATGCTTAGCATTGAGGCAGAATAATAGCCTCAACTGCCCACATGCGATCCCTGCGCCGTCAAAGAGCCTGCAATCTGACACGCTTTGCGAACGATATTGGCGACAGCTTCCTCCTCGGCTTACCGGTCATAATAACAGGGGCGCGAAAATCAGGCCTTCGCCGAACCGGCCCAACCGATCCGCGCTAGGGTGCCAAGCAGGGTAGAGCGCGGCACCTTGAAGGTCCGGCAGACAGACGCCTTACTGGCTCCGCCATCCAGCGCAGCAGTGATCCGTTCAAGAGTTTCGGCGTCGATCATAGGTGGCCGCCCCCCTTGGCGTCCTCGACGTTTGGCAGCGGCTAGTCCCGATGGCTGGGTCGACCGCGGTAAAGGCGTCTGGTCGTTCCGC
>NZ_LMPX01000005.1 GCF_001424005.1 Sphingomonas sp. Leaf198 | reverse complement strand
GAGCATCGGCCTCAAGGGCATCACCGGCAACGCCGGCTTCCGCATCCGCGCCGAGGTCAACACCTTCGGCACGGCGCAGAGCTTCCGTCCGATGCTCGGCATCATCACGCACTTCTGAGCCTTGCGCCCGGCAACGGGTATATAGCTGGACGCGTAACGGGGCGGGGAGCGGCTAGGGCCATTTCCCGCCCTTCGTGCGTCCGGGCTCGATCGAAAATCGCGGCGATCATTGTTACCCGTGTCGCGACGACGTATATACCTTGTCAGTATCTATGCGAGATTGTCATGCCTAAGCCCGCTGTGTTCACGATGAAGCTCGAGCCCGATCTGCGCGCGGACTTCATGGCTGCCGCACAAGCGAGCCACCGCCCGGCATCGCAGGTGGTCCGTGAACTCATGCGCGAGTTCGTCGAAAAGCACGATCATACCGCTTTTCTGCACCGCAAAGTCGAGGCGGCGCGCGTGTCGGTCGATGCGGGGCAGGGGCGTGACAATGATGCGGTCGAAGTTGATTTCGCCGCGCGCCGCGCCCGGATCACCGACCGGGCGTGAGGATCGTCTGGACGCCGGAAGCTGAGCAGGACCGCGCGGCGATCTGGGACTATCTCGAGGCGCGCGACCCAGACGCTGCGTTACGGATCGACCGCCTGTTCAGCGATGCGGTCGCTGGGCTCGCCATTTTTCCGATGCTCGGACACGAGGGAGAAATCCCCGGTACACGTGAACTGACGCCCCACCGAAGCTACCGCCTGGTTTACGAGGTCGCCGATGATATCGTCTGGATCCTCGTCCTGATCCACGCATCCCGCCAAGGGCCCCCGCTGCGGGCCTCGCAATAAGAGCTATTCAGGCATTGGGTTTGATCATGAACGGTTGTTCGCAAGGCGGCCGTGGTTCACGAATTTTTTGCGTCGAGGGAAAGGAACCTATGTGAATCGTGTCCACCGCGTTCCCGACACACTCGATGGCGATCGATGTGTCTACACCGCTAGGCGTAGACATGCCTACATGTCTACGTTTCAGGATGCAGTTTCCTAACAGCCAGCGGTCTATCGCTGGACGTGACAGGGGCGGGGCGTGACATCGGTCGCGCCCCGCTCTCTTTCAGCGTGATCGGTCGTCTTCACGCTGCTCCATACCGGCGTAGCACGCCAACAAATCTGATTTCGCGGGATCGGCTTGCCGGATTGCGATCTACGACGGTATAAGTTGCCGGAAAAAAGGTTGGGGGAGCGGCAATACGGCCCCTTATTATCACAGAGATGGCGGGATCAGGCGACCGTTCACCGTCAGGACGCCGGAGATCTTCGAGTTGTAGAGGTCGACCTTACCGGTGATGCGGTTTGTTCCGACGAATTGGCCACGGGGATAGCCAAATGCGCGGTTGCCTTGCGCCATGATGCAGTCGCGATAGATCGCTCCCGTCGACCACGGCAGAACCGAGCCATGAAGCGCCGAGAAACGGCATTTGTCGAACGACACGTTCTGGTTGTTCCCGAGATTGACCATTGGTGCGGTTGCGTCGCCTCCGCCAAAGACTTCACGGGTGGGCGAGCGCGCAGGATCGTCGTCGAAAGTGCATCGGGCGAACGTGGTTGCACGCGCAACTGTGCTATCGCCGAACGCCCTCGTCATCGCACCGACAAAGGTGCAATCTTCAAATTTGAAAAACGGCTTGCTCGGCCAAGCCGACCAGTTGACCGTGCCGATGAACGTACAATTCTCGAAGCGAACGCGTTCGGTATCCCCTGAGTCCGCGACCATGCCGCACCCCCCATTATCGGAGAAGAGGCATTTGGAGAATGCGAGGTCGCGGACGTGTTTCTTTCCCTCGGCTTCGATATCGACGCCAGCGCCCGGTGCGGATTTGATACTGCCCCGCGCGGAACGGGTGAATGAGCAGCCAGTAAAGCGGTAGCCTCGCCCGCCAACGATGCTGCATCCTTGGCGCCCGTTGGAATCGGCCGTGACCCTCACGAGGCTGCGTTCGACACCGGGTGTATCGGCATCCACACCGTCGATCATCATGCCGTCTTGGCAATGACTATGGGTGTGAACCCGCTCTACGATCTCCGACCCTGCGTTGTTTCGGAGGATCAGTCCGGTCGAGAGGATTTGCCAGCCGGTGTCGCCGTACTGCCCTCCTACCATTATCCTGTCGCCGGGGCCTTCAAGGTCGAGATCCGAGATCCGAACGGCGGCAGTGCATCCCTCGACTAGGATCATCGAGTTGTAGGGCGAGGCTACTCCTGGGCCGAGGTACGGCATCGCATGTTTGAACGGTTCGCCGTCGCGGAATACCCCAAACCGCAAGCCCGGTTCGCAAAGCAGGCGCGCGCCGTTGCCTTTCAGATGAAGGGGTAGAGAGCATCCTACGAACGTCAGCAGCTCGCGAGGGGGGAAGGCGAATGCGCCCTGCACCTGGAGGCCTTGAGCACCCACGACGTATGTCGTGCGACGAAATTCCACAGTCCCACCGCCGTACAGTCGTACTGCCGTCGATAGGCGTGCCATCGCAGCGCTGTCGTTCGTTACGCCATCGCCTTTCGCACCGAACTCTTCCGGCGTGAACACGCGATTTTGCGCTGCGAACGCGCGGGACGCGCACGGTGCCAGCAGGGCTCCGCGAAGGAGGACGCGTCGATGGATCATCATGTATCCGTTTCCCACTTTACTGACAAAAAATAAAGCTGCGACATTCGCCAAATTCGGTCGCGCGTTCATAAGATGAGGGGCGCCGGTTGTCGGGCCAATTGCGCTGTCACCCATATTATTCTTCTATGTTGAAAGCACGTCGACCACGTCGTCGCCATAGCGCAAGCGTATCGCCATTTGCCTTACTCCGTGCCTTGCCGACGGTCTCTAGTAACGCGCCGTAAATGGTCGCGCGATCGTCGTCGGTGAGATCGACCAAGCCAGCCTTCTGGACGAGGCCGCCCAGTTCGATCAGGTGGCGGGTGCGTTCTCGGCGTTGCACGACCCAGTCCCGCGTATCAGTTCGACGCCGCGCTGCTTCCAAACGTAGGACCAAGGCCCTATTGCGCCGCTCCGCCGTTGCTATGGCTATCAGGCTTTGTGTGACCCTTTTGCGCGACGTCTGAAACGACCTTGCGCCCGCGTCGCTGAAAGAAGGCAGCGCCGGTTGCGCGCCACGCCTCCTTTCGATCAGCATCATCTGTCGCAACCGCAGCAAGCAGCACGCCTGCAAGGGTCTCAGCCTCGAGTCCTTGAGCACCCGTTGCGACGACCAGCTCACCAAGCTGTTGAATCTTCTTTGCTTTGAGGTCTCGTGCGCGATCGTTCAGCGCTTTGAGCTCGGCGTCATAGTCTCGGACTTTACGCATCGTGTGTGTTCCTGCATGGCTCATCACGAAAGCCGACTATGCCCTTCCTACGTTACGGTATTAAGTCATGAGCGACTAAACGAAGTGGTCGCGAGTGCGCGCTTATACGTCGTTGCCGACGTGCGCTTAGAAGCGTAAAAGACGCGGCGTCATGGCGATCTACCATTTCTCCGCCAAGGTCATCAGCCGCGCGAAGGGATCGAGCGCCGTTGCTGCGGCTGCCTATCGCTCTGCTTCCGAACTTTTCGATAACCGTCTGCAACGGCATCACAACTTTACGAACAAGACCGGCGTTGTTCACTCCAAAGTGATGCTGCCGGAAGGCGCGCCAGAGCGGTTGCAGGATCGCACGACGCTGTGGAACGAAGTGGAGGCGGCGGAGAAACGCAAGGACGCGCAGCTCGCCCGGGAAATCGAGTTCTCGATCCCGCGTGAGATGGCCCGCGAGCAGGGCGTTTCGCTGGCGTGCGATTTTGTCGCGGAGCAGTTCGTGAAGCGCGGCATGGTCGCGGATCTGAATGTGCATTGGGACAAGGCCGAGGACGGCAGTCCGAAGCCGCACGCACATGTCATGCTAACGATGCGCGAAGTGGGGGCTGACGGTTTTGGCCAGAAGGCGCGCGACTGGAACCGGAACGAACTATTGCAGCACTGGCGGGAGGCGTGGAGCGCGCACGTCAACGAGCGGCTGGCGGAGCTTGGGATCGACGCTCGGATCGACCATCGCTCCTATGCCGAACAGGGCATAAAGCTCGAGCCGCAACACAAGATCGGGCCGGCTGCCTCGCGGCGACCGGGGCAGGGGCTCGAAGCCGAGCGGTTCGAGGATCACGACCGCATCGCGCGTGAGAATGGCGAGCGCATCATCGCCGACCCCAATATCGCGCTCGATGCGATTACGCGGACGCAGGCGACGTTCACCAGCCGTGACCTCGCCCTGTTCGCGTTCCGGCATTCGGACGGGAAGGATCAGTATGACCGGGTGATGGCGGCTGCAAAGGCGTCGCCAGACCTCGTCGCGCTGGGCAAGGACGGGCGCGGTAACGAGCGGTTCACGAGCCGGGAAATGATCGCGACCGAAACGCGGTTGGAGCGGGCATCCGACAGGCTTGTCGAGAGCAGGGATCACTTCGTTGCCGCCACTCACGTCCAGCGCGCGCTGGACGCGGCGCAGGGTAGGGGGCTTACCCTGTCGGACGAGCAGCGGGACGCGCTCCGGCGGATTACCGAACGCGAGGGCCTGGCGTCCGTCGTCGGCTATGCCGGCAGTGGCAAGTCGGCGATGCTGGGGGTTGCGCGTGAGGCGTGGGAGGATGCCGGCTACATGGTACGCGGCGCCGCACTGTCCGGAATCGCCGCCGAGAATCTGGAGAGCGGTTCCGGCATCACGTCGCGCACCATCGCAAGTCTCGAATATGCATGGGGCAGGGACCGTGAACAGCTTGGACCCCGCGACGTGCTGGTAGTCGACGAGGCGGGTATGATCGGGACGCGGCAGATGGAGCGGCTGATGTCGGCTGCGGACCAGGCCGGCGCCAAGGTGGTGCTGGTGGGCGACCCCGAGCAGTTGCAGGCGATCGAGGCGGGCGCGGCATTCCGGTCGATCAGCGAGCGGCACGGTGCGGCCGAGATCACCGAGATTCGCCGGCAGCGGGCGGCGTGGCAGCGCGATGCGACCCGGTGGCTTGCAACCGGTATGACACCCGAGGCGATCGGCGCGTACCGCGAGCACGGCATGGTGCACGCGGCGGACACGCGCGAGGCCGCGCGAGCAAATCTGGTTGAGGGCTGGGACCGGTTGCGGCGGGCAGAGCCGGGATCAACTCGCATGATCCTCACCCATACCAACGCCGAGGTGCTCGCGCTCAATGGCGAAGCGCGTGAACGGCTGCGGGCAACTGGCGACCTTGGCGACGATGTCGCTGTGCAGGCGGAGCGTGGTGAGCGGCAGTTCGCGACCGGCGACCGGATCATGTTCCTGCGCAATGAGCGCGGGCTGGGGGTGAAGAACGGCACGCTGGGTATGGTCGACACGGTATCGGCCGAGCATATGGATGTGCGTCTCGATGACGGCCGTCAGGTCGGGTTCGACCTCAAGGACTATGCCCATGTCGATCATGGCTATGCCGCTACCATCCATAAGTCGCAGGGGGTGACAGTCGACCGCGTCGACGTGCTCGCTACACCCGGCATGGACCGGCACGCGGCCTATGTCGCTCTGTCGCGGCACCGTGACGGGGTGCAGCTGCATTATGGTCGCGACGATTTCGCGAGCGACGCGAAGCTTGCCGCGGTGCTGTCACGCGACCGGTCGAAGGACATGGCGGCGGACTATGCGGCCGAGCCCGAGGAGGCCGCTCGTGCTTTTGCCGACAGGCGCGACATCCGGCTGCCCAAGCGCGCGCGCGCGGTGATCGAGAAGGTGGAGGCCAAGGCGCGCTCGATGTTCGCCGGGTTCAGGCCAAAGCCACGAGAGGTGCTTGACCATGTGACCGAAAGCACGAGCCGGCCGGGCGAGGTGAAGGCGATCCAGCGCTATGCGCGTGCCGCGGCTGATATCGCGCGCATGCGTGAGAAATACCTGCCGGTGTTGCCGCACCAGGAAACCGCGCTGGCGCGTGCTGGCAAAGCGCTGGACAGGTCTCGCTATCTCGGCAGCAGCGATCTGGCGTCGGCGTTCGCGCGCAATCCGCAGCTGGCCCGGGATGTCGCGGCAGGCGACATGCGGGCCGCGTCCCGTGCCCTGGCCGACGAAGCCCGCGTCCGGGCCGACCCGGCGCTGCGTGCCGATCGGTTCATGGAGCATTGGCGGGTGCTGGAGGCCGAACGTGGTGACGCTCGTACAGGGCCCGTCGTGAGGCGCATGGCCATCTTGGTCGACGACCTCCGGCACGACCCCATGCTGAAGGAGGAGTTGGCCCGCCGCGCACCCGAGCTGGGGATCCGTATCGAAAGGGCGCCGTCGATTGAGCAGATGCTCGAGCGTCAGAGGCAGTTCGAGCGCGACCAGCAGCAGGATCGTGACCTTAGCCGATAGGAGACAAGCGGATGGCGGACGGCGAAGACGAGGCGGCCAGGGCCTTCGAAGACCTTCGTGCCGAGGTGTCGTTGATGCGGCGCGCGGTCGAGCGCGCCGACCCGTCGAACACACCGGACTATACCGAGACGTTGGGGATTATATCCCGGAACCTCTCCGCGACGGCGCAGCGCATTGATGCGATGGTAAACAGTCCGGCTCTGGCGCTTACTCCGCATGAAATCGGCCGGCAGATCATAGAGGTTGGTACTGCGGGGCGGAGCGAGGATCGCCGTGCCATCGCCGTTGCCCGGCAGGTGATCGAGGAGGTAGCAACGAAGCTCGGCCGTCAGCTGGACTCGCATGTCATGGCGAAAGAGCAGGGAAGGCGGATGCGTCATGTCGGGATGATCGGGCTCGTGCTTGGCCTGGTTCTGGGGATGGTCGTGTGGGCGACGCTGGCGGGCCCACTCGCGCGGGCCATGCCGCCCGACTGGCTGTGGCCGGAGCAGATGGCCGCGCGCACGTTACGCATGCCGATGTGGGAAGGCGGACAGCGCCTGATGCGGGCGGCGTCGCCGCAGGCGTTCGCCGGAATCTTGGCGGGTAACCGGCTGGCAGCCACTAATCGCGAAACGCTGGAAGCCTGTCGCAAGCGTGCTGGAAAGGTCAGGAAGACCGTGCACTGTAGCATCGAGGTGAAGGCCGAGGGCTGAGGTATGGATTGACGTGTTCGGACAGGATCGTGTTGCGCCCGTGGCGTAGTGATGCTGGATTAGGTGCTGTGCGATGAGAGGCGGACCGAGCCACCTACGTAGGCCGGGCGAGACGACTGGCTGCGTCGCAGATCCAGACTTTACGAACATGCGTAGAATGCCTGGATGATGTGTGTTCGGATCAAAACCACATGGATGCCGCGGGTACTTTTTGTTTCTTCCCATCGGGGGGGGATGGAGCTCTGTCCTTAGCGAAAAATTGCAGGCCTACACCGATTTGCATCGTATTGGGCATGCCGGCATGATGGGTTGCGATTTTGATAAACTCGATCGTGAACCGGTCAATTGCTCATGAATGAGCGTAAGGCTATGCCGCCCGGCAATGTCTTCCGTTCAACTGATCCGCTCCAAGCGACATGGTGACTCCCGCGGGTGGTTCACCGAAACCTACAACGTCGATACTTTTACAAGATCGGGTATCGAGTGTCGTTTCGTGCAGGATAATCATTCGCTGTCGGTGGCCGCTTTCACGCTGCGCGGCCTGCATTTCCAGACACCGCCGCGGGGGCAGGACAAGCTGGTGCGGTGCATTCGAGGACGAATCTTCGACGTCGCGGTCGATATTCGCAAGGGGTCGCCGACCTTTGGCAAGTGGGTTGGAACGGAATTGTCGGCGCAGACCGGCGACCAGCTTTTTATACCGATCGGTTTCGCGCACGGCTTCCTGACGCTCGAGCCCGATTGCGAAGTCATCTACAAGTGCTCGGACACCTATGCCCCCGAAGCCGATCGGGGCATACGCTGGGACGATCCCGCAATCGGTTCGGGTGGCATCGCCTGGCCGATCCCGATCGGTACGACGCCCGAGCTGAGCGCGAAGGATCAGGTCCAGCCGCTATTGGCAAACTTCGATAGCCCATTTTCCTATGATGGCTGTCCGCTCGTCTCGCTCGTTTGAAGGATAGATTGATGCGCATTTTCGTCACCGGCGGGGCGGGTTTCATCGGCTCGGCGCTAGTCCGCCATCTGCTGGAAAACACGCAGTACGAGGTGCTCAACTTCGACAAGCTGACCTATGCCGGGACGCTGACGACGGTCGAGCGGGTCGCGCAGTCGAACCGCTACCGCTTCGTCCAGGGCGACATCTGCGATGCTGATGCCGTCCGCGCGGCGGTTGCCGAGTTCAAGCCCGACGTGATCACGCATCTCGCGGCCGAGAGCCATGTCGATCGCTCGATCGATGGCCCTGGTGCGTTCGTCCAGACCAACGTCGTCGGCACCTATACGATGCTCGCCGAGGCGCGCGCCTATTGGTTGTCGCTCGACGAGGCGGCACGCCAGCGCTTTCGGTTCCATCACATCTCGACCGACGAGGTCTATGGCTCGCTCGGCGATACCGGGCTGTTCACCGAGGAGACGCCGTACGATCCGCGCTCGCCCTATTCGGCGTCGAAGGCGGGCTCGGACCATCTCGTCAGCGCCTGGGGTCACACCTTCGGGCTGCCGGTGCTGATCACCAACTGCTCGAACAACTACGGGCCGTATCACTTCCCCGAAAAGCTGGTGCCTTTAATGATCGTCAAGGCGCTCGCTGGCGCTGACCTGCCGGTCTACGGCAAGGGCGATCAGGTCCGCGACTGGCTGTACGTCGAGGATCACGTCCGCGCGCTACACGCGGTGTTCGAAAAGGGTGAACCCGGCCGGACCTACAATGTCGGTGGCAACAACGAGAAGCAGAACCTCGAGGTCGTGAAGACCGTCTGCACGATCCTCGACCGGCTGCGCCCGCGCGCCGACGGCCAGTCCTATGCGACGCAGATCGCCTATGTCGCCGACCGGCCCGGCCACGACAAGCGCTATGCGATCGACGCGACCCGGATCAGGGACGAGCTTGGCTGGACGCCGACCGAGACGTTCGAGACGGGAATCGAGAAGACCGTCGCCTGGTATCTCGACAATCAGGACTGGTGGCAGGCGATCGTTGCCGAGCACAGCGCCGACCAGCGCCGTGGGCTCTCGGTATGACTGACGCCCCTCGGGCTGGCGGCGTTAAGCAGATCCTCGTCACCGGCGGGAACGGCCAGCTCGGTACCGAACTGAAGCGCTATTCCTGGCCGGAGGGCTGGGCGG
Source organism: Sphingomonas sp. Leaf198 (assembly GCF_001424005.1). GTDB lineage: Bacteria > Pseudomonadota > Alphaproteobacteria > Sphingomonadales > Sphingomonadaceae > Sphingomonas. The sequence goes on along the minus strand of NZ_LMPX01000005.1, from coordinate 104,602 downwards.
TCACCGCGATCGATATCGACGAACTCGACCTGCGCGATACCACTGCGATCGCCGCGATGGTCGCGTCCGAACCTTGGGGGGCGGTGATCTCCGCCGGCGCCTATACCGCCGTCGACAAGGCCGAGAGCGACATCGTTACCGCCTGGGCGGTCAACGCGCTGGCGCCCGCGGCGTTTGCGGAAGGCTGCGCGAAGGCCGGTATCCCGATCGTCCAGGTCTCGACCGACTACGTCTTCGACGGCGCGCGCGACGGCGCATGGGAGGTGACCGATCCGGTCGCCCCGCTCGGCGTCTACGGTGCGTCGAAGCTTGGGGGCGAACTGGCGGTACGGACGTCGGGCGCGCGCCATGCGATTGTCCGGACCGCCTGGGTGGTCAGCGCGCACGGCAGCAATTTCGTGAAGACGATGCTCCGCGTCGGCGCGACCAACCCGACATTGCGCGTGGTCGACGACCAGCATGGCAGCCCCACGTCCGCGGCCGATCTCGCAGCCGCGCTCGCGACGATCGCAATGCGCCTCGTCGACGATCCTTCCGCCCCTACCGGCACTTATCATTTCAGCAACGCCGGTGCGGTGACCTGGGCCGGTTTCGCGCGCGAGATCTTCGCACAGAGTGCGGCGCGCGGCGGTGCCCGCGCCGAAGTGCAGGGCATAACCACCGCCGAATATCCGACGCCGGCCATACGACCCGCCAACTCGCTGCTCAGCCATGACGCGATCACGCGTGACTATGGTATCCGTCCCCCAGCCTGGCAGACCGCGCTCGGGAACATCCTCGACGAACTGCTCGGGACTCCCAAGAAGGACATTTCCCGATGAAGGGCATCATTCTCGCAGGCGGCACGGGTACGCGGCTGCATCCGGCGACGCTGGCCGTGAACAAGCAGCTGCTGCCGGTCTACGACAAGCCGATGATCTATTATCCGCTGTCGGTGCTGATGCTCGCCGGCATCCGTGACATCCTGATCATCTCGAGCCCCGAATATCTCGACAATTACCGTCGCCTGTTCGAGGACGGGTCGGCGATCGGGCTGGCGATCTCCTATGCCGAACAGCCCCGCCCCGAGGGTCTCGCCCAGGCCTTCACGATCGGCGCAGACTTCATCGGCGACGACGACGTCGCGCTCGTGCTTGGGGACAACATCTTCTTCGGCGCGCATCTGACCGAGCTGCTGGCGAGCGCGGTTGCGCGCAAGGGCGGCGCGACGGTGTTCTCGTACCGCGTCGAGGATCCCGAGCGCTACGGCGTCGTCGAGTTCGGGGAAGGCGGCAAGGCCGTCAGCCTCGAGGAGAAGCCGGCAAGGCCCAAGTCGCACCATGCGGTCACCGGCCTGTATTTCTACGACAATCGGGTGGTGCAATTCGCCCGCGACCTCAAGCCGTCGACCCGCGGCGAACTCGAGATCACCGACCTGAACCGCCTCTACATGGACGCCGGCGACCTGTTCGTCGAACCGATGGGCCGCGGCTATGCCTGGCTCGATACCGGTACGCACGACAGCCTGCTCGAGGCCAGCGAGTTCGTCCGGACCATCCAGAATCGCCAGGGAATCCAGGTCGCGTGTCTCGAGGAGATCGCGTTCCAGCAGGGCTTCATCACCGCCGATCAGGCGCGTGCAGCAGGCGAGCGGTTTAAGAAGACGGCATATGGCCGAGCAATCCTGAACGCCGTTTCTGACCGAGATCGTGGATTGGTCGGATAAGTAAGACTCCTGTCGGCAGAGGCTGTCGACGTGAAGATCGCATTCCAGCAGCAAGCAGGATTGTAATGCTTGCTGGAAAGAGGTGGAGGGCATACCGCGCTGTGCAAGTCAATTTGGTCGTGGCTCGGCAAAACGTACAAGCTGTTAATACGGTATGGGGTGGTTCTTGCTTATAACCGGCGATAATGGACGGTCCACGCGGGTGAGCCATACCGACGTTCGATTGCTCAAGCCGCTCTTGGTGGTGGCGTTGACGGCGTATTTCGTTCCGCTGGCCGCGCCGCTGGTAGCATCGGGCACGCTCTCCCTAGACCTTTCGAGCACGGGCAACACTCAGCTGACGTCGCTGATCGCGGCGGTTACGGCGTTGCTCGTCTTCCGGCGGGTCACGATCTATCCGGGCGCGCGCGCGTTCGGCTTCATCTTGCCCGCCTTCTCAACGACATTCGGGATGGCTGCGGCGATCCTGTTGACTTCGCGTCTGAGCTATAGCGGCTCGATGCTGCTGACCGGGTATCTCGCATCGGTGGGCGTGACGTTCCTGCTCGGCTATTTTAATCAGAGCGCAGCACCCAGGCGCATGTACTACGTCCCCGTGGGCAAGACGGGCATCGTCGACGACACGCCCGAGATCGATTGGATCAAGCTCATCGAACCGGTCGTGCCCGACGATCCGCATGCCTCGATCGTCGTCGACCTGCGGTCGAACCATTCGCCCGAATGGGAGCGGATGCTGGCGCAGGCGGCGATCTCGGGCATTCCCGTCTACCATACCAAGCAGTTGCGCGAATCGGTGACCGGGCGTGTCCAGATTGAGCATCTGTCCGAGAACAGCTTCGGCTCGTTGCTGCCGGCGCTCGGCTATCGCGGGATCAAGCGGACGATCGATATCGTCGCGAGCATCGTGCTGCTGCCGGTCCTGCTGCTGCCTCTCGTCGTCGTTGCGCTGCTGGTGCGGGCGAGCTCGCCCGGACCCGTCCTGTTCCGTCAGCAGCGCATGGGGTATCGCGGCATCCCCTTCAACATGATCAAGTTCCGCACGATGGTCGAGCAGGCGACGACGACCGGCGATGTCGCCGCGCGGCACTCGGCGATCACCCGCGATGCCGACGACCGGATCACCGGTATCGGTCGCTTCCTGCGCCGGTCGCGGATCGACGAACTGCCACAGATCATCAACATCCTGCGCGGCGAGATGAGCTGGATCGGTCCGCGGCCGGAAGCGGTGCCGCTGTCGACCTGGTACGAGAGCGAGCTCCCGTTCTACGCCTATCGCCATATCGTGCGACCGGGGATCACGGGATGGGCGCAGGTCAACCAGGGCCATGTCGCCGGGCTCGACGACGTCCACGTCAAGCTCCACTATGATTTCTACTACATCAAGTTCTTCTCGTCGTGGCTCGACCTGCTGATCGCGCTCCGCACCATCGGTATCATGTTTACCGGCTTCGGCGCCAAATAGTCCGCGGACGCCAAACAGTCGCGGACGCCAATAGTCAGCGGACGAGGCCTGCTACGTTCGCTGCGATCGCCGCGCTCACGACGAGCACCCCGACTGCCCACCAGCGTATCCTGCGATGGGCCCCGAGTCTGGGGGTGGGGTCGGGCCCGGAATCGCGTCTGATATGGCGCCCGTCATAGCGAGCTAGCCGGCTCCGAATACGGCGCTGGTGCGCGATATGGAGCCGCTCGCTTTCCGCCAGGGCAACGTCGTGCCGGGCCTTTGTGCTCGGCTCCGACAGACAGCGATAGGCTTGCTGGACCTCGTGGAGGCGTCCTGGCAGGTGCGCTGATTGCCCGTGATCGGGATGATGATGCTTCGCCAGCCGGACGAACGCGGCACGGATGTCGAGGGCCGACGCATCGCGGGCGACGCCGAGGACCTGGTAGAAATCACGCTGGCTCACCGTTGGCGCGCCGCGGCCAGCGCGCGCATCGCGGCGATGCGTTTGCCGGCAGAGTCATGCGCGGCGAACAGCTCGATACCGAGATCGCCTCCCCCGAGACGCCCGAGGATGGCGGCCCCCCGGACCGGGTCGAACCCCGCGTCGAGCATCAGTGTTCCGCCAAGCGCATCGGCCTCGCGTTCGGTTGCGCGCACGATCCGGCCGCTGCGTCCCAGATTGCGGCCGATGCCGTGTCCGACCTCGCTGCCCCGCATGACGACGGCGTGATGCAGGATGTTGTGTGCCATCTCGTGCGCAAGGATGAACGCGAGTTCGTCGTCGTTCCGGACCGTCGACAGCAGACCGGTGGTGGTGAAGACATGGAGGCCGTCGGCATAGGCATTGCGCTGGTCCGAGCGCGCGAGGTGGATGTAGGACGGGCACGCGAGACGCGGCGTCACCGTGACGGTCATGGCTACCCCGTGGCGCAGTAGCGAGATCGCAAACGGCGTGGTCTTCGTGTGCGCCAGCAGGTCGCGAACGGCGTCGGCGCGGGCATGCGCGCGGGCGGCATCGAACGGCATGGTAAGCGCCGTCTCGGGGGGGGGCGCGTGGCCATCGATCCCCAGCAGCACGTCGCCGGGACGGATCCCTGCCAGCGCCGCGGGACCGCCCGGAACGACCGCGATCACGCCAGGGCCGCGATCGAGCGACAGTCCGGCGATCATGCCCGCGCGATCGGCCAGCTCGAATTGCGACAGGTGCTGGAGCACGAGGCCGAGAGCGGGCTCGAGCGCCGGGCAACGGGGGCGGCCGGCGGTGGCGAGACGAAACGCGATGCGCTCCACCCGGCCATCCGCCTCCCGGCCCGGCAAAGTCGATACTGCGGTCGCTACCGGGGCGGGGGCAGGGGAAGGGTGGGGGCCCCGCGCCGAGATCGACTTCGATAAGGGCTGTACGGCCTGCGCAGCGACAAGGCCGGTTACCGGTCCGGCCGCGATCACGGCGACGATACCGAGCATTACAAGCATGGGATTGACCGAAGCCATGGGCGATCAATCGATCGATCTAAGAGGGCAGACAAAAGCGTCCGGACAAGAAAAAGGCCCGGAATGGATGACCATCCGAGCCGTTCTTCTACCGAAAACCAAATGGCTTACGGGCTGTTGGGCGTGTCGTCGTTCTTGTCGACGGCAACATAGATGCCGAGACCGACTGCAACGACTGCGAGTGCGGCGACGATGAAGCCACCACCGCTAGCAAGTGCGTTGTCGCCATCGACCGATTCCTTGGCCGGCTGCGTGAGCGGGGTAGCGACGGGAGCCGCTGCCGCGATGGTCGGCGCTGCGACGAGCGAAAGCGCCGTCATCGCCGTGTAGAGTGCCTTCAATTTCATTGCCTTCATCCCCTTTTAGGATTCGGAAAACCTAATATCGCAGTTTCCATAGCCCCGAATCGCGATCCTTGTCCACATCAAATAGTGGCAAGTTTTGCTATTCGTCATAGACTTATAGACGGTATCGAAACTCGTCGAGCAAAGGCAAGTTCCTTTGTCCGAGGTGCTTCCGGGGTGTTCTAGACAGATTCCGTCATCGCATGGCTCAGAGGCCGTGATAGCTGCGATACCATTCGACGAACCGCGGCACGCCTTCGGCGATCGTCGTCCGCGGTTCGAAGCCGAGGTCGTTCTGGATCGCGCTGATGTCGGCGAAGGTATCGCGCACGTCGCCGGGCTGCATCGGCAGCAGCCGGCGTTCGGCGGGGCGACCGCAGGCCTGTTCGATCAGCGAGATCATCTCGCCGAGATCCTCCGACTGGCTGTTGCCGATATTGTAGATCCGGTGCGGGCTGACGCTGCCGCCTGCCTTCACGCTGCCATCGTCGGCGGGCGGATTGTCGACGCAGGCGACGATGCCGGCAACGATGTCGTCGATATAGGTGAAGTCGCGGCGCATATTGCCCTCGCCGAACACGTCGATCGGACGACCCTCGAAGATCGCCTTGGTGAACAGCCACATCGCCATGTCGGGACGGCCCCACGGGCCATAGACGGTGAAGAAGCGCAGGCCGGTCAGCGGAATCCGGTAGAGATGCGCGTAGGTCTCGCTCATCAGCTCGTCCGCCTTCTTGGTGGCGGCATAGAGCGACAGCGGCTGGTCGACGCGGTCCTCGACGCGGAACGGCAGCGTGTCGTTGCCGCCATAGACCGACGAGGACGAGGCATAGACCATATGCTCGACCTTCCGGTGGCGGGCGATCTCGATCATGTTGAGATGCCCTGCGAGATTGGCCTGCAAATAGGCGCGCGGGTTCTCGATCGAATAGCGCACGCCGGCCTGCGCGCCGAGATGGACGATGCGGTCGAACGGTTCGCCGTCGAGCGCAGCCTCAAGCGCGACATGATCGGAGAAGTCGACCTGCTTGAATGCGAAGCCGTCTCCCAGCTTGTCGAGCTCGGCGAGGCGCGCATGCTTCAGCGTGACGTCGTAGTATCCATTGAGGCTGTCGATGCCGAGCACCGTGTCACCGCGTGCGAGCAGATGGCGGCTGACGTTGAAGCCGATGAATCCGGCTGCGCCGGTAACGAGAACGCGCATGCGGTCACTCCTGAAAATTCAAAATGCCTCTACGGCGCGGTCCCGTAAACGGCAACGCCCGGCGGTTTGAGGGCGGTCGCTTGCGAAAGACTATCTTCGTTCAGCGTGCATGCCATTCGCGCGCCCAAGCCTGGAACATCAGCACGCCCCATAAGGATGCAGTCCGGTCGTGCGTGCCAGCGAGGTGCTCGGTCCAGCGCGTGCGGATCGCGGCGATGTCGAGCGTCGGCTGCTCGGCCAGCGCCTGCACCGACAAGAGCGAGTCCGCCCAGTCGCGCAGCGGACCGCGCAGCCAGGCCCCGATCGGGATCGCGAACCCCGCCTTGGGCCGCTCGATCAGTGCCTTGGGAACATAGCGATACAGGATCTGGCGCAGCGCCCATTTGCCTTGGCCGTCACGAACCTTGAATCCGAGCGGCGTGCGCCACGCCTGTTCGACGACGCGGTGATCGAGCAGCGGAACGCGGGTCTCCAGGCTGGCCGCCATCGCCGCGCGGTCGACCTTGGTCAGGATGTCGTTGGGCAGATAGGACTGCATGTCCCAGTGCATCATCTGTTCGGCTGCCTCGTTTCGCAGCGCAGGCGGCGTATCGATCGATGCGGCCAGGCGTATGTCGGATGTCAGCGGCAGCCCGCCCGACCATTCCTCGCTGGAGGTGCGATAGATGTCGGCGATCCCGACCTCGGTTTGCAGCATCCGGCCGACCTTGTGCACCTTGTCGCCCAGCATCGAGATGCGCGGCGCCCCCGGGAGTCGGGTCAGCGCGTCCCAGGTGCCCGGTGACAACCGGGTAAGCGCCTTGCCAATACCCGCTCGCAACGGCGCCGGCACGCGCGCGGCCGCATCCCAATAACGGCGCGACACGAGGTAGCGATTATACCCGCAGAACAGCTCGTCGCCGCCATCCCCCGACAGCGCGACGGTGACCGACTGCCGCGTCAGCCGGCTGAGCAGCACGGTCGGGATCTGCGAGGAATCGGCAAACGGCTCGTCGTAGATCCGCGCTAGGTCGGGGATCACCGCGCGGACGTCTTCAGCACCCACGTACATCTCGTGATGATCGGTGCCGAGATGCGTGGCGACCGCGCGGGCATGCGGTGCCTCGTCGAACCCGGTTTCGGCAAAGCCGATCGTGAAGGTCTTCACGTCGGCGCTGGTGACGTTGCGCATTAACGCGACGATCGCCGAGGAATCGACGCCGCCCGAGAGGAACGCACCGACCGGTACGTCGGCGACCGTCTGGATCTTCACCGCCTCCGTCAGCTTGGCTTCGAGACCGGACAGCGCCTCGCTCTCGGTCATCGCCGGATCGGCCCCCGCCGCGACGACTGCGTCAAGCGACCAGTACCGGCGACATGTAACACCGGGCAGCATCGATGCACCGTCTGCGGTTGGCGGCAGTGCGGGCGGTACACTGAGCGCATCGCGACCCAGTGTCAGGATCACGCCGGGTTCCACCTTGTAGACATGTCGAAGGATCGACCAGGGGGCGGGCACGTAGTTGAAGCGCAGGTATAGCGACAGCACGTTCGGATCGACCGGGTTGGCAAAGCCGGGGGCGGCGCGCAACGCCTTCAACTCGGAGCCGAACACCAGTCCGATCCCGCTCCACCCATAGAAAAGCGGTTTCTCGCCCATCCGGTCGCGCGCGAGGCTCAGCGTGTGCGCGTGGCGGTCCCACAGCGCGATTGCGAACATCCCGACGGCGCGTTCGAGCGTCGCATCCAGGCCCCAGCGCGCGATGCTGTGGACCAGCGTCTCGGTATCGGAATGCCCGCGCCACCCGATCGCTCCGGTCGCCTCGAGCTCGCGGCGCAGGTCGAGATGATTATAGATCTCGCCATTGAAGACGATCATGTAGCGTCCGCAGGATGACGCCATCGGCTGATGCCCGGCGGGTGATAGATCGACGATCGACAGGCGGCGATGCGACAAGGCGATCCCTACCGCAGGATCGGCCCAAGCACCGCCATCGTCGGGACCGCGGTGCGTCAGCGCGTCCGCCATCGGGGTGGCATCGACGGTAGCGCTCGATGCGCTCCAATATCCTGCTATCCCACACATGCGATACTCTCCCAGCGATGACAGCAAGTCTAAGAACCGCAGCAGGGAGGTCCAAAGCGTATCGCCGCGGTAAAGTCCAGCGGCTGGCCTGCCCTCGTGAGACCGGGTTGCCGGACCGGAAGGTCTTGCTGAAGAGCGTCGATCCGCTGGCGCGTCGTTTATGGGAGGTCGTGTACGACAGGTGACACGTCACGCAGCTGATCGATCTGAAAACTGTCGAAGGCTCTACGAACGAGTGGATAGCGTTTGACCGATAAACCAAAGTCCGGTGGGCAACAGGCATGCGCACTGGAGCCGCTACGTCGGACGATGGCAAAAAAAGCTTTACCGTGTAACAAACCGGCATCATGAGGATGCGCAGCAAGCGGCTAGCCGACAAAGAGAAATTTTAACAATATATGCGTGTTCTTGCCCTTACCAAATATGAAAGGCAAGCCGCAAGTACGCGACAACGCCTTTTGCAATATCTGCCCTTCTTGGCTGATCAGGGTATTAAGGTTGACGTAAAGCCTTTGTTCAACGCGCAATATTTAAGTGACTTGGCGGAAAACAAACCAAAAAACAGATTGTTGGTCGCGAAGTCCTATATCAACAGGCTTGGCGTTCTGTTGAAGAACCACGACTATGATCTGAATTGGATACATTTCGAGGCGCTGCCTTTCATGCCGGCTTTTGTGGAGCTGCTGGCGATGAAGGGCGGCCCGCCATTCATGATCGATATGGATGATGCGATCTTCCACCAATATGATGCTCATGCCAATGGTGCTGTCCGCAAGGCGCTAGGTGGGAAGATCGCCACCTTGCTCGACCATGCGGCGCTGGTCGTCGCTGGCAATGCGTATCTGGCGGAGTATGTGCGATCGCACGCCGATGTCAGGGTCATTCCCACCGTGGTCGACATCGAAGCCTATATTCCCACGAAGCAGGACAGTTCGCCAACGTCCAGGGGGGGGACGGTAGGGTGGATCGGGTCGCCATCGACGTGGCGCTACGTCGAACCGATATTGCCCGTACTGCTGCCTCTTATCGAGCGCGCCGGCTGGCGGTTTCGCGCGGTCGGCGCAGGGCCGATGGCGGATTGCCATGCCGGCGTGGACAATATTCCGTGGCAGGAAGCGACCGAGATCGCTGAAGTCCAGCAGATCGATATCGGCATCATGCCGTTGCCGGATGAGCCATGGGCGCGTGGCAAGTGCGGGTACAAGCTGATTCAATACATGGCGTGCGGACTCCCCACGCTTGCGTCGCCGGTAGGGGTGAATGCCCAGATCGTCGAAGACGGCAAGACGGGTTTTCTGTGCACGTCGCCCGAGGCTTGGCGTGATCGCATCGGTTTGCTGATGAACGATGCCGGATTGCGTGCCACCATGGGTGCGAATGGTAGAGCACGGGTCGAGGCGCACTATTCACTCCAGTCGCAACAATCGGCAATGGCCGATGCCTTCCGTGATGCTGCGCAAGGTCGGCGCCGTGGGAAATAGCCTTGGAAAATAGCGCCGTGGAAAACCGCAACGAATCGATGAAGCGGACGCTGCGGTCCACCGGTCTGATCGGCGGAGCTACGGTGATATCGCTGCTAGTCGGTCTTGGCCGGATGAAGGTAATTGCGCTCTTAACGGGCCCTGCCGGCGTCGGTCTGTTTGGCCTACTTAACGTACTATGGTCCACGGGCTCGGCTTTAGCGGGCCTAAATCTTGGCGTCAGCGGTGTGCGGCAGATTAGCGAGCATGATACCGACACCGAAGCGAGGTCTTTAGCAGAGTCTGCGGTCTGGTATTTTGCGCTTGTCGCAGCGGTCGTCGGCGGGGTCGGTCTGTGGGGGTTTGAGAGGTTCTATACAGAGGGTGCCGGCGCTTCGCCAACCGTGCCGTGGATTGCTCTGGCGGTTGCAGTCGCGGTGATCAACGCCGCGCAACTTGTCTTTCTTCAGGTTTACAGCCGTATCGGCGATATTGCCCGTATCCGCATTTATGGTTCTGTGCTCGGTGCGATTGCTGGCGTAATCGCGGTTGCCGCGACTGGAACACCGGGCCTGTATATGGCGGTGCTTGCAATGCCGCTGGCAAGTTTGCTGGTTACGGTTCCCTATTTCCGTCGAGTGCCCCGCATGCCTTGGCGCCGGTTTGATAAAGCGGTTCTGGGCGAGTGGCGTGCGCTCTTGATGCTCGGTATCGGCGTATCCGTAGCGGCTTGGATAGGCAATTTTGGCCAGCTTTGGGTAAGGTGGATTATTACCGAGCGCGGTAATCTTCAGGCAGCGGGCTTCTTTCAGGCAGCCTACACCCTAACCAATGTGAATCTCAGCATAGTTTTAGCCGCTATGAGCGTAGAATATTTCCCTAAACTTAGTTCTTCAGCAGATAATTCTTCCGGCCTTACTGATATATTGAATGAACAATATAGACTAGCATTGATATTGTCGGCGCCGATATTAATATCAGCAGTAGCTGCGGCGCCATGGGTTATGCCATTACTATACAGTAAAGATTTTTCTAATGCCGTACCATTGTTTCAGTGGCAAGTAGCTGCGGATAGTCTAAAAATACTAAGTTGGGCGCTTGGATATATTCTTATAGTTACACGTAGTGCGTTAGGATTTATTGCAGCGGAATTAGCTTTTGACGTATTTTTGGTTGGAGTGCCATGGATATTTTTTGCGACGCTGGGCCTCGACAGTATTGCCGTTGGATATGCTGCTGGCCTGATATCGTCGGTTGCAGTGTCGGTAATATTAAGTATGCGGCGGGGTGTAAGATTATCATGGGAAAACTGGGCAGTAACTCTGGTCGTGTGCGCTAGCGCAGTTGGCATATGTCTGGTTTCGATTGAATCGCACATTGCAGGGCTTATGGTCGGTATGCTGGTCGCAACAGTTTTCGGAGTCCGTGGACTGAAAGCGATAGGCGCCGCTGATGCAGCCATAGGCGAACGCCTGAGGCGGATCATCGGAAAATTCAAAGGGTCGGTACGCTTATGACGCTAGTATCGGTCATTGTTCCAATGTGGAACGACGCATCCTATATTATTGAGTGTCTTAACTCCATCGATACTACCGATGACATGATTGGTGAGGTCATTGTCATTGACAATGCTTCAACGGATAATTCAGTGTCATTGGTAACATTAGCTAATATACCTAAAGTTAAAATAATTCGTAATTCTGCTAATGTGGGGGCGGCAAGGGCTCGGCACCAAGCCATAGCATTATCTTCCTATCCGTTGATCACATTTCTCGACTCTGACGATATTCTTGGTCCCAAAGCAGTAAGAGATGCGGCTTCGGACTTAGTTAATCGTCAGCTTGATATTTCAATATATACTATGCTAAGACTTGATCCGAGTGGAAAGACTCATTTTTATATACCACCATTAACAGAGGTTATTAGTGGAAATGAGGCTTTTGGTCGAACGATCGGTGGATGGGCAATTCATCCTATGGGTGTATTTAAAAGAGAAGTTTACGATACGGCCACAAATGAATTTGATTTTCATGGTCACTCGGATGACGAGGTAATTACGCGGTATATTTTTCTATCTGCTGCACAGGTAGGTGGAAATCACGGAGTTTACCTATATCGTGACAGGACTCGCGAATATACTGCTCAGCAAATATTAGGGCAAGCTCTTACAAATATGCGAACTCTGCAGCTTGCTGTCCAACACGGTGTTGCCGTTGACAAGTTACGCATCGCGAGAAACAACATTATTTTAAACCTACTAGCTATAGTCAAAAGGGGAATTCCATCTGCGAGAGATAAGCTGGTAATTTTGGATATCGCTAAAAGTGTAGTTGCACTTGATATACCTTGGATTATTATGGATGTGCCATATAGGGTTGCGATATACCTGGTTCGTCCTTTTTTTTTACTCCGTCATGGTCGCCATAGGTGAAGAGAGTTCTTTTCGTCACATGGGATGGCCCGCAGGTCAGCTATGTCGAAGGTCTCTTCGTTCCGATCTTCAAGGCTCTTGGGGGCAGGGGGTTTCATTTCGACATCTTGCAGTTTCGCTGGGGTTCCGGTGACACGGCCGAGCCGCTGAAGCGCCTCTGCGCCGAGGCCGGTATCGGTCTTCGCCTTCACCGTGTTCTGCGGCGCGGGGGCAGCATGGGGGCGATGGCGACCGCAGTCGTCGGCGCACGCGCCGTGCGGTCGGCCGCTGCGGCGTTCGGTAGCGATGTCATCATGCCGCGCAGCCTGATGCCGGCGCTGGCCATTCTGGCGGGTCGTCGCTGGACGCAGCCTATCATATTTGATGCGGACGGACTGCCGGCGGACGAGCGGGTGGAGTTTGCGGGGCTCGATGCGAATGGCGCGCCCTATCGATTGCTGCGCGAGATCGAGGCGTCGATGGTTCGGAAGGCCGATATCACGCTCGCCCGTACCGATGCGGCCCGGGATATCCTTCTCGCGCGGGCTGGGCCGATGGTATCGCCGGCCCGGGTGCGTATCGTTACCAATGGGCGCGACGCAACGCTGTTCGCGCCCATCCCGCAAGCCGAACGGGTGCGTATCCGGACCGAATTGGGGGTGGCGACGGATGCGCCGCTGATTGTGTATGCCGGATCCGTAGGGCCGCAATATCGGCTCGATGAAAGCGTCGGATTGCTGGCTGCGGTGCGGCGCAAGCGGCCCGATGCCAAGCTGTTGATCCTGACCGGCTCGCCCGACCTGGTGCCTGACGCCCTGGCCGCCGTGCCGTACAGCCCGCACCATGTGATCGTCCGCCGTGTCCCACCCGATGCGGTATCGGCCTATCTTGCCTGCGCCGATCTCGCTACCGCATACCGGAACACCGGATTCTCCATGCGCGCGGTCGCACCGGTCAAGGTCGCCGAATATCTATTGTGTGGAACGCCAGTGGTCGGCACGGCAGCGATCGGTGACGTGCGGAGCGCGGTCGCGGCAGGGGTCTTCATGGACGAAAGTGCAGGCCACGACGCTGCGGCCGAGTGGCTAGAAGAACGGTTGATGAGGGCCGACGCCGAAGACATTCGGCGACACGCGCGCGAGATCGGTCTTGCACACTTCTCTTTGGATCGTGCCGTCGGCGATTATGCGACCGCACTGGAGGCGATATGACAGCATTTGGAACGCCCTCTCGGTCATTATATGATTTTGAGGCTCGGACGGTTTGCCCTGCGTGCGAATGCCCGGACAGCACGATATTGTTCGAAAGCGGGTTTGATCAGGCCGGGATCGGTACGTTTGTCCGGACCTATTACGGCGTCGATACCGTAAGGCTTTCACGCGCGACCTACCGACTTGATCAATGCGCAAAGTGCGATCTGGTATATCAGCATAATGTCGGTTCGGACGAGCTGCTGCGCGATCTCTATACCGATTGGGTCGAGAACCCGCAGGATCCGGAAGCGGAAATCGATACGTATCGGCGCGATATCCGGGCACCGCTGCTGTCCCGCGATGCGCATGAGGTGATGGCCGCCGCGTCGTATCTGGGCGTTCCGCTACAGGAGTTGCGTACGTTGGATTTCGGCATGGGGTGGGCATTGTGGGCGCGCATAGCAGCGATCCTCGGTTGCCAATCCTACGGATCCGACCTGTCGCAGTCGCGCATGGATTTCGCGCGTTCACATGGAGTGAAGGCCGTCGATCTGGAAGAGATCGATACGCTTCAGTTCGATTTCATCAACACCGAGCAGGTGTTCGAGCATCTGATTGCACCGCTCGATATGTTCCGGCGTCTGGCTCAGGCTCTGCGCACTGGTGGCATCTTGAAGATATCGGTGCCGACCGCCCCGGACCAGATGTCGCTCATAAAGCTTCTGCGTGATGGAGAGTATGCCGGCGATTATCCGACGATCGTGCCGGTTCAACCGCTGGAACATGTCAACCTCTTCTCCCGGCCGGCAATCGAGGCGATGGCAGCCGCTGCAGGGCTGGAGCCGGTCCTGCCCAGCATGCGTCATCGGTTTGCCTTCTTGCAGCACCGCGGCGCTGTCGATCTCGGCAAACCGAAAACGTTTGCAAAGGAGATGATCCGCCCCTGGTTTCAGCATCACGACCGCCGCAACCTCTTCGTCTGGCTGCGCAAGTTAGGGTGAACTATACCGCGTGACGGTTAAGTACTCCGTAGGCGTCACCCGCAGGACCGTGCACCAATTCTCTCCATATCGGATACCCAAGATGATTCACCCTTTGGCAAACGTGATGTCCGATGTCATCGGTGAGGGAACCCGCATCTGGCAGTTCTCCGTCGTCCTGGCCGGCGCCGTGATCGGTCGAGATTGCAATCTGAACGCCCATACTTTGGTCGAGGGCGGCGCGATATTGGGCGACCGCGTGACACTGAAGTGCGGCGTCTATGTCTGGGATGGCATAACGCTGGAGAATGACGTTTTCTGCGGGCCCAATGCCACCTTTACCAACGACAAGCGGCCCCGTTCCAAGCAGCATCCCACGGCTTACGCGCAAACCGTGGTCGAGCAGGGGGCTAGCATCGGTGCCGGTGCGATTATATTGCCGGGCGTGCGTATCGGCAAAGGCGCGATGATCGGCGCGGGGGCCGTCGTGACCCGCGACGTGCCGGCGGGAGCGACGATGGTGGGTAATCCCGCGCGGGCCGTCCAATGACCGGCGCCAGCACCATGCCGGATGATAGCGTCGTGGCGATCGCTAAACCGCCCTTGCTCACTTTTTGCATCATGGCGTTCAACCAGGAGCAGTTCGTCGAAACCGCGATGCGTGCGGCGTTTGCCCAGACCTACGAGAATCTGGAGATCATCGTCAGTGACGACGGTTCGTCCGACGGAACGATGCGCCGTATGGAGGCGGTCGCGGCGACGTACGAGGGGCCGCATCGCCTTGTGGTGCGCCGTAGCCCGACCAATCGCGGGGTCCTTCATCACCTCCTGGACATAGCCGAGCTGGCATCGGGCAGTTTGCTTATCGTCAGCGCGGCGGATGACGTGTCGCTGCCCCGGCGCACCGAAGTCATGGCCACTACATGGTCCCGCCAGCCCTATGCGGCTGCATTCGCCGACTATGCGGTGATCGACGACATCGGCACGATCATCGACGATCATTACCGGTTCGACGATTCAGGCTTTTCTCCGCAGGACTATATTCCCGAGACCAAGGGGATAAACATTCACGGTGCCTCGTCGGTCTACTACATAGAGCACTTGAAGGCGCTGGGCCGACCCCGGAACGACGAGATGGTCTTGTTCGAAGATACCTGGCTCGGGTTGGCGTTCGCGTCGATGGACGCTCGCATTGCCCATGTTCCCGACGTGCTGGTCCAATATCGCCGCCATTCGGGCGCCCTGACCAATTTCGAGAGCGCAGCCGGGACCGATCGCGAAGCGATCGAACGGGCAGACCGTGAATGGCAGCGGCGTTCTGCCGCCTTCGGGACAACGCTCGACAGTTTCAGGAGATGGCATGGGCGGCAGGCTGAAGGCGTATTCCCCTTATCCAACCGGATCGCTCGCGATATCGCCTATTTCGATCGCGTAGGCCGATGGAGCGATCTGAGCACATCGTCGCGACTGATGACGCTCCGCTTCGCAAGTCGCCGATGGATGAAGAGCGCCGTCGGAATTCGCGTTCTGCCCATGATCGCACGAACCCGCCTGCAACAGCTTAGACAAACATCGAAAGCTAGGTGAGCCGCTCTGTCACCTATCGGCTTTAGAACGAATGTCAGCGCGCGCGCGTCTGAGACGGGAGCGCAGAGGTCGCGGTAAGGCGGCAAGTACAAGGTATCGTGCGTTCTGAGCGGCGAATTCCACAAGGGGTGCGGCATTTCGCCGTCGGCGGAAGAGCGTCAGATACGCCTTCCAAGACAAGGCAAACTCACCGACTCCCGCCGAAGCGCGACCCATGCCGGCATAAAAACCGTTCTCCATCGCCAGATATTCTGCTGCGGTGAAACGGTCGCGATATTTGGCAAGCGTTATGAACGGATCGTTGAAGAACAACTCGACCCTCGTCGCCAGATTGTCTGCTCGGGCGGATTTCACGATTTGTGGGGTCGGATCAAATCCGATCGCGTAGCCATGGGCTGCGACCGCTGCATAGAAATCCAGATCCTCGCCAACGAGCGTTTCGTCAAATCCGCCGACTTCGTCGACCACCGATCGCCGTACCATGATACTTGGGGCGATCGCGGTAACGCCGCGAGCAACGAGTTCCTTGAAACACAGACCTTCGGCGGGCCGATAGCTGCCAAGCAGATTCACCGGTGCTCCGCCGTCCTCGCTCTGAATCAAACCGTTGGCGTGGACCATGCCCGTCGTCGGACCTGCCGCGCTGAACATCGCGATTTGCCGCGCGATCTTTTCGGGCAGGAACCAGTCGTCCGACGCCAGTATCGCAATATATTCACCGTGCGAAGCGGCTATGCCGGCATTCAGTGCGGACGATACGCCGCCATTCTTTTTCGCTATGATCTTGAAGTCTTTTTCCGACTTGCTGCGAACCTGCTCTATCACCGCGAGCGTATTATCGGTTGATCCATCATCGACCACGATCAACTCGATGTGGCGGTAGGTCTGGGTCAAGACACTGCGAATTGCGCGCTCGACATATTTATCGTGATTATAGGCGGGGATGATCACACTGACCAAAGGGTGCTCAGAATTGATCATGGATGATCCTGTTGGAATGGCATTGAGTAACATGCCGCATAGGTATCGTATCTGGCGCCCGGCGGTGCCCTGATCCGTGTGAACAGGACACGCGATTGATTGAAAAGATCGCCACATCAGGCAGCGATCGGCTTATATCACACACTTCCTGATAGCCTCGGCAACTCGCCTGGCATCGTCGAGGGCAAGATGCGGCCCTATCGGCAGGCTCAGCGTTTCTCGGGCAAGCCGCTCGGCGATCGGGAAGCTGCCTTCGCCAAGCCCCAGATCGGTATAGGCCTGCTGCAGATGGGGCGGGATCGGATAGTGAAGCTGAGTCGCGATTCCCTGCTCCGCCAGGGCGGTACGGATCGCGTCGCGGTGTGGCGAGTGGATGACGAACAGATGCCAGACGGGGTCGGCCCATTCGGGCACATGCGGCAACTGGATCGGGCAATCCGCCAACTCGGTCAGATAGAGAGCCGCGACCTGGGCACGGCGGGCGTTCCACGCGTCGAGATAGGGCAGTTTCGCCGCCAGCACCGCGGCGTGAAGCGGATCGAGCCGGGAATTGACCCCGCGCTCTTCGTTCACGTAACGCAGACGCGAACCGTAATTCCCCAGGACGCGGATACGTTCGGCGAGGTCGGCATCGTCGGTCGTGATCGCTCCGCCGTCGCCCAAAGCGCCGAGATTCTTCGACGGATAGAAGCTCCAGCAGACGATATCGCCATATCCACTGCCGACGCGCTGTCCTCGATATCGCGCACCATGCGCCTGGGCCGCATCCTCGATCAGTCTCAGGCCATGGCGATCGGCGATGTCCTTGATCGGCGCCATATCGGCCGGCTGGCCGTATAGGTGCGTCGGGATTATCGCGCGGGTTCGGGGCGTAATCTTCGTCTCGATCAGCAAGGGATCAAGATTGCTGCTGATCGGATCCGGTTCGACGAAAATCGGGGTAGCGCCAGCCATCGTTATGGCCAGCGCCGTCGCTACGAACGAATTGCTGGCGATGATGACCTCGTCGCCGGCACCGATGCTCAGCGCGCGGATCGCTAGGTGAAGGGCATCCAGCCCGTTGCCTACGCCGACGCAGTGCTTGGCACCGCAGAAATCTGCAAAACGCTCTTCGAACCGCGTGCAGATGGGGCCGCCCACGAACCAGCCGCTGGCCATGACCTCGGCGATCGCGGTATCGATCTCGTCCTTCAACTCGTCGTAGATAGGTTTTAATTCGAGAAAGGAGATCGTCATGTCAGGCTGTTCACCGTCTCGAGAAAGCGGTCATAGTCGCGTATGTAATCGGCTTCGTCATAGGCATGATCGGCGAGAACGAGCAGCACGGCATCCGCAGAGAAGTTACGCATTTCCCGCCACATCATGGCCTGGATCAGAAGCCCACGATCGGGGCGATCGAGCAGATACGTGGTTCTTTCCCGCCCGTCGTCTAGGATCATCTCGCAGCTCCCCGCCACGCAGACGGCGAGCTGGCGCAGTGCGACGTGCGCGTGAAACCCCCGCTCCACTCCCGGCTGCGTCCCGAAGATGTAGTAAATGCGTTTCACGTCGAACGGTACGGTGCTCCCCCCCTCGATCGCGATCAGGCTGCCGCGGTGATCGCCCAGTACCGGCAATTGCCGAATCAGCGGGTCGGACGTACCTTGCAATGGTACTTCGACAGACGGCATTTGGCTGTCATCAGGTTGAAAAGCATTCATTTGCCGCCAGTATCAGCCGCACCACGGCAGTGCAATGAGCAGGCTCAGCCGATCTCGACGCGTCATCGATGTCGTATGTAGGACCCAAACTCTCGATATATTCTTCCCAATGATTTACGGGTGTTTATGACGGCGGGTCCGACGTACAGCGTCGACGTCGAGGTCTGATCAAGCCGGCTATTGTCCGAGGTCATCTGCCCTAAGCACTGTATCGTACGGTTTCCACAGCTCAGCGTTATCGGCAAAATTGAGCCAAACGAACTGAACTGCAAAACTGTAACCGATTACCGCCAGCACTCCCGACAAATGCGATCGGCCAGTGGTCGATAGCACGTAGGGAATACGCGAGAACGTCACCACCTGTAACGGGATCAGGAACAGGGCGATACGATCGACGCCTGACGAGGCCGAAAATACTAATAGGCCGATGACAGACAAGATTGATAGGATCGAGCAGTTCGTCCAAAAACTCTTTGCAAAGTCTTCCAGCCCGAGCCGATTTCGCAATAGCAGCATAGCAATGGCCGCGATCACGTTCATCGCTACGCGAATGGCTGCACCCTGCGAATTATAGTCGCTGTTGACGTAGTTGTTGATCAGATCGTCGGAAGAACTGCCCAGAAAAACGTTGAACAGCAGCGCGAATGCGATCGCACCCACGATGCCGAGTAACGGACTGCGGACTACCACCGGAAGCAGGAGGATGGGCAGGAACAGGATCGCAGTCTTGTGAAACAGGGCCGCGAAGGCGATCATCAGCACCAGCCGACCCAGCCGCTTCGGCGATGCGTCGGCGACTGCCCAGCAGATGATGCCGATCGCCGCAGCCTGGCGCGTATAGCCCATCGCGACGACGATTATGAGATATGGTACCGCGACCAAGACGGCTAGCCACGGATTGGGTTGCCGCCACGCAAGTCGCGCGAGGCCTGCCATGAACAGGATGCCGCAACCCAGGTTCGGAAACCAGATTCCCCAGTCCGCGCCAGCGGACATCCAGTTCAAAAGCGCATATCCTGGGTCGGTGGTCGTCAGTGCGGGGCCGAGCGTCTGGAACGCAATGGTCTCATACATGTGTAGATAGGTGTACCAGTCGCCGCCGACATCATAGCGGAGCCCGATCATTAGCGCCGTCAGCGTGGCAGCAAAAATATAAAATGCGAGATTGTACGCCTGATATTGCCGACGGGCGAATTGAACCGCACCGGCCGCCCATATCGCAAACAAAATCCAATACGCCGTCACGTCCGCCTCGGCACAATGTAAGAGGAGTTCATGCGATCCACCGACGCAGCTATAGCGCTCGCGCTTGGCAGGTCTACCCGGTAGAGCCTGCGCCATAACCGGAAAGGGATGAACCGACTGTCATGGCTGGCGCTATCGTATTGTCGATCAATACCTCCTGGAACATCGTGAATTTTCGTCGCAACCTGATCGCTAGACTGCAGCGCGAAGGGTATGACGTCGTCGTGATCGCGCCGCGTGACGCGCATAGCGACGCGCTCGTCGCGCTGGGCGTCCGGTATTTTTCGATCGAGATCGACAGCAAGGGACTCTCGCCGGTCCGCGACCTGAAGCTTGCCGCGGCGTATCTCCATATCCTGAAACAGGTGCGCCCGGTCGCGTTCCTGGGCTGGACGATCAAGCCCAATGTCTACGGCTCGCTGGCCGCGCACGCGCTCGGTATTCCGGTCATCAACAACATTTCCGGCCTCGGCACCGCGTTCATCAAGATCGGCCTGGTGACGCGGGTGGTGCGGCTGCTCTACCGAACCGCGCTCGCCCGGTCGGCCACCGTCTTCTTCCAGAACCGTCACGACCGCGATCTGTTCGTAGAACAGCGGCTGGTCCGTCAGGAGCGTACCGTGCTGCTCCCGGGCTCGGGGATCGATCTGGCGCAGTTCGTTCCCGAACCGGCAGGGGATGGCGCGCCCCTGGTCTTCCTGATGGTTGCACGGCTGCTGCGCGACAAGGGCGTGGTCGAGTTCGCCGATGCCGCGCGGATCGTCCGCGCCAGCCGGCCCGACGTCGAATTCCATTTGCTCGGTTTCCTCGACGTCCAGAACCGGACCGCGATCGATCGTGCTACCGTCGAGCGCTGGGGACAGGAGGGCACGCTGCGCTATCTCGGCGAGGCTGCCGATGTGCGGCCGCATCTGGTCCTCGCCGCAGCTGTGGTGCTGCCGTCGTACCGCGAAGGCATGCCGCGCTCGCTGCTCGAGGCGGCTGCGATGGGGCGGCCGCTGATCGCGACCGACGTTCCCGGCTGTACAGAGATCGCGCGGACAGGCGAGAACGCGTTCCTGTGCACCGTGCGCGACGCACGATCGCTGGCCGACGCGATGCTTGCCTTCCTCGCGCTCGACCCTGCTGAGCGGACGGCGATGGGGCGTCGCAGTCGGGAGATTGCCGAGCGCGAATTCGACGTGTCGGTCGTCGAAGCGCGGTATCTCGAGGCGATCGCCAAGGTGACCGCCGGCGCGGTTGCCGACTCCGGGGTAGCGCAGCCCTGAGCTACAGGCTCAGATGCCGCGCCGAGGAGGGGGCACGACTGCGCTGCGTATAGGGGCGCACCCCCGACATGAGGCCGATACATGCCGCAAACACCGCAGATAACGCGGCAGTGCGCAGCGGATAGTCGACGACGCTGTGGAGCAGTATCGCGGCGGTCGCGATGACCGCGGCCTGGGCGAACGGATCGGGCTCTTCGACCCGCCAGATCGCGCGCAGGCGGATTACCCACCATGCCAGGAATAGCGCCGCGAACGCCATTCCGACGGCGCCCGTTTCGAGGAGTAATTCGAGCCAGTCACTATGCGCATGGTTCATGAAGGTCGTCGTGACCGACGCGAGCGGCTCCTGCATGTGATAGACCGGCTGGAAGCTGGCGGTGCCCGAGCCGATGGGGAAATACGCGCGCGCCGCCTGGAAGGTGAGCGCGAACGAGGTCTGGCGCGACAGCTCGGCATTGGCCTTCTGTGCGCCGAACAGGTTGTTGCCGAACGGACCGACGACGATCGTGACGATGGCCGCCAGCGAGACCAGCCCGGTGGCGACGATCAGGCCGCGCTGGACGACGGCGCTGCGGCGGCGCCCGAACGTCAGCCACGAGACGAGCGCCACGGGCACGCTGAGGCCGATCCCCGCGAGCGAGGAATTGATCAGCAGGCCGACGAAGATGACCGCATAGGTCGCGCCCACGAGCAGGTGGACCGCCGAGGCGCTGCGCTGCGATTTGCTGCGCCGCAGCAGTGTCGCCTGGAGCGCGGCGAGGAACGGGATGCAGACCAGCAACAGCGTCGCATTGTGGTTGGCGTTGGCGAAGAACCCGACCGCGACGCCGTAATTGGTAATCGCATAGAGATAGGCGCCGGTCCCGCCGATGACTTGCAAGGCGCCCAGCGCGACCGAGGCGAGCGTGACCGCGACGATCGTCGCGGCGATCCAGCGACCGCGAAACGCGCCGAGCACGATTACGCTTAACAGCACGGCGATCGCCGGCAGCAACCACAACAGGCTCGCCGGCGCGATATCGGGGGCCAGCGTCAGCGGCAGCCAGGGCAGTGGGATGCCGAGCAGCCGATAGCCTTCCACGACCGGGGCGCGGCCCGGCAGCAGCGTCCACAGCGCGGGCGGCAGGGGCACGAGTTGCAGGACCGCTATCAAGACGAAGATCGCGAGCAGGCCGAGTAGCGCGCGAATCTGTGCCGACGGACGCTCCTGCAGCATCGTCCACAGCGCCCAGCCGATCAGCGGCAGGCTCGTGATCTGGAGAATGAAGTTGGCGGTGAAGCCCGCCGCGCTCGCGCCTCCGAGCAGCAGGCAGGCGAGAAGGAAGACGGGAACGATCGCGTGGCGGATCATGAAGTGGAGTCCGGTACGGGGCGAAGATCCAGATCGCGCAGGGTCACGCTCAGCGGCGAGGGAAACTCGCCGGCTTCGCCGCGCAGCGTCAGGATCTGGCTCGGGCAGTTTGCCGGTACCACGACATCGGCCGCGATACGGTGCGGTTTGGCGGTTGCGGTGACGAGAAGCGTCATCAGCGTATCGCGCGTGTCGGACGCCGCGGCCTTGCAGGCCAGCGTCCAGGCTAGCGTGGTGGTGGCATCGGTTTTGCCCGGATCGACGGTGATCGCAAAGCGGTAGCGCCCCGGCCGCAGCACCAGCAACTGGCTCGCCAAGGCACCGCTGTCCCGCCCATAATACTCCACCGCCATACTCCCACTCCGCAAATCCGTTGCGCCGAGGCTGCTGGCGGTCAGCGTCCAGTCGAACGGGGGGGCTGCCTTGGTGTCGCGGAACCCGGCATTGGTGATCGGCATCGCGGCCTGCGCAGCTGATATGCCGTAGATACGTTGCCATACCGACCGCGCGGCTGCGTACTGGCTGCGCTCGACAAGCCGGTTTACGAGAGCGGGACCCCAGCTCTCGGCATTGCCTGCATCGGCGCTAGCCGCAGGGCTCGCGAGCGCGAAGATCGCATCCGGCGCGATGGCCGACTTGGCCAGAGCAATCAGCACCGCGCGTTCGAGTACCGGATCTGTGTTCAGCGTGCGGCGGACCGCCTCGCGGGTTTCCGGCGCCATCGTCATCTGTGCCATCGCCGTCGCAATCGGTGCCTGCGCCGCGCCGAGAATGCGTGCGAGGACGGAGAATTGCATTGCGGCGTCGGCGTAGTGCGCGGTCCGCAGATAGCGATCGAGCAGCAACAGATGAATCAACCGCTGGCGCGGATCGAGCCGTTGTCCGGCTTCCAGCGTCGCGACCGCGCGGTCCGGTGTATTGTCGAGCAACTGTTGATGCCCGAGGATCAGATAGGCACGCGCATCCAGCGGCGCGGCCGCAGCTGCCCGCCGGACGGCGTCGAGAGTTTGCGCATCGAGGATACCGTGTTGCGCCACGAGCCTTGTGGCTGTTCGACCCAGTACGACGCCGGGATCATCGGCAGCCAAACGTACGATTTCGCCTGACGAAGTCGGCAGCGTATTGACCATCGCGGATTTGAACGACAGCCAACCGAGCGATAGGCCCGCGACCGCCAGGATCGCAGCAGAGGCCATGCCGCGAACGCTCAGGGCGTTGCGCGGCGTACGTCTGCCGTTCTTACGGCTCATCGTGCATCGTCAGCATGATCCGGCGCTTCTTGTCGTTGTCGTCGGCAACGTAGCGATACTGATCCTTGGTCTGTCCATAGCCATAGCCATAGCCGTACGATGCCTGCGCTTGAAAGCGCGTCAGGATGGCGCCGACCATATGCGCGCCCGCAGTCCGCAGACGGTTTTGCGCTTCGACGACTGCCCGTGTTCTGGTGCGGCCGGATTCGATCACCATCAGCGTCGCCTGCGCGATCGACGACAACAGCGGAGAATCTGCGAGACCAAGGATCGGTGGACCGTCGATCACGACGACATCAAACGTCGAGGAGGCGTCGGCGAGCAGCGACGCGAAGCGCGCCGAGGCGATCAGTTCGGGCGGGCTCGGTGGAATGGTGCCCGATGGCATGATCCACAATCCCTCCACATCGGTGTGCAGGACGTGCTCGCTCAGCGAACCCGTGTTGGTGAGGATATGCGAGAGGCCAATATTGTCGCGCCCGGTAACGAAGGCGGGACGACGCATGTCGGCATCGATCAGCAGGACGGACTTGCCCAACCGCGTAAAGCTGTGCGCGAGCGCCCACGCCGACGTCGATTTACCTTCTGCCGGACGCGTGCTGGTGACCAGCAGCGTCTTGGGTGCGCCGCCTTCGGTCACGAACTGCATGGCCGACGCGGTCGACAGATAGGCCTCGGCGACCGGCGACAGCGTATCCTTCAACTCCTCGACAGGCTTTGCACTCTTGGCAGTGGGGATGCCCCCCAGGAAAGGTAGCTGCAGCTTGTTGCGGACGTCGTCGGGTGTCTTGATCGTGTCGTTGATGAACTCGAGGGCGATCGCCGCCAGCATGCCGACGACAAAGCCCAGGACGGCACCGATCAAAAGATTGAGATACAGGTTAGGGGAAAACGCCCCGCCCGGAACCAGGCCGCGATCGACCACCGACGCGACTGCGGTGCCAATACCGCCAGCGACCCCGATCTCCTTGTAGCGCTGCAAAAGCGCATCGTAGAGCGTACGGTTGGTATCAACGTCACGCTTGAGAATGTTATACTGGATCAGCCGGCCACGTTGATTGAGCACCGTGCCGCTAAGCCCGGACACTTGCGCACGAAGTCGGTCTTCCTCGGCGCGTGCCGCCTGGAAATCCTGACGGAGCGTGCCGACGCGATCAGAATTCGCGGTGCGCGTCTCGGTGACCACTGACGCCCGTAAGGCATCGATACGCGCCTTGAGCGCGACCATTTCGGGATAGTCGGGACGGAACGTCTGGAGTTTCTGCTGATATTCGGCATCGAGCGCAGCGATCTGCGCGCGTAACGGTGCAGCGTTAGCGCTTCCCTCAGTCGTTGCACCGCCTAGGGTCGCCTCGCGATATTTCTGTTCGGCTGCGATCCGGCGTGCCTGGGTGGCGGCAAGAGCGGTGTTCAGCGAGACGAGCGAACTACCGGTCAGCGAATTGGTGTCGCTACCTTCTTCGCTGCTACCCGTGCTGATCAGCCGTTGCTGTTGCGCATAGGTGGTAAGCCCGCGTTCCGACTTTTCCAGGTCACGCCGTGTGGTCGCGATCTGGCGCTGAAGGAATTCCCGCGCGTAGGATGACGACTGGTAGCGTCGTTCTAGATTGGTCGCGATATATGCGTCGGTGATACCGTTGACGACCTTCGCTGCAAGTTGCGGATTGCGTGCAACGAACGATACGATAACGATCATGCTCTGTGGCTGAAGCTTTACCTTCGTTCCGCCTTGTACGAACCCTGCCGCGATCTCGGTGTTGGCGGTGCGATCGGTACTCTCACCGACAATTGCCGGGTCGGCAGCAAGATTGAGATTTTGTGCGACGCGTTCGGCGAGCGCTCGACTGCCAAGCAGGGAAAGTTGCGTGCCGACGAAATTGGTATCGTTGCGCCCGCTGCTTTGCCGCCCACCCTTATTCCCTTCGTCTGCCATGATCTCTACCTCGGGTGGGTTGAGCTCAAGCGTGGCGACGGAGCGATACTTTAGAGGTGTCAGCAGCGTGATGAGCACCGCTGCGGCAATACCGGTGCCGATCGCTGCAAGGATCAGCCAGCGCCATTCGACGGCGATGCGCCACAGCAGCGACAACGACAGTTCGCGACTGTTATTCGTGGTTCCATACCCGCCATACCCGCTTTCCGGGGCCAAAGGGGCGAGATCGCGGCGCTGATCCGGTTGCACGGTCAGGTTTGTAGGACCCACGGCCCCTGGGCTTGCCATGTACAAAAGTCCTAAAGGCGGGGCGTCAAAGCGCCAGGAAGATGGACGCGAGCGGCAGGCTCTGCATCAGGTCGCGCTGTGTTTTCTTGACCGCCGATCCGTCTACGACGACCGTGTCACCGGGATAGACTTCCGGATCCTTCATCTCGCCACGGCGGATGCTCGTCAGGTCGAATGCGGCCGCCATGCGCTTCCCACCGATGGTCCGGAAAATGGCGACGCGACGCGGATTGGCAAGATCGTCGGTACCGCGCGCCAGTGCAATGACCTGAACCAGAGAAAGCGTGCTGGTTGCCGGATAGATGCCGGGCTGGCGGACCGATCCATCGACCGTGACGACGCGGCTGGCCGACGACTTCAACGAAACCGTAACGCTCGGGTTTCGCAGGTATTTCTCGTCCAGCCGGTGTCCGATCACGGTGCCGAGCTCGGTCGTGCTGAGGCCGACCGCATCGACGCGGCCGAGCAACGGCATAGTGATGCGTCCGCTCTGATCGATGTCATAGTCGCGGCTGAGATCGGCGACCTGGAATACCATGACGCTTACCGTATCAAGCGGGGCGAGCTTATAGGTATCGTCGATCGCGACGACCTTGGGTGCATCGGGAGTGCCGAAGTTGCTGGAATCATACGAGATCTTTCCACCGCGCGTCGACGCGCACGCCGCCAGCAGCAAGGCGAGACCGATGATGGCCGTCCGGCCCATCAATCCGATTTTCATAATGTCACTGCCCTGCAACCGACCCTGCATCCCCGTGATGCACGGATGCACACCTACAATTAACCCCGGTCTGCCGCAAGTCGAGCACTGCAATGTTCAATGAGACAGGCAATAAGCTGGCCCTTGTCGCAATAGCGATCGAGACTGTGTTGACAGCGTAGCCAGGGTAGCGAATGCGGTTGCATGATCCTGATCACCGCTCTTGCGCTGTTTCTGTCGAATAGCGCAGAGCCTGATGAGATCCCCAGCGAAATTATCGTCGTGGCGAAATCCCGAAAATGCGATCTGTCGAGTGCCGGGCGGACGTTGCGAAATGCCGACTTCAAGAAATACGCAGCCGAATGGGCGGCCGGTCGACCGGTCAGGATCATCGTTCCGCGGGCTGCACGAACGAAGTGTCTCGCCAAAATCATGTTCAAACTGCACGATCACGGTGTGACGCAGGCCGAATTTGTCGACATGCCCGGTACGCCGATAATTGAAATCGCGCCGGGGAAGGCAGACTGATGGGCGTTGTTGCGCATAGCAGCGCTATGGTCGGGATCGTTCTAGACTGGGAGGTGTTCAAGGTCTGGCTGACAGCGACGTCCGGGCTGACGCATCATGATTTCCATCTGCTGCTCGGCGTGCTGCTGACGCTGGGGTTTGGCTGGCTGCTGCGTCGGCCACTGGGGTCCTGGCTGCCGTTGATCCTCGTCCTCGGTCTCGAACTGATCAACGAAGCGTTCGACTTCATTCGCTATCATATCGACAGCTACCCCTGGGGGCCGGGCCCGATGCTCGTCGATATCGCGCTGACCACGTTGCCTCCCCTCGTGATCGTGCTGGCCGCACGGTGGGACTCACCGGAGTTTCAGCGCTTCAGGCCACTGCGCTAACCGCCTGCTGCGGCCCCGTCGCCAGGAAGCGGAGATCCTCCTCTTCGATCACCGCGGCGGTCAGGATGCCGGTCCGATAGGCACCGGTATCGATTCCGATCCGGTTGATACGCCGGTCGACACCGTCACTGATCGTGTGGCCGTGGATCACCATGCAGCCATGATCATGCGCATCGGACAGGAAAGGTTGGCGGATCCAGCGCAGATCGCGCGGTTGCTGCTCGTCGATCGGCACGCCGGGCCGGATTCCGGCATGCACCAGAAGATAGTCGCCGAACCGAAAGGTGTCGCCGAAGGTCTTCAGAAAGGCGACATGCGCGGCCGGAATCGCCTGGCGCAGCACTTCGGCGATCCGCTGTTCGTCCATCGCCTGCAACGCGGCGGTCGCGACACCGTAGCTCTCCGCGCAGGCATCGCCACCAAAGCCGAGCCAGTCATGCGCGACTCCCGGCTCGCCGTTCAGGACACGCAGCAGGAATTCTTCGTGATTGCCGAGGATGAACAGCATCTTGGCGGGAAAATGCCGGAGGCTCTGCAACCGATCGACGACGCCGGCGGACTCCGGGCCGCGATCGATCAGGTCGCCCAGGAAAACCACCGCTGCGGTCTCCACCGGTCGGTCGGCGATGTCGTCCTCGATCCGGCCGAGCAGATCGTCGACGAGATCGAGCCGGCCATGGATATCGCCGATCGCGTAAAGACGCGCGCCGGGTGGCCCTGCGAACACGGGTTTCGACGACACGGAGGCCGACATGCGGCGGAACAGCTTAGAAAACACGCAAAACCTCGAACGCAGACCCGGGCGGCCGCACGATGACCGCTCCGGCTGCATGTAGGCGCGATTGTCACATCGTCCATAGCTTCATTCCATCGGGCACCTGTCCCGACCCGGCGAGCGCGTTCTTCAGATCGACGATCCCGCCATCCGGCGCCAACTGGCTCGTAAACCGGGCGAAATCCTCGACCAGTTCGCGGTGGGGGACGGCAAGGACGATCAGATCATAGACATCGACGGGCGCGGCGACGAGTTCCAGGCCATATTCGTGCAGCGCTTCGGGCGCGGAGACGAGCGGATCGTGGACGTCGACCTGATGGCCGAGACCCTGGAACGCGGCGACCAGATCGGCGACCTTCGAATTGCGCAGGTCGGGCACGTCCTGCTTGAACGCCAGCCCGAGCATCAGCACCTTCGCGACGCGCGCAGCATCCGCACCCGCGTGCCAGTCGTGGACGTCCTTTGCGACCCATGTGGCCATACCGTCGTTCATGTCGCGGCCGGCCAGGATGATGCGCGGATCGCAGCCGAGTTCGGTCGCGCGGTGGGCGAGATAATAGGGATCGACGCCGATGCAGTGTCCGCCGACGAGACCTGGCTCGAACTTCAGGAAGTTCCACTTAGTGCCCGCCGCGGCGAGCACGTCCCATACCGACAGGTCCATCTTCGAGAAAATCTGCGTGATCTCGTTGACGAAGGCGATGTTGATGTCGCGTTGCGCGTTCTCGATCACCTTGGCTGCCTCGGCCGCCTTGATCGAAGCGGCGCGGAACACGCCGCCCGTCGTCACCTTGTTATACAGGTCGGCGATCGCCTCGAGGACTTCGGGCGTCTGGCCGGAGATCACCTTGGTGATCCGGTCGACGGTATGCTCGCGGTCGCCCGGATTGATCCGCTCGGGCGAATAGCCGAGGAAGAAGTCTTCGCCGCAGACGAGTCCGCTGATGCGTTCGAGCTCGGGGCCGCACAGGTCCTCGGTGACACCGGGATAGACGGTGCTCTCATAGACGACGATCGAGCGCCGACCCGGCTTCAACATGCTGCCGACGGTCCGCGTCGCCGCCATCACGATGCCGAGATCCGGCCGGTTGTCCGCATCGACCGGGGTCGGCACGGTGACGATGTAGAAATCGGCATCCGGACAGGCTGCGGGATCGGTCGTCAGGCGCAGGCTCGATGCGGTGAGACGATCGGCGTCGATTTCGCCGGTGCGGTCATGTTTGCGTTCGAGTTCAGCGATGCGGCCGGTATCGACATCGAGACCCCAGGTTTCGAACGACTTGGCCAGCGCAACAGCGAGCGGCAACCCGACATAGCCGAGCCCGATCACTATTACGCGCGTGTTATCGACCATGTTCGACACCTTTACATGTTCTGCAAGAATCCGGTTCCATACCGTTAACCGGCGTAACGACAAGTCGCGATCATTACAGCGGCGCCGTCCGGCGTCCTGCGAAAGGACGCGTAAATCCCGTCGACAGCGCTCGCGCGGATGACGCGACGATCCGCACCGTCGATTCCGGAGCCTCGAGCATCGTCGAGCACGCCATATCACGGTCGTTTACAAGTTCGTTTATTCCGATAATCGTTATTCTCGGAATAAACGAACCAGCTGGTTTTGGGGCGGGCGGCCGGCTGCGCGGCGACAGGTCGGCCGACCGTATTTTCGATCGTAGATGAAACCGGGCCACCGAACAGGCTCCAGGCGAAGGCACCGACGCATGAACGACGACCTCGACGATACCGCGCTCACGCGCATTGCGTCGACACCGTTGATCCCGTTGTTGCTGGACGACGAGATCGAGGCGGCGCGCGCCTATGTCGCCGCCGCGCGCGCGCCGGCGACGCGGCGGGCCTATGACTCCGATTGGCGGATATTTCAGGCCTGGTGCGCGCCGCGCGCGATCACGTCGTTGCCCGCCGCGCCCGAGTCCGTCGCGATATTCCTGTCGGCCGAAGCACAGGCCGGCGTGCGGCCCTCGACGATCGGGCGCCGGCTGGCGGCGATCGGTTATATGCATGCCCAGGCTGGGTATGATCCGCCGCAGCAAAAGCCCGGGGCGGTCGCGATCCGCAATGCCGTCGCGGGTATCCGCCGCACGCACGGTATCAGGAAGGTACAGAAACGCGCCGCGGACGGTGACATGCTGCGTGATATGCTGCGCGGATGCGACGGCGACAGCGTGCGCGCAGTCCGTGACCGGGCGTTGCTGGCGATCGGCATGGCTGCGGCCTTGCGCCGGTCCGAACTGGTCGCGCTCGAGATCGACGATGTCGCGATCACGCCCGAGGGACTGATGATCACGGTCCGCAAATCCAAGACCGACCAGGAAGGTGAGGGCGCGATCATTGCGATCCCCGAGGGCCGGCGGATCCGGCCCAAGGCGTTATTGCTGGCGTGGATCGCCTGTGCCGGGTTCGACACGGGGCCGGTGTTCCGCAAGCTCACGCCGCAGGGGCGGATCACGACCAGGCCGATGAGCGACCGCGGCGTGGCGCTGGTGGTGAAGGCCCGCGCTGCGGCTGCGGGCTATGATCCGGCGCAGGTCTCGGGCCATTCGCTACGCGCCGGATTCCTGACCGAGGCGGCGCGACAAGGCGCGACGGTGTTCAAGATGAAGGAGGTCAGCCGACACAAGTCGCTCGAGATCCTGTCCGACTATGTCCGCAACCACGAACTCTTCCGCGACCACGCCGGAGAGCGCTTTCTCTAGATGGTATGGCCGTATCGGATAGGTTCCAAGCCTCAGGCCGAACCTGTGGCGGTGTCGGCCATTGCGCGGTCCGCGGCGTTCTTGTCCAACACCTTCTGCCATGCGAGCGCATCGCGCGCACGTTTGCGAGCAAACCGGTGCTTTCTCTTAGATTCCATCATCTTAGTGTAAATATACCATCCAGTCGCTAGCAAGGCAATGAGCAAGGCTTCAACTATTAATGGTCTCATGGATAAGCCTTTGATAATGATGGTTTGTCATTGATGCTATGAGATAATTAAATATAGATAAGTCGGGCAAATACAGAAAATAAAACTTTTATGAAAGAAGCATAGTGATACCTGTGTAGAGCGGCATAGATCAATCGTAATATATATTAATTGCAAGAATCTGACATATAGAAATACAATTGGATAGATATCAAAGAGTTATTCAGATGAAGTCCGATACTATTTATTTATTTGGAAATGTTTTTTGCTAAGCGCGTCAATTCAATCGTGAAAAAACTATTGATGAGCTTGGCAGTGGGCGAGAGCGAAGACATGACCGATGGTCGGCTGGATTTTCGAACGATACGCGGCCTCGAAGACGTATGGCGAAGCGTGACGGGTGGCGTCGCGCGCGGCGCGGCGCGGCCCGTGCCGTTGCGCGCCTTGCTCGATACGCTGGGCCTGGGTCTGGAGCAGACGATCTCGTATCTCGGTCGGGAGCGTCCTGCGTGGGACGCGTTCGTCGCTTGGACCGAGGCGACGGCAGGCGGGGCATCTGACGGCACGCGCGGCGCGGCGATCGCGCGCTATCATGCCTGGTACGACGACGCGCCGATACCGGATGCGGAGCTGAGGCGACAAGCGGCGATCATGGCGGCCGAACCGGTGTTCTCCGAGGTCGAAATGGCCGCATGGGCGCGCGACGGCGTCGTCGTCCTGCACCAGGCGATCACGCGCGACGAGGCGGCCGCGATCACGGCGCATTTGTGGAGGCTGAAGGCGGCCACGCCGGCCGATCGGGCCAGCTGGTACGGCCGCGGTGAGAACGGCATCATGGTGCAGGCGTTCCAGCACCCGACGATGGAGGTCCCGCGTCGATCGGCGCGAGTGCATCGCGGGTTCGCCCAGCTTTACGGTCATGCCGACCTTCTGATGTCGACCGATCGATTGAGCTTCAACCCACCGGTGACCGATCGCTACGCGTTTCCGGGGCCCAACCTGCACTGGGACACCAGCTTGGCCGGAGAGATTCCGTTCGAGACACAGGCGATCCTCTATCTGACCGATACCGAGGCGACGCAGGGGGCGCTACGCGTCGTTCCGGGCTTCCATCACCGGCTGGCGCAAGGGTGGTTGGAGACGCTCGGGACCCGCGACCCGCGGACGATCGACCTGACGCGCGAAGCCGTGCCGATCGCGGCAGCGGCGGGCGACTTGGTGATCTGGCGCCAGGACTTGCCGCATGGCGCCAGCGCCAACACCGCGGATCGTCCGCGCATGGCGCAGTATGTGACGATGTCGCCGATGCGCTGGCCCGATACGCGTCGCTGGCTGTGACGTGCGGGGTTCAGGGACTTGCGGGGTTCAGGCGCGCTCGCGCGTGCGGCGCAGGTCCTGCCGCAGCCTGCGTCGCTTGAGTAGCCTCGGGATGCGCTGCAGCGGGTGGAGCACGAACCAGAAGCGCGAGGGCTCTGCCTCGGCATCGGACGCCGAGAACAGCAGGCGGACGCACCATCCGCCGAGATCGCCGGGGCTCGACGCGACGAGCAGCTTGCCCGTCATCTCGGCCCAGCCGCGCCAGCGCGTGCGGGCGAGCTCGGTGGTGCCGCCACCCGCTTCGATCACGCGTCGGGACAGTGCGACGAGCAACCTCAGGCGCAGCGATACGGGGGCCGCGAAGGCTGGCGGGACGGGCGTGCCAAAATACCGCCGGGCCAGCAGGATGGCGGAGGCGGCCGCGCGACCCTGGCGGCGCGCGACCGCGGCGTGCCAGAGCCGGTCCCCGCCGTCGGGCTCGCGCGCCAGCAACGCCGCGACGTCGGCCAGCCAGCGCAGCCGCGCCCACATATGCGCGGCGCCGTGGTTGCAGATATAGGCGAACAGCGCGTCGGTCGCGAGCGTGGGGACGGCTGCGCCGGGGGCCAGGTCTACCCACTGGACGGCTTCGCGATCCTGGGCCGGGCGTTCGCGCAGAGCGTCGGTCATGCGCCAGTGAAGCTCGACGATCTGGCCGGTGCCGGCGTGACGCACTTCCATGTCCTTGGCGAGCGGCGAGAGCCGCGCGACCCTGTTTGCGAGATTGGCGCCCGTATCGCTGCGTGCGCGATACCCGGCGTTCTCGAGCAGCGCAGCTGCGCGGCGGGCATCCTCGGGGCGAACCAGCAGATCGATATCGCTGAACTGACGACGGGCGAGCGCGCCGTAGGCCAGCACCGCCAGCGCGCTCCCCTTAAGGAAGATCGGCTCGATCTCTTCCGCCAGCAACAGCGTCCGCAACCGGATCGCCTCGCGTGCCGCGCGCAGCGGCGCCAGCGGATCGTGGCGCGCGGCAAGCGCCGGCGGGATCGGCCGGCCGTGTCGTTTGAGCGCCTCGACCACCAGCGACACGACCTGATGCCGGTGGGCTATCGCGGCGAGCGAGGGACCGTCGAGATCGCCGTCCGTGTCGGATGTGGCGAGCGGTCCGGCGCAGGCGCAGACGAACGCGAATTCGGGCGAGACCATCGACCGGTGCGCTGGCTCGGGAAACGCCGGCTCGGGAAGCGCTGGTCGGGTCAAGCGCCGGGTGCGTTGAAGGTGATGGCATAGCTGCCGGTCGGAAGCGCTGCGCCCGGGCCATCCCCAGGACCGATCGGCACGCTGACGGTGAAGCCTGTCTTCGTCGCGGTCAGATAGCCGTTCCGGACCAGTGCGACCGCAGCTGCGTTGGCGGCCGAGATCACCGGGTAGCTGGCGGACGGATAGGCATGCGCATAGGTCACCGTGAACAGGTCGCCCGCGCCAAGCCCCGCGCCCGGTCTGCTGCCCGGTCCGTTACCGGGTCCCGGGCCCGTGACCAGCAGGACGACCCCCGCATTGCCGTTCGCGTCGATCGTGACGGTCGCGCCTGCGCCCGCGCCCGGCAGCACCGTGACGCTCGGATCGCTGGTGTCGGCGAGCATGACGCCGCGCCGGACGCCGTCGGCCGCGGTGAAATACGGCCGGGCGTTCGCATCGACCTCGAACGCGCCCGCCTCAGGCGTGGCGAGCAGCGCGGCGCCCGACCGCAGAAACTTCAGCGCGCCGAAACCGGGCGACGCCGCACCCGCGCCGATCACCACCCATCCGCCGAAATTGCTCCCCGCCGATGGCAGCGCCGGGTTGACGCCGCCAGGGAAAATCACCTGCTGATAGCTGTTGGCGACGATCGCGTTCATCGTGCCGTAGCGAACCGGATACTGCTTGCTCACCTGTGACGACGCGACCCCGGTGCCGGTGAACAGCGCCCAGCGCCCGGCGACCTCGCCTGCCGAAAAGACCGCATTGTCGACGGTGACCCGGCTCCCGCCGACATGCCCGGTCTGTCCGCCGGTGCCCGCCTGCCACAGGTCGACGACGATGCGATCGCCGTTCTGGACCGCGGCATAGCCGTTCATCGCCGGGCTGCGCGTCTTGACCCAGTAATTGGTCACCCCCTTGCCGTCTGCGCCGTATTTGAATGCAAGATAGCCGGTGTCGTTGGCGGCGCTGCCGTTGACCTGGATCGGCGAGTTGCCGATTGTCCCCGAAGCGCCCGAGACGGCCGGCGTATCGGGTTGCTCGCCACCGACGATCGTCGTCTTCATCGTCGTCGGTGCAGTCGCGACCGAGAGCGCCTTCGCCGCCATCGCGCGCGCGACCGGATCGACCTGCGCGGCTGCGGGGCCGGCTAGCGTAAGCGTCGATACTGCGAAAAGCACGATCCTGGTCATGCGCGGTTCCTGGATAGAAGGAATTCGACCCGCACAGCGACGCGTGCGGATCGATGGTCGGCCATTGGCGGGCGTTTAACAAGCGGGTATTTGCGCGCGCCTTGCCGGTATGGTCGTAGACGCGTAGACGTGTCTACATGCAGACCGGGCACCCTTCTCCGCTAGGCAATGCGCCGGAACTGGCCGATATTCTCGCTTTCCTGGAGCGTATCGGGCTGACGGCCGCGGTCGGGATCGTGCCTGCCGATGCGGTTCTGCTGGCGATGACGGTTCGGGGTGGCGCGGTGGTGTACGACCCCGCGCAGCCGGGCCGGATCGGCGACCTGCTCCACGAGGCGGGGCACCTTGCGGTGACCAATCCGGCGCTTTGGGATACGCTGTCGCAGGTCGGCGACGATCCCGCCGAAGAGATGGCGGCGATCGCCTGGTCCTATGCCGCGGCGATGGCGATCGGCATCCCTACGGCCACGCTGTTCCACGCAGGCTATAAGGGTGGCCCCGACTATCTGATCGCGGCGTTTGCTTGGGGAAGCTTTATCGGGCTGCCGATGCTGCAATATTGGCGGATGGCGGCACGCCCGGGTGATGGGGCTCCGCGCTTTCCGGCGATGCGGACATGGTTGCGACTTTCGTGCGTAACCGCCTGAAAGCGTTCCCGAGGCTCGTTGCCCTCGTTCGTTTTGTTCGGGCGCTGGCGACGCCGCTCGGCCGCGGGCGGCTCGACGCCGGACGGCGGGGCGCACAGCTGTTTCAGCCTGCCACGGTGACGCGACTGGATCGGCATCCGGGATTGTTCGCAGCCGTGGCGGCGCGATTAGGGGATAATCCGGCACCGCGCCTGTTGTCGTTCGGGTGTTCGACGGGCGAGGAAGCGGTCACGCTGGCGCGGTATCTGCCGCATGCGCGGATCGACGCGATCGACGCGAACCCTGCCTGCATCGCGCAGGCTCGACGGACCGCCGATCGCCTGGGGCTGGGGCAGATCCGGTTCGCCTGTGCCGATACGCCGAACGTGCTGACGGCAGAGGGATATGATGCGGTGTTCTGCCTGTCGGTGCTGCGCCACGGCGATCTCGATGCGTGGCGTCCCGACCGTTGTACCCGATTGCTCCCGTTCTCGCGGTTCGCCGCGGCGGTCGACGCGCTTGACCGATGTATCCGTCCGGGGGGGCTTCTCATCCTGTGGGGATGCAATTTCCGGTTCACCGACGCCCCTGTAGCGGTACGCTACCGGGCGATCGTGACACCGGGCATAAAGCTACAACCGGGCCCGTTTTACGGCGCCGACGATCGGCTGTTACCCCACGACAACTACGCCGCGTTCGTGTTCTTGAAACGGTAGCGGCTTGACGCGATCCCTGCGCGCGGGTTCGTTGGCCTATCGCGCGCTTTTATGGGGAAGGGGAAATGCCCGTATCAATCATGCCGTCGCCGTTCGAACCGGCTTCGCTGTCGGGTCTTGGGGGGCGGCCGATCGCGATTGGTGCGCAACGTACCGAGATACTCGTCGCACCCGCGGGCGCTGCGCAGGATTTCAAACGGCAGCGTGCGATCGAATGTCGTGACCTCATAGCCCCTGACCTGCTCGCCAGCCTGCTTGATCGCTGTCGTCGCGGGGGGTTCGTCGCCGACCATGTCGACCAGCTTGGATCGCGCGAGGTCGAGGCACCACAGCGGGTCGGCGCCGCGCTGAACATCGTGCTCAGTCGTCCGTCGTTCCTGCACTGGATCGAGGTGGTCACCGGTTGCCACGACCTGCACCGCGTCGAAGGACGGCTCGTACAGAACCGCGCCAACGGCTTAGACGCGCTCGACTGGCATAACGACACGCACGACGATGCGGCAGGCGCTCGCAAACTCGGGATTACCATCAACCTGTCCGATGCCGCCTATGAGGGGGGCAGTTTCGAGCTGCGTATGACCGGGACGCAGGAGACGCTGGTCCGCTATCGTCACGATCGTGCCGGGACCGCGTTGATCTTTGATATTGCCAGCGACCTTGAACACCGCGTTCTGCCGTTGGCGAGCGGGGGACCGCGGCGCGTGTTCACTGGCTGGTTCGTGCAGGCCGTGCCGCGATCATCGTCCTGATCTGCGCGAGCGCCCGGTGGGCGCGGTCCTTCTGATCGTGGGGGTCGAATGTCGCGATCGCGGGCAAGGTGGCGATGGGTATCGCTGCGGCGATCTTCAGCAGGTCGTGGCGGCGGACCGCTTGGTTCGGGAGCGCGGCGAGCCACCTCGGCCGGAAGAGATGCACTGAGAGCGCGGCGAGCTTCGCGCGTGCGTCGAGCGCCAAAGGCCGGTCAGTCAGTGTCAGCAGGCCGGCAAGCGGTAGCGCGACATCGGCTGCGCGCGCGCGCGGACGCACCAGCCATTTGCCGCGCGGGTCGTCGGGCACGGGTACGCGAAGATCGGCGTCGATCCGCGCGGCTGTATCGCGGTGCTGGCGCATCGTCGGGCGACCGCGCAGCGCCTCGATCCGGCCGTCGGCGACACCGATCACGGCCAGATCGTCGGCGACGAGGCGCGCGCCGAGCCTGAGCAGCGCTGCGGTGAGGCTCGATTTACCTGCCCCCGATCGGCCCGCGATCAGTACCGCGCAACCGTCGACTTCGACCATGCAGGCATGGAACGGGATCGTGCCGCGCCACGCCAGCGTCACCGCGCTGATCGTGCTGTAGAAGGTGAACGGCAGCGAGCCGCGCCAGCCGGGGCCGGGCAGATAGTCGATCCGGGCGCCATCGATCATGTCGAAAACGACCGCGTCTCCCCAGCCGAGCCGGATGCCGTCGGGATAGAGTTGTCCCCGGTTGAGCGCGTGTCCCGGCCCGCGGTCGGCAAGCGCGGCGACGCGCGTCACGCGCACGCAGGGTCGCGGCGTATCAAGTGTCGGGGACCATTGGTCGAAGCCGTCGAGCGCGATGTCCGAATGCCATGTTAGGCCGAACGCCGATGCGCGGTACTCTTCGCTCACAGCGGCCTGAGATCGAACGCGACGCAGATCCGCTTCTCGATCAGGCCGTGCGGGAAGGTGCGGTGATAGCTGTGCGACGGAAAGGCGAGCATCAGGCCGTCGTGCGGCCGCACCGTCCGCGTGCCGAACGCGGACGCGGCGTCATCCCCGACCAGGTCTTCGGGGATTCCGAACGCTAGGCATCCGCCTGGGTCCTCGCCGTGCGTGATCGAGTCCGGAACCCGGACGTAATAGACTCCGCTCAGCCAACCGAATTGGTGAACGTGCCAAGTTTCAAAACCGTCGCTCTCGGTGATGACGCACCAGCTGCGCAGCATCGCCGCGGTCGGTCGTGCGCGGGCCCAGGGGTGGTCGAGATCGGCCAGGCCTTCCAGATGCGCCGCGATCGCGTCGGCGATATGCGCGAGCAGCAGGCGGACCAGAGGCGCTTCGCGCGTTGCCGGGGAATCGATCCGCCAAGTCCGTGCCGATGCGGTACCATAGCGTTCGTAGCGGAGCCCCGGATGCGCAAGTAGTTCCTCGGCCAGCGCCGCGTTGAACGCGTGGATGTCGTCCCAGCCGGGCGGCGGTGCGAGCGTCGCCATCGCGGTGAGTTCTCCCTGCCCGGTCGCTGCGCGTGCCGCCTGAATCGCGCCAGCCTGCGCCAAGGCAAGCGATTGAGCGGCGAACAATCGGGCATGCGCGGCGCCGCGCGCGGTCAGGCGCTCGACCATCGCCAGCACCGCAGCGGGATCGTTCGCGGCGAGATCGAGTGCAGCGAGCCGCTTGCAGGCGTCCTTCTCGCGCGGGTCGTAGCGCAGCGCGCGATCAAGCGTCGTCCGCGCCGCCTCGACTGCGCCGAGCCGAATTTCCGCCTTGCCGCGTACCGCGAGCGCGGCCGCGCGCTGCACGTCGCTGGTCGCCGACGCTAGCGCGCGGTTCGCAACGCGCCGCGCATGGTCGTCATCCTCCGGCGTCTCGCGGGCAAGGCATGCTTGGGCCAAGAGCATTTCTTCGAGGAAATTCAGGTCGTCGTGTGGCGACAGCAAGGTGACAAGGTCGTCAAACGCATCGCAAACCAGCAAAAGCGTCGCCAATCGGCTGCGGACCACGAGCCCCTGATGACGGGCATAGGCTGCTCGGACGATCGCCAACTCTTGCGGAAGCGTCAACTGCTTGGCGACTTCAAGGTCGATCTTAGTGCGCTGCAACATGAACGCTCTCACGGTTCGGCGAATTCACCAAGCATGACCCCTTGCGACGATTCAGCATAAAAAACTGGTGCAATCTCTACAGTATGGATCAGTTATCGGCGAAATTATATATGGAAACATATGTTTTAAAAGGCTATACCTGCTAAAGAAAAACCAATTTGAGTATATTCGTTGGTTCAACGACGTGCGCAGATGAAAATCGAT
The DNA here is from genome assembly GCF_001424005.1 of Sphingomonas sp. Leaf198. GTDB lineage: Bacteria > Pseudomonadota > Alphaproteobacteria > Sphingomonadales > Sphingomonadaceae > Sphingomonas. The sequence continues at coordinate 65,304 of NZ_LMPX01000005.1, read as the reverse complement.
GGATAATCGAATCTCTTGTCTATGAGAGAAAAACAGGCGTAGATCGCACCTATAGGGCATTGCGTAGACTTGGACGCAGTATACGAGGATAGTACAATGACAGATCAGATCATTCCTTCAGGCCAGCGCAAGACCTGGATCGCACCTGAAATTCGCGAACTCGATGTCCGTGAAACCGCGCTGTCACCTGGTTTGGGTAACGATGTCGGGGGCAACCCCTCCCCGGATTGCCAGAGGTCCTGATCGCTCCTAGCGTACGCCGGAGCGCTTGATCGCGTGGCTACGTCGTTGCGTCGGGGTTCTGCGTCGTCGGTACGAGCCGACGGTACGGGGTATTGTTCGGGTTGTCGTTGAAGCGCGTCGCTACGGCCGTCGCGACAGGATATTGTTACAGTGCGATAATATCCGTCGGCGATCCATCGAGGACCATCGTCATGCGCAGTTCGAGCGCGCGATCGAGTATCACGACTCCGCCATGCAGCTTGCTGCGCAGATGGCGGGGGCCGAAACTGGACATGCCGACGATGATTGCATTGCGCGTGATTGCCAGTCCTCGCGTCATGAGCGTGTCGGTGACATGCGCACGCGTGCCATCCGCGGCCATGATGTCGCCGGCCATCGAGTCGCAGTGCCATAGCATCCCGCGTTCGTCCGCGACGATGTCGTGACAGCTATACCCGGGCAGCGGCTGACGCTCGATCACCCGCCAGTCGCGGTCGAGCCAAGCGAGCTCACTAGTCTTTGCGGGGATCGCCTTGCCGTTGTGAAGCATGATCGCCGTGCGGTCGCCGACTGCTGCTATCGCGTTGATATGCAGATACGCACCGCTGGTGTCGTATGGCGGCGCGGCCGCGAACGGGCGCTGGACGTCGACCGCGTTGCCTTCAAGTGTGAACCGAAGGATCGCCTGGTTCGCGGTGTCGAGTACGCACAACAGCCCATCGATGACTGCGATCTGGTGGCAATTGGTGTGCAACCCGATGACGATTACCTCGGGCGTGGCCAGCCGGTCTCCGGCAAGATCGAAACGGACGATTCGCCCCATCGGTATGGTGCGGTCGCGGTGTCCGCAATTCTCAAATACGTAGAGCACGTCGTGGTGCCGGCAAAGGCCAAAGAACCAGCCATAGACTATGGTTTTTACGCTGGCGGTTTCCACGCCGGCCCCCGGCCCGCCATCGGCGGAGATCGCGAAGAGCCCGCGATGCGACGCGACCAGCCAGGTCTGTTCGGTCAGATCGGGATCGGCGATGCGTACTTCGCCGCGCGCATAGGCGTTGCGCGCCATCGCTTCGCGCAGCGCACTCTTGGCGGCAAGACGATCCATGTCGGGCATCCGCCATTGTTTATCCGACGCCGCACGCGCGTCAATCATGGGTCGGTACAATGCTGAGCAGCGGAATCTACGGTCTGTTCCGTCTCGATGGCGGACCGGTCGATCCGCGCGATGTCGCCGCGCTTGGACTGGATAGCGGCAACGTGTCGGGTGCGGCGTTCGCGCATGAGGTCGACCCGCAAGATCGCACCGCGTTGCACCGGATCGAGGCGGACGATGCGTTGACCATCCTTGTTGGCCATATCGAGGAACCGCAAGCGTTAGCGGTGCGGCTGAACGTTCCGCCGACGCTGCCTGCAGCGTTGCTCGCGCGCGCCGCGCTGGACCGGTTCGGAAGCGAAACCCCGGCCGAGATGATCGGTGAGTGGTCGCTTCTCCACTGGGATCGTCGGGACCGCCGGCTGGTGTTGACGATGTCGGCCGCGCGGCGCGATCGGCTGTTCTTCGCAGTCGACGGTCCGCGCGTCGCGGTCGCCCCGAACCTGTTCGCGTTGTCACGGATTGCGTGGATCGGCAACCGGCTCGACGAAATGGGGTTGCTGGCGTCGATCGGGCGTGCTGACCTACGTGCGGCGCTGCGCGAGGAGATGGGTGATCGGACGATGCTGGCCAAGGTCCGGCAGCTCGAGCCCGCGACGCGGCTAACGATTATGGCGGACGGCATCTACCGTGATGTCGCAGCGATCCTAGTCCCGCAGCCTCGGTGGACAGGGTCGTTCGACGATGCGGTCGTCGCGTCCGAAGAAACGATGCAGACGATTTTGCGGGCGCGGATCGCCCGGACGGCGGTGCCGGGCGTGCTGCTCAGCGGCGGGCTGGATTCCTCGACGATCGCGTGGCTGGCTGCGCGCGAGCGGGCGGCGGACCAGCGGATGATCCTGCTGACCTCGGTCGCGCCGCCCGGTAGCGGGCTTGTCGACGAAGCCGTGTTCGCCGATGCGGTCGCTGATCGGATCGGTCTGACCGCCGAGCATGTCTCGCCGCCCGAAAACGCCGATATCTACCGCCCCTCCGACCTGATCCTGGGCGGGGCGAGTCGTCCGCCGATGCCGGTGCGGCACTGTCTGACCGAGACGTTTCAGATGCGCGGCAAGGCGCTAGGCGCGACCGCGCTGTTCGACGGCTCGTTCGGCGAGGCGACACTGACGGGTAAGTTCGCGCTGACGACGATGCGGCAGCAACTGCGCGGCACCGCGGGACGTGTGCGCCGCTATCTGGCGGGGACCGCGGTGGAGCCGGCGGGGGGGGCGTTCCATGTCCGGTTGTCGGCGGAGCGTCTCGGCGCGCTGCCTGAGGCGATGCGCGCGCCCCCCGCTGCCACGGTGAAAAACGAGGTCCGGCGTCCGCGTGACGCGTGGGGGTATCTACCCGGCGCGGACAAGGCGCTGCTCCATCCGAACGAATTCTATCCGGGTGCGCTGCGGATGGAATTCCCGTTCCGCGACGTGCGGCTGCTTCGGCTGTTCGCAGGGTTTCCGGCGGGCTTTCTCGTCCATGACGGTCTCGATCGTGCGCCGGTACGCCACATGCTCGCGGGTTATCTGCCCGACACGATCCGGTTGCGGCGCTCGGGCAGGCCGGCATCGCCCGATCACATGGCGCGGCTCCAACGCCAGGCGCCTGCGGCGCGCGGGCGGATCGCCGAGTTCCGCAAGGCCGAGGTGCAGGAGTGGATCGACCTCGACTGGCTCGACCAGGCGCTTGCAAAGGTCGCCGAGCGCGGGCCGACAAACTTCGCTGAATCCTACGAGGTGCAACTGACCGCGATCACCGCGGAATTCCTGACCTGGTGGCGCGCGCGCTCCTAAGCAGGCCAAATATCGAACGACACGCAGATCCGGCGATCTTCGGCACCATGCGGGAACGTGCGGTGATAGCTGTGCGACGGGAACAGCATCAGCAAGCCCGGCTGCGGGCGGACCAGATCCTCGCCGAACTGCGCTGCCCTGTCGGCACCGATCAAGCCATCGGGCAGACCGAACGCGATGCACCCGCCGGCATCACTGCCGGTGACGACCGTATCGGGGACCTGAGCGTAATAGACCCCGCTCATCCAGCCGAACGGATGCGCGTGCCATTGCTCGAAGCCTTCGCCTTCGGTGATGACGCACCAGCTCCGCAGCTCGCCGCGATCGGGACGTGCCGCAAGCCAGGGATGCGCGATGTCCGACAACGCGGCGACATGCCGTTCCGCAGTCTCCGCGATCTGTGCCAGCAGCGCGCGCGCGATCGGTGCGGCGCCAGTCGCCAGCGCATCGATCCGCCAGGTGCTGCGCGATGCGGTACCGTGGCGTTCGTAGCGCAGCCCGGGGTGCGTCTTCAGTTCCTCTACGAGTGCGGTATTGAACGCCGCGATATCCGCCCAGCCAAGCGGAGGCGTCAGGATCCGGCGATGCCGGAACCGCTCCGGATCGATGATCGCGCGCGCCTCCGCGATCCGGTCGAGCTGCGCGAAGGCGAGCATCCGTGCCATGAACAGCCGGGCATGACCGATGCCCTGCGCCGCCAGCCGGTCGGTCATCGCGATCGCCGCCTCGGTGTCGCCAGTCCGCAGCAATTCGGTGGCGAGGTGTCGGCAGGCCGGCATGTTGCCGGGATCGCGTCGCAGCGCCTTGGTCAACCGATCGCGCGCGGCGTTGAGACGATCTAGCCGCAGCAACGCCTTGCCCTGATCGGCCAGCGCCGCGCTGCGCTGTGTACTGGTCGTGGCGAGCGCCTCCGCGCGGATCGCGGTATGGTGCGCGCGGACCGTATCACCGGGCTGGTCCCGCCCGAACCAGGCCGCCGCCAGCGCCATGCACGCACCGTAATCGGGGGAGTTAGGCGTCGCGGCATCGGGCGCGGTCAGCACGGCGATCGCTTCGTCGAACGCGTCGAGCTGGTTAAGCAGCCTCGCTAGCCGCAGGCGCAACGATGCGGATCCGGGATTGCGGGCAACCGCATGGGTCAGGATGGCGCATTCCTGGCGTGCGCTCAGCGCCTTAGCGGGTTCGGGACGTATCAGCATGGGCCCCTCCCCTGTTGCAAGCGACGACGACCAGATCGGTGTGATCAGTTCGGTGTGATCAGACCGGTGCGGCGAGCTTCATGGCGTGCATCTTCGCGAGAAGCGTCGTCACCGCGGTCGTGCAGTCCGCTACGGTAACGTCGAATTGGTCGAGCAGCGACGCCTCGACCGCGCTCTGCGTCCGCGGCGTCTCGAGCATGTCCCAGACCGCGTTGGCGGTTGGGTTCAGCGTTACATAGGTCCCCGTTTCCAGGTTGATCATGACGAAGCTGTCCTCGACCTCGGTGCCTACCCATTCGTCGGTCCGCTGCCATAGTGTCTCGGTCATTGCTGTCCCTTCTCTTGCATGATCATGTGTCGAACATCGTCGTCGAGCAGCGCATCCGCGTCGTGTCTCGGCCACTTCCAGACGGGGACGGTTCGCGCAAAATGTGCCACATCGCGGAGCCCGCGCGGCTCGAGGCCGCAGCGGCGCGGCACGCTGGCGCGGTGCCGGTTCGCCAGTAGCGCTTCGACCGCCGCGACACCGTGCAAGCGAGTCCGATCGGTCTGTAGATCGTCTTCGAGAACGACAATCGCCGCCAGCCGAGCCGAGCCCCGCGCGCGGTGCTCCGCGACGGCGTGGAAGGCGCGCTCGGTCGTGTCTCTGGTCGCCGGGTTCGATTTTAGATGCCGTTCCAGGTGATAGCCACCGGCAAGTCCGGCGCACCGCACCTGGCCATGCTGGCGGCGAACCGCGATGCTGTCGTCGGCGACCAGTGAGGCACCGCGCGCGAGGAATTCTGCGGCAAGCCGCGACTTGCCGCTGCCCGAAGCGCCCGCGATCGCCAGCGCGCCATCGTCGTCGCAGTCATGCGGGACGATCGCCGCGGCATGCAGCATGACGTCGCCGCGCATCCACAAGGTCGCGGGTAGCGCGGTCGCGACCAGCAGCGCCTCGACCGCCGCGTCGGGCGCGCCTGCGAATGGAGTCACGTCGATCAGCGCCCGTGTGCAGCGATATTCGGCGACCGCCGGCGCGTTGAAGTACAGATACTCCCCGATTTGCGACCAGATTGGCCGGGGATGGGCGGAGACCGCGATCGCCGGCTGCCAGCCGATCGCGATGGGGTCTCCCCTCTCGCGCGATGCCAATACTGCTGGTGACGCGGCAAGGGTGCCTCGGATGCGCCGGTCGGTATCGAGTATTCGGTCGAACCCGATGCAGCGCTGGCGATCGACGCCGGCATGAAGACCGCCGTCGGTCATGATGATCGTTCCCTTTTCGATACTGGCTCGGACCGCGCCGAAGCCGGGAGGACCGGAGCGGCCGGTCGGTCTTTCAGAAGTTGCGGTCGATATGCCGACAATCGGATCGACATCGGTGGCATATCCGTCGATGGACGCTGTGATCGGGGCGGGCGCGATGCTAAGCCTGCGGGATGTCGAACAGCGTGCCGCTTTTCCGTCCTATCCATCTCGCCGAATTCGTTCCGTTGGTCGGATCCGCACTGATGGCCGATTGCGATCCGCAACCCGTCGCGCTGCACCTTGTCGAAGCGACTTCGCTGGCCAATCATGCCAAGCTCGATCGGCTGCCGTTCATTCTGATCTTCCGTTCCGCGCCGGAAGCCATGCTTACGTCGGGCACCTATGTCCTGCGCGGCCAGGGGTTCGGCCCCGACCGGATCGATATCGTGCAGATTTCGCGTCCCCTGTCCGGTGAACCGGGCTATTATTACCAGGCGGTGTTCAACTGAGTATCGCGAATTTTCGCGGCTGGAGCAGAGGTTTTGCCGAGTAGCTGTCGAGGTTCGACAACCGTCATTCTGGACTCCGAAGATATCGAAATCGCAGCGGTTTTCGACGTACATGGGCCTCGTAATAAGCGGTCGGCTCTGAAGCGGTCCGTGCGGCAGATGACCGCCGGGCGGGGGGCTATCGGACAGCTTTTCGGTATGCTCGATCACGCCCCGATTATTGCCAAAACGCCCCTTGTTCAACACCAACTCCCGCGTATCCCGGCGCTAGTTGCGCGACGGGAAAATACCCTGGAGGGCTATCGAATAGTTTAGCACAAGATACGGCTGCATGATCGGAACCGGCTGGTTCTGGCCTGTGGGTGCAATGGTCCCTGCGACGTTCAGGCCGCCCATTGCCACGGACGTGCCGGCTGTACCTGCCGGGACATAGATGAGCGGCTGGGCGCCCGACGTACTGCCGTCGACGGTCCTGGCCAGAAACGAGCCCGCAGCCGGTATCTGAGAGGTTGCCTTGGTCGTTATCGCGTTCAGTGCCGAGCCGTTGTCGGCGAAACCATGCGTATGCGCGGGCAACTGAGCAGTCGTAAGCGTGGTTGCCTCTATACCGCCGACCTGGCCTTGGGCATATGGCGCAAGGCTAGGCCCTTGTCCGAAATGGATTGGAGCGCGACCGCGCAGATCGGGGAGCGCAAACGTCGTCGAGCCGTTGCCGCCATAAGTCGTGCCCAGCAAGGAAAACAGCGCGGTGTTCTGAGCGATGGACATGATCTGCCCATTGCATAAAGCATAGCCAGATGGTGCAAACGTGAACCCGAGAATGCAGATTTCGCCTAAAAATGGTTCGGCACCCATATGACATTCTCCCCTGGTCAGAGGTTACAATCGATATATTGATACTAGAAGTCAACATCATGCAGATGACAGCAAAAACGAAAATCATGATCGATTTTCGATCAAGTTTAGCGCAAACATTATACTGTTGCAGGCTGGGTCATGGTTTTGAGGCCTTGCGCAAGGTCTCGAGCCTGGCATGGACCGGATCGACTAGGACGCGCGCCGCTTCGATCTCGGGGGTCGCATCGCGTCGTTTCGCGGTAGTGTCGGGTGTGAAGCGCCGGTCGGGCGCCTTGGCGTCGCGCGTCGCCACCTGCATCATCGCAGCGCGCTGGCCGGCGTCGGGCACGAATCCGAAATGCGGGGCGATCCGATCGACGACCGCATCCGGCATTTCCGCATAGTCGACCAGCAGTCCGCCTCCCGACGGCGAATGATCGAGGGGCCAATGATCCAGGACCGCCTCGCCGATCCGCTTGAGGACGCACGCCGCATAGCGATCCGCGGCCATGGCCGCGCCGCCCGCGATGTCGACGATGCTCGCCGGCAACAGCCCCGGCACTGTGTGGATGCCACGCTGCCGCTGCTGCGAGACGAGTATCTCGACCGGATCGCGGTACAGGAACACCCAGGGCGTTTCGGGAAACGCCGCGCGGAACAGCGGCAGCGCCACTGCGTGCCAGCTGTCGAGCTTGAAGACGACGCGGCGCGTCTGGCCCGACCGGTCGCGACCGAGCGCGGCGACGACCGCCCGCAGCGCCGTGACCTGATCGTCTCGCGGCGTCTCCGATTGCAGCGCCCAGCGCACGACCGCATCGAGCGGTGCGGGTTCGGAAAGCACGACGTGATGCGGATCGGCACCCAGCATCTGTGCGACCAGCGTCGAGCCGCATCGCGACATATGGTGGATGAAGCCGGCGGGCACCGGTCCGATTACGGCATCTCTGCCGTCGACGAGCGTAGCCAGATCGGTCCGTACGCGAAACATCCGGTTGAACGAGCGCGCTGTGAACCGGCGGATCATATCCCCGTAGAAGGGCGCGTCGAGCGCCTGGGCACCGAACCAGGCCCAGTCGAACGCGGGGGCGGCGCCGGTCTCCACCGCGTGGATCGGCAGCCAGCCGCGCGGGGGCCAGCGATCGAGCGTGATCGGAGGGGGCTTCGGACGCCCCATCGGCAGGATCGCGTCGCGGATCGCGTCCGCCTCGAGCGGGATGCCATGCGCGGCCGCGAGCGCGATTGCGTCGGTGATATAGCGATCGGGGCGTTCGATCGCGCCGAGCCGGGCCTGCAACGTATCGTCGGCCAGCACCAGAGTGCGGAACGCGGCGAGCGGCGAGGCGCCGATGGCCGTGTCGGCCGCCATGGCATCGCGGTTGGACATCGTGGCCACGGGCTCTCCTTCGCATGATACCGCAGCGTTTCGGGGTGCGGCCCCCCGGTATCCGTGTGGCATCGGTGCTTGACCGGCGCCTGCTTGGCATCGGCGTCGCCGCCTCTTACGCTGCGGCGATCGGAGACGGGGTATCGTGGCGGGGCTTGGCGGACAACTGCACGGACACGGCGCCGACGCTGGGTGGCCGGATCGGCTGTGCCTGCCGCTGGCGTTCGATCCGGTTCGTCTCGCGGACGATCTGGCGCTGCTCGATGCCGACACCTGGACCGCGCATTTCGTGCCGCAGCATTACACCGGCGACTGGAGCGTGCTGCCGTTGCGCGCGCCGGTTGGCGTCACGCATCCGATCCTGCGGATCGCGCCGGATCCCGGCTGTCGCGACTGGGAGGATACCGCGCTGCTCGTGCTGTGCCCGTATTTCACACAGGTCCTCGCGGCGTTTGCCTGTCCGATCGAGGCGGTGCGGCTGATGCGGCTGGCGCCCGGATCGGCGATCAAGACGCACCGCGATTACGACCTCGCGGCCGAACAGGCGCGCGCGCGGCTGCACATCCCGGTCGCGACTAACCCCGATGTGGATTTCCGGCTGAACGGCACGCGCGTGTCGATGGCGCCCGGCAGCGTCTGGTATCTGCGGCTGGCCGATCCGCATTCGGTGACCAATGCGGGCACGACCGCGCGCGTTCATCTGGTGATCGATGCGATCGTCGATCGCTGGCTCGAAGACCTGCTGGATCGGGCCAAGACCGGGGGGCCGCTATCGCGATGACACTCGGGAGTGGCAGGGCGCTACGCAAGCTCGGGACTGCAGCGCGGATGCGTCGTGCCGACCGACGCCTGGTGGTCGAGGCGATGGCGGCGCTGCTGACGGCGCGTCTGCGCAGCCTGTTGCCGTTCCGGGTTCTCGCCCGGCATCTGGGCGGCATGGTCCCGTCACGATCCCCCGCCCCCCCTGCCCCGCTGTCTCCCGACAAGGAGACCAGCGTGTTCGCGGTCCGCTGGGCGATTGCTGCGGTGGCGCCGTGGCTGCCCTTCCGTACGCAGTGCCTGCAGCAGGCGATCGCCGCGCGCGCGATGCTGGCGCGCCGCGGGATCAGTAGCGTCCTGCATCTCGGCGTCGGCGACCCGACGGGGACCAAGCTGGTGGCGCATGCCTGGCTCGACGCGGGCCGGTTGCAGGTCACCGGCTATCCGGTCGATCCGGGGCTGGCCGAGGTCGGTCGCTTTACGTGACGGGCCGCGCGGGCCGGGACGCGGGGTTCAGCGCGGTGCGGCGGAGTGGATCTCCGCGGGCCTGAAGGCCTCCAGCGCGATCACGCGGTCGCAGGCGCGCAGCGTCTCCTCGCGGTGCGCGACGATCAGGATCGTCGTGCGCGGCAGCGCGCGCCGGAGGTTGGCGATCACCGCCTGTTCGGTCGCGACGTCGATCGCGTTGGTCGCCTCGTCGAGGATCAGCAGGTCGGGATCGCGCAGGATCGCGCGCGCGAGCGCGATCCGCTGGCGTTCGCCGCCCGACAGCCGCGTGCCGCGTTCGTCGACCCGGGTCTCGAGCCCGCCGGGCATCGCCGCGACCATGTCGGCCGCGCCCGCCAGCGCCAGCGCCTGCCAGAGATCGGCGTCGGCGCGCACGGCGCTGCCCCAGGTCAGGTTGCGTCGCAGGCTGTCGTTGATCAGGTAGGAGTCCTGCGGCACATAGGCGAGCCGACGCCGCCAGCCGGCCAGCGTGGCAGAGCCGAGCACCCCGTCGCCGATCATGATCCGTCCCGCGGTCGGTTCGAGCAGCCCGGTCAGCAGATCGACGAGGCTGGTCTTGCCGGTGCCCGACGGGCCGGACAGCCCGACCATCTCGCCGACGCCGATCGTGAAATCGAGCCCGGTGAAGACCGGCGCTAGCGCATCCGGATAGCGGAACGCCACCTGCTCGAAGCGCAGCGGCCCGTGTCGCACCGACCCCATTGTGGCATCGGGCAAGGCCGTCACGGGATCGCCGAGATCGACCTTCAGCGCGCGCAACGCGGTGAAGGCGGGCAGGACGCCGAACAATTGCTGCGTGCTCTGCTGCAGCGACCGGACCGGGCCGCTCATCCGCACCAGCACGACCAGCGCGGCGAACAGAGTCACCGTCGGTACGCCCATCAGCACCGCGCCGAAGATCAGGGCCGCACCGACCAGCGAGGCTACGCTCGCCGACGCGATCGACACGCGCGACTGGAAGCGGCGCTGCGCATCGAGCTGGGCGCGGAGGTGGCCGCTCTCCTGCGCGATCTGCGCGACGAACGCGTCGGCCATGTCGTGCGCGATCGCGATCTTGAGCCCGCCGAGGAACTGCGCAGCCTCGCCGGCGATCCGGAACGCGAACCGCGCGCTCGACGTGCCGACGGTCGCCGCACGACGCGACAGCGGCACCAGCAGCGCCAGACCGAGCAGCGCGAGGCCGATCGTCAGCAGCGCGATGACCGGCGACAGCAGCAGCATCAGGATCGCCTGCGTCACGAGCATAATCGCCGCCATCATGATCGTCAGCAGCATCGAGCAGGCGAGCGCAAGCCGGGCGATCTCGCTCGACAGGATATGGCCGATCCGCGCGTGCCGCAGCCGCGCCAGCGCCGACCAGCGCGCCCGCGCCAGATCGGTGACCAGCATCAGCCGGCGATGATCGACGAACCCCAGCGTCAGGTCGGAGACCAGCCGGTCGCGCGTTGCCAGCACCACCGCGCGGAGACCGACCAGCAGGCAGAAGGCCAGCAGCACCGCCGCCAGCTGTGTCAGCTGCGAGACGAGCCCGACCGACGCCAGCGCCTCGACCATCATCGCCCGCCAGCGCCCGCCCGTCTGTGGTGCCAGCAGCGAGAAGATCGGCACGAGCAACGCGAGCCCGACGCCTTCGAGCACGCCGCCCGCGAGCATCAATGCGACCGCTACGGCCAGCCGACGCCCGCCATGGCGGACGAAATCGCCGACCAATGCGCGGACGTCGGCGATCAGCGACGTCCTGGGCTCGGGGACTGCGGCGTCACCGGCTGCCGTGCCCAACGGGGTCACCCGATGAGACTCTGGCGTGCGACCTGATGGCGGAAAAAGCGCATGGTGCAGCATGCGGGTCCGCCGCGCCGCGAGCAAGTGCGCGCCGTCCTGCGGTCTACGCCAGCGCCGCACCCTCACCTCGCGCCGACACGGGACGTCGGGCGCTCCGTGCGTGCGTCAGGCGGGGATCCTCGTAGAGGTCGCGCAGCGCGCACAGGCGGAAGACGTTCCACCAGCGTTGCCAGCGATGTTCGGCCGCGTCGTGGAGCATGTGGCAGCGCTGGCAAAGCGCGGCGAGGTTGGCGGGCATGTTGTGGCCCGGATCATGGTCGAGATGCGCGCAGGCGAGCACCACATAGGTCGTCCGGACGCTGCCCAGCTCGAAGCGATCGCGCACCGCGACCCGCCGTCCGCGCGCCGACCGCCAGCATGCCGCATCGCCGTCCCACCAGCGTCCGTCGCCGAGATGCGCGACGAACCGCCGGTGCGGCCGCGCGCACCGCTCGCACCGCGCGCCGGCGCGGTCGAACCGGATCGCCTGCGACAGTTGCGGCCAGTCGATCGGATAGAGCCAGCGGTTTTCGGGGCGGATCGGCATCGTGATTCTATGAGTCACCGCCGAGTCGAAGGAAAGCGAAATCTTCACCTTTCGTTTTCCTCTTGTACCGGGCGTGTTCGAATCTTCGGAGGGAAGGTCAGAGGTATGCATGCTGATGGCGATACAAGGCTGCCTCGGGCTGTCCCGGGTGTTTGGTCGCTCGTCTGACCAGCCAATTTAGCGACAATACAGTCCCGGCTCCCAAGTATTTTCTCGTGGCAAGGTGGAAACAGTGGTTGGTACGCATGAAGCCTGCGGTGCTGCTCAAGCGCTGGTTCCTGTCACCTATAACTGAACTTGGCGTGACGCTTCCCATTTTAAGCTCGTCCGCCGGAGCAAGTCGGGTAACCACCACCCGCATCGTGCGATCCGGTACAGATAGAATTTGCGCCGATATCGGCTATTCTTCGGATTAAGCGCAACGGCCTGCTTCTGTTGGCCGATCGCCGCGGACCGCTCGCCATTCTTCCACAACATTGTGGCCCGCCAGTTTCTGAGATGGGCCTGCGCTGGCAACGCATCCACCACCTCTCGTGCGATCGCAAGCGCTTCGCCCCTTGCACCGGCCAGCCAAAGAGCATCCGCAAAGGGGACCAGATACAGCGGCATACGCTCTGTGTGCATGGCGAGCTCGCGGTGGAGCGTCACCGCTTCGAGGTGGTTGCCGGTACGTGTCAGGGTACGCGCTAGACTGAGCATTCCGAGCATACTGCCAGGCCGTGCGGCGTGCCCCGCGCGCGCCAGCGCCAGCGCCGTACGCGGACGGACATCGGGCTGTCGCTCGGCAAGCGAGCCAAGATAGACCGAACTCGTCGACCGGCGCTCCCTGATCGTCTCAGCCACGGCCTTGGCGTCGAAACGATCATGCAGCAGATCCTCAAGCATCGGCTTCAGCAAACTGATTTCGCCGAGAAAGGTGCTCGCCGGATGCCCGCTGTATGGAACCGCAATCAGCAGCGACGGCGTTTCCGCCGCGATGTGTCGGACGTGCCGGCGGTCCAGTGGCATGTGCGGATCGTAGATCAGCACCGGTTGGGCTCGACAGCTGACAGGTCCATCAATTGAATCGAGCCAGTGAATCCTGTGAGAATCTTGCGGCCACCGATGTTCCCAACCTGCGCGCGAAGGGTTTATCGACCATTGCGGGGATAGCGCTAGGACACCATCCGCCGCTACCGCATCGGCGAAACGTACCGCTGCATAGCCGCCCATACTGGATCCATACGTTATCCTTCGCGCGGCGCCGGCTGTCGCTGCACGAACCGTTGCCAATGCGTCGAATATATCTTCGTATTGATACCAGTCGTTTCCGCGTCCCAGAACGTGGATCGCGGAAATACCATTGGCGAGCAGGAATTCTTCACCAAACCCAGAGCGGTCGAAGCCATCACCAATGCTGTGATGATCAAAGGTGATGACCCAACGTTGCGATGAACCGGTAACGACCTGCCTGACCATTATCGTATCGCTACGGTATAACTCGGCAGTTGGCGGCCGCTCTGCCCGCGTTTTATCGGTCATGACCGAACTTGCCGACCGGCGCAGTTGAAGAGAAAGTAACGAAGGAAGGCATCATTGCTTCCGGATTGCAACTTATGCGCGTCTGCGCAAGATTAGGTGAATCGCCTGATCGTTGTCGCCATGACAGGTGTGTCAAAAGGGTCCGCCTGTAATACGGCGGATTGGCTATTCGGCATCGATGCGCTTGATCCGGCTTATCGGTATCACGATCCTATAGGGCCATATAGCGCGCGCATTTTTTTCCCATCCGCCGCTGGGCTGACAGCGCCCGAGGTGTCGCTGCGACCGTCACAGATAGACGATTTAATGCATCTGGAGACACGCGGTTTCCGGCCGTTGGATTGCCAATCAACGAAAACCGCCTTCCTGTGCTCAGGTCACGTGGACCAGAGGCGATCATTCCATCACGGCAATCATCCTGGCAACAAACCAGAAGGGTGAGTGATGGGCCGACCGGTGGCCATAGCTAATCTGGTCTTAACGCGCATGTCCTACGGGTGAGACGTGCGCCGTCGCTACCGCCCTGCCCTGTTTGCGATCGCTCTGCTGGGTCTTGCCTTGCGGATCTGGTCGGCACGCGGCGGGCTGTGGGTCGACGAGGCGTGGTCGGCGATCTTTGCAGCACGGGCTCGAACGCCGCTCGGCGTGTTCCTCGACATCAACCACGACAATAACCACCACCTCAACACGTTGTGGATGCAGATGTGGGGTCTAGGCGCCGCGCCGCTCGCGCTGCGCAGCCTGTCGATCGCGACCGGTACGCTCACCATCCTCGTCGCCGGCGCGATCGGTGCGCGGCAGGGCGTCGTCCATGCGCTGGTCGCCGCGCTGCTGTTCGCGGTCTCGCCGATTCTCGTCAACTACGGGTCCGAGGCGCGCGGCTACGCACCGATGCTGCTCGCCGCGATGACCATGATCTGGCGCGTCGCCCGGGTGCTCGACGACCCGCAGTGCAGATCGCCGCGGACGGCCTTGGGCCTCGGCGGGTTGGCGCTGCTGGGGCTGTTCTCGCAACTGACGATGCTGTTCTTCGTCTTGGCCATCGCCGTCTGGGCGGTGTGGGTAATGGCGCGACGGATGCCGATCGAGGCGGCGCTCGGCTCGGCCATTCGCCTGCTGCTGCCCAGCATCGGCGCCTGTATCCTCGCGATCGGGACGACGTTCGGTGCTGCGGCCTTGAGCACGACCGGTATGCAGGTTGGCGATTACAGCGGGTTTTCGCTAGCCGGGTGGGCCACTGCAATGACAAGGATGGTGAGCTCTACGCTCGGACTGCCCGATGCGGGGCAATGGGTGGGACGAGGGATCGTCGTTGTGCCGGTCGTCGCGGTCGCGTGGCTTGGTCTCCGCGTGCGTAGTCGGCGATCGGCTATCGGACCGTTCGCGATCGTCGCGATCGCTGTCTTTCCGCTGCTCTTCCCGCTTCTGCAGATCGGCAACAGCAGTTTTCCGCGCTATTTCCTGCTGACCGTGGTCGCGATCCTGTTGCTCGTCGCTGACGATATCGCGCACGCGCTTGTCCAGCCACGGGGCGCCAGTCGAGGGGGGAGGCGTCGATGGGGCGGAGTATTGGCGATGCTAGGTCTCGGGGCGATCGTCGTCGCCAGCCTTTGCGAGAATCTCGCCCAAGCGGCGCTTCGTCGCGGCGATCCCGGAGCAGCGATCGCGACGATGGCGGCACGTGCGCCGCGCGGAGCCGCTGTGATGGTCGATCACCTGCGTCCCGTCGCCGTGTTGCGCGTGGCTGCGGCCGAGGCGCACTATCCGCTCGCGATCACCGGCGACTGTCCCGCGCGGCGCTTTCTGCAGATCGATCCGAGCGTGCACGATAGGGCGTCGCCGACGATCGTTCGCTGCGGACAGCGCTATCGCCGGCTCGTCGTCCGTCGTAGCGCTCGCCTGTCGGGGGCCGCCTGGGCGCTGTACGAAAGGGCGGATTTCGCCGCGCTTGGGCAAACGCGTGGGCAAGCCACGCACTGACCGCCGGAGACTGTCGATGCGCTGCGTTGCCGCATCCATCCGCCGACCTCGCTTTATCGACAGGGCTTTGGCGGCAGGGCTTGCCGACTGGGCCTTGCTACAGATCGTCGAGAATGGTCCGTAAGGGGACCATCCAGCACGGGAATGCCCCATCAAAACGCAAAAAGGGCGGAAGACTCTCTGGTTATCGGCGCATGACGCTACTATCGCCCCTGCCATGTTATCGAGGGAAGAAACTATGTCGAAGACCGCTATCGTTACTGGGATCAGCGGCCAAGATGGCGCATATCTGGCGGAGAACCTGCTGAACCGTGGCTATACGGTTTACGGGACGTACCGGCGGACGAGTTCGGTCAATTTCTGGCGGATCGACGAGCTCGGCATCACCAACCACCCTGGGCTCAAGCTGGTCGAATATGATCTCACCGACATGGGCTCGGCGATCCGGCTGATCGAGACCTCGGAAGCTACCGAGATCTACAACCTCGCCGCGCAGAGCTTCGTCGGCGTGTCGTTCGACCAGCCAATCGCGACCGGGCAGATCACCGGTCTCGGCGCGGCCTATCTTCTCGAGGCGATCCGCACCGTCAATCGCGACATCCGCTTCTACCAGGCGTCGACCTCCGAGATGTTCGGCAAGGTCCAGGCGATCCCGCAGAAGGAGGATACGCCGTTCTACCCGCGCAGCCCGTACGGCGTCGCCAAGCTCTACGCGCATTGGCTGACCGTGAACTACCGCGAAAGCTTCGGCATCTTCGGCACCAGCGGGATTCTGTTCAATCATGAATCGCCGTTGCGAGGGCGTGAGTTCGTGACCCGCAAGATCACCGACACGGTCGCCAAGATCGCGCAGGGCAAGGCAGAGATCCTCGAGCTCGGCAATCTCGATGCCAAGCGCGACTGGGGCTATGCCAAGGATTATGTCGAAGGCATGCGGCTGATGCTCCAGCACGACGTCGCCGACACCTATGTCCTAGCGACCAACCGCACCGAGCCGGTCCGCACGTTCGTCGAGCTGGCGTTCGGCCATGTCGGGATCACGCTCGACTGGTCGGGCAAGGACGAGAACGAGACCGGGATCGACCGCAAGACGGGCAAGATGCTCGTGCGCGTCAATCCGGCATTCTACCGTCCGTCCGAAGTCGATCTGCTGATCGGCGACCCGGGCAAGGCCGAGCGCGAACTGGGGTGGAAGCCCGAGGTTCAGCTTGAAGAACTCGCACGATTGATGATGGAAGCCGACCTGCGTCGCAATACTGCGGGCTGGTCGTTCTGATGCGGGTCGCGCTGACCGGAGCGACCGGCTTTACCGGTCGCTTCGTGTCCGCCGCGCTGGAGCGGGCCGGCGCGACGCCGGTCGTGCTGCAGTGCGACCTGCGCGACCAGGCGGCCGTCGACCAGGCGGTCGACGGCCTGGATTTCGACCGGGTCATCCATCTGGCCGGTCATGCGTTCGTCGATGCGAGCGACTGGTTGTCCTTCTATACGGTCAACCAGCTCGGCACGCTCAACCTGCTCGACGCGGTCAGCCGCAGGAAGCCGGGCGCACGCTGCATCCTGGCGTCCAGCGCGCAGGTATACGGCCCCAATGCCGAGGGACTGATCACCGAGGACGCGGCGACCAACCCGGTCAACCATTATGCGATCAGCAAGCGGACGATGGAGGACGGCGCGGATCTGTGGCGCGACCGGCTGGAGATCGTCGTGACGCGGCCATTCAACTATACCGGCGTCGGTCAGGACACGCAGTATCTGATCCCTAAGATCGTCGATCATTTCCGCCGGCGTGCCGACGTGATCGAACTCGGCAATACCTGGGTGGAGCGCGATTTCGGCGACGTGCGGTCGGTCGCCGACGCCTATGCGGGTCTGGCACTCGCGACCGACGTCCCGCCGGTGGTCAACGTCGCGACCGGGGCGGTCTCCTCGATCGGCGACATCCTGGAGAAACTGACCGCGATCAGTGGCCATCAGATCGCGGTGGAGGTCAACCAGGCGTTCGTCCGCAAGGGCGACGTCGAGGTGCTGGGCGGTGACGCGACGCTGCTCCGCGAGACGCTGCCGGATTGGGCGCCGCGCAGCCTCGCCGATACGCTACAGTGGATGTACGCCGCGAGCGCGACGTAGATCCCAATAAGTAGACCCAGTTAAAACGCTATGGCAGCCGACGGCGTGTCACCATGATCGGCTGCGCGTACGTCATCCGGCGTGACCTGTGACGCGGGGATTGCGCCAGCCCTGGACGCCATCGACCCGCGGCATCGGCTTGCCGGCAAGGTCCATGATGGCGGGACGCTCGACTTCGAGTTGCCATCCCGCTGACAGCAAGTCATGGCAAAGGCGTCCTTCGATCTCGCGCGAATGTGTCCCGATCATCATGTAGGCGACATGCCCGTTCAGGAAGTCCAGCGAACTGGCGACCAAATCGGCCTCGCCGCCCTGGATGTCGATATGCAACAAATCCACGCGCTCCACGCCGGCCGCAAGATCGGCGAAACCGACCGCGGGCAGCTTGTGATAGAGCCCGGTATTCTCCGCCTCCGTTTCCTGGTCCGGCGTTCCATTGATGATCGGATCGAGCCCGCTTCCCTCAGGTGGGAAAAATGCAGTTCCCGAACGGGGCGCCGCGACCCCGTGATGGATCGTCACGTCTTCGGGGGAAAACCCGTTTGCCAAGGTTGACTCCCGGGCGAACGCCGCATGATTTGGCTCGCCCTCGATGCCGATCGCGCGGACTTTCTTACCCGCTCGACGTGCTGCCACGCCCGTTATGTTGATCCAGCAGCCCCAGTGGCAGCCAAGCTCGATGACGGTGAACACATCGCCAGCCAGATCGATGGCGCGCAATGCCGCGCCGAACTCCGCCATATCGGCATGCCAATTGGCCGGAATAACATCGACTTCGATGGTCCCCTTCATCGGCTCGAGATGCTCGGGAAAGAACTTAGGATCGATCGCCACGCCAAAATAATTGAGCACGTAGTCGGCGCGTGCGACCTGCGGGCCAGCTGCATAGCGTCGGATAGTTCCTGGAACGTCAAACCGGGCTTGATAATGCCAAAATGGGCTGTCGACCATTGTAACTCCTGATTGCTAAACCAAATATTGATTGGCTAAACACTTGATATATATCGCAAAACGCGATCATAATACTGCGTGATCAGCGTGCAGTTAACCTTCGGTAACGGTATGGTCGTCTGTCTGGTCCAGCAAGCGATATTAATGCCGCTGCTTGAGAATTGCGTCTCGGAGCCTTACACTGGGTGCCGACCGCGGTGACACGGAGCATTGATTTGCTCGGTAGATCCGAGCGTGATCGCACAGGGCGATGACATTGATATATTGTGGTTTAATTGATGATCTCGTTTGAAAACGTATCCAAAAGCTATCACATTCGGAAGTTTCGCAAGGATGTGCTGAGCGATTTGAGCTTCGATATTCCTACCGGATGCAGTCTCGGCATATGCGGTGCCAATGGCGCCGGTAAATCGACCTTGATGCGTCTCATTTCGGGCGTCGAGGCACCGAGCGCCGGCCGCATCACACGCTCGGTATCATGCTCCTGGCCGATCGGCTATTCGAGCTGCTTCCAGTCCAGCCTTACCGGCGCCGACAATGCGCGTTTCATCGCGCGGATCTATAGCAGGGACATCCAGCATCTGCTCGATTACGTCGAGGATTTTGCGCAGCTGGGTGCCTATTTCTATCAGCCGATCTATAGCTATTCGGCCGGTATGATGGCGCGTCTCGCATTCGGTATTTCGTTGGCGATCGATTTCGATTGTTATCTGGTGGACGAAGTTACTGCCGCGGGCGACGACCGCTTTCGACAGCGTTGCGAAGAGGCGCTCCATCATCGGCGCTCTGCTGGCACTTTGTTGATGATCAGCCACGACCCCAATACGTTGCGCGCGTATTGCGAACGCGGTGCGGTCTTGCAGGATGGCCGGCTCAGTTTCTACGACACGATAGACGAAGCGATCGATATCCACATGCACAATCAGTCCATACAGTAAAAATACATATTCAATCGGTATACGGGCTGGGAAATATCTGCATGAATAAGTCTATCCTTATCCAGAATTATCACCCCCAGGGCACCGAAGCATTAATTCGTGATTTCAAGGCTATTGGTTTCAAGGTCTTCAGCCCCGATAGCGATTGGGGGCGGATTAAGTATTTTGCTGAAAGTACCGGTCTTGGCGGAGAGATCATATCCTTCGAGGATTACATGAAGACGGAGCCGGGCTTCGTGCTGATCGGGTGCAAGGCACAGGAGGACGATCTAAAGGCTATTGCGCGTCAGCATGGCGACACGATGATTCTGAATATCGCTCAGCAAAACCATGTGTACGAGCCCAATATCTCGAATATCCTGATATGCCCGGATGTCGGGCTTTGGCGCAGTTATCCGGATCCGATACAGCACAGGCTGTTGTATTTTCCGCGACCCGTGATTGCCGACGTTCCCGCCAAGGATATCGTTCGGTCGTTCGAAGACCGGACGATCGCGTCGTTCATCAGCATGCCGACGTTCTGGAAGCGCGGACTGCCTGCCTTCGAAGCGTTTCGCGCGCAGTGGCAGGGGAACTGCTATATGTTCGGCCATCAGGCGACCGATGGCCTGCTTACGCACGAGCAATGCAATGCGCGGATGGCGACATCGTTCTTCACGGCACATTTCAAGGACGAAGAGGCCTATGGTCTGTCCTGCCTTGAGTCGATGATGCTCGGAACTCCGGTTGTGAGCACGCATGAGTTCATGCGCGACAAAACGCTCGGCGAATATTTCCTGCGTCCCGAAAATTCCATCGTCACGGATACCATCGAGCAGGCCATAGCCGCGCTGGAGGCGCTCACGCTGGACGAATACAGACAGCTTAGCGACAATGCCCGGACGACTGTTCGCGACCTTACGTCCAATGAAAAGACGGTCGATCTTCTGAATCGTGCCGTGGAGGCCGAGATGCGATCCCTCTAGACTAGCGGATGGCGTAATTCAGAATGCAATAGTGCTTGGCGGTGGTGGTCGTATCCGTAGCGATCGGGGGCAACACCGTCCGGGAGCGCGGTGAAAAATTCGCCGAGGCGCCGGAAATCCGTTGCGGGCCGCACATGCTCGGATAGGTGCCGGACACCGTCTCGAGATCGTTGCGCGCGATCACCATCGGCCCCGTCAGATAGTCGACGTTGAGCGCAAGCATTGCCCCGCGAACCCGGTTGTCGGTGACCTCACCCCCGAAGGTCGACGCCTCGTACCAAGGCGCGGACCCGATCATGATGCCGAAGCCGCAACGCCGCTGCGCACCGCAATTGATCGTGTTCCGGGTGACCTGCGTACCGGTGAAATCGCCGCTGGTGGCTTTCGGCCAAGCCTGCAGCATGATCTCGGCAAACGCGCCGCCCTCTGCGCTGCCACTATGATCGAAGTGGTTGCCCGTTATCGTGCAGCCGACGCAACTGCCGAAGATCAGTTGGACGTCGGTATTGTCGCGAAATCGGTTGCCCGACACCTGGAAGCGTTGCGCGGTATGGATCGTCAGTCCGTCCGCCCAGCGCAGCAGGGCGTCATGCGTACCGTTTCCGGTGAACGCGTTGTCCTTGATGACCCCCTCGACACCGGTGCCGTATTCGAGCGCGGTATAGCAGGCCATATCGCGAAAGACCGAGCGGGTGATCGTCACCGTATTGCCGTTGACGAGCAGTCCGCCCGCCATCGCCCGTTCCTTGTCCGATGCGCAACGTTTTGCCGACAGGGCAGGATCGCTCAGCCGTGTTCCCTGGAATACCAGATGATCGAGCCGGACTGCGTTGCTGGCTATCTCGATGGGCATGATCGCGCCGGTGATTGCGGACGTCTTGATCGCGAGATGCAGCACGGCGCAGCGCCGCTCGTCGGCAGAGCATGGGGGCGCCATCGGTGAAACGCCGCGGGTCGTCAGTGTCACTGGATGCCGCAGGCGAACAGGCGTCGCGATCTCGTACCGACCGGATGGAAGCGCGATCGTCCCGTTCGCCGGTGTCGCGTCCAGGCAGTCCTGAAGGGCAGGGCCCGCATCTCGTCCGCTACCAGTCAAGCGCGCTACCGCGGCACAGGGCGCAGGTGCGGCGCGCGCGACTGTCCGATCCGCCCCGCCGAACCCGGATAGCGCCGCCAGCGCTGCTGCCAGTAGCAGGATAATCGCGCCGACAGATCGGTAAGTATATGAGGTCATTTGCTTGCGGGCCGATCCGGGCTGGTGCAGGGAGCGCCGATACACGGGAATTCGACGGCTCGGGAGCTGTAGGAGCAAAACATGCTTTCGAAAATACTTGGAAAAAGAAGCCGGGCTAGCGATCGCCGCAAGGGTAATCAATGCCGTAACGCAGGCGATTGGGCGGGCGCATCCAGCGCCTATGTGCGACACCTCGCGGTCCACCGCACCGATCAGCCGATCTGGGTTCAGTTGGGGCATGCACGCAAGGAGCAGGGGCTGCTCGCGGAGGCAGCCGACGCCTATCAGACCGCCGTCGATCTCGACAGCCGGGACGCTGATGCCAACATACACCTTGCCGATGTCCTGCGCCGGCTTGGTCGCGGCGAAGACGCGCTTGCAGCATATGAGAGGGTAAACGACATCGCACCCAACACCGAAAGCATGCAGCAGATCCGCATGCTACGCCGCGATACCAGAGCAACTGAAGCCTTGGGTTTGGGGGAGGGCACGACCTTCTTCGCGATCCAGGATCTCTTTGGGTACCTCAAGGCCCATGTGACGATGTCCGGTATCCAGCGTGTGCAGGCGGGGATCGCCATGCACGCGATCCGGGATGCCGCCATCGATGTTCGGTTCATCCTGAGCAATGTGGGGCCTGACACGCCGGCACTTCCCGCTGGCGAGTTTTGGATGGTCGACAACGCTAAGATGATGCGCGTCATCGACTATGCTTCGGGCAAGCAGGTCGACCACGAAACGCTGCGGGCGATGCTGATGGCGTGCGAAGACGCATCCGAACGCGTACGGCCGCTCCAGGGGAGTACGATTATCCTGCTGGGTGCTTTCTGGGGTCTGGGGAACAGCATTCAGCATTTTGTGCGCTCGAAGCGCGATGGCGTGCGGATCGGTGCCTATGTCTATGACATCATCCCGGTGACGCATCCGGAATTCTGCGACGATGCCCTGGTAACCGACTTTACGATGGCGATCTGCGAGCTCTGCGGCACCGCCGATTTCGTTTTGACGATCTCCGACGCGACGCGCATCGCGCTGACCGACTTCATTGCGGAAAACGGGGGGCGGCCGATCCCGATGACGACCGTTCCGCTGGCGCATCACCTGACGCGCGAAGCCGGTCATTCCGTCGCATGGCCCGAGCAGCTTCGGCGTGTGAAGGGGAAGCGCTACGTCGCCTATGTCTCGACGATCGAGGGCCGCAAAAACCACTTGTATGTCATCAACGCCTGGCGACGTCTGATCGCCGAAGGCGTCGATGTGCCCGATCTCGTTTTCGTCGGTCGGCATGGCTGGAAGATCGGCGCCCTTACCGATGTCTTGATCGCGACCGAAAATCTCGGCGGACGACTGCACATCGCGCACAACCTGTCCGATGGCGAGCTGAACGCGGTGTATGCCGGATGTGAATTCTCGGTGTTCACGAGCTTCGTCGAAGGCTGGGGCTTGCCGGTCGGTGAAAGCCTGTTCCACGGACGCCCGTGCATCGCCTCCGATACGTCGTCCATTCCCGAGGTTGGTGGCGACCTGGTCGACTATGTCGATCCTTTCAACCTGACCCAGGGGGTCGAGGTCTTTCGGCGGATGATCACCGATCGGGCCTATCTCCGCGGTCGGGTCGAGGCGATCCGTGATCGTTTCGTTGCCCGGACGTGGAACGATGTCGGCGCCGATTTCCTCGAAAAGATAAAGCTCTATCAGGATGCGCCGATCACGCCGTTTACGGCAACGCTGAAGGAAGGCGAGAGCTTCTCGTTCCAGGTCTATCCAGGTGACCGGGTCGATGCGCATCGCTATTTTCGACGCCTGAATCGTCTTTTGGTGGAATCGGCATTTTTCTATGCTGCCGAAGACCATGGAATCTGGTTCCGAGGCGCCAGTCCGGAGATGACGATAGCGACCGATATGGCGGCCGGTACGGCGATACTGGCGTATGTGAAGGTTTCCATCGCGCCTGGCGCGTTTGAGTGTCGTTTGAAGATATCCGACGTGGTGTCGGATGCGGAAACGGCGTCGATTGGATTGCAGGACCTCAGGCTCGCGGGAGGAACAATCCGTATGCCGGCGGTGGTCGGCGAAGATGGCAGCCTTCATCTGCGTTTCAACGTCGTCGGTATCTATACCCAGCTGCCGGGCGAAAAGCGCGATTACGCGATCGGGCTGCGGTCCATCGGGTATGCGCGCGCTGAAAATACGCTTGCACGCCAAGAACTGATCGAGACCATGACGCTTCAGGATTTGTCAGCCTGATATCTGCCGGTACACGTTTGAAAGAAGCATCGGCGACGCCTCCGTCTGGAGTGTCGCTCTGCATCGATGGGCGAATGGTGTCCGATGGCGGTGCCGGTACCGGCGTCGGGCAATTCGCGCGGACTCTCATCGCGGCCCTGCAGGACGTGGAAATCCACCCCGCTATTCTCGAGGATGGCGGCCCAGTCCTGCGCCGCTCGCGGATCGGCAAGCTGCTGGCAGCCGCGCGTCCGTGGCGCCGCCATGCGACCGTGACTGCGGGAGGGTTTCTGGTCCGCGACGTCTTTCGCGAGGCGCAGGTATTCTTCGACATCCACAAGCGGCCGATGCCGATCGCTCTGCCGGGCCCCCCCGGGATCATGCACTGGACCTATCCCCTGCCCTTGCGGGTCACGGGCTGGCGCAACCTCTACACCGTCCATGACGTGCTGCCGCTCGATCCGACGATCCCCAGTCCCGTCAACGGCCCGCGCCTGCGTCGCCTGCTCGATGCGCTTCGGGCTTCTGGGGCCGAGTTCGCGACCGTTTCGGAGGCGGCGCGCGTCCAGATCGTCGCCCGGATGGGCTGGCCCGCGGAGACCGTGACGGGCTGTCACCAGGCGATCGATGTCGCCGGCGCCGATACGGGGCCGCTGCCCGGCGACCTCCGCCAGGGCGAGTATCTGCTCTATGTCGGCGCGGTCGAAGCGCGCAAGAATCTGCACCGGTTGCTCGACGCCTACCGCGCCAGCGGGATCACGACGCCGTTGGTGATCTCGGGACCCGATGGTCTCGATGCGGCGGGGATCGACGCGCATATCGCGGCGACCCCCGGCGCGGTCCGGCTCGGGCTCCAGCCGCGCGGCCGCGTGCTGCAGCTGATCGCGGGCGCACGCGCGCTGGTCTTCGTGTCGCTCGCCGAAGGCTTCGGGCTGCCGGTGGCGGAGGCGATGGCGTTGGGAACGCCGGTGCTGGCGGGCGACGTCGCGGCGCTGGCCGAAGTCGCGGACGGCGCCGCGTTGCTGGTCGATCCGCTCGACCTGGCCGCGCTGCGTACCGGGCTGATCGCGATCGACGGCGATGCCGCGTTGCGCGACCGTCTGGCGCGGCTTGGCCGGCAGCGCGCGCAACACTTTGCGTTCGGCCCCTATGCACGGCGCCTGCTATCCCTGTACGGGATGGCATGACCGACCATGCTTCATCGCCCATCCGGATCGGACTGGATGGCTATAATCTCGCTTTGCCGCAGGGCACCGGTGTTGCCACCTATGGCCGCAACTTGGCCGCGGCGATCGACCAGCTCGGCTATCCGGTCGATCTCGTGTTCGGCGTCAACATCCCGCGCAAGGCCGATATCGATCTCCGGGAATCGTTGTTCTTCGGGCAGTTGGGCGCCGATGTCCCCAACCGCCTGACCTGGCGCAAACGCGTGCGGCGCTGGCGCGTCCATCCGCTGGCGCACGACCTGATCGAGATCCCGGTGACCGGCCGCGCGATCATGGCGGATGCGGGAGACCGGTTGCCGCGGTTCGACCGGCTGTTCAACCTGAGCGAAATCTACGACGTCTGCGCGCGACATTTCCGCCGCTACGGTACCTTCATGACGTTGCGGATGCCCAATCCGCCGACGATCATGCACTGGACCTATCCGCTGCCGCTGCGCATCGCCGGCGCGCGCAACATCTACACGCTGCACGACCTCGTGCCACTGCGGCTGCCGCGCGCCAGTCTCGAGGACAAGCGCTATTACGACCGCCTCGCGCGCGCCTGCGTCGCCCGCGGCGATCACATCGTCACGGTGTCGGAGAAGTCGCGTGACGATATCATCGAGCTACTCGGCGCCGATCCCGACCGGGTCACCAACTGCTATCAGTCGAGCGACATCCCGCCGCTGCGCGATCCGGCCGGGTTGGCCGGGCGGTTGCGTCGGCTGTTCGACCTGGAGATGAAGGGCTATTTCCTGTTCTTCGGCGCGATCGAGCCCAAGAAGAACCTCGGGCGCGTGATCCAGGCGTATCTCGAGGCCGATCTGGAAACCCCGCTGGTCATCGTCGGGGCCGAAGCCTGGCACGCCGAGCGCGAGCTGAAGCTGCTGGGTAGCGCGCACGGTCGCCAATTGCCCGGGGTCGAGCGGATCCGCCGTATCGATTACGTCCCGCGCGCGTTGCTGACCGATCTGCTGCACGGTGCCAAGGCAAGCCTGTTCCCCGCGCTGTACGAAGGCTTCGGGCTGCCGGCGCTGGAGACGCTGGCGGCGGGCGTTCCGCTGTTGTCGAGCACCACCGGCGCGTTGCCCGAAGTGACCGGAAATGCGGCGCTCGCGGTGGATCCGTACGACGTCGACGGGATGGTCGATGCGATACGTCGGCTCGATACCGATGGCGCATTGCGGGACCGGCTTTCGCAAGACGGGCCCATCCAGGCGGCGACCTTCTCGGGGCGCGTCTTTGCCGAACGCATTCGCCAACTTTACCAAGTGGTCGCGACACGCTAGGCG
The DNA here is from genome assembly GCF_001424005.1 of Sphingomonas sp. Leaf198. Classification (GTDB taxonomy): domain Bacteria; phylum Pseudomonadota; class Alphaproteobacteria; order Sphingomonadales; family Sphingomonadaceae; genus Sphingomonas. The sequence continues at coordinate 38,928 of NZ_LMPX01000005.1, read as the reverse complement.
CGTGGCAAGGCGCAGGCTCCCGGATCGAACGTGACCCATTCGACTATATCCCGCAGCTGCGATTGGTGACACTGGAGTGAAGATAATGCGTGTTATGCACTCGGCGCGGGTCGTTCGACCCGGCCTTGCCTTGCTGGTGATGACGGCCATGAGTGCCTGTGCGACGCTGCCACGCAACGGGCCGACCGGCAGCCAGATCACGCATGACGCGACCAAGGCGAACGATATCGGCTATCAACTCGTCGACATCGCGCCCGGCAATATCGCGGCGTTGTCGACGGTGGACGTGCCGAGCGGTGCGCTGGCCACGCTGGCGGCCGATGGCTTCGTCGACACGTTGGGGCCGGGCGACGTCTTGTCGGTCGAAATCTACGAGGTCGGTGTTTCGCTGTTCGGTGGCCGGGCGAGCATCGCCGGGGGCGGTGGCATGGCAGGCGGCGATGCGCCGTCGGCGAGTGGGCAGGCGCTCGGTCAAGGCGGCCTCACCGTCGATCGCAACGGCAATATCACGATACCCTATGTCGGGACGATCCAGGTCACCGGGCTGACGCTCGCGCAGGTCCAGCAACGGATCCTCGCCGGCCTGCGCGGCAAGTCGCAAAGCCCGCAGGTGATTGTCTCGCTGCGCAGCAACGTCGCGAACACCGTGGTCGTGATGGGCGCTGTCACCACCCCGCGTCGGGTACCGTTGACGCTGGCGCGCGAGCGGTTGCTGGATGTGATCGCGGATACGGGGGGCATTTCGCGTGCGGCGCAATCCGGTTCGTCGACCGCGACCGGTACCGGCACGCAGGATTCGATCGTACGTTTTACGCGCAACGGTCGCACCGTGGAACAACCGCTTGATTCCATCGTGTCGGGGTCGCCGGACGATCTTGTGCTGCTCGGCGGGGACCGGATCGAGCTGATCCGGCAGCCGCGTACCTTCACCGTCTTCGGGGCAATCGACCGGATATCGCAGGTTCCCTTCGAAAGCCGGACGCTGACGCTGGCAGAGGCGTTGGCGCGTGCCGGCGGACCGAACGACGGTCGCGCCGATCCCCGCTCGGTGTTCGTCTTCCGCCTCCCGGCCGGGGCGGCAGCGCTTGAGGCGAAGCAGCCGGGCGCAGCACCCGCGACGGTCAGGCCGATCATCTACCGGATCGATATGCTGCGCGCCCAGAACTACTTCCTGGCGCAGCAATTTGCGATGCGCGACAAGGACGTGGTGTATATCGCCAACGCTTCCGCCAACCAGCCGCTGAAGCTGGTCCAGGCACTGGGCCAGCTCTTCTCGCCGGTCATCGCCGTCCAGAACGCGACGCGTTGATACCATGGTTGATACCATGATCGGTGCGCTGCGGCGCACCGATCATGGCTCTACAGGACAGGCGCAGGCCCGCGGACCCGTCGCAATCTGACATTGCGTACAAGGCGTTCTGGCGCGAGAAACCGCAGACGGGCGAGTGATCGCGCGCGCAGCCCGACACGCGCTCATAGTGGTGCACAGGATCAGATCTGGCCGCTCGAAACGATCGCGCCGCGTATGCTGGCCACGCGGCGCGGCCTTCCGCTCCGTATGGGGCGTGCCGAATTGCGCCGAATTTGAACGGTGTCGCCCTGCCACGCGGGGGCCTTGCAATCGGTCATCGGCGAGACGGCCACCGACAGCCCTAGCGTCAAGCTTTTCAAGTTCCGACACCAAGGGGGCCGTCACGGTTCTACCGCCCGATCGACATGATCATCCGGTCGGCGCAAATCATCGCGCCGACCGGACCCATTCGGGTTACGCCGCGTGTTCGCGGACACCCGCGGTGATCAACCAGCCGATCCCGTAGATCAGCAGGAGCGCGAGAAACGCGGTCAGGACGATCTTGGTACGCTGCGGATACAGCGCGCGGACCGGTAGATTGGCATCGACCACGGGCACGACATACAGCTGTTGCCGACGGGCGTCGTCCTGCGCACGCTGCAACGCCGCGGATGCGAGCTCGAACCGCTTGCCCGCCAGTTCCTGACGGATCTTTATATTTTCGTACGCACCCATGCCGGCTGCGACGTTGCCTGGCCCTTGCGACAATTTGGCGGTCTCCGCGCCGACCTGGCGGGAGAGCGCCGCAACGCGCTGGCGGGTAGCGACCAATTGCGGGCTGTTGGGGGAGAGAACCGCGGCCATCGACGATTCCTGGGCTCGGGCAACCGCAAGCTGGCCTTGAAGCTCGGATACCATGCTGGTCCGCGTGGCACCCGTCACCTGCGGGTTGAAATCGCGCTCGTCACGCCGAAAGCGTGTGATTTGACCCTGGACCTGGGCGAGGTTGGTCTCGGCTTCACTCACCTGGCGCTGCGACATGGCGACAGCATTGGCATAGTTGCGGCGATTGAGCGTGTTTACACGCTTCTCGCCCAGTTGGATCAGTTCGCGGACGATCCGGTAGGAATCCTCGGGTCGAAAGCTGCGCACCTTCAGCGTCGTAATCCCCGTCTCGGTGCTAACCTCGACCTCGGCCTTGCCCTCGAAATATTTCTGGAGCTGTTCGGGAGTAGGATCCGCGTACCACAGGCGCGAAACGATATCGGCCTCGGGGCGACGGAAACGTTCGGTCAGACCGATCCGCGACTGCAAGGCATCGACCGCATCGTGCGACTTCAGATAGTCGGCAACCAGCAAGGCATCCCGCTCGGACGAAGCCCCTCCCACCAGGCTCAATGCCTGGCCCAGCCCGCTGGGCGCGGCGGGTTGGGTATCAGATGTACGCACGACGAAATGCGCTTCGGACACGTACTGATCGGCAGCGACCAGATAATAATAGGCGGCGATCAGCAACGTGGGAACGAGAACGATCAGGCACCAGTTGCGATGTGCGCGCAACCAGCCAAGCAGCGCACCGCCGCGCCGTGGTTGGTCCATTGAAGAGGCGTTATCCAAGTCTAGTTACCTTAGTGAAGATGAATGCGACGCCGCGTCACCCGGATCGACACCAATCCAGCATATGTCAGCACGAGGCAAAATCCGACGATATAAGGAATATCGACGTACGTGTCTTTCGCGGCACTGAATTGGCCATAGCGAAGCAACTCGAAGACCGTGGTCAGCGGGAACCATGTCAGCCACGTCCGATACGGCTCGGGGATCCACGCCAATTGGTAGAAGGCGCCGGATAGCGGCATCAGGATGTATGTAATGGGGTGGACGAATCGTGCGACCAGCCGATTGTCGTGCGTCCAGGCGCAGATCAGCAAGGAGACCGCAAACGAGAACCAGAATATCAGGATGATCCCGATCAGCAGTTCCAGCGGGCGTGCCGGCAGCGATGCAAGGTTTATGATCATGACGAAGCCGATCAATACGACGTACGTGACGATCGTGCCCGCTCCTTCCAGCAACGCGCGCGCGAACATCATGTCGAAGATCGTGACGCGACGATGATACAGCAGCGGCATGTTCGCTTCCAGCGCACCGTCGGCGCGCGTGACCATGCCGCGAAACATGATGAAAAGCGTATAGCCGAGAATGGCAAAGGGGATCGGGTTGATGCCTGTCCCGTGCGACGATCCCCCACCGACATGCAGCAAGGCGACCGCGCCCGCCAACGTCATCGGCTCGAGGAAAATCCACAGATACCCGATATTCTCGCGACCGTAGCGGGTATGGAGTTCGCGCATCAGCAGCGCGCCGATCACATCCCCCTGAACCTTCAACCCGCGCCAGAAGCCGCGATCTCCGGTCGAGCCAGAGGTGTCCGAAATCATCGTCATGCCCGGATATCCAGCTGGGGGAAGGGCGACGTGCGCGGCGCATATGATGCCGAGACGCACCGCGCCCTCGCGCAACGCGTCTTGGGGTAGCGATGCAATGCGCCCCGCAAACCACGCGCGGCCCACGCACCACAGACGGAAAGCGTGTCAGCCAAGTCTAGCCTGCCCAACAGAGTTGCACGTTCGGGATACTGTCCATGGGCGCGCAATATCAGCAAATTGCGGTAGGGAAAGGGCACTTCCGTCGTTATCGCTTCGGTCGCAGGCGTTCGACACCTTGCGATCAGGCGTCGCAGCGACAGAGTGTGGCAGCGACAGGGCGTGGCAGATACGGAAAGATCGCAACGTGGTTGCCCTATCCTCACCGTGAATGCCACGCCGATCGAAATAGGTCCTGCCCTGTAGCAGGTGGCGTTCGGCCTTTTGGACGCGAGAGGGGCACAAGCTACTGCACGCCAGATGCGGGAACGGGCGTTCCCATTTCGAAAACCGCTCCGATATTTTTGCTGCATCGGGCCGCGTGACGGTACCATTTTACCGGGTAATGGTCGCCTTATGGTCCGACCTGCCATATGGCGACCCACATGAATCAGTCTTCCGTTCTGTCGAGTATCGTGTCTCGCCTTCATCGTCGATCGACCGCCGAGGCGGGCATCCGTCTGTTCCATCTCGATCATCTGCAAAGCCAGTCGCGGCAGCGTAACGAGGCGGTGATCCGTCAGCTCTGCGCCAACGCCTATCTTGGCGACAACCGCTCGCTGTGCCGGGTGCTGGGTCGGTACAAGATGATCGTCGACACGACCGACGTCGGCCTGTCGAGCCATCTGTTGCTCGACGGCTATTGGGAGATGTGGCTCACCGAACTGCTCGCGACGCTGATCAAGCCGGGCATGAAGGTCGTCGATGTCGGCGCCAACCTCGGCTATTTCACCTTGCTGATGGCAGATCTGGTGGGGCCGACCGGCCATGTCCATGCGTTCGAGCCGAACACCGATCTGGCGCGACGGATGACGCAGAGCATCGCCATCAACGGCTTCCACGATGTCGCCACGGTGTACGAGCAGGCGTTGGCCGATGACGAAACCGACGTCGTGCTGGTGGTGCCGACCGACGAACCCAAGAACGGCCATCTGCTGCCCGCGGATCATCCGGTCTCGGACGATCAGGCGACCGAGACCCGCCTGATGCGGACCTGTCGGCTGGACAGCTTTGCCGCGCTGCGCGACGCCGATCTTATCAAGATCGACGCCGATACGTCCGAACTGGCGATCTGGCGCGGGATGGCGGGGATCCTGCAGGCGGCGCGGCCGCTGACGATCGTCCTCGAATTCGCGCGGATGCGGTACGACGATCCAGGGGCATTCATCGACCAGATCGTCGCGGACGGTTTCACGCTGGCGGAAATCACGCTGGAGGCCGGTATCCAGCCGACCACCCGCGCGGCGATCCTCGCGGCGCCCCCGACCGAAGACGTCATGCTGCTGCTGGTGCGCTGAACCGAACGGATATGATGCCAATACCGCCAGACGGCGTGGCATCAGGCGACGCGATGTGGAAAGGATGGAATTGGCGAGTGGGCAGGACTGGTCTGCCGAAGTCGGTCTTGGGGATATGTCTTTGCGAAACGGATGGATGAAAATGGTCGTGACGACCCAGCGGCATCTACCGCTGCCGATGGCGTGTCTTCTGCTTTTGGCGGGGTGTGGTGGCGATTCCTCGACAGCAACGCCCTCCCCTTTGCCAACTCCGACACCGGTCCCAACGCCTACGCCTACTCCGGCCCCAACCCCTACTCCGGCCCCAACTCCTACGCCGTCTACATATCAGCCCGTATTCGACTTCACGCGTGATCGCAGTTTTGCAGGACTGGTCACGGCGAGCACGACGCAGACCATTCCCGCGCGGCTCACCTATGGTATTTTCGATTCCGGGACGATCGCGTACACCGCCGCGACGCGTGCGATCACGGCGTTCGGCACGACCATCGTACCGGGCATGACGGGGGCTACGCTCGCGCAGACGGCCGACAGCCTGGTCTACAGCTATCTGGTCGGTACTTCCCCCGCGACACTCACCGTGTATCGCGGGTCCGCGGATACGACGTATGTCGGCTATGTGCGCGACGACGAGCAGGTGAAGCCATTGGGCCTGGCCAACTTCGCGCTGATCGGCGCACCGACCTCCATCAGCGAGTTGCCCACCACCGGGACGAGCACGTATCGATTGACCGTAGCGCAGATCGGCACGTCGGCTGCCGGGCAGGCGCTGGTCGTCGATGCGGCAACCCGGCGTATCACCGGTACCGTCGCCATCACGCTGACCGGGGGGAGTTCGACAATCAACGTCGTGTTCCAGGGGACTGTCGATCCGCAGACCGGCCGTCTCGCCGGTACTGCGGTGACGGCGGATGGTGCCTATGCAGGGGCCTTTCAGGGGCGACTATACGGGCCGGCTGGCGCCGAGATCGGGATGATTTTCGATCTGGCCGATCGCAGTGGCAACGATCTGCCTGGTATCCTTGTCGGGCGGACCGGATAACGCGGTACCGGGGATCCGGGGTTCGGGATCCCCGGCTTGGCATCCCACGCTTGGCATTCCAGATCGGGCGCGCGGAGATGGATATGCCGATGATCCCGCACCGATCCCGGCGCGGTCGCCGATCGAAGAGTGTACCGCTGCAGGTTGAACAAGAAACGTAGACCCCTATGGGGTGTCCGGCTTGGACGGCACAAACGGCTATGGTAGCACCGCCGCTTTCCGATGGAGTATTGAATGCACGAGCTTGTCTGGGTCGCTGGCCATAACGGCATGGTAGGCAGTGCCGTTACGCGGGCGCTCAGAGCACAGGGGCGGCGTGTGCTCACTGTCGACCGTGCCGATCTCGATCTTACCAATCAGCGCGACGTGCGCGACTGGGTTCAGCAGAACCAGCCTTCTTCGATCATCTTCTGTGCGGCCAAGGTCGGCGGGATCATGGCCAACGACACGCTGCCTGCGGACTTTTTGTACGACAATCTGTGCATCCAGGTGAACACGATCAACGCCGCGCATCTTGCGGCGGTCAACAATCTGGTCTTCCTCGGATCGTCGTGCATCTATCCGAAATTCGCCGAACAGCCGATCAAGGAGGATAGTCTCCTGACCGGCAGCCTGGAACCGACCAATGAATGGTACGCGATCGCCAAGATCGCCGGGTTGAAGATGTGCCAGGCCTATATGCGGCAATATGGCCGCAACTACATTTCGGTGATGCCGTGCAATCTGTACGGCCCGGGCGACAATTTCGATCTCCGCAGCAGCCATGTCATGCCCGCGCTGATCCGCAAGATCGTCGATGCCAAGCGACAGGGAAACCCGACCGTTCAGGTCTGGGGTTCGGGCAAGCCGATGCGCGAGTTTCTGCATGTCGACGATCTGGCCGCGGGCGTAGTCTTCTGTCACGACAACTATACCGACTATGAGCACATCAATTGCGGCAGCGGGTCGGAAGTCACGATCCGCGAGCTGGCGGAGACGATCGCGTCGGTGGTCGGCTACGAGGGCGAGCTTGCGTTCGACACGAGCAAGCCCGACGGCACCCCTCGGAAAGTGATGGATTCGAGCCGCCTGCGCGCGCTCGGCTGGGCGCCCAGGATCGAGCTGGTCGACGGCATTCGCTCGACCGTTGCCGCGTTCCTGGAGGCGTCCCCGGCCGAGTAAGCCACGGCGTCGCGGTCGTGTAGCGGTCCCTTCGATTACGAGCCGCCTTCGATTACGAGCCCTTCGATTACGAGAATGTTGATGATAATCGAGCATGCCGTACCTGCAGACCAGGCGGCCGATCTGGTACGGCAATTATATCGTGCGTTTCTCGCTCGGGAACCGAGCGACGACGAAGTGGCGGTGCATAGCGGCAATCTGTGGAACGATGGCGCGATGGCGGCCGTATCGGGCATCGTCTATAGCCCGGAGGCGCTGGCCGTCCGGGCCCAGGCAGCCGAGCCGCCCCGGCCGAGCCTCCCAGAGGGAATGCTGGCGATCGGTCGAACCGACGTTGCCGAGGTGGTCGCGCATGCGCTCGAAGCGGCCAGACACGATGCCCCTTCGGCCTATGAGGTGGAGTTGCGTGTCGACGATGTCGAACGCGGGACCGCGCTCGCCGTGGTGCTTCGCGACGCCTTGCAGCCTCTCCAACCTGCTGAGGACTCGGTCGAGGACGAGGCCTCGATCGATCGCACGATCGAGATCATGTACCGGCTTGCGCTGGGGCGTATGCCCGGCCCGGCGGACCTGGAAAATTGGCGAGGTGCGGTCGGCAACGGCGGGCGTCTGTCGAACGTGGTTTTCGGCATCGGCGAGAGCGCCGAGGCCAAGCTGATCCGCGGCGCGCTCGACGTGGTGCCGGGGACAAAGGTCCAGCTTGCGTTCGAAATCGTGTTGGGGCGTGGTGCCGCGGCTGCCGAGGTGGATCATTTCCGCGGCATGGTCGACAAGCAGGGATTGGATATCTCGCCGCTGGTCTGGCAACTCTTCGGCGACGAAGCGCGCAAACGCCTGCTACCGCCGCAGCACGCCAACGATCCTCATCTCGCCTATGTATTCGGGTCGCGCGGGGCGGTGAACATCGCGGACTGGCGGACCAGCAAGGCGCTCCCGGGGATCAAGAAGAACCACGACGTCCTTGGTGCCGACAGCGCCATCCGCCTTCGCCCGACCGAGGACTGCGTCGTCAGCATCATCACGAGCCTTTATCGCGGCGGTGCGTTCATCCGTTCCTTCCTCGAAAACATGACCTCCCAGACGATCTTCAGGACGCATTGCGAACTGATCATCATCGATGCCAATTCTCCCGAGGGCGAGCAGGCGATCATCGAGGAATTCTGTCGGGACTACCCCAACATCATCTACAAACGGATGGATGCGCGCGTCAGTATCTACGAAGCCTGGAATATCGGCGTCGGACTGGCGCGGGGGCGGTACCTTACCAATGCCAATGTCGACGATATCCGCCGCACCGACTCGTTCGAAATACAGGCCGCCGTTCTCGATTCGCTCGATTTCGTCGACGTCACCTACCAGGATGTTCTCTATTCCTTCGAACCTCGGATGCCGTTCGACGAGATTGCGAAACGCGACTTCTGCAGCGACCTGCCGGTCGTCAGCCGGTACAATCTGATGGAGTTCAACAGTCCCCACAACGCGCCGATGTGGCGCGCTGCGCTGCACCGCGACGTCGGCCTGTTCAACCAGTCGCTGCAGTCTGCGGCCGACTTCGAGTTCTGGTTGCGCTGTCTGGTGGCCGGAAAGATCTTCTACAAGGTGAACGAGGCCCATGCCGCCTATTTCGTCAATCCCGACGGCATGTCCACGCGCCCGGACACGCGCGGTGCGATCGAAGCCTATGCGGTTTCGCGCGAACTCTATCGCAAGATCGTCTCGCCCATGCTGGTGATCTCCGACGACGAGTTTCTCGCCAGAGTCGATGAGATCGACGCGGCGCCGCTGCGGAAAGGGCGTCGGTACGACATCGTCCAGTCCGCGCTGCTAGCGCTGGGCACGCGGCGCGAAGGAGCGGTGGCATGAAGCTTCTTGTCGACGGCGTGTTCTTCCAGTTGGCGAGTTCGGGCATCGCCCGCGTCTGGCAAGCGGTGCTGCCTGCGCTAGCCGCGATCGATGGTCTCGACGTGCTGGTGCTCGACCGCGGCGGGATGCCCACGCTCGAGGGTGTGACGCGGATCCCGTTTCCCACCTACAAGGATCTCTACACCGCGGACGACAGCGAACTGATCCAACGCATCTGCGATTTCTACGCGATCGATGTCTTCACATCGACCTATTACACGACACCGCTGTCGACGCCGATGGTCCTCGTCGTCTACGACATGATCCCCGAACTGTTCGAGTTCGACCTGAAGCACCGTCATTGGCAGGAGAAGGCCGTCGCGATCGCCTATGCCAGGCGGCACATCGCAATTTCGCGGAGCACGCGCGAGGATTTGCTGACCTGCTATCCGACGCTTGATCAGGTCGACGTCGCGCATCCGGGTTTCAACCACGCGGTGTTCCACCCGGTCGACGAGGAGCGGGTCGCGGCATTCCGGCAGCGGGTCGGTTTCGACCAACGCCCCTATCTGGTTACGGTCGGTTCGCGCGAGCAGCATCTCAACTACAAGAACGGGGCTTTGCTGTTCGATACGATGGCCACCTTCGGGATCGATGCCTTCGACATCCTGTGCATCGGTGGCGAGCCGACGATCGCTCCTGAAAAACTGGCGGCATTGCCGCCAGCCGTGAAGGCCGAGCGGATTCAATTGTCCGACGATGATCTGGCGGCTGCGCTGTCGGGTGCAGCAGGCTTGATCTACCCTTCGCTGTACGAGGGCTTCGGCCTGCCTGTTCTCGAGGCGATGGCCTGCGGATGCCCGGTCGTGACGACCGCGCGCGGATCGCTGTCCGAGGTGACGGGGAATGCCTGCGTGATCATCGACGGCGCTTCGCGGTCGGAGATGGCGGCCGCACTCGGAAAACTGATGTCGCAGTCGGTGCGGAACGATCTGCGCCGCGCCGGGCTGGAGCGGGCGGCGCTATTCGACTGGTCGGCTCTGGTCTCGACGATCGCGGACGCGGCGCGCGAGACAGCCAAGCTCGGTCAACAGGCCGACTACCTCGCTTTTGCCGAGACATGGCAATCGCTGCGCCGGCTTCAGGCGGCGGTCGACGTCAATACATGGGCACCGACGGCGTGACCGTGGCCGAAGACGCGGGTGCGCGCGTCGCTGCGGTCGACATGGTGTTGCAGGGATGGATCAACGTCAGCCGGGTGAGCATGGCAATGCCCGATGGCGCCTTGGTCGAGCGTCACGTCGAGGATCATGGGCCTGGTGTGGCGGTACTGCCCTATGATGGTGAGCGCCGGACCGCGTTGCTCATCTCCCAGCCGCGCGCAGCCGTGATGCTCAGCGGGGGCGCCCCCGTACTCGAGGCGATCGCAGGTCGGCTCGACGCGGCCGATCCCGCCACGCGCGTGCGTGCGGAAGCGATGGAGGAGGCGGGCGTCGAACTCGAATCGCTGGAGCATGTCGTCTGTCTATGGACGATGCCGTCGATCTCGACCGAACGGCTGGATCTATTCCTTGCCCCCTATACTATGGCGGACCGAACCGGCCGAGGTGGCGGGTGCGACGATGAGCACGAGAACATCATGGTGCATGAACTCCCGCTGGCGCGACTGGCTCAAGACGCCGATAACGGGCGACTGCTCGACGCCAAGACACTGATCCTCGTTCAGGCGCTACGCCTTCGTCGGCCGGACCTGTTCGCTTGAAGCAGGCCTATGTGGCGCTTGCCCACCGCTTGCGTTTGCTGATGCAAGCGCAGGCCCCCTTGCCGCAATCGCATTTCGACGAACCGGTCGAAACCGCTGACGACGGGCACGCACCCCATGCGCCCGAGATAGGCCTGCGACGCTTCCTGATCGTCACGCCCGTCTTCAATGCCGAGGCGTTCATCGACGAGGCGGTCGCTTCGGTCCTGCGACAGGGCGTCCCCGGATATTCGCTTCATTATCACGTGCAGGACGGGGGCTCGACCGACGGTACGGTGGACAAGCTGCACGCGTGGGACCGACGATTGCGTGAGGGCCTCTACATCCCCCATGCGGGCAATATCGTCTTCAGCTTCGAGTCCGAGCGAGATGGCGGGATGTACGATGCGTTGCAGCGCGGGTTTGCGCGACTGGCACCGCAAGACACTGACATCCTGACCTGGATCAACAGCGACGACGGCTTGGCGCAAGGCGCGCTGGTGACCGTGGGCGGCGTTTTCGAAGACATACCGGGGTGCGAATTCCTCAGCGGCCGGACCGCCTTGCTCAACGAGGCTGGCGCGGTGATCGTGCTGGCACCGGCACTTCCCTACGCGCGCAAGGCGTTGGCCGACGGCCTTCACGATGGCCGCACGCTATCCTTCCTGATGCAGGAGGGGACGTTTTTTTCGGGGCGGGTCTGGAACGCGGTAGGGGGCGTCGATCCGGCGTTTCGTCTGGCCGGCGACTGGGATCTCTGGCGCCGCATGGCGCGCGTTGCCGGGCACAGTACGGTCGACTCGTTGACGGGGTTTCACCGTCGTCGCCTCGGGCAGTTGTCGGGCGACATGGACGCCTATCGCCGCGAGATCGACACGGCTGCGGCCTTGCCGGACACCACCGAACTGAGTGTGCTCGGCACGATCGTCACGTTCGACCAAGCGAGCGCACGGTGGATCGAGACCGCCTACGACCCCGCAATGCTCACGGCACCCGCACTCCTGCGCGACGGTCGCCCGGAGATCAGTGCGGTCTGTCGTCCGGTGACGGGGTTCGCCGCACCGGAAGGACCCTATCCGCAATATCAGCTCCCGGGCGGTATTCGCTGGATCGATGGTTGCCGGGCCGAGATCGCGATACGCGTGCGGGCGAGCGGTCGCTATCGGCTTCGCCTGACGCTTCGCGCGAGCCGCAAGGATATCGTCATCGGTCTCGGCATCGGCGTGCGCGAACCGCAGCCGATTACGCTTGAGAATCCCATACCCCTCATCGATCAGGTGATCGAAACCGTGCGCTGGCTCGAGCCCGGTGAAAACAGCCTGTTCATCGACTGCAACGGGCCTCCCGATGCGCGCTCCGTATTGCTGATCCGGTGCGAAGCGACCAGCACCGACGAAGCGTTCCTGCGCCGACCGGTTCTTCCCCCTCCCCAGCCGATGCGGTCCGATCGTCCGGCGCTGGCGATCGCCGTCCTGTGCGACGACGACGAGCCCGATCTGCTCGACCTGAGCCTGACCGGCTGCGCCGCGGTTGCGCCGGTCGGCACGGCGATCTTCGTCGTCTGCGATCCACAAAGCGCGGTGCTGGACCGGGTCGTTCGTGCTCGGGACGCTGACATCGCCGGCTGCATCGATATCGCCGGTCCGCACATCGACATCGAGCTGTTGCGCCAGATGCTTCATGCCGCAGGCCATGACGAGGTTTTGATCCTGCGGCGCGGGTCTGTGATGACTCCGCGCGGCATCGACGCGGCATCCGCGCTGCTCGATGCGACCGGCGCCGGCGCTGCGGCGGGGTTCGTCGACGCGCGCGATTCGATGGGGGCCTCGTTGCACCTGTCCAGCATCCAGGGCGCGGCACCGGTCTTGTACCGCGCCACCGCTGAAACCGCCGTAGTACTCCGGCTCGGCTGTGCGCTTGCCCAGGCGGTCGCGCGGACGACCACGGTGTTCGATCCACCGGTGATATGGGTGCTCGACGGCGATCGGCCGCTGCTCGGGCGGACACCGGCCGCGCTGCTTGCGGCGGGGCTGGCGCTGCTCGGATATGACGTGCGCCACGTCGTCGTCGGCGCCGGTACCGTGCCGGCACTGCCGCCCGGTGCCTTGGTCATCGCGTCGCAAGGTCTCGCCGACCGCGCCGATGCAGCGTTGACGATCGCCAGCGATGGCGGAACGCTACGTCTCGTCCGGCATGCAGGCGAGGCGGTCGACCTGCCGCTGGCGGTGGATACCGATCTGCTTCTCCCGCGGCATCGGCGCGAGGCTCGCCAGCGTCTGGGCTTTGCCGCGGACGAGCGGATCGTCTGCATCGCCGAGGCATCCGCAGAGCAAACGGCGACCGCGATCGCGCGGGTCGCCGCGATGGTGGAGGGCCCGTCGCGGATCCTGAACTTCGGCCATAGTTCATCGTCCGAGACGCCCGGATGCGCGGTGCTTGCGCTGGGCACGATCGCCGACCCGCTGCTGCTGTCGTATCTGCTCAGCGCAGCGGACGCCGCGGTCGTCTCCGAACCGGGCGGCACGATGCTTGCCGGCGCAGCATGGGCGTGCGGCCTCATGGTCCTCGACCAGAGCGGTACTGTTCTGCGGCCCGACGATGAACTGGACGCTTTGGGAATCGCGACGCACGTGCAGCATGACACGGCGGACGATGCGTGCCGATTCCGCGACCTGATCGTGGCAACGCGTTCGCTGGTGGCGCTTGCCACCGCGATAGACGAGCGCTGCTCCGATTTTTCGGGTGTCGGCGGATCGTCGCCCCTGCATCTGCGCGGCGGAACCGTACGGGTGCGATCTTACCGGGACGCCGAGCAACCCGGCTGGTTCGATCCGATCGCCGGGTCTGCGACGATGGCGGTGCTGGGCGACGCACTGCCCTTCATCGCTGCGGATGGGGAAAAGGGCCTGTCGATCGGCGGACGCGATGCGGAGATTGTCGGCTGCCTCGATCATGCCGACATATCGGGGCTGCGAGTGCACGTTCGAGGAACGCCCGGCGACACATGGACCGTCCATGCGGGCGACAGCGCTGCGACGTTCTGCCTCGGCGAGTACGGTGCCGATACGGTATCGGTGGCCGGCCTATACGATGCTGGTCCGATCCGCGTCAGGTTCGAACGGCATGGTGACGTCGACGGCCCGCTTCTCCATGTGGTCGGATTGAGTGCGATCGGTCAGTCGGTGTCGACGACACCTGGCTGGGAAGAAACGAAGCTCGCGCTGGTGCCCGCCGCAGCTTGGCCGACGCCGACGCTGGAGTTCGACGGCGACTGGCAGCGCGTGGCGAACTTTCTGCCCGAAGAACCGGCGGTCCCGCAGGAAGGACTACACGCCCCCTTCCGATGGAGCCTGGGCGACACATGCCAGATCCGCGTGCGAACCGCGACTGGCGGACCTCGGACACTGCGTCTCGCCTTGGCCGCGGGCGTCCGCGATCAACGCGTGCGCCCGGTGATCGCAGGCCGGGCCTATGACTGGTGTGCACCGTTGGCGGGCCCGATCGGTCACGTCGAGCGTCGCGCATGGCTGGTGGACTGGCCGGTCGGGGATATCGATATAACGTTGGAAGTCAGCGACGTGTTGCGTCCGCCCGGGCAGGAACTTGGCTTCATTTTGTTTGAAGTCATGATAGATTCTGCCCCAGATCGTTCTGGTTTCTCGCTTGAGATTTAAGGTTGTGTTCGTTTCTCTACGCGAGATGCCGGGACTGTATTAGTTCAAGGGCGTATGTGTAGTTATGATCGTGTATAGAACATGCAAAAACTCGTATGGACTATAGTTCCATTATAAAAATGCCGACAGCCAGTGTCAGCAGTGAGTCATTTGTGTTTTCGGTCCACAAGGCAGGAAGCTCTCTGCTTTTTGGGATGTTGGAGGATGCCTGCGCTAGAGGCGCAATTCCAGCGATATCGATACCCGATATCTTGTTTATGGAAGGTATCGGCGATGATAATTGGCAGACGGACGATGATATTCGACCGATGTTCACGCCGGGCTACGTGTATTTCGGGTTTCGGAATTTTCCCGCTATCCTAGAAAACTACGCGCGACTTAGCGACGTTCCCAAGGTCTTTCTGATAAGAGATCCTAGAGACATACTGACATCACAATATTTTTCATTTGGCGGTAAGCATTTTTCTCACAGGCTTCCCAACAAGAATGCGGACTCCGTCGTAGATTACCACATGCGTGATAAGCATATGGAAATAGACGAGTATGTGATCGATCATGCAGAGGTCTTGTACGACAAGCTATGCTGCTACAGGGCGCGTATCTTCGACAAAAACCTGCTCATGGTTCGCTACGAAGATATATTCTTCGACAAGAGGCAGCTGCTTAGGGCTGTGATGGCACATCTCCGCATAGAGATAGACACAGAGATCATAGATGCCGTTGCAGTAGCCCACGATATTCGCCCGGTATTCGAAGATCCAACACGGCATATCCGTCGTGGAACGCCTGGCGACCACGCAAACAAGCTGCAGGCGGCCACGATAGAAAAGCTGACGGCAATGTTTCGCGAATTGATGCGCGATTTCGGTTATCAGCTTTAGGCGCGTATACGTCGTATATTGGCTGAATCCGCACGGTCTGGCTTAGTTGACCGGCAACAAATTACCGATCTTGTCAGTGTGTCCTATGTCGTGATCTCGATCTTTTCGACGATCACGTCGCCGATGATCGGTACGATCGTGATCCAAAGAGTCTTGGCCGTATTCGGCAGCGGGCAGGAGACGATCTCGGGCATGCCGGGCTGAACACGACACGCCCGATCCACACCATCCATCCCGACTTTGGCCGTGGCCTCGGCTCGGCCGGCCACGAAATGGATATGCAGCATGGCGCCTTGCGCGCCTGCCCAGTGGAACCACAGCGCGGCATCGTCTCCATCGATCCTGCATCCCGACAGGCCAGGTGATTGCCACGCCCGGCCATGCCGGAGCGCTTCGCCTTGCCATGCGTCCGTGACGGGTCGATCCGTCGTGTTCGCTTGGTGCGGCAGCGCCAGGGTCCATTGCCCTGCACCGGCAAGACAAGGCAGCGTATCCTGCACGCGCGACGAGACGCTCCCGGCCTTGGTGACGACATCCTGCGCTATCCCGCGCCATGTGCGCGGCACATAATCCTGATGGATCGCCGCTTCGGCGCTGTGTCGCGTCGGCGCGTGCAGGAGCGCCCGCACGGTCGTTGCGATATCGGCAGGATCGCTTGGATCGAAATACTGCGCGAAGCGTCCGCCGGCCTCGGGTAGCGACGACACGCGCGAGATCGCCGGAACCTTGCCGTAAGAGAGCGCTTCGGACACCGGCAGTCCCCACCCCTCGTAGAAGCTGGGGTACAGCGCGAACAGGCAATGCTCGTAGAGGGTGGCCAGGGTGTCGTCGGGTATCCCGTGCAGGATGAGGACCATGCGCCGCAGCGCTGGGCTGTCGCGCAGCATCTGATGCAGGTCTTCGTTGAGCCAGCCGCGACCACCGACGCAGACGAGCCGGGGAACGTGCGCTTCGCCCAGCGTATCGGCGAGCGCCAGCCATGCTTCGAACGCGGTCCGGTGGTTCTTGCGCGGCTCGAGTGTCGAGACGAGCAGTACGTAGCTGCCGGGTTCGAGGCCATGAGCGTGCAGCGACGCGGCATCGGCCGAGGCCTGGCGGAAGTCGCCGTCGAGACGGACGACCGGCACCGATTCCGGGGGGACAGGTGCTCGCCAGTCCGCGGAGACACGCACCAGATCCTGGCGTGTGGCCTCGGAAATCGCCAGGAACCCGTCGGCGGAATGGAGCAGCGATCCGAACCACGCCCGATAGTCGCGGACCAGCGATTGCATGAACCATTGCGGTCCGATCAGCGGGATCAGGTCGAACACCAACGGGACGTACACCACGCCATCGCGCGCGCGGACCATACGGACGTCGAGCAGATAATTCCGATCCGCCCACGACGTCCCCAAGTTCACCAACACGGTCGACGGGGAAAATCGCAGCGTACGGGCTACCGCGATTTCTCGATACATCCGGTCGAGCTGGCGGGTCCAAGCCGGGTCCTGGACGTCGTCGCTTTGCTTGGCCAGTCGGCAAAGCGTATCGAAATGCTCGCGCGACAATCTGATCCAACCTCGTCGCGCACTCGAATAGACGCAGAATACCGGCTGTGGATCGAACATCTGTTCGAGGCCCACCAGCGACACCTCGATCTGGACGCGTTGGATACCGGTGGGCAGGCGCCGCTGGCCGAAAAAGGCGAGCAGATCGGTGACGTCGAGTACCACCGCTCCTGGGGGCAGGTGGCCGGTATCGTTCGATATCCGGTCGTTCGGTTCTATGTCCAAAACGTCGAGCACGGCCGTCCACAAGGCCGGCTCGATATCGTCGCGATCAGGGAGAAGGCGCACGAGTTCGGAAACGGCCTGCAAGGTATTGCGGTCGCGCTGCAGGGCCGCGATGAAATAGCCTGCGGCATCGGCCGGTTGGCGCCATGCTTTCGCCAGATGGCCCAGCCGGAGGAGCGGTTCCGTGTCGTCCGGCCTGAGGCGCGCCGCTTCTTCATAGGCGCTCGTGGCCAAGTCGATCTCGCCGGCCTCTTTTTCCATATGGCCCAGCTGCACCCAGACATGCTGCAAATGGGGTTCGCGCGCCAAGGCCTGACGATAGGCCATCGCCGCGTTCCGCCACGCCTGATGTTCGCGGGCGGCATTTCCAGCGCGAATATGACGGGCTGTCGTTCGATGTACCCGGACACCGGCCGACCGCGGACTGAGCGGCAACTGCGCGGATACGCGGATCCACCACCGTTTGATTGATCGCATGGCGCCGGCCCTAGCGCGCCGGCCGGGATGCGGACAGAAGTTTTACGGTACAGGCGCGCGAAGAGGCTTGGCGCGACGTTCGGCACCTTGGAGCGATCGCACCACCATCGATTGGATAACCGAAATTTAACGAAGCTAAAATAACGGGAACCGAGTGGCGCGGCGAACCTGTGGCCCAAAAGCCACGCTTCGATTATTCTATGTTAGGCGGGGAACGTCCCGCCAGCGCCACGGTTTCAACGTCGTCTACCGTACCAATCAAGGATGTTTACATGCGTAAAATCGTTGCGCTCTGCGCGATCGCGGGCTTTGCGGCCGTTGCTACCCCGGCCCTCGCACAGGATGCGACGCCGGACACGACCCAGACCACAACCGATACCGGCCCGACCTCGTTCCGCGGTTTCCGCATCGAAGGTAACGCTGGTGGCGATCGCTTCCAGTCGCAGGGCCGCCACGACGACAAGTTCGGCTACGGCGCGAGCATCGGCTTCGACGGCCAGATCGGCGAGCGGATCGTGATCGGGCCGGAAGCGACCTACTGGCGTTCGAGCGGTTTCGGTGAAAACTGCACCGCCGGCGTTTCGGGCGGGTCGATCTGCCACAAGTCGTTCGAGGAATATGGCGTCGGCGTTCGCGCAGGCGTTCTGGTCGCACCGCAGCTCCTCGTGTTCGCCAAGGGCGGTTACGTCACCAACGAGCAGCGCAAGCGCTTCGACGCACCGGCTGGCCAGACGAGCTTCTACAACCACTTCAACACCGACGGCTATCAGGTCGGCGGTGGCGTCGAAGCCTCGATGGCGAACCGCTTCCAGGGCCCGCTCTCGGGTCTCTACGTCAACGCGCAGTATGTCTACTCGCAGTATGACGACCACACGTCGCGTCAGCGCGTGATGGGCGGCATCGGTATCCGCTTCAAGTAAGCGGTTGACGCCATCGGTGGTCTCGACCGCCGATGGCGTCGCTTTGCCGACAGGCAATCTGCCGCTAGGGACGATCTCCCTAGTGGCAGCCGTGGCATTCCTCGGTGAGCCACATTCCGACGTGGTCCTGCGTCGGGTTTCGAGGACAGTTACGTGCAATTTCCCTACCGGGCCTTTTGCTGGGTCGATCGCAAGATCGACGACCGTCGACCATGACCATGGTTGACCGCCCGCCCGCCCCCGCTCCGGACGACATTGCCGTGGCAACCCCCATATTAATCGACGTCAGCCGCTCGATCTGGCGCTACTGGTCCGGTCGGCTGCCGACCGGCATCGATCGCGTGTGCCTGGCGTATGTCGAGCATTTCGGTCCGCGTGCGCAGGCGGTCATCCAGTGGAAGCGACGCCGTATCGTGCTCACCGCGGCCAATTCGCGACGCCTGATGGCGCTGCTCGTCGCCCCCGGGCTTCCGTCCCGGCAGAAGCTGATCGCGGTACTGGGCAAGGCGATCCCGACCGCCTTCGCCAGCGCGCCGCAACGCGGCCAGTTCTATCTCAATATCGGCCATACCGGGCTGAACGACGACAGCCTGGTAAGCTGGATCGCCCACCATGGTCTGCGTGCGGTCCATCTGATCCACGATCTTATTCCGATCGAGACACCCGAATTCTGTCGGCCAGGCGAAGCCGGTCGGCACGTCCAGCGCATGACCAACGCCTTGCGCAGCGCAAGCGGGATCATCGGCAATTCTGAGGCCACGCTGACCGCGCTGCGCGACTTCGCCGCTCAGTATGGTCTCCCCTCCCCGCCTATGGTCGCCGCGTGGCTGGCCGGCGACGTGCTGCCGGCCGAGGTCGCGCCGACGCCCGCCGATCATCCCTATTTTGTGGTCGTCGGTACGATCGAGGGGCGCAAGAACCACCTGCTGCTGCTGCAGGTGTGGAAGCGGCTGGTCGAACGGCTTGGTGACGCGGCCCCGCGCCTGCTGCTGGTCGGGCAACGCGGTTGGGAGGCCGAGGGCGCGTTTGCCTTGCTCGACCGGAGCATCGCGCTGCAGGGCGTGGTGATCGAACGCGGTCGTTGCGACGACCACGAACTGGCGGGGCTGCTGAAAAGCGCGCGCGCGCTGTTGATGCCGTCGTTCGCCGAGGGCTTCGGCATGCCGGTGATCGAGGCGTTGCAGCTCGGTGCGCCGGTGATCGCATCCGACTTGGCCGTGTTCCGTGAGATCGCGGACACGATCCCGACGTTCATCCCGGTCCACGACGCGGGAGAATGGGAGCGCACGATCCTCGATTTCTGTGGTCCCTCCCCCGAGCGCGCGCGGCAGGTCGCGGCGATGCGCGCATACCGGGCACCAAGCTGGGAGGGCCATTTCGCGATCGTCGAACGCTGGCTGGAAACCCTCCCGGCCCAATAATATCCCGATAAGATCCCCGATAAGGTCAGAGCATCGGTGTCGCCTTGACCACTGCGTCGATCGCCATCAACTGACGCAGCAACGGCTCCATGTCATCCAGCGGCCAGGCATTCGGGCCATCCGAAAGTGCCTGATCGGGATCGGGATGCGTTTCGATGAACAGGCCGGCGACGCCGGCACCGACTGCGGCGCGCGCCAGGACGGGCACGAACTCGCGCTGGCCGCCCGATCGATCGCCCTGCCCGCCCGGCAACTGCACCGAATGGGTCGCGTCGAACACCACCGGGCATCCGGTGTCGCGCATGATCGCCAGGCTGCGCATGTCCGATACCAGATTGTTGTAGCCAAACGTCGCGCCGCGTTCGCACACCGTGAAGCTGTCGGGATCGCAGCCCGCCTCGGTCGCGGCACGTCGCGCCTTGTCGATGACGTTCGTCATGTCGCCCGGCGCCATGAACTGCGCCTTCTTGATGTTGACCGGCTTGCCGCAGGCCGCGACCGCCGCGATGAAGTCGGTCTGGCGCGCGAGGAACGCGGGCGTCTGGAGCATGTCCACCACCTCCGCGACCGCCGCGACCTGCTCGGCGGTATGGACGTCGGTGAGAACCGGTACGCCGATTTCGGAGCGCACCTTGGCGAGGATCCGCAGGCCTTCGTCCATTCCGGGCCCGCGGAACGACAGTCCGGAACTGCGGTTGGCCTTGTCGAACGAACTCTTATAGATCAGCAGGATGCCCAGCCGGTCCGCGATACGTTTCAGCGTCTCGGCGGTCGACAGCGCAAGCGCTTCGTTTTCGATCGCGCATGGACCCGCGATCAGGAACAAAGGTTCCGTCGACCCCACCGCCTTGCCGCATAATTGCATCTATCTTAACCCTTCGTCATTCGATGACCGCCGCAATTATCGGTATCAAACCGACATCGTTACGGCTGACCGCGAGAACTGTAAAAACTGGATCACCCGTCACACTTGCAGTATGGGCCGCGCGACGGCTCCCGGCCGTCGTGTATCTTTTAAGGGACGGATTCGCCATATGCGATATGACGAGCCCCTCCGGCGAGGTGACGAGTTGCAGTCCATGGAAATGCGTAAAGTCGGCGACGCCGCGCTGGTATCGGCGTTGAAGACGGTTCGGATCGAACAGGAAGCGCTCAACATTCTCGCGATCGCGCTGGAGAATTCAGCACTCCGCGATGCGTTCAAGCTGTCGGTCGCAGCGATCGCGGCGACCTCCGGCCGGCTGATCGTCAGCGGGATGGGCAAGAGCGGGATCATCGGCCGCAAGATCGCCGCGACGATGACCTCGACGGGCACGCCGTCGCTGTTCATCCATCCGGGCGAAGCCAGCCACGGCGATCTGGGGATGATCACCCCGAGCGATATCGTGCTCGCGATCACCTGGTCGGGCGAGACCGCCGAGCTCGGCGACATCATCGCCTATTGCCACCGGTTCAACATCACGCTGATCGTCGCGACCGCCAAGGCGAACAGCACCGCGGGCAAGGCCGCGCATATCTGTCTGGTCCTGCCGCATGTCCGCGAGGCGTGCCCGAACGAACTCGCACCGACCTCGTCGACCACGCTGCAGGCGGTCTTGGGCGATGCGCTGGCGATCGCGCTGATTGAGCAGCGCGGCTTTTCGAAATCCGATTTCCTGTCGCTGCACCCGGGCGGTCAGTTGGGGGCCAAGCTCGTCACTGTCGAGCAGTTGATGGGCCGTGGCGAAGAGGTGCCCGTGGTCCGGCTCGGTGCGTCGCTGATGGATGCGACCTTCGAGATGAGCCGCAAGCGTTATGGCTCGACTGCGGTCGTCGATGCCGATGGCAATCTGGTCGGCGCGTTTACCGATGGCGATCTGCGGCGCAGTTTCGCGACCCAGCATCTGCAGGATCCGATCGAGGCGCATATGACGCCGACCCCGCTCGCCGTGCCGCCAACGACGCTGTCGACCGAAGCGCTGCGGACGATGAATGCCAACGCCGTCATGGTCCTGTTCGTGTGCGACGGCACCCGGCTGATCGGCGTGCTGCACGTCCACGACCTGTTGCGGGCTGGCGTCGTCTGACTCCCGTTCATCCTGGCGTCCAGCCACCTAAAGACCTGATCGTCGTTCCGGCGCGATACGGCTCGACGCGGTTGCCAGGCAAGCCGCTGCTCCGGATTGCGGGCCGAACGCTGCTGGAGCGCGTCGTCCAGGTCGCGCGCACCGCCGCGACGATCGCCGGCGGTTGCGACGTGGTCGTGGCGACCGACGACGACCGCATCGCGGCACATGCGCAATCGCTCGGTTGCGATGCGGTGATGACCGCACGCGACATCCGGTCGGGTTCGGGGCGTGCCTGCGCCGCGGCGGGGGGGCGTGACGTGCGGCCGCATATCATCGTCAACCTCCAGGGCGATGCGCCGTTCATTCCGGCCGACATGGTCGCCGCGCTGATCGCGGCCGCGCGGGAAAGCCCGGCCGCTTGCGTCACGCCGGTGGTCCAGCTCGACTGGCCCGCGCTCGACGCGATGCGCGCGCACAAGGCGCGGTCGCCGTTCAGCGGTACGACCTGCGCCCGCGACGCCCAGGGCAAGGCGTTCTGGTTCTCGAAGACGATCATCCCCGCGATTCGCGACGAAGACCGTCTCCGTGCGGAAAGCCCGCTGTCGCCGGTGTTCCGTCATCTCGGACTCTATGCCTATCGAATCGAGGCGCTCGAGCGTTTCGAGGCGATGCCCCCGACCCGCTATGAGCGATTGGAAGGGCTCGAACAGCTGCGTTTCCTCGAGATGGGGCTCGATATCCAGACGCTTGCGGTCGCGCCGCCCACGCACGCCATGTCGGGGATCGACACGCCCGAGGACGTCGCGCTTGCCGAGGACCTGATCCGGCGCTTCGGCGACCCTTACGCGTCGTGACCCGAACGTTCGTCATCGTCCGCCACGGCAATACCTTTGCCGACCACGAAGCCCCGCGCCGGATCGGCGCGAGAACCGACCTGCCGCTCGTCGCCAGCGGTCACGAGCAGGCGCGTCGGCTGGGAGGCTATTTCGCCGAACAGGGGTATCGCTTCGACACCATCCTCTGTTCACCGCTCCTGCGGACGCGCGAGACCGCGGAGGCGATCCGCGGCGCGTTCGACGATGCGCCGACCGTCATCCCCGCGCCGCTGCTCGCCGAGATCGATCACGGGCCGGACGAGGATCGGATCGAGAGCGAGGTGATCGCGCGGATCGGCAGCGACGCGCTGGCCGCATGGGAAACGCACGGCGTCGCGCCCCCCGGGTGGGTCGTCGATGCCGCAGCGCGGCTGGCGGGGTGGCGTGCCCTGTTTGCGGAACAGGCGTTTGCGGAACAGGTGGGAAGCACGACCTTGCTCGTCACGAGCAACGGCGCCGCGCGGTTCGCGTTGCTCGCCGACGCTGTACTGATGACGCAGGCACGTGCGCTCCCCAGCTTGAAATTGCGGACCGGCGCGTTCGGGATCATCCAGAGCAGCGATGCCGGTTTGCAGTGCGTCGCCTGGGATCGGCGCCCGTAAACCGCCTATGATCGATCCTGCTCGACCAGCATGCTTGCGTCCGTCGATCTCCTCGGAGAGAGGGTGGCGATGAAACCGGCCCGTTACCTCTTATTGCCCTGGTGGATCGCGCAATTGCCGACCGGCGCCAAGGCCTTCAGCGACAATCCGATCATCGGGTCTCCGCTGCTCAACCGCTGGGGCCTGCACGTCGCGCGCGTGCGTCTGGCGGGGATGATGGCCGCGGTCCGCCGCAAGCGGCTCGCACATCTCGTCTCGGCCGAGGATCGCGCCGCGTTCGACCGCGACGGCTTCGTTCTCACGCGGGACTTTCTGCCGGCCGATGTGTTCGCCGACCTCAAGCGGCAGGTGCTGGCGCATGTCGCCCCGGCGCGCGAGATGCTGCAGGGCGATACGATCACCCGCCGGATCGCGCTCGATCCCGCCGCGCTGGCGGCGATGCCGGCAGTCGCGGCGTTGGTCGGCAGTGCCCGGTGGCGTGGGCTGATGCGCTATGTCGGCAGCTTCGACAGCGAACCGGTCGGCTATATCCAAACCATCC
This sequence comes from Sphingomonas sp. Leaf198, assembly GCF_001424005.1. GTDB lineage: Bacteria > Pseudomonadota > Alphaproteobacteria > Sphingomonadales > Sphingomonadaceae > Sphingomonas. Next base: position 14,697 of record NZ_LMPX01000005.1, on the reverse strand, counting down.
TCAGCCATGTGAGCGATGCCGCGCCCGACCCGCAGACCGCGCTACACGCCGACACCTTCCACGCGACGGTCAAGGCGTGGCTGTTCCTGACCGATGTCGCCGTGGACGAAGGCCCGTTGGTCTATGTTCCCGGGTCGCACCGGATGACGCCGCAGCGACTGGCCTGGGAACGCGATCGCAGCGTTCGCGCGCGGTCGGGTCTCGATCGGTTGTCGGCGCGCGGATCGTTACGGATCGCGCCGGAAGAACTGCCGGCGCTCGATCTGCCCGAACCGCAGGCATTCGCCGTACCCGCCAATACCCTGGTCGTCGCAGATACGTCGGGGTTTCACGCGCGGGGCGCGTCGGTCCGACCATCGGTGCGGATCGAGATCTGGACCTATGGCCGGCGCAATCCCTTCCTGCCCTGGACCGGGCTCGATCCGTTCAGCCTGCCCGGGATCGCCGAGCGTCGTGCGCCGCTGGCCTGGTCGATCCGCGACCGGTTGCGCGGGCTGCTGGGTCAGCCCTGGAGCGACGCCGGGCTGAAGACCGCGGCTGCGCCTGCGCATCCGGACGGGACGGTGCCGTGAGGGACGCGAAGACCGACCCTCTGCTCCGCGCGCCGCCCTTTCCCGGCGCGGCCGTGACGTATTCGGGCCCGATACCTGCGACCGCGGGTGCGATCGCGCCGGCGGTCGAGCACGCCGACATCGCGCGGATCTTCGCGGCTATCCGGGAGGTCAGGGTCGGTGGCCCCTTCTGGGCGAGACCCGCCGCTGCGTCGGATGCCCGCACGATCGTCCGCGCACGGTCAGCGTCCGAGGTCGCAGACCTTCGTGCGGGCATGACCGATGCCGAGCAGGACGCGGTCGTCTGGCTGCTGCCGGCCGATCGCGCACGCGACCCGGCATTGCGCGCGCCGCATCCGCGTGGGGTGATGATCTTCGGGGAGGTCGATCCCTGGTCGCTGCTCGACGACGACGTGCAACTGGTCGCGCATGGCGACGACGAATGGGTGGCGTTGGCCGACATCGCCGGATGTCGCGTGCGGATACTGTCCGACGGGGCCTATGGGGCGCCGGATACGGCCCTGGAGGCGCGCCGCCAGCGGATCGCCACCGCGCTGTTCGACACGCGCTACCGCGATCCGGCGACGGGTCTGGACACCGGGATCGATGCGACGATCGCGCATCTCGGCTTCTGGCGGCGGATAGGCGACGGCAATCGCGGGATTGTTGCGGCCTGCGGGATCGCCTGGTGGAAGCGCCGCGAGATCGCGCGCTTCCTCTGGTCGCCCGATCGCCGGTTGCGCTTCTTTTCGTCCGAACGCCGCGCCATCGCGCATGCCAGGCGGCACGGTGGTGCGGTCGCGGTGTGGCCGTCGCGGATCTCGCCGGCGATGGTCCGCGATGCCGCGGCCGCGGGCGTCCCGCTGGTGCGGGTCGAGGATGGTTTCGTCCGGTCGGTCGGGCTGGGCAGCGACATGGTGCCGCCCTCCTCGATCACCGTCGACTGGCGCGGGATCCATTATGATCCGAGCCGCGCGAGCGATCTCGAGATGTTGCTCGCGGAGACGCACTTCCCCCCGGCATTGCTGGCGCGCGCGGCGCATCTCCGCGCGGCCATCCTGGCGGGCGGGATCAGCAAATATGGCGGCAACGCCCCGCACGTGTTTCCGGCCCGCCAACCCGGGCGTCGTCTCGTGCTGGTACCCGGGCAGGTCGAGGACGATATGTCGGTCAAGCTGGGTGGCGGAGGCCTCGCCAGCAACCTCGAACTGCTGCGCCGTGCGCGTGCGCTCGAGCCCGAGGCCGAACTCTGGTTCCGGCCGCACCCCGATGTCGACGCCGGGCATCGCAAGGGCGCGGTGCCCGATGCGGACGCGTTGGGCGTTGCGGACCGGATTGTCCGCGGAGGCGGCATGGCCGCATTGCTGGAACGCGTCGATGCGGTCCATGTCCTGACCTCGCTGACCGGTTTCGAGGCGCTGTTGCGCGGGTGCGACGTCACCTGCCACGGCATGCCGTTCTATGCCGGCTGGGGACTGACGCGGGATCTGATGCCGATCTCCGATCGCAGGGGACGCGTGCTCACGCTCGACGAACTCGTCGCCGGCGTGCTGATCCTCTATCCGCGGTATCTGGATCCGGTCAGCGGCCTGCCCTGCGAACCCGAGACGCTGTTCGCGCGGATGGTTGCGGGCGATGCCGTCAACCGGCTTGGCTGGGTCACGCGCCTGCGGCAGATCCAAGGTCGCCTGATGAAGGGGCGTCGCTGAAGCGGGACTGAGGCGGGCCCGAGACGGGGGGCGCGTCGAACCGATCGCCACTGCACCATGTCTCGGTCAGGCCCGCAATCGGACCCTTGATCAGGAGTGTACGGGGGTCTCCGGCGCAGTCGCTGCCGCCTTGGCGGAGATATGCGAGCCGAACAGGCGATCCCAGAAGATCGTCGTGATCGCGTAATTGCCGTCGCGACGACCGAAATGATGGCGAAGGTGATGGCGGCGCAACGCGCGCATCAGCGGACCGCGCGCCGGTAGCTGATGGCAGGCGTAATGGATGCTATCATAGGCGACGTAGCCGATCGCGAACCCCAGGAAGATCACCGTGCCCGCAGGGCCGAACGCCGACGCCAGGCCGATCCAGATCGCACCCGACCAGGTCACGCTGACGATCGGGGGCATCAGGCTGCGATAGGGATCGTTCGGATCGGAATGATGATTGCCGTGTATCACATAGCCGAGCCAGCGGCCCAGGTCCGACTGCAATTCCAGATGGAACAGAAAGCGGTGCATGCAATATTCGAACAGCGACCAGATCAGCAGACCCGTCATCACCAGTCCGACCCAGGTCAGCGGCGCCACGGTTCCCCAGCCCGCCCATGTGACCAGCACGAGGATCATGGACCAGGTCGCGACGAACGCGCGGGGCGATATCACGGTCAGGCGTTCGAGCAGATCGCTGCGAAACAGCCGAAGGCGTTGCGGATACTCGGCGCCTCCGCCGTGGTTCGGCCTTGGCTCTTGTCTACGCATACTCATACCGCCGCTATGGACAGAGGCGGGGTACCCCTGTCAAGTGACACTAGGAGCAATAGATTATCCTGAGCTTACCGAGAAACGGCATTTGTCGACAGACCGCGTCGGGTTTGGGCCAAATTATGGTGTAGACGACACACCCGACAGCTCCTTCAGATAAGCGCCATTCAGGATAGACGTGCGACAGCGAATTCTCATCACCGGTGCCTCGCGCGGGTTGGGCGCCGCGATCGCGCGACATTATGCCGGTCCGGATGTCCTGCTCGTGTTGTGGGGACGCGACCACGAACGGCTCGAGCAGGTCGCGGATCAGTGCCGTGACGCCGGTGCGATGGTAACTCTCCGATTGCTCGATCTCGTCGATCCCGCAGCGGCGCTCGCCGCGATCGACGCGGAGGAGTCTGCGGGGGGCATCGACATAGCCGTGCTCGCGGCCGGGCTCGGCGATATCCAGGGTCGCCACGAACGGGGCGAAGACCCGGCCCGGATGGTCAGGCTGGGCCTGGTCAACTTCGTCACGCCGAGCGCGATGGCCGCGGCGCTGGCCGACAGGATGGCAGCGCGTGGCCACGGCCATATCATCCTGATCGGATCGGCCGCGGCGTTTCATGCGCTCCCGTTCGCCGCGGCCTATGCCGGATCGAAGGCAGGCCTCGCCCGCTTCGCGCAGGCACTGCGGATCGGCGCGGCCTCTCATGGCGTCAACGTGATGCTCGTCTCGCCCGGCCCGATCGACCGGCCCGAAGGGCGTCAGGTCGCAGCACCGCAGCGCCTCCTGATGCAACCCGCCGACGTCGCCGCGCGGATCGTGGCGGCGAGCGCACGCGGCGACGCGCATCTCGTCCTGCCCTGGCCGTTCGCCGCGTTGCGGCTGATCGATCGCCTGCTGCCCGCGGGCCTGCGCGATCGGTTGTTGCGGAGCCTCAGGCCGAAGTGACGGAGGCGCCGCGGACGGCGCGCAGGATGGCATGATGCAGCTGGTCGGGGGTGAGATCGATGCGGCCATCGGCGCCGGTGACTGGTGCCGGAATCGGCTTTCCGTCGACGAACCGCAGCATCACATAGGGGGTGTGGCGGACCGGCCCCGGTTCGGCGACGCCGGGAATGCTCGGGCGGTGATCGCCGAAGAAGACCAGCAGCGCGGAGCGGCTGGTGTCGGCGAGGTCGTCGATCAGTTCGGTCAGCATCGTGTCGCTGTTGCGGACATGGTGAAGATAGGCGTCGAGCCCGCCGGGCGACCCGGTCACCCGGTCCTTCATCCACGGACCGTGATTTTCCATCGTTACCGCATAGAGGAACGTCGGTTCCGCAGCGTCGTCGATCAGTTTGCGGAGCGACGCCCCGAGCGTCCGGTCGGCGACGTAGCGGCCGGTGCCGGGTTCTGCCGGCGGGAAATGCTCCTCCCCGATCAGGCGGTCGAAACCGATCGCCGGCATCATCTGGTCGCGCCCGTAGAAGCGCAGGTCGTGCGGGTGCACGAACAGACAGCCATAACCAGATGCGCCAAGCCGGGCAGACAGCGCGTAGGAGCCTTCGCGCTGCGCGGTCAGAAAGGGATCGTAGCGACGGAAGCCCAGCGCCGCCTCGCTACGCCCGAACAACACGCCGAATTCGGTCCGCATCGTATAGGCGCCGAACCCGCTGACGCCGAGGTTGCCCCATTGCGACGCCGTCGCGCGCGCCCGCGCCAGTCCGGGCAAAGCGTGTCGGGGATCGTTCGTCAGGTCGACCGGATCGGCAAAGGATTCGCACTGGATGACGATCACGAGATCCGGCTGGGCACATTCGGCTGCTGGATCGGTTGCGGGTAGCGATCCATCGGAAAATTCGGTCGGGCATAAGGGGGGATCGGGGGTTTCGCGCCAGCGCTGCCAATACAGCAGCAGCGTCGCGATCAGGCCGTGGCGTGCGAGATCGGCGTCGATGTCGGGTATCCGCGCGAGGCCGGCAAAGGCCTTGCCGCGGAGCAGCGCCGCCAGGGTCCCTCCCGCCAGCAGCAGCACCCCCGACCCCACGAGATGCGGCGTCAGATGCGGCACGAACAGCCAGACCAGCGCGAGGAGCAGGCCGAGCGCACCGATCGCCAGCCCCGACTTCTGCGGCGTCGACAGCGCGGTGAAATAGAAACCGGGATGTCGGACCAGCGCGGAGAGCAGCGCCAGGTCGGAGAACAGCAACGGCTCGCCCAGCATCGCGTGCTTGGCGTTCGATGCGGTCACGAACACCGCCATGAGCGCGACGATCAGGCTGGCGGCAACCGGCGCGCTTCCCGAAAGCGCCAGGATCAGGCCGAACAGCGCGGTCATCGTCAGACAGTGCAGGATCAATCCCGGCGCACTGCGCAGCGTGCTGCCCCGATCGCGGTGCCGCGGTCGCACCGCCGCATCGAGCGCCAGCGAGACGCTCAGCATCAGCAGGAAGGATATAAAACCGATCGTCACAGTCTGCCGCGGTGTCGGACTCGAAGGAGGGTCATGATATCGACGCGCGAAGGCAAGCGACGACGGACTGGTAGCGGCGGGCGTATAGCGGGAGGCCGTGAGGCTGTCACCGCCGGTCATCTTGCCTCCGTGCGTCAACCTATCTAGCTGCCGGGTCAACGGCCCGGATGCCGACGGACACGCGCCATGATGCACCGCATTATGTGTCTATCGCCTGCATCGGATATGTATGAAAGGCTGCCGCATGCTTTCTTCCTTTGCCGATGTGCCCGACATTACACCCAAAATAGCGGCACCGAGTTCGATACAACCCCCGGCGCGACGCAACGTCCTGCTTCTACAAGGGCTGATGGGGCCGCTCTTCGGCCGGGTCGGCAAGGCGCTGCGCCAGCAGGGCTACGGGGTCTATAAAGTCAATTTCAACGGTGGCGACCGGCTGTTCTGGCGGCTGCCCAACGGCATCGACTATCGCGGTTCGCTCGCCGACTGGCCCGACGCGCTGGCGCGGCTGATCGAGGAGCACCAGATCACCGATGTCATGCTGTTCGGTGATTGCCGGGCGATGCACCTCGGCGCGACCCAGGTGTGCCGCACCCTCCACATCCCCGTCCATGTGTTCGAGGAAGGTTATATCCGGCCGGACTGGGTGACGCTCGAACTGGGCGGCGTGAACGGCCATTCGAGCTTGCCACGCGATCCGGCCTGGTACCGCGCCCAGGCCGCAACGCTTCCGCCGATCCCCGAGCATCGCCAGGTCGCATCGTCGTTTCGGCGACGCGCGCTCGAGGCGGTCGCGTACAACGTCGCCGACGTTTTCAGCCGCTGGTATTACCCGCATTGGGCCAATCACCGGCCGTGGCATCCGCTGGTCGAGGCGATGGGCTGGGTACGCCGGTTGCGCGGCCGCAAGCAGGCTGCGGTGCGGGCGGCCGCGCTGGTCGCGGAAATCGAGACCCGCGGCGATCCCTATGTGCTGTTTCCGTTGCAGCTCGATTCCGATGCCCAGATCCGGCTGCATTCGAGCTTTGCCGGCATCGCCGACGCATTGCGGATGGTGATGCATTCCTTTGCCGAGAATGCCCCTGCCCCGCTGCGACTGGTCATCAAGGAGCACCCGCTCGATAACGGCGTCCGCGACTGGCGTGAGGAAACCGCGTCGCTCGCGGCCCTCCACGGTATTACCGACCGTGTCGACTATCTCGAAAGCGGCGACATGGTGCCGATCGCGTGCAAGGCGAAAGGCATGGTGACGATCAACAGCACCAGCGGGACGCTGGCGCTGATGCAGGGCGTCCCGGTGATCGCGCTCGGCCATGCGGTCTACGACATGGACGGGATCACCTTCCAGGGATCGCTCGACGAGTTCTGGCGCGATCCCGGCAAGCCCGACGCGGAGACGTTTGCCGCGTTCCGCCGCGTGCTCATCGACCAGTGCCTCATCCCCGGCGGTTTCTTCTCAGAAGAAGCGCTCGCACGCGTAACGGAAGGCGTGATCGCCCGGCTGGAAGCGGCCAGTCCGCGGCACGGAATTGCGGACATGACGGGCTTGGCCGCGGTGTCGACCACGGGGCAGACTACCACAATCTCGTAACCCGACTATCCGACATGTCGACATGTCGGATAGTGCGGCCGGTACCCGATCGGCGTGACGCGACCAGATACCAGACCCCTGAAGACCGTGCAGCGAATTGACCGATTATACGATTGGCAGGCACGGACTCGCCGTTATAGCTCGGCGCAATCTGGAGGATTCATGACCGTACGTAAGATCGTCTCGGGGACCCGCCTCTGGCCGATGTCGCGCCCCGAAATGCCCAAGCAGATGCTGGCGCTGACCGCGGACGAGACGATGCTGCAACTGACCGCCGGGCGGGCGCTGGGCGAGCGCTATGCCGCGCCGATCGTGGTCGCCAATGCGCGGCATGCCGAGCTGGTCGAGCAGCAGCTCGCCGAGGCCGGCGCCGCACCACAGGCGCTGATCCTCGAACCCGCCGGCCGCAACACAGCCCCTGCGATCGCGCTGGCCGCGCTGGCGGCGAAGGCCGCCTCGGCGGGCGGTGGTGGCGACGCGCTGCTGGTGATGCCGTCCGACCATGTGATCGGCGACGTCGCCGCGTTCCATGCCGCGATCGAGGCGGCGATGCCGCTCGTGGCACAAGGCTGGCTCGTCACCTTCGGGATCGCGCCCGATGCCCCCGAGACCGGCTATGGCTGGATCCAGATCGGCGACGAGCTCCAGCCCGGCATCAACCGCGTCGCGCGGTTCGTCGAGAAGCCCCCGCTCGACAAGGCGCAGTCGATGCTGGCGAGCGGCGATCATGCCTGGAACGGCGGGGTCTTCCTGTTTGAGCTCCAGCCCGGCATCAACCGCGTCGCGCGGTTCGTCGAGAAGCCCCCGCTCGACAAGGCGCAGTCGATGCTGGCGAGCGGCGATCATGCCTGGAACGGCGGGATCTTCCTGTTTCTCGCCGACGCCTATCTCGAGGCGCTCGCGCAGTTCCATCCCGGCATCCTGGTCGCGACCCGCGAGGCGATGGACAAGGCGCGGATCGAGGGCACGCGGATCTATCCCGATGCGGCCGCCTTCGCCGCGTCGCCCGACGATTCGATCGATTACGCGGTCATGGAAAAGGCCGACCGCGTCGCGGTGGTGCCGGTCGCGATGGGCTGGAACGACGTCGGCAGCTGGGACGCGCTGCACGCGATCAGCGATCGCGACGACAGCGGCAACGCGCATCGCAGCGACAAGGACGGGCATGTACTGGCGATCGACACGCAAAACTGCTTCGTCCGCAGCGACGGCATCCGTGTCTCGCTGGTCGGCGTCGAGGATTTGATCGTGGTCGCTAGCGGCAACGACGTGCTGATCATGCCGCGCGGCCGCAGCCAGGAGGTCAAGAAACTGATCGAAGCGATGAAGGCCAAGGCGTAACCGAAGGCGGGTGCGGGCACGGAAGACGGCCCGCACCTGCGTCCCACCAAGATCCCGCATCGTCGTCGACGCATATACGTGTCGACATGTATGATGGGAATTTCGCCAAGACGCGCCGGCTCCGTCGGAGATCGGCGCTGCCAACCGACCGCGTCCTGCCTCCCGGATCGCTGCCTACGTGCCAGCCGTGATCGCGTCTCGGCGACGAGGTCCCGCGGGCCATGACGGCGAGGATCGTTATCCGCCGTTTGTCGACACGCAGACATGTCGATCGATCGACGATGTTTGGTGGGGGCGTAGCCGTGCGACCGGTTGCAGGCCTGCGCCATCCACCCGTTGAATTCATACTCGAAAGCACGAGCTTTTCACCGAAAACCGCGATTTTCCTCTCCGTCCCCCTTGGCAGGCTCCCATAAGTTCGTGCTTTCGAGTAGAAATAGCCGATGACCCGACCCAGCCCTGCCAAGCGCCCCCCTGCCCCGCGCGCGAAACCCCGCAAGTCGAGCGCCGGCCAGACGGAAATTCCGCAGGGCGATCTGTTCCTGCTCGACAGCCCGTTATACGGCGAGATCCGCGGCGAGCGATCGCTGATGGCGTTCCCGTTCTTCGCGCTTAGCAAGAATGCGTGGATGAAGCCGCTCAGCTACAAGACCGACACCGTCACGATCGAAGTCCGGCCCAGTGCGAGTGGCGTCGCGACGATCTACGACAAGGAGATCGTGCTCTATATCGCCAGCCTGATGGCCGCCAAGCTCGAGGCCGGCGAGGACGTCGCACAGGATTTCGTCTTTACCGCGCACGATCTGTTCAGCGTCACCGGCAGCAACCACAGCGCGCGCTCCTATGGACGGCTGTCCGAAGCGCTCGAGCGGCTGCAGGGCACCCAGATCAAGACCAATATCGAGGCGGGGGGCGAAGGCGAGGAAGGGTTCTTCTCATGGCTATCCGAAGCCAAGCTTCATTATAACAAGACCCGCGCCGGCGAACGCCGCCTGAAGGCAGTCAAGGTGCGGCTGTGCGACTGGCTGTTCCGGGCGATCCTGCTCGACCGGCACGTGCTCGACTATGCGGCGGCGTATTTTCAACTCGGTCCGATCGAGCGGCGGATCTACGAAGTCGCGCGATCGACCGGCGATGGCGACGGGTTCGAGATCGACCTTGCGACCTTCCGGTTGCAGATCGGTTACCAGAACCCGCTGGCGAACTTTCGCGCCGCGTTGCGACAGATCGTCGTCGCCGACACGATCCCCGACTACCGGCTCGACCTGGTCGAGACGATCGGCGATCCCGACGGCACCGAGGTCGTCAAGCGGGGCCGCAAGACCAACCCCGTCAGGGTCGTGATCACCAGGCGGCTGACTGCGCTCGACGAACACCCCAAACCTCGCCTGTCGCGGCAGCTCCTGTCGACCGCGGAACCGGTGTCGAAAGCGCCCCGTGAAGCAAGTCGTGAAACTGGCCGCGAACCAAGCCGCGAATCACCGCGCGAATCAGGCATCACCGAGTCGGAAGACCTGTTTTAATTGATACTCGAAAGCACGAACTTTCCCGCGAATTGATACTCGAAAGCACGAATACGCGGACGAATTGATACTCGAAAGCACGAACTTTCGACGGGATAATCGATCGATTTTCGTAATTGATACTCGAAAGCACGAACCGTGGACGCTTTCGTTATTACAGATTAACTGCAAAAATCGGGACATGTCGGCGATGACGTCGGTGGAACGCAAATTGGAGCGGCTGTGACCCCATAAAGGAAAGCCCGGCACGAAGGCCGGGCATCCCAAGGTAGTGATGGAGCGACGTCGCCAAACGTCGATTCCGGGGTCGAAACTGACCGACCCTCTCCACATAGCCTGACACGGACTTCGGTTCAAGGATGCGCGTTTCGCGCCACGCTCTCTCTTTGTCTCGGTCCCAGCCCCTTAAGGGGATGGAAGATGGCTGTTTTTACCTTGGGCCAAGCGACCGCGCAGGCGCTGGGTGCGGTTGCAGGACGTCAGTCGCCGCGCCGGCCGTCACCTGGCCTGTCTCCAGGCTTGGGCGCGCGGTCGGGTGGTCCACATCGCACCGGTGCGCCGGTGCTGCGCGACAGTATCGAGGCGGGGACGTTCGAGACGCTGTTCTTCACCGTTCCGGCCAAGGGCGAGACCGACAAATTGTTGCGGATCGCCAGGCGAACACTCGATGCGGGGCGTCAGTTGCGCCGCGAGGCGCGCGCCGGCGACCGTATTCTGAGCGCGGCCGAGCGCCGGATCATCCTGCTCACCGCGGCCGCGGTCCGCGTCTACGAAGAGATCCTAACCCTGGCGCGGCTCAACAAGGGGCGCGTCTTTCCGAGCTACGACCATCTGTCCAAGGCGACGAGCCTGGGGCGTGCGACGATCGCGCGCGCGCTGCATATCCTCGAGGACATCGGCTTTCTCGTTCGGCAGCGGCGGTTCAAGCGTGTCGAGGCCGAGGGCCCCGGGCCGCGCTATCGGCAGACCTCCAACGTGTACCGTCCCACCCTGCCCCAGCGCGTCCTCGCCTATCTGCCGCGCTGGATGCAGCCGGCACCAACGCCAGATGATGTCGTCCAGCAGCAGGCGGATCGGATCGATGATACCGCGGCCATGCTGTCCGGATTGTCGTGCCGTGATCTGGCGGCGGTGACGGTCGGGGGGCAATTGGGCAAGATGCTGGCCAAGCTCGGAGCCGGTGTCGACCGGATCGAACGCGAGTCTCAAATCGAGTCTCAACCCCTACAAAGTTAATTGATAGAAAGAGGATTGATGCCGGATCGGGTCACAGGAAGCGGTAAAAACTAAGTCCAGGAGTGCCGGCGTTGCCGTCACATGCTCCCTAGCTGGAGCAAGCGGTGAGCGCCGTCTTTCAGAGTCATGGTGGTGATAGGATCAGCTGTCGATTCGACATGTCGCAGGTCGATGATCATCTCCACTTGCGCCGCTGCCGGCTGCTTGGCAGCATCACGTTCCCAGTTCTGGTCCGATAGCTAGACTCAGCTCGGACCATAGTGAGGTCCGGCGACGATGATGACGGCGATCCTGTTTGCGACATCCACGCTGGGTATGGCGGGACAAATCCCGGCCCGATCCGCACCCCAAACAACGACTGTAGCGGCATCGAACGCGATCGTCGGCGACTGGCAGGGCGCTATCGTACCCGCGCCAGGCCGGTCGATCCCCCTCATACTGCATATCAGCGGCACGCCCGGCAGTTTGACGGCAACGCTCGACAGTCCTGCCCAAGGCGCGGTCGGCCTGCCTGTCGCATCGGTCAAGCAGGAGGGCAGAACGCTCCACCTCATGCTGACCACCCCATCGGCCAGCTATACGGCCATCCTTTCGGATGACGGCAGAACGCTGGAGGGGACATGGTCGCAGGGTAGCGGTTCGATTTCGCTCACGATGACCCGTGCGACGACCCGGGCGGCTCGTGCCGCAACGTTGGGCACTACGCGACCCCGAACGCCCCGGCCACCGTTCCCGTACCGCGTCGAGGAGGTCGCATATGACAACGCGATCGGCGGATCGCACCTCGCCGGGACACTCACCCTGCCTGCAAACAAGGGCCCCTTCCCGGCGGTTTTGCTGATCACGGGGTCCGGGCTTCAGGATCGCGACGAGACGCTGTTCGGGCACAAGCCGTTCCTTGTCTGGGCCGGTGCCTTGACCCGTCGCGGGGTTGCCGTGCTCCGCGTCGACGATCGTCAGACCGGTGGGTCGACCGGCGATGTCCGGACTGCCACGACAGCCGACTTTGCCGGCGACGTCGAGGCCGGCCTTGCCTTTCTGCGTTCGCGCCGGGATGTCGACGCGAGCCGCATCGGTCTGATCGGCCATAGCGAAGGCGGGATCATCGCACCGATCGTCGCCGACCGGGACCCTGCCCTGGCATTCATCGTGTTGCTGTCGAGCCCGGGCGAACCGCTCGAACAGGTCCTTCTTTCCCAGAAGCGTTGGCTGGAAACGGCTGCCGGTGTGCCGAAGGCGACCGTCGACCAGTCCGCGACGACCATGCAGAGCCTTTACGATGCGGTAAAAGGCGCCCCCGATCAGCAGCGCGGATAGCCGTCTCGCCGCGGCGTGGCATATGATCGCCCAACACGGCGGAAAGCGCGACGATGCTGCCGTTCCGATCGGGCTCCGTACCATCGCACAACCGTGGATGCGCTGGTTCCTTTCCTACGATCCGCGGCCAGCGCTCGAAAAGGTCCTATGCCCCGTTCTCGCACTGGGCGGTTCGAAGGACGTGCAGGTGCCGGCGTCGCGCAATCTCGCCGATATCAGGGCCGCGCTTCACGATAATCCGGATGTCACGACGATCGAGATACCGGGCTTGAACCATTTGCTGCAGACCGCGCCGACGGGAAACGTTTCCGAATATGCCGCGATCGAGGAGACGGTGTCCCCTATCGCCCTTAAGACGGTGGGCGACTGGATCGTCGACCAGACGAAGCGCGCCCGAGGTCGACCGAAACTGGGGTAGCACATCGCTCGCAGGGGCATCCAGCGCTGCCAGCGCCTGCCGATATGCGTCTCAGTTCCATCCGCCGACCTGATTATGGACTTGCCAAAACAAATGATTTGTCGTCATGTAGACATGTAGGGGTTTTGACATGACGACAATCGCGATCATCAGCCAGAAGGGTGGCGCCGGCAAGACGACGCTGGCGCTCCACCTCGCCGCGGCCGCGCATGATGCAGGCCGCATCGCGCTGGTCATCGATACCGATCCGCAGGCCACTGCGAGCCAATGGGCGGCTTGGCGAAGCGAAGCGCCACCCGAGGTGATCGACAGCCCACCACCGCGGCTCGCCGCCAAGGTCGCGCAGGCGACCGAGCAGGGGGCCGAGTTCATCGTCATCGACACGCCACCGCATGCCGACAGCGCCGCGCGGGCCGCGGTCGAGATCGCGGACCTGGTGCTGATCCCGTGCCGACCCAGCGCGTTCGACCTGTCGGCGATCCAGACCACCGCCAAGCTGGTCCAGCTGCTCCGCAAACCCGCCTTCGTCGTGTTCACCGCGGGCTCGCCGAACGCACCGCGGGTTTACCAGGAGGCCGGTGAGCTTGTCGAAAGCTTCGGGACGCCGGCCTGCCCGATCCAGATCCCCGATCGCGCCGCCTTCCGTCATGCGAGCGCCGAAGGCCGCACCGTCATGGAGTTCGAGCCCAACGGCAAGGCGGCCGAGGACATTCGACATATCTACGAGTGGACATGTCGACAGACAGGCGTGTCGACATCGTCTGCAAAACCAGCCCGCAAGAGAAAGACCGCAGCATGAGCCGCAAACCCTCGTTCGCCAATCTGCGCGATCGCACGCCATCCGAACCGGTCGCGCCGGCACCGTTGGCGGCAGGGCAGGGGGCATCGACCGGACCCGCCAGCCGGCAGGGGCGCAAGCAGATCGCGGGGTTCTTCTCGCCCGAAATGTCGTTCGCGATGCATACGCTCGCGCGTCGACAGGGCAGGAGTCTCCAGGCGCTGATGGCCGAGGCGTTCAACGACGTCCTGCGCAAGCACGGCGAAAGTCCGATCGGCGACTAGACTACGCCCCGGTAGACGACGATCCAATCGAGGCGCGCCCGACAGGCATCGGCGATCGTACGCGCGTCTGTTCCGAAAAGTCATCGCAGACGTAAGACGAAGGTCTCTTGCGGACGAAGACGTTTTGCCGGCCGCGGCGATCACCAGCGCGTTCGGACGAGGCAAACCGTTCATCGTCCCGTCAGGAACCGTTGCTGCAGTGCAACACCGCAGGAAAGTTCCTCGACCACTGTATTTTTATTGCAACAAAGCGGCTAGCCGCCTGTTTCGAGGCCCTGGATCAAGCCGACGCACCGTGCGGTCGGGGGCCACGTAATCAACGATAGAAGGTCTATTTCCATGCGTACGCTTTCCCTGGCCCTCGTCCTTGCGGCCACCGCATTCGCAGCCCCTGCTTTCGCACAGGACATGGCAGCACCCGCGCCTGCGCCGACCGACAACAGCGCAGCTCCCGGCGAAGCAGCCGCTCCCGACGGCTCCAAGGCGTTCGGCATCGAGCCGTATGTCGGCATCATGGGCGGTTGGGAGCAGTTCGACAACGTCGGCAACCACGGCATCCCGCGCGCGCTGAACTCGGACGGCTCGGTCCGTAACAACTACCGCGCGGACGGCGCGCTGGTGCAGGGCGTCGTCGGCGTCAACGTGCCGCTCGGCCCGGTCTTCGTCGGCGTCGAAGGCAACGTCATCAAGGGCGTCGATGGCAACATCGATTGGGAATACGGCGCAGCAGGCCGCTTCGGCTTCCG
>NZ_LMPX01000004.1 GCF_001424005.1 Sphingomonas sp. Leaf198 | reverse complement strand
CCTTCATCTTAACCTACAATGTCAAAGAGCCGACAAAAATACCGACACTCGCATAACCCTCTCTTCCGAGAAAGCTTGGAGCATCTGGTTTTTTGCGACCGCTGCGTCCAGACCGTGTGGCCGTTCGCTGCGGTGACACCCCTCTAGGGCCACCTCCCCACCCCGTCAAACACTATTTTACAGTTTTTGGTCGGTTTTCCATTTTTTGGCTCCCACGCCGCTCTACGGGCTCTCGTTGCTGCCTACTGCCGTGACGCTACTCGCTGTAAGTCACTACGCGAACGCCGGTTTGGCCCACACCAACTCGAGATTTCGAAATTGCAGGTCTCTTCCGATGCGACGCGGGGTTGCTGGCGGCCATCATGTCCCAAGCTCAGAGCCGTATTGGTGAAGGTGCCATCGTGCGGCCTGACGTGATCGCGATTAGCGACGCTACGCAGGGTGATCCCGAATGAGCGCATCGAACGCTTCGATCGATAGCGGTCGGTGGAACTTGCAGCCGGCGGTAAAATCGTCCGCCCACATGACTTCGGCGACGATCTGGCCGATCCGCGGCAGGTTGAGCCAGATGCTCGTCCCCCGCTTGAGCGCCGAATAGGTCTGGAGCCGCGCGCCGTTGATCGAGATGTCGACGACTCTGCACAAGGTGCGGCGCGTCTTGCCGATGCTGACGTCCAACGCGACAGGGGCACGGGGCGAACCGCGGCGGCTGGTGCGCTCTGCGGGTTCGAAATCGGCGGCGAACATGGCGTCCTCGTCCTTGCGAGTCCTAAGTCTGGCTTGCAGTTACAAGCCTAGCCGCCGGTGCCTAACGTGATCTTAATAAATGCCCCCGGAACGAATGAGTATCGATCCGTTCCGGGGGGTTACGTTTACTTGCGCAGCGTGAGACCGCCACCGAAACGCTTGTTGAAGCGCGCGACCTGGCCACCGGTGTCGAGCATCGTGCCGCGGCCGCCGGTCCAGGCCGGATGCGCGAGCGGATCGATCTCGAGCGTCATCACATCGCCTTCCTTACCCCAGGTGGTGCGAGTCTGGTACTTGCTGCCATCGGTCATCTGGACGGTGATCATGTGATAATCGGGGTGCGTATCGGCCTTCATGGGAATTCTCCGTAAGTGGCTGGTTCCGACCAGCCTGAAAAGGAAGGCGCGCCCGTACACGGACGCGCCCGATTTTACAAGATCGCGCGGCTGACGCGTTGTCGTCAGGCTTTCGGCGGATCGGCGATCATCGCGGTGAAGTTCGCCTCGGCCACGAGCTGGCCGTCCACGAGAGCGCGACCGGCGAACTTGCAGACCGAGCTGCGCTTTTGGACGAAGGTAACTTCGAGCTTAAGCAACACGCCCGGTTCGACCGGCTTGCGAAACTTAGCCCCGTCGATCGCCATGAAATAGACGAGCTTGCCCGAGCCCGCGAGCCCCAGCGACTCGACCGCGAGGATCCCCGCCGCCTGCGCCATCGCCTCGACGATCAACACGCCCGGCATGATCGGGCGGCCCGGGAAATGCCCCTGGAAGAACTGCTCGTTCATCGACACCGCCTTGATCGCGGTGATCGACGTGTCGAGGATCAGATCCTCGACACGATCGACCAGCAGCAACGGATAGCGATGCGGCAACGCCGCCATCACCCGCCCGATATCGAGCGGGCCCATGCCGGTCTTCACGGCGTCAACCGAGTCGGTCATCGTCGGCTCGCTCAACGGCCCTGCGGCGTGGTGCGCTTGCCGGTCGCGGCTGCAGGTGCCGACGCCGGTGCTGCGCCCTGCTGCTGGCCGTTCTGGTTGGGCTGCCAATTGGCGGGGACAGCGGTGCTTACGGTCGGCACGAGACGATCGAGCTCGGTGGTGATCGCCGCGGTGATGTCGGCGGTGGGCTGCGCGAACAACGCGGCCTCGGGACGCAGCAACAGGCTGACGTTCTTCGCGCGAACCGCTGCCGTGACGGCATCGCTGAGCTTCGCCTGGATCTGCTCGATCGCGTATTGCTGCGCGCGCTGCGCAGGCTGCGTCAGACGAGCGAGCTCCTGATTGGCGGCGTTTTCGCGCGTCTGGATCGCCTGAGCCTGCGGACGCAGCGATGCCTCCGAAGCGCCGGGCGCACGCTGCGCGGCCTGGAACGCGGTCACGAGCGGCTGAAGCTCACGCGCGACAGCCTGGCGACGCGTCTCGGCCTGGTCGAGCTGCGCCTTGTAGGTCGTCTCGATCTGGGCGCGTGCGGCATTCCAGGCCTTCGAGTTGGCGATCGCACCCTGTGCGTCGGCGACGGCGATACCCGAAACCTGCGCATCGGCAGCGGTTGCGGTCATGGCAGCCGGCGCGACGAGCGCGGCAGCGAGGAGAAGCGTCTTGAACGTCGTCATTAGAACTGTGTCCCTACGTTGAAAGTGATGAGCTTGGGGTCGTCGCCCTTCTGCTTGAGCAGAGCACGAGCGAGATCGATACGAAGCGGACCGAAGGGCGAGTTCCAGTTCACGCCGATGCCGATCGACAGACGCGGCTTGGCAGAATTGCCGAGAAACTGCTCCGAATACGGACCATAGGTCGACGAATACTGGCTGTTGACGCTGGTCCCGGTGCAAGCCCCGCCAAGCGTCGACGAATAGCCGACGGCGCAGGTCGTGACGGCGTTCGGGTTCGTCGTGTCGGTCGACGGCACGACATATTGCAGCTTACCATCGGCGGTCTTGATCGGGGTCTGCAACGGCAGGATCGTGACGTTGCCATTGGCATCGACCGTCCTGGGGTACGAGTTGGGATCGACGGTCAGGTTCGGCTTCGTGATGCTGAACAGCGAGCCCGCCTGGACGTAGATCGAAGGACGCAGGCCCAGTTCGCGCGCACCCGAACCGAGCGGGATCTCCATCTCGATGCGGCCGAGATAATAGGCATTACCGCCGAGCGCATCGTCGATGTACTGGTTGCGATCGGTGACCAGGATCTGCTTACCCGTCGCCGAGTCCGTCGTGTACGGAATGCGCAACACGCGCGGGCCTACGCCGCGGATGTCGAACCCGCGGAACTGCGGCTCGCCGAGATAGAAGCGGTCGGTGATGCGGACACCGTCGATCCCAGACCTTTTGCTGCCTTCGAGCGACTTGATGTAGCCACCTTCGCCGATCGCCGACAGGATAAAGCCGCTACCCGCGTTCCAGTACTTGGCGCCCTCAGCGCGCGTACGGATGTATTTCACGTCGCCGCCGAGACCCGCGAAATCCTGGCTGAACGAGAAGCGCGAGCCCGCGGTCGGGCGCAGGCGGCTGTTGAGCGTGTCGCGGATCAGCGAATAGCCGACCGACGAAGTCCAGCGGTTGCCGATCGCTTCGCAGAGATAACGGCCGGCCTTGAGGATGTCGCACTGCCCATCGGTGAAGTAGGTCGACTCGTTCAGTCCGACCTTGTCGTAGGACAGACCGTAGCGCGCCGACAGCGACCAGAATTCGGTCAGCGGCACACCGGCACGAAGCTGGAAGCCGGTCGAGACCTGCGAATAGGTGGTCTGGCGATCGTTGCCGATATAGTTGAACGAATTGTAATCGCGGCGGAAGATGTCGCCGCCGATCGCGATGTTCTTGTCGAACAGATACGGCTCGGTGAAGCCAAGCTCGATCGACTTCGAATAGCTCGAATAGTTGACGCCGGCGCGCAATTCCTGGCCCTTGCCGCGGAAGTTGCGCTGCGTGATGTTGGCCTGAATGATGAAGCGTTCGAGGCTCGAATAGCCCGCCGACAGCTGAAGCTCGCCGGTCGACTTCTCTTCGAGGTTGGTCTCCAGGATGACGCGGTCGGGCGCCGAGCCAGGCAGCTGCTTGATCTCCATCTTGTCCTGGAAATAGCCCAGCGAGTTGATGCGATCCTGCGAGCGCTTCACCTGGAAGCTGTTGAACGCGTCACCCTCGGCAAGACGGATCTCGCGGCGGACGACCTTGTCCTGCGTCTGCGTGTTGCCGTTGATGTCGATCCGCTCGACATAGGTCCGCTTGGCTTCGGCGATGTTGAAATTAATCCCCATCGTCAGCGTGTCGGCGTCCTTGGCGAACTCCGGGTTCACCTCGGTGAACGCATAGCCGAACAGGCCCGCGGTCTGGCTAAGGTTGTCGACCGAATCCTCGACGAGCTTGGCGTTGTACCAATCACCCTTCTTCAGCGGCAGCGAAGCGGCGAGCTTCTTGTTGTCGAAGTCGCGGATCTGGCTGTCGACGGTCACGTCGCCGAACTTGTAGCGCTTACCTTCCTCCACCACGTACGTGATGATGAAGTCCTTCTTGTCCGGCGTCAGCTCGGCCACGGCCGAGGTCACGCGGAAATCCGCATAGCCCTGCGTCAGGTAGAACTGGCGGAGCTTCTGCTGATCGTACGAAAGGCGATCCTGATCGTAGCTGGTCGCCGACGAGAGCAGGCGGAAAAAGCGCGACTGCTTGGTCGCCATCTGGCCGCGGATCTGGTCGTCCGAGAATACCTCGTTGCCGAGGATGTTGATCTGGCGGACCTTCGACTTCGGCCCCTCGCTGACCTCGAACACGACGTCGACGCGGTTCTGGTCGAGATTGACCATCTTCGGATCGATCACCGCGGCGAAGCGGCCTTGGCGACGATACAGCTCGATGATCCGCGCGATGTCCTGACGGACCGCGGTGCGCGTGAAGATCTGCCGCGGCGCGAGCTTGATCTCCTTGGTAATCTTGTCGGTCTTGAGCGCCTTGTTACCCTCGATGATCACGCGGTTGATGATCGGATTCTCGCGCACGCGGAGGACGATGTTGCCGTCCTCGACACCCGCGATCGAGTAATCCGCGAACAGGTCGCTGGCCTGAAGGTCCTTCAGCGCCTGATCGAGCGTCTCCGCGGTGTACGGAATGCCGACGCGAAGCTTCGTGTAGGACAGCACCGTCTCGGGCTCGATGCGCTGCGATCCCTCGACGCGCAAAGTCTTTATCGTTTGCGCGGATACCGGCGCGGCTACGGGCGTTACACCAACAGCACCCTTTGCAGGGACGGCCGTGGTCGGCGCCTGACGACCCGACGCGGGGCTCGACGAAGGCGTTGCCGCCGGAGTCGCCGATCCAGCCGGCACGGTCTGTGCCAGCGCGGGAACGCCCGACAGGATCGTACCTGCGAGCAGCAGGGCGCCCTTACGCGCGAAATCGTAACCGTTGATCGCTGTCACCAAACCCACCTTCAAAACGTGCACATACAAGGCGCGCCCGCCCTGCCCTATCGTGATCAGCCGATCAAGCCGGCCAGATTCTTCCAAAGCCCGAAATTGCCGAGATCGTTGAAGGTCACCAGCAGCATCAGCGCGAGAATTGCTGCGAGCCCGCCACGAAATGCCCATTCCTGCACTTGCGGCTCGACCGGGCGCCTGCGCACCGCTTCGATCGCGTAGAAGAACAGGTGCCCGCCATCGAGCATCGGCACTGGCAGCAGATTGATGAACCCCA
This sequence comes from Sphingomonas sp. Leaf198, assembly GCF_001424005.1. GTDB lineage: Bacteria > Pseudomonadota > Alphaproteobacteria > Sphingomonadales > Sphingomonadaceae > Sphingomonas. Next base: position 541,488 of record NZ_LMPX01000004.1, on the reverse strand, counting down.
GATTGATCGAAACAAGGGCGATCAGGAACACATAGGCGTCGAGCCCGAGCGACATCTGCTCGCCCGATACCTTGGCGATGCTGAGCGGGCCGCCAAGTTCCTTCACCGACCGGCGTCCGGTAACGACCTGACCCAGCGTCTCGACCATCATCGAGACGATCTCGCCGGTGCGCTTTACCGCGACGACGGGCGCCTCGATCAGGCTGACGGGAACGATGACGGGCTTGCTGCCGGCGATGCCGAGGCGGCCGATGCGGTATTCGTTGCCGAAGCGATCGCGCTGGAGTTCGGTACCGATGACGATGTCGCGCGATACCGTCTGGTCGCCGCGCTCCGCGTCGATCCGCGTGCTCTCGCCGGCGCGGATACGCGCATAGCGGGCGAGATCGTCAAACGTCTCAACCGAGCGGCCGCCGATCGCCGTGATCCGGTCGCCGACCTGCAACCCGGCCGTCGCGGCAGCGCTACCAGGCACCGTACCGCCGACGATCGGCGGCATGCGGATGTCGCCGTACGCAAAGGCAAAACCGGCGAGGATCAGGATGGCGACGACGAAGTTCACGACCGGCCCTGCCGCGACGACGATCGCACGCTGCCACACCGGCTTCGACTGGAAGGTGCGCTGGCGCTCTTCGGCGGGTAGCAAAAGCCACTCGGCCGAGGGCTGGCTCGCCGGGTTCATGTCACCGGCAAACTTCACATAGCCGCCGAGCGGCAGCCATCCGAACTTCCACCGGGTGCCGCGGCTGTCGGTGAAGCCGGCGATCTCGCGGCCGAAGCCGATCGCGAAGGCATCCGCCTTGATCCCGAAAAAGCGTCCGGCGAGGTAATGGCCCATCTCGTGCACGAACACGAGCGGTCCGATCACCAGCGCGAACGACAGGATCGTCAGAAGGATACCGGGTGTTTCGATCAAACCGCGCAATCCTCTACACGCTCGCCCGCCAAAACCCGCGCCTCGGCATCGATCGCCAGAACGGCGTCGACGCTGTCCGGTGCGGCCGGATCGTAGCACGATAGCGTATGATCGACGATTGCGGCAATTTCGAGGAAGCCGATGCGGCGCTTGAGGAAGGCCTCGACCGCTACCTCGTTGGCAGCGTTGAGAATTGCGGGGCGCGCGCCGCCTGCGTCGAGCGCCTCGCGCGCGAGGCGCAGCGCGGGGAAGCGCACCGGATCGGGTGCCTCGAAGTCGAGTCGGCCGATCGCGACGAGGTCCAGCGGAACCATCGGCGTCGCCATCCGGTCCGGCCAGGCAAGCGTGTGCGCGATCGGCGTACGCATGTCGGGGGGCCCGAGCTGCGCCAGCACCGAGCCGTCGACGTAATCGACGAGGCTGTGGACCACCGACTGCGGATGGATGACGATCTCAATCCGGTCGTGCGGAATCGGGAACAGCCGCGCGGCCTCGATCAGTTCGAGGCCCTTGTTCATGCAGGTCGCAGAATCGACCGAGATCTTCGCACCCATCGACCAGTTGGGATGCTTGACCGCCTGTTCGAGCGTCACGCCGCGCATCTGCTCGGTGGTCCAGTCGCGGAACGGGCCGCCACTGCACGTGAGGATGATCCGGCGGATACGTTCGGGGCGCGTCGCGTCGAAGCACTGGAAGATCGCGTTGTGCTCCGAGTCTGCGGGCAACAGCGTCGCGCCGGTCCGCTTGGCCGCCGCGAGGATGACGTCGCCGGCAGAGACCAACGGCTCCTTGTTGGCGATGACGACGGTGCCACCCTGCTCGATCGCCGCCATCACCGGCTTCAGCCCCGCGCACCCGACGATCGCGCCCATCGTCCAGTCCGCGCCCGACGACGCGGCCTCGGCAATCGCTTCGGCACCACCACCAGCGCGAATGCCCGTGCCGGCCAGCGCCTCCCGCAACTCCGGCAGGCATTTTTCGTCCGCAACAACGGCAAACTCGGCCCTGGTCCGGATCGCGGCCGCGGCGAGTTTGGTCACATCGCAGTTCGCGGTCAGCGCGACGACACGGAAGCGATCGGGTTCACGCTCGATCAGGTCGAGCGTCGAGGTGCCGACCGAGCCGGTCGCGCCCAGGATCGTGACGGTCTTCATGCGTAGAAATGCGGCAGAAGAACTAGGAACGCAGCGACCGGCGCCACCGGGACCAAGCCGTCGAGGCGATCCATCACGCCGCCATGGCCGGGCAGGATGTTGCCGCTGTCCTTCACCCCCGCCACGCGCTTCAACCAGCTCTCATAGAGATCGCCCATCTGCGCGAGCATCGCGAGCACCGGCGTCGCCAGCGTCATCCGCATCGGCAGGCCGTATTGCATGTGCAGCACCGCCGCGACCGCGCTCGCGAGCACGACACCGCCGATGAGCCCCGACCATGTCTTGTTCGGACTGATCACCGGCGCCAGCTTGGGCCCGCCCAAGGTCCGCCCGGTGAAGAACGCGCCGATATCGCATGCCCAGACCAGCGACAGCGCCCACAACGTGAAGAGGATGCCCTCGTCCTGCCGCCGGATGATCATCAGCGCGAGCACGGGGAGCCCGCAATAGAGGATGCCCAGCGCGAGCGGCGGTTTGCGAGTCGTGATGACGACGAAGAACGCCGCCCCAACAAGCAGCCCCAGCGTGAAGAAATCATGGATCACGAGGATCAGCGACGCCGGCGCCATCAGCGCGAGCGGCACCGAGAGCGCGAACTGCGTCATCCGCTTGGTCTTGGCGTCGGCGCCTTGCAGCATCGACCATTCCGCCATCATGAACAGCGCGGCGACCACGCCGAGCACCCAGAACGCGATCCCGCCGAGCGTCAGCGCAAGGCTGGCCACCGCGATCATGCCGACGCTGGCGATCATCCGGAGCTGGAGATTGGACGGCGTGCGCAACGCCTGATCGGGCGCCTTTTCAGGGTCCGTAAGGTTCACAGACCACCGTAGCGGCGCTGGCGCTGACCGAACGCCGCGACCGCATCGGCGAGCGCGGCCGCATCGAAGTCGGGCCAGAGCGTGTCGACGAACAGCAATTCGGCATAGGCTGCCTGCCAAAGCAGGAAGTTCGACAGACGCTGTTCGCCAGAGGTGCGGATCATCAGGTCGAGCGGCGGCAGGTCGTGCGTATCGAGCTCCGCCTCGATCGTCGCCGCATCGATGCTCGCCGGATCCAGCGCGCCATCCCGGGCCCGCTCCGCCAACCGCCGTGCGGCCGTCACCAACTCCGCATGCGCGCCGTAATTCAATGCGATCGCCAGGATCGGACCGCTGTTCCCCGCAGTCCGCGCGATCGCATCGTCGACCATCGCCACCAGATCGGGCGAAAAGCTGTGATAATCGCCGATCACGCGCAGCCGAACGTTCTCGCGCGCGAGTTCGTCGAGGTCGCTGCGGATGAAATGCCGCAGCAGCCCCATCAGGTCGCTGACCTCTTCGGCCGGGCGCCGCCAGTTCTCCGACGAGAATGCGTACAGCGTCAGCGCCTCGATCCCCATCGCCCGCGCCGCGCGCGTCACCTTGCGCACCGCCTCGACGCCGGCCTTGTGCCCGGCGAAGCGCGGCAGGAACCGCTTCTTCGCCCAGCGGCCATTGCCGTCCATGATGATCGCGACATGACGCGGCACCGCCCCGCCTGCAGGAACGGCGCCCACAGGAACAGCAGCGAGCGGCGCGGCCGAGGAGGCCTGCAATCTCACTTGCCCAGGATTTCCTTTTCCTTCGCGGTCGCAGTCGCATCGAGCTCGGCGATGATGCTATCGGTCAGCTTCTGGACTTCGGTCTCGTGACGCTTGCGCTCGTCCTCGCCGAACACGCCCTTTTTCTCGTCGACCTTGAGCGAATCCATGCCGTCGCGGCGGACGTTGCGGACCGCGATGCGGGCCTTCTCGGCATACTGGCCGGCAAGCTTGGCGAGTTCCTTGCGGCGCTCCTCGGTCAGATCCGGGATCGGCAGGCGCAGCGTCTGGCCGTCAACGATCGGGTTAAGCCCGAGGCCGGCCGAGCGGATCGCCTTGTCGGTCGGGCCGACGTTCGACTTGTCCCAGACCTGCACCGACAGCATCCGCGGCTCGGGCGCCGAGACGGTCGCGACCTGGTTCAGCGGCATCGACGAGCCGTACACCGTCACCATCACCGGATCGAGCAACGCGGTCGACGCGCGACCCGTGCGCAGGCCGGCGAGATCGCTCTTCAGCGCTTCGACGGCACCCGCCATGCGGCGTTCGAGGTCGGTCTTGTCGTATGCAGCCATCTTAAAGCTCCTGCTCGTTCTGGACGATCGTCGACACGCCATCACCCGCCAACACCGCGGCGAGATTGCCGGGTTCGCGGATGTTGAAGACGACGATCGGGATATTGTTGTCGCGGCACAGCGCGATCGCGCTCGCGTCCATGACCTTGAGGTCGTCGGACAGCACGCGGCTGTACGTGACCGTTTCGTAGCGCACTGCGTCCGGGTGCGTCTTCGGGTCGGCGTTATAGACGCCGTCGACCGAAGTGCCCTTGAACAGCGCATCGCACTTCATCTCGGCAGCACGCAGAGCGGCGCCCGAATCGGTGGTGAAATAGGGGCTGCCGACGCCCGCCGCGAAGATCACGACGCGGCCCTTCTCCAGGTGACGCTCGGCGCGACGGCGGATGAACGGCTCGCACACCGACGCCATCGGGATCGCCGACTGGACGCGCGTGTCGACGCCGATCTGCTCGAGCGCGTTCTGCACGGCCAGCGCGTTCATCACGGTCGCGAGCATGCCCATGTAATCGCCGGTCGCGCGGTCCATGCCCCGCGCTGCGCCTGCCATGCCGCGGAAGATGTTGCCACCGCCGACGACGATGCAGATCTCATAGCCTCGGGCTTTGATGTCGGCGATCTCCTGCGCGACGCGCGCGGTAACCTCGGTGTCGATCGACAGGCCGGAGGTGCCCATCAGGACTTCGCCCGACAGTTTCAGCAGGATACGGTTGTAGCGCGGAGGCGTCATAAATCTCGAATTGTGATTGGCGGGGCGGCGCGGACCTTAGGCGGCGAGGCCAGGGATGTGAAGCGCTGTGCGGCGCGTGCATCGATTCTGGGTGGAGATCGGACGGAAAATGGGCTGGGCTGGGTCCAGCTGCTCGTCATTCTCCCGGTGTGCGGAGGAAGTGTCATGGCTGGCCAATCTGGAATCAGCGACGCCGGCGACGACGCCTCCCCGGCGGAGGCCGGGGTCCAGTTGGCAAGGTCGATGTAATTGAAGACGCCCCGTCGTCACCTTCGTCTTCCACCTGGACCCCGGCCTTCGCCGGGGAGGTGCTGAGGTGAGGGATAGTCTGGCCGATATGACCTGATGTCACCGCCTCGAACGGTTTACGGATGGATGACTTGCAGCCCCCTGGGTGCCCGAACGAGCCCGGCATAACGGAGGATGCCTATCCTTCTCCCCTCGGGGAGAAGGTGGCCCGGCAGGGCCGGATGAGGGGGCGCGAGGTTCGACACCTCACCACTCCCCTCACCCTTCCCACTCGACAAGAGCCGAGCGGGCCCATTCCCTCTCCCCGGAGGGGCGAGGGAGGAAGTCGGCTTACGCCTGCGGCACGCCCGAAGCAGCAGCAACCTCGGCTGCGAAGTCGGACTGCTCCTTCTCGATGCCTTCGCCGAGCTGGAAGCGGACATAGTCCACCAGCTTGATCTCGGCGCCTGCATCCTTGCCGGCCTTGGCGACGACGTCGGAGATCTTGGTCTTGCCGTCCATCACGAACAGCTGGCTGACCAGGGCGTGCTCCTTGCGGTACTTGGCGATGCCGCCCTCGACCATCTTGGCGATGATGTCGGCAGGCTTGCCCGACTCGGCGGCCTTCTCGGTCGCGATCGCGCGCTCGCGCTCGATCTCGGACTCGTCGAGGTCGGCTTCGTTGAGCGCCTTCGGGAAGGCGGCGGCGATGTGCATCGCGAGCTGCTTGCCGAGCGCCTGAAGAACCTCGTCCGAAGCCTCCGACTCGAGCGCGACGAGCACGCCGATCTTGCCGAGGCCGGGAGCCGCTGCATTGTGGATGTACGGAACGACCGCACCCTTGCTGACTTCCAGCGTGCGCGAGCGGCGCAGCGACTGGTTCTCGCCGATCGTCGCGACGTTGTTCGTCAGGACTTCCTCGACGGTCTTGCCCGATGGCATCGCCTGCGACTTCAGCGCCTCGATGTCGCCGCCGGTTGCGAGCGCGATCTGCGTGACGTCACGAACGAACGACTGGAACTGGTCGTTCTTCGCGACGAAATCGGTCTCCGAGTTCACTTCGACCGCTGCGCCCTTGGTGCCCGACACGGCAACGCCGACCAGGCCCTCGGCCGCGGTACGGCTGGACTTCTTGGCGGCGGCTGCGAGCCCCTTGGTGCGCAGCCAATCCATTGCCTGCTCCATGTCGCCGGCGTTCTCGCTCAGCGCCTTCTTGCAATCCATCATGCCTGCGCCGCTCTTCTCGCGCAGATCCTTGACCATTGCTGCCGTGATATCGGCCATGTCTCTAATCCTTTTTAGGTCTGAATATGGTTGCGGGCGAGGCAGAGCTTTCGCCCTACCCCGCCCGCATGACGGTTCGGCGACGACGCTTATGCGTCGATCTGGCGCTCACCCTCGGCTGCGAATTCTGCAGCGGTATCGGCATTCGCGGTTGCCTGTGCCGTGTCAGCCGTAGCTTCGACGGTCGGCTCTGCGCTCAATGCTTCTTCCTTCGGCGGCTCGACCATCGCGCCGATGTCGGCACCGGTGCGGCGCTGCTGCTCCTGGCCGCCGCGCGTCGCTGCGATCGCGATCGCCTCGCAGTACAGGCGGATGGCGCGGGCTGCGTCGTCGTTCGCGGGAACCGGGAAAGCGATGCCGTCCGGCGACACGTTCGAATCGAGGATCGCGACGACGGGAATACCCAGCGTGTTCGCTTCCTTGATCGCCAGCTCTTCCTTGTTCGCGTCGATCACGAACATCACGTCGGGAATGCCGCCCATGTCGCGGATGCCGCCGAGCGAAAGCTCGAGCTTGTCCTTCTCGCGGGTGAGCTGAAGGACTTCCTTCTTCGTCAGGCCGACGGTGTCGCCCGACAGCATTTCCTCAAGCGTCTTGAGACGCTTGATCGAACCCGAGATGGTCTTCCAGTTCGTGAGCATGCCGCCCAACCAGCGATGGTTGACGAAGTGCTGGCCCGAACGCCGCGCTGCGTCTGCGACGGGCTCCTGTGCCTGGCGCTTGGTGCCGACGAACAGGACCTTGCCGCCACCGGCAACCGCCGACGAGACGAATTCGAGCGCGCGCGCGAACAGCGGCACGGTCTGCGACAGGTCGAGGATATGGACGCCGTTACGATCACCGAAGATGTAAGGCTTCATCTTGGGGTTCCACCGATGAGTCTGGTGGCCGAAATGCGCGCCCGTTTCGATGAGCTGCTGCATGGAGACGACTGGAGCCGCCATAGGGATATATCCTTCCGGTTGTGCCTCTGGGAAGCGGATGACGTCGTGGCCGAATGACCGTGACGCACCGGGCTATGATGCCTCCCATGCGGGGTTAGAGGCGCGGCCCTTAGCGTGGCTCTATTCGAAAAGCAATCGCACAAGGCACGCTTGACTCATGGAACGCAATGAGAACATAAAGGGCTCAGAGGGGAACAGATGTTCGACTCGGCGCAGAATCACCCCGGCAGAACGGGATTCGAAATGCGACGAGTGGAACGATGTTTCTGACCAAGTGTTTGCAGATATTAAGAAATTGTTCGCAACTCATAGGAAGGCGGACGTGATGTTGGTTCTGAGCTTCATGGTTTTTGCTGGTGCATTCGCGGTCGCGGGCATGATGATCGTCTCGTCGATCGCGCCGCAGTGGGACCGTATCGTCCGTCTCGCGATGGGCAACGTCGAACCCGCGTTCCAGCCACTCCGCACGCTGGCCGTGGCGGAGCGCCGGATCGCGGTTAGGCGCTGGGCTTCGACGTCGGCTCCGGTGCCCGCCCGCCGCTGGAACGCTGCCGCCTGATCTTTGCGTAACTCGCGATGCTGAACGGCATCGAGAGCAGGTACAGTACGCAGATGATGCTGAGCGTATGCCATGGCGCGCTTACGATCGCAGCGCCGAGCAGTACGACGAGCGCGATGGCTTCGAACCGGATGTTGCTGCGGAGTTTGACCGAACTCCACGAATAGGTCGCGATACTCGACACCATCAGCAACGCGACGAACGCGACCCATGGCGCCACGAAATACGGCGACGCGAATTTTGGCTCGTCGGTCCAGAACCAGAAGAACATCGGCATCAGCGCCAAACCAGCGCCGGCGGGAGCCGGGACGCCGGTTAGAAAGCCCGCCGACTTGTGCGGCTGGTGGCTCTCGTCGATCTTGGCGTTGAAGCGTGCGAGACGCAGCGCGCAGAACACCGCAAGGATCAGCGAGCAGATCCAGCCGACACGTGGCAATGCCGTCAGCGACCAGAGATAGACGATCAGCGCCGGCGCGACGCCGAACGAGATCGCGTCGGACAGCGAATCGAGCTCGGCACCGAACCGGCTTTCACCGTGCAGCATCCGGGCGATCCGACCGTCCAAGCCGTCGAGCACGCCCGCGACCATGATCATCGCAACGGCGCTTTCCCATTGTCCGCCGATCGCGAACCGCACGCCACTCAGGCCTGAACACAGGGCTAGCGCGGTAACGGCGTTGGGAGCGACAGCGCGCAGGGGAAGTCCTCGCGGTGCACGACGCGTGCGACCGAACCGCCCCCGGCCTCGCTCTTCGATCGAGTCGCCGTCGATCCCGTCGCGATCAATCACTGGGCGATGCCGCCAACCGGCACGCCACCGACGCGACCAAGCACGGTCTCGCCCGCGATACTGCGCTGGCCCAGACACACCTGCGGCACGACATGATCGGGCAGGTACACATCGACTCGGCTACCGAACCGGATCAGGCCGATGCGCTGGCCGACCGCGACCATGTCGCCGGCCTTCACGAAGCCGAGGATACGACGCGCGACCAGGCCGGCGATCTGCGTGAAGCCGATCCGCATGCCGTTGCGGTCCTCGACCACGAAATGCTGCCGCTCGTTCTCGTCGCTCGCCTTGTCGAGATCCGCGTTGAGGAACTTGCCCGAGATATAGACGACCTCGCGGATAGTCCCGGCGATCGGCGTGCGATTAATGTGCACGTCGAACACCGACATGAAGATCGACACGCGCACCAGCGGTGCGTCGCCGAGACCGTTCTCGCCGGCGAGTTCGCGCGGGATCGGCACACGCTGGATCATCGTGATCAGCCCGTCTGCGGGGGCGACGATCAGGCCTTCGCCCTGGGGAGTGGTGCGGATCGGATCGCGGAAGAACGTCGCGACCCAGATCACGACGCCGACCATCGGCCAGAACAGCACGTGGCTGACGATCGTCAGCAGCAGCGTGATGCCGGTCGCGATCGCGACGTATTTGTGGCCCTCCGGATGGACTGCGGGAAATCGCCATTTGACCGTGGAGGTCGTGACGGGCGGCTTGTCGAGCGATGCCATAACCCGCGGGTCTATCCGTGCAGGACGCGCGATACAACGATGAACCGGCTTTTCCTTACAGCACCAACGGTTGGCCAGCGGTTGATCGCTGCGGCGCGCTCCCCTAGACGCTCCTCAAACCCCTCCCCCGAAGGACGCGCACATGGCGAAGATCAAGGTAAAGAACCCGATCGTGGAGATCGATGGCGACGAGATGACGCGGATCATCTGGGAATGGATTCGCGAGCGCCTGATCAAGCCGTATCTCGATATCCAGCTCGATTATTACGATCTCGGCGTCGAGCATCGCGACGCGACCGACGACCAGGTCACGATCGACAGCGCGCTCGCCACGCAGAAGCACGGCGTCGCGGTCAAGTGCGCGACGATCACGCCCGACGAGCAGCGCGTCACCGAGTTCGGCCTGAAGAAGATGTGGAAGTCGCCGAACGGCACGATCCGCAACATCCTCGGCGGCACGATCTTCCGCGAGCCGATCGTCATCAAGAACGTGCCCCGCCTGATCCCGGGCTGGACGCATCCGATCGTCGTCGGCCGTCACGCGTTCGGCGACCAGTACCGCGCGACCGACTATCTGGTCCCCGGCCCCGGCAAGCTGCGCCTCGTCTTCGAAGGCGACGACGGCACGGTCATCGACCGCGAGGTATTCCAGTTCCCGTCGGCGGGCGTCGCGATGGCGATGTACAACCTCGACGATTCGATCCGCGATTTCGCGCGCGCCTCGATGCATTACGGCCTGAACCTGAAGTGGCCGGTGTACCTGTCGACCAAGAACACGATCCTCAAGGCCTATGACGGCCGCTTCAAGGACCTGTTCGCCGAGGTGTTCGAGGCCGAGTTCAAGGACAAGTTCAAGGAAGCGGGCATCGTCTACGAGCATCGCCTGATCGACGACATGGTCGCATCGGCGCTGAAGTGGAACGGCGAGTTCGTCTGGGCCTGCAAGAACTATGACGGCGACGTCCAGTCGGACCAGGTCGCACAGGGCTTCGGGTCGCTCGGCCTGATGACCTCGATCCTGCTGACCCCGGACGGCAAGACCGTCGAGGCCGAGGCAGCGCACGGCACCGTCACGCGCCACTTCCGCATGCACGAGCAGGGCAAGGCGACCTCGACCAACCCGATCGCGTCGATCTTCGCGTGGACCGGTGGCCTTAAGTATCGCGGCAAGTTCGACGATACGCCCGACGTCACGAAGTTCGCCGAGACGCTTGAGCGCGTCTGCGTCCAGACGGTCGAGAACGGCCACATGACCAAGGATCTCGCGATCCTGATCGGCCCCGACCAGCCCTGGATGACGACCGAGCAGTTCTTCGAGCAGGTACGGTCGAACCTTGAAACCGAAATGGCCAACTGGGCCTGATCTAGCACCCCGCTCCCGGAAACGGGAGCGGGGTTTTCTCTTCCCCGTCATCCTGACGAAAGTCAGGACCCAGGGTTACACAGGACTACGGTCTTGGCTCTGGATCCTGACTTTCGTCAGGATGACGGAGGGAAAAACACCTCTTTCCACTGCCGATCGCCGCAGTACGTCGCCACGGGTGACAAATCCGTCATGCGTCCCCTAAGGTCGCACGCATGGCATTACGGCTCGACAATCAAGGTTTCAGCGACGCGCTCGTCATTCTTGGCGCGGCCGGGCTCGTCATCCCCGCATTCGCGCGGTTCCGGGTCAGCCCGGTCATCGGTTTCATCTTGGTCGGCCTGCTGGTTGGGCCCGCCGGGCTAGGCTCGCTCACCGGCTCCGCGCCTTGGCTCTATTACCTGACGATCTCGAACCCGGAGTCGATCGAGCCGTTCGCCGAGTTCGGCATCATCCTGCTGCTGTTCTCGATCGGCCTCGAGCTCTCGTTCAAGCGACTGTGGTCGATGAAGCAACTCGTGTTCGGCACCGGCGCCGCCGAACTGATCGGCTCGGCGCTCATCATTGGCGTGGCGTTGCACTTCATCGGCCAGGAATGGGCGGGCGCGATCGGGCTGGGGTTTGCGCTCGCGTTGTCGTCCACGGCTTTGGTCCTGCCGCTCGTCGGCACGACGGGTGCGGTCGGGCGTGGTGCGTTCGCTATGCTGTTGTTCGAAGATCTGGCGCTCGTCCCGATCATCTTCGTGCTCGGTGCGCTGGCGCCGACAGCGAGTGCGGACGGCTGGTCGAACATCGCCGGTGTCGCGCTGCGCGGCGGGCTCACCGTTGTCGCGATGTATATCGGCGGGCGGGTCGTCCTGCCCCGGCTGTTCGGGCAGGCCGCGCGGACCAAGAGCCCCGAACTCTTCCTTGCCGCGTCGCTGCTGGTGGTGATCGTCGCGAGCGTCGCGACAACGGCCGCCGGGCTGTCGCCGATCGTCGGCGCGCTGCTGGCGGGGTTGCTGATCGCCGAGACCGAATATCACAGCGAGGTCGAGGTCATCACCGCGCCGTTCAAGGGGCTCGCGCTCGGCGTGTTCCTGATCACGGTCGGCATGAGTCTCGACCTACGGCTGATCGCGCAGAACTGGCCGTCGTTGCTGCTTGCCGTGACGGGCGTGGTGGCGACCAAGGCGATCGTGACGTTCCTGTTCCTGCGCGTCGCCAATTCGCGGCGCGGCGTTGCGGCGGAGACGGGGCTGCTGATGGGTAGCCCTTCCGAGACGACGCTGATCGTGCTTGCGACGGCCGCGCAGGCGCAGTTGATCATGCCGTCGACCGCCGCTTTCTGGCAGACCGTCACTGCGATCGGGCTGACGATCACGCCGCTGCTGGCAAAGCTCGGCCGCACCGTCTCGCGTCAACTCGAAAGCCGGTCGGGTGCCGATGCCGGGGATATCGAGATCGACGACGATGGGCCGGGAACCGTCGTGATCGGCTTTGGTCGCGTGGGCCGGATGGTGGCCGACATGCTGGCAGTCCACGGGCAAAAGTACGTTGCCGTGGAGGCGGATATCGATTCCGTCGAAGCCGCGCGGGCGCAAGGGCATCCGGTATTGTTCGGCGACGTGGCGCGCCCGGAACTGGTGGATCGGCTCAAGCTGCATACCGCCAAGGCGCTGATCCTGACGATGGACGATCCGGTGCTGACGGTGCGGCTGGCGCGGCGGGTTCGGGCTTTGGCGCCGGACTTGCCGATCGTGGCGCGTGCTCGGGATACGGCGCATGCGGCGGAGTTGTACCGGGCTGGTGTTACGGATGCGGTGCCGGAGACTTTGGAGAGTTCGTTACAGCTGGCGGAGGCGGTGCTGGTCGATCTGGGGGTGGCGATGGGGCCGGTGATCGCTTCGATACATGAGAAGCGGGATGAGCTTCGGCAAGAGATCAAGAAGGCGGCGGACATGATTGCCGAGCCTAGGATCAGGAAGGCGAAGCGGACTCCTCGAGCGGTGTAACGCTTACCGCTTCGTAAGCAGGCTGTTCTCCCGCGAAGGCGGGAGTCCAGTCTGGGCCCCCGCCTTCGCGGGAGAACAAGCTTTGGTAGGTTCCTTGAGAGGTGGCATCCTCAGATGGAGGCAGGGCTTCGTAACCTCCCCGGCGGAGGCCGGGGTCCAAGTGGAAAGGTGGTCGTAACGGAGCGCTGCCCTCCATTATCTTCGTTCCCCAATTGGGCCCCGGCCTTCGCCGGGGTGGTGGTTGCGCGGTGATCGCTTCGTCACGCGCGCTCCCTCCTCTTGCCCTCACCCTTTCCACGGCGAAGATGCCGCTGGCCTTTTCCCTCTCTCAACGGGAGAGGGCGAGGCAAAAGAAGGTTGGGGCGGGTTAGGCCAGCAAGCCGCTACTTCAGCCCGGGACCTCGCCCGCGCGGCTCTTCATCAGCGGCTGGATACGCGTCCCAAATGCTTCCACACCTTCGAGAAAGTCGTCGAAGGTCAAGAGGACGCCACCGGTGTTGGGGACGGCCGCCATCTCGTCGAGCATCCGCGCGACGCTTTCGTACGAGCCGACCAGCGTACCCATGTTGATGTTGACCGCGCCTTCGGGGGCGGCGAGCTGGCGGACATTGGTGTCCGTGTTGTGCGTGTCCTTGGCGCCCTGATCGATCAGCCAGGCGATCGCGTCGACGTCGACCCCAGCGTTATAGTGTTTCCATTTCGCCATCGCCTCGTCGTCGGTTTCGGCGGCGATGATCATGATCAGGACGAAGATCTGCACGTCGCGGCCGGTTTTCGTGGTCGCTACGGCCAGCCGCTCGTTGTTGAACGCAAAAGCGGTCGGGGTGTTTACGCCCTTCCCCAGGCAGAACGCGTAGTCGGCCCATTTCGCCGAGAACGCCAAGCCGTCGTCGGAGGAGCCGGCGCAGATGATCTTCATGTCGCCGGTCGGCTTGGGCCAGACGCGGCAGTCGGTCATCTGGTAATAGTCGCCCTTGAAGTCGGACGTCCCCTCTTCCCACAGCTCGCGGAGGATGTGCGCGTATTCGTCGAGCATCTTGTAGCGATTGCGGAAATGTTCGTCGCCGGGCCACATCCCCATCTGCGTATATTCGGGGGGCTGCCAGCCAGTAATGAGGTTGAGCCCGAACCGCCCGTGGCTGATCGAATCGATCGTGTTGCACATCCGCGCGGCATAGGCTGGGGGCACGAGCAGCGTGGCGCAGGTCGCGTAGATCTTGATCTTCTCGGTGACGGCGGCGAGGCCGGCCATCAGCGTGAAACTCTCCAGCCCGTAGTCCCAGAACTCGGTCTTGCCACCGAACCCGCGCAGCTTGATCATCGACAGCAGGAAATCGAGCCCGTGCTTCTCGGCGGCCTGCGCGATCGCCTTGTTGAGGTCGAAGCTTGGTTTGTACTGCGGCGCGTTCTCGCTGATCAGCCAGCCATTGTTGTTGATGGGCACGAAGACGCCGACCTGCATATGCCGCTCCTATTCGCCGTCGAGCCAGTCGAGCAGCCACATGTTGAAATGCTCCGCGCGCGTCACGTTGCAGGCGTGCGCCCCCGCTGCCATCCGCGCAAGCTGCGCGCCGGGGATGCCGGCGGCGAGCTTTTCGGAGGCAGACGGCGGCACGAGCATGTCGTCGTCGGACGCAACCAGCAGCGTCGGGACGCGAATCTCGTCGAGGCGGCCGGCGATGTTGAACCGGCGGACCGCCGCGACGCGTCGCTGGATCATCTCCGCGCCGGGGAAATGCGCGAGCATCGCCTCCTCCTCGTCCTGGATCCGGTCGTGATGGTCCGAAATCCATTGCGGCGGGTAGAGGAACAGCGGTTGCGCGTGGAGATACGCGCGCGGGCCGCTGTCTTTCAGCAGCGCGAGGCGCGTGTCGAAGCAGCGCGCGGTATGCGGGTCGAGCTTGGCCCAGCCGTTGATGACGACGAGGCGTTCGAGCCGTTCGGGTGCGGACAGGGCCAGCGCGAGGCCGATATGGCCGCCGAGCGCGTGGCCGATGAAGGTGCAGCTCTCGAGCCCGATCGCGTCCATGAGCGCGATCACGTCGGCGGCCATCGCGTCGACGGTCAGGTCGCCGGGAACGTGGGCGTCGGAGCGGCCGGTGCCGCGGTGGTCGTAGGTGATGACGCGGTGGCCGGCGCCGAGGGCCGCGAGGTTCGGCTGCCAGTAGCTGCCCGAGCCGCCGAGGCCGCTCGACAAGAGGATCGCGGGGCCGTCGGGCTGGCCGTGCTCCTCCCAGTGGATGCCGCCTGCGATCCCCATCAGGCGAGGTGGGCGATGCTGGCGATCTCGACGAGGCAGTCGGGCTTCACGAGGTCTGTCTTGATGCAGTAGCGCGCGGGCTTGGGGCCGGGGAAATACTCGGCGTAGACCGTGTTGAAGGCGGCGTAGTCGGCAAGGTCCTTCAGAAAGATGTGGTTGAAGGCGACGTCGGCGAGCGTCGCGCCGGCGGCTTCGAGCGTGGTCTTGATGGTGTCGAGGACGGCGCGGGTTTGGGCTGCGGCGTCGCCGACGTGGAGGACCGTGCCGCCATCGCCTAGTGCCAGCACGCCCGAGACATAGACCGTGTTGCCCGCCTTCGCAGCGGCCGAATAGGGCGCGATGGGGGTCGGGAACTGGGGCGGGTTGATGGCTTCGAACGGCATCTGCTTTCCTTTCAAGTCATCGCCGTTCCCCCGCGGAGGCGGGGGTCCAGGGTTGCGGGCGGTAGCGTTCGTGATTCCTGGGCCCCCGCGTTCGCGAGGGAATAGGGAAGGGTCACTTCGGCAACTGCCCGAACGAACCGCAGAAATCGCTTACCGTGCTGACCCAGCCGAAGAACTTCTCGACGTTGTAGACGGTCGCCGCCTGCATCTCGGGCGGGCCGAGGTGGTGGGTGGCGTCCTCCAGCATCACACCGAAATATTCGAGGTGGAAGCCGTCGCGGAGCGTGCTTTCGACGCAGACGTTGGTGGCGATGCCGACGAAGACGATGTTGCGAATACCGCGACTGCGCAGGATGCTGTCGAGCTGCGAATTGAAGAACGCGCTGTAGCGGGTTTTATGGACGCGGATGTCGCCGGATTGGGGAGCGAGCGCGTCGACGATCTCGTAGTCCCAGCCCCCGCGCGCGAGGAACTGGCCGTGGAGTTCGGGGCGGGCGCGCATCGTTTTCAGCGCGTTGGACTTGTGCCAGTTGGGCGAGCCCGGGCCGCCGGCCTCGACATAGTCGGGGTCCCAGCCGTTCTGGAGGAACACGACCGGCATTTTCGCTGCGCGGGCGGTGTCGAGGACCTTGGCGATCTGGGCGATGGTGCCGGCCGAGCCTGCGATGTCGAAGCCGGCCGTATCGACGTAGCCGCCGGGGGAGGCGTAGGCGTTCTGCATGTCGATGACGACGACCGCGGTTTCCGCGGGATCGAGGCGGAGCGCTTCCGGCCGTGCGGGCAACGTGACGGCGTTCGCCTCGTTCGCGCCGGTACGGATGATCGGGGTGGCCTCGGTCATTGTGACAAGCTCGCTGGATCACGGGAATTGTGCAAGTGCGAAATGATCGGGGGGTTGGGGAGCGTCGGGGGGCAGAGAACTTGTTTCCCCGCGAAGGCGGGGACCCAGACTGGGCTCCCGCCTTCGCGGGAGAACAAGGAACGGCGAACTGACCGCGCAGCGTCTCCTATGCTCGCAAGTTCGTAGCCCGCGGATGCCGGAACGAATCCGGCATGACGAGGCAGGCTAAGCCGTCGCCAACACGAAGTTCCTGAAGCGTTCGCGTAGGGCTGTCTTGAGGAGCTTGCCCGTTGCGGTGTGGGGCAGGTCGTCGACGAAGACGATCGCGTCGGGGAGCCACCATTTCGCAACGTGCTTGGCCAGATGGTCGCGGATCTCGGCTTCTCCGACGTCGCTGCCGGGTTTGCGGACGACCAGCAGCAGCGGGCGCTCGTCCCACTTGGGGTGGTGGATGCCGATCGCCGCCGCCTCCGCCACGCCCGGACAGCCGACCGCCGCGTTCTCGAGATCGACCGAGCTGATCCATTCGCCGCCGGATTTGATGACGTCCTTCGAGCGATCGGTGATCTGCATCGTGCCATCCGCATGCAGCATCGCGACGTCGCCGGTGTCGAACCAGGATTCACCGTCAACCGCGTCCTCGTCGGCGCCGAAATAGCGTTGGACTACCCAAGGGCCTCGCACTTGCAGGCGGCCGGCGACCTTGCCGTCGCGGGCAAGAACCACGCCTTCGTCGTCGATGATGCGGAGTTCTATGCCGAAGGGGACGCTCCCCTGCTTGCCGACGAGGTCGAGTTTTTCGTCGTGACTCATGTCGTCCCAGTGCGGCGGATTGAAGCCGGCGGTGCCGATTGGGGAGGTTTCGGTCATGCCCCAGAGGTGTTTCACCGTGGCGCCCATGCCCATGATCCTCTCGATCATCGCGCGGGGAGCTGCCGAGCCGCCGATCGTTACCTGCTTGAGGTGGCGCGGCGCATCGCCCGAGGCGTCCATGTGGCCGAACATCGCCAGCCATACGGTCGGCACGCCGGCGGAGTGGGTGACCTTCTCGTCGTTCATCAGGCGGCACAGCACGGCCGGATCGTTGACCGCGGAATAGACGACTTTCGCCCCCGACAGCGCGCAGGCGAACGGCAGGCCCCAGGCGGCGGCATGGAACATCGGCACGACCGGGAGCACGACGGCATTGGGGGAAAGATCGAACACCCACGGCGCGACCTCGGCCATCGCGTGGATCAGCGTCGAGCGGTGGGTGTAGAGGACGCCCTTCGGATTGCCGGTGGTGCCGCTGGTGTAGCAGAGCATGCACGGATCGCGCTCGGGGCCCTCGACCCACGCGTAATCGCCGTCCTCGGCGTCGAGCAGCGTCTGGAAACCGTCCGGACCGAGGTCATCGAAGCAGATATAGTGGCGGATGCTGCCCCATTGCCCGCGCAGGCGATCGACGAGCGGCTGGAACGCCTTGTCGTAGAGCATCACGTGGTCTTCGGCGTGGTTGGCGATGTAGACGAGCTGTTCGTCGAACAGCCGCGGGTTGATCGTGTGGATCACGCCGCCCATGCCGATCGTGCCGTACCAAGCGACGAGGTGATGCGCGTGGTTCATCGCCAGCGTCGCGACCCGGTCACCGGGCGCTACGCCCAGCTTTTCGAGCGCTTGAGCCAGTTTGCGGGCGTCGCGCGCGATGCCGGCCCAGTTGGTGCGGGTCTCGCGACCGTCGGCCCAGTAGCTGACGAGTTCCCGCGCGCCGTGTTCGCGTGCCGCGTGGTCGATCAGGCGGGGAACACGAAGCTCGAAATCCTGCATTCCACCCAGCATTCATGCTCTCCCAAGCTGTTATCCGACCAGAGCGAGCCTCGTTTCCGAGGTCTTCATCTCCACCTTGGCGACACCGTGCAACGACTCGATGTGCTCGACAAGCTCTCCGTCGAGCAGGAAGTCGCGGCCGAGCAGGATGCAGACCTCGCCATCGGGGGTCGGCGCGCGTACGCGGACCTCGCCGCGCGCGCCGCGATGTTCGGCTAGCAGCGAGGCGAGGCCGGCGAACGCGGACATGTCGGAGATCGTAACGACCACCTGGAAGCGCGCGAGGTTGGCGAGGCCTTCGAACGGCTGGATACGCTTGATGCTGACGCGCGGGGTGTCCTCGCCGGGCTTGCGGTCGAGTTCGACGGTGATGAGGCCACAGCCGCCGGCCTTTGCTGCCTCTTCGAGATCGCGCGAGACCTGGTCGTCAAAACAGGTCGCCATAAACTGGCCGCTGGCGTCGGAGCATTGCGCCATCATGAAACGCTTGCCGCGTGCGGAGGTGCGATAGCGCGCGTCTTCGACCAGCACCGCCATCGTCGCGCCGGCGCGGCTGCCGTCGTCGGGGATGTTGAGCTCGGACAGCGCGGTGTAGGCGCGGGCGCCGTGGCTGACCGCGATGTGGCGATGGCGATCGACCGGGTGCGCGGAGAAATAGAAGCCAAACGCCTCCTTCTCCTGATCCATGCGCTGGCTGAGCGTCCAGCGGACCGATGGCGGCAGCTTGATCGCGTCGCCGGCAGGTTCGGCGTCACCGAACAGGCCGCCCTGCCCGCTGGTCTTCTGTTCGTGCGTGCGCGCGGCGATCGCGAGGATCGTCTCTGCGGTGGCGTGGATGCCGGCGCGGTTCTGGTCGAGGCCGTCGAACGCGCCGGCGGCGGCGAGCGTTTCGAGCTGGCGCTTATTGAGGAGGCGCGGGTCGACGCGCTTGGCGAGATCGTCGAGACCGGCGAACGGGCCGTTCTGGACGCGCTCGACGATGAGCTTCTCCATCGCGCCTTCGCCGACCGATTTCAGCGCGCCGAGGGCGTAGCGGACGGCGAGGTTGTTCTCCTCGACATCGGGCAGAACCTCGACGTCGAACTCGGCCTGGCTCGCGTTGATGCACGGCGGCAGCGCAGTGATCCCGAGACGGCGCATGTCGTCGGTGAAGATCGCCAGCTTGTCGGTCTGGTGGAGGTCGTAGCACATCGAGGCCGCAAAGAATTCGTGCGGGTGGTGCGCCTTGAGCCACGCGGTCTGGTAGGCGAGCAGCGCATAGGCCGCGGCGTGGCTCTTGTTGAAGCCGTAGCCGGCGAACTTGTCGATCAAGTCGAACAGCGCGTTCGCCTCGGCCTTCTTGATGCCGTTGACGGTGAGGCAGCCCTCGACGAAGCCCGCGCGCTGCGCGTCCATCTCGGCCTTTACCTTCTTGCCCATCGCGCGGCGCAGCAGATCGGCGCCGCCGAGCGAGAAGCCGGCCAGCACCTGCGCGGCCTGCATGACCTGTTCCTGGTAGACGAAGATCCCGTAGGTCTCGGACAGGATCGGTTCGAGCAGCGGGTGGGGGTAGTCGATCGCCTCAGTGCCGTTCTTGCGGCGGCCGAACGACGGGATGTTGTCCATCGGGCCCGGTCGGTAGAGCGACACGAGCGCGATGATGTCGCCGAAATTGGACGGGCGCACCGCGGACAGCGTGCGGCGCATGCCCTCCGACTCGAGCTGGAACACGCCGACCGTGTCGCCCTTTTGCAGTAGCGCGTAGACACCCGCATCGTCCCATTCGAGCGCCTCGAGATCGACCGTCACGCCGCGCTTGGCGAGCAGTTGCACTGCCTTCTGCAGCACCGACAGCGTCTTCAGGCCGAGGAAATCGAACTTCACGAGGCCGGCGCCCTCGACATATTTCATGTCGAACTGGGTGACGGGCATGTCGGACCGAGGGTCGCGATATAGCGGAACGAGCTGTGCCAAAGGCCGGTCGCCAATCACCACGCCGGCGGCGTGCGTCGACGAGTGGCGCGGCAAACCCTCCAGTTTCATCGCCAGATCGAGGAGCTTCCGGACGCCGTTGTCGTTGGCGTATTCCTTGGCCAATTCGCCGACGCCGTTCAGCGCGCGCTCCAACGTCCAGGGATCGGTCGGGTGGTTGGGTACCAGTTTGGCGAGGCGATCGATCTGGCCGTAGCTCATCTGCAGCACGCGGCCGGTGTCCTTGAGCACCGCGCGCGCCTTCAGCTTTCCGAAGGTGATGATCTGCGCGACCTGATCGCGGCCGTATTTCTCCTGGACGTAGCGGATCACCTCCACACGGCGGGTTTCGCAGAAATCGATATCGAAATCGGGCATCGACACGCGTTCTGGATTCAGGAAGCGCTCGAACAGCAGGCCGAGCTTGATCGGGTCCAAGTCCGTGATCGTCAGCGACCAGGCGACCACCGAGCCCGCGCCCGAGCCACGGCCCGGGCCGACGGGAATGTCGTGGTCCTTCGCCCATTTGATGAAGTCCGCGACGATCAGGAAGTAGCCGGGGAAGCCCATCTGGACGATCACGTCGACCTCGAACGCGAGCCGCTTGCGGTAGACGTCGCGCCAGCCGTCCTCGCCTTCACCGTGGAGCTCGGTGATGCGGGCGAGGCGCGCTTCGAGGCCAGCTTCGGCGTCGTCGCGGAGCAGCTTGGCCTCGCCCTCGATATCGCCGGCGAGGCTGGGAAGGATCGGTTTCCGATACGGCGCCATCACCGCGCAACGTTGCGCGACGACGAGCGTGTTGGCGATCGCCTCGGGCAGATCGGCGAACATCTCGTGCATGACCTTAGCCGGCTTCATCCACGCTTCGGGGCAGCTGCGGATACGGTCCTCGGTTTCGACATAGGTCGAGTGCGCGATGCAGAGCATGGCGTCGTGCGCGTCGCCGAACGCGCTCTCGGTGAAGCAGCACGGGTTGGTCGCGACGAGCGGCAGGTTGCGCTCGTACGCGATGTCGATGAGGTCGGCTTCGGCCGCCGTCTCGATCGCGTCGTTGCGGCGCGAGAGTTCGATGTAGAGGCGGTCGTCGAACAGGCCTTGCAGGCGGTCGAGATACGCGCGGGCGCGATCGGGCTGGCCTTCCGCGAACAGCCGGGCGAGACCGCCTTCGCCGCCTGCGGTCAGCGCGATCAAGCCGTCGGTGTGGCGTTCGAGCGCGGCGAAATCGACGTGCGCGGGCATCTCGATTGGGCGGTCGAGATGCGCCATCGAGACGAGCGCGCAGAGATTGTCGTAGCCGGTCATGTTCTGCGCGTAGAGCGCGAGCCAGTCGAACTGCGTCGCGACGCCGTCGGGCATGTCGGGGCGACCGACGCCGAGCATGACGCCGATGATCGGCTGGACGCCATCCTTCTTGGCGGCGTCCGAATAGGCCATCGCGGCGTAGAGCCCGTTGCGGTCGGTCAGTGCGGCGGCGGGAAAGCCGAGAGCGCGCGCCTGCTTGGCGATCGCTTTCGGATCAATGGCGCCGTCGAGCATGGTGTAGCAGGAGAAAACGCGGAGGGGGACGTAACCGGAATGCATCGACCGGAGGTAGGCGCTGCGGCGTGATTCGACCAGCCGGGATGAGTCCGGTCGGAACCGTGGACACGACGAGCCGTTGCGGCGGGGACTTCTGGGAGCATTCTTCATGACCGATCCACGCGGGCACTTTGCCGATACCGAAACCACGGTTGCGGGTACGCCTCGTGCGGGCGCTGGCTGGGGGTGGATCCTGGCGTACGGCGTACTGTCGGTGGTGCTTGGGATCATGGCGTTCGCGTCGCCGTTCTCCGCGACCTATGCCGCGACGTTGGTGATCGGGGCGTTCTTCATTGCGGCCGGGATCGTGTCGATCGCGTCGGGGCTTGCCGGCAAGGGGCATGAGGGGCGCGGCTATGCGATCGGGTTTGGGCTTGTGTCGCTGGTGATCGGGCTGATCATGGCGTTCGAGCCTGTGACGGGCGCGATCTCGCTGACGTTGCTGATTGCGGTTTGGCTTGGTGTGCGGGGCGCGTTGGAGATCGGGCTTGGGGCGCGGTTTCGGCGTGGCAAGGGGCTGATGATTGCGCTGGGGGTGGTGAACATCGTGCTGGCGGTGATCGTGTTGGCGACGCTGCCCTGGTCGGCGTTGACGTTGCCGGGGTATGTCTTGGGGATCAGCTTCTTGTTTGGTGGGGTGACTTCGGTTGCTTCGGCGCTGGCGCACAAGAAGGGTGCGCCGGCATTTTCGGTGTGAACCGCTAGTTTGTTCTCCCGCGAAGGCGGGAGTCCAGTCTGGGCCCCCGCCTTCGCGGGGGAACAAGCTTGTTTTGGGATACGCCAGCTTACCTCCTCAAGCACCACCCCGGCGAAAGCCGGGGCCCAATTGGAGAGGTTGCAGTAACGGAGCGTAGCGGTCATCACTGCCGTCCCCCAATTGGGCCCCGGCCTTCGCCGGGGTGGAGGCAGATCGTTACAGCAGCTTTTCGATGTCCTTGCGGATGTCCTCGGGCTTGGTCGTCGGCGCGTAGCGGTCGACCACACTCCCCTCTCGATCGATGAGGAACTTGGTAAAGTTCCACTTGATCGCCTTCGACCCCAGCACGCCCGGCGCGTCCGACTTCAGCCGCTCGAACAGCGGGTCTGCCCCTGCCCCGTTGACGTCGATCTTCGCGAAGACCGGGAACGTCACGTCGTAGGTCAGCGTGCAAAAGTTCGCGATCTCCTCCGCGTCACCCGGCTCCTGCCCGCCGAACTGGTTGCACGGGAACGCGAGCACTTCGAACCCGCGCTCCGCGTAGTCACGGTGTAGCGCCTCGAGGCCATCATACTGCGGGGTGAAGCCGCATTTCGACGCGGTGTTGACGATCAGCAGCACCTTGTCGCGATAGGGTTCGAGCGAAGCTGCGCTGCCATCGGCGCTCTCTACGGTAAAGTCGGTAATCGCGGTCATGGGCGGTCCTCGTTTCGGGCCAGCAGATACGTCAGGTTCTGACGCACGCCCGCCCATTCGTGGCGGAGGATGCTGTAGACGACGGTGTCGCGCAAGCGGCCGTCCGCCATCACCTGATGCCCGCGCAGCACGCCGTCGCGCTTGGCGCCGAGGCGTTCGATCGCGCGCTGCGAGTTCTTGTTGAGCGAGTCAGTGCGGATCTGGACGCATTCGCAGCCGAGTGCGTCGAAGGCGTGGGTCAGCAGCAGCAGCTTGGCTTCGGTGTTGACGCCAGTGCGCTGGACGGACTTGGCGTAGAAGGTGCCGCCGATCTCGAGCCGCTTGTTCGGCTCGTTCATCCGCATGAAGCGGGTGGTGCCGACGACAATTCCGTTCGCCACCACGGCGAACAACCGCGCGCGCCCGAAGCCCTGCTCGCGCAACGCGGCGGCGAGCCAGCGGTCGGGTGCCTTCATCATCGCGACGTTGGCGTAGAATGTGTCCCAGAGGTCGTCCGCCGACGCCGCCGCGACCAGTGCGTCCTTGTCTTCGGCAACCAAAGGCCGGAGCGTGACGTGACGCCCGGTCAGCGTCGGCGTCTCGCCCCAGGTCACGCCAGCCGCCCCTCGTGTAATCGCAGCACGCGGTCCATGCGCGCCGCGAGCCGCTCGTTGTGCGTCGCGACCACCGCCGCAGTGCCCTGCTCGCGGACCAGCCGGATGAACTCGGCGAAGACGATGTCGGCGGTGTGTTCGTCGAGGTTGCCGGTCGGCTCGTCCGCCAGCACCAGCGCGGGCTTGTTGGCCAGCGCGCGGGCGACCGCGACGCGCTGCTGCTCGCCGCCGGAGAGCTGGCTCGGGCGGTGCGTCAGGCGGTGGCCGAGACCGAGCTGGGTCAGTAATTCCGCTGCCCGCCGGTCCGCCTCGACCCGCGTCGCGCCGTGGACGAGTTGCGGGAGGACGACGTTCTCGGTCGCGTTGAAGTCCGGCAGCAGGTGATGGAACTGGTAGACGAAGCCGAGGCTGTCGCGGCGCACCACCGTGCGCTCATGCGCGTTGAGCTTCGCGGCCTCGGTGCCGGCGATCCTGATCGATCCCTGGAAGCCGCCTTCGAGCAGGCCCACGGCTTGCAACAGGGTCGACTTGCCCGAGCCCGACGGCCCGAGCAGCGCGACGATCTCGCCCGGTGCGATCGCGAGGTCGACGCCGCGCAGGACGTCGATGGTCGCGCCACCCTGCGTGAAGCTCTTGGTCAGTCCGCTGGTCTGGAGGACATAATCGTCGAACTTCTCGATCTGGCGGTCGATACGAAGGCCTTCATTCATAACGCAGCACCTGCACGGGGTCGGTACTCGCCGCTTTCCAGGCCGGATAGAGCGTTGCGAGGAAGCTGAAGATAAGCGCCATCAGTGCGATCACGACGATCTCGACGGGGTCGGTCTTCGACGGGAGTTCGGTCAGATAGCGGATCGATGGATCCCACAGGTTCTGGCCGGTGACGAGCTGGACGAAGTTCACCACGCCCTGTCGGTAGAACAGGAAGATGAAGCCGAGCACGAGGCCCGCGACCGTGCCGAGCGCACCGATGGTGGTGCCGACGACGATGAAGATCCGCATCATCGAGCCACGCGTCGCGCCCATCGTGCGTAAAATCGCGATGTCGCGCGTCTTGGCGCGGACCAGCATGATCAGCGACGAGAGGATGTTGAACACCGCGACCAGGATGATGATCGACAGCACGGTGAACATCGCGACACGCTCGACCGCCAGCGCCTCAAACAGCTGCGCATTCATCGTCCGCCAGTCCTGGATCACCGCCTGCCCGCCGATCTTGTCGGCCAGTGGCTTGAGGATCTCGCCGACCTTGTCCGCATCGACCGTCTTCAGCTCGACCATGCCGGCCGCGTCGCCCATCAGGAGCAGCGTCTGCGCATCCTCGATCGGCATGATGATGTACGCCTTGTCGTAGTCATAGACGCCGATCTCGAAGATCGCGCCGACCGTGTAGCTGACGATCCGCGGGACGGTGCCGAACGGCGTGGTCTGGCCTTGCGGGCTGAACAGCGAAATCTCCGAGCCGACCTGCGCGCCGAGCGATTCGGCGAGCCGCGAACCGATCGCGATCCGGCCGGACCCTTGCGTGATCGACTGGAGCGAGCCCATCACGACCTTGTTGCTGATCGTTGAATTGCGGCGGATGTCCTCGACGCGCATCCCGCGCACTAGCACCGCCTCGGCGCGGCCGTTATAGGTGGCGGCGAGCGGCTGTTCGATCAGCGGCAGCGCGCTGGTGACGCCCGGTGTCTTCTGCGCCTGCGCGACGATCTCGCGCCAGTCGGGGAGCCGGTTGCCGACGCCCTGCACCACCGCATGGCCGTTGAGCCCGACGATCTTGTCGAACAGCTCGGCGCGGAAGCCGTTCATCACGCTCATCACGATCACTAGCGCGGCGACGCCGAGCATGACTGCGACCAGGCTGATCGAGGCGACGAGGAAGATGAACGCCTCGCCCTTGCCCGGCAGCAGATAGCGGCGGGCTATCATCCGTTCGTAGCGGGACAGGATCATGGGCGGCCAGGTTCGATCGTTAGGGATACAGTGCAGCGGCTCTAGGACGCGGCCCGTTGCGAGGCAACTGTCGGGCCTGCTTGGGAGGGTGCGGCGAACCGTACGGCGGACCGTACGGCGCGGCCCG
The DNA here is from genome assembly GCF_001424005.1 of Sphingomonas sp. Leaf198. Taxonomy (GTDB): domain Bacteria; phylum Pseudomonadota; class Alphaproteobacteria; order Sphingomonadales; family Sphingomonadaceae; genus Sphingomonas. The sequence goes on along the minus strand of NZ_LMPX01000004.1, from coordinate 515,781 downwards.
CATTGGTCCCGGTTCGGCAGTGTCTAGATTGGTCTGTTGCGAAACCGCCACAGCCGCAGTCCAATCGTGAAACGGCTTGCGCAAAGACCGTGACAAAATCCATCGACATAACTAGCAACAAACTCGCTGAGACACAGGCAACGGCCGTGGTTCGGGGACTGCTTTTACGCCGCGCCGCAAGGTGCAGAGCGGAAGCGAAAAAATGGGGGCTGACGAGCGATCGTCACGCAGGCGCCCGGATCGGCAACGGTCCGGGCGTTTGCTTGTTCGGCGTAATTTTTCGCGCGGTCTATACTTCGAGACATCTTCGGCAGCAGCGTTTGACGCCACGGCTGTGCCGTCATCCTGACGAAAGTCGGTGCCCAGAGCTAAACAGCGCTGCGCGCGCCACTACGAATCCTGACTTTCGTCAGGATGACGGGCGCGGTCACGAGAGCGAATGGATAGCTTGAGTCAGAACAGCGCGGGCGTGCCCGTGACCGAGCAGGAAACGACCGTGTTTCAGCACCACCAGCCGGATCATCTCGGATGACGAGCTGAAGTAACGAAACGGCGATGTGCGCAGTCGGGCGCGCGGCATGCCTGTTTCCCTACCCTGCCCGGTGCCACGCTGCCCGCGATCTACCCGATGGCTCGACGTCGACAGCGAACTGCGCCTCGTTGGCGACGCCGGCGCAGTCGAACCGACCCGCGCGAGCAAGTGTCGAGGCTATGAGCTGGTGGTGGCCTGGCGTCCGCATCACCATGCATGCGGCATATTCCGCGTTTGCCTCTGGTATCCAGCGTCCCGATGAAACCCGGTTTCAAGGTTGAAACCCAGTCTAATCGGTTAGCCAACTCGTCAGCTACCGCCAATATTCACCCGTCGGTCTGGAGTTCTCTCCGGACGATGTCTGCGCCCGCGGCCAAGGCCCTCAGCTTGCCCTTCGCGACGTTGCGCGAAAGGGGCGCCATGCCGCAATTCGTGGCGGGGTATAGCTTGTCCGCATCCACGAACCGGAGCGCTTTACGCAGAGTGTCGGCGACCTGTTCTGGAGTCTCGACGGTGTCGGTCGCGACATCGATCGCGCCGACCATTACCTTCTTGCCGCGGACGAGTTCGATCAGATCCATGGGAACGCGCGAGTTCTGGCACTCCAGCGAGACGATATCGATCTTGGACTTTTGGAGATTGGGGAAGGTCTTCTCATATTGCCGCCATTCGGCGCCTAGCGTCTTCTTCCAGTCGGTATTCGCCTTGATGCCGTAGCCGTAGCAGATGTGCACGGCGGTCTCGACCTTCAGCCCCTCGGCCGCACGTTCCAGCGTGGCGATCCCCCAATCGTTGGCCTCGTTGAAAAAGACATTGAACGCGGGCTCGTCGAACTGAACGATATCGACTCCGACCGCTTCCAACTCTCGGGCTTCCTCATTGAGGATGCGGGCAAACTCCCATGCCAGTTTCTCGCGGCTGCGGTAGTGCGCGTCGTGGAGCGTATCGATCATCGTCATCGGTCCCGGCAGCGTCCACTTGATCGGCTGATCGGTCTGCGCGCGCAGGAACCGCGCATCGTCGACGAAGACGGATCTGGGCCGCGAGACGGCGCCGACGACGGTCGGCACGCTGGCTTCATACCGGTCGCGGATCCGGACAACCTCGCGCTTTTCGAAATCGACGCCGTCCAGATGCTCGATGAACGTCGTGACGAAATGCTGGCGGGTCTGTTCGCCGTCACCGACGATGTCGATGCCCGCCTGCCGCTGATCGTCGACCGCCAGGCGCAGGGCGTCCTGCTTGCCGGCGATCAACTCCTCGCCCTCCAGCTTCCACGGCGACCACAAGGTCTCGGGTTTTGCAAGCCAGGAGGGTTTGGGCAGGCTGCCCGCAGTCGTTGTCGGCAACAATGTCGTCATGGAGAATACCTTGTGTTCATGAGGATCAAAGGCCGCAGGTTTCGGACCAGCGCTGAAGCGCAGCACCATGCGGTTTGATGAACGTCTCTTCGGCGAATTTGCCCTGCTCCACGGCAAGCCTGCTGCGTTCCTCGCGGTCGTAGACGATGCGCGTCAGCGAATAGTCCTGACACCCCAAGCTCGGGCGATAGTGTTCCGCCGCCACGGAGTTGGCGTTATAGATCTCTGGACGGTAGATCTTCTGGAAGGTCTCCATAGTGCTGACCGTGCTGGCGAGTTCGAGGTTGGTATAGTCGCTGACGAGATCGCCGATATGATAGAACGCGAGCGGCGCGACGCTGTGCGGCGGCATGAAATACCGCACCTTCATTCCCATTTTCGCAAAATACCGGTCGGTCGGGGAAGCCTCGTCATGCCTGTATTCCACCCCGAGAATGGGATGCACGTTCGCCGTCCGGTGATAGACTTCCTTGCTCGATACGCTGAGGCATATGACCGGTGGCTTACGAAAATGGTTTTGGTAGGCGCTTGAGCCGAGGAATTGACTGAACAAATTACCGTGGAGATCGCCGAAGCCTTCGGGCGCTTCGCCGCTTCCGGTCTTGCGGTGATCCGGCAGGACGACGCTGAAGTCGTAATCCCGCACGTAAGACGAGAAATTGTTGCCAACTATCCCGTCGGTACGCTGGCCGCTGTTCTTGTCAGTGACGGTGGTGTGCAGGATTTCGATCAGCGGAAACGCTTCGTCGCGGTCGTCGTCGACGATCCTGAGCACTGCCGAGATGATCTTCAGTTCTACCGCGTAGCGATCGCCTACGGGATTATCCCAGTGCATCAGCGAGTTGAAGCGACGGTCGATCATCACCAGCGTGTTGCGCAAATTTTCCTGGCGGCTTTCCCCGCGCGCAAGGTTCGCGAAATTGGTGGTGATCCGCGTATTGTCGGCAGGACGATAATCCTCATCGAACGGGATGCTGGTTATCGTGAACGTGAACCTGCTATTCGTCATGACTCACCTGCTTTTGCGGTCAGGAGGCCAAGGAAGAGCGCGCAAGGCATAGTCAGGCCCGGATGGCGTAAGCCACGAGCCTTGCGTCAAGCGCGATCCACCGGAGGAACCCCCGTCCGAGGAACGTTATCGCGTCGGAGGCAGGTCTCCTGGCTCACGGGTCAACGCGGTGGTTCCGGCCTTCCCAGGCTCGTTGCGCGAGCCCAGTGACGCAAAATGGAACCGCCGCTCGCCGCTTACAGTTGCGGGGGCAGCGCCGGATTCTGCCCCGAAGGACATCACCGGCTTCCCGTCTTAGCCTCATCGCCATGCCTGGGATAAGGAACCTCGACACGCTGGATAAACGCTATCACGACGGCGCTGTCAACCATCATATAAGGATATCCTTATATCTTTATATGATGGTCCAGTTGAGTGTTTCGTGCTGGCCGAAGTCTTGCTCAATCCAGCCGATGCGGACCATCGAGGCTCGCCCCGTGGCGGCCAGACCGGGCACCCCGCCGGGGCTTACGAGACGCATTCGCTCCGAAAGTCGGCATTGCCGATAGCGACCCTTACGCCGACGGCTATGGCTATTTCTGGTATTCGAAGGTCCAGTAGATCGATGGCGTGTCGGTCCCGGTTTCATTCGCGTCGGGCAACGGCCGTAACAAGATGTACGTGGTTCCAAGCCGCCACATGGTCGTTACCGTCACGTCGAGTGCTTACGGCCATGGCTACGGCCAGCGGCGATCGGAAGCGATCCTGAGGGCCATCCTTGCAACGGATCGGCCGTGACGCGGTACATACGCATGGCGAAGTTGCCCGTTGGAGATGGGAAACGGGGGCAGGTCAGTCGTTTATGACGGATGGCCGTTTTATGACTGGGAATCGCCAGCCGAACCTTCGACATTTTGGCGAACGCGGCCTTGCCTGCAGCTTCCGGCCAGACCCATAATCGGATGCTAGCCCTTCTTTGCCCTTCACAAACCGCGGTCGCCGTTGATTACCAAATCCGCCGCGATCGGGTCGTTCCGCGGTGCCCGGTTACAGCACTGCCATTATCTGCTACCTCGCCGATCGATGCGTAGGCTTCTGCCCTTCCTTGCCTGTCTGATGCTCGTCCTGACCACGTGGGTCGGAGTTGCGCATGCGGCCGAAGTCGGCGGATGCATCGAGACCAGCCAGTACGCCGCCGGTTCCCATGTCGATGGCGACGGCGATCAGGTCGCGGCCGATGCCGACAAGGGCTATCCGCACCATCATGGCAGTTGCCACGCGCATCACATGAGCGCGCCGGACGCCGACACGCTCTGCGGCGCGACCGTCCTCGCCGGCGCGATGCTCGCGTCCTTCGACGGTGCGACGCTCGTCGGCCGCGATGCCGACACCGCGCTGAGACCACCGCAGGCCTGACGCGTCGATCGGGTGCGCCGTGCGCGCCCAAGTCCTCGTCGTCAGGAGCATCCCCATGCATCGCATCATCGCGGCCGTCATCGCCGCAGGGGTCTGCGCATCTTCGCTGCAGGCCCAGACCCGTCCGCCGGCCTCGGCGGAGCCGGTCCTCACGCTCGCCGAGGCGCTGGCCCGCGCCGACGCATCGTCGCCCTTCCAGGATGCGGCATCCGCCGGAGTCCGTGCCGCCGAAGCGCAGCGCCGCGTCGCCGCGCTGCGTCCGAACCCGTCGCTCGTCGCGGGGACCGAGAACGTCGCCGGAACCGGGATATATCAAGGACTGCGGTCATCCGAGACGACCGTCGGTCTCGCCCTGCCGCTCGAACGCGGGGGCAAGCGCGGCGCCCGGATTGCGCTCGCCGACGCGCAGATCGGTCGCGCCGGTCTCCAGGCCGCCATCGCGCGCGCCGACCTGCGCCTGCGCGTGACGCAGACCTACGTCGTCGCGGTCGCCGCGCAGCGTCGCGTCGGGATCGCCCGCGATCAGCGCGGCATCGCCGCCGAAGTCCTTCGCGCCGCGCGGGTGCGGGTACAGGCCGGTCGGGCGTCGCCACTTGAGGAACAGCGCGCCGACGTCGCGCAGGTGGCCGCCGATGGTGCGATGGAGCGCGCCGAGCGCTCGGCGGTCGTCGCCGCGGCAAACCTAGCCCGGCTTGTCGGCATAGCCGTCGGACAGCTCGACGACGCCTGGTTCGAACGCGTCGATGCGCTCCGCCGGTCGCCTGCTCCCGGCACGACGCATACGCTGACCGCCGCTGCCGCGCGCGCGGATCTGGCGACCGCCACCGCCCAGGTCCGCCTCGCGCACAGTCAGCGCGTGCCGGACCTCACGCTCAGCGCCAGCGCGCGCAGGCTGGAGCAGACCAACGACGTCGCCGCGGTCTTCGGCGTCTCGATCCCGCTCGCCATCTTCAACGGCGGCCGTGCGGCGGTCGCTGTGGCAGATGCCCAACGCGACCAGTCGGACGCGTTGCGCCGCGTCGCCCTGTTCGACGCCGAACAGGGCATCGCCGGCGCGCAAGTGGATGCCGCGAACGCCGCGACGACGGCGCGCAACGCCGCCGGCCCGGCGCTCGCCGCCGCGCTGGAGGCCGCGCGGATCGCCCGCATCGGCTACCGCGAAGGCAAGTTCGGCCAGCTCGATCTGCTCGACGCCGAGCGCACGCTGCTCGACACCCGGACGGCGGCGATCGACGCGCTGGCCGCCTATCACGACGCACAGGCGCGGTTCGAGCGACTCACCGCCGACGCGCTCCCGCCCAAGGACACCGATCGATGACCATCATCCTGCGGGCGATCGTGCCCGTCGCCATCGCCTTGGCGGTCGTCGGTTGCGGACGCCCGTCCGAGCAAGCGACCAACGCGAGCGCCGAAGCGGGCGACAAGCAAAACGAGAGCGCGGGCGATCCTGCCGTCGCCATTCTGTCGGTCCAGCAGATCGCCGATGCCGGCATCGAGGTGACCCGCCCGACAGTGGGGGGCGTGGCCGGCGCGATCGAGCTTCCGGCGACGATCGAGGGCGATCCGCAGGACGTGCAGGTCGTATCCGCCACGATCGGCGGCCGGCTGGTCGCGCTCACCAGAAACCTCGGCCAGTCGATCGGCCGCGGCGAGACGTTGGCGATCATCGAAAGCCGCGAGGCGGCGTCGCTCAACGCCGAGGTCGAGGCGGCGGGTGCGCGGTCCGCGCTCGCGCAGTCTAACCTCCGCCGCGAACGGCGACTGTTCGCCGAGCGCGTGTCGCCCGAGCAGGACCTTGTCGCCGCCCGAACCGCAGCGACCGAGGCCGGCATCGCGCTCCGTCTCGCGCGGCAGCAGCTGTCGGCCACCGGCGGGGGCGGCGGTGCACTCAACCGCATCGCCGTCCGCTCCCCGATCGCCGGCCAGGTGATCGCGCGGTCGGCCACGCTCGGGCAACAGGTCGCGGCCGACGCCGAACTGTTCCGCGTCGCCAACCTCGCCAAGGTGTCGGTGACGATGTCGCTCGTTCCTGCGGACGCCGGCCGCGTGAAGCCGGGCGCGCGCGTGGAAGTCACGTCCGCCGGCCGCCGACAGGACGGCCGCGTCACCTTCGTCTCGCCGATCCTCGACGAGACCACGCGGCTCGTCCCGGTGATCGCGACGATCGACAATGCGGGCGGCATTTGGCGCGTCGGCGAGAATGTCGGCGTATCGGTGCTGCTCCCCGCGAGTGGAGATCGCAGCGTCGCCGTGCCCTCGGCCGCCGTGCAGATGATCGCCGACAAGCCGCATGTCTTCGTGCGCACCGCGACCGGCTTCCGCGCTACGCCGGTGACGCTCGGCCGCACCAATGGCGGCGCGGTCACCGTGACCGCCGGCCTGACGGGCGAGGAGCGCATCGCCTCGACCAACTCGTTCACGCTCAAGGCCGAACTCGGCAAGGGCGCGGCGAAGGACGAGGACTAGGCCATGCTCTCCCGCATCGTAACCTTCGCTGTCGAGAAGCGCTGGCTCGTCCTACTGCTTACCCTCGCCGCCGCGTTCGCCGGCGTGTTCGCCATCCAGCGGCTGCCGATCGACGCCGTCCCCGACATCACCAACAACCAGGTGCAGATCAACGTCGTCGCGCCGGCGCTTTCGCCCGACCAGATCGAGAAGCAGGTCGCCTTCACGGTCGAGACCGCGCTCGCCGGCATCCCCGGCCTCGCCTACAGCCGCTCGCTCAGCCGCAACGGCTTCGCGCAGGTCACCGCCGTCTTTGACGAGAAGACCGACATCTACTTCGCGCGCGCCCAGGTGGCGGAACGGCTGCGGACTGCCGAGGCCGATCTGCCCGACGGGGTGACGCCCGAGATGGGGCCGATCGCCACCGGCCTCGGCGACATCTTCATGTGGACGGTCGAATATCGCGAGCTCGATCAGGTCCGTCACCGCAACGGCGAGCCGGGCCTGCAGAAGGACGGCAGCTACATAACGCCCGAGGGCGACCATCTCGTCAGCGAACCGGACAAGGCGACCTATCTGCGCACGGTGCAGGACTGGATCGTCACTCCGCAACTGAAGAGCACCGCGGGTCTCGCCGGCGTCGACAGCCTCGGCGGCTACACCAAGCAATATCTCGTCGTTCCCGATATCCAGCGGATGGCGGCGATAAAGATCACGCTGGACAATCTCGCCACTGCGCTCGAGCGCAACAACACCAGCGCCGGCGCCGGCATCGTCGACCGCAACGGCGAGGGTCTCGCGGTCCGCGCCGACGGCCGGATCCGCAACGCCGAAGACCTCGCGCGCACCGTGGTCGCGACGCGAGAAAGCGTGCCGATCCTGCTCAGCCAGATCGCCACCGTCCGCACCGGCCAGGCGCTGCGCATGGGGTCCGCGTCAGAGAACGGCCACGAAGTCGTCGTCGGCACCGCGGTCATGCGGATCGGCGCGAACAGCCGCACCGTCTCGACCGGCGTCGGCAATCGGCTGGAAGAGATCGGCCGCGCGCTTCCCGTCGACGTGGTGGTGAAGCCGGTGCTCAACCGCACCGAACTCGTCAATTCGACGATCGCGACCGTCGCGCGCAACCTCGCCGAAGGGGCCGTGCTGGTCATTATCGTGCTGTTCGTGCTGCTTGGCAACTTCCGCGCCTCGCTGATCGCGGCGCTGGTGATCCCGATCACGATGTTGCTGACGAGCATCGGCATGCTGAAGGCCGGGGTGTCGGCGAACCTGATGAGCCTCGGCGCGCTCGACTTCGGCCTGATCGTCGACGGCGCCGTGATCATCGTCGAGAATGCCCTGCGTCGGTTGAGCGAGGCACAGCATGACAGGGACGCGCCGCTGTCGCTCCGGGACAGGCTCGATCTGGTCGCCGCATCGGCGCGCGAGATGATCCGGCCCTCGGTCTACGGCCAGGCGATCATCATCCTCGTCTACGCGCCGTTGCTCACCTTCACCGGCGTCGAGGGCAAGATGTTCGAGCCGATGGCGCTGACCGTCATCATCGCGCTTGTCTTCGCCTTCGTCCTGTCGATGACGTTCGTCCCCGCGGCGATCGCGATAGCGCTCAGCCGGCGCGTCGACGAGAAAGAGAGCCGGATCATCGGCTGGCTGCGCCGACGCTACGAACCGGGTCTCGGCAAGGCGATGCGCCGCCCGAGCATCACGCTGGGCATCGCCGTCGGCGCGCTCGCGCTGGCGGGAATCGCCTTCACCACGCTCGGGCAGGAATTCCTGCCGCAGCTCGACGAGGGCAACATCCTAGTCCAGGCGGTCCGCATCCCCGGCACCTCGGTCGACCAGAGCCAGGCGATGCAGTTCCAGGTCGAGAAGGTCCTTGCCCGCCAACCCGAGGTCCGTTTCGCCTTCTCGCGCACCGGTACCTCGGAGATCGCCAGCGATCCGATGCCGCCGAACGCCACCGACACCTTCGTCATACTGAAGCCCAAGGCCGAATGGCCCGACCCCGGCCTCGCGAAGGAAGCGCTGGTCGCGCGGATGGCGAAGCAACTCTCGACGCTGCCGGGCAACGCGTACGAGATCACGCAGCCGATCCAGATGCGCTTCAACGAGCTGATCGCCGGCGTGCGCGGTGACATTGCGGTCAAGGTGTTCGGCGACGACTTCGGGGGCATGAACGCCGCCGCGGACCGCATCGCCAAGGTCCTGCGAGCGACGCGCGGCGCGGTCGACGTACGCGTCGAGCAGACGGAGGGTCTGCCGATGCTCGACATTCGTCCGGACCGGATGGCGATGTCGCGGATCGGCGTCACCGCGGGCGACGTGCAGGACACTGTGGCCGCCGCGATCGGTGGGCGCGAGGCCGGCGTGATCTTCGAGGGCGACCGGCGCTTCCCCGTCGTGATCCGCCTATCCGAAGCATCGCGCTCGGATCTGATCCAAGTAGCTCAGATCCCCGTGCCGACATCGGCCGGCGGGTTCGTGCCGCTGTCGACCGTCGCCGACATCGCGGTCGTCGACGGCCCCAACCAGATCAGCCGCGAGAACGGCAAGCGCCGCGTGGTCGTCCAGGCCAATGTGCGCGACCGCGACGTTGCGGGCGTGGTCGCCGATGCGCGCGCGGCGATCGACGCGCAGGTGACGATGCCGCCCGGCACCAATGTCGAATGGGGCGGGCAGTTCGAGAATCTCGCCTCCGCGCGCGATCGGCTGATGCTGGTCGTGCCGGTCTGCTTCGCGGTCATCATGCTGTTGCTCTACGGCGCGCTCGGCTCGGTCCGCGACGCGGCAATCGTGTTCACCGGCGTGCCGCTCGCGCTGGTCGGCGGCGTCCTCGCGCTCGTGGTTCGAGGGATGCCGTTCTCGGTCTCGGCTGCGGTCGGCTTTATCGCGCTGTCGGGGATCGCCGTACTCAACGGCCTGGTCATGGTGTCATCGATCCACGACCTGATGGCGGGGGGCATGGACAGGATCCGCGCCGCGCACGATGGCGCGCTGGCCCGGCTGCGCCCCGTGGCCATGACGGCGCTCGTCGCCAGCCTCGGTTTCGTGCCGATGGCGCTCGGCCACGGGGCTGGTGCCGAGGTGCAGAAGCCGCTGGCGACTGTCGTGATCGGTGGCCTGATCTCGGCGACGCTGCTGACGCTCTTCGTCCTGCCGACGCTCTACGCACGGTTCGGTGGATGGAGGGCGTCGAAGGATGTGATCTCCGGGAACGCGCTCGATCCGGGAGACCCTGCATAGGCTTCCTTTCAGATCCGCACCATCTGCGCAGGCTCGCTCGCCGCGAAGCCGAGACCCGCATGCCTCGGTCCCGGATGGTGAAGCGGCACGGGACGTCCCTCGCGGCGCATCCGCTCGATCGCCTCGGGCCAGGACGGAAGATCGGCGCTGTCCTGAACCCAGCGAACGGTGCTGGCCTCGTCGCCCCACTCGCTCATCTTGGGCATCGCGTTGCGGTGGGCGCCGCCGGTGACATACGCCAGCAGTGCGGCCTCGTCGCGCCATACGCTCATCGTCCAATAGGCGCGGTCGCGATCGTGGCGCAGCGCTCCGCCGATGTAACCGTCGCTTCGCCTGATCTGCGCGAGGCAGCGCTGCGCATGAATGAGGAAGAAGGGCAGGAACCGCAGACTGCGAACGCGGAAGCGGGTGACGCTGACGACGAAGCCGCTCACAACGTCACGACCAGCTTGGTCGCCGAGACACCGCGGCGTTGCCGCTCGAGTGCTGCCGGAATCGCGGCCAGCCCGTGTCCTGCAATTTCGACTGCAGGCGCTGCCACGTAGCGGCCGTCGGCCAGCGCTTCGGGCAGGAACGTGTCGAAGATCATCGGCCCGACCTCGTTGCTGATCAACGTGCTGCCCCAGATCATTTTCAGGGTCACCTTCTTGCGGCGTGCGCTCAGCGCGAGTGCGATATTGCCGGCGACCGTGCCGGCCATCGCAGCAATCAACTTGCGCCAATGACCGCGTCCTGCCGGGACTGCGTCGAAGGACGCGGGCGGCGTCGCCATCGCGATGAAGCGATTGCCTTTGCACAATCCAAGAATGTCGATGCACGGCTGCACCGATCCCAGGCCGATCGCGACCGCGCCTGCGACCGTTTTCCCACGCAACGCCGCGCCTATGTCGGCAACGACGGTCGGACTGCGATAGTCGAACACAGCCGTCGCGCCGAGCCGCTTGAGGAGGTCGAAGTTGCGCGGCGAGGCCGTGGCGATCACTTCGTAGCCAGCGGCGACGGCCAGTTGCACCGCATTGACGCCGACGCTGGTCGACCCACCCCATACCAAGACGATCCGACCGGTCGCCGGTGCTCCCTTGGCGGGCGTGTTCAACGCGAGGAAATCGCGCTGGAAGAGCGCGCAGGCTGCCGTCGAGATACCGAGCGGCAGCGCGGAAGCATCCTCGAAGGCGAGCGCATCCGGGATCGCGGCCGTCATATGCTCGAGCAGGACGACGTAGGTCTGGAAAGCGCCCTCTGCGGCGCGGTTACGCGTCTTATCGGTGCTCCCGGCAAAACCCACGACCCGGTCACCGACCCGAAACCGGGTCACGTCCGCGCCAACGGCGACCACATCGCCGGCGACGTCGGAGCCGACGATCGCCGGATAGTGCAGATAGGGGGTCATCAGGTCGCCCGAGGTCTGCACCAGCCGGTCCATCGGGTTCACCGCGATCGCACGGGTGCGGATGACGATTTCACCCGACTGCGCGGTCGGAAACGGCGCTGCCCCCACGGTGAAGGCAGCGCGCTTGGAGGAAAGCCAGAGGGCGGTGTTGTGGGTCATGATCTGTCTCCCGCGGTGCCAGGTGAAGATGCATCGCTGAGATCCGGGATAGTCCCGTGACACTGGACGGCCCATGCTGCAAAGTCCGCCAATTCATCGCCAGCGTCCAGGAATGTCGCAATGGATCCCTTGTCGGACGTACTCGCCCTGCTGAAGCCCAGCAGCTACGGATTTCGAGGCCTGGATGCCGGCGGGGACTGGGCGCTTGCCTACCCGCCGGCCGAGGGAGTCAAATGCTTCGCGATTCACACCGGGACATGCTGGATCGCGCTGGAGGGCGGAAGCGAGCCGATGGCGCTTCACGCGGGCGATTTCATCCTGCTGCCCGGCCGCGTCGCGTTCAGCCTCTACAGCGCGATCGGCGCGCCGGTGACCGACGCCTTTGCATTCTTCCCGTCGTTCCCGGCAGGCGAGACCGGTGTCCTCGGTGGCGGCGGCAGTTGCTCGGGCGTTGGCGGCTTCTTCGACTTCACCGGACTCCACACCGACCTGTTGCTCGGCATCCTGCCCCCGATCGTCCACATCCGGGCAGAGGCGACCAAGGCGGCACTTGGCTGGCTGATCGAGCGGTTGATGCGCGAGTTGCGGGACCCGCAACCGGGCGGCACGCTGATGGCGGGGCATCTGGCGCAGACGCTGCTGATCGAGGCGCTGCGACTTCACCTCGCCGAACGCTCACCGCACAGCGCGGGCTGGCTGTTCGCGCTGGCCGACACGCAGATGCGCGCCGTGATCTCGGCAATGCATGCGGACCCCGCCCGGCGCTGGACGCTCGCCGATCTCGCCCGAACAGGCGGCATGTCGCGGTCCAGCTTTGCCGTGCGGTTCAAGCAAACGGTCGGCGAGCCGGCGATGGACTATTTGACCCGCTGGCGGATGATGCTGGCGGCCGATCGGCTGGCGAGCGGGCGTGTGTCGATCGCGACCGTGGCACCCGCCGTCGGCTACGAGTCCGAAAGCGCGTTCAGTGCGGCGTTCAAGCGGACGTTCGGCCACTCGCCGAGCGAGTTCACCAAGGCGGTGGGCGCGTAGCCGGTATTATCGCCGCGGGCGGCGATCGCGCAGACGTCCTTTTCAGCGTACGACAACGAGCGCGCGCGATCGATAATGAGAGTTATTCGCATTATTCTTGATGCGCGTTTCGACAGGCGTTAGGCGGAGGTGTGACATCGCAATCTCCCTCTTCACCTGGCCACACATCAGTCAGCCGCAACCGGAAAAAATGGCGTAGCTGGTGGTTGAAGCAGCTCCATAGCTGGCACTGGATCAGCGCGGCCTTGTCGCTGGTCGGCATGCTGCTGTTCGCGATCACCGGCATCACGCTGAACCATGCGGCGACGATCGGTGCCAGGCCCGTGGTGGTCGAAAAGAGCGGTATGCTGCTCCCCTCACTGCGCCACATGCTGGCCGCGCCGCACACCCCGGACACGCGCCTGCCCGCTCCGGTCGCGAAAAGCGTCGCGGCGACGGTCGGCCTCGATCCCGCCGGCAAGCCGGTCGAGTGGTCCGACACCGACGCCTATGTCGCACTGCCACGCCCGGGTGGCGACGCCTGGGTCAGCATCGAGCGCGCGACCGGACGCATCACTGCGGAAACGACCGACCGCGGCTGGATCTCGTACCTGAACGACCTCCACAAAGGTCGCAACGCGGGCGAAGCCTGGGCGTGGTTCATCGACATCTTCGCCGGCGCCTGCATCGTGTTCACGCTGACCGGACTGCTCCTGTTGCAGCTCCATGCGCGCCATCGGCCAACGACCTGGCCGATCGTCGCCGCCGGGCTCGCCATTCCCGTCCTGCTTGCCATCCTGTTCGTCCATTGAGGGGTTCTGCCATGCGTCCTACCGCGTTGCTTTTGTTTGGCGGGGCGATCACCGCGCCTGCGCTGTCGTTGCCCGCCAGCGCCGCGCCCGCGGGCACCGTCACGATCACCATCCCCCGGCTGAGCGTCGCGGAATATCACAAGCCCTATGTCGCGGTCTGGCTCGAGCCGGTCGGCGGCGGCGCCCCGCGCACGCTAGCGGTCTGGTACGATTTGAAGAAGCGCGGCAACGATCCCGGCACCAAATGGCTTGCCGACCTGCGCGCATGGTGGCGCAAGGGCGGCCGCAGCATGACGATGCCCGCCGACGGCATCAGCGGCGCGACGCGTGCGCCGGGCCAGTACACCATCCCGCTGCCCGCCGACGTCAAGCCCGGCCAGTATGTCCTGAACGTCGAGGCTGCGCGCGAAACCGGCGGCCGCGAGCTCGTGTCCGTACCGCTTACCGCCGGAGCCCGCACCACGGGCAAGACCGAGCTCGGCGCCGTCGCCATCTCCGCCCGCTAAGGATCACAGCATGAAGCCTTTTGTTGCACGCCTGATGGCCGCCGCTGCGCTGCTGTCGATCCCCGCCGCGCTGTCTGCGCACCGCATGTGGCTGTTGCCCTCGGCCACCGTGTTCTCAGGGACCGATGGCTGGGTTACGGTCGACGCCGCGGTCTCGAACGACCTGTTCTTCTTCGATCACCAGCCGCTCCGCCTCGACGGCATGAAGGTCTGGCAGCCCGACGGCAGCGAGGGCGCACTCCAGAACGGCGCGACCGGCCGCTATCGCTCGGTGTTCGACGTGAAGCTCGACAAGCCGGGCACGTGGAAGATCGGCACGCAGATGTCCGCGGTCATGGGCAGCTTCAAGGTCGACGGCGTTGAGAAGCGTCTCGGCGGTCGTCGCGGTCCACCCCAGCCGAACGCCCCCGCCCCGCTGACCGTCGCCGACATCCCCGCCAACGCGACCGACGTGAAGGTCACCGAGGTTTCGGGCCGCAACGAGATCTTCGTAACCGCGGGCGCGCCGACCACCACCGTCTTCAAGACGACCGGCAAGGGCCTCGAATTCGCGCCGATCACGCACCCAGACGAACTGGTCGCGGGCGAGACCGCCAAGTTCCGCTTCCTGGTCGACGGCAAACCCGCGTCCGGCCTGAAGGTCACGGTGATTCCCGGCGGCAAGCGCTATCGCAACGACGAGGGCGCACGCGAGCTGACCACCGGGGCGGACGGCGTGTTGAGCGTTTCGTGGCCGACCGCCGGGATGTACTGGCTCAACGCGACGCTCACCGACGCCAAGGCAACCACCCCGCGCGCGACCGAGCGGCGAATGAGCTACGTCACGACACTCGAAGTCCTCACGCCCTGAGGCGTCCGGGTGTGAGTTTGGCGGCATGAGGATCGCGCTGCCACCGACGATCGACGCCGCGGCGTTCGGGGCGCGCGATCCGTCGGCGGTGGTGCTCGATCTGCACGGCGAGACGATGGGGACGTCGTGGAGCGCGCGCTTCGCTGCGCCCGCCGGCACCGATCCGTCGTCGATCCACGCCGCGATCGTCGCGCGGCTGGCCAGGATCGTCGCGGAGATGAGCCACTGGGCACCGGACTCGCTCCTGTCCCGCTTCAACCGGTCGCCGGGCGGCACCTGGACGACGCTCCCACCCGACTTCGCGCATGTCATGACACGCGGCCTAGCGATCGCCGAGATAACCGGCGGCGCGTTCGATCCGGCGATCGGCAAGCTCGTCGATGCCTGGGGTTTCGGCCCCGTCCCCGTCGCCTGCCCCCCGAGCACACCCGAAATCGAGACGGCGCGCGCGACATCGGGCTGGTCCAGGCTCTCGTTCGCCGCAACCGGCGCGCATCTCCGCCAACCCGGCGGCACCTCGCTCGACCTGTCGGGGATTGCCAAGGGACACGCGGTCGACGTTATCGCGGACCTGCTCCACGACGCAGGCATCGCGAACGCACTGGTCGAAATCGGCGGCGAGCTCGTCGGTCGTGGTATCAAGCCCGACGGCGATCCCTGGTGGGTCGACCTCGAAAGTCCACCCGGCCTGACACTACCCCCGCTCCGGATCGCGCTGCACGGCCAAGCGGTAGCGACCTCAGGCGACTATCGCCGCGGCGCCCACACGCTCGATCCACGCACCGGACGCCCGATCGAAACGCTCGTCGTCTCCGCCAGCGTGATCCACCAGACCGCGCTCGACGCCGACGCCTGGGCGACCGCGCTGACCGTGCTCGGCCCGGACGGCCTTGACCTTGCGCACAACCAAGGGATCGCCGCTCGGCTCGTCACGGAGATCGACGGCACCGTCCGAGAATATTTTACTCCCGGTCTATCCGCGATGCTGAGCGACTAATTGCCGCCTCTCGATACATCCCCGGATGGGTGTCTATTCTGGTAGAACTTGTTTCCCCGCGAAGGCGGGGACCCAGACTGGACTCCCGCCTTCGCGGGAGAACAAGGAAGCGCAAGATGACGTCGGAGATAGCCCGATTAAATAGGGTCCGTTCCTACTCTCTCGCAGCGGACCAAAGATCCAGCTCTGCCGAACGGGGTGAAGCCCACCATAGAAAACAAATAGCGGTACGCTGAAATCCTCCCCGCCAGGGGGAGGATACGGAAGCAGCGACGTCGCCTCAGATCGCCTCGAACGCCAGCGTCACGGTGAAGCTCGAATACGCATCCGCCGCGCCCGGCGTAGCTGCGCGGTGCCGGACGAGTATCAGGTACCGCCCGGCATCGGACGGGGTCAGCATCACCTTCCCGGCCTTGTCGCTGTTCACCACCGCGACCTGCTTGCGGCCGTCATAGAACCCCGCCTCGCGGAACAACGTCACGGGTTCGCCAGCGAGCGGCTTGCCCTCGTACAGCATTTCGAACGCGGCCGCCGTGCCCGGCGCATAGCTGGTCGGGTCGCCGAGCGGGTGAATCTCCAGCGCCTTGCCGCGCGCCGCCATCGCCCCCGCAGCACCGGGCTTGCCGCGCACCACATAGGCGTCGGCCAGCGTCGTGCTGCGCACGTCGACCGACGTCACGCCGGGCGGTGGCGTCTTCCCTTCGCCGACGATCGTCCAGGCCTCGCCGGTCCGGTACATCTTGCTCAACCGGCCGATCCGCTGCCCGGACGACAGCCGGTACACACCGTCCGCCGGTAGCGCGGCCTCGACGATCGCCTAGTCCTTGGTCAGCGTCGGTGCGGCCAGCTTGACGGTCTTTCCGTCGGGCCCGGTGATCTCGAACGGCGCGTCCTTCATCGCGATCTCAGGCCGGAAGGCGTCTTCGGTGAACGACGCCTGGAGCGTGACGCGATCACGCCCTGCCGCGTCGAACACGCTCGGCAGGACATACGGCATGTGTGCCGCCGAAGGCCCCGATACGAGGGCGAGCACGGTGGCTATGGCGGGGGCGAGCGCCCCGGTCGCTCGCGCCGTCCGCCAATTTCCCCTGATCTTCGTCATCGCGATGCTCCTTTTCAATGCCACTTGATAACGAGAATGATTCGCACTAGCAAGCCCGCAGACCGTGGGGATAACGAACATGACATTGACCAAATTGCTGGCCGGCATCTCGCCGGTCGCGCTGATGATGGGCACCGGCGCCCTTGCCCATGCAAAGCCAGTTCTCGCAGAAGCTGCGCTTGCTTCGGCGGCCGACAAGCCGACTGCCACCGCGCCCGCTGACGATCCGGAGGGCAGGACAAGACGATCACCGTCACCGCGACGCGCACCGAAAAGGCGGTCGAAGACGTTCCCGCGACCGTATCGGTGATCGACGCGAAGACGATCGAGGATCGCTTCATCTCCGACATCAAGGATCTGGTGCGCTACGAGCCGGGCGTCACCGTCCGCCGCGCGCCGTCGCGCTTCACCGCCGCCGGATCCTCGACCGGGCGCGACCGCGACAGTGGGTTCAACATCCGCGGGCTCGAGGGCAACCGCGTCCTCATCACCGTCGATGGCGTCCGCGTCCCGGACGCGTTCAGCTTCGGCGCGCAATCGGTCGGCCGCGGCGATTACGTCGATCTCGACCTGCTCAAATCGGTCGAGATCCTGCGCGGCCCCGCCTCCGCGCTCTATGGCAGCGACGGTGTCGCGGGCGCGGTCAGTTTCATCACCAAGGACCCGCGCGATTTCCTGGCCGACGGCAAGCTGGTCGGCGGCGGACTTCGCTCGAGCTACGATTCCTCGGACGACAGCTGGACCAACGGCTTCGTGGTCGCGGGCAAGACCGGCGATATCGAGGCGATGGTCGCCTATACCCGTCGCGACGGACACGAGACCGAGACCAAGGGCAGCAACGACACCGCGACCACCGATCGCACCACCGCCAACCCGCAGGACATCGAATCGAACGCGCTGCTCGGCCGCCTCGTCTGGGCACCGAACAATGCCAGCCGGTTGCGCCTCACCTATGAACATTTCTCTTCCGTGGTCGACACCGACGTGCTCAGCGCGATCGCCAAGCCTCCGCTCGCGGCAACATCTGTGATCGGCCTCACCGCGCACGACACGACCGAGCGCAACCGCGGCACGCTCGACTACCGCTACATCGGCGACGGCATCGTCAGCGGTATCCGCGCGGCGGGCTATTACCAGAAGAGCCTTACGCTTCAGGCCGCGGCGGAGAACCGCAACACCGCTGCCGATCGCACGCGCATCAACCGCTTCGACAACGAAGTGTACGGCGGCACGCTGCAGCTCGAAAGCCGCGCCGCGACCGGGCCGTTGACGCACCTGTTCGCCTATGGCGCCGACTACTCGCACACCCGCCAGACGGGTGTGCGAGACGGCACCGTCGCGCCTGCGGGCGAAATCTATCCGACCCGCGCCTTCCCGACGACCGACTACACGCTGGTCGGCGTGTTCGCGCAGGACGAGATTGCCATCGCAGACGGACTGCTGACGCTGTTCCCATCGATCCGCTACGATCACTACAAGCTGAACCCGCAGAACGATCCACTGTTCACGACCTTCGTACCGCGCGAGCAGAGTGGCTCGAAGGTGACGCCGCGGATCGGTGCGGTCGCCAAGCTGACCGAGGGCGTCCGGCTGTTCGCCAACTACGCGCAAGGGTTCAAGCCGCCCGAGCCGAACCAGATCAACAACGGCTTCGCCAATATCACGCAGAACTACCGCTCGGTTCCTAATCCCGATCTCAGACCCGAAACGAGCAAAAGCGTCGAGGGCGGTATACGGTTGAGCGGTACCCGCTGGTCGCTGAGCGGAACCGCGTTCAGCAGCCGCTTCCGCAACTTCATCGACCAGGTCCAGGTCAGCGGCGCATTTACCGCGGCGAACCCGGCGGTGTACCAGTATATCAACCGCGGCCGCGTCAAGATCGAGGGCCTCGAAGCACGCGGCGAGGCGCGCCTGCCGATCGGCGTCGGCGTCCGCGCCGCCACGTCCTACGCCAAGGGCACGATGCGGACGACCGGTGTCGCCGGCACGCAGCCCCTCGACAGCATCGAACCGGTCAAGGTCGTCGCAGGCGTGTTCTACCAACCCGAGGCCGGGCCGTTCCGCGCAGAGGTCATCGCCACGCACTCTGCGGGCAAGAAGGTCGGCGACACCAACAACACCTGCAACACCGCGGCCACCAGTTGCTTCACGCCGTCGGGCTTCTGGATCCTCGACGCCACCGCGTCGCTGCGCGTGATGGATCATGCGACGCTGCGCGCGGGGATCTTCAACATCACCGACAAGAAGTATTTCTGGTGGAGCGACGTCCGCGGACTGACCTCGACCTCGGTCGTCCGCGACGCCTATTCGCAACCCGGCCGCAACGCCGGGCTCTCCTTCTCGCTCAACCTGTGAGGCCCCTGATGTTCCGTTCCCTTCTCCTCGCGACCGGCCTGACGCTGGCCGCGCTCCCCCTCACGTCGACGATCGCGTCCGCGCAGACGCAGGCCGTCTACGGCGACCAGGCCCGCGACCACGCATCGATCCTGGCGATGGCCGGCACCTTCAAGGTGACGTTCGACATGCGCGAGACCACGCCGCTGGTCGCGGGCTATCCACCCTACCCTGCAAAGCTCAGCGGCGGGCACGAGGTCGTCCGCGCGATCGTCGATACGCCCGACCACGTCGTGCTCCAGCATCTGCTGGTCGTCACCGACGGCAACGCCAAGACGATGGTGATCAAGCACTGGCGACAGGACTGGACGTGGCAACCGTCGACCGTGCTCGTCTACACCGCGGCAGGCCGCTGGACATTGCGTCCGCTCGCCGAGGCGGAACGGCGCGGCGCATGGTCGCAGACAGTCTGGCAGACCGACGACTCCCCGCGCTATGGCGGGATCGGGCGCTGGCGTTACGATGACGGCGCCACCCGCTGGACCAGCGACGAGACCCGCCGCCCGCTCGCGCGCCGCGATGCGACCCGAAATCCACCCTATGATCACTATATCGGCAGCAACCGCCACGTGCTGACCCCCGCCGGCTGGGTCCACGAGCAGGACAACGCCAAGATCGGCCTCAAGGACGGCAGGCCCGCCACGTACGTCCACGAATACGTCATCAACACCTACACCCCCGCGACCGACTTCGCCGTCGCGGCGGCCGACACGTATTGGGCGAAGACGAAGGACTATTGGGCCGCGGTCCGCACCGACTGGGACCGCGCGATCGCGAACAACTCAGGCCTGCGGGTTGCGGAAGATGCGTCGAATGGGTCGACCACCGGCCACCAGTTGATGTTGCTCGCCGACGATATCGCGGCGCGTGAAACCGATCAGAAGTCGGGAGAGGCCGAAGCCGCCAATCTGATCCGGCGCGAGAGCGGGACATCATGAATGTCTCGCGTCGATCTGGCCGGTTCCCGCAATCTGATCCACAAAGTGACATTCGGGCCGGGCCCGCCTCTCACCGAAGCCAGCCGTTCATTCATGTTCCGATTTCGCGCTCGGACCCGCTTTTTCGGTACGAAGATCGCCGCCAAGCATTGAACTTGGGGCCCGGGCAAGCGTCCGATCCGGTAATCACCAAGAACTTTTGAGCATGTACGCAGTATACGGGACGGCGATCCGCGGAGCATGGGCTGCACCGCGATCGTCTAAACTCCGCCAGCGCCTATCGTTGGCCCTGATCGAGGAGGGCAGGCCGAAGTCGATCGAGGAGATAGCGGCTTGGTGGCTTGCCGACCATCTTTCGAAACATGGTCACGAAGCTGCTGGCGCTTTCATAGCCTAGATCCATTGCGACGGCCTGGACCGTCTGACCGGCACTCAGATGCCGCAAGGCAAGGACGATATGCAACTGTCGCCGCCAGCGGCCGAAACTCATGCCGACCTCTTCCGCCAGCATACGGCTCAGACTGCGCTCGCTGAGCGCGATCCGCGAGGCCCATTGTGCGACGGTGGCATGATCCGCCGGCGTCGCGATCAACAGATCGGTAAGTTTCCTGAGCCGCGGATCGCTGGGAATCGGAAGGCGGAGGTCCTCGACTGGCGCGGCAGCCAACTCATCGAGAATAACCGACACGATCCGGCCGTCTGGACCATCGACATCATAGCGTTCGGCCAGTTCGTTCGCTCGCATCAGCAAATGACGCAGCAACGGCGATACGGTGATCGTGCAGCATTTGCTCGGCAGGGCCAGAGCTGCGGGAGGCTCGATGAAAAGGGATATGCACTCCACTTCGCCCGAGCCGAAAGCGGTATGGGGCAGACCGCCGGGGATCCACACGGCGCATTGTGGTGGCACGATCCAGACGGCGTCTTCCACCTCACAATTGATGACGCCACGGACGGTCAGGAGCAGCTGCGCTTTCTGATGCTGGTGCCGGGACGATTGCTCAAGGGCATCGAGACTGGTGACGGTGTTGGCCGCGACAAGGGCCCGAGGAACCTGATCGACATAGGAAAGCCAGTCACTGCGGACATCGATATGCATCAAGAGACTCGGCAATCTGAGGGTTCGGCCGAATCAAAACATATCATGGCCGGATTGCGCAATGACGCCATCTGTTAATCGCCATATGCCGTTCGAACGGAAGGGAGAAGCGGCGATCACGATCGCGCTCCTCTTCGAGAAGGGCAACATTCAGCAGCCCACCAAATGCCTCCGGATGGGAATGTCGACGTGATCAGAAAGCAGCCAGTTGAACTCGCACTCGCGTGGCTCGTCCCGGCGGTCGGCGCCGCACTCTTCGTCACGATCCAATGCTTCTCCTACCTGAACGGCTATGTCGGCAGCGGCGGAACGATGAAGGCTATCACGTTCGGCCCCACCGCATTGTGGGCAGTATCCATTTTCTACGGTGCCTGGGTCGTCCCTCCAGTGCTGGCGCTTGCCGGAAAGCGCGGAACCGACTGGGCGATGCTCGTCATCGGTGGTGGTGTTTCCGCCATGAGTACGCTTGGCGGCGTATCGGATGGCCTGCGCGACGGCGGCCATCTCGTTGCCTTGGAACTGCTCGCCGTCACGCTCCCCGCCGCAATCGCGCTGGTCATGTCGTGGCGGCACATCCGCCTCCATTGAAAGCATTGAAAAGGAGACGAAACATGCCTTTCGACAGTACGAATTTCCGCTCGTCTGGATAAGTTACGACGAAGGCCCCGACCACGACCACGACCAGGACTTCGAGGCATTCGAGGCGAATCTGAAGCGCGGCACACCGTTCGTGATCCTGACCGACTCTGCTCCAAACGAGGAGCATGAACATAATCAGGAAGAGAAGAAACGCACCTCGCTGTGGATGAAGAAGCACAAGGTGGAACTTCGTTCGCTCGTGCTCGCAATGATCGTGATCGAGCCCAGTGCCATCAAGCGATTGGCCTCCAAACCCTTCGGCGTGGCTTTCGCCAAGTTCTGGGGCTATCCTTTGAAGCTGGTCTCGTCACACGAGGAAGCATCCCAGATTGCCGAGGAAATGATTTCAGCGCGCAAGAGGTCGGCAGCAGCCTGAGCATTCACTAAATCGACGACGCTGGTACGACGCGATCCCATGGCGTGGTTCGTCGGTGGCTTCGAGGTCGATGACATCGATGCCTGCCGCACGGTTCTCGACGATTTAGCGCTCCTTGGTTTCGAACTGATCGCGCGCGAACCCGATGACGGTCATATCACCCGTATCGAGCAAGGCCTGCCCGCGCTCGCAGCGGAATGCACATTCGTTCTGGCCGGCAAAGCCAGCACCGTGCAGCGCTTGCGGTGCAGGCTCGCATCCCTGGGCGTGCCTTCGAACAGGATCGTCGCGCGAAATTACTGGACGCCGGACAAGGCCGGCCTCGACTGAATACGCCTTCTCCGTCGATCACGCTGACGGTCGATCACGCTGACGACTGGTGCGACACTAACCCAAGCGTCCGGTTATGGCGGACGCACCCTGCCCAACGGCTTCGGACCGGCCTAGTCCGCATAGGCTTCCGCACGTTGGGCTCAGATCGGCACATCCTGTCGATCGACACTAGTGAAGCCATAGGTCCTGTACCGGCTTTCCACCTTGCGACCGGAGATCGTGATGTCGGTATACCCCTCCGGCGTGCCGAGGAACGATCCGCGCCAGTCCGCGCCGGCGACGGCACCGGTCGTGATGAAGGATATCCCATTGAGCTCGATCCGCTCATAGACATGGCTGTGCGCCTGGAGCACGGCCAGCACATCATAGTCGCGCAGGATGCGCAGCACTTCCCGGCCGTTGACGACGAACGTCCAGTTGTGCGGGGTGTCGAGCCAGGATTCGGGTTCGTAGCATCGCATCGCGGTGACGAGCGGGATGTGCGTCACCACGACCATCCGCGTGCCCTTGGGTTGCGCCGCGAGATCCGCGCGCAACCATGCCAGCTGGGCGGCATCGACGCGGCCTTCGTAATTGCGGTCCGCGGTCAGGCCGATCGAGTCGAGCACGACGAAATGCACGCCCTTGTGATCGAAGGCGTAATAGCGCGGCCCGAACCGATCGATATAGAACTGCTTGCCGTAATCGGGCGCCGACGGATCGATACCGCTCTTGGGGAAGACGCCCAGGCAATCGTGGTTGCCGATGACGTGATGCACGGGCTTGCGCAGATGCGCGCGTTCGGTGCGCTGATAGAGATCCATCAGCAATGTCGCACGCTCCCGCCCCGTTTCGAGCGCATCCTCGACATGGTCGCCGCCTAGGATCACGAAATCGACGGGCGACGCGGAGATCTGTTCGAAGCACTGCGCGCAGGCGCGATCCGCGCCAAGTTCCGGCCGGATGTGACAATCGCCCACGAACGCGAAGCTGAAGCTGTCGCCGCCGCCTACCGGCACCGTCGCCGCGGCCCGGGCTGCCAGGGGGACGAGCGGCGCGCCAAGCGCGAGCTTCAGAAGATTGCGGCGTTCCATGGGGCACCTGTCGACAGGAGGATGAGGGGGCATTCCCGACACGCGGCAAAGGTCAAAAGTGGACGCGAACGGTGCCGAACACCTGGCGCGGTGCGGCGGTTTGCAGCGTCGTGTACGTGCCGTTCGGATCGGACGTGACGAAACCGGCGGTCCCGGTCGAGGCGATGTATTGCTTGTCGAACACGTTCGTCAGGTTGAACTGGACGTCGAACATGCGGCTGAACCGATAGCCTGCCGACAGGTTGACGTTGACCGCGCCGGGCAGCTTCGCGTCATTGAGATAGCTGTAATAGCGGGCGCTGCGATAATGCGCGTTGACCCCGCCCCAGATCGTGCCGTCGTCGTAGTTGAGCTCGGCAGTGCCGACATTCCTGGGTGACGCGACGACCTGCTTGCCCTTGGTGGCGACGAGCGCGCCGCCGAGCGGCTGGACATCGTCGTCATAGGTCGCGTCGTTATAGGCATAGCTGCCGTAGAGCGACCAGCCGCGCGCAAACTTCCAGTTGGCGGCCGCTTCGGCGCCCCTCGACGAGACGCCGCCGACGTTCTGGAGCACGTTCTGGTTGCCGACGATGGTCGCGCTGATCGACGAGGCGAGCAGGCGGTTGGAGAACTTCACGTAATAGCCGGTCAGCGAGAGCTGCAGATCACGATCGTGGAAGCGATAACCGGCCTCGAACGTGTTGGTCATCTCGGGCTTCAGGTCGCTGCGGATGAAATCGAACCCGGCCTGCGAGCTGCTCGAGAACGGGCCGCTCGAGGTCGACGCGACGAACGCCGCCATGTTGCGCGTATAGTCGGCGAACACCTCGTTGTTGCCGTCCAGTGTATACAGCGCGCCGACGGTCGGCAGGAACCAGTTCTTCGCCTGGATCGAGCCGTCGATCGGCTTGGTGCTGACGACGCTGTGCGCGCGGTTGGTCGACACCACGCCCTTCACGCCCGCGTTGAGCCGCAGCGCGTCGGTCGCCTGCCACGTGTCGCTGATATCGAGTTGGACGGTGTTCGTGACGTATTCGTTGTAGAAATTGGTCTTGAACGGATTGGTGTAGAATTGCTGGAACTCGCTTGGCGCGACGCCCTTTTGCAGGCCGTAGAGATACGAACCCTGATCGAAGGCATTGCGTTCGTACCAGATGCCCCCCTCGATCTTGTGATCGCCGGCCGCGAATTTGAGGCGCGAGATCACCCCTTTCCGGTTGATCGCGTAGCGGAGCGCGGACACCGAGACGGGCGAGCCGCCGAACGCCGCGGGGGTCGCGTCGTAGGGGCTCGCATAGGTGCCGATCCCCTTGTCGAGATGGATGTAGCCGGTCGTGAAACCGCTCAGCCGGGCCCCGAGCGCATAGTCGAGCTTCTCGTACGCCAGCAGATCGCGCCGTACGCCGCCGCCCTGATAGATCGTGTCGTCGGCGGCCGCGAACGGTGCCGGCGGGGTGCCGCCGTTCTGGACGATCGTCGCGAGTTGCTCGGCCAGCGCGAAATCGCGGATGTTGTCGAACCTGTAGCCATAGGTCCTGAGGCGGGCGATCGAGACGTCGTTATAATCGTCCTCGCGTCGATCGATCAGGTTGAGGAACGTGGTCGACTTGACCGCGTCGCCAAGCGGCTGGACGTATTTCGCGTTTATCTGGTCCTGCACCTGCTTGCCCCAGCCACGCCACTTGCCCTGACGATCATGCGCGTAGGACACAGCCAGCCGCCCGCCCCATGGCAGCTCGCCGCTGTTGACGCGAGCAAACGAACGCCACGAACTGGCGCTGCCGTAGCTTTGCTCGAGATCGATGCCGAGTTTGTCGGTGGGATCGATCGAGGTGAAGTCGACCGTGCCACCGATATTGCTGGTCGATGCGGTGCCGAGCGCGCCGCTCCCCTGCGAGAGCGTCGCGGCACCGTTGTTCTCGCTGAGCAGCGCGCGGTTGATCGAAAGGCCGTTGTTGTTGCGGTACTGCATGTTGCCGAGCGGCACACCGTCGAGCGTGAAGCCCATCTGGTCGGTGAGGAAGCCGCGGATCGAGAGCTGCGTCGCCGCCTCGTACGTGCCGTGCGCGTCGGAGGAGTCGAAGTTCACGCCGGGCAACCTGCCGAGCGAGCGCAACGGCGACGAGCCGCCGGTCAGCTTCGCCATCGCCTTGGCGGACACCGTCTGGACCTGGCGGGACTGGCCCTGGCCGAGCACGACGATATCCTGTCCCACGGGGCTGGTGGTCGCAGCATCGGTGGAGTCCTGCGGCGTTTCGACCGGAGTGACCTTCAGCGATATCATCGAGGGGGTCTCCTCCGCGATCATCAGCCCCTGCCCGGCGATCAGACGGCGGAGCGCCTCGCCGCGCGTGAACCGACCGCGCAATGCAGCCGTGCGACGATTGGCGACGGCATCGTAGGGAAAGCTGACATGCACACCCGCTTGCCGCGCGAACGCGTTGAGCGCGGTCGCGGTGTCGGACGCCTTGATGTCGAACGCGACGCTTGCCGCCTGCGTTTGCGCACTGGCGGCAACGGGAATCGCCACCACCGCCATGATGGCCGTCGTCGTCAGAAACTTGAACATGAAATCCCCGCATCGCACCGTGTGTCGGAGCAGGGATGGATGAGCGCGGACAAACCGCCATCGACCGCGAAAATAAACTTTACGCGCGGGTCAGGACTATCCCTCCGGCCCGGCCTGCGGTCGCGCGGATGCCGAACGAACTACGCAGCGCGCGCAGGAATTCCGCCGGCCTGGTGGTCGCGAAGCTGCCGCCCACACGGAGCCGCGACAGCGCGGGGTCGCCGATCACGATCTTGTTCGGCAGGTACCGGTTCATCTCCGCGACCGCATAGTCGAGGCTTTCGCCGTTGAGCACCAGCGTGTCGTGCTGCCACGCGGTGACCCCGCCGATATCGTCACGCGCCTGGACACTGACCTGCCCTGCCGTGACGAGCGCAACTTCGCCCGAGCCGATGCGCAGCGTCGATCCATCGGCAATGCCGCCCGCCAGCACCGCCAGCTCGCACCCCGCGCCGCGCAGCCGGACGTTGTACGCACCGGGATCGAGCTGGAACTGCCCCCCCGGCGTCAGCAACTGCAGGCGGTGGTCGGCCGTCAGCCGCAGCGCGATCTCGCCGCGATCGAGCCAGAGCCGTGCAGGCGTTTCGTTGCGCCAGTAGACGCGGCTATCGGTATTCAGATCGAGCGAGATGCCGGGCGTCACCGCGACCGCCATCCGCTGACCGACCCGGGTCTCGGCCATGTCGCGCGCCGCAGCGCGGTAGGCGATTCCCCCGCCAACCGCCGCGACACCGACGACCGAACCGGCAGCACGCAGGAGCTGGCGCCGGTTCGGCCGTGCGACGGTTTTCGGCACGGGCTGCGCTTCAGACGAAGCCCTCGTCTCGCCCCGTGAGCCACGCAGGCCATCCAGATCGCGCCACGTCCCGGCCACCTCGGCAAAAGCCACGGCATGGCGAATATCGGAGTCGCGCCACGCCTCGAATGCCGCGACATCCGCCGATCCCGCGTCGAGCGCGGCCAGCCAGCCGGCAGCCTCGTCGGTCAGGTCGGCATGACGCTGCGGAATGTCGGAACGGCCTGGCACGCTTCCTCCGCCTGCGCTTCGCTATCGCGCCGGGCTCTCGTGATGAGCGCCAGCCCCTTAGCGATATGCTTTTCCACGGTCGAGACCGATATGCAAAGCGCTTCGGCGATGTCACCCGGCGGCATCCCCTCGACCTTCCGCATGCGCAGGACGCGCGAGCATTGCGCGGGCAGCGCGTCGATCAGGTCGAGCAGGCGTTGCAACTCGGATCGTCCCGACGCGATCGCAAAGGCGTCGGGCGCCGGGTCGGCGACACCCAGCATGTCGAGCGACGCGAGCATGTCGATCCGCACCACGTTCGCGCGACGCAGTCGTTCGAGCGCAAGATTGTGCACGATCGTCAGGACGAAGCCGCGCGGCGTGACGATCGCGCGGTAATCCGGCGTCTTGAGGACCCGCGCATAGGCGTCCTGGACAAGATCCTCGGCGTTGTCGCGGCCGCAAAGATACGCCGCCTTCGCGCGATAGGCCGGCGCATGCGGCAGCACCTCTGCGAGAAACCACCGATCGATGTCACGCAGCCAGCTCAACACATGCTCCAGAAGCCATGCTGAGCCGCCTAGCCCGGTATTCTTACACGACGGGGACAGCGTCGTTGCACCGTGGCGTTCGAACGTAGCCCTCTGCCGATGCCTTGCGGCTCTACGCTCGCCCCCCGTCAGACGCCCCATACCCGGCCATTGGAGCGCCCTCTGCCGCTCCCCAGCTTCGGCCGTCCGCTCAATGGCTCGACGCGTTCGAGAACACGTTCATGACAATGACACCGGCAATGATCAGGCCCATGCCAAATACAGCAGCAGCATCGAGCTTTTGACCCTGGAATGCCCATGAAGCCGCCGAAATCAGGACGATGCCGGCGCCTGACCAGATAGCGTAGGCAATGCCTGTCGGTATCGTTCGAAGGGTCAGCGACAGGCAGTAGAAGGCAATACCGTAGCCGATGACCGTAACAACCGTCCAAGGCATGCGGGTAAAACCATTCGACTGCTTCATTGCAGTCGTGGCACTAACCTCGGAGACGATCGCGATTGCTAGCATGAGATAGTTCATGCACGATCCGCTAGCACACCGAATGCGGCCAATGCCCAATCGATCTTCAGCTCGGTTCCTCCGGCGGCACGAGCTGAACGTATGGATTAGACCCGCCTACGCGACTGCTCTGGTTGACAGGCCTACATGACATTTCTGTCATTTTGGGTTTACGCACCCCCGCCAGCCGGGTTAGGGACGCGCTTCGCAAGAGTGGCAAGGTGATGATGCGGAAGGCTATTTTTCTTTCCGTGGGCGCATGCCTGCCGCTGTTGGCGGGATGCAACCGGCACCAGTCGACGCTGGCGCCGTTCGGCGAAGAGGCGGACAAGGTCCTCTCGATCACCATCGTTCTGGTCATCGGCGCGATCATTCTCGCGGGCGGGCTCGCGTTGCTGATGCGCCACGCGATGCGCGCGCCGGAAGGTCGGCTGACGCACAAGGGCGGGATGAAGCTGGTGCTTTGGCTCGGCGGTATCGGGCCTTCGATCCTGCTGCTGGGTCTGTTGCTTTACGCCCTGCCCGCGATGCGGCCGCGCGAGGTGGCCAACGGCGACCTGCGCATCCGGGTCGAGGGCGAGCAATTCTGGTGGCGCGTCCGCTATGCGCCGCCGGGCGGATCGATGGTCGAGACCGCGAACGAACTCCGCCTCCCCGTCGGCCGCACGGTCGAACTGTCGCTGCGTAGCCCCGACGTTATCCACAGCTTCTGGGTGCCGGGCTTGGCGGGCAAGATGGACATGATCCCCGGCCGCACCAACCGGCTCGTCGTCCGCGCGACCAAGGCGGGGACGTACCGCGGCGTCTGCGCGGAGTTCTGCGGGCTCGGCCATGCGCTGATGGCGTTCGACGTGATCGCGATGGAGCCCGCCGCATTCGAGCGCTGGCTCTCCGAACAACGCAAGCCCGCTATCGTCACCGCTTCGCCCGGCGCGCGTCTGTTTGCGAGCTATGGCTGTAGCGGGTGCCACAGCGTTCGCGGCGTCGGCCCGGTCGCGAAGATCGGCCCCGACCTCACCCACTTCGGGTCGCGCCCGACGCTCGCCGCGGGGGTGCTGCCGATGACGCACGCCAACATCGCCGGCTTCGTCCGCGATCCGGGCAAGACCAAGCCCGGCGTGCGGATGCCCGCCTTCCCGCAGATGTCGGCCGCCGAAGCCGACCAGATCGCAAGCTATCTTCAGGGGCTCAAATGACCACCGAGAGCACCCAGTATATCGCACCCGACCAGAATGATCCCGCGGTCCGCAAGGGCCAGGAAGATCGTCTGCGTGAAGTGTGGAAGCCGCCCACCGGCTGGTTCTTCCGCTGGACCGACGTCAACAACAACCGGATCGGCGTGTGGTACACGCTGACCGCGTTCGGCTTCATGCTGTTCGCGGGCGTGCTCGCGCTGATCATGCGGACGCAGCTCGCGGTACCGAACAACGACCTCGTCACGGCGAACACCTTCAACCAGCTGTTCACGCTGCACGGCTCGATGATGATGTTCCTGTTCGCGGTGCCGATGTTCGAGGCGGTGTCGATCATCCTGTTGCCGCAACTGCTCGGCGCGCGCGACCTGCCGTTTCCGCGGCTGTCGGGGTTCGGATATTGGAGCTTCCTGATCGGCGGCGTGTTCGTGTCGGGCTCGATCTTCTTCGACGCGGCGCCCGATGGCGGCTGGTTCATGTATCCGCCGCTGACGACGCGGACCGACCTCAGCGGGCTCGGTGCGGACATCTGGATGCTCGGCTTGAGCTTCATCGAGGTGTCCTCGGTCGCGGCCGCGGTCGAGCTGATCGTCGGCGTCCTGAAATGCCGCCCGCCGGGCATGCGGCTCAACCTGATGCCGCTATACGCCTGGTACATCCTGGTCGTCGCGGTGATGATCCTGTTCGCGTTCCCGCCGCTGATCGCGGGCGACGTGCTGTTCGAGATGGAACGGCTGCTCAACTGGCCGTTCTTCAACGCGGAGAAGGGCGGCGATCCGCTGCTGTGGCAGCACCTGTTCTGGATCTTCGGCCACCCGGAAGTCTACATCGTATTCCTACCGTCGATCGCGCTGTTCGCGATGCTGATCCCGACCTTCGCGCAACGGCATCTGCTCGGCTATCCGTGGATCGTGCTGGCCGCCGTCGGCACCGCGTTCCTGAGCTTCGGACTGTGGGTCCACCACATGTTCACGACCGGACTGCCGAAGATCAGCCTCGCGTTTTTTGCGGCGGCGTCGGAAGCGGTGGCGATCCCAACCGGTGTGCAGATCTTCGTGTTTATCGCGACGCTCTGGGCGGGCAACGTCAAGAAATCGACGCCTTTGCTGTATGCGAGCGGGAGTCTGGCGGTGTTCGTGATCGGCGGGCTGACCGGCGTGATGGTGGCCGTGGCCCCGTTCGACTGGCAGGCGCACGACACGTATTTCATCGTCGCGCATCTCCATTACGTGCTGATCGGCGGCACTCTGCTGCCGCTGTTCGCCGGGCTCTATTATTACTGGCCGTTGGTGACGGGCAAGAAGCTGAGTGACAAGCTCGGGCGGATCGCGTTCTGGATCATGTTCGTGGGCATGAACCTGACCTTCTTCCCGATGCATCTGTCGGGCCTGCTCGGCATGCCGCGGCGCGTGTTTACGTACCCGGAGGAACTCGGGATCGGCGGGCTCAACCTCGCTTCGACCGTGGGCTCGTACATGTTCGCAGCTGGCGTGCTGATCGTCTGCATCGACCTCGCGCTATCGCCGCGTCGCCCGAAGGCGCCGCGCAACCCGTGGAACGCAGGCACGCTCGAATGGCTCGCGCTGCCCGACGACGAGGATTGGGGTATCCGCTCGGTGCCGCTGATCGAGAGCCGCTATCCGATCTGGGACCAGAAGAACTTCGTCCAGAAGGTCGACGAGGGCCGCTTCTTCCTGCCCGACGCGGAGGAGATGCGGCGCGAGTCGATCATCACCACCGTGCTCGATGCTCGCCCCCTGCAGGTGATCCGCCTCGGTACGCCAAGCGTGAAGCCGATGATGACCGCGGTCGCGCTCGCGGGCGTGTTCATCCTGACGACGTACCACCTCTATATCTGGTCGGCGGTCAGCGGCGTCGCGACGCTTGCGTGCGTGCTTTGGTGGCTGTGGACCGGCACCGCGGAGATCCCAGAGAAGCCGACCAAACATATCGGCCACGGCATCGAGGTGCCGCTCTACACGTCGGGTCCATCGGCACCGGGCTGGTGGGCGATGTTCATCACGATGATGGCGGACGCGACCGCGTTCTCGGGGCTCGTGTTCGGCTATTTCTTCTTCTGGACGATCCACAACGACTTCCCGCCGAGCGGAGTCGGGCTGAACGGGCCGGGCGTGTTCTGGCCGATGGTCGCGTTGGCGCTGACCCTCATCGGCTGGGCCGCAACCGTCGGCGCGCGCGAAGTGCATCGCCGCGGCAACGTCGCTGCAGGTCGCATGCTACTGGTCGTCGGCATCGTCGCGACGCTGTCGAGCCTGTTCGCGGGGCTCGCCGGGCCGTGGTATTCGGGGCTCGATCCCGAACTCCACGTCTATCCGGCGATCGTCTGGACGCTGGCGATCTGGACTGCGGTGCACGCCGCAATCGGGGTCATCATGCAGACGTATACGCTCGCGCGTAGCCTCGCGGGGAAGATGACGCCGGTCTACGACGCGGACCTGCGCAACATCACCGTGTACCATCACTTCCTCGCGCTGACCGGGATCGTGTCGTTCTGCACGATCGGCCTGTTCCCGGGTGTCGCATGAAGAAGTCCGAGCGGAAGCCCGACGCTGAGCGGAAGCACTGGGCGCGCGACCTCAAAGTGACGCTGTGGACGCTGATCGTCCCGCCGACGATCTGGGCCGTGCATTTCCTGTTCTGCTATCTGTGGGTCGCGGTGACGTGCGCGAAATCGCCGACCCCGGGAACGGCATTGACCGGCTTCCCGCTCGCGACGCTGATCGCGACGATCGTGGCGCTGCTGGGAATCGTCGCGGCGGGCTACATCGCGCGTGTCCAGTCGGAGACGCCAGGCGATCCCGCGCCGCATGACGAGGGCACCGCGATCGATCGCCTGCGCTTCCTCGCGCTGTCGACGCGGTTGCTGGCAGGACTGAGCTTCGTCGCGGTGATCTTCACGGCCTTGCCAGTCATCATGTTCGGCGACTGCCGATGAGACGCGCGAGCCTCATCCTGGGCGTTGCGCTAGTCCCGCTCGGCTGGGCCTTCGCCGCAGCACCGCTCGGGATGGTCGGCCACATGGCGGGTCACATGATCGCGGTCGCCGTCGCCGCGCCGTTCCTGGCGTACGGGATCGCCGGCAGCCGCTTCGATCCCGCCGAGCGCTGGCCCGCGGTGGTGACCCCGCTCGCGATGTCGCTAGTCGAACTCGTCGTCGTCTGGCTCTGGCACCTCCCTGCGCTGAGACTCCGCGTCGACATGCAGCCCCTCGCGCTGCTTATCGAGCAGGCCAGCTTCCTAATTGCCGGCATCCTCCTCTGGAGCGCGGTACTTGGCACCCGCATTGGCGGCGCCACCGACCGTCGCGCGTCGGGTGTTGCCGCGTTGCTGCTGACATCGATGCACATGACCCTGCTCGGAGCGCTGATCGGCCTCGCCCCACGCCCCCTCTACGCGATGATGGCCCAAATGTCGGGGGGGCACCCGGCGATCCACGGCCTCGACGCACTCGAAGACCAGCAACTCGGCGGAGTCGTCATGCTGATGGTCGGCGCGGCGAGCTATTTCATCGGCGGGCTGGCGATGCTCGGCGGACTGTTGAAGACACGGAGCGCGACCGCATGACGATCCGGATAACCTGGGCGCGCGCCGCCGCTACTATCGTCGCGCTGGCGCTCGCCGGGCTGTTGTTCGCGTGGTCGGGGGTGTTCAACATCGCCGCATCGTCGGGCCATTGGAAGATCACCGACTGGTTCCTCCACTGGACGATGCGCAACTCGGTCCGCACCCACGCTGCCTTCACAGCGCCCGACGATCCCAAGGTTAAAGAGGGTCTCGTCAGCGCCGCCGGCCTGTTCAAGGCAAGCTGCGCCTCGTGCCACGGCGCGCCCGGCGTCCGCCCGCTGCCCGTAATGCAGGCCGCGACGCCCCCTGCCCCAAACCTGTCGATCAACGCACGGGAGTGGACCGACAAGCAGATCTTCTGGATCCTCAAGCACGGCGTCAAATACACCGGCATGCCCGGCTGGGCCGCCAAGGACCGCGACGACGAAGTCCGCCGCATGGTCGCCTTCGTCCGCCTGCTGCCCGAGATGTCGCCCGCGACCTATCGCTCGCTGACCGAAGTGCCGGGTGTCACCGATGCCAAGATCGCCACCTGCGCAGGCTGTCACGGTGCCGACGGACGCGGCCGGGGCCAGCCCGACATGCCCGTGCTCGGCGGCCAGAGCCCGGCGTATCTTCGCGCTGCGCTGGAGGCCTATGCGACCGGCAAGCGCCAGAGCGCAGTGATGGCGAACGCCGGCGCGACGCTGACGCCAGAGGAAATGACGCGGTTGGCGGATCACTTCGCGGCGATGCCGGGGATCGGCGGCGTCACGCCGTCGGGATCGGCAGAGGCCGCCAGGATAGACCGCGAGGGTCTCCCCAAGGTCCAGCTTCCCGCCTGCGCAAGCTGCCACGCCCCCGGCAAACCCTACCCGGTGCTCGCTGGCCAGCGCGCCAGCTACATCGCGCAACGCCTCCGCAACTGGCGTGGCGACGAGACGGTGGTCGATGCCCGCCAGTCGCAATCGACGATGCCGGTCATCGCCCGTCGCATCCCTGAGGATATGATTGATCCGCTTGCACAGTATTTTGCGGGTCGCTGAATTACCGCAGAGGCGATGCCGTCGACCCTTGCACGCAAGGCTTTTGCCTCGTCCCCACGCGTGCCCGCGATCATAGTTTCAGCGCTCGATCCCGGGCGGCAATCTCAATGCGGCCCCACTTCCAGACATTCGGGGCGGCAGCGCGCATCCCACCTCTGGACGTTCGTTCAGCCTTAGCATGGATAGCTCTTGCCCTCCCGTTCGGTGAGGCAAGGGCGTACTATGCCTGATCCGAGATAGGCTGTGAGCTTTGTGGGACTCGGGCCGACGCTGGTGGTGCGCACCTACGTCTCGCCATGTCTCTTCTGGCGACGGTGCGCCGCTCATCGTCGCCGGCTGATCTACTACTTCCGCGCACCGAGACCACTCGCAGACACTCAGACCGCCCTTCCCCGCATCCCAGCTTCGGCAACTCGTTCATCCAGTTGGGCGGCAGCGCGCGGCGGCCGACCAGCTGCCTGGACGGCCTGAAAGGCGAGGATAGCAATCGGCCCGCTTCGACCGGATCAACGCCGCACTGCTGAACGTCATCAAGGCCTGATCCGCGCCGCCGATGGCGAACGGCATCGACACGCCGGCACCGAGCGAGCATCGTCCCGGGCAGCATGCAGATCGACAGCAAAGACCGGGCAATGCCCGCCATGACTCGCGCCGAGCTATCCCGCTGCCGATGGGCGCAGAGCGACCCGTTGCTTGCGGCGTATCACGACGCCGAATGGGGCGTGCCCGAACGCGACCCGCGCGCGCTGTGGGAAAAGCTGATGCTCGACGGATTTCAGGCCGGGCTCGCCTGGATCACGATCCTGCGCAAACGCGACGCATTCCGGGCTGCTTTCGCAGACTTCGATCCGGACATCGTCGCGCGGTTCGGCGAGCCGGACGTCGCGACGATGCTTGGCAACGCCGGTATCGTCCGCTCACGCGCCAAGATCGTGGCGACGATCGGCAATGCCCGCGCCTATCTCGCGATGCGCGACGCCGGCGAGGATTTCGGTGGCTTCGTCTGGAGTTTCGTCGATGGTACGCCGGTGATCGGCGACGGTGCCAAGGCGCTGACCCGCTCGCCTGCCTCCGAAGCCCTATCCGCGGCGCTCAAGCAGCGCGGGTTCAAGTTCGTCGGCCCCGTCATCGTCTACGCCTGGATGCAGGCCTGCGGTCTCGTGAACGACCACGAGACATGCTGTTTCCGTCGAGCCGGATCATGAAGGCGCCACCGCCGGGATCTGGCGACACTCTCATGCAGGGGCCCTACGGACCATAGCTGTTCGCTATCCCGGCAGGGCGATCGCCGCGACGATGGTGGCATCCAGAACCACCGTTTAGGCGACAGCGCGATGATGCCGCTGACGCTGTTGACGCTGTTCGCGTCACGCCGTTCGTCTGGCTGACCTTGCTGACGCTGCTGCTGTACGGCGCGCTGGGCGGATTGCTGGTGTTGCTGCCGTATTGGTTGATCGTCGGCGGCGGAATACACACCGACCAGGTGGGTTTCGCGTTGCTCCCCTTCTCGATCGTGATCGGCACCGCATCGGGGTTCAACAGCGCTATCCCACGAACCCGCGGCTTGATCGCAACGGCGCTGACGCGCGCCGTTGTCGCCGCATCGGTAGTACAGTTGACTAGTGCGTTCCATACCGCAGCCCTGCTGACAGAACGTTCGCGGTAACGGCAGGCCATCATTGCATTTGCGACACTCGGTCAAGAGCATGGCAGGCGATAGCCTTACGTTTGGACCTAGAAGCGGATATTCACGTCACTATCCCCGCTTCCCAACTTCGGACACTGGTTCACCTTTGCGATACGACCAACTTTGACACCCGGCTATCTACTCGAGAATGTCTTGATGGGAAGCAAAGCGGACTGGCCGGTTTTGGCGAAGTTGCCGCAGAAATAACCACCGCCTATCTGCGTTCGGTCCCACGCGGAAAGTGCGGTCCTTCGACGACCCGCGCCTGCATGTCCGCCCAGAGCGCCGACTTGCCTTGCTCAATCATTCTGCAGGCCTTGGACAGCCCGGCATCGGTCATGCCGTGTGTCGCCGTAATCACGTTGCGAGCCGCTGGCTGATCGAAGCGGAAGCTATGGTCACGGGAGGCAAGCGCAATAGAAATTGCCCTATCGTAACCTTCTTTGGTCAGCGGTATGCGGTTCTCTAGCATGACTGCATGGATCAACTCGTCGCTGAACACGCAGCGGATAGAACCGGAGCCGCCTTGTGTATCGAATAGCCGTATCCGGACGACTGGCGGTGACGTTGAACCGGCTCCCGTTTCCATCGCCCAAGCGAACTGATCTTCTCGCTGCAAGCCCTTGGATCCGCACGATGTGATAACAAGGGCGCATGCGGCAAAGGTCCACCGCAACTGCGCTAACCTGATTCTCATCCTATAACGATGTCAGGCTTTGCGCACGAAAGCTACGCCAGTTCTCAATCCGCAAATTTGATGCGTCAGCGTCCGCAGTTGGGCCGCTGTGGGGAGGAAAACGGCCCGTCCGCTATTGGGAAGGCAGATGGCGTTAGCGGACGTCGCATGACGCTGCGGCCTTTCTCAAAAGGGATCAAACTTCGGGAAACGTAACGGGCACAGAATAGTCCCACGGGCACGGCCTCAAACCGCCGGGGCAGCGATAATCTTACGCGACGAAGTACATCCTCAGCTGGACTGTCGCATTCCCCTCAGCGTCGCCTTACGGCGGAACAATAAGCCACCAACTATGAGGACAATCACGATACCTCCCGGCATCTGTACCAACCAGAACCTGTCATCGCTGCCGAGATCCCAAGGCCAAGCATGACAGCTTGAGGCACCTGGCGAATACCCACATGCCAAATTTGACAGGTAAACGTAGAATAGGACCGCACAGCCGCTGACAAAGGCCGACAACGCAAAAAGGAGATTGGACAGAAGACGCATGTCGATGGTCTGCTACAGCGTGACCACTACGGCAAGGGCGTGCTGTCTTGATGGGGCTGCAGGGCAGTTACCCGCGCCACCGCAAGCAACATCAACGCTGCCCATGGCAATGCGCCCGCGCCAAACCCGTCGAGCAAATACCCGCCGACAACCGCACCGCCGGCGATCGCTAGGTTCCAGGCAGTGACGATCATGGCTTGCGCGATATCCGCCGACGCGCCCGCTGCACGTGCGGAAGCGGTCTGCAACACGGTCGCTGCGCCACCGAAGCCCAGCCCCCAGGCCGCAGCCGCCGCGTAGACGCCGATGGGTCCGACGGACGCCGCCAGCAGCATCGCGGCGCTGGCGAACAGCACGATGCCGATGCCGATTAGCAGGCGGAGATGGCGGTCGACCAGCATCCCAGTCAGCACGATGCTCACCAGCCCGGCCACACCGAAGGCGAGCAACACGCGGTCGATCTGCGCAGGCATGCCGGCCCGTGCCAGCAGCGGTGCGATGTATGTGTAAAGGATGTTGTGCGCGAGGACGAAGGCAAGCGTCAGAAGCAACACCGGACGCATGCCGGGTAGCACGAAGACGCGCCCCAGCGAGGGCCGGTCCACCGCGTCCTCGCCCGGAAAATCCGGCAGTCGCAGCGCCATCCAGCCCGCCAGCATTACGGCAATCGCGCTCAGCAGCACGAACGCCGTACGCCACCCCGCCAGAGTGCCGAGCATCGTTCCGGCGGGGATTCCGATCGACAATGCCAGCGGCGTGCCGGCCATCGCCACCGCCATGGCGCGCCCGGCCATGCGATCGGGCGCCATGCGGAGAGCATAACCAGCCAGCAGCGCCCACAGCAAACCCGCCGATACGCCGCCGACGAAGCGTGCGACGAGCGACACGACGAAGCTGCCCGTCATCGCGGTGAGCAGATTGGCGACGGCGAACCCGGCTATCGCACCGATCAGCAGCGGGCGTCGTTGCCATTGTCGGGTCGCGGCCGTCAGCGGTATCGCGGCGAGCAGCGACCCGAGCGCGAAAACGCTGACCCACTGCCCGGCCAGCGCCTCGCTCACGCTAAAGCTGCGCCCGATCTGCGGCAGCAGACCGGCGGGAAGCGCCTCTGTCAGGATGGTGACGAACCCCGCGGCGGCCAAGGCAAGCAGCCCTGACAGCGGCAGTCGATCGGATGCAGATGTCATGCGGCGACCGGCGGCAGCACGAGGTCACCGACGGTATAGGTATGAAATCCACTGCTCGATACGGCGTTCAGCTGCTCGAACTTCTCGACGAAGGCGGGGTCCGAGAAAAGCAGTTCGACATTGCCGGGATCGGAAATGGCTTCGACGTTCACGACGGTCAGGTCATCGGTGCTTTTGGCAAGGCTGCTCCAGAGAAACCCGGGCTTTCGCTCGGCAACATAGTGGACGACGTCCTGGATGATACGGAACGCCTCGTCCTGTTTGCCGGGATGGGCGTGGATGACATCAACGATGAACGTCGTCGGCCTGGTTGAATGTGTAAACGTGGCGGCCATGTCGCGCTCCCAATCGTGCCTGGAGCGCCGGAGTTAGGCCAGTCGGCGACGGGGAAAAACGGGCCGATGTTCCGATGACTGCGGAACATCGTTCCGGTATATCGGCTCGATGGATCAGTTCGCCGCGCTTACCGCATTCGCCCAAGCTGCCGAGACCGGCAGCTTCGTCGCCGCCGGCCGTCAATTGGGACTGACCGCATCTGCCGTCGGCAAGGCGGTCGTGCGGCTGGAGGAGCAGCTGCAGACGCGCCTGTTCCACCGGAATACCCGCAAGATGGCGCTGACCGAGGAAGGGCGCATGTTCCTCGAGCGATGCCGCCGCATCCTGGCCGAGATGGAAGCGGCCCGCGCGGAATTGGGCCAGACCCATCCCATGCCTCGGGGCAGGCTCCGCGTCAGCCTGCCGCTGGTTGCGATGTTCCTTGCGCCGGTATTGGCCGACTTCATGGCCGCATATCCCGAGGTCCAGCTCGATCTGGACTTCAGCGATCGGCTGGTCGACGTGATCGATGAGGGCTTCGACGCCGTAGTGCGGACGGGATACCCCACGGACAGCCGGCTGATGAGCCGCAACGCCGGGCGCTTCCGGCTACTGCTCGTGGCCGCCCCCGCCTATCTGGCCGAGTACGGCAGCCCGGCGTCGCCGCAGGATCTGGCAACCCACCGCTGTCTGCGACAACGCTCCCCCAGTACGGGCAAGCTGCGCCCCTGGCCCCTCGCCGGGGCTGCGTCGGTCGTGCCGGAAACGATGAGCGCCAACGTCGTCGATCCGCTGATCCACTTGGCGATCACTGGACACGGCATCGCCTGCCTGCCGCCGTTCGCGGTGCGGCAGGAAATCCTCGACGGTCGGCTCGTGTCGTTGCTGGAACAGCATGTCCACGCCGTCGATCAGTTCAACGTATTGTGGCCAGCCAGCCGCCAGGTGACAGCGCGGTTGCGGGCGTTCATCGACTTCATGACGTCCCGCCTGACACCGGAGTAACCGTCGAACCGGTGCAAGTGATGCACGTTTACCGACGCAGCCCCTCGACATTGCCTACGGGGTCGTGGCCAAGTCGCGCCTGACCGCGTCGAGCGAGATCGGCGAGGCGGGCAACACGAAGCGCGACGCCGGTATGCGCGCGTGGTCGATCGTGTCGAGTGTCATCCCGAGGAAGACGAGCGGCGCACCCTTGTCCAGCATACCCTCCATGAAAGCCCACGGGTTTTCGGCGCCGAAAATGCCGTGCATCGTGCCGATCGACGCGGCGAACTGCTTGCGCATCACTGCGGCAAGCGGCGCCAGGGTCGGATCGTCGCTGACGACCAGATAGGGTTCGTCGTCGCCCCCGCTCTTGCCGTCGAAGATCAGGCCATAGGCCACCCCCTTGCGCCCCCGGATGCTGACCGCGCCGCGTGCGACGAGACGCGCGTCGGCCTCGCTCTTGTGCGGCGATGGTCGCACATTGGGCTTCACCTGTTCGATCATCACGGTGGCGATGTCCTCCTGCCGCATGACGGTCGGGCCGGCAGCATTGGTCTCTACGATATAGTCTCGCCCCGCCTTCGTCAGGAAATAATGGGAAGCGTCGCCGATCGTCACCCGGTAATCACCCTCGGTGGCGATCTCGATCGTCATCATTCTGCTGTCGTCGGAACCGACATAGTGCGCCGTCATGTCGGCGAAGGCAGGACCAGCCCATGCCGCCGCAATGACGGCCAGAAACGCAAACCCAAGCTTCATGTCTCGTCCGTTGGTAAAAGGGGAACCGGGTGCACTCCGTAGCACAAGCAGCACCTCTACGCTGATCACCGTTACCTATCCGAAACAATAGATGCAACTCATTCGCATTAGCGTAATTGCCACCCAACAAAAGGGGTACGCAAACATGAGGCTTCAAACGACGCGCCGATTTTCGCGCAACGCCGCACTGGGGGACTGCCCCTGGCGATACTGCCGCCGCTCCCGGCTTTGGCGCAGGCGATCGAACAGGCCAGCGTTCCGACGGCTGATGCCACCGGCGCCGAGATCATCGTCCAGGCCAGCCGGTCCGCGGACGGGTATCGGCCGACGGATTCCTACGTCGCATCCGGCGTTGCAGCCGATGTCCTGAACACGCCCCGTTCGATCAGCATGGCCAGCCAGCAGGTCCTGCAGGACCGCGGCGTCGTCAATCTCGAACAGGCGTTCAAGACGTTGCCGGGCGTCAGCCAGAACAACAGCTTCGGGGGCACGCAGGACAGCTTCAACATCCGCGGCTTCCGCGTCTATTCCTCGGTCGCCTCGACCAATCCGGGCATCCTGATCGACGGCGTGCGCGGCGCGATGGCGAGGGGCTTCCAAGCCAATACCGACCGGGTCGAACTGCTCCCCGGCCCCTCGGCGATGCTCTATGGCCGCACCGAGCCCGGCGGCGTCATCAACATCGTCCGCAAGCAGCCGCTCTATACCGCGTATCGCGCGTTCGAGGGCAATATCGGCAGCTACGGCCAGTACCGCGCGGTCGGCGATGTGTCGGGACCGATCGGCCAGCTTGCCGGTGGCGAAACCGCTTACCGTCTCGTGGTCGCTGGTGAGAAGCAGGGTTATTGGCGCAATGTCGGCCACGACATGCGCAACCTGCTGATCGCGCCATCGCTGGGCTGGCACGGCGACAACACGCAGCTGGTGCTCGCGTACGAGTATAACGACAGCACCGCGCCGATGGATCGCGGCACGATCCTGCAAACGGCAAGCCCGTCGCGGTGCCGGCAAAGCGAAGCTTTTCGGAGGATTTCTCGCGCTATCACAGCGTCAGCCATTTCGTCC
The DNA here is from genome assembly GCF_001424005.1 of Sphingomonas sp. Leaf198. Lineage (GTDB taxonomy): Bacteria > Pseudomonadota > Alphaproteobacteria > Sphingomonadales > Sphingomonadaceae > Sphingomonas. Next base: position 474,476 of record NZ_LMPX01000004.1, on the reverse strand, counting down.
GCGGCAATCTCGATTACGAAGCCACCGACTGGCTCACGTTGCGGACGCGCGCGGCGTACATGAACTATCTCACCTCCGACGTTCAGGTGAATGCGTCACGGCTGAACGCGCAGGGTGACCTGACGCGGTTCGTCCTCGCCAATCATCATGGCCGTCAGGAAAACACCTATCTTCGGGAAACCGGCGTCGCGACGTTCGCCACCGGCGCGCTCAAGCATGAACTGCTGTTCGGCGCGGCGCAGGGCGAGGTCAGCGACGATTCCAGCAAAGGCGTGTTCCTGCCGAGCGCGTCGCTGCTCTACCGCCTGACCGATCGCGTCAGCGTCTATGGCAGCTACAGCACATCCTACCATCCGAACGCATCGGTCCCCGCCGCCGGGCCGGTCCCCGCCTCGGGACCGTTCGCACCCGAAAAGGGCGAAGGCTGGGAAGCCGGCGCAAAGGCGGAATTTCTCGGTGGCAAGTTGCTGACGACCGCCGCTTTGTTCTGGATCGACAAGACCAACGTGCTGACCACGTCCGACGACGTTACCTCGACCGTGGGCAGCGTGCGCGCGCAGGGCGGCGAGCTGACGGTCTCGGGTCAGGTCACGCCGGCGTTCAACCTGACCGCCAGCTACACCTATCTCGATGCTAAGGTGCGCGACGATCCGACGCTCGGCGGCAATCGCTTCGTCAATGTACCCACCGACAAGGGCTCGATCTTCGGCACGTACGAGATCAGGTCGGGTGCGCTCAAGGGACTGGCGGCGGGCTCGGGCATCACCGCCTCCAGCCGGATCGCCATCGACACCGCCAACTCGGCATTTCCGCCCAGCTACGCCACGGTCGATGCGGTACTGCGCTACCGGGCGCGACTGGCCAACGGCATGGTCTGCCGCTTCCTGCTCGAACCCGGCGACACCGTGCTGGTCGACGATCCGTGCTATTTCAACTTCCTCGCTCTGCTCCGCACACACCGAGTCAAGGTGGTTGGCGTCCCGATGACGCCAATGGGGCCGGACGTAGCGGCGTTCGCCGCCGCGCTCGCGGAGCACCGCCCGCGCTTCTACCTGACCAATTCCGCGGTCCATAATCCAACCGGCGCCACGCTGGCGGCAGCGACCGCGCACAAGCTGCTGAAGCTCGCAGAGGCGCATGACTTGGTCGTCGTCGAGGACGACATCTTCGCCGATTTCGAACACATCGTCGCGCCGCGGCTCGCTGCATTCGACGGGCTCGACCGCGTGATCCGCATCGGCAGCTTCTCGAAGTCGCTCTCCGCGGCCGTCCGCTGCGGCCATATCGTCGCGCGGCCAGACTGGATCGAGGCGCTCGCCGATCTGCGGATCGCGACATCGATGTCAGGCAATCCGCTGTCGGCCGACCTGCTTCACGGCGTCCTGATCGTCGGCAGCTATCGCCGGCATGTCGAGACCGTCCGCGCCCGACTGGCGCGCGCGATGGCGCGGACGGCGAAGCGACTCCGCGCGGTCGGGATCGAACCGTGGATCGAGCCCGACGCTGGCATCTTCCTCTGGGCGCGGTTACCGGACGGAATGGACGCGGTCGCGCTTGCCCGCGCTGCGCTGGCGGAAGGCATCGTGCTCGCACCTGGCAACGTGTTCAGCACCAGCGGCGCGTGGAGCGACTATCTTCGTTTCAACGTGTCGATGTGTGACGAGGAAGCGCTGTTTGCATTTCTGGCGAAGGCGTGTCGCGCTGCCGCCCAAGGCTAGCGATAATTACTATTCACTGATTGGCAGTAGACTGTAGTTCATCTGATTGACGAATACCCGCAGCTTGGGCGCGACGGCGACAATGTCGTGTTCCTAGTAACTCTTCCGGTCGTTCACGCCCCCCATTTTCGATATTCGTTATGCGATAAACTAGCCGTTTTTTGTCGTGATCTGACGAGCAAAAACGTGGGGATATGATCATCGCCGACCTTTAAAATGCCCGTTCCGGCTAGTCCAACTGGCGTCTAGCGTTACGGCGGCAGAAATGGAGGCAAAGATGACTGCCAGCTCTCCGGTAGCGCAGGCGAGTGCCTGACCGATCACGCTTCGGCAGGTATGAGATGCCGGGCGCAAGCACCCTTCTATGCGGGCAGCACCCGCCTCAACAGCACCAGGGCGCGCCGCTGACCAGGTGAGGGTTCGCGCAGGGGCTCGCGGGAAGCGGCATCGGCGACTCGGGATGCCAGAGGCCCGCCCGCCGCTGGAGGTTCGGCATCTCGGAATCGATCACCGCTAGCGTTTTGCCGCCCCATAGCGCGTTGCACTTCGATAGCGCATCGCCTCCGCATAGCACTTGTCCGGCCCGATCCGGCTCACCGTCATCCAGAAGCCGAATGGCGCATGCTAGGTGCAAGGTCGATGGTGCGCGCGGCCACCGGCGCCTCGGATGGTGCGGTAGGCGCGGCCTGTCCGCCCGGTCCCGCGAGCGCGGTTGCGATCCGCGATTTTCCCATTTCTGTCTAAAGTCTCCGCCCCGCGCCATAGTCTCGGCAGCGCCAGCACCGCCTTAGCCACCCGGCCCGCCCTCTAGATCGCCAACGCATTGCGCGTCAGGATCGTCCACCGCCATCCGTTTCAGGTCCCGCGCCTGCGCGGCCACCCCAGGAAACAGCATGTCGGGATCGATCTTGTAGGTACGGATCAGGCGAACCACCCAGGCATAATGGCGTGCGCCTGCGTCGCAGCTGTTGCTGCCGCCGTCGCTCTCGCCCCACACCTCGCGCCACGGCATCCGCGCTTCCTGGGTAAGGATGGTTCGAAATGCGCCGACTTCGCCCTCGCCCTGAATATAGGCGATGGCTCGCGGTCCGTTACGAAAGACGCGAAAGTCTCTGATGCGGAAACGTGCCTCCGGTCGTGCGTCACCGTGGTGCAGCACCCCCAGGATGGCCCTTCGTTCGGGGCTGCCCGGCGCGGGCGTGACGACGGTGGGCCCGCTTGCAGGTGCCAGGACGAGAGCGAGAAGCAACGTCGCAGTGTTGACCAGAAGGGAAAAGATCATACCGTCTGTTCGTATCAGACTTCAGGCGGCGGTGGACCGGCCTTGATGCGATCGTGCCGGGGTTTCGGTCGCTGCGATTCGCATCGCTCTCCCGGTAGCGATGCCGTACAGCCAAGGCCCCCAACTCCTCTTGCTCGACAGGCTTCCCATGCACGGCCTCCGCTTTCTTGCCGGGATGCTTGTCCTTCTAGCGCTGCCAGCGAGCGCGATTGACGCACCCGAGACGATGTATGAAGGGACGGTCGGCACCGCCCGCGTCGTCCTGTCGATCGAGGAAAACGAGGGGGAGGTGTCCGGCCAGTATTTCTACCGGACGTCGCGGCTCGACATCGATCTTTCCGGCAAGATGGCGGGTACCACCCTGCGCCTGGAATCGCGGACGACGGGCGATCAACTGGTCCTGATCCGGCAGGGGGCCAACCTTACTGGTGCGTTGACGACGTCGAAGGGGCGACGCCTTCCGGTGAGTCTGCATCCTGCGGGCATTCCGGTCGAGCTGCCCGACGACCTGCCGCCCAAGCTGACCGCCTATGAGCGCTGGCATTTCGCCGGGCTCAGCTTCACGCCCGCGCAAAGCGAGACGATCGGCGGCAGGACCATTCGCTGGTACCGCGAGCCGCTGTCCGGCATCCGACTGTTCCGGCTCGAACGCGGCTATGCTGCGCCGGCAATGGCCGCGGTCAACCATGCGCTTGCCCGCAGCCAATGGCAGAATGTGGCAGCGTGGTTCGCCTGTACCGACATGGGCGGGAAACCCGGCATCGAGGTGACGCAGGCCGGCAAGCCTTGGCTCGGTGTGAGTCATATGAGCTATGTGTGGACCACGAGCTGGAGTTGTGCCGGCGCCGCGCATCCGGATTTCGGAACCCAGGGCTACAGCTATGACATGCGCACCGGGCACGCGCTGACGCTGGACGAGTTGCTGCACTTCGGATCGGGTCCCATTCCTGATGAAGACAGCGACGCCTGGTACAAATATCGCGGCAAAAGCTTCGCTCCCGGCGTGGTCGCGTTGCTCAAGCGCTATCACCCCGACGAGATGGCGCCGCCGGGCACGAGCGATGACGACTGCAATTATGCGGACCCGGAGGTGTGGCAATTCCCAGCCTGGGCTCTGTCGGACAAGGGGCTTTGGCTCGGCGCCTATTTCGCCCGAGCGCAGCGGCCGTGCGACAGCCCGGATTGGGCCATCATCCCCTGGTCCGCGCTGGACCTCCCTCCCGACAAGCGACCCTAGCCGACACGGCTTGCCGAGCTGCACGAGTGCTTCTACGCTGACTTGGCCTGATGGCAGCGAAGTTGATACCCCTAGGACGTCTTTGGCGTACCCCAGAATACCCTCACCCAGCCCGCGCTCGGCTGAGACACGATTGATCGGTGAGAGACTACCGCACGAGAAAAAGCACGGCTAATCTGCGCCGTGTAGGACGGCATGAGACCGGTTGATCTAGGAAGTTGGCGGAGAGGGTGGGATTCGAACCCACGGTACCCTCGCGGGTACGCCGCATTTCGAGTGCGGTACATTCGACCACTCTGCCACCTCTCCGCAGGTCATCCAAGGCGCTGCGAACAGTTCCTCCGATCGGTCGAAGCGCGGCCTCTAATGAAGTGCCCCTGGGGACGCAAGCGGATTTCGAGGTTCGGGGAACCGTCGGGCGCGTTTTCCTTGTGCAGCGCAAAACAGACCCTAAATTGGCGGATATGCCCCGACACGACAGTATCGCTCACGACATCACCGGCCCGCTTATTCCCGCCGAGGTGATCGCACCGCCGATCTCGCATGCGAATTTCTCGATCGGCGACGTCGTGCGGCACCGGCTGTTCGACTTTCGCGGGGTGATCTTCGACGTCGACCCCGTGTTTGCGAACAGCGACGAATGGTATGCGGCGATTCCCGAGGACATTCGTCCGCGCAAGGATCAGCCGTTCTACCATCTGCTCGCGGAGAACATGGAGTCGAGCTACGTCGCCTATGTCAGCCAGCAGAACTTGGTGCCCGACGATAGCGACGAGCCGGTCGACCATCCGGCGATCGATGGGCTGTTCAGTGAATATGCTGATGGGCGGTACGCGCTTCGGCAGGTTCATCGGCACTGAGCGAATCGCTCGCTCGTAGAAGTTTGTTCTCGCGCGAAGGTGAGAGCCCAGTCTGGGTCACCGCCTTTGCGAGGAGGCTATTTCCCACCTCACCGGTGGGCAGCGCTTCGCGCTAAACGACCCCTTCCCGCCCCTTCGCGGTTGACAACTCTCCCCCCCTCGCTTAGCTGCCCGGCTTCTTCCGGCGGACCCTGCGTTCGTGGGATACACGTATTTGGAAAGTGACAAGGGCCATGTTCGCAGTCGTGCGCACGGGCGGCAAGCAGTATCGCGTCGCCGCCGGAGATAAGATCGTCATCGAGAAGATCGAGGGCGATGCAGGTGCGTCGGTGACGCTGGGTGACGTGCTGCTGGCGGGCGAAGGCTCCGAGCTGCGGTCCGTCGAGGGCTTCGTCGTCTCTGCAGAGATCATCGCGCAGGCGAAGGCGGACAAGGTCATCGTCTTCAAGAAGCGTCGTCGTCATAACTATCGTCGTAAGAACGGCCATCGCCAGCAGCACACGATCCTGAAGATCGTGTCGGTCGGCGGCCAGACTGCCCAGGCGAACTCGGCGCGCAACGAGGGCGACACCGCCCCGGCCGCTCAGGCATAAGGAGTAGCTTCAGATGGCACATAAGAAAGCAGGCGGCTCTTCGCGCAACGGTCGCGATTCGGCCGGTCGTCGCCTCGGCGTCAAGAAGTTCGGTGGCCAGGCGTGCGTCGCCGGCAACATTCTCGTGCGTCAGCGCGGGACGAAGTTCTACCCGGGCACGAACGTCGGTATCGGTACCGACCATACGCTGTTCGCGCTGGTCGATGGCCGCGTCGTGTTCAGCCAGGGCAAACTTGGTCGCAAGTTCTGCTCGGTCGAGCTGGCAGCGAACGACACTGCCGACATGGCAGCAGCAGCCGAATAACATCGGGTAACCATCCGGGTTGCCCACCAGGGTGACCCGGGTCGCGAAAGCGAACCTGAACAAGGGAGACGGGTCACCCCGGCTCCCTTTTTTATTGCTCCCTCCCCCCTCGCCTGTCGCCGCCGTGTCATCCGGACATGGTATTCGTCGGGCGCGATGCGTGAAGGAGAGAGCCGTGTTCGCGCGCACCAAGAGACTGACATTGCGGCCGGGTTGGCCGGAAGATGCGCCTGCGTTGGCGCGGGCGATCGGCCACGAGTCGGTGGTCGCCAAGCTGGCGCGTGCGCCCTGGCCATATGCGCTGGGGGATGCCGAGGCGTTTCTCTCGGAGCCGCGCGGCGGGCACGAGCCGCGATTCCTGATCGAGACCATGGAGACCGGTGCGCCGCGACTCGTCGGTGGGATCGGACTTCAGGTTGCCGAACCGGGCCATGAACTCGGCTATTGGCTGACGCCGGATGCCTGGGGGCGCGGGTATGCTACCGAGGCTGGTGAAGCCGTCGTTGCGATGGCGCGGCATGCGCTGGGCCTGCACCGGCTGGATGCTTTTCATTTCGTGGACAACCCGGCGTCGGGGCGCGTGCTGGCCAAGCTCGGGTTTCGGCCTACGGGGCGGGTTGAGGCTCGGACTTCGCGGGGCCGTGGTGGGGAAGCGCCTGCAGTGATGTTCGAGCTGGATCTGGATGAAGATCGATGTTCGCCGATGCCTTTGGCGGCGTGATTCGCAGCACCGTCGCCACACAATCGCACACCACCCCGGCGAAGGCCGGGGCCCAATTGGAAAGGTCGCAGTAACGGAGCGATGTACTCTGTTAGCAACGTTCCCCAATTGGGCCCCGGCCTTCGCCGGGGTGGTGCTTCAGTTTATGTGGGTAGCCCCTCAGCAATAGCTGTTCCCCCGCGAAGGCGGGGGTCCAGGAGTCACGGGCCGCGACGTTTGGTACCCTGGGCTCCCGCCTTCGCGGGAGAACTAGGAAGTAGCGTAGAAGCTCGGAGCTTGCAGGCCGAGGCTCAGGCGACCGCAACCGCCCGCTTCGCAATCGGCAGCACCGCCGCCTCATACTCGCTCTCCGCCAGCCCGATCAGCGCGCGGTCGTCGTGCTTCCAGGGATGGAACCCCGGCAGGAAATACGCGGCCCAGACGCCGGCGATCTTGCGCGCCATCCCGGGGTTGCCGAACGCGTACCACGCCATCCGCGCCCACACCTTCGGTCCGGTCAGCCCGTCCTGCCGCAACAGTTCCGCCATCCCCCGCGCACGCCCGGTGAAGAAGCGCCAGGTCGTGATCAGCATCACCAGCGACTTTACCCGCCAGCGCGTGAACCGCGGCCAGTCGCGAGTCGCGTGCAGCCACGTGTCGTAGGCGACGCCCTTGTGCTCGATCTCCTCGGCCGCATGCCAGAGCCAGAGCGCCGCCGCCTGCTGGTCTCCGCCCGCGAGGTGCTTGGGATTCGCGATCAGTTCGTGCGCGAGCATCGCGGTGAAATGCTCGAGCGCGGTGGTGGCGGCGAGGCTCGCGATCTCCGGCCGCCCCTGGGTCAGCGCCAGGGCCGCGTCGACATCGACGATGAGCGGCGCGACGTCGTACCCTTGGTCGGTGACGTGGCGGTTGAACGCGACGTGCTCGCGGGTGTGGATCACCTCCTGCTTGATGAAGGCGTTGATCTCGGCGTGGAGTTTGGGCGGCGTGCCCTCGCGGAACTTCCTGACGCTGTCGACGAAATAACCCTCGCCCTTCGGAAACGTCACCGACAGCGCGTTGTAGAACGCCGTCGCGATTGGATCGTCGTTCAGCCACCAGCGGCGAATCGCGGCGCCGCGGCCGAAGCGGCGGTCGCGCGGGGTGATCGTCAGATCGGCAGGCGTGGTTGCTTTCGCCACGGAAACCTCCAAACAGGAATGAACACTCGTTACTTACATCGATGTAAATAGGTTTCCCGGTCCGTGACGTCAACACCGCGCAAGCGACTCTCCCCCACCGAATCGCGTGAAGCCGCCGTCGAGGCTGCGCGAGCCCTGCTCGTCGAGAGCGGCCCCAGCGCCGTCACGCTAAAGGCCGTGGCAGGTCGCGTCGGGCGGACGCACGCCAACCTGCTCCACCATTTCGGCTCGGCGGAGGCGCTGCATACCGCGCTGATCACGCGGATGGCGGCGGATATCGTCGGCACTATAGGTGCAGCCGTTCTGCGCGTGCGGGCAGGCGAACTCGATCCGCGCGAGGTGGTGGAGATGACCTTCGACGCGTTCGGCAAGGGCGGCGCGGGCGCGCTGGCGAGTTGGATGATCCTGTCGGGCAATACCAACGCGCTCGATCCGATCCTGACCGCGATCCACGATCTGGTCGACGAACTGGCGGAGGGTGACATGCCCGGCGACCAGCCGATCCAGGAACAGACGTTGACGCTGGTGCTGATGGCGCTCGGCGATGCGCTGATGGGGGCACCGATGGCGCGTGCGCTCGGGTTGCCGGTCGGCAAGGCGCGCGAACTCGCGCTCGATGCGTTGCTCGCCAGCAAGGACGCGGCTGCCCCTGCCCGCTGCTGACTCCTTCGAATCGCGAGCCGAATCGCAGAGGGTGGAGATTTTCGCCAATTTCGCTATGGGGCGGCGATGCATTTTCTAGACCAAGCCAAGATCTACGTACGTTCGGGTGAGGGCGGCCCCGGTGCCGTCAGCTTCCGCCGCGAGAAATATATCGAATATGGCGGCCCCGATGGCGGCAATGGCGGCAAGGGCGGCGACATCGTGTTCGAATGCATCGCCGGCCTGAACACGTTGATCGACTTCCGTTACACGCAGCATTTTCGCGCGCCGCGCGGCTCGGGCGGGTCGGGTTCGAACCGCACCGGCGCGGGCGGCAAGGACCTCGTCATCCGCGTTCCGCTCGGCACGCAGGTGCTGTCGGAGGACAAGGAAGAGGTGCTGATCGACTTTACCGAGGTCGGCCAGCGCGAAGTGCTGTTCCGTGGCGGCGATGGCGGGCGCGGCAATGCGAGCTACAAGACGTCGACCAACCGCACCCCGCGCCAGCACGGCACCGGCTGGCCGTTCGGCGAGGCGTGGGTCTGGCTGCGGCTGAAGCTGCTTGCCGATGCGGGCCTCGTCGGCCTGCCGAATGCGGGCAAGTCGACCTTCATCAACCAGGTGACGAACGCGCAGGCCAAGGTCGGCGAGTACGCCTTCACGACCACCCGCCCGCAGCTGGGCGTGGTGCGCCACAAGCAGCGCGAGTTCGTGGTCGCGGATATTCCGGGACTGATCCAGGGTGCGGCCGAAGGTGCGGGGATCGGCGACCGGTTCCTCGGGCATATTGAGCGGTGCCGGGTGCTGCTGCATCTGGTCGATGCGAACGACCGTGACGTGGCCGAATCGTACCGGATCGTGCGCGACGAGCTGGAGAATTACGGCGAGGGGCTCACCGACAAGAAGGTGATCGTCGCGCTGAACAAGATCGACATGCTCGATCCTGAGCTGATCGCGGCGTTGTCGGCGGAACTGGCGGAAGCCAGCGGTGCCGAAGTGATGGCGATTTCGGGGGCTAGTGGCGCTGGTATCGAGGCGGTGCTGGACCAGCTGATAGAGGCGATCGGGCCGGCTCCGGGCGCGGCGAAGGAACTGGAAGAAGGCGAAGTGCCGGTCGCATGGTCGCCGCTCTGACGTCTTGCTTGGCCCTCTCCCCTGCGGGGAGAGGGTTGGGTGAGGGGCTGTTCCGGGCGTTGCATTGCTTGGCCGCCCCTCTCCCCGACCCTCTCCCCGACGGGGAGAGGGAGCAGTGATGTTTCCACCTTCGTCTTGCGCGCGGCTGATCGTGAAGATCGGGTCGGCGTTGCTGGTCGATCCGGACGGGAGCGTTCGGCGGGAGTGGCTGACCGGTCTCGTTGCCGACATTGCTGCGCGGACTGGTGAAGGCCAGCAGGTTGCGATCGTGTCGTCTGGCGCGATCGCGCTCGGTGCGCGGCGGCTCGGCTTGTCGAAGGGCGGCCGAGCAAGTCTTGAAGACGCGCAGGCTGCGGCGGCCACGGGCCAGATAGCGCTCAGCCAGGTCTGGGCCGAACTGCTCGCCGCGCAGGGGCTGAACGCGGCGCAGATGCTGGTCACGCTGGACGATCTCGAAGACCGGCGGCGGTATCTCAACGCCGCGGCCACGCTCAACCGGCTGTTGTCGCTGAAGGTCGTGCCCGTCATCAACGAGAACGACAGCGTCGCGACCGAGGAAATCCGGTTCGGCGATAACGACCGCCTCGCCGCGCGGGTCGCGCAGGCCGCCGGCGCGCAGGGCGTGATCCTGCTGTCCGACGTCGATGGGCTCTACACCGCCAATCCGCATACCGATCCGTCCGCTACCCATATCGCCAGTGTGCCGCGGATCGATGCGGTTGCGGGGATGGCGGACGACGGTTCGGGCTCGGGGATGGGTTCGGGCGGGATGGCCTCGAAGATCGCCGCGGCGCGGATCGCCACGGGTGCGGGTATTCCGCTGGCGATCGCTTCGGGGCGGATCGAGCATCCGCTGTCCACCCCTGCCCGCCATACGATCTTTACGGCCGAGCGGACGTCGTCTGCGCGGAAGGCTTGGTTAGCGGGGGGACTGACCGCGAAGGGTGCGATCCATGTCGATGCTGGGGCTGCGGCTGCGCTTGGACGAGGGCGGAGTTTGCTGGCGACTGGTGCGACCCGGATCGACGGGGGTTTCGCGCGGGGTGATCTGGTGACGATCGAAGGGCCTGCCGGGACTGTCGCGCGGGGGCTTGCGGAATATGATGCGGCGGATACCGCGCGCCTGCTCGGCCGGCATAGCGACGATCATGCGGCGATCCTTGGCTATGCGCCTCGATCTGCGCTGGTGCACCGCAATCACCTGGCGCTCGTATGATCGGCCAAGCCTTGTTCACCCGCGAAGGCGGGTGCCCAGACTGGGCACCCGCCTTCGCGGGTGAACAATCTTCTGTCTGGGGAATGGGCTCATGATTCTCGCGATCACTGGCGGCACCGGGTTCGTCGGTAGCCACCTGATCGACCACGCGCTCGAGACCGGGCACACCGTCCGTGCGCTCGCGCGGAAGCCGCAGGCCAAGCGCATCGGCGTGACCTGGATCGAAGGCGCGCTGGATCGGCCGAAGAGCCTCGCGACCTTGGTCGAGGGCGCCGACGTGGTCATCCACGTCGCCGGCGTCGTCAACGCGCCCGACCGCGCAGGCTTTGGCAAGGGCAACGTGGCCGGCACCGAAGGCATCCTCCAGGCGACGCGGGCTGCCGGCATCCGCCGCTTCGTCCACGTCTCCTCGCTCGCCGCTCGCGAGCCGACGCTGTCGAATTATGGCTGGTCGAAGGCCGAGGCGGAGACGCGTGTGCAGACGTCGGGGCTGGACTGGACGATCGTCCGCCCGCCCGCAATCTTCGGCCCGCGCGACCACGAACTGCTCGACGTCTTCAAGGCGGCACGGTCGGGTTATGTGCCAATGCCCCCGGCCGGCACGCGCGTCTCGCTGCTGTACGTCGAGGACCTGACCGCGCTGCTCCTCGCGCTCGCCGAGAGTGCCGACGCGCCGTCGGTCATGGAGCCCGACGACGGGGTGCCGAACGGCTGGGACAACCGCGATTTCGCACGCGCGATCGGCGTGGCCGTGGGCAAGCCGGTCAAGGTCTTCTCGACACCGCGCGCGCTCCTGAAACTGGCGTCCGCCGCCGACCGGCTCGTTCGCCGTCGCAAGGCGAAGCTCACGCGCGACCGGGTCAGTTATTTCTGCCACCCCGACTGGGTCTCTCACAAGCCGCCACCGGCCGCGCTGTGGACGCCGTCCGTCCCGACACCGCAGGCGCTCGCGCAAACCGCGGCGTGGTATCGCGCCGCCGGGCTGCTATAGCGCCGAAAAGCCGCCGCAATTCCCTGTCAGGGATCGCTGCGACACCGAAGGGATTATCATGAGCGACCGCCAGCAGATCTACGACACCGTCACCGCGCAGATCGAGCCGTTCAACAAGAAGGGCGTCGCGCTCGCCGATGCGACGACGTTCCAGGGCGACCTGGAGTGGGATAGCCTGACCGTCATGGATTTCGTCGCCGCGATCGAGGACGAATTCGACATCATCATCACGATGAACATGCAGGCCGAGATCGAGACGGTCGGCCAGCTGGTCGACGCGGTCGCGAAGTTGAAGGCCTGACCCCCCTTGCCGTTCGTGCCGAGTAGGGATCGAGCGTAGCCGAGAGCCCGTATCGAGGTACATGTCCTTCGATACGCCATCTCGACAAGCTCGACGGCTACTCGGGACGAACGGTTGGGATACACATTCCAACCTCATGGAATCCTTAGAATGACTGAAGCCGCCACCACTGCCCACGCCCTCCCCGTCGACGCTCCGGAGGTCGCCCCCGAACGCGACCTGATGTCGAAATTCGACGCGCTGATCGCCGAACGTGAGGCGCTGATTGCCAGTGGCGTGCGCAATCCGTTCGCGATCGTGATGGACGAGGTGAAGGGGCCGACCCAGGCTGTGATCCGCGGCAAGGACACGATCCTGCTCGGCACCTACAACTACATGGGCATGACGTTCGACCCCGACGTGATCCAGGCGGGCAAGGACGCGCTCGACGCGTTCGGCTCGGGCACCAACGGCAGCCGGATGCTCAACGGCACGTTCCACGATCATATCGACGTCGAGCAGGCGTTGCGCGAGTTCTACGACATGACCGGCGCGATCGTGTTCTCGACCGGGTACATGGCCAATCTCGGGATCATCTCGACGCTCGCCGGCAAGGGCGAATACGTCATCCTCGACGCCGACAGCCACGCGTCGATCTACGACGGCTGCAAGCAGGGCAATGCCGAGATCGTCCGCTTCCGCCACAACGACGTCACCGATCTCGACAAGCGGCTTGGTCGCCTGCCGAAGGAAGCCGGCAAGCTGGTGGTGCTCGAAGGCGTCTATTCGATGCTCGGCGACATCGCCCCGCTGAAGGAGATGGTCGCGGTCGCCAAGAAGCATGGTTGCATGGTGCTGGTCGACGAGGCGCATTCGATGGGCTTTTTCGGCCCCAACGGGCGCGGCGTGTACGAGGAGATGGGGCTGACCGACGAGGTCGATTTCGTCGTCGGGACGTTCTCGAAGTCGGTCGGCACCGTCGGCGGGTTCGTCGTGTCGAACCACCCGAAGTTCGAGATGGTGCGGTTTGCCTGCCGTCCGTACATCTTCACCGCGTCGCTACCGCCGTCGGTGGTCGCCACAGCCGCGACCTCGATCCGCAAGCTGATGACCGCACACGACAAGCGCGCGCAGCTCTGGAAGAACGCGCGTCGGCTGCACGGTGGGTTGAAGGCGATGGGGTTCAAGCTCGGCACCGAGACGTCCGACTCGGCGATCATCGCGGTGATCCTGACCGACCAGGAACAGGCGATCGCGATCTGGCAGTCGCTGCTCGAGGGCGGGCTGTACGTGAACATGGCGCGCCCGCCCGCGACACCCGCGGGGACGTTCCTGCTGCGGTGCTCGCTGTGCGCGGAGCATACCGACGAGCAGATCACGACGATCCTCGGGATGTTCGAGGCCGCTGGCCGTGCCGTCGGGGTGATCGGCTAAGCCTCTTTCCTCCCCCTGAAGGAGAGGATTGAAACACCGGTGAAATGTTGGGGCCGCACCGGTCCTCCGAGTCATTGCGCGTTGGCAACGACGCGTTAGGATGCCGCTCGTGAACCATGACGAGGTCGAGACTGCGGCCCAGGGGGGCGGGGAAAGGTGGCGCGTAGCCATGCTCGTCGCGATGGGTCTGCTCGGCACCGCGGTGCTCGTCGCGCTCATCGTGACTCTCGGCAACGCCAACCGCCAGCGCGATCGCGCGCTGGAACTGCAGGCGCACAGTTATGACGTAATGATCCTCGCCCGCACGCTGTCGGGCACGATCGCGCAGTCCGAAGCGTCGCTCGGGCGCTACGTCATCAGCGGCGACAAGCAGCTCGGTCAGCTCTATTTCGACGAATGGCTGCTGGCCGGCACGCAGATCGACCGGCTCGACCGGATCACCAACGACAATCCCGAGCAGCAGTCGCGCGTCGACCGGCTCCGCGCTGCCTATGATTCGCGCGGTCAGGAGCTGTCGATGACCGCGCTCAACACGAGCTACGGCAAAAACGGCCAGGCGCTCGCGCGCTATTATCAATCACGAAAATCTCCGACGCTCGCCGAGATCAACACCACGCTCGACACGCTGATCGCAGGCGAGCGCGGGCTGCTCGACGACCGCACCGCCGCCGCGATGGGATCGGTCGAGCGCTCCAGCTGGGTCGCAGGCGTGCTCGCCGTGTTTGGCGTGCTGATCGTGCTGGGCGCGATCATGCTCGGCTGGCTGACGATCCGCGCCGTCGGCGAACGCGCGACCGCGCTGGCGGACGCCGAACTGGAGCGCGAGCGTGCCGACGAGCTGACCGCCGCCGTCGCCGTGGCGACCGCCGAGCTGCGCATGCAGGAGGCCAAGCTTCGTCAGGTCCAGAAGATGGAGGCGGTCGGGCAGCTTACCGGCGGTATCGCGCACGACTTCAACAACATGCTGGCCGTCGTCCTCGGCGGGCTCGAACTCGCGCGCCGCAACCTGGCTAGCGATCCGGCCACCACGCGGCGGCATATCGACAGCGCCACCGAGGGTGCCAACCGGGCCGCCGCACTCACCCGCCGGCTTCTGGCGTTCAGCCGGGAAGACGCGCTGAAACCCGAGACGATCGATGCCGCCGCATTGGTCGCCGAAATGTCCGACCTGCTCGACCGCACGTTGGGCGATGCGATCACGCTGGTGACGCGGAGCGATGCGACCGACTGCTGCATTCGCGGCGACCGAGTCCAGCTGGAGAACGCGGTCCTCAACCTGGCGGTCAACGCGCGCGACGCGATGAACGGCCGCGGCACGCTGACCATCGTCACGGGGGGCGCCATGCTGGAAGCGCAGCAGATCGGCGAATGCGCGGCCGGCGAGCACGTCACGATCACGGTCGCCGACGACGGCTGCGGCATGACGCCTGACGTCGCCGATCGCGTGTTCGAGCCGTTCTTCACCACCAAGGCGGTCGGCAAGGGTACCGGGCTGGGCCTCAGTCAGATTTTCGCGCTGGTCCAGCAGCTGCACGGGGCGGTTGCGATCGCATCCGAGCCCGGCGAGGGTACCGCGGTGACGCTGTACCTGCCGCGAACCGCCGATGTCGTGGCCTTGCCGGGCTCACCGGCTGAGATCCTGCCCGCCGGTCCAGTTGCAGCCGCCGCTACAGCCGCGCCGACGCCGCCCACCCAGCGCGAAATTCTGGTCGTCGAGGACGATCCTCGCGTTCTCGCGGCAACGATCGATGCACTGGAGGAACTCGGTTACCACGCGATCCCGTGCGACGATCCGCTGGCCGCGCCGGCTTTGCTCGCAGCGAACGGGGCGATCGACCTGATCATCTCCGACGTGCTGATGCCGCGCCAGACCGGCCCCGAGATGATCGCGGCGCTGAGCCCGCTCTACCCGCATATCGCGGTCCTGTTCGTGACCGGGTTCGCGGGCGAGGTGAACGTCGCGCAGTTCGGCGGCCACGATGTGTTGCGCAAACCCTTTACGCTGACTGGGCTGGAACGCGCCGTCGCGACCGCGATGGCATCCGATCGACCGAGCGCAAGCGACTTGATCGCCGCCGAATAATGCCCCGTAGCGCGCCGTCGGCACGGTGCGATTGAGGATGACGCCTAGCGTGCGCCCGCCTATACCCCGCCTGACCATCGCCAGCCCAGCAGCCCGAGCCCCAATTCCGCATGAAATCCATCGACCGCTACATGGCCCGGCTGATCGCAGTGCCGCTTTTGTCGACGCTGCTGATCGCCGTCATGCTGTTCGTGCTCGATCGCATGTTAGGACTGTTCAATTTCGTCGCGACACAGGGCGGCCCGATCAGCGTCGTCTGGCGGATGCTCGCGAACCTGCTGCCGGAATATCTCGGGCTGGGGATTCCGATCGGGCTGATGCTCGGCATCCTGCTCGCGTTCCGCCGGTTGGCGACCTCGTCGGAACTCGACGTCCTGCGCGGCGTCGGCATGAGCTACAATCGGCTGCTCCGAGTACCGTACATGTATACCATGGCGCTGGCGCTGCTGAACCTGGCGATCGTCGGCTATGTCCAGCCGATCGCCCGCTACTATTACGAAGGCCTGCGGTTCGAACTGCGGACAGGCGCGCTGGGCGCGTCGATCAAGGTCGGCGAGTTCACCCAATTGGGCGACCGCATGACGCTGCGGATTGAGGAGAGCAAGGACAAGGGCCGCGAGTTGTCGGGCATTTTCGTCCATGCTCAGAGCCAGAATGGCGACTGGCTGGGGGTTACCGCGGAGCGCGGCAAGTTTCTTGCGACCGACGATCCCAACGTCATCATCTTCCGACTGGCGAACGGCACGCTGATCCACAATCGGCCCGAGTTCAAGACGCCCCGGGTGCTGACCTTCAGCAGCCATGACCTGCCGATCAACCTGCCGAAGTTCGAGAGCTTCCGCGTACGGGGGGGGCGCAATCTGGAATATACGCTGCCCGAACTCGCGCGGCAGGGCCAACGCGGCGCCACGCTCGAACAACGCGAAGGCAGCCGTTCGGAATTCCATTTCCGGTTGGCGGAGGTCGCCTCGATGTTCCTGCTGCCACTGCTCGCGCTGGCGCTGGGCGTGCCGCCGAAGCGATCGACATCGGCGCTCGGCGTCTTCCTCTCGATCGTGATGATCGTCACCTATCACAAGGTGAACCAGTACGCGGCCGATGTCGGCGAGCTCGGGCGGATCGACCCGATCGTCGCGCTGTGGGTGCCGTTCACGATCTTCGCAGGGCTCGTCCTGTGGATGTATTACACGATCGCCTATGTCCCCGGCGGTCAGCCGATCGGCGCGCTCGAACGCGTCTTCTCCAAGTCCTTCAAGGCCATCGCCAAGCGTATGCCCGGACGCCGCAAGGCCAGCGTCGCATGAAACTCGTCAGCTTCTTCCCGTCGCGTACGGTCGCGATCTACATGGGGCGGATGTTCCTGCTCCGGACGTTCGCCGTCCTCGCTGCGCTGGTGCTCGTGTTGCAGGCGCTCGACCTGCTGAGCGAGTCCGGCGATATCCTCGCCTTCCCCGGAAACGGCGATGCGCAGATCTGGCACTATGTGTCGCTGCGCATCCCGCAGATCATCGCGCGGTTCCTGCCGTTCTCGGTGCTGCTCGGGACGATCCTGACGCTGATCACGATGAACCAGAACAGCGAGATCGTCGCGCTGAAGGGTTCCGGCCTGTCCGCGCACCAGGTGCTCGCACCGCTGCTCGTCGCCAGCCTGGGCGTGGCGGTGATCAGCTTCGTATTCAGTGACCACGTCGTCGCGCGCGCGACCGCGACGCTCAACCAGTGGCAGAAGGTCAATTACGGCAAGCTGCCGATCGATCGCGGCGACCGGGCGAACGTCTGGGTGCGCGACGGCGACGACCTGATCGAAGTGGCGCAAATCCGCGGACGCGGGACTGCGACGCGGCTTGGCGGGATTACGCTGTACGATCGCACCGGGGGAAATCTGGTCGCGATCTTGCGGGCGGATCATGGCCGGCGCGTCGCCAATGGCTGGCTGGTAGGGCCGGCGACGCGGTTCGAGGTGGCGCACGGCACCGTGACCAACCTCGGTTCGGTCGTGGTCGCCAAGGACGTGCGTCCCGATCAGTTCACGCTGGCCTCGGTCGATGCGGACGGGCTGTCGTTCGGCGCATTGAAGTCCGCGATCGGCGATCTGTCCGATGCCGGACGGCCGACCAAGGGCCTCGAAGGATCGCTCTGGCACAAGCTTTCGGGGCCGTTGTCCGCCGTCCTGATGCCGCTGCTCGGCGCGGTCGCGGCATTCGGGATCGCCCGGTCGGGCAAGCTGTTCGTCCGCGCGGTGATCGGCATGGGCCTCGGCTTCGCGTTCTTCGTCGCCGACAACTTCGCGCTCGCGATGGGCAATCTCGGCGTCTACCCGCCGTTCCTTGCCGCCTGGGCGCCGTTCCTGCTGTTCTTCCTGATCGGCGAAGCGGTCCTCATCCGCTCCGAAGAATAAAAAAGAGACCGCGGCATGACGCCGCGGTCCCTCTCCTTCTCGGTTATCCGACGATAGAGCGTCAGCGGCGGGTCATCGTGCTAAGCGCGATCTTGCTCACCAGACCGGGGAGCCCCGGATAGCTCGCCTTGTGATAGGGCGACATCGCATCGAGCTCCGCCGAAATCCGCCGATGCGCCTCGCCCAGCGCGTGATACGGCAAGCCCGGGAGCAGATGGTGCAGCGCATGGTAGCGCAGCCCCACCGGCGCCCACAGAGCCGGCAGCAACGCAGGCGGCGGCACGTTGACCGTGTCGAGATACTGCGCGGTGACCGTCATCACTTCACCGTCGTTCTCCCACAGATGCGCGACCAGCGTCCGGACCTGATTGATCACCGCCGCCGCCGATGCCACGCCGAGGAAGGTCAGGAACGCGCGCAGCGGCAGCACGCCGCTAACGGTGAGCCCGATCAAGGTCAGCGCCCAGACGCTCGCGCCGACCTCGAGCCGGTTCCAATACGCCTTCGCGTCCCCCTCGGGGCTGCGACGGCGAAACTGCGGGTTGATCGCGAGTGCCGAGTACCGCTCCACCACCATCGTCCGCAGCTTGGGCGACAGCAGCGAAAGCGGCGACAGCACCGCATAGCGGAACAGCAGCGCGATCGGGGCCAGCGCCGACACGACGATGAACAGCGGCAGCGTCCACGGTTTCATCAGCGCGAGCGGCAGATATTCAGGATCCTCGACCGTCCCGTACCGCGTCTTGGCGTGGTGAAGGTTGTGGACGCCTTCGTACATAAACGACGGGGTCAGCAGCGGCACGCCGACCAGGATGTTCCAGCCGAGCCGGAAGTTCGGCACCGCGGCGTGCTTCATGTGGCTGACTTCGTGGATGAAGCTCAAACCACGGTACAAGCCGAGCATCGCCACGATCCCGGCGACGATCGCCACCGCGGTCGATCCAGACGTCGCCGCCACCACCAGCGCACCATAGCCGATGACGACCGAGCCGATCAGATCGGCCCAATAGACCGCAGGTCGCGGCTTCACGAGGTCGCGGGTGAGATCGGCGGCAGCGCGCAGCATCGCCTTGTCGTCGGCGATCCGTACGGTGCTGACCGCCGCAACCGGCGAGGCTTGAGCGGCCGTGCCACGAGGCAGGCTGAGCGAAGTGTCCATGGGCGTATCCATTGTTCGAACATAGTGGCCGCAGCGTGGCATTTACAGTCATCGGGAATGCACCAGTTCCGCGGGAAAGGCGATCACCGTGACCGCATTCGGCGATGGCCGATCCCTGACCCGTTCGAACCGTTTCTCGGACGCGCCCCGGACGTCGTGCGAGTCGCTCGCCTTTGTCGACGCGGCTGGTTAGACACGCGCGACAGGCACACAGGAACGACACATGGCCAAGCTTACCATTCGACCGGTCGAGACCAAGAAGGATCGCAAGATCTTCATCGATCTGCCGTTCCGCCTCTATGCCGACGATCCCAACTGGGTGCCGCCGCTGAAGTCCGAGGCGCTCGGACTGATCACGCCCGAGAAGAACGGCTGGTTCAGCCATGCCAAGGCGCAGTTGTTCCTGGCCGAGGAGGACGGTCGCGTGGTCGGCCGCATCTCGGCGCATATCGACACGCTCGCGCTGACGATGCCGCCCGAGCAGGGTTTCGGGCCCGGTGTCGGCCAATGGGGCCTGATGGAAGCCGAACGGCAGGACGTCTTCCAGGCGCTGCTTGATCGTGCCGAGCAATGGCTCCGCGACCAGGGCATGACGCGCGCGGTCGGACCGATCAGCATGTCAATCTGGGAGGAGCCGGGCCTGTTGATCGACGGATACGATCACGCGCCGACGATCATGATGGGGCATGCCAAGCCCGAATATCGCGGCTGGATCGAATGGGCGCAGTATCGCCCGATCAAGCAGTTGCTGACCTATGAAGTCGATATCACGAAGCAGTTCCCGCCTATCGTCCAGCGCATCATCAAGTCGGGCGAGAAGAATCCCCGGATCGTCATCCGCAAGGTCGACAAGACGAAGTTCGCGGAAGAGGCGGCGATCATCCTGGCGATCCTCAACGACGCGTGGAAGGACAATTGGGGCTTCGTCCCGCTCACACCACCCGAGGTCAAGGACGTCGGCGTCAAGCTGAAGCCGATCGTCTACAACGACCTGATCCGGATCGCCGAAGTCGACGGCAAGCCCGCCGCGTTCATGATCACGCTCCCCGACCTGAACGAGGCGATCAAGCCGCTCAACGGCAGCCTGCTCCCGTTCGGCTGGGCGAAACTGCTGCTGTGGTTGCGCAAACCGAAGGCGAAAACGGTACGTGTGCCGCTGATGGGCGTGGTCAAGGAACTCCAGGCGTCGCGGCTTGCCAGCCAGCTCGCCTTCATGATGATCGAATATATCCGCCGAGCCTCGGTCGAGCATTACGGTGCGGTGCGCGGCGAGATCGGCTGGATCCTCGACGACAACCAGGGGATGCGCTCGATTGCCGAAACGATCGAGAGCCGCGTCAACAAGGTGTACCAGGTGTACGAGAAGACGCTCTAGGCGCGCTGGATTGATTTGGGATGGCTCCCGTCTGTGGAGGGCTGGGCCAGCTGTCTCCCCGCCCTAGGAGTAAGGGGCTGGCAATCTCTCCCCTCCCTGGAAGGGAGGGGCTTGGGGGTGGGTTGGTCCGCTTGCGCCGCCGACGTCTGATAATACGGAAGCCGACCCACCCCCGCCCCCTCCCTTTTAGGGAGGGGAGCAGAATTGAAGACGGCTCGAAGTCCATCCGCCGCGGTCGCGCGGGCGAATTGCGCAAGCGGATCCCGCATCTAATCGCGCTTGCCCTTGCCGAACGGGATCTGCAGCGTGACCGCCGCGCCCTGCCCGCTCGCACCCGGCAGTTCGGTTCGGATCGCATGAACATTCCCCTGGCCACCACCGGGTAGCCGGAACGAGAACGGATCACCGCGCGCCGGCTGGGTCGGTGCGGGTAGTGGAGCAATCCGCTGATCGGTCGGACGCGCGCAGACGACGATCTCCTCGCCCGGCTGGATGACGGGGCAAGGCGTCGCGACGCGCGGCGTTGGTTTGCGTAACTCGCGCGGCAGCGGTGGCCCGGCCACCGACTGGAGCAGGAAGGTCAGGCTCGCGAGCATCGAAACCGAAGGAACGGCCTAACGCGGATCAAGTCAAGCGTGACCGGGCAACCCCTACAGCCACGCGAAACCGAGGCCGGCTCAGAACAACACCGCCCCGCCGGTTACGACCCGTACATCCGGCGTATCGTGGTTCAACCCGGCCACCGCAAGCATGTGAAGCTGCAGATTCTTGCGCGGCTGCCATGCGACCGATCCGGCGGTCGCCGTCTCCGTATGGTGCCCGGTCGGGTCGTCGTCCCGCAGCACGAACAGTTCGGCGGTCGCGGTTACCGTCTCCGTCAGCGAATAACCGACACCGAGGATGCCGCTATACGCTAGATGCCGCCCATCGCCGTCGTCGTCGACCGCCGCATCGCCCTCGCCGGTGAAGGACAGCTGGACCTTTTCGCTCACCTCGTATGTGACCGGCAGGACGATACCCGCCCCCCAGTCGCCCGCGCCGACGGGATCGCGACCGACCGGCAGCGTCACGAACGGCTCCGCGCCGAACGACAGACCCTTGCCGTCGGGATTCCGGAAATTCTGCCGTAGCCCGAGACGGACGTCGCCGATCCCGGTCGTGGTGTCGATCATGCCGGTCGCCTTGTCGCGCGTCCTTACGCGACCGACCGGCGCCCACGACAGCTGAAGCTCGGTAGCCTTGGCAACGCCGAACCGGGCCTCGAAATCGCCCGCCAGAATCGTGTCCTCGCGCTCGTCCGAAGTATCGTCGCGCTGCCAGTCGAGCGCGGACAGTTCGAACTGGACATGCCCCGGAGCGGTGATGCAGGCCGATGACCCAAGACTCGGCCGGTTCGGGCAGAATGTTGGATCATCCTGTGCCGATGCAGGCGCCGCCCCGAATATCGCTGCCGCCGTCCAGCAGACGGCCATTATCCCAAACTTCCCCAACGCCAACGCTCCCCTGTTCGGAGCGTCATGCGCGTGGGCGATCGGGATTGCTAGCGCAACCGAACCCAGGTTGGTGCATGATCACTGGCCTTTTCCCGACCGCGATACGCCTTGTCGACGCCTGCATCGATCATTCGGTCCGCCGCCTGCGGACTCAGCAGCAGGTGATCGATCCTGAACCCGGCGTCGCGTTGCCACGCCCCCGCCTGATAGTCCCAGAACGTCCAGACGCCGCCCTTGGGGAATTGCGTGCGCAGCGCATCGGTCCAGCCTTGTGCAACGAGCGCGCGGTAATGCTCGCGGCTTTCGGGCTGCATCAGCGCGTCGTCCTGCATCGCACGCACTGAGAAAGTGTCGTCGTCGTTGGCGATCACGTTGTAGTCGCCCGCGAGAACGGCTGGCTTCTCTTCGTCCAGCAGGACGCGCCCGCGTGCGGCGAGGCGATCCATCCAGCGGAGTTTGTAATCGAACTTGGGACCGGGTTGCGGGTTGCCGTTCGGCAGATAGAGCGCGGCGATGATCAGCCCGTCGATATCGGCTTCGATGTAGCGGCTTTGCTCGTCCTCGGGTTCACCTTCAAGTCCCCGCTGGCGCACGACGGGCGTGCCGCTCTTCGCGAGGATCGCGACGCCGTTCCACGCCTTCTGCCCGTGCCAGACCGCGCCGTACCCGACCGCCTCGATGTCCGCGATCGGGAAGGTGTCGTCACTCGACTTCAATTCCTGGAGGCAGACGATGTCGGGCTGTTCTTCGACGAGATACTCGATCAGCCGCGGCAACCGCGCCTTGATGCCGTTGACGTTGTACGTGACGATTTTCATGGCAGTGTCAGACCGAGAAGCTGGAGCCGCAGCCGCAACCCGACGCGGCATTGGGGTTCTCGACCTTGAACGCAGCGCCTGCGAGCGATTCGACGTAATCGACCGCGCACCCGCGAACGAGATCGATGCTGACGCTGTCGACGACGAGGCGAACGCCGTCATGCTCGGCGATCACGTCGTCGGATTCGACCGAATCGGCGAATCCGAACTTGTACTGGAACCCCGAACAGCCGCCGCCATCGACCGACAGACGCAGGATCGCGGGCTTCCCCTGCTTGACGGCGATCGCCGCGACGCGCGCCGCTGCGGAGGGGGTAAGGATGATGTCGGGTGCCAGCGTTGCCATGACTGAGAGATAGGCGGTCGCGCTACCCGCGGCAACCTCGGGGCGTAGGGCACCTTATCGTAACGCTGGCGAACGCTGGCATCTCATGCGGTGAGTCCGTCCACGCGGATCGAGGTCCCGGGCTTCTCCGGGATGACGGGGGTGTGGATCAAACTGCCGTAGCGTCTCGATGCACTCCTTCCCCCCTCCCTTTCAGGGAGGGGCGCAAAGAAGTCGGATCAGTCCTGTGCGGCGGGGCCGGTGGTCGACACCGGGATGGCATTCACCGAGCGGTCCTGCGCCGCGAGCAGGTAATCGGCGGTCGTCAGGAACGGTACCGGGTTCACTGCGTGACCATCGATCCGGACTTCGTAGTGCAGATGCGAGCCGGTCGAACGCCCGGTCGAGCCCATCAGCGCGATGAGTTGGCCGCGAGTCACGCGC
Source organism: Sphingomonas sp. Leaf198 (assembly GCF_001424005.1). GTDB lineage: Bacteria > Pseudomonadota > Alphaproteobacteria > Sphingomonadales > Sphingomonadaceae > Sphingomonas. The sequence continues at coordinate 450,809 of NZ_LMPX01000004.1, read as the reverse complement.
GCGTTGTCCGCGACGAGGATCTTCGAGAGGTGGCCGTAGCGCGTCGCGATGCCCTTGCCGTGGTTGATCTCGACCATGTTGCCGTAGCCGCCCTGGCGACCCGCGTGCGCGATGATGCCGTCGGCGGTCGCGTAGATCGGCGTGCCGATCGGGCCGGGGATGTCGACGCCGGCATGCATCGCCGCGGTACCGCGGAACGGATCGGAGCGGATGCCGAAATTGCTGGTGAACGACAGCGCATGCACCGGCTGGACCGACGGGATCGCGATCGCGCCCTGCTGCAACGTGTCGAGCTTCTTCCATGTCTGGAACAGCGTCCGGAACTGCGCATCGGCACGAAGATCGGCCGAGGCTTCCTCGCTGTTGGCGGCGATCATCGGGCCACCCATGGCCGTTGCCGCCCTGGCTCCACGCGACCGCTTGGCGATCCGTTCGGGACGCAGCCCGAGCTTGCGCACGGTCGCGGTCGTCTCGGCATAGCGCTGGTCGAGCAGGTCCTGCGCGACGCTGGCCAGCTTGACCTGGCGTCCCTCGAGCTTGACCAGCGGCTTGACGATTTCGGCGGCGAGCTTGTCGGCAGCAGGATCGATCGACGGCGTCGCGAGCGACAGCGCCTTGGCATCGCCGCTACCGGTCAGCGCGGCGGTGATCAGCGCCTGACGCTGTTCGATACGCTTGGCGTGCGCCTCGGCGGTTTCGCGGATCGTCGCGACGCGCTGGCGCATCTGCCCGATCTGATGCTGCATCTGGGCGAGCTTGATATCGGCGGTAGCCGGAACGACCACGCCGGTTGCCGCAGCCGCGTCATGGGCCGCCTGCGCCGCGCCATAGCCGGAAAAGCCGAGCGTGACCGCACCGATGGCGGCAATCGCAGCCTGGCGCTTGCCGCCGAAGCGGATGCGCCGCAGCGTCGTACCATTGTGAAAGAGAACATCGCGCGGTGCGAACAGCGCCTTGAGGCGCGTTCCGAGAGCGGCAGCGGAAATTTCGACCATTGGTCCCCGACAAAATAATACAGGGCCGTTCGCCCCCAAGCGGACGGCTCCGAAACGCGGTCCTGATTCGCAGCCCCTCCGCGCGTCAGACAGTTGGGTTTAGGCCGGATACAATGGATTTCAGCAATAGCACGCGGCCCACCGCGCGGCGGAGTGCCGCGTCGGTACGGCGAGTCGATGGAACAGTGACGTCACGACCGGAAAAACGCGCGGATCTTCGCGGGTTATCGCGGTCTTTTTAGAGAGCGCGGGCGGCAGCCAAGACGGCCTCCGCATGACCCGGCACGCGAACCTTGTGCCACGCCTTGGCCAGCGTGCCGTCGGCGCCGAACAGGAAGGTCGCGCGCTCGATCCCCATGTACTTTTTGCCGTACATCGCCTTCTCGACCCACACGCCGAACGCCTCGCAGGCGACGCCGTCGACATCGCTGGCGAGACGCACGGTAAGCGCGTGTTTCGCGGTGAACTTCGCGTGCGACGCGGGCGTATCCTTGGAGATGCCAACGACACTGACGCCAGCAGCCGCGAACGCATCCGCGAGCGCGGAGAAGTCCTTCGCCTCGGTGGTGCAGCCCGTGGTGTCGTCCTTCGGATAGAAATAGACCACGAGCGGCGCGCCGAGGCTGGCCAGCGACACCTCGGTGTCGTCGATCGTCACCGTCACGTCGGGGATTGGCGAACCGTCATCCATCATGGTCTCCCGTGAGCTGCATCCAGAATTCGCGGACCTCCTGCCGCGTCGAGTCGAGCTTGGCAATCGCCGCGGGCCAGTCCGCCACGCCGATCGCGCGCGCGATCAGCGCTTCGGTCGCGGCCCCCGGCGCGGTGGCATCGGGCGCGACCAGCCGCAGCGTCACCAAGAGCCGGGTCAGGACATCGTGCGCCGCGCGCATCGTCGCGGGCATCAGTTTCGCCTCGATCAGCCGGTCGATCGCTACGCCGAGGTTGGGGTCGAACCCGGTACGGTGGACGAGTTGGACGACGTGCACCGCGAATTCGAGATCGACCAGTCCGCCCGGCAACAGCTTGGCGTCGAGCGGGCCCTTGGCGGGTTTGTGCGTCGCCATCTCGGTGCGCATCGACCGCGCATCGGTCATTACGTCGCGCTGCGGCCGGTCACCGGCGAGGACATCACGCACGATCGTCGCCACTGCCTTTCGCGCGGTTGCCGATCCGAACACCGGCCGGGCGCGGGTCAGCGCCATATGCTCCCAGGTCCACGCGTCCTCGCGCTGGTAGCGGGCAAAGCTGTCGAGCGTGACGACCAGCGGCCCCTGCCCGCCCGACGGCCGCAACCGCGTGTCGATCTGGTAAAGTGGCCCCGCCGCCGTAGCGACGGACAGCGCCCCGGTCACCCGTTGCGCCAGCCGGTTGTAGTAGAGCGTTGCACCCAATGGCTTCGCACCATCCGACTCGGCCGAAAAGTCACCGGTGAACAGATAGATCAGGTCGAGATCGGAGGCGTGGGTGAGCATCGCCCCGCCCATCCGACCGAGCGCCAGGATGACCAGTTCGCTGTCGGGGACGCGGCCATGAACCTTGGCGAATTCGTCGATCGTCGCCTGCGTGAGCACGCCGATCGCCGCCTCCGCGACCCGCGCATAGCCCGCCGCGACCGCGAGCGGATCGGACGTTCCCGCGATGATCTGCGCACCGAGCGCGAACCGCATTTCGCCGACCACACGGCGGACATGATCGAGTCGCGCCTGATAGTCCGCGCCCGCATCGCCGGCGCGCATCATCGCCTCCAGCGCCGCGACGTCGCCGACCGCCTCGAACGCGGTCGCATCGATCAGTCCGTCGAGCAGACCGGGGCGTCTCCCGAGATCGTCCGCCAGCGTCGGCGCATGGCTGAGGATCGCCGCGAGCAAGGTCGCGAGCCCCGGCCGCGCCTCGAGCAGGCGGAAGATGTTGATCGCGCTCGGCAACCGTTCGAGCAGCGCATCGAGCCTCAGCAGCGCGGACTGCGGCTCGGGCGCGGTCGCCAGCGCGGGGACCAGCGTCGGCAGCACCGCCTCCAGCGCCTCGCGCGCCGCGGGACTACGCAGCGCGGGGTAAGCGCCGCCACGCCACGCCTCGATCCGGCGTCGTGCGGCTTCCGGGTCGGCGTATCCCGCGAGCGTCAGATCCGCATCGAGCGTGACAGGATCGTGCGAGAATGCGGGCCGCACGGTATCGTCGAGCGCGTCGTAAATCCGCCCGGTTTCGGTCACGCGCGGTCGGAGCAGCGCCAGCAGCGCCTCGGCATCCCGCACGCCGTGGAGCTTGGCCACCCGGTCGAGCGCGTCGCCGGTCGGCAGCGTGTGCGTCTGGCGGTCGTCGATCATCTGCACGCGGTGCTCGATCGTGCGGAGCAGCGTATAGCCGTCGATCAACGCGGTCGCTTCGTCACCCGCGATCCAGCCTGCATCGGCAAGACGTGCCAAGGCGTCGCGCGTCGCGGGTGCCCGCAGCGCCGGATCGCGTCCGCCGTGGATCAGCTGGTGGATCTGCGCGAAAAACTCGGCTTCGCGGATTCCGCCGCGCCCACGCTTGAGGTCATAGCCCGGACCGAACGCCTGCCCCTGCGAATGATGATCGCGGATCCGTCGCGACATGCCGCGGATTTCGCGAATCGCCCCGAAATCGCGCGCGCGGCGCCAGATGAACGGGCGGATCGTCTCCAGGAACTTCAAGCCGAGCGCGATATCCCCCGCCGCGGCGCGCGCGCGGATAAACGCGGCCCGCTCCCAAGGCAGCGCCTGCGCCTCGTAATAGCCGATCGCCGCCTCCACCGGCAGGACGATCGGCGTGATCTCGGGCGAAGGCCGCAACCGCAGATCGACGCGCAGGACATACCCGTCGCCATCGCGCGCCTGCAGCAGTTCGACGACGCGTTTGCCGATCCGCACCGCGGCCTCGTCGGGTTCCTCACGCGGACGACACGGCAGCGTGGCGGGATCGAACAGCAGGATCGGATCGATATCCGACGAGTAATTGAGTTCGCCGCTCCCCTGCTTGCCCAGCGCGATCGCGGTGAAGCCGCGGACCTCGGCGCCGGGGGTGCGCTCCTCGATCGCGGCGCGGATCGCGGTATCGAGCGCATGGTCCGCGAACCTGGTGAGCGCGCCGGTCACCGCGGTCAGATCGAGGACGCCTGACAGATCGCCGACCGCGACCGTCAAGGCCATCGCGCGACGTTCGAGCCGCAATCGCTTGGCGGTCGGCATATCGGGTTCGGCGCTCGACAGCGACAAATCGAGCCGCCCTTCACCAAGCGCTGTCGCCAACACCGGCTCGCGGTCCAGCACCATCGACAGGAACGGCGACCAGTGTCGAGCACGGATCGTCGCGTCGACGATACGATCGGCGGGAGCGGGACGCTCAGCGCGCGTAGGATCGGAGAATGTTTCGGCCATGTCGGAATGATACAGACCGCGGCGACAGCCTGTAACTACAAAGCAACAAAAAGCACCTTTGGCCGTTATCAGGCCATGTCTTATGCATTTCTCACGATCAAGCGCGAAGAGGATGGTCGACAGACCGTGTACCGTCCGCGGGTCACCGACGTGATCGGTTATGCGTTGCGCGGCGCATTCGACGAACCGAACGCGACGCCGTCAGACTTTACAGAGTTGCTTCATAGACTGGACGCCGTTCCCAGTCGCCTGCACTGACGATACCAGTCGAGTAGCCGCGATCACCGACCGCGGCTGAGTTCCTCGACGTCACCCATGATCGAATCCAGCGCGGTCTTGGTCGTATCGGTCTCGTGATCGCGACGTGACGGCAGCGATCCGTCGTTGAGGATCGTCTCCAACGCTACGCGACCGCGCGCGACACGGCTCTTGATGGTTCCGACCGCGACGCCGCAGATTTCGGCGGCTTCCTCATAGGCGAACCCGCCTGCGCCAACCAGGATCAGCGCCTCGCGCTGAGGCTGCGGCAGGTGCATCAGCGCCCGCTGCATATCGCCGAGTTCGACATGGCGGTCCTGGCTAGCAGGTGCTGCCAGGATGCGATCCGCGACCAGATCGTCCCACTCGCCCTTGAAGCGCGCGCGGCGCATTTGCGACAGATACAGGTTACGCAGGATGATGAACGTCCACGCGCGCATGTTGGTGCCGGCCTGGAACCGCAGACGCGCCGCCCACGCCTTCAGCAGCGTTTCCTGGACCAAATCGTCGGCCAGATCGCGGCTACCCGACAGCGACCGACCGAACGCGCGCAGATGCGGGATCACCTGCGCCAGCTGAACCTTGAACTCGGCATCCGACAACGAGACATGCTCGACCGGCACGACGACTTCGTCGATATCGTCGTCGACATCGGTGCGTGGAGCAGGCTGGGTCATGGTAATCCGATCAATCCCGATGGAGCGATGCCGTCGACACGTGACAAGCATAAGGATGCGCTGTGGTCATTACCAACAACGCGCACCCAACAAAAGTTAACGAAGGACGAGAAAACCGAAAATCACGATTACCAACACCAAGGAGATCGCCAGAATATACCGCGTCATATGAGGCGTTGCCCCAGCGCGCGCGTCGTCGGTTTTGACGTGGATACGATCGTTCGGGTCAGCCATGATATGTTTAACCCCCGGGAACAGTTTTGGGTCCGCAGCCGTAACGAACACGAACCCATACTGAATTATAAATACGCCCTAATCAAGGCGTTGACTGCCCCTGACCCAACCGATTTAGTTTGCCGGGACGGTCGCCTGATCGAAGAACAGCGCCTGGCTGATCGCCGCCTTAACGGTCGAGCGCTGGAACGGCTTGGTGATCAGGAAGGTCGGCTCGGGCCGCTCGCCGGTCAGCAGGCGCTCGGGGAACGCGGTGATGAAGATCACCGGGACCTCGAACTCGGCCAGGATGTCCTTGACCGCGTCGATACCCGAACTGTCGTCGGCAAGCTGGATGTCGGCGAGCACGAGGCCCGGCCGCATTTCCATAGCCAATGCGACGGCTTCGTCGCGGGTAACCGCGACACCGGTCACGTCATGGCCGAGATCACGTACGATCGTCTCGATATCCATCGCGATGATCGGCTCGTCCTCGATGATCAGGACCTTCGCGCGGGTCTGGTTCTCGATCTCGGACAGCGCATCGGCGACGAGATCGTCGACCTCGCTCGGCTCGACTTCGATCAGATACGCGGCATCCTCGGGCGTGAAACCCTCCATCGCGGTCAGCAACAAGGCCTGCCGCGACAACGGGGTCATGCGGGCCAGACGCGCACGCGCGACGGCTTCATGCCCCTTCGCCTCGTCGACACCCTCGTCGGCGACCTCGTCGAAGTTCGCCGAATTCCAGATCGCCTGGAACATCCGGTACAGGCCGAGGCGGGGATCGACATCGCGAGGAAACTCCTCGGGGGCTGCGACGATGGCCTCGAGCGTGGCGCGAACATACTTGTCGCCATGCATCTGGCTACCGGTCAGTGCCCGGCCATAGCGCCGCAAAAAGGGAAGGTGCGGTGCGAGTTGCTGTCCAAGCGACATGGGTAACGAATACTCCCTGATCCTATGCGGCCCCTCATGTGTCGGGCGGCTCGCAGCATTACAATGGCGTTGGTCGAAAATGGCCCGGATCCGTCGCCCGATCGTCTTAAAATATGACAACGTTGTACGGAGCCGGGGAAATTTCGCTCGGACACGGAACTATCGAGATGCTATTTGGTTTCACGAACAGCTTTTTGTGAGTAGGCGACCTGTGTCAGGGATAGTGCCATGCTCGCAACCACACCATCGGTATGCGTCGTGCAGGGGGAAGTTTTGAGTTTGGGCCACGACACGGAGAAGACTTCGTCTGCCAAGATCCCGAAGGCTATCCCCAACAAGGATCAGCAAATGGGGTCGGCCTTGCGCTCGGTCTACCAGAAAACTGTCGACGAGACGATTCCGGACGATCTGCTCGATCTTCTCGGCAAGCTAGACTGACGGCGGGCCGGATGGCCTCGCCGATCGATTTGTCCGACGAGCGATCGCCGCTCGCAGAACGCCCCGAACATCGACTGTTTGCAACGATGCGGCGCCTGCCGACCGGTGCAAAACTCTTCCTCATCCTCAGTGCGGCACTACTGCCGCTGGCGTTGATCGCGGTCTTCGCGACGTTGCAGACCACGCGACTGGCCGATCAGGAAGCGCGGGCACGGCTGCGTGTCACCGCCAACGAGAGTGCGCGTGCGATCGCGATCGAGCTGGTGGGCGACATGACGGCGCTGCGCGTCGCCGTGAACGCGCTCGGCAACGATCCTGCCGATGCACCGAGCTGCGCACGCGCGCAGGGCGTCTTTGCGCAGCAGTCTTCGGCCGGGACCCGCTTCATCATCACCGACCGCGCTGGCCACGTGTTGTGCGGCGTCGCGCTGCCCAACCCGGTGACGTTGCGCCGCGACGACATGCCGATCTCGGCGGCGATCGTGCCGGACACCGGGCTGCTGTTGGCGATTTCCGGCCCCACGTCCGGCCGACGCGGCGGCACCTCGGCACGCGCCTATTTCCCCCGCGCGTTCCTCGAAAAGATTGCGACGCCGTCGACGCGCGCCTCGGCGGTCAGCAGCGCGATCGTCCTCGACGAAGAAGCGCTCCATCTCGAAACCATCCCCGACGAACGGCCGCTCGATCGCATGGAGACGACCCGCACCGATCTGGGCGTAGCAGGCCTCGCACTGCGCACGAGCGTCCGCAGCGCGCCGGTCACGTCGTCGCTGATCGTCGCGATGCTGTTGCCGCTGCTGATGTGGCTCGCGGCCGCCAGCATCGCGTGGTTCGTGGTCGATCGGCTGCTGATCCGGCCGTTGCGGCGGCTGCGCGGCGCGGTCGCGGCGTTCACGCCCGGCGAGGAACTCGATTTCGGAGTCGTCAGCACGCTGCCCGCGCAGGAAATCCGCGAACTCGGCGAGACGTTCCAGTCGATCAGCCGGACGGTCGCACTGCACGAAGCGGGGCTTGCCGAAGGCCTAGTCCGCCAGACCAAGCTGACCCGCGAAGTGCATCACCGGGTGAAGAACAACCTGCAGGTGATCTCGAGCCTCATCAACTTTCACGCACGTAGCGCGCCGAGCGCAGATGCGACCGCGGCCTATTCCTCGATCCAGCGTCGCGTCGATGCTCTGGCAGTAGTGCACCGCAATCATTTCGCCGAGCTGGAGGAAAATCGCGGACTCAACCTGCGCACGATGATCGGCGAATTGTCCGCCAACATCCGCGCGACCGCGTCCGAACGGTCGCACGGCCTCGGCATCACGCTCGATATCGACCCGTATCTCGTCAACCAGGACGTCGCCGTCGCGATCGCATTCCTGGTCACCGAAATGATCGAGCTGGCGATCAGTTGCGATCCGGTCGCGCAGATCCGGATCGTCGTGAAACCCGCCGAAAAGATCGCCGACAAACCCGACCGCGGATTGCTGCGCGTCGTGTCGCGCGCCTTGGTCGAGAGCGATGCGCTGCGCGAGTCCGTCTCGCGCTATGGGCGCGTCATGGAGGGTCTTTCGCGCCAGTTGCGCTCGCCCCTCCATCACGATCCGCTGGTCGGCGCGTACGAGATCGCCTTTGCGGTCACCGGTCGCGATTGAGCGAACCAGTATTTCCGGTTCGCAGGATAAAATTCGGAAAAACGGGGAACCGAGTGCCGCGACCACCGTTTGATAATTCGGATAGCGAATTTATGCCCCCCGCTCTCGCTATCCCGAACACAGGCCCGGCCGCATCACCCTCCCCCCCCGGTGATGCTGTCGGGCCTTTAATTTATCTAAAACCACTGTGTTGGCGAGTTTCGCCGCCGGAACGAAATTCCCGCCCGAACATTGCATCTCCGGTGGCATTCAAGCCCTTGGAGGAAGTATTATGCGTAAGTTGGTTGGACTGGCGATCGTGGCTAGCGCTTTGATGGTATCGGCCTGCAACACCGTCGAGGGTGCGGGCAAGGACGTGGCTTCGGCCGGCAAGACCGTCGCGAAGACCGCAGACAACGCCAAGTAAGCCTTCACGCTTATTGCAATGCGGGGCCCGGTGCACATGCACCGGGCCCCGTTTTCGTATCAGCGCTCGACGATATCGGTGCCGGCGTCGGCCTCGTCCTCACCGTCCGTAGCCTGCGCCTTCGCGCGGCTGCGCTCGGTGAACCAGATTCCGACCAGCGCCATTTCGTACAGGATGACGAGCGGGATCGCGAGCAGCAGCTGCGAGCCGATATCCGGTGGCGTCAGCACCGCGGCGATCGCGAACGCCGCGACGATCGCATAACGCCGCGCGCCGATCAGCTGCTTGCGCGTGACGATGCCGGCCCGCTCGAGCAGCATCAGCAGCACCGGCAGCAGGAACGATATGCCGAAGCCGAACAGGAACTGCATCGTGAACGACAGGTAATTGCCGATCCCCGGCAGCGCCTCGCGGTGGATGCCGCCGACCATCCCGTCGAACCCGAGCAGGAAGTGCAGCGCCATCGGGATCGCGACGTAATACGCCATCGCCGCGCCGGTCAGGAACAGCACCGGGGTCGCGAGGATGAACGGCAGGAGCGCGCGCTTCTCCTTCTTGTACAGGCCAGGCGCAACGAACTGCCACAGCTGGTTCGCGATCACCGGGAACGACAGCATCATCGCCGCGAAGAACGCCACCTTGATCTGGACGAAGAACGCCTCGAAGATCTCGGTGTAGATAACCTTGTTCTGCCCCGCCGCGAGCAGCGGGTGGACCAGGAAGCCGAAGATATCCTCGGCGAAATACATCGAGATCGCGAACGTCACGACCAGCGCGGCGATGCAGTACAGCAACCGCCGCCGCAACTCGATCAGATGGTCGAGCAACGGTGCCCGGCTGGCGTCGATCTCGCTCATGTCATGCTTTCAGCCGCCAATGGGGCGCGGAGGTTGAGACCGATCACGACGACGCGACGTCGGACTTGCCGGTCTTGTCGTCGATGGCTTGGGGCGCAGGAATTGGAGCGGTCGTCTGCGTATCGAACAGGTCTGGAGCGCGATCCGCAGAAAGCGCGGCCACCCCATACCGATCGCCGTGACCGGTATCGTGACCCGAAGGATCAACCTGCACGGCGGGGGCGACGACCGGCTTCTCGACCATCACCGGCTCGTCCGTATGATCGTCCGCGTGGTCGAGGGACCGATAATCGCGACGATGCTCCTCCGTCTCCGGCGAATGCACGACCTGCGTGGTATCGGCCGCAGCGTCCGTAATCGTCTGCGGATGCTCGCGCATGATGCGTTCGTTTTCCGACGCCCAGCGCTTTTCCATCTCTTCGAGTTCGGCCTCGCGGACCATCGAATCGAAGCCCGAGCGAAATTGCCGCGCGACGCCGCGCGCCTTGCCGACCCAATAGCCGACCACGCGCATCGCCTTGGGCAGATCCTTCGGACCGATCACGATGAGCGCAACGAAAGCCACGAGCAGGAACTCGGAGGCATCGATATTGAACATCAGCAGCGCCTATTCGGAGACGTCAACTCAACCGGTTTCAAGCGGGACGGTCGTCGCGGACGCGATTGCCGTCGCGATCGAACGCGGGATCGGCGGTCTTCTGCGCTTCGATCCGCGCCGACGGCTTGGCCGGCGTCTCGTCGTCGTTCTCGGACATGCCCTTCTTGAAGTTCTTCACGCCCTTGGCGACGTCGCCCATCAGGTTCGAGAATCGGCCACCGCCGAGAAGCAGGATCGCGACGACCGCGAGGACTAGCAAGTGAATCGGGCTGAAACCGCCCATGGCAATTCTCCTGGAAACTGGACCCTACCTAAGCCTCATCCCGTCTCATTGCCAGCCATCTCGCCATCAGCGTCCGCGTCGCGGTCACCATCGCCGTCACCTTCGAGGCGATCGAACGCCAGATCGACCGGGTCGAGCAGCCCGGCGGCGCGCAGATCGTCGATCCCGGGCAGGTCGCGGCGGCTCTGGAGGCCGAAATGGACGAGGAATGCGGGCGTGGTCGCGAACATCAGCGGCCGCCCCGGCACTTCGCGCCGCCCGGCCGGCTTCACCCAGCCCGCTTCCATCAGGACGTCGAGCGTCCCCTTCGAGATCTGTACCCCGCGAATCGCCTCGATTTCCGCGCGGGTGACGAGCTCGTGGTAGGCGATGATCGCCAGCGTCTCGATCCCGGCGCGGCTGAGCTTGCGCGGTTCCTCGCGGTCGCGGCGGAGCATGTGCGCCATGTCGGGCGCGGTCTGGAACTGCCAGCGCTCGCCGCGCCGGACGATCGCGATGCCGCGGCCGCCATAGTCGGCCGTCAGCTGGTCGAGTGCCGCCCGTACGTCACCCGTGCCGACGTGCGCTCGAATCGCGTCGAGCGTCAGCGGGGTCTCGGCCGCGAACAGCACCGCCTCGACGGCGCGGGTGAAGTCGTCCGGTGGGGTCACGCGCGGGCCCTCAGATACAGCGGCGCGAAGGGTGACGCCTGGCGCAATTCGATCTTGCCCTGCCGCGCGAGTTCGAGCGCTGCGACGAAGCTCGATGCCAGCGCCGACCGTCGGAGACGCTCGCCCGCTTCGGGAAGGAAGCTTTCGATCACGCTCCAGTCGATCCGCTCGCCGACCAGCATCGATACGCGCTCTAGCGCCGCCTCCAGCGTCATCACTTCGCGGTCGGCAACCACGTGCATCACGGGACGCGTCCGCGCGGAAATGCGGCCGTACGCCGCGATCAGGTCGAAGATCTCGGCCTGCCATGCGGCCTTGCGCACCGTCCGCAACCCCTCGGGCGCGCCGCGCAGGAACACGTCGCGCCCGGTCCGGTCGCGCGCCATCAGCCGCGCGCCGGCCTCGCGCATCGCACTCAGGCGTTCGAGCCGCAGTTGGAGCCGCAGCGCGAGTTCCTCCGGGTCGGGCTCGGCGAGCGGGTCGCGTGGCAGGAGCAATGCCGACTTCAGATACGCCAGCCATGCCGCCATCACGAGATAGTCCGCGGCGAGTTCGAGCTTCAGCGCGCGCGCGGAGTCGACATAGGCAAGATACTGCTCGACCAGCGCGAGGATCGAGATTTTTCGCAGATCGACCTTCTGCCCGCGCGCGAGCGAGAGCAGCAGATCGAGCGGCCCCTCCCATCCGTCGAGATCCAGGGTCAGTTGCGCGTCGTCCATCGCCGGACGCTACAGCGCGCGCTGACGAGCATCCAGCCTTCACGTTTGACGCACGACCATATAAACCGTATACGTTTCATATGGTCATAGTTGATGTGAGGCTTGAATGGGTATCGTGAAGATCGACGACGCGCTGCACGAGGATGCGCGGCGAGCGAGCCAGGTGCTGTGCCGGTCGATCAATGCGCAGGCGGAGTTTTGGATGAAGATCGGCATGCTCGCCGAGGCCAACCCGACGCTGTCGTTCAACGATATCGTCACCGCGCAACTCGCCGCGGCCTCGGTGCGCGTCGCCGACAAAACGGCAGCCTGAGATGGTGAAGACGGCGGCGGAACTGGCGCTGATGCGCGTATCGGGCGCGTTGCTGGCGTCGGTGTTCGAGATGCTCGACGAGCAGGATCTGGCCGGGCTGTCGACGTTGCAGGTCAACGACATGGTCGATCGCTACATCACCGACGACCTCGCCGCCCGACCCGCGAGCAAGGGGCAATATGGCTTCGAATATGTACTGAACAGCTCGATCAATCACGTCGTCTGTCACGGCGTGCCGAACGTTCGCGATGTCATCCGCAACGGCGACATCGTCAATCTGGACATCACGCTGGAGAAGAACGGCTTCATCGCTGATTCGAGCAAGACATATATGGTGGGTACCGTTCCGCCTGCCGCGAAGCGCCTCGTGCGGGTCGCGCAGGAGGCGATGTGGCAGGGCATTCGGCAGGTCAGGGCGGGCGCGCATCTCGGCGATATCGGCTTCGCGATCGAGCGGCACGCGAAGAAGCACGGCTATGCGGTGGTGCGCGATTATTGCGGGCACGGCATCGGTCGGGAGATGCACGAGGAGCCGCAGGTGCTCAATTTCGGGCGCGCGGGGACCGGTATGACGCTGCGCGAGGGGATGGTGTTCACGATCGAGCCGATGATCAACCAGTGGACGCGGAAAGTGTCGACCGAGGATGACGGGTGGACGGTGGTGACCGACGACGGCAAGCTTTCGGCGCAGTTCGAGCATACGGTGGCGGTGACGCGCGGCGGTGTCGAGGTGCTGACGTTGCGCGGGGACGAGCGGGCTCGGGGGTTGGGGTGATCGTGGGGACGGGGACGTCGCATCCCCTTTCCGTTCGTGCTGAGTAGCGACTGAGTAGGCTCGTCAGAGCCGTATCGAAGGCGCGTATCGAAGCACAGGTTTCGCGTGCCAACCTGTCTTCGATATGCCGCTTAGCAGCTACGCAGGACGAACGGCAACGTCCTTTCTACCAACACCACCCCGGCGGAGGCCGGGGCCCAATTGGGGGACGGTGGTAACTGGGGATCGCGCCCCGTTTCTGCGACCTCTCCAATTGGACCCCGGCCTTCGCCGGGGAGGTGCGAGAAAAGACGCGCGCTACTCGTACCAAACCAGCTCAGGCGCGTGCCAACAGCGCGTCTCGCGTTGCGATCAGCTCCGCGAAGTCACCCTTGGCCGCGCCGACCGACGCCATCGCCCGATCGAGCCTCACGCGCGACGCTTCCGAGATTTCCCCAAGCCGCCCGGCGATCTCGACCATCTCGTCCATTTGTGCCCAGCAATCGAGCACCAGGTCGCACCCAGCCGCGATCGCGCCCGCCGCCTTGTCACCGGCGGTGCCGGACAGCGCCTTCATGTCGATGTCGTCGGTCATCAGGAGGCCGTCGAAGCCGATCCGCCCACGGATGATCTCGTCGATCACGATCGGCGACAGCGTGGCGGGGCGGTCGGCATCCCACGCGTCGAAGACGATATGCGAGGTCATGCCCATCGGCGCCTGGTTGAGCGTGCGGAACGGTTCGATGTCGATCTCGAGGTCGGCGTCGGTCGCGGTGACGGTCGGGAGGTGGTGGTGCGTGTCGACCTTGGCGCGGCCGTGGCCGGGCATGTGCTTGACGACACCGACCACGCCGCCTTCCGCCAGCCCTTCCAGCGTTGCGCGGCCGAGGGCTGCGACGAGCATGGGATCGGAGCCGAACGTGCGTGAGGCGACGGCTTCGGTGGTGTCGGGCTGCGACACGTCGAGCAGCGGCAGGCAGTCGACGGTGATCCCGACCTCGCTGAGCATGACGCCGAGCGCCTGCGCGTTGGCGCGTGCCGCCTGGATCGCGGTCATCGGTGCTCGTTCGTAGGCTGCATCGAATACCGGGCCAGCGGGAAATGCGGGCCATTCGGGCGGTCCCATCCGCGCGACGCGGCCGCCCTCCTGGTCGATCAGGATCGCCAGGTCCTGGCGTCCGGCCAGCGCGCGGAGCGAGTCCGTCAGCGCACGGACTTGGGTGCGGTCGACGATGTTGCGCTTGAACAGGATATAGCCGGCGGGCTCGCACTCGACGAAGAACGCGCGTTCGGCGGGGGTAAGGACGGGGCCGGACAGGCCGAAGATGACGGGCTTCATGACTGGGTCCTAAACCGAAAGCCCCCCCTTACCGTTCGCCCTGAGCGAAGTCGAAGGGCCTGCGTATCGGAAGCGGCTTCGACTTCGCTCAGCCCGAACGGCAATGGGGCCATGTCCTCAATAATCCTTCGACACGCGGACGTTGGCGCTCTGCCGGCCGAGCGTGGAGATGCTCGACAGCAGCGAAAGCCAGCGGGTGACCTGGAACTCGACCTGCGTGGCGGAATAGCCCTGACCGTCGGTGACGATCTCTGCGTACAGGCGCCGCGTGACGTATTTGCCCGCCGCGATCGAGGTGCCCTGCCCGGTCTGTGGATCGGCGGGGAGGATGCGGAGACGATCGAGTCCGGCGGCGCGACGAACCGCGTTGATCGGGTTCAAGTCACTGCCGCCGCCCTGCAACGCCGCGACTGCCGCTGCCAACTGCAACGCTTCGGGCGCGGACAGGTTGGTGATCGAGGTGCCGAACAAAAGCCGCGAGAGCAGCTCGTCCTCGGGAAGCGCGGGCGTGCTGGTAAAGCCGATCTCGGGCTTCAGCGCGTATCCAGTCACCCGAATCGACGCGCTGAGCCCGGTCGAATCCGCATTCGCCTCGATATCGAGCGCGGGGTTGGCCGGCACCTGCCCGTCGAAGCGGATCACGCCGCGCGCCAACTCGAACTGCCGCCCCGCGAACTCGTAGTCGCCGCGGATCAGCGTCGCGCGGCCAGTGATCGCCGGGTTCTCGGGCTGGCCGGCGATCTGGAGGTTGGCGGACCATTCGCTGGTGAGGCCCAGACCGCTGACCATCACCTGGTTAGGCGCGCGGGCCTTGATCGCGAGCGTCCAAGGCTTGGTCGGGGTCGCGACTTCCTCGCCGCCGTCGGGCAGGTTGATTTCGCGGATGTTGAGTTGGGGAACGGCGCTGGCAGCGGTGGCCTGGCCGAGGCGGTAGCGGCTCTTGTCGAGCACGACATCGCCCGCGATCGTGCCGCCCGAGCCGTTCGACTTGAACGTCAGCGGCCCGGAGACGGTTGCACCGATGTCGTCGCGGTTGATCATCACCGCCTTGTCGGCCTGCAATTTGAGGTCGAGCCCCACTCCCGCGGCGGCAGCGAATTCGAACTGGCCGGTGCCGATGACGCGGCCGCCCTTGCCCGCGTCCGCGCCGAACCGGTCGATCACAAGCCGCGAGCCGCCGAAGCGCCCAGTCGCCTGGACGTTGGTGAGGACGGTGCCGGTGGTGGCGCTCTCGATCCGCGCACCGTTCGCCTGGACGATACCGCGCAGCGTCGGGTTGGCGAGCGTCCCGACAACATCCGCACCGATCGCGACAGGGCCCGACAGGTCGAACAACTCGACCCCGGTGAGCCGCCAGAGCGTATCGGCCGGGCCGCTGTATCGAAGCTGCCCGAACAGGCGGGCGTTACTGATCCGGGATGCCAAGTCCCCCTGCCCCAGCGGCGCAAGTTGGGCCTGAGCGCGGCCGATGGTCTTGCCGGCAGACGCGATCACCGCGCGCAGACCGAGCTTGTCGGGCGAGAGCACCGCTGCGACGCCGACGTCGATCGGGCGCGACGACAGGACTAGGCCGGCGCGGCTGAGCCCGCGGATCGTGAGATCGGCCTTGCCGGTCGGCGCGGCGCCGTTCGCGGTGGCGATGTTGAAGCGGCCCGACGCGGAACCGCTGAGCCCGAGCCCGGGATAGCCGATATCGAGCAGCGCGAGCGGCATCCGCGCCAGGCTGGCGTCGACCGCCGTGCTGGTGCCGGTAAAATGGCCACCGACCTGCGCCTCGCCGCCGCCGAAGCTGAGTTTGGTCGGTGCGAGGTGCCAGCCGTCCTCCGCCTGCGTCAGCACCGCAGGGGTGAGCAGTTTCAGCGGGCGGCCATCGAGCGTGCCCTGCGCGGAGATCGCGTAGCTGGTCGCGGTGACCTGCGTCACGCTCTGGATATCGAACGCGCGGCCGCGCGAGCCGGCGATCGACGCCTTGATCGTCCCGACGCCGCCTCTGAGCGACGCCGCGCCGTTGAACCGGGCGAGGCTGAGCGCGCCGTGACGGAGGCCAAGGCCGGTCGCGGTCGCCTCGATCGAGGTGCCTGCCGGATCGAGCAGCGTGACGAAATCGAGCTTGCCCGCACGCAGCGCGACGGTGTCGAGCGTCGCGGCCTTGGCAGAGAGATGGCCTTCGATCCGCTGGATGGTGCCGACCGGACGGAACAACAGATCGCCCGAGATCCCGCCACCGGCGACCGCGAGCCGCCCGTCGAAGCCGCCGTCTACCACCGCGATATTCCCGCTCGCGCGCGTCCCCGCGACGTTCAGCGCCGCGATCGCGATCGTCGCGCCGGCCCCCGGCGGCAACAGGATCGCGCCACTGGTCGTGAACGGCCCGAGCCGCGATCCGCCGGCTGCGGTGAACGCGAACCCCTGCGGCGTCGGATCGAGATGCGCGCGGACGTTCGTCAGGCCGAGCGTCGCATTGGGGCTGGCGAAGACGAGGTCGAGCGTCGGCTTGTCGATCTGGCCGTCGAGCACGAGCTGAACCGGGCCATAGGTCTGCTGGCGCCCGCTCCCCTCGAAATGGAAGGTCCCGTCGCGCCGACGATAGCCGTTGCCGGTCAGCCGGATCTGCGGCGCGGTCAGCACCAGGTTGGTGAAGTGGAGAATGCCGTCGGTGGTGCGTTCGAGGTTGGTGGTGATCCGCGGCAACCCGCCTGCGAGGCTGCGGAAGAACGCGTTGTCGAGCCGCACCATCTGCGCGCTGCCCTGGCCGATCACGCGCGTGCCGTGGCGGTTCGGGCCGGGGACGACGCGCAAGGTAGACTTCACGTCGACGATGCCGAGACCGGAAATCAGATAACGACCGAGCCCGCCGTTGATGCCGACCTCGAACTGGCCGTTGCGCAGGTCGACCGCAAGATTGATGCTGCCGGTGAGCTTGTCCGACCGGAGCTTGAGCGCATCGCCGGTCAGCAGCGTCGGCGTCACGCGGAGCAGGCCGTCGACCGACAGGTTGCGCAGGATCCCGCCCGCGACGGTGCCGACGCCGGTGACGCGCGCCGCGGTGAAACGGATCGGCACGGTGACCGGCGCCGCGGAGAGGCGGCCCTTGCCGGCGGCGTGCGCATTCTCGAACCCGGTCTGGTCGAACGCGAACCGGCTGGCGTCGAGGCGGTAGTCGAACGCCGCGGTCGCGAACGGGCCGTCGAGGATCGCGCGAAGCTCGACCATGTTGCCGGTCATGTTGTCGAACAATGCGGGCGGTCGGAGCAGCCGCGCCTTGATCCGGACGTCGCGGTAGGCGTTGGCGGCGAGATCGATGACGCCGGTCGTGTCGACCGCGAGCGCGGGCGTGCGGAGCGAGAGTTGACCGTCGAGGCGTCGGTTGGCGAACCCGGCGCTGCCGTTGACGAGGATGCGCGGTGCCGTGAGCCGTTGCAGCCGCCCCTTGAGCAGCGACGACGGCGCGAGCGTGCCCGACAGCGTGTAGCGCCCGGCGACCTGCGCGAGCGCGAGATCGACGACGCGCGTCGTGCCGACGATGCCGTTGGCGCGGCCGTTCCACTTCGCCCAACTACCGTCGCCGGTCACTGCGAGCGCGACCGGGCCCTTCGCCTTGACCATCCGCGCGAGCACACCGCCCGCGGCCCCCTTCGCGGCGACGTCGAGGTCGAAGCGGTCGCGCGCGGGCTCGGCATCGATCCGGAGCTTCAGGTCGTCGCTGCCGGCAACGCGCGCCCTGAGATCGACCAGCGCCCGGCCGGAGCGAATGTCCGCGCGGCCTTCGAGCGTCCCGATCCGCTGCGTTCCCAGCACGCGCTTTGCCAAGGTCAGCCGCCCGACTGACAGCTTGCCGATATGAATATCGAAATCGGGCAGGATCGGACCACGCGTCCTTGACGGTCTGGTACGCGGCGTGTGCGTCAGGATCGCGCGATCGACGATCAGCCGCTGGATCTCCAGCCGGTTGGAGAACCAGTCGAACGGCGACCAGTCGAGTTCGACATTGGGCGCCTGGAAGACCAACCCTTCCAGATCGTACACGCGCAGGTCGATCAGCCGCGTATCGCCGTACAGCGATCCCTCGATCCGCCCGACCGTGAAACGCAGCCCGTTGGCAGTCCTGATCGCGGCAATCCGGTCTGCGACGAAGCGGTGGCCGATGCCGGTGTCGACGATCAGCAACGCCGTGCCGACGATCACCAGCAGCGCCATGACCGCGCTGGCAATCCAGCGCCACCACGCGATCCGGCGCTTCGGAAGAGCTGCCGCCTCGCTCAAAACGCCTGTCCCAGCGAGACGTACACCGCGACGCGGCTGTCGCCCGGTTGCGGGTTGATCGGCGTGCCGACGTCGAGGCGGATCGGGCCGAAGTTCGAATAATAGCGCACGCCGATCCCGGTACCGTATTGCAGCCCGGTGAACTTGGGCAATGGCGAGGTGTAGATGTTGCCCGCGTCGAGGAACGGCACGATGCCGAAATTGCCGAACGCCTTCACCCGCGCCTCGATCGAGAATTCGGTCAGGCTGCGGCCGCCGATCGGGTCGTTGTTGGGATCGCGCGGCCCGATCGACTGATAGCCATAGCCGCGCACCGACGCGCCGCCGCCCGCATAGAAACGCCGCGACGGTGCGACTTCGTCACGCGGCGCGCCGACGATCGTCCCGAGCCGGGTGCGGGCCGCGAGCACTACGCGGTCGCCGAACGGCTGGTACACGCTGCCGTCGAACTGCGTGCGCGCATAGCCGAACACCGAGTTCTGCAACGACACCTCGGGGCTGAGCCGCGCGCCGAGCCGGAACCCCTTGGTCGGGTTCAACAGATCGTCCGAACCGTCGTAATTGAGCGTCGTCGGCAACGCGCCGATGAAGAAGGTGCGTCGCCGCGGTGCGCCGGTCGAGACGATCACGTCGCGCTCGTCCGACGCGAGCAGTTCGGCACCGACCGACCAGGTCCAGGTCTTCTGGAAGAAGATGTTGGTCTGGCGCTCGAGACTGCCCGCGAGCGTGAAGGTCTTCGCGTCGTACGCGTCGCGGTTGGTGTGCACGCCCGACGCCTGGAACGTCAGCACCCGGTCGCGGCCCTCGAAATTGTTGCGTCGGAAGACGACGGAACCGAGCTGTTCCTGCGTGCCCAGTACGCCGCGCACCGTCAGCGCGCCTTCGGGCGGGAACAGGTTGCGGTGCGTCCAGCTGAGTTCCGCGCGCGCGCCTTCACCCGTGCCGTAGCCGAGCTCGCCCGCGACGGTGCGCGGCGGTGCCGGGTCGAGCTTCACCGCGACGTCGACGGTATCGGGCGTTGCCCCTTGCACCGGCTTGAGGTCGACCGCGGAGACGAGGCTGGTCTGGATCAACGCGCGGCGCAGATCGTCGAGCTTGGCCGCGTCGTACAGGTCGCCGGGCGAGAAGCGCGCGATCTCGGCGACATGATCCGCGCCGAACACGCGGTTGCCGGGCAGCGCGCGGATCGTGCCGAATTTGCGCGCGCCGCCGGGTTGCACCGACAGGTCGAGCGTCGCGGTGCGCGTGGCGTGATCGACGACGATCGCGGGATCGCCGATTTTGGCGAACGGAAACCCCTCGCGACCGATCTGCGTCGTCAGCTTGGCCTGGCCCGCGACGATCGCATCCGAATTGACGGGGTCGTCGGGCTTTACGCCGAATGCGGTCGTCAGCCCCGGCGCCTTGTCGCCGGCCGCGGCGATGCCGTCGATCGTCACGTCCTTGAACTTGTAGAGCGTGCCTGGGGTGGCCGACAGCACGACCATCGGCTTGGTGCCCGGCTCGACCCGCGTGACGACGTTGGCGTCGTAATAGCCCTCGGCACGGAGCAGGCTGTTGAGCAGGTCGGCATCTTCGCGCGCGCGGCGATCGAGCTGCGCGGCGTTGGCGGCCTGGTGATCGTTCGCGTCGAGCGTCGAAAGTGCCGCGAACCGTTGGCGGAGCAGCGTGTCGTCGATCCCGTCGATACCGTCGATCCGCCAGGCGTAGCGGCTTTCGGTATTGGCATCGACCGCGGCGACCGTGGCGGCCGGGTCGATCGGCGAGTTCGCGAGATCGGGCCACGCGACGCCGATATCGGGCAGCGCGGCGAGCGGCGAATTGGGGTCGAGCGACATCGGCGTGTCCGCGGTCGGCGGGGCCGGTATCTGTGCAGGCGCGGGTGCTGGTGCGGTTTGCGCACGCGCGGCCGATACGCCGGCACCGGAAACCGCCCCCGCTGTCGTCAGAACGAAAAAGGCGGCGGCCGGCCCGGCTCGCCCGACGCGGAACACCATGTCAGGCTCCTAGCCGGGCTTGTCGTTGCGGAACAGTATCTAACGCCGCATTTCCGCCACGTTTCGTCCGGGTGGGGATTGCGCTGGTGCGGGGCGTCCTGACGCAGGTCGTCCGGCGGGTGCGCGAACGCGCGCGGCTGGCATCCCGGCGCGGTGCGTGGCAGGACGGGGCGATGGCCGACCCCACTTCCCGCGACACCCTCCCTCCCCACAAGGACCCCAGCGCCGCGGGCGGGTTCCTCGTGGCGCTCGGCATGCTGGGCGGCGCGGGTGTCGGCTTTGCCATCGGGCAGGCGACTCCGGGGTTCCTGATCGGGACCGGGGTGGGCGTGCTGGCGGCGGTGCTGGTGTGGTTGCGGGACCGGCGGTAGGGGGCCCGTTTCGCTCGTCCGCCCCCTCTTCCGTTCGTCCTAAGTAGCCGTCGAGCAGTCGCCGCAGGCGGCGTATCGAGACGGCGTATCGAAGGACAGGGTGGCGCACGGAACCGATGCTTCGATACGCGCCCTCGATACGCTCCTGACGGAGCTACTCGGCCGCTACTTAGCACGAACGGAAAGGGCAGTAGCCACTCCTAACGCGGCTCGCGCATCTGCCACACCACGCGGCCGATCACGACGATCCGCCCCGGCGGGACCGGTCCCGCCGCCGGGTTGTCGCTCGTCGCCACCAGCGCCCCGCCGGCCAGCGCGACGCGCTTCACCATCACCGCGTCGTCGATCCGGATGACGTACAACCCGCCTTTCGCGCGCGGCGTCCGGTCGGCGGTGTCGACCACGATGTGATCGCCGTCGAACAGCCCCGGCTCCATCGAACTGCCGCGCACGCGGATGATCGCCGCCTGCCCGTCCCGTAGCCCGAGTTTCCGCGCGAGGCCGGGGTCTAGCGTATCGGTGCCGAGCACGATCTCGCCGTCGACCTGCGCGCCCGGCCCTGCCGACGCGGCGATGTCGAGCTTGCGGATGCGAAAACCCGTCCCGCGATCGGGTAGCGCGCCGAGCACGGTCTCGCTCACCCCCAGATAGGCGGACAACAATCGCCGGTCTCGTTCACCCAGGATGCGCGGCGATCCACGACGGACATATTGCTGGAGATACGCCGCGTTGCGCCCGAGCATCGCCGACAGCGCCGCCAGACTGTCGCCCCGCGCCGCCGCCAGCGTTGCCAGCGCGGCTCTCGGATCGGGATCGGATGCGGTTTTCGACATCACGCGACCCTAGCGCAGGAAATTTCCTAGACAAGTAGGATTTGACGGAACAGATCAAGAACGAAGCAAGGGACTCGGGAGGAACGACGGTGACGATTCTGATGAAGATCGATCGATATCTGCGGCAGACGGGCATGCCGATGACCAAGTTCGGACGGCTGGCGGTCGGCGATCCGCGGCTGGTGCACGACCTGCGCCGCGGTCGTCAGGCGCGCGAACCGATGGTGGCGCGGATCGAGTCGTTCATCGCGCGGAACGGATCGTGAGGATGGACGCGATCCGTGGCCCCGATGCGGGCACGCTGCTGATCCGCGCGCTTCGCGGCCATGCAGCGGCGGCAAGCCTGACGATGCACGTCGAGTTGATCGCGTGCATGCCCTGGGCGAGCGCGACGTTCGTCGGCACGCTGCACCGGCTGACGATCGCGGCAATGCCCGTACCCGGTCTTCGAGACTGGATCGACGGACTGCCCGAAGCGGAGTTCGCGATGCGCGGGCATATCGTCGCCGATCTGGTGGTCGACCGCATCGAGTCGATCGGTGACCGCGAGCATGTGACGATCGCGGTCCTGACGCTGATCGACGCGTAAACGTCTCGTCAGGGGTGGACTTTCGCTGGCCGAACCACGAAGTCGGCGGTCAACGAAGGAGATTTATATGGCCGGGATGGGCAAGTTCGACTGGGCGGATCCGTTCCTGCTCGACGATCAGTTGAGCGAGGACGAGCGGATGATCCGAGACAGCGCGAAGGCCTATGCCGACGACAAGCTCGCGCCGCGGATCATCGATGCGTTCCAGCACGAGCATACCGATCCCGCGATTTTCCGCGAGATGGGCGCGCTGGGGTTGCTCGGGCCGACCATCCCCGAGGAATATGGTGGCGTCGGCGCGTCCTATGTCGCGTACGGGCTGGTCGCGCGCGAGGTGGAGCGGATCGACTCAGGCTATCGCTCGATGATGTCGGTGCAGTCGAGCCTGGTGATGTACCCGATCAACGCGTTCGGGTCCGAGGAGCAGAAGCGCAAGTATCTGCCCAAGCTCGCGACCGGCGAATGGATCGGCTGCTTCGGGCTGACCGAGCCCGATGCGGGGTCGGATCCCGGCGGGATGACGACGCGCGCGAAGAAGACGGCCAACGGCTATGTGATCTCGGGGGCGAAGACGTGGATTTCGAACTCGCCGATCGCGGACGTGTTCGTGATCTGGGCGAAGTCCGACGAGCATGGTGGCGGTATCCGCGGCTTCATCCTCGAGCGCGGGATGAAAGGGCTGGAGACGCCCAAGATCGAGGGCAAGCTGTCGCTCCGCGCGTCGATCACCGGCATGGTGATGATGGATGAGGTCGAGGTCGGCGACGATGCGCTGCTCCCCGACGTGCAGGGATTGAAGGGGCCGTTCGGCTGTCTCAATCGTGCGCGTTACGGGATCTCGTGGGGTGCGTTGGGCGCAGCGGAATTCTGTTTCCATGCGGCGCGGCAGTACGGGCTGGACCGGAACCAGTTCGGGACGCCGCTGGCGGGGCGACAGCTGTTCCAGAAGAAGCTGGCGGATATGGAGACCGAGATCGCGCTCGGGTTGCAGGCGTCGTTGCGCGTCGGGCGGTTGATGGACGAGGGCCGGTTCGCGCCGGAGATGGTCTCGATCGTGAAGCGCAACAACGTCGGCAAGGCGCTCGATATCGCGCGGATGAGCCGGGACATGCATGGCGGCAACGGGATTTCGGGGGAGTATCAGGTGATGCGTCACCTGATGAACCTGGAGACGGTGAACACGTACGAGGGTGCGCATGATGTGCACGCGTTGATCCTCGGGCGCGCGATCACGGGTATCGCTGCGTTTTGAGTTCAACCCCTACGTCCTACCACCCCGGCGAAGGCCGGGGCCCAATTGGGGAACGCGCCTTGGCTGACGCTGCGCGTTGTTACTACGAACTTTCCAATTGGGCCCCGGCCTTCGCCGGGGTGGTGCTACGATGAAGGAGCGTAAGCCCTCCCCTCTCGCCGGTCTCAAGGTCGTCGAACTCGCGCGTATCCTCGCAGGCCCGTGGGCGGGGCAAGTCCTCGCAGATCTCGGTGCCGACGTCGTCAAGATCGAGAGCCCCGCCGGGGATGACACCCGCACTTGGGGGCCGCCATTTATTGATAACCCCGACGGCACGCGTGATGCAGCGTATTTCCACGCCGCCAATCGGGGCAAGCGGTCGGTCGTGGCTGATTTTACCACGCCTGAAGGACAGGCTGTCGTCCGCGACCTGATCGCCGATGCCGACGTCGTGATCGAGAACTTCAAGGTCGGTGGGCTGGTCAAATACGAGCTCGACTACACTTCGCTCGCCGCGATCAACCCGCGGCTGATCTATTGCTCGATCACCGGCTTCGGCCAGGACGGGCCCTACGCCCCGCGCGCAGGCTACGACTTCATCGTGCAGGGCATGAGCGGGATCATGGACCTGACCGGCGAGCCCGATGGCGCGCCGCAGAAGATCGGGGTCGCGTTCGCCGACATCATGACCGGGCTGTATGCGGTGATCGCGATCCAGGCGGCGCTGGCGATGCGCGAGCGCACCGGCCGGGGTCAGCAGATCGACATGGCGCTGCTCGATACGATGACCGGGGTGCTCGCCAACCAGGCGATGAACTGGTTCGCGAGCGGCGTGTCGCCGACGCGGGTCGGGAATGCGCATATGAACGTGTGTCCGTATGCGGTGTTTCCGTGTGCCGATGGGTGGTTCATCCTGGCTGTCGGGAATGACGGGCAGTTCCGGCGGTTCTGCGACGCGATGGGCTTGCCGGATATGCGCGACGATCCGCGGTTCGCGACCAATGCCGGGCGGTTGGCGTTCAAGGATGTGTTGTTCGCGGGGATCGAGGCGGCGACGTCTCTGGTGCCTAAGCTCGAGTTGCTGGCGCAGCTGGGGGCGGTCGGGGTGCCGGCCGGGCCGATCAATACCGTTGCGCAGGCTTTCGAGGATCCGCAGGTCGTCGCGCGGGGGATGGCGATAGACGTCGCGCGGCCTGATGGGTCTCTGGTTCCGGGGCTGCGTACGCCGATCCGGTTTTCCGATGCCGATCTCGCGACCGGGCGGGCGGCGCCAATGCTGCCAAAACCACCGTCATCCTGACGAAAGTCAGGATCCAGAGCCACGTGCGCTAGCGTTCTTGGCTCTGGATCCTGGGTCGAGCCCAGGATGACGGATGGGGTTAGGCCGCGACCTCCGCCACTGGCTTCCGGGCATACAACCCATACGCCAGGATCAGCGCGTAGCAGATCGCGGGGAGCAGCAGCGCGAAGTGCAGGCTGCCCGACTTGTCCGCGAGCATGCCCGTCAGATACGGGACGATCGCGCCGCCGACGATCGCCGTAGCGATCACGCCCGAGCCTTCCGCCGCGCGCTTGCCGAGACCTTCCGACGCCAGCGAGAAGATCGTCGGGAACATCACCGCGTTCATCAGACCGATTGCGAGCAACGCCCAGCCCGACAATGCGCCCTCGGTGTTCGCCGAGATCAGGATCAGCGCCAGCGTGCCCGTCGCGACGCCCGCGAGGACTTTGCCCGGCGACACCTTGTTCAGCACGTACGCGCCGATGAACCGGCCGACCAGCGCGCCGCCCCAGTAGAACGGCACGTGCTTGCCCGCCGCGACGTCGCTCAGGCCCATCACGCTCGGCTGCATCAGGTAATTGACGATCAGCGAGCCGACCGCGACTTCGGCGCCGACGTACAGGAAGATGCACGCCGTCCCCATCGCGAAGCGCGGGCGCTTCAACAGCGTGAAGGCGTGGAAGATGCTGCCGGTCTGGTCCTGCTCTTCATTGAGCCGGTTGCGGCGAGTCCACACGACCGCGGCGACGATCAGCAGCGCGATCGCGAGGCCGATATAGGTGTGCACGACGGTCCGCGACGACTCCGTCCGGTACGCGTCGAGCGCGGCGCCGGTGAGCTTCGAAGAGTCGACCGTCGCCAGTCCGCCGAGAATCAGCGCGGAGCCGACATACGGGAAGATCGTGGTGCCGAGCGAGTTGAATGCCTGCGCGAACGTCAGCCGGCTCGATGCGGACTTGGGATGGCCGAGCGCCGAGATCAGCGGGTTGGCGACGACCTGCACGACCGTAATCCCTGCGCCGAGCACGAACAGCGCGAACAGGAACATGCCGAAGCTCGCCTGCCCTGCGGCGGGGATGAACAACAGGCAGCCTGCGGTCATCGTCACAAGGCCGATCGACGCGGTGCGCATATAGCCAGCCTTGCGCACAATCGCCGCGGCGGGGATCGAGAACAGCGCATAGGCGAGGAAGAACGCCGACTGGACCAGCATCGCGGTCGCATGGTCGAGCGTGAAGAGTTCCTTCATCTTGGGGATGATGATGTCGTTCAGCGAGGTGATGCCGCCGAAGATGAAGAACAGCGCGAACACGAACACGCGCAGGTCGGGCGCGTCGTAACCGTGGCTGGCATCGCCTCCGGCCGCTGGTGTGGATTTGGTATCGACGTGCATCTGTGTTGCGCCCTCTCGCGGTATTTGCGTGCGACATAAGCCGGGGTGGCGACGCGTGGCAATGCCGCGTGGTGCGATCCGTCGCGGCGGGCTAGGACGGCGGCATGAGCCGCTTCACCGTCAACAACGAGCCGATCGAATACAAGCTCGACAATGCTACGCCGCTGCTCTGGGCGCTGCGCGATGCGTCGAACCTGACGGGGACGAAATATGGCTGCGGCACGGGGCATTGCGGCGCGTGCACGGTCGATATCGATGGGCGCGCCGTGCGGAGCTGTCGCGTCCCGATCGGGTCGATCGAGGGTGCGTATGTCACGACGATCGAGGGGCTGTCGCGTGAGCGTAACCACCCGGTGCAGCTGGCTTTTATCGCGGAGTCGGTGTCGCAATGCGGGTTCTGCATTCCGGGGATGATCATGGCGGCGGCGGCGTTGCTGAAGCGCAATGCCGACCCGAGCGAAGCGCTGATCCGCGAGCAGATCACCAACCTGTGTCGGTGCGGGGTGTATCCGCGCGTGGTCGAGGCGATCCAGCGTGCCGGGCGTGCGACGCGGGGGGAAGAGGTTATTCCCGCAGGGCCGCGACCGGGGATCGATCCCGCGGACTCCGCGCGATTGGTGCCGGCGTTGGTGCCGCCGCCAGCGCGGTAGCGCGTCCGCTCGGAACCAAACCTTGTTCTCCCGCGAACGCGGGAGAACAAGGTTTACGATGAACACGTCGGCGGCTTCCACCACCCAGGCGAAGGCCAGGGCCCAATTGGAACGTCCAAGGTGATGGAGCGCGCACTTCGTTACTTGCCGCCCCCAGTTGGGCCCCGGCCTTCGCCGGGGTGGATACTTTCGGGTGAGTAACAACTGATCCCGACTAAACCTGTCTAATAGCTGACGAACCCATTCAGCCTCTCCACACGCCGCGGTGCCTATACACGACCCATCATAGGAGTCGGCTCGTGCGCCGGCAGTCGAGGACATCCGCGATGACGGGCAGGTTTTTCAAACTCTTGATGGCGGCCTCCGCGTTGGTGCCGGCAATAACGATGGCGACGACCGCCACCGCACAGCAGGTCGACCAGGATCGCGGTGATCGGGGCGACCGCGGACAACGCCCGGATCGTGGCCAGCGCCCCGACCGCGGCGATCGCGGCCCGCGCCCAGACGGGCAACCCTTCCAGCAACAGCGCCCCGATCGCCCCGCCGCGCCCGATCAAGGCCCGCGCCCGCAACGCGCCGATCTCGGAACGCAGCCGCAAGTCCGCGGCGACCGCCCAGATGGTCAAGGCCGTCCCGATTGGAACGGGCAGCGCGGCGGACAGCGTGGCGACCGACAGGCTTGGAACGGCCAGCGTGGCAACGGTCAGGGCTGGAACGGCCAAATCCGTCCCGACCCGCAGGCCGGCCAAAACCGCCCCGACTGGAACCACGACCAGGGACGCCCCGGTTTCGATCGCGGCAACCAGCAAGCGGATCGCGGCCAGTTCGATCGCAACGGCGGACACGGAGATTGGCGTAACGACGGGCGCAATGACAACCGAGGCGACTGGCGCAACGGCGGCCGCGACGGCTATCTGAACCGCCAGCCCAACCGCGCTTACGGCAATATTCAAGGCTATGGCCGCGGCGGCTACAACCAAGGTCGGTACAACCAGGGCGGCCCGTGGAACCGTGGCTGGCGCAACGACAACCGCTACGCCTGGAGCAACTACCGCGCGTCGAACCGCGGCGCCTACCGCCTCCCGCGCTATTATGCGCCGAGCGGCTGGGGATCGGGTTACCGTCGCTTCAACGTCGGCTTCTCGCTGAACCGGATTCTCTACAACCAGTCCTACTGGATCCAGGACCCGTACACCTACCGCCTGCCCGAAGCGTACGGCGCGTATCGCTGGGTGCGCTATTACAACGACGCGTTGCTGGTCGATCTCGACAGCGGCCGCGTGGTCGACACGGTGTACGACATCTTCTGGTAGGCTCCAGCCTGCCTTCACGCAGTAACAGGGGAGAGCCCCGCGGTGGTCTGGATCGCCGCGGGGCTCTTGCGTTTACACCTCTTGCCTTTCGGGGCAAGTTCGCCAAATCCTGCGGCGTGGGTATCTTTTCAAAAGCCAAGAAGGTCGATCCGGCCGCGGCACTCCGCCAAGCCTTCGGATCGCAGGTCGCCGCGCGCCTCGACGCCAATCCCGCGGTGCAGCGCATCGCGATGGACACCGTACAGTTCTATTATCAGGACAAGTTCCTAGATCCCGCGACCTGCAAGCAGCTGATCGCGGTGATCGATTCCAAGCGGCGCCCGTCGACGCTGCTCTCCGATCGCCCGAACAGCAATTTCCGGACCAGCGAGAGCTGCGACATGGATCGCTGGTCGCCGGACGTGCAGCCGACCGACGAGGCGATCGCGACCTTGCTCGGGATCGACCTGCTCCACGGCGAGACGATGCAGGGCCAGCGCTATGCCCCCGGCCAGCAATTCCGCGCGCACCATGATTATTTCCACGAGTCCGAAAGCTATTGGGCGAAGATGCAGGAGCAGGGCGGCCAACGCACCTGGACCGCGATGGTGTTCCTCAACGACGTCCCCGAGGGCGGCGCGACCTGGTTCCCGCAGGCCGGCGTGAAGATCGCGCCGAAG
Organism: Sphingomonas sp. Leaf198; assembly: GCF_001424005.1. Lineage (GTDB taxonomy): Bacteria > Pseudomonadota > Alphaproteobacteria > Sphingomonadales > Sphingomonadaceae > Sphingomonas. The sequence continues at coordinate 421,751 of NZ_LMPX01000004.1, read as the reverse complement.
CGCGGCATGCTGCTCGCGTGGAACAACATGAACCCGGATGGGACGCCGAACGGGCTGACGCTGCACGAGGGCATGCCGGTGGTCGAGGGCGTGAAGTATATCGTGACAAAGTGGTTTCGCGAGCGTCCCTGGATCAAGTGAAGGGGCCAGACGACTGCCAGATGGCTCGGCCCCCTTCCACCGTAGCGAAGTCCCCTCTCCAAATCCCGTCGCCTCCCCCCGTTCGTCCTGAGTAGCCGTCGAGTAGTCGCCGAAGGCGGCGTATCGAGACGGCGTATCGAAGGACAGGTTGGCGCACGGGACCCATGCTTCGATACGCACCCTCGATACGCTTCTACGAAGCTACTCGGTCGCTACTCAACACGAACGGGGGGGGGGGAGAGTTTACCTTCCGCCAGTCCGCGCAAAACTGTTTCCCCGCGAAGGCGGGGACCCAGACTGGGCTCCCGCCTTCGCGGGAGAACAAGACGCACGTGGTGCACGCGGTTGCGATATCGCTCTAACCACAAGACCCCTCCCCGCTCGACAATCCCCCCAGAGCCACTACGTCCGAGGCATGACAGTTCTCGGCGTAACCTCTTCCATCCTCGGCCAACCCTGGCGCTGGCGCGCACTCGCCGCGGACGGACGGGACGGCTTTGGCGTCGGCGGTTCTGGCGACGACCTCGTCACCCAACTCCTCCTCGCCCGAGGCTGCCCGCGCGACGCGCTCGACGCGCACCGCACGCCGTCGATCCGCGCGTTCATGCCCGACCCGTCGATCTTCCGCGACATGGACCGCGCCGCCGAACGCCTCGCCGACGCCGTGCAAGCCAGCGAACAGGTCGCGATCTTCGGCGACTACGACGTCGACGGCGCCACCTCCGCCGCGTTGATGGTCCTCGTCCTGCGCGATCTCGGCATCGAAGCCCGCCCCTACATCCCCGACCGCCTGCTCGAAGGCTATGGCCCATCGGGCGAAGCGCTCGTCCGCCTCGCTGGCGAAGGCGCCACGCTGATCGTCACGGTCGACTGCGGCGCGCAGGCGTTCGATGCGCTCGACGCCGCCCGCGACGCGAAGGTCGACGTCATCGTCATCGACCACCACAAATGCTCGACCGCGCTCCCGCACGCGCTCGCGCTGGTAAACCCCAACCGCCTCGACGAGACCGAAGGCGCCGCGCACGGCCATCTCGCCGCAGTCGGCATGTGCTTCCTCGCCGCCGCCGCGCTCGTCCGCGCACTCCGCGCCCGCGGCTTCTTCAAGGACCGCACCGAGCCCAAGCTGATCGAGCTGCTAGACATCGTCGCGCTCGGCACCGTCGCCGACGTCGCGCAACTCCGCGGCCTCAACCGCGCGTTCGTGTCGCAGGGCCTCAAGGTGATGGGCGCACGCAAGAACATCGGCGTCGCCGCGCTGATCGAGGCGTCTCGCCTGACCCGCAACCCGACCTGCACCGACCTCGGCTTCGCGCTGGGACCGCGCATCAACGCCGGCGGCCGCGTCGGTCGCGCAGACCTCGGCGTCCGCCTGCTCACCACCCAAGACCCCGACGAAGCCCGCCAGATCGCCACCGAACTCGACCGCCTCAACGAAGAACGTCGCGCGATCGAAACCGCCGTGCAGGAAGCCGCCGACCTCCTCTCCAGCCGAGACCGCGCGGTCGCCGTAGTCGCCGGCCATGGCTGGCACCCCGGCGTGATCGGCATCGTCGCCGGTCGCCTGAAGGAGAAGCTAGGCCGCCCCGCGATCGTCATCGCGATCGACGAGAACGGCATCGGCAAGGGCTCGGGCCGCTCGATCCCCGGCGTCGACCTCGGTGCGGCTGTGATGGCAGCCCGCGAACACGGCCTGCTCGTGGCGGGCGGAGGCCATGCGATGGCCGCCGGGCTGACGATCAGCGAGGCGGCGATCCCCGCCTTCACCGACTTCCTCGAAGAGCGCCTCGCCGCCGCTGTCGAACGCTCGAACGGTGACCGCGCGCTCCTGCTGGACGCAGTGCTGGCAGCCGGCGGCGTCAACCCCGGACTAGTCGAATCGATGGAAGCCGGCGGCCCCTACGGCATGGGCTGGCCAGCACCGCGCGTCGCGATGGGCCCGGTCCGCGTCATCAAGGCGGATATCGTCGGCAACGGCCACGTCCGCACGATCGTCGCGGGCGACGACGGCCGCAGCATCAAGGCAATGGCCTTCCGCTCGGCCGAGAGCGCACTTGGTCAGGCGCTGCTCGGCGCCGCCCCCCACCGCAAGCTCTGGCTCGCCGGTCGCGCGAAGATCGACGACTGGTCCTCCCGACCGTCGGCGGAATTACACGTCGAAGACGCCGCCTGGGCCGATTGAGGGGTTGACGCATCGGCGGCTTCCTTTTAGGCGCCTCCAACCACGCAGGCCCCTTCGTCTAGCGGTTAGGACGCGGCCCTTTCACGGCTGAAGCACGGGTTCGATTCCCGTAGGGGTCACCATCGTCGCATTTTCAAGCAATGACTGGTGGATGAAACGAGCGTGTCTCGTGGTGGCATTTCCCAGACGGTGTCGGCCAAATACGCCTCCTGCTAGGTAGGCGCAGTACGCTGCGGGTGATGGATAAAGCTTCTCGTAATCCGCGATGGGTTCGCGACGCTAATCGTCGGAGCAGGTAGCGGTGCGGGCGTAAGCCGGCCCGACAGGTGACCAACAATGTCGCAGCAGTTAGCCTTCACCTACGCCCAAGTGCCACGCTCGATGCGGTGAGCGGTGGCAGCCTGCCGTCTCTCCGCCTGTTCGATCCTGTCGTGCGGAACCAGATCATCTTCGGTCGCGGCGATGTTAAGGCTAGAGGTTCAGGGCTAAGGCACCATTGTTCGGCCGGTGGCCTGGGACATCACCGAAAATCTGCACCCGTCCGGCTCCAATCGACATGCGTCGCGTTTGAGGGTGTCCGGTCAGCGGCACGTTCGGTTGCTGCATGCCGGCACGGGGGTATCATGCGGATCGGAATCATCGGTGCGGGAATGGCAGGCTTGTCCTGCGCACACGCGCTACGCAGTCAGGGTCATGACCCGATCCTGTTCGACAAGGGCCGCGGGCCGGGTGGCAGGATGTCGACGCGCCGTGTCGATACACTGCTGGGCGAGGCGACGTTCGATCACGGCGCGCAATATCTGACGGCGCGCGATCCCGCGTTCGTGGCGCAGGTCGACCGCTGGGCGCAGGACGGCCACGTCGCGCGCTGGTCGCCCGCAGGGCTCGATGCATGGGTCGGGACACCCGCGATGAACGCGCCGATCCGCGCCATGGCGGCCGAGTGCGACGTTCGTTGGAACACCGCCATCGCCGGTCTTTGCCATGACGGTGGATGGCGGATCGGCGACGAACGGTTCGACGCGGTGATCGTCGCGGTGCCGGCGGAGCAGGTCGCCCCCCTGATCGCGGACTATGACGGTACGTTGGCCGATGCGGCCCGCGCCGCGGTTTCCGATCCGTGCTGGACCGTCATGGCAGCGTTCGATGGTCCGGTGCCGACCGTTTGCGATCGATTTGCGGATATCGGGATCATCGGATCCGCCGTCCGCAACTCGGCCAAGCCGGGACGGACCGGACCGGAGGCCTGGGTGCTGCAGGCCAATGCCGGCTGGTCGCGTGCGCACCTCGAAGACGAGCCGGACACGATCGCGCGGGCGCTTCTCACGGCGTTCGCGGATCACATCGGCGCCGGGTCACCTACCATCATCGCGACCAGCGTCCACCGCTGGCGGTATGCGAAGACCGGGACGTCGGCGCGCGGTGCGTTCTGGAACGCGGAGATCCGGCTGGGCGCCTGCGGCGACTGGCTGCTCGGTCCGCGGATCGAAGCCGCCTGGCTGTCCGGGCAGCAACTCGCCGCGTTCGTCGGACCTGCGAGATGACTCCTCTCTAAAAACCGTCGCTAATGCGATCGGCTGAGTCGTTCCCTCACGACCTCCTCAAAGCATGGATGAGAACCCTGCATTCGGACAGCAGGCGTGGATCGGCAAACCTGACCGCCGCCGCGCGACGGGGGACCGATCGTCAACCGTGCAGCGAGATCGTCAGCCAAGCGCGGCTGCTGTTCTTGAGCGATTCCCCTGGCCAGCCATCAAAGCCGTGCCGCCAGCGAGAACAAGACCGATCGAGGCGCGCCGGGAGAAATCCACAGCGCACTGTAACTGCTCTGCGCGTACGTCTGGTCGAGGATGTTGTCGACCTCGACGCGAGCGGTCAGCCTTTTGGTCAGCGGATACGCGATGCTGGCCTTGGCCTTCACATAGCTCGGCAGTCGCAGGTTGCCGCCATCGAGCGCCGCGGCACGCGCGCCGACATAGGTCCCGCCCGCACTCAGAGCGAGGTCGCGGGCCGCGAGAGGAACCGTCGCGAACAATTGCAGCGTGCCGGCGTGACGCGGCACGTTGAGCACGTCGGCGCTGGGGAATGCGGGATCGCGGGCCGCAGCGTCCGTGAAGGCATAGTTGCCGATCAGCCGCACGCGTGGCGCCAGATCGACTTCGCCATCGAGTTCGACGCCGCGCGACCTGATCCGTCCGACCGTCGCGAGGAAGTTCACGTCGGCCGGATCGGTCGCGAGGATGTTGCGCTTGGAGACATCGAACCAGCTGGCCCCAACCCGAAGCGATGCCAGGACGAGCTTGGCGCCGACTTCGTAGCCACGGCCGGTTTCGGGCGCGAACGCGTTGCCCAGTCGTCCGACGCTCGAATTAGCGCGCGAGCCCTCGCCCCAGTTCGCGTGGAAGGCGAACCGGGGGTCGGGACGGTAGCGAATGCCGGCGCGAAACTCGATCGGATCACGCTCCAGACGGCTCAGCTGCCTGGACAGTCGATTGTCGATGCGCTGGTCGAGGTGCTCGTAGCGCAGGCCCCCGACCACGCTGAGCGAGTCGGTCAGGTCCCACATATCCTGGCCGTAGACGGCGACGGCTTTCCGGCGTTCGTTGGTCGCGGTGAACGGCGTCAGCGGCCCGGCGACGCCCCCGTAGACCGGGTCGAAGACGTCGATCGGATAAGGTTGGGAAGCGGTCGGCCGGAACCGCGTCTGGAAGGTGTCGAAGTCGAGATCGTAGAGTGTCACGCCCATGCTCGGTCGATGCGTGCCGAAGGCCGTGACGGTGCCACGGATTTCCGCCCGCCCCGACCAGTCGGTCAGGTTCCAGTCGCGGAGGCGGCGTTGACGACGAACCGTTCCATCCGCCAGCAGCGTCGACGCTTCGCTGGAGAAGCCCCGGATGCGGGCGTCGCGATAGGCCGTGCCGCCGACGAAGGTCCAGCTCCCGCCCAGGCTTTGCTCCAGCGTCAGTTCGTGTCGCCAGTTGCTGGAGGATACGCGCCCGTCGCCGGGTTCTCCGAGAAAGCGATCGCGCGGGACTGCCTCGCTATTTCCGTTGATCGCCGGGATGCCGCGGTCGAACGGCGCGCGGAACTGAATATATTCGCCCTGGTACGTCAGCGTGGTGCCGTCCATCGGCCGCCAGCTTACCGATGGTGCGAACAGGCGCCGCCTGAGATCGACATGGTCGCGAAAGCCGTCGCTGTTCTCGATCGCGCCGACCAGGCGGATCGCGAACGTCGAGGACAGCGCCGATTCGACATCGCCTTCGAGCCGATAGGTGCCGAACGAGCCCCCGCTCGCCGTCACATCGCCGCCGTTACGAAATCGCGGCTTCTTGGTGACCACGTTGATCACACCCGCCGGATCGACCGATCCGAACACCGCACCCACCGGCCCCTTGAGCACCTCGATCCGTTCGACGTTGGCGGGGTCCCGCGGCGGCCCGAAGCCACGATTGGCGAGGAAGCCGTCGACGAAATACTCGGCCCCCGTGTCCGGCGTGCCGAGGAAACCGCGGATCGCGTAATTGTCGCGCAGGCCGCCGAGATTGTTCTGCTGCGAGATACCGCTGACCAGCTCCAGCGCATCGGCCAGGCGGCGTACGCCGTAGTCGTCCAGAATACTGCGATCGAGCGCGATGCTGGCCTGCGACATCCGTTCGGTCACGATGTCGGATCCACTGGTGCGATCGAGGCGACGCTGGCCGAGCACGACGATGTCGTCCACCGTTGGATCACGCCGCTGCCCCGCGTCCTGCGCAAACGCCGGCGTCCCCGAACAGGCCATCGCGCAGAGCGCGACACGCGCGACGCGGCTCCGGCGTGACGAGCGCGTTCGCTCCGAATACCGCGTGACGTTAGACACTGCCCTGACCACCATTGTTCCAATCTCATGCAGAAACGTAAAGCTCTCAGGCTTTCGCGTTACGATACATCGTCTCATAGACGGCAGTCGGAGTGGTGCAAGATGAAACTATGGTGACACGATCATGAAGAATGATGCAGGCGGTGCGCGGGCGCCGGTGTACCGCGGTTGGCGGGCTTTGCGCTGTCCGAGACAGGAGCGCAAACGACCGGCCCGACTTCGCCTGCTCGACGACATCGCCATTTCACGCGGCGCCTCTCGCAGGGCGGCGCGACCAACCTTGATCCCGCACGCGCCATCTGCGGCAAACTGGTCGTTTGCAGTCCTAGTTCAGCTCGCGATTGGCTTCGAGGACAGCGATCACCATCGTCTTGAATTGCGCGACGATCCGGTCGGTCAGCGGCGGTTCGAGCGCGATCGCCAGCCGTATCGCATGGCCGGCGAGCTCGGTGATGAGCAACGCCGCCGACAGGATTTTGTCGCGGTCGGACGACGACAACAGGATCATCATCGGTGCGACCATGAAGTCGGCGGTCGCGCGCGTGTCGATCACGTCGAGGCGGCGCAGTTCGAGATCGGCTTGTGCGCCGGCCCACACCGCGATCGCTTCGGGATGGCTGCGATAATGGCTGACATACGCGTCGATGATCCGGTCGACCGCCTGTGCGATCGTCGGACGGCCGCCATGATCCTCGAGCAGCGCATGCACCTCGGTCCGCAGCAGCGCGCCGACCTTGTCGAGGTTGCGCAGCACCAGCGCGCGCAGGATCGCCGGCTTCGACGGAAAATATTGATAGAGCGAGCCGATCGAGATCTCGGCGCGGCGCGCGACTTCGCGCATCGCGAGGTCCTCGGGGTTCTCGGTGACGAGCAGGTCCTGCGCCGCGACGAGGATCGCCTCGCGGCGGCGCATGCTGCGCTCCTGCATGGGTAGGCGGCGGGGTTCGACCATAACGCCGTCGCTCTGGCTCACCCCGTTGCCAAACGCAAACCGGTGGTGGTCGTTCGCCCGCTCACCCGCCGATCGCGAACAGCTGGTCGAAGAAGCGATTGACGAGCTTGCCCTCCGGATCGGCGTCGCGACGCACGGTCAGGAAGTCGGACAGCCGGGGATACAGCGCATGCGCCGCCCTGGAATCGAGCGTGTGGCGCTTCGCCCAATGCGGACGACCGCCGGCCTCGCGCAGGATCGTCTCGAGCGCCGCGAACGCCTTCTGCCACGGCATGCCGGCATATTGATGCACCGAGATCGACAGGCACGGCCCGGCATGGAACGGGCTCAGCCAGATATCGTCCGCGGCGACGGTGCGGACCTCGAACGGGAAGGCGAGCGGCAGCCGCGCCTGGCGGACGTAGCGGATAGCCTCGCGCAGCGTCGCCAGCCCTTCGGCACGCGGCACCTCGTATTCCATCTCCTCGAAACGCACCGTCCGCTCCTGTGCGAAAATCCGATAGGCCGGGCCGACACGCCGTTTGGGTCCCCCGATCGCCTGCATCATCCCGCGCTGCAGCTTGGGGATCAGCCCCGGTACGCGGCGTGAGATGTTGCACGCCAGGCGGAAAGCCCCCTCGTTGACGTCGTTGGCATGGCGATAGGGACCTTCGGGTTCGACCGGATGCAGCCGCTTGAGGATCACGTAGTCGGCGTAAGGAAAGACCCAGAACTCCATATGCCGCGACGCCGCGGTCAGTTCGTCGAACCGGTCGAGCACCGTGTCGAGCGGCCAGCGTTCGACGCGTTCCTCGAGATGATAGGCGGGCAGCACCGCGAGCCGCATCGCGACCACGACCCCGAGCAGCCCGAGACCAAGGCGCTGCGCCTGGAACAGCGCGGGCTCGGTCTGCGCGTTGCAGGTGACGAGCGTGCCGTCGGCGCGCATCAGGCGGACGCCGGTCACCTGCGTCGAGATGCTGCCGAGCGTCTCGCCGGTCCCGTGCGTGCCGGTGCCGGCGGCGCCCGCGAGCGACTGCGGGTTGACGTCGCCCTGGTTGTAGAGCGACAGCCCCTCCGCCCACAACGCGTCGGTCAGTCGTGCAAGGCTCCAGCCCGCGGGGGCCCAGACCGACCGGCGATCCGCGGCGACCTCGATCCCGCCTTCGAGATCGGCAAGCGACAGCAGCGTACCCTCGGTTTGGCACAGCGGCATGAAGGAATGCCCGGCCCCGACCATCCGCACCTGCCGCGCACCCGTGACGACCTCGGCCAGTTCGTCGAGCCCGCGCGGACGCGCGATCGTGGCGGGCCGCGCGACGACGCTGCCCGACCAGTTGGTCCACTCGGTCATGATCGGTCTTTCGATTGCACGGCAAACGCAGGGGACCCCACGCGCCGGAGTAGGGGAAGCAGCAGCACGATGCCGCCGGTGACGATGAGCAGCCCGGTGCCAAGCGTGAGGCAGCCACGGACGTCGCCATCGCTGACGCTCAGCGCCGCGACGCTCGGACCGGTCGCGCACCCCAGCAGCAGGGCCGCCGACCCGAGCATCGCGGCACGGTGGGTCGGGTCGACATCGATCAGCAGCCGGGTGAAATACGGGCTCGCGAACGCCCAGAGCATCCCGAAGCCGATCGCGGTCGCCAGGAACGCAGTCTGACCGGGCAACGTCGCGAATATCGCCGCCGCGACGATCAACGCCGCGGTCGCGCCGATCAGCACAAACCGGCACGGCCAGCGCTGGACCGTGGCCGCGCCCAGGACCCCGCCCGCGACCTGTCCGGCAAGCGCGAGTACCACCGCGAGGCCACCGGTGCCGGACGAGAGTCCGGCCTGATGCGCGAGCGGCTCGATATAGATCCAGATGCCGAGAATGCCGGCGAAGAAGCAGAACGCGGCCGCGAGCGCGAGCCATCCCCGGATATCGGGCAGTCCCATGCCGAGGTTTGCCGCGAACGGCGCCAGCCGCACCGGCGTCCCCATCGCGACGATCGCGACCGGCAGGCCGAGCGCGGCGATCGCGAAGAACCCCGTCGCCGCGCCGTGATGCTGCGCGACCAGGCCGCTGATCAGCGCGGCGCAGGCCAGCTGCGCGACCGTCTGGATCGTCAGATACATCCCGGCCTGGCGCGCGGGCTGCGCCGATCGGACGATCATCGCGGTGACGATGCCGACCAGCATGCCGCTGGGCGCACCGGCTAGCGCGCGCAGCAGGATGACCGTGCCGCCGGTCGCGCTGGCGGTCGCGACGTCGAGCACGATGATCGCCACCACGCTGGCCAGCGCGAGCATGCGCGGCGCGACGCGTTCGGTCAGGAACCCCGCCGCCCCCGCCGCGAGCCCCATCGTCACCAGCTCGGCCGTGGCGGCGAGCCCGAGCTGCGCCGCGGTCAGATGCCCCTCCGCGACCAGTGTGCCGAGCAGCAACGGTGCAAGGCCCGCCATCAGGACGCCGTACACGCCGACGACGAACGCGGCGACATAGGCCGAGCGGGCCGTATCCGGCGCGATCATCGATAGTTCGCCCGCAACGACAGACCAAAGGTCCGCGGCCGTCCGACGACGACCGCATCGAAGCCGAGCGCGGGCAGCGGCGTGATGTCCGAGATGACCGGTACGTCGAAGACGTTGCGGACCCACAGCGCGACCTCGTAACGATCCTTGGCGAATTGCCAGCCGATCCGCCCGTCGACGAAGGCGCGCGCGCGATCGGTGAGCCGTGCGTCGTTGGACGTGTCGAAGAACACCTTCCTGCGATAGGAGACATCCGCGCGCGCGACGATCGCCCCGGTCGCGATCGGTTTGCGATACTCCGCGCTCCCCTGCACGCTGACCTTGGGCGCCGAGGGCAGCCGGTTGCCCGAATAGTCGGCCCCCTGCGAGATGAAGTCGCGATAGGTCGCGCTGAGCAGCGAGGTCGACGCAGTGAGGTTGAGGCCATCGACCGGTCGCGCGGTCAGTTCGAGTTCGGCACCGTAGATCCGCGCGGCCGAGGCGTTGGTGAAGAGCTGCGTGGTGATCAGCCCCTGGACCACCGACGTGTAGACCTGCAGATCCTGGTAGTCGTAATAGAAGGCCGACACGTTGAGCCCCAACCGTCGGTCGAGCCACTGCGTCTTGGCCCCGACTTCATAGGCGTCGACCGTCTCGTCCTTGTAGGGCCCGATCAGCGAGGGGTCCTGCGCGAACCCGCTGAAGAAGCCGCCGCTCTTGGTGCCGCGATTATAGCTCGCATAGATATTGGCGGCGTCGCTGAAGCGATATTGCAGCCCGGCGCGCCCCGACCATGACCCGAACGTCTTGGCATCGGCATAGGTGAACAGCGGGATCGTTCCGCCGGCCGCCTCGGCGCGATAGTCGAAACGCTTGCGATCGGCGGAATAGCGCAGCCCGCCGGTCAGCGTCAGCCGCGGCGTGAGATCGAAATCGAGCTGCCCGAAACCGGCATAGCTGTTCGTCACCTGCCGCGACGGCCACGCGAAGTCGCCGATCCCCGCGACGAGATCGACCCCGCTCGGATTGTCGGGCGTCGGCGCGCGCAATACCGGCAGCACGTCGAGCGACGACGCGTTGCGGATCAGGTCGTGTGCGTAATACACGCCGGCGACATAGCGCAGCCGGTCGTGGCCGTTGGACTGCACGCGAAGCTCTTGGCTGACCGTGTCCTGCCGGGTAATGTAGGAGGCGGCGACGACCGGTACCGGGCTGGCGTCGGTATCCTCCTGGTCGTTCCGGCTGGCATGCTGGAATCCGGTCACTGCGATCAGGCTGACCGGCCCGAGATCGATCGACAGCGTGTTGCCGGTGCCGAACAGGCTGACCCGGTCGCGCCCTTCGAACCGATAGGCGCCCTCGTACAGATTGCGGCTGGTGTTGGCGTAACCCAGGATGTTGGTGCACTGGCCCGAGGTGTAGAAGGCGGGCGTGCACAAGCCGTCGGCGCCGGTCGCCGCTGCGGTCTGCGGGATCAGCGTGCGCGCATACGCCTGGAGCGATCCACCGGTCGAACGGCTGGCATTGACGGTGAGATCGTCGGTCACCGTGCTCGACGGCGTCAAATGGACACTGCCGCGCACGGCCCAGCGGTCGACGTTGTTGCCGCGGTTTCCGGTCAACGTGTTCCGCATGTACCCGTCGTCGCGTTGATAGAGCCCGGCGATGCGGACCGCCGCCAGGTCGGTCGCGACCGGCGCGCTGATCCCGCCCTGCAGCGTCACCGCGTTGAACCGGCCGTAATCGAGCGACAGGTCGGCTTCGGGCGTGTTGCCCGGCTGGCGCGTGGTGACGTTGATCGCGCCGCCGGTAGTGTTGCGGCCGTACAGCGTTCCCTGCGGGCCGCGCAGTACCTCGACCTGGCCGAGATCGAAGAACGCGTCGCGCTGCGCCAGCGTCGAGGCGACATAGACGCCGTTGACGTAGATGCCGACCGCGCTCGCCGTCGCCGGGTTGAAGTCGTTGAGGCCGATGCCGCGGATGAAGATGCGCGGGTTGGCGCCATTGTCCGCCGAGCGGATCTGGAGACCGGGAACGCGGCCCGACAGGTCGAGCACGTCGGCGATGCGGCGTTCGCGCAGGTCGTCGCCGGTGATCGCGGTGACCGCGATCGGCACGTCCTGGAGGCGTTCGGCGCGGCGCTGTGCCGTCACGACGATATCACCGTCCCCGGGCGCGGAGGCGGGTGCGGGCGCGGAAGGCTGATCGGCCGCGGCCTGCTGCGCGTGCGCCTCGGCCGATAGGGCAAGCGCGACGAGGACCACACTATGGTGCAAGATAGACCGTTTCATCGTCATCCCCTTTTTTTGCGTTGGCGTCGGTCCTCGCGGGTCCGGTCGACGGCCCGCCTGTCGTTGCAGGTCAGAAGAAGCATTGCCCGTCGCCGCGATACGTCGCGACGCGGTCGACAATGTCGTGGCCGCGAATGAGCAGCAGCGTGTCGAACCGCTCGCACAGCTCACCCGCCTTGGCGTGACGGAAGAAGACGGGCGCACCGAGCGGCAGCGCGTCGGCAGTGCCGAGCCGCACCGGCGTCTGCACCTCGCCGCCACCCTCGTTGTCGATCAGCGTGGCACCGGTCGGCAGCCACGGCTTGGGAAGACGGTCGGGGCCAATCGGACCGGACGCGGGATAGCCGCCGCCCGCACAGGTCACGATCCCGGGTGCCGGGCGCCGCGTCACCGGCAGCGCGAAGCCCGCCGCGGGCTCGCCCAGCGTGACCGCATAATGATCGAAGAGCCCCGGCAGATAAAAGCCTGACCCCGCCGCCAGCTCGGTGACGCTCGGATCGCGCGCGGTGCTTTCGAAGCTGCCGGTGCCGCCGCCATTGACGAACCGCAGGCTATGCCCCGCAGCCGTCAATGCCGCGACGATCGCGCCGCGCCGCCGATGCACGTCGCGGATCGAGCGCGCCTTGAGCGTCCGGATGATGCGGTTGCGCACCCGCTGGCCGGGCACCGCGTCGTTGAGCCCGGCGATCTGGCCCTCATAACCCATAACGCCGTCGAGCCGCAGATGGCGTCGCCGTGCGATGGCGTCGGCCAGCGCGAGCGCCGCCTTCGCGGTCGCGACCGGCGACCGATAGACGCCGAAGCGCAGACCGGGGAAACTGGTCGAGGCATCCATGTCGATCGCCACCGCGAGCGAGGTTCCCGCCGCCGCCGCACAGCGATCGATGACGTCGAGCTGCGCGACATCGTCGACCATCAGCGTGATCGACGCGCCGCCCTGCACCGCCGCCGCGACGCGCGCGATCTCGCTCGGCTCGACCGTCGGATAGGCGACGACGAGATCATCGAACCCCTGCGATGCCAGCCAGACCGCCTCCGCCGGCGAAAAGCACAACAATCCTTGCAGATAGGGAAACCGGTCGAGCAGATAGCGAAGCACGCCCACCGACCGGATCGACTTGGTGACGAGCCGGACCGGCATGCCGCGCGCCCGCACGCCCAGACGGTCGCCATTGCGGTCGAGCGCGTCGAGATCGACGAACGCTGCGGGCAGACGCACCGTGCCCAGCGCATCCACATAGCGCCGATAGGGATCGGACGTCGGCGTACCAGCCGTTGCCGGCGCGAACCTGTCGCGGTCGTCCATAGCAATCCTCTCCCTCGTGTCATCGACCTCTTTGCCGAGTCGATGTGATCATCCTATCAACCTTAATATAGATAGCTACACCTAAATATGATCATCGCTCTTGTTAGCTAACAGCGTTCGCCATACGATCGAAGGAAGTCGCCGAGACGCCATGAAAGGATTGCCATGACCCCCGAAGTGCAGGCGTTGCGCACCGCGTTCGATCGCCAACATCGCGCCTCCCGCGACGACATCGCGGCGAGTGCGTCGATCCGTCAGGCGCTGCTCGATTCGCTGCACGGGCTGCTCATCGAGGGACGCGCCGCATTGGTGGAGGCGATCTCCGACGATTTCGGCGGGCGGTCGAGGACCGAAACCGACATCCTCGAGATCGTGCCGCTGATCACCGCGATCGGCCACAGCCGCGCGCGCCTGAAGACATGGATGCGCGACTCGCCGCGCCGCGTCGACCTCAGCCTGCAACCGGGCACCGCGTGGGTCCGCTACGAGCCGCTCGGCGTCATCGGCGTGATCGCGCCCTGGAACTATCCGTTGTTCCTGACGCTGGGACCGGCGATCGATGCGCTGGCGGCGGGCAACCGCGTGATCGTCAAGCCGTCCGAAGCCTCCCCGGCGTTCGCCGCCCTGCTGGCCCGATTGGTGGCGGACCGGTTCGACGCCGATCGCCTGACCGTCGTGCAGGGCGGCGTCGCGGTGTCGCAGGCCTTGTCGGGACTGCCGCTCGATCACCTCGTCTTCACCGGATCAACCGAAGTCGGGCGCCATATCCTGCGTGCCGCCGCCGATCATCTGACGCCGGTGACGCTGGAGCTTGGCGGCAAGTCCCCGGCAATCGTCGCCCCCGATTTCGCAATCGACCGCGCCGCCAGGTCGATCGCCTTCGGTCGCTATCTCAACGCCGGCCAGACCTGCGTCGCACCCGATTACGCGCTGGTGCCGGCCGCCTCGGCGCGCCGGTTCGCGGACGGCGTGCTGTCCGCTGCCGTGCACCGCTACCAGACGATCGAGCGCAACGGCGACTACAGCAACATCATCGACGCGCGGCACCACCAGCGGCTGACCGACGCGATCGAGGAGGCTCGGCACGGTGGTGCGGAGATCCTCACCCACCCGGCACCGGCACCGACCGGACATCGTATCGCGCCGACCGTGGTGCTCGGCGCGCCCGACGACTGCACGCTGATGCGTGAGGAGATCTTCGGCCCGGTCCTGCCGGTGAAACCCTATGACACGCTCGACGCGGCGCTGGCCTTCGTCCGCGCACGTCCGCGACCGCTCGCGCTCTACTGCTTTGCGGATGGCGCGGCGATGCAGCGCAGGATCCTCGATGGCGCGACCTCGGGCGGCGTGACGATCAACGGCACGCTGCTCCATGTTGCGCAGCACAGCCTGCCGTTCGGCGGCATCGGCGCAAGCGGCATGGGCGCCTATCACGGCCGCGACGGCTTTCTCCGGTTCAGCCATGCGCGCGCGGTGCACAAGGCCGGGCCGATCAACATGTTCGAACGGATCGGCCCGCCTTGGGGCACGGCTGCGCGGCTGACGATGCGGCTGGTGGCCGGGCTGAAGCCGCTCGGCGACGGCCGGTGATCTTCGCAGGCAAGGTCGTGCTGATCGTCGGCGCGTCGAGCGGCATGGGCCGCGGTGTCGCGCGACGGCTAGCCGCGGAAGGCGCAACGATCGTCGCGACCGCGCGACGGGCCGGCGAACTGAAAAGCCTCGCAGCCGAGATCGCGCTCGACCGCGGTGTCTGCATGATCCACCCCGCCGACGCACTGCGCGAAGACGAAGCCGCCGCGGTCGTCGAGGCGACGATCGCACGGTTCGGTCGCATCGACCTGCTGCTGATGAACGTCGGCGGCGCTCCCGATCTCGACCTGCGGACGATCGGCGTCGGCGCGGTCAAAGACTATATGCGCAGCAATTACGACGTCTGCGTCAACTACCTCTTCCCGGTGCTTCACCAAATGATGCGCCAAGGTTCCGGCATGGTCGCGCATACCAATTCGCTGGCCGGCCTGATGGGCGTGCCGCTGCAAGGGCCGTATTCTGCCGCCAAAGGCGCGATGCGGCTGCTGATGGACACGTGCCGCGTCGAATTCGCCGATCACGGCATCCGATTCGTCAGCATCTACCCCGGCTTCGTCGCCACGGCGCGAACGCAGGCGCATGCCATGCCTTCGCCGTTCGAAATCTCTGAGCAACGCGGCGTCGCGCATATCGTCCGCGCGCTCCGCACCGAACGAAGCGACTATCGCTTTCCGGCTGCGATAAGCTGGCTTGTCCGCGTCGCCACTGTCCTTCCCCAGCCGATCGTGACGATGCTGCTTCGTTGGCGCCTTCGCGCGGCACGGACATGACCCGCAGTCCGGATTTGCGACATGTCGCCTGCCTGCCCCGGTGGCGACCCCGCCCGCGCACGTCTCCGTCCGCAAACGGCCGCAAACGGTAGGACTGGACATACCGGCGACGGCATGGTTGTCGCCGCTGATGGCCAGCATGACCCGGTATCGTCGACGGTGATTCCTCAGCTCGATCTCCTGTTTCGCGGCGGTGCGATCGGCTTGCTGATGCTGGCGGCGGTGGTGTTCGCGCGCTCGCCGGCGTCGTTGCCGAGCCGGTTCGGCTTGGCGCTGACGCTGTGTACGGTGGTCGGCACCCTGGCGGGGTTGCCGCATGCACCGACCGCATTCGATCCGCTGCTCGATCTGAGTTCGAGCGCCGCGATTCCCCTGTTCTGGCTGTTCGCGCGCGCCTGGTTCGACGATGCGTTCAGGCCCAAGCCGATCGATATGGCGCTGGCGGCGGCGTTCCTGGGCTGCACGCTGTACGTCAGCCTGCAGGGGCGCGGACTGGCCGCGCCGATCCGTGGGCTCGATATCGCAGTCTATCTGGGGGGAATGGCATTTGCGATCCACGCGCAGTGGCTCGCATGGCGGAATCGGCAGGGCGATCTGGTCGAGGCGCGGCGACGAGCGCGAACGATCTTCGTGGTGTCGATCGGGCTCATCATCCTGTGGCTGCTGGGCAGCGAGATCGTCGGTCGCGCGACCGGCGAACTGGCCGTTTCCGGAATGACCGCCGCCGCCGGGCTGTTCATGGGCACGTTCGTGATCAGCGCGCTGCTGTTCGGATTGCGCCACCCCGAGGTTTTCCTGAGCGCGGATGCCGCCCCGGTGGTCGGCGAGGTCCAAGTGGTCGCGGCGCCCGAACCGCTCGACGTCGGTCTCGGCCAGAGCCTGGCGGCGATGATGACGCAGGACCGCGCCTACCGCGATCCCGACCTGACGATCGGGATGATCGCCGCGCGCGTCGAGACGCCCGAATACCGCGTGCGGCGGCACATCAATGGCGGGCTCGGCTATCGCAACGTCAGCGACTACCTCAACGAACACCGGATCGCCGAAGTCCGCAGCGCGCTCGCCGACCCCTCGCAGAAGGACGTGCCGATCCTGACGATCGCGATGGATGCGGGGTTCGGCAGCCTCGTGATGTTCAACCGGGTGTTCAAGGACCGTCTCGGCGAAACCCCCAGCGCGTTTCGACGGCGGCACCTGGACGGCTAGCGAAGCCGGTTCTCAAGCGTCAGAACCGGTCGTTTTCAAAATTGACTGGTCGGTTTCGAGGATCGGCAGGCCAGGATCGCCTCGGAGCGGCAGGGCGACCGCGTTCATAACGGGACGCGACGATGCCGATGATTTCCACTGCCCCGACCGGGCTGCCGAGCAAGCTGCCGACCAGGCTAATTACTGCCGGTCTTACCCTCCTCGCCTGCGCCGGCTGTTCCTCCGAGCCGGTCGTATCGCCCAGATCCGACGCCACGCTGGTCGACGTGGTCACCATCCATCACGCGGGCGGACAGACCGCGACGTTCGACGGCGTCCTGCGCCCGCGCCGCGAAATCCCGCTCGGGTTCAAGACCGGTGGCCGCGTCCTCGCGCTGACCGTCCAGGTCGGCGATCACGTCCGCGCCGGGCAGGTCCTCGCCCGCCTTTCGCACGCCGAGGCGATCGCCGATACCGGACAGGCGCGTGCCGACCTCGCCGCCGCCAACGCCGAGGCGATCCGCGCGAGCGACGCGGCACGACGTGCCACCGGCCTCGACGGGATCGGCGCGCTGTCAGCCGCCGAAGTTCGCGACCGCGCGCTGGCGGCCAGCGCCGCTGCGGCGAAGCGCGACGCCGCGCGCGCGGCGTTCGACCACAGCCGAGCGACGCTCGCCGATGCCGTGCTGATCGCCCCAGAAGACGGCGTCGTGACCGAACGCGCGGTCGAATCGGGTACCGTCGTCGATGCCGGCACCACCGTCGTCAGGCTGGCCGCGGGCGGTCCCGAAATCGAGGTGCGCCTGCCCGAGCGCGTGCAGGTTGCCAGCGGGACGATGGCGGATGCGAGCTTCTGGTCCGCCCCCGACACGATCGCAGAGGCGCGGCTGAGACTGGTCGGACCGGCGGCAGACGGAGCGCTGCGGTTGCGGACTGCGCGGTTCAGCGTGCTCGGCGACGTCTCGCAGATCCCGTTCAACAGCTCGGCGACGCTCACACTGCGGATGCCCGATCCGAAGGCGACGATCCGCGTGCCGCTGACCGCGCTCGGCGCACGGGGCAACCAGCCGCACGTCTGGTCGCTGTCGAGCGGCGGCGACAGGGGCGGCGGCGGGGCCGGCAACGGCGGCGGCGACCGTGTCCACCGCCAGCCGGTACATCTGGTCGAACTGCGCGGCGACGACGCGATCGTCTCGGGCCTGTCCGATGGCCAGCAGATCGTCGCAAGCGGTGGCGACACGCTGTCGGAAGGGCAGCGCGTCGTCATGGCCGGCCTCGTCGCGGGCGGCAACTGAGCGATGGACCGCTTCAACCTGTCGCGCTGGGCGATCCGTCACCCCGCGCTCGTCGGCTTCCTGATCGCGTTGCTGTTCGCGGCCGGCGCCGCGCAGTTCTTCGTGCTGGGGCGCGACGAGGATCCGACCTTCACGCTGAAGGAAATGATCGTCGCGGCGTCGTGGCCTGGTGCGTCGCCGGCGCAGATGCGCGCGCAGGTCGCGGACCCGATCGAACGCCGGCTGCGGGCGACCGAAGACCTCGATTTTCTCCAGACCTACTGCGTCGACGGTCGCTGCGCGATCCGCGTTTCGTTGAAGGACAGCGCGCCGAAGGACCGCGTGCCGGTGATCTGGCAACAGGTCCGCAAGCAACTGAAGGATCTCGAGCCGGGGCTTCCCGCGGGGGCGACGGTTGCCGCCGACGACGACTATGCCGACGTCTACGGCTATGTCTTCACGCTGACCGGCGCGGACAATGCGCGGCTGGTGGCGTTGGCCGAGCAGGCGCGCGACGCGATGCTCCGCATCCCCGGCGTGGGCAAGGTGCAGATCACCGGCGAGGTACCGCGCCGGCTGTTCGTCGATGTCGACTCCCGCCGGCTCGCCGCGCTGGGGTTGTCGCCGGACGCCGTCGTGCAGGCGCTGGCAAAGCGCAGCAGCGTCGCACCCGCTGGGGTGGTCGAGCGGTCGATGCGCGTCCCCGTCCGGATCGGCGGTACGGTCGACGGCGTCGACACGGTAGAGAGCACCGCCATTCCCGGCGCGGACGGCGCGATTCGCGTCGGCGACGTCGGCGTCGTCAGCAACGGCTATGCCGATCCGCCCGACGGGCTGGTCCGCCATGCGGCGAAGCCTGCGGTCGTGCTGGCGATCGCGATGGCACCGGGTGCCGACGGACTGGGTTTCGGCAAGCAATTGTCGCAGGTCGCCGCCACGTTCGGCCGCACGCTGCCCGCCGGGATCACGATGACCCAGGTCGAGGACCAGAGCCAGAACATCCGCGAGGCGGTGAACGCGTTCCTCATCAAGTTCTTCTGCGCGCTGACGGTGGTCCTGCTAGTCGCGTTCGTGACGCTCGGCTGGCGGACCGGCGTGGTCGTCGCGCTGTCCGTCCCACTGACGCTGGCGATCGTCGCGCTGTTCATGGGGGCGAGCGGGATCGGGCTCGAGCGGATTTCGCTCGGCGCGCTGATCCTGTCGCTCGGGCTGCTGGTCGACGATGCGATCATCAGCGTCGAGGCGATGGTCGTCCAGCTCGAAAAGGGCGCGAGCCGGGCCGATGCCGCCGCGTATGCCTGGACGCACACCGCGTTCCCGATGCTGACCGGCACGCTGCTGACTATCGTCGGCTTTCTGCCGGTCGGGTTCGCGCAATCGACGACCAGCGAATATGCCGGCGGGATCTTCTGGGTGACCGGGTCGGCGTTGCTGGTCAGCTGGGTCGTCGCGGTCGTGTTCACGCCGTATCTGGGTGTGCGGCTGCTCCCCGAGGCGCACGCGCATCACGACGCGGACGCGATGTACGACACGCCGGTCTATCGACGACTGCGCAGCGTCGTCGATGCCTGCATGGCGCGGCGCAAGACGGTGGTCGCGGTGACCGCGGCGCTGCTGGTCGCGAGTCTCGCCGGCGCGATGCTGGTTCGCCAGCAATTCTTTCCCGTATCGGACCGTCCCGAGATCATCGTCGACGTCAGCCTGCGCCCGGGGTCCTCGCTCGCGGCCACCTCGGCGGCGGTGAAGCGGATCGAGGCGAGCATCGCCAAGAACCGCGATATCGCGCAGGCCGACAGCTATATCGGCCAGGGCTCGCCGCGCTTCTATCTGCCTTACGGTCCCTCGCTGCCCGACCCGGCGACCGCGACGATGGTGCTGGTCGCGACCGACCTTCACGCGCGCGAACGCGTCATCGCGCGGCTGCTCGCGAACCACGCGTCCCCCGAGGCCAAGCTCCACATCCGCCGCCTGTCGCTCGGGCCGAGTGCGGGCTTTCCCGTGCAATACCGCGTGATCGGCCCCGATCCGGAAATGTTGCGGACCATCGCCGCACGACTGGAGGCGGTACTGCGCACCACGCCGGGGACGACCGCGGTCCAGGCGGACTGGGGGACGCCGTCGGTCGCCCTGCGGCTCGATCTCGACGCCGAGCGGGTCGCGCGGCTCGGGCTCGATCGCGCGCGGCTGGCGGGCGACGTCGCGACGATGATGTCGGGCCAGCCGGCGGGCGACGTGCTCCGCGGGACCAAGCGGATCGGCATCGTCGTACGCGGCACGGCGGCGGATCGCGCCGATCCGGGGCGGCTCGCCGATATGGCGGTGAGCACGCCGGGCGGTCCGGTCCCGCTAGGCCAGGTCGCGCGGATCGGCGCGACCACCGAACAGCCGATCCTGTGGACGCGTAACGGCGAACTCTGCATGACCGTGCAGGCCGACATGACCGGCGACGTGCAGGCGTCCGAAGTCGTCGACGCCGCCGCCGCGCGCGTCGCCCCGATCGCGACCTCGCTGCCCGCTGGCTACCGGATCGAGGATGGCGGCGACAGCGAGTTGTCGGCCAAGGCGAACGACGCGATCTATGCGCTGCTGCCGGTCACCTTCGCGCTGATGCTCGTGCTGCTGATGATCCAGTTGCAGAGCATCGGCCGCACCTTGCTGGTGCTCGCGACCGCGCCGCTCGGGCTGATCGGCGCGGTGGTCGCGCTGGTCGTGACGGGCGCGCCGTTCGGGTTCGTCGCGTTGCTCGGGCTGATCGCGCTGGCGGGGATGATCATGCGCAACTCGATCATCCTGGTCGATCAGGTGACGCACAACCAGGCGGACGGCATGGACCTGCACGCAGCGATCCGGGCCGCGACGATCGGCCGCTCGCGCCCGGTCGTGCTGACCGCGCTGGCGGCGGTACTCGCGTTCATTCCACTGTGCTTCAACATCTTCTGGGGGCCGATGGCGATCGTGATGATCGGCGGGCTGATCGGCGCGACGATCCTCACGCTGGTCGCCCTGCCCGCGCTCTACGCGCTCGCATTCGACCGCACATCCAGCCTTCCGCAGCAGGACCACCACGATGCATGATCCGAAAATCACGCGGGCATTGCCGCTGCTGTTCGCCGCCGCGCTGGCGGGGTGCACGGTCGGCCCGAACTTCACGCCCCCCGCGCAGATCCTGCCGCCCGTCTGGCAGGGGGCGACCCCGGCGTCGGCTAGCACCGATGCGCGCTGGTGGCGCAGCTTCGACGATCCGGTGCTCGACGCGCTGGAGGCGCGCGCGGGCTCGGACAACCTCGATATCGCGGCGGCGATCGAGCGGATTACCGCCGCACGGATCGAACGGGGACAGGCCCGCGCCGCCGGGGCGCCGCAGGTCGAGGGTCAGGCGGGCTACAGCCGCGAGCGGGTCGGCACCGCGGGGATCGCCTCGGTGACGCAGACGCTGCTCGGCGTCACCCCGACGACCGCCCCGCCGAAGGGCGTCGACTTCGATCTCTACAGCGTCGGCGTCGGCGCAAGCTGGGAGCTCGACCTGTGGGGCGGTCATCGTCGCCAGGCCGAGGCGGCGCAGGCGTCGGTCACAGCCACCGAAGCCGCCGCGCGCGGCGTACGCCTCTCGATCGAGGCCGAGGTAGCGCGCAGCTATGTTCAGCTCCGCGGCCTGTGGGAAGAACGCCGCATCGCGCAGGACGGCGTCGGGCTCGCCGAGCGCAACGCCGCGATCGCGCGCGCACTGCTGGACCGCGGTCTCGCGACGCCGATCGATCTCGCGGCGACCGAGGAGAAGCTGCGTGCGCTGCACGGCGATATCGTCGAGCTCGACCATCAGGCGGCAACGACGCAGCGCGCGCTGGCGATCCTGGTCGGGGCCACGCCGGATACCGTCCCGTTCGACCGCGCGACCCTGGCACCCCTCAGGGCGCTCCCGATGACGGCAGCGCGTCTGCCCTCCGAGGTCGCGCGGACCCGCCCCGATATCGTCGAGGCCGAAGCGCGGCTTCATGCCGCGACCGCGCAGATCGGCGTCGCGCAGGCGGATTTCTATCCGAAGATCAGCCTGACCGGGCTGTTCGACATCGACGTGCTGAACCTGGCCGATTTCGGCTGGAACGCGCGCAGCACGAGCATCGGCCCCAGCCTGTCGCTACCGATCTTCTCCGGCGGGCGCTTGCAACGGCAACTCGACCTGCGTCGGTCCGAAGACCGCAGCGCTGCGATCGCCTACCGCCAGACCGTCCTCAACGCCTGGCGCGAAGTCGACGACGCGCTGTCCGCAACGCGCGCCGCAACCGAACGCACCACGCTCTACGATCGCGATCTGGCGTCGCGGCGGCAAACGGTCGCGATGGTCGAGGCGCGCTACGCCCGCGGCGATATCGGCGCACTGCCCCTGCTCGACACGCGCCAAGCCGCACTAACGGCAGAGCTCGCGGTCGTTCGCCAGCGCGTCGCGTCGACGCTCGCGCACATCCAGCTCCACCGCGCGCTTGGCGGCTAGGCCCGATGCCGCGCATCGCCACCAAGTCGTCGCATTCGGGTATGCGACGATCGACCGCGTCAGTCCTGCTCGAGCCCTTGGATGATCGCGCGGTTCACGTCGATCAGGCCGTCGATGTCGTCGCGACCGGCCACGACCGTGCTCGTGAAGCGATCGACCCACAGGCCGAGCGATACGATCGAGGCGCGCAGTGAATCGGGCAGGCGGTTGCCGCGCGCCGCGCACGCCGTCGAGAAGGCGTTCCAGACCTCGCGGTTGCGGAACAGGATCGCGGTCAGCGGGACGCCGACCACGCCGGCATCGCGTGCGGCGATCATCTCGCCGGTGATCTGGCGCATCAGCCGGCATTCGGTCGCGCGCGGGCTCTCGGTAATCGTGCGCGTGCGCTGATACGCGTTGAGGGACATCGGGGATGTGGACATCGGGCAGCTCCGTTCGGTCTTTCCCCTATTCTAGGACGCAGCAGCGGCCGGCGGTGCCGGTTGCGTCCTATAAGATGGTCATGTCCCACTGCGGGGTTCCACACAGGTCCGCTGCGGGCGGCACCACGGGACGCCATTTAGCCGGAAAGCCCGTCCATGCAGACCATCCTGCCTCACCAGTTGCCGCACGCCCTGGATGGCCATCGCGGACTGTCGATGCTGTCGCTCGATTGTTTCGATACGCTGTTGTGGCGCGATACCCACAGGCCGGCCGATATCTTCACGTTGCTCGACGGCGTGTCGCCCGACCAGCGGATCCGGGCGGAGGCCGCGGCGCGGAAAGCGCGATTGCTGGAGCATCGCCGCTCGGGCGAAGTCACGCTGCGCGAAATCTACGCGGCGCTGCTCCCCGATGCCGATACCGCCACGCGCGAGCGCTATGTGAACCATGAGATCCTGGTCGAGGCGCAGCATTGCTACGCGTTCGCGCCGACGGTGGCGCTGATGCGCGAAGCCAAGCGGCGCGGCCTGAAGGTCGTGATCATCAGCGATACCTATCTCGAACGCGATCAGCTCGAAACGCTGATCCGCGCGGCGGCGGGCGATGAGGTCGCGGACCTGATCGACCGGATTGTCTGCTCGTGCGAGCATCGCAGTGCCAAGGCCGAAGCGCTGTTCGACACCGTCCTGCGCCAGACCGCGGTCCGCGCCGACCGCATCCTGCACATCGGCGACAACCCGGTCGCGGACGCAGTGTCCGCGGCTCGCCACGGCCTGCGCGCGCTGCATCTGGTCCAGTTCACCGAAACCGCGGTCCAGCGTCACCGGCTCGAGCGCAGCGTCGCCACGCTCGTCGCCGGGCCGGACACGGATGCGATCTTCCAGCCGCACCGTGCCGCCGTCGCACTCGGCGAGCCCGCGATCGAGGATCCCGCCGCGGCGCTCGGGTTCGCCACGTTGGGCCCGATCATGACGCCGTTCGCGCACTGGATCGCGACCGAAGCGGACGCGAACCAGGCCGAGCGCGGCGGCACCACGCACCTGCTGTTCCTGATGCGCGACGGCTTCTTGCCGCGGCTCGTGTTCGACGCAGCCTTTCCCGATCGCACCACGCACGCCGTCGAGATCAGCCGCTTCACCGCGATCGCCGCGGGGCTCGGCCGCGACGGCGCCGCGCGACGGTTCGTGGTCGACGAGATCGGCGACGGATCGGGCAAGGATTTCCTTCGCCAGCTGCTGATCGACGCGGACGAAGCCGACGCGCTGGTCGCCGACGCCGCGACCAAGAACGGCGCCTATTCGCTCGCCGAAACGATCGGCGCCGCGCCCTGGGCCGAGCGCATCGCACACCGTGGACGCGCGTTCGCCGACCGGCTGATCGCCTATATCCGCGCCCTCGTCGATCCAGCGCCCGGCGACACGCTGATGCTCGTCGATCTCGGCTATAACGGCAGCGTCCAGAACAATATCGAAGCCGTGCTGTCCGACGCGTTCGGGGTGCATGTCGCCGGCCGCTACCTGCTGCTCGCGGAGACCTTGCCGAGCGGGCTCGACAAATGCGGCATGATCGATGCGACCACCTACGACCAGGGCGTGCTCGACGCACTGATCGGATCGATCGCCGTCGTCGAACAGCTCTGCACCGCGTCGCAGGGGTCGGTGATCGACTATGCGGACGGCGTCGCGGTCCGCGGCACGCCCGGTATCAAGGGCCAGCAAAGCGAAGCGCGCGAACGCGTCCAGGCGGGCTGCGTCGTGTTTGCGCAGGCGGAGCGGTCGGCGACGATCCGCCGCCATGATCGCGACGCGGCCACGACGACGCAACCGGCGGCGGTCGCCGCACTGGCCCGGTTGCTGTTCCTGCCGCTCCCGCACGAGATCGCGCTGTTCGCCCGCTTCGAACACGACGCCAATCTCGGTACCGATCACATGATCACGCTGTTCGATCCGGCGACCGCCAGCCGCGGCCTGCGCGAACGCGGGCTGTTCTACCTGAAGAACAGCGACCGGATGTACCTGCCCGCCGAA
Organism: Sphingomonas sp. Leaf198; assembly: GCF_001424005.1. Lineage (GTDB taxonomy): Bacteria > Pseudomonadota > Alphaproteobacteria > Sphingomonadales > Sphingomonadaceae > Sphingomonas. The sequence goes on along the minus strand of NZ_LMPX01000004.1, from coordinate 396,787 downwards.
CTGCGCGGCCAGGGCCTGCCGACCAGCCTCGCCTATCTCGCGCAGCGCCGCTTCGGGCTCGACCTCCGCTATGCCGATTTCTGCGATTCCGGGATCGATATCCCGGTGCTGATGGTCGACGGGCAGGATGCGTTCGCGGACAGCGTGCGCGCGACGCCGACGCACGACGGCTATCACGTCGCCGCGATCCCGGTCGGCGCGTGCCGTTACACGGTCGGCGTGCAGTTCGGTCGCGAGCATGAATGGCTGCAGATCGAGTCCGCGCATTTTCTCCCGGTCGAGGCGTTCCTCGTCGGCGACGCCAGGGCCAGCGCCCGGGCGGTCCCCGCGATGCCGTCGTGCGAAGGGCTCGAACAGGTCGCCCCGCATCTGTTCCAGTGCACCGACCCCGACGCGTTCCTGATGGTCCCGCCGCCCCCGCTCACGCCCGGCAGCGAGACCGTCCCGATGATGCTCGCGATCGTCTTCCGTCCGCTCGTGCCGCGCGATCCCGTCGCGCCGCGCACCGACCAGAACGCCCCCGTCCTCGCAGGAGCCGTCGCATGAGCGAGCTGCTGATCCATTCGATGGCCGAATTCTCGGCGACCATCCTGGCGTGCCTGAATGCGGCGGACGCGCGCGACGTTGCCGAGATCGGTGCGGAGTTCGGCGGCATGTCGCACCGGCTTGCGGATCACCTCGCGCCGATCGACGGGCATCTGACGAGCATCGACCCCTCCCCCGCGCCCGGCTTCTCCGCCTGGGCCGCCGCCACGCCCTGCGTCCGCCATATCGCCCAGCCGAGCCTCGACGCGGTGCCTGGGTTGGCGGGGATCGATGCGTGGCTGATCGACGGCGATCACAATTATCACACCGTCTCGCGCGAACTCGCCGAGATCGACCGGATCGGACGCCGCGACGGCAAGCCGCTGCTCGCCTTCCTCCACGACGTCGGCTGGCCGTGCGCGCGCCGCGACATGTATTACGCGCCCGACCGCATTCCCGCCGAGCACCGCCATCCGCACAGCTACACCGCGGGCGCACTGCTCGATCGCGACGACCTGACCCCCGGTCGCGGTTTCCGCGGCATGGGCCAGTTCGCGTTCGCGTTGCAGGCCGGCGGCCCGCGCAACGGCGTGCTGACCGCAGTCGAGGATTTCGTCGCCGACGCCACCGCCGACGGTCGCGCGCTGGCCTTCGCCTATCTCCCCGCGGTGTTCGGCCTTGGCGTCGTGTTCGCTGCCGACGCACCCTGGAGCGAGGCGGTCGCGGCGCTGCTGCTACCCCTGCACGACAATGCGTTGCTCGCGCGGATCGAGGAAAGCCGCCTGCGCAACTACCTCGCGGTAATCGATTGGCAGGACGGCCACATGACGCGTGACCATCCGGTCGCCGCTTAATGCCGCACGCCGGACCGAAGGCCCTGCGGCCCTCCTATAACAACATAAACCCGGTACGAAGGAACGGTCGCGGACCATGGTAAATGGTATAGGTTTCATCATCATCCTCGCCTGCGTGTTCGGCAGTTTCATCTGGTCCGGCGGCAAGATGGATATCGTGATGCACGCGCTGCCGCACGAGCTGGTCGCGATCGGCGGCGCGGCGATCGGCGCGTTCATCGTCTCCAACTCGGTGCCGACGGTGAAGCAGGCCGGCAAAGGTCTGCTCCGCACCTTCAAGGGCGGTCGCTGGACCGAGAGCGACTATCGCGACCTGCTGACTCTGTTGTTCGGACTGCTGTCGACGTTCAAGCGGAGCGGCGCGATCGGGATCGAGCCGCATCTGGATACGCCGGCGGAAAGCCCGATCTTCAGCCGCTATCCGCGTATCCTGGCGGACCATCATCTGGTGGCGTTCATCTGCGATTATCTGCGGATGATGACGGTCAGCTTCGAGGATCCGCACCAGATCGCCGAGGCGATGGATAACGACATCGAGAACCATCACCATGAGGAACTCGCGCCGCAGCACGCGCTCCAGCTGATGGCCGACGGCCTGCCCGCGATCGGCATCGTCGCCGCGGTGCTCGGCGTCATCAAGACGATGGGATCGATCGACCAGCCGACCGACGTGCTCGGCGCGATGATCGGCGGCGCGCTGGTCGGCACCTTCCTCGGCGTGATGCTCGCTTATTGCCTGGTCGGCCCGCTTGCCGCGAAATTGCACGAGACGATCGACGCCGACGCCAAGCCGTTCCTGATCGTCAAGAGCGCGATCGTCGCGCACGCGCAGGGGCTGCCGACGCAGGTCGCGATCGAGATCGCCCGCCGCATGACACCATCGACGAAGGCACCGACCTTCCAACAGTTAGAAACCGCCCTCGAGGAGGCGAAAAATGATTTCAACGCTCTCACCGCCTGACATGGCACTCGCCGCCACCGGAGACGTGCCAGAGGAGGATCGCACGGTCGTCCTGCCCGGCCAGTGCACGACGGTTCACGCGCAGGACATCGGGGTACGCCTGGTCCTCGCGGCGGATTTCGACGGCGACATCGTGATCGACGCTTCGGGGGTCGAGAGCATCGGCCATGCGACGCTGCAGTTGCTGGTCGCCGCGCATGCCGATGCGATCGCCAACGGCCACAGCTTCACCATTGCCGCGCCCAGCCCCGCATTCGTGGAGCGCGTGACGGCCTGCCGACTGGCCGATGCCATCGGTCTCGACAACCAGAAGGAAATCCATTCGTGAGCAAGACCATCCTTACCGTCGACGACTCGGCGAGCATGCGGATGCTCCTGAAAGCGTCGCTGACCGCGCAGGGCTTCACGATCGAGGCGGCCAATGACGGCCGCCACGGTCTCGAGCGGATGCACGAGGTCAAGCCCGACCTGCTGATCACCGACATCAACATGCCGGAGATGGACGGGTTCGAACTGATCGAGGCGGTTCGTGCAGTGCCCGAATTCCGCGGCCTGCCGATCCTGGTCCTGTCGACCGAATTCTCCGACGAGAAGAAGGCCCGCGCACGCGGCGCCGGCGCGACCGGCTGGATCACCAAGCCGTTCGACGCCGCCAAACTGGGGACGGCGATCCGCCGGGTATGTCCATGAGCGACGATCTCGACGATATCCAGGCGATCTTCTTCGAGGAATGCGCCGAAGGTCTTACGACCGCCGAGACCGGCCTGTCCGCGATGAACGCGGGCGACGTGTCGGCCGGCGTGATCGCCGGCGTGTTCCGCGCGGTCCATTCGATCAAGGGTGGCGCCGGCGCGTTCGGCCACGCCGCGCTGACCGCCTTCTCGCACCGGTTCGAGAACGTCCTCGACGAGGTTCGCGCCGGCCGCATCGCGCCGACCCCCGGCGTCACCGGCGTCATGCTGACCGCGTTCGACATCCTGTCGGATCACGTCGCGGCCGCGCAGGGCACGCGCGGCCTCCCGAACGATGCCGCAGCCCTGGAGGCGCTCGACGAGGTCCTCAAGAACGGCGGCGCGCCGGATGCGGCCGCGCCTGTCGCCGCCCCCGCCCCTGTGGAGGTCGATGCCGATCCGTTCGGCTTCGTGCCGATCGCCGGCGCGATCGAATCGTTCGATCCGTTCGGGTTCGAGCCCGTCGGCGTCTCGCTCGACGACTTCGACAGCGCCCCCGACGTGGCTGCGCCCTGGACGGTGACGTTCCTGCCGTCCAACGCCGCGCTCTCCAACGGCGGCGAGCCGATGCTGATCATCCGCGAACTCGAACTGCTCGGCGGCTCGGTGATCGGCGCGGACCTGTCGCGGCTGCCTTCGCTCCGCGACATGGATCCCGAGCACAGCTATATTGGCTGGACCGTCAGCGTGCCCGCGGCGATCGAGGAATCGGCGATCACCGACTGCTTCGATTTCGTCGATCCGGATTCGGTCGTGAGCATCGTCCGCGGTGACAGCGTCGCCCCGGCAGCCCCCGCTCCGGTAACGCAGGCGCCGCCGCCCGTCGCACCGGTCGTGTCGATCGCCAGCATCGCGCCGCCCGCCGCTCCCGTTGCCGCCAAGGTAGCCGCGCCGGTCAGCCCGGAGGCGCCACGCGTCGAGCCCGCATCGCAGACGATCCGCGTCGAACTGACCAAGCTCGACATGCTGCTCAACCTGGTCGGCGAGCTCGTCATCCGCGGCTCGATCCTCGCCGATCGCCTGAGCCCGAAGGACCAGGAACGCGTCGAACTGCCGCAGCTCTCGCGGCTGACGCGCGAGATCCAGGACACGGTGATGTCGCTGCGCGCGCAGCCGATCAAGCAGTCGTTCAGCCGCGTGCCGCGCATGCTGCGCGATCTGGCGACCGAAACCGGCAAGCTCGTGACGCTCGAGACGACCGGCGAGATGACCGAGGTCGACAAGGGCGTGATCGAGAAGATCGGCGATCCGCTGACGCACATGATCCGCAACGCGGTCGATCACGGCATCGAGAGCCCGGCCGACCGGATCGCCTGCGGCAAGCCCCCCGAGGGGACGATCCGCCTGTCCGCCGAACAGAAGGGCGCGCGGATCTTCGTCCGGGTCGCCGACGATGGCGCCGGTATCGACCGCGTCCGCGTTCGCGCCAAGGCGGTCGAGAAGGGCATCGTCGCTGCCGACGCGGTCCTGTCCGACGAGGAGATCGACCAGCTGATCTGCGCACCCGGATTTTCCACCGCGGAGACGATCTCGAACATCTCGGGGCGCGGCGTCGGCATGGACGTGGTCCGCTCGAACGTCGAGGCGCTCGGCGGTCGCGTCGAGATCAGCTCGGTACCCGGCAAGGGCACCACCTTCACGATGGTGCTGCCGCTGACGCTCGCCATCCTCGAGGGAATGATCGTGCGGCTCGCCGGCCAGCGCTTCGTGCTGCCGCTCGCCAACGTCGTCGAGACGGTCCAGCCCGAACCCGGCCAGGTCCGCCCGACCACCACCACCGGCGAGGTGATCGAACTGCGCGGCAACTACGTCCCCGTCCGCCGTCTTACCCGCACCTTCGGGTTCGCCGACAACGACGCCCGCTCGCCCGAGGAATCGCTGGTGATCATCGTCGAGAGCGAGACCGCCGGCCATGTCGGGCTGATGGTCGACACGATCGACGACCGCCGCGAGGTCGTCATCAAGAGCCTCGAGCAGAACCTGCATCCGATCCGCGGGCTCGGCGGCGCGACGATCCTCGGCGACGGCTCGATCGCGCTGATCCTCGACATCGAAGCGCTCGTCGGTCCGTCTTCCTCCGTTCGCCACATCACCAAAGGACTCGCCGCATGACCACGACCAACGCCCCGGGTGAACGCAAGATCGTCACCTTCTCGCTCGGCACGCAGATCTTCGGGATCGACATGTCGTCGCTGATCGAGATCCGCGAATGGGACGAGCCGACCCCGCTTCCCGGCGTCCCCGACTATATCAAGGGCGTCACCAACCTGCGCGGGACCGTCGTCCCCGTGATCGGCCTCGCCGAGCGCCTCGGATGGGAGCCCAGCGCGATCCACTCGCGGTCGTGCATCCTGGTCGTCAGCATCGCCGGCAAGCAGGCCGGGTTCCTGGTCGACGAAGTGTCGGACATCGTGCTGATCGACGCCAACGAGATCCGCCCCGCGCCCGACGTCGAGATCGGCGAACCCAGCGTGATCGCCGGTCTGGTCAAGACGCAGACCCGCGCCTCCGAAGCGCAGGGCGCTGCCGGCGACATCATGGTCCTGCTGCTCGATCTCGAGGCGCTCGGTCTGACCCGGCAGATGGATATCGCGGCGTGACCACTGCCACCCTGCCAGGTGGAGCCGACGTCGCAGGCTCGGGGAGCGGTCCGCCGCTCGCCGCCGCCGAGTTCGCCGCGATTGCGACGATCATGCAGAGCGACGCTCGGATCCACCTGACCGATATCAAGAAGACGCTGGTCCACGGCCGCCTGTCGCGTCGCCTGCGGATGCACGGTCTCGGCAATTTCCGCGACTATGTGCGTCTGGTCCAGACCAACAAGGAGGAACGCGCGGCGATGGTCGTCGCGCTGACCACCAACCACACGCATTTCTTCCGTGAAAACCATCATTTCGAGCATTTCCGCAACGTCGTCATCCCGACGCTCAAACAGCGTGTTCGGCAGGCGCCGGTACGGATCTGGTCGGCGGGCTGTTCGAGCGGCGAGGAAGTGTATTCGATCGCGATGTGCCTGCTTGGGCGCGACCGCTCGGCAGCCGGCTGGCTGCGCGACGCCGACCTGAAGCTGCTGGCGACCGACCTCGCACCGCATGTCGTCGAGAGCGTCCGCCGCGCGACCTATGCGGAACAGACCGTCGCGGCGATCCCTGCCGACTATCGGTCGGCTTGGGTCAAGCCTGCTCCCGGTGGCGAGTTCGAGATCGCCGCGGAGGCGCGCGCGCTGGTCCAGGCGCGCGTGCTCAACCTGTTCGACGCCTGGCCGATGCGCCAGCGCTACGACGCGATCTTCTGCCGCAACGTGATGATCTATTTCGACGATCGCGCGAAGGCCGAACTCGAGGAGCGGCTGGTCGACCTGCTCGTCCCCGGTGGCCACCTGTACATCGGCCATTCGGAACGGCTGTTCGGGTCCGCCGCGCAGATCATGCAGAGCTGCGGCCAGACCATCTACGTCAAGCAAGGGGGACAATAATGCGGCGCATCCGTACGCTGATCGTCGACGACAGCGCGGCGATCCGCGCCGCGCTCAACCGCGTGCTATCCGCCGATCCCGAGATCGAGGTGGTCGGCATGGCCCCCGAGCCGAGCATCGCGCGACAGATGATCAAGGATCTCGAACCCGACGTCATCACGCTCGACATCGAGATGCCGGGGATGGACGGCCTGTCGTTCCTCGAACGCATCATGCGGTTGCGGCCGATGCCGGTCGTCATGTGCTCGACGCTGACCGCGCAGGGTGCGGCGGTGACGATCGAGGCGCTCCGGCTGGGCGCGGTGGACTGCATCGCCAAGCCGTCGGGCAATCCCGAGGAGCTGGCGCGCGATGCGGCCTTGCTGCGTGCGACGGTCAAGGCCGCGGCACGGTCTGCGGTCCGCGTCACGCCGACCGTCCGTCCCGCAAAGATGACGGTGCAGTCGCGCGACGACGTGGTGATCGCGATCGGCGCATCGACCGGCGGCGTCGAGGCGCTGTTCTCGCTGCTCGCGGCACTACCGCCCGGTTGCCCGCCGATCCTGATCGTCCAGCACATGCCCGGCACGTTCACCGCGAGTTTCGCCGAACGGCTCGACCGCGAATGTCGGATTACGGTGCGCGAAGCGGTCGACGGAAGCCCGTTGATGCCTGGAACCGCCTATATTGCACCTGGTGGGCCGCGACACATGGAGCTCGTCGGTGGTGCCAAGGGGGTTGTTCGCCTCAAGGCCGCCGATCTCGTCAGCGGCCATCGTCCGTCGGTCGACATCCTCTTCCGGTCGGTCGCCAAACGCGGCGCCCAGGCGGTCGGGGTGATCCTGACCGGGATGGGATCCGACGGTGCCGAGGGGCTGTTGCAAATGCGCCAGGCTGGCGCGAGGACCTTCGGCCAGTCGAAGGACACCTGCGTGGTCTACGGCATGCCGCGGTCGGCGGTCGAACTTGGCGCGGTCGAGCGTGAATTGAGTCTGTCTGCACTGCCCGAGGCGATCCTCGCGGCGTGCGGCAAGTAAACACAGGGATTGGAAGACGATGCCGGCTGCATCTCAAATCAAGGTCATGGTCGTGGACGATCAGGCCAGTATGCGCGCGATGATCCGCCGGTCCCTTCAGGACCTGGGATTTCGCGACGTGCGCGACAAGGGCGGTGCGCCCGAAGCGCTCGCGGCGGTCAGGAGCGACCGCGTGCATCTCATCATCTCGGACTACAACATGCCCGACATGGACGGTCTGCAGTTCCTCGAGGAAGTGCGCAACGATCCGGTGATCGGCAAGACGGTGTTCATCATGCTCACCGGCTCGTCCGATCGCGAGATCGTCCAGAAGGCCGCGGCGCTCGGCGTGAACAACTATCTCGTCAAGCCGTTCGCCCCGGCCGCGCTGAAGGAAAAGATCGAGCGCGTCTTCGGCGCGTTGGCCTGATCGGCATGCGCAGGATCCCCCTTATCCAGGGCGACCATATGGCGATGGCCGAGCCCGACACGATGCTGACGACGTTGCTCGGCTCGTGCATCGCGGTGTGCCTGTACGATGCCAAGGCGCGGGTCGGCGGCATGAACCATTTCCTGCTCGGCGAGCCGGAAGCGGGTCATGCCGTCGGGATCCAGGACCGTCAGCGCTACGGCGTCCACGCGATGGAGTTGCTGATCAACGCGATGATGAAGAAGGGCGCGATGCGGTCGCGACTGCGCGCGCACATCTATGGCGGCGCCAAGATCATCGCCGGGCTCGGCGGGATCGGCCAGGACAACGCCGCGTTCGCGCGCCGCTTCATCGAGACCGAGGGCTTCGCGATCGGCCATGTCGATGTCGGCGGCGTCTGCGCGCGGAAGATCGAGTTCCTGCCGTTCGAGGGCAAGGCACGGTCGACCTGCGTCGCCGAAGCCGTGCCGGTCCGTCCGATCGTCCGTCCGCCGATGCCCGAGTCCGAAGGCGAACTCGAACTCTTCTGATGTCCGGAATCGTTCGGACTGCCCTACCCACCCCGCCAGACAACCAGAGTGCGCGCATCATGATCCAGTCCCCTTCCCATGCGGCCCTGCACATCGCTCTGGCGAGCGAACTGCGTCGCGTCAGTGCGCTCGTCGAGCAACTCGCCGAGACGCTGGTCGGCGACGAGGACTTCGTGATGCGGCACATCGACCAGCTTCAGGTGTTCGACCTGATCGTGCAGAGCGCCGACGAAAGCGCCGCGGTGCTCGACCGCGTCGCGGGTGGCACCGCGCCCGAGGCGGCGGTCGCGCCGGTCCGGCTGAGCGCAATCAAGGATCGCCTGCACGCCGCGCTGGCGCTCGCGGCCGTGCCGCACGCGCCCACCGCGCACAGCCCGGTCGCGCACGCGCTCGCCGCGCAGGCCGCCTGACCATGGCCGTCGCCGGTGCCAACACCCGCCCGATCATCATCCGCAAGATCAAGAAGACCGCCGCCGCGCATCATGGCGGCGCGTGGAAGGTCGCCTATGCCGATTTCGTGACCGCGATGATGGCATTCTTCATGCTGCTCTGGCTGATCAGCAATCCGGACAAGCAACGCCTGAAGGGGCTGGCGGAATATTTCTCGCCCGCCGCCACCGCGATGTCGCAGACGTCGGATGCGACCGCCTCGGCCAGCGGGATCGGCTCGATGCCGGGCGCGGGCGGGCATGGCAGCCGTAGCCAGGCCAGCGCGACCGGCACGCCGACCGGCCAGCCGAGCGCCAATGCCGCGACCGCAGGCACCGCGCGCGGCGGTACCGCGAATATTCCCGATGCCTCGCTGCGGGTCCTCGCGCAGGAACTGCGCGTCGCGATCGACAGCCTGCCGCCCGCCGAGGACGGCCACAAGGCGATGCGCGTCGAGGACGACCGCGACGGCCTGCGGATCAGCCTGATGGACACCGCCAAGCGATCGATGTTCAAGGTCGGCACGGCGACGCTCAACCCGTATGCGAGAGACATGATGGCGCGCGTCGCCGGCAAGCTCGCGCGTTCGGACGCGCAGATCGCGATCGAGGGGCACACCGACGGCGACGGCAGCGGCAGCGACGATTCGAGCTGGCGATTGTCGGGTGAACGCGCGATCGCCGCGCGCTCGGCGATGATCGGCGCGGGGCTCGCCCCCGGTCGGTTTGCCGAGATGGTGGCGATGGCGGACACCCGCCCGGTCTATCCCGACCAGCCGACCCGGCCCGAAAACCGCCGTATCACGATCGTCGTCAAGGGGGCGGCCGCCTCCCTGCCGAGCGACGCCAGCTTCCGGTTCTAGGACCCTTGCGATGAAAAAGATCCTGTTCCCGCTCGCCGTTCTGATTGCCGGTACCGGCGTCGGCGGCGGTGCCGCGTTTGCGACGCGAGCGATACTCGGGCCTGCCCACGGCAAGGCGGACGCGGGCGAAACTTCGGTTCCGGACCTGACGTTCGTCAAGGCGGAGAAGATCGTCGCGCCGCTGGTGTTCGGCGATGGTCGTCTGGCGGGCTATGTCTCGTTCGATGTCGAATTGCAGGTGTCGGTCGACGACGGTGCGCTGGTCGCCGCGCGGCTGCCGTTGCTGCTCCACGCGATCAACCTGCGGACCTATCGCACGCCGCTCGCCGCCGGTCCCGACGGGATGCTGCCCGACATCGCCGCGTTGCGGAAGGTCGTGATGACCGCCGCCCCCGAGGCTTTCGGCCCAGGCATCGTACGCCGCGCCGCGATCACGCGTGCCGAACCGTCCTGAAGGACACAGGTCATGATCGTTCTGCCCCCCGAAACGTCGAGCCCGGTCCACGCAACCGGCGCGTCGAGACTTCCCCATGCCGAACCCGCCGGTGGCACGTTCGGACGGCGCGAGACGCGGCTGATGACGATCCTCCTCGTCGCGCGTCTCGAGGCCGCGGGGATCGATCACGTCTGCCGCGTCCGCAACCTGTCGCAGACGGGGATGATGATCGAATGCTCGACCGTCCTGGCCGAGGACGATCGCGTCCGCGTCGAATTGCGCAACCTGCAAGCGGTCGACGCGCGGGTCGCCTGGGCGCGCGATGGGCGCGCCGGGTTGCAGCTCGACGGCCCGATCGTGATCGATGCGGTACTCAGCACGGTCCCGGATACCTCGGCGATCATCGCCCGTACTCCGCGCATCGCCGCCAACTGCCCCACCGTGCTCTGGCATCTGGGAACGCTGTCGGCCTCGGTGCTGTGCGACCTGTCGCAATCGGGATGCCGGATTCTGATCGCCAGCCCACTGCCCCGCGACAGCGAAGTCCGGATCACGATCCCGGGCCTTTCACCGCGTCGTGCGCGGATGCGCTGGTCGAACGGCGAGAGCGTCGGCTTCGCCTTCCTCGAGATGCTGTCGTTCGCCGAGGTATCGGCGTGGCAGACCGACCGATCGGTTCGCTTCGCCTCCGACCGCGCCGAAATCTGACACGCGACCAAGCGACACCGCGCCGCACGTAAAAAAGGGGAGCGTACCGGTCCGGTACGTTCCCCTTTCTCGTGTCATCCGTCTGCCACCGCGGTTCAGCGCTTCGACAACGCCGCCCCCGCAGGCCTGACCGCGCTCGGCGGACGCCGCGCGTCGCGCCGTGCCAGCGCCATCGTCAGCGCCGCTGCGCCGCGCGGCGTCATCGCCGCCAGTACCAGCGCGGTCGAGCGCTCGCGCATGCGTTGCGCGACCCGCATCTGCACGTCGAGATCGAGCTGTTCGAGGACCAGCGCCGCCGAGGCGGGCTTCATCGCCTGATAGATCCGCGCCAGATCGTCATATTGATCCGTCGGCGGCGTCGCCCCGGCGGGCGCGCCCGGCGAACTCGGCTGGGCGGGTGCCGCCGCCGCCGCGTCCTGCCGGCTGCCGGCGTCCGCCTTGAGCCGCGCTTCGGTCGCGCGGACCGCCTGCTCGCGCATGTCGAGTGCGCGACCACGCCGCACCGCCGCCTGGTCGCGCGCGCCGAGATCGTCGGCGATCGCCACGCCCAGTCGCGAGCTGGCCGGTGATCCCGCCGCCTGCGCGCCGCTCGGCATCGCCGCCAGCCCGACGGCATTGCCGACCATCGCCACCGCCGCCGACGCCGCGGTCAGCATCAACAACGAAGGACGTCCGATCATGCCCAGCCCCCCGCGTTGTGATCCGCGGCGCCATAGTCCGCGGTCTGCTGACGACGCGCCGCATCGGCGGCGTCCGCCATGCGATCGGCGGACGCGTTGGCGATCCCGATCATCACGGTCAGTTCGTCGGCGATCGCCTTGCCGTCGGACACCGCGCGCGCGCTGTGGGCGCATTCGCCCAGCGCATCGCGCAGTTCGGACAGAACCATGCGCGCCTGCCCGGTCGAGCGGTCGAGCGCCTCGACCACATCGGCGATCGCGCCACCGCGGACCGCCTTCAGCGACCGCATCATCCGCACGCTCTGCACCAGGACCGCGGCGCACAGGATGATCGTCGCGATGTTCGCGACCGTCGAAAAGTTCATGCGCCTGCTCCCCTGACGATATCGGTCGCGAGACGGACCGCGATATTGTTGCGACGTTGGCCGATCTGCGCGCTGCCGAGCGAAACCCCGCCGACCTGGATCCCGAGCAGATCGTCGGGCCGCGTGCCGAGCGCGATCGTGCGGCCGACCTGCAGCGACCGGACATCACCCAAGCTCATCGTCGCCTCGCCGAGCACCACGTCGACCGCGACCTCGGTCTTGCGCAGTTCGGCGGCCATGTGCGCGCCCCAGACGTTTTCCGGGCCATCGGTATCACCCATGAAGCGCTGGCCGAACCGGTAGCGGACCGACTCGATCGTCGCATACGGCAACAGCACGCTGAAACAGCCGCCGCGGCCGTCCATGTCGACGCGCAGCGTCGCTGCGGTACAGATGTTGGTCGGTCCGGCGATCGAGGCGAAGCGCGGGCTGGTCTCGATCCGCTCGAGCTTCATCGTCGTCGCGACGATCGGTTGCAGCGCCGCACTGAGATCGGCGAGCGCGAGTTCGAGCATCCGCGACACCAGCCCGACTTCGATTCCGGTGAACGCGCGCCCGTCGATCATCGACCGGTTGCCGCTCTGGCGTCCGCCGAGCAGCGCATCGACCACCGAATAGATCAGGCTCGGCTCGACCGTAATGAGGCCGTAGTTGCGCCATTCCTCGACCCGGAACACGCCGATCATCGCCGGCAGCGCGAGCCGGTTGACGAAATCGCCGAACCGGATCGAGCTCATGTCCTCGAGGCTGACGTCGATCGCGTCCGAGGTCAGGTTGCGCATCGACGTCGCGAAGGTGCGGACCAGCCGGTCGTACACGACTTCCAGCATCGGCAGCCGCTCATAGCTGATGACATCGGATTCGATGACCGCCTTGAGGCCGCTGCGGGGTTTCTCGGGGCCACCCGACGTGCCGAACAACGCGTCGATGCCGGCCTGGTCGAACGCCGCGCCGCCAAGCTCCGCGGTCGGCGGATCGGGCAGCGAAAAGTCTTCGAGGTCTTCGAAATCGTCGCTCATTGCTGCACCAGATCCTGCACGAGGACGTCCTTCACCTTGTCTGCGCCGATCGTCGTGCGCGCACGGATCAGCAATTCTTCCTTGATCCGGAACACCGCCGCGGACCCGGACAGGTCCTCGGGGCGCAGTTCGCGCAAAAACGGCTGATACGCATCGAGCAGCACCGGCAGGTCGGTCTTCAGCGCCTCGACGTTCGATTTCGCGCCGGGGACGAGCATGACGTGGACCTTGAGGAAATGCGGAGCACCATCGGCCGAGCGCAGGTTGACCAGCATCGGCGGGACATCGAGCGGCGCCGCCGCCTCATGCCCGCCGCCCTCGCCCGAACCCTCGCTGTCGGCAGTTTCGGTCTCGGCTGCGGCGCCATCATGCGCCGCCGCCGGCTTGCCGCCGAGCATCATATAGCCCGCGCCGCCACCGCCGAGCAGCAGCACGCCGCCGACCGCTGCGAGCACGATCATCTTCTTCTTGCCGCGCTTGGGTTTGGTTGCCGCGGCGACGGCGTCACCCTCGCCCGCATTGCCATCGGTGTCGTCACCAATGTCCTGCGCCGTTTCCTTAGTCGCCACGATCGTCGTCCCCTTGGTCCCGGCGCTGCCGGTGCTCGCGATTTCGAGGGGAAGCGCCAACCGGCACCCCTCGTACCAACCTATTATAGGAGAGACGGCAGGCAGAATTTGCCTACCGGCGCCGATAATGCGGAAAATTTGGACCAGGCCCCGATGGACATCTCCTCCTTTATATTGCTGAGCCAGGAGCAGGCGCTGCGTCGCCGCCTGGACGTCGCTGCCAACAACATGGCGAACATGAGCACCGCCGGGTTCAAGCGCGAACGCCCGGTGTTCCGCGAATTCGTCGAGCAGCAGAAGGAGAGCACGCCCGACATCACGCGGACGACCTCGTTCGTGCTCGACATGGGCGCGATGCACGACACCAGCGCCGGCGCGTTCCAGTCGACCGGCAACCCGCTCGACCTGATGATCGACGGCCCCGGCTATCTCTCGGTCGAGGCCCCCGACGGCGGCACCGCCTTCACGCGCGCAGGCTTCGTCAAGGTCAACGAGGCCGGCGAGCTGACCAATGCGGGCGGCCAGCGTATTCTCGGCGAGGGCGGCAAGCCGATCGCGGTCACGCCCGAGGATCTGCCGACGCTCTCGATCGGCAACGATGGCTCGGTCATGGGCAAGGCCGGCCCGGTCGGCCGGATTGCGGTGACCGTGTTCGACGACGAGCGCGGCGTCACCCCGCGCGGCGACGGCCTGATGACCGCCACCGGGGGGCGCGAACTGGCCGCCAACGAGACCAAGCTGCGGACCGGCGGTATCGAGGGATCGAACGTCGAGCCGATCGTCGAGACCACCTCGATGGTCGACATCCTGCGCGCCTACCAGACCAGCATGAAGATCTCGCAGGACATGGACGACATGCGCAAACGCGCGATCGACCGCCTGTCGAAGCTCGGCTGACCTTCCCCTTAATCAACGCCAATTTCAGCAAAGGACCACGCGATGCGCACTCTTTCGATCGCCAGCACCGGGATGCTGGCACAGCAGACCAACGTCGACGTCATCTCGAACAACATCGCCAACATGAACACCACCGGGTTCAAGCGCCAGCGCGCGGCGTTCCAGGACTTGCTCTATCAGCAGGAAACGCGCGCCGGCTCCTCGACCGACAGCAGCGGCACCGCGAAGATTCCGACCGGGATCCAGATCGGCTCGGGCGTCAAGACCGGCAGCGTCTACCGGATCACCGAACAGGGTGCACCGAACCAGACCAGCAACCGCTACGATGTCGCGATCCAGGGCCGTGGCTATTTCCAGATGCGATTGCCAAGTGGCGAGACCGGCTACACGCGCGACGGCTCGTTCCAGCTGTCCGACCAGGGCGAGCTGGTGACCGCCGACGGCAACGCGGTCGAGCCGGGGATCACGATCCCGGCCGACGCGGTCGACGTAGCGATCTCGAAGACCGGGCTGGTCCAGATCAAGGTCGCCGGTGCCGCCGAGATGCAGACCGTCGGTCAGCTCCAGCTCGCGACGTTCATCAACGAAGCCGGTCTCGAGGCGCAGGGCGGCAACGTCTTCACCGAGACCTCGGCCTCGGGCACCGCGACGATTGCCGCGCCGGGCGATCCGGGCTTCGGCACTACCATGCAGGGGTTCGTCGAGGCCTCGAACGTCAACCCGGTCTCGGAGATCACCGCTCTGATCACCGCGCAGCGTGCGTATGAGATGAACAGCCGCGTCGTGAAGACCGCGGACGAGATGCTGGCGACCTCCAGCCAGATGCGATGATCGCCATGCGCTTCCGCACCGCAACGATCGTCGCGCTCGCCGGCCTCGGCCTCGCGGTTCCGGTCATGGCCGCGGCCGAGCCGGTCGCGACCTCGGTCCTGTCGCACGCCGTCGCGCGCGGCGACATCCTCGCCGCCACCGACTTCGAGGCGCAGCCCCGTCCCCCCGGCTACGCGATCGGTGCGATCGCACCCGATGTCGCCGCTGGCCGCGAGGCGGCACGCAATCTCGTCGCCGGCGCGGTGGTGCGCGCGGGCGACGTGGTCGCGCCGCGGCTCGTCCGACGCGGCGATCCGGTGACGATCAACCTGCGCAGTCGCGGGCTCGTCATTGCCACGACCGGCCGTGCGCTGTCGGCGGGCGGGATGGGCGATCTCGTCCGCGTCGTCGCGCAATCGACCAACCGCACGTTCGACGCCACCGTCGAGGGCTCCGGGGCCGTGCACGTCCCCCTACCCTGATCGACGGCCCTAATCGACTGCTCTGAGCCGCCGCCCTTTCCTGCCGAGCTTTCTTCCGGAGACCTCCATGTTTTCCCCTATTCTGAAACCCGTGCTGACGCTTGCCGGCCTGACGCTCGCGGTCACGACATTGTCCGGTTGCGGCGCGGTCGGACGCCTCAAGGAAGTCGGCAAGGCGCCGACCTTTACCGAAGCGCTGCCCGTCGACAGCCCGCCGATCGAGGATTCGCTCGGCCGATCGACGCCGCGCATGATCGGCGGACGGACGGCGGCAGTGGCGACATCCGCCCCCAACGCCTCGCTGTTCCGCGCCGGCGCGGGCGCGTTCCTCGGCGATCAGCGCGCCTCGCGCGCGGGCGACATCCTGACGGTGCGGATCAACGTCGCCGACAAGGCGGTGGTCGGCAACACCACCGCGCGCAGCCAGGGCGGGTCCGAGTCCGCGGGCCTGTCGGCGTTGCTCGGGCTCCAGGCTCCGCTCGCGAAAATCCTGCCGGGGTCGGTCGATCCGGCCAAGCTGGTGGCGGGCGACTCGGCCTCGAAGTTCAACGGCAGCGGCAACATCAGCCGCAGCGAGACGATCAACATGACGATGTCGGCGATGGTCACCGATGTGCTGCCCAACGGCAATCTGGTGATCCGCGGCCGGCAGCAGATTCGCGTGAACTACGAACTGCGCGAACTGATCGTGACCGGTATCGTCCGACCGCAGGATATCGCCCGCGACGACAGTATTCGCCATACCCAGATCGCCGAGGCCCAGATCAGCTATGGCGGCCGTGGCCAGCTCAGCAGTGCGCAGCAGGCCCGTTGGGGCCAGCAGATCTACGACGCGCTGTTCCCGTTCTGAACCCGCGCGGTGGCTAACCTTTCGTTAACCACCAAATTTCCGACAAGCCCGACCGAACTCCCGAATTTCTTCCCAGAATAAAGAACCGGCCTCGCACCGAGGCTGTCGAGGATCGGCGAACCGGTCCACGTCGGCAGAAGCCAGCGTATTTATTCCAGAAGGAAATCATCATGGCATTGTCCGTCAACACCAACTCTGGCGCAATGGCAGCCCTCCAGGCTCTCAACGCGACCAGCAAGGGTCTCGCCACCGTTCAGAACCGCATCAACAGCGGCCTGAACGTCAGCTCGACCAAGGACGATTCGGCAGCTTTCACCATCGCACAGGGCCTTCGTGGCGATCTGGGCGGTCTGAAGGCGGTCAGCTCGTCGCTCAGCCGGGCGAAGAGCGTTACCGACGTGGCTGTCGCAGGGGCAGAGCAGATCTCGGACGTGGTCAACCAGATGAAGACGCTTGCCAAGCAGGCGTCGGATGACGGCATCTCGACCGATACGCGCTCTGCTTACAACAAGGACTTCAAGGCCCTTCGCGATCAGATCACCACGATCGTCAACTCGTCCGAGTTCAACGGCACCAACCTGCTGAAGAGCAGCGGTGGCGCAGTCAGCGCACTTCAGTCGCTGTCGAATACCGCAACGGGCAGCGGCACGTCGTACACCCCCGACACGTTGTCGATTGCCAACCAGGGTCTGGATCTGGCGACGACCGAGACTCAGTCGACCGGCGCCGGTACCGGCACCCTCGGCCAGAACTCGGAGCTGACCGATTCGGCAACGTCCAAGAAGATGGTCGATACCCTCGATACACTGAGCAAGTCGCTTAACGGCAAGCTCAGCGATCTGGGTTCGGCATCGCGCAAGATCGACGCCCAGACGACGTTCACCAGCAAGCTGTCGGACACCATCGAAAGCGGCATCGGCAATCTCGTCGATGCGGATCTGGCCAAGGAATCGGCGAAGCTTCAGGCATTGCAGGTCAAGCAGCAGCTTGGCGTGCAGGCTCTGTCGATCGCCAACCAGGCGCCGCAGACCATCACGTCGCTCTTCCGGTAAAACGGGAGCGGGCGCCTCGTCGGCACCCCCAAACCGTCGGCGGGCTACCGGGAACCGGGATCGGCGAAAGTCGGTCCCGGTTTTTTCGTAACGTTTCATTGTGTTACCCGAACGTCACAACCCGACATTAAAATCGTATTACGTATAACTACCTAATTTCCGTCAAACCCATTTTGCCCCATATCTCGAACAACATCGAGTATTTCTAGTGACATACGCGTACAAGCAAGGGTTCAAACGTGACGGTACAATACAGGCATCCGGCTTACGGATCGGATCGATCGTGAGCAACGCGCTATATGAGCTGCGGTGCCAGCTGAACATCGACGACGCGTCGGCGCTGTGGGACTCCGCGGCGACCAAGGCGATGACCTATCCGGACATGACGCCCGAGACCGTCGTCGAGATGATCGGCCCGCGCGAGGATCCCGAAATCGCGGAGTGCCTGTTGCTCCTGCTGCAACCGTCGGTGGCGGGATGCGACCTCGTTACGCTGAGCTGCGACTCGGTTGGCGCCGCGATTTCCGTACCGGCAATTTCCGTACCGACCGCCGAGATCAAACCGCGGGCCGCCACCGTGGCGATCGGCGCCGTCCGGCCGCCGCCGTTCCTGCGTACCTGGAATACACGGGTCGCAGCGGAGCTTTCCCGCGCCGTCCGCATCGCCGAGTAACTCGGCCTCGGCTTCGGCCGTGGCTTCGACCACAACCTCGACCGCCCGCCTACGCCGAACGGCTCAGGCGGGGCGGGCCGATACTTCGACCACCAGCACGCTTGCGACATCGGGGTTCCGCCCGCGCAGCACACGCGTCATGTCCTGCGCCAATCGCGCGACATCGACCGGCTTGTAGGGCGAGGCGCGAAGCCGCGCGAACTCGCTCGCCGACGCCAGCGCGCTTTCCCGGAGGCTCGGAATCGCGGCCTTGAGCCGCGCCGCCGCCGTGACATCCGCCGCCCTCAGCACGATCTTGATCTTGAGCCGGCCATCCGCGCGATCGCCGTCGATGATCGGCACGACCAGTTCGGGCATCGCCACGAACGTCGCGTCCATCGCCGGCTGCGACTCGCCTTCCGACGCCGACGAGCCGGTTGCCGCGACGATCGCCACGGCGGCCGCCGCGATGTGCAGAAGGGAACGGAACGCAGCCATCGAAATTCCTACTCGCAACGCATAGCCCGCCAACAGCATGTTTCGCGCGGGACGACGCCCCTCGGTAGCTCCGACATCCTATAATTGGATGAAGATAAGGGACGTTTACGCCATGAGCCAAGATCAGAAACCCGGAAAGGTCCGACTGCTCGACGCCAGCGGCGCGCAGTCCCGGCGTCGCGGCGACACGCCGCCGATCGTCATCGACGGCACCGCCGCAGGAACAGGCGCCGCGTCGCCGGCCCCGGTGCCCGTCGCGACATCCGGCGCGCTGTCGTCGGCGATGTCCAGCCGTGCCGGCATGATCCTGGCGCTGTTGTTCGTGCTGGGATGTGGTGCCGGCGGTGCGGCCGTCGCGGTGTTCTTCGCGTGATCGGTCTCCTGATCGGAGCCGCCGCGCTCGTCAGCGCATCTCCCAAAACGACTCTTGCCCCCGCGCGCCTGCCTGGTTTCGCGGCAGCGCTGGCCGAGCGGCCCTTGCCGACAGGCGCCGCCGCCTGGTCGGCCAAGCGCGACGAGGCCGCCTGGGCTTCGCTCGCCGCGGCGACGCCCGCCACCCGGCAGGCGCTGCGATGGGATTATGCGACCAGCCTGATCGCACGCGGCCTAGCTGCGGAGGCGATCGGCGTGCTCGACGTGATGCGCGCCGACGATCCAGATCTCGCGCTCGTCCCCGCGTGGATGCGCGCGCGCGGCGTTGCAGCCGCGATGGCCCGGCACACCAGCGAAGCGCTGACGATGCTCGGCGACGACACGCTGCTCGGCGATTCGGAAGCCTGTCTATGGCGGATGCGCACGCTCGCGGACTCATATCGCGCCGCCGAGGCGCTTGGCCAGTTGCGCTGCGCCATGCCCGCGCTCGCAGGCCGGACGTCGGCTGCCCGCCGCCCGTTCGTCATCGCCGCTGGGAGTGCGGCGGTGGATCTGGGCCGCGCCTCACCTGCAATGGCGTGGCTGAACGCGGTGCCCGACGACGATCCCGCCGCCAATCTGCTGCGCGGCAAGGCGTATGCGCTGCTCGGCCAGATGCAGCCGGCGCGGCTTCGTCTCGACCGCGTCATTCTGAGCGGCGATGACGTCGAGCAAGCCGATGCCCGGCTGGCGACGATCGAGAACGGCGTCGCGTCGCACACGCTGCCGGTCGGCGAAGCGACCCGCCAGCTCGAGACGCTGCTGTTCACCTGGCGCGGCGACCGGATCGAACGTCGCGCTCTCGAGCTGTCGGTCCGCCTCGCGACCGCCACGCACGATACCGGTCGCATGCTCGCGAGCGGCGCGACGCTGTTCCGCTATTTCGATCTCGGCGCGGCCTCCGGCCCGCTCGTGGCACAGCTCCAGACGCAACTCGCGCAGGCGCTCGCGCCCGGCTCGGCGCTGTCGCTGGTCCAGGCCGCCGGGATGTTCTGGGACTATCGCGACATCGCGCCCGCCGGCCCGGTCGGCAACCAGCTCGTCGAAAACCTCGTGAACAGGCTCCAGGCCGCGGGGCTTTACGGTCGCGCCGCCGATCTGCTCGACCACCGCCTCGACACGCAGGCCAGCGACGTCGAGCGCGGTCCGCTGACCGTCCGCATCGCCAGCCTGCAGATCCTCGCCGGCACACCCGACGCGGCGATCCGCACGCTGCGGGGTACCGACATCCTCGCCTATCCGCCCGATACCCTGGCCGATCGGCGCCGGGTCGAGGCCGCCGCGCTGCAACTGCTCGGCAAATCCGCCGAGGCGCTGGCGACCGTCGAGGATGTCCCCGGCGGCGGTGCGCTGACCGCCGAGTTGTATTGGCGTGCGCACGACTGGGCGCGTCTTGCCGCGGTCGGCGAGCAGGCCTTGCCGAAATCGCTGCCCGGCGTGGGTCGCAGCGCGTTGAGCGAAGTCGGCCAGGCGATCGTCCTGCGGCAGGCGATCGCGCTGGCGATGCTCGGCCGCGAATCCGAACTTGCCGCGCTGCGCAGCCGGTATGGCCGCGCGTTCGAAACGCTGCCGACCGGCTCGGCGTTCGCGACGCTGACTGCGCAGTCGGGCTCGATCGATCCGGCGACGCTCAGCAACGCGATGGCCGCCCTCCCCGCCGCCAGCCCCGCGGGCGCATTCGGCGACCTGCTCGATCAGGGCAGCGCGGCGATGAGCCATCCGACGAAGGCGGGCTGATACGGAAGGCGCGCCTAAGTGCCAGCGGCCGTGCCATACCGAGACGGATCGATATGTAGCGGGTGAGGGCGTGACGGCCTCAAAATCATTCCGTCGCCCCGGACTGGCTCGGTTCCTGTCCCCCTCGAACGAGTACGAGTCCGCGGTCGTATGGCACCACGCCCTTCCCTGTTCTCCCGCGAAGGCGGGAGCCCAGTCTGGATCCCCGCCTTCGCGGGGAAACAAGTCTACTTGGCCGAAAATGGTAGCCGTCGACTGGTTCGGGGGTCCACAGTTCCGCGATCCGACGTCTGTCGGTTTGGGACACCGTGGAGGCCGAAATCAGGCTCCCTGAGCAAAACCCAAGGGTCCGGCATCCCGGGAAAGTAAGCTGAACCGGCGCCCCAAACTAAATGTCGGCCGCCTCAAAATCCTCTCCCGCCAGGAAGAGGTGGCGTTAAAGGCGACGGAGGGGGCGGCACGCGAAACGATAGTCGCCGCATCCCTCCCCCTCCGTCAAGCTGACGCCTGCCACCTCCCCCTGGCGGGGGAGGATCGGAATTTAGCCCCTGTGACCTTGGCCCGCCCTATTTCAGATAGTCGACCAGGCTCATGCTGGTCAGCTGGCCGAACACCGAATAGCTCGCCTTCAGCACGCTCTGCTGCTGAGCGAGATCGGTCGAGATCTGGCCGAAATCGGCGTCCTCGACGCGCGAGATGGAGTCCTTGAGCAGCGTCGCGCGCTCTTCGCCGCGCGTCGCCAGCGTCTCGACCTGCGACTGCTTGCGGCCATTCTCGGCGTTCACCGCGCGTACGCCGGTCAGCGCGGTCGCGATCTGGTTGACCGCGGTGCCGAGCGCATCCTTTTGCGCCGCGGTCATCTTGTCGCCGATCGTGCCCGCCTCCGCCAACGTCCGGAACGCCGCGAGCATCGTGCTGCCGAGATCGCTGGCGACGACGCCGTACGTCAGGTCGGTGCCTTCGGCGACGCGGGCCGAGGCACGGACCAGGTCGTTGGCGAACGCGGTCGCGGGGGTGGCGCCGATCGTGTCGGCAAGCGTCGCGGGCTTGAACGGCACGTCGCCGGTCTGCGAGCCGCCGAACAGCGGTCCGCTGCCGTCGGTCGCATTCAGCGCGGTCCTGAACTGCCCGAACGCGCTGTCGATCGAGGCCTGGAGCCCCGCCCCGCTCCCGGTGCCGATCGCGGTCAGGATGCTCTGGCGGAGATCGGTTGCGCCGGTATCGATCGACGTGATGTTGGCATCGTACAACGACAAGGTCGTCCCGAGCCGCGTCGCCGATGCCGATTGCGATTCCTGGCGGGCGAGTACGGTACGTGCCGACAGAGTCCGCGCCGCATCGGTGCCAAGCCCCGCCAAAGTCGACGCCTTCTTGCCGGTGTTGAGCTGGGTCTGGGTCGCGGCCAGCTTGCTCTGCGCACGCTGGATAGCCTGCGACAGGGTGTTCTGGAACGGAACGGTGGCGACGCGGATCATCGGTTCATCCTTCTTATCTCACCATGGCCAGCAGCGTGTCGTACATCGCCGAGGCGGTACTCATCACGCGGGCTGCGGCCGAATAGCTGTTCTGGAGCACGACCATCTGGCCGAGTTCCTCGTCGATGCTGACGCCCGAGAAATTGTCGCGGCTGGCGACCGCGTCGTCGCGGCGCGTCGTCGTGGTCGTCTGCATGGTCTGCGCGCGCGACGCGGCGGTGGCGGCATTGCCGAGCACGCTCGCGGTCAGCCGCGACACCGACGTCACGCCGTTCCTGCCGAGATCGACGACCGCTTCGGTAGCATCGGCAAACCCCGACGCGCCGCGACGATCGCCCGCGCCGAGTGCCTTCGCCCCGACCGCAACGTCCTGGAGACGGGCGAGCGGAAGGCGGCTCGGATCGGCGACGATATCGCGGCGCACCTCGGCACCAGCAAGGCTAGCGGTCGCACCGCCCAGCCCGGTGATCTCGGACAGGCTGCGGCCCGTGCCCGCGCGATCGGTCGTATCCGAGACCACCGACAAGGCAGCCCCTGCATTGCTGGCGGTCGGCGAGAACCTGATCCGCCCCGCATCGTCCATCGCGAAACTGCCATAGCCGGCGAGCGGGCTCGCATTCAGATTGGTGACGAGATCGCCGAAGGTCGAGCCGGTCGCGCCCAGCGTATACCGCGCCAGCACTCGCCCGGACGTATCGCGCAATGCGAGGTCCGCCGACTGGCCCGCGGCGAAACCATGCGCGTCGCCCGACTTGAAGCCCGACGGCGCGAGCATCGCCGTGTCGCTGCGAACGACGTCGTTCAGGCCGAAATATTGCGAGAACCCGATCCCCGCGCGGGCGCTCGGGCTCGTCGCATCCTGGCCGATCGCGACGCCGTTACCGCTCGCGCTCGCCGCGATCGTCAGCTTGCCACCGACGAAGCTCGCGGTACCCGCGCTGCCCAGGCCCGCATTGATCGCCGCGACCGCGTCGTCGACGGTCGCGTTCGCCCCGAGTGCAGAGAAATCGATTTTGGTCTTGGCCACCAGCGTACCGTCGCTCTTGGTCACCGCGAACGTCGCCGCGCCGGTGAAGCCAAGCCGGTCGCTGCCGGTCAACGCCGTCGCGCGCCCTTCCAGCGTCGCGGGCGGCGGCACCGCGGTGCCCGCGTTCGACGCGGTGTTGAGCACCTGTGCCATCCCCGCGAACACGTCCGCGACCTGATCCGAAAACCCCGGAAGCTGATGATCGCGCAGGTCGAGCAGACCACCGAGCTTGCCGCCGATCGACGGGCTGTCGATCTTCTCGCCGGTCGTGGCGCCGGGCGAGCCGTCGGCTGCGGCAAACCGCACCTCGATCGGCGCATAGATCGGCTGCGAGGATCCGGCACCACTGTCCGCATAGGACAATTGACGCAGCCGCCGGTCGACCAGCTGGACGCCGGTGGTCGTTTCGATCGTCACGCGGCCATCGGACTGTTCGCGCGCGTTCACGCCGATGAGGCCGCTCAATTCCTGGATCGCGCTGGTGCGCTGGTCGGCGACGCCGGCCGAACTCCGCCCGAGCCCCTCGAGCCGCGCGACCGAATCGTTCAAGTCGTAGATATTGCGCAACAGCGTGTTGGCGCGGTCGACCGAATAGCCGACCTCGCCTTCGACGTCCGACCGGATCGCCGAGACGTCCGTGCCGAGCTGCTGGATCGTGCCGACCGCATCGGCGACCGATCCGACGAACGCCGCGCTGGTCTGCGGACCGCCCGCGCTGCCGGTCATCGCGGTCGCCGCCGATGCGACCGCATTCAGCCGCGCCGAGATGCCCGAATCCGAATCCGACGCACCCAGCACCGACTGCAACCGATCCAGATAGGTCGAGACCACCTCCGCGCGACCGGCATCGCCCGATCGCGCGTAGACGGTGGTCTCCAGATACTTGTCGGCGACGCGGCTCGGTTCGCCGACCACGACGCCGGTGACCCGGCCCGCGGTGACGCTGGTCGTCAGCGACACCTTTTCGCGTGCGTATCCCGCGGTGTTCACATTGGCGATGTTGTTGGACACCGTCCGCATGGCCGCCTGCGTGGCATTCAGGCCGGACAGGGCGGAAGACAGGATTTCGCTGAGCGACACGCGCAGTACCTTTGTTGAGCCGGGTGCTAGTCGGGCTTATCGCTTCAGGTTGCTTGCTTCCTGGAGCATGTCGTCGACCGTCGTGATGATCTTCGACGACGCGCTATAGGCACGCTGGAAGCGGATCATGTTGGTGAACTCCTGCGCCAGGTCGGCGGTCGAGGCCTCCAGGGCGAAGCCCTTGATGTTGCCCGCGCCGAGCGACCCCGGTGCGTTGATCGCATAGGCACCCGACACGCTGGAGGCGCTATAGCCGTTGCCGCTGATGCGCGTCAGGCCGTTCGGATTGGGCACCGTCGCGACCGGCAGCTGGAAGATCGCCCGCGTGCGGCCGTCGTCGAAGGTCGCGCTGACGACACCCTGGTTCGACACCGACACCGACGCGACGTTGCCGAGAATACCGCCATCGACCGACGAGGATACCAGCGAGGACGGGGTGCCGAACTGAGTCAGCCCGTCGACCTTGCCGTCGGTCCCCAGGGACAGTTTGATCGGATCGGCACCCGCCGCGTTCGTCCAGGTCGGCGTGACCGACGAGAACAGCGCTGGCGAACTGTTCGCGCGATCGAGGCTGCCGTCGGCGTTGAACTTGATGTCGCCGCTGGCGAGCAGGCCGTTGGCCGCGGTCACGTCGGTCGCGGGCTGCGCGTAGATTTCGGCCTTCCAGCTGTTCGGGCCGGTCTTGATCGCACTCAGCGCGACACGGTGTGCGCCGCCCTGCTGGTCGTAGACGTCGACCGACCGCGAGAAGCTCGGCTCCGCTACGGTACCGTTGGCCATGTCGCCCGCGGTGTAGGCGCCCGTATAGGCCGCCGTGGTCGACTGGAAATTCGCCCGCATCTCGATCTTGCTCGTCGCGGCGGCGGTACCGGTCAGGTCGCTGACGCGAATCGGTTCGAGCGCGTTGACACTGCCCGTGTTGACGTAGGCACCGTTGGTATCGAGCCGCCAGCCCTGCAGATACTGACCCGACGTGTTCTTGAGGAAGCCGTCCTTGTCCGGCGAGAACGAGCCCGACCGGGTCAGCGACACGCCGCTTTTCGCGTCGCTGCTCGACCGCGTGATGAAGAACCCCTGCCCCTCGATGCCGAGATCGGTTGCGTTGCTCGACGCCTGCAACAGGCCCTGGTTCGAGATCAGCGCCTTGGGCTGCGCGGTCACGCCGCCCGCGGTGTAGCTGTTCGAGGCGCGGCCGTCGCCGACGAGCGTGCTGAACTGGGTTTCGACGGCCTTGTAGCCGACCGTGTTCACGTTGGTGATGTTGTCCGCGACCGCGGCCATCGCGCTGGCTTCGGCGGACAGGCCGGACACGCCGGAAAACAGGGCTGAATACAGGCTCATGCGAATACGTCTCCAAGCGAACATCGACGACAGGGTGGGCGGATACGCGCCCCTTCTCGTCACTTTATAGGGGCGTCCACGCATCGCCGGTCGGGAGCGCGCGGGTTTCGTGAAGATGCCGGTCGTGAGGATGCCGGCGACGCAGCATCGCGGGGACGTGCCCCTGGATCGCAAGGCGGCAAATCTTGCCGGGTCGCGACCGGACTTCGTTAATCCATCCTATAACGATCCAGACACATGAAGGGTGGTTGGATGACGTTGCGGATAACCTTGCGGGACGGGGAAAAGATGATCGTCAACGGCGCGGTGCTCCGCGCCAACGGTCGCGTGGAGCTGATCGTCGAGAACCAGGTCGCGCTGCTCCGCGGTCGCGAGATCATGGCGCCGGACGAGGCGACCACGCCCGCCCGGCGGCTCTATCTCGCCTGTATGATGGCCTATATCGACGATACGGCACGCGACGCGCATCAGGATCGCATCGTCGTGCTGCTCGGCGAACTACTGTCGGCGTTCGAAACCGCGGCGGCGCGCATGCTGTGCCTCGAATTCGCGCACTGCGTCGCTACCGCCGAATATTATCGCGCGCTCGGCATCTGCCGCCGGCTGATCGACTATGAGACCGCGGCGTTCGATCGCCTCGCCGGCCGCGCCGCCTGAGATGCGGACGATGCAGGTCCTTGCGGCGGCGACCGCCACCCTGGCGGAGATGCCGTTCGACGAGCGCTACGGCACCGTCGTCGCCGCACGCGGGGCGCTGATCGAAGTCGACGGGCTTGGCAACGCCGCGCAGATCGGCTCGCGGATCCGCATCGCCATCCGCACCGGCACGATCGACGCCGAAGTCACCGGGCTCGAAAATGGCCGCGCCTTGTGCCTGCCGTTCGGCGACCCGCAGGGTGTCGCGGCGGGCGCCCGCGCGGTCGTCGCCGCAGGTGAGTTCGCGATCCGCCCCTGCGCCGCCTGGCTCGGCCGGATGGTCGATGGCCTCGGTCGCCCGGTCGACGGCAAGGGTGGGTTGCCCACCGGGCTGGTACCGCGGCCGATCCGCGCGACGCCCCCGCCCGCCGCCGGGCGCGCGCGCGTCGGTGCCAAGGTCGAGACCGGCGTGCGTGCGCTCGATGTCTTCGCGCCGCTCTGCGAGGGCCAGCGGCTTGGGTTGTTCGCCGGGTCGGGCGTCGGCAAGTCGGTGTTGCTGTCGATGCTGGCCCGCTGGACCGACTGCGACGTCGCGGTGATCGGGCTGATCGGCGAGCGCGGCCGCGAGGTGCAGGAATTCGTCGAGGACGATCTCGGCGCCGCCGGTCTCGCGCGCAGCGTGGTGGTCGTCGCGACCTCGGACGAGCCCGCGCTGATGCGCCGCCAGGCCGCCTGGACGACGCTCGCGATCGCCGAACATTTCCGCGACCAGGGTCTCAAGGTGTTGTGCCTGATGGATTCGGTCACGCGGTTCGCGATGGCGCAGCGCGAGATCGGTCTGGCTTCGGGCGAACCCCCCGCGACCAAGGGCTATACCCCGACCGTCTTCGCCGAACTGCCGCGGTTGCTCGAACGCGCGGGGCCGGGTCTTCCCGGTCAGGGTACGATCA
Organism: Sphingomonas sp. Leaf198; assembly: GCF_001424005.1. Taxonomy (GTDB): domain Bacteria; phylum Pseudomonadota; class Alphaproteobacteria; order Sphingomonadales; family Sphingomonadaceae; genus Sphingomonas. The sequence continues at coordinate 369,320 of NZ_LMPX01000004.1, read as the reverse complement.
CGGGTCTGTTCACCGTCCTCGTCGATGGCGACGATCACAACGAACCCGTGGCGGATGCGGTACGCGGTATCCTCGACGGCCATGTCGTGATCACGCGGAAAATCGCCGAGCGCGGCCGCTATCCGGCGATCGACCTGCTCAAGTCGGTCTCGCGCACCTTGCCGCGCTGCCACACGCCCGACGAGAACGACATCCGCCTCGCTGCGCGCCGCATCCTGTCGACCTATGGCGACATGGAGGAAATGGTCCGGCTCGGCGCGTACAAGCCTGGGTCGAGCCCCGAAGTCGACGAGGCGATCCGCCTCGCGCCGCAGATCGAGGCGCTGCTGACGCAGGGCAAGCAGGATCAGGCGAACGCCGCACAGACCTTCGCGATCCTGGCCGAGTTGCTGGCTGTCGAGCCTGCAGCGACGGCGGACGCGCGCCCTGAACCCACGCTGGAGATGGCAGCATGACGACGCCTTACGATACCGCGTTGCGCGTAGTCGAACGCAAGCTCGACGCGGTCCGGGCCGCGATCGGCCTTGCGATCGACGAGCTCGAGCGGATCGAAAAAGCGCATATCGCGGTCGAAAACGCGATGATCCGCGAAGGTCTCGTCGCGTTCGGCGAACCCCGCCTGACCACCGATCGCTACTTCGTCCGCGCCCGCGACCATCGTCGCCAACTCGCCGAGCACCGCGCCGCCGCACACCTGCATCTCGAGTCGCTGCGTCGCAAGGCGGTCGAGGTCTATGGCTCGCGCACCGCGATCGAAGGTGCCGTCGGCGCGCACCGCGAGGCCGAGGCCCGCAGTCTCGCCGCCGCAGAACAGGCGATGCTCGACGACCTCACCGCGGCCCGTCCCGCGTCACGGCGCGGCCGCAGATTTGCGGCCCATGTCGCGAACGCGCGCGCCGCTCTGACCAACCAGACGCCCACGCCGTGATCGATCCGACAGGTCTGGCGAGCGTCCCGCGCGATCGCCGGGCCGCGATCATCTATGGTGCCGCACAAGCCGAGATGGCGAAGCATCTCTGGCAGGCCGCACTCGGCGGATCGGGGACCGGATCGCACGACGACTCCGCCTCGGTGACGGCACGCGACGCATCGTCGCCGACCTCGCTCGATTCGCTGATCGCGCTGCTGATGCCGGAAGCCAAGGTTCCTGCGACGACGCCAGATCCGGTCGCCGGAGCCGCGGAGGTTCGCGCCCGCTTTGCAACCGCCGACCTGGGTCCCGCTCTACATCGTCCTGCAATCGATTCGGCCCCGCATACGGGGGTAGCTGCGGTGGACGGACTCGGGCGCAATGCCCGGCACGCGCCGACCTTGCAGGCCGCTGCGGCGCGCACCGGTATTCCGGCAGCGGCACTGGCCGCGATCGTCGATGCCGAAGCCGGCAAGGCGCGCGACGGAACCTGGCAGACCTATTCGCGCAATCCACGATCGAGCGCCGCTGGCCTCGGTCAATTCCTCAGCCGGACCTGGGAAGGCATGGCCGAAACCGGCGGAACCTGGCTGAACGGATTCGCGCGCGCCAATGGCTTGCTCGGCGAGAACGGCAAGGTGCTCGCGAGCGCGCGGGCGACGGTGCTGTCGCTGCGCTACGATCCGACCGCGGCGATCAACGGCATCGCCGACTTCGCCCGGCGCAATCTCGACGGACTCGATCGCGCGGGCGTTTCGGCGCACGGCGAGGTCGGCGCAACCGCGCGTCTCGCGTATCTCGGCCACCATCTCGGATTGGGCGACGCGGTGCGGTTCGTCCGCGACGGCGGGCTGTCCGAATCGCGCGCGCATACGCTGCTCAATGCCCAGATCGGCGCCGGCGACAGTAGCCGTCGAATCGCCTCGACCGGCGACGCCACGGTCGCGCATCGCAACTGGCTGCTCGATTTCATGGACCGCAAAATCCGTCCGCAGCAGTTCGCAAACATTTCCGGCTGACGATTCCGTACAATCCAATTACATCCTATATGGGAGATACAGGATGTTAACTAATTGACCCCAAAAGGAGATTGTTCGGAAGCGCTGTAGCGACCGAGGTTTGGGGACTACCAATGTCGAAGATCACCGCCGCGCTAGAGGCCGCCGTCGCAATCGTTATCGAAAACACACCGGCCGATGGCGCAGCGATGACCAACCGCCAGCGCGTGTATGGTGACCGCGCCTTTGCCGGGATCCTGAAGCTCATCGCCCCGCGTATCCGCCACTTCATTCGCCAATACGGGCTGGTCTCGCATTGGGAGGACGCCGAGCAGTGCTGCGCGATCGGCGTGCACCGTGCGATCCAGGGCTATGACCCGACCAAGGCGCAATTCACGACCTTCGTGAACTGGCAGCTTCGCGGCGAGCTCCAGGGCCTCCGCTTCCGCCTGATGACCGATCAGCGCCCCTCGGCGAAGAAGGTCTCGGCCGCGACCGTGTCGCTCCATGCCGTGATGTCGAACGCCGATGGCGAGGATATGACGCTCGAGACGATGATCATGGACGAAAATGCGGTGGAGCTGACCGAATCGGGCGCATCAGCGCACATGGCGACGCTCACGCGGACCAAGCTGATCGAGGATTACGTCGATCACCTGCGCGACGTCGGCACCGATCAGCTCGCACGTCGCGCCCGCAAGGCGACTCCGGAGCGTGCACGCGAGATCGCCGGGCCGCGCCTGCGCTCGTCCGTCCATCCGATCGATCCGTCGGACCTCGCCGCGCTGGAAGCCAAGATCGCGCTCCACCGCGAGGCGATCGAACGCCGCCTGTCCGAGGATGCCGAGCAGGATGCCCGGATCGACGACGAGGCGGTCCGCGAGCGGACTCGCCAGGTCGCCAAGCGCGCCACCGCGGCGATCGCCGAAATGGCGGATCGCACGCCACGGTTCGCCGCAGCGCTGTCGACGCCCGTTCCAGCACGCCCCCGCCGCGAATCTATCGGGTCGGTCGCGCTGTAATCTGACGCTGGCCGGTGACAGCGCGCCGGCCCCGCTTTTTCCGCATGCCCAAGATAGTTTGTGTTATCCGCGCCACAGGCATCCTAAACCCTCCTAAAATAGAACAAGGTTTACGGGAGGTTCAGATGCCGGTGCACGATATGACGGATTTGCTGGCCACCGACAGTCCATCCGACATCGACGAACGCCTGATCGGTGCCGCCCGCGATATTGCGTTGATCGGATCGGGATTGATGCAGTGCCAGGGTGCGGTCCTGTTGACGCTGGCGTTACCGGCCCACACCAGCGAGGGCGCGCTTGTCCTTACATTGTGGGACGAGACCCTCGTCCCCTACCGCGATCCGCGCTGCGCTCGTCCGGATCATCTTCTGGGTCCCGCCGTGGCCACGCTCGAGCGCGCCTCCATCGTATTGTTCGCTCGACTGGCCGCGATCCGGACGGCACGCCACGGCGCCGCCTTCTCCTGTATCGTCACCGACGGGACGGGTGTGGTCCTGATGACGGGGCGGCCACCGCGCGACTCAAGCGCGCTGATCGCTGCCGCTGATCGGCGCGGTACGGCGGTCGCCATCATTCCGCCAGCACCCGACAGCATCTGGACGCTGATGGCCGCCGACTGTCTTTACGCCCCACTCAACTGATCCGACACTCGACCGGTCCGATATCCGGCTCCGATACATCCTATACCGCTGTGTTTCCGTTGTCATCGATCCGTAATTCTTGATAGGAACATGACGTATAGGGGAATTGAGCAGTGGAGCAGCGTGAGTGACCGTCCTCACTCGGCAGGATCGGCCGCGTAAGGGCCATTCGAAGCCGTTGGCTGCCGGCGTCTTGGCGAATGGCGGAACCGGCGGCAGCGTTATCGTGGCCGACCGCTATCGTTCGGTCGTGTTCCCCAATCGCGTGCGCGAACATCGCCTGAAGCGCGGCCATCCCAAGCTCCTCGCCTTTGCCGGGTCGATCCCCGAAATCCCGTATATCCGCCTGTCGAAAATCGAGCGTGGCGAGGTCTTCCCGCGCGCGATCGAGCTTGTCCGGATCGCGGGAACGCTGGACGTCGAGCCCGAAGATCTGCTGATCGACGTGCAATCGCCGCAGTTCGACCTCGAAACCTGGTTTGCCCCGTTCGCCGATACGGCGGTGCTCGACGACCAGCGCGAAGCGGAGACCGCGGTCGCGCTGGCCGCGGCGATCCGCGCCACGCGCGCCGGCGACCCGACGCTATCGCCCGCAGTGATCGATTCCGACTTCGGGATCGCGCCGGTGATCCTGTCGCGGCTCGAAAACGCACAGAAGGGCCTGCTTCGCTGGGGCGCACCGACGGTCGCCTCGCTGTGCCGGTTCTTCCACGTCGCCGACGAGACCGCGTTGCGCGCGCATCTCGACCAGATGCACGCCTGCGGTGCGCTCGACCAGTTCCTGCACGAAATCGGCGGTCCCGAGGATCGCAGGGCGCGGACCCGCCAACGCATCGCCGCGCTCCGTCAAGAGCTTGCCCACGCCGAACGCATTTCCGCGCCCGTCGCGCCGGCCAGCGTCCGGAGTGCATTGCCATCTGGTCAGACGGTCGGCGCGTCGGTCCGGCTCGCGACGGTCTACGGCGTGCCGCTGGCCGACGGCGCGATCGCGATGCAGCCGACCGGCGCAACCGTCGAACTGCCCAGTTTCGCCGGGCCGCGCGCATTCGGCCTCCGCGTCGGCCGCGCCCCGCTCGGCAGCGGACTGCCCGGACACGCGACGGTGATCGTCGATCCGGACCGCTATCCGCAGGCTGGCGGCATCGCGCTCGTCAAATCGGGCGAAGGCCACCGCCTGATGGCGGTCTCGCTGGATCCGAGGGGTGCGATGACCGCGCACGGCCTCGATCCGGCGGACTCGGTCGCGCTCGACACGCTCGCCCCCGCCGATGCCGTCGCGGTGATCGCGGCGTATCACGTCTAGGACGGCTCGGCGCTAACTCGTCGAACAAACGGCAGAGTGTTTCCCCGCGAAGGCGGGGACCCAGACTGGGCTCCCGCCTTCGCGGGAGAACAAGGAGGAGAGGACTGACGATCGAACGCGGCCCGACCCTTGTTTAAAGCCCAGACTAGTTTCTGAGCCACTCTTCGCCGAATACCGATCGACGCAACGCGTCCTTGGATGTCGGAACAAGGCTCTCCTCAGCCTAGCCGAAGAGCACGGCACGGCGGAGTTAGATCGTATTTGTAGATACAAGCCGAGTGCAGACCGGCTCAAGCCACAGCTCAGCCGCCGCTACGGCCCAGTGCGGTCTTCAGCAGCGACTGTTGCTTGCGATAGAGATTGGTCATCGCGGTGAAGTCGGCCTGAATCTGCCCCATCTTCAGTAGTTGATCCTCGACCGTCACGTTGTTGCCGTCGGGTTTGGTTTCGCTGACGTCGTGATCGAGCTGGATGCCCCCGCTACCTCGAGGCGCGCGCGCACCCAGCGCGCTCATAGCCCCTGTCAGCATCACGCGCGGACGCGCAACGCTCGGGCTGCCGCTGCGCCCGCCGGTCTGTTGCGCGAGCAGTTCGGAGAAATCGGGCGCCGCGACGTCGCGCGCCTTGAAGCCCGGCGTCTCCGAATTGGCGATGTTCTGCGCGATGACGCGCTGACGGTCCGCCAGATGCTTCATCTCGCGCGTCATGCCGGCGAGGATCGAGGGAACGCCCATGTCTAGAATCCCGTGTAGCTTGACGAACCGCCCGACAACCGGGTCAGCGCGGCCTGATAATTGCCGAGTTGTGCCTGCTCGATCGCGGTCGAGCCCGGCTTGCGCCCGTTCGACACGCCGGTGTCGGCGAGCAACGCCTTGGTATCGTCCCAATAAAGCGATCGATACGCGGACTGCGCGAACGAGATCGCCTGCGTGATCCGCGACAGCGCGTTGGCCGCCTCGGTCTTCGTATCGAGCCGGAGCGCCTCGTTCAGCCCCAATGCGAACGCACCGCCGGGCCTGACTTTCGGCGCATCGTCGGGAATCGATGCCGGGCTCGAGATCCGCCGCGCGTCGAGACCGAGCTTGGCGAGCGCATCCTTGCCCGCCGTCCCTGCGACGAATTCGATCTCGTTACCCGGTTTCAGGTCGATGCGGAGATTGCGACCGACGCCTTTCAGCGGCGTAGTGACGCTCGCGACCTTCGTCCCGACCAGCTGCCGGACCCGGTCGGCGAGCGTAGACAGCGTATCGTCGTCGCCGATCACGATCTTGCGCAGCGCACCGCCGTTGATCCGCACGGAGAACTCGTCCCCGGCGCGCAGGCTGGTCTGTGCCTCGAGCGTCACCGAATCGCTCGGCGTCAGCGTGCCCCGGTGCAAGCCGATCGCGCCGAGTACGGTGTCGCCGCCGGCGATAGCCGACACGCGCACCGACTCGGTCTTGGCGCCGATCACGCCGAACTGGCTGGTCGTCCCGATCGCGCCGGTCGATGCGTCGATCCGCGCGACGAAGCCGTCGGTGGTCCCGGTCTTCGCGGCGCCGAGCATCCCGTTGGTGCGGCCGCCGGCGTAGATTTCCCCGCCGAGGAACGCGACGCTGTCGACCTGATCCTCGCCCGCCGTCGCGACATAGGTGATCGCCGCACCCGACAACCCTGCGTCGATCCGCGCGACGAAGCCATCGCGCCCCGCCCCGCCGGCGTTCGCCTGCGTGCCCGACAGCGCGGCATCGGTCGCGCCACCGACCGCGATCGTGCCGTCCGCCGCCACCGCGATAGCGCGCGCATCCGCCCTGCCCAGGCCGAGCGTTGCGATGTCCGTCGCCAGCGATCCGGCGTCGAGCTTGTGGAGGGTCGCCTGACCGCTTTCGCTGGTCAGCGCGAGCACCTGTCCGTCGCCCGAAATCGCCAGCGCCTTGACCGAGTCCGCACCGGCGCCACCGATCGTGCGGGTCTCCTTCAGCGTGCCGGTCGCGTCCAGCCGCGCGAGATACGCATCGCCGCCGTTCGCCTCGGTCTGGCCGCCGATATAGATCGAACCATCCGCGCCGACCGCCACCGCCGTCGCGGATTGCGCGCCGAGCGAGCGGACCAGAGTCGAGAACGTCTCGCCGCCCGACGCGTCATAGCGCGCGACCATCATGTCGCCGTCGCTGTTGGCGCCGTCGAACCCACCCGTCACGGTCCCCGCCACGACGATTCCGCCGTCGGGCGCGATCGTGACGGCCGCGCCCTGCGCCGAACCGGCCGCGCCCAGATTGCGTTGCCAGACGACGCTGCCTTCGCTGTCGACCTTGGTCAGGAACAGATCGTCGGCACCGTGCGACAGATTACCGCCGATATCGCCTGCAGTCGTGCCGACGACGTAGCTGAAACCGTTCGCGTCGGTCGCGATCGCCTGTGCATTGGCCGCCGCCGAAATCGTCGTCGCCTTCGCCTTGCCGGTCGTATCGGTCGAGGCGACGACCTCCTGCCGCGCGGTCGCCGCCCGATCGACCGCGCTGATCGTCCCGAGCGTCTTGCGCGTCGGGTCGGTCGTCAGATCGTCGAACCGCGATATGCGCGTATTGGTCGGGGTATCGGGTTCGGTGACGCCGCTCGCGACCATCAGCGCATCGCTCGCGCCGACCTGGTCGATCGACACCGTCTCGAAGCCGGCCCGCTCGAGCGACAGCGTCCATTTCTCGCCGGTCTTGGCGGGGACGAACTTGACCGAGGGCCAGCGCGGCACCGGGTTGCCGGTGTCGTCGAGCACCGCATTGCCGCTCGCATCGCGCTTTGGCACCGCGGCGATCTTCGCATTGATCGCGTCGGCGACGCTGTCGAGCGTCGGCGGCTGCGGCGTCCCCGACAGATCGACCGTGACGCTGTCCGATACGCCCGGCTGCGACAGGTCGATACGCAGGATTTCCTTGCCGGTCATCCCCGCCAGCGGCGCGGTGCGCGTGTCGTTGACGCCGGTCCCGACGATCGTCGCGGTGCTCAGCGATGACGCCGCCTTGACGCCGACGGTCTGCGCCTGCCGTGCGAGGCTGCCGAACGACAGGTCCATCTTGTCCGACGGCGCCGATCCCAGATAGGTCTTGAGATCGGCCAACCCCTTGGCGAAGGCCTTTTCCAGATTGGTGCGTTCGCTCGACGCGGTGGTGTCCTTGGCCGCGCTTTCGGCGAGCAGGCGCAGGCGATCGAGCGCCTTGTACGCGACGAAGGTCGTCTGCACGTCGCCGGGCACGGTGGCGCTGCTGCTGCTCGCCTTGTCGATGATCGTCTTCATGCTCTTGATCAGCGACACCTGCGAGGAGTCGCTGAGCGTCGAGGCCTTCTGCTTCCAGGGCGGCGTCGTGACGGGCGTGGTGAACGCCGCCTTCGCCTTGCGCTGCGCCTTGGTTTCGATCGGCGTCGCCGCGTTGGACGCGGCAAAGGCCGTAAAGGCATCGCTGCCCGTCAACACGCTGAGACCGATCAGGCCATTCGAGAAATTGCTCATGTCTTCCTCTTCGAGCGCCGTCCGGATCGATCGCTCTCTCCTATAATAGGGGGGAAGCGTACGGGCCGGTTCCCGACGCGATCTTTTGGAGCACACGCGGACCATGACGCTGGCCGAACCGCCCGAACTCAAGCGCTATTCCGGCATCGAGCGCGCCGCCGCGCTGATGCTGACCCTCGGCAAGGAGCATGGCGCACCGATCTGGGATCAATTGTCGGTCGAGGAGGTCAAGGACCTGTCGTCGGCGATCGCCCAGCTCGGTCGCGTGCCGTCGCATGTCGCCGAGCACCTGCTCGTCAGCTTCACCGGCGAAGTCACCAGCATGAACGCGCTCCACGGCTCGTACGAGACCGCCGAACGCCTGCTCGACGGCGTGTTGCCGACCGACCGCGTCCGCGAGATCATGGAGGACATCCGTGGTCCCGCCGGCCGGACGATGTGGGACAAGCTGTCCAACGTCAGCGAGTCGGTGCTCGCGCGCTATCTCAAGAACGAATATCCGCAGACCGTCGCGGTCATCCTGTCGAAGCTGAAGCCCGAAAACGCCGCCGGCGTGCTCGCGCAATTGCCCCAGGACATCGCCACCGAGGTCATCCAGCGGATGTTGCGGATGGAGACCGTCCAGAAGGACGTGCTGCTCCAGGTCGAGCAGACGCTGCGCAGCGAGTTCATGAACAACCTGTCGCGCGCGCAACGCCACGATCCGCACGAGGCGATGGCCGAGGTGTTCAACGCGATGGACCGGTCGACCGAAGAGGCGATGCTCTACGCGCTCGATGAACACGCGCCCGAGTCCGCCGAGCGGATCCGCGCGCTGATGTTCACGTTCGAGGATCTCGGCGGGCTGGTCCCGCAGGCTGCCGCGGTGATCGTCCGTCAGGCCGACAAGCGACAGATGGCGCTGGCGCTCAAGGGAGCCACCGACGAAATCCGCCGCCTGTTCCTCGGTACGATGACCGAGCGCTCGGCCAAGCTGATGCGCGAGGACATGGCCGCGATGGGCCCGGTGCGCGCGCGCGATTGCGAGGAAGCGCAGACCGCGCTCGTCCGGCTCGCCAAGCAGCTCGCCGACAGCGGCGATATCCTGCTGGTCGATCCGAAGAGCAACGATGCGATGATCGTCTGAGATCATGGACGCAGCCTTCCACATCCGTCCGTTCGCGTTCGATCGCGTGTTCGAAACCGCCGTTCCGCTCCGTACCGCGCATGCGGAGACCGAGGACCTCCAGCTGATGATTGCGACGCTGGAGGCCGAACTCGCGCTCGCCCGTGCCGATTGCGACCGCCACGTCGCGGTCGCCCGCGCGGACGGGTTCGACGCAGGGCTCGCCCAGGCGCAATCCGATCGCGATACCGCGCTGCTTGCCGCGGTCGACGCGCTTCATGCGACAATCGAAACGGTCGAGGCGGAGCTCGAAAGCGTGGCACAGGAGGCCGCACGCGAGGCGGCGTCGGTCGCGATCGTCGCCGCGGAACTGCTCGCCGGTCGCGCGCTCGTCGAATATCCCGGCGGCGCGATCGACGCGGCGATCGGCCGCGCGCTGCAACAGGTCGCCCGCGGGCAGGAGATCGGCGTCGCCGTCGCACCCGATCTGGTCCCCGAGATCGAACGCCTCGTGGCGATCCGCCAGAACGGCGACCGCCGCCATCTCGCGTTGACCGTCCACGCGGATGCCGCGCTGGCGATCGGCGACGCGCATATCCACTGGGATCGCGGCGGCGTCGTCCTCGAAGCCGCGACGCGCATCGCCGCCGTCGAAGCAGCGCTCGGTCCGGTCCTGGAACGCGTCGACGGCTGATCCTGCATGCTCCCCCGCCAGGGGGGGTGGCACCAAAGGTGTCGGAGGGGGAGGACACGGAACAGAGGTTTCCCTGTCCTCCCCCTCCGTCTGGCAAGCGCCAGCCACCTCCCCCTGGCGGGGGAGGATCGAAATTCGACGCCTGTGGATCGATCCGTCGTAGAGCGTCCTCGTCATCCCCGCGGAGGCGGGGACCCAGATGCTCCGGTCTTGGCGATCATGTTCGGAAGCCTGCCAGTATGGGTTCGCGCCTGCGCGGGAATGACGAACCATCGCACCGCCCGGCCTGACGACGCCGCTTCAGACGACCACCCGATCACCGGTCGGCAAAAGTTTCCGCCCGGCAAGAACTGCCGCCTCGCGTCTCTCCTATAATGAAATCAGGCATTGCTGCCGTTTCGAATGGGGTTTCGCTTGGATCAGATACGGACAGTGTTGGGGCAGATCGGTCGCCAGCGCCTGCTCCTGATGGGAGGAATCGCTGCTGCGCTGCTCGCCGTTCTCGCGGTGGTGGCGACGCGCGGCGGCGACTCGACGATGGGGTTTCTCTACACCGACCTCGACCCGAGCGCGGCACAGTCGATCGCCGAAAAGCTGAAGGCGCAGAACGTCGCCTTCCAGCTGTCGGCCGACGGCACCTCGATCATGGCGCCCGAGGACAAGCTCGCCGAACTGCGGATGGGCATGGCCGGAGAGAAGCTGGGCGGCAAGATCGGCTACGACGTGCTCGACGAGGAGGAGCCGTTCGGCGTCTCCGCGAGCCGCGCCAAGATGAACGAGACGCGCGCGATCGAAGGCGAACTGGCGAAGTCGGTGGAGACGCTGCAGAGCATCTCCCGCGCGCGCGTCCATATCGTCATGCCCGACCGCGCGATGTTCGCAACCCAGACCACCAAGGCGAGCGCCGCGGTCACCGTCAAGACCAAGGGTCGGCTCGGAGCCGAAGCGGTCCAGTCGATCCGCTACCTCGTCTCGTCCTCGGTGCCCGACCTGTCGCCCGAGTCCGTCTCGATCGTCGATCAGACCGGCGCGTTGCTCGCCCGCGCGGGCGACGCCGGAACGATGGGATCGAGCGACATCGACGAACGTCAGGCGACCGTCGAGTCCGGCATGCGCGACGAGATCGAGGCGATGCTCGCGCCGATCGTCGGCCAGGGCAAGGTTCGCGCCGAAGTCTCCGCCGAGATCGACCGCGACCGCACGCAGGAGGAATCCAACGTCTTCGATCCCGACAAGCAGGTGATCGCGCATCAGGTGTCGGTCTCCGGCAAGGATCAGAACGCCGACACGCAGGCCGCCCCGCAAGGCGCCAGCATCGCCAGGCAGCTCCCCGACGCACAGCCCCAGGCCGGCGGCACCGGGACCAACCGCAGCGAAGCGCATGACGAGACGTCGGAGGATACGACCTACGACAACAGCAAGACGCACAGCGTCGTCGACCGCGCGCCCGGCCGGATCAAGCGGCTGTCGGTCGCAGTGATGGTCGATGGCGGCGCCAAGGGGCTGCCCGCGGCGCAGATCCAGCGGCTGACGCGGCTGGTCGAGAATGCGGTCGGCGCGGACACCGCACGCGGCGACAGCGTCGTGATCGAAAGCATGGCGTTCGCCGCCGACGACAGCCTCAAGGATACCGACTCCGGCTTCCTGTCGCGGCTGCCCGTCGATCAGCTGTGGATGCTGGGCAAGCTGTTGCTGATCGCCGGGGTCGGGCTGGTCGCGCTCAGGATGATCCGGCCGCAGGCGAGCGGCGAAACCGGCACTGCGGCGGAGCGCCTGCTCACCGCGCAGACCGCGGAGCTGGCCGCGTTGCCCGACCAGTCCGGCGCCGTGCCGGGCAGCGTCCAGCGCCCGCTGCTCGAAGCCAATGGCCCCGCGCTCGATGAGGAAATCGCGCTCGCGCAGGTCGATGGCCAAGTCAAATTCGGCGCGCTTCGCCGGGTGGGTGACGCGATCACCGCGGCCCCGCCCGAAGCCGCCGCCGTAATTCGCCAATGGATGAACGCATGATGGATACGCAGATGACCAACCCCGTGCCGCATCTTACCGACCCCGACGACATCGTGCCCGTCGCGTTCCTCGAGGAGTTCGACGACCCCGCCGATGTCGCCGCCGCGGCGATGTCCGGCAATGCCGATCTCCAGGCGGTCTTCGACGTGCCGGTCAAGGTTCACGCCGTCCTCGGCCGATCGAAGATGCTGATCGGCGACCTGCTCAAGCTGAAGGCCGGTATGGTCGTCGAACTCGATCGTCGCGTCGGCGAACCGGTCGACATCTTCGTCAACGATCGCCTGATCGCCCGCGGCGAAGTGGTGCTGATCGACAACATGCTCGGCATCACGCTGACCGAAATCCTCCAGCAGGAAAATCGCGCGTGATCCGCACCGGCGACGACCCCCATCTGCTGTTGATCGGTGCGGATGCGGTCCTGAAGATAGCCGCGCAGATGGCGCGCGACAACGGTGCGACCGTCTCGATCGCGGACGATATCGATACGGCGCTGGCGATCCTGCGCGAGACCAGCGTCGGGCTGGTGATGATCGACGTTGCCGCCGATGTCGCCGGGTTCATCACCAGCCTCCGCATCGAGGCGTTCGTGATGCCGGTGATCGCCTGCGGGATCGACGTCCAGGCCGAGCAGGCGGTGGCCGCGATCCGGGCGGGTGCCCGCGACTACGTCTCCTTGCCGCCCGACCACGCGCTGATCGCCGCGATCCTCACCAACGCGGCGGCCGCACCACCGGGCACGCTGATCGGCAAGGACCCGAGCTTCGTCCGTGCGGTCGGCTATGCCTGGTCGATCGCACCGAGCCGGATCGCCTTGTCGATCGTCGGTGAACCCAAGACCGGGCGGACGATGCTCGCGCGCTCGATCCACGCCATCTCCGGACGCACCGGGCGGTTCCTGATCGTCGACGCCGCGCACGGCACCCCGACCGCGATCGAAGCCGACCTGTTCGGCCGCGCGGCCGGTGGCGCCCTGCCGCCGCGGCGGGGCAAGCTCGACGAGGCACGCGGCGGCACGCTGTTCCTGCGCGAGGTCGACCGCCTGCCGCTCGACACGCAGACCCGGCTCGCGCACGCGCTAGCGTCGGGCTATGCCGACACCCGGATCATCACCTCCGCGCACGCCGATCTGGCGGTGTCCGCCGCCGCCGGGACGGTCCATGCAGACCTCGCCGCGCGGCTCGGCACGGTGCGGATCGCACTGCCGCCGCTGCGCGACCGGGTCGGCGATATCCCCGCGCTGGCGGCGCATTTCGCCGAGCAAGCCGCCCGCGTGGAGCAGATCGCGGTCCGCCCGATCGCCGACTCCGCGCTCGCCTTGCTCGCGCGCCACAGCTGGCCGTGCAACGTCCAGGAACTCGAGGATGTCGTCCACCGCGCCACCGTGCTCGCACGCGGCCCGGTGGTCGGTCCCGACGATCTGGTGCTCGCCGACGGCACGCGACTGGCACGCACCACCGACGAGGCGACGCCCGGCGTCGACCGTCTCGTCGGCCATACCGTCGAGGATGTCGAACGCGCGCTGATCCTCAAGACGCTCGAACGCTGTCGCGGCAACCGCACCTCCGCATCGGGGATCCTCGGCATCTCGGTCCGGACGATGCGCAACAAGCTGAAGAGCTTCGTCGAAGCGGGGATCGCGATCATCCCCGCCACCTGATCCGGCCCGCTACCTGCCCCCTGCCCCCTCCATCTGATCCGGACCCGCATCGCCATGCCGCCAGTCATCGCCAATTTCCTGCAGCGCATCGGCGCCAATCGCGACATGGCGCTCGCGGTCGGGGTGATCGCGATCATCGGCATGCTGATCCTGCCGATGCCCGGCTGGATGCTCGATCTCGGCCTGGCGCTGTCGATCACGCTGTCGGTCATGATCCTGATGACCGCGCTGTTCATCGACAAGCCGCTCCAGCTGTCGGCGTTCCCGACGATCCTGCTGATCTCGACGATGCTCCGGCTCGGCCTCAACCTCGCCTCGACGCGGCTGATCCTCGCGCATGGCCATGAGGGCTCGCACGCTGCCGGCGGCGTGATCGCGGCGTTCGGCGAATTCCTGATCGGGGGCGAGACCGTGATCGGCCTCACCATCTTCGCGATCCTGATCGTGATCAACTTCGTCGTCATCACCAAGGGCGCCGGGCGTATCGCCGAAGTCGCCGCGCGTTTCAGCCTCGACGCGATGCCCGGCAAGCAGATGGCGATCGACGCCGATCTCAACGCCGGCACGATCGATGAGCGCCAAGCCAAGGAACGCCGCGCCGAAGTCGAAGCCGAGAGCGGGTTCTACGGCGCGATGGATGGTGCGTCGAAGTTCGTGAAGGGCGACGCGGTCGCCGCGTTGCTGATCACCGCGATCAACGTCTTCGTCGGCCTGATCATGGGCGTCGCGGTCCACGGCGTACCGTTCGGCGAGGCGTTCCACACCTACACTCTGCTGACGGTCGGCGATGGCCTGGTCAGCCAGATCCCCGCGCTGATCGTCTCGATCGCCGCCGGCCTGCTCGTCTCGAAGGGCGGCGTCGCGGGCAAGACCGGCGCTGCGCTCGGCGACCAGCTCGGCCGCTATCCCAAGGCGTTCGGGATGGTCTCGGTGATGATGGGGATGCTGGCGATCATCCCCGGCCTGCCGTTCATCCCGTTCGCGGTGTTCTCGGCGGCCTGCGGCTGGGCGGCGTACAAGCTCGATCGCGATGCGCGCACCCGCGTCGTCCAGGATCGCATGGACAAGGCCGCGGCGGATGCCGATGCGATGCCCGACGAGGAACCGATCTCGCGCACGCTGGCGATCGACGCGGTGCGGATCGAGATCGGCTATGCGCTGCTGCCGATCATCAACGACGAACGCCGCGAGCCCCGGCTCGACGATCAGGTCCGCGCGCTACGCCGGCAGATGGCGGTCGATTTCGGCTTCGTGCTGCCATCGGTACGGATCCTCGACAACATGGCGTTGAAGCCGAACGAATACGTCGTCCACATCAAGGAGACCGAGGCCGCGCGCGGCGAGATCCGGCTCGATCGCCTGCTCGTGATCAACCCGCCGCAGGACTCGCTGTCGCTGCCGGGCGAGGCGACCCGCGAACCCGTGTTCGGCCTGCCTGCGCTGTGGATCGACCGCGAACTGCGCGACGAGGCGGGGATGCGCGGGCTGACGGTGGTCGATTGCGGCACGATCATCACCACCCACCTGACCGAGCTGGTGAAGGACAACATCGCCGACCTGCTGAGCTATACCGAGACGCAGAAGCTGCTCAATGAAGTCCACAAGGAGTCGGAGAAGCTCGTCGCCGATATCGTGCCCGCCAAGATCAGCGTGTCGGGCGTGCAGCGCATTCTCCAGAACCTGCTCGCCGAGGGGATCTCGATCCGCGACGTGCCGACGATCCTCGAGGGTATCGCCGAGGCGGCGCCGCTGACTGCCAACATCACCCAGATGACCGAGCATGTCCGCGGCCGGCTGGCGCGCCAGATTTCCGCGCAGCAGACACGCGAAGGAGCGATCCCGATCGTTACGCTGTCGGGCGAGTGGGACGAGGCGTTCGCCGAAAGCCTGGTCGGGCAAGGCGACGACCGGCATCTGGCGATGGCGCCGTCGAGCCTGCACGCGTTCCTCGCCGCGATCCGCGAAACCTTCGACCGGCTCGCGACCGAGGGCGAGATTCCGTGCCTGCTGACCAATCCGGCGATCCGGCCGTTCGTCCGCTCGATCATCGAACGCGTCCGCCCCGCCACCGTCGTCCTCTCGCAGAACGAAGTCCACGCGAGAGCCCGCATCCGCTCGCTCGGGGTGGTCGGGTGACCGCCGCGCCCGACAGCCCGCGAACCGCCTATAATAAGACCATGATACGCCGATCACCGCGTCGAGGACACGCATGACCCCGCCGAGCTTCTCCGTGTTGCCAGGTCTCGACACCGTCGCGGTTGCCGGTCAGCGGCCGGCGACGTCGCCCGGCGTAGGCTTCGACGCGGCGCTCGCCGGAACGGGGTTCGGCCCGACGAAGACCGGGCAAGGGTCGCGTAGCGCGACGACTGCCGACGCGACGTCACAGCTGCCCTTCGCCGCCGCCCGATCGGGTGGCGCACCGATAGTGCTGGCACAAACGGCGACGGCGTCGTCGCCCCCCGCCGCGCGGCTGATCGCTGACACCTACGGGCTCGCGACCGCTATGCCCGCGACGTCGCCTCTCGGCGCGCCGTTGGTCCCTGCCCCGCCCAGCCCGGCGACGGCCGCTTCGAATGCAGAAGGCTCGGCCCCCGTGCCGAGTGACGCGAGGACGGATTCGACGGACGCAGCCGTGTCGCCCGCTATCGCTACGCCTGCGCCAACCGCCAAACTTGCACTCATCGACCTCGCGGCGGCAGCTATCGGCGATCGACCATCGCAGACCGCGCTGCCCGCAACAACGACGCCAATCGAGGCCAACGCTAAGCCGTCCACGCCGACGACTAATGGTACCGGCGACGCAGCCTCGCCTTCTATCGCCGCGAAGCCCGCGCCGGGATCGGCGTCGGCGAACGCGATATTGGCATCGAAAACCGCTTCGCCGCCGTCTCCGAAATCGGGGCCAATCGCGCCCGCGACGGCACCGTCGACTTCGGTGCGCGGCGCGATCAAGAACACGCCGGCCTCCGACGACGAGACCGTGGCGGATCGCACGCTGCCGTCGACGACACAGCCTTCGCCCGCGATCGCAACAGTTCCGGTCCTCACCGCGGCGGCGTCCGCCAACCCCGCAACGACGCCAGCTCCAACGGCGGCAGTCCCGGCTGCTGCCGCTGCGATAACGGGACGTCCCGTCACAGCGACACGCGGCGGGAAAGCCGGCGTGATGCAGACGGTGCCGGACGAAAAGACCGCCCCCGTATCCGCACCGAATGCCGAAAACCTGGGCACCGCAGAGAAGACGCCGGCACCCGACGCGTCGGCGCCACTTGCGGCAGTCCTCGTGACACCACCGGCAAACGCCCTGGCGCAGATGGCTGCGCCGCATCAGGCCGGCGTCAATCTCCGCTCCGACGACGATACAACGCCCCCATCGCCAAGTGCCGGTCGGACCACGCCACGCTCGATCGCAGCCTCGCGCAATGCCGACGCGGTGACGCAGGCGGACCCCACGGACTCCGTCACGCCCTTTGCGCCGTTGTTGAAAACCGACGCTCTACCTGCCGGTACCCCGATCGTCGGACAGCAGGCGGACACCGCTACGGCAATGCCGTCCGCGGTCACGCCCCCGCACGCCCAAGCCATACCGACCGCGGCAAGCGCCCAGCCGCTCGCCACCGCGTCGACACCGCCCCCCGCCACGCCCACCGTTACCGTCACGCCCACCCCCGGCCAGATGGGCCACGACATGGGCGTCGCGATCGCGCGCCACGTTCGCACCGACGGTGGCGAGGCGATGACGGTACGGCTCGATCCGCGCGACCTGGGCCGGATCGAGGTGCGGATGCATTTCGACGACGACGGCGTGCTGCGCGCGGTCGTCTCGGCGGATAACCCCGCCTCGCTCGACCTGCTGCGCCGCGACAGTGCCGATCTCAACCGTGCGCTCGGCGATGCCGGCGTCCGCGCGGATCAGCAGAGCCTCCGCTTCGATACGCGCGCCGGGACCGGTGGCGGCAACAACGGCACGGCCGACGGCCAGCCGCGCCAGCACCAGCCCGCGAGCCCCTATTATTCCGATGAAGTCGACGCCGATGGCGGCGCCGACGTCGATCCCGTTTGGCGACCGCTCAATCCGCGCGGCCGCATCGACCTGATGGCCTGAGGATAACAGCATGACAGTTTCCACGATCGGCACCGCCCTGACCGCGCAGGATAAGAACGGCACGGTCTCGGGCGCGACCTCCGACTTCAACCTGTTCCTGAAGCTGCTGACGACGCAGATGCAGAACCAGGATCCGCTGAAGCCGATGGATTCGACCGAATACACGCAACAGCTCGCGCAATACACGCAGGTCCAGCAGACCACGAAGCAGACCTCGACGTTGCAGGAGATCCTGACTCAGCTGTCGACGCAGAACATGGCGCAGGCCTCGGGCTTCATCGGCCGGCAGGCGTCGTTCGACACGCCCGTCTCCGGCCTGTCGTCGACCGGCCCTGCGCAATGGGGGTACAAGACCGATCGCGCGATTACCACGCTGACCGCGACGTTCGCGGACGCGTCGGGCAAGACCGTCGCGACGCGCGATATCGCGCCCGACGGGCTGACCGGCCGCGTCGCCTGGGACGGGACGCTGGCGAACGGATCGAAGGCATCGGACGGCGCCTACACGCTGTCGCTGACCGGCATCGATGCGAACGGCCAGGCGGTGCCGGTCGGCATCACCAGCACCGGCCTTGTTCAGGACGTCGTCGGCGGCGGCGCCGGCGGCTCGGTCACGCTCGGCGTCAACGGCACGCAACTGCCGATGGACAAACTGATCCGCCTCACCGCCAGCTGAGATCCACCGGACCGGCCGTCAGCGAGCCCCGGCGTGTCCCCGCACGCCGGGGCTTTCACATGTCCGCGACTGTTGCGAGCGCATGCGACGCCAAGCCTCTCGGAAAACGGTCGCGGCGTCCAGAGTCTCCCTCGTCATAGGATCTGGCAGGCGTAAGCTAAATGGCCGGATTGGGAAGGAAAGCGGACCGTCCGCTTTGCGGCACCAAATCTATGTAAACGGCTGATCGCCGGGCGATCGGGTGCCGTGAGCCCAAGCGGTGCAGCGGGCGTCTGAGTGTCCGCGAGTGTCCGATCGCCGCTGTGCCATCGGTGCATTACCCCGATGTCGGAGTGGCGACCGCGTGTTTGCCACGGGTCGCCCCTGCCGTTATTAGCTTGACGCGAAAGCTTATTGCCTCTGCGAGCCTTACAACCGAGCGGGAGCAACTGCCCCCCTGAATCACGCTTCGGCTTCATCCGAAGCGCCTTCGATCCGGTCAGGCGATCATAGCCGCGTCACGAATGCCCGACGCTTAATCCTCCACCGAAGTTGGGCCCGTTTTTCGAGTGCGCCGGGTCGTTTTCCCAACAACGCGTACTACCTTCGGTGCCGGCTCTTGTTTTGGCTTGGGCTCGGGCTTCGGTTCCACGTCCGCGGGCGGCGTCAAAGAGATGAACGTGTCGCGCGCGACGTTGCCGACCTTATTGGTTGCGTAAGCGTCGAAGGATCCGCCGATAATGCCGCCCAGCAGCGGGATGGCCTTACCTAGGTTGATGACGCCTTTCTCGCCGAACTTGGTGATAAGCCTGAAACCTACCCGCTTGTTGATCTCGATGAGCGTCTTTCCCGGAATGTTTTTGATCGCGTTCGTGGCCAGCTTTCCGCCCACGGTGATTCCGAAGTTCTTTGCCACGTCCTTGGCGCTGTTGGCGACCAAGCACGAATAAACCAGTGTCTTCACGCGATCATCTTTGATGTTGTGCCCGCCCATGTGAGCGATCGCCGCTATCATCCGGATCTGCACGTACAGCACGCTGGTGATATTTGCGGGCAATGCGACGGGAAGGGTGATCAGACCTCCCAGACCGGAAAGGAATCCGGACGTCCCTGCTTTAGCATTTTGAAACCGGATGAGCGCGTTGACCTGATCAATGCGAGCAGCGTCCCCCTTCATATAGCTTTCGGCCATTTCGAACGCGGAGTCCAAGCCGGCGACCCCGTTCACCGACTTGTCGTAGGCCCAATCGAGCGCCTGCTCGATCTTCTCTTGACTGATTAGCTGCATGCATACCCCCTTGTTGTTCGGTTACTGTAGGTCACGAGCCGGAACTTGACCAGTTTGTAGAGCGGTCGCTGCCCGGAATTAGGTCGGGCAGAGTAGCGGTCGCAACGACCCCACGAACCCTGTGTGTCCCGAGGCGCCTGTCCGCTATCCGCCGCCCGTGCGGCCTCGATAGTTAATCCCACCCGTCAGTAGCCGGCGGGATCGAGATGAACGAACGGCTGCTTCTCGCTTTGGGTTTTCGCTCATCGAACGACAGTTCTTGGGCGAAGCCTGACGGAGCGGGCGGCAAGCGACGGGCGCACCGCGTAACCAAGGCCCCGTGCCATTCACTCCTTCCGCTGCTTGTGGGGCCACTTCTTTCTGACGGAGGAGCCTACATGGGCGTTGTTAATGTCGACTTGGCATGCCGATCGGGGTGCCTGCCCCGAAGCCCGCAGACGCACGAAAGCCCGCGTCCCTGATGGGGGACGCGGGCTTTCTGTTCAGCCTTGCGGCTAAGCCTCGATCAGAACTCGTTCCAGTCGTCGTCCGAACGGACCAGCGCCGGGATCGCGGCCGCCGGCAGCGGGCGGACCGGCGAGGCATAGCCTGCGCCCGGCTGGCTCAGCGCCTTGCCGAAGGTCTGCTGGATCTTCGCGCGTGCGCCGCTGTTGCCACCGCCATTGCCGACGTTGAAGCGGCTGGCCTGATCGGCAAGGTTGCCGACTTCGCTCGCCAGGTTGCGCGCGGCGGCCGAAGTTTCCTCGACCATCGCCGCGTTCTGCTGCGTCGACTGGTCCATCGTGCCGATCGCCGCGGAGATCTGCGTGATCGCCGCCGACTGCGCCTGGTTGTCCGCCGCCATCGTCGCGAGCAGCTCGTGCACCTGGCCGACGTCACCCGAGATATTGGCGAGCGCGCCGTCTACCTTCTGCACCGCTTCGACCGCGGTGACGATATCGGTCTGCGTGACCGTCAGCTGGTCGCGCGCACGCTTCGCTTCTTCCTCGGCGCGCATCGCCAGGGCCGAGACGAGATCGGCAACCACCGCGAAACCGCGCCCTGCGTCACCCGCACGACCGGCCTCGACCGCGGCGTTCATCGCCAGCACGCGCGTCTGGAACGCGATCTTGTCGAGCCCTTCGATGACGCTGTCGATGCCCTTGGCGCTCTCCGAAACACGCCCCATCGCCTGGACCGCTTCGTCGGCGACCGCACGGCCACCACCGACGGTGGCGATCGCCTGGTCGGCGCGCTCGACGGTCTGCGTCGACGCCGACGCACTCGCCTTCAGGCGGCCATCCATCTGCGTGACCGAAGCCGCGGTCTCCTCGAGCGAGGCGGCGTTGCTTTCCGTACGGCGTGCGAGATCTTCCGACGCCTGCGCGATTTCGCCCGAGCCGGTACGGATCGTCATCGCACTTTCGCTGACCGAGCTGATCAGCCCGCGCAGATTGTCGAGCGCTTCGTTGAAGTTGCTCTTCAACGCGCCGTATTCAGGCGGGAAGTCGGCCTTGATTGCCGCAGTCAGGTCACCTGCCGACAGTTCGGACAGATGCGTCGACACGGTGTCGACGACCATCTTCTGTTCGGCATCGGCGCGTGCCTTGGCGGTGTCGGCGGTGTCCTTGGCGATGCCGTTCTCGCGGAACACCTTCACTGCATTGGCCATCGCACCGACTTCGTCCGCACGATCCGTGCCCTCGACGTCCTTGGCATAGTTGCCACCGGCAATGTCGCCCATCTGCGCCTGGAGACGATTGAGCGGCCCGGTGATCCCGAAGCGCGTGATCAGCATCGCCAGACCGACGCCCGCAATGATCGCGATGATCGCGACGATATACAGCATGCTGACCGTCGCCATGCTCACGTCGGTCAGCTTGGCCGACTCGACCGATGCCTGATCGGCGTTACGATCGACCAGCGACAACGACTTTTCGAACGTGGGCGTCATCACCGCGTCCGCCTGGCCGAGCACGGCGATCGCCTCGCCCGCACGATTCTGCGCGCTCAGCTGGTTCGCGCGTTCGACCAGGGCGCGGACCTGCTGCATTCCGCGCAGGGTCTCGTTGAGCTCGGCGACGGCCGGCGGGTTGGCGACCTTGCCGCGTTCGAGATCGGATGCGATCTTGTCGGCATCGACCTGGAATTTCGCGAGCGTCTTGCGCCCCTCCTCGCTGTTCGCGCCGACCACGGCGATCTTGTAGCCGTCGTACATCATCGCGTTCATCCGGGTGTTGCCCCGCGATCGGAACATCGTGCCGGTCAGCTTCTGGTCGATCAGCCGTGAATACGACGCATCGACCGTCGCGATCTTGGACGATCCGAACCACGCTATCGCCAGCGTGATACATCCCAGCAGCACGAGCAAGGACACGACCTTGGTCGAGATCTTCGCGTTGTTGAGCATTCCCATTTAACGTCTCTCCTGTTCGACCTTGGCCACGCGGAAGATCGCGCAAAACCTCGGACTGTTATGAATTCGTTCGACCGGATGGCCGTGCGGCTACAGCTTCATGCTGATCCAGCCGCTCAGGCAGTCGGAATTGTCGAACCCGCTGCGCGTCAGCACCGATCGTGCGATCAGATGTTCGTAGCGACCGGTGATCGAGACCCGCGGCGCAACCGACCAGACGAGCTGCGCGCGGGCGACGTCAGCGACGTGCATGCCGCGCACCGATTGCGTGCCCGCATAGGCGCGCCCGCTCGCCGCATAGACGGCGTCGTCGACCTTCGCCCGCCACACCCGCTGCGCTTCGACGGTGAGGCGGACGCGGGTGATCGGCGACAGCGTGAAGTTGGGCGCCACCGCGACGAAATTGGTCGGCGAAAAGGCATCCTGATAGCTGAAATAGCCGCCATCAAGCACTGGTGCCGCCGCGTTGTGAAGCGAACCGTTCCGATAGGCGCCGCCGCCCGATCCGTAATCGACGTGCAGGCCGATCCGCGGTGACGTTCCCGCGTCGCCGAGCCGGACGGTCTGCGCCGCGAACACGTGCCACGCGTCGATCGCGCGCGGGCCGAACCGACCGCTCTGCCGATTGGCGCTCCAGTCGAGCGTCACCCGCCCGGCATCGCCCCACAGTCGCAGCCCGTAGAACCGGCGTGCCTCGCGCGCTGTGTCGCTGCCGAAGGTGACCGCGTCGCGGCGCAACCGCCACACGAAGGGCTCGAAATACAGTTTCGATCCACCGAACCAGCTCTGCGGCAGGACGATGCCGGTCGTGACGCCCGAGAAACGCCGCGCATGATCGACGCGATCGTCGCCGGTGCCGCCGTTACCGTAGCGCGTGAACCGCAAGTCGAACACGTCGGCGCGGACCGCGTGGAAATGCGCCCAGCCGCGTGCGCCGTTCAGGACGACCTGGATGTTCCCCGCATCGCCCTGGCTGACCAGCACGCCAGGCCCGTCCGCGAAGATCTGGCGACCATAGCGGACGCCGACATCGCCGCCGTCCAGCGCGGTCGAAACCTCGGCGAACGCCTGCTGGACGATCAGCGTGTTGCGCATGTTCGCGCCCGCCTGCGTCGCACGATCGCCGGCGACACCGCCATGCGCCAGTTCGCCGTAAAGGCGGACATGCGATCCCAGATGGAGATCGCTGCCCGCGAACAGCCGCAGCTCGCGCTGCCGGATCTTCTCGGCGTCGCGCGCACCGGGATTGGTGACGGTATCGACGCGGCCACGGATTTCGCCGGACAGTGTCAGATAGACGTCGTCGCGGCCAGCGATCGGGATAAACTTCAGCCGATCGAGCGGATCGTCGCGCAGCGCGGGATCGCGGTACCGCGTCCAGTTTTCCGCCCAGCGCGCGATCGCATACCCCGCGCTCACCGCACCATCGCCCGCCGCTTCGGCCGGATAGACCGTGGCGATCGGAGTCGCCCGCGTGGTGGTCTGCGCGGCGGTATCGGGCGTCGCCGTCGCGACCACCGAATCCTTGGCCTGGGCCAGAACCGGCGTCGCGGAGATCGGGGAGAGCGCCAGCAGCAACGCGATGCGGGCCAGGGTACGAGAGACCATGGCGAGGCCTTTTGGGTGGGAGGGTGTGTCTCCTTCATGATAGGACGCGCGCGGATTATTCGGGTGCGAAGGGAACAATTGTTAAAGTTGCGCGTGTTGCCCGCGGCTTAGGCCAGAGCTCGATATCCGATCTTTATCAGACGCACGAAAGCCCGCGTCCCTGGTTGGGAACGCGGGCTTCCTGTTCAGCCTTGCGGCTAAGCCTCGATCAGAACTCGTTCCAATCATCGTCCGAACGGACCAGCGCGGGGATCGCCGCGGCCGGCAGCGGCTTGACCGGCGAGGCATAGCCTGCGCCCGGCTGGCTCAGCGCCTTGCCGAACGTCTGCTGGATCTTCGCGCGTGCGCCGCTACTTGCGCCGCCATTGCCGACGTTGAAGCGGCTCGCCTGATCGGCGAGGTTGCCGACTTCGCTCGCCAGGTTGCGCGCGGCTGCCGAGGTTTCCTCGACCATCGCCGCATTCTGCTGCGTCGACTGGTCCATCGTGCCGATCGCTGCGGAGATCTGCGTGATCGCCGCCGACTGCGCCTGGTTGTCCGCGGCCATCGTCGCGAGCAGCTCGTGGACCTGGCCGACGTCGCCCGAGATATTGGCGAGCGCGCCATCGACCTTCTGCACCGCTTCGACCGCGGTGACGATATCGGTCTGCGTCACGGTCAGCTGGTCGCGCGCGCGCTTGGCCTCTTCCTCGGCACGCATCGCCAGCGCGGAGACGAGATCGGCAACCACCGCGAAACCACGCCCTGCGTCACCCGCACGACCCGCTTCGACCGCGGCGTTCATCGCCAGCACGCGCGTCTGGAACGCGATCTTGTCGAGCCCTTCGATCACGCTGTCGATGCCCTTGGCGCTCTCCGAAACACGCCCCATCGCCTGGACCGCTTCGTCGGCGACCGCACGGCCACCACCGACGGTGGCGATCGCCTGATCGGCGCGCTCGACGGTCTTCGTCGATGCCGACGCGCTGGCTTTCAGGCGGCCATCCATCTGCGTGACCGAGGCTGCGGTTTCCTCGAGCGAAGCGGCGTTGCTTTCCGTGCGGCGTGCGAGATCTTCCGACGCCTGCGCGATTTCGCCCGAGCCGGTGCGAATGGTCAGTGCGCTTTCGCTGACCGAGCTGATCAGCCCGCGCAGATTGTCGAGCGCCTCATTGAAGTTGCTCTTCAACGCGCCGTATTCGGGCGGGAAGTCGGCCTTGATCGCCGCGGTCAGGTCACCCGCCGACAGTTCGGACAGATGCGTCGACACGGTGTCGACGACCATCTTCTGCTCCCCATCGGCGCGTGCCTTGGCGGCGTCGGCGGCATCCTTGGCGATGCCGTTCTCACGGAACACCTTAACCGCCTTGGCCATCGCGCCGACTTCGTCGCCACGGTCGATCCCCGTCACGTCCTGCGTATAGTCGCCGCCGGCGATCTCGCCCATCCGGCTCTGCAGTCGGGCAAGCGGGCCGGTTATGCCGGTGCGCGTGACGATCAGCGCAAGTCCGACGCCAGCCACCACACCGATGATGCCCATCACGATCAGCATCGTCGACGTCGAGTTCGCGACGATCGTAAGTTCGTCTGCGGCCTTGTTGGCCGCCTCGATCCGCGAGTCATTGAACGCCACGAGTTCAGCTGTGAATTTCGCGATAAGAGGACGAGCCTCGGCAATGACGGCTGCGGCTTCCTCGTTACGGTTCTGCAAACCCAAGGCGGTGGCGCGCGATGTCAGCGCGTGGACCCTGTCGAGTTGGCCGACAAACGTCGTCATCTGAGCTTTAAGCGCCGGATCCGCCTTCTCGACCGTACCGAAAAATTCGCGCGCAGAATTGTAGCTGGACTGTTCGCTTTGCGCGGCCTCCCGGGCCTCCGGTGTGGTGCCATTATAGACCGTGGTTGCAAAGGCTCCGTTGGTCATCTGCACGACCATCCGGCTCGCTCGGACCATCTTGACGGTGTTCGCCATCGTGCCGACCATTTCGGTATTGGCACCATCGGCGATGAGGATCTGACGCGACCCGCTCCAGGCGATGAACATCGTGATCACGCCGAGCATCAGCAGCAACGAAACGATTTTCGTCGGTATCTTGATATTGTCGAGGAATTTCATGTGGATCTCCAAGAGGCTCCCGCCCCGTACACTCTGATTTATAGGGGGTCGCCGGACCTACCGGTCGCAGCGGCGCGGCATTGTCGCGGTGACGTGTCGGAACGGCGTCGCGGTGGGTCAGAAATGGCCGTTGATCGAGATCGGCGTGGCCTGCTCGCTCGACAGCAGCGTACCGCGGACGCCGTACACCGCACTCTTCGCGCCGGTCAGACGCCGCGCCTCGGCGGCGATCGCCCCCATGATTTCGTCGCACATCGCGATCCGCCGCTCGAGCAGGTTCGCGTTCACGCCCAGCCGGCGGACCAGCGTCTCCAGCAACGACCGGATTTCGTCCTGCTCCTCCTCGGGCAGGTCGTCGAGCCAGCGCGGCCGCTCGCGCGCGAGCCGGATCGATTCCGCCTCGACGATCCCCGCCAGCCGTATCTTCGCGGCGACGAGTTCGGGCAGGTCGCTGGCATTGGCCGGGCGAGTCAGCCGGTCGTTTTCCTCGTCCAGGATCATCGCCAACGACGTCAGGCTCTTGACCAGTTCAATCACGCGTCGTTCCTCCCTGCAATTTGATGATCTGCGCCATGACGGCGGGTGCCAGACCGATGCCGCCCTTCGCCGCGATCGCGGTGCCGAGCTTTTCGGCGAGCACGCCGCGGAACATTTCCTCGCCGTGACCACCCCCGAACGGACCGTCGGTCTCGACCGTCTCCATCATCATCTGGGTCATCTGGCCGAGGAACACCGCCTCGAACGATTTCGCGGTCTTCGCCTCCGTACCCTTCGCCGCTGCGGAAGGCGGCGCTTTCGGCGTGACGGACGGTATTGCGACCGGCGTTGCTGTAATGGTCGTATCGATCGGCATCACTGGACCTCGATCTCGGCCTGGAGCGCGCCCGCGCTCTTGACCGCCTGGAGAATGGTAATGAGGTCGCGGGGCGACACGCCGAGCGTGTTGAGCCCACTGACCAGCGATTGCAGCGAGGCCGAACCGCCGACCATCGCCAGCGACGCGCCGCCGCCATCGTCGACCGCCACGCGGGTTCGTGGCAGCACCACGGTCTGCCCGTTCGAAAACGGCGCGGGCTGCGACGCGACCGGGGTCTCGCTGACGCTGATCGTCAGCCCGCCTTGCGCGATCGCGACCGGACTGATCCGCACATCGGCGCTCATCACGACGGTGCCCGACGCCTCGTTGATGACGATCCGCGCGGGCTGATCGACCGCGATCGGCAGATTCTCGATCTCGCCGAGCAGGTCGACCGAGTCGCCGGTAAACGACGCCGCCGGCGCGATCTCGACCGTGCCGGGATCGAGCACCTTGGCGGTCCCGGCGAACCGGCCGTTGATCGCCACCGCGATATGCCGCGCGGTCGTGAAATCGGGATTCTTGAGCGCAAGCTTGAGGCTGGTCGCGGAGCGCAGCGCGTAGGGCACCTCCTCCTCGACGATCGCGCCGCCGGCGATCCGTGCCGAGGTCGCGACGCCGCGGCTGACGCTCGCGCCGGCCCCCTGCGCCTTGAACCCCGACACCGCGACCGGCCCTTGCGCGACCGCGTAGATCTTGCCGTCGAGCGCGCGCAGCGACGATACGAGCAGCACGCCGCCCTGCAAATTGGTGGCATCGCCGAGCGCGGCGACCTGGACGTCGATCGTCGAGCCCTTGCGCGCGAACGGCGGCATCGTCGCGATCACCGATACCGCAGCGACGTTGGCTGGCTTCATCGAGGAATCACGAACGTTGACGCCCATCCGCTCGAGCATCGCCTGCAGCGATTCTTCGGTGAACGGCGCGTTGCGGACCCGGTCGCCGGTGCCGGCAAGGCCGACCACCAGCCCGTAGCCGACGAGCTGGTTCGACCGCACGTTCTCGACATCGACGATGTCTTTCACGCGCGTGCCCGCCGACGCCGGCACCACGCCAAGCGCAGCAGCCAGGGCGGCGCAGATCAGAGAAACAAGACGGAGGCGCATGGCCGGGGCTTTCGCGAGACGTTGGACATCAAATTTCTTATAGGATAGGAATGGCGCCCGCCGACCGAAGGGACGAATAATGCGGATCGACGGCATCACGCCGCTGCTCCAATCGATGCTCGCCGACACGCGCACCCGCGATGGTTTCGCGCTGCCTGCCGCTGTCGCCTCGGCCGCCGCGGCCACCGCCGAGGCACCGCCATCGACACCCCCGCCAGTGGTCCCGACATCGGCGACCTCGGTTCAGATGATGGTCGCGCTCGCCGCGGTCGATCCGGTCTCGGAACGTCGACGGAAGATCGCGGTGGAGGCCGATCGCGGCCTGACGTTGCTGGAGCGGTTGCGCGACGATCTTGCGCACGGTGCCGCCCCTCCCGAACGCGTGCAAGAGCTGGCGACGTGGGTCGAGGCGTTCGTCGTGCCCGACGATGCCGCCGTGACGCCCGAGTTCGCAAAGGTCGCACGCGACCTGGAAGTGCGCGTCCGCGTCGAACTCGCCAAGCTCGACCTCAACGCCTGACGTAACGCGCGCAGCCTAGCGCAGCCTAGCGCAGGCGCTTGGCGATCCGCATCACGTAGCCGATCACCTCGGCGACCGCCGCGTAATGTTCGGTCGGGATCGGCCGGTCGATCTCGACGCTGGCGTACAGCGCGCGCGCCAGCACACGATTTTCGACGATCGGCACCCCCGCCTGCGTCGCGATCTCGCGGATTTTGAGCGCGATCGTATCGACACCCTTCGCCACCACCACTGGCGCGCCCATCCGACCATGGTCGTATTTGAGCGCGATCGCATAATGCGTCGGGTTGGTGATGATCACGCTGGCGCCCGGCACCGCGGCCATCATCCGCCGCCGCGACCGCTGGATCGCGATCGAGCGGATCTTCGCCTTGATCTTGGGGTCGCCCTCGCTCTGTTTGTGCTCGTCCTTGATCTCCTGAAGCGACATCTTCAGCTTCGAGAACCAGGTGCGGCGCTGCCAGAGCAGATCGGCCAGCGCGATCGCGCCGACCGGTACCGCGACCGTCTTGACGAGCATCACGACCAGCCCCGCGGCGGTCGTCCCGATATCCGCCGCATCCGCACCGACCAGGCTGTCGAGCGCGTTCGCGCGCGGCCACAACGCCCACACCGCGACCCCGACGATCACCGACAATTTCGCCAGCGTCTTGGCGAACTCGACCAGCGCCTGCTTGCCGAACAATTTTTTGGCGCCCGAAATCGGCGACAGCTTGCTCCATTTGGGCGAGACCCGCGACCACGAGATCGTCGGCCGCCCGTGCATCACGCCGCCCAGGATCGCGAACGCGACCAGCGCGCCGAACAGCGGGGCGAAGACCACGCCGATCTGAAAGATGATCCCGCTGGCGATATTCTGCGCACCGTCCGGCGCGAGCGAATAATCCTCCGCCTGTCCCCACAGCCGCACCAGCATCGTCGCCAACCGCGAGAATGCGTGGACACCGAGACCACCCATGACCGCCAGCATTGCCGCGAAGATCGCCGCATGCCGCATCTCCGGCGCGCTCGGCAGATCGCCCTTCTTGCGCGCATCCTCGAGCCGCTTGCCGGTCGGGTCATGCGTCTTCTGGTCCTTGTCCGCCATCGATCAGCCCCAGCCCGCCTGGATCCAGCTGCCCATCGACGCTGCGAACACGGTCAGCATCACGCCAAGCAGCGTCGAGAACAGCGCGAGGCCGAACAGCAGGTTGAGCGGTTGCGCGACGAAGAAGATCTGGATCGCGGGGGCCAGCCGCGCCGACAGGCCGAGCGCGACGTTGAAGACGATCCCGTAGACGATCATCGGCGCGGCCAGGCTGACGCCGAGCGCCATCGACCGGCTGACGGTCTTGACCGCGAGCGCGGCGAAATCGCCCGCTGCCGGCACGCCGCCGACCGGGAACACATCATAGGACCGCACGATCGCGGCGATCCAGAGATGATGGACGAGCAGCGCCATGCAGATCACGCCGGCGGCGACGCCGACGAATTTCGACAGGATGCTGGCCTGCCCGCCCTGCGAACTGTCGGCGACGATCGCCGAGGTCAGCCCGACCTGGAGGCTGGCGATCGACCCCGCGATCGCCATCGCCATGAACATGATCCGCACCAGCATGCCGAGGCCAAGGCCGGTCAGCAACTCGCACAGGATCACGCCGGGGAGCGCATCGATGTTCTGCGTCACCGACTGGACGTGCGGCGACAGGATACCCCACAGCCCGGCGGTCATCCCGAACGCGATCATCAGCCGGATTCGCGCTGGGATCGCATCCTCCGAGAAGACCGGCAGGACCATCAGCACCGCGCCGACCCGCGCGAACAGCACGAGAAACGCGACCGCCCAGATCGGGATGCCGTTGAGCGTGTCAGCCATGGATGATGCGGTCGGCCACGAGGTGCGTGAAATCGGCCATCGCATGCCCCATCATCGGCAAGGTGAGCATCAGCACGACGCCCATTGCTACCAGTTTCGGGACGAAGGTCAGCGTCTGTTCCTGCACCTGGGTCAGCGCCTGCATGAGGCTGACCGCGACGCCGACGATGAGCGCGGTCAGCAGCAACGGTCCGCAGACCGTCAGCACGACGACCAGCGCGGACCGCGTGATTTCGATGACGTCGGTCGGCGACATGTCAGATCTGCATCCGCATGATGTCGGAATAGGCGCTGACCACGCGGTCGCGCACCGCGACGACGGTGTCGAGCGCGGTTTCCGCCGCGCCCATCGCGGTGACGACGTCGATCAGGTCGCCCTTGCCCGCGACCTGCTTCGCGCTCGCGGACTCGGCGGCGCGCATCGAGCCTGCCGCATCGCCGACGAGATGTTCGACCATGTCGCCGAACCCGCCCGCACCCGTGCTCGCGCCGACGCCGCCGGCCTTGCCGAGCAGCCCGCCCGAGTCCTTGCCGATACCAAGCGCCCGGCCATAGGCGGAGGTCGCATCCAATGCTCCGATGGACATCGTTGTTCGTCCTTACTTCAAAAGGTCTATGGTGCGCATCGTCAGGCTCTTGGCCGCTTCGATGGCGTTGAGATTGGCTTCGTAGGCGCGCTGCGCGGCCTTCATGTCGGCCGCTTCGATCAGCGGATTGACGTTCGGCATCAGCACATAGCCCTTGGCGTCGGCCGCCGGACTGCCCGGCTGATACGCACGCTGGAAAGCGGTCTTGTCCGCCTCGACCGAGCGGATCTTGACGCCGTTGGTGCCGTTCGCGCGATCGACGTCGGCACTGAAGCTCGCGACCCTACGGCGATAGGGATCGCCGCCGGGCGATGCCGATACGGAATCCGCATTGGCGAGGTTTTCGGCAATGACGCGCATCCGCAACGACTGCGCGCGCAGTCCGGATGCCGACACCTGTACCGCGTCGGTCAGGTCCATGATTGTCTCCGTCGGGCGCCGTGATGACACCCACCTTTCCCTAATAGGCAAAAAGTTCCGGCCCCGGTCGGGACCCGGCAATTCTTTCCTATGATGGCCTCAAGGAAGGAACATTCATGTCCGTACTCGAGGATATCACCATCGATCTGTCGATCGTCCTGGGATCGACCAATCTGCCGATCCGCCAGATCCTGGCGATGGGGCGCGGCGCGATGATCGCGCTGGATTGCGGTCACGACGACCCGACCCTGGTCTATGTCAACGGCAAGCTGGTCGCGAAGGGCCGCGTGCTGGTCGACGAAGACCAGATGTCGCTCGAAGTGACCCAGGTCATCCCGCGGGAGCATCGTTGATGGATATCGCCGCGCTGCTGCGGACGATGGGCGGTCTCGGCGTCGTGCTGGGCATGCTCGCGGCCGCGCTGTGGCTGGTCCGCCGCTACGATATCGCGCTGCCCGGCCGGGTCGGCGTCAAGCTCGGCCGCCGCGTCGAGCTGGTCGAACGCATCCAGATCGACGGCAAGCGGTCGATCATCCTCGTCCGCCGCGACGACCGCGAACATCTGTTCGTGCTCCACCCCGACCGCGCCACGATCCTCGAAACGCGCATCGTTCGCGCGGACGAGGAGGCGCAGGCGATCGCCGATCTCGAACAGGCGGAAGGCTCGCACAGTCCCGTGCTGTGCAAGTCACTCGAAGAGGCGTGGTTCAATGCGTAAGCGCAGCGCACTCGCACTCATCCTCGGCGCGGCGATGCTGTTCGCACCGACCGCGGCGATGGCGCAGAGCGCATCGGTGACGTTCGGCCAGGGCAGTCTGTCGGCGCGCGCGATCCAGCTCATCCTGATGCTCACGGTGCTGAGCCTCGCGCCGGGCATCCTGATGACGGTCACGTCGTTCACCCGCATCGTCGTCGCGCTGTCGCTGCTCCGCACCGGTCTCGGCGCGCAGGGCGTGCCGCCCAACCCGGTCATCATCAGCCTTTCGCTGTTCCTGTCGTTCTTCGTGATGGCGCCGACCTTCGAACAGGCGTGGCACGACGGCGTCCAGCCGTACACCGCAGGCAAGATCCAGGAGACTCAAGCGTTCGACCGGACCATCGAGCCGTTCCGCCGCTTCATGCTGTCTCAGGTCCGCGATCAGGATCTCGCGCTGTTCACCGAACTCGCGCACAAGCCGCCAGTCGCGCGGGCAGACACCGGCCTGTCGACGCTGATGCCGGCGTTCATGATCTCGGAATTGCGCCGCGCGTTCGAGATCGGTTTTCTACTGCTGATCCCGTTCCTCGTGATCGACCTCGCGGTTGCGGCAGTATTGATGGCGATGGGCATGATGATGCTACCACCGCCAACGATATCGCTACCAATGAAGATCATCTTTTTTGTCTTGGTCGACGGATGGGCTCTAGTCGCCGGATCCCTGGTAAAAAGCTTCGGCACAGGCGTGTAAGGAATTTATTTACAACCTATGTTAATAACATAAATTAGATATCTTATAGTGATCTGATGACATAAACGCCGGATTTCCGTTAGATGCGGGGCACAAAGGGGAACCGGCGATGCGTAATACTGCTGCTACCGTCCGCCTGACCGATTGTTCAGACGACGGTACCACTGACTGTTCGGCCATTCCCGTAGCCGCGGCCACAATCGATTGTGTTTTGCCCACACCGTGCAGCAAGGGGGGAGATCCCTTGGGACCCCCGATCTTGAGCCCGTTCGGCGCCGACGCTGCCCTGCCGATCTATGTCGCAGGCGATGCCATCGCGTTGCCGCTCCAGGGCCTTTCGGCGATCGCGGCGGATCTCAAGACCTTTGCGATGCATCACGACCCGGCGCTGGCAGCGATCCTGTTGATCAACGTCAGCCGGCCGGCCGTCGACGAGTTCGCGATCCTGAAGGACATCGTCGAACGCCAGTCCGCGGTCGTCCCGATCGTTATCGTCGACACCTGCGAAACCAATCTTGCCGTCGAATTGATGAAAGCCGGCGCGACCGACGTTCTCGAGTCGCCGGTCGATGCCCGACAACTGCTGCGGGCGCTCGCCGCCGCGGTCGAACGCACGCAGCAGCGTGACGACGTCGGGGCCGCGACGCGCCTTGCGCGCGCGCGGATCGACAGCTTGTCGCCCCGCGAACGCTCGGTCTTCAATGGCCTGATCGGCGGCTGGCCGAACAAGATCATCGCCAGCCGGCTCGCGCTCAGCCCCCGCACCGTCGAGATTCACCGCGCCAAGATGATGACGAAGCTCAAGCTCCGGACCGTGGCGCAGGTGCTGCAACTCGCCTTCACGGCAAGGGTCACGTTCGAGGACACCGAGTGACGGATCGCCTGCACGGGGACGGATGGGGATACGCGAAACTCTTCTGATCCGCGGGATGCTGCTCACTGAGCGGCGGTCGGTCACAAGGCTCGACGGGTTCCTCGCCGATGATCGCGATCGTGCCTTCTAGCTAGCACTGCAGTCGCATCGGCGGTGGAGGGCCCGTCTGCACGAGCGCGCGGAACCAGGTTCGGCGCAATACTGGAATACACGCCCGATCGATCAGACCAGCGACACGATTGTAAGTAAATCGCGTAAGGCTGCCGGTAACGGCATAACGCTTCCTTCATGCCTGTATCCCAGAAGTGCTTGAAAGGAGACAGGACGTGTTGCGACGCATTCGGCGCGACCAGGTAACGCTTGGCATGTTCGTGCACCGGTTCGAAGGATCCTGGCTCGACCATCCCTTCTGGCTTCCGCGTTTTCACCTGACCGACGCGAAAGATCTCGCACGCATTCGCGAAAGCTCCGTCACCGGCGTCGTTATCGACGAAGGACGGGGCTTGGCGCTCGATAGCGCCGATAGCGGGGCCGCCGCCGAGGATGGCGCCGCCTCGGTCGCCGGGCACGAGCTGCTGTCTCCATCGCTGCTCCCCGCTCAACGACGGCACGGTTTCGCGGAGGAACGGGAACGCGCCGTAGCGCTCGTCAAGCATTCCGCGCGTGAGATTAAGCGCCTGTTCGCCGAAGCGCATGCCGGCGAGAAGGTCCGGCTGACTGCGTTCGCGCCGCTGGTAGCGGAGGTGATGGCCTCGGTGGCGCGCAATCCCTACGCGCTCATCGCCGTCACGAGACTGAAGAAGCAGGACGAATACACGTATGTGCATTCGCTCGCGGTGAGCGCGTTGATGACGAGCTTTGCGCGTCATCTCGACATGCCGGAGAGCGAGGTCTTCGACTATGGTGTTGCCGGCATGGTGCACGACATCGGCAAGATCGTCGTCCCCAACAAGATCCTGCAGAAGCCGGGTCCGCTGACCGACGCCGAATTCGCGCTCGTCCGCACTCATCCGGAACATGGCTATCGGCTGCTCACCCGACATGCCGGTGCGTCGGACGTCGTCCTGGACGTGTGTCGTCACCATCACGAACGGCTCGACGGTTCGGGGTATCCATTTGGGCTCAAGGACGATCAGATCAGCCGGGCCGCCCGCATCGCTGCAATCTGCGATGTCTACGACGCCTTGACCTCCAACCGCAGCTACAAGGCCGCCTGGAAAGCCGAGGAGGCCATCGGCCGCATGTACGACTGGGACGGGAATTTCGATCGCGAACTGCTTCTGGGGTTCATGAAGACGATCGGCGTCTACCCGCCCGGTCTGCTCGTGTATCTCAGCTCCAACCGGCTGGCCGTCACCATGCCCAATGACCGCCGAACGTCACGGCCAAAGGTCCGCGTCTTTTTCTGTGCACGCGAACGCACCCAACTGCCGCTGCTGGACCTCGTCCTCGACGATGATCTCGGGCATGATCAGATCGTTCGGGAAGAGTCCCCGGTCGACTGGGGGATCACCGGCTGGCCGCTCGTCGCCGAGCAGCTGATGAGCGGGTGCGTCCCGAAGATCGTTTCAGTCCGTCCCACCGACACGAACTCCGACCGACCGGCACGCCACCTCGCCGACGCTCGCTGATCGCTGATCGCTGGTCGCTGGTCGCTGGTCGCTGGTCGCTGGTCGCCTTAGTTGCGAAAATGGCCGGCAAACTGACGCTGTCGTCGCGTGTCATGGGAATAGAAGGTCCAAAACTTCGATCAGAACGTCGCTGCCCCGCCTGGGCCGCGGTGATCGTGCCCATTTGGGAACAAGGCCCGTCATAACCGGATCGTCGCCTTTGCCGTGTTACGGCCGCTATCCGATATGCCGTCCTGCGTGCAGCGACGCACCCTGATGAAACGCCGTTGGGGAAAGCGAGCGTTGGATCGCCCTCCCCCCGGGGAGCTTAGAAATTGCCGCGCAGGATGAACGAGAAGCGGCGGTCGTTGACGAAGTAGGACCGCGGTGCGAGCGCGCTCGGGTCACCGCTATACGCCTGCAGCGTCTTGGTCACCGAGTTGGTCAGGTTCACGCCCTGCACGCCGACCTTGATGTACTTGTTGACGTTGAGGAAGGCGGAGGCATCGAGCTGCCCGGCAGCGGCTTGGAAGATCGACGTATACGGGAAGATCACGTCGGCCGCCGTCAGCAGGTATTTCGACCGCCAGTTATACGCGGCACGAACCGAGACCGGCCCCTTCTCGTAGAACAGCGTCGCGTTGACGTTGTGCTTGGACAGACCCTCGAGCGGCAGGCTGCCGGTCTTGGTCTGCGGCGCGACGTTACCGACCGGCGTCCCCCCGTTCAGGAACGAATTCGGCAGCCCCGAGCTCTGGATGAACGAATAGTTCCCGGTGAAGCCAAGGCCGCTCAGAACACCCGGCAGGAAATCGAAGGTCTGCTGATACGCGACCTCGACACCCTTGATCTTGCCGTGTCCGTTGTAGTTGGCAGGGCCGCGCGTCAGCAGCGGGAAGGTGATCCCGTTGTTCTGCAGCGGCAGGTTGACGACCGACTGATAGAAGAAGTTCTTCACGTCCTTGTAGAACGCGTCGATCGTCAGCGAGCCGACCTTCGAGAAGTACCATTCCGCGGTGAGATCGAACTGATACGCCGTCGCGGGCTTCAGATACGGGTTGCCCACCGTGCTCAGGAAGTTGCCGTTCCCGTCGATCGAGATCTGCTGGTAATTGCGGATCAGCGCGGAATCCGGGCGGGTCAGCACCTTCGATCCCGACAGGCGAGCGAGCAGCTTCGGCGTGATGCCAAGCTTCAGGTTTACGCTCGGCAGGAGGTAATTGTAGTTGTTCTTGGCTTGGTTGAAGAGATTGGCCGTATCCACACCGGCAAATTGCTGCAGCTGGGCATAGCCGGTTGCCCCGAGATTGCAGACACCCCCAGGACGCGTTGGGTTCGTACCGGGAGGTGCACCCGCCGGCACCGCGGAAACGGCGCAGCGTGTGTCATAGGGGTTGGTGATGTTCAACGTCGCCTGGTTCGGAATCGTGCTCGTGCCGAACGAGTCCAGCCCGGTCCGTACATAGCGCGCACCGACATTGCCGCTGAAGTTCAGCCCGTTGCTGTCGGACTCGGTCTTGAACGACACCATCGCATAGGCCGAGAAGTCGCGCTGGTGGACGCGCTGGATCTCGCTGGGCAGGTAATTCGTCCCGGCCACGACACCAGGGCGCTCGGCGAGCGGCCGCCACTGCTGTTGGGTGTTGCCGTTCTGCGTCTGCGCGGTGGACTCGACTTGTTTGATGAAATCAACGGCGCCGTTATAGTCCTTGATCATGTCGCCATTGTAGTAATACGCGCCTGGTGGCGAATTCGTCGCGCCGCGGAAGAAGTTCGGGAACGTGTAATAGTCCGCCCGGTCGCCACCGAACTGGTTCACCGTCACCGGGTACCCTGCCCAGACTTCGCTGACCATGCCCCAGTTGTAGGTCGAATACTGCACCGTCTGATCGCGGTCGGCATAGCGCGCGCCGAACCGTGCCTTGGTGAAGAAGCCGCCATCGGCGAAGTCGTACGTCGCATCGCCTTTGAACTGGAACTCCTTGCCGACGCTGTGCTCGGCATGATCCATCGCGGCGCGCCAGAAGGTCGTGCTCGGATCGGCGAAATACTGGCTGTCGGTCTGGCCGGCGAGGACGGCGTTCGCCGGTGTCGCCCATGCCGCCGACAACGTGCTCGGCTTGTGCGAGATGACGTTCGGCACGCTCCCCGACAGATCCAGTTCCTGGTCAGCGAACGTCTCGCCGAAGATGTTCAGGCTGAACGTTTCGTGCTCCGAGCGGGTGTAGTCCGCGTCCAGCGCGATCGTCAGCCGTTCGGTCGGGTGAATTTCCGCATTCAGGCCGTAATCGTTGATGAGGTTCCGCTCATAGGTCTGGCCGCGCGACAGGGAGATCGGCGCGCCGCCGGTCGGGATCGACGTGGTCGATGGCGCGCCGCTGCGGTTGGTGCGAAAACCGGTGCCCGGCGTCGTGATATAGCCGCTCTTGAACAGCCCGTTCGCATCGTAGGTATAGTTCGTGAACCCGCCGACCGGGCATTCCGCCCGCGTCGTACCGTTGTTGTTGTAGAGCGGACCGTTGCTGTTCTGCTGACAGCCGTTGGGGAAGGTGCTGTATTCGGACAGATCCGGAGCCGCTTCGAACGTATGCTCGCTGGTCGAGTTCGTCGTGTGCGAGCGAAGATATTGCCCGGTCAGCAGGAAGGAGCGATCAGTCGACTCGAACTGCGCGGCCAAGGCGACGCCGTCGCGCTTGCGATCGAAGGTCTGCGTCCGATACTGGCCACCGAGCGGCGAATATTGCCCCGTCGACAGATCGGCGAAGCCGTCCGCCCCGGGGGTCGAGGCGGCGTTGCACGCGGCGCCAGCGGCGGGCAGCGTGGTGGTGTCGGAGCTGCTCGGCAGCGGGTTGCGACAGACAAGCACGCCGTTGCCGTTCTGATACGGTACCTGGCTGTTGTCACGGGCCTGGAAATTGGTGATCTGGACGCCATCCGCACGGCTGCGGATCCGCGAATAGGACACGTCGCCGAGCAGGCCGAATTTACCGATCGGCGTATCCCAGGTGTTGCTGACGAGCAGCGACCCGGTCGGCGTCCACTTCTTCGCGAAATCGCCGTAGTTCGCTTCGGCATCGGCACCGATATGAAAGCCGTTATTGTCGAACGGCTTGCGCGTGTTCAGATTGACCGTTCCGGCGAGCCCGCCCTCGATCGAAGCGGCGGTGACGTTCTTGTAGACTTCTACCGACCCCAGCAGTTCGGCCGGGACGTCGCTGAAGTTGAGCGCCTGCCCGCCGATCCCGGCGGCGAAGGCGTCGCGGCCGTTGAATTCCGACCGGACGAAGTTGAGGCCGCGGATCACGACGCCCGAACCCTCGACCGAGAAATGGTCGGGGTCGTTGGCGCCGGCGAAGCGGCTGATCGACACGCCAGGTACGCGCTGCAAGGCTTCGGTCACCGACCGATCGGGCAAGGCGCCGATATCGGTCGCGGTGATCGCGTCGACCACGGTATCGGAATTACGCTTGATGTTCTGCGCGTTGGCAAGGCTCTGGCGAATTCCGGTAACGACGATCTCGCCTGGCGCATCACTGGTATCGGCGGCGGCGGTGCTTTGCGTATCGGTCGCGGACGGATCGGCCGTTGCGGTCGCGGGGCTGGCCGACCCGGCGGTGCCCTGCCCGGTTTTCGCGCCGGTCGGCGACGTCTGATTGGCGGCGGTTGCAGCAGTCTGCTGAGGGTCCGGACCGGCCTGCGCCTGCGCGACTCCAGCCAAGGCTACGCACAACGTCGTCGCCGACGCGCTATGTAAAAAACGAACAAGATGACGAACGGCAGTGTTCGACGGCGCAATGCGGCGCATTATGACCCCTCCTAAACGCAGCGCTGTAATCGCGCCTGATTCCCTGTCGCCGCCGAGTGTCCCGGGCCTCGGCGTGCAGCGTGTGTTTGCGGTAACATAGTGCGGAAATCAAACGGTAAATACTTAGAATGTGACAATCCAGCAACGCCGTCACAACAATCCATCCGCGGTTGACGCAACGGGTCGAATGAGGGAGCATCGTGTGAGAGCGCCACCATAAGGCGCGTCGGGGGGGTATCGAGTGCCGGTCATGGCAAAACCAAAAACACGCGTGGTTGTGGTTGGTGGCGGCACGGCCGGATGGATGACCGCGGCAGCGCTATCGCGCCTGCTGCCGGGCCAGTGTTCGGTGCACCTGATCGAGTCCGAGGCGATCGGCGTGGTCGGCGTCGGCGAGGCCACGTTGCCGCATATCCGCGCGTTCAACGAGCGGCTCGGCATCGACGAGGCCGACTTCATGGCGCGCACCCGGGCGACCTTCAAACTGGGTATCGAGTTTCGCGACTGGAACCGCCTCGGCGACAGCTATATCCATCCGTTCGGCACGTTCGGTCGCGGCGCTGCCGGGGTGGATTTCCAGCATTACTGGGCGCGCTTGCTGCGCGAAGGCGCGCCTCTGCCGTCGCTCGATACTGTGTCCTACGCGTGTGCGCTGGCACGCGCCGGCAAGTTCGATCGTCCCGAGACCGATCCGCACCGGCTCGCCGGCACGTTCGGCTATGCCTATCAGTTCGATGCGCTGCTCTTTGCACCCTATCTCCGCGAGATTGCCGAGGGCATGGGCGCCCGCCGGACCGAGGGGGTCGTGGTCCGGGTGGAGCGTGACGGCGACAGTGGCGACATCGCCGCGATCGTGCTGGACACCGGCGAACGGATCGAAGGCGACCTGTTCGTCGACTGCTCGGGGTTCCGCGCGCTGTTGCTCGGCGAGGCAATGGCGGAACCGTTCGTCGACTGGTCGCACTGGCTGCCGACCGACCGTGCGGTGGCGATGCCGTGCCGCACGCGCACCGCGGTCACGCCGTATACGAGTGCGATCGCGATGCCCGCGGGCTGGCGCTGGCGGATCCCGCTGCAGCATCGCACGGGCAACGGCTATGTCTATGCCAGCGGCTTCGTTGCCGACGACGATGCGCGCCGCGCACTCGAAGCCGCGGTCGAGGGGGAGGCGCTGGCCGCACCACGCGTGCTGCGGTTCAAGGCCGGGCGCCGCCGCCGCAGTTGGGTCGGCAATTGCGTCGCGATCGGGCTCGCGAGCGGGTTCCTCGAACCGCTCGAGTCGACCAGCATCTATCTGGTCCAGCAGGCGATCACGACGTTGATCGAGCTGTTCCCCGAACCCCGCATCGCCGCGGCCGACCGCGACGAGTTCAACCGCGTGATCGACCTCGAATATGATCGGATCCGCGATTTCCTGATCCTCCACTACCACGCCACGACGCGCAGCGATTCGCCGTTCTGGGACTATGTCCGGACGATGCCGATCCCCGACACGCTGTCGGAAAAGCTCGACTTGTGGCGCACGCGCGCACGGATCGTGAAGTACCGCGAGGGCGTCTTTCTCGATCCGAGCTGGGTGGCGGTGTATCTCGGCCAGGGAATCGTTCCGGAAGGCTGGGACCCGCGCGCCGATCCGGTCGCGTCGGACGCGCTGGCGCGCAGCCTCGACGCACTGCGCGGGGAGATCGCCAGCGACGTCGCGCGACGCCCGGATCACCGCAGCTTCATCGAACGCTATTGCGCGATGGCACAGGCGGCCTGATGCGGCAGGAGCAGCTCCGGAGCGTCCTGGTCGCGGGCGGCGGCATCACCGCGTGGTGCGCGGCAGCCGCGCTGAAACGCCGCGCGCCGTTCCTCGACGTGGCTATCCTGCGCTGCACGCCGTCACGCGACGCGCTGGCGGACCGGATCGCGTGCACGCTGCCGTCGCTGCTCGGATTCCACGACGATCTCGGCATCGGTGCCGCCGATGGCATCGCCCGGACCGCGAGCGGCTATCGGTTGGGGACGCTGTTCAGCGGCTGGGCGACGGTATTGCCCGACTATGTCCATGCCTATGGCCGTTATGGCCGATCGCTGGGTCCGACCGCGTTCCATCTTCACTGGGTCCGGTCCGTGCTGGAGGGCGCGCGCGCAGC
Organism: Sphingomonas sp. Leaf198; assembly: GCF_001424005.1. GTDB lineage: Bacteria > Pseudomonadota > Alphaproteobacteria > Sphingomonadales > Sphingomonadaceae > Sphingomonas. The sequence continues at coordinate 328,134 of NZ_LMPX01000004.1, read as the reverse complement.
ACCGTTCGACAGCCATTCGCCCGCCGCAGCGCTCGCCCGCGCCGGGCGGTTCGCGCCGCCGATGCCCGAGACGCCGTTTGCGGATCACGAATATGGGCTGACGCTCGACCTTCCGCGGTATCAGACGATGATGCGGGCCTTCGCGCTGCATGTCGGCGTGCGCGAGATCGTCGGCGAAATAGCCGACTTCGTTCGCGATACCGGCGACGGAATCGCCGCGGTGGAGCTTGCGAGCGGATCACGCATCGTCGCCGACCTGTTCGTCGACGCGACCGGCCCCGACGCAAAATTACGCGGCGCACTCGACGACGTCAGGGACGACTGGAGTGCATGGCTGCCGTGCGACCGCGTCCTGCTCGCCGAGGGTAGCGCGGAACCGCTGGTGCTCACCACTGCGGTCGCGCATCCGGCGGGTTGGCGCTGGAGCAGCGGCGCGCAAAGCGGCTTTGCCTATGCGTCGGGGGAGATCAGCGACGCAAAGGCCGCGCGCGTGTTGCGCAATGCCGCAGGCACGGCGCCCGGCGAGCCGATCCGGGTTCGTCCGGGAACGAGGCCGCACCCGTGGCTGGGCAATTGCATCGCGATCGGTGACGCCGCGACCGAAGTCGAACCGCTCGAATGGTGCAACCTCCACCTCGCGCTCAGCGCGATCGACCGGTTGATCGCGATGCTCCCCGGTCGCACGCCGACCCGAGGTGAAGCGGCCGAGTTCAACCGCCAGACGCTGGCCGAGGCCGAACGCGTCCGCGACTTCCTGGCGTTGCACTATCGTGTTGCGCAGCGTGACGATCCGCTGTGGCAGGCGGTCGCCGCCGCTGCCGTGCCACCCGCCAGCCTTTCGCACACGCTCGCGCAGTTCACCGAGCGTGGCCGGCTTCCCTTCTATGAAGAGGAAACGTTCGCGCGCGATAGCTGGGCTGCCGTCCTGATCGGTCAGGGCGTCCTGCCACGACGGATCGATCCGCTCGTCGCGGCGGTCCCGGCCGCTGCCGCGCAGACCGCGATGGCACGACTGACCACCGAGATTGCCGCCGCCTTGCCGCATATTCCCACCCACGCCGCGTATCGTGCGGCCCAGACGAGACATCTCCTGCCATGAACGAGCATTCGATCCGACGCGTCGTCATCGTCGGCGGCGGCACCGCCGGCTGGATGGCCGCGGCGGCCTTCGCGCGGTTTCTCAACAACGGGTATACCGAGATCACGCTGGTCGAATCCGAGGAGATCGGCACGGTTGGCGTCGGCGAGGCGACGATCCCGCCGCTGATCAATTTCAACCAGATGCTCGGGCTCGACGAGAACGCGTTCCTGGCGGCGACGTCGGGCACGTTCAAGCTCGGGATCGAGTTCGTCGACTGGGGCGCGCTCGGCGAACGCTATTTCCACCCGTTCGGCAATTACGGCCACGATCTGCAAGGCGTCCATTTCCACCAGCTTTGGCTGCGCGAGAAGGCCCGGCGGCCGATCGACGACATTTCGGCCTGGTCGATGAGCGCGATGGCCGCCGCGAACGGCAAGTTTGGGCGCGCGACCGGCGACGCGCGATCGCCCGTGCGCGAGCTGTTCTACGCGTTCCATTTCGACGCATCGCTCTATGCGCGATATCTGCGCGACTATGCCGAGCGCGCCGGCATCGTCCGGATCGAAGGCAAGATCGCCCAAGTGAACCAGCGCCCCGCGGACGGCTATGTCGCCGCGGTCACGCTTGAGGACGGGCGCCGGATTGAGGGCGACCTGTTCATCGACTGCTCGGGTTTCCGGGGCCTGTTGATCGAGGAAACGTTGCACACCGGTTATGAGAGCTATGCGCAGTGGCTGCCGTGCGACCGTGCGATCGCGGTCCCCTGCGCATTGCCCAACCCGAGCGAGCCCGATGCGTTCACGCGCTCGACCGCACACAAGGCGGGCTGGCGATGGCGCATCCCGTTGCAGCACCGGATGGGCAATGGCCTGGTGTATTGCAGCAAATATCTCGGCGACGACGAGGCCGAAGCACAGTTGCTCGCGAGCCTCGAAGGCGAACAGCTCGCCGAGCCGCGACGGTTGCAATTCACCGCCGGTCGCCGCCGCGACTGCTGGAACCGCAACGTCGTGGCGCTCGGCCTGTCCAGCGGGTTCATCGAACCGCTCGAATCGACCAGCATCCATCTGGTCCAGGCGGGAATCCAGCGGTTGATCGCGCTGTTTCCCGACAAGCGCTTCGATCCGGTCGAACGCGACGAGTTCAACCGGCAGATGCACGATCTGTACGAAGACATCCGCGATTTCATCATCCTGCACTACAAGGCGACGCGCCGCGACGATTCGCCGTTCTGGAACCAGGTGCGGACGATGGACGTGCCCGAGAGTCTGCAACGCAAGATCGACCTGTTCGCCGGCAAGGGTCGGCTGTTCCGCGAAGGCTACGACCTGTTCAGCAACCCGAGCTGGGTCGCGGTCTGTCTCGGCCAGGGAATCACGCCGCAAGGCTGGGAACCCGCCGCCGATGCGCTCGACGAGCAGAAGGTCGCAAGCGCGCTCGAGCAGATGCGGCGCGGGTATCTCGACACCGCGCAGCGCCTGCCGACGCACGGCGAGTTCCTGCGGCGGACCGCGCTGTCCCCGCTCGCCGCGCAGGCTGCATCTCCCCCCACCACGCCTGCTTCGGCCCCGGCCCCGACCTCGTCCGACGACCTTCCGTTCTTTGCCTTTACCGCGGAGTCGCCCTTCGATGTCGGCGGCGGGGGCTCGCCGTTGTGATGCAGACTTATGAGCGAGCGGCACCTTGGCGCACCACGGAGCTTGCCCACGCGTGACGCGTCTCGCCACCCCTTCCCCGATCGCCGAACTGCACGGCATCGACCGCGCGCGCTTCGACGCCGAGATACGCCCCGCCGCGCAGCCTGTGGTCCTGCGCGGTCTGGCCGCCGACTGGCCCGCGGTTCGCGCCGCCCGGACCTCGGACGAGGCGCTGGTCGATTATCTCAAGACCTTCAGCCATGCCGAGCCGGTAGGCGCGATCGTCGGGCCGCCCGAAATCGAAGGGCGTTTCTTCTACCAGCCTGACATGACCGCACTCAACTTCACCCGCGGACGCTCGCCGCTCGATCCGTTCCTCGACCGGCTGTTGCGCGATCGCACGGTGCCGCAACCGTACGCGATGGCGGTGCAGTCGATCCCCGCCCCCGACCTGCTGCCGGGCTTTGTCGCCGAGCAGGGGATCGACCTGGTCGATACGCAGGTCGTGCCGCGGCTCTGGCTCGGCAACGCGATCCGGGTGGCGACGCATTACGATCTGATGGAGAACATCGCGGTCGTCATCGCCGGTCGCCGCCGCTTCACGCTCTTCCCGCCCGATCAGGTCGCAAACCTGTACATGGGTCCGTACGAACTGACGCCCGCAGGCACGCCGGTCAGCATGGTCGACCCGGACTCGCCGGACCTGGAGCGCTATCCGCAGTTCACCCAAGCGATGGAGAACGCCTGGGAAGCGACACTCGAACCGGGCGACGCGCTGTATATCCCGTTCCACTGGTGGCACGCGGTCGCATCGCTCGCGCCGGTCAACATGCTGTGCAATTACTGGTGGGATCCCGCACCCCAGGGCATGGCGAACCCTTATGACGCGCTGCTGCTCGCGCTGTTCTCGCTGCGGACGCTGCCGGAGGACCAGCGGCGGGTGTGGCGGACCATGTTCGACCATCTCGTGTTCCGTACCGAAGGCGATCCCGCCGCGCATTTGCCGCCCCACGTCAGGGGCGTGCTCGGCGAGCCGGACCGCGACGGGCTGGAACAGATGCGCGCAGCCTTGCGACAGAGCCTCAACCGGTCCTGACGTGCACTACTGCCGTTGCAGCATGTTGATCAGGAACTGACGGATCCTGCCGGTGCGGTCCGTGCTGTCCGGTCCGAGAATGCCGCGCGCGGACGGCGGCAGATGATCGGCGGCCTGCGCGGCGTCCGGTGCGAAGACGAGATGCTCGTACCAGCTATGCCACGCCTGTTTTTCCGCGACCGGCAGATCACGGACGGCGCCGATCGCATGGACCAGCGCAAGGAACGCAGCACCCGAGCGATGCTCCCACCAGTAGTTGACCAGCACGTTGAGCCGGCCGAACGCACGGACGTGATGCCACCAGGTCGGCGGAATGAAAAGCGCGTCGCCGGGTTCGAGTTCGGCAACCTGCGCGTGCGCGAGCGCATCGGCGAACCGCGGGTAGCGCGTAAGATCGGGAGCATCGGGGTCGACCATGCTCGACGGCGGGCCGGCCATGGTATGATCGAGCGGCCCGACATAGAGATTGGGCAATTGGTCGGGCGGGAACAGCGTGAAGCGACGCCGCCCCGCCACCACGCATGCGATATTGATCGACGTGTCGTAATGCGTCGCGATCCGCGTCGCGTTGCCGATCCACAACCGCGCGGACGCATCGATACCGAGATCGAGTGGATTGGCGCCTTCCCAGCCGGGCAGATGCTCGGGCGCGGTCGCCGCGTTGGCGTACAGCGTGTGCGGCTGAGCCGCGTCGGTCTCGGCGTAGCGCAGAAGCTCCGCCACCAGCGCGCCGATCGGGACCTGCTGGCGGTGGAAGTTGAAGCGCGTCAGCGTCTCGTCGGCGTAGAAAAACCGACCCTCGACCTCGGGCGGCGCGATCATCACGTCGAGCGGCTTGCCGCCGGGCGCACCGAACGCGGCGAGATACTCCGCCATCGCGCGGTCGCCGCCGCGCCCGGCCGCGACCGCCTGCCAATGGCGCACCTGTCCGCGCAGGACGACGGGTTGGAACGCCGTCACCACCTCGCTGGCGAACACGGCTGCATCGACGGCAGGGCGCTCCGCGACGCGGCAATCGGTCGCGGGGCGATCCGTGGCGGAGCGATCGGTTGCGGGCGGTGGGACGGACGACATCGTCCGGGACGATAGCGGCTGCAAACGCGCGACGACAGTGCGTTGACAGCCTCGGCAGGCTCCTGTGTGATACGATCGCCAGACCACCCCGCACCGACGTCGGCGCGCTGAGTCGCAGGCGGATCGGGAGAGCGCGATGATCAGGTGGAAACCGTTGGCTGCGATGGCAGCGGCGCTGTTGGCGAGCATGGCGTGTACGGTCAGCGCATCGGCCGCTTCCCGCACGGCCCCTGCCGGGGACGCGTTCGCGACCGCAGCCCGGCTGCACCGCGGGGTCAACGTGCTCGGCTATGATCCCCTGTGGAAGGACCCGTCGCGCGCACGCTTTCAGCCGCGTCATTTCGCGATCATCCGCAAAGGCGGCTTCGATTTCATCCGGCTGGTCCTGCAAGCCTTCAGCCATATGGACACCGCCAACAGGCTCGATCCGCGCTGGCTGGCGACGCTCGACCGCGTGGTGAAGCAGGCGACCGATGCCGGGCTGTCGGTCATCATCGACGAGCACGACTTCAACCTGTGCTCGGACGACCCCGATGCCTGCGCGCCGAAGCTCAAGGCGTTCTGGCAGCAGATCGGCGACCGCTATCGGACCGCGCCGCGGACCGTGCTGTTCGAACTGTTGAACGAACCGCACGGCAAGCTCGATGCCGACGGCTGGAACGCGCTGCTCGCGCAGATCATCCCGGTCGTGCGCGCCAGCAACCCGGATCGTACGCTCGTGGTCGGGCCGACCAACTGGAACAATCTGGGCAAGCTCGACACGCTGACGCTGCCAGCGGATGATCGCAATATCCTGGTCACGTTCCATTATTACGAGCCGTTCCGGTTTACCCACCAGGGTGCCGCGTGGTCCGACAATCGCGATCTGCACGGCATTCCGCTGACGCCCGCCGACGAGACCCGGATCCGCGCCGACATCGACACCGTCGCGGCGTGGAGCAAGGCCCACGCGCGGCCGGTGTTGCTCGGCGAGTTCGGCGCCTACGACAAGAGCGGCACGCCGATCGCCGATCGCGCGCGCTATGCCGCGATCGTCCGCAAGGCCGCCGAAGCACACGGCTTCCCCTGGGCCTATTGGCAGTTCGACAGCGATTTCATCGTCTACGATATCGATCGCGACCGCTGGGTCGAGCCGATCCGACAGGCGCTGGTCGGCACGCCGTGAGCAGGCCGATGATCTAGCGCTGGTTCGAGACCGCGGCGGCAAAGCGGGGCGCCGGCGCCGGGTAGCCATCGACAAAGGTCCCACGCGCGACGTTGTGCGGGTGGTGTGGTGCTTCGGCGAGATCGAGGACGGGGGTGACGCAGGCATCGGTGCCGGCGAAATGGTCCGCCCAGGCATCGCGCGGACGCGTGGCGAACGCGGCTTCGAACGCCGCCGTCATGTCGGGCCAGCGGGCGCGATCGTGCTGCACCGTGCGCCAGTCCGCGACGTCCAGCCCGGCGAGCAAGGCGGCGAAGAACTGTGGCTCGATCGCGCCGACCGCGACATGCTTGCCGTCCGCGCATGCGTAACAGCGGTAGAAGGGCGCGCCGCCGTCGAGCAGGTTGGCCGCGCGCCGGTCGTCCCACTGCCCCACTGCGCCGAGCGTGTAGAACAGGCTCGACAGCAACGCGGCGCCGTCGGTCATCGCCGCATCGACCACCCGGCCCGGCCCGCCGCCGCGCGCGGCCAGCACGCCCGCGACGACGCCGAGCGCGAGCATCATCGCCCCGCCGCCATAATCGCCGACTAGATTGAGCGGCGGTATCGGACGCTCCGCCGGGCCGATCGCGTGCAGCGCGCCGGTCAGCGCGAGATAATTGATGTCGTGCCCTGCCTCCTGCGCCAGCGGTCCGGTCTGCCCCCAGCCCGTCATCCGGCCGTAGACCAGCGTCGGATTGGCGGCATGGCAGTCCGCGGGGCCAAGCCCGAGCCGTTCCATCACGCCCGGCCGCGTCCCCTCCAGCAGCGCATCGGCGGTCGCGACGAGCGCCAGCGCATCGGCGCGCCCCACCTGCGTCTTGAGGTCGAGTTCGACGGTCCGCCTTCCCCGCCCCAAGGCCGGCCCATCTGCGCTGGCGCTGTACGTGCGGCCCGGCCGGACAATGCGGACGATGTCCGCGCCCATGTCGCCGAGCATCATCGCGGCGAAGGGTACCGGCCCGATCGCATCGAACTCGATGACCACGACGCCGGCGAGCGGCCCCGTCTTCCTCGACCCTTCGCCTGCCTCGCTGTCGCCCATGCGTCGTCCCGATCCCAAAGCGTGCGGCCAGCGGGTGCTGGATCGCGGAGTTGTGCCCTAACGCCGCATCGAAGGCCACGCGTTCCTGCCCAGTTGGCCGGCAGCTTCGGTCCGTGCGGGGTTGTTCTACCCCGACCGCGCCCGGTACTGACGTGTGAGCCAACGCTGGGAGTGCCGTTTGGAAGCCGTATCGATCGTCCTGTTCCTGTTGCTCGCCGTGGTGATGAGCGGCGCGGTGTCGCGCATGGTGCCGGTGTCGGTGCCGACCCCGCTGGTGCAGATCCTGCTCGGCGCGGTCATCGGGCTGTCGACCTCGTATCGCGTAGAGCTCGAGCCCGAGCTGTTCCTGTTGCTGTTCCTGCCGCCGCTGCTGTTTCTCGATGGCTGGCGAATCCCCAAGGACGAACTGCTCAAGGATCTGTCGACGGTCGTCGAACTCGCGCTCGGGCTCGTCCTGCTGACGGTGGTCGGGATGGGGTTCTTCATCCACTGGATGATCCCGGCGATGCCGCTGGCGGTCGCGTTCGCGCTGGCGGCGGTGGTGTCCCCGACCGATCCGATCGCGGTCTCGGCGATCGCCGCGCGCGTGCCGATCCCCAAGCGAATGATGCATATCCTCGAAGGCGAATCGCTGCTGAACGATGCGTCGGGGCTGGTGTGCCTGCGCTTCGCGATCGCCGCGGCGCTGACGGGTACGTTCTCCGCGTCCGCGGCGGCGACGAATTTCGCGTGGGTCGCGGGCGTGGGCCTGGCGGTCGGCGTCCTCGTCACACTCGCCGCGACGCGCGCGAAGGCGTGGGTATCGCGACGGTTCGGCGAGGAGCCAGGGTCGCAGATCCTGGTCAGCCTGCTGATCCCGTTCGGGTCCTATCTGATGGCCGAGCACCTGCACGCCTCGGGTATCCTCGCGGCGGTGTCGGCAGGCGTGACGATGACCTTCGCGGAGATCTCGCGGCAGGCGCTGGCCGCCACCCGGATGCGCCGGAACTCGGTGTGGGACACGATCCAGTTCGCACTCAACGGCATCATCTTCGTGCTGCTCGGCGAACAGCTTCCCGCGATCCTGGCCGGGGCCAAGGCGACGGTGCTGCTGACCGGGCATCACGGCACGTGGTGGCTCGGCCTGTATGTGCTGGCGATCGTCGCGGGGCTGGCGACGCTGCGGTTCGGCTGGGTGTGGGTTTCGCTGCGACTGACGCTGCTGCGGCGGCGTCATCGCGGCTCGGAGAAGCCCGAATACAGCCCCGACTTGCGGCTGGTGGCGGCGATGTCGCTGGCCGGCGTGCGCGGCGCGATCACGCTGGCGGGTGTCCTGACCATCCCGCTCACGATGACCGACGGCACCGCGTTCCCGGCGCGCGATCTCGCGATCTTCCTCGCCGCCGGGGTGATCATCGTATCGCTCGCGGTCGCCAGCATCGCCTTGCCGATCCTGCTCAACGGCCTGACCATGCCACCCGAACCCTCGTTGCAGGCCGAGGAGGATGCCGCCCGCGTCGCGGCGGCCGAAGCGGCGATCGGCGCGATCGAGGTTGCGCAACACGATCTGGCCGAGCGCGACGGCAACGCCGACTTCTATTCCGCGGCGGGGACCCGGGTGATGGACCTGTACCGCGAACGGATCGAGAGCCGCACCGGATCGGCCAAGGCGTCCGCGGAGGCGCGGCTCCAGGACCAGCTCGAGCGGACGTTCAGGCTGGCCGGGATCAAGGCCGAACGCGCCTCGGTCGTCGAGCGGGTCCGCGACCGGCGGATCGGCAGCGCCACCGCGCAGAAGATGATGCGCGAGCTGGATCTGCTCGAAGCGCGCTACCGCGTGTGATCCTTCTGCTTGGCGGCAAGCACCGCTAAGGGCTCGGCGATAACCACGGACATTTCGTAAAGGCGAGACACATGGCAGCGACCGTCATCACCCCCAGCGGCCCCGGCGCGATGGAAGCGGGCCTCGTGCTCGACGAAGACGGCCAGCGGTTCGTCATCCTGACGTTCAAGGAGCCCAAGGGCGAGCCGACGCTGGTGACGTTCACCGTCCCGATCTTCCAGAACTATGTCGAGCATCTCGTCAAGACCGCGGCGGCGGCCAACGAGGAAGCCAATTGGGGCATCCCCGGCTGAACGATTGGCGCTGCAAAAGGGGATGCCGGCGCGCCGGGTAACGCCTAAAGCCACGGCATGACCCGACCAGAGATACTGATACCCGCGCCCATGCTTCCGAGCGTCGCCGCCGCGTTGAGCGAGCGATTCGTCGTCCACCAGTTGCGCGACCATGCCGATCCCGACGCCTTCCTGGCGACCGTCGCGCCCCGCATTCGCGGCCTCGCGGCGAGTTCGCTGGCGGGGCGGATCGGCAGCGACTGGTTCGACCAGCTCCCCGCGCTCGAGATCGTCGCGAATTTCGGCGTCGGCTATGACGGCATCGATGCGAACGCCGCCGCCGAGCGCGGGATCGTCGTTACCAACACGCCCGGCGTGCTCGACGAGGAGGTCGCCGACCTGACGCTCGGACTCCTGCTCGCGACGCTGCGCCGAATCCCACAGGCCGATCGCCACGTCCGCACCGGTGCATGGGCGCAAGGTCCCTTTCCGCTGTCACCGACGTTGCGCGGGCGGCGGATCGGCATCCTCGGGCTCGGCGCGATCGGCAAGGCGGTGGCGCGGCGGCTCGAGGCGTTCGGCGTCGCGGTCGCCTATCACGGCCGCTCGCGGCAGTCGGACATCGGCTATGCGTATCACGCGACGCCGGTCGCGCTGGGCGCCGCCTGCGACGTGCTGATCGCGATCGTGCCCGGCGGTCAGGGGACGCAGCATCTGGTCGATGCCGCCGTTCTCGCCGCGCTCGGCCCGGACGGTATCTTCATCAACGTCGCGCGTGGCAGCGTGGTCGATCAGGACGCGCTGATCGCGGCGTTGCAGGACGGGACGATTCTGGCGGCCGGCCTCGACGTCTATGCCGACGAGCCCAACGTGCCGGACAGCCTGCGCGCACTGCCCAACACGGTGTTGCTGCCGCATATCGGTTCGGCCTCGCAGCACACGCGCGAGGGGATGGGGAAGCTCGTCGTCGACAATATCCGCGCCTGGTTCGACACCGGCAAGGCGCTCACCCCGGTTTCGGAAACGCCGAACCCGGGCTGAGGTCAGCGTCGAACGTCGGCGGGCGCTCCGGTGAACGCTGCGAGATCGGCGGGCGTCGTCCGGCTGTGATCGCCGGCGGTCGCGTGCTTCAAAGCCGCCATCGCCAGACCGCAGTGGGCAGCAGCCTCGCAACCCTCGTCCAGCCGCGACAGCACGCCCGCGGCGAACGCGTCGCCGGTGCCGATCCGGTCAACGATCTGGGTCACGAGGATCGTCTCGGTCTCGAACGCGGCGTCGCGACGATCGACGCGGGCGGACAGTTCGTGCGTGTCGGCATCGATGACCCGGCGCGCGGTCGAGGCGATGCAGGTCAGGCTCGGGAACCGCGCGAACGCTGCCTCGCACGCGCGCCGCCGGGCGTCGGGGGTGTCGCCGGCGAAGTCCTCGCCGAGCAACAGCGAGATATCGCGGTGACTGCCGAACAACAGGTCCGTGCCGGCGACGTGATCGAGCAGGATCTGCTGCGGATCGACGCACCAGCGCGCCCACATGCTCGCACGGAAATTGCCGTCGAACGAGACTTGTACGCCCGCTGCCTTCGCCGCGGCGATCGCGTCGAGCGACAGCCGTGCCGCCTCGGGGGCGATCGCGGGAATGATACCCGACAGGTGCAGCCAGGCCACGCCCTGGAGTAGCGCGGGCCAGTCATAGACGTCGGACGGCGCCACCGCGAAACTGCTGTCGAGGCGGTCGTAGACGATGTGCGCGCCGCGCGGACCGCTCGGCGGCGACAGGAAATACAGCCCCAACCGGCCGTCGGTGCGCTGTACGCGCGCGACATCCACACCGGCGGCGCGGACCGATTCGAGCGCGGCGTCGCCAAGCGTTCCTTGCGGCAGCGTCGTGATCACCGCGGCGGATTCGCCGAGCCGCGCGAGTGCGACCGCGACATTGGCCTCCGCACCGCCGAAATGCGCGTCGAGCCGCGCTTCCTGGAACAGATGCCCGCGATCAGGTGCGGCGAGACGCAACAGCATCTCGCCGAAACAGAGCACCGTGCCGGTCATGCGTCGAACTCCCCTACCGCTGCTAGCAGCGCGGCCCGTGGACCTTCCGCACGCCATGTCGCAACGGACTGGGCGAGCGAATCGACGATCGCGGCGTCGAACTGTGCGGGGAATATGCCGAGCTCGGCGACGAAGCGCGCGACGACCTGGCGCGGATCGCCTGCCGACTCCGCCCAGATCGCGGCGAAGCGATCGCGCAGCGGATCGTCCGAGATACCTGGGGCGTCGGCGGTGTAGGCGATCCATGCGGCGAGGCTCAGGCTGTGCCGCGGGCTGTCCAGTCCTTGTGCCAGCCGGTCGGTCACGGTCGCGATCCAGCGCTGCGGCAGCTTTTGCGATCCATCCATCGCGATCTGATCAAGCCGGTGATGCAGGTCGGCGTTGGCGAAGCGATCAAGAATCGCGTCGATATACGCGTCGGGGTCGAGCCCCGCCGCGGCGGTCAGGCTCGGCACCGCCTCCTCCCGCATCTGCGCGACGACGAACGCGCGCAGCACCGGATCGGCGATCGCCTCGTGGACGAAGCCGTGGCCGAGCTGGAGCCCGACATAGGCGAGCGTCGAATGGCTCGCGTTCAACAGCCGCAGCTTGGCGAGTTCGAACGGCGCGACGTCGTCGACGATCTGCGCGCCTGCGGTCTCCCAGGCCGGGCGCGGGCCGGCGAAGCGGTCCTCGATCACCCATTGGCGGAACGGCTCGGTGACGATCGCTGCGGCGTCGTCGACGCCGATCGCCTTCGCCACGCTCGCGCGCTCAGCTGGAGTCGACGCCGGCACGATCCGGTCGATCATCGTATCGGGGGCGGCGACATGCGCGCGGACCCACGCGCCCAGATCGGGATCGCGGTGGTCGACGAACGCGGTTAGCAGGCTCATCAACAGCGCGCCGTTGCCGGACAGATTGTCGCACGAGACGAGCGTCAGCCCCCCTGCCCCGGTGCTGCGCCGCCGCTCGAGTGCCGCCGCGAGATAGCCGAAGATCGTCCGTGGCACGCCGCCGCCGAGATCGTTGGCGATCGCGGGATCGTCGGTCAGCAGCGCGCCACTTGCCGGATGCCGGTAATAGCCCTTCTCGGTCACGGTCAGCGTGACGACATGCGTGTCTGGGTCCGCCAGCGCGGCGATCACCGCTCGTGGGTCCTCGGCGGCGACCAGCACCGTGTCGATCGCGGTGATCAGCCGGGTCGAGGTCGCACCGTTCGATCGCTCGGTCACGGTGTACAGACCGTCCTGCGGCGCGAGCGTATCGCGGACCTGGGCTGAGCGCAGCGACACGCCGGTGATCCGCCAGCCATCGTCGGGCGTCATCGCATCCTGCGTGTAGACCGCCTGGTGCGCGCGGTGGAACGCGCCGATCCCGAGATGGACGATCCGCCGCACGGGCCGCCGCACGGGCGCATCCGATGCCGCGGGCTGCGCGACGTTTTTGGCGAGTGCGGTCAGGGTGGCGCGGGACAGCCTCACAGCCGGTACGCCTTGCGCACGAGGTCGCTCGTCAACTGGTGCGCGAGTTCGGCCGCCTCCCAATCCTCCAGCCGGTGCTCCGCGACCAGCCGCGCGAGGAAGCCGCAATCGACCCGCCGCGCGACATCGTGCCGCGCCGGGATCGACAGGAACGCCCGCGTATCGTCGTTGAAGCCGACGGTATTGTAGAAGCCTGCGGTCTCGGTGGTCATCTCGCGGAACCGTCGCATGCCCTCCGGACTGTCGTGGAACCACCAGCTCGGCCCCAGCTTCAGGCACGGATAATGACCCGCGAGCGGCGCCAGCTCCCGCGCGTAGACGCTCTCGTCGAGCGTGAAGAGGATGATCGACAGCGCGGTCGAGGTGCCGAACCGGTCGAGCAGCGGTTTCAGCGCGTGGACGTAATCGGTGCGGCCGGGGATATCCGCCCCCTTGTCGCGGCCGTGGCTCGCGAACAGCCCGGCATTGTGGTTGCGGACCGAGCCGGGATGGATCTGCATGACCATGCCGTCGTCGATGCTCATGCCGGCCATTTCGGTCAGCATCTGCGCGCGGAAGAGTTCGGCGTCGGCTGCGGTCCAGGCGTTGCCGGTTATGCGCGCGAACAAGGCCTCGCACTCGGGCATCGACAGGTTCGCGGTCGCGGCGGTCGGGTGGCCGTGATCGGTCGCAGTAGCGCCGGCCGCGCGGAAATCGGCGCGACGCTTGCGGTGCGCAGCGAGATAGCCCTGCCAGTCATACACGTCCTCGCCGGTGATTTCGCCGAACCGCCGCAGCGCGCCGGCGAATTGCTCGTGTTCGACATCGATCACGCCGTCGGGCCGATAGGTCGTCACGACGCGGCCGTTCCAGTCGCTGGCCTGGATGCGGTGGTGCGCGTCGAGGCTGTCGTGCGCGCCTTCGGTGGTGGCGAGGAAATCGATCCGGAAGCGGTCGAACAGCGCGCGCGGTCGGAACGCCTCGGTCGCGAGCTTCTCGCCGATCGTGTCGAAATACAGGTCCGCGGTGGCCGGCTCGAACGCGACGTCGAACCCGAACACCTCGGCGAACACATGATCGAGCCACATCCGCGACGGCGTACCGCGAAACAGCGGGTAATGCGCGGCGAGCGTCCGCCATGCCGATCGCGGATCGGCGGTCGGTGCGCCATCCTTGCGCGGGATCATCAGCGCATCGAGATCGACGCCCTGGCTGTAGAGCATCCGGAACAGGTAATGATCGGGCGCGAGCAGTAGCGAGGTCGCGTCGGTCCAGTTGCGGTTGTCGGCGAACCACGTCGGATCGGTATGGCCATGCGGGCTGACGATCGGCAGGTCGGCGATCTCCGCGTACAGCGCGCGGGCGATGTTGCGGGTGGCAGGATCGGCGGGAAACAGCCGGTCGGGATGAAGTTCGAGAGGACGAGTCATGCCATTACTCCTGCCGCATACGCTGTACCGCGTTCAAGTCCGCGCAGTCCGGCGGGCCCGTGTATCCGGCCGATTAGCGGATATTTCGGATGAATGCAGGCACGCAAGACAGCGCAGGGCAGGAGGTGCGTACGGCATTCGGATGACACGATCATGATACCGATGCGGTCGCGCTTGCTGAAAACGGTGGCAAGCCAAGCACAGCCGGATCGGACACGCCACCGTGCAACGGGGTTGATCGCGCGGCGGTGCGTCCTTACCCGGATCATATGCTGATGCGGTTTTTCTTGGTGCTTCTGTTTGCCGCATTCGCGCTTCCCGCCGCAGCGCCCGCGGCGTGTCATGGCAGGTCGACGGCAACTCCGCATGCGATGCCGGCGATGGCAGGCGCGCTGACGGAGAGCATGGGCCAAGAGGCCGATCACAAAGCGGTCGCGCCGCACGGCTGCATCGGCTGCATTCCACCTTCGGCTTGGACCGCAGCCCAGATCGACCACGCCCTGCCGGCCGCGGCCGCCATACCGGTCGAGCGAGCCGCGGTATTCGACATCGGCATGACCGCCGCCCCAGCGCTGCCACCACCCCGAACCGCATGATCGTCGGGTGCAACCGCACCCTGGCCTTCATGCTTTATCGGGATTTCAGACGATGACACGATCGATGCTGCTCGCGGCGAGTGCCGCGGCGCTGTGCCTGCCCCATGCCGCGGCTGCGCAACATGGTGCAGGCATGACCATGCCGATGCCGGACGCGCGCGTGCGTCCCAATAAGACCAAGAAGACGACGCCCACCCAGCGTATGACTAAGCCCAGGGCTGCCAAGCCGACGCCGGCAACACACGGACACGTCTTCGAAGAGCTTGGAGCGGTCGACCAACAGGCCGCATCGGCACCGGGCGCGACGCCGTCCATGTCCATGATGCCGATGGATCAGGGGCCGATGCCTGACGCTCCAACGGATCATGCAGCCATGGACCATGCCCAGATGGATCATGGCGCGATGGATCATGGCGCGATGGATCATGGCGCGATGGATCATGGCGCTATGGGTCACATGATGATCACCGATCCGGCCTATCGAGCAGCGTCGGATGCGGCGTTGTCGAAGATACCGGCGGGGTCGGGGATGGCGATGGGGACGTCGGCGGGCTTCTACAGCCAGGGTAGCGGGACGTCGCGGCTGCCGGCGGCCGAGGGGCCGATGCGCGGGTATATGGTCCAGGCGGGCGAGTGGATGCTGATGGCGCATGGCTATGCGTGGGGCGTCGCGACCGACCAGGGGGGGCCGCGCGGGAAAAGCGAGGCGTTCGTCGAGTCGATGGCGATGCTGATGGCGGACCGCGATCTGGGCGAGCGGTTCCATATCCAGCTGCGGACGATGAACAGCCTCGAGCCGCTGATGGGCGCGCGCGGCTACACGAACTTGTTTGCGACCGGCGAACTGGCGAACGACCGGCCGCTGGTCGATCGGCAGCATCCGCACGACCTGTTTATGGAGCTTGCCGCGAAGGTCGATTACCGGCTGGGGAACGGCAACACGGTGTTCCTGTATGGCGGGCCGGTCGGCGAGCCGGCGCTGGGGCCGAGCGCGTTCATGCACCGCGGGTCGGCGCGGTATCAGCCGATGTCGCCGATCACGCATCACTGGTTCGATTCGACTCACATCACCTACGGCGTGGTGACGGCGGGGTATGCGACCCCCGCGTTCCAGCTGGAGGCGTCGGCGTTCAAGGGGCGCGAGCCGGACGAGCATCGCTGGAATATCGAGACGCCGCGGCTCGATTCGTGGAGCGTGCGGGGGACGTGGACGCCGTCGCCGTTCTGGGCGGTACAGGTTAGCCATGGGCGGTTGAAGGAACCCGAGGCGCAGCATCCGGGGGAGGACGAGAACCGCTCGACCGCGAGCGTGCAATATGCGCGGGGCGGGCTGGCGACGATGTTTGCGTACAGCCTCAAGGACCGGGTGCCGGGGGAGAAGCTCAGCGCGTTCCTAGCGGAGGCGACGTATGAGCTTTCGGCGCGGCATGCGGTGTTCGGTCGGGTCGAGAACGTGGCGAACGACGAGCTTTTTCCGGACGAGGACGATTCGCTGCACGATACCAAGTTCCGGGTGACGAAGGCGGAGGTCGGATACGCGTACCGGCTGCCGATCGTCGGACCACTGGGGTTGGCGCTTGGCGGGACCGTCGCGGCGTATGCCAAGCCGGCGGCGCTGGAGGCGGCGTATGGGAAGACGCCGGTGAGCTGGACCTTGTTCAGCAAGCTGGCGGCGGGGTTGTAGGTAAGCTTGTTTCCCCGCGAAGGCGGGGACCCAGACTGGGCTCCCGCCTTCGCGGGAGAACAAGGAAGCGGGAGAGGAGCCCTGGATGGGTTTCGCTCACCGTTCGTGCCGAGTAGGGATCGCGCGAAGTCGCCACCTGCTCGGGACGAACGGTTATGATGAAGAACGCGCTGGCTCTCCTCGGTTCTGCACTCGGGCTGACGCTCACTGGATGCGCGTATCCCTACACGCCCCCTGCCCTCGCGCCGATCACTGCGCCTGCTCCGACCACCACGGCAGCAACTGCGATGCCCGAAGAGGCTCGCGCGCCGGTTACGATCCTCGTGTCGATCGATGGCTTCCGGCCGGATTATCTCGATCGGGGGGTGACGCCGAACCTCAACCGGCTGCGCGCGGGCGGCGTGTTCGCGAGCATGCGGCCGTCGTTTCCGAGCATCACCTTTCCCAATCACTGGACTTTGGTGACCGGGCTGCGGCCCGATCGCAGCGGGATCGTCGGGAACAGGATGGAGGATCCCGCGCGGCCGGGCGAGACGTTCACGATGGCGACCGACGATCCGTTCTGGTGGAGCGAGAGCTCGCCGATCTGGGTCGATGCGGAGAAGGCGGGCATTCGGACGGCGACGATGTTCTGGCCGGGCGCGAACGTTGCGGTCGGCGGCAAGGTGAAGCCCGACAGCCACGGGGCGATCGAGGGGGGGACGCGGCCGGAGGACTGGCAGCAGTTCAACCAGCAGGTGTCGGGGACGCAGCGCGTCAACGCGGTGCTCGACTGGATGCGGCGGCCGGCCGCCATACGCCCGAAGCTCGTGACACTGTATTTCGATACGGTCGACAGTGCGGGTCATGCGGGTGGGCCGGACAGCGCTGGGGTGACTCAGGCGGTGGCGGATGTCGATGCGAGCATTGGCGCGCTGGTCGATGGGCTTGCCGTGCTGGGGCAGCGGGCGAACCTGGTGATCGTCGCCGATCACGGCATGGCGGCGACGAGCAGCACGCGGGTGGTGGCGCTCGATGCGATCGCGGACAAGGCGGATTATCGGACCGTCGAGACGGGGCCGTATGCGACTCTGTTCGCGGTGCCGGGGCATGAGGCGGCGCTGGAGGCGCGGTTGCTGAAGCCTCACGATCATCTGCAATGCTGGCGCAAGGGGGAGATCCCGGCGCGGTTCCATTATGGGCGCAATCCGCGGGTGCCGAGCTATCTGTGCCTTGCCGATGTCGGCTGGCGGGTCGATCCGAGCGCGCCGACCAAGGCTTCGGTGGGCGGAATGCACGGCTATGACAATATGGCGCCGGAGATGCGCGCGCTGTTCATCGCCAACGGGCCGGCGTTTGCGCGCGGCAAGACGATTGCGAGCTTCGACAACGTGGCGATCGAGCCTTTGCTGCGCGACTTGGTCGGGTTGCCGGCCGAAGCGGGGCTGGACGGCACCGACGCACCCTTCCAGAAGGTGCTGCAACGATAAGAGGATAGGCTATGCAGTATTTCGAGGATATCGAGGTCGGTCGGACCGCGTCGTTCGGCTCCTACGCGGTCACGCGCGAGGAGGTGATGGACTTCGCCGCGAAATACGATCCGCAGCCGTTTCACCTGTCCGACGAAGCGGCGGCGCAGACGCATTTCGGGCGGTTGTCGGCGAGCGGCTGGCATACGTGCGCGATGGTGATGTCGATGCTGGTCGCACATCTGAAGGAGAACCGGCAGGCGGGGCTCGGGTCGCCGGGGATCGACGAATTGAAGTGGGTGAAGCCGGTGTATCCGGGGGACACGCTGCGCTGCGAGACCGAGATCCTCGAGAAGCGCGTGTCGGCGAGCCGGCCGGAGATGGGGATCTTCAAGAGCCGGATGCGGGTGTTCAACCAGGACGACGTGATGGTGATGACGTTCGTATCGAACGGCCTCGTTGCGACGCGCCCCACGGATGCGCGGGCCGATTGATTGGCGAGCTTTGGCCCTGAGGGGCGACGGGCTGTCATCGAGTATTGATTCACGCGAAGGCGCTAAGTCGCGAAGAGAAGGTTTGTTCGCGCGGAGGCGCAGAGGCGCGGAGAGATTTTTGCATGGCAGAGCCTCGGGTGAGTTTCGCTGCCACCGCGAAGGCTCGCCGCCCTAGCCCCAAACAACCCTCTGCGCCTCTGCGCCTCTGCGCGAAATCTAACCCTTCTCTTCGCGCCATTGCGCCTTCGCGTGAACCCAACGTTTCCCAGTTATCGCGACGGACGACCGCCGCCGCGGTTACCGCCGCCCTGCCGTCCGCCGCCAAAGCGCTGGCCTCCGCCGCCACGATTGCCTCGGAACGCACCGTCGCCGCGATTGCCGCGGAAGCCGCCTTGCGCTTGTGGCTGCTGGGGGCTGGCGACTTGTCCGGGCTGCGCAGGCTGGCCGGGTTGACCGAACTGGCCGCTATCGGGACCACGCCCACGATCCCAGCCGCGGCCGGGACCGCGGTTGCCGAACTGGCCCTGACCGGGCGTGCCGGGATTGCCCGGGCGGTTACCGTGCCAGCCGCCGTCTCGGCCACGATTGCCGCGGTCACCGCGGTTGGCGAACCCACCCCAGTTGCCGCGCCCGTCAAAGCCGTTGCCGCGATACTGCTGGCGACCCTGCCAATAGCGCTGCTGGTTGCCGTTCCAGCGATGCGGGCGGCGATAGCGATCGTAGACGTAGACGCCCGAGCCGGGATAATAATAATCGCCGCTCCAGCCGTAGTAGGAGTTCAGCCCGCCAAGGCCGTAGCCGCCATACCCGCCGCCGAGTCCGCCATAGCCCGCGCCGTAATAGCCGTCGCCGTAACCGCCGCCGCCGTAATAGGGATCGCTGGCGTAACCGACGCCCGCGCCGCCATAGCCGTACCCGTCGGTACAGCCCGCGACGCCGAGTCCGAGGCCCAAGGCTAGGCCGATGATGCCGAAGCGCTTCATGAACATGGAGAGTCTCCCGTACGTGGAGAGCGGACCCAACGCGCCCCTATTCGTCGTACAACGGAGTCGGTGTATCGCGAGTTCCATGAATGGGGTCTGACGCGGTTTGGGGTTGGCGCGCGCGCGATCTGTTCAATCCGACCAGGCCTCGCAGTCGGCGGGGATTAATCCGTGAAGCAAACCGCTAACCTACTACCTCCCCGGCGAAGGCCGGGGTCCAATAGCGATGAAAGAAGTAACGGCGCGCAGTCATCCGTTAGCAGCGTTTCCCAATTGGGCCCCGGCCTACGCCGGGGTGGTGCCGTATTGGGGTACGTGTGACCTCTATTAGGCAGTGAGTGTCGGCAGGCGGTCAGTGGCCGGGGAAGTGGATCAGGGCGGTTGCTTCTATGCCATCGGTGCGAAGCGCGTCTGCGCCGCCCAGGTCGGGGAGGTCGACCAGGAACTGGGCTTGCGTGACGACCGCGCCGGCCTTGTGGAGCAGGCGGACCGCCGCGCGGGCGGTGCCGCCGGTGGCGATCAGGTCGTCGACCAGCAGGACGCGAGCGCCGGGGGCGAAGGCGTCGGCGTGGATTGCGATGCGGTCGGTGCCGTACTCCAGAGCATAGTCTTCGGCGATGGTGGCGCCGGGGAGCTTGCCGTCCTTGCGGATCAGCAGGACGCCGGCCTTGAGCGGTGCGGCGAGCGCGGCGGCGAAGAGGAAGCCGCGGGCTTCGATACCGGCGACCAGGTCGACGGGACCGGAGACCGCCGCGACCATCCGCTCGATCGCGGTCGCCCAACCTTGCGGGTCGAGCAGCAAAGTCGTGATGTCGCGGAACTGGATGCCTGGCTTGGGGAAGTCCGGGATGGTGCGGATCAGGGCCTTCAGGTCGGCGTTGCGCGCGTCGGTATCGGACATGGGCGTTCCCTTCTCTCCGCGCAGCGGCGGCAGACGTGCCGAGACGCGGTGCTGCGCGACGGCCAAAACGAAAGCGGCGGATCAGGCTGTTCGCCCGTCCGCCGCTCCCTGTATCCGTGCGCCCTTACCGCGGGAGCCGGGCCGTCATCAATGCTTAACGTCGCGCCAGACGTTCTGGTACGCGCCCCAGGCAAGGCCGCAGAAGATCAGGATGAAGATGATCGACGCGAACCCGGCGGCATGACGCGCCTCGAGATTGGGCTCGGCAGTCCAGGTCAGGAACGCCGCAACGTCGGTCGACATCTGCTCCTTGGTCGCCTTCGTGCCGTCCGCGTAGCCGACCTGGCCATCGGAGGTCAGCGGTGGCGGCATCGCGATGTTGAGGTTCGCGAAATACGGGTTGTAGTGCAGACCCTCTGGCGTCTTGATGTCCGGGAATTCCTTCAGCATCTTAGCCGACTGCGGCTGATAGCCGGTCAGCAGCGAGTGGATGTACGCCCCGCCATCGTGACGCGCCTTGGTCATCAGCGACAGGTCGGGCGGCAACGCGTTGTTGTTCGCGGCGCGGGCAGCGACGTCGTTGGCGAACGGCAGCGGGAAGTGATCCGAAGGGATGTTCTTCCGCGTCGCCGCTTCGCCCGTCTCCGGGTTGATCGACGGCTGCTCGATCACCCACTGGTTGGCGATCGCCTTAACCTCGGGCTCCGAATAGCCGATCTTCTGCAGGTCGCGGAACGCCACCAGGCGCAGCGAGTGGCAGGCGGCGCAGACTTCCTTGTAGACCTGGAAACCGCGCTGGAGCTGGCGACGGTCGAACTTGCCGAACACGCCGTTCGAGGCGAGGTCCAGCTCCTTCGGATGGAGATGATACTCGCTCTCGGCGGTCGGTGCGACGGGGTCGGTGATGGCCCCGTAGACGCTGCCGAACAGCGCGATGCCGAGCACCAGCACGAAGGCCGCGCCGACCAGGGATGCGATGAGACGAACCATGTGTGTGTCCTCTAGTTCGTATCAGTGCGCGGTGTGCGGCGCAGAAGCCGTCGACAGCGCGGTC
The DNA here is from genome assembly GCF_001424005.1 of Sphingomonas sp. Leaf198. GTDB lineage: Bacteria > Pseudomonadota > Alphaproteobacteria > Sphingomonadales > Sphingomonadaceae > Sphingomonas. The sequence continues at coordinate 306,844 of NZ_LMPX01000004.1, read as the reverse complement.
TGGGCCGGGCTCGTGCCACCGTGATTGGCCAGGACGGCCTCGGTGATCGAGTTGGGCAGCGGCCGCGGACGCTCGGAGCGCGAGATCAGCGGCAGGATGATCAGGAAATGCGCGAAGTAGTACGCCGCGCAGATCTGGCTCAGGATCACATAGGTCGCCGTCGCCGGTGCACCGCCGCAATAGCCGAGGATCAGGATGTCGGCGACCAGCACCCAGAACGCGATCCGCGCCTTGGGCCGATAGTTCATCGAACGGACCGGCGAGCTGTCGAGCCAGGGCAGGAAGAACAGCAGCAGGATCGAGCCGAACATTGCCAGCACGCCCCAGAGCTTGGCCGGCAGGATGAAGTCCGCGGTGAAGGCGCGCAGGATCGCGTAGAACGGCCAGAAATACCATTCGGGGACGATGTGCGCGGGCGTCGAGAGCGGGTTCGCCGGGATGTAGTTATCCGGGTGGCCGAGATAGTTCGGGAAGAAGAACAGCAGGCCGGCGAAGATCAGCATGAAGATGCCGAGCCCGAAGCCGTCCTTCGCGGTGTAATAGGGGTGGAACGGGACGGTGTCCTGCTCACCCTTGACGTCGACACCGGTCGGGTTGTTCGAGCCCGGGATGTGCAGCGCCCAGATGTGCAGGATGATGACGCCCGCGATCACGAACGGAAGCAGGTAATGCAGCGAGAAGAAGCGGTTGAGCGCGGCGTTGTCCGGCGCGAATCCGCCGAGCAGCCAGATGCGGATGGTGTCGCCGACCAGCGGGATCGCCGAGAAGAACCCGGTGATGACCTGTGCGCCCCAGAAGCTCATCTGGCCCCAGGGAAGCACGTAGCCCATGAACGCGGTCGCCATCATCAGCAGGAAGATGACGACGCCGAGCAGCCACACCATCTCGCGTGGTGCCTTGTACGAGCCGTAATAGAGCCCGCGGAAGATGTGCGTGTAGACAACGATGAAGAACATCGAGGCGCCGTTGGCGTGCGCGTAACGGAGGAACCAGCCTGCGTTGACATCGCGCATGATACTCTCGACCGAGTCGAATGCGACCAAGCCGTTGGCGGCGTAATGCATCGCCAGCACGATGCCGGTGACGATCTGGATCGCCAGCGCGGCACCGGCGAGAACGCCGAAGTTCCAGAAATAGTTGAGGTTGCGCGGGACGGGATAGCCGCCGCCGAGTGAATTGTAGACGAGCCGGGGAACGGGAAGCCGCTCATCCAGCCACCGCGTCAGCGGCAGCTTCGGTTCGTATTGCTTGGCCCAGGGAAAGCTCATGGTCGTTCCTCAGCCTACCGTGACGACGGTGTCGGAGTTGAAGGCATAGTCCGGAACGTGGAGGTTCGACGGAGCAGGGCCTTTGCGGATGCGCGCGGCGGTGTCGTAGGCCGAGCCGTGGCACGGGCAGAAATAGCCGCCGAACGGCCCTTTGTTTTCGCCCTCGCCCGCGCCGAGCGGGACGCAGCCGAGGTGCGTGCAGACGCCCAGCGTGATCAGCCAGTTCTTCTTGCCCGCCTTGGTGCGCTGCTCCAGCGTCTGCGGATCGCGCAGCGTCGAGATGTCGACCGCGTCGGCTTCCGAGATTTCCTTCGGCGTCAGGTTGCGCACGAACAACGGCTGTTTGCGGAACGACGTCTTGATCGCCTGGCCGGGGAGGATCTTCGACAGGTCGATCTCGGTGGTCGACTGTGCGAGCACGTCGGCGGAGGGATTCATCTGGTTGATGAGCGGCAGGACGATCGCGATCGCGCCGACGCCGGCGAACGACACGGCGGCGATGTTGATGAAATCACGGCGGCGAGGATCATGGGCCTCTTCGTGAAACGGCTCTGGCGATTCGCCGGGGGGAACCATGTCGTCGACTGTCGCCATTCATCTCGCCCTTGCACGTTATTTTTTTCGTGACGGGCTGGGCTTTCGGTTTCGCGAAACCATATCCCCAATCCGTCCGACCGTCCCCACGGAGGCTGTGCTTTGATAGACGGCGGGGCGCGGGTTTGCCAACTGCATTTTGCTTTGGGTTACCTCCGGACCCTGGGGGCGCTAGAGGATCGGGTATGCGTATTGCTCTCTATCAGCCCGATATTGCCGGAAATGTCGGCGCGATCCTGCGGACCGCCGCGTGCATGGGGATCGGCGTCGACCTGATCGAACCGATGGGATTCACCTGGAGCGAGAAGGCCGTCGCGCGCTCGGGGATGGATTATGTCGGCGCGGTCGACGTGGTGCGGCATGTCGATTGGGATGCGTTCCTGCGCCAAGTGAGCGGGCGGATCGTGTTGCTGACGACGAAGGGCGCGGTGCGGCTGGATGTCGCCGAGTTTTCCGAGGACGACGTGTTGCTGATGGGAAGCGAGGGGGCGGGGGTGCCGGAGGACGTGCATGCGCGCGCCGACGTGCGCGTGCTGATCCCGATGCGGCCGGGGCTGCGGTCGATGAACATTTCGGTGGCGACGGGGATCGTCGCGGCCGAGGCGTTGCGGCAGACGGGCGGCTGGCCCAGCTAATCCTCCCCGCACGCGGGGAGGGGGACCGTGCGAAGCATGGTGGAGGGGGTTCACCGCGAGCGTCCCGCTTCGTCATCGCAACCGTAACGCTCGCGGAACTCCCCCTCCACCCTTCGGCCAAGTAGCCGAACGGTCCCCCTCCCCGTTCCGGGGAGGATTTGGTAGGGACCCGCTCATGACCGATCTCGACCCCCAGCAAGCCGCCGCCCGAACCTGGTTCGAATCCCTGCGCGATCGCATCTGTGCGGAGTTCGTCGCGATCGAGCGGGAGGCGGGTTCCAACGCGAGCTTCGAGTACGCGCCCTGGGACCGGATCGATCCGTCGGGTGAACCGGGTGGTGGCGGCGTCCGCGGCGTCATGAAGGGCAAGGTGTTCGAGAAGGTCGGCGTCAACGTCTCGACCGTCGGCGGCACGTTCGAGGGCGACTTCGCCAAGTCGATCCACGGCGCCGGCGACGATCCGCGGTTCTTCGCGACGGGCATCAGTCTGGTCGCGCACATGACCAACCCGCATGTGCCCGCGGTGCACATGAACTGCCGCTTCCTCAACACCACCAAGCGTTGGTTCGGCGGCGGCGGCGATCTCAACCCGCCCTTGCCGATCGAGGAGGATACGGCCGACTTTCACGCAACGATGAAGGCGGCGTGCGACGCGCACGATCCGGCGCATTACGAGCGGTTCAGGGACTGGGCGGAGACTTATTTCTACATCCCGCACCGGAAAGTGAGCCGCGGTGCAGGCGGAATTTTCTTCGACCATCTCGATGGCGATTTCGAGACCAATTTCGCCTTCACGCGCGATGTCGGCGAGGCGTTCCTCGACGCCTATCCGCGGATCGTGCGGCGGCGGATGGATACGCCGTTCGATGCGGCCGACGAGGCGCAGATGCTCGAATGGCGCGGGCGGTATGCCGAGTTCAATCTCGTCTATGACCGGGGGACTTTGTTCGGGCTGAAGACCGGCGGCAACATCGACGCGATCCTGATGAGCCTGCCGCCACGCGCGACTTGGTCCTAACGTGGCGCTGATCCCGGTTGCCGACGACGTCCTCGCGACGATCGTCACGACGCTGGAAATGCGCAAGCGACCGCCGCTGCGGCCGAGCCCGGGATCGCGGTTGCGGCTGGTGAAGTGGGAGCGGCCCGCTCTGGAGAAATATCGCGCGCTGTTCCGGCGGGTGGGGAGCCCGTGGCTGTGGTTCTCGCGGCTGGTGATGGCGGACGATGCGCTGGCGGCGATCGTGCATGATCCGGGGATCGCGGTGTATGCGGTGCTCGATCCGGCGGGGATCGAGATCGGGATGCTCGAACTCGATTTCCGCGAGGCGGGGGCGTGCGAGATTTCGTATTTCGGGTTGATCCCGGAGCTTGCCGGGCAAGGGCATGGGCGGTGGCTGATGGCGGAGGCGTGCGCGCGGGCCTGGGCCAAGGGGGTCGAGCGGGTGTGGCTGCATACCTGCACGCTCGATCATCCGAGCGCGCTGGGGTTTTATCGGGCGCAGGGGTTCGTGGCGGTGAAGCGGACGATCGAGACGTTTCCCGATCCGCGGGCTTCCGGGTTGCTGCCGCCGGAGACGGCGCCGCAGATCCCGTATTTGGCTAAGGGGCGTGGGGCCTAACCCACTCGGCAACTGAGCCGACTTGTTACCGATGCCGTTCGACCATGTTCACCTCCCCGGCGGAGGCCGGGGCCCAGTTGGGGGACGTTGCTAACGAAGGTGGCGCGCCGTTACTGCGACCTCTCCAACTGGGCCCCGGCCTCCGCCGGGGAGGTGCTTTTCTATTCGGCGGCCCGGCCCCCCTACCTAGCCAAGCGGCGGTAGGCCGAGATCGCGATCAGGGCCATCGCGATGCCTGCCGCCATCGCCGCCACCGCGGCGCCGGCGTCGACGATCGCGAGCGCGACCGGGTTGGCCTCGCCGGCGTCGCGCAACGCTTTGTCGGCCATCATGAAGGGGGCACCGACGAGCCAGCCGCTGATGTAGCTGAACGCGGCTAGCCCCATGAGCGGCAGCCCCGAACCGCGGCTGAGCGCGAAGCTGCGGCGGATCGCGCCCAACGCTCCGAGCGGGGCTTCGGCGAACAGCGCTGGCCCCGTCAGCATGGTCCGGCCGAGGATGTAGAGACCCGGGATCGCGTACAGCAGCAGCCCCGCCCCGGCCGGCAGCGACACGATCACCATCGCCAGCAGGAAGCGCGGGAAGATCCGCAGGCAGCGGGTCAGTGCCTGCCGCAGATCAAGCTGCTCGCGATCGAGATACAGCGCGTAGAACAGCGACGTGCCGAAGAAGCTCATCACATAGGCGAGCAGATACCAGCCGCCATACGCCGCCGCCCAGGTCTGCACCGCGTCGGCCCAGACCATCGCCTGCGCTTCGTTGTTGCCCGCCGCGGCATCGGGCATCGGCGGATCGGGTACGACCAGCGCGAGCGCGAACGCGGGCAGGAACAGGAACGGTGCGGCGATCCGCAGCAGCAGGTCGCGGTCGCGCTTGAACAGCGTCCAGGCGTCGGTGAGGACGGTCGCGAAATCGAGCTTCATGGAACGGCGTGTTTCTCTCTGGTCGCGACGTAGAGCTGCGCGGTGAAGACGGCGGCGAGCGCGGTGAAGGCGGTGGTGACGACCGTCGCGGCGACACCCGACAGGAAGGTCGCTGTGGCGATCCCATCAGCGCCAAGCGCGAGGCGGAAGACGATCCCGGTCACCGACTGCGCGGCCCAGGTCGAGACGAGCATGACGATCGCGAACAGGATCAGCACGCCGATGATCCGCCACGTCAGCCCCCTGGTCGACTGGACCGAGCGGCGGATCGCGCCGATCCCGAGCCGTTCGTTGAGGATGACCGGGTTGAGCAGCACCAGCCGCGCGCCGACCCAGATCGCGACCAGGAGATATGCGAGGCTGTACAGCGCGATGAAACCCGCAACGCCAGCGCTCGGCGGAGTCATCTGCGCGCTGCGGCCATTGGCGGCAGCCGTGAAATCGAACCCCGACTGGCTGAGGACGATTATCGGCGGCACGACGAGGAGCGCCGCGACAAGCGTGATGAGGACGGTGATGCCGAGCGCCGGGAGCACGCGCGCGCCCGCGTCTCGGCGCGCCGACGCGGCATCGGTGGCCGGATCGGTGGCGATCGCGACGATCGCGAGCTGCGACCAGAGCATCGCGACCAGCGTCCCGATCGCCAAAATGCTGCCGATCAGCGCGAAGCTCATCGTGCCCTGTGCAGCGAACGCGACATAGCCGTCACGGATTACGCTGGGCAGCAGCATGCCGAGCAGCGCGATCGGCGCAATCATGCCGGTGCGCCCGTTGAGCACCTCGATCGTGCGATCCCAGACCGTCCCCATCTTCACCATGCGCCAAACTCCCCCGGGTTCCTGTAGCGCGCGGGTTAGCCGAAGCCCTTGCGCTTGACCACAGGTTGCACGCCCGCTTGCAAGTCGGGGTGCGGGTGCGCAATTGGGGTCGGTGACGATCCCCCTGCCCGACGATATCGAATGGCGGACCAGCGCCGGCCTGACCCCCTATGCCGACGCGCTGGCCGAGATGGAGGCGCGCGCGGCGGCGGTCGGCGCGAGCGAGGCGCGCGAACTGCTGTGGATGCTCGAACATCCGCCGGTCTACACCGCGGGCACGAGCGCAGAACCAGGCGATCTGATCGATGCGCGCTTTCCGGTGATCCCGACCGGGCGTGGCGGTAAATACACCTATCATGGGCCGGGGCAGCGGATCGGCTATGTCGTGCTCGACCTGACCAAGCGCGGGCGTGACGTCCGCCGCTATGTCCACGCGCTCGAATCCTGGGTGATCGCGGCGCTGGGCGAACTGGGCGTCGAGGCGTTCGCAGTCGATGGCCGGGTCGGCATATGGACGCTCGATCCCAATGCTCCGGGGGGCCGCGAGGCGAAGATCGGCGCGATCGGCGTGCGGGTCAGGCGCTGGGTGACGCTCCACGGCTTCTCGGTGAACGTGGCACCCGATCTGGCCCATTTTGGTGGCATCGTCCCGTGCGGACTGCCGGAGTACGGCGTTACCAGCCTGCAATCGCTGGGTATTCCGGCCGACCTTGCAACCTTCGACGCCGCCCTGGCGTTGACCGCCGATGCTTTCCTTGAAACAGTTTCTTGTCCTTGAGAAAACGAGGCTTGAGGGCAAAGCGTTATCGGATTAATGTCCACTACGATTTGGGTATTAAGGGCGAGCAGCCAGCCAAATCCTCTATCTAGGGAGCTTCCACATGCGTGCACTCATTTCCAAGGTCCTGACCGGTTCGCTGATCGCCAGCGCAGCACTTGCCGTTTCGGCATGCGGTCCGAAGACCGAGACGACGACCGACAACACGATGGTTACCGACATGAATGCCAGCGAAGGCATGGACACGATGACCGACAACATGACCGCAGTCGACGGTGCGTCGAACGGTGGCATGATGGCCAACGACACCATGATGGCGAACGACACGATGATGTCGAACGACACCGCGGTGACCAACAACGCAATGTAATTTCCGCAAGGAAATTACTGCTGCGGTACGGCATGCCCGGAAGGGACGTCGTGCTGCGAAAGGGCCGTCCGGGCGACCGGGCGGCCCTTTGCGTTTGCGGGCTCCTCGCGTTTGCTCGCGCGGTCCGCGGGATAGACACGCGGCCACGCCGACCGATCAGGCAGGTCATATACCCGCCGTCGACCGCGGAATCATTTCGCCTGCGACGAAAAACTGACGCGATCGGCAAACATGGACGCTGCCGCCCGCCTTCTATAGTTAAATTCACTTGGGAGCGGCGTCGAAACGCTTTAGAATCGATAACTTGAAGATCCCGGGGAGGTTGGAATGAAGGTGTTGCGTACCGCGCTTGCGCTATGCGTGGCGACGAGTGGACTGGCTGTAGCCCAGTCGGCGTCGGCGCAGTTTTTCTTGCAGTCGCGCGATTTTTCGGGTGCGGCGGTGGTCGGCGACGAAGCCGATCTCGGCCAAGTGTTGCCCGGCGCGACGCAGGACGAAATACGCGCTGCACTGGTGTGGCACATGCGCGCCGCGCTCAACGTGGCGGCGCTGCAATGCCAGTTCGAGCCGACCTTGCTGACCGTGCCCAACTACAACGCGATGATCTCCGATCACAGCGAAGAGCTGAAGAACTCGTTCACGACGCTGACCAAATACTTCGCGCGCGTGAACAAGGCCTCCGGGGTCAAGGCTGGCCAGACTGCGCTCGACCAGTTCGGCACGCGCACCTATTCCAGCTTCGCCACGGTCGCCGCACAGTTCGGCTTCTGCAAGACCGCCTCGTCGATCGGTCGCGATGCGGTCTTCGCGCCGCGTGGTCACCTGTTCGAGGTCGCGCTGGCGCGCTCGCGCGAGTTGCGCAACAGCCTGATCCCGTGGGGCGAACAGCGCTTCCCGCGCTATATCGGCCGCGACCGCGCGACGATGCCGCGGCTCGACGCGATCTGCTGGAACAAGAAGGGCGAGTGGGTCCAGAAGAAGTGCGGCGCGCAGAACTGGCCGCCAGCGGGCGTAGGGATGGCCGGGCAGTAAGACCGGGACCCTATCCCCGAAGATATGATCATTCCCGCGCAGGTGGGACCCCATAGTGGCAAACGGTCGCGACATAACCGCGACCGTTTGACCATCTGGGTCCCCGCTTCCGCGGGGATGACGGGCACATATCGGCGAGGGATATCGGCTGAACCCCGGTAGCCGCCCTCACCTTCCTGTCCCGATGTCAAGGGGCGATGGACGTCAAACCCACCCCCACCTACGCCGGGATCACGGGATACGAACCGCCGACCCCGCGCCGCTCAGCGCAACCCGAGCAGTTTGTGCGTCTGCAACGACAACCGCCACTGCGGCCGCTGCATGACCAGATTGACGCACGCCGCGCGATTGGCGTCGGCCCGCGGATCGTCGAGCGGCTGGAGCAGCAGGTTGGCGAAGTCCCAGGTTTCGATATCCTCGATATCGGTCCCCGGTTGCGGCCAGACCAGCTTCAGTTCGTCGCCGGTGCGCTGGACGACGATGCTGCCGGCCTTGGGGCTGATGCACACCCAGTCGATCCCGGGATGCGCCGGAATCGTACCGTTGCTCTCCATCGCGATCCGAAACCCGTGTTCATGCAGCGCATCGACGATTGCTTGGTCGATCTGGAGCATGGGCTCGCCGCCGGTCAGCACGACGAAGCGGTCGCGCACACCCTCGCCCCAGAAGCCGGCGACCGCCGCCGCCAGCGCCTGTGCGTCGGCGAACTTGCCGCCGCCGAGCCCGTCGGTGCCGACGAACTCGGTATCGCAGAACCGACATACCGCGGTCGCGCGATCCTGTTCGCGGCCCGACCAGAGGTTACAGCCGGCGAACCGTACGAACACCGCGCGGCGACCGGCGTTCACGCCCTCGCCCTGCAGCGTCAGGAACATCTCCTTGACCGCATAGCTCATGTCAGGTGGGCTTCACGGCATAGACGGTGGGATCTGCGATCCCGGCCTCGTCGAAGCCCCGCGCGCGCAGCCGGCAGCTGTCGCACTCGCCGCAATGCCTGCCGTCGGGCGTCGGATCGTAGCACGACCAGCTCAGCCCGAGATCAAGCCCGAGCCGCGTGCCTTCGCGGACGATATCCGCCTTGGTCATATGCTGGAGCGGCGCCTGGATGCGGAACGGTTCGCCCTCGACGCCAGCTTTCGTGGCGAGTTCGGCGAGGCCTTCAAACGCGGCGATGAACTCGGGACGGCAGTCGGGATAGCCAGAATAATCGAGCGCGTTGACGCCGATATAGATGTCGCGCGCGCCCGCCGCCTCGGCCCAGCCGAGCGCAAGGCTGAGGAAAATCGTGTTGCGCGCGGGCACATAGGTGACGGGGATGCCGCCACCGTCTTCGGTGCCTGCGCCGTCCTTCGGCACGTCGATATCTGCGGTCAGCGCGGAGCCACCGAACGCGGACAGGTCCATCGGCAGGACGATATGGCGTTCGGCCCCGAGCGCAGCGGCGACGCGACGCGCGGCATCGAGTTCGATGCGGTGGCGCTGGTTGTAGTCGAACGACAGCGCGAGCAGCCGCTGGCCGGCTTCGCGCGCAATCGCGGCGGATATCATCGAGTCGAGCCCGCCCGAAACGAGCGCGACCGCAAAGGGAGCAGGGGATGTCATGATGCGGAGTGCGCTAGGCCAGCGGCGCGCAAAAAGAAAGGGGCCGCCCGGTGAGGCAGCCCCTGAGGTTGGCGCGGATCGCGCCACAAGGGAGAAAAACGTGCTGAATAAAAAGCACAGCCCGATCTATACCTAACATAAGTAAATGGGGCGTTAATTCCTTACGTTAGCGGCTCGATCGACCGGCAAAAGTGTATCATTCGTCGACCGGCACGGGAAATTTCGTCGCGCAGAACGCGCAATCGACGATGATGAACCCGGTCTCGTCAGCCATCGACCGCCGCTCCTCGATCGGAAATTTCGAGATCACGCCCTTGATGTACTCGGGATCGCAGCGGCACCCGCGCGTGATCGGGATATCCGCGAGGATGCGGACGTCCTCCTCCTCGTTGAACAGGCGCCAGACGAGCGTCTCGAGCGGCAGCGTCGCATCGGTCAGTTCGTCAACGCCCATCGTGTTGCCGAGCGTGGCGACATGCTCCCATTCGGGATGATCGAGCTTGGTATGCAGGCGCTCGCGCCCGTCCTCGCCCTCGGGGAGATGCTGGAGGAACAGCCCGCCGGAAATGCAGCGACCGTCGGCGCCCTTCGCCATGCCGGTGCGGATCATCGTCGGGATCTGCTCGGACTGCGTGAAATAGCTCTGCGCGGCTTGCGACAGCGTGTCGCCGTCGAGCGGGACGATGCCCTGATAGCGTTCGTTGCTGGTCGCCATGTCGAACGTGATCGCGAGATAGCCGGCGCCGAACAGTGCGAACAGCGAGGGCTCTGCGGGGGCCTCGGCAAGCTTGTCCGCGTCGTACTCGATATAGCCGCGCACTTCGCCGCCACGGTAATCGCAGACGAGCAGCTGGACGACGCCGTTGTCGGTGCGCGTCTGCATCGTCAGCTGGCCGCTCGAATCCTTGAGCGTCGAACCGATCAGCGCCGCGAGCGTGAGCGCCTCGGCGAGCAGCTTCTCGATCGCGGGCGGGTAGGCGTGCGCGGCAAGCACTTCGTCGAGCGCGGTGCCGAGCCGGACGATCCGGCCGCGCGCACTGCGCGCGGGGATCGCGAAGGCCAGCGCACGGTCGAGATCGGTCACGTTGGGATCGAATTTTGGCGTATCGTTCATCGTCCGCCAAATGGTGACCCTGCCCGTTCAGGTCAACCGATCTGCCCGAAGCACCAGCGCAGGACCGACTTCTGCGCGTGGAGGCGGTTCTCGGCCTCCTGCCAGATCAGCGACTGCGGGCCGTCGATGACCTCTGGCGTGACCTCCTCGCCGCGGTGCGCAGGCAGGCAGTGGAGGAACTTCGCATCGGGCTTGGCAAGCGCCATCAGCGTGGCGTCGACCTGGTACGGGGTGAGCGCCTTCAGCTTGGCCTCGGCGTGGGCCTGCCCCATCGAGATCCAGGTGTCGGTGACGACGATGTCCGCACCTTCGACCGCCTCGCGCGGGTCGGCCACGACGCGGGCACGGCCCGACGCGCGGACGATCGCCTCTTCTTCCGGTTGGAACCCCTGCGGGCACGCCGCGACGACGTCGAACTGCATCAGCCCGGCGGCCTCGACGATCGAGGCGAGGACGTTGTTGCCGTCGCCGAGCCATGCGATCTTGAGGCCGGGCAGCGTCTTGCCGCTCTCGATGATCGTCAGCAGGTCGGCCATGATCTGGCACGGATGCGACGCGTCGGTCAGGCCATTGATGACCGGGACGGAGGCGTAATGCGCCATCTCCTCGGTCTTGGCATGATCGTCGGTACGGATCATGATCGCGTCGACATAGCCCGACAGGATGCGCGCGGTGTCGGCGATCGACTCGCCGCGGCCGAGCTGCATCGAGCCGCCGTCGGACACGATCGACGTACCCCCGAGCTGGCGGATCGCCATGTCGAACGAGAAGCGCGTGCGGGTGGAGCTCTTCTCGAAGACCATCGCGAGCGTGTGGCCGGCGAGCGGCGCGTCGGCGTCGGCGCGGCCCTTGGGGAAGCCCGCGCGCGCCGCCTTGCGGTCGAGTGCATCGGACAGCATCGCGGCGATGCCGTCGGCTCCGGCGTCGGTGAGATTCAGGAAATGGCGGGTCATAATATCCTCCCCGGCACGGGGAGAGGGACCGCGCTCGCAGAGCGGGGTGGAGGGGGGACCTCCACGGGCGCCACGCTGCGGGGAAAGCCCCCTCCACCATGCTTCGCATGGTCCCCCTCCCCGTACCGGGGAGGATCAGTTCAATCGTCGGCAGCGGGCACGTAGACGCGCGCGGCGGTCGACAGTTTGTCGATGCACTCGGCGATGTGGCTCTCGTCGATCACCAGCGGCGGCAGGATGCGGACGACGTTCTCGCCCGCCGACACCAGCAGCAGATTATGGTTGTCGCGCGCGAACGCGACGAACGCGCGGCTGTCGCTCTTCAGCTTCAGCCCGAGCATCAGCCCGGTGCCGCGGACGCTGTCGAACAAATGATCGTGGTTCGGGATCATCTGCTCGAGCCCCTGCCGCAACCGATCGCCCATCGCGGTGACGTTCTCGAGGAACCCGTCCTCGAGCATCACGTCCAGAATCGCTTCGCCCGCCGCCATCGCCAGCGGGTTGCCGCCATAAGTCGATCCGTGCGTGCCGGCGACCATGCCCTTGGCCGCTTCCTCGGTCGCCAGGCACGCGCCCAGCGGGAAGCCGCCGCCGATACCCTTGGCGACCGCCATGATGTCCGGCGTGATGCCGTACAGCTCGTGCGCGAAGAACTTGCCGGTGCGCCCATAGCCGCACTGGACCTCGTCGAGCACCAGCAGCAGGCCGTGCTCGTCGCACGCTTTCCGCAAGCCCGTCAGGAACTCGTGGCTCGCCTGGCGTATACCGCCCTCGCCCTGGATCGGCTCGACCAGGAAACCGGCAGTGTTGTCGTCGATCAGCGCCAGCGCGCCTTCGAGATCGTTGAACTTCGCATAGGCGAACCCCGGCAGCAGCGGTTCGAACCCGTCGCGCATCTTCGCCTGGTTGGTCGCCGAGATCGCGCCGAGCGTACGACCGTGGAACGCGGTGTCGAACGTGATCAGCGTGTGGCGCTGCGGGTTGCCGTTGGCGAAGTGATAGCGCCGCGCGGTCTTGATCGCGCACTCGACCGCCTCCGCGCCCGAATTGGTGAAGAACACGGTGTCAGCGAAGGTATTGTCGACGAGGCGCTGTGCGAGGTGCTCGCCCTGCGGCGACCCGTACAGGTTCGACACGTGCATCAGCGTCGCCGCCTGATCCGCGATCGCCTTGGTCAGGCGTGGATGCGCGTGGCCGAGCGCGTTGACCGCGATGCCGCTCGCAAAATCGAGATACTGCTGGCCGTCCTCGCCGAAGAGGTACGCGCCCTCGCCTCGGACCGGACGCACGCCACACCGCGGGTAGACGGGCATGAGCGGGGTGATGGTCACAAGCGCTTCCTTTCCGAAACGAGACGGGCGACCAACTGGCCGCCCGGAAGGCCTAATACGAGCGCACGACGCGCGGGGCAACACCGCTTGCGTGCGGAATGGCGGGCTGATGACCTTAGGACTTGGGCTCGGCTAATGTGGTCGGCTTGGCGTCGGGCTCGGTCAGGTCGAGCGACTCCAGTCTCGACTGCGCGGCGCGAACGGGCATCCGGCTGTCCGACCCTGTCACCCAGAACGCCGTCCGCGAAAACCGCTCGACCCGGAGCAACCCCGGATCGGTCGCCGGCAAGGCCAGCGCGGCATAGCGACGTCCGCCCAGCATCTTCTGCACCGGGCCGACCCACCAACGCTGCAATCTCGGACTTTCCCGGACGATATCGATGTCGCCCACGGTGCCATCGGGTTTGATCCAGTAGCTGAAGTCGACCCACTGACCGTCCACGTCGCGCGCGCTGCTGCGAAGATTGGCGGACGTGCTCACCGGGGCATCGATCATGTCGAGCGTCGGTGCGTACACTAGCAACGGAGTCCTCAAGCCGAGCGACCTGTATTTGGCGACGACCCCGTCGACGACCGACATATCGCCCTTGCGCGCCGCCCGCAGCGCCGTAACCGACTGCAGGGCATCGCGAAACGGCTGCAACGCCGGCTCCGTGGTGCTCGCCAGATCGCCGATCGCGGTCTTGAGCGCCGTGCCGTACAGCCCGGTCTCGCGATCCTGCGCATCGAGCAGCAACACGATCCGGAAGCGGGCAAAGCCTTCGACGACCAGATTGCCGCTTTGATGCGCGGTCTTGACGACCGACCGATAGCGACTGAGCGCGGTATCGGTCTGCCCCAGCCGCGCGAACATGTCGGCGAGCTCGAGACTCCCCGACAGCACGTGCGGATCGGTATCGGGCAGTCCCGCCTTCAACGCGCTGTAACCGTCGAGCGTCGACATGCGGTAACTGTCGCCCTCGCCGAGGTGCGCCGCGATCCGACCGTTCGCCCGAAACAACCCGGCCACCGCGATCGGATAGGTCTTGGCGAATCGACGATTGCGACCGATCGATTTCATCAGCGTCTCGCGCGATCCCGCGATATCGCCTTTGACGAACTGGTTATCGGCATGCGCTAGCGTCGCGCGCATATCGTCCATAGGCGGACACTTTCGCGCCAGGCACGCGTCCAGCGCAGATCGCGTCTCCTCCAGACGACGCCCGACCACGACGATCGCACGGTCCGTATCCGGCGCTACGGACCGGGCCTGCGGCCCGATCGGCGGCGCGCCCTGGACGGGCATGGTGGAGGGCGCGGCCTGCGCCAGCAACAGCAGCCAAACCATCATGCGTCGATCGCTTCCTCGTCCATCCGCCCCGCATTCTCCTGGATGAACGCGAAGCGGTGCGCGGGGTTGTTGCCCATCAGGCGGTCGACGAGGTCCTTCACCTGCGCGCGCTCCTCGTATTCCTGCGGGAGCGTGATGCGGAGCATGCCGCGGGTGGCGGGGTCCATCGTGGTTTCGCGCAGCTGGCTCGGGTTCATCTCGCCGAGGCCCTTGAAGCGGCCGACGTCGACCTTCTTGCCCTTGAACACCGTGCGCTCGAGTTCGGCGCGGTGCGCGTCATCCCTCGCATAGACGCTCTTGGTGCCGACGGTGAGGCGGTAGAGCGGCGGTTGCGCGAGGTAGAGGTGCCCGCGGCGGACGAGTTCGGGCATCTCCTGGAAGAAGAACGTCATCAACAGCGTGGCGATATGCGCGCCATCTACATCGGCGTCGGTCATGATGACGATGCGTTCGTAGCGCAGCGTATCCGGCGTACAGTCCTTCCGGGTGCCGCAGCCCAACGCGAGCGTCAGGTCGGCGATTTCCTGGTTAGCGAAGATCTTCGCGCTGGTCGCCGACGCCACGTTGAGGATCTTGCCACGGATCGGGAGGATCGCCTGCGTTTTCCGGTCACGCGCCTGCTTGGCCGAGCCACCAGCCGAGTCGCCTTCGACGATGAAGAGTTCGGTGCCTTCGGGCGAGTTGGCGGAGCAGTCGGTCAGCTTGCCAGGCAGGCGGAGTTTGCGCGCGGAGGTGGCGGTCTTGCGCTTGACGTCGCGCTCCTGCTTGCGGCGCAGGCGCTCGTCCATCCGCTCTAGCACATAGTTCAGCAGCGCCTTGCCGCGCTCCATGTTGTGGCTGAGGAAATGGTCGAAATGATCGCGCACCGCCTTTTCGACGAGGCCCGCGGCTTCGGGACTGGTGAGGCGATCCTTGGTCTGGCTCTGGAATTGCGGTTCGCGGATGAAGACCGACAGCATCAGTTCGCTGCCGACCATGACGTCGTCCGCGCTGATATCCTTGGTCTTCTTGTTGCCGACGAGATCGCCGAATGCGCGCAGGCCGCGGACCAGTGCCTGGCGGAGGCCCTGTTCGTGCGTGCCGCCGTCGGGGGTCGGGATGGTATTGCAATACCAGCTATACGAACCGTCGCTCCACAGCGGCCACGCGACCGCCCATTCGACGCGGCCCTGCGTTTCGCCGTTCGCGCTCGGGAAGTCCTGCGAGCCGGAGAAGAAATCGGAGGTCGCGCATTCGCGGCCGGCGATCTGGTCGCGGAGGTGGTCGGCGAGGCCGCCGGGGAACTGGAACACGGCCTGCGCAGGGGTGTCGTCGCCGATCAGGTCGGGCGCGCAGTGCCAGCGGATCTCGACGCCAGCGAACAGATACGCCTTCGAGCGGACGAGCTTGTAGAGGCGTTGCGGTTTGAAGTTCAGTTCGGTGCCGAAGATCTCGGTATCGGGCGTAAACGCGACGCTGGTCCCGCGCCGATTGGGCGTTGGGCCGAGATGCTCGATCGGGCCGAGCGTCAAGCCCTTGGCGAAGCGTTGGCGGTACAATTGCCGATCGCGCGCGACCTCGACGACGGTGTCGGACGACAGCGCGTTGACGACGCTGATGCCGACGCCGTGCAGGCCGCCCGATGTCGCATAGGCCTTGCCGGCGAACTTGCCGCCCGAGTGGAGCGTCGAGAGGATAACCTCGAGCGCGGACTTGTCAGGGAACTTCGGGTGCGGATCGACCGGGATGCCGCGGCCGTTGTCGACGATCGTCAGGCGGTTGTTCGCCTCCAGCGTGACTTCGATACGCGTCGCGTGGCCGGCGACCGCCTCGTCCATCGCGTTGTCGAGCACTTCGGCGGCGAGGTGATGCAGCGCGCGCTCGTCGGTGCCGCCGACGTACATGCCGGGGCGGCGGCGGACCGGCTCGAGGCCTTCGAGCACCTCGATCGAGGAGGCGTCATAGGTATTGGCGGCGGGTTTGCCGGCGCCGGGTGCGCCCGGAGACGCGAACAGATCTTCAGCCATGGCGCAAGCGTAGCCGCAGCCGTCGGACAAAGCCACAGCCTCTGTTTGTTCCACCTGTTACAAAAAAGTCACGCTACCGTTTATTGTTGGGAACGCAGGATAATTTTCTCTGCATCCGCCGTTTCTAACAAACCTGTCATGAAACTTTCCGGGAGTGGACTATGAACGAAACGATGAAGGCGGCCCTTGCTGGTGCAGCGGCGCTTGGTGCGGCCCTCGGGCTGGCGGCACCGGCTGCCGCACAGGAAACGACCGCGGATGCGCCGTTCAGCGGCGTCTATATCGGCGGATCGTTCGGTTATGACGTGCAGCCCAACGATGTCGGCGAGACGATCGAGTTCGATCGCAATCTGGACGGCGTCTTCACCGACACCATCTCGACTGCGACCGTCGCCAACGCCTTCTCGCCGGGCTTCTGCAATGGTCGCGCGACCAACAACGTCGCCCCCAGCAGAGGTGGCCCAGGGTGCCGCAACGACAAGGACGGCATCGCCTATTACGGTCGTGTCGGCGCCGACATCCAGCGCGGCAACATCGTGTTCGGCGTGGTCGGTGAGTTCGGCAAGAGCGAGATCAGTGACAGCGTCTCCGCGTTCAGCACGACGCCGGCGTTCTACACGATGACCCGCGACCTGAAATGGGAAGCCTCGGCCCGCGTTCGCGCAGGCTATGCCGCGAACACCACGCTGTTCTACGGCACGGCGGGCGGCGGCTACGCCAACATCGACAACAGCTTCACGACCGGCAACACCGCCAACACCTTCACCACCAACGGCGACAGCAAGCAGTGGGGCCTCGTCGGCGGCGGCGGCATCGAGCAAAAGCTCGGCAAGAACTTCTCGATCGGTCTCGAATATCTGTTCCACCGCTACAAGGACGACGATTACCGCGTCCGCGCGTCGGGCGGCCCCGCCGGCGGCCCGTTCACGCGCGGCAATGCCTCGGGCACCGACTTCCGTCGCAACTTCGACTATTTCCGCTGGCACAGCCTGCGCGCCACGGCGGCGTTCCGTTTTTGAGGCGAAGGGCGGCCGCTGCCACGCTGGCAGCGGACTCGCCCAAGCCCGGCCGGCGCGGCCCGCCGCGACCGACGACATGGGCTTTGCCCATGGCTAGCGTGATATGAAAAAAGGCCGCTTCCTCACACGGGAAGCGGCCTTTTTTGATTCCATGCAAAGTTTGTTCTCCCGCGAAGGCGGGGGCCCAGACTGGGCTCCCGCCTTCGCGGGAGAACAAGGAAGGGGCGGTAGGCGCTGAGCTATAGAGCACCACCCCGGCGGAGGCCGGGGCCCAGTTGGGAAACGTTGCCAAACGGGCGCAGCGCTCGGTTACCGAGACCTTTCCAATTGGGCCCCGGCCTTCGCCGGGGTGGAGCCTGTTGGAAAAAAGACCGCTTCCTCGCCCGAGGAAACGGCCTTTTCTATACCAAGCTAGCCATGGGCAAAGCCCATGTCGTCGGTCGCGGCTAGCCGCGCCGGCCGGGCTTGGGCGAGTCCTGCGCCAGGTTGGCGCAGGCCGCCCTTCGCCTCACCTGGGCCGCGGACCGCCGAACGGAAGCGGCGGAGTCGGGCGGCGGTCACGCCGTGGCAGCTGTGCCTGGTACGCGTGGCCGCAATGGTCGACGCAATACGGGAAGCCGGGGTTCACCGCCTTGCCGCAGAAGTGGAAGTCGGGCTCGCCGGGATGGCCGAGTGGCCATTTGCAGATGCGGTCGTTCAGCTCGAGCAGGCTCGTCTTGTTCGCCATCTCGGCCGACGGCTTGGCAGGCACGAGGCGACGCGGCGGGGCGGGCGTGCTTGGCGGCTGCTGTTCACCGGGAGCCTGACGGAGGAACCCGCCTGGGCCGACCGAGCGCAGGATTGGCTGCGGCGCGCGGACGGGCGCAGCGACCGCCGGAGCAGCCTCGTCCTCGTCTTCATCCTCGTCGTCCTCAGGCTCTTCGGCGACCGGCTCTGGTTCGACCGGTGCCGCAGGCTTGGCCGCCGCTACGACGGGCGGTGCGACCGGCGCGGGCTTGGGGGCCTCGACCTCGACCGGCTCCGGTGCCGCGACCGGCTCGGGCGCCGCCGCTGCTGCCGACGCCGATGCGTCGGCCGCAGCCGCCGCCTTCGCCTCGGGATCGTTCGGCTTCACCGGCGACGGGCGCGCCTGTAGCTCGAGGCGGTGCGCCTTGCCGATGACGGCGTTGCGGCTGACGCCACCCAGTGCTTCGGCGATCTGGCTGGCGGTCTGGCCGGCCTCCCACATCGTCTTGAGCGTCGCGATGCGCTCGTCGGTCCAGGACATGTTCGTTCCTTAGTCTACGTCAGCCGGGTTGCGGGCGGCAGCGGCAGCGATTACCCGCAACGCCTATGAGCAGCCAGCCCCCAATCGGTGAAATCCATTCGGCGGTGCACTCCGCCCCCGGCGTTCCCGTCATCAAGAGCGTGAACTGGGAGGGATTGCGGACCCTCTATATCAAGGAGGTGCGCCGGTTCTTCAAGGTGCAGCTTCAGACGGTGTGGGCGCCGGCGATCACGACGCTGCTGTTTCTGATCGTGTTCACCATTGCGACGGGCGCGAAAAGCCCGGTACCGGTCGATGGCCAGATCGTCGATTTCGCCGATTTCATCGCGCCGGGGCTGATCATCGCGCAGGGCATGATGGGTCCGGCGTTCGCCAATGCCAGCTTCTCGCTGCTCGCCGGCAAGATGCAGGGGACGATCGTCGATTATCTCCAGCCGCCCCTGTCGACGGGTGAGTTGCTCGCCGCGCTGGTCGGTGGCGCGATCACGCGTGCGGTGATCGTCGGGATCGTCGTTTGGGCGGCGATGGCGCTGTATCCGGGCGTGCACGTGACGCCGCATGCACCGCTCGCGATCGTCTGGTTCGGGTTGCTGGGCGCGACGTTCCTCGCGCTGCTCGGCGTGCTGACGTCGATCTGGGCGGACAAGTTCGATCATGCCGCGGCGGTCACCAACTTCGTGATCGCGCCGCTGTCGCTGTTGTCGGGGACGTTCTATTCGGTCGACAAGCTCGCACCGGCGTTCCGCGCGTTCAGCCATGCCAACCCGTTCTTCTATATCATCTCGGGGTTCCGATACGGGTTCCTCGGAATCGCCGACTCGCCGGTGATGATCGGCGGGATCGTGATCCTCGTGATCGATCTTGTGCTGGCGACGCTGTGCTACCGACTGTTGCAGAGCGGCTGGAAGCTGAAGAACTAATGAAGAAACTGGCGCTCCGGCTGTTCGCGCTCCTGCTGGCGGTACTGCCGGTCGGGGTCGCGGCGCAGGGCATAGCGCCAGACCCGGCGTTGCGCGCCAAGGCGGACGCGCTGGTCGCGATACTGGACGGTCGGGGGTCGTACGAAACATATTTCGCGGCGAGCTTCCGCGACAAGGTCCCCGCGGCGCAACTGTCGGTCATCGCTGCGCAATTGAAGACCGCGCTCGGCGCCCCGCAGAAGATCGAGACGTTGACCGCGACCTCGGCATGGTCGGCGGACCTGACCGTTGGCTACGCGCGCGGTACGGCGAGCGTCCGCCTGGTGATCGATCCCGCCCCGCCGCATGCCGCGACCGGACTGCTGATTACCGGCACAGCGCCGCGTGACGACAGCCTCGCCAAGCTCGAAGCGGAGTTTCGCGCGCTGCCGGGGGCTAGCGGGTTCGGGCTTTACGCGCTGGGCAACGGCAGACCGACCCCGATCCTGGAATATCGAGCGGATGTGGCGGCGCCACTTGGGTCGGCGTTCAAGCTCTGGGTGCTGGCGGAGTTGGCGCGTCAGGTTGCAGCCGGCGAGCGGCATTGGGAGGACGTCGTGAAGGTCGGAGCGCCGTCCTTGCCGTCGGGCGTGTTGCAGACCTGGCCCGCCGGATCGCCGGTGACGGTGCAGACGCTCGCGACGATGATGATCTCGATCAGCGACAACACCGCGACGGATACGCTGCTGACGACGCTCGGACGCGCGAAGGTGGATGCGATGGCGGAGACGGCGGGCGGGAGCGCGCCGGTGATGACTACGCGAGAGATGTTCGCGTTGAAGGGGGATCCGGCGCTGACCAAGGCTTGGGCGGCGGGGTCGGTGGACGAGCGGCGAGCGCTGCTGGTCGACAATGCGGTGAAGATCTCCACCGCCAAGCTCGATCCGACCGTGTTCGCCGGCAAGCCGGTAGCGATCGACAGCGTCGAATGGTTCGCAAGTCCTTCGGCGATGGCGGGGCTGCTGGATCGGTTGCGACGGGCGGACGTCACGACCCACGCGGTGATGGCGGTCAATGCCGGGGTCGATCCGGCTATCGCCAAGCGGTTTGGGTATGTCGGGTTCAAGGGTGGTGGCGAGCCTGGCGTGCTGACCTTGAACTATCTGGTGCAGGCGAAGGACGGGCGCTGGTATGCGGCGACCGGGAACTGGCACCGGGCTGATGATGGCGTGAACGAGGTTCGGTTCGCGGGGCTGATGGGGCGGGCGCTGGCGTTGTTGGCGGCGCGGTAGGGTTCGCTGCCCCGCCCCATATCAAGGGCCGCCACCGCGGCGAAGGCCGGGGTCCAATTGGGGAACGCTGCTAACGGCGGGTAGCGCCTCGTTATTTCCACCTTCCCAATTGGGCCCCGGTCTTCGCCGGGGTGGTGTTATCAGAGGGGATAGCGGCGGTGGCTCAGGCCCGCGCAGTCGCCTGCCAGCTATCAGCGCAGAGCCCGTAGATCAGGCTGTCGCGCAACCCCAGATGCGTTTCCCACTCGTCGCGCAGCAGCCGCTCGCGGCGGAAACCGAGACGTTCCAGCAACGTGATCGACGCAGTATTCTCAGTGTCCGCGTCGGCGAACACCCTACTCCGGCCTTCCGCGAACAACCGATCGATCACTGCCGACACAGCCTCGCGCGCGATCCCTCGCCCCCAGGCCTCCCGCGCGAGGATGAAACCGATCTCCGTCACCCCTGCGCCGTCCGCCTCGCTCCCCGAGACCCAGCCGATTGCGCGGTCGTCGCCGGTGCGAGTGATCGCCCAGGTACGCTGGTTGCCCGGCGCGGCCTCTTCGGCGAGGTAGGTGCGGACGTCGTCGACCGAGCCCAGGGGACCGTCCGCAGAATAGGCCATCAGCTCCGCATCGGCGAGCATCGGGTGCAACGCGGTCGCGTCGCCCTCGACGAGCGGCCGCAGGCGCAGCCGACGCGTCTTCAGCACCGGCGATACGCCGGCGCGCCGTGGTCTGCGCCCGGGTTGCCTCACGCGGTCAGGGCATCCACGAGCGCGCGGACTTTCTTCTGGCGCCACTGCGGGAGCGGGGCGACGAGCCAATACCCCCCCTTCGACGGCTGCGACTCGCCGATGAGCCGGACGCGGGCCTGCGCGAGATCGCGACGAGCGAGCAGTTCGGGCACGGTCGCGCGGCCTAGCCCCGCCGCCGCCGCGTCGATCGCGAGCCCGGCATCGGTGACGCGGACCAGCGCGACGCCGTCCTCGCCCGACCATGCGATCGCGGCTTCGCTATCGGTGCCGGGCTTGGCGATCGTCACCATGCCCTCCGATTCCAGCGCCTCGCCCTCGTGCTCGCCCGGGCCATCGCCCCAGCGGATCGCGAGATCGAGATTGGCTTCGGTGAAGTCGACATTCTCGTCCGCCGTGATCAGCACGAAACGCAGTTCGGGATCGGCCTCGGCGATCTGCGCGAGACGCGGCATCAGCCACTTCTCGGTCAGGTCGCGCGGCGCGGCGATCGTCAGCGATTTCGACGACTGCCCCGCCTGCATCGCGCGCACGGCTTCCTCGAACTGAAGGAACCCGCCGCGCAGCGCGCCCAAGCCTGCCTCAGCCTCGGGCGTCAGTTCGAGCCCGCGCGTGGTGCGGCGGAACAGCACGACACCGAGCGTATCCTCCAGCGCGCGGATCTGCTGCCCGACCGCCGCCGGCGTCACCGCCAACTCGTCCGCAGCGCGCGTGAACGACAGATGCCGCGCCGCCGCGTCGAGCACGCGCAGGCCGTTGAGCGGGAGATGCGTGCGCTTCAATTGAGCACCGCGGGGGCGAACAGCGAGAAGCGGGGAATCTCGACTGCGAACACGGCGCCGTCTTCGCGGACCATTTGGTAGCTCCCCTGCATCGCACCCGATGGGGTGGCGAGTGGGCAGCCCGAGACGTAATCGAAGCTCGCGCCCGGTTCGATCACCGGCTGTTCGCCGACCACACCTTCACCCTCGACCGAATGGCGTGCGCCGCGGCCGTCGGTGATGACCCAGTGCCGGGTGAGCAACTGGACGGTATCGGTGCCCTCGTTTTCGAGGCGGATATGGTAGGCCCAGAACCAGCGGCCACGTTCAGGCTCGGACTGTTCGGGCAAATAGCTGACCGACACGCGCACCGTCACCCCATCGGTCGTCGCCGCGTTGGGGAACAGCGCTTTCATAGACCCGCCTGGCGCAGCGCCTGGTCGAGATCGTCGATCACGTCCTGCGCATCTTCAAGTCCGACGTTGATCCGCAACAGCCCCTCGGTCACGCCCATCTCGATCTGCTTGTCGGGCGAAACGCTCGCGTGCGTGGTCGAGGCGGGATGCGTCATCAGCGAGCGCGAGTCGCCGATGTTGTTCGAGATATCGACCAGTTCCAGCGCGTCGAGCAACGCGTGCGCCTGTTCGCGACCCTCGACCTCGAACGCGAAGATCGGCCCGCATGCGTCCATCTGGCGCTTGGCTAACTCATGCTGCGGATGGCTCGGCAGGAAGGGATGCAGCACGCGGGGGACGCGGCCTTCAAGGAATTCGCCGACCTTCATCGCGTTCTCGGACTGGCGATTAATGCGCAGGTCGAGCGTCTCGAGGCCCTTGAGCACCACCCACGCGTTGAACGGCGACAGCGTCGGGCCGGTGTTGCGCGTGAACGGCAACAGCGTGTTGGTGATGAAATCCTCGGTCCCGCAGACGGCGCCGGCAAGCACGCGGCCCTGCCCGTCCATCATCTTTGTCGCGCTGTAGGCGGTGACGTCGGCGCCGAACTCCATCGGCCGCTGCAAGGCGGGCGTGGCGAACGCATTGTCGACCACCGTCGTGATCCCGCGCTCACGCGCGATGTCGCAGATCGCCTTGAGGTCGGCGATGTCCATCGTCGGGTTGGCGGGCGTCTCGAAGAAGAACACCTTCGTCTCGGGGCGGACCGCATCGAGGAACGCCTGCGGATCGCGCGCGTCGACGATCGTCGTGGCGATCCCGAACTTCGGCAGCAGCGTGTCCGTGAGCCAGCGGCACGACCCGAACGCCGCACGGCCGCCGACGAGATGATCGCCGGTCTGCAGCTGGCACAGCAGCGACGCGGTCATCGCCGCCATGCCGGTGGCCATCGTCCGGCACGCCTCTGCGCCCTCCAGCAGCGCGATCCGCTCCTCGAGCATCTGGACGGTCGGGTTCTGCAGGCGGGAATAGGTCATCCCCTCCTGCTCGCCGGCAAAGCGCGCCGCGGCGTCGCCCGCCTTGTCGTAGCAATAGCCCGAGGTGAGGAACAACGCCTCCGACGTCTCGCCATATTCGCTGCGGGCGGTGCCGCCGCGGATGGCGCGCGTCGCGGGACGCCAATGCTGAGTGATCGAACGATCCTGGCCGGTCTTGCGCTTCATGCGCGCCGCTTTGCCGGGGGGGAGCCGCGATGACAAGCCTTACGGGTGTCGGAGGGCGGTACGAACGTTTCGATCCTCCCCCGCCAGGGGGAGGTGGCGCCGAAGGCGACGGAGGGGGAGGACCACGCAACCGCGGTTACCTTTTCCTCCCCCTCCGTCTGGCAAGCGCCAGCCACCTCCCCCTGGCGGGGGAGGATCGAGAGTTCGCTCAGTACCGTCCCCAGGTGAATTTCGAGGACAGCGCGTAGTTCCACACCGCGCCGACCAGCACGCCGATCAGCGCCGATGCCGCCCACGCCCCGTCACGCATCTCGTACAGGAACGCGGCAATGCCGACATTGGCGATCGCGCCGACCGAGCAGATCACCGCGAACGATACCCAGCCGTCGACCAGTTGCCGCCACCCCTTCAGACGCCGATCGCGATAGGTCAGCGCATTGTTGAGGAAAAAGTTGAAGGTCAGTGCGGCCAAGGTCGCGACGATCTCGCCGACGAGGAAATTCGCACCGAACCCGACGAACAACGCGGTCAGCACCGCCATGTGGATGCCGACGCCGAACACGCCGATCGCCGAGAACATCGCGAACCGCACCGGCACGACCCGCCCGAACATCCGGTCGTAGATCGCGATCAGATATTCCATCGCGACGACGTGATCGAGCTTGCTCTCGCCCTCGGTGCGGCAGCGGAAGGTGTAGGGTACCTCGACGAAACGCAGCGGCATCGGCGACGCGGTAAGCAGGTCGAGCAGGATCTTGAAGCCGATCGCCGACAGCGACGGTGCGAGGCGGCGGACGATGTCGGTGCGGATCATGAAGAAGCCGCTCATCGGATCGTTGAGGTCGCACTTCAGCACGCGGCGCGACAGCTTGGTGGCGAGCGCCGACTTGGCGACACGGTCGCTGTCCCACGTGCCGGTGCCGCCGCCGCTGACGAAGCGCGAGCCGATCGCCACATCGGTCTCGCCGACCTTCAACAGGTCGAGCATCGCCGGCAACAGCGTCTCGTCGTGCTGGAGATCGCCGTCGATCACCGCGACGATCGGGGCGGCTGTGGCGCACATCCCCTCGATGCAGGCCGACGACAGCCCCCGGCGGCCGATCCGCTGGATCACGCGGACGCGCTTGTCGAGCCGGGCGATCTCGCGCGCGGCATCCGCCGTACCGTCGGGACTGTCGTCATCGACGAAGATCGCCTCCCAGTTGCGCCCGGCCAGCGCCTGGTCGAGCTTGGCGATCAACGTCGGAACGTTGGCCTTCTCGTTGAACGTCGGGATGACGATCGCAAGTTCGAGAAGGTCGGCGATCACCGGGTCAGCCGAGTTCGGCGAGAACGGCGTCGCCCATCGCAGAGGTCGAGAGCGTGCCGCCGAGATCGGGCGTGCGCGCGCCCTTCAGGATCGCGGCGGCGACCGCGGCCTCGATCCGGTCGGCGGCGTCTGGCAGGTCGAGCGAGTGGCGCAACATCATCGCCGCGGACAGGATCGCGGCGCAGGGATTGGCCTTGCCCTGCCCGGCGATGTCCGGCGCGCTACCGTGGATCGGCTCGTACATACCCTTGTTCGAGTCGTTGAGCGCGGCGGACGGCAGCATGCCGATCGAGCCCGCGCACATCGACGCTTCGTCCGAAAGGATGTCGCCGAACAAATTGCCAGTGACGATCACGTCGAACTGCCCCGGATTACGCACCAGCTGCATCGCCGCATTGTCAACGTACATGTGGCTGAGCGCGACGTCGGGATAGTCGGCCGACACTTCGATCACGACGTCGCGCCAGAGCTGCGAGGTCTCCAGCACGTTGGCCTTGTCGACCGAGAGCAGCTTGCCCTTCCGGGTGCGCGCGGTCTCGAAGCCGACGCGGGCGATGCGCACGATCTCGGTCTCGTCGTAGCGCATCTCGTCATGGCCTTCGCGAAGGCCATCGGCGGTCGTGCGGATGCCCTTCGCGCCGAAATACACGTCGCCGGTCAGCTCGCGGACGATCACCATGTCGATCGAGCGGGCGATCTCGGGACGGAGCGCGGACGCATCCTCAAGACCCGCGAACAGCTTGGCAGGGCGAAGGTTGGCGAACAGGCCGAGTTCTTTGCGCAGGCCGAGAATGGCCTGTTCGGGGCGAAACTGGCGTTCGAGCGCATCGCAGTCTGGATCGCCGACCGCACCGAACAGGATCGCGTCGGCGCGACGGGCGAGGTCGAGCGTCTCGGGCGGCAGCGGATGACCCGCGGCCTTGTACGCGGCGCCGCCGACGAGGCCTTCTTCGTAGGTGAGGTCGAGACCGAGCGTATCGAGCACCCGCCGCGCTTCCGCGGTGACTTCGGGTCCGATGCCGTCGCCGGCCAGTATCGCAATCAAAGGCATGTGCGTTCCTCCTGCGCGGGCCTTGCCGGGCGAGGCGCGCTCACGCAACCGCCCTTTTGAGTCGATCGACCAGCCGGTCGCGCGCCGCCAACGGGTCGGCGCGACGGTCGACGAGGATGTCGCGCGCGAGGAAATGGCCGGTCAGCCGCAGCCCGTCGAAGATGTCGGACCACTCAGCCTCACCCCCGGCCTTGAGGAAGGGCGGCAATCTCAGCAGCTTGGCCTCATAGCCGAACGCCGCCCCACGCGAGACCGCCGCGCCGCTTTTGGGGCTGACGAAGCCGAGATCGTCCTCGATGCCGCTGGCAACGCACCGATCCAGATCGAGGCCGAAACCAAGTTCGGCGAGCAGCAGCAATTCGTATCGGACCAGCGCCGCCGCCCAGCCGCGCGCGGACGGCGCCGCCTCGATCGCGCCGAGCACCCCCTCCAGCGCATCGTGGATGTGCGGATAGGGCTGCGCTTCGGGCAGCGCGGCGGCGGTGAGCGCGGTGGCCCATTCGAGCGCGCCCGCGGCGAGCGGCTCGCCGTGCATCTGCGCGCGACTGTGGATCAGTTCGGCGGTCAGCGAGGCGAGTTGCTCGCCGGTGCGTGCGCGCCACTCGCCCTGGATGACGTTCGCCTGGAGCAGCACCGGGCGCATGGCTCGCGACCGTCCACCGCGGACATAGCCGGGCTGGACACCATCGTTCCGGGTGAGCGCCCGCACGATCGCGCCATGCTCGCCATGTTGGCGGACGGCGACGACGATGGCGGCTGCGCGGAGGTGCATGGGGTGTTCTTAGCCTCTCCTGCGGTGCGTGGGAGGCCTCTTGTTCCGCCTGCCCCGTCATCCTGACGAAAGTCAGGATCCAGAGTAACGATTGCCACCCTGCGGGGCTCTGGATCCTGACTTTCGTCAGGATGACGGTGGTGGGTCTTTAGAACGGTGGTGGGTCGTTAGAAGAGTGCGGTCCAAGGCGTAGATGACGAGAAACTAGTCCGACCCTAGCGTCGGATGTTCTGCGCGAGCTTGGCTAGGGCGGGATGGGTCGCCGCGCGCTTTGCCGAGGCTATCGCACTATCGAACCCCCGCAGCGCCGCCACCGTCACGCGGTTCGCCAGCGTCGGCCGCAACAGGAGCACATCTATGCACGCCGTCCCCGCGGTCGAGAATTGGCGTTTGTGCTGTCCTTCGCCCTCGGTGAAATCGAACCGCGCAAACCGCCTCTCGATGAACAGCTCGCGCATCGCCTCGACCTGCAAGACCGCCCCCGGCGACAGGTCGTTATGCGCCGGATCATGCCCGACATAGGTATAGCACAGCGACTCGCCGTCGGCCGTGCAGCACAGATAGGCGGCCGGGGTGTCCGCGATAAACATGAGCCAGGCGCGCAATCCGTCCTGCGCCGCGAGCAACTCGAGATGGCGCACCGAAGCCGCATCGTCGGGCAGCCCCGAACCCAGCAGCCTCTCTTGATAGGTCGTCGCCGACACGGCGCGCGCGAGCGGATGGAACTCGGCGAACGCCGCGGCATCATGATAGCGGCGGATGTCGAGCAGGCCGCCGTTCGCCACCGCCAGCTTCTTCGCCTTGCGCTTGATCCCCGATCTTGCGCTGCCGGACAGACCAGCCAGCCACGCCGCCTCGCCCGCCGCAAGATCGACATGATACCGCACGTATCGCTGCCGGACGAACGCGAGCAGGCCGCGGCTATCGAGACCGGCAAGCATCGGTTCGGGCAACGACGTCACCATATATCCGTCGGCATCGTCGGGCAGCGGCGGCAGGACCAGCCTTGTCGCTGCCGCCGCCGGCGCCAGCACGGCTTCGAGCGAGAACGCCACGCGCACCAGCCGTCGCGGGATCGTCGCCAGAGTCCGCGCACCAACCTGAAACTTAAGCGCGATACGCGGCGTCATCCCCGACGCATCGATCCCGGTCGCTCCTCGACCCAGTTCGACCAGAGCTGTTCGGCCTGCCGCCAGCGCGTGCGGAGCGCATCCGGACCGAGCGGGAGGTCGGCGCGCCCCAGCGCCAGAGTCGGGCGATCGGCGAAGTGCATGGTGGGCAGGACTTCGCGCATCTCCGACAAGGTGCCGCACAGCGCCTGGAAACGCCGGACATGGACCGCATTCGGCCGCGTGCCGCGCCGGTTGGCGAGTTCGAAGCCGTGGCTGACGATCGTCACCGCCGAATGCCCCGCCACCGCCGCATGCTCCAGCGCGTCGTAACTTTCACCAGCCGACAGTGCGCAGAGCTGGAACGTCCGCACCCGCCCACGGACATCCTCGATCACGGTCACCGGGACTTCGACGATGCAGCGTTCGCCGCTGCCGGTTTCGTCCTCCACGCACCACGCGACCGGCGCGATCTGTTCCGCCGCCAGCGAAATCCGGCTCGTCTTCGGCGCTTCCGACCCGTTATGGCTGCTGTCATAGCTGAAACCGAGCATCGCCAACGCGGTCAGCGTATCGTCGTTCGCGGCGTAGCTTCCGGCGCGAAAGGCGATCGGCTTGGGCGCGCCGGCGTCGATCAGCAGATCTCTCGCCTGACCGAGAAGGTCGAGCTGTTCGGTCAGGCTGTAGTCGAACAGTTCGAAGCGCGCATGCGCGGCCCCGCGATCGCCCGCCTTGGCGCCGGTCCAGTTGGGGTGAATGTGAAGCTGAACCTCCTGCCCCGCCTCGAGAATCGTCTCGATCATCCGGCGGACCGGCGCCATCCCGAAGGTGATCGCGGGCATCGGATCGACGAAGAAACAGGCTTTCAGATCGTGCCGAGCCAGCTCGGCAAGCTGATAGCCGAGCCCGACCCCCGCGGGTTCGAGCGACTTCGCGTAGATCGCCTCGCAGTCCAGACCCGCCGCGTGATGCCGCCAGGCGAACTCGGTATCGACGGTGAGGAAAACGGATGTCGTCACTGCCGCAGCCTGTAACACTTCATGATGAAGATTAGGTTTAGCCCGGTCGAGCGGCGCCCGATCCTCAACTGAGGTCAGCGCGAATGGTAGAAATCGTAGACCTGTTGCGCGACCCCAGCCGAGACGCCCGGCGCCTGCTGGAGGTCCTGGAGGCTCGCGTTGCGCACGGCACGACCGGTGCCGAAGTGCATCAGCAGCGCCTTCTTCCGTGCGGGACCGATGCCGGGCACTTCGTCGAGCGGGCTGGCGCCGATCGCCTTGCTGCGCTTGTCGCGGTGGACGCCGATCGCGAACCGGTGGACCTCGTCGCGAAGACGCTGGAGGTAGAACAGGACCGGCGCGTTGACGGGGAGCTGGAACTCGCGACCGTCGAGCATGTGGAACACCTCACGGCCATCGCGACCGTGTTCGGGGCCCTTGGCGATCCCGACCAGGCACACGTCCTCGACGCCGATCTCCTCGAGCGCGGCCTTGACCGTATTGAGTTGTCCCTTGCCGCCGTCGATCAGGACCAAATCCGGCCAGTCGCCCGAATCGCGATCGGGGTCCTCGGCCTGCGCGCGCGAAAACCGCCGCGTGAAGACTTCGCGCATCATCGCGAAATCGTCGCCCGGCGCGGTATCCTTGTTCTTGATGTTGAACTTTCGATACTGGCCTTTGCGGAACCCCTCGGGACCCGCGACGACCATCGCGCCGGTCGCGGCGGTGCCCTGGATGTGGCTGTTGTCGTAGATCTCGATGCGTTCTGGCGGCTCGGCGAGGTCGAACAGGTCGGCGACTTCGCGCAGGAGTTTCGCCTGCGTGGTCGATTCGGCCTGGCGGCGCTCGATCGCCTCGATCGCGTTGCGCTTGGCCTGGTCCATCAGGCGGCGGCGATCGCCGCGCTGCGGGACCTGCAACGCAATCTTGTAGCCGGCGCGCTCGCCTAGCGCTTCGGCCAGCAGTGCGCCTTCCGTCAGTTCGCGGTCGAGCAGGATCTGCTTGGGGGGCGGGACCTCTTCGTAAAACTGGCCGAGGAAGCTTGTCAGCACCTCGTCCTCGGGGACGTCGTTGGTATGCTGCGGGAAGAAGCTGCGATGACCCCAGTTCTGGCCGCCGCGAATGAAGAACGCCTGGATGCCGATCAGCCCGTCCTTGCACGCCATCGCGAAGATGTCGGCGTCGCCCACGCCCTCCGCGTTGATCGCCTGCGTGCCCTGGATGAAGGTGAGCGCGCGAAGACGATCGCGGAGCAGTGCCGCGAGTTCGAAGTCCATGTTCTCGGCCGCGGCCTGCATCTGCGCGCCGAGCTTGGCCTGCACGCCGGTCGACTTGCCGCCGAGGAACGCCTTCGCATCTTCGGTCAGTTCCCTGTACGCGGCCTCGTCGATCCGGCCGACGCACGGCGCGGAGCAGCGCTTGATCTGATACAACAAGCACGGGCGGTCGCGGGTCTTGAAGAAGCTGTCGGTGCAGCTGCGCAGGAGGAACAGCTTCTGGAGCGCGTTCAGCGTGTTGTTGACCGACCCGGCGCTGGCGAACGGGCCGTAGTAATTGCCCTTCGCCCGGCGCGCGCCGCGGTGTTTCTGGACACGTGGGAAGGCGTGGTCGTCGCGCAGGAGGATGAACGGGAAGCTCTTATCGTCGCGCAGCAGCACGTTGTAGGCGGGGCGGTACCGCTTGATGAGCTGCGATTCGAGCAGCAGCGCCTCGGCCTCGTTATTGGTGGTAACGATCGTCATCGACCGCGTCTGCGACACCATTCGCTGTAGGCGTTTCGTCAGTCGCTCGACCTGGACGTAGTTCGCCACGCGGTTCCGAAGCGCGCGCGCCTTGCCGACGTACAGCACGTCGCCCCGCGCGTCCTGCATGCGGTAGACGCCGGGGCGGATCGGCAGCGTGTCGAGCACGTTGCGGATCGCCGCAACGCCGGCCGCGAGGTCTGGCGCTTCACCACCACCGCGGACGGCGAAAGTCGATTTGTCTTCGTTGAACCGGTCGGGGGAATTGGGGGAGGACATCGCGAAGGAATCTAGGGAGTGCGAGGGGGTTATGCCAGCTTAAGGCAGTGATGTTCACGCAAAGGCGCAAAGGCGCGAAGAGAAAGGAGCAGTTCGTTCACGCGGAGACGCGGAGCCGCGGAGAGAAGATTCGAGCAGTGCGGCGGTCGCTCTCAAACTGCCGAAGGCTTGTATCGGCTTAAAGCTAGCCGGTCCGTCAGCCCCGTGTCCAACACCTCCGCGTCTCCGCGTCTCTGCGTGAACCCACCTTCTCTTCGCGCCTTTGCGCCTTCGCGTGAATCAACCTTCTTCATGCCCTACGGGCAACGAGAGTTAGGTTTGGGCGAAGACCTTGGTGCCGACGATGCCGACGACGGTCAGGGCCATGAAGCAGGCCTGGATGCCGCTGACCTTGTCGCCGAACAGGATGACGCCGCCGATGATGACGCCGATCGCGCCCGCGCCGGTCCAGATTGCGTAGGCGGTGCCGGCGGGGAGGCCGCGCATCGCGAGCGCGAGCAGGCCCATGTTGACGAAGCTGAGGATGATCGGGACGGTGGAGGCCTGCCACGTGGCGACGGTGGCCGCCCATTTCAGGCTGAGCGCCCAGCAGATTTCGGTGACGACGGCGACCGCCAGGATGAGCCAGGACATAGGTATTCTCCAACGGGCTCAGATTGGAGACTCGGCCGCCGGAAACCCGGGAAGAGACGGCCGTCAATAATGATGGTCGTGGGAGGGGCGTGCCCTCACCTTCCCCCTGCTTCGCAGCGGGCCCCTTCCTCTCCCCAAGGGGAGAGGAGCAGGATTAGTTCAGGCGGCTGAGACCGGAGATCGAGCGGTCGACCATCATTCGGTCGGCGGCGGCGTCGTGATGCTCGGCGATGAGGATGCCGGCAGCCTTGGCCGCGGCATCGGCGGCCCGCGCACGGACTTCGGCGATCGCGGCGCGCTCGGCGGCGGCGATCTTGTCCTCGGCCATCTTCGCGCGGCGGGTCATGAGGTCTTCGGCGCCAGCCTTGGCCTTGGCGATGATCGCCGCGGCTTCGTGGTGCGCATGGGCCTTCATCGCCTCAGCCTCGACGTGCGCGGTCTTGGCCTTCGCCTCGTATTCGCTGCGGATCGCTTCGGCTTCGGCACGAAGCGCCTTGGCTTCGTCGAGCTGCGTGCGGATGCCGGCGATGCGCGTATCGAGCATCTTGCCGATCATGCCTGGAACCTTCTTCCAGATCATCAGCAGAATGACGACGATCATCGCCACCGCGACCCAGCCGGTCGAGGTCAGGCCGAGCGCGGTCGGATCGGGCACATGCTCGACGCCGCCGGGCGCGGTCGTGTGACCCTGGAGGCCCTGGTTGTCGATCGCACCTTCGGGCGCCATGCCCTCTTCGTGGATGACCTTTGCGGCCGAATCTGGATTAGCCATGCGCCGTCGTCCTGCGTACCGCGTCGGTCGCCGCGTCCAGGCTGACCTGGAGGCCGGCGACCTTGGCGGCCAATTGCTGTGCTGCTTCGGCCGCTACGCCCTGCAAGTTCGAGAGTGCCTCGGCCTTTGCGTTCGCGACCGCCAGATCGTGATGACCCAGACGCTCGGCGAGTTCGGCATCGGCCGCATGGACCTGCTGCTCGAACGCGGTCGCCGCACGCTTGGCTGCTGCCGCGGTCTCGGCCTGCGCCGCAACGCGGGCCGCGTCCATTTCGGCCTGCCAGTTCGCCTGGACCGTATCGGCCTGCGTACGGGCAGCGACCGCCGCCGCCAGATCGCCTGCGATCTTGCCTTCGCGCGAGTCCACGTTGGACACGATCTTCGGCACCATTCCCTTGCCGATCCCGAAATACAGGATGCCGAAGGTGAGGAGCAGCCAGAAGATCTGCGAAGCGTAGGTGGCGGCTATCTGGGCAATCTGGGGCATTGGTCTGTCCTGCGTTAATCCGGCCGGGCGCGGTTGCCCGGCCAAATCAGCGAGTGGTTAGGCGACGAACACCAGGATGATCATGGTGACGAATGCGAGCAGACCCAGAAGCTCGGCTGCTGCGAAACCGATGAACAGACGGCCCTGCTGGCTGTCGGCTGCGCCCGGGTTGCGCAGAGCGCCGGCGAGGAACTGAGCGAACACGTTGCCCACGCCGAGTGCCGCGAGGCCCATGCCGATCGCTGCGAGGCCGGCGCCGATCATCTTTGCTGCGTTGACGTCCATGATAAATTCCCTTTGAAAATCAGTTAGGTAAATAGAAAACTTAGTGAAGGTTTACGGCGTCGTTCAGATATACCGACGTCAGCAACGCGAACACATATGCCTGGATCGCGGCAACCAGCAGCTCGAGCAGCGTGATGCCGATCATCAGCAGCATGCTCGGCGCGCTCACCAGGCCGATATACATCCCGCCGAGGTTCAGGCCGTTGATCACGAACGCGGCCAGCACCTTGAGCAGGATATGCCCCGCGGTCATCGCCACGAACAGTCGCAGACCGAGCGAGAACGGACGCACCAGGAACGACATCAGCTCGACCACGAAGATCAGCGGGATCATCAGTGCGGGCGTACCGCTCGGCACGAACAGCGAGAAGAAGTGAAAGCCGTGCTTGCCGAAGCCAACGAGCAACACGATCGCAAAGCTGATCAGCGCCAGCACGCCGGTGACGGTCATGTGGCTGGTCACGGTGAACGGGTGCACGCCGGGGACGATGCCGAACGGCAGGAGCCCGATGATGTTCGCGAACAGGATGAACATGAACAGCGAGAAGACGTACGGCACGAAGCGCTTGCCGCCGGGGCCGACATTCTGCTCGAGCATGCCCGAGATAAAGCCGGTGAAGCCCTCGACCGCCATCTGCCAGCGACCGGGCACGAGCTCGCGCTTCATGCCACCGATCATGAACGCCCAAAGCGCGACCAGCGTCACCACCATCCACAATGCGGAGTTGGTGAACGACAGGTCATAGCCACCAACGATCCAGTGCGAGCCGAACGCCGGCTCGATCAGGAACTGGTGCATCGGATCGATCTTGCCGCCCTGTTCTGCCGCCACGTGGAATCCCTGCCGTCTTGATACGACAAACGCCCGGTTACTCCGGGCGTTCGCCTGAAATTCGAATGATCTGCCTGAACGCGACCGCTATCCCGAGGAACAGCAGCACGATCAGCCCCCAAGGGCCAGTGCCGAACCAATGGTCTATCAACCACCCGATCAGCGCACTGCCGACAAGACTCCCGATGAGAGCGGAAATGACGCGATTGCCTTGCGAGTAACCCCGCTCGGCATCCGCCCCCTTCTGCCCCTTTGCGAGCGTTTCCCGATGCTGCGCCTCTCGCAATCGCTCATCGAGCGCGGAAAGTCGCGGATCTTCAACACCCTGGGGGTCCTGTCCGGGTTCGATCTCCGCCACGCACATTCCTCCACCTGATTACGCATCGGGGAGGAAGCAAGCAGCGACGAGCGATCCCGCCAAGGCGCGGTCCGTTTAGAAAAGGGGGGGGTGCAAGTCAACCGGTGTGACACGGGCGTCATTAATGGGAGGACGGATGGGATTTGCCGCGACGGCTCCGGTTAGATGGAAGCCGACTTCTTCCCCCCTCCCTGGAAGGGAGGGGCCGGGGGTGGGTCGGCCGGTTGGCTGGCGTCACGGATCCCAAGCAGCCTACCCACCCCCAGCCCCTCCCTTGTCAGGGAGGGGAGCACTTCAGCTCAAACGCAGCGCGAATCGCGTTCGGGGGCGCCGGCGGTGCGGGTCTTCCAGACACCGTTGGGCGTCTTGTACTTCTCGCCGGGGTTAGTCTGCAGGATCAGGTTGCAGCCGCTCGTGAACGCAAGCTGCTCGACCGTCGCGCCGCTCGCTTGCGCCTTCGCCGTGTAAGCCGACTTGCGCTGGATATTGATGTTGTTGACCAGCGCACGCAGGTCGCCGCTCGCCGCACCGACCAGGCCGAGATAGCCGTCGGGCTGCTCGCCGACCTCGCCACCCGCACGCGCCGCCGCGTAAGCCGGATCGCGCTGCGCCGACGCCGCTACCGAAAGGCCGCCGAGAACCGCGGCTGCGGCAATCATGGCAATGACCTTCTTCATATCAAAATATCCCCGGATTCTGCTGGATCAACGATTTCGCCTCGCCATCGAGGCGATAGACCACTTCCTGCGTGACGTTGATGTTGAGGTTGATCTCGATCGGCTTGTCGGGCGCCGACACGTTGATGCAGCCCGGCAAGGCCGCCGTCAGCCCGAAAATCGCGATCGTCCTCGTCATCCTGCGCAAGATCGGCCTTTGCTCCAGCTTCTTCAATCCTGTTTCGGTCATGGCACGATCCTGCTTGCGGGAGGCTGAATGGTTGGAAGTTTGGGCGTTGGGTTGGGCGGCGGCGGCGCGGCCTGCTGTTGCAACAACGCCGGCAGGTTGCGCTGGATCAGCCGCTTCGGGTCGTAAAAGCTCTGCGCCGAGTCGAGCAGCCCGCGGAACGGCGCCTTGATCCGGATATTGAACACAAACGGCAGCTTTTGCAGGCGGCGGACGATGAAGTTCGACTTCGCCCCCTCACCCTGGCTGATCCCGGCAAAGCGCACGTCGGTGACCATCTCGCCCGCGAGCGGCCCGTTCATGCCGACGCGCAACGACTGATACCGCAGCGACTTCAGCGCCTGGAACGCGATGTTCGCCCACATGCCGAGATCCTTCTGGCTGAGATCGCCGACATAGGCGAGCGTGCCGCCGCCTTTGCGCACCTGCAGATCGCCGCCTTCGATCCGGCCGCCCGTTTCGTCGAAGATCATCGGCAGCACGCCGTCGAAGATCCCGGTCGCATCGAGATTCTTGAAATCGAACTGTTGCAGGAACTGGTCGGCGGCCATGTTGACGACGTGGAACGTCATCCGCCGCTCTTTCGGCGCGGAAAAATCGAGCAGCGTCGGGTCGAGCGTCAGCGATCCGCCCGCGAACGGCCACGACCCGCCCTCGACCTGCACGCGCGCGCCGGGCAGCGTCTGGTAACGGACCGTGCCGTCGGTGACCGGGATGCCGGGGTTGAGCGTGCGGATAGTCGCCACCTGCCCCGGCGCGCTCTGGAGGTTGAGCAGGTCGGTGAAGCGGATCTCGGTGGCGATTCCCGTGACCGGGCCGAACGCAGCGGCGAGATCGGTGCCGGCGGTGCGGAACACGCCCGTGCTGGTCACGCCGTCGGGGTTCCAGGCGATATGCCCCTCGCCGCTGACCGATCCGTTGACGTCGGCGATCACGCCGAAGGTCAACGGGGTCAGCGCGTCGGGTTGCAGCCTGTCCTTGGCGAACGCGATCGCGGGTACGGCGAGGTCGGCCTTGCCTGCGCCGGCACCCAGAGCGTGGGTCAGCGTAACGTCGGCGACCTTGGTGTTGGTGGTCGGTTCGAACAGCGTGCCCGCCGCGGTGATCGTGCCATTGACGAGCGCCAGCGTAACGCTGCGGGCAGCAAGCGGCTTGAAGCGCGGGGTCGGCGCGGCATCGGATACCCCCATCGCGCCGGTGAGGTTGAGCGCGCCTTTGACGAGCGTCCAGTCGCCGGCGGCTTCGCCGAGCAGCAGTGGCACGTTGGCAATCTGTCCCGAGCCACCCGTGAACGCGCCCGTCACGCCCTGACCGGTAATGCGGCCCGTGACGGTGGCGAAATCGAGTCGCGTGACACGTTCCGGCGCGCCGATCCGGGTCTGCACGCCGTCTATCGCAAAGCCGCGATCCGCCAGCCGCACGGTCGCTCCCGCGGTCGCAAGCGTGATCGGGGTAGTGCCGAGTCGCCCACCCAGCTTGGCCGCGGCGATCTTCGCGCCGCCGCTGACCCGCGCGCCATTGACCTGCACCAGCGCGCCATCAAGCGTGCACAATGTCAGCCGCGACGGATCGAGCACCAACCCGGATATCGCGAAGCGCTGGACTGCCAAAGGCACACAATCGGTGTTGACGACCAGCCGTCCGCGTCCATCCCACAGCGCCGCAACCGGCATCGACAGACCATCGACCCGGTTGCCGGAACCGCCCGCACCGATCGGTCCCCCGAGCGTGACGCGCGTCGCGATCGAGGTTGCCCCGCCCGGCGTCGCGCTGAAGGTGACGGGCGTCAGCGCCAGTCGCGCGCCGCCCGCCGCATAGGGCGCGATGGTGGCAACGCCGCGGATCGCCGCGCCGGGTTTCGCCTGCGCCAGCGACACGCGCGCCTCGGGCAAACCGCCGCCGCGCATCGCGAGCACCGTATCGAGCCGCACGCCGCCGTTCGGCCAGCCGAACGCGACCCCGCTCCCGCCGCCAAGCGCCACGCGCGCACCACTGGCGGAGGCCAGCGCGAGACGGGACAGAATCGCCTTGCCGCGTCCGCCATCGATCCGCACGCGAAGGTCGGCGTCCGCGGCAAATCCGCGGCTGGCCTTCTGGATCGCCTGTGTCACCGCACTCGCCAACGGCGCGACGGGCGTCCCCGCGGCCGCACCGCCGATGCCCGCTAGCCCCGCGAGTCGCTTCTGCGCCACCGCGGCACCGCTCGCCTGGACGCGCCCGTCGAACGCGATCTGCTTACCGATCCGGTAGGTACCCGCGAACGCCACCCGGCGCGCGCCGCCCTCGGTGGTGCGAACGGTATCGGCGGCGATGTCTGCCTTGCCCCCGGTCGCCGCCGCGGTTCCGGTGAAGTCAATCGTGCCCCCGGCGCCGGCCAAAGTCGCACCCGGCGTCCGTGCCGCGCCAGTCTTGAGCGTCGCCTTGCCCTGCCAGCGATCGAGCGCCGCAGAGAGTCCGACGTCCAGATCGGCCACGATCCGCTCCGCCTGCGTCGTCCCGCAGGCGAACCGCGACACGCGCACCGGCCCCGTGATCGTCGGTTTCGCCGCATCGATCCGCAACTTCATCGTCGCCGCGAGCCGGTTGATCACGCACCCGCCGACATCGAGCCGCTCACTGATCGCTGCCAACGACCCGCGAAACCCGTCGTCGAGCTTGCCGGAGCCTGCCAGCTTCAACCCGACGATCCCCTGCGGCGTCTCCAACCGCATCCGCCCATCGGCAACCGACACGTCGAGCGCGGGCAACGCGAACGGCTTCCCCGATGGCGCCGGCAGCAGTTTGTCGATCGCGCCGAGCGAGACCTTGCCGTCCACCAGTCGCCCGCGCAGCCGGACCTTCCCCGCGCGTACGCCCTCCAGATACGGCCCCGACAAGCCGACGCCGGTCCGCGTCTCGACCCAGTCGGCGACCAGATCGGGATGCGCCGGATCGCCGATCACGACGTTCGTCAGACGCTGTCCGCCCAGCGCAAGGTCGGCGATGTCGTAGCGCGCAGGCACGCCCGCCTTGGCGAGTTCGCGGTCGATGAACCCCTCGGCGATCGGCTTCCGTACCAGCCACAGCACGACCAGCGCGGCGATCAGCAGCAACGCGATCCCCAGCGCGACGCGGCGAGCAGTCGCAGGACGGCGAGGATGGGCCCCGGGGTCGGCCCCCGTCTCGCTCGTCTCGGTCACCCACTCACTCCGCTACGCTTTCGCGGCCTGCATAGGCGGGAGCGAGGGCGTCATGCAATTGCCCAGGGATGTGCTAGCATCGCAAAATGGCCGATCCGGACGAAGACGCTGACGTCCGGGGGGACGATCTGAAGGGACATCGTGGTCGCCTCCGCAAACGCCTGTTCGAAGGCGGCGGCGACGCGCTGCTTGACCACGAACTCATCGAATACCTGCTCGCGATCGCCATCCCCCGCGGCGACACCAAGGCGCTCGCCAAGGCGCTGATGCGCGAGTTCGGCGGGATCGGCGGCGTGCTGACCGCGGATGCCGAGGCGCTCGGCCGGGTTAAGGGCATGGGCGAGATCTCGACCGCGGCGATCAAGATCGCGCATGCCGCCGCGATCCGCCTGCTGCAATCGCACGTCAGCGATAGGCCGGTGCTCGCCAACTGGCGGGCGCTGCTCGACTATCTTCGCGCGGACATGGCGCACCACGCGATCGAGCGCTTTCGCGTGCTCCATCTCAACACCAAGAACATGCTGATTCGCGACGAGGTGATGAGCAAGGGCTCGATCGACCAGGCCGCGGTGTATGTGCGGGAGGTGATCCGGCGCGCGATCGACCTCGGCTCCGCGTCGATCATCCTCGTTCACAATCACCCGAGCGGCGACCCCTCCCCCAGCCGCGCCGACATCGACATCACGCGGACGATTGCCGAGGCAGGCAAACGGCTCGGCATCACCGTCCACGACCATATCGTGATGGGCACCGGCGGCCATGTCAGCCTGCGCGCGCAGGGGTTGATCTGACGCAACTAGATAAGCGTGTAAGTTCCTTCAAAGTCCGGGCCGTTTCGCGCGCGCCTTCGTTGTCTCATCGAAGGAATTGCATGTGGACAACAAGTTACACGACGAAGCCTCGACCGTAACCGCGGAACACGGTCAGGTTCTGGTCGATGGGCCGGACGGCGTCGCGGTATCGCTGACGCCCGATGCCGCCGTCGAGACCTCCGATCGTCTGCTGGATGCCGCGGTCGAAGCGCAAGGCCAGATCCTGATCGAGGCGCAGGCCGAAAAGGAACGCGCGGCTCGCAAATCGAGTTGATCGGCAGGCCTGTCTTGCGGCCTTGGCGGATCAGGGATTGTTGAAAGTCGCCCCCTGATCCGCTGTATCGATCAGCCTTGCGTCAGGAAACTGGTCACTTCGGTTTTAGTCAGCGACTTGTTCTTGTCGGTATCGGCCTGCGCGAAGGCGGCGGAGACCCATTTCTTGGTCTCGGGCGCATCTGGCTTGGTCGAGGGATCGGTCTTGGTCTTCAGCGCGACCATCCAGCCAGCGAATTCCGCCGCGCTGAGCTTGCCGTCGCCGTTCTTGTCATAGGTCGGGAACTCGGTGTCGACGACCTGGGCGACCTGACTCCCCGTCGCCGGCTGCTCGCGTGCGGCGGACTGCATCGGCACCGGGTCGGTCGGCGTACCGGACTGCGGAGTCGCCATCGGATCAGACTGCGCCGCCTGCGCAGCAACACCGCCACCGGACGCGGGCGCTTGTGGGGATGTTGCAGCGGTATGCGCCAATACGGGTGCAGCAAGCATCACCGCGCCAGCCAGGATAGCATATTTCAACATTGCGTCTCTCCGGTACTGTTCTACGCATCTACTAAGTCGTTCGACGACCGAGCCTTATATATACTCCGCACCGCGAACCACTCACCAACCTTATACGCGCACGATCGCCGGCTTGCTACGCAGCGAGGGGTATTTGAACCTTTTCCTGCGTCCTGCTACCGCGTTTTCAGCCTGCATCGGCGAGGCCTCGTAACGGGGACCGCCACCGCAGCATCGCTTTCACGCCCGATATCAGCACCGAGGAAACCCGATGGTCCCCCGCTATTCCCGCCCCGACATGGTCGCGATCTGGACGCCCGAAGCGCGCTTCAAGATCTGGTTCGAGATCGAGGCGCACGCCACCGACGCACTCGCCGAACTCGGCGTAGTCCCCAAGGACGCCGCCGCCGCGATCTGGGAAAAGGGTGCGTTCGAAGTCGACCGGATCGACGAGATCGAGCGCGAGACCAAGCACGACGTCATCGCCTTCCTGACCAACGTCGCCGAGCATGTCGGGCCGGAAGCGCGCTTCATGCACCAGGGCATGACCTCGTCCGATGTGCTCGACACGTGCCTCGCGGTGCAGCTGGCCAAGGCGAGCGATATCCTGATCGCTGATCTCGACGCGTTGCTGGTGGTGCTCGAACGCCGCGCGCGCGAGCACAAGATGACGCCGACGATCGGCCGCAGCCACGGCATCCACGCAGAACCCGTGACGTTCGGGCTGAAGCTGGCGCAGGCGCACGCCGAGTTCGCGCGCAACCGCGCACGGCTGGTGGCGGCGCGCGAGGATGTCGCGACGTGTGCGATCTCGGGCGCGGTGGGGACGTTCGCGAACATCGATCCGTTCGTGGAAGAGTATGTCGCGGGCAAACTCGGGCTGTCGGTCGAGCCGGTCTCGACGCAGGTGATCCCGCGCGATCGCCATGCGATGTTCTTTGCGACCTTGGGCGTGATCGCCAGCTCGATCGAGCGGCTCGCGACCGAAGTGCGCCATCTGCAGCGTACCGAAGTGCTCGAGGCGGAGGAGTTCTTCTCGCCCGGCCAGAAGGGTTCGTCGGCGATGCCGCACAAGCGCAACCCTGTGCTGACCGAGAACCTCACCGGCCTCGCGCGGATGGTCCGCGGGTATGTGACGCCGGCGATGGAGAACGTTGCGCTCTGGCATGAGCGCGATATCTCGCACTCGTCGGTCGAGCGCTACATCGGCCCGGATGCGACGATCACGCTCGACTTCGCGCTCGCGCGGCTGACCGGGGTGATGGACAAGCTGGTCGTGTACCCCGAGCGGATGTTGAAGAACCTCAACAAGATGGGCGGCCTCGTCCATTCGCAGCGCGTGCTGCTGGCGCTGACTCAGGCGGGTGTGAGCCGTGAGGACGCGTATCGGCTGGTCCAGCGCAATGCGATGAAGGTGTGGGATTCGGACGGCGCGCTGTCGCTGCTCGAACTGCTGAAGGCGGATCCGGAAGTGACGCTGAGCGATGTCGAACTGGAGGACAAGTTCGACCTTGGCTATCACCTGAAGCACGTCGACACGATCTTCACCCGGGTGTTCGGCGCGGCCTGATTCCCCTCGTCATCCTGACGAAAGTCAGGTTCCAGAGTAACGAAACACCGTCCTGCTTGGCTCTGGATCCTGACTTTCGTCAGGATGACGGATGAAGCTGGACGGTAACCGATCCGCGCCAAAGTGCACGCAACGCAATTGCGATTACGTGTTACAAAATTGCGACAACGCGCAACTAAGCCCATATGCCGCTTGCCGGATATTGTTCCGGCATCGGAGACCTACCCATGCGCATGTTCGAAACCGTGACCAGCACCATGCTGGCGATCGCGGCTCAAGCGCTGGTGGTCGGGGTGGTCATTACCGCCTTCTGATCCATCGGCCCGCCCGCCCCCTTCCAAGGGGGCGCGGCTAGGCCGGCAGTTTCAAGACCCGCGCATAATTACCGCTTGCGCAGATAGCGCGCGGCGAACTCTTCGTCGGACATCATTAGGTAGCGGATCATGTCGATCAGCGCCCAGGGCGCGCTGATGACCAGACCGATCACCGTGATGGTGAGCACCAGCATGACAATTCCCGAGCCGGTCCGGCCGAGATAGAAGCGGTGGATGCCCAGCGTGCCGATCACGAACGCCATCACCGCCGCGACGTATTTGTTGCGATCGTTGGTCGGGAGTGTCTCGGGCGGCACGGCGCGCCTCGGGCCCGGCGCAGTCGGCATCGGGAAGACGCTGAGCGCGCGATCGTTGGCAGCCTCGAAATCGACTTCCAGACCGATTGCGGGTTCGCCGCGATGCGCCCAATCCTCGCGAGCGAACCGGTAACGTTGTCCGTCCTGTCCTGCGACGAGCCCTTCGCCCGTGCGGGGATCGACGCCTAAAACCTGTCCGCGCATATCATTCCTCGGTGTTCGGGATTCATTTTGGCGGATGATGCGGATGAGGCAAGCCCGAACTCATTCCCCACGTCAGGCGGCGAGCGCGGTTTGACGCCAATGTCTGTCTTCGTCGTTGTCTGCATTCGTCGATCGCGTTTTCCGCGAGCGGATCGCGCGCTTGTGCGCTTTTGCAGCCGGGCGGCGAGTGAATACGCTGAGTTGGCGGGTCATGAAGCTCCGGAAACGCAAGCTGGATGCTGCAGCGGCCAGCGCCATGAGAATGTCGACATAGGCTGAAATTTCGAACGTCGTGATCCAGATCGCGACATCGGGGGCGGCCAGCGTGAGCAGCCTGATACCGTCGCCTTCGCCGACGAGCGTGACCATCGCGGCGGTCAACATGAGCAGGAACATGACGGCAGCATCGCCCCGCGTGCACCGTGCCAACCGCGCCGCAGGCCTATCGATCAGCGCTTGGCGCAGTGCCTTGCCGATCGGCGTCTGGGGGGCGGTGGCCATGACCAGCCAACAGGTGATCGCGGTGAAAAGACATGCCAGCATTGCGCCCCCCTTTAGTTCAGTATCCTAGTCTAACTTATTCCCCCGCGAACACGCCCTTCAGCTTGGCGAAGAAGCCTTGGCTGGCCGGGCATTCGTCGCCTGTTTCCGTCTCGCGGAACATCTCGAGTAGTTCCTTCTGGCGGTTGCTGAGACGCGTGGGGGTTTCGACGTCGATCTGGACGACGAGGTCGCCGTGGCCGCGGCCTTGCAGGACGGGCATGCCGGCGCCGCGTTGGCGGAGTTGCTTGCCCGACTGGATGCCGGCGGGGATCTTCACCTCGTGCGTGCGACCGTCGAGGCCGGGGATCGAGAGCGATCCACCCAACGACGCGACCGTGAAGCTGATCGGTGCGCGCGCGAACAAGGTCGTGCCTTCGCGCTCGAACAGATTGTGCTTGGTCACGTGGAGGAAGATGTAGAGATCGCCGGACGGTGCGCCACGGGCGCCCGCCTCGCCTTCGCCCGACATGCGGATCCGCGTGCCTTCGTCGACGCCGGGGGGGACGTTGATCGACAGCGTCTTGGTCTTCTCGACGCGACCTTCGCCGCGGCAATCCGGGCATGGGTCGGCGATGACTTCGCCCGCGCCGTTGCAGACCGGGCAGGCACGCTCGACCACGAAGAAGCCCTGCTGCGCACGGACTTTCCCATGCCCGCCGCAATGCTGGCAGGTCTTCGCGCGCGTCCCGGCCTTGGCGCCCGACCCGTCGCAGGTGTCGCAGAGCGCGGAGACGTCGATCGTGATCTCGGTCGTCTTGCCATGGAACGCTTCCTCCAGGCTGACTTCCATGTCGTAGCGCAGGTCCGCACCGCGTCGTGCCGCAGACCGGCCACCGCCGCGCTGTGCGCCGCCCATGAACTCGCCGAAGACGCTTTCGAAGATGTCGCTGAAGCCGCCGAAATCCTGCGCGCCGCCACCGTGACCACCGCCGCCGCCGTTCTGGAACGCGGCATGGCCGAATCGATCATAGGCCGCGCGCTTCTGCGGGTCCTTGAGGCACTCGTACGCCTCGCTGACCGCCTTGAACTGCGCTTCGGAATCCTTGCAGCCGGCGTTCTTGTCCGGGTGATATTTCATCGCGAGCTTGCGGTAGGACGACTTGATCGTCCCCGCATCCGCGGTCCGCTCGCATTCGAGCAGTTCGTAATAATCTGTCTGGGTACTCATGATCTCAAGCCCTCTCCCCTCCGGGGAGAGGGTTGGGAGAGGGGCGCCACACGCGGCCCCTCTCGGTACTGCCCCTCACCCCGACCCTCTCCCCGACGGGGAGAGGGGGACGTCGGTTACGCCTTCGGGTTGTCGTCGACTTCCGAGAACTCGGCGTCGACGACGTCGTCGTCCTTCTTCGCCGCGTCACCGTCGGCCGACGGCGATGCGTCCGCCTGGGCCTGCTTCTCGTAGATCGCCTGGCCAAGCTTCATCGCGACCTGAGCGAGCGCGGTGCTCTTCTCGGTCATCGCGTCCGCATCGCCGCTCTCGACCGCAGCCTTGGTCGCGTCGATCGCAGCCTGGATCTCGGTCTTCAGCGACTCGTCGACCTTGTCGCCGTTATCCGCCAGCTGACGCTCGGTGGTGTGGACCAGCGACTCGGCGTTGTTCTTCGCCTCGGCGCCCGCACGACGCT
Organism: Sphingomonas sp. Leaf198; assembly: GCF_001424005.1. Classification (GTDB taxonomy): domain Bacteria; phylum Pseudomonadota; class Alphaproteobacteria; order Sphingomonadales; family Sphingomonadaceae; genus Sphingomonas. The sequence goes on along the minus strand of NZ_LMPX01000004.1, from coordinate 262,011 downwards.
TCTTGTCCTCCTCGGCGAAGGTCTCCGCGTCGCGGACCATCTGGTCGATGTCGTTGTCCGACAGGCCGCCGCTAGCCTGGATGCGGATCTGCTGCTCCTTGCCGGTGCCCTTGTCCTTGGCCGAAACGCTGACGAGGCCATTGGCATCGATGTCGAACGTGACCTCGATCTGCGGCACACCGCGCGGTGCGGGCGGGATGCCGACGAGATCGAAATTGCCGAGCATCTTGTTGTCGGCGGCCATCTCGCGCTCGCCCTGGAACACGCGGATCGTCACCGCGCCCTGGTTGTCGTCGGCGGTCGAATAGGTCTGCGACTTCTTGGTCGGGATCGTCGTGTTGCGATCGATCATCCGGGTGAACACGCCACCCAGCGTCTCGATGCCGAGCGAAAGCGGCGTCACGTCGAGCAGCAGCACGTCCTTGACGTCGCCCTGCAGCACGCCGGCCTGGATCGCGGCGCCCATCGCGACGACCTCGTCCGGGTTGACGCCGGTGTGCGGCTCCTTCCCGAAGAACTGCTTCACGACTTCACGCACGCGCGGCATGCGGGTCATGCCGCCGACCAGCACGACTTCGGAAATGTCCTCGGGCTTCAGGCCGCCATCGGCAAGCGCCTTGCGGCAAGGCTCGAGCGTACGCTTGACCAGGTCCTCGACCATCCGCTCCAGGTCGGCGCGGGTGATCGACTTCACCAGATGCTTCGGGCCGTTCTGGTCCGCGGTGATGAAGGGCAGGTTGACCTCGGTCGACTGCGCCGAGCTGAGCTCGATCTTCGCCTTCTCGGCGGCTTCCTTCAGACGCTGCAGCGCCAGCTTGTCCTTGGCGAGGTCGATGCCCTCGGCCTTCTTGAACTCGTCGGCGAGATACTGGACGATCTTGTTGTCGAAATCCTCACCACCCAGGAACGTGTCGCCGTTGGTGGCCTTCACCTCGAACACGCCGTCGCCGATCTCGAGCACCGAGATGTCGAACGTGCCGCCGCCGAGATCGTAGACCGCGATCGTCTTGCCGTCCTGCTTGTCGAGGCCGTAAGCCAGCGCCGCCGCAGTCGGCTCGTTGATGATGCGCAACACTTCGAGGCCAGCGATCTGGCCGGCGTCCTTGGTCGCCTGACGCTGGGCATCGTTGAAGTACGCGGGAACGGTGATGACCGCCTGCGTGACCGTCTCGCCGAGATACGACTCGGCGGTTTCCTTCATCTTCTGCAGCGTGAACGCCGAAATCTGCGACGGCGAGTAATCCTTGCCGCCGGCCGAGACCCAAGCGTCGCCATTCGGCCCACGCGAGATCTTGTACGGGACCAGCTCGGTGTCCTTCTTGGTGATCGGATCGTCGAAGCGACGGCCGATCAGGCGCTTCACCGCAAAGATGGTGTTGTCGCCGTTCGTCACTGCCTGGCGCTTGGCCGGCTGGCCGACCAGTCGCTCGCCGTCCTTGGCGAACGCGACGATCGACGGCGTGGTGCGCGCGCCCTCGGAATTCTCGATGACCTTGGGCTTGCCGCCTTCCATGACGGAAACGCAGCTGTTGGTCGTGCCGAGATCGATACCGATTACTTTAGCCATGAGTTCTGATTAGCCCCTCACTTGAAACGAAAATACGAAATCCGCTCCACCCCGTTTCGGAGGCGGAACCTTTCTGATGATGGGCGCGATATAGGTGGCCTCGCGCTTGCCGCAAGATTGTACCGGTCATAGGATGCACAAGAGGCAACCCCCGGGGAAAGTTAACCTATGCGTATCGTTTTCGGACTGGGTGTTGCCGCTATGGCACTGGCGTCGTGTTCGCAGCCGAAGGAACTCGCCGTGGACGGGGCCTGGGTGCGGCTTGGCGCGGTGACGGGCCGACCGGCGGCGGCGTATTTCACGGTGCATGGCGGGCCGGTTCCGACGACGCTGATCTCTGCCACCACCGACGTCGCGATCAAGTCGGAGATGCACGAGACGATGGACAAGGGCGGCCTGTCGACGATGACGCCGCTGACCCGCGTGGAGATTCCGGCGAACACGGACGTAGCGTTCGCGCCGGGTGGGCGGCATGTGATGCTGTTCAACATGAATTCCGGGATCAAGCCTGCCGATCGCGTGATGCTGACGTTCGCGTTCGCAGACGGGACGCGGATCTTGAACAACGCGACCGTGGTCGCGGCGGGGACCCCGGCGGGTAAGTGACCCGAGTGGGTTCAAGGCGCGGGCTTACCGAGGGGGAGACGGCGCTCGCGGCATCGGTGTTCGGGGGTGCGATCGATTACTCTTCGGTAAGTCTGGCGCGCAGCAAATGGGCGTTCTTTCAGCCGCGCGATACGGTGATGGCGCCCCGCGGCTGCATCCACTTCCACCCCAAGGGCGACCTCTGGTGCGACGACTTCGCGCACGCGAACCTGACGTTGCAGGGGCTTTTCGTCCACGAGATGACGCATATCTGGCAGCACCAGCGCGGCGTGTTCCTGCCCTTGGCGCGGCATCCCTGGTGTCGGTACGACTACGCGTTCCGGCCGGGCGTGGCGCTGCACCGCTACGGTATCGAGCAACAGGGCGAGATCGTGCGGCATGCCTTCCTGCTGCGTGCGGGCGCGAAGGTGGCGGGCGCACCGCCGCTCGCGCAATACGAGACGGTGCTGCCCTTCACGCCTGCGCGTAACCTCAAACCCGCCCGTCATCCTGACGAAAGTCAGGATCCAGAGTAACTAAGCGCGACGGCTGCGGCTCTGGATCCTGACTTACGTCAGGATGACGGAGTATTTGATGACGGGCCTAACGTTACAGCCAGCTACGACCATCCGGCCCGGCACACCCGTAAGGCGGCAACTGGCCCGAGAACCGCGCCTGCATCTTGTGGCAGCCCCAAGCGCGCATCGGCCCCGGTGCATAGCCGTTCAACGCGATGCCGACCTCGTCATACGGGCTCGAACCGCGCGCGACGTACATGTACCAACGCCCGCCGAACATCACCGCGGCGGCGATGAGCACGACACAAACGACCTGGATGATTTTCTGCATTGGGAACCCCTTTTGTAAATAAGGGCGCCCCGTTGCAGCCAACATGGATCAATTTCAACCACCGATCTGGTATATCGAGACCACCCGATCGGCAGAAATGCGCCGTTTACAGCGCGTCGAAATCGATAGGTCGTGTTCTATCAAGCGCTTGCGGCGCCTCGGGCATCGGATATTTCAAGCCGGTCGCGCAATTGAAAAGAACGACCTTGTCGTCCTCGTCGACCAACCCGGTGTTCAGCGCCTGATGATACGCCGCGAGCGTCGCGCCGCCCTCGGGGCACAGCAGCAGCCCGTCCTGCTTCGCCGCCGCGTCGACCGCCTTCAGGATCGCCGGATCGCCGACCGCGAGCGCCTGCCCTCCGCTCTCGCGTACCGCGCGGAGGATCAGGAAGTCGCCGACCGCCTTCGGCACGCGGATGCCGGCGGCAACGGTGCTGGCGTCTTCCCAGCGCTCGGCATGCTCCTCGCCCGCCTCGAACGCGCGGACGATCGGCGCGCAGCCGCTTGCCTGCACCGCGAACATCTTGGGCCGCTCCGAGCCGATCCAGCCAAGCTTCTCAAGTTCGTCGAACGCCTTCCACATGCCGATCAGCCCGGTGCCGCCACCGGTCGGATAGAAGATCGCATCCGGCAGTTTCCAGCCGAACTGCGCGGCGAGTTCGAGCCCCATCGTCTTCTTGCCCTCGATCCGATAGGGCTCCTTCAACGTCGAGAAATCGAACCAGCGGCCTTCCGCGGCGCCCTTGCCGACGATCGCGCCGCAATCGTCGATCAGGCCGTTGACCCGCCAGACCCGCGCGCCCTGCATCGCGATCTCGCGGACGTTGATCTCGGGCGTGTCGTCGGGGCAGAACACGATCGTCTCGATCCCGCAGCGGGTGGCGTAGGCGGCGAGCGCCGCGCCCGCATTGCCGTTGGTCGGCATCGCGATCTTGGTGACGCCCAGTTCCTTCGCCATCGCGACCGCCATGACGAGGCCACGCGCCTTGAACGAGCCGGTCGGGAGGCGGCCTTCGTCCTTGACCAGTACGTTGGGGCCGCCGGACTTGGTGAGCGGCACCAGCGGCGTCTCGATTTCGCCGAGGCTGACGATGTTGGACGTGTGGCGAACCGGCAGCAGCTCGCGCCAGCGCCACAGGTCGGTCGGCCGCGCCTCGATCGTGTCACGCGAAACCGCGGACCGCACCGCGTCGAGGTCGTAGCGGACGAGCAAAGGCCGCCCGGCGCGCGACAGCCCATGAAGCTGATCCGCCTCATACCGCTCGCCGGTGATCGAGCATTCGAGATGCGTGACGAAGGTCTGGCGATCAGCGGTGAGGTTCTGGTTCATGAACTGACTTTCAAATCCTCCCCTGCAAGGGGAGGGGGACCAGCGCAGCTGGTGGAGGGGGCGTGCCGCGTTCGTAACGCTCGACGTAACAGCGCCCCGGCCGCAGATGGTACGTGGGAGGTGAACCCCCTCCACCACCACGCAAGCGCGTGGCGGTCCCCCTCCCCGTTCCGGGGAGGATTAGCCGGCCTTGGCGACGCCGACCATGGCGGGACGCAGCAGGCGGTCCTTGATCATGTAGCCCGCCTGCATCTCCTGGACGATCGTACCCGCGGGCTGATCGCTCGGGACTTCCAGCATTGCCTGGTGCTTGTTCGGGTCGAGCATCTGGCCCTCCGCGACGATCTTGGTGATGCCGTGGCGCTGGAACACGCTCTCCAGCTCGCGACCGGTCGCCTCGAGCCCTGTGACGAGCCCCTTCATCTTGTCGTCCGCACGCAAGTCGGCCGGGATCGCCGACAGGCCCCGCGACAGGTTGTCGGCAACCGACAGCACGTCGCGCGCAAACGCCGTCGCGGCATAGGCGCGGGCGTCCTGGGCTTCCTTCTCGGCGCGGCGGCGGACGTTCTGGATCTCGGCCTGCGCGTAGAGGACGTTCTGCTTGGCTTCCGCCAGCTGGTTCTCGAGCTCGGCGACGCGGTCGTTCGAGGCCACTTCGGGCGCGGCCCCGGCTGTTTCCTCACGAAGGCCGGTCTCTTCGCGCAGGTCTGCAGGCGTGTTCTGGTCGATGTCGGACATGGTTTTCCCTATAATTTGGGCCGGCTCAACCCATCAACCGGGCGAGCGTTGCAGCCGTGAAATCCACCATGGGCACGACGCGCGCATAGTTCAACCGCGTCGGGCCTATGACACCGACCACGCCGACCACCCGCCCGTCCAATCCGCGGAACGGCCTGGCGATCACCGAAGACCCTGACAACGCGAACAATTTGGTCTCCGCGCCGATGAAAATCCGCGTCGAATCCCCGGCCCGCGCGCTGTCCAGAAGCGATGCGACTTCCTGCTTTCCCTCGAGATCGTCGAGCAGGTCGCGGACCCGGTCGAGATCGGCGGCGGCGGCGGCGTCGATCAGCCGCCCCTGCCCGCGCACGATCAGCACCGGGCGACGATCCGCATCCTCGCTCCACACCGCGATGCCGCGCTCGACCAGCGTCCGCGCCGCGCCGTCGAGCGCCGCCTGCCCGTCCGCCAGCTCGCGCTCGATCCGGGTCCGCGCATCCGCCAGCGTCAGGCCGCCGAGCGTCGCCGACATGTAATTTCCCGCCTCGACCAGCGCCGACGGCGACATGCCCTTAGGCAGCGCGATCACGCGGTTCTCGACCGAACCGTCCTCGCTGACCAGTACCGCCAGTGCCTGTTCGGGCGACAAAGCCACAAACGCAATCTGGCGCAGCTTCAGCTCGCGCTTGGGGACCATCACCAGCCCTGCGCAGGCCGACAGCCCCGACAGCGCGAGCGTCGTCGCGGCGAGCGCTTCCTCGACCGGACCGCCGACGCCGGCGCGGGCCTCGATCGTCTGGCGCTCCTCGAACGACGGCTCCATCGCCTGCATCATGCCGTCGACGAACAGCCGCAAGCCCCTGTCGGTCGGCATCCGGCCGGCGCTGGTATGCGGGCTGGCAAGCAGGCCAAGGCCTTCCAACTCGCCCATCACGCCGCGAATCGAGGCGGGCGAGAGGCTGAGACCGGTGAGTTGCGCGATCGTCTTCGACCCGACCGGCGTGCCGCTGGCGAGATAGCTGTCGACGACGGCGCGAAAAATGTCGCGCGCGCGATCGGTCAGTTCGGTGACGGGGGGCGTGGCCATCGCTTTGATCTAGGGCGGATCGACGGACGGACAAAGAGGAATGCACCCTCCTCACCCGTCATCCTGACGAAAGTCAGGATCCAGAATAACCGAGGGCTATCCTTCGTGGCTCTGGGTCCTGACTTTCGTCAGGATGACGGGGAAGGCTGGCGAGCGACCAAACGAAAGGCTAGGCAGCGGGCAACCACTCACTCCCGTTAGGATAAGACTATGCGCCCATCCGGCCGCGCCCCAGACCAGATGCGTGCGATCACGATCGAGCCGCGCTTCACCAAGCATGCCGAGGGCTCCGTCCTGATCGGCTTCGGCGACACCAAGGTGCTCGTCACCGCCAGCGTCGAGGAGAAGGTCCCGCCGTTCATGCGCGGCAAGGGCGAAGGCTGGGTGACCGCCGAATACGGCATGCTCCCGCGCGCTACCAACACGCGCAACAACCGCGAAGCCGCCAAGGGCAAGCAGTCGGGCCGCACGCAGGAGATCCAGCGGCTGATCGGGCGTAGCCTTCGCGCCGTCGTCGACCTCAAGCTGCTCGGCGAGCGCCAGATCGTGATCGACTGCGACGTGATCCAGGCGGATGGCGGCACGCGCACCGCGTCGATCTCGGGCGGCTGGGTCGCACTCCGGCTCGCGATCGATGGCTTGCTCGCGAGCGGCAAGCTGACCGCCGACCCGCTGACGCAGAAGGTCGCGGCGATCAGCTGCGGGATTTACCAGGGCAATCCGGTACTCGACCTCGACTATATCGAGGATTCGGGCGCGGATGCGGACGCGAACTTCGTGCTGCTGGAGAACGGCAACATCGCCGAGGCGCAGGCGACCGCCGAGGGCGCGACTTATGACGAGGAGGCGCTGCTCCGCCTGCTGCGTCTCGCGCGGATCGGTTGCACCGACATTTTCGCGGCGCAGGCGAAAGCCGTCGCCAAGTGAGCGGCGAGGGCAAGGAACCGCAGGCGATCCGCAAGCTGCAGCCGGGCAAACTGGTCATCGCCAGCCACAACAAGGGCAAGGTTCGCGAAATTGCGGCGCTTTTGGAAGGACGGGGACTCGAAGTCGTCTCCGCCGCCGAGCTCGATCTGCCGGAGCCCGTCGAGACGGGCACGACCTTCTTCGCGAACGCCGAACTGAAGGCGCGCTCGGCCGCTGACCTGTCGGGCTATCCCGCGCTCGCCGACGATAGCGGGCTCTGCGTCGATGCGCTGGGTGGTGACCCAGGCGTCTACACGGCGGATTGGGCAGAAACCCCCAACGGCCGCGACTGGATGATGGCGATGCAGAAGGTCGAGGACGCGGTCGTCGCCAAGGGTCCGGACGCAACGCGCGGCGCGCACTTCGTCAGCGTGCTGGCGCTGGCATGGCCCGATGGTCACGTCGAATGGTTCGAAGGTCGCGCCGAGGGCACGCTGACCTGGCCGCCGCGCGGCAATGTCGGGTTCGGCTATGACCCCGTGTTCGTGCCGCTGGGCTACGACCAGACCTACGCCGAACTCCCGCACGAGGCGAAGAACGCGATCAGCCATCGAAACGAGGCGTTCAAGCTGCTCGAAGCCGCGGTGTTCTGAGCGGCCAGGCGGGGGAAGCCCCTCGCCGTCCCGTCATCCTGACGAAAGTCAGGATCCAGAGCCATTAAGGGCACCGCCCGTTACTCTGGATCCTGACTTTCGTCAGGATGACGGAGGAGGTGTGCGGATCAGACTGCGATCGCCTGCTTCACCGGCCACGTCACCGCAGGCAGCGCTTCGAACGCCGGTTTCGCCAGCAGATACCCCTGGATGTACCGCACACCGAGCCCCCGCAGCGCCTCGAACTCGCCGAGCGTTTCGACCCCCTCGGCGATCACCGTGATCCCCAGCGCGGTGCACATCCGCAGCATGCCCTCGACGATCATCCGCCGCGGCAGGCTCGTATCGATGTCGCGGATCAGCTCCATGTCGAGCTTGATGATGCCAGGCTGGAACCGCGCGAGCAGATTAAGCCCGGCATGCCCCGCACCGAAATCGTCGAGCGCCGTCCCGAAGCCCATCTTCTGATACGTCGCGATGATGTTCGCGACATGCACAGGATCGAGCATCTCCTCGTTCTCGGTAAACTCGAAGATAAGGCGATCGGTCGGCAACCCGACCGCGCGCGCCGTCTTCAGCGTCAGCTGGATGCACGCCGCCGGCGAATAGACTGCGTTCGGGAGGAAATTGATCGACAGCCGCGCGGGCGTATCGAGCAGCCCGGCCTTCACCGACGCCGCGATCGCACGCACCCGGCATTGCTGGTCGAACGCGTAGAGGTTCTCCGCATCGACCTGGCAGAGCACGCTCGCCGCCGACTGCCCCTCGGGCCCGCGCACCAGCGCTTCATAGGCGAAGACGGTCTCGGTCTCGATATCGACAATCGGCTGGAACGCCATCGAGAAGCCGAAGGTCAGGCCAGCGCCGTCGCGGCAACCGGCACAACCACCGGAACGCGGCACATCAGAATGAGATGGTGAGGTCATTAAGCCAGGTTAACCTAGGTCCACTTAAGAAAGTGCGACCGCCACCGCGGTCATCGCTTGCTCCAGATCAATACGCACGCTCGCCAACGACATTTCCCGGCGGTGAATAGCGACAGACGAGATAGTCGTCGGTCGTGTTGCTCGCCATCGCGCAGCCGACCTGCGTTGAGCCGCGCCAGACGATCTGCGTGTAGTGCGCGACGTCCTCGAAATTGCCGGTGCGGCTGAACCCGGGGGTCGGCATGTTAATGAAATCGCGCTTCTCCGCGACCCAGTGGCCCATCATCTCGGTGTACGCGTACGCATAGCGCGTGCCGGTCCACAGATTTTCGCCCTCGCGCGTCATGCCCTGCGGCTGCGGTGCGTGCGCGAACTTCCGGGTCCGCGCCATCTGCTCGGCATAGACACGCGCGGTAGTCGCCAGCGTATCGCTCCACGTCAACGGCGCAACGCCGACCGCGGCCCGCGCGGCGTTGTGGCCGTCGATCATCGCCGCCTTGAGCAGCGCCGCCCCGCGGGGGGCCGGCTTCATCGTATCGCGGCGCTCGACGACGCGTTCCGGACCCTGTGCACACCCCGCGATCGCAAGCATCGCGGCAAGCGCCCAACCCAACCGTGCAGTCATTGCGCTTCCTTCGGCCGCCCCGTGCGACCATATGCGCCAGATAATGCCCGTCTTCGAAACACCAAGCCCCGACGCTCCTCCAGCGGGCGATCTCGCGCTCTACGTCCATTGGCCGTTCTGCGTATCGAAATGCCCGTATTGCGACTTCAACAGCCATGTTCGCGAGGAGGTGGATCAGGCTGCGTGGCGCGCCGCACTCCTGACCGATCTCGCACACGAGGCGAGGGTATTGCCGGGGCGGAAACTGCAGTCGATCTTCTTCGGCGGCGGCACCCCGTCGCTGATGCCGCCGTCGACCGTCGCTGCGGTGCTGGATGCGGCGGAAAAGGCTTGGGGGTTCGCGGAAGGAATCGAGATCACGCTGGAGGCGAACCCCTCCTCGGTTGAAGCCGCGCGGTTCGCCGACCTGGCGCGCGCCGGGGTGAACCGGGTGTCGCTAGGACTGCAATCGCTCGACGACCAGGCTTTGAAGTTTCTCGGCCGCGCGCATGATGTGAACGAGGGACAGGCCGCGCTCGCCACCGCGCAAAGCGTGTTTCCCCGCGTCAGTTTCGACCTGATCTATGCGCTGCCGGGCCAGCGGCTCGACGACTGGCGCGCCGAACTCGCGCGCGCGCTCAGTCTCGGGACCGAGCATCTATCGCTGTACCAGTTGACGATCGAAGCGGGCACACGGTTCGCGACCGAAGCGCTCGCGGGCCGGATCGTGATCCCGGACGGCGACTCGGCGGCCGACCTGTTCGAGGCGACGCGCGCGGATACCGCAGCCGCGGGGCTGCCGGCGTACGAGACGTCGAACCACGCGCGGCCGGGGTCGGAGAGCCGCCACAATCTCGCATACTGGCGCTATCAGGATTACGCGGGGATCGGCCCCGGCGCTCATGGGCGTCGCGGCGGACTGGCGACGGTGCGGCGGAAAAAGCCGGAGAACTGGCTGGCGGCGATCGAACGCAATGGCCACGGCATGGAGGTCGAGGACCCGCTGACCCCCTCGACGCGAGCGACCGAGGCGTTGTTGATGGGATTGCGGCTTGCCGAAGGGGTCGACCTCGACCGGATTACCGCGCTGAACGCGGGTGTCATGCCGGTGAATCTGGCTGCGGTGGCTCGGCTTGAGGAGTTGGGGCTGATCGCACACACGCCGAGCCGATTGCGGGTTACCGAGGCCGGCGCCCTACTCCTCGACGCGATCCTGCCGGAGATCGTTACCGCCTAATTTTTTCACCCGCGAAGGCGGGTGCCCAGACTGGGCAGCCGCCTTCGCGGGTGAACAAGTTTACTTCCCGAACCCGGCCGGCGCGGGCGAAACCACCGTCGTCGTACCCCCTCGGATTTCCTTCACCTCCAGCGCGCGCTCGGCGACGTTGTCCTTGCCGAAGCGGAAGGCACCATCGATGCCGGCGAAGCCATCGCCGTCGCGCAGGCGTTTCACCGGGAACGGCGTGCCGGGCTTCCAGTCGCGCGCGATGCGGACCGTCAGCAGCACCGAATCATAGCCGAGGCTCGACAAGCGGTATGGCCCTGCCCCGAACCGCGCGCGGTATTTGGCCGCGTATTGACGGTACAGCGTATCGGAGACGCTGGCGTACCATGCGCCCGACAGCGCTGGCTTGGCGGCGATCCCCGCGTCGGAGTTCCAGAGTTCGGTGCCGAGGATGCGCGTCGTCGCGCCACTGCCGCGCTTGACCATCGCCGCCGCCGAAGCTGCGGTGGCGCCACCGTCGGCGATCAGGACCGCGTCATAAGGCGCTTTCGCCGCGAGCCGCGTGACCGCGCCGGAAATGCCACCAGGTCCCCGCGCGTAGGTCTGAAGCGAGACGACCTGACCGCCCGCACCTTCGACCGCGCGGAGGAACGCGGTCGATGCGCGTTCGCCGTACAGCCCGTTCGGGACGAGCCCGGCAAAGTTGCTGACGCCGCGCTCCTTCGCGAAATCGACGACGCGCGCGATCGACTGGGTCGGGACATAGCCCATCAGATACGCACCGTCGCCCGCGACGCCGAGATCGTTGGAGAAGCTCAGCACCGGGATGTTCGCGGCGCGCGCGATCGGCGCGACGGCGCGGACGTCGTCGGCGAGCAGCGGCCCGAGGATCAGCTGCGCGCCCTCGGCGATCGCGCGCTGCGCGGCGGCGGCGGCACCGGTCGCGGTGTCGTAGTTGGTGATGCGGACGCGCTGGTTCTGCGTATCCAGCAGGGCCAGCATCGTCGCGTTGGCGATCGAGGTACCGACGCCCGCGTTGCTGCCCGACAGCGGCACTAGCAGCGCGACGCGGTTACGCTCGGCATCGCGCGGAATACCGGTCTCGACGCCGATGTTGGGGTGATCGGCAGGGCGCGTGGTCGGGCGCTGCTGCGACGGCTCGACGGGGCCGCGCGGCACGATCGTCTGGCACGCGCCGAGCAGACACGCTGCGGCAAGCGTCGCCCAACGACCGATGGCCCCTCGTCGCATGGTACGTGTCGATTGCCCTATCGTCGTCGCGTCTGCCATGACCGTCCCCATGAACCCTGAAACTCTTCTCGATCCCGGCCTCTACATCGTCGCGACCCCGATCGGCAATCTTGGCGATCTGTCGCCGCGCGCCGCCGACATCCTCCGCCGCGCCGACGTGATCGCGGTCGAGGACAGCCGCGTGACCGCCGGGCTGCTCCGCCACATCGGCACGAAGACGCCGATGGTGCCGTATCACGATCACAGCGCGGAGGGGGTCCGACCCGCCCTGATCGCGCGGATGGCGACGCAGGCGGTGGCACTGGTGTCGGATGCGGGGACGCCGCTGATCTCGGACCCGGGGTTCAAGCTGGTGCGCGACGCGCGGGCGGCGGGGCATCTGGTGGTGACGATTCCGGGGCCGTGTGCGGCGGTGGCGGCGCTGACGCTGGCGGGGCTGCCGACCGACCGGTTCCTGTTCGTGGGATTCCTGCCGTCGAAGATGCACGCGCGGGCGGAGGCGATCGCGGAGGTGGCGACGATCCGCGCGACTCTGGTGATGTACGAGTCGGGGCCGCGGCTGGGGGCATGCCTCGCGGCGCTGGCGGAGGGGCTCGGCGACCGCGAGGCGGCCGTGACGCGCGAGATCAGCAAGAAGTTCGAGGAGGCGGTGACGGGGACGCTCTCGACGCTTGCCGCGCGCTATGCGGATGCGCCGCCCAGGGGCGAGATCGTGATCGTCGTCGCACCGCCGGGGGAGGCGCCGCCGGCTAGTGTCGAGGACGGTGACGCGGCGCTGATCGAAGCGCTAACGCGTTTGTCGACCGGGCAGGCTGCGAGTGAGGTGGCGAAGAAGCTCGGGCTCGATCGCAAGGCGCTCTACGCTCGGGCGCTGGAGTTGAAGCCCAAGCCCTGATCTCCCCTCCCGCTTGCGGGAGGGGTCGGGGGAGGGCATGCCATGGACGTGCCGCCCCCGCCCTCCCCTAGCCCCTCCCGCAAGCGGAAGGGGAACACGCTCGACCGCCAGGTTGCGGAAGCTACCGGCCGTCGCGGCGAGCGCCTCGCCGGATGGTGGTTGCGCCTCAAGGGCTGGAGCATCCTCGATCGCCGGGTCCGCACGCCCGCCGGCGAGGTCGACCTCGTCGCCCGAAAGGGAAACCTCGTCGCCTTCGTCGAGGTAAAAACCCGCGCGACCGCCGCCGAACTCGACTTCGCGATCGACGAACGCCGCCTCGCCCGTGTCGCGGCGGCGGCGGAATATCTGATGCCGCGCTATGCCGGACCCGGCGACGACATCCGCGTCGACGTGATCCTGCTCGCCCCCGGCACCCGCCCGCGCCATATCGAGAATGCCTGGATCGGGTGATGCCTCGACCGTTCGTGGCGAAACCTCGCAAAGCTTCCGTCATCCTGACGAAAGTCAGGATCCAGAGCCACTAAGGCATGCCCTCAATTACCCTGGATCCTGACTTTCGTCAGGATGACGGGGCTGATTGAAGCGACGCCGCCCGGTGACTTCACGTCCGCCCGCGCCTACATGCGCTCGACCGAACAGAAGGAAGACGCATGAGCATCACCGTCGCCGTCCAGATGGACCCGCTCGACAGCATCAACATCGCCGGCGATTCGACCTTCGCGCTAATGCTGTCCGCGCAGGACCGTGGCCACAAGCTCTTCCAATACTCCGCCGAGGACCTGAACTACCGCGACGGCAAGGTCTGGGCGAAGGCGCATCCGGTCACCGTGCAGCGCGTCGTCGGCGATCACTTCAGCGTCGGCGAACCCGTCAACCTCGATCTCGGCGACGAGGCGGACGTCGTGCTGATGCGCCAGGATCCACCGTTCGATCTCGGCTATATCACCGCGACGCACCTGCTCGAGCGGATCGCCGACAAAACGCTCGTCGTGAACGACCCCGCGCAGGTCCGGAATGCGCCCGAGAAGGTGTTCGTGCTCGACTATCCGCAGTTCATGCCGCCGACGCTCGTCACGCGCTCGCTCGACGAGGCGCGGAAATTCCTCGCCGAGCACGGCGCGATCGTCATCAAGCCGCTGCACGGCAATGGCGGCAAGGCGATCTTCAAGGTCGAGTCGGACGGCGCGAACCTGTCGGCGCTGATGGAGGTTTTCAACATGACGTGGCGCGAGCCGCACATGGTGCAGGCGTTCCTCCCCGACGTCGCGAAGGGCGACAAGCGGATCGTGCTGATCGACGGCGAGGTCGCGGGTGCGATCAATCGCCTGCCCGGCGAAGGCGAGATCCGTTCGAACCTCGCGGTCGGCGGCTCGGCGGAGAAGTCGGTGCTGACCGACAAGGAGCGCGAGATCTGCGCGGTGCTCGGGCCGGAGCTGAAGAAGCGCGGGCTGCTGTTCGTGGGGATCGACGTGATCGGTGGCACGTGGCTTACCGAGATCAACGTGACCTCGCCGACCGGGATAGTCGCGATCTCGAACTTCGATGGGACCGATGTTGCCGGCATGATCTGGGATGCGATCGAGGCGAAGGTCGCGGCGCGGTAGGCGGACAGGATACCACCCCGGCGAAGGCCGGGGCCCAATTGGCAGGGTCGCGGTAACGGAGCGCCGTCCTCCGTGATAACCGTCCCCCAATTGGGCCCCGGCCTTCGCCGGGGTGGTGTGATGTCGACGGAACACATCCGGCATCCCGGCAGTATGTGATACCCATGACCGAATTCATCCTCGATCTCATCGCCTGGGGCGGATATTTCGGTATCTTCCTGTTGATGGCACTAGAGAATATCGTGCCGCCGGTGCCGTCCGAAGTCATCATGGGGCTAGGCGGCATGGCCGTCGCGCGCGGCGACATGAGCGTCGTGCCGCTGATCGCCTGGGGCACCGCGGGCTCGGTCGTCGGCAACTACTTCTGGTATTATATCGGCCGCAACATCGGCTACGAGCGCTTCCGCCCGTTCATCGAGCGCAACGGCCGCTGGCTGACGATGGAATGGTCCGACGTCGAGAAGATCCACCGCTTCTTCATGAAGCGCGGCGGCTGGGTGATCTTCGTGTTCCGGTTCATGCCGACGTTCCGCACGGTCATCTCGCTGCCCGCGGGGATGACTTGCATGCCGATCTGGCAGTTCGTGATCTGGACGGCAGCCGGCAGCGCGATCTGGAACACCGTACTAGCCTATGCCGGCATCCTGCTGGGCTCGCATTTCGAGGAACTCGATCGCTATGTCGGGCCCGTCGCGGTCGCCACCTTCGTCGTAATCATCATCGGCTATGGCTGGCGCGTGCTGACCTGGAAACCCAAGGGCTAAACGCCGCCATGCGGGTGCGCGTTGCGGTACACATCCATCAAATGCGCGGCATCGACCTGCGTATAGATCTGCGTCGAACTCAGGCTCGCATGCCCCAGCAACTCCTGCAGCGCGCGCAGGTCCGCCCCCCGCCCCAGCAGATGCGTCGCGAAACTATGCCGCAGCGCATGCGGCGTCGTCCGATCGCCCAGCCCGAGCCGCGCGCGCGCGCCGCGCACCGAGCGCCGTACCACCACCGCCGACAGCGGCCCGCCCTTCGCGCCCCGGAACAGCGGCGCGTCGGGGGCGATCGGCCACGGCGTCTGCGCGACATACGCCTCGATCGCCGCGCGCACCTTGGGCAGCAGCGGCACCATCCGCGCCTTCGACCGCTTGCCCGTGACCACCAGCGTCTCGCCGAGCGGCACAATCGCTCCCGGCAACGCGAGCGCCTCGCCGATCCGCAGCCCCGCACCGTATAGCAGCAACAGCACCGCCCAATCCCGCGCGCCAATCCACGGCTCGGCGGCATCCTCGGCGACGTCTTCGGCAAGCGCGATCGCCTCGCCCGGAGAGATCGGTCGCGGCAGGCCCTTCTTCACGCGCGGCCCCCGGATCCGCGGCTGCTCCGCGCCGTCGTTGGCCCAGGCCAGGAAGCCCCGCACCGCGGACAACTCGCGCGCCGCCGATGCGTTGCCGAGCCCCGAGTCCCGACGATATGCCAGATACGCGCGCAGATCGGCGGCGGTCACGCGCGCCAGCGTCGCGCGCTCGACACGCTGGCCCCAATGATCGATCAGAAATGCCGTCAGGCGTTCCGCCGACGCCTGATAGGCCCGCACCGTGTGCACCGACCGTCGCCGATCTCGCGTCAAATGATCCGCCCAGAGCATCGACGGCGGCAGGTCTGTCGTGGTCCCCATGATCGACACTAACCTGCTCCAGCAGCAAAGGAAAATTAACATACCTTGGGTATCCAACAGCCATGTCGCCGAAAGACCTCGTCACAAACGCATTCGCAGACGAAAAACGGCGCGTTGCCGCACTCCATGCGCTAGCGCTGCTCGATAGCGCACCCGAACGCGAGTTCGATGCGCTCGTCGAACTCGCCGCCGAGATGCTCGGATGCCCGACCGCGTTGATGACCCTCGTCGATAGCGACCGGCTGTGGATCAAGGCCGCGGCCGGCGGCGAACGCGGCGAGATCAGCCGCGACATCGGCATGTGCGCGTACACGATCCAGAACGAAGCCCCCCTCGTGATCGAAAACCTCGACACCGATTCGCGGTTCGTGGAAAACCCGCTGGTGCTGGCGGATCACGGCGCGCGTTTCTACGCAGGAGCGGCGATCCATGCGGTCGACGATCGCGGCGAGCGTCATGCGATCGGCTCGATCTGCGTCATCGATTCGGTGCCGCGCAGCTTGAACGACGCAGGCCGTCGCGCGCTCACGCATCTCGCGACGCTGGCCGAGGTGACCGTCGCGGCACGGTCGGCCGCGCATCAGGCGATCGCGATCGCGACCACCGCGGACCGACAGGCCGCGACGCTCGCGCGGCAGGATCGTATCTTTCGCCAGGCCGAGCGGATGGCGGCGATTGGATCGTGGCGGACCTCGCTCGATCACCAGCATCTGGACTGGTCGGACGGCGTCTTTCACATCTACGGCCTGCCGGTCGGCCCGGTGCCGGAGATGGAGGTCGCGATGGCGTTCTATCCGCCCCATGCCCGGGACATACTGAGCGCGTGTCTCACGACGACGTTGGAAACCGGCATACCGTTCGACATCGAGGTCGACTTCACCACCGCCCAGGGCGAGCCGCGACGCGTCCGCGTGCTGGGCGAACTCGAGGACGACGCGGGTACGACCATCGGGTTCGTCGGCGTTTTCCAGGACGTGACCGAACGCTATGCGCTCGAATTGAACCTGCGCCGATCCGCCGACACCGATTCGCTCACCGGAATATCCAACCGCGCGGCATTCGATCGGGCGCTCGACGCCGCGATGACCCGTTCGCACACCGACGGCACGCCGCTGCTGCTCGCACTCATCGACCTCGATGGGTTCAAGGCGATCAACGACACGCTCGGCCACACCTCGGGTGACGACGTGCTGCGTGCGGTCGGCGAGATATTGCAGGCCCCCTGGCTCAAGCAGAGCTTTGCCGCGCGGCTGGGCGGCGACGAATTCGGACTGCTGATCGAGGATCCGGGTCTGACCGCAACGCCCGGCTACATCAGTGCGCGACTGGAGGAAGCGCTGCGCTTTCCGATTGCACTGAACGGTCTGGCGATGATCAGCGCCGGGACGGTCGGGATCACCGCGCTGGAGCCGGATTGCCATGCGATCCGCGACTTCATCCACAAGGCCGATACGATCCTCTACAAGGCGAAGCGCGCGCGGGTCGGCGAACGCCGCCGGGGCGGCGATCGCCGGGCTGCCGCCTGACACTTGACGCCATCAAGTCGGTACCTGCTTAGACGGTTCACGTGGAGTCGATCTGTCCCCATATACGGGTACGATGTCGTCCCGCGCCCGTGTCCTGATCCTCAACGCTGCCCTCGGGCCGCTCGACTACCGCGTGCCCGCCGGCATGAGCGTCGAGCCGGGTTCGGTCGTGGTCGCGCCGCTGGGGCCACGGCAGTTGCTCGGCGTGGTGTGGGAAGCGGAGCGGATGCCGTCCGATGCCGAGGTCGGCGACAATCGGCTGCGCAACCTGCTCGCGGTTGCCGACGTACCGCCACTGGGTGCACCGCTGCGGCGGCTGGTGGAGTGGACGGCGGATTATTACCTCGCGCCCGCGGCGTCGGTGTTGCGGATGACGTTGGCGTCAACGTCGGCACTGGAAGGCGCGCGGACCGCTGTCGAGTATCGTGCGACCGGCGTCGTGCCGCCCCGCCTGACCCCGCAGCGCGAGCAGGCGCTGGAGCGGATCGGCGATCGCCAGGGCCTGATCCGCGAACTCGCCACCTCCGCCGACGTCAGCGACGCGGTGATCCGGGGGCTGGTGAAGGTGGGTGCGATCAAGGCGGTGGAGGTCAGCCTGGATAGCCCCTACCCCGTGCCCGATCCAGCGCATCACGAGCCGACGCTGTCGGACGATCAGCGCGCGGCTGCGGACGCGCTAGTCGCGGGGGTGGCGGAACATGCGTTCCACCCGACGTTGCTCGACGGGGTCACCGGCTCGGGCAAGACGGAAGTGTATTTCGAGGCGGTCGCGCAGGCGATCCGCGACGGTCGCCAAACACTCGTCCTGCTACCCGAAATCGCGTTGACCGAGCCGTTCCTGAAGCGCTTCCATGATCGGTTCGGCTGCGAGCCGATCGCGTGGCATTCGGGGCTGCGCTCGACCCAGCGCCGTAGGGCTTGGCGAGCGATCGCGAGCGGCGAGGCATTGGTGACGGTGGGTGCACGCTCCGCGCTGTTCCTGCCGTACCGCGATCTCGGGCTGATCGTCGTCGACGAGGCGCACGAGACCAGCTTCAAACAGGAAGAGGGCGTGCATTATCACGCGCGCGACGTCGCCGTGATGCGCGGCAAGTTCGAGGGGTGTCCTGTCATCCTCGCCTCCGCCACGCCCGCGATCGAGACTCGGCAACAGGTCGTGACCGGGCGGTATGCGGAGCTGAAGCTGCCCGGTCGGTTCGGCGCGGCGGAGATGCCGACGATCGAGCCGATCGACCTGATCAAGGAACCGCCCGAGCGCGGCCGCTGGCTCGCCCCGCGGCTCGTCAAGGCGATGCAGGAAACGCTGGAGCGGCGCGAGCAATCGCTGCTGTTCCTCAACCGCCGCGGCTATGCGCCGCTCACGCTATGCCGGACCTGTGGCCACCGGTTCCAGTGTCCGAACTGCACCGCGTGGATGGTAGAGCATCGCCTGACGCGGCGGCTGGCCTGCCACCATTGCGGCCACATCGAACCGACCCCGCGCGTCTGTCCAGAGTGCAAGGGCGAGGACACGCTCGTCGCCTGCGGGCCGGGAGTCGAACGGATCGCCGACGAGGTGACCGCGCTGTTTCCCGAGGCGAAGACGGCCGTGGTGACCTCGGACACAATCTGGTCGCCCGCCAAGGCGGCGGAGTTCGTCGGGCGGATGGAGGCGGGAGATATCGACATCGTCGTCGGCACGCAGCTCGTGACGAAGGGCTATCACTTCCCGAACCTTACCTTGGTGGGCGTTGTCGATGCGGATCTCGGACTGGACGGCGGCGACCTGCGCGCGGCGGAGCGCACGTTCCAGCAGATCCGGCAGGTGTCGGGGCGCGCGGGGCGCGGCGAGAAGCCGGGGCACGTGTTCATCCAGACGCATAGCCCCGGCGCGCAGGTCATGCAGGCGCTCATCACCGGCGACGCAGATGCGTTCTACGCGGCGGAGACGGACGCGCGGAAGGACGCAGGCGCGCCGCCGTTCGGGCGGTACGCGGCGATCGTGGTGTCGTCGGAGGACCAGTCTTGCGCGCACGATACCGCCAAGCTGGTGGGGCGGAGTGCACCCGAGGTCGAGGGGATGCACGTTTACGGCCCCGCGCCGGCGCCACTGGCGATGTTGCGGGGGCGACATCGGTATCGGCTGCTGGTCCATGCGCGGCGCGCGCTGGATGTGCAGGATGTGATCCGGGAATGGTTGGGGAAGCTGGACTGGCCGTCGAAGGTCCGTGTGACGGTGGACGTCGACCCGTACAACTTCTTGTAGCGGCTGGCGGTCGCGCCCCCCCTCCCGTCATCCTGACGAAAGTCAGGATCCAGGGTAACAGAGGGTGGCGTTGCGTGGCTCTGGATCCTGACTTTCGTCAGGATGACGGACAAGGCGGCAGGCGGGTGCCCAGTCTGGACCCACGCCTTCGCGGGGAAACACGTTTGTTAGGTACGCTTACTCGCCTGCATGTTCGGCAAGCACCGTCAAGCCCTTGGCGTTGACCTCGGCGAAACCGCCCTTGATCGCGATGACCTCGGGAGTGCCGTTCTGCGTGCGGTATACCTGCACGCCGCCGTCGCGGACCGTCGACATGAAGGGCGCGTGGCCTTCGAGGACACCGAAATCGCCTTCGGTGCCGGGGACGACGACCATGTAGACCTCCTCCGAGCGGACGAGCTTTTCTGGCGTGACGAGTTCGAAATGCAGCATCTTGTTCGCCTTCTCCCTCTCCCCGKMGGGGAGAGGGAGCTAAAAAGGCTTAAGCCTCGGAAGCCATCTTCTCGGCCTTGGCGACGGCTTCGTCGATGCCGCCGACCATGTAGAACGCGGCCTCGGGGAGGTGATCATACTCGCCCTCGACCACCGCCTTGAACGACCGGACCGTGTCCTCCAGCTGGACGAACTTGCCGCTGATGCCGGTGAAGACCTCCGCGACGTGGAACGGCTGGCTCAGGAACTTCTGGATCTTACGCGCACGCTGGACGGTGAGCTTATCCTCTTCCGACAGCTCGTCCATGCCGAGAATCGCGATGATGTCCTGAAGCGACTTGTACTTCTGCAAGGTCGACTGAACGGCGCGCGCGGTGTCGTAATGCTCCTGGCCGACGACACGTGGCTCGAGCAGACGCGAGGTCGAATCGAGCGGATCGACCGCCGGGTAGATGCCCAGCTCCGAGATCGCACGGTTGAGGTTGGTCGTCGCATCGAGATGCGCGAACGACGTCGCCGGCGCCGGATCGGTAAGATCGTCAGCCGGCACGTACACGGCCTGCACCGAGGTGATCGACCCCTTGTTGGTCGACGTGATGCGCTCCTGCAGCGCGCCCATGTCGGTCGACAGCGTCGGCTGATAGCCCACCGCCGACGGGATGCGGCCGAGCAGTGCCGAAACCTCTGCGCCCGCCTGCGTGAAGCGGAAGATGTTGTCGACGAAGAACAGCACGTCCTGGCCTTCGACGTCGCGGAAATACTCGGCGATCGTCAGGCCCGACAGCGCGACGCGGGCGCGTGCGCCTGGCGGCTCGTTCATCTGGCCGAACACAAGCGCGACCTTCGAACCCTCCGACTGCGGATTGCCGTCGGCGTCCTTGGCGATGACGCCCGCGTCAAGGAACTCGTGGTACAGATCGTTACCCTCACGGGTACGCTCGCCTACCCCTGCGAACACCGAGGTGCCGCCGTGGCCCTTGGCGATGTTGTTGATCAGTTCCTGGATCAGCACGGTCTTGCCGACGCCGGCGCCGCCGAACAGGCCGATCTTGCCGCCCTTCGCATACGGCGCGAGCAGATCGATGACCTTGATGCCGGTGACGAGGATCGCGCTCTCGGTCGACTGGTCGACGAACAGCGGTGCCGAAGCGTGGATCGGGGCGGTCGTCTCTGCGCCGACCGGGCCACGCTCGTCGATCGGCTCGCCGATGACGTTGAGGATGCGGCCGAGCGTCTTCGGGCCGACCGGCACGCGGATCTGCGAGCCGGTATCGGTGACGGTCTGGCCGCGGGTCAGACCCTCGGTGGCATCCATCGCGATCGTGCGAACCGTGTTTTCGCCGAGATGCTGCGCGACTTCGAGGACGAGACGGTTGCCGTTATTGTCGGTTTCGAGCGCCGACAGAATGGCGGGCAAATTGTCGGGGAAATGCACGTCGACGACGGCACCGATCACCTGCGAGATGCGGCCGGTGTTGTTCGTGGCCTTCGAGCTGCCCTCGGTCGGGCGGATGTCTTCAGCGGCGGTTGCCATCACACTATCCTTGGGTCTTGTTGTTGGCCGGGCTGGTAGCCGGAGAACGGGTAAAAGTCACGTCCACGCGCGCCGGCGTGGTGTTGGTAGCAGGGACGATCGCGACCTTGGCAGGCGCCGCATCGAGCGGCTGGCCGAGACGGATCGCCCGCAAGAGGTCGGGCGACGCCTTGATCTTGAAGCGGCCGAGAAACTCGCCGACGGTCTGCGCGAGCCGCATCCGTGCGGTGGTCGCGTCGACCGGGTCGGTCAGCGTCAACGTGTAGGCCACGGTCTCGATCGCCGCAGCGGTCTTGCCGGTAACAGCGACCGAGGTCGTGTTGGGCTTGGCCGCGTTGGAATTGGAGAACATTCGCGGCTGGCCGGTCGCGATGAAGCCACCGTCCTTCGCCGCATACTCGCCCAGCGCGAAACCCGCCTGGTTGATCGCGCCGACCGTTTCCTGCGGCGCGCCGAACAGCCGATCCCAGCCCGACAGCGTCGCGACGGACGCGGTCTGCGCCGCCTCCTGCTCGCGCACCGACGGTGCCGGCTTGCCGCAGCCAGCCAGCATCACGGTAAGGGTCAGGGCGACCGCGACCTTCATTTCAGCGCTTCGGCACCCGAGATGATCTCGACCAGCTCGGTCGTGATCGCAGCCTGACGCGTGCGGTTATACTGGATCGAGAGACGCGTGATCATGTCGCCGGCATTGCGCGTGGCGTTGTCCATCGCGTTCATGCGCGAACCCTGCTCCGACGCGGCGTTTTCGAGCAGCGCGCGGAAAATCTGGATCGCGACGTTGCGCGGCAGGAGATCGGCGAGGATCGCTTCCTCATCGGGTTCATACTCGACCACGGCTTCGGCGGGCGCGTTCGGCTTGGCCTCGGCACCCGGGATCGTCGACAACGGAATCGGGACGATCTGGATACCGGTCGGGACCTGCACCAGCGCCGACACGAACTTCGCGTAGAACAGGTGTGCGACGTCGAACTGACCTTCGCCGAAGCGCTTGATCAGGTCTTCGGAGATTTCCTGCGCATCGCTGAACGCGAGCCGCTTGATCTGGCCCATCTCGTGATCGGCGAGGATGTCGTTCGGGAAGAAGCGCTTGATCACGCGCCCCTTCTTGCCGGCGACGTAGAACTTCACGGTCTTGCCGGCCGCGATCAGCTCCTCGGCCTTGCGACGCGCCGCGCGGACGATGTTGGTGTTGAACGCACCCGCGAGGCCGCGCTCCGACGTCGCGATGACGATCAGGTGGACCTGGTCCTTGCCGGTCCCCGCGAGCAGCGGCGACGCGCCCGGCGCGATGCCGACGCGCCCCGCGAGGCTCGCCATCACCGCTTCGAGACGCTCGGCATACGGACGCCCGGCAACCGCCGCGTCCTGCGCACGGCGCAGCTTCGCGGCGGCGACCATCTTCATCGCCTTGGTGATCTTCTGCGTCGACTTCACCGAGCCGATGCGGATCTTGAGGGCCTTAAGGCTCGCCATTCTCGTTCCCTTGTTCCCCCGCGAAGGCGGGGGCCCAGTCTGGGTCCCCGCCTTCGCGGGGACACAAGTTATTTATGCAAACGTCTTAGCGAACGCTTCGAGCGCTGCCTTCAGCTTGTCCTTCGCCTCGTTACCCAAATCGCGGGTATCGCGGATCAGCTTCAGCACGTCGGCATGGTTCGCACGCATGTCGGCCAGCAGCGCCTGCTCGTAGCGGGTCACGTCAGCGACCGGCACCTTGTCGAGATAGCCGCTGGTGCCGGCGAAGATCGACACGGTCTGCTCTTCGAACGGCAGCGGCGAGAACTGCGCCTGCTTCAGCAGCTCGGTCAACCGAGCACCACGGTTGAGCAGCTTCTGCGTCGACGCATCGAGATCCGACCCGAACTGCGCGAACGCCGCCATCTCGCGGTACTGCGCCAGCTCGAGCTTGATCGAGCCCGACACCTTCTTCATCGCCTTGGTCTGTGCGGCCGAACCGACGCGGCTCACCGACAGGCCGACGTTGATCGCCGGACGCACGCCCGAGAAGAACAGGTCGGTCTCGAGGAAGATCTGGCCGTCGGTGATCGAGATCACGTTGGTCGGGATGTACGCCGAAACGTCGCCCGCCTGCGTCTCGATGATCGGCAGCGCGGTCAGCGAGCCGCCGCCGTTCGCGTCCGACATCTTCGCCGCACGTTCGAGCAGGCGGCTGTGCAGATAGAACACGTCGCCCGGATACGCCTCACGGCCCGGAGGACGACGCAGCAGCAGCGACATCTGGCGGTACGCGACGGCCTGCTTCGACAGATCGTCGTAGCAGATCAGTGCGTGCATGCCGCGATCGCGGAAATACTCGCCCATCGCGACGCCGGTGTAGGGCGCGAGATACTGGAGCGGTGCGGGGTCCGACGCGGTCGCGGCGATCACGATGGTGTATTCCATCGCGCCATTCTCTTCGAGCGTCTTGACCAGCTGTGCGACGGTCGAGCGCTTCTGGCCGATCGCGACATAGACGCAATACAGCTTCTTCGACTCGTCGTCGCCGGCGTTGGCGATCTTCTGGTTGATGAACGCGTCGATCGCGACGGCGGACTTGCCGGTCTGGCGATCGCCGATGATCAGCTCGCGCTGGCCACGGCCGACGGGAACGAGGGCGTCAATCGCCTTCAGGCCCGTCTGGACCGGCTCGCTGACCGACTGGCGCGGGATGATGCCCGGCGCCTTCACTTCGACGCGGCTGCGCTCGGTCGTGTGGATCGGGCCCTTGCCGTCGATCGGGTTGCCGAGGCCGTCGACCACGCGGCCGAGCAGCTCCTTGCCGATCGGCACGTCGACGATCGTGCCGGTGCGCTTGACGATGTCGCCTTCCTTGATCTCGGAATCGCTCCCGAAGATCACGACGCCGACGTTATCGGCCTCGAGGTTGAGCGCCATGCCCTGCACGCCGTTCGAGAATTCGACCATCTCGCCGGCCTGGACGTTGTCGAGGCCGAAGATGCGCGCGATGCCGTCGCCGACGCTCAGCACCTGGCCGGTCTCGCTGACCTGGGCCTCGGTGCCGAAATTGGCGATCTGATCCTTGATGATCTTCGAGATTTCTGCGGCGCGGATATCCATTAGCTTAGCCCTTCATCGCGTGCGCGAGAGTGTTGAGACGCGTCTTGATCGACGAATCGATCATCTGGCTGCCGACGCGGACGACGAGTCCACCCAGCAACGATGGGTCGACGCTGAGGTCGACGGAAACTTCACGGCCGACGCGCTGGCGGAGCTGATGCTTCAGCTCGATCACCTGCTCGTCGGTCAGCGGATGCGCGGACGTCACTTCGGCTGCGATCTCGCCGCGATGCTGCGCGGCAAGTGTCCGGAATGCCTTGATGATCTTCGGCAGCGCGCCCAGCCGGTGGTTCTCGGCGAGGACGCCGAGGAAGCTCTTGGTGGTCGCATCGACACCGAGCGCGTCGGCGACCGCGGAGACCGCCTTCACCGCGGCGCCACGCGACACCATCGGACTCACCGTCAGATTGCGGAAGTCCTCGGACTGGGCGAGTGCGTCGCGCACGTTCGCCAGGCTCGACTCGACCGCATCGATCGTCTTCGCGTCACGCGCGAGTTCGAACAGGGCCAGCGCATAACGCCCGCCTAAGCTCGCCTGAATACCGCCGGATGTCTCCACGGAACCTCTATCCTCGCCTGCAACGAATAACCGACCCAAAGGAAGAGAGGGCGCGAAAGCACCTCTCCTGGGACGCGGCGCGGTTAGCATCGGGTTGTCGGATTGGCAACCCGGCGGGAGGATCGTGGGGACGGGTTTGTGACTGTTTTGTCATTGATCGAGGGTTGGGAGGCCTCGATTCTCCTTCCGCGTCATCCTCGCCTTGATCGGTATCCTTACCTTAACTCGTCATCCCCGCGCAGGCGGGGATCCATATTCTCCGGACCCGGCGCTTTCATCGCACAGCCTGCCAGTATGGGTTCCCGCCTCCGCGGGAATGACGATAATGGGCAGGCATGGGATCATAGGACGAGGACGAGAGAATGACCGGCACGATGGAAACGATGACGATGTCCGACGGCGCGAGCGTCGCGGTCTATCACGCGCAGCCGACCGGCGAGCGTCGCGGCGGCGTCGTGCTGGTGCAGGAGATCTTCGGCGTAACCGACCACATCCGTGACCTCTGCGACGAATACGCCGCCGACGGCTACGAAGTCCTCGCCCCCGCGCTGTTCGATCGCGAGCATCCGGGATTTGAGGCGGACTATTCGGGGGAAGGTCTCGCGCGCGGCGTCGAACTCGCACGGCAACTCCACCCGTTCGACCTGTCGCTGAAGGACGTCCAGACCTGCATCGACACGCTCGCCCCCGCCGGCCCGGTGTTCGTGGTTGGTTATTGCTATGGCGGCTCGGTCGCGTGGTTCGCCGCAACCAAGCTCACCGGCGTCGCGGCGGCGAGCGGCTATTACGGCAGCATGATCCCGGCGGCGGCGGACGAGGAACCGAAGGTGCCGGTCATCCTTCACTTCGGTCGCCACGATCACGGCATCCCGATGGAGGGCGTCGAGCAGGTCATCGCCAAGGATTGGCCCAACGCGACGGTGTACGTCTACGAGGCCGGCCACGGGTTCAACTCGGACCGGCGGAAGGATTATCACGAGCCGAGTGCGGATCTGGCGAAGCAGCGCACGCTGGACCTGTTCCGCGCCAACGGCGGCTGAGCCACTTCATTCCCTTTGGCACCACCCCGGCGAAGGCCGGGGCCCAATTGGAAAGGTGGCAATAATTGAGGGATGCGCTTCGTTAGCAACGTCCCCCAATTGGACCCCGGCCTTCGCCGGGGTGGTGGCTCTGGTAGAGGGGCTAAAGGACAGTCGAAGGCCTCGGCGCAGGCCGGCACTTCAGACGCGAAGGCCACCCCTTACTTCCTTGTTCTCCCGCGAAGGCGGGAGCCCAGTCTGGGTCCCCGCCTTCGCGGGGAAACAACTCTCTCTCGCTCCTCCTAGATTACTCCGCCGGAAAATCAGCCCCAAGGCTGTCCGCCTTATGCGCCTCGATCTCCTTCAGCCGCGCCGCCAGCTTCGTCGTCACAGCATCATACCCCCAGGCCCCCAGCACCAGATGCCGCGGCGGGTTCGCATGCTCGGTCAGCGCGATCATCGCCTCGCCGGCCCGCACCGGATCACCCGCCTGCGTCCCGCTAACCTCCCGCGTCCCGTCCAGCCGCTTGCCCGCCGTATCCGCATAGTCCGCGATCTTCACCGGCGTCTGCTTCAGCGACCGCCCAGCCCAGTCCGTCCGGAACGGCCCCGGCTCGACGCACGTCACGTCGATTCCAAGCGGCTTCACCTCGGCCAGCAACGCGTCGGACCACCCCTCGACCGCATGCTTCGACGCGGCGTAATAACCCGACCCCGGGAACCCGACCTGACCGGCAACCGACGTGATATTAATGATATGGCCGGTCTTCTGCCCCCGCATGATCGGCAGCACCGCGCGGGTCAGCGCGAACAACCCGAACACGTTCGCATCGAACTGCGCACGGATCTCGGACTCGACGCCCTCCTCGACCGACGCCTGATAGCCGTAGCCCGCATTGTTCACGAGCACGTCGATCCGCCCGAACTTGGCCTTGGCCTGCGCGACCGCATCGTCGATCTGCGCCTGCTCCGTCACGTCGAGCGACAGCGCGAGTGCACGATCCTCGGCACCCTCCGCCAGATCGGCGACACGATCCGCATCCCGCGCAGTCACGACCGCACGCCAGCCGCGCGCAAGCACGAGCTTGGCGAGTTCGCGACCGAAACCGGTCGAGCAGCCGGAAATGAACCAGACGGGCGTGTCGGAGGCCATGAGACGTCTTTCGTTATGGGGTATGCACGGAAGAACGGCCGGACCGCCGATTGGCTCCCGCTTTGAGCGCAAGCCACGGGATGCGCGCACGTCGCGACCGGCTATACCGATCCAATGAGCATCGCCCCCGACACCGATATTGCCTGGACAGCGTTCGAAGCCCGCGACCGCGCGTGGGACGGTCGGTTCGTGGTCGGCGTGAAGACCACCGGCATCTACTGCAAGCCAAGCTGCCCCGCGCGTCACCCCAAGCGCGAGAACGTCACCTTCCACCCCGACCCGCCAAGCGCGCGCGCCGCCGGCTTCCGCGCATGCCTGCGCTGCACCCCGGACGAAGTCGGCCGCGACCGCATCGCCGTCGCCGCCGCGGTCGCGCTGCTCGAAGCGGCCGAAGACCGCCTCTCGCTGGACGAGGTCGCCGCCAGAGTTGGCTACGCCCCGCACCATTTCCACCGCCTGTTCAAGCGCGCCACCGGCGTCACCCCCGCCGCCTACGCGCGGGCGCTCCGCACCAGCCGCGCGGCCAACGCCTTATCGGAGGACTCGACCGTGACCGAAGCGATCTACGACGCCGGCTATTCCGCCCCCAGCCGCTTCTACGAAGCCGACGCGAAACGGCTCGGCATGGCCCCCAGCGCCTGGGCGCGCGGCGGCGAAGGCGTCACGATCCGCTGGACGGTCGCCGATACGAGTCTCGGCGCACTGTTCGTCGCCGCCACCGAAAAAGGCCTGTGTCGCGTATCGTTCGACGAAGACGCGGACGAACTCCGCCGCCGCTTCCCCAACGCCACGATCGAACCCGGCGACGAAGCCCTCGCGGACCTGGCGGCGCAAGTGGTCGCAGCCGTAGAGTCCCCCGACCGCGACCAAGACCTCCCGCTAGACGTCCGCGGCACCGCCTTCCAGGAAGCGATCTGGCAAGCCTTGCGGACCATCCCGATCGGCGAAACCCGCACTTACAGCGAACTCGCGGCCCTGGCTGGCCGCCCCGCCGCAGTCCGCGCCGCCGGCACCGCCTGCGGGCAAAATCCGGTATCGATCGTCATCCCCTGCCACCGTGCGCAGCGGATCGGCGGCGCGCTCGGCGGCTATGCCTACGGGCTGGACCGCAAGCGCGCGCTACTCGCGACCGAAGCTCAGCGCGCAGACTTGCAGGAATAAACCAGCTTCTCGTTCGGCAACGGCGGCAACACCGCCCGGACCGCCGCCTGCTGCCCCGCCAACCGACCCAACGCCGCCTCGTCCATATTGCACACGTTCGGCACGACGCCCCGCGCGGTCCGCGCCGCCTCCATCCCCGCCGCCGACATCAGGTAACGCGTGTTCGAATAGACGCGCGTCGCCGGATCGAACGACAATACGGACACGGTCTGCTCGGCATCGGGCACCAGCACGCGATCCCAGCGACCATTCGCGGCGACATATTGCGTCTTGCCGTTCACACACCCCTTCGCGCCCCAGTCGATCGGCACGTCCTCGCTCGAGGAGATCGTGATCCGGCTGCGTTCGGGAATCAGCGTGCACATCAGCTTCCCAAGCGCGGCATCGGGCGTCGAAATCCGCGTCTTCGGCAGCGCCGACAGCGGCACATCGACCTCACCCGAAGGCCGCAGCACGAACACGATGATAGCGACCAGCACGCTCAGCCCGCCGATGCCCAGCGCCCAAACCGCCTGCCGCCGCTGCCCGCGCGATTCGAGCAGCCCCGCGCTCCCGATCACGAGCGCCCCGGCGACCAGCAGCAGCCCGGCGAGCGCCATCACATTCTCGCGGCTGCGCGACGCCTCGGTCCGCGCCTTCTCCAGCGCAACCTCGCGGGTCATCGCATCCTGCGTCGCAGCATCGCGCTTGGCGGACGCCGCATCGGCGGTCGCCCGCGCATCCGCGTCGGCGTCCTGCCGCAAGCGATCCTCAATCGACGTACACCCCGTCCCGATCGACGCATAAGGCTGTTTCGCATCGTGGAGGAACCCGGCAAGCTCGGTATCCGCGATCGCGAACCCGAACGTCGAATCGCCCTCCTCGCCGCGCGTGATCGCCGAGTTCACCCCGATCACCCGCCCACACCGGTCGAGCAAAGGCCCGCCCGAATTGCCGCGCGCGATACTGGCGGTATGGAGAAGCACCTCGACGCCGCTCAACACGCGGCGCCCGGAAAGCACGCCCTCAGACCGCACCGGCGTCATCGGCCGGATATAATCCGCCGCCGACCGCGCCGTCGCCAGGTCGACGTTCCCCGGGAAGCCGAGCGACACCACCGCATCGCCCTCGGTCATCGGCCCGGTATACAGCGCGCTCGGCGGCAGGCGTGCGCCGGTGAACTCGATCAGCGCCAGGTCGCGCTGCGAATCATACGCGATCACCTTGCCCTGGTACGACTTGCTGCCCTCCGTCGGTACGATGCCGACGACGACGTTGTCGGGATAGCGTTCGGCGAGATCGACGACGTGCGCGTTGGTGACGATCCGGTTGGGCGCGATCGCAAAGCCGCTGCCATGTCCGAAGCCGACCACCTGATCATCGACCACCGCGATCGTCACGACGCGCACGACGCCGCGCCCGGTGGCGGCGATGTCGTCCGCAGACGCGGAACTCGCCAACCCGAAAGTCAGCGCGAGAAGGAGGAGCAGGCGGATCATGCACCAGCCTTCGGGGAGTTATGCGCGGCGATCAACCCTCGGCTCTTATAGGCCGCTCCCCGCAAGTCCGGTTTGGTTAGCGAATTATCAAGCCTTGGCGCGTAACCCCTTAGGCAATCATCCGGGGATTTGGGCATGAGCGCATTCGGGCGTCGTAGTGGCATGAGCGGGGGGCAGAACGGGGCGCAAGCGGTGCGTCCCGCATTCGGCGTCGCCCGTCCCATGCAGGGTAGCGGCCCCGCGCCGCGGCCCGAGCCCGAAGGCGGCGCGCAATTTCCGCCGATAGACTCGCTGCCGATGCCCGGCGAAAGCGACGGCTTCGGCCCCGGTACGATGCCCGCCGGACAGCTGGACGCGATGCAGCGCCTGTCCGATCGCCAGAATGCGAGCGGCGAGGCGGGCAACAGCCGCGTCGAGGGCTTCGAACAGTCGATCCACAAAATCAAGGAACAGGTCCTCCCGCGCCTGCTCGAACGCGTCGACCCGGAAGCGGCGGCGACGCTCAACAAGGACGAGCTGGCCGAGGAATTCCGCCCGATCATCGGCGAAGTGCTCGCCGAACTGAAGCTGACGCTCAATCGCCGCGAACAATTCGCGCTGGAAAAAGTGCTGGTCGACGAACTGCTCGGGCTCGGGCCGTTGGAGGAGCTGCTGGCGGATCCGAACATCACCGACATCATGGTGAACGGCCCCGAGCAAACGTACGTCGAGCGCAAGGGCAAGCTCGAGTTGGCGCCGATCCAGTTCCGCGACGAGGAGCATCTGTTCCAGATCGCGCAGCGGATCGTCAATTCGGTCGGTCGTCGCGTCGACCAGACCTCGCCGCTCGCCGATGCGCGCCTGAAGGACGGCTCGCGCGTCAACGTGATCGTTCCGCCGCTGTCGCTTCGTGGCACCGCGATCTCGATTCGTAAGTTCTCCGCGAAACCGATCACGCTCGACATGATGGCGGGCTTCGGCTCGATGTCGCCGAAGATGGCGACCGCGCTGAAGATTGCCGGCGCGTCGCGGTTCAACGTCGTGATCTCGGGCGGTACCGGCTCGGGCAAGACGACGATGCTCAACGCGCTGTCGAAAATGATTGATCCCGGCGAACGCGTGCTGACGATCGAGGACGCCGCCGAGCTTCGCCTGCAGCAGCCCCACTGGCTCCCGCTCGAAACGCGCCCGGCCAATCTGGAGGGCCAGGGCGAGATCTCGATTCGCGATCTCGTCAAGAACGCACTGCGTATGCGGCCTGACCGGATCATCCTGGGCGAAATTCGTGGGTCCGAGTGTTTCGATATGCTCGCGGCCATGAACACCGGTCATGACGGCTCGATGTGCACGCTCCACGCCAACTCTCCCCGCGAAGCCTTGGCGCGTATGGAGAACATGGTGATGATGTCGGACATCAAGGTGCCGAAGGAAGCCATTTCGCGCCAGATCGCGGACTCGGTCGAGCTGATCATCCAGGTGAAGCGCCTGCGCGACGGCTCGCGCCGCGTCACCAACATCACCGAGGTGATCGGCATGGAAGGCCCGGTGATCGTCACGCAGGAGCTGTTCAAGTTCGAATATATGGACGAGTCGGCGGACGGGAAGATCCTGGGCGAGTACCGCTCGATGGGGTTGAGGCCGTATACGCTGGAGAAGGCCAAGCAGTTCGGGTTCGATCAGGCATATCTTGAGGCGTGTCTGTAATGTTGGAAGCGTGCCTATAGAAAACATCGCTAACCTTCCCCGCCACCACCCCGGCGAAGGCCGGGGCCCAATTGGAAAGGTGGCAGTAACGACGTGCTGCGACCGCTTAGCACCGTCCCCCAATTGGGCCCCGGCCTTCGCCGGGGTGGTGGGCTTTGCGAGCGTTGCGCGTATCGCGGATCGCTCCGCATCAGCCTAATTTTGATCGACCCAGTTTCGCAGGGTTAGCTTCGGAAGGCTCGCCCGCCTTCTACTGTTCCCTCGCGAACGCGGGGGGCCAGGATCCCGAACGCCGCCGCCCGTAACCCTAGACTCCCGCCTTCGCGGAGGAGTGTTCCATCGTATTGGCAGGATCAAATCCACATAACCAGCGCAGCGCACACCCGGTCGCCACCCCGCCCGGCGAAGCGCCAGCTTGTACGCCGCCACCGACCCGCTACGGACACCCCCACATGCGTCGCGCTCTTCTCACGCTCGTCCCGCTCCTCGCGGTCTTCACCGTTTCCGCACGCGAGCCGACCGTGCCCACACCCGCCATCTCCCCCGAGGCGCGCGACCGCGGCGTCTACCACCTCGCCGCCGATGCCGAGGCGCGCTGGGTGCCGTTCGATCTCACCCCCGGCAACCAGATCCGCTTCACGATGCAGCTCGAAGGCCGCAAGGTCACCGCGATCCTCGATACCGGCGTCAGCTATACCTTGCTCGCCAAGGCCTCCCCCGCGGTCGACACCGCCAAGCTAGTCGCCGGCGGCAGCGCCAGCGCGATCGGCGGATCGGTCGCGCTCGGCTGGATGCCAACGCGCTCGATGGCACTCGGCGGGCTCGCGCGGACCGGCGGCGGCGTGACCGTCGCGAGCCTTCCTGCGATCGCCACCGGCAGCGCCGCCGCGGTCGACCTGCTGGTCGGCGCAGACCTGCTCGCGGGGTATGCGCTCGATATCGATTACGCCGCGCACCGCTTTCGCCTGCTCCGCTCGGGCCGCATGCCGTTCAAGGGCGAGACCGCACCGCTGAGAATTTCCACACAGCGCACCGTCTACGAGAGCGCGATCACGCTCGGCGGCCGACGCCTTGCGCCGATCGTCGTCGATACCGGCGATGGCTCGTCGATCACCGTCACCGCCGCCGGATGGCACGCCGCGAACCTGAAGGCGCTGCCGACCACCACCGCGATCGCGTTCGGCTTGGCCGGCCCCACCGTCAGCGGCCTCGCGATCGTCCCCGACCTGCGCGTCGGCGCGTTGGTCGCGCGCGAAACCGAAGTGCGGATCGAGCCCGCAGGCGGATTTTCCCAGGCGATCGGCACCGCCGGCCGGATCGGCTCGGGCTTTCTCCAGAACTACCGCGTGCTGCTCGATCCCGGCGCACGCCGCATGATCCTCCGCCGAGGCCCGCGCGCCAACCGGCCGCCGCTGCGTTCGACCAGCGGCTTGCTCGTCGGCATTGAGAACAATCGGCTCAAGGTGCTCCACGTCATGCGCGGCGGCCCCGCAGCCGCTAGCTGGCAGGACGGTGAGATGATCTGCACGATCGATGGCGCGGCGGTACCCCGAGATTACGCGACAAATCCGATCGCCGCCTGGTCTGCCGGTGCGCCCGGACGTGTCGTCCGCCTCGGGCTGTGCGACGGTTCGACGCGCGCCCTTACTCTGCGGAATTTCTACTGATGCCGCGCAATCGGTGGGTGCAGGCGCTGATCCTGCTGCTGGTCGCGCTGGCGGTCCGGGCATGGGATTTCGGCAATCCGGTGATCGATCCCGACCAGCAATATTACCTGCTCGTCGGCGATCGCCTGCTGCACAGCGCGGTGCCGTATATCGACATCTGGGATCGCAAGCCGATCGGGCTGTTCCTGCTGTTCGCCGGCATCCGGACGCTCCCTGGCAACGGCATCCTAGCCTACCAGCTGATGGCGACCTTGTGCGCCTGGGCGACCGCGGTCGTCGTCGGCCGCGCGGCGAAAACTCTCGGTGCAAGCGATCGCGGCGCGCTGGGTGCAGGGACCGCCTACCTGCTGGTCATCGCGCTGGTAGGCGGCATCGGTGGGCAGGCCCCCGTCTTCTACAATCTGCCGATGGCGGTCGCCGGTCTGCTGACGCTCCAGCTCCCTGCGCAAGCCGCTGCCAGCCGCACCCGCGCGATCGTCGTCAGCGGTATCGCCGCCTGCCTGCTCGCAGGAATCGCGATCCAGCTGAAATACACGCCGATGTTCGAAGGCGCAGCGTTCGGCCTCGCGCACATCTGGTTTCTCGCGCGCGCCCGCGCAAAATGGCGGCACGTCATGCTGGCGGCGACGGTGTGGGCGGTGATGGGTCTGGCACCGACGCTCGCCGCGATCGGCTGGTATCGCGCGCAGGGGCCGGCGGCGTTCGATGCGTTCTGGTTCGCCAACGTCACGTCGATCGCGCTGCGCAGGGGCTATTCGGCCAGCGATCTCGCGATGCGGTTGCTCGGCATCACAGCAGAGCTGTCGCCGCTGATCCTCGGCGCCGTCCTAACCTGGCGGACACGACCGCGGGGCGGCGTGGCAGGCGAAACGATCCTGGTCGGTTACGCCTGGCTCGGCTTCGCGCTCGCCGGATTCTTCGCGATCGGCACGTTCTTCGACCATTACGCGCTACCGCTGGTTGCGCCCCTGGCGATCCTCGCCGCGCCGACACTCGGGCGTTCGATCCGCTTGCTGATCCTGACTCTGGGCGTGGCGATCGCGATCCTGATCGCCAAACGCCTGCTCCATCCCAGCGACGCTGCCGGCGCCTACGCGGTCGCGCATGTCGTCGAAGCGAACAGCGGCCGCGAATGCCCGTACGTCTTCATCGGCGACACCGTCACCTATCATCTCGCGCACGCGTGCCTGCCGACCGCCTATGCCTTCCCCAATCTGCTCGCCTACGACACCGAACAGGGCGCGACCGGGATCGACGAAGCCGCCGAAGTCCGCCGCATCCTCGCCAGGCGACCACCGGTCATCGTCACGTCAGACCGGCGCCTGTCGATCTGGAACCGGGGCAGTCTGCGCGCGGTCAAGGCGGCGCTCGCGCGCGGTTACCGCCCCGTCCTCTCGACTCCGCGGAACAGCTGGCACACCGTTGTCTATCTCCGGAATGACCGCGCGTTCAGGTCTTGAACGCCAGCCCCACCGTCACCGCAAGTGCAATCAGCGCCAGCATCTGCACCCTCGGCCAGTCTACCCAGCCGACCGCGTCCGGATCGCGCCGCCGTCGCCTGCGCCGTTCCCCGAATCCCGCGACGATGGCGAGCGCGGCCAGCCCGCCACTCGCACCCCACAACGCCGGCGCCATCAGTCAGCCGAGCTTCTCGACCTTTTCCTGCAACTTGGCGAGTTCGCTGCGCAGCGCGGCGATCTCGTCGTCCTTGCTGGCGGGCGCGGCCGCCGGTGCGACGCCACCCGCGGCACCGGGCTTGAACGCCTGGGTCGCGACGTCGAACATCTCGAGGTTGCGCTTGGCGATATCGGCGAACGGCGAGTTCGCGAACGCGCCCTCGACCGCGGATTTGAACTGGTCGTGGTTGCGGCGGAAGCTGTCCATCGACGCCTCAAGATACCCCGGCACCATCGTCTGCATCGAATCGCCGTACATCGAGATCAGCTGACGCAGGAAGTTCACCGGCATCATCGTCTCGCCGCGGCTCTCCTCCTCCATGATGATCTGTGTTAAGACGTTGTGCGTGATGTCCTCGTCGGTCTTCGCATCGACCACCTTGAAGTCGCGCCCCTCGCGGGTCATCGTCGCGAGATGATCCAGCGTGATGTAGGATGACGACTCGGTGTTATAGAGCCGCCGGTTGGCGTACTTCTTGATGATGACGATTCCGTCGGCAGCCGGTTGCTTCTTCATGGATCCCCCGTCTTATGTTTGAAACGGAGGCTACAGTCTTTGATGACGCACCGCAACAAGGTCCGAGGCCCTTACCCTTGTTCCTGTCCGTGCTGCGCAGCGAGACCGCAGCATCGCCCGACCGGATGGCCCGCGCGCTAGCGGGATTGCGCGCGTATCAAGGCGCGCCGCGAGAGCAACGCGCCGATGCGATGCCCGCGATCCACCGTTCTGGGCGAGTGTCGTTGCGCGACTACGGAGGCATTGGCCGCCCCGTGGTGTTCGTCCCGTCGCTGATAAACCCCCCCGACATTCTCGATCATTCGCCCGAGTCTTCGCTGGTGCAATGGACCGCCGCGCAGGGGTTTCACGTCTGGCTGGTCGACTGGGGATCGCCCGGCGGCGAGGATCGCGATCTCGATCTGGCGGCGCATGTCGAACGGTTGCTGGTCCCGCTGCTCCAAGCACTCCCCGAACCACCGGTGCTGGTCGGCTATTGCCTCGGCGGCACGCTGGCGCTCAGTGCCGCCGCGATGACGCCGACCGCCGGAGTCGCGACGATCGCCGCGCCGTGGCACTTCGCGGGTTACGGCGAAGGCCGTCCCACCCTCGCCGCGACCTGGGCCGCGGTCCAGCCCGCCGCGGCGATGCTCGGCGTCCTGCCGATGGAAGTCCTGCAAGCCGGCTTCTGGCAACTCGACCCGGCACGGACCATCGCCAAATACGAAACGTTCGCCGACCTCCCCCCCGACAGCGACGCAGCGCGCGCGTTCGTCCGGCTCGAGGATTGGGCCAACGCCGGTGCCCCCCTGCCCTACGCCGCCGCCGCGTCGCTGTTCGAGGACTGCATCGCCAACGACCTGCCCGGCAAAGGTGGTTGGGTCATCGCCGGCACCCCCGTCGATCCGCGCGCGCTCGCCTGCCCCACCGTCGAGTTCGTCTCGCTCAGCGACCGCATCGTCCCCGCCGCGACCGCGATCGGCCTCGTCGACCGCCGCGATCTCGGCGCGGGCCATGTCGGCATGATCGTCGGCCGTTCCGCCCGCGCGCGCCTCTGGGAACCGCTCGCCAACTGGATCGCCGCACTCGACTGACCTACATGGGGTCCAAACAAAGAGGATCCCGACATGACCGACCAGCTTCCCACCGACGTCGTCATCACCGCCGCCAAGCGCACCCCCGTCGGCAGCTTCCTTGGCGCGTTCGCCACCACACCCGCACACGAACTCGGCCGCATCGCGATCGAAGCCGCGCTCGAACAGGCCGGCGTCGCTGGCGAAGACGTCTCCGAAGTCATCCTCGGCCAGGTCCTCACCGCGGCCCAAGGCCAGAACCCCGCCCGCCAGGCCTCTATGGCCGCCGGCGTGCCAAAGGAAATCCCCGCCTGGGGCGTCAATCAGGTCTGTGGCTCCGGCCTCCGTGCAGTCGCACTTGCCGCACAGGCGATCCAGACCGGCGACGCGACCATCGTCGTCGCGGGCGGCCAGGAATCGATGTCGCTTTCCGCCCACGCGCAGTCGATCCGCGGCGGCCAGAAGATGGGCAACTTGAGCCTAGTCGACACGATGGTCAGCGACGGCCTGACCGACGTCTTCAACGGCTATCACATGGGCATCACCGCCGAGAACCTCGCCGAGCAATACCAGGTCACGCGCGGCGAGCAGGACGCCTTCTCGGTCGCCTCGCAGAACAAGGCCGAGACCGCCCGCGGCTCAGGACGGTTCAAGGACGAGATCGCCCCGGTTACGATCAAGGGCCGCAAGGGCGACACGGTGGTGGCCGACGACGAATACATCCGCTCCGGCGCGACGATCGAGAGCGTCTCGGGCGTGAAGCCCGCCTTCAAGAAGGACGGCACGGTCACCGCCGCCAACGCCAGCGGCCTCAACGACGGCGCCGCAGCTCTCGTCATGATGCGCCGCGACGAAGCCGAACGCCGCGGCTCGACCATCCTCGCAACGATCAGGAGCTGGGCCTCGGCCGGCGTCGACCCGTCGGTCATGGGCATCGGCCCCGTCCCCGCCACCCGGCGCGCGCTGGAGAAAGCCGGCTGGACACTAGCCGACCTCGACCTGATCGAGGCGAACGAGGCGTTTGCCGCCCAGGCGCTATCGGTCGGCAAGGAACTCGGCTGGGACGCGAGCAAGGTCAACGTCAACGGCGGCGCAATCGCGATCGGCCACCCGATCGGCGCCAGCGGCGCGCGTGTCCTGACGACGCTGATCTACGAAATGCAGAAGCGCGATGCCAAGAAGGGGCTCGCCACGCTCTGCATCGGCGGCGGCATGGGCATCGCGATGTGCGTCGAGCGTTAAAACCACTTTGGTAGCAATGTGACGCTTATGTCACATTGCTCGACAAAACAGTGTGCGAATGACGTCAACATGAACCGGAGCTTGCACTAACACTTCATACCCGTTTGTATTCGGTATCAAAATTACAAACGGGGCAACTTTAACCATGAACATGTATCGTCTTCTCGGCGCCACGGCGCTCGTGAGCGTGCTGGCCGGCCTTCCGTGCTACGCGGCAGCGCAGACCGCGCCGGATACCACGACGCAAACGGCGACCGACACCGCTACGGCTTCGCCCACCGTGGCGCCGCAGGCCGCGCCCGCTGAAGATACCAATACCCAGGAAATCACCGTCACGGGTTCGCGCATTTCGAACCCCAACGGCGTTTCGACTGCACCGATCACCTCGATCAGCGCCGTGGAACTGCAGCAGACCGGCAACATCTCGGTCGGCGACGTCCTGAACAACCTGCCAGCGCTCGCCAACACGTTCAGCCAGCAGAACTCGACGCGTTTTCTCGGCACGTCGGGCCTGAGCCTGGTCGACCTTTACGGCCTCGGCACGCAGCGTACGCTGGTGCTCGTCAACGGTCGTCGTCACGTCGGCGCGGACATCCTGAACAACGCCGTGTCGCCGGACGTCAACACGTTCCCGACCGACCTGATCGACAGCGTCGACGTCATCACCGGCGGCAGCTCGGCAATCTACGGTTCGGACGCGATCGCGGGCGTGGTCAACTTCAAGCTCAAGCAGAACTACGAAGGTCTGGTCGCACACGGCCAGGGTGGCATCAGCCAGAAGGGTGACGCGGGCTCGTATTACGGCAGCATCCTGGCCGGCAAGAACTTCGCCGACGGTCGCGGCAACGTCGCGGTCAACCTCGAATATGCCCGCCAGAACAGCCTCTACGCGTCGCAGCGCAAGGATCTGCGCACCGTCAACAACTTCGTCGTCGTCGATACCGACCCCGCTGGCACGCCGAACGGCAGCGACGGCATTCCCGATCGCGTCTTCTACCGCGATGTCCGCCCGGTCACGATCTCCAACTCGGGGACGATCCTGTTCAACGGCCGTGCCGGCGCCGGCGCAGGTCGCTGCGGTCGCGACTCGACCAACGCGGCGTTCGACTGCCCCTATTTCTTCCAGCCCGACGGCACGCTCATTCAGCAGACCGGCGCGCGCGCAGGCCTGTCGCCGAATGGCTCGTTGATCGGTGGCAACGGCGATACGCTACGTGAAGGCAAGAACGTCCAAATCCTGCCGCAGCTCGATCGTTATTCGGCTAACTTGATCGCGCACTTCGATGTTTCGGATGCATTCATCCCCTTTATCGAAGCGAAGTACGTTCGGACCAATTCGGTCGGTTCCGGCAATAGCGGCCCGGCCTTCTTCCAGGGCTCGACGATCGATGCCCTTTATGAGCGCCCTCGCTACGACAACCCGTATCTGACCGATCAGGCACGTGGTGTCATTGCCCAGCAATATGCTGCAGCCGGGCTGCCGCTGACGGCCGCAACGCGCATTCCTCTCCGTCGCAACCTGCTCGATCTCGGCGTTCGCACCGAGGAGGCCAAGCGCGAAACCTACCGGATCGTCGGCGGCGTGCGTGGCACGTTCAACGGCGACTGGAAGTACGAGCTGTCGGGCAACTATGGTCAGTTCAAGGAGCGCACCAAGGTCCTCGGCAACCTGAACACCCAGCGCTTCCTGCTGGGCATGGACGCGGTCCGCAATGCGGCCGGCCAGATCGTCTGCGGTTCGCAGATCGATCCGACCCGCGCCAATCTCGGCCTGACCGGCGGCACCGATGTCGGGGGTAATCCGGCGGTGCTCGCCGCAGACATCGCTGCGTGCCAGCCGGTCAATCCGTTCGGCCAGGGCAACATCTCGCAGGCTGCGAAGAACTACGTTCTTCAGGACACGGTATCGGTCGGCAAGATCACGCAGCTCGATCTGATCGGCTACATCTCGGGTGACACGAGCCAGTTCCTGACCCTGCCGGGCGGTCCTGTCGGGTTCTCGGTCGGCGGCGAATATCGTCGTGAGACCGCGTCCTTCCAGGCCGATCCGCTGGTGGCATCCGGCTACACCTTCTACAATGCAATCGCCGCGTTTAATCCGACGTCGTTCACCGTGAAGGAAGCTTACGGCGAGCTTCGCGTGCCGTTGCTGGCCGACATCACGCTGATCAAGGAGCTGACGCTCAGCGGTGCTGGTCGCGTTTCCGACTACAAGGGTGCGGCAGGGACCAACTATACCTACAACGCAGGCATCGATTACTCGCCGATCGCCGATCTTCGCTTCCGTGCGCAATATGCGCGGGCTGTGCGGGCGCCGAACCTGCAGGATCTGTACTCGCCACTGGGTCAGAACTTCGCGCCTCTCTTCGTCGATCCTTGCGCGGCGCGTCAGATCGGCACGGGGTCTTCGACGCGTGCAGCGAACTGCGCGGCGGCTGGTATCCCCACCACGGGTGCTGGTGCGTACGACTACATCTACCAGCAGTCGCTGGAGATCCAGAGTGGCGGTAACCCCACGCTGAAGGTCGAGAAGTCCGACTCGTACACATATGGCGGCGTGTACCAGCCGAGCTACGTCCCAGGCCTGACGCTGTCGGTCGATTACTACAACATTCAGGTCAACGACGTGATCACCGCGCCAAGCGCGCAGCAGATCGTCAATGGCTGCTACGACGCGGCAAACCTGCAGAACCAGTTCTGCGGTCTGTTCCAGCGCGTCGCAGCGGGCGCGACCGGTCCCGGCGGTGAGGAGGCTTTCCGGATCATCGAAGGCAGCCTTCAGCAGACGACGCTGAACTACGCCAAGCTGAAGGTTCGCGGCATCAACACCGACCTTAGCTACACGCGTCGTTTCGGTGACAACAAGAACGTCACGGCCCACTTCATCTGGACCCACGCGCTCCAGAACGACTCGTTCCTCGACCCGACCGATCCTAACCGGGCAAACCGTCTGCTCGGCGAAGTCGGCCAGCCTAAGGACGCCTTCAACGTCAGCGTGAACGCCAGCGCCGGGACGGTGTATGTCGGTTATCAGTTCCGGTATCTGTCGCGCATGAACCTCAACACGTATGAGGACGTCAATTCGCTGCAGGGTCGTCCGCCTGAGAACGCCGACTATGCCGATATTCTGTACTACAAGTCGGTCACCTATCACGACCTGCGCTTGGGCATGAACGTCGATGGTGGTTCGAACTTCTATCTCGGCGTCGACAACCTCACCAACACGCGCCCGCCGCTCAGCTCGACGGGTATCGGTGCGGGCACCGGCATCTACGAGCCGGTCGGCCGTCGCTTCTATGCGGGCTTCACCGCGAAGTTCTGATCGCCGTTTTGCGATGATCACTCTTGGGGTCGGCGA
Organism: Sphingomonas sp. Leaf198; assembly: GCF_001424005.1. Lineage (GTDB taxonomy): Bacteria > Pseudomonadota > Alphaproteobacteria > Sphingomonadales > Sphingomonadaceae > Sphingomonas. Next base: position 220,763 of record NZ_LMPX01000004.1, on the reverse strand, counting down.
TGTCGCCGGCCCCTTTTTTTTGCCCGCCCCGGGCCATTGCGGATATAACCCGCTGGATGAACAGCGAAACGCTCCTGATCGAAGCCGACCGGTTGCTCGCCGCCGGGCAGGCCGTGCAAGCCGTGTCGATCGTCGCAGCCGCGGCGGAACAGGGCGACGTCGACGCGCTGTTCCGGCTTGCAAGCTGGAACCTGACCGGCGGCCCGGTGCCGCGCGATCTTCGCCGGGCACGCGAAATCCTGCGTCGCGCGGTGGCGATCGGCCATGTCGATGCCGCCTTGCTGGAAATCGCGCTGACCGCGAACGGATCGGGTTCGCCCGCGTCGTGGCACGCCGCGCGGACGCTATTGGCAGTCGCTGCACGTTCCGATCCCGTCGCCGCGCAGCACATAGCCCTGCTCGACGCGATGCGCCTGACCGCAGATGGCCACCCTGCCGCCGAACCGGCATCGGCTCGACTCGCCACGCAGCCGAAAATCCGCCATTTTCCTGCGCTGCTGACTAGGGAGGAATGCGCACATCTGGCCAACGCCGCAAACGATCTGCTTTTGCCCGCCGGCGTGGTCGATCCGCGTACCGGGCGTGCCATTACCCACCCCGTCCGCACGTCCGATGCCGCGGTGATCGGGCCGATGCGCGAGAGCCTCGTCGTGCGCGCGATCAACCAGCGGCTCGCGACCATCACCGCGACGGATATCGCCCAGGGCGAGGCATTGACGATCCTCCGCTATCGCCCAGGACAACAGTTCCGCCCGCATTTCGACGCCATCGGCAACGCTCGCAACCAGCGCACGAAGACCGTGCTGATCTACCTCAACGAAGGTTTTGCCGGTGGCGAGACGCACTTCCCCAAACTCGGCGTCACGATCCGCCCGAAGGCCGGCGATGCGGTGTCCTTCACCAACACGCTGGCGGACGATACGACCGATCCCCAGTCGCTGCACGCCGGACTTCCCGTGGTGCAGGGCGTCAAATGGCTGGCGACGCGGTGGATCCGCAAACGGCCGTTCGATGCCTGGACGGGGCCGGAAACACAGGCCTGATCACGCGTCCGACCATAGTCGGTCGAGCCGTCGGCCGAGTGAGGTCAGCAACTCGTACTGCGACATGCCCGACCGCGTCGCAGCCCGTGACAGATCGCGGTCGACTGCGATCCAGTCGCCTTCGACCAGCCCGGCAGCGTCGTCGACGCGCACCGCGAGCAGATCCATCGAGACGCGGCCGATCACCGGCAGCTCGATCGTCCCTGCCCACGCCGTGCCGCGGTCCGAGAACCCGCGGAAATATCCATCCGCATAGCCGAGGTTGACGATCGCGACGTCGGTATCCGTGGCTGCCGTCCAGGTCGCGTTGTACCCGACCGTCTCGCCGACCGACACGCGACGCCGTTGCAACACCTGCGCCTCGACCGTCGCGACGGGCTCGATCGCGGCGGCAAGGCTCGATCGCGGCACGCCGCCATACAGCGCCAGCCCAGGCCGGGTCAGGTCGAACGCATAGTCCGTCCCCAGGCCGATCCCCGCCGAATTGGCGAGGCTCAGCCGACGCGCCGACGTGCGACCGGCAAGCGCGGCGAAGCGATTACGCTGGACCTCGTTCATCGCCGACTCTTCGTCCGCACAGGCGAGGTGGCTCATCAGCGTTTCGAGTTTGAGGCCGTCGAGCAGACCCGCGGCAATGTCATCGGTGAACACCCCGAGCCGGTTCATGCCGGTGTCGACCATGACGTCGCAAGCGCCGCCGTCCGCGGCTTTCCAGCGCGCGACCTGCCCGGGGGTATTGAGGACCGGGCGGGCGAACCCGGCCGACGCCGCCGCCATGTCCTCGTCGCGGACGCCGTGGAGCACCGATACCGTCAGCCCAAGCGGGGCGAGTTCGGCGGCTTCCTGCCAATTGGAGACGAAGAAATCGCGGCAGCCTGCATCGGCGAGGCGGCGCGCGACCTCGATCGCGCCGAGGCCGTAGCCGTTCGCCTTGACCGCGGCACCGCAGGCGGCGCGCCCGCTCATGCGGTCGAGCGTGCGCCAGTTCTGGACAAGGGCATCGGCGTCGAGGCGCAAACGGAGCGGGGCAGGAATGTCGATCACCGGGTGCGGGATAGTGCGCCGAACGGGGCCCGTCGACCGTCTATGCCGGTTCGATGCGGCCGACGGGCACGAACAGGCGACCGTCCTCGTCCTCCAACGTCGCGACGCTAACACCAAATACCCGGCCCAACGTGCCGGCGGTGAGAACGTCGGCGACCGGGCCGAACGCCACGACCCGACCGTCCGCTATCAGCAGAGCGTCATCGGCGGTGCGCTGGGCCTGGACGAGGTCGTGGAGGACGATCGCCACGCCCGCCCCACCCGCCGCATAGGTACGCAGGCGCGCAAGCAGGTCGATCTGGTGCGACGGATCGAGGCTGGCGAGCGGTTCGTCGGCCAGCAGCCAACGCGGCTCCCCCGCCAGCACGCGCGCGAGCAGGACGCGGGCGCGCTCGCCGCCCGACAGTTCGGCGATCGGGCGATCCGCGAGATGCGTCGTTTCGGTGTCGTGCAGCGCGCGTGCGATCGCCGCGTGATCGGCGGGCGACGCGCCGGCATGCGCGCCCCGGTGCGGCAGCCGACCGAGCGCCACGACGTCGCGCGCGACGATGTTCCAATGCACCGTCGCATCCTGCGGCAGATAACCGATCGCGCGCGCCCGCACCTTCGGGTCCATCGCCCGGACCTCCTGCGTGCCGAGCCTGACGCTGCCGGACGCATAGCCGACGAGCGCGGCCGCCGCCTTGACCAGCGTGCTCTTGCCAGCACCGTTGGGCCCGAGGATCGCGGTCACGCGACCAGGGCGCAGATGCGCGGATATGTCGTGCAGGACGGTGCGCTTGCCGAGCTTCACGCTCAGAACATCTACGATCAGATCCATGCGCGTCCTCGCTCCCTGAACAGCAGCCCGAGAAAGAACGGCGCGCCGATCATCGCCATCGCGACGCCCAACCGCACTTCGCCCGCGCCGGGCGCAAGCCGCACGAGGCTGTCCGCGGCCAGCACGAGCGCCGCGCCGCCCAACGCCGACGGCAGCAGCAGCGCGCCCGGCCGGTGCCCGAATAGCGGTCTCAGCAGGTGCGGCACGATCAGACCGACGAACCCGATGACGCCCGTTACCGCCACCCCCGCCCCGACGACGAGGCCGGTCCCCAGCACGACGAGGACGCGGATACGGCCCATCCGTACGCCCAACGACCGCGCCGCCGTCTCGCCGAGCGACAGCGAATCGAGCGATCGCCCGGTCGTCAGCAACAGGATCGTCCCGAGCAGCATCGGCGGCAGCGCGGAATATACGTCGGTCCACCCGCGATCGGTCAATGCACCCATCAGCCAGTCCATGACCTCCGCCACCGCATAGGGGTTCGGCGCGATCGAAATCAGGAACGCGGTGAGCGCGCCGGCAAGGCTGGTCAGCACGGTCCCGGCGAGGATGAAGGTGATCGCGCTCGACGATCGCCAGGTCAGTGCGGCGAGCAGCGCGACCGCGCCCCCTGCCCCGAGCATCGCCGCGACGAAGATGCCGGGTCCGGTGCCGACCCCGAAGACGATCGCGGCGACCGCGGCGAGCGCTGCGACCGATGATACCCCGACCACCGCCGGGTCCGCCAGCGGATTGCGCAGATAGCCTTGCAGCACCGCACCCGACAGACCGAGCGTCGCCCCCAAGGCGAGCCCGAGCACCGCACGCGGCAGACGCAGTTCGAGGATGATCCACCAGCGCGGATCGGCCGAGAACCACGCGGACGGCGGCACCGAGACTTTCCCGCAGCCGAGCGAAACACCGAACAGCGCGATCACGAGCAGGCCGAGCGCGAGCAGTTTCAGCGTGCGAGTCACCGCCGCGCATCCCCGCTCGTACCCAATTCCACCACCCCGGCGAAGGCCGGGGCCCAATTGGGAGACGATCGTGACTGCGCACAGCGCTCCGTTACTTCGGCCATTCCAATTGGGCCCCGGCCTTCTCCGGGGTGGTAGACGTAGGCCATCACAGCCCCGCCCTTATCGCAGCCAGCCGCTTGAGCGCCGGCGGAATCGTCGGGCCGCCGCAATTGATCAGCACACGCGGAAACACCGCTTGCGGCGTCGTCGGCAACAGCCGGTGCCGTAGTGCCGCCCCCCGCCCGACCCGCTCCGAGGCGATGACGACATCGGGCGGCTGCGTGACGATCGTCTCCGCCGACAGTGTGCCGGTATGCGTCAGGCCGTAGCGCACCGCCGCATTGCGCAACCCGACGCGGGTCATCATGTCGGTCAGCAACGTACCGTCGCCAGTCGCCAGATCGCCGGTGATATAGAGCAGGGCGCTCGGCGGATTGGCGCTGTGCCGCGTCCATCTGGCGACGGCACGATCGATATCGGCATTGATCCGCTTGCCACCCGACGGCGCGCCGACCGCATCGGCGATCTGCGTCACCTGCGCCTGGCTCTCCGCGATCGAATCGGGAATGCCGAGCAGCAACGTCTTCAACCCGGCGCGCGCATACGCCGCCTGCGTCGCCGCGGGCGTGTAGGTGCTGGCGATGACGAGATCGGGGTGCAGCGCGATCACTTCCTCCGCGGTGCCGGCGGTCGCGCGAAACCGCCGCGCGACCTCCAGCGGGATCGAGGTCCCCCCCGGATCCTGCGAATAATGACTGATCGCCGCGATCCGTGATGCGGGCACGATCCGCACCAGCACCGCATCGACGCACGGATTGGTCGAGACGATCCCCCCGCCGCCGCGTCCGCCCGGCGGCACGGAGCAGCCCCCAAGCGTCGACGCGACCAGCAGCGCAAGGAGGATCGCCGCGCGGTTCACTTCAGACGCAACCGCACGCCGCCATAGGCCGCCCGACCATAGGTGCCGTAGCCGGCGATGGTCTGGTACGACGCGTCGGTGATGTTATCGACGCGGCCATAGACGGCGAACCGCTCGCCGATCGGAAACTCCGCCCGGACGCCGCCGAGCGCATAGCCATCGAGCCGCACCGCATTGGCGGAGTCGTCGAAACTGTCGCCGACCATCGTCACTGTACCGCCGATCGACAGCCCGAACGCGAATCGGTAATCCGCGTTGACGCTCGCGGTCTGCTCGGGTCGCCGCGCGAGGGTCTTGCCGAAATCGTCGCCGACCGACCGGTTTTCGGTGTGGATATAGCTGTAGTTCGCGGTCAGCGTCAGCGCATCGACCGGGCGCAGCGCCAGCGTGAACTCGGCGCCGTCGGCCTCGGCACGCGCGACGTTGTCGTACACGCCGAACGGACGATTGGCGCAGATCGAATTGGGCGTCGTCAGCTCGGTCGGGCTGCAATCGCGGAAGTCGATCTGGTTGCGCGAGCGGCGATTGAAATAGGTAACGCCGACGCGGGCACGATTACCGAGAAACGCCTGTTCGACGCCGACGTCGAAATTGCGCGCGGTCTCGGGATCGAGACCGCGGTTCCCGTAGTCGGAGAACAGCTGGTACAAGGTCGGTGCCTTGAAGCCCTCGCCGTAGCTCGCGCGGAGCGTCGTGCCGGTCCGCAACGCCAGTGCGGCATTGGCACCGAACGTCGTGTGGTTGCCGAAATCGTCGTGATCGTCGTTGCGGACGCCGCCGGTCAGCGTGAGGATGTCGATCGGCTTGACGATCAGCTGGCCATAGACGCTGGTGATGCCCGTGTCGGCAGAGCTGAAGCCGTCGTTATACCGGCTGTTCTCGCGCTCGACGCCCGCGACGACGCGAACCTGGTCGAGCGGGCGGAAGTCGCCCTGATATTCGTAGCGTTCGCTGCGGCCGCGACCGATGAAGCTCGGGTCCGTGCCGAAGGTCGGATCGTAATTGTCGCGGTTGATGTCGGCGATCGTGAACGCCACGCGGTTGTTGAACCGGCCATCGGCGAAGTTCGCATGAAGCCCGGCATAGCCATAGATCTCCTGCGTCTTCGAATATTCGGGGTCGTCCGCCAGGACGAAAGCGGGTGCCGGAAACCCGTCGATGTCGACCTTGCTGTCCGCATAATAGCCGCGCAGGTCGAGGCCGATCCCCGGCGCGAACTCGACGCCCAGCCGCCCGGCCGCGCCATATTGGCGATAGCCGTCGCGCTCGGTGCCGCTCGCCGCCGACGAGATGCCATCGGTCCTGAGGTAACCGCCGGTCAGCGAGCCCGAGACCGGCCCCTTCGCGCCCGACACGCCCGCACTCGCGAACACGCTGTCGGCATAGCCATATTCGGCATTGGCGCGAGCCTGCACGCCTTCGGTCGGCGTCGCGGTGATGATGTTGACGACGCCGCCGATCGCCTGGCTGCCCCACGGCACCGAATTGGGCCCGCGCAACACTTCGATCCGCTCGACCGAGCTCGACAACAGGTTGGCGAAGTTGAAACCGCCACCGGTCGACGACGGATCATTGACGCGGACGCCGTCGATCACGACCAAGGTCTGGTCGGATTCGGCGCCGCGGATCCGCACGCCGGTCAGCGCGCCGACCGAGCCGTTGCGCGTGACGGTGACGCCCGGTGTGGTCGCGAGCAGGTCGGATACCACCGTGGTCTGGCGGCGCTCGATCTCGGCGCGGTCGATCACCGTCACCGCCTGACCGACTTCGCTCGCCGGCTGCGCGACGCGGGCGGCGGTGACCACCAGTTCGGGCGTATCGCCATCGGGAATCGATTGTGCGTAGGCGGGCGACGCGATCGCCGCCGCCGCGCTCAGAAGTAGGAATGTTTTCGTCATCGGGCACGTCCTGAACAGAACCGCCTGCGACCATTCGCAGAGCGGCCAGACGTCTCTCGCTCGAGGATGCCCCATGGGGGCCTCTCGTCCGCGCCGGACACCCGCCCGCGCAGTGGATCGACCGTGAGAGGCAGGTCTCCTGGCTTCCGGGTCTTCGCACCCACCCCGCCTTCCCAGGCTGTCACCCAGTGGCCTATTCGGGGTGGCCGCTATCCGGTCACAGTTGCGGGTACAGCGCCGGTCTTGCGGCTCTGGTCATGACGACCTTCCCGCGCACCGACTTCCCTTTTGATCCCGTCGCCGGGAACCCTTCACGTCACCGCCATTAGTCGCAGCCCAGACACGGGTCAACGCAGGCCATAGCGGAGCCCGACCCAGATCGTCCGCGGCGTCGCGCGCTCGACGATGTTGGCGCCGCTGATCCCCGCCTCGACCCGCTCGTTCACCATATTTTCGGCGCGCAACTCGGCCACCAGCGACCGCAGGATCGGCAGTGCCGCATAGCCGTCGAGCGTGGTCGCGGGCGCGAGCACCCGCGTATTCTGGTCGTCGTCGAACTGCCGGCCGATATGGCGCACCGTCAGCGACAGCGCGGCGGCATCGCGGCGCCAGTCGACCGTTCCCGACACCGCGTCGCGCGGCGTCTGCGCCGGCCGCAATCCGTCGAGCGCCGCGGTGATCCCCGATCCCTCGACGGTCGAATTCGTATGCGACCACGACGCCTGCACGCCGAACGGGCCGGGACGATACGCCGCATCGAGTTCGAACCCGTGCGCGCGGATCGCATCGAGATTTTGGCGGACGCGGTAGGTCGTCACGCCGGGCAACACCTGCGCCGGGCTGGTGGTCGTGACGTTGGCGATCGCATCCTTGAGCCGGTTGTAGAAATAGGTTGCGGCGACGCTGACACCGGCAATGGGCGTCAGCGTGACACCGCCCTCGACCCCGGTCAGCCGCTCGGGCGACAGGAGCGCATTCGCGGCGGTGGCGTCGTTGCCGACGCGGAACGGGCGATACAGTTCGTTGAGCGTCGGCAACCGCCACCCGCGATACCCCGCGGCGCGCAACGTGATCGCGTCAGCGGGCTGGTAGGCGATACCCACGCGGCCGGTCGTCTCGCTGTCGTCGCGATCGGCATAGCGCTGGTTGGTAAGCGCAGGTCCGACGGCGAGCGGCCGTTCGGACAGATAGCCGCCGTCGATCGACCACCAATCGACGCGTCCGCCCAGGCTGAAGGTCACGTCGCCCGCGACCAGGCTGCCGTCCGCGAAGACGCCCGTCGTCGTCGTGCTCCCGCCCGCCTCGCGGCGCCGCGTCGGGACCGCCGCGACGAAGGTGTAGAGTTCCTGCGTCTTGCCGCTGACGTCGCGCAGGTCCGCACCCAGCCGCAGCGTGATGCTCTCGCCCAGCGGCGGCAGGATCTCGATCCGCCCGCCCAGCCCGGTGGCAGGCGTATTATACTGGTCGAGCGACTGTATCGCGGTCGTGCGCGTAGCATTGATGCTGTTGAAGCTGCTCGCGAACGCGCGCGTCTGGAGATAGGCGAGCGCTGAATAGCCCCAGTCGCCGCGCCCGATGAGCCGGATGCTCGCATCGGCGCCCTCGCTTGTATTATCGGTGAAATCGGACCCACGATCGCGCCGGTCGGTGAAGGCGCTGGCGTTCATCTGCAACTCGGTCTTCGCGCCGATCCCGACGACGGTTCTGATCGCGCCCGATGCCTGTTCGTACGGCGCAGGCCGATCGACGATCCCGCGACTGTCGGCCACCGTCGGCGTGAAACCGTCGCCGCGCGCATACGCGCCCGACAGCGTCGCGAACCCGCCCTCACGGACCAACGCCGCCGAACCCTGCGCATCGACCGAGTCCCGGCTGCCATAGGCGACACTGCCCTGGAACGGCGTCAGGTCGCCAGGCGTCGCGCTTTCAAGTTCGACCGTGCCGGCCAGCGCCCCCGGCCCCTGATAGCCACTGCCGCCGCCGCGCGTCACGCGGATGCGCCCCAGCCGCCCGGTCGCATAGGCGGGAAACGCGACCCACCCGCCGAACGGATCCGCCTGCGGTACGCCGTCGAGGATCAGCAACGCGCGGCTCGACGCATTGCCGCCGATTCCGCGGAGCGAAATGCCCTGGCTGGTCGGGTTGGCGCTGCGCGAATCGGAGCGGCGGAACTGCTGCAGACCGGCGACATCGGCGAGCACGCTCTCCAGCCGGTTGCTGGCATTGGCGTCGATCCGGTCGCGCTCGATCGTGACGATGTCGTAGGCGCGATCGCCCGGTGCCGGCGCCAGCCCGCGCCCGGTCACGACGATATCGGGTGCAGGTTCGGGGGTCGATTGCGCGATGGCAGCGCCGGACGACAGGAGGACGCAAACGAGTGCAGAGATCGGGAGGCGAATCATCGCCGGCGCATGGCAGCTTTACCCCGTGTCTGGAAAGCGGGCAGACCGGCCCGATCGCCGTTCAGCTATCGGTGCGCAGGCGATAGCCGACCCCCAATTCATTGGCGATCACGCTGCCGACCGGATCCGGCGCCTCGAGTTTCTGGCGCAGGTTGCGGATCACGATGCGGAGATATTCGATCCGCGGATCCTCGTCGCCACCCCATGCTGCGGCGATGATCTTGTCGTGCGTGACGACCCGCCCGCTGTGCCGCGCCAGCACCGCAAGCACCTCGTGCTCCTTGCGCGTCAGGTGCAGTTCCTCGCCGTCGCGCGTGACGACGCGGCGATCGAGATCGATCGTCAGGCCACCCTTCCGCACGAGCTTGGGCGCGGTGTCGGCGGTGGCCCGATGCCGCAGCGCGACGCGCAACCGTGCGAGCAGCTCGTCGCTGTCGAACGGCTTGGTGACGAAATCGTCCGCACCGAGATCGAGCGCGGCGACCTTCTCGTCGGTCGCGTCGCGCGCGGACACCACCAGGATCACCGCATCGCCATCGCGTCGCAGCACCGGGATCAGGCTCAGGCCATCGCGGTCGGGCAATCCCAGGTCGAGCAGGATCGCGCTCGGGTGCTCGGCCGCCGCGCAGGTGATCGCACTGCGCGCATCGACCGCTTCGACCACCGCATAGCCGGCGCGCTCCAGCGTGTTGCGGAGCAGGCGGCGGATCGAGATTTCGTCGTCGACGACCAGGATCTTGGCAGGCATCAGATCGCGCTTTCGGGTGCGACGTTGCGCACGATGAGAGGGGACGGGAACACCAGCGTGAACGCGGCGCCGGGCTCGTCGACGCGATTGCCGGCTTCGACCATCATCCCCATCGCCTCGGCGAAGGCCTTGACGATGGCAAGCCCCAACCCGGTCCCGACGATCTCGCGGTCCGATCCTTCGAGCCGCCGGAACGTCTCGAACACCTCGGCCTCGCGGCCCGCGGGCAGGCCCGCACCGTGGTCGAGCACCGCCAGCCTGAGTTCGCCGTAGCGATGCCGCCCCTCGACGACGATCTCGGTACCGGGATCGCCGTAGCGCCCGGCATTGTCGAGCAGGTTGAGCAGGCAGTGATGCAGTAGCTGCGGATCGACCCGGACCAGCGGCAGGTCGGGCGGCACGTCGAGCCGGACGGCATGTCCCTCCAGCGCCCGGCGCGCGTCGTGCGCGGCACCGGCGACCGCATCGCTGAGATCGGTCGCCTCGATGTTGAGCTTGAGCGCCCCCGCCTCGACCCGCGCCATGTCGAGCAGATTGGCGACGAACCGGTTGAGCCGTGCCGCCTCGGTCTTGATCGTCGCGATCAGGTCGGGAGTGGCGCCGTGGTCGAGTTCGTTCGCCGCGGCGATCACCGCGGTCAGCGGCGTGCGCAGGTCGTGGCTGACCGACGAGAGCAGCGCCGCGCGCAGCCGATCGCGCGTCCGCACCGCATCGACATCGCGCATCTCGGTCTCCAGCCGCAGCCGTTCGAGCACCAGCGCGGACTGATCGACCAGACTGGTGAGCAGCGGCAGCTGATCGGCACGAACCGGATCGCCGCTGTTCTCGCGCGCGATTCCGAGCACCGCGAGCGTCCGCCCGCCCGCCTTGACCGGCTGGAACAGCCATTCGGACGCGGCCAGCGTCGCCGACCCCTTGCCCGCCGCCGCGCCGGCATCGAACGCCCAGTTCGCGGCGGCCAGATCCATCGTGTCGAGCCGGTAATCCGCGGTGCTCGCGGCCTGCACGGTCAGCCCGGCGCCCGTCGTCGGGGCGAGCAGCACCGACTGCACCGCGAACACCTGCGCGACGTCGTCGCAGATCATCCGCGCGGCGACCGCCGGATCGTTGATCGCACTCAGTTGTCGCAGGAACCCCGCCAGCGTCGCGTTGGTCTGTGCGCTCGCCGCGGCGAGGTCGGCCTGCGCCCGCACCCGCGAGGTGAGCTGGCTGGTCGCGATCGCTACGCCGAGCAGGACGAAGATCGAGATCAGGTTTTCGGGATTGCTGATGCTCAGCGTGCCGACCGGCGGCAGAAAGAAGAAGTTGTAGGCGAGGCTCGACGCGATTCCGGCGAACAGCCCGGTGCGCAACCCGAACAGGCTGGCCGCCGCCATCACCGGCAGCAGGTACAACAGCGCGACGTTGCCGAGATCGAGGATATGGAACAACGCGCTGGCGACCGTCGTGATCGCCGCGACCAGCGCGAGCGTGATGGCATAGCCGGTCGGCGAGCCCCAGCCCGCCTTCGACCGCCGCCATGCCAGCGCCGACGTCCTGGTTTCGGTTTCCATCGGCAGGACGTGGACGGTCACGCCGCTCGTACCGCGGATCAACCGGTCGACGATCGATCCGTGGATGAATTCGAACGCACGCGAGCGGCGCGACTTGCCGACGACGAGCTGCGTCGCGCGCGCGTGGATCAGGAAGCCCTGGATACCCTCGACCACCGACGCGGCCGGCACCGTCGCGACCGCCGCCCCGAGCTGCGTCGCCAGCGTCATGGCGGCAGCGACGCGCTGATGCTGGACATCGGTGAAGTGCGCGGTGCGCGGCGTTTCGATGAACAACGCCGTCCACGGCCCGTGCAACCCGTCCGCGACCCGCTTGGCCGCGCGGACCAAGCCGTCGACGCCTGGCAGTTCGTTGATCGCGACGACGATCCGGTCGGTGCCCGCCCATGTCCCGCCGATGCCGATCGCGCGGACATGATCGAGCATCTGCGCGTCGACCGCCTGCGCGGCGCGGCGCAACGCGAGTTCGCGCAACGCCGACAGGTTGGATTTGGAGAAGAAATGGCTGAGCGCACGGGTCGCTTCGTGCGGCAGGTAGACCTTACCCGCCTTGAGCCGCTCGATAAGCTCGTCGGGCGGGATATCGACGACCTCGATCTCGGCGAGTTCGAGGATCCGGTCGGGCACCGTCTCGCGCACCCGGACCCGCGTGAAACTGGCGACGATGTCGTTGAGGCTCTCGACGTGCTGGATGTTGATCGTCGAGTAGACGTCGATCCCCGCCGCCAGCAGTTCCTCGACATCCTGATAGCGTTTGGGATGGCGGCTGCCGGGGGCATTGGTATGCGCGAGTTCGTCGACGAGCGCGAGCCGCGGCGCACGCGCCAGGATCGCGTCGATGTCCATTTCCGCCAGGACGCGCCCTTCATAGGCGACGTCGCGACGCGGGACGATTTCCTGTCCGCGGGTCAGCCGTTCGGTTTCGACCCGGCCGTGTGTCTCGACGATGCCGATGACGACATCGACACCGTCGCGCCGCCGTGCCGCGCCTTCGGACAGCATCTCGAAGGTCTTGCCGACCCCCGGTGCCGCGCCGAGGAAGATCTTGAGCTTCCCCCTTCCCTCCTGCTCGGCCTGACGCAGGAGGGCATCCGGATCCGGACGATTGTCGCTGTTGCCCGGATCGCTGACCGGCATCAGCGCGGCAGGGCGTCCAGCGCGCGGTTCATAGCCAGCACGTTGACGTGCGGTTCGCCCAGGATTGACGTCTCGGTCGCGGTGGCGACGATCGTCCTCACCCGGTCGACCGGGATGCCGCGGACCCGCGCGATGCGCGGTGCCTGGACGGCGGCGGCGGCCGGCGACAGATCGGGATCGAGCCCCGATCCGCTCGCGGTGACGAGGTCGGCGGGCAGCGGCCCGGTCACCCCTTCGGCACGGCGCTTGGCGATGTCGGGCGTCACCCGGTCGACCAGCGCGTGCGAGGCGGGGCCGAAATTGGACCCCGACGACGCCAGCCCGTCATAGCCCTTGCCCGCGGCGGACGGGCGCGTCTGGAAATATTTGTCCCCGACGAACGCCTGACCGACCACCGTCGAGCCGACCACCTGGCCGTTCTGCGTCACCAGACTGCCGTTCGCCTGCGACGGAAACACGGCCTGACCGATCCCCGTCATCGCCAGCGGGTACGCCAGCCCGAGAAGTGCCGCGAACAGGATCGTCATGACGATCGCGGGTCGCAGTGCGGAGGTGAGATCCTTGCCCATATTATTGTCCTTATGCGAGGCCGAGGCCACCGACCACAAGGTCGATGATCTTGATGCCGACGAACGGCGCGATCAGCCCGCCCAGTCCGTAGATTGCGAGGTTGCGCGCGAGCAGCGGGCCCGCCCCCATCGGCGTGTATTTCACGCCGCGCAGCGCGAGCGGCACGAGGCACGGGATGATCACCGCGTTGAAGATGATCGCCGACAGGATCGCGCTTTCGGGCGACCCCAGCCGCATCACGTTGAGCACGCCGAGCCCCGGATACAGCACGACGAACATCGCCGGGATGATCGCGAAGTATTTCGCCACGTCGTTGGCGACCGAGAAGGTCGTCAGCGCGCCGCGCGTCATCAGCAGCTGCTTGCCGAGGCCGACGACCTCGATCAGCTTGGTCGGATCGCTGTCCAGATCGACCATGTTGCCCGCCTCGCGCGCCGCCTGCGTGCCGGTGTTCATCGCCACGCCGACATCGGCCTGTGCCAGTGCGGGTGCGTCGTTGGTGCCGTCGCCGCACATCGCGACGAGCTTGCCGCCCTGCTGTTCCTGGCGGATCAGCGCCAGCTTGTCCTCGGGCGAGGCCTGCGCGAGGAAGTCGTCGACCCCCGCCTCGGCCGCGATCGCCGCCGCGGTCAGCGGGTTGTCGCCGGTGATCATCACCGTGCGGATGCCCATCGTCCGCAGCTCGCCGAAGCGTTCGCGGATCCCTGCCTTGACGACGTCCTTCAGGAAGATCGCACCGAGCAACCGGCCGTTCTTCGCGACCGCCAGCGGTGTCCCGCCGGCACGCGCGATCTCGTCGGTGATGCGGCGCAGTTCGGTCGCCGCCGCGGTCTGGCCGACCCCTGGATTGGCCTTCAGGATCGAGTCGACCGCGCCCTTCTGGACTAGCATGTCCGCGGTCCGTACGCCCGAGATCCGCGTCTGCGCGGTGAACGGGATCACTTCCGCGCCATCGGGCAACACGCTCGTCGTGACGCCGAACCGCTCGCGTGCCAGCACGACGATCGAACGGCCCTCGGGCGTCTCGTCCGCGAGGCTGGCGATCAGCGCGGCTTCCGCCATCTCGGCATCGCTCGCGCCGCCGACCGCGCGGAACTCGCTCGCCTGGCGGTCGCCGATCGTGATCGTGCCAGTCTTGTCGAGCAGCAGGACATCGATGTCGCCCGCCGCCTCGACCGCACGACCCGACTTGGCCAGCACGTTGAACCGAACCAGACGGTCCATGCCCGCGATGCCGATCGCCGACAGCAGCGCGGCGATCGTCGTCGGGATCAGCGTGATCAGCAACGCCGCGAGCATCGCGACCGGGATCGAGCCACCCGCATAGCTGGTGAAGCCGGGGATCGTGCCGACCGCGATCAGGAAGATGATCGTCAGGCCGACCAGCAGCAGAGTCAGCGCGATCTCGTTCGGCGTCTTCTGCCGCTCGGCGCCTTCGACCAGCGCGATCATGCGGTCGAGAAAGCCCTTGCCCGGTTCGACCGTCACCTTGACGCGGATCTCGTCGGAGATGACTCGCGTCCCCGCGGTCACCGCCGAGCGATCGCCGCCCGCCTCGCGGATCACCGGCGCGCTCTCGCCGGTGATCGCCGCCTCGTTGACCGACGCGACACCCGACACGACCTCGCCGTCGGACGGGATCAGGTCGTTGGTCTCGACCAGCACCACGTCGCCGACCTTCAGCGCGCTGGCGGGCACGCTCTCATGCTCGCGACCGTCGCCCTTCAGGCGCTTGGCAACGAGGTCCGCCTTGGTGGCACGCAGCGAGGCCGCCTGCGCCTTGCCGCGTCCTTCGGCGAGCGCTTCGGCGAAGGTGCCGAACAGCACCGTCAGCCAGAGCCAGATGACGAGCTGCAGCTTGAAGCCGATGCTCAGGCTGTCATGGCCGACGACCAGCAGCACGGTC
Organism: Sphingomonas sp. Leaf198; assembly: GCF_001424005.1. Taxonomy (GTDB): domain Bacteria; phylum Pseudomonadota; class Alphaproteobacteria; order Sphingomonadales; family Sphingomonadaceae; genus Sphingomonas. The sequence continues at coordinate 205,722 of NZ_LMPX01000004.1, read as the reverse complement.
ATCAGCGCGGCGACGACCGCGGTGACGAACATCACCGGGTTGCGGATCAGCTCCTTCGGGTTGAGTTTGACGAACGACGCCGTGATCGCCGGCACCACCAGATCGGCGGTGAACAGGCTCTTGCTCTGCGAACGGCTTTGCGAATTCTGGGCCATGATGGCGCCCCCGTCAGGACAAAGTGCCGCGGATCATCGCGAGATGATCGGCGATGGGACCGAGCGCGAGGCTCGGCAGGAAGGTCAGGCCGCCCAGGATCAGCACGATGCCGACGAGCAGGCCGACCCACAGGCCGCCGGTCGTCGGGAACGAACCCGCGCTTTCCGGCGTGTATTTCTTCGCGGCCAGGCTGCCGGCGATCGCCAGCATGGGCACGATGATGAAGAACCGGCCGACCCACATCGCAACGCCTAGCAGACCGTTGTAATAGGGCGTGTTGGCGCTCAGCCCGGCGAACGCCGACCCGTTGTTGCCGACCGCGCTGGTGAAGGCATAGAGGATCTCCGAGAAGCCGTGCGGCCCCTTGTTGAGCGGCCCCGCCAGCCCCTGCGCCAGCACCGACGACAGCGCGGTGAGCCCGAGGATCATCAACGGCAGCACCGCGATCGCCAGCACCGCGAGTTTGACCTCGCGGGACTCGATCTTCTTGCCGACATATTCGGGCGTACGACCGACCATCAGCCCGGCGACGAACACCGCCAGGATCGCGAACAGCAGGAAGCCGTAGATGCCGGCGCCGACGCCGCCGATCACGACCTCGCCCAGCTGGATGTTGAACAGCGGGATCATCCCGCCGAGCGCCGTGAAGCTGTCGTGCATCGAATTGACCGCGCCGCACGAGGCCGCGGTGGTGACGACCGAGAACAATGCGGACGCGGCGATCCCGAAGCGGACCTCCTTGCCCTCCATGTTGCCGCCCGCGACGCCGAGATGATGCAGCACAGGGTTGCCGGCGGCTTCCTGCCAATAGGTCACGGTGACGCCGGCGAGGAACAGGATCACCATCGCCGACAGGATCGCCCAGCCCTGCTTGGTGTTGCCGACCGCCTTGCCGAACGTCCAGGTCAGGCCGAAGCCGATCAGGAAGATCGACAGCATCTGGATCAGGTTGACGAGTGCGGTCGGGTTCTCGAACGGATGCGCCGAGTTCGCGTTGAAGAAGCCGCCACCATTGGTGCCGAGCATCTTGATCGCTTCCTGGCTGGCGACGGGCCCGATCGCGAGGACCTGCTTGACGCCTTCGAGCGTGGTCACGTTGACGGTCGCGGCCAGCGTCTGCGGCACGCCGCTGGCGATCAGGAACACCGTATAGACGACGCACAACGGCAGCAGCAGATACAGCGTGATGCGCGTCATATCGGCCCAGAAATTGCCGATCGCCTTCGATTCACGCCGCGCGAACCCGCGGAACAGCGCGAACGCCAGCGCAATGCCGGTCGCCGCACTCAGGAAATTGTGGATCGTCAGCCCGAGCATCTGGCTGAGGTTCGACATCGTCGACTCACCCGAATAGCTCTGCCAGTTGGTGTTGGTGGTGAAGCTCACCGCGGTGTTGAACGCCAGGTTCGGCGACAGCCCGGCGAGCCCCTGCGGGTTACCCGGCAGCACACCTTGCAGACGCAGCACCGCATAGGTGAACGCCATCAACGCGACGTTGAACACGAGCATGTGCAGCGCGTACCGCCGCCAGCCCTGCTCGGCCTGCGGATCGACCCCGGCGAGTTTGTAGAAACCGCGCTCGACGGGTCCGAGGACGACGTGGAGCGGGGTGCGGCGGCCTTCGTACAGCGCGAACAGCCACAGGCCGACCGGTTTGGTCAGCGCGAGGAGGATGGCGACGAAGCCGAGGATCAGGAACCAGCCCTGGAATGTCATGATGCCGCCTCCTTCAGAAGCGTTCGGGGCGGATCAGGACCGCCACCAGGTAGATGAGCAGGCCAAGTGCGGTCAGTGCCGCGAGCCAGAGATCGAGAGTCATCGCATCCCCCTCATGCGTTGTCGCACAGGCGGGCATAAGCAAGCGTAGCCGCCACCAGCCCGACCATGACGAGGATCCAGAACAGGTCTTCCATCGGTTGATCCTTGTTAGTTGGCGGCGTCAGAAAGCGGCGGTGAGCGAAGCGACGACGGTGCCGCCGGCGATCGTGCCGGTACCGTCCTGCCCCTTGCTGAAGCTGGGCTGCAGATAGGCGGAGTCGCGGCGAGAGATGTCGGTGTCGACGTACGACACGTTGAACGTCAGGGTGCGCCAGGTCGTGTCGGCACCCAGCGACCAGTCCCAATAGTTGCCGGTCGGGGTGACTGCGGTCGCGTTCGGACCAAGGCCGTCCTGCCCCCAGCTATGCCCGATATGCGCCTTGGCGGTGATCGGCGTGCCCGTGATCGCGAACGCGCCGTCGCCCGACAGATAGAGGTTGTCGTCCTTCGCGCCCGGCCGGGTGTAGACGCCCGCGGCCGCGTCGGCGCCGGTCGCGTACCATTTGCCGATCGCCTGCTGCTTGGGCGCATAGGCGACCGCCGCGGTCAGCGTCGCCGGACCGGTGGTGCCGCTCAGCTTGACATAGGGCTCGGCGAAGTCGGTCTTGTTGGCGCCGCCCGGGTACATGTACCACGTCAGCCCGGTATCGAGCGTGGCGCCATTGCCCAGCTTGGCCTTGTAGCCGCCGATCAGGTCGAGCTCCATGTTCGCGCCGCCGAACGTGCCCCAGCCGGCGAGATTCGACGCCCAGGTGCCGACGTAGAAGCCGCTCTCGTGCGCGATCGTCAGACCGCCCTGCACCGCCATCTGGCGGTCGGATTGCGACACGCCGCGAAACCGATAGTCCGACGCGATCGCGACCGATCCGCTGACGGTGATTGCCGACGGCGGCGCGGCCGGGTTGGCTGCAGCCGGGGCCGCCGGGGTCGTGTCGTCGGGCGCCGACTGTGCTTGCGCTGCCGCCGGGATCGCCAGTGCCGGAACCGCCAGCAAAACCCCTGCGACCGCCGAATATAAACGCTTCATCACTACACCCCAACCGAAGACGCCCCGCGAATGATGCGCGGAAGCCGTGGAGCCTGGCGATTAGGCGCAGGACGCGTAGCAATTCGAGAGCGATTGCCCCCTTTCGCATATAGCTGGCGTATAGTTGGCGTCCGGACGCGCGATTATGCCGGGGATCAGCCGATCGCGTCGATGATGGGCGCCGAGGCCAATCCCGCCAGACGCAAAAAAGCCCTGGTAACTCATCGAGCTACCAGGGCTTTCTATGGTGGGCGTGGCAAGGATTGAACTTGCGACCCCTGCGATGTCAACACAGTGCTCTACCACTGAGCTACACGCCCGCCGGACGGCTCCACTAGCCGCGGTTATCGCGGCGTGCAAGCGTTCAATGCATGCCCGTCGCATTATCCATCTCGAACAGCCGATCGACCTCGGCGACGAGATCGCGCAGATGGAACGGCTTCGACAGGACGCGGGCGTTCGGCATCGCCCGCCCGGCCTTCAGCGTGACCGCCGCGAAGCCGGTGATGAACATCACGCGCAGGTCCGCGCACATCTCCCCCGCCTTCTGCGCAAGCTCGATCCCGTCCATCTCGGGCATGACGATATCGGTCAGCAACAGGTCGAACGTCTCGGTTTCAAGCAGCGGGATGGCCGCGGTGCCGCGGTCTACCGCGGTCACGGCATAGCCCGACCGTTCGAGCGCACGCGTCAGATATTCACGCATGACCTGATCGTCTTCGGCCAGCAGGATTCGCAACATCGATCTAAAGTCCCGTTTTCGCACAGCATCGTTGCAGCCGACCTAGCCGCAAAGCGGTTAAGATTTCCAGATCGATTGCCCGCATCGCGCGGTCGCCCTAGCGTGGATCGATGCCATCCGCCCCGTTTACCTCGCTCCCGTTCGAACGCTTCGGCACGACGCCCCCGTCGAGCCCGGTGGTGATCTCCGTGCCGCATGCGGGCCGCGACTATCCGCTCGCGCTGAAGACCGCGTTGCGCGTGCCGTTGGCCGGGCTGCTGCCGCTGGAGGATCGGCTCGTCGATGCGGTCGCCAAGGCGGCACGCACGCACCAGACCACGATCGTCCAGACGCGCGCGCGCGCGTGGATCGATCTGAACCGCCGCGAAGACGAACGCGATCCGCTGATCGACGAGGGGGCGACGACGACTCCGCTGGCGCAGCAATCCGCCAAGCTGCGCAGCGGCCTAGGCCTCGTCCCCCGCAGGACATCGGCTGCCGGCGATCTCTGGGCGCGGCGGTTCACCGATGCCGAGATCACCACGCGGATCGTCGAGGATCATCGCCCGTATCACGACGCGGTCGGCGCCGCGCTCCAGGCGGCGCGCGCACGGTTCGGGATCGCGGTGCTGCTCGACGTGCATTCGATGCCGCCACTCGCGCCCGGCGGTCCCCGCATCGTGATTGGCGACCGCTTCGGCCATGCGGCGGACGGTCGGTTCGTCGAAGTCGTCGAAGCGGCCTGCGTAGGACACGGCTTTTCGGTCGCGCGCAACGCGCCGTATGCGGGCGGGCATATCCTCGAACGGCACGCCGCGCCCGGCACCGGAATTCACGCGATCCAGCTGGAGCTCGACCGCACGCTATATCTCGATCGCAAGCACCATGCGCCGGGCGCCGGTTTCGCCCGCGTCGTCGACCTCGTCCGCGTCATGCTGGACGCACTGGCGGAAGAAGCCCGCCTCGCGCCGCTAGCCTTCGCCGCGGAATAGCCCCCTCAGTCGGTCATCGCGCCCAGCAGATCGGCGATCTTCGCGCCGCGCTCGACCGGATCGGCGATCGTCTCGCGCGCGATCCACCGCCCGGTCTTCTCGACCAGCTCCTCCAGCGGTTTCGCTGCGTGTCGATCATGCGGGGTGAACGCGATCGCCGCCGGCCCTGCATCGATCCGCTGGATACCAGCCTGCCGCGCGAGCATCCGAATTCGGGCGACGTGCAGCAGGCGCTGCGCCGGATCGGGCATCGCGCCGAAGCGGTCGTCGAGTTCCGCCTCGAACCGATCGAGCGTCGCCACATCGGCGATCCGCGCGAGCCGCCCGTACAGTGCCAGCCGGACCTCCTCCTCGGGGATCCAGTCCTCGGGCAGGCTGCCGCCCAGTTCGAGATGCAGTTCGGGCACCCAGTCGTCGATCGGCTCCCCGCCGTCCTGATCGATCCGCGCCTGCTGCAACGCCCGCGCGAACAGATGCTGATACAGATCGATGCCGATCAGTTTCATGTGCCCGGCCTGCGCCTCGCCGACCAGATCGCCCGCGCCGCGCAGATCGAGATCGCGCGCGCTGATCGCGAACCCCGCCCCCAGCCGGTCGAACGCCTGGAGCGTGTTCAGCCGCTTCAGGGTCGCCGGCGCGATCGTCGCATCGCCATCGGTCAACAGCATCACCTGACCGCGCCGCCCGCCGCGACCGACCCGCCCGCGCAACTGGTGGAGCTGCGACAGGCCGAAACGATCGGCGTGATGGACGATCATCGTGTTCGCGCGCGGCACGTCGAGCCCCGCCTCGATGATGTTGGTCGCGAGCAGCACATCGCCATCGCCCGCGGCAAACGCGACCATCGCCTCGTCGATCTCGGCCGCGGGCATCTTGCCATGCGCCTGCACCAGCCCGAGTTCGGGTACGAGCTTGGCGAGCCTGGCCGCGAGCGGCGCCATATCCTCGATCCGGGGCACCACGACGAAACTCTGGCCGCCCCGCGCGCGTTCGCGCCGCAACGCTGCACGGACGACGCTGTCGTCGAAGCTGGAGACCGCGGTGCGGATCGGCTGGCGACGTGCCGGCGGGGTCGCGATGATCGACAGGCCCTGCAGACCGACCATCGCCGATTGCAGCGTGCGCGGGATCGGCGTCGCGCTCAGCGTCAGGACATGCCCGGCGCCTAAATCATGGAGCTTGGCCTTGTCCGCGGTCCCGAACCGCTGTTCCTCGTCGATCACCACCAGCGCGAGATCGCGGTAGGTCACGCCCTTGCCGGCGATCGCACCGGTCCCGATCACGACGCCGATCGATCCGTCGGCCAGGCCTGCACGGACGCGCGCCTTGTCCGCGCTGCTCGACAGCCGCGACAGGCCGGCGACGACGATCCCGGTGCCCTCGAACCGCTTGGTGAACGTCTCGATATGCTGGCGGACCAGCACCGTCGTCGGCGCGGCGATAGCGACCTGCCGCCCGGCGAGCGCGACGGCGGCGGCCGCGCGCAAGGCGACCTCCGTCTTGCCGTAGCCGACATCGCCGATCACCAGCCGGTCCATCGGCTTCCCGCTCGCGAGATCGGACAGTGTCGTCGCGATCGCCCGCGCCTGATCGGGCGTCTCGGTAAAGGCGAACCCGGCAGCGAAGCGCTCATACGCCGCCCGGTCCGGCTCGATCGGATCGGTCGTCCGCGCATCGCGTTCGGCGGCCAGCGTGGCCAGATCGCGCGCGCTCTCGGCGATCGTCGCGTCGATCGCCCCGCGGCGCTTCTGCCACGACGCGCCGTCGAGCGTATCGAGCGTCACCGCGTCCTCGTCGGCACCATAGCGCCAGATCCGGTCGGCCTCCGCGACCGGCACGAGCCGGCGTCCGCCCTTGGCATATTCGAGAACGATCGCATCGCCGTCGCTGTCTGAAAGCGCCTGCAACCCGCGGACGATCCCGATCCCGAACGTCTCGTGGACGACGACGTCGCCACACCGCAGCTCGCTCGACAGGATCGATTGCGCAACACGACCGTCGGACATCTCATGGCTGCCGGCCCGCCCGCCGAGCAGATCGGCGGCCGCGACGACGGTAATCCCGCCGACGACGAACCCGCGATCGATCGGCGCGTCGAGCAGCAGCGCGTGTCCCGGCTTGGCGGCGAGCACACCGGCCCACTCGTCGACCGGCTCGAACGCGGTCTTGGCGGCGCGCTCCAGCCGAGGCCGCAGGAACCGCAGGTCGCGCGACGACCCGGCGATCACCAGCCGTCCGTCAGCGAGCACATCCTTGGCAAACCGGGCAAAGGCGCGGGTCGGATCGCGACGCTCGATGAAGCGCGGCGGCAGGTCGTCGGCGATCCGAAACGCGGTCGTCTCGCGCTCGGCCATCGCCGCAGCCCAGGCCTTGTCGAGGACCAGTTCGGCAGCCGCCTTGCGCCGCGGCAGACCATCGGCGGCGACCGCAAGAAAACGCTCGCGACGACGTCCGGAATCGGGATCGAGCGCAACCGCCGCGCCGGGCAGATGCGCGAGGATCGTCGCGCCCTGTTCGACGGCGGGCTCGGTCGCGCGACCGATCTCGATCGCATCCAGGTCGCCCTGGCTCAACTGCGAGACGGGATCGTAGCGGCGCAGCGATGTGATCCTGCCATCGGCGAATTCCACGCGAACGGGCAGGTCGCGATCGACCGGGAAGATGTCGACGACACCGCCGCGCACCGCGATCTCGCCGGGTTCGTCGACGCGATCGTCGATGACATAGCCGATCTCCGCGGTGGTCGCGGCGAACGCATCGAGATCAATCGTATCGCCGGGCGCGAGCCTCGGCGGGACGACGTCGAACATCGCAGGCGCCGGATAGCGCACCGCGCTGGCCTCCGCGGTCGTCACCAGCAGGATCGATGCGCGCCCCGCTTCGACGCCGGCGCGCAACCGCCGCAACGCCGCCACGCGCAGACCGACATTGGCCGGTGAGGCGGGGGCGTCATCGCCGGGCAGCGCGTCGCTCGACGGCAGATGGACCACCAGCGCGGCCGGCGAAAGCGCAGCGACGATCGCGGCGATCTCGGTCGCGCGCCGATCGTCGGACGCGATGTAGACGAGGTTAGCGTCCGCCAATCGCTCGGCGATCGCGGTTGCCAGTGGCGCCACCGCGATCGCCTCCATCGCGATGCCGTATTCCTGCTCGATCTGCGGACTGACCTGAAGCACCGATACGCATCCTTATCCTCGGCCCTTGCCGGGCTCGCATAAGGACAGAACGTGGGGCCTATCGGCGCGTTCCTGACCGCTTATCGTCGATCAAGGCATTTGTATCCTGCGTTACTTGGCGCGCGGAAATCGATCTTCCGCGCGCAATTACCAGGCGAACGCAGGAACGATCGTACGGCGGCCGACCAGGAAGGCATCCGCGACGAGCCGCAGCGGCGTGACGTCCACCGCACTCGACCGGGTCCGCACCAGCTCGGCGAACTTGCCGTACAATCGCGCATATTCGGCATCGGGCGCTTTGCTGACGTCGCCGTCCACCTCGAGCACCGATCCGCCCATCCGCAACGTCAGTCGACCGCCATCGGTATCGACGACGAGGTCCCATTGCTGCGGTCCTTCGTGGAGGAAATCAAACGTCGCAGTCACCGGCACACGCGCCCCCGCCGCCCCGTCGCACGACAGGCGCAGATCGGCAGCGAGCGGCGACATCCGCCCCTCGGGCACGTGCATCTCGGCATCGTCGACCGTCCAGCCGCCGGGCAGGATCTCGGTCGCGATCGACAGTGCGTTGATCCCCGGATCGAACACGCCGAACCCGCCAGCCTCCAGGATCCAGTCCTGGCCAGGATGCCAGCGGCGGATATCCTCGCGCCAGTCGATCGTGACCCGCTCGACCCGCCGTCCTTCGAGCCATTGGCGCGCCGGCGCGACGCCCGCCGCCTCGCGCGAGTGCCAGGTCGCGAACAGCGTGCGGCTCGCGGCGACCGCATGCGCCTCGATCCGGGCGACCTCCGACAGCGTCGCGGCGGGCGGCTTTTCCATCATCACATCGAGCCCGGCATCGATCGCCGCCATCGCGATCTCGGCGCGACCCACCGGCGGCGTGCAGAGCGACACCGCGTCGAGGTCATGCCCTGCCGCCACCAGTTCGGCGATATCGCGGTAGTTCGCGACGCCGTCGACCACCGCGTTGCGACTGACCGCCGCGACCAGTTCGAACCGGGGATCCTGCGCGATCGCCGGCAGATGCTGATCACGCGCGATCTTGCCGACCCCGACGATGGCGAGGCGGATCGGCTTCGGGGACGACGGGTCAACAGCCATGCAGGAATCCTCTAAGATTTGTCTTACTTTTCATAGGGGGCAGGAGGTCGGCGATCAACGGTAACCCGCATCGCTCCGTCTTGCGAAACGTCACGCCTTGGTGAAACGCTTTCACCAAGGTTTTCGCCAGTACGGACCGACATGCAGCGCGTTGGGCGCGCCGTCCTAACACTTTGTCACCTCGAACTGGCTCGACGCGTATTCCCGTCAAACATGTAACCGTCATTCCCGCGGAGGCGGGAACCCATACTGGCAAGCCTCGCGATAGAATCGCGACCGTTTGAGCTTATGGATCCCCGCCTCCGCGGGGATGACGGAGCATGGGATGTCGGAGAGGTATACCTGTCGACGAGTTCCGGGGTCCGTTCCATACGCCAAATCTCATGGATTTCGCAGCACCGCGAATGCCGGGTTCAGCCTCTCCCAAGCAAACCCGAATGGTCCGGCATGGCAAAGAAAAAGCGGAGTTGGCGGTTAAAACCGAACGTCGATACGCCTCAGTCCTCGCCGATCAGCACCAGCACGTCGCCGATGATCCGCGTCATCGCCACTCTCGCCGCCGCAGGATCGCGCGCGATGATCGCGTCGGCCACCGCGGCATGGTCGGCAATGTTCGCCGACCGCCCCTTGATGCGGTTGGTAAAGCGGATCGACGTGCGTAGCGCGGTCGACACCACCGACTGGAACTGCGCGTAGAACGGGTTCTTCGACGCGCGCAGGATCGCGACATGGAACGCGATATCGGCCTCCAGCGGATCGGTCAGCCCCGCTTCGCCCGCCTCCATCTGCGTCAGCCCGCCGCGGATCGCCTGCAGGTCCGCCGCGTCGCCGAACCGGGCCGCCAGCGCCGCCGCCTCGGGTTCGATCGCGACGCGCAACTGGTTGAAGTGCCGCAGCAGTTCGACCGAAAATTTGCGCTCCAGCGTCCAGCGCAGCACGTCGGTATCGAACAGGTTCCAGGCGCTGGCCGGCTGCACCACCGTCCCCTGCCGCGGCCGCGCGCTCACCAGACCCTTGGCGGTCAGCATCTTGACCGCCTCGCGCGTGACAGAGCGACTGACCCCGTGCGTCTTGGCGATCTCCGCCTCGGTCGGGAACGGCCGCGTCTCGTAACGCCCGGTCACGATCGCCCGCCCCAGCGTATCAAGCATGCCGTGGGTGAGGTTGCGACCCGCGACGGCGCCGGGCGGAAATGTCTCGCTGTCTGTCATGTCGGTAGCCATCGCCCGGGTTCTGACGCAACATGCCCCTGCTGTCACGTTTCCAGGCTCCTTACTGGACTTGCTCCTATTATCGTATAAATATCTGGCCAGATGCGATCGCAAGATCGGGCTAGAATCGAGAACGTGACCATGAGCCCATTTATCGCCGTCGACTGGGGCACGACCAATCGGCGTGCATTCCGGATCGAGAACGGCAGCGTGGTGGCGACCGAACGCGACGATCGCGGCGCAGCGAACGTCGCGTTCGACGAGTATGACGCGGAGGTCGCGGGCATTCGCGACCGGCTCGGCGACCTGCCGATGCTGCTCGCCGGGATGGTCGGATCGAACATCGGCTGGCGCAGCGTACCCTATGTCGCCGCGCCCGCGGGCCTGCCGCAGATCGCCGCCGCGCTCGACCGGATCGACGCGCGCACCGCGATCGTGCCGGGCCTGTCGTACCGCGACGGCCTGCACGCGGACGTGATGCGCGGCGAGGAAGTCCAGTTGCTCGGCGCGGTCGCCGCCGGGCTGGTCCCGCCCGACGCTCTGCTGTGCCAGCCGGGCACGCATTGCAAATGGGCGACCGTCGAAGCTGGCGCGATCGTCCGGTTCACCACCGCGATGACCGGCGAACTGTTCGCACTGCTCCGCGCGCACGGTGTCCTCTCGCGCCAGCTCGGCCACCCGGTCGAGCCGGGCGCGGCGTTCCTCGACGGCGTCGCGGAAGGCGCGAAACGCGATCTCGCCGCCAGCCTGTTCGCGATCCGCGCGCGCGGCGTGCTCGGGTTGGCCGACGACGCGGACGCCGCCTCGTTCGCGAGCGGACTGCTGATCGGCGCGGATACCGCCGCGCGGATCGAGCCCGGCGCGACCGTCCATATCCTCGCCGATCCCGCGCTCGGCGCGCTGTATGCCGGCGCGATCGATGCGCTCGGCGGCACCGCACACCATATAGATAGCCAGGCCGCATTCGTAGCCGGCATCACTCGCATCCAGGACCTTGCCGCATGACCGACCACCGCCAGGCCTTCGACGCCGCCTTCGCCAAATGCCCGCTGATCGCGATTTTGCGCGGGGTGAAGCCCGACGAGGTCGAGGCTATCGGCGAGGCACTGGTCGCGGCCGGGTTCACGATCCTCGAAGTGCCGATGAACTCGCCCGATCCGCTCGACAGCATCGCCCGGCTGGCGCGTAAGCTCGAGGGTCGCGCGGTGGTCGGTGCCGGCACCGTGCTGCGCGTCGAAGACGTCGAAGCCGTTGGCGCGGCGTTCGGCACGCTGATCATCGCCCCCAACGCGAACCTGCGCGTGATCGCCGCGGCGGCCGAGCGCGGCTATGTCGCGCTGCCCGGCATCGCCACGCCGACCGAAGCGTTCGCCGCGCTAGACGCAGGCGCCGCCGCGCTGAAACTGTTCCCCGCCGAAGCCGCCAGCCCGACCGTCCTGAAGGCGATGCGCGCCGTCCTCCCCCAGGATACGCGCGTGTTGCCGGTCGGCGGAATCGTGCCGGAAGGCATGGCGGCGTGGACTCAGGCGGGCGCAGCCGGGTTCGGGCTCGGTTCCGCCCTGTACGCACCGGGAATGACCGCGGCGGACGTCGGCGAACGGGCGGCGGGCTTCATCGCGGCGTTGAAGGCCGAGTAACGCGCCTTCCGCCTTCCGCCCCCGCCCCCGTTCGTGCCGAGTAGGGATCGAGTAGTCCTGCAAAGGGCGTATCGAGGGCGCGTATCGAGGTACAGGTTCCGCGCGCCAACCTGTCCTTCGATACGCCGTCTCGATGCGCTCCTTACGGAGCTACTCGACGGCTACTCGGGACGAACGGAAAAAGGATAACCCTGCAGAGGGTAACCCTACAGAGGGTAACCCTACTTCCCCCGCTTCACATACCGCCGCCCAAGAAACTCGAACGCGGGCAGCGCCTCGTGGCGCTTCAGCCCGAACCACGCCGCGTTCTCCCAGTTGGACCCCGTCCCCCAGCGCGTCTTGCACCCGGTCGAGACCCAGCCCGGCTCCCAATACACCACGCCGATCCCGCCCGCATCGACCACCGTCTGCGTCAGGTCGACGAGATAGTCCCGCTGCCCGACCGGCGTCGCGGGATAGCCCGGCAGCAGCGAATCCGCACCGAGCAGATCGGGTGACGCGTCCTCGCCAGCCGGACTGAACGGATAGGCGGTCTCGACGACGATCACGTCCGCCTTGTACCGCGCCTTCGCCGCCGCGATCGTCGCGCCCAGTTCGGCGGGCGTCCGCGTCGACCATTTGCGGTAATAGCTGATCCCGATCACGTCGAAATCGCGCACGCCCGCCTTCGCCGCCGCGTCGAACCACGCCGCGACATGCTCGGGCTGCGCGATGTGGAGCATGACCCGCGGGTTAATCGTCGCAACCTTCCCCGTATCGCGCACCGCCTTGATCCCGGCGTTGAGCAACGTCGCGTTGCGCGTCCAGTCGATCGTGCGGTCCTTCACGCCCCCCATCAGTTCGGGATTCGTCTCGTTGCCGACCTGCACCATCTCCGGCATCAGTCCCTGGGCATTGAGCTTGCCGAGCACGTCGCGCGTGTACGCATAGAGCGCCTTGGCCTGCGCCGCAGTGTCGAGCGTCGCCCACGCCGCCGGCGCGATCTGCTTCTCGCCGTCCGCCCAATCGTCCGAATAATGGAAGTCGAGCAGTACCTGCATCCCCGCCGCCTTCGCGCGCCGGATCGTCTTCGTCACATCGGCAAGATCGCTGTATTTAGTCCACTTCGCGTCGTTCCAGATCCGGACGCGGACGATGTTGCCGCCCTTCGCCTTCATCAGGACGAACGGACCGACCGGCTTCCCCTGCGCGCGATAGACCGCGCCACAATCCTCCATCTCGTTGACGTAGGACAGGTCTGCACCGAGGTAGAGTCCGTGCGCCGGCTTGGGCGCAAGCGGCTGCGCGGTCGCGGTCGAGGCAAACAGCACGAGGCCGAGAGCGATACGACGCATCAACGGTCTCCCCCGGGCATCGCCATGATCCGCAGCGAAGCGGGCTTGATCCCCTCGCCGCTCACGCGAACCGCAAACGGCCCCGGCTGCTCGCCGACCCGGACGATCGCCTGCGCGAGCCCGTGGAACGCACGGCGCTGCGTCGCGACGTCGGGCTCCAGGCTGGTCGGATTGCCGTTGCCGACCCCGATCACCGCCGCGCCGCCGCTGGTCTCGAACCGCAGCAGCGTATCCGCATCGGGCACCGGCCGACCGCGCGCATCGACGACCTCCGCCTTGAGCATGACGACATCGTTGCCGTCCGCCTTCGCCAGGCGCCGATCCGCGGTCAGCCGCACCGCTGTCGCCGCCCCCGCAGTCTCCCGCACCGAAGACGCCACGCGCCGCCCCGCGCTGAAGCCACGTGCCTCGAGTCTGCCCGGCGCATAGGGGACGCTCCACGCGAGATGCCCGTTGCGCGGCATCGGTTTCCGCCCGAGCGATCGCCCGTTGAGCAACAGCTCGACCGCCTCGCAATTGCCGTGCGCCCACACCTCGATCGGCTGGCCCTCCCGACCGGGCCAGCTCCAATGCGGCAACAGATGGACCTGCGGCAGATCCGGTCGCCACCATACGCGGTAGTAATGGAAATTGTCCTTCGGAAAGCCGCACGTGTCGAGCACGCCGAAATAGCTCGATATGCTCGGGAACTGCGCAAACGGCGTCGGCTCGCCGCGATAGTCGAAGCCGGTCCAGATGAACCCACCCGCAATATACGGCCGCGTCGCCGCGATCGACCACCACGCTTCCGCCGTCGACGCCCACCACGGATGTTCGGTGTCGTACGCGCGTACCACGTGAGCGGCCGCGTCGTTGAAATACGCCCCCCTCGTGCTGACGGTGCTACCGGTCTCGGTGCCCATCGTCGGTACGTCGGGAAAGCGCTGGTGGAACGCCTCGATCTTGTCGGTGCGGTAATTGAAGCCGATCACGTCGACCACCTTTGCCGCACCACTGTCCCAGCTATTGTCGAACGCGAACGTCGTCGGCCGGGTCGGGTCGAGCTTCCGCACCGCCGCCTGCATCTCGGACGTAACCCGCGCGCCCTTGGCCGAGCCCTGTTGCGGCTCCTCGTTGCCGAGCGACCAGGCGATCACGCTCGGCCGGTTACGATCGCGGCGGACGATCCGGTCGAGTTGCGCCATCGCCTCGTCGTCGCTGCTGTTGAGCCGCGCCTCGACGATCATCATCATGCCCGCCGCGTCGCACACGTCGAGCAGCGCGGACGCCGGCGGGTTGTGCGCGCTCCGCCACGCGTTCGAGCCCATGTCCTTCAGTTGCGCGACGCGCCACGCATGCAGCGCATCGGGAATGCCGGTGCCGACCCCCGCATGATCCTGATGATTGCAGCTGCCGAGCAACTTGACCGGCATGCCGTTGAGCAGGAACCCACGCGCACCGTCGAAATGGATCGTGCGGATACCGAAGTGCGTGTCGTACCGGTCGACCACCCGCCCGCCGATGACGATCTCGGCTTCGACGGTATAGAGCTTAGGCGTCTCGACCGACCACAGCACCGGCGTCGCGACGTGCGCCTGCTGGTCGAGCACGCGCCGCTCGCCTGCCAGCAGCGTAAAGCGGGTTTCTGGCAAGTCCGCGACCGGGCGGCGATCCGGGCCGACGATCCGCTGGCGCACCACGCCCTCGACCGCCACATCGCCGCGGTTGAGGATTTCGGTCGCGGTCGACACCTGCGCGCCGTCCGACCCCACCTCGGCACGGACCACGGTCCCCCATTGCGGCACATGCACCGGATCGGCGCGGACCAGGTCGACGTGGCGATAGATCCCCGCGCCTTCGTAGAACCAGCCCTCGCCCAACGTCGCGTCGACACGGACGGTCACGACGTTGCGGCCGCCGTCATAATCGAGGAAATCGTCGATCTCGACGCGGAACGGCGCGTAGCCGCTCTCGTTGCGCCCGACGATGTGGCCGTTCACGAAGACGAGGCAGTCGCGGAACACGCCGTCGAATTCGAGCCATAGCCGACGTCCGCGATCCCGTGCGGTGACCGCGATCGGACAGCGATACCAGCCGATGCTGTTGGCAGGAAAGTTGCGGCCGATCGCCTTGAACCCGTGCGCGGCGACGGCATCCTCGGTATCCTTCGACGCCGGCGTTGCAGGCGGTGCGAACGGGAGCGCCACCGCCCAGTCGTGCGGCACGCGCACCTGTTGCCACGCGCCGTCGTCGAACGCCGGCATCGCCGCATCCGCGGTCGCCGCGCCTGCCTTGGCGAAGGTCCGCTGGTTGCGTCCGAACCCGAAATCGCGGTCGAGATCCGCCGCATGGCCAAGATGGAAACGCCAGACGTCGAGCCGCTCCGTCGATCGTGGCGAGCGCGGTACAGGCGCTTGCGCCGCCGAGCCCGCGAATGCTGGCGTGGCGGCAACGGTGAGCGCAGCGGCGCTCTGGCCGAGCACCGCACGGCGAGTAGGATGTGGCAATCAGTCTCTCCCGGTTTATTTATCGGATAAACTACGTCAGGCGATTGCGCGAGCGTGATTTGCGCCGACGTGCGCATCGCGGGATCGTCTTCGGCCGACGTTGCGACTAGGGCGACACGATGATGTTCGCGGACCACGTCAGAGACCTTGCCAACCTCGCCGCAGCGGATCGTCGCCGAACGCTCGCCCCCCGCCGCGGCATCGATTTCGCCTCGAACGACTATCTCGGTCTCGCCGGATCGGACCGGCTGCGGGCATCGATGATCGAGGCCCTGTCGCGCGGCGTACCGGTCGGCTCGGGTGGGTCGCGGTTGCTGCGCGGCAATGCGCCCGAGCATGAGGCGCTGGAGGCGGACGCCGCGCGGTTCTTCGGGACCGAGGCTGCACTGTTCTTCGCGAGCGGCTATGTCGCCAACACGATCCTGTTCGCGACGCTCCCGCAGCGCGGCGACCTGATCGTCCACGATGCGCTGATCCACGCCAGCGCGCACGAAGGCATGCGTCTCACGCGAGCGACCTGCGTCGCCGCTGCGCATAACGATGCCGATGCGTTCGAGGATGCGATCGCCGCGTGGCGCGCGTCGGGCGGCACAGGTCGCGTGTGGATAGCGGTCGAGAGCCTCTACAGCATGGACGGCGACCAAGCCCCGCTCGCAGCGCTCGCCAAGATCGCGGATCGGCACAACGCCGTCCTGCTGATCGATGAAGCGCACGCAACAGGCGTGTTCGGCACCGACGGCCGCGGACTGGCCGAAGCGCTCGACGGCCGAGAGAACGTCATCACCTTGAGGACTTGCGGCAAGGCGCTGGGGTGCGAGGGTGCCCTGTTGTGCGGGCCCGCTGTGATGCGCGAGTTCATCGTCAATCGCGGCCGCGGGTTCATCTTCTCGACCGCACCGTCGCCGCTGATGGCACTGGCGGTCGGCGAGGCACTGCGGATCGTCGCAGACGAACCGGCGCGCCGGGAGAGGCTCTGGACGTTGATCGCCACGGCGGAGCGCGTGCTCGCACCCTACGGCGTCGCGGCGACGGGATCGCAGATCCTGCCGCTGGTGCTGGGCGATGCCGCGCGGACGATGCGCGTCGCCGGCGCGATTCAGGCGGCCGGGTTCGACGTGCGCGGGATCCGGCCGCCGACAGTGCCCGAGGGCGGATCGCGGTTGCGGATTTCGTTGACGCTCAACGCCACGGTCGCGGATATCGAGGCTTTGGCCGAGGTCATGGAAGAGGCATTGCAATGACGATCGTCGTTACCGGAACGGACACCGATATCGGCAAGACCGTGTTCGCCGCCGGGCTCACCGCCGCACTCGGCGCACGCTACTGGAAGCCCGTGCAGGCCGGGCTCGCCGATGGCAGCGATGCAGCCTCGGTCGTAACGCTCGGCGTCCCCGCGGACCGGGTCCTGCCGGAAGCATACCGGCTGACGACGCCATGCTCGCCGCATCTCGCCGCCGAGATCGACCGCGTGACGATAGATCCGGACCGGCTTGCGCTACCCCAGGTCGATGGTCCGCTGGTGGTCGAAGGCGCGGGCGGCGTGATGGTCCCCGTCACACGCGAGTTGATCTTCGCAGACCTGTTCGCGCGGTGGAACACGCCGGTCGTGCTAGTCGCGCGCACCGGGCTCGGCACGATCAACCACAGCCTGCTCTCGATCGAGGCACTGCGCAGCCGCGCTGTCCCCATCCTCGGCATCGCCTTCGTCGGCGATGCGGTCGAGGATAGCGAGGCGACGATCGCCACGCTCGGCAAAGTCCGTCGGCTGGGCCGCCTGCCCCGCCTCGATCCGCTGAACGCCGCCACCCTGGCCGAAGCGTTCGCAGCGAACTTCGACCTGGAAGCGTTCCGATGATCGACTCCCCCGTCTGGCATCCCTTCACGCAGCACGGCCTGCGCGAGCCGATCCCGCTCGTCACGCATGCCGAGGGCGCCGCGCTCTACACGTCGGACGGACGGCGGATCGTCGATGCGATCTCGTCCTGGTGGGTCACCACGCATGGCCACGCCAACCCGAAGATCATGGCGGCGATCGCCGAACAGGCGGGCAAGCTCGACCAGATCATCTTCGCCGGCTGGACGCACCAGCCTGCCGAAGACCTTGCACGCGGCCTGACCGCGATCATGCCGCCGGACCTTACGCGAGTCTTCTTCTCGGACTCAGGCTCGACCAGCGTCGAGTGCGCGCTGAAGATGGCGCTCGGCTATTGGCTCGATCGCGGCGAGGATCGCCACCGCATCCTCGTGCTCGAACACGGCTATCACGGCGACACGATCGGCGCGATGTCGGTCGGCGCGCGCGGCGTCTACAACCGTGCCTACGCGCCGCTGCTGTTCGACGTCGGCACGATCCCCTTCCCCGCCGCCGGATGCGCGCAAGCAACGCTCGACGCGCTGGAGAAAGCCTGCGCCGCACACCCCGCCGCGTTCATCGTCGAGCCAATGCTACTCGGCGCCGGCGGAATGCACATCTATCCCGCGCACATCCTCGCCGAGATGCGGAGGATCTGCGCGCGCCACGACGTGCTGTTCATCGCCGACGAGGTGATGACCGGCTGGGGCCGCACCGGCACCTTGCTCGCGTGCGAGCAGGCGGGCGTGGTGCCCGACATCCTCTGCCTGTCAAAAGGGCTGACGGGCGGCGCGATCCCGCTCGCGGTGACGATGGCGACCGAGGCGATCTACCAGGCGCATTACGGCACAGACCGCGCGCGGATGTTCTTCCACTCGTCAAGCTACACCGCCAACCCGATCGCCTGCGCCGCCGCCAATGCGAACCTCGCGATCTGGCGCGACGAACCGGTGCGCGAGCGGATCGCCGACCTCGGCACACGCCAGGCCTCGCGCCTGGAAACCCTCGCTCGCCACCCCCGCATCGCCAACGCGCGCCAGATCGGCACCATCACCGCGGTCGAACTCCGCGGCGAGGACGGCTATCTGTCGCAGATCGGCCCGCGCCTGCTCGCGTTCTTCGGAGACCGCGACCTGCTGCTCCGCCCGCTCGGCAACACCGTCTACGTCATGCCGCCCTATTGCATCGACGATTCCGATCTCGACCGAATCTACGCGGCGATCGCCGAAGCATGCGACACGATCAGGCAAGACTCCTGACGCTATTGCTGCATTGCAGCAACAAATGATGTACATGCAACGTTGAGATAAGATCGCGGCCGAGTACGCTGGCGACGAAAGGCTCGAGTCACGTGAGAAACATCGCCGATACCCTCGCCCGCATGGCGCGCGCCGGAGCACCGACCCCGCGCGACACCGTACAGAGTCGCCTGACGCCACTAGTGGAGTTCGGGACCAACCCGGGTGCCCTGCTGGGCTTCAGCTACGTTCCCGCCAACCTACCAGCGAACGCGCCACTGGTCGTCGTCCTGCACGGCTGCACGCAGACCGCGGCCGGGTATGACCACGGTGCAGGCTGGTCGAAGCTCGCCGATCGCGCGGGCTTCGCGCTGGTCTTCCCCGAGCAGACGCGTGCGAACAACCCTAACCTCTGCTTCAACTGGTTCGCATCGGAGGACACTGCACAAGCCGGCGGCGAGGCCGAATCGATCGCGCAGATGACCGAGACGATGATCGCGCACCACGGCCTCGACCGCAGCCGCGTGTACGTTACCGGCCTGTCGGCGGGCGGCGCGATGACGATGGCGATGCTCGCCACGCGGCCGGACCTGTTCGCGGGTGGCGCGGTGATCGGCGGCCTCGCCTACGGCACCGCCACCGGCGTGTCGCAGGCACTCGACCGGATGCGCGGGCACGGCGATACCAGCGACACAGCGCTGGTCGATCTGGTCCGCAGCGGCGCGCGTGGCCATAACGGGCGCTGGCCGACGCTCGCGATCTGGCACGGCGGCGCGGACGCGACGGTGAGCGTGGCGAACGCGGACACGATCGCGCGGCAATGGCGCGGCATCCACGACGTCGATGCGAAGGCCGTGCGGACGGAGCGGGTAGGCACCGCCGTCCACCGGATCTGGTCCGACGCGGACGGGCGTGACGTCGTCGAGGACTGGACCGTGCCGGGCATGGGCCACGGCACGCCGATCAATCCGTTGCACGGCGAGCGCTTGGGCGCCGCAGGGCCGTTCATGCTCGACGTCGGACTTTCGAGCACGGCGGTGATCGCGAAGTCCTGGGGCTTGGTTGCGGCTGGGAGGACGGCGACTGCGGCCAAGCCGGCCCCGGTCGAACGCGTCGCCAAGATCGCAATACCCGTGCTGCCAAAGCCTGCGGCGAGGCCACGCGCCGAAGCGCCCACCGGTATCCAAGCGACGATCGAGAACGCGCTCCGGGCGGCCGGTTTAATGCGGTAGGATAGGCATCGGCTAGCTGTTGGGTGCACTCCCGCCAACTCCCACCCGTCATCCTGACGAAAGTCAGGATCCAGAGCCATATGGACCACCATCCGTTACCCTGGATCCTGACTTTCGTCAGGATGACGGAGTGGTTGGGAAAGGTCGCGCGGCCAGAGCCCGTTCACACCGCATCGCGCCCTGATCCTCCCCCGCTAGGGGGAGGTGGCAGGCACTTCGCCTGACGGAGGGGGCGGCATGGACGGCATCCGTTGCATCTCCTCCCATGCGTCGCCTTCCCTAGCAGGAGGAGGATAGACGGATCATCGACAAGCCACCCAACCCGGCTAAAGCCAGAGCATGACGTCCACCCCGCCCCGCCCCTGGCGCACAGAGTTCGCCGCCACGCTGAAACTCGCCTGGCCCCTGGTCGCGACCAATCTCGCCCAGGCACTCGTAGGCGCGACCGACGTGGCGATGCTCGGGCGCCTCGGGTCGGACACGCTGGCAGCGGCGACGCTCGGCCTCAACCTGTACCTCGTCTTCCTGATCTTCGGCATGGGCCTCACCACCGCCGCCGTCCCGATGATAGCGCGCGAGCGCGGCGCGCGGCCGCATGCGGTGCGCGATATCCGGCGGACCGTGCGCCAGACGATCTGGGTCGCCGCCACGCTCTGCGTCCCGTCGTGGATCGTACTGTGGAACGCCGAACCGATCCTCGTCCACCTGCTCGATCAGGACCCGCTGCTCGCGCACGAGGCGGCGAGGTTCGTCCGCGCCGTGATGTGGGGAATGCTCCCGAGCCTGTGTTTCCTGGTTCTCCGCGCATTCGTCGCTGCACTGGAGAAGCCCGCCTGGTCGCTGGTGGTGATGGTCGGGCTGCTGGTCGTCAACGCCGGGCTCAACTGGCTGCTGATCTTCGGCCACGCCAGCCTCCCCGCGCTCGGCTTGCTCGGCTCGGGCATGGCGAGCAGCATCGCCAACGGCCTCAGCTTCGTCGCGATGGCGGCGGTCATCGTCTATGCCAGGCCGTTCCGCCGCTACCACCTGCTGGGCCGGTTCTGGCGCAGCGACTGGCCGCGATACCGCGCGGTCTGGAAGCTTGGCCTGCCGATCGCGATCACGCTCGGGTTCGAGTCCACCGTGTTCATCGCCGCCGTGTTCCTGATGGGGCTGCTCGGCACCGTGCCGCTCGCCGCGCACGCGATCGCGATCCAGATTGCCAGCGTCACGTTCATGGTCCCGCTCGGCATCGCCCAAGCCGCCACCGTCCGCGTCGGTCTCGCCTCCGGACGCGGCGACCGTGCGGGGATCGGCCGTGCAGGCTGGGCGGCATTCGCGATCGGCGAAGGCTTCATGGTGCTAACCGCAGCGTTGCTGATCCTGGCACCACAAATGCTGATCGGCATCATCCTCGACGTCGACGCGCCCGCCAACGCGCCGGTCGTCGCGCTCGCGATTTCGCTGCTCGCGGTCGCCGCCGTGTTCCAGGTGGTCGACGGCGCGCAGGTGATCGGCGCGGGCATGTTGCGCGGGCTGGGCGATACCAAGGTGCCGATGCTGTTCGCCGCGATCGGCTATTGGGGGATCGGCATCGGCGTCGGCGCATGGCTCGCGTTCGGCAGAGGCTGGGGTGGAGTCGGCATCTGGACCGGGCTCGCGACCGGATTGGCGGTGGTATCGGTACTGATGATCGCCCGTTGGCAGGCGCGCGAACGACTTGGCCTCGGCTAAGGCTCGACTGGCCTCTTTGTCCGACAATAAGGATACATAATCGCGCGAATGTGTTAACATGTGTTAAACCATAGGAGCGTGACATATGCCTGATCAAGACCGCATCGTCGCGATCGGGTTGCTCACGCAGCGCGACGTCTTCGCGCTCGGCCATGATCTGTCGCGCGTCTATCCGATCGACGAGATGCCGTGCTTCGGCAGCCTGCTCGGTGCGATCGACGATGCAGACCGAGCCTTCCACCGCGCCCGCGATGCGCAGCAGCTTGCCATTCCTTTGCGACAGAGCGCAACCTCGCGCGCATAGCGGCGTTCGAGACCCGCTGCCCCGCGGAGATCGATCATGACGCTGCCTACCGAAATGCTGCTGCTGGGCTGGTCGACGGTCCTGCTGTTCGCCTACGTCATGATCCAGGGGCAGACCGCGACGCGCGACCGCGGGCTCGACTGGAACGCGGGGCCCCGCGACGGCGATCAGAAACCGCTCGGCGAGATGGCCGGCCGCGCCGAACGCGCGCTCAAGAATTTCCAGGAAACCTACCCGGTCTTCATCGCGCTCGCGCTGGGGCTGGCCGTGACCGGTCGCACCGGCGGTATCGGTGCGATCGGTGCATGGGTCTGGTTCGGTGCGCGGATCGCCTACATCCCGCTCTATCTGTTCGGAATTAAGTACGTCCGCAGCCTGTGCTGGCTAGGCTCGATTCTCGGTCTGCTACTGATGCTGATCCGCTTCCTCTGAGGCTCAGAGCGTACGGATGATTGCCGAGAAGTCGAGGCCACCCTGCCCGGCCTCGGCGAACGCCTCGTAACGCTCGGCCGCCTTCGCGCCCATCGGAGTATCCGCGCCGATGTCCTTTGCCGCCGCCATTGCGAGCCGTAGGTCCTTCAGCATCAGCGCCGCCGCGAAGCCGCCCTGATAGTCGTGATCGGCGGGCGTATCGGGACCAATGCCCGGCAGCGGCGCATACGTCGTCATCGACCAGCTCTGCCCCGAAGACACGCTGGCGATGTCGTAGAACGCCTGCGCATCGAGCCCGAGCTTCTCCGCCAGCACGAAAGCCTCGCAGGTCGCGATCATCGTCGCGCCGAGGATCATGTTGTTGCAGATCTTCGCTGCCTGCCCCGCGCCGTTCGCACCCGCGTGGATGACCGCCTTGCCCATGTCGGCGAGGATCGCCTGCGCCCGGTCGAACGCCTCCGCCGAGCCACCGACCATGAAGGTCAGCGTCCCCGCATTCGCCGCGCCGATCCCGCCAGAGACGGGCGCGTCGACCGCGACAAGGCCCTTGGCCTGCGCGGCGGCGGCGACCTGCTTGGCGGTGGCGACGTCGATCGTCGAACAGTCGATCAGGATAGCGGACGGCGACGCGATGCCGAACAGCGCGTCGTAGACCTCGGCGACATGCTTGCCGGCGGGGAGCATCGTCACGATCGCCTCGGCGCCATGGGCGGCTTCGGCAGCGGACGCGACCGGCAGGCAGCCAGCGGCCTTCGCCTTGTCCAAGGCGTCCGCGCTCAGATCGAACGCGCGGACGTCGTGACCCTTCTTGGCAAGGTTCGCCGCCATGCCGCCGCCCATGTTGCCGAGCCCGATGAAACCGATCCGTGCCATGTTCTCTCTCCTAATCTTGCTCCCTCCCGTTCACGGGAGGGGTTGGGGGAGGGGCGTGGCGCAAACACGTCGCGCGTGGTCGCGGCACGCCCCTCCCCTGACCCCTCCCGCAAGCGGAAGGGGAATTCGTTACTTCCCCGTCCAGGTCCCGGCGCGCTTCTCGACGAAGGCCGCCATACCTTCGCTCTGGTCCGCGGTCCCGAACAACCCGTGGAACAGCCGCCGCTCAAACTGGACGCCCATCGCCAGCCCCGTCTCGAACGCCACGTTGACCATTTCCTTGTTCGCCAGCACCGCCAGCGGCGCCATCGCAGCGATCGTGGTCGCCGTCTTAACCGCCTCCTCGACCAACTCGTCCGCCGGCACGATCCGCGAGACCAGCCCCGCGCGCTCAGCTTCCTCGGCATCCATCATCCGCCCGGTCAGGCACATCTCCATCGCCTTGGCCTTGCCGACCGCGCGCGTAAGCCGCTGCGATCCGCCCATGCCCGGCGACACCGCGAGCTTGATCTCGGGCTGCCCGAACTTGGCGGTATCGGCGGCGAGGATGAAGTCGCACATCATCGCCAGCTCGCACCCGCCCCCGAGCGCATAGCCCGCGACCGCCGCGATCACGGGTTTGCGTGTGCGCGTGAAATTCTCCCAGCCCGCGAAGAAGTTGCTCGCGTACATCTCCGCGAAGCCCTGCGACTGCATCTCCTTGATGTCCGCCCCCGCCGCGAACGCCTTGGCCGAGCCGGTCAGCACTGCGCAGCCCTGCGACGCATCCGCATCGAACGCGGCGAATGCGGCGATTAGGTCGGCGAGCACCTGAGAATTGAGCGCGTTCAGCGCCTGAGGCCGGTTCAGCGTGACGAGCGTAACGCCACCGCGCTGCTCGACCAGGATCGTTTCGTAGGTCATTCGCTTACTCCTTGTATCCCCGCGAAGGCGGGGACCCAGTCTGGGCTCCCGCCTTCAAGGCCCCTTCAAAGTAATACTTTGAAGGGAAACCCTTCGCGGGAGAACATCGTTAGATCAGCCCGGCGTCCACGCCTCATCTTCGGGCAACGGCGCAAAGATCTGGTCGATCACGTGATCGGTCACATCCTCGGGCGTCGCCGGATCCCAGCGCGGCGCATTGTCCTTGTCGACGATCACCGCCCGCACGCCCTCGATAAAGTCATGCCGCTGCACGACATGCGCGCCGACCGCATATTCCTGCCGCATCTCGTCCGCGAAACTCGCCATCGCCGCCCCTTCGTGGAGCAACCGGAGCGACACCTTCATCGTCTGCGGCGACTTGGTCTTCAGCGTCGCGAGCGTCTGCGTTGCCCACTCGCCGCCATCGGCTTCGAGCGCGGCGTAGATTTCCTCCAGCACGTCCGACGCGAACAGCCGGTCGATCTGGTCCTTCCGCGCGAGGATCTTCGCGTCGGGCGCCGGCACCGCCAACGCGTCGAGCACGCCCGCAATATCCTGCGGCGTCTCCCCAATCCGCGCCTTGGCCGTATCGAGCGCATCGCTCGTGAGAAAATGCGTCGCCAACCCGAGCGCGAGACACTCCGCGCCGTCGAGCCGGTGCCCGGTCAGCGCCAGATACTGCCCGATCCGCCCCGGCAATCGCGACAGATACCAGCCGCCGCCCACATCCGGGAACAGCCCGATCCCCGTCTCCGGCATCGCGAACTTGGTGTTCTCGGTCGCGACGCGAAACCGGCACGGCAGCGCAAGGCCGACGCCGCCGCCCATCGTGATGCCGTCCATGAACGCCACGATCGACTTGGCATAGGTGAACAGCCGATGGTTCATGCGGTACTCGGCATGAAAGAACGCCCGCGCCTCGACGCCATCGGTCGCGCCGGACGCGGCAAGCATGCGGATATCCCCGCCAGCGCAGAACCCACGCCCCTCGGCATGATCGACCACGATCGCCTCGACCGCCGCATCGCCCCGCCATGCCTCCAGTGCCTCAAGCACGCCTTCGCACATCGCCAAATTCAACGCGTGCAATGCTTTCGGTCGGTTCAACCGAATACGGCCGACAGGCCCTTCACTCTCGACGATCAGATCATCGGTCACGCGTTCACCTCCCGAACATCATCTCCGCGCCTCTGCGCCTCTGCGCGAACAAGATTCTTTTTCGCGCAGAGGCGCAGAGGCGCGGAGCAGAAGAAAGACTTGTAGCTGCGCGGACTCACTGCCGGGTCAGTTCGCGACCGACGATCATCCGCATCACCTGGTTCGTCCCCTCGAGGATCGAATGCACACGCAGGTCGCGCCAGAAGCGTTCGATCGGATAGTCCTGCAGATACCCGTAGCCGCCATGCAGCTGCAACGCGCGGTCGACCACCGACGAGCCGGTGTCGGTCGCCAGCCGCTTCGCCATCGCCGCGAACTTGGTCTTGTCGGGCGCGTTCGCCGTCACCTTCGCCGCTGCCATGTAAAGCAGCGCCCGCGCCGCCTCCAACTCGGTCGCCATGTCCGCCAGCATGAACTGCGTGTTCTGGAAGTCCGCGATCGCCTTCCCGAACTGCTTGCGATCCTTGGTATACGCAATCGCCTCGTCGAGACACCGCTGCGCACCACCAAGCGAGCACGCACCGATGTTGAGCCGCCCGCCATCGAGCCCCATCATCGCGATCCGAAAGCCCTCGCCCTCACCCCCGACCATGTTCGCCGCCGGCACGCGGACGCCGTCGAAGATCACCTGCCGCGTCGGCTGCGAATGCCAGCCGAGCTTCTTCTCGTTCGCGCCGAACGACACGCCCGGCATGTCCTTCTCGATCACGAGGCACGAGATGCCCTTGGGCCCGTCCTCACCGGTGCGGACCATCGTCACATACACCTCGTTCTCGCCCGCACCCGAGATGAACTGCTTCGAGCCGGTCACGATCCAGTCGTCACCATCGCGAACCGCGCGGGTCTTCAGAGCCGCGGCGTCGGAGCCGGAGCCGGGCTCGGTCAGGCAATAGCTCGCGAGCCGATCCATCGTCACCAGATCGGGCAGATACTTGTCCTTCACCGCGGCCGATCCGAACCGATCGATCATCCACGCCGCCATGTTATGAATGCTGATGAAAGCGGACGTCGAAGGACACCCGTACGACATCGCCTCCATGATCAGCGCAGCCTCGAGCCGCCCCAGCGCAATCCCGCCGCTTTCCTCGCTGACGTAGATCGCCGCGAAGCCGAGCTCGGCCGCCGCCTTGATCGTCTCGCGCGGGAAGATGTGCTTCTCGTCCCACTCGGCCGCATGCGGCGTGATCCGGTCGGCAGTGAAACGGCGCGCCAGCTCCTGGATCTCGCGCTGGTCGTCGGTGAGGTCGAACTGGTTGGAGGTGAACTGGTTCATCGTGGTCCTATCTCCGTCATGCCGGGCTTGACCCGGCACCCAGAGCCACGGACGCCGGTGTTCGTGGCTCTGGGTCCTGACTTGCGTCAGGATGACGATTGGGGGAAATGACGTGGATCGGCAACCGGCTGTCTACATCCTCGCCAGCTGGCGCAACGGGACGTTGTACATCGGCGTCACGTCCAACCTGATGGCGCGGATCGTTCAGCATCGTGCCGGATCCTTTGGCGGCTTTACGCGAATGTACGGCGTCAAACGGCTCGTTTGGTTCGAGATGGCGGACACGATGGAGTGGGCCATAGCTCGCGAGAAGCAGTTGAAGAACTGGCACCGCGCCTGGAAAATCGAACTGATCGAAGCTGACAATCCGACGTGGCGCGATCTGGCAGAGGACTGGGGCTTCGATCCGCTCCCCCAGCCGTCATCCCGGGCTTGACCCGGGACCCAGAGCCACGAGCCCCTACGCCCGTGGCTCTGGGTCCTGACGTTCGTCAGGATGACGGAGGAGGCAGACCGCACCCCAATCACCCCATCGTCGGAATAACAAACGCATCATTATTCCGCGCCGGGCCGCCATCCTCGGCCATCGCCGGCAATGCAGACCCGTCCGGCCAGCGCTGCGTGATCGTCTTGGCCTTGGTCCAGAACTTCACGCCCTCCATGCCGTGCTGGTTGGTGTCCCCAAACGCCGAGCGCTTCCACCCGCCAAAGGTATGATACGCCACCGGCACCGGGATCGGCACGTTGATGCCGACCATCCCGACGTTCACCCGCGCCGCGAACTCGCGCGCCGCGTGGCCGTTGCGCGTGAAGATCGCGACGCCGTTGCCGTATTGATGCTCGCTCGGCAGGCGCACCGCCTCTTCGAAATCGGCGGCGCGGACGATCTGCAGCACCGGCCCAAAGATCTCTTCCTTGTACGCCGACATCTCCGTCGTCACGTGATCGAACAGCGACGGCCCGATGAAGAAGCCCTTCTCATGCCCCTGCAATGCAAACCCACGCCCGTCGACGACCAGTTCCGCGCCCTCGTCAACGCCAGTCTGGATCCAGTTCTCGATCCGGGTACGATGCGCCGCGTTCACCACCGGCCCGTAATGCGCGTCGTTGTCGGTCGACACGCCGACGCGCAACGCCGCGATCGCCGGGATCAGCTTCTCGCGCAGCGCGATCGCGGTCTTCTCGCCGACCGGCACCACGACCGGCAGCGCCATGCAGCGTTCGCCCGCCGAGCCAAACGCCGCGCCCGACAGGTCGGCGACGACCTGGTCGAGGTCCGCGTCGGGCATGACGATGCCGTGGTTCTTCGCGCCGCCCATCGCCTGGACGCGCTTGCCCGCCTCGACGCCGCGGCGGTACACGTAATGCGCGATGTCGGACGATCCGACGAAGCTGACCGCCGAGATCGCCGGGTGATCGAGGATCGCGTCGACCATTTCCTTGTCGCCGTGGACGACCTGGAAGATGCCCTCGGGCAGCCCCGCCTCGACGAACAATTCGCCGAGCCGCACCGGCACCGACGGATCGCGCTCGCTCGGCTTGAGGATGAAAGCATTGCCGGTGGCGATCGCGACGCCAGACATCCACAGCGGGATCATCGCCGGGAAATTGAACGGCGTGATGCCCGCGCCGATGCCGAGCGGCTGGCGCATCGAATAGACATCGATGCCTGGCCCTGCGCCCTGCGTATATTCGCCCTTGAGGATGTGCGGGATGCCGCAGCAGAACTCGATCACCTCGAGCCCACGCTGGATGTCGCCCTTCGAATCCGCGATCACCTTGCCATGCTCGGACGACAGCAGCCGCGCGAGTTCGTCCATGTTCGCTTCGACGAGCCGCTTGAACTCGAACATCACGCGGGCGCGACGCTGCGGGTTGGTCGCGGCCCAGCCCGGCTGCGCCTTCTGCGCGGCGGCGACGGCCGCATCCAGATCGGTCGCGCCCGACAGCCGCACGCGCGCCTGAACCTCGCCCGAATTCGGGTCGAACACGTCGCCAAAGCGCTCGGCCGTGCTGGCCGCACCGCTCACGAAATTCTCGATCGTTCGCATGGGCATCCTCTTCTAGTTGCCCGCATCGTCCGCCATAAGCGTTTCGCAGCCAAGTGGGGCTGTTTGCAGATACGCTCTGCAAATGTGCAGCATGGGGTGAGGCGTTCATGGATTGGGACGACGTCCGGTATTTCCTCGCTCTGGCACGCACGCACAGGCTCGGGCCAGCCGCGAAACTGCTCGGGCAAGACGCGACGACGGTCTCGCGACGGTTGCAAAGGTTGGAACGACGACTCCAGACGACGTTGTTCGAGCAGACCGTGGCGGGATACGCGCTGACCGAGCGTGGCGCGGCGCTGCTAGACCATGCCGAGACGATGGAGGCGTCCGCGCTCGGCATCCAGGAAGTCGTCGGCACCGACGCAGGCGTGCTCGCGGGGCCGATCCGGTTGAGCGTCTCGGAAGGCTTCGGCAGCCGCATCCTCGCCCCGCGGCTCGCGTCGTTCACCAACCAGCATCCGCGGATTGCAGTCGACCTGATCGCATCGACCGGCTTCCTCAATCCCTCACGGCGAGAGGCGGATATCGCGGTGATGCTCGCGCGCCCGAAAAGCGGACCGTTGGTCGCGCGAAAACTTACCGATTATCACCTCGGCCTCTACGCGCATCCCGACCACCTCGCGCGGACAGGGCCGATCACGACCACCTCGGCCCTGATGCGGCACCGGCTGATCGGCTACGTCCCGGACATGATCTATGCTCCAGAACTCCGTTATCTCGCAGAAATCGACGGGCGGCTCGATGCGTCCATCCGCAGTTCGAGCATCGTCGCGCAGGCCGAGCTGATCGCGGCGGGGGCGGGCTGCGGGATACTCCCGTGCTTCATCGGCGACCAAATGCCAGGACTGGTGCGCGTGCTGCCCGAAGCGGTGGATATTCAGCGCTCGTTCTGGCTCGTCGTCCACCGCGACGTCCGGCGGATCGCGCGGATCGATCGGTTCATCGGCTGGCTGGACGCGACCATCGGCGAGTTGAAGCCGCTGATGCTGGGCGGCGCCTCCCGCTCGTTTGCCGCGCCGGAGTGACGCACCTATAGCGCGCGGCGGCGGCATTCCGCTCGTCCGGAGCAACAGCGTGACCCCGACCCTGTACCACAAGATGATCGACTGGATCGGCGACGGCACCGGACTGCCCGACACGATCCTCCATATCCATGCCGGCATGGCGTTGCTGATGCTCGCGCGACTGGTGACGCGGCGGTCGTTCGGGACGTTCATTCCGTGGTGGGTGGTCGTCGCGGGCGAGGCGTTCAACGAGATCATGGACCGCCTGACGTTCGGGTCGTGGCGGTGGGAGGATACCTCGCTCGACATCCTCAATACGCTGCTGTGGCCGACGGTGATCTGCCTTGGCGTGCGGCTGCGGCCGATGATCGGGAAGCGCCGGCGATAACTCGCGCCATCCCCCGACCGTCATCCTGACGAAAGTCAGGATCCAGAGCCGAGGAGGACAACGCTTGTAACCCTGGGCCCTGACTTTCGTCAGGGTGACGGAGCGCGTCAGGGTAACGGGCGCTCAGCCCAGCGCGATGTACCGCTGCAGGTGATAGTCTTCGTCGCCGAGTTGGTGATCGATCATCACGAGCCGCTTGGCGTAGTGCGACACGGCGTACTCCCACGTCATGCCGATGCCGCCGTGGAGCTGGATCGTCTCCTCCGCGACGAGCGCTCCGGTCCGCCCGATCGTGTATTTCGCCGCCGCCAAAGCCCGCTCGCGCGCCTTCGCATCATCGCCGTCGAACGCTGACGCCGCGTTGATCACCGCGGAATGCGCCTGCTCGATCTCGAGCAACACCGTCGCCATGCGGTGCTGGAGCGCCTGGAACTTGCCGATCGGCACGCCGAACTGTTTCCGGTCGCGAAGGTAGCCGAGCGTCGCTTCCTTGACGAACTCCATCGCGCCGACCGCTTCGGCCGACAGCGCGAGCAGCCCTGCCCCGACCGCCGCATCGACGATCGCCTGCCCCTGCCCTTCGCCACCAACGCGCGCATCGGTGCCGAGCGCCACGTTCTCGAACGTCACGTCCCCAGCAGCGCCGCCCTCGACGACGTTGAAGCTGCGAACCGACACCCCGGCCGTATCCGCCGGCACGAGCAACACCAGCGGATCGCCATCCTGCTCGACCGTCACGACGAACACCGATGCCGCTCCTGCCTGCGAAATAACTGCCTTCGTCCCGCTGAGCGTCCAGCCATCGCCGCTCTTCGTCGCGGTCACCGGCGTCGCGCCATCCTCATGCGCGAACGCGGCGATCGTCTTGCCCGACACGATCCCGGCCAGCGTCTCGTCATGCCCGCCAGCCTTGGCCAGCGCCCGCCCGGCCATCAGCGCGCCGAGGAACGGCTCGACCACCAGCGCGCGGCCGAGCGCCTCGAACACCACCATGATGTCGAACCCGCTGCCGCCGAAGCCACCCGCCGCCTCGTCGAACAGCGCCGACACGATGCCAAGCTCATTCAACTGCTTCCAGACTGCCGGGTCATACCCCGTCTCGCCATACGCGCCCACGTTGCGCGTTTCGATCGGATAGCCGTCGCGCAACGCCCGCACGAGCGTGTCGGCCAGCATGCGGCGGTCGTCGGTGTGTTCGAAGTTCATGGTATTACAGACCCAGAATGGCTTTGGAGATGATGTTCTTCTGGATCTCGTTCGACCCGCCGAAGATCGACAGCTTTCGGTTGTTGAAATAGCTCGGCGCCGCCATCGCCGCGTCCTCCGGGCCGACATCCTCGCCGTTCCACCCGGCCTCCAGAGCTTCGGGTATGTAGGGCGCCGCGTACGAGCCATAGGCGCGACGCGTCAGCGAGGTGATCTCCTGGCGGATCTCGGTGCCTTTGATCTTGAGCATCGAACTCTCGGCGCCGGGCGCACCGCCACCCGCGACCGCCGCCAGCACGCGCAGATTGGTCGTCTGCATGTTCGCCAGATCGATCTCGACCCGCGCCATCCGCGCCGCGAACAGCGGATCGTCCGCCAGCGCACGCCCACCCTTCTTCTGCATCTGCGCGACTTCCTTCAGCCGCTCGAACGACGCGATCGAGAAGCCGACGCCGGCGATGTTGGTCCGCTCATAGGTCAGCAGGTACTTTGCGTAGGTCCAGCCTAAATTCTCCTCGCCGACGAGGTTGGCAACGGGCACCTCGACGTCGGTGAAGAACACCTCGTTCACCTCCTGCTCGCCGTCGATCAGCGTGATCGGGCGGACCTCGATGCCGGGCGACTTCATGTCGATCAGCAGGAACGAGATGCCCTCCTGCTTCTTGGCGGTCGCGTCGGTGCGGACGAGGCAGAAGATCATGTCGGCATGCTGGCCGAGCGTCGTCCAGGTCTTCTGGCCGTTGACGACATAGACGTCGCCCTTCCGCACGGCAGTCGTCTTCAGGCCGGCGAGATCGGAGCCCGCGCCCGGCTCGGAATACCCCTGGCACCACCAATCGGAGCCACCGAGAATCCGCGGCAGCCACTGCTTCTTCTGCTCTTCGGAGCCGTATTTGATCAGCACCGGCCCGAGCATGTTCACGCCGAATGGCACCACGCGGGGGGCGTGCGCGAGTGCGGATTCATTGTCGAAGATGAAGCGCTGGATCACGCTCCAGCCCGGACCGCCCCACTCCTCTGGCCAATGGTTCGCCAGCCAGCCGCGTTCGTTGAGGATCGCGTGCCATTCCTCCATGTCCGACTTGCGCAGCCGCTTGCCCTCCCGGACGAGCGTCGAGAGGCGGGCGGGCAGTTTGTCGCGGAAGAAGCTGCGGACTTCCTCGCGGAAAGCTTCTTCCTCGGGCGTGAAGCTGAGATCCATGACCATGTGACTCCTGATGTTGGAGCCTGTGTGCCACAGTCGATCGCGGAATTGAAGGACCGGTATGGTCCGAAACGAAGAAAACGCAGTGCCGAACGACGCAGGTTAATCCGGACGGTATCGCGGCCCCTCCCGTCATCCTGACGAAAGTCAGGACCCAGAGCCAGGAACGTTAGCGCCCGTGACCCTGGGTCCTGACTTTCGTCAGGATGACGGAGTGGAGTGGGGCGATCGCCCCTTCAGAACCGATAGCTGATCCAGCCGGCGAGGAAGTCGGAGTTCTTGTACCCCGCATTCGTCAGCGCAGGCCCCGCGATCAGATGCTCGTAGCGCCCGGTGAACGACAGCCGCGAGGTGAACGGGTACACCGCCTGGAACCGCAGCGTATCGGCGATCTTCTTGCCCCCGAAATTCTGCGTGCCGGCAAACGCCGAGCCGTTCGCGCGATACACCGCATCGCTCGTCGAATCGCGCCACGAGCGCTGATATTCCGCGGTCAGCCGCAGCTTGTCGAACATGCTGAACGTCACGTTCGGCGCCAGCGCGATCAGGTTGGTCGGCGTCGCGAACAGCTGATAGCTGTAATAGATGTTGTTGCCGAACGGCGCCAACGAGTTGCGCAGCGTGCCCTTGCCGTAAGCGCCACCGCCACTCGCATAATCGGCGTGGAAACCGACGCGCGGCGCGGACTTGCCCTCTCCGAGCTTGTAGGTCTGCGCCAGCAGGATCAGCCACGCCTTGATCGAGCGATTGTCGTACGAACCGCCTTGGTAATTGATCGTCCAGTCGAGATTGACCGGCCCGGCATCGCCCCAGACGTGCAGGCCGTAGAAATTGCGGACTTCGCGTGCATTGTCCGTGCCCCATACCGCCGCGCGATTGCGCAGGCGCCAGAGGAACGGATCGACGTACAGCTTCGAGCCCCCGAACAGCGTCTCCGGCACGACGATGCCCGTCGAGATGCCCGAGAACCGCCGCGCGCTCTCCGCATTGTCATCCTGAGTACCGCCATTGCCATACGCGGTCGGCTTGAAGTCGAACACGTCGGCACGGACGCCGGCGGCACGCGCCCAGGCGCGGAAGCCGTTGAAGCCGAAGAACAACGTGTTGTTGTCGCGCGGCACGACCAGCAGGTTGGGACCGTCCGCAAACGTCTGGCGGCCATAGCGCACGCCGACATCGACATCGGCGACCGTCCCGGTCAGATCGACGAATGCCTGCTGCACGGCTAGCTTGTTGCGCAGGTTCGGCAGCGCGGTGCCGAGATTCTGCCCTTCCAGCGTGCCGTGCGCGAGTTCGCCATAGAAGCGGAGATGCTTGCCAACGTGCAGATCGGCACCCCCGAACAGGCGAAGGATATCCTGTCGCTGCGCTTCGGCATCGCGCAGATTGGGGTTGGTCGTCTCGTTGACGCGCAACCGCGCCTCGCCCGACAGCGTCAGATAGACGTCGCCGTCGCCCGCCAGCGAAATGAACTTCAGCTGGTCGACGATATCCTTGCGCTTCTTCGGATCGCGCAGCTTCGACCAGTCCTCTGCCCAGCGCGACTGGTTGTAGCCGCCCGCCGTCACGCCGTCGCCGACCGCGGCATTGGGATAGCTCTCGGCGATCGGCGAGGCTTCGGCGGTGCTCGACACGTCCTTGGCGCCAATATTGGCCGGGCGCGAAGGCGGCGCCTCGGCCTGCGCGGTGGCGACATTCGCGAACGCGAAGATCGAGAGCGCGGACGTGGCAAGGCCAGCCGCGTGCCGCAAGCGGCGCATCGTCATCGAAGTCATAAGCAAGTTCCGGTACTGGCGAACGGGGACGGACTGGCCGTCCCCGCCGGCATCAATGGGCGGTAGCAGCGGCGGGGATTGCCGCCGGCACGAACTCGGGAAGCTTGCCCGACAGCGCAGCATCGAGCTTGTCGCGGTCGAGACCACCTTCCCAACGGGCGACGACGATCGTCGCGACCGCGTTGCCGATGAAGTTGGTGAGGCTGCGGCACTCGCTCATGAACCGGTCGACGCCAAGGATCAGCGCCATGCCCGCGATCGGCACGGTCGGCACGATCGACAGTGTCGCGGCGAGCGTGATGAAGCCCGCGCCGGTCACGCCCGCCGCACCCTTCGAAGAGATCATCGCGACGACCAGCAGCAGCAATTCCTGACCGAGCGTCAGGTGCGTGTTGGTCGCCTGCGCGATGAACAGCGCCGCCAGCGTCATGTAGATGTTGGTACCGTCGAGGTTGAACGAATACCCCGTCGGCACGACCAGCCCGACCACCGACTTCTCGCAGCCTGCCGCCTCCATCTTCTGGATCAGGTTCGGCAATGCAGCTTCCGACGACGAGGTGCCGAGGACCAGCAACAGTTCCGCCTTCAGATAGCGGATCAGCTTGAAGATCGAGAAGCCGGTCAGCCGTGCGACCGTGCCGAGCACGACGACCACGAACAGCGCCGCGGTCAGATAGAAGGTCGCGACCAGCGCGCCGAGATTGGCGAGGCTGCCGATCCCGTATTTGCCGATCGTGAACGCGATCGCGCCGAATGCGCCGAGCGGGGCTGCGCGCATCAGGATGCCGACGAGCTTGAAGACGATGAGGCTGAGGCGCTCGAGGAAGTTCAGCACCGGCTTGGCAGGCTCGCCGACCAGGCTCAGCGAGATGCCGAACAGGATCGCGACGAGCAGGATCTGGAGGATGTTGCCCTCGGTGAACGCGCTGACCATCGTGTCCGGGATGATGCTCATCAGGAACCCGGTGATCGTCGTCTCGTGCGCCTTCACGGTGTAGTCGGCGATGCCCTTGGTATCGAGCGTGGCGGCGTCGATGTTCATCCCCGCGCCCGGCTGGACGACATTGGCCACGATGAGCCCGACGATCAGCGCGAGCGTCGAGAAGAATAGGAAGTAGGCGAACGCCTTGCCCGCGACGCGGCCGACCGAGCCGAGCTCCTTCATCCCGGCGATACCGGTGACGAGCGTCAGGAAGATCACCGGTGCGATGATCATCTTCACCAGCTTGATGAACGCATCGCCGAGCGGCTTCAGTGCCGCGCCATAGGTCGGATAGAAATGCCCGAGCGCCGCGCCGAGCGCGATCGCGATCAGGACCTGGATATAGAGCTGGCCGCTCCAGCGCTTCCGCGCGGGCGTTTCCCCGACGCCATATGTCTGGGTGGGTAGGGTCAACATCGCCTCCTGGTATTCTCGTCCACTCACGCGGGACGTTGTGTGCGACGGTAATGCCGGGCCGAACCCAGGACTACAAGAGCAGCGCCTCCAGCGCTTAGAACGTTGGTTTTTAGCCATTTATCAGCGTACCCATTGTTCGGACGTGCGGAAATTGCCGCGTTTCATCAATGGCGCGGCCGTTGGGTGTGTGATAATCCGCACAAAATGACGCGACTCCGATCCCCCCTTTTCGTCACGGCGTTGACGGTGCTGATGGCGTTCGCTGCGCTTGGCACGATCGTCGCAGGAGTCGCCTCGATCTACGGCCAGCGCGCCGCTGAAGACGCGCGCGCCGGCGTGCGGATGCGCGCGGTCCAGCAGACGCGCAGCAACCTTCGCCTGCTCGAAGCCGAGTTGCAGACCTATCGCCTGCTGCCGATCATGCTCGGCGAATATCCCGACGTCCGCGCGGCACTCGCGTCGGGCAAGGTCGACCCCGCGCTCAACACCAAGCTCGCGCTGCTGGCCGAGCGCACCGGCGCACCGGTCATCTACGCACTCGATACGCAGGGCATGACGATCGCCGCCTCGAACGCCGGGCGTCCGGACAGCTTCCTCGGCCACGACTACCGGTTCCGCGACTATTTCACCAAGGCGATGGCGTCGGGCGCAACCGAGTTCTTCGCGCTCGGCAGCGTCAGCGGGCGGCCCGGCCTGTACCTCTCGCGGAGGATCGACCGCGCCGGTCGACCGCTCGGCGTGGTCGTGGTCAAGGTCGAGTTCGAGAAGATCGCGCGCGCGTGGATCCAGGACCGGATGGCGACCTTCGTCACGGATCCCGACGGCGTCATCCTGATCTCCAGCGATCCGAAGCTCGAATTCCGGACCACCCGCCGGCTTTCGCCTTCGCGGCGCGCTGAGCTGGTCGAGACGCGCCAGTTCGGATCGTCGCCGCTGGCCCCCGCCCCACTGACGCTTGCCGAGGGGGTTTCACGACTGCCCGACCGATCGCCTGCGATCACGGTGTCGCTGCCGGTACCGATCTCGGGCTGGCGGCTGGTGCATATGGAACCGCT
This sequence comes from Sphingomonas sp. Leaf198, assembly GCF_001424005.1. Classification (GTDB taxonomy): domain Bacteria; phylum Pseudomonadota; class Alphaproteobacteria; order Sphingomonadales; family Sphingomonadaceae; genus Sphingomonas. The sequence continues at coordinate 169,000 of NZ_LMPX01000004.1, read as the reverse complement.
CGACGCTGCCCTGCGCACCGCCGCCGCGCGCACGCGCTGGGCCACCGCGATCGCCGCGATGCTGACGATCGCGGCGATGCTCGGCGCGTGGTGGCTGTACGAACGGCGCAAGCGCAACGTCGGCGCGCGGGCGGAACTGGAGGCGGAGGTCGCGCGCCGAACCGCCGAACTCCGCGCCACTGCCGATCGCCTCCAGATCGAGGTCGAACAGCGCGAAGCGTCCGACCAGCGCTTCCGCCAGGCGCGCGAGGAACTGGCGCACGCCAACCGCGTCGGCTCGATCGGCACGATCACCGCCAGCGTCGCGCACGAGATCAACCAGCCCGTCGCCGCGATCCGCACCTTCGCCGACAATGCCGCCGCCTTCCTGGACCGCGGCGAACCGGCGCGCGCGGCGACCAACCTCCAGTCGATCGTCGACCTCACCAGCCGGATCGGAACGATCACCGCGGGCCTCCGCCGTTATGCAAGGCGCGGCGCAGGATCGATCGGCCCCGTCGCGCTCGACGAGGCGATCGACGGCGTCCGCCTGCTGATCGGCGACCGCTTCCGCGCCAAGGGCGTTACGCTCGACCTGCCGAACGGCCCCGAGGCGCGACTGACGGTGATCGCCGGCCGCGTCCGCCTGGAGCAGGTGCTGGTCAACCTCCTCCAGAACGCGCTCGACGCGGTCGCCGACCGCCGCGATGCCCGTGTGAGCGTCACGGTCGGGCGGAAAGGCCGCGACGTCGTGCTGACCGTCGCCGACAACGGTCCCGGTATCGAGGCCGACATCGCCGACCACCTCTTCACCCCGTTCGCGACGAGCAAGAAGGACGGCCTCGGGCTCGGCCTCGGCATCGCGCGCGACATCATGACCGAGTTCGGCGGCACGCTCGACCTCGTCCCTGCTCCAGAAGGCGCCATCTTCCGTATGATCCTGGTGAAGGCATGAGCGAGCAGGCGGTATTGCTCGTCGACGACGACGACGTCCTCCGCGGGGCGCTGGAGCAATCGTTCGAACTCGCCGGCATCGCGGTGATCGCCGAGCGCGACCCGACCGTCGCGCTCGCTCGCGTGACCGCAGGGTTCGACGGCGCGGTGGTGTCCGACATCCGCATGCCGAAGATGGACGGCCTCGAGCTCTTCCGCCGGATCGCCGCGATCGACCACGAGATTCCGGTGTTGCTGATGACCGGCCACGGCGACGTCGCGATGGCGGTCGCCGCGCTCAAGAACGGCGCATTCGACTTCATCCCGAAACCCTTCGCGACGGACCATTTGATCGCCGGCGCGCGCCGGGCGCTCGAAATGCGCCGCCTCGTCCTCGACAACCGCCGCCTCCGCGCCGCGGCGGAGGAAACGATCGGCGCCGAACCGCTGATCGGCGAGACCCCAGTGATGGTCCGCCTCCGCGAAACAATGCGCCAGATCGCTCAGGCCGACATCGACGTGCTCGTCGAGGGCGAGACCGGCACCGGCAAGGAACTTGTTGCCGTCCTACTCCACCGCTGGAGCAACCGCCGCTCCCGCCCGTTCGTCGCGGTCAACTGCGCCGCGCTGCCCGAGGCGGTCGCGGAGATCGAGCTGTTCGGCCACGACGGCGATTCCCGCCTCCCCCGCACCGGCCGCATCGAAGCCTCGAACCGCGGCACGCTGTTCCTCGACGAGATCGAGAGCACGCTGCCGGCGTTCCAGGCGAAACTGCTCCGGGTACTGGAGGAGCGCGAGGTGATGCCGGTCGGTGGCGACCTCCCACGCGCGCTCGACCTCCGCGTGATTGCCGCCGCCAAACCCGGTCTCGAACAGGCAGTCGAAGAAGGCCGGTTCCGCGCCGACCTCCTCTTCCGCCTCGACGCGGTGCGCCTGCGCATCCCGCCGCTCAGAGAACGCCGCGACGACATTCCGCTGCTGTTCGGCCATCTGCTTCACCAGGCCGCCGAACGGTTCGGCCGCGAGGTCCCGACGATCGACACCGCGACGCTAGCGTATCTCGGCCAGCACGACTGGCCCGGCAACGTCCGAGAACTCGACAACCTCGCCAAGCGTCTCGTGCTCCGGGTCGAGGCGGAAGAGGCGGTCGACGAAGACAGCGACATCCCCCTCCCCGCCCGCGTCGACAAATTCGAGGAAGCGACGATCCGCGCCGTGCTGCAACAGGTCAGCGGCGACGTCCGCTCGGCCTTGGCCGCACTCGGCATCCCGAGAAAGACGTTCTACGACAAGCTCAAGCGCCACGACATCGACGTCGAGGCCTACCGCCCGACCAAGAGCTAACTCTCAATCCTCCCCCGCCAGGGGGAGGTGGCACCGAAGGTGACGGAGGGGGAGGACACGGAACAGTGGTTTCGTATGCCTCCCCCTCCGTCTGGCAAGTGCCAGCCACCTCCCCTTGCGGGGGAGGATCACGACTTGGCTACGGCGGCAAGCGCCGCGCTAAGTCGGAATGACCGGCGGCGGCACACCGCCCTGCCGCGTCGCCACGAACTTCGCGAGCGGCGGCCCGATCAACAGCACCCCCAGGAACCGCAACACCTGCAACGCCATCACGAACGGCACATCCACCGGACTCGACGCAGCGATGATCGCGACCGAATCCATCCCGCCGGGGCTGGTCGCCAGATACGCGGTCACCGGATCGATCCCCCACCACCGCGTCAACGCCGCCGCGATGCCGCCGCAGAACGCAATCAGCAACGCCACCGACAACAGTATCCGCGGCATCGCCTTACCCGCCACCCGCAGCGTATCGCGCGTGAACGACAGTCCGATCCGCCACCCGACCACCGCATAGCTGATCGCCAGCAGCCACTGCGGCAACACCGGCTGTGCCACGCCGGTAACGTTGAGCGCAGCCCCCGCGACCAGCGACCCGAGAAGCGCGCCGGCGGGAAGCTTCAGCACAACCCCGACGGTTGCGCCGACCCCGGCGATCGCGATCGTCCGCAGCACGGCGATCGGGTCCACGGAGGAGAACCACGTGCCCGCAACGTGATGTCCGCTCCCGCCACCGACCATCACCGCCGCCAGCACCGAAGCGACCACCGCCACGCTCACGACCCGCGTGTACGTCATCACCGCGACCAGCCGCGAGTCCGCGCCATACGCCTGCGCCATCAACACCATCGCGCTCGCCGCGCCCGGCGTCGATCCCCACACCGCGACGGTCCCCGGCAACACCTGCCACCGGCTGAGCAGATACCCGAGCACGCTGCTTGCCGCGAGCGTGACGAAATTCACCATCAGGAACACCGGCCAGTGATCCGCCACCGTCGCGACGATCCCCGTGGTAATCGACCCTGCAATCAAAGTCCCGACCGCAGCCTGCGCACCCCGAAACGCCGAAGTCGGCACGCTCAGCGACCACCCCCGCACCGCCAGCACGACCGCGGCGACCATTGGCCCGAGCAGCAACCCCGCAGGCAGCCCGACGACTTCGAGCAGCGCGGCGATCACCGCCGACAGCGCGATCAAGACGGCCCAGCGCCAGATCATGACTTGGTGGCGAACCAGATCGTGTGCCGCGCGCCGCCCTTCCGCGTCGCCCGCGCGATCACTTCGTCGACCGCGAATCCTGCTTCGGCAAGCCGGGTAGCGAAAGGCTTGCTTGGCGCAGAAGACCACACGGCAAGCACCCCGCCCGGCCGCAAAGCCGCACGCGCCAGAGACAATCCGCGGGCTCCGTAAAGCCGATCGTTCCCTGGCCGCGAGATCCCGTCCGGACCGTTATCGACATCGAGCAGGATCGCATCCCAATCACTCTGCGCGATCGCCGCGGCGACGTCGCCCTCGAAAATGCGCGTCCGCGGATCGGTCAGGCTGTCCCCGTGCAGCGCCGCCATCGGTCCCCGCGCCCATTCGATCACCGCCGGCACGATCTCCGCAACCACCACCTCCGCGTCCGCGCCAAGCCGGGCCAGCGCCGCGCGGAGGGTAAACCCCATCCCAAGCCCACCGATCAGCATCCGCACGCCCGGCCGCCCACCGATCCGGTCGCAAGCCTGCTCCGCCAGCGCTTCCTCCGACCCGCTAAGCCGACTGTTCATCAGCTCGTTCGCACCGAGCATGATCGAGAACTCGGCACCACGCTGGAGCAAGCGAAGCTCACCCCCACCCGGCACCTGTGCCGTTCCGAGCAGAACCCGAGGGATCATGCCGACCAAGCCGCAATATCGTCCTGCTCGCCGATCAGTGCGAGCCCGTGCGCGATCGAGGTCAGCTCACCGCCGCTCATGATCGCCGCCTCGCCGAACCGCTCGACGAAGATTTGCCGGATGCGCGGGATCAGCGACGATCCGCCGGTCAGGAACACCCGGTCGATCTCGTCGCCACCGACGTTCGCCACCTCCAAGGCCCGGTCGACCGCCGCCTCGATCCGCACGACATCGTCGGCGATCCAGCCCTCGAACTGCGCCCGCGTCACGTCCGCCTCGATCTCCAGCCCCGCACCCGCAAAGTGGAAATGCGCATCCTCGCCACTCGACAGCGCGCGCTTGAGCGACCCGACAGCATCGTACAGCGGATAGCCGAGTTCGTTCTCGATCACCGCGATCATCCGCCCGATTGCGTCCGGATCGACCGCGGTCTTCTGCAACCGCTCGAGCTCGGTCATCGTCTTGCGGTTGCGCATCAACGCCAGCCGCGACCAGTCCGCGAAATCGGCAAAATACGCGCGCGGAATCTCCAGTTCCTTGCCGAACGACTTGTACGCGCCACCCTTGCCCAGCATCGGCAGCACCAGCCGGTCGAGGATCCGGTAATCGAACCGATCGCCCGCGATCCCGACACCGGCATGCCCGAGCGGCGTACACCGCCGCGCCGTGCCCGGCTCCGCGACGCGCACCACCGAAAAGTCGCTCGTACCGCCACCGAAATCCGCCACAAGGATCGTCGCCGGCTCGGTCAACCGCGTCGCATAGCTGTAGGCCGCGCCGAGCGGTTCGTAGACGTAATGGATCTCCGCCCCAAAACCCTTGAACATCGCGTCGTACCGCGTGCGCGCCAGCGCCTCATCGGGCCGCGCACCGGCATATTCGACCGGGCGGCCGACGACGATCCGGTGCGGCCGCGTGTCGAGCTTGCCGCCCGCATGCGAAATCAGCTTTTCGAGAAACAGCTGGCCCATCTCCTCGAAGCGATAGCGCTTGTCGAACACCGAGGCCTGCTCGAACGTCTTCATCGCCGCGACCGACTTGAACGACTGGATGAACCGGCTGTCGAGCGGATACTCCATATATTCCGCGATCGCCCACGGCCCCGCATCCGACGCGAGCCCCTTGCCGCTGTCGTCCTGCCAGAAGCACAGCGCCGAGCGGAACACCGGGCTCGTCTCGGCGGGGGCCGCGAAGGTCACCAGCTCCGGCGAACCACCTTTAGTCCCAAGTGCCACGACGCTGTTGGTCGTGCCGAAGTCCAGCCCCAAGGCGGGGCCGCCAGCGTCCATCTGCATGCGTCGTCCTTCAATGAACGCGCGCCTATGCCGATGCGGAGGGCGGGATGGCAACCGGTAAAGTCGGTTTCGGGCCACTTCTACCCGCCCAAAGCCAATCCCCAATGCACCCAAATAACCTCGCCGCCGTCCCCAAAGCGCCTCCCCGGCGGAGGCCGGGGTCCAGGTGGAAAGGTGGCAATGACGACGGGTCGGCCTCCGTTAGCATCGCCTCCCAACTGGACCCCTGCCTCCGCCGGGGAGGTATGGTCGTACGCCGACACATCGTATCAACCCGTTCCGACTACCGCCCGATCATCGCCCGGATCCGGTTGGCCAGCACATCCAGCGCAAACGGCTTGGTGATCATGTCCATCCCCTCGCCGAGGAAATCGCCGCGCACCGCCGCCTTCTCCGCATAGCCCGTCACGAACAGCACCTTGAGCCCGGGCCGATGCACGCGTGCGATCTCGGCGACCTGCCGGCCGTTGATCCCCGGCAGTCCGACATCGCTGACGAGCAGGTCGATCCGCTGCTCGCTCTCCAGGAACGGCACCGCGGCGCGCCCGTCCGCGGCCTCAAGCACGCCGTACCCCAGCCCCTGCAACACGTCGACGATCAGCATCCGCACCGCCGGATCGTCCTCGACCAGCAGCACCTGCTCGCCGTCGGCACGCGGCAGCTCGGCATCGGCGATCTCGACCGGCGCCTCCACCGTGCCGCGGAACCGCGGCAGGTACAGCTTGACGGTCGTGCCCTGCCCTTCCTCCGAATAGATCCGCACATGCCCGCCCGATTGCCGCGCGAAACCGTAGATCATCGACAGGCCGAGCCCGGTACCCTGCCCGATCGGCTTGGTCGTGAAGAACGGATCGAACGCCTTGGCGATCACCGATGCGCTCATGCCCGTGCCGGTGTCCGACACGCCGATCACGACGAAATCGCCCGGCTCGAGGTCTTCGATCGTCTCGGTATAATGCGCGTCGAGATGCGCGTTCTCGGTCTCGATCGTCAGCAACCCGCCCTCGGGCATCGCGTCGCGCGCGTTGATCGCCAGGTTGAGCAGCGCGCTTTCGAGTTGGTTTGCGTCGGTATGCGCCGGCCATATCCCCGGCGTGCGCCGCACCTCCAGCCCGGCATTCTCGCCAAGCGTCCGCCGCAGCAGATCCTCCATCCCGTCGACCAGCTCGCCGACATCGACCGCCTTCACATCGAGAGACTGCCGGCGGGAGAACGCGAGCAGCCGCTGCGTCAGGCCGGCGGCACGGTTCGCCGACACCGTCGCCGCCTCGATATACCGATCGACGCGTTCATGCCGGACCTCGGGAAGATTGCGGCGAACCATGTCGAGCCCGCCGATGATCCCCGTCAGCATGTTGTTGAAGTCGTGTGCGATCCCGCCGGTGAGCTGGCCGACCGCCTCCATCTTCTGCGCCTGGCGGAGCGCATCCTCGACGCGCGCGAGCCGGGCTTCGTTCTCCTTCTCCTCGGTGATGTCGCGGCCGACCGCGTTGATCATCCCGTCGCCCGGCTGCGCGGCCCAGCTGATCCAGCGGTAACTCCCGTCCTTGCAGCGATAGCGATTGTCGATCCGCGTGATGATCTGGCCGCGCGCGATCCCCGCCGCGCCCTCGCTGGTATGGTCCACGTCGTCGGGATGGAGCAGCGCGAATAGCGGCCGCCCGATGATCTCCTCCATCTCCCAGCCGAGCATCTCGGTCCAGGCCGGGTTCACCGCGACGATCGTACCGTCATATTCCGCGCGCAGCATAATATCGGTCGACAGGTCCCACAGCCGGTCGCGGTCCGCCTTCGACGCCACGACCGCCTCTTCGAGCCCCTCGTTGACCGCGCGCAGCTGTCGCTCGACGGCCTTGCGCGCGGACTGGTCGAGCAGCGCACCGATCATCCGCAGCGGCTGGCCGGCCTCGTCGCGGATCAGATAGCCGCGGTCGAGCACGTCGGCATAGTGGCCGTCGGCGCGCAGAAACCGGTATTCCTCGGTCCATTCGGTGCCGCCGCCGTCGATCACCGCATGGATGCTGCGATCGATCCGCCCCCGATCCTCGGGATGGATGTGGTCGATCCACCAGTCGCCGGTCGGGTCGACGCTCGCAAGATCATGGCCATAGGCGGTGGTCAGCGCCTCGTTCCACAACACGTAATTGCGGCGCAGATCCCAGTCCCAGATCGCATCGTTGGTCGCGCGCGCAGCAAGCCGCAGCCGTTCGCTCGTCTCGCGCAGCGCCGCCTGCGCCTGCCGATCGCGCGAGACGTCCTGCACCGTGCCGATCAACCGGATCGGCGTGTCGTCGTCGAAGAACGCGGCACCGTGCGCGGAGACATGACGCTCCACACCGTCCTCCTGCCCGATCGTGCGGTATTCGGCCTCGAACGTGCGCGTGCCGTCCGGATCGAGCGACGCGAGGACTGCGGCGTTGGCGGCGACCCGGTCGTCGGGATGGAGATTGTCGAGAAAGGACGACGCATAGTCGACCGGCTTGCCCGGCGAGATCCCGAACAGCGCGCGGCAGCGGTCGTCCCAGGTCAGCGTGCCCTCAATCGGCCGATAGTCGAACCGGCCAAGCTGCGCGACCCGGGTCGCCAGCTCGAGTTCGTTCTGGCTTTCGGCGAGCGCGATATCCTTGCGACGACGCTCGCTGATATCGTTGAACAGCACCGCGACCCGGTTGGTCCCGGACTCATCGACGCGGTAGGCGTGGACATCGTACCAGCGTCCGTCGAACGCTTCGACATGATCTTCGAACCTGGCCGGTTCGCCGGTAATCGCGACCCGCGCATAGATCGCGTACCAGCGTTCCTCGAGATCGGGCACGAGATCGCGCATCCACTTGCCGACGACGTCGCTGAGCCCGGTCTCGCGCTCGAACGCCGCGTTGGTCTCGATGAACCGATAGTCGACCGCACGATCGCCCTCGAACACGAGCTCGATCAGGCAGAACCCGGCGTCCAGCGAATTGAACAGCGACCGGAAGCGTTCCTCGCTCGCCTTCAGCGCAACATCGGCGCGACTCCGCTCGACCGCATCCGCGGTCCGCAGCGCGACATCCTCGACCAGCGCGATATCGGCCGGCGTCCAGATCCGCGGGGCGGGTTCATGGACGTACAGGATCGCGGTCAGTTCGTCGTGCCGCACGAGCGGAAACACGATCAGCGCGCACGCACCGATGCTCGTCCACGCCGCGCCGTAATCAGGATCGCTCGATCGCGGATCGGTATGGCAATCGTCGACGATCACCGTCTTGCCCGCACGCAGATCGTCGAGCAGCCCCGTACCGAACGCACTCAGCAGACGCGTCTCGCCCGCCAGGCTTTGCAGCGCACCACTCGTCCAGTCGCCAGCGATATGCATCGCCGTGCCGTCCGGCACCACTTCGCCATAGCCGCACCGCGCCACGCCGAGATGCGACCCGAGCGTCGCCGCGGCTGCCGCCATGATCAGGTCGGGGCCGTCGAGCCCGCGCAGCAGATCGACCAGGGCCAGCTGAAACGCCTGCCGTGCCAGCAATTCGTCACGGTCGAGAAGATGCGATTGCATGCTGGGATACCTGCCCAAACCGCTCCGATAAGTCGAGCGATAGAAGCGGTATGGCTAGCGCCGCTTCAGCCGCACAAGCGCGGAATCGAGCGCGGACAGGAACGCCGAGCGATCGGTTTTAGAAAACGGCGACGGCCCGCCGATGATGTCACCGCCCGCGCGTAGGTCGGCCATGATCGCGCGGGTAGCGATCGCGCCGCCGATCGAGCTGGTGGTGAAGGGCTTGCCGGTGTTGGCGAGCACGGTCGCGCCCGCCTTCACGCAGCGATCGGCGAGCAGGATGTCGGCGGTGATCACGACCGACTTCGCATCGGCCTGTTCGGCGATCCAGTCGTCGGCGGCGTCGAAGCCGTCGCTGACCACGACGCGCGAGATCAGCGGATGGACGGGGATACGGAAATGGCTGTTCGCGACGATCGTCACGGGCACTTCGTGGCGCCACGCGACCTTGTAGATTTCGTCTTTGACGGGACATGCGTCGGCATCGACGAGAATGCGGATCGTGCTGGAAGATACGTTCGTCATCGTACACATCCCAAACCGCCCCACTCATTCCCGTCATCCTGACGAAAGTCAGGATCCAGGATCAAGCAGGGCGGCGTTCGTTACTCTGGATCCTGACTTTCGTCAGGATGACGGAGTTCTGGAGGGCGACGCGCTCTCCCCTAGTGGGAAGCACGCGCCGAGGTCCTCAGCTCCGCTCGCGATTACCGCGGTACGGGGGTTTCCGAGCAGGAGCCGGGCCGCCACGCGGGGCCGCACGGTGCAGCGTCGAGCGCGGACCGCTCGCATTGCTGCGACCACCGCCGCCGCCGTCATGCCGAGCGCCGCTCTCGGGCGCACCCTGCATCGCCTCGATCGCCACGCCGCTCTCTTCCTCGCCAGCCTGCGCCGTACGCTGGATCGCCGCCGAGAACCGCGACGCAACCGCACGCGGAATCTCGAACGCGGTCTCGTTCGGCCCAATCCGGATCGCCCCGATCTCGGACTTGGTGATATGCCCGCGACGGCAGATCAGCGGCAGGATCCAGCGCGGATCGGCATTCTGGCGACGACCGATGTCCATGCGGAACCAGACGGTGTCCTCGAAGCCCGCGCGCGGCCCCTGCGAACGCTCGTCCTGCGTCGGCTGCTTGCTCTGGTCGATCAGATCCTCGGCCTGCGGCATCGTCGCGCGGTGCATGTGCACCAGCGCGGCGGCGATATCCTCCGGCGTCTTCTCGGCCATCAGGCGGACGGCGAGTGCGCGATCCTCCTCCTCGACCTCGACCGGCTGCAACAGCATGCCGATCAAGCGCTCGTGATCGTTCTTGCGGATGTCCTCCGCGGTCGGGGCGTTGACCCACTCCGCGTTGATCTTCGCACCACGGAGCATCATCTCGACGCGACGGCGACGCGGGAACGGCACGATCAGGACGGCGGTGCCCTTCTTGCCCGCACGACCGGTACGACCCGAGCGATGCTGGAGCGTCTCGGCATCGCGCGGCAGTTCGACGTGAACGACGAGGCTCAGCGTGGGCAGATCGATACCGCGAGCCGCAACGTCGGTCGCGACGCAGACGCGCGCACGACGATCGCGCAGAGCCTGAAGCGCCGCGTTACGCTCGTTCTGCGAATGCTCGCCCGACAGCGCGACGGCGGCAAAGCCACGCTCGACGAGGCTCGCATGCAGGTGACGCACATTGTCGCGCGTGGCGCAGAACAGCATCGCCGTCTCCGCCTCGTGGAAGCGCAGCAGGTTGATCACCGCATGCTCGATCTCGGACGGCGAGACCGTGACGGCCTGGTACGAGATATCGCCATGACCGCGATCCTCGCCGACGGTAGAGATCCGCAGCGCGTCCTTCTGATAGCGCTTGGCGAGCGCGACGATCGGCCGCGGCATCGTCGCCGAGAACAGCAAAGTGCGACGCGCTTCAGGCGACGCGTCGAGAATCTGCTCGAGGTCTTCGCGGAAACCCATGTCGAGCATCTCGTCGGCTTCGTCGAGCACAGCGACCTTGAGGGCTGACAGGTCGAGCGCGCCACGCTCAAGGTGATCGCGCAGACGGCCCGGCGTGCCGACGACGATATGCGCACCGTGCGCGAGCGAACGACGCTCCTTGGAGGCGTCCATGCCGCCGACGCAGGTCGAAATGCGCGCACCGGCCTTGGCATAGAGCCACATCAGCTCGCGGCTGACCTGGAGCGCGAGCTCGCGAGTCGGCGCGATGCAGAGCACGAGCGGCTTGTGCGGCGCGGGCAGGCGCTGGACGCCGTCCTCGCCGGCTTCACCGAGCAGCTCGCCAGCCATCGCCAGGCCGAACGCCACGGTCTTGCCCGAGCCGGTCTGCGCCGACACGACGAGATCCCGACCGATCGCATTGTCCTCGATCACATGAGCCTGGACGGGGGTGAGCGCGGTATAGCCGCGCGCTTCGAGCGCCTCGGAAAGAAGCGACGGAATATTTGTAAAAGGCATGTACGTCCTAATTGGTGGCCGGCTTACGCAACGGCAAGGCACTGGCGTGGTGGTCCCTACAGGACTTGACCCGCGGCCCACCCGCTCGCCCATGCCCATTGGAAGTTGTAGCCGCCGAGCCACCCTGTGACATCGACCGCTTCGCCGACTGCATACAGCATTGGTACGCGTTTGGCTTGCATTGTTTGCGAAGAGAGTTCCGCGGTGCTGATTCCGCCCGCGGTGACCTCGGCCTTGGCATAGCCTTCGGAGCCGTTTGGCGTGAATTGCCAATGGCTTAGCGCACGTTCGGCGTCCTGGAGCTTGCGGTCGGTGAGCGTGGAAATCTCGTTCGTCATGCCCAAACGCTCGCTCAAAGTCTCCGCGAGTCGGTCCGGGAGCGTGTTGCCGAGCAGTTTTCGGAGAGTCGCGCGCGGCGTGGTACGCTTGGCGGCGGGCAGCCAGCCGGACTCGCGGTCGGGGAGAAAATCGATCCCGACAGGCTGACCGTTGCGCCAATAGGACGACACTTGGAGGATCGCGGGGCCGGACAGGCCACGGTGCGTGAACAGCGCGGCTTCGCGGAACGCGGTCTTGCCGGCGGTCGCGACGACTTCGGCGGCGACTCCGGACAATTCTCGGAACAGCGTCTCGTCGCCGCCGAGCGTCAGTGGGACGAGTGCGGGGCGTGGCTCGACGACCTTCAGGCCGAACTGGCGGGCGAGGTCATATGCGAACCCGGTCGCGCCCATCTTCGGGATGGACGGCCCCCCGGTGGCGATCACCAGCGCGGGTGCGGTGACGGTGCGGCCGTCGAGCGACACGCGGTATTGGCCGTCCGCATGCTCGACGCTTGTGACTGCCCGCCCGAGCGACAGGTCGACGCGGCCCTTGTCGCATTCGTCGAGCAGCATTTCCACGATCTGCTTTGCGGAGCCGTCGCAGAAGAGTTGGCCGAGCGTCTTCTCGTGCCACGCGATGCCGTAGGATTCGACGAGCGCGAGAAAATCCTGCGCGGTATAGCGGCCGAGCGCGGACTTGGCGAAATGCGGGTTGGCGGAGATGTAGCGGTCGGCGGCGGTGTGGACGTTGGTGAAATTGCACCGTCCTCCGCCGGAGATCAGGATCTTCTTGCCCGCCTGGTCGGCGTGATCGACGAGCAGGATCTTCCGCCCACGCTGCCCGGCGACGGCGGCGCACATGAGGCCGGCTGCGCCTGCGCCGAGGATGATCGCGTCGTAGTCGGACAAGTGTAGCTCCGTGCTGCTTCGGTCAGCAGCCGCCAATTAAGAGTGTTTCCCCGCGAAGGCGGGGACCCAGACTGGGCTCCCGCCTTCGCGGGAGAACAAGAAGGGGTGGTCGCTGTAGCGTGTTCGGGGTGTGCCACATAGGGAGTGCCCCGCATAACTGTTGGCCACACCGCGTCCAACACCAGAACCACCCCGGCGAAGGCCGGGGCCCAATTGGGAGATGGAAATGACGCACGTCACGCGCCGTTACCACGACCTTTCCAATTGGGCCCCGGCCTTCGCCGGGGTGGTGCCATTGGGGGCCGAATTTTCCGACGATATGGCGAAGGTTGCTGCGGGCCTTTCTACTCCCTCTCCCCTCCGGGGAGAGGGTCGGGGTGAGGGGCAGCCAAGCAATGCACCGCCAAGAACAGCCCCTCACCCAACCCTCTCCCCGGAGGAAGAGGGCTCTTCGTCACCTCACCGCAGCTTGGCGATATTCAGCGAATCTTCCTTCGCCCGCACCTTCACCGATTCCTCGCTCCGCGTCAGCGCCTTGGCGATCGCCTTCAACGCCATGCCCTTCTTCGCCAGCGTATGCAGCTTCTGGATCTCGTCCTGCGTCCACGCCTGCCGATGCCGCTCGAATTTCGCTTCAGCCATCAGCCATCATCCTTATCGATCGCCAGCACCTCGATCGCGTCCGGCTTGTCCGCAAACGCGACCGTCTCGCCAACCGCCGTGCCCATCAGCGCACGCGCCAGCGGTGCCGAGAATGCCAGCCGATCCTCGCCAGGCTCGGCCTCGTCGCCACCGACGATCGCGATAACCCGCTCCGCCCCGTTCATCCGAACACGGACGCGCGAACCGATTCCGACTTCATCATCCTCCGGCGAAGGCGCGAGTTCGGCGGTCGTCTGGCGCGTGTGCCAATAGCGCAGGTCGCGCAACAGCAGCTTGCGCGCCTCCTCGTCCGTCTCCGCCGCAACCGCAGCCTCGATCTCGGTCACGCGCTCGCCGAGCAACCGCAGCCCACGCGCCGTGACCAGATTAGGCCCCGGCGCGATCGGCTGTTCGAACTTGGGTTCGAGATGTTCCTCGTCACTCTCGCGACGAAACGCGACGCTCATGCCATCACTTCAGGCACGCAACGATCCCGGCGATCGCCGCCAGCGTGCCGTCGACGTTCTTCACCTTCACGACGTCCAGCCCAAGCTGCTCTGCCGGATAATCGTTCCCACCCGGGAAGATCGCGTCGCCGATGAACATCATCTTGTCGAGCGCGATGCCGCTCGCCTCGTTGAGCTTCTTCAGCCCGTAAGCCTTGTCGACACCCTCACGCGTGATGTCGATCGAAGTCGCGCCGCCCATGTTGATCGACAGCCCCGGCAGGCGCTTCTGCAGATCCGCCTGGATCACCTTGCGCTTGGCGAAGTCCGGATCCCAGCTGTGCTTGGCATCGATCGGTGCTTCCTGGCCCAAGGCAGAGAACGTGATCTGACTGCCACGATCCTCGATCCGCTCGCCCCAGGTCTTCTCCGGCACGAAGCCGGTCGCCTCAAGCGACTCGTCGAACGCCTTGAGGATCTTCTGCTTCTCGTCGTCCTCGAACAGCTCGGCATACACCGCGCGCCATTCGCCATCGAACCGGTACAGCTTGGTGCCGGTCGTCGGCATCAGCCACAGCTTGGTGCGGTCCGCGCGCTCGGGCAGGCGCGACGCGACCTGCTTTTCGAACTGCGGCCAGTCGCCACCCGAGATCACCGCGACATGCGCGACGTCGAGCAGGTTCGCCAACGCCTCGCCCATCGGCTCCTGCAAGGGCTGCTTGCTCTCGGCCAGCGTTCCATCAAGGTCGAAGGCAACGAGGTCTTTCATGCGGAAACTCCAGTAAGGATAAACGTGTCGATCGCGTGCGCGACGCCGTCGGCATCGTTCGCGCTGGTGATCTCGTGCGCGACGTCGCGTACAGTCTGCGGCGCGTTGCCCATCGCAATCGCCAGCTTGGCGCGCTTGAGCATCGCAATGTCGTTAGCCTGATCGCCGATCGCCGCGGTCTGCGTCAAGCTGATGCCGAACGCGTCCGCCAGTTCCTCGATCCCGCTACCCTTGTTGCCGGCCACCGGCGTGATATCGAGATAATAGGTCTGCGACTGGACGATCGTCGCCTTGGTATCGAACTTCGCGGCGACCTTCGCGTGCAGGTCGCGCAACAGGTCCTCGTCATCGCTGACGAACGTCACCTTGTCCGCCTTGGCGAGCAGCTCGGTGAAGTCGGAGACGATCACCGGATCCTGCGCGGAGGCCTTCTTCTCGCTGCCGACATGGCCGCCCTGGTCGGTGCTGGCGTACCAGACGTCGTCCGCGAAGAACCACGTATCGACCGGCGCATCGCCGATGATCTCCATCGCGCCGCGGACGACGTCAACGTCGATCATGTGGTGCTCGATCACGGTGCCGTCGCGCTTGAACACGATGCCGCCGTTGAACGCGCCCATCGGCTCGTCGATGCCGAGCAAGTCCGCGATCGGCATCATCCCCGAGCGCGGCCGCGCGCTGATGATCGTGAAGCCGAGGCCCGCCGCCTTCAGCCGCTTGACCGCGTCGACGGTTGCGGGCGTGACCTTCTTCTCCTTGTCGACGAGCGTGCCGTCGACATCGGAGACGAGGAGCTTGATATCGCTCATGCCACCGCTCACTGCGGCATCTCGACGTGACCGCCAAAGCCATAGCGCATCGCCGACAATAGCTTGTCGCCGAACGTGTGGTCCACGCGGCTGCGATAGCGCGCATACAGCGCCGCGCTCAGCACGTTGGCGGGCACCTTCTCCTCCATCGCCGCATCGATCGTCCACTGCCCCTCGCCCGAGTCCGCGACGCTGCCGCTGAACCCTTCGAGCGTGCCGTCCTTCGCCAGCGCGATCGCCGACAGGTCGAGCAGCCATGACGAGATCACGCTGCCGCGACGCCAGACTTCGGCGACGTCGGTCAGGTTGATGTCGAAGCGCTCCTCCTCGACGACATGCTCGCCCGACTTCCCCTTGAGGATGTCGAAGCCCTCGGCATAGGCCTGCATCAGGCCGTACTCGATGCCGTTATGGACCATCTTCACGAAGTGCCCGGCGCCCGAGGGGCCAGCGTGGATATAGCCCTTCTCGGCGCGCGGATCGGCCTGACCCTCGACGCGGCCCGGCGTGCGGACGATCGTTCCCATGCCCGGCGCGAGCGTCTCGAAGATCGGATCGAGCAGGTCGACCGTTTCCTTGTCGCCGCCGATCATCATGCAATAGCCGCGCTCGAGGCCCCACACGCCGCCCGACGTGCCGACGTCGACATAGTGGATGCCCTTCTCGGCCAGTTCCTTCGCGCGGCGGACGTCGTCCTTGTAGAAGCTGTTGCCGCCGTCGATGATGATATCGCCCGAGTTCGACTTCGCGGCGATCGCCTGGACGGTGCTCTCGGTCGGCTCGCCGGCCGGGACCATGACCCACCAGATTGCCGGCGTGTCGAGCTTCTCGCGCATGTCGTCGAGCGAGTCCGCACCGATCGCACCGTCCGCGGCGAGCTTCTTCACGGCTTCGGCATCGCGGTCGAACGCGACGACTTCGTGGCCGTTCTTCATCAACCGGCGCGCGATGTTGCCGCCCATCCGGCCGAGGCCGATCAGTCCGATCTTCATGGGGAATTCCTTGTGTAGGGGGTGCAACGCCAAATCCCGTCACCCCGGACTTGTTCCGGGGTCCATCGTTCCGCGAAATCGAACCTGTCGGATTCGCGGAACGTGGATGCCGGAACAAGCCCGGCATGACGTAGACTTACGCCGTCGCGGGCTGCTTCTTGGCAATCGAGCCGAGCAGGTCGTCGAACGCCTTGACGAACGACGCGACGCCCTCTTCGACCAGCTTGCCGGTCACGCCGTCGAGGTCGAGCCCAAGCCGCTCGGCTTCCGCCAGAATATGCTTCGCACCCTCGACGTCCTGCGTGATCGTCTCCGCCGCGGTGCCGTGGTCGCGGAACGCGTCCATCGTCTTTGGCGGCATCGTGTTGACCGTATCCTTGCCGATCAGCGTGTCGATGTAGAGCGTGTCGGGATAGCTCGGATCCTTCACCCCGGTCGACGCCCACAGCAGACGCTGCGGCTGCGCGCCCTTGGCGGCAAGCGCCTGCCAGCGATCCGACTTCAGGAAGTCGAGATACCATTGATACGCCATCTTCGCGTTGGCGATCGCGACCTTGCCGCGCACCGCCTTGAGCGCCTCGGCCTCGGCATCGCCCTTCTCGAGGCGTGCATCGATCTCCTTGTCGATCGACGAGTCGATCCGGCTCACGAAGAAGCTGGCGACGCTGGCGATCTTGTCGATCGGCTGCCCCTGCTTGACGCGCTCCTCAAGCCCTGCGGCATAGGCCTCGGCAACGCGGATATACGCGTCGAGCGCGAACAGCAGCGTGACGTTGACGTTGATGCCGCTAGCGATCGTCGACGAGATCGCCGGACCGCCCGCAAGCGTACCCGGGATCTTGATCATCAGGTTCGGCCGGTCGACCGCAGCCCAAAGCTTCTTCGCCTCGGCGATCGTCGCGTCGGTATCGTCCGAGATATACGGCGACACCTCGAGGCTGACATAGCCGTCCTTGGCGTCGAGCTTGTCGTAGACCGGCTTCAGCGTCTCTGCCGCCGCCTTGATGTCCTGAATGGCCAGATGCTCGTAACGGTCGATCGTCGCCGCGCCGGCATGCTGCTTGTCGTATTCGGCCAGCGTCGAGTCATAGGCATCGCCGTGACCCATCGCCTTTTCGAAGATCGACGGGTTCGACGTGACGCCGGTCAGTCCGTCCTCGTCGACGAGCTTCTGGAGACCACCGGCCTCCAGGAACTTCCGGTCGACGAAATCGAGCCATACCGCCTGGCCGAAGCCTTCGAGATCGTTGAGCGCACCCATCACTTGGTCTCCATCACTTGGCGGGCGACCTTGACGACATTGTCGACGGTGAACCCGAACTTGTCCTGCAGCTTGGCGAGCGGTGCCGAAGCCCCGAACGTCGACATCGTCACGGTCGCGCCGTCGAGCCCGACATAGCGGTCCCAACCGATCGACCCGGCCATCTCGACCGCAACGCGCGCCCGCACTTCGCGCGGCAGCACGCTTTCCTTGTACGCGGCATCCTGCAGTTCGTAGCGATACCAGCTCGGCATCGACACGACCCGGCTCTTCACACCGTCCGCGGTCAGCTTCTCGTGCGCCTCGACGACCAGCGACACTTCGCTGCCGGTCGCGATCAGGATCACGTCGGGCGTGCCGTCGCTATCCGCGAGGACATAGCCGCCCTTTTCGAGCCCATCGGCGCTTGCGTACTTGGTCCGGTCGAGCGTCGGCAAAGCCTGGCGCGACATGATCAGCGCGGCGGGCGTGCTGGCGTCCTTCAGGACCGCCTTCCATGCCGCGACGACTTCGTTCGCGTCGCTCGGACGGATCGTGTCGAGGCCGGGAATCGCGCGCAGCGTGGCAAGATGCTCGATCGGCTGATGCGTCGGGCCGTCCTCGCCGACGCCGATCGAATCGTGCGTGAACACCCAGATCGCGCCGACCTCCATGATCGCCGACAGGCGCACCGGCGCGCGCATATAGTCGGCGAACACCAGGAAGGTGGAGCCGTAGGAGCGCAGGTGCGACAGCGCCATGCCGTTGACGATCGCGCCCATGCCGTGTTCGCGGATGCCGAAATGGAAGTTCCGGCCGGCGTAATTCTCCGCCTCGAACGAGGGCTGGCCCTTGATGTCGGTCTTGGTCGACGGCGCGAGATCGGCCGAACCACCGATCAGCCACGGCACCTTCGCCGCGATCGCGTTGAGCACCTTGCCGCCCGAATCACGGCTGGCGACTCCCTTGGCGTCCGCCTCGAAGGTCGGGATGTCGGCATCCCAGCCCTCGGGCAGCTCGTCCTTGAGCAGCAGATCGAGTTCCGCGGAAAGCTCTGGATAGGCACCGCGATACTTGTCGGTCAGCGCGACCCATTCGTCGCGCAGCTTGGCGCCACGCTCGGCGATGGCACCGTTAAAATGCTCGATCACGCCGTCCGGCACGTAGAACGACTTGTCCTCGGGCCAGCCATACGCCTGCTTGGTGAGGCGGATATTCTCCTCGCCGAGCGGCTCACCGTGCGCCTTCTCGCTACCCGCCTTGGGGCTGCCGTAACCGATCACCGAATGCACGACGATGAAGGTCGGCTTGTCGGTGGTCGCCTTGAACGTCTCGATCGCGCGGCTCAGCGCAGCAGTGTCGTTCGCGTCGTCGATGTGGATGACGTTCCAGCCATAGGCGTCGAAGCGCAGGCCGACATCCTCGTCGAATGCGAGATCGGTCGCGCCCTCGATCGAGATGTGGTTGCTGTCGTAGATCCAGCACAGGTTGCTGAGCTTGAGGTGGCCGGCGAGGCTCGCCGCCTCGGCCGAGACGCCCTCCATCATGTCGCCGTCGCCACAGATCGTGTAGACGTCATGGTCGAACAGCGTGAAGCCGTCCCTGTTGTAGCGCGCCGCGAGCCAGCGCTCGGCGATCGCCATGCCGACCGAATTGCCGCAACCCTGGCCGAGCGGACCCGTCGTGGTCTCGACGCCGGTGGTGTGACGATATTCCGGGTGACCGGGGGTTTTCGACGACAGCTGGCGGAACTGCTCGATGTCGGCGAGGCTGACGGCCTCCTTGCCGGTCTTGTTACCCTCGGCGTCGATCTCTTCGATCTTGGCGAGGTGGATCAGCGAATAGAGCAGCATCGACGCATGGCCGACCGACAGCACGAAGCGGTCGCGGTTGGGCCAGTCGGCGTGCTTGGGATCGTAGCGCAGGAACTTCGACCAGAGCGTGTAGCCGACCGGCGCGAGCGCCATCGGCGTGCCGGGATGGCCCGAATTGGCCTTCTGCACCGCGTCCATCGACAGCGTGCGGATGGTATCGATCGCCAGACGCTCGGGGGAGCCGTCCTCGTGCAGCATGGGGTCCGCCTTGGGGGCGGCGGTTGCGGTATCGGTCATGGAAGAAGCCTCGCTCTAGACGGTGACCGAACGCCGCGCATCCGATCTGGTTGCCAACATAGGATGCCTTTAGTCGGATGCACCCGTCCGTTCCAGTCGCGTAACGACGCCGTTCGTAGCAATATACGCGGCATCGACCTCGTCGAGGAACAGCCCGTGGCCGAGAATACCGGGGATCGCGGCGAGAGTGGCGGCGATTGCGCGGGGGTCTTCGAGGGTCGCGAAGTGGCAGTCGACGACGAGATTGCCTTGGTCCGTCCGGTAGTTGTCGCGGATGACAGGCGCAGCGCCGATGTCGGTGAGAACGCGCATGACGTAGGCGCTGGCGAAGGGGAGCACCTCGACCGGCAGCTTGGCGGCGCCGATCCGGTCGACGCGCTTGGAGCCGTCGGCGATCACGACCATCCGTGCCGAGCTTGCGGCGACGATCTTCTCCCGCAACATCGCGCCGCCTGCGCCTTTGATCGCGAAACAGCGCGAGTCGATCTCGTCCGCGCCGTCGATCGTGAGGTCGACCTGGGCGATGGCGGCGAAGTCGAGGATCTCGATGCCGAGCTCGCGGGCGAGTTTGCCGGAAGCGTCCGATGTCACGACCGCGCGGATCTGCAACCCTTGGGCGACCCGCTCGCCGAGCGCCTGGATTGCGAACGCCGCGGTCGAGCCAGTCCCGAGTCCAACCAGCATCCCGTCCCGAACTTCCGCCACTGCAGCAACGGCGGCGGTCTTCTTGTCATCGTCGATCGAAGCCATCAGCCCACCCCATCCGTCATGCCGGGCTCGTTCCGGCAACCACTGCTCAACGCCCTCGCGACAATTTGGTTTGGAGGACTCGCACACAAAGCACCACCCCGGCGAAGGCCGGGGCCCAATTGGGGAACGTCGCTAACGAAGCGCAGTCCCTCGTTACCACGACCTCTCCAATTGGGCCCCGGCCTCCGCCGGGGTGGCACCGTGGCTCAGGGCACGTACGGTGGCTGCATGGTAGTCCGTGTGGTTGCGGGAGCGCACTCTTCCTTGTTCTCCCGCGAAGGCGGGAGTCCAGTCTGGGTCCCCGCCTTCGCGGGGAAAGAATCTTCTTGGTTTGCCGAGCGCTTCACCCCCCACACAATCAAACAGGTTACTCTTTCTTCCCTATTTCTCACCCCTGCTTTTCAACTGACATACTTCTGGTACATCCTCGTGGTTTAGCCCGGCCAACACATGATCGCGGATTACCAAACTTGATAGCCACACGATTTTCTGCGCGGCGGTGCGCCATTCTGCTGGTGCCCGCACTGGCACTCGCGGCCTGCTCCGGCGGCGACGACAAGGCGCAAGGCAAGGCCGGCCGCGGCGGCCAACCGGGCCAGGGCACACCGACCGTCGGTTATGTCGTCGTCCAGCCGACCAGCGTCGCGATGACCACCGAACTCAGCGGCCGCACCACTGCGTTCGAAAGCTCGGACGTCCGCCCCCAGGTCACCGGCATCATCCGCCGCCGCTTCTTCACCGAGGGCACGCTCGTCAAGAAGGGCCAGCCGCTCTACGAGATCGACCCGCGCCTCTACCGCGCCGCCGCCAACGAGGCGCAGGCCAACCTCCAGAGCGCGCGCGCCAACCAGCAGGCACAGACCATCCTCGCGCAGCGTTACAAGCCGCTCGCCGAGATGGAAGCGATCAGCAAGCAGGATTACACCAACGCGGTCGCCACCTCGCGCCAGGCGACAGCCTCGGTCGCGCAGACCCGCGCCGCGCTCGAGACCGCGCAGATCAACCTCAAGTTCACCACCGTCCCCGCACCGATCACCGGGCGCATCGGCCGCTCGCTGTTCACCGTCGGCGCGCTCGTCTCGGCGACGCAGGCCGATCCGCTCGCGCAGATCCAGCGACTCGATCCGATGTTCGTCGACATCCAGCAGTCGTCCGGCGACCTGCTCGCGCTGCGCCGCTCGCTCGGCCAGAACGGCATCGTCGCGACCCGCGCCGAAGTCCGCCTGACGCTTGAGGACGGCAGCGAATATGGCGCGACCGGCAGCGTCGAGTTCGCCGAAGCGCTGGTCAATACCGAGACCGGCACCGTGACGCTGCGCGCGCGCTTCCCCAATCCGCAGGGGCTGCTGCTCCCGGGCATGTTCGTCCAGGCCAAGTTCGCGCAGGCGATCAACCAGCGCGCGTTCCTCGTGCCGCAGGCGGGCGTCTCGCGCGATGCGAAGGGCAATGCGACGGTCTACGTCGTCGATGCGAACAACAAGGCGGTACAGAAGAAGATCAAGGCAGACCGCACGCAGGGCGCGTTCTGGGTTGTGACCAGTGGGCTCAACCCCGGCGATCGGATCATCACGCAAGGCCTGTCGAAGATCGCGCCGAACCAGGGCGTGAAGCCGGTGCCGGAAAACACCGCGCAAAAGATCGAAGCGCCCAAGGGCACCTCTGATGACGGGTCCTCCGGTGGCGACTCCAGCCAGAAAAAGGCCGGCTAAGCCCTTATGTTGTCCCGTGTCTTCATCGATCGCCCGATCTTCGCCTGGGTGCTCGCGATCATCGTGATGCTTGGCGGCATCGGCGCGATCATGAGCCTGCCGATCGCGCAGTACCCCGACGTCGCACCGCCGCAGGTGACCGTCCGCGCGACCTTCCCGGGTGCCAACGCACAGACCATCCAGAACAGCGTCACGCAGGTCGTCGAGCAATCGCTGACCGGCATCGACGGGCTGATCTACTTCAGCTCGTCCTCGTCGTCGCGCGGCTCGGTGACGATCACCGTGACGTTCGAGAAGGGCACCGATCCCGACATCGCGCAGGTCCAGGTCCAGAACCAGGTCCAGCAGACGCTCTCCCGCCTCCCCACGCAGGTGCAGCAGCAGGGCCTCGTGGTCCGCAAATCGAACCCGGACAACCTCCTGATCGTCGGCGTCTACGACGAGACCGACAAGCTGACCAACCAGGACGTCTCCGACTATCTCGTCTCCAACCTGCAGGACCCGCTCGGCCGTATTCCGGGCATCGGCGACAGCAACGTGTTCGGCGCGCAATACGCGATGCGGATCTGGCTGAACCCGAACAAGCTGGCGAGCTACCAGCTGATCCCGAGCGACGTGACCGCCGCGATCCAGGCGCAGAACACCGAAGTCGCCGCCGGCGAACTCGGCGGGCAACCTCAGCCCGACACGCAGATGCTCAACGCGACCGTCACCGCACAGTCGCGCCTCCAGACGCCCGAGCAGTTCGCCAACATCATCCTGAAGACGACCAACGACAGCGCCGTGGTCAAGCTGCGTGACGTCGCCCGGATCGAGCTGGGTGCCGAGAACTACAACGCGCGCAGCCGCGTCAACGCGCATCCCGGCGCCGGTATCGCCGTGCTGCTCGCACCAGGCGCCGACGCGCTCAAGACCGCCGAGCTGGTCAAGGCGTTCGTCGCCAAGTCCGCCAAGAGCTTCCCACCCGGCCTGAAGTTCGCCTACGCCAACGACACGACGGACTTCATCAAGCTGTCGATCGACGAGGTCGTCAAGACGCTGATCGAGGCCGTCATTCTCGTCGTCATCGTCATGTTCGTGTTCCTGCAAAGCTGGCGCGCGACGCTGATCCCGACGATCGCGGTCCCGGTCGTGCTGCTCGGCACGTTCGGCGTGTTCTATCTCGCGGGCTTCTCGATCAACACGTTGACGCTGTTCGGGCTCGTGCTCGCGATCGGCCTGCTGGTCGACGACGCGATCGTCGTGGTCGAGAACGTCGAGCGCCTGATGGAGGAAAATCCCGAGATGACGCCTCGGGAGGCGACGATCGAGTCGATGAACGAGATCACCGTCGCGCTGGTCGCGATCGCGCTGGTGCTGTCGGCGGTGTTCCTGCCGATGGCGTTCTTCGGCGGCTCGACCGGCGTGATCTACCGCCAGTTCTCGCTGACGATGGTGTCGGCGATGGTCCTGTCGGTGCTGGTCGCGCTGATCCTCTCGCCCGCTCTCACCGCGACGTTGCTCAAGCAGAAGAAGAAGGACGCGGACGGCAATACCGAGAAGAGCTGGGGCGAACGTGAATTCCCCAAGGTCGCGCACTTTTTCACGCGCGCGGGCGACAAGTTCAACAGCGGGTTCGAGAAGGGCACGCAGAAATACACCAATGCCGTGCAGTCGGTGATCGACCGCAAGTGGTTGTTCCTGCTCATTTACGCGGTGATCGTCGCGGTGCTCGCGGTGCTGTTCCTGCGACTGCCGACAGGCTTCCTGCCGACCGAGGACCAGGGCTCGGGCATCGTCCAGTTCCAGCTTCCCGCGGGCGCCACGCAAGGCCGCACCTTCGCGTTGCAGAAGCAGATCGAGCAATATTACTACACCAACGAGAAGGCCAACGTCGCCACGATGTTCACCGTCAGCGGCGGCGGCGGTGGCGGCGCGAGCGGCCAGAACACCGGCCAGGGCTTCATCGCGTTCGCACCGTGGGACGACCGCAAGGGCAAGGAAAACACCGCCGACGCGATCACCGGTCGCGCGTCGAAGGCCTTTGCCGGCTTCCGTGACGCGCAGGTCTATTCGCTCGTGCCCCCGGCGGTGCGCGGCCTCGGTTCGTCGAACGGCTTCACGATGGAGTTGCAGAACAGCGGCAGCCTCAGCCAGACCGAATTCAACGCCGCGCGCGACAAGCTGCTCGCGCTTGCCCGAGCGGATTCGTCGCTCACCGCGATCCGCCTCACCGAACTGCCCGATGTCGCCACGCTCCACGTCGATACCAATCAGCAGAAGCTATCGACGCTCGGCCTGACTCAGGCGAACGTGAACTCGACGCTGTCGACCGCCTGGGGTGGCCAGTACGTCAACGACTTCATCGACCGCGGCCGCGTGAAGCGCGTCTATGTCCAGGGCGACGCCCAGTTCCGCGCGCAGCCCTCCGACCTGAGCCAATGGTTCGTGCGCGGTTCGAACGGCCAGATGGCGCCGTTCTCGTCGTTCGCGAAGACGAGTTGGGGCCAGGCACCGACGACGATGTCGCGCTTCAACGGCATCGCTTCGTACGAGATCCAGGGCTCGGGCGCGCCCGGCGTCAGCTCCGGCGACGCGATGGAGAAGATCGCGCAGCTCGCCGGCCAGATTCCGGGGACCTCGATCGCCTGGTCCGGCCTGTCGTATCAGGAACGCCTGTCCTCGGGCCAGGCGCCGTTCCTCTATGGCCTGTCGCTACTGGTCGTGTTCCTGTGCCTCGCCGCGCTGTACGAAAGCTGGTCGATCCCGATCGCGGTGCTGCTCGTGATCCCGCTCGGCCTCGTCGGCGCGATCCTCGCGGTGACGCTGAGGGGCCTCATCAACGACGTCTATCTCCAGATCGGTCTGCTGACGACGATGGGTCTGGCCGCGAAGAACGCGATCCTGATGATCGAGTTCGCCGAGCAGGAGGAAAAGAAGGGCAAGCGCGTCATCGAGGCGGCACTGTCCGCGGCGAAGATCCGGTTGCGCCCGATCCTGATGACGTCGTTCGCGTTCATCCTCGGTGTGTTGCCCTTGGCGCTGTCGACCGGTGCGGGCGCGAACAGCCGCATCGCGATCGGGACGGCCGTGGTCGGCGGCATGCTGACCGCGACGATCCTGGCCATTTTCTACATCCCGCTGTTCTTCGTCCTCGTCCGCCGCGGCGCGCGCGACGGCATCGCCAAGCTGCGTGGCAAGCCGACCGGCTTCCAGGGCCATGACGGCCACGGATCCGATGGCGATCACAACGAACCATTGGGCCCGCCCGAACCACAGGGCCCTAACCGGCCGGAGCCCGCATGATGCGCTCGCTAATCCTGATCCTCGCCGCCTCGACCGCGCTCGCCGGCTGCTCGCTCGCGCCCAAATACGCGCGGACCGAACTCCCCGTGCCGCCGTCGCTCCCGGTCGGCGACGCGTATCTGCGCCAGTCCGAGGCGACGCTGCCCGCGATCACCTACCGCGACGTCTTCAAGGATCCGCGGCTCCAGCAGATCATCGTCCAGGCGCTCGCCAACAACCGCGATCTCCGCGTCGCCGCCGCCAACATCGCGTCGACCCGCGCGCAGTACCGCATCCAGCGCGCCGACCTGTTGCCGCAGGTCGATGCAAGCGGCCGCTACAGTTATTCGGGCGGCGGCAGAGGTACGCGCAACACCGTTACGAGCGGCACGGGTGGTGGCACAGGCACTGGAACTGGAACTGGAACTGGAACGGTAACCGGCAATACGGGAACCGGTACTGGTGCGGGCGGTACAGGCACCGGCACCGGCACCGGCACCGGATCGGTCGTCAGCTCGTCGAGCTCGAACAGCGCCTTCTCGGTCGACCTCGGCACGACCGCGTTCGAGCTCGACCTGTTCGGCCGCATCCGCTCGCTCACCAGCGCCGCGCTCGATCGCTATTTCGCGACCGAAGCCGCCGCGCGCGCCACGCGCCTGACGCTGGTCGGCGACATCGCCGACGCGTGGCTAACCTACGCGTCGGACCAGAGCCTGCTCAAGATCGCGCAGGATACGGTGGCGAGTTCGCAGCGCAGCGTCACGCTGACCAACGCGCGGCTGCGCGGCGGTGTCGCGCCGCGCACCGATCTCCGCCAGGCGCAACAGATCCTGTTCACCGCGCAATCCGACCTCGCCCAACAGCGCACCGCGCTCGCGCAGGACGTCAACGCGTTGCAACTGCTCGTCGGCGCACCGGTCGACGCCACGCTGTTGCCCGCCTCGATCGAACAGGCGCTACCGACCGTCGCCACGCTGCCGGCCGGGCTCGACAGCAGCATTCTCCTGCGCCGTCCCGACGTCGTCGAGTCCGAGTACGAACTCCGCGCCACCAACGCCGAGATCGGCGCAGCGCGCGCGGAACTGTTCCCGAAGATCTCACTGACCGGCATCCTCGGGTTCGCCAGCACGTCGCTGACCTCGCTGTTCAGCGGCGGCGCGTTCAATTATTCGGTGGCGCCCTCGGTCAGCTATCCGATCTTCCGCGCCGGTGCCGGGATCGCCGGTGTCGCCTATTCGAAGGCGCAACGCGACGCCGCGCTCGCGACCTACGAGAAGACGATCCAGACCGCGTTCCAGGAGACCGCCGACGCACTGGCCAGGCAGGGCACGATCGCCGACCAGCTGAAGGCGAACCAGAATTTCTCCGAAGCGGCCCTAGACACCTACCGACTGTCGGATGCGCGCTATCGCGGCGGGATCGACACCTTCCTCAACTCGCTCGACGCGCAACGCTCGCTCTACACCGCGCAGCGAAACCTCGTCGCGACGCAGCTCGTCGGTGCGAGCAACCGCGTGACGCTCTACCGGGTGCTTGGCGGGGACTCGACGCTGGAAACCACCGCCGGCGGACCGCAACCGGTAACGATGAGCGGCGCACCGCGCGCGGAGACGAATTGACGCAAGGGTATCGCGTAGAGGTACCGGCGCCCGTCGGGCCTCGTTGCCGTCGGCCAACTGCCACCTCCCCGGTGGAGGCCGGGGCCCAGTTGGAAAGGTCGCAGTAACGACGGACCGCGCTTCGTTAGCAACGTCCCCCAACAGGGCCCCGGCCTTCGCCGGGGTGGCGTAATGGTCCTGATAATCGTGGCAACCGCCTCCTTGTTCTCCCGCGAAGGCGGGAGCCCAGTCTGGGTCCCCGCCTTCGCGGGGAAACAAGCGTTAGGTTGCATTTAGCGCTTCGGCGTCCGGCGAAACCCATAACCCCGCCCGCCGCGAAGCCTCAGCCTGCACCTCCAGCCACTGCTCTCGCTCCTCAATAGCATCGGCCAGCGCCCGGTGATCCGGCACCCGCCCGTTCCGCCGCTGCGACACCACGCCGACCACCTCGCGCGTCAGAGCCTCGCGCACCGCCGCCGGCTCGACACCCGAAAGACACGCCCGCGCCGCCTCCAGTTGCGCCTCGTCGCTATCGCGCAACCGCAGCACACGCCGGGGCTGGCCGCCGGCACGCAACAGCGTGCTCAGCCACTTCCCATCCCAGGACGGCGCGCTCGCCAGCAGATCGTGGCCGACCAGCACCTCGACCATCCGCGCCGCCACGATGCCATGATCCTCGCCCTCCTCCTCCAAAACCCGTCGCTCGATCCCGTGAATAGCCTGCGCCGCCGGGTCCCAGTCGGTCCATTCCGGCGCAGGCTTGATCAGGTGGCTCTCCGACGACCCGTCCTCGAACACCCACGCCACCTCGATCGGATAGCTCTTCTTCCCCAGCGACGACGCTTCGAAATCGAGGAAGACGAGCATCGCGCTCAGCCGGTCGGGCTGGCGGCGTTGACGAGCTCGGGCTCCTTAATCGGCGACAAGGTCTGCTCCTGATCCGCCGAAATCCGGCGCGAGCGCACGAACGGCGGCAACGTCACCGGCCCGCGCGTCTTCAACGCCTCCAGCACGCCCTCGATCACGCGAAGATCGGCAAGCCCCTCCTCCGCATCGGGCTCGGGATCGCGATCTTCGAGGATGCAATCGGAGAAGTAGCGCATCTCGCCGCCGAACTGGTCGGTCGGCTTGAAGCTCTCATGGCTCTTCTTCTCGCCGATCGTCACGCGCTGTTCCATCGCGTCGCCAAAGCCGTACGCAGGGTCCATGTGGATGCTGCCCTTGGTGCCCGAGATCGTCAGGCTGTCTACGTTGTTGGCCGCGTAGGAGACGGTGAACTGCGCGAGGCGGTCGCCCGGAAAGCGCAACGTCACCGCGAACGTGTCGTCTAGATCGCCCAGCCCCAGGTCGGGATGCCGCGTCGCGACCGCCGAGACCACTTCGGTCGGCTCGGCGCCGAACAGATAGCGCGTCGCATTGATCGGGTACGGCGCCATGTCGAACAGCGGCCCGGCGATGACGCCGTTCTTCACGCGGTGGTTGGCCGGATCGACCTTCTGTGTGAAGCACGAAGTGAATGCGATCAGCTCGCCCAGTTCACCGGCCCGGACGCGGCGGATCGCATCGAGCGTCGACGGCTCGAAATGCAGCCGGTACGCGGTCATCAGCTTGGCCGACGATGCACGCTCGGCGTCACGAATCGCCTCGGCCTTCTCGACCGAAATCTCCAACGGCTTTTCCGAGAGCACGTGGATTCCCGCCTTCAGCGCAGGGATCGCGAACTCGGCATGCCGCCAGTTCGGCGTCCCGAGATAGACCGCATCGATCAGCCCCGAGGCAAGCAGCTCGTCGAACTGGTCGTAGCGATAGGTCGCATCGATGCCGTACATCTTGGCCAGCTCCCGCGCCTTCTCCGGATCGTCGGTGACGAGCGCGGTGATCTCCGAATTGCCGGTATGCGCGACGCCGGGCATCATCGACGCCTGCGAGATATCGCCGAGCCCGACGATCGCATAACGGACCTTCTTCTTGCCGAGACCGAGTGCGGACGCGATCGTCGAAACCGTAGTCATGGGGATACCTCGTGATGCTGGGAGTCCCCCGCTCAACGCGGCAGCCGCGATAGCTATCCCATGGCCCTCACATCGGCATACAGTTGGCGGCGGTCCGGCGCCGATCGCGAATGGTTCGTTAACCTAGATCGCAGACCATCTCGGCAAGGTATCCACGCCATACCGGGGCTATGTATGCTCCCCTCCCCGTTGCCGATCGCCGCGCTCGAGATCGAGCACCTGCGACCGCGCTGTTCGGTCTGGCGGAGGAGACGCGCGAACAGATCGCCGCATTGCAGGATCGCAAGATCGATCAGGTCGCCGCAGTGTGGCCGTATACGCTGGCGACGCAGGTGGTCGCGGGCGCGATCCTGATCGCCACCTGCGTCTGCGCACCCGCCGGCGCCGGGTTGGCCGCGTTCGCTTCCCTCGTCGGGATCCACGTGGCGGTCGTCGCTACGGTGTCGGTCGCGCTATTGTGCGTGCTGCGCGTTCCGGCGCTGCGGCGATGGCGCCCGTTCCGGCGCAACCGGATGATCACGCTCGGCGTCGTCGCGATGTCGGCGCTGCTGGCGTCGCTGCTCTGGACCACCATGCGGATGCCGTCAGGCCCGCTTCAGATCGCCTGTTTCACCGCGGTCGCCGGGACGATCCTCGTCTCCGCGGTGAGCATTCACGCGGTTCGCGCGGCGACCCTCGGCTTCGGTGTCGGCGCGGTCCTCGCGGTGGCGGCGCTGACCGGGCCGGGCGTTGCGCTCGTCATGGCGCTGCTGGGCCTCGTCGGTCTCACGATCGTCACCCGCAAGCTTGCACAGGTCGACCATGATCGCGAACTCGATCGCGCCGAACAGGCCAGCGCCGGCGATCTCGCGGTCCGGATGATCGCCGAGTTCGAGGGCGAAGGCACCGGCTGGTTCTGGGAAGCCGACCGCCAGGGCAAGATCACCTATCTGTCGGCCAAGGTCGTCGACGATCTGGGTCTTGCCGGCGGCGCGATCGGCCAGCCGCTCACCGGGTTGTTCAAGATGGACAGCGATGCCCCCGGCACCGAACGCACGCTGGCGTTCCACATCGCATCGCGAACCTCGTTCTCCGACTATTCGGTGCGTTCGGCGACCTCGGACGGCGAGCAATGGTGGTCGATTTCGGGACGCCCGGTGGTCGACGAACTCGGCCGCTTCCAGGGGTTCATCGGCTCGGGCAGCGACCTCACCGAAAAGCGCAGGTCCGAAGCCGAGATCACGCGGCTCGCGCTGTTCGACGGCTTGACCGGGCTCGCCAATCGCCAGCGGATGCGGCTGTCGCTCGACAAGACGCTGGCGCAGCTGGCCGGGCCGTACCGCGCCACGTCGCTGCTGCTGATCGATCTCGATCGGTTCAAGGCTGTCAACGACACGCTGGGTCATCAGGCCGGCGACGCGCTGCTCAAGCTGGTCGCGCAACGGCTCCAGCGCGGGGTCGGCGATGCCGGTCTGGTCGGGCGTCTGGGCGGCGACGAGTTCGAGGTCGTGCTGCCCAGCATGGACAATCGCGACACGTTGGCGGCATTGGCGCGCGACCTGATCGCGTCCTTGTCGCAGCCCTATTCGGTTGCCGGCACCGCCGTCACGATCGGATGCTCGATCGGCATCGCGATCGCACCCGGCGATGGCAACGATACCGAAACGCTCGTCCGCAATGCCGATCTGGCATTGTATGCCGCCAAGGCCGACGGCCGCGGCGTCCATCGCTTCTTTTCGGACGACATGCTCGCGGGCGCCAAGACGCGCAAACTGCTCGAAGACGATCTGCGCACCGCCGTCGCGACCGGCGCGTTCCACCTCTGTTACCAGCCCGTCGTCAACACGAAGACGACCCGGGTGGTCGGTTACGAGGCGCTCATCCGCTGGAACCATCCGACCCGCGGCCTGGTCTCCCCCGCCGATTTCATACCGGTCGCCGAGGAGTGCGGGCTGATCGAGGCGATCGGCGAATGGGTGCTGCGCACCGCCTGTATCGAGGCCGCACGCTGGCCCGACGCCATACGCGTCGCGGTCAACGTGTCGCCGATCCAGTTCGCCAACCCGATCCTGCCCGCGCTCGTCACCAGTGCGCTCGCCCGGTCGGGGATATCCGCCAACCGCCTCGAACTCGAGATCACCGAGGGCGTCTTCCTCGACGAGACCAGTTCATCCGAACAGATGTTCAAGTCGCTGAAGGGGATCGGCGTCCGGCTTGCGCTCGACGATTTCGGCACCGGCTATTCGTCGCTCGGCTACCTGCGCAACGCGCCCTTCGACAAGATCAAGATCGACCAGTCGTTCGTGAAGGGCGCCGCCGAACCCGGCAATCGCAACGCCGCGATCATCAAGGCGATCGTCACGCTCGCCGACACGCTCGGCATGGAGACGACGGCGGAAGGCGTCGAGATCCAGGACGAGATCGATCTGATCCGAGACCTCGGGTGCAGCCATATCCAGGGCTATGTCTATGGCCGCCCGGTCAGCGCCGAGGACGCGTTGCTCCAGTTGGCCGCGGAAAACGGAATCGCCACCCCGAGCGGCTTCAAGGTCAGTCGCGCGCCGCGGACCAAGATGCTGCGCTCGGCCGGCATCCTGATCGACGGCGTCCGCGGCGACGTCCGCATCCGCGATATCTCGACCTCTGGCGCGATGATCGACGGCATCGCGGTCGATGGCGATCCCGACGGTCTCGAGATGCTGATCGAACTGGTCGAGGATCAGATGGTGCCCGCCCGGATCCGCTGGGCGCATAACGGCAAGGCCGGGATCGAGTTTCACGAAGCATTCAATCTCGCGAAGCTGAACCAGACGCAGGGCTTCCGTCTGCGCCGGACAGGGTAAGCCGGCCGCGCAACCCGAAGGCGGAACTGCGGGTGCCCCATATGCCTTGAAGGAAACGGCGCCGGTCGCCGTCGGATATGTAACCCATCGTCATCCCCGCGGAGGCGGGAACCCATATTCTGTAGCGCCAGCATTTTAACCGCGAGGCATGCCCGTATGGGTTCCCGCCTGCACGGGAATGACGGATACAGGGTCGAACGGTACAGGTGCCGAAGGAGATTGCCCATGCCGATCAAAGCCTTGGCCTTCGACGTGTTCGGCACGGTGGTCGACTGGCGTTCGGGGATCGCGCGCGATGCAGGCCCAGTTCTGGCAGCTCTCGGCCGATCCGATATCGACCCGCATCGCTTCGCGGACGGCTGGCGGCATCGCTATCAGCCAGCGCTCGAACAGGTCCGCAGCGGGCGGCGACCGTTCGTCATCCTCGACACGCTCCACCGAGAGGCGCTCGAGGATCTGCTGAGTGAGTACGCGATCGATCCGACAACGATCGACGAGGCGACACTGGTGCATCTGACCAAGGCCTGGCACCGGCTCGATCCGTGGCCTGACTCGGTCGAGGGCCTGACCCGCCTCAAGACGCGGTTTCCGATCGTCACGCTCAGCAACGGCAACATCGCGCTGATGGTCGAGATGGCGCGGCGTGCGGCGCTCCCCTGGGATGCGATCCTCGGCGCCGAGGTCAGCCGCGTCTACAAGCCGCTACCCGAAGCCTACCTGGCCACCGCGCGCTTGCTCGGCCTCGATCCCGGTGAACTCTGCCTCGTCGCCGCGCATCACAGCGACCTCGCCGCAGCGCGCGCCTGCGGGTTGGTGACCGCGTATATCGATCGGCCGATGGAATATGGCGGCCGCCCCGCACCCGACGCGGATCAGGCACAGGACTGGGATCATGCCGCCACCAGCATTACAGCGCTCGCCGACCGCCTCGTCGGAGCCTAGAGCCTCAGACAGCGCGCGCAGATCCCGCGAGCAACATTTGCCATCTTTCCGCTCTAAATAAATTTTCGTTCCCGCTTCGCCCCCTTGCGCTTCGCGAACCCCGCAGAAGTCCACGCGTCGCGAATATCCCGCTCGCCCAACCCGCACCCGAACACGACGAACCGAGCCCCCGACCATCCCCGCACCCCCTTGCGTCTCTTCGCGCTTTGGCACAATCTCTTGGGGTTGCGTTCGGGGGCGGACCCAATCGCTGGTAGAACAACCCTCGCATAGTCATATGCGATATGACCGTAAGCGCGCCTTCCACCGCCGCGATGGTCACTTTTTGTTCTCCCGTTAGGGGCCGTCCGATGGTAGCATGGTGACATGACGCCGATTCGAACGAATACAGAACACTAGGAGCGGTTTCGATGGATTTCAGAGACAGCAGCCGGGATAGCGACATGACCACGAACACGATCGAACAGACCATCGCAACGCCTGAAGCCGAGGCTCCGAAGGCCCCGCGCCAGGCGCAGGACAGCCACTCCGTGCGCGCGCAGATCTACCCGGTCGAGGTCGATCACAGCCGCGACGCGCTGCTGACCGAATTCGGCAAGGACACGCTCAAGGATCGCTACCTGCTCCCGGGCGAAAGCTATCAGGACCTGTTCGTCCGCGTTGCGTCGGCCTACGCCGATGACGCCGGTCACGCACAGCGTCTCTACGACGCGATCTCGAAGCTCTGGTTCATGCCCGCCACCCCCGTTCTGTCGAACGGCGGCACCGGCCGCGGCCTGCCGATCTCGTGCTACCTCAACTCGGTCCCCGACAGCCTCGGCGGCATCGTCGACACCTGGAACGAGAATGTCTGGCTCGCCTCGCGCGGCGGCGGCATCGGCACCTATTGGGGCAACGTCCGCGGCATCGGCGAGCCGGTCGGCCTCAACGGCAAGACCAGCGGCATCATCCCGTTCGTCCGCGTCATGGATTCGCTGACGCTCGCCATCTCGCAGGGCTCGCTCCGCCGTGGCTCGGCCGCGGTCTATCTCGACGTCTCGCACCCCGAGATCGAGGAATTCCTCGAGATCCGCAAACCCTCGGGCGATTTCAACCGCAAGGCACTGAACCTCCACCACGGCGTGCTGATCACCGACGACTTCATGGAAGCCGTCCGCAACGGCGAGGAATGGCATCTCCGCTCGCCGAAGGACCAGGCGATCCGCGCCACCGTCGACGCGCGCTCGCTGTTCCAGAAGCTCGTCGAGACGCGCCTCCAGACCGGCGAGCCGTACATCGTCTTCGCCGATCACGTGAACAAGGCGATGCCGAAGCATCACCGCGAACTCGGCCTCAAGGTCTCGACCTCGAACCTGTGCTCCGAGATCACGCTGCCGACCGGCAAGGATCACCTCGGCAACGAGCGGACCGCGGTCTGCTGCCTGTCGTCGCTGAACCTCGAGACGTGGGATCAGTGGAAGGACGAGAAGGGCCTGATCGAGGACGTCATGCGCTTCCTCGACAACGTGCTGCAGGATTACATCGATCGCCACGAACCCGGCATGGAGCGTGCCGCCTACAGCGCGGGCCGCGAACGCTCGGTCGGGCTCGGCGTGATGGGCTTCCACTCGTTCCTCCAGGCGCGCGGCATCCCGTTCGAGGGCGCGATGGCGAAGTCGTGGAACCTGCGCATGTTCAAGCACATCAGCAGCCAGGCGAACGAAGCCTCGATGCAGCTCGCGATCGAGCGCGGCCCCTGCCCCGATGCCGCCGATGTCGGCGCGATGGAGCGGTTCAGCTGCAAGATGGCGATCGCGCCCACGGCGTCGATCTCGATCATCTGCGGCGGCACGTCGGCGTGCATCGAGCCGATCCCGGCGAACATCTACACGCACAAGACGCTGTCGGGCAGCTTCTCGATCAAGAACCCGTATCTCGAGAAGATGCTAAGCGAGAAGTCGAAGAACTCGGACGCCGTGTGGAACTCGATCCTCGAGCAGGGCGGTTCGGTCCAGCATCTCGACTTCCTCTCGGTCGAGGAAAAGGACTGCTACAAGACGAGCTTCGAGATCGATCAGCGCTGGCTGCTCGAACTCGCCGCGGATCGTACGCCGTACATCGACCAGGCGCAGTCGCTGAACCTGTTCATCCCGGCGGACGTCGAGAAGTGGGATCTGCTCATGCTTCACTTCCGCGCGTGGGAGCTCGGCATCAAGTCGCTCTACTACCTGCGTTCGAAGTCGGTCCAGCGCGCGGGCTTCGCCGGCGGCGTCGAGGCGGACAACACGATCGACCTGCGCCAGATCGACGTCGAGTCGAAGGATTACGATGAGTGCCTTGCCTGCCAGTAAGGCCTCTCGGCGTTCAAGCGTGACCCCGGCCCGTGAAATACGGACCGGGGGACGCCTGACGCAAAAACCCCGGCCCGCGCGAAGCGGACCGGGGTTCGGGCAGACTCGGCGGCGCGTTCTGCACGCGCCGCTAAGAGTTCAGGCCTCTTCTTCGAACGTCACCGCCACGTCGGCGTTGGCGGAAAGCCGGACCTTGCCGTCCTCGATATCCGCAACCAGCCCGAGCGAGATGAAGTGATGATGCCCTTCATGGCTGCCCGTGCCCTCGACGACCTGCGCGCCCGAGTCCTTCTTGGTCAGCTTGATGCGGTTGCCTTCGACCTTGTCGACGGTGCCGACATGGACGCCGTCCGCACCGATGACTTCGGCATGTTCCTGGATCTTGGTTGCATCGACCATGGTCGTTCTCCTGTTTGGGGTTCGGGTGCTGAACGCGCGCCGGGCGAGTTGGTCGCATGACGTATGGTTCAGCTATCATGTTCGTGGTCGCGGGCGTGCTCGGAATCGTCGGCGTCGCGCTGCTGCTTCGTTTGCGCAGCCCGACCATCTCCGAACCGCAGACCTACGCGTTCCGCATGATCGGCATCATGCTCACCTCGGGCGCGATCGTCCTAGCGATGTCCGCCGCCGCGATGTGGCAATGGAGCACCGAGACATGAAACGCGCGACCTGATCCCACCAGTTTCCCGATATAAAACCAATTCCCCGAAAGGCCTACCATGTCCCTCCTTCACGCCTCCAAGCAGTACAAGCCGTTCGAATACCCCTGGGCGTTCGAGTTCTGGAAGCGCCAGCAGCAGCTCCACTGGCTCCCCGAGGAAGTGCCGCTCGGCGAGGATTGCCGCGACTGGGCGCAGAAGCTCAGCGATCACGAGCGCAACCTGCTCACGCAGATCTTCCGCTTCTTCACGCAGGCCGATGTCGAGGTGCAGGATTGCTACCACGAAAAGTACGGCCGCGTGTTCAAGCCGACCGAGATCAAGATGATGCTGACCTCGTTCAGCAACATGGAGACGGTCCACATCGCCGCCTACAGCCATCTGCTCGACACCATCGGCATGCCCGAGAGCGAGTACGGCGCCTTCCTCGAATATGCCGAGATGAAGGAAAAGCATGACTACATGCAGAAGTTCACCGTCGACAACGACGAGGACATCGCCCGCACGCTCGCCATGTTCGGCGGCTTCACCGAGGGCGTGCAGCTGTTCGCCTCGTTCGCGATGCTGATGAACTTCCCGCGCTTCAACAAGATGAAGGGCATGGGCCAGATCGTCACCTGGTCGATCCGCGACGAGAGCCTGCACTGCGAGGGCATCATCAAGATGTTCCACACCTTCTGTCAGGAGCGCCAGTGCCTGACCAAGGCGGTCAAGGACGACATCGCCGACGTCTGCCAGACGACGATCCGCCTCGAGGACAATTTCATCGACCTCGCCTTCGAGATGGGCCCGGTCAACGGCATGACTCCCAAGGAGATCAAGAAGTACATCCGCTTCATCGCCGACTGGCGCATGACTCAGCTCGGCCTGAAGCCGATCTACATGATCGACGAGCACCCGCTGCCCTGGCTCGCCCCGATGCTCAACGGCGTCGAGCACGCCAACTTCTTCGAACAGCGCGCGACCGAATATTCGAAGGCCGCGACCAAGGGCCAGTGGAACGACGTCTGGGACTCGTTCGACAAGCGCCAGACCGCGAAGAAGGGGCCGATTGCTAATGTGGACTTGAGTGAGGTTCGGGATATGTTCAGCGATACGCAGGTCGCGGCTGAATAACTCAAGGAATAACTTAATGGTTGCTCGGCCACGGATTTCGCCTCATCCAAACGACGGTTGCGATGAGGACAAATGCTACGAAGTCATGATGGCCGAGCGAACTATTTTGATAACCGCGCGACGGGATTCCGAAGACAACCTTATAAAAACTATAATTCAGCTTTCATCTGCGCTAATCGTTTTAATGGCCGGATTTATTACGCAATCTAAAGTCGATATAATTGGACTGCCTAAAACGCTATTTTCTTTTTCAATAATTTCTCTTACGCTCGCGATACTTTGCGGCCTTGCGGAACAGTTCTTTTCGTCGAAGGCCTATCAAGAACAGCAAAGAACGCTTGAGGATTTTTATGGGAAATATATAAGCGAATTCGCGGACGCGCCCTCAAATAAAAACGTAAGGCGATCGCAAGTTGCGGCTTTCGCCTTATTTGTCGCCTCCCTGCTTTCGTTGAGCACATTTGCAATTTTTGAAGCAGGAGCGAAAAGAAATGCCGAACAACATCCCGCCACCGCCACCGCCGCCACCGCCGCCGCCACCACCGCCACCGCCGCCGCCACCGCCGCCGCCACCGCCGCCACCGCCGCCGCCGCCGCCACCGCCACCGCCGCCGCCGCCACCGCCGCCGCCGCCGCCGCCGCCGCCGCCGCCGCTTCAGACCAACCTCTCCATGGACAAAGCTCTGGGCTCCGTCACAAGATCGGCAGCCCCGACAATGCCACCGCCACCTCCCAAAAAGGGCGGATAGAAAGCCACTGATTAATTGGAGGATTGGACGTTCAGCGGATAGTCCAGCCGCGGTCGTTTACTCATTGCAGATCAACCTCCCGCCAGCGTCTCGCTGACGGGAGGTGACAAATCCCGGCAAAGCGCGATATTCAGCATGCCCGCGAAATCGCCAAGGCTTGGGAGTCTAACTGATGGCCCTTGAAACAATCGGCTGGAACGCCACCGACCATCTCGACAGCGATGCCGCAATCCTCGCCTATCTCGAAGCGGTCTTCGAAGACGGCGACCCCGCACTGATCGCCGCCGCGCTGGCCGACATATCCAACGTCCGCGGCATCGCCGAACAGCCCACACCCCAACCCGACATTGCGCTCGACTCGGTCATTCGAACGCTCAAGGCGCTCGGTCTCGAACTCACCGCGAAGGCAGCATGAGCTTCATGCCAAAGGCTGCGCAGACCTTTTGCCGCTAGAGATGATCGCCGGTGCAGACCTCGATGATTAAACTCGTTCGCCTCGCCGCGGTCGGTGACGACGCCCTGCAGCTCGTATTCTCGGATGGCGCTGCGGCGCTCTGGTCGGCCGCCGATCTCATCGCACGCGACACGGTCATGACGCGCCCTCTTTCCGACCCAGACTACTTCGCCCGCGCCATCATCGAAGGCGGCGCGCTCGCTTGGCCCAACGGGTTCGAATTGTCGGCCGACAGCCTCCATCGCCGACTGAGTCTGACGGACGAACAGGCCCTCTCCGCCACCTGACCCCGAAAGACCCCGTCCTTCAATCGGCAGGATACCGTCGACGCGTATGCAGCACAGTCACCACGTCGACCTCCCCATCGGCGGTCAGTGCATACACGATCAGATACGGCAATCCGACGACCGAAAACTCTCGCGTTCCGCTGACCTGCCCCGCACGACCCAAAAGCGGAAATTGCCCGAACATCATCGCCGTCTGGACGATGCGCACAACCACTCGTTCCGCGGCTCTGGAGTCATCTTCGGCGATCCAATCGCGGATAGCGCGAAGGTCATCGCGCGCTTGCGGCGTGAAGTTAACGATCAATCGTCAGGTCGCGTAGCACCTGTTCGACGGGGATCATCGACGACCGGTCCTGCGCCTGCCTCAGGCCACGCTCGATCTTCGCGCGCTTCCAGCTTTCATAGCCATGGTCGACCGTACCGTGATCGGCTTCCAGCTTTTCGAATTCATCGACGTGCGTGGCCATAGGAAGATCATAGCGCAATATCGGCTTTTCGGTAAGCCTAACTCCATCCACACCAAGGCGAGCGCTTGCCGCCACCATAACGGCGCGCGAGTCCATGGCGGACCAATACCGCGCCCAGCGACACCCCATCCCGCTCCACCAGACGCAGCTTCCGCCCGTAGCGGTCGACGTCGCGCTTGATCGGGGCCAGTGTGAAGGGGCCGGCGTTGAGCAGCGCCTGCATCTTCACCGTCGCCGCCTGCCCCAGCCGCGCTTCGCGGGCGCAGCGCGGCGGGTGGGTCTCCGGCGTGTCGATGTCGGCGATGCGGATCTTGGTGCCCGCCATCCAGAACGTGTCGCCGTCGACCATGCAGTCGATCCGCTTGGCGTGCCCGCAGATCGTGAAGCGCGCGGAGACCGCCTTGCCGCCCGACAGCGCGGACGCCGCCGCCGCAACGGTCGACGCCGCGCTGGCGACGCCCGCCGCGGTGGCGAGCGCTCCGGTAGCGGTGGTGGCGGCCCCGGCATTGGTCGCGGCGCCGGCAGCGGCCGCCGCAGCGGACGACGCCTCCGCCTTGGCCGCATCCGCAGCCTTGCTCCAGCCACCCGGCACACGCAGATGTCCGGCGGGCCAGGCGATGCCGAACCCGGTCGGCCATTCGATCTTCAATCCGGGCGGCACCAGCGCCGACCAGTCGATCTGGCGGATCACCGGCATCATAAGCCCGAGCAGCACGCCGTAGAACACCAGGCGAAGCTGCAGCAGCACCCCCGGCGCGGCACTGCGGCCCGAGCCGCCGCGGCGCGTGGCACCGCCACGATCGCCACTGAGCAACCGCATGAAATCAAACACATACTCCATCGTCCGTCGCGCGTACGCGCGCGCGCGAGGATGTCACCCTCACCCCCCGTCGCATTGCGCCGAGCGGAGTCGGAAACGAGGCGAACGCATCGTGAACATCGCGCGCTGCCCGTCACCGACGGCAAACCGCTCCCGCCACACCTTCCGAGATCGCTCCTCATGGCTTTTCGCGAGCATCCCGTCCGGCCCCTTGCCATGCTCGCCGAAAGCGCCCGTCAAGGCGGGAAGCCGCCGGGCACCAACGCGGGGGGAGGCATATCGCGAAACCGCCTCCACGCTTCACGGGGGGCACGATACGAGAAAATCAGGGAAGTGCGGTCGCGATTAGGAAATGACGTCTTGCGCCCCCCGTGAATCCGCTTGGCAAGGATCCGCGTCCAGTGTGCGAACGGTGCCGGCGACGACAGCGCGCGGGCCAGTCACGCTCTCCGGCTGGCCCCGATCTACACTAGCAACGACGCCGAAAGGTTGCGGGACGATCTGCGAGAGGTAGCTCGACATGGCGAGCGCATCGTGGCGGCCACGAAAGCGATCGACACACCGAGAGGCATCGGCGCCCCCTGTGCGTGACGAGGTTTTGCTGTCCTACACCGCGCGACCGTGCGCAAATCGGCGCATGGCCCCGCACCCTCCCCAACCGGATCGACCCCTAACCGATCCACACCGTGTGCAGGACATGCACGGTATCGCGCCAGCGTCTGCACTTCGTGCACTTCCAGCGCCCAACCCGTTGAAAACGCCAGATACACGAAGGGCGGGGAGTGTTGCCACTCCC
This sequence comes from Sphingomonas sp. Leaf198, assembly GCF_001424005.1. Taxonomy (GTDB): domain Bacteria; phylum Pseudomonadota; class Alphaproteobacteria; order Sphingomonadales; family Sphingomonadaceae; genus Sphingomonas. The sequence goes on along the minus strand of NZ_LMPX01000004.1, from coordinate 128,560 downwards.
CGCCCCCGTTACGCGTTCAACTCATGCCCGGTGACGGGCGCAAGGCTCAGAAGTGCGTGATGATACCGAGCATCGGACGGAAGCTCTGCGCCGTGCCGAAGGTGTTGACCTCGGCGCGGATGCGGAAGCCGGCGTTGCCGGTGATGCCCTTGAGGCCGATGCTCTGCGGACCGACTCATATCTGTTCTGGCGCACCAACGCGCGGCTTCGNCCGAGCATCGGACGGAAGCTCTGCGCCGTGCCGAAGGTGTTGACCTCGGCGCGGATGCGGAAGCCGGCGTTGCCGGTGATGCCCTTGAGGCCGATGCTCTGCGGACCGACTTCTGCGCCGATGCCGTAGGTCACCGCGTTGTAGTCACGGTTGGTGCGGCCGCCATTGGTCGAGAACTGCGCGAAGTGGTCGAAATTGACCCACTGGTAGCCGACCTTRCCGTAGAAGATGCCGCTGTCGCCGGCRCGGAAGCCGAAGCGGCCTGCTGCGCCRTATTCCCAATCGATGTTGCCATCGACGCCCTTGATGACGTTGCCTTCGACGCCGACGAAGACCGGGCCGAGCGGCACGTTGACGCCGACGACGCCCTGCACCAGCGCGCCGGCGCGGAAGCCGAAGCGGCCTGCTGCGCCATATTCCCAATCGATGTTGCCATCGACGCCCTTGATGACGTTGCCTTCGACGCCGACGAAGACCGGGCCGAGCGGCACGTTGACGCCGACGACGCCCTGCACCAGCGCGCCGTCYGCGCGGTAGTTGTTACGGACCGAGCCATCCGAGTTCAGCGCGCGCGGGATGCCGTGGTTGCCGACGTTGTCGAACTGCTCCCAACCGCCCATGATGCCGACATAAGGCTCGATCCCGAACGCCTTCGAGCCGTCGGGTGCAGCCGCTTCGCCGGGGGCTGCGCTGTTGTCGGTCGGGGCGGGGGCGGCCATGTCCTGCGCGACGGCAGGGGCTGCGAATGCGGTGGCCGCGAGGACGAGGGCCAGGGAAAGCGTACGCATGGAGAAACAGACCTTCTATCGTTGATTACGTGGCCCCCGGCCGCACGATGCGACGGCTTGGTCCAGGCAAGTCGAAACCGGTGGGCGTCCGCTTTGTTGCACCAAAAAGACCGCAGACCTCGGAACCTCCGGAAGGTGTTGCAATGCAGCAACGCTTCCTGTCGCCGAGATGAACAAATACCGGCAATCTCAAGGCAATAGTGGCGAAAATGCAGCCGCGCCAAGCGTGTCTTCGCTATTAACCGCGTGCGTCGACGTCGTGGTAATCACGACTGGATAGGCGAGGCCATGGGCTTCGCGCGTCTCTTCCGCAGTCGATGGGCGGCCCTCTTCTGGTCGGCCGGGATCTTATGGACGGCGTACGACGTCGCCGGCGCCGCCCCATCGGCGGTCACCGAAACCCCGCCGCCGAATTCGGCCGCGGCCCGCGCCGGCAACGCCAGGCCAGACGCTCAAGACGCGACCGGCTCGGCGTTCGATATGCACGATCTGCAAATTCTCGCCAACGCGGACTGACGGTACCGGACGATCCAGCGCCGCCATCCCGCGCTTTGGTCAGGGCTTCAATGCGACATCGTCGGCGTCCTTCAGGTCCTCGTCGTCGTCGATGCTGCCATCGTCGAGTTCGTCCTGGACGTCGTCCTCGTCCATGTCGTCTTCGTCCATCGTGACCGAGGCATCGCTCTCACCGACCTCTTCCGCGTCCATCTTGGTCTCGTCGATCGACTCGTCGTCGATATCGTCCTCGCCCAGATCCGGATCGAGATCGGTCAGGATGATGCCGTCGGTCGGGCCGCTCCGCGTCGCTTCGAGGATCTCGGCACGCTGGCTCTCGTCATAGCCCTCTTCGTCATAGCCGTCGTCGCCCGAACCGGCACTCGGCACCTGATGTCCGCCCATCGTCACACTCCCTCGTCAACGACGCCCGCATAATGCGGGCCTACCGGATGCGAACGGTGGACGTGCGCGGTGGTTCCTTCAAGCGCGGACGGCCGCCGTCGACGCCGGCCGGAACAGGCGACCTCGTTCCGTGATTAGGATGGCGACGAGCGCGGCGAGACCCGCGAGCAGGAAGCCCGCGACCAGCGGCACCGTCGTACCATTGAACGCCTGCCCGATCAGCGCACCGAACACCGCGCCGACCGTGACGCTCAGGAACCCCTGCACGCTCGACGCGGTGCCCGCGATCCGCCCCATATTCTCCATCGCCATCGCCGAGAAGTTCGACGTCGCCAGCCCGAAACAGCCGAGCGTGAGCGCCTGGAAGACCGCGAAGCTGACCAGCGTCTCGAACCCGATCTCGATCGCAAACAGGTGGACGAGCGACACGAGGATCAGCACCGACAGCGCGCCGTGGCTGATCAACCGGGTCCCCAGCCGCATCACGATCCGCGAGTTGAGCAGGTTGCACGCCGCCATCGTCACCGACGTCGTCGCAAAGATCAGCGCGAGCAAAGTCGGCTTGTGGAACACATCCGCCATGATCTGCTGGATCGAATTGAGATAGCCGTACAGCGCCCCCATCAGCGCGGTCGACGCGAGCGTATAGCCCAGCGAATTGCGATCGCTCAGCGTCTGCCGCCAATCGCTGACGATGCGCCCCGGCGTGATCGGCAGGACGTTCTCCGGCGCGAGCGTCTCGGGCATCCGCAGGTAGAACCAGACCAGCACGCCCAGCGTCAGCACCGCAACTGTCCAGAAGATCGCGCGCCAGTCACCGAACTGCAGCACCGTCCAACCGAACGTCGGCGCGAGGATGGGGACGATCATGAACACCATGAACGCAATCGACATCACCCGCGCCATCGCCCGCCCGTGATAGCAGTCACGCACCAGCGCGATCGTCGCGACCCGCGCCGCGGCGATCACCGCGCCACCGAACGCGCGCGCGGCCAGCAACAGCGTAAAGCTTCCCGCAGTCGCGCAGGCGACATTGGCAATGATGTACAGCACCAGCGACCACAGCAGCACCGTCCGCCGCCCGAACCGATCCGCGAGCGGCCCGTGGACGAGCTGCGCCACGCCGAACCCGATCACGAACGCGGTCACGACGAACTGCCGGCCGTTCTCGGTCGCGACACCGAGCGAGTCGCCGATCGCCGGCAACGCTGGCAGCATCGAGTCGATACCGAGCGCGGTCAGCGACATCAGCGAGGCGACGAGCGCGACGAACTCGACGAAACCGATCGGCGCGCCGCGCATCGCTGGCGCGTCGGATTGGGGATCCTGGGTCTGCATGATGCGAGCGCCTTTACCCGCTCGGCCGGTCTTGCGGAACCCGCTAACCGGCTCAGTTCGGAGATGATTGCGCGACAGGTCGACGCCCCCTATCTGTATTGTCAGAACAACACACTTCGGAGACAGTCATGATCCGTACGCTCTTTTTCGCCACCGTCGGCCTTACCAGCGTGTTCGCCTTGTCCGCCTGCGATCGCTCGAACGAGGGCGCATCGGTCTCGATCAACGCCGATGGCGGGAACGTCCTCGGCGCGATCAACGGCGAGACCGGCGAGATGAAGATCGACGTGCCCGGCTTCCAGGGCTCGGTGAAGCTGCCGAAGATCAAGATCGACACGAGCAATTTCGATCTCAACGGCGTGCGCCTGTATCCGGGGTCGTCGATCAAGACGCTCAACATCGTCGGCGACGACAAGGCGGGCGGGTTGCGCGTCGCCTTCGCCAGCCCGGCAACACCCACTATCGTCCGCGACTGGTTCGCACAGCGGCTCGGCAAGGTCGGCTACCAGGTCCATCCCGAGGGCGCGAACCTGATCGGCACCACCGACGAGAACAAACCCTTCCGCCTCGAACTCGCCCCCGACGGCAAGGACAAGGCGACCGGCACGATCGTCATCAGCGGCTAGTCTACGATCGTCCCCCGCCAAGGGGAGGATTGAAATCTCGCCCCACCCTAACCCAGGCATTTGGCACGCCACCCCCGATCGCCTATATCGGGCATCCCCCAAACCGGACACGCACCCCATGCTCGATACGCCCGCCGCTCAGGTCCCGACGCTTAGCCTCGCCACGCAGGACACCGACCCCGATGGCTTTGCCGCCGCGTTCGGCGAATCGTTCGAGCGGTACGGCTTCGCGATCGTCGCCGACCACGGCATCCCCGCCGACCTGATCGAGCGCGCCTGGGCCGAGACCAAGCTCCTGTTCGACCTCCCCGAAGACGAGAAGCGTGGCTATCACATCCCCGGCGGCGGCGGCGCGCGCGGCTACACGCCGTTCAAGACCGAGATCGCCAAGGACGCCAAGGTCGTCGACCTCAAGGAATTCTGGCACGTCGGTCGCGAACTCCCCGAGGGACATCGCTACGCGGACACGATGGCGCCGAACGTCTGGCCGACGCGCCCCGAGGGCTTCAAGCCGGTCTTCCTGGAACTGTTCGCCGCATTCGACCGCGCCGGCGACAAGCTCCTCTCGGCGATCGCACGCCACCTGAAGCTCAAGCCGGACTGGTTCGACCCGGCGGTGAAGGACGGCAACAGCATACTTCGTCTGCTCCACTACCCGCCCATCCCCGCCGATGCGGAAGGCGTCCGCGCCGGTGCGCATGAGGACATCAACCTCATTACGCTGCTGCTCGGTGCCGAGGAAGCCGGGCTCGAGCTGCTCGATCGCGCCAACGGCCGCTGGCTGTCGATCAAGCCGCCCGAAGGCGCGATGGTCGTCAACGTCGGCGACATGCTCCAGCGGCTGACCAACAACGTGCTGCCCTCCACCACGCACCGCGTCGTCAACCCGCCCCCCGAACGCCGCGGCCACTCGCGTTATTCGATGCCGTTCTTCCTCCACCCCGCGCCGGACTTCCTGATCGAGACGCTGCCGGGCACGATCACGCCGGACAATGCGAACCGCTATCCCAACCCGATCACCGCGCATGATTATCTGTACGAGCGGCTGGTCGAGATCGGGCTGATCAAGAAGTAGGCCGGCCCTATTAATCCTCCCCCGCCAGGGGGAGGTGGCTGGCCCTTGCCAGACGGCGGGGGAGGAAAGGAGGAACCGACGTTCCGTATCCTCCCCCTCCGTCACCTACGGTGCCACCTCCCCCTGGCGGGGGAGGATTGAGAAGACGGGCACGCCTCAAACCTCCGCTACCACCGCCCCCACCCCGGCGAAGGCCGGGGCCCAATTGGGGGACGGTGATAACGAAGCGCAGCGCGCCGTTACGACCACCTTTCCAGTTGGGCCCCGGCCTCCGCCGGAGTGGAGCCTGTTCTGATCGGTTAAAGCGGAGCAAAACACCCCACCGCTTTTCTCCCCACCTGATACCCAACAACCACGCTTCGCCCATTGGAGCCCGCCCCCGCATCCGCTAGACCGCGCGCGATGCCCCATCTCTATCTCGTCGACGGCTCCGGCTATATCTTCCGCGCCTATCACCGGCTGCCGCCGCTCACCAACAAGCATGGCGAGCCGGTCGGCGCGGTCTATGGCTATACGACGATGCTGTGGAAGCTCGCCGACGAGGTCCACGCAGCTGACGGCCCGACCCACATGGCGGTCATCCTCGACAAGTCGTCGAAGACCTTCCGCAACGATCTCTACGACAAGTACAAGGCGCAGCGTCCGCCCCCGCCCGAGGATCTCGTCCCCCAGTTCCCGATGATCCGCGACGCCACGCGTGCCTTCTCGCTGCCGTGCATCGAGACCGAGGGGCTCGAAGCCGACGACATCATCGCCTGCTACTCGAAAGCCGCGCTAGCCCAAGGCTGGGAAGTCACGATCGTGTCGTCCGACAAGGACCTGATGCAGCTGATCGAGCCCGGTCTCGACATGTACGACACGATGAACAACCGCCGGCTCGGCGCGGAGCATGTCGCGGAGAAATTCCACGGCGTCTCGCCCGCGCAGCTTGGCGACGTGCTCGCGCTGATGGGCGATAGCGTCGACAACGTCCCCGGCGTCCCCGGCGTCGGCCCGAAGACTGCGGCAAAACTGATCCTCGAACACGGCGATCTCGAATCCGTGCTCGCCGCCGCCGACGGCATGAAGAAGGGCAAGCTCCGCGACAATCTGATCGAGCATGCCGAAATGGCGCGGCTGTCGAAGGTGCTCGTCACGCTCAAATGCGACGTTGCGCTGCCCGAGCCGCTCGAAGATCTCGAACTTAAGGGCATCCCGGATGCGCCGTTGCGGGCATTCCTGGAGCACCACGGCTTCAAGTCGCTGATCGCCAAGCTCTCTGCGGTCGCCGAAGCGCCTGTTGCCGAACCGGCAAGCACAGCCGAGTTCGACGAGGACGAGCCCTGCAAGCACGACGACTACGAAACCGTCGTCGACGAAGCCGCACTCGATCGCTGGATCACCGTCGCCCGCCATCAAGGCTGGATCGCCATCGACACCGAGACCACCGGCATCGACGCGACGCGCGCCGATCTCGTCGGGGTGAGCATGGCGCTGCATCCGAACCTCGCCTGCTACGTACCTATCGCGCATGGCGGGACGGATTTGCTCGCAGAAAACCCGGTCCAGCTCGATCGCGCGCTCGTGCTAGAGAAGCTGAAGCCACTGCTGGAAGACCCGAGCGTCCTGAAGATCGGCCACAACCTTAAATACGACATGATCGTCCTCGGCCGCGCCTATGCGTCGACCGGCGGCGTGCGAATCGCGCCGTTCGACGACACGATCGTGATGAGCTTCGATCTCGACGCCGGGCTGCACGGCCACGGCATGGACGAACTCGCCGCCACGCACCTCTCGCACAGCTGCATCGCGTTCAAGGACGTCGTCGGCACCGGCAAGACGCAGCGGACCTTCAACGAAATCGACCTCAAGGCCGCCACGCGCTATGCGGCCGAGGACGCCGACGTGACGCTCCGCCTCTGGCGCCGGTTCAAGCGCCGCCTGCCCGCGGAAGGCTCGACGCGCGTCTACGAGATGGTCGATCGTCCGCTCGTCCCCGTCATCGCGCAGATGGAGATGCACGGGATCAAGGTCGATGCCGCCAAACTGTCTAAGCTCTCGACCGAGTTCGCCGGTCAGATGGCGAGCCTGGAGACCGAGATCCACGCGCTCGCCGGCGCGCCCTTCACGATCGGCAGCCCCAAGCAACTGGGCGACGTGCTGTTCGAGAAGATGGGCATCAAGGGCGGCCGCAAAGGCAAGTCCGGCGTCTATTCGACCGACGTCAACGAACTCGAGCGGATCGCGGCGGACAAGGATTCGCCCGGCGCAGTGATCGCGCGGAAGGTGCTCGACTGGCGCCAGTTGTCGAAGCTGAAATCGACCTACACCGACGCGTTGCAGGCGCAGATCAACCCGGCGACGGGCCGCGTCCACACGTCCTACTCGCTGACCGGCGCGCAGACGGGGCGGCTGTCGTCGACCGATCCCAATCTCCAGAACATCCCGATCCGCACCGAGATCGGCCGCCAGATCCGCGACGCGTTCGTGGCCGAGCCCGGCAACGTAATCCTCGCCGCGGATTACTCGCAGATCGAACTGCGGCTGGCCGCGCACATGGCGAACGTCCCCGCGCTGAAGGCCGCGTTCGCGAACGGCGACGACATCCACAGCCTCACCGCGCAGGAACTGTTCGGCGAGGTCAACCGCGACACCCGCGGCCGTGCGAAGACGATCAACTTCGCGATCCTCTACGGCATCTCACGCTGGGGCCTCGCAGGGCGTCTGGACGTGTCGGCGGACGAAGCACAGGCGATGATCGACCGCTATTTCGACCGCTTCCCCGGTATCTCGAACTACATCGTCGAGACCACGGAAAGCGTTCGCGCGAGCGGCTTCACCACCACGCTGTTCGGGCGCAAAACGCACTTCCCTCGCATCCGTTCGAAGATCCAGCACGAGCGGCAGGGCGCCGAGCGCGCGGCGATCAACGCGCCGATCCAGGGGACGAGCGCCGACATCATCAAGCGCGCGATGGTGCGGATGGGACCGGCGCTGCTCGAAGCGGGGCTGCCGAACGTCCGCATGCTCCTCCAGGTCCACGACGAACTCGTGTTCGAATTACCGGAAGGTGACGTGGGGGCAGCCAAGCCTGTGATCGAACGCGTGATGGCCAACGCCGCGCAACCCGCGGTGACGCTAGACGTGCCGCTCGGCATCGAAATCGGTACCGGGCTCAGCTGGGGCGCAGCGCATTGAGCCAGCCCCCCCCGTCATGCCGGACTTGTTCCGGCATCCACCGTGCCGCGTACTCGCCGGCCTATGAGTGCGCGGAACCGTGGACCCCGGAACTGGTCCGGGGTGACGGAGGCTATTGGCGGTGACCGAAGCCACGCAGGATATCGATACGCTCGCCAAGGGCGGTCGGACCAACATCGCGGGCTTCGTCCTCCGCCTCGCCGCGCGAATCCCGTTCCTGTTCATCGCCGGCCGCATCTACGGCCCTGACCTCGTCGGCCGCTTCGCAATCGCCGTCGTAGTCGTCGAACTCGCCGCACTCCTCGCCACGCTCGGCCTCAAGCGCGGGCTCGCCCAAGCGCTCAGCAGCGCCGACCGTCCGCACGCCAACGTCGTCTGGGACGCCATGGCCGTGGCGTTCGTCGCCTCGCTCATCGCCAGCGCCGTGCTATGCACCTTCCCGCAGATCATGTATCCGAACAGCGCGATTACCGGGCTCGACCGGTTCCTGCCGCTGATCATCGTCGCGATCGCCTGGTCCGACGTCAGCCTCGCAGCGCTAGCGTACAGGCTGAACGTCAAGGCCGCCGTCACCGCCCGCGCCGTCGTCGAGCCCTGGACGATATCGATCGCCGCCTGGGCGTTCTCGTATTTCACGATCCGCGACGGCCTCGTCCTCAGCTACGTCGCCTCGATGACCGCGGCGCTGATCGCGAGCCTCGTGCCGTTCCTGCGCAGCTATGGCGTGCCGCGCGGCTGGAAACCCCAGCTCCGCCCGCTATACGCACTCGCCCGCGCCAACGTGCCGCTGGCCGGCGCCGACATCCTCGAATGGGGCAGCCGCAACGTCGATCGCTTCATCCTCGGCGTGATGTTCGAGCCCAAGATCGTCGGCATCTATTACATGGCGCAGCAGGTCGCGAGCCTTCCGCAGAAACTCAAGACCAGCTTCGACCCGATCCTCGGCCCCGTCATCACCCACAGCCTCGCGATCAACGACCGCGCGGCGATCGCCAACCAGGTACGGCAAGTCGCGTTCTGGATCATGGCCGCGCAAGGCGGGCTCGCGCTGATGGGCTCGATCCCCGGCGAAGCTGTGATGGGCGTGGTCGGCCCGCAGTTCGTCGCCGGCACCGCCGCGCTCGCGTTCCTGCTCACCGCCGAAGTGCTCGCCTCGACCGGCGCGGTCAGCGAATCCGCACTCGTCTACATCGCCCGACACCGCAACCTGATGATCTCGGCCGCAATGCTTGCGTTCCAGGTTGGCCTGAGCTTCGCCCTGATCTTCACGATCCGCGCGCTAGGCTATCCGGTCAATTACCAGGCGGCCGGCCCGGCCATCGCGCTGATGCTGTCGGTAGGCCTAACCTCGATCATCAAGTCGAAGCTGCTCGGCCATCTGCTCGGCGCGAACGTGTCGCCGTGGCGCTGGCCGCTGGTGTGGGCCGCGCTCGCCGCGATCATCGTCGGCGGCGCCTTCACTGCGCTTCCCAAGCGCTACGAATGGGTCGAACTCGCGATAGGCGAACCCGCGATCGCCGCGACCTATCTCTACATCCTGTGGAAATACGCGTTCGGCCCAGCCGACCGCGCGCTGTTCGCCAAGAAGCCGAAGGCCGACGCCCCCTCCCTGCCTAACGCGGGTGCGCCGGTCGCCTAGAGCATGCCGTAGAGCAGCGTACCGTTCAGCCCGATGATCACCGCGGCGATTACCCAGGCGAGGATCTTCAGCCAGACCGGGCTGACCAAGTCGCCCATGATCGTGCGGTCGCCGGTGAACTTGACGAGCGGCACCACCGCGAACGGGAGTTGCAGGCTGAGTACGACCTGGCTCAGCACCAGCAGTTTCGTCGCCCCCGCATCGCCCGAAGCACCGACCACGAACACCGCGGGCACGATTGCCAGCAACCGCGTCACCAGCCGCCGCGCCCAGACCGGCATGCGCAGGTTGAGAAAGCCCTCCATCACGATCTGACCGGCGAGCGTGCCAGTCACCGTCGAGTTCTGCCCCGACGCCAGCAGCGCGACCGCGAACAATACGCTCGCCGCGCCCATCCCCAGCATCGGTGCGAGCAGCTGGTACGCCTGGTCGATCTCGGCAACGTCGGTCCGCCCTGCGACGTGGAAGGTCGCCGCCGCGAGGATCAGGATCGCCGCGTTAATGAAGAACGCCAGGCCCAGCGCGACGGTGCCGTCGATCGTCGCCATCGTGATCGCGTCGCGCTTGCCCGCGGTGTCCTTAGCGAAGGCGCGGGTCTGGACGATCGACGAGTGGAGGTAGAGATTGTGCGGCATCACGGTCGCGCCAAGGATGCCGATCGCGATGTAGAGCATCGCCGGGTTTGTGACGATCTGCGTCGTCGGGACGAGGCCGCCAAGCACGCCCGCCCATTCGGGCCGCGCGAGGAACAGCTCGAAGATGAAGCAGCCCGCGATGATCACGAGCAAGGCGACGACGAACGCTTCGAGCTTGCGGAAGCCGAAGCGTTGCAGCGCAAGGATCAGGAACACGTCGAGCGCGGTGAGGACGACGCCGTAGACGAGTGGCAGACCGAACAGCAGCTTCAGCGCGATCGCGGTGCCGAGCACTTCGGCGAGATCGCAGGCGATGATCGCGATCTCGCACAGGAACCAGAGCGCGACCGAGACCGGCTTCGAATAATGCGCGCGACAGGCTTGCGCGAGGTCGAGCCCGGCGACGATGCCGAGGCGAGCGGAGAGGGCCTGCAGCACCATCGCCATCAGGTTCGACAGCAGCACGACCGACAGCAATGTATAGCCGAACGCGGAGCCACCGGCGATGTCGGTCGCCCAGTTGCCGGGGTCCATATAGCCGACCGCGACGAGGTAGCCGGGCCCCACGAACGCGAACAGGCGACGCCAGAACGACGCGCCCTCGGGGACGACTACGGTGCGGTGGCTCTCGGCGAGCGAGTTGGCGAAGCCGGACGCGGGGAGATTGGGGGCTGACATCGGGGGGTGCTTTGCCGGAACGAGGGAGAGGGGACAAGGCGTGGCTGGCGAGTCGGGTGACAATGCGTTCACCTCCGGCCCGTCACTCCAGCGATAACTCGGGTATTCCGGTTGGCGGGTGTAGCCATTCGAATGGAGAGATCCCGGCTTTCGCCGTGATGACGAGTGCGGGTGTGCGTAAGGAATATATGGGAACGTTCTCCCCTCTCTGGAAGACGGGGGGCTGGGGGTGGGTCGGCCCGCTTGAGCCACCAATGTCCGAACATGTGGAAACCGACCCATCCCCCGCCCCCTCCCTTCCAGGGAGGGGAGCAAGGAGGTCAGATCACCTTCATGTCCGCCTGATAATGATGCCACGCGAAGATTGCCGCCGCGCCGCGGTGCGGGCGCCATGCCTCCGCCACTTCGCGAGTCAGTTTCTCGCTCGGGCGGGTTTCGTGGCCCAATATCCGCCCAACCTCGATCTGGATCGCGAGGTCGCCCGCTGGCCAGATGTCCGTCCGACCTTCCGCGAACAGCAGGTAGATCTCTGCCGACCAGCGACCGATCCCCTTCACCCGGACCAGCGCGGCGATCGCCTCTTCGTCGTCCTCGGGCAGGTTGGTCAGATCGAGCCGCCCGCTCGTAACCTCGTCGGCGAGGCTGCGGGCATAGCCGAGCTTCTGGCGCGACAGTCCGGCGCTCTTCAGCAACTCGTCGCTGGCAGCGGCGATCTTCGCCGGATCACCCGCACCGCCGACCACCGCGTCGAGCTTGTTCCAGACCGCCGCGGCCGAGGCGACGCTCACCTGTTGCCCGACGATCGTCCGCAACAACGTCGCAAAGCCGCGCTCGCTGATCCGCGGCGCGGGGTGGCCGGCATTGCCCACCGCGACCGCGAACGCCGGCTCGATTTCGCACAATGCCGCCATCGCGGTTTCGAGTTGCTCTGCGCTCAGGCCCATGATGCTTGATCCCTGGCTCGCGCAACGGCATGAACGCACGAAGATTTTTCGGAGAATGACATGCCCAAGCTTATCGTCGTGACGCGCGAAGGGGAAGAACGCGAGATCATCGGCGAGGCGGGCCTTTCGGTGATGGAAGTCATCCGCGACGCCGGGATCGACGAGATCCTGGCGCTGTGCGGCGGCTGCTGCTCGTGCGCCACCTGCCACGTCCATGTCGACCCGGACTTTGCGGCCAAATTGAAGCCGATGGGGCCGGATGAGGATGATCTGCTCGATTCGACGAGTGATCGTGATGAGTTTTCACGCCTGTCGTGCCAGATCGAGCTGACCGAAGGGCTCGACGGCCTGAAGGTAAGAATCGCCGAAGAGGACTGATTTCCCGAGTCCCTCGCCCCTACGGGGAGAGGGAGGGAGGCGCCCTTGCGCCGGAAGGGAGAGGGGCGTTGGGATCCAAGTCCCGAGCCTCACGCCCCTCTCCCTTCCCACCGCAAGGGCGGCGGGCCCCTTCCCTCTCCCCGTAGGGGCGAGGGAGCAATTTTACCGCGTGGTGATGGCGTACAACGCGATCGCCGCGGCATTCGACACGTTCAGGCTCTCCACCTTCTCCGAGATCGGCAGTTTCGCCAGCTCGTCGCAATGCTGCTCGGTATTCTGGCGCATGCCCTCGCCCTCGGCGCCGAGCACGATCGCGATCCGCTGCGTGCCCATCGCTTCCGACAGCGTCTGCGTCGCGTGGCCCGTAAGCCCGATCCGCCAGAACCCCGCCGCCGCGATCTCTTCCAGAGCGCGCGCCAGATTCACCACCCGGATCCAAGGCACCGACTCAAGCGCACCCGAAGCCGCCCGCGCGATCGTCCCCGATTCCGGCGGCGCGTTGCGATCCGGCGTGATGATCCCCAGCGCATCGAACGCCGCCGCCGAACGCAAAATCGCGCCGACGTTATGCGGATCGGTCACCCCGTCCAGGATCACCAGCGGGCGGTTGTCGTCCTTGCCGTGCTCGAGCAGGTCGGCCAGCCACATGTCCTCGAGCGGCTCGACCTCGATCACCACGCCCTGGTGCGGCGCATCGCCCGGCACCAGCCGCGCCAGATCCATCGCCTCGGCATAGGTCACCGGCACGTCGGCCGGCAGGTCGAACCCGGCCAGCGCCTCGCGGGTGCCGAGGATCTTGCGCACCGTGCGCTCCGGATTGGCGAGCGCCGCGCCCACCGCGTGCTTGCCCCAGAAGCGGGGGCGGCCTGCCGGTGCCTTGCTCGGCCTGTGTCCCTTGCGTGCCATATTCGCTCTCTATCGTGTCTGTGTATGCCGCGTCCTTGTCGGCATTCGGCCTGCGCGGCAACACCGAAGCGCGAAACTTCGCAAAACCTGCGTTGACACACCGGGCGCGCTTCGCCATTGAGCCGCCTCGCTTGAAAGAGCGGCGCTTGCAAAAGCGGCCTGGACAGGTGGCCGAGTGGTTAAAGGCAGCAGACTGTAAATCTGCCGGAGTTTCTCCTACGTAGGTTCGAACCCTACCCTGTCCACCACCGCCCCAGCGCGGTGATGGATCATCCCAAATTCAAAGCATTGATCGGCAACATTCTTTTCCGTCACGGGAAGGAAGTCCGCGTGACATCGGCTCGCGGACGGCTAGGATCGCCGCGACCGTAACGATTTCGGAAACCGCGTGACCTCAGATCCTGCCGTACAGCCGCCCGTTCCAGCACCCGTCATCCAGGATCTGGCCGACTCGATCCTCGACACGCTGGTCCACCGCATCGGCAAGGATGCGCAGGCCGCGAGGCCACACGACTGGCTCGCCGCGACGATCCTGACCGTCCGCAACGACATCGTCGAACGGTGGATGGCCTCGACCAAGGCGGCGCACGCGGCCGGCGCCAAGCGCGTCTATTATCTCAGCCTCGAATTCCTGATCGGCCGGCTGCTGCGCGACGCGGTGACCAATCTCCAGCGTAACGACGAAGTCACGCAGGCCCTGAAGCTCCACGGCGTCGACCTCGCCGAACTCGAAGAGATCGAGCCCGACGCGGCGCTCGGCAATGGCGGCCTCGGCCGGCTCGCCGCGTGCTTCATGGAGAGCATGGCGAGCCTCGCGCTGCCCGCCTATGGCTACGGCATCCGCTACGTAAACGGCATGTTCCGCCAGCGGATCGACGATGGCTGGCAGGTCGAGATGCCCGAGAACTGGCTCGCGCACGGCAACCCCTGGGAGTTCGAACGCCGCGAAAGCGCGTATTTCGTCGGCTTCGGCGGCGAGGTCACGGCGGCCGACAACGGCCAGGTCCATTGGAGCCCGTCCGAGGCGGTCGAGGCCACCGCAGTCGACACCCCCGTCGTCGGCTGGCGCGGCAAGCACGTCAACACACTCCGCCTGTGGACCGCCAGCGCGTTCGATCCGATCAAGCTCGACCGCTTCAACGCTGGCGATTTCTCGGGCGCACTGGCCGATCAGACGCGCGCCGAGACGCTCACCCGCGTCCTCTACCCCAACGATTCCACCGCGGCGGGGCAGGAACTACGTCTCCGTCAGGAGTATTTCTTCTCGTCCGCGTCGATCCAGGACATCGTCCGCCGCCACATCCAGTATTTCGGCGACATCCGCACGCTACCCGACAAGGCCGCCATCCAGCTCAACGACACGCACCCCGCGGTGTCCGTCGCAGAGCTCATGCGGCTGCTGATCGACCACCACGAATTCGCGTTCGACGAGGCGTGGAAGATCACGCGCGCCACCTTCGGCTACACCAACCACACGCTGTTGCCCGAGGCGCTGGAGAGCTGGCCGCTGCCGCTGTTCGAGCGCCTGCTCCCGCGGCACATGCAGATCGTCTACGCGATCAACGCCAAGTTGCTGCGTGAGGCGCGCGGGGCGGACGGTATCGACGACCGCGCGATCTCGGCGATCAGCCTTATCGACGAGGGCGGAGAGCGGCGCGTGCGGATGGCGAACCTCGCCTTTGCGGGCTCGCACAGCGTCAACGGCGTCGCCGCGCTCCACACGCAGCTGATGAAGAAGACGGTCTTCGCCGATCTGCACAAGCTGTATCCGACGCGGATCAACAACAAGACGAATGGCATCACGCCGCGCCGCTGGCTCCAGCAGTGCAACCCCGGCCTCACCGCGCTGATCCGCGATGCGATCGGCGACGGCTTCCTCGACGACGCCGAAAAGCTGGTCGATCTGGATGTTTTCGCGGACGATTCCGGTTTCAGGGAGCGCTTTGCGAGCGTGAAGCGTTCGAACAAGGTGGCACTGGCTAATCACATCAAGGAGACGATGGGGCTCCGCATCGACCCCGACGCGATGTTCGACGTCCAGATCAAGCGCATCCACGAGTATAAGCGCCAGCTGCTCAACATCATCGAGACGGTCGCGCTCTACGACCAGATCCGCAGCCATCCGGAGCGAGACTGGACGCCCCGCGTGAAGCTGTTCGCGGGCAAGGCGGCGTCGAGCTATCACAACGCGAAACTCGTCATCAAGCTGGCGAACGACGTCGCGCGCCGGATCAATGCCGATCCATCGGTCGGCGGCCTGCTCAAGGTCGCGTTCCTGCCCAATTACAACGTGTCGCTGGCGGAGAAGATCATCCCCGCCGCCGACCTCAGCGAACAGATCTCGACCGCCGGCCTGGAGGCGTCGGGTACCGGCAACATGAAGTTCGCGATGAACGGCGCGCTGACGATCGGCACGCTCGACGGCGCGAACATCGAGATCAAGGACCGCGTCGGCGACGACAACATCTTCATCTTCGGCATGACCGCGGACGAGGTCGAGGCGAAGCGCGCCAACGGTTATGATCCGCGCAGCGTCATCGATGGCTCGAACGAACTGCGCCAGGCGGTGTCCGCGATCGCGTCCGGCGTGTTCTCGCCCGACGACAAGACGCGCTACGCCGGCTTGATGGGCGGGCTGTACGAGGGCGACTGGTTCATGCTCGCCGCCGATTTCGACAGCTATGCCACCGCCCAGCGTGCGGTCGACACGCGCTGGAACGACCGCGACGCATGGGTCGCCTCGACCGTCCGCAACGTCGCGCGCGTCGGCTGGTTCTCGTCCGACCGCACGATTCGCGAATATGCGCGGGAAATCTGGACGGTGATGTGAAGCCACCCGAAGGCGCCATCGTTGCCCTGCTGGAAGGGCGTCACGACGATCCGTTCTCGCTGCTCGGCGTCCACAGCGGCCCGACCGGCGTGTTCGCACGTGTCTGGCTGCCCGGCGCGGACACGGCGGAGGCACATGCGCTCGACGGTACCGCGCTCGGCACCCTGCCCCGGATCGATGACCGCGGCCTGTTCGAGGGGCCGATCGACGGCACGCAACAGCCGGTCAAATACCACGCCGAGGCGGGCGACACGTCGTGGTGGGTCACCGACCCCTACAGCTTTGGCCCCGTGCTCGGCCCGATCGACGACCTGCTGATGGCCGAGGGCACGCACCGCCGCCTCCACGACAAGATGGGTGCGCACCTCATCGAGCACGAAGGCGCGCACGGCGTCCACTTCGCGCTCTGGGCCCCCAACGCGCAGCGCGTGTCGGTGGTCGGCGACTTCAACGACTGGGACGGCCGCCGCCACGCGATGCGCAAGCGCGGCGACGTCGGCGTGTGGGAGATTTTCATCCCCGACATCGCCGAATACCGCGCGTACAAGTTCGAGATCGTCGGCCCCGACGGCCAGCTACAACCGCTCAAGGCCGACCCGTTCGCGTTCGCGTCCGAACTCCGCCCCGCCAACGCCTCGATCACGCGCAAACTCGCGCACGACTGGGCCGACACCGATCACCGCAAGCACTGGTCCTCGGTCGATCCGCGTCGCGTGCCGATCAGCATCTATGAGGTCCACGCCGGATCGTGGGAACGCGACGCCGACGGCTGGTTCCTGACCTGGGACGCGCTCGCCGATCGCCTGATACCGTACGTGGTCGAGATGGGCTTCACGCACATCGAATTCCTGCCGATCAGCGAACACCCGTACGACCCGAGCTGGGGCTACCAGACCACCGGCCTCTACGCGCCATCCGCGCGCTTCGGCGACGTCGATGGCTTTGCGCGGTTCGTCGATGGCGCACATCTGGCCGGGATCGGCGTGCTGCTCGACTGGGTGCCTGCGCATTTCCCGACCGACGCGTTCGGCCTCGCCAAGTTCGACGGCACCGCGCTGTACGAGCACGAGGACCCGCGGCTCGGCTTCCACCCCGACTGGAACACCGCGATCTACAATTTCGGGCGGCGCGAAGTCGCGTCGTTCCTCGTCAACAACGCGCTGTTCTGGGCCGAGCGCTATCATATCGACGGCCTGCGCGTGGATGCGGTCGCGTCGATGCTGTACCGCGATTATTCGCGCAAAGCCGACGAATGGATCCCCAACGCAGACGGCGGCCGCGAGAACTGGGAGGCCGTCGCTTTCTTGCGCGACATGAACCGCGAAATTTACGGCCAGCATCCCGGCGTCTTCACGATCGCCGAGGAGTCGACCTCCTGGCCGGGCGTCTCCGCGCCGGTGAGCGACGACGGCAAGAGCGGCGGGCTTGGGTTCGGGTTCAAGTGGAACATGGGCTTCATGCACGACACGCTCCAGTACATGGCGCGCGATCCGCTGCATCGGAAGCATCACCACGGCGAGATCAATTTCGGGCTGGTGTACGCGTTCAGTGAAAATTTCGTCCTGCCGCTCAGCCATGACGAAGTCGTCCACGGCAAGGGCTCGTTGCTGACCAAGATGCCCGGCGACGACTGGCAGCAATTCGCAAACCTGCGCGCCTATTACGCGTTCATGTGGGGCTATCCGGGCAAGAAGCTGCTTTTCATGGGGCAGGAGTTCGCGCAGCGTCGCGAATGGTCGGAAGCGCGCGCGCTCGACTGGGACCTGCGCAACTCCCGCAGTCATGAGGGCATCCGCAACCTCGTCCGCGACCTCAACACCGTCTACCGCGAGAAGCCGGCGTTGCACGCGCGCGACTGCGAGGCGGAGGGCTTCGAATGGCTGGTCGCCGACGACGCCGCCAATTCGGTGTTCGCGTGGTTGCGCAAGGCCCCCGGCGCGAAGCCGATCGCGATCGTCGCCAACATGACGCCGATCGCCCGCGCGCCCTACCGCGTACCGCTGCCGCTTGACGGCCGGTGGTGCGAGATCATCAACAGCGACGCGCACGACTATTGGGGCAGCGGCCTCGGCAATCTCGGTGGCGTCGTCGCCGAGAACGGGGCGGCTTGGGTCACGCTGCCGCCGCTCGCGACGATCATGCTCGAATACGAAGGCTGATCGAGTTCCAAGACCGATCCGGCGCAACGACGGAACAACCCGCGGGTGCCGGGAGGTTATACCACCGACGATTATGGAGAGATTACGATGGTAGAACGGCGAGGACAGCCACTGGCGCGCGACGCGATGGCGTATGTGCTGGCCGGCGGCCGCGGCAGTCGCCTGATGGAGCTGACCGATACGCGCGCGAAACCCGCGGTGTATTTCGGCGGCAAGGCGCGCATCATCGATTTTGCGCTGTCCAACGCGATCAACTCGGGCATCCGCCGGATCGGCGTCGCGACGCAGTACAAGGCGCATTCGCTGATCCGCCATCTCCAGAGCGGCTGGAACTTCCTGCGCTCGGAACGCAACGAGAGCTTCGACATCCTGCCCGCGTCGCAGCGCATCAGCGAGTTCCAATGGTACGAAGGCACCGCCGACGCGGTCTACCAGAACATCGACATCATCGAGAGCCACGCGCCCGAATACATGGTCATCCTGGCTGGCGACCACATCTACAAGATGGATTACGAGCTGATCCTGCAACAGCATTGCGAGACCGGCGCGGACGTCACCATCGCCTGCCTCGAAGTGCCGCGGATGGAGGCCGTCGGCTTCGGCGTCATGGCCGTGGACGAGCACGACAACGTCACCGCGTTCGTCGAGAAACCTGCCGATCCGCCCGCGATCCCCGGCAACCCGGACATCGCGCTGGCGTCGATGGGGATCTACGTCTTCCACACCAAATTGCTGTTCGACGAACTCCGCCGCGACGCCGAGACGCCCGGGTCGTCGCGTGATTTCGGCAAGGACATCATCCCGTACCTCGTCAAGCACGGCAAGGCGGTCGCGCACCGCTTCTCCGACAGCTGCGTCCGCTCGGGCAGCGAAGTCGACGCCTATTGGCGCGACGTCGGCACGGTCGACGCGTATTGGGAGGCAAATATCGACCTCACCGACGTCGTGCCCAAGCTCGATCTCTACGACCGGAGCTGGCCGCTCTGGACCTATTCGGAGGTCACACCACCGGCGAAGTTCGTCCACGCCGACGACGGCCGCCGCGGCGAGGCGGTGTCGAGCCTCGTGTCGGGCGACTGCATCATCTCCGGCTCGTCGATCCACCGCAGCCTTATCTTCACCGGCACCCGCGCGCACAGCTACTCGATGCTGGATCAGGCGGTGATCCTCCCGCACTGCGTGATCGGCCGCGGCGCGCGCCTGTCGAAGGTGGTCGTCGATCGCGGCGTAGAAATCCCCGACGGTCTGGTCGTAGGCGAGGACGCAGAATCCGACGCCCAACGCTTCCGCCGCACCGACAACGGCGTGGTGCTGGTAACCAAATCCATGATCGACCGGCTCACCGCGTGAAGACCAACGCAAATCCTCCCCGGCACGGGGAGGGGGACCGTTCGCCATCGGCGAAGGGTGGAGGGGGCTCACGGCAAGCGTACCGTCTGCGACCGCAAGCGTACCGCCTTCGAGCATACCGTCTACGATCGAACGCGTACCATCTGCGGAAGCCCCCCTCCACCATGCGGTGCATGGTCCCCCTCCCCGTGCCGGGGAGGATTTGATGCGCGTCCTCTCTGTCGGCTCGGAAGCCTACCCCCTCATAAAAACCGGCGGTCTCGCAGACGTCGTCGGCGCGCTCCCGGCCGCGCTCGCGCCGCATAACGTCGCGCTGACCACCTTCCTCCCCGGCTACCCCGCGCTCGCCGCCGTCACCAAGCGCGCGAAGGTAATTCATCGCTACACAGACCTGCTCGGCACCGAAGCCCGCATCCTGAAGGCAAAAATCGGCGACCACCCGCTGCTGGTCCTCGACGCCCCCGCGCTGTTCGCCCGAGGCGGCGGCCCGTACGGTGACGCGACCGGCGCGGACTGGTCCGACAACTGGCGCCGTTTCGCCGCGTTCAGCCGCGCCGCCGCCGACCTCGCCTCTGGCGCAGTCCCCGGCTACGCGTTCGACATCCTCCACGCGCACGACTGGCAGGCGGCGATGGCCCCCGCGTACCTCCGCTACGCCCCCGGCCCCGGCGCCCCCGCCAAGACAGTCGTCACGATCCACAACATCGCGTTCCAGGGGCGCTACGGCCACGACATCTTCGCCGACCTCGCACTCCCCGACAAAGCCTTCGCGCTCGACGGCATCGAATATTATGGCGGCGTCGGCTTCCTCAAGGCGGGTCTGGAAGCCGCCGACGCGATCACCACCGTCAGCCCGACCTACGCCGCAGAAATCCGCCGCGGCGAATTCGGCATGGGCCTCGAGGGCCTCATCAACGACCGCGCCGGCCGCGTGACCGGCATCGTCAACGGCATCGACCCCGCCGTCTGGAACCCGGTGACAGACGCGTCCCTCCCCGCCCGCTACACCGCGCGCACGCTAGCCCGCCGCCGCACCAACAAGCGCGCGATCGAAACCCTGTTCGGCCTCGACGCCAGCGACGGCCCGATCTTCACCGTCATCAGCCGCCTCACCTGGCAGAAGGGCATGGACGTCCTCGCCGGTGCGCTCGACGAGCTCGTCGCGCTCGGCGGCCGTCTCGCGCTGCTCGGCTCGGGCGACACCGAGCTTGAACTCGCCTTCCTCGCCGCCGCCGAGCGTCACCCCGGCCGGATCGGCGTCCGCATCGGCTATGACGAACCCGTCTCGCACCTGCTCCAAGGCGGTGCCGACGCGATCCTGATCCCGTCGCGGTTCGAACCCTGCGGCCTGACGCAACTCTACGGCCTCGCTTACGGCTGCATCCCCGTCGTCGCGCGGACCGGCGGGCTCGCCGATACCGTGATCGACGCCAACGAAGCCGCGATCGCGGCGGGTGTCGCTACCGGCATCCAGCACGACGGCGTCACGCCCGAAGCGCTCAGCCACGCGCTACGCCGAACGATGGCCCTCTATGCACGCTCCGATCGCTGGTCCATGTTGCAGCGCAACGCGATGCGCGCGGACTTCTCGTGGGACGAGAGTGGCCGCCGCTACGCAGACCTTTACGCAAGCCTGACGGGGACCGCATGATCCGCACCGTATCGACCACGCCGTATACCGACCAGAAGCCCGGCACCTCGGGGCTGCGCAAGAAGGTAAAGGTCTTCCAGCAGTCGAACTATGCCGAGAATTTTGTCC
Organism: Sphingomonas sp. Leaf198; assembly: GCF_001424005.1. GTDB lineage: Bacteria > Pseudomonadota > Alphaproteobacteria > Sphingomonadales > Sphingomonadaceae > Sphingomonas. Next base: position 107,167 of record NZ_LMPX01000004.1, on the reverse strand, counting down.
AGAGCGTGTTCGACGTGGTCTCAGACAAGGGCGGGGCGACCCTCGTCATCGGCGGAGACGGCCGCTTCCTCAACCGCGAGGTCATCCAGGTCGCGATCCGCATGGCGGCGGCCAACGGCTTCGGCCGCGTGATCGTCGGCCGCGGCGGCATCCTATCGACGCCGGCCGCGAGCCACATGATCCGCAAGCGTGGCGCGATCGGCGGGCTGGTCCTCTCGGCAAGCCACAACCCCGGCGGCCCCGACGAGGATTTCGGGATCAAGTACAACATCGCCAATGGCGGCCCCGCCCCTGAGTCCGTGACCGACGGGATCAATGCGCGCACGCTCGAGATCGACCGCTGGCTGACCGTCGACGCCGACGACATCGACCTCGACACCGACGGCGAAATCACGGTCGGCACGATGCCCGTGGAGGTCGTCGACCCGGTCGAGGATTATGCCGCGCTCATGGAGACGCTGTTCGACTTCGACGCGATCCGTGCCGCCAAGCTGACGATGGCGTTCGACGCGATGAGCGCCGTCACCGGGCCCTACGCGACCGAGATCCTCGAACGCCGCCTCGGCTTCGCGCCCGGCACCGTCCGCAACGGCGAGCCCCTGCCCGATTTCGGTGGTCATCACCCCGACCCCAATCTCGTCCACGCGCACGCCTTGTACGAGACGATGATGGCGCCGGATGCGCCCGATTTCGGCGCAGCGTCGGACGGCGACGGCGACCGCAACCTGATCATCGGCAAGCACCGCTTCGTCACCCCCTCGGACAGCCTCGCGATGCTGGCCGCGAACGCGCACCTCGCACCCGGCTACGCAGCCGGCCTCAAGGGCATCGCCCGCTCGATGCCGACCAGCGCCGCCGCCGACCGCGTTGCTGAGGCCTTGGGCATCCCAGCCTACGAAACCCCGACCGGCTGGAAGTTCTTCGGCAACCTGCTCGACGCCGGCATGGCGACGATCTGCGGCGAGGAGAGCGCGGGTACCGGGTCCGACCACGTCCGCGAGAAGGACGGCCTGTGGGCGGTCCTCCTCTGGCTCAACATCCTCGCGGTCCGCGGCGACAGCGTCGACACGATCGCCCGCGATCACTGGGCGAAGTTCGGCCGCAACTACTACGCGCGCCATGATTACGAGGGCATCGAAACCCCGCGCGCCGACGCGTTGATGGCGGCGTTGCGCGCCAGCCTCGCCACCCTCCCCGGCCAGCAATTCGGCGACCTCACCGTCGAGACTGCGGACGAGTTCGCCTATACCGACCCGACCGACGGCTCGATCAGCCGCAACCAGGGCGTCCGCATCCTGTTCGAAGGCGGTAGCCGCGTAGTGTTCCGCCTCTCGGGCACCGGCACCACCGGTGCGACGCTCCGCGTGTACTTGGAACGCTACGAGCCCGTCGGCGGCGACCTCGACCTAGACACCGGCAAGATGCTCGCCAGCATCGTCGCCGCAGCGGAGTCGATCGCGGGAATCGCCGAGCACACCGGCCGTAGCGCGCCGGACGTCGTCACCTGATGCGGTACGGCCTGCTCGCGCTGTCGACAGTGCTGGTCGCGGCATCGCCAGCGCCGCAATCGCCAGCGCAACTGTTCGGTCCGCTCTACAAAGCCGTCCAGATGCGCGGGCTGTTCCCGGACTCGAAGACCTTCGCCGACGCGACACCCAAGCGTCCGGCGAAGGCGATCCTGGCCGACTACGCCAAATGTCGCTGCGATGCCGAACCGGCACTACGCAAATTTGTTGATCAGAACTTCGCGATCCCGACCACGCCAGCCGCGCGCCCTTCCACCGAGCGCCTTACCCTCACAGCGCATATCGATGCGCTCTGGCCGCAACTCACGCGCACGCAGACCAGCGTCCCGGCAGGCTCCTCCGCGCTGACCCTGCCGAAACGCTACGTCGTTCCCGGCGGTCGCTTTCGCGAGATGTATTACTGGGACAGCTATTTCACGCTGCTCGGCGTCCAGCGATCCGGGCGGCAGGATCTCGTCGAGGACATGGTCGTCGATTTCGGCAGCCTGATCGACCGCTACGGCCACATCCCCAACGGCACGCGCACCTATTATCTCAGCCGCTCGCAACCGCCGGTCTTCTACCTGATCGCCGGCCTGTCACGCGATCCCAGCACGCTCGCCACCCGCACCCGCCAGCTCCGGGCAGAACACGCGTTCTGGATGGCCGGCGCCGACACGCTCAAGCCCGGCCAGCAATCGCGCCGCGCCGTCCGCCTCCCCGACGGCGCGCTGCTCAACCGCTATTGGGATGATCGCGCCGATCCGCGCGACGAGAGCTATCGCGAAGACGCCGAACTCGCCGACCGCACATCGTCGCGCAACCGCGGCGAACTCTTCCGCGACCTGCGCGCAGCGGCGGAGAGCGGCTGGGACTTCTCCTCGCGCTGGCTCGCCGACGGCCGCACGCTGGCCACCATCCGCACCACGCGGTTCGCGCCGGTCGATCTCAACAGCCTGATGGTGGGCATGGAACAGGCGATCGCCGCGAATTGCCGCACGCTCGGCGACACAGCCTGCGCCACGTCCTACACCGCCCAGGCGACCGCCCGCACCGCCGCGATCCGCAAGCATTTGTGGAACGGCCGCTTCTTCGCCGACTACGACCTCGATGCCAACCGTGCGAACGACTTCGCGAGCGCGGCGATGGCGTTCCCGCTATTCACCAAGGTCGCCACGCCCGATCAGGCCAAGGCGACCGCCACCGCCCTACGCCCATTCGTCGGCGAAGGCGGCCTCCGCACGACGCTGATCGGTAGCGGCCAGCAATGGGACGACCCCAACGGCTGGGCCCCGCTCCAGTGGATCGCGATCGAAGGCCTACGCGGTTACGGCGAAACAGCCCTCGCAGATCAGATCACCAAGGCCTGGCTCGCGTCGGTCGACCGCGAATATAAGGCAAGCGGCAAGCTGCTCGAGAAATACGACGTCGTCGAGCGCAAGCCAGGCGGCGGCGGCGAATATCCCAACCAAGACGGCTTCGGCTGGACCAACGGGGTGACGCGAGCGCTGATGGCCGGTCGGCCATGACGCTCCGACGCCGCCGCAGCGCGCTTTACATGCCCGCTTCGAACGCGCGCGCGATCGCCAAGGCTAGAACGCTAGCGTGCGACGTCGTCATCCTCGATCTGGAGGATGCCGTCGCCCCCGACGAAAAGGCCGCGGCGCGGGACCGCGTCGGCGAGGCAGTGCGCGAAGGCGGGTTCGGCGCGCGCGAACTTGTCGTGCGCGTCAACGGTCTCGACACCCCCTGGTATGCCGACGACATCGCCGCGATCCACGCGAGCGGCGTCGATGCAGTGCTCGTCCCCAAGGTCTCGTCGGTCGCTGACCTTACGCGAGTCCGCGCATCGCTCGGCGAAGACGGCCCGCCGATCTGGGCGATGATCGAGACCTGCGCGGCGATCCTCGCGCTCCCCTCGCTCTCCGCAGCAGCAGCCGAAACGCGCCTCACCGCACTGATCGCCGGCACCAACGACCTTGCCAAGGAGATGCGCTGCCGGCTCGGAGCCGATCGCATGCCGCTGATCCCGGCGCTCACGGCAACGATAATGGCCGCCCGTGCTGCCGGGATCGTCGCGCTCGACGGCGTCTGCAACGCGCTGGACGACCCGGCCCGCTTCGCCGCAGAATGCACCCAAGGCGCAACGCTGGGGTTCGACGGCAAGACGCTGATCCACCCCTCTCAGATCGATGCGGCCAACGCCGGTTTCGGGCCGAGCGAGGAAGAGTTGGCATGGGCACACACGATCGTCACCGCATTCGCGAAACCGGAGAATGCCGACAAGGGCGCCATCCGCCTCAATGGCCAGATGGTGGAGCGCCTGCATCTAGCCGAGGCTGAAGCAACGCTGGCTCGCTGAAGCCCCGACAAGAACGGCCCACAGATACAGTCCGTCATCCTGACGAAAGTCAGGATCCAGAGCCATGAAGCGCACCAAGCGTTACCCTGGATCCTGACGCTCGTCAGGATGACGGATCGCTTCGATGATGCGCTCCGGCTTTACCCCGCGTTCTTCCGCCGGGTCTCCCAACCCTTCTTCGCAGCCGCCGATTTCGCCACATCGCTACGCCCAGCCGCCCGCTCCCCGCCCTCGTGCGACGACGCATGCGTATCGGGCTTGCCGCGACCCGAGCCGGACAGATTGCCCCCGCCCGAATCCTTGTTCACCGCAGCCCAGGCCCGCGCCTCGGCCTCCTTCTCGGGAACGCCGCGCTCTTCATAGCCGTCCGCGATATGCGCGGCCTTGCGCTTCTGCTTGTCGGTATACGCGCTCTTGTCGCCCTGTGGCATCGTCGCTCTCCTTATCAGAGAGCGTCAACGCTCAGGCCGACCCCGCGTTCAGAACGAAGGGGCGTTCATCGACCGATCCAGTCCGCCACTTCGGTCGCGACTTGGTTGGCCGCCTGGTTGATTCCCGCCGCCGCCGACGCCGCATCGATCGTCGATACCGGCACGCGCGCTTCGAAGCGGTGCTTCTCGACCGTGGCCTTGCCCGCGCGCGTCAGCGACGCATCGAACGTCACGACCGCCTGCCGCGCCGTCGCATCGAGCCCGAAGTTGCGCAGTTCGCCACCCAGCGACGCACCCGGATCACCGACCGACTGCGCCGTCGACAACACGACCAGCCCGGTGCGCGCCGCCACCGTATCCGAAACCAGTCGCGCGAACAGCCGCGCCGGCGGTTCCGCCCACTGCGCGTCGGTCACGTACGCGATCGAGGTCGGCGTCGCCTGCACCGGCACGCGCGCGGTCGCCAATGCCTGCGGCACGACCGGGACCTGGATCGTGATCGACTTCGCAGTCGCCGAATCCTGGTTCTGGCCGACCGGCACCGACGATGCACTCGTCAGCGTCAGCAATGTGGGGGGCGGTTTCGCGCCGAAGCTGATGCACCCGGCAAGTGGCAGCATCGCGATCAGGATGAGCGGTGTCTTCATGGCGTGCCTCACTTACCCTTGTAATCCGGGAGCTTCTGCTGCCCGATCAGCGAACTCGCACCCTGCTGGTCGACCTTCTCGGCGACCGACGACAGCGCTGCCGCGGTTGTCCGCAGATCGTGCACCAGACGGTTGGCCTCGGGAATCGTCGTCTTCGAAAACGCCTGCAACCCCGGCCGCGCATCGCCGATCGCCGAATTCAGCGTGTCGGCGCTCTGCTGCGCGGAAACGATCGCCTTGTTCAGGTTCGCCATCGCCGGCTTCACGTCCTCCGAGAGCACGCCGTTGGTGGTCTTGGCGAGCACCCCGAACTGCTGTGCGGCATCGCCGGCCTGCTGGATAGCGATCCGCGTCTGCGCCAGCGTCGCCGCGATCTCCGGACCGCGATCGGCGAGCGCATCGGTCAGGCGGTTCGTATTCGCAAGAATGCCCGCGATCGACGCCTGGTTCTTGTCCGTGAGCAAGCCGGTCAGCCGCTCGGTCAGCGTCGAGAGCCGCTCGAGCAGCTGCGGCGCGGAATTCAGGATCGCGCCGAGGCCACCAAGCTTGGTCGGAATCACCGGCACGCCGTACGGACATTCGGTCGGCGTCTTGGTCTCCGGGCAGCCGATCGCCGGCGCACCCTTGCGTGCACCGTCGAGCGAGATCTGGCTCACGCCAGTAAATCCGACGCCCGAGATCGACGCGGTCGTACCCTGCAGTACCGGCGTGGCTTCATCGACGCTGATCCGGACGCGAACGAACTGCGGATCGTTCTTCCACAGTGAAATCGTCTTCACCTGGCCCGACGGCACGCCCGAGAACGTCACCGCGGACCCGCGCGCAAGCCCGTCGACCGACTGGCGGAAGAAGATGTCGTATTCCTTCTCTTCCTTGCCGCCCAGCCGCGCGATCCACACGGTGAACAGCGCCAGCAGGGCCAGCAGGATCAGCACGACGGCGCCGACTAGGACGTGGTTCGAACGGGTTTCCATCAGCGCGTCCTTGCTTCTTTCTCGGCGTATGTCGCGTCGGCGTCGTCCGGCGCGGACTGCTTGGACTGGACTTCGGTAGGATGTTGGGCAGCTTCTTGGTCGGCGCGTTCATGCGCCTCCTGCGTCGCGACCGCGGCACGACCGCGGGGCCCCTTGAAATATTCCTCGATCCACGGATGATCGAGCGCGATCAGTTCGTCGATCGTGCCGACCGCGATGACCTTCTTGTCGGCCAGCACCGCGACCCGGTCGCAGATCGCATACAGCGTATCGAGGTCGTGCGTGATCAGGAACACGGTCAGCCCCAGCGTCTTTTGCAACGACTGGATCAGGCCATCGAACGCCGCCGCACCGATCGGGTCGAGCCCCGCGGTCGGCTCGTCGAGAAACAGCAGTTCCGGATCGAGCGCCAGTGCCCGTGCCAACCCGGCGCGCTTCTTCATGCCGCCCGACAGCTCAGCGGGAAACTTGTTCGCGGCGTCCGCTGGCAGCCCCGTCATCACCACCTTGTACGAGGCGATCTCGGCCAACAGCGCCGGGGACAGATCGGGATAGAATTCACGCAACGGCACTTCGACGTTTTCCGCGACCGTCAGCGTCGAGAACAGCGCGCCGCCCTGGAACAGCACGCCCCAGCGCTTGCGAATCTCGGTGGCCTCGGTTTCCTCGCGGCCGATATTGGGCTCGCCGAACACGGTAACCTCGCCGGCGACCGGCATCTGAAGGCCAATGATCGAGCGCATCAGGACCGACTTGCCGGTGCCCGAGCCGCCGACCACGCCGAGGATCTCGCCGCGCCGCACGTCGAGATCGAGCCCGTCGTGCACGACCGAGTCGCCGAACGCGTTCTTCAGCCCCTTCACGGAGATGATGATATCGTCTTGCTTGCGGGGCATCAGTCCCAACCCAACCAGGTGAAGAACACCGCGAAGAACGCGTCGAGCACGATCACCAGGAAGATGCCCTGGACCACCGCCGACGTCGTACGAAGACCAACCTGTTCGGCGTCCGACTCGACCTGCATGCCCTGGAAACACCCGGCGATCGCGATGATCGCACCGAACACCGGCGCCTTGATCAGCGAGATGTACAGATCGGTGATCGGCACGACCTCGCGGATGCGCGCGATGAACGTCACCGGCGGTATCCCGAGCTGGATCCAGCACAAAAGCCCCCCGCCGATGATCGCGATGATCGACGCGTAGAAGCCGAGCAGCGGCATCATCACGATCGCGGCGAGCACGCGGGGCAACACCAGCGCTTCCATCGGCGAGACACCGATCGTCCGCATCGCGTCGATCTCTTCGGTGAGCTTCATCGTGCCGAGCTGCGCCGCGAACGCCGAGCCCGAACGTCCCGCGACCATGATCGCGGTCATCAGCAGGCCGAGCTCGCGGATCGTCAGGCGGCCGACGAGGTTGATCGTGAAGACCTCCGCGCCGAACTGCCGCAGCTGGACCGCGCCCTGTTGCGCGATGACCATGCCGATCAGGAAGCTCATCAGCCCGACGATGCCGAGCGCGGCGACGCCGACGACCTCGAACCGCTGGACCACGGCATTGAACCGGAAGCGGCGCGGGTGGCGGATGACGCTGCCGAACGCGATCGTCGTCGCGCCGAGGAACCCAAGCAGACCGAACATCGTCTTGCCCGACAGCACGACCGCGTCGCCGATCTCGCCGACCACACGGGAAAGCGCGCTGACCTTGGCGGGCTTCGCCGCGATCGGCTGGTCGGAGGCGACGACCTGGTCGAACAGCGTCTGGTCATCCGGGTCGAGCCCGTCAATCGTCGCATCGTTGCGCGCGGCGAAGCGGTGAACGACCCAGGCACCGATCGTATCGATCCGGTCGACTCCGCTAAGATCGACGTGGCGGACGGACGACGCATCGATCTTTTCGAGTCGATCGGGCAGATTGCCGATCGTGGCCAGCGACAGATCGCCGGTAAACCGAAGCGTGCCGGTATCGGCACCGTCCTGTTCGAAATCGGCCATCGCGCTCATCGGCCGCACCTTTGCGGCAAACCGACTGGATCGGCAAGGTGAATGCGGCGTAAGTCGCGACGATGACTATTTCTTCCCCGGCCCCCTCGCCCGCCACATCGACCGGGCACTCGACCGCCCCCTCGACTGCCAGTCCCTCCCCCTCGGCCGAACCGGCAACCATGCCGGCGATCGCGCCCTCGAGCACGCCGGCGATCCGTCTCGCGATCTACGACATGGACAAGACGATCACGCACGCGCCGACCTGGACGCCGTTCCTGCTCCACACCGCGAAGAAGGGCGGCGCGCCGTGGCGGCTGGCGCTCGTCCCGTTCGCGGGAGTGGCGGCGCTCGGCTATGTCGGCAAGCTGATCAGCCGCGGCCGGCTCAAATATCTGATGCAGCGGATGATGCTCGGCAAGCGCATGACGGCCGCCGAGGAACGCCGGGCGGCCGAAGCCTTCGCCGACCGCGTGATGCGCGACGGCGTCTTCGCCAGCGCCCGCGCGCAGATCGAGGCGGACCGCGCCGCCGGCTACCGACTGGTGATGGCGACCGCGTCGTACCGGTTCTACGTCGAGGCGATAGCGCGGCGACTGGATTTCGACGCGGTGATCGGCACCGAGAGCCTGCGCGACCGCGACGGCGTACTGCTCGCCGGCATCGAAGGCGAGAATTGCTACGGCCCGGCCAAACTGCGCATGATACAGGCCTGGATGGACCGCGAAGGCATCGCGCGAGACCACGCCCACATCCGCTTCTACTCCGACCATGTTTCGGACGCCCCGACCTTCGAGTGGGCCGACGAACCCTTCGCGGTGAATGCACATGGCCCATTGCGGCTGCTGGCGAAGGCGAAAGGCTGGCCGATGCCGGATTGGGAGCGGTAGCTCCGTTGCGCGACGAGCGCCAAGTTAAGCTACCCTATCCGGTAGCGATCGCCCAATCCTCGCCATCAATTCAATTGACCGTCGCCTCAGAAGCCGTCTTTGGTTCATATGTTCGCGACGCTTGCGATTGGAACTAAGATGTAGTCCTCAGGCTCGACAGTGAATGTCAGGTATTGGCAGGAGCTGATATTACAGGAACTTCGGAGATCTCCATTCCGCAAGAGCACGCTTGGTCCGGGTGCGGGGCATTCAGCTTTCGACTCATCAGCATTGCGCGCAAAACCTAGCCACCCTCACAACCATCGTTATCAATTCATTGAAGAAAACCGGCATGACCGAGCGCATTCCGCAGGCTGGCCTCAAACGCCTGAAATGAATTTGCTCGACGGAGTTCGTCAATACTTTGCTCCTGCGCGATCCTTACTAATATATTTCGCGCAGCAGATCTTCGATTTGTTACGCTTTTGACTATTGCATCAAGACTCGCCTTCGGATCTGCGAGGTTTTCGGCCGCAATGGGCGTATTAGGCATTAGGTCCGCCGAAATCACATTAACCCCTAGCGCTGCCTTGACTGCGGAATGGTCTGCCAACGCCCAAGCTTCGAGTTCTTTCTCGGGAGATAGCATGACAGCAATTCGCGGATCAAAGCCGCATATCTCCTGCGCCTTCTGGATGAGTTGCTCCCTACGCCGCTCTACGTTTGCAGCCTGTCCGCGCCCACCGAGATCGGCATGGACAAATATGATATGGAATTCGTTCTTCCGCTCGCAGATTTTAGCAGCAACATCATCGAATGATCGATTTCCAATCCCTAATTCCAGCGTAGGATATTCACCTACATCGCAAGGCCTTTTCCCAGTATCCCGGATTATTTCGTCCAACAACCGAGGAATAAGAACATTGAAATACTGCGCGTCACTTGCACCCTCATAGTAGGCAGACCAAGACAAATACATTAGATACCACCCGCTCTATTCCGCAGTATTTCCTCAATCTTCTCCGGGTATAAGTGGTGCTCATCATCAAAAAGTCCCTTTGAAGGGGCTATCCGCCTCATTCGAGTACGAGCTTCAGATATTGTCCCATCGACGGGCACGCCGCGAACCATATCAGCAAATAGAACTTCTTCGGGATTTAACGTCCGCATGACTGCGGGAGAATGAGTATTAATAAGGACCTGAAAATAGTCGCCTTGAGAATCTTGAATTTCGGTGGCCTCGCGTAACAAATTCAGTAGATCAGGAATTCTTCCCTCATGCACACCATTTTCCGGCTCCTCAAAGCATAGAATACCTCGGCGGTTTGGGTCGTCAATTACAGTTAGAAGTGCCAACAGGCGAATAGTACCGTCGCTGATAACCCTAGAACTAAAAGCTGTTCCATCCCTTACTTGCACGTCAAAGGCATATTCTCGACTTCGCGCATCATCTAAAACTCTTACCGTTCGAACCTGCGGAATTAGCAAAGCTAAATCCGCGGATATGTCGGCAATCGCTCCCGTAGGCCTATTCGATGTAGCTGAAAGCCTTTGAATTTCGGAAAGGCTTGCGGCAAGGTTGGAAGCATTACTCCGCAATCGCTTATCTTCGAAACGATCATTTGCTCTGCGAGCTTCAGACGGATTAATCTCAAGAAATTGTGGGCCAGAGATTAACTTTTTTAACGCGTACAAATGCCTAAATTCAGAGGTGGCAATAGTTGAGAGGGCGCTGCGCGCTGCCTCAGCCGCGGGAAGTTGAAGCGGATTTCCTCTTTTGGAAGTTCCGCTCTCTGCAACACCGTCTTGTCTTATGGTGAAAACCCTTGAGCGTCCTTGTGCGTCCTTCTCTGTCTCCAAAAATGGCGTCTTCCGGCTTGAGCGACTGATTTTTGCTGTCGCTCGGAAATCCATTTTGTCGTCTTCAGCGCGAATTACCCTGCAGTCCTCATGCGTCACAAATATACCTTGAGGATTATCCCTCATTTCAACGGTAATCTCATAACGAAGACGCTGGGCTGGGGTCTCAAAGTCGGCGCCGAAATCGTCCACTCCTCGAACAGGCAATAGAACTTCGACCGCAAAGGCCATCACAGTCTCATGACCAGAAGAAGTTTGACGAAAAAGCTCCTCCGGCTCTCCTCGCAGTTCTTGCATGGCTTGGCGCACATCAACCTGCGCAAGCCTCGAGAGAAATTTCAGCGCGTCAAATAGGTTCGATTTGCCAGTGGCGTTTGGACCAATGACAGCCATAAATGGCTTTAAATCAGCAGAAAACTTTCTGAAGGTTTTAAAACCGTCAATTTCAATTCTGGTTATCAAGCAAAGCCCACCCGATTATCTAGTCTAGCCTCGCACCCTAGAAGTGCTTTCGCTGATGAGACAGGATCGCAAATGTGGCTGCTCTTAGCAAGGGCAACCGAAAGGAAGCGTCCTACGCAGTCCCCATCACAACAGCACATCGATGCTGTGGATCACCAGCCCGACCAGCCCGCCGACGATCGTCCCGTTCACGCGAATATATTGCAGGTCGCGGCCCACGGCGTTCTCCAAACGGCTAGTGATCGTGTCGGCGTCCCAGCTGCGGACCGTTTCCGAGACCAGCTTGACGATGTTGTCGCCGTAGTCTGCGGCGGCACCGACAGCGGCGCGCCGGACGAAGCGGTTGATGGTGCGGGACATGCGGGGATCATGCTGTAACGTCTCGCCTAATTGACGCAGGATGTCGCCGAGCTTGCCCGCCATCGCGCGCTCCGGATCGCGCGCGATCGCGAGTAAAGCACCGCGCGCCTGCTCCCACAGACCGTCGAGCCAGCGTTGCATCGCCGGATTGTCGAGCAGGTCGTTCTTCATCGTCTCGACGCGCTCGCGCATCCGGCGATCATATTGCAGGTCCCAGGCGAGCCGATCGAGCCCCTCCTCCGCCTTCAGCCGCAGCGGATGCTCGGGGTCCTCGGCCATCTCCGCGAGCAGCCGGTCGAAACCGCTGATGAGCTTGTCCGCGACGGTCGTGTCGAGCCCGGTCCAGCGCAGGATCGAGCCGGCCTTGTCGTGGACCATCGCGCGGACGAGGTGGTCGTTCGCCGCCAGCGTCTTTGCCGCCCAGCGGATCGCGCTTTCGAGCAACGGCGCGTGACGACGCTCGGCGATCGCGGCCTTGAGCAACTGGCCGAGGATCGGCGACACCTCCGTCGCGCGCAGCCGGGCACCGATCCCGGCCTTGACCATCCCGCCGAGCCGCGCCGGATCGAGACCCTCGAGCACCTGTGCGACCAGCTTCGACGCGCCCTGGCGAAAGCGCCCCCCTGCCCCCTCCGGCGGATCGGTCAGCCAGCGGGCGATCGCGCCCGCCACGTCGAGCCGGCGGGTTCGCCTGGCGATGACGACGGGGATCAGGAAATTCGCGCGGAGGAACTGCGCGAGCGTGTCGCCGATCCGGTCCTTGTTGCGCGGCACGATCGCGGTGTGCGGGATCGGCAGGCCGAGCGGATGGCGGAACAGCGCGGTCACCGCGAACCAGTCGGCCAAGCCACCGACCATCGCCGCTTCGGCAAACGCGCGGACGAACGCGAACGCGGGGTGCACGGGGATCAGTGCGCGGCTGACGAAGAACGTCGCGGCCATCAGCACGAGCAGGCCGGTGGCGACGATCCGCATACGGACGAGAGCAGCCGGCGGAGCTTCGCCGATCGGGCGCGTGCGGGGTAAAAGCGTCATACCCGAAACAATCCCTCAACACGGGGATAGTTCAAGTCGGTTTCGCCGACCGGATCCAGGTGCGGCACGATCGCCGCAAATCCGGTCCGTCAGACGCCATCGGTGCCAGCGTTCGTGCCGGGCAAGGTCGCACTGCCATCCCGGCGTTCGATGGCTCGACCTCGCTCAGCACGAACGGAGCGGGCGCGTCACTCGGCCGGCTGCGTGCCGTCGCCGAGCTTGGGTGTTGCCGGCCCGAGCCGCGGTCCGGGCGAATGCGGCCCGGACAAGGGCGGGCCCGACGGATGCGGATCGGCCAGGCCGATGACCTCGCTGCCGTCGTCGCCGGGACGATAGGTGAGCAGGCTGCGGCCCAACCGCGGCCCGATATACCGCTCGATCCCGACCGCGAGGCTGAACGCCGCGGGGACGATCAACAGCGTCAGGATGGTCGACAGGACGAGCCCGCCGATCACGACGATGCCCATCGGCGCGCGCCACGATCCGTCGCCGCCGAGCGAGAGGGCGGTCGGGATCATGCCTGCGACCATCGCCACCGTAGTCATCACGATCGGCTGCGCGCGCTTGTGGCCTGCATCGACCACCGCGGTCCAGACGTCGACGCCCTTGCCCATCTCCTCCAGCGCGAAGTCGATCAGCAGGATCGAGTTCTTCGCGACGATCCCGAGCAGCATGAGGATGCCGATGAATACCGGCATAGACACCGGATTACCCGTCGCCCACAGCGCCAGCAGACCGCCGAGCGGGGCCAGCAACAGCGACCCCATGTTGACGAACGGCGGCAGCGCGCGGCGATACAGCAGCACCAGCACCGCGAACACGAGGAACGTGCCCGCGATCACCGCGAGGATGAAGTTGTTGACCATCTCCGCCTGGAACTTTGACTGGCCGAGCACGAGCCTGTTCACGCCGGTCGGCAGGTTCATCATCGTCGGCAGCGCGTCGATCTGCTTCTGCGCGACACCCGAAACGATACCGGGGGCGAGATCGGCACCGATCGTCAGCTGACGCTGTTGATTGACGCGGTCGATCTTGGTCGGGCCAGAACCGAGCGTGATCTCGGCGACCAGGTTGAGCGGCACCGAGCCACCCGTCGCGGTCGACACCGGCAGGTTCTGGATCGTCGACAGCTCGCTGCGCGCACCCTGATCGAGCGCGACGCGGATCGGAATCTGGCGATCCGATAGCGAGAAGCGCGCCGAGTTCTGGTCGATGTCGCCAAGCGTCGCGATCCGGATCGCGGACGACAGTGCCTGCGTCGTCACGCCTAGGTTGGCGGCGAGATCGAAGCGTGGCTTGATGACGATTTCCGGACGCTGCAGATTGCCGGCAACGCGCGGCGCGACCAGCGTCGGCAGGCGCGACATCTCGGTCACGATCTTCTGCGCGGTCTCGTCGAGCAGCTTGGGATCGTCACCACCGAGCGTCACGCTCATGTCGCGCGTGCTGCCCCCCCAGCCATTCTGCGAACGGAACGACACGCGTGCATCGGGGATCGCCGCGAGCTGGGGCGCGAGGCTGCGCTCGAACTCCGTGCTCTTCATCTTGCGGTCGTCCTTGAGCGTCGCGGTGACGCGGCCGGCATTGACCGAGCCGTTGGCGCCGCTGCGCGCATAGACCGACTGGACGTCGGGCTGCGACCCGATCAGCGCGGCAACCTTCGTGACGACGGCTTCGGTCTGGGCGAGCGTCGTGCCCGGGACCATGTCGATCACCGCCATCGACGTGTCGCTGTCCTGCGCCGGCTGGAACGTCATCGGGAGGACGCCGAACATGACGATCGTCAGCAGGAACGCGAAGACGCCGAGCCCGAGCACCCAGAACCGGTGGTCGAGGACACGGCTGGTAAGGCGGCGGAAACCACCCCGAGCGGCGGATGCCTTTGCCATGCCCGTCTCCAGCGTCCATTTGAGCGTGGCCATATAGCCGTCCATCAGCATGCCCTCGCCGTGCGTGGCGGGGCCGGCGGACTTCAGGAAATAGGCAGCGAGCATCGGCGTCACGAGCCGCGCGACCGCGAGGCTCATCAGCACCGATGCGACGACGGTGAGGCCGAAATTCTTGAAGAACTGTCCCGAGATTCCCGGCATCAGACCGACCGGCAGGAACACCGCGACGATCGCCATCGTCGTCGCCAGCACCGCGAGACCGATCTCGTCCGCGGCATCGATCGACGCCTGATAGGCGGACTTGCCCATCCGCATGTGCCGGACGATGTTCTCGATCTCGACGATCGCATCGTCGACCAGCACGCCCGCGACGAGACTGAGCGCGAGCAGCGTCATCTGGTTCAGGTTGAAGCCGAGTAGGTCCATGAACCAGAAGGCGGGGATCGCTGACAGCGGGATCGCGAGCGACGAGATCACCGTCGCGCGCCAGTCGCGCAGGAACAGGAACACCACGATCACCGCGAGCACAGCGCCCTCGATCATCGCATGAATCGCGCTCTCATATTGTTCTTCGGTGTATTTGACGCTGTTCGAGCGCAGCACGAAATGCACGTTCGGGTTGCGCTTTTCCATCGCCGCCAGCTTTTTCACCGCCTCGTTGAAGACGGTGACGTCCGAGGAGCCCTTCGAGCGCTGGAAATCGAAGCTGATCGTCTGGCGACCGTCGATCGCGGCGCGGCTGCGCTGTTCGGCATAGAGATCGCGGACCTGCGCGATGTCGGCGAGGCGCACGGTGCGGCCGTTGCCGACGCTGATCTGGGTCTGGGCAAGCGCGACCGCGTCCTTGGCGTTGCCGAGCACGCGAACCGACTGCTCGGACCCGGCGATTTCCGCGCGACCGCCGGCTGCATTCAGATTGACTTGGCGGATCTGATTATTGACCTCGCTCGCGGTCAGACCCTGGCTCTGGAGCTTGAGCGGATCGAGGATGATGCGGATTTCGCGGCTGACGCCGCCGTTGCGGTTGACCGCGGCCATGCCGGGGACCGACAGCAGTTCCTTGGCGACGTTGTTGTCGATGTACCAGCTGAGCTGTTCGACCGTCATGTCCTTGGCGATCACCGAATAGCTCGCGAGATCGTTGTCGGTGGTGTTCGCGCGGAACACCTGCGGTTCGAGGATACCCTCGGGCAGGTTGCTGCGGATCTGCGCGATCGCATCGCGGACGTCGGTGACGGCGCGGTCGATCGGCGTGCCGATGCTGAGCTGGACGACGGTCTGCGACTGGCCTTCGGTCACGGTCGAGGTGATCTCGTCGATCCCCTGGATCGACCGCACCGCGGCTTCGACGCGCTGCGTGACCTGCGTCTCGAGTTCGGTCGGCGCCGCGCCCGGCTGGCTGATGACGACGATCGCGATCGGGAAATCGATGTCCGGATCGTTGTTCACGTCCATCCGCATGAAGCTGACGATGCCGGCCAGTGTCAGCGCCAGGAACAGCACGATCGGCGGCACCGGGTTGCGGATCGCCCAAGCCGAGATGTTGCGGAAGTTCATGCGATCAGCTCGCTTTCTTCGTGACCGGCTTCACCTTTTGTCCGGGGGCGAGGAATCCGCCGGCGGACAAAACCACGCGTTCGGACCCGTCGAGCCCGCTGAGAATCGTCACGCCCTCGTCATAGACCTGACCGATCTTGACCGCGCGTCGCACCGCCTTGTCGTCGGCGCCGACGATATACACGAAGCTGCCCTTCTCGTCGCTCTGCAACGCCGAATCGGGCAGCAGCGGCGCCTGGGTCGCCCCGCCGACGATCGTCGCCGCCGCGAAACCACCAGGACGCAGCGCAGGATCGTATTTTACCGCGATCCGCGCGATGCCCTGGCGGCTCTGCGGGTCGATTACCGGCGACACCTGCCACACTTCACCCGGAAAACCCTGGGTCGTGCCTACGGGCACGACGGTCGCGCGCGCACCGGGATGCAGACCCGCGAGATCGGATTCGCTCAACTGCGCGCGCATCTCCATCTGGCCTGCCGCGGCCATGCGGAACAGCACGCCCGTCCCGGCGCCGACGACCTGGCCCGATTCGACGCCGCGGGTCAGGACCAACCCGGCGGCAGGCGCGCGAATGTCGAGCCGACCGTTGCGCGCGCGCGCTTCGCCGAGCGACGCCTGCGCGACCTTCACGCGCGCGGCGGCGGCATCGCGGGTCGCGGCCTTGCGCTGAAGATCGGCCTTCGAGATGAACCCGCGATCGACCAACTGCTGCGCGCGATCGAGTTCGGCCTGCGCGATCGTCTCGTCCGAACGCGCGACGTTGACCGACGCCGCCAGCGACGCGGCGGTCTCGGTCTGGACCGAGCGATCGACCGTCGCGAGCACCTGTCCCGCCGCGACCCACTGGCCCGGCTCGACCAGCACGCGCGTGATCATCCCGCCCTCGCCCGCGACTCCGACCGGCATCTCGCGACGCGCCGCGATCGTACCGGTGGCGGAGATCGTCCGGTCGACGATCTTGCGACCGGGCACGACCACCGAGACGGTCGGCACCTGCTCGATCACCGGACCGGCGGCGGCCTCCTTCTTCCCCGACTTGAATGCGACCACGGCGGCGACGATCGCCAGCACGGCGAGGACGGCGATGATGATGTTACGACGGCGATGCGATGGCGCGGTGTAATCCGGCAGGGCCAGCTGCTCTTCGCTCTCGCTGGCGCCGAGGTGACCCGCCATCTTCGTCTCGTAATTCATGCGCGTCACAATCCCCATTTCGACCGGTCTTGTCTCGACCCGCTTCGCCGTTCGCACGCTGTGTTATCTGAATAAGTCACCATGCTCAAGCCCTTCGACGAGCATGGAACGAAGACATGCTTCGAATTCGATCTATTCGCAATGCGGTGCGAAGAGTTGGCGGTGCAAAGAGTTTGCGCGACGTTCAGCTTGCGTTGACCTGATCCGCGCGACACGCACACCAGTAGTTACCCGGGAGAGATTTCATGAAGACCGCCTCGTTCCTTGCCGCCCTCGCCGTCGTCGCCTTGCCGGGGGCTGTCCTGCCATGCGCCGCGCTCGCGCAGGCCGCGCCGACCACGGTCGAGCCGATGGTGCCGGCCGCGGGCACCGTGCTCGACGTGACCGCCGAGGGCCGCACGACGCGCGTGCCCGATCTCGCGACGATTCGCGCAGGCGTCGTGTCGCAGTCGTCGACCGCCGCGGCGGCGCTGACCGACAATGCGCAGCGGATGGCGAAGGTTCTCGCCGCGCTGAAGCGCGCGGGCGTGGCGCCGCGCGATATCGCGACGTCGTCGGTGCAGCTTTCGCCGCAGTATCGCTACGCGGACAACCAGCCGCCGGTGATCACCGGCTATCAGGCGACCAACACCGTCTCGATCCGCTTCCGCGACGTGGCGAAGTCCGGCACGATCCTCGACGCGCTGGTGGCGCAGGGTGCGAACCAGATCGACGGGCCGAACCTGTCGATCGACAAGCCCGACGCGGCGCTCGACGAGGCGCGGACCGATGCGATCGCGCAGGCCAAGCGCCGCGCCGATCTGTACGCCAAGGCGGCGGGGCTGCGGGTGTCGCGGATCGTCTCGATCGCCGAATCGGGCCAGGATGCGGGCGGCCCGGCGCAGCCGATGTTCATGATGGCCCGCGCGTCGATGGCCAAGGACAGCACGCAGATCGCGCCTGGCGAGAAGGATGTGACCGTGACGGTGTCGGTGCGGTTCCTGCTGAACTGAAGGTCTGCGATCCTCCCTCGCCAGGGGGAGGATCGCGACCGATCCGGCGACGATCGCCGCCCACGAAAAAGGGCCGCCCGGTTGCCCGGACGGCCCTTCGTTTCGCGTGACGAGAGCGAAGCTTAGCGAACGCTGCCGCGACGGACGAGGTTCACGATCGCGAGCAGGATGACGGCACCCACCAGCGACACGAGGAACGAGGTCAGCGTCAGCGGTGCGCTGTTGATCGACCCACCCGACAGGATCAGGCCGCCGATGAACGCGCCGACGATGCCGACGACGATGTTCAGCAGGATGCCCTGCTGCGCGTCGGTGCGCATGATCATGCTAGCGATCCAGCCGATGACGCCGCCGATGATCAGCCAAAGAATGAGACCCATTGTATTTCCCTCCGTTTATCCCGTTGCCGGGGCGATGGCGGAAAGACGTGCGAGCGGCGATATTTGTTCCGCCCGCGTTTTGAGTTTTGCCGCTCAATACTTCTGCTGGCGCTCGTACAGCGATTTATAGTGCTGGATGCGGGTGACGCGCAGGCCGGGCATCCCCGAGCGATCGATCGCGCGCTGCCAGCTGGCGAACTCCTCGACGGTCAGGCCGTAGCGGGCGCAGACGTCGTCGACGCTGAGCAGCCCGCCATTCACCGCGGCGACCACCTCGGCCTTGCGCCGCACCACCCAGCGCGTGGTACCGGGCGGCGGCAGCGTATCCAACGTGAGTTGCTCGCCAAGCGGCCCGATGACCTTGCCGGGACGGATTTTCTGGTTCTCGATCATTTGAAACCTCTGATCGGGGCGGGGGGCCCCCTCTCGATACGCACACGCGAAAGATAGTCGCTAGATTTGAAGATCGGCTGAAACGCCGCAGTAAACAGCATCTTCATTCGTCCTTCCACCGGATTAAGGCCTTTGCCATTGGACCGTTGAAGGCCCCGTGGAGCGGCGCGAACAGCGTCGCATCGACGGTCGTCCGCACGAACCCCGCCTGCACCGCCGCCGTCGGGCTCGCCGCCTGGCGGGCGGCGATGCCGACGATCAGGACAGCGAGCTCACCGGGGAGAACGGTAAGCTCGGCATCGCGATCGAAACGGGAGAAACTCAGGTCCAACGGGATACTCACGACAACGTCTGGGAAGCCCGGTGTAGCGCAAGGGGGTGAATGGACCGTAAAACGTCGTGAAAGACTTCGTGAACCTGTCGCTTTTTTCCAATCGCTGGTCGCGTTTTCCGTTCGCTTCACCCTGATCCACGTCAATCGCCGCATCTTTTTGCAACCGCACGCCGTCGCGCTTATGTGATGGCGATGGATCAGACCGATTTTCAGCTCGGGCGGGACACCGCCGGAAAGCGCATCGTCGTGGCGATGTCGGGGGGCGTCGACAGCTCGGTCGTCGCCGCACTCGCGCATGCCACCGGTGCCGAGACGATCGGCGTGACGCTCCAGCTATACGATCACGGCGAGGCGGTCGGCCGCGCGGGATCGTGCTGCGCCGGCCGCGATATCCGCGACGCCCGCGCGGTGTGCGACCGACTCGGCATCGCGCATTACGTGTTCGATCACGAAACCAGCTTCCGCGAGCAGGTCGTCGACAAGTTCGCCGACGAATACCTCGCCGGCCGCACGCCGATCCCGTGCGTCCAGTGCAACATGGGGCCGAAGTTCACCGACCTGCTGAAGCTCGCGCGCGATCTCGGCGCGGATTGCCTGGCCACGGGGCATTATGTCCGGCGAGTCGAAGGCGTACATAGTGCCGAACTCCACCGCGGCGCCGATCCGGCGCGCGACCAGAGCTATTTCCTGTTCGCGACCACGCAGACGCAGCTAGATTACCTCCGCTTTCCTTTGGGCGGGCTGCCCAAGGCGCGGGTACGCGAGATCGCGGCCGAACTTGGGCTCGGCGTCGCGGCCAAGCCGGACAGCCAGGATATCTGCTTCGTACCCGACGGCGATTATGCAGGCTTGGTGAAGAAGCTACGGCCCGAGGCGGCGGAGACGGCGGGCGACATCGTCGATCTCGGCGGCACCAAACTCGGCGAGCATCGCGGACTGATCCACTTTACCGTTGGCCAGCGGCGCGGGCTGGAGATCGGCGGTAGTCCCGAGCCGCTTTATGTCGTGCGAGTCGAGCCCGCCACGAAGCGGGTCGTCGTCGGTCCGCGGCGTGCGCTCGCGGTCGAGGCGGCGCGGATGACGGACATCAACTGGCTCGGCGGCGACTTCACCGGGCCGCTTACCGCGAAGGTCCGGTCGATGGCCAAGCCCGCCCCTGCCCGTCTGGTCGGCGACCGGATCGTGTTCGATGCGCCAGAATACGGCGTCGCGCCCGGCCAGGCGGCGGTACTCTACGCAGGCGAGCGCGTGCTCGGCGGCGGCTGGATTGCGGAGACCGAAGCGGCACTCGTCGCCGCCTGACGCGTTGGGGCGGCATGGATATCGAAGATCTACGCCGCCAGATGGAAGCCGCCGCCGCGGCGATGGATTTCGAGACCGCAGGCCGGCTGCGCGATCAGATCAGCGTTTTGCGCGGCGGTGGCGAAGTGGCGGACACGGCTGGTCTGACCCGTCAGCAGCCGGGGGCGATGGGGCTTGGCACCAGCCAGCAGCGGATGACGCCACCGCCCGGCTGGGTGAAGCCGAAGAAGCCCGATCCGATGACCAAGGGGCGGAAGCGGTAGGTCCCCTCAGTCCACGTCATCCTGACGAAAGTCAGGATCCAGGGTAACAACCGACGACGCTCGTGGCTCTGGGTCCTGGCTTTCGCCAGGATGACGGAGATAATTTGGCCGCGTTTACGGCAGCAGGAACGTGCCTTCGATCGTCGTCACGCATGATCCGCCGAGCACCACGCGGTCCCCCTCAAGCCGACACGTCAACTTCCCGCCCCGCGCGCTCGCCTGATACGCGGTGAAGCTGTTCCCCAAAGTGGGCGCCCAATACGGCACCATCACCGCGTGCGCCGCACCCGTCACAGAATCCTCGTTGATCGCGTAATAGGGCGTGAATACGCGACTGACGATGTCGGTCGCTTCGCCCCGCGCGGCGACGATCGCGACGATCGGGAAGGCAGCTAGCGCGGCGAAATCCGGCTTGAGGTTGCGCACGACGGCCTCGTTCTCGACGATCACGAGCGCATAGCCCTTGTCGTGCCACAGGGTTTCGACGGGCTCGGTCACATTCAGCGCCGCGACGATTTCCGGGATCGTCTTCGGGCTTGGTCCCCATGCCGGCAACTTGAGCGTGTAGCCGCTGTCCGCCCGAGCGACCTCCAGTATCCCCGCCTGCCGCGTCCGGAACCGCACCCGGTCGAGCGCGGTATCCGACGACAGCACGAAATGCCCGCTCGCCAACGTCGCATGCCCACACAAGGCCACCTCTGCCCCCGGCGTGAACCAGCGCAGGTCGAAATCGACGCCCTCGTCATCCGATGCGACGATGAACGCAGTCTCGCTGAGGTTGTTCTCCTGCGCGATGTTGAGCAACACAGCGTCGTCGAGCCACGCCGACAGAGGCATTACCGCCGCCTGATTGCCGCCGAACGGCGTGTCGGAAAACGCATCGATCTGCGCGAACGGTATTCTCATGCCTAAATCCTCAAACGCGTTTGCCGAATCTCGAGCGGACTATACCCGCTTACCGAACCAATGCGGCGTCACGTCCGCCTCGACCAGCGGATTGTCGGTGTCGACATGACCCTCCGGATCGAGATGGATCAGCACCTCGACCTTGGGGAACGCGGTGCGCAGGTTGCGCTCGACCGCCTCGACGATGTCGTGCGCGTGTTCGACGGTCAGGTCGCGCGCGACCTCCATGTGGAACTGCGCGAAATCGTGGCTGCCCGAGCGCCGTGTGCGGAAATCATGGATGCCGCGGATGCCGGGCTGGCGCGCGGCGACGTCGAGGAATTGCGTGCGCAGATCCTCCGGCCATTCCTTGTCCATCAACTGGTCGATCGCGTTCGACGATGCCTGGAACGCGCCCCAAGCGAGCCACAAAGCGATGACGATGCCGAAGATCGGATCCGCACCGCTCCACCCGACATATTGATCGAGCACCAGCGCGACGATCACCGAGCCGTTGAGCAGGACGTCGGACTGGTAATGGACGTTGTCCGCCAGGATCGCGACCGAGCCGGTCTGACGGATGATGCGACGCTGATAGGATAGCAGAAACACCGTGGCGACGATCGCGATCACCGATACGCCGATACCGAAATCAGCGCCGGTCGTCGGCTGCGGATCGCCGAACGCAAGGATCGCGCGCCACGCGATCCCGACCGCAGACGCGGTGATCAGCATGACCTGGAACAGCGCGGCGAGCGCCTCCGCCTTGCCGTGGCCGAAGCGGTGATCGTGATCCGCCGGCGTCGCCGCCAGCCGCACGCCGTACAGCGTGACCAGCGACGCGAGCAGATCGAGCGCGGTATCGGCGAGCGAGCCGAGCATCGCCACCGAACCCGTCGACCAGGCGGCAAAGCCCTTCAGCAACAGCAGGAAACACGCCATCGCGACGCTGGCGAGCGCCGCACGGGTTGCGAGAGGTATGACCCTGCGCCGTTCGTCCTGCGTCATGGGAACAACAGCCCTTCGTTCCAGTTGCCGCTTTCGCGCGTGAACAGCCGCCGTTCATGGAGGCGATGCGCACGGTCCTGCCAGAACTCGATCCGCGTCGGCGTGACACGGTAGCCACCCCAATGCGGCGGCCTTGGCACGTCCTGCCCGTCGAACTTTGCGGTCATTTCGGCAAAGCGCTGCTCGAACGTCTCGCGACTGTCGAGCGGCCGCGACTGCTCCGACGCCCAGGCGCCAAGCTGCGAATCACGACCACGCGAGGCGAAATAGGCGTCCGACTCTTCGTCCGTCGCCCATGATACCGGCCCCTCGATCCGGATCTGGCGGCGCAGCGACTTCCAGTGGAACAGCAGCGCACCCTGCGGATTGGCGGCGAGTTCGCCCGCCTTGCGGCTTTCGCGGTTGGTGTAGATCACGAAGCCGTCTGGGCCGTGCCCCTTCAAAAGCACCATGCGCACCGACGGCCGCCCCTCGGCATCCGCCGTCGCGAGCGCGACCGCGTTCGGGTCGTTCGGCTCGGACTGCTTGGCTTCGGCGTACCAGCTATCGAACAGCGTGAAGGGATCGTCTGACATGCGCGCGCCTTAGCGGGATTTGGCGCGGAACGAAACTTTGGAACGACTCGCCCTCGCCGATGATTGATCCAGATAATCGAATCGTTTCCGCAACGAAGGAACACCCAAGGTGGCAGCGCGCGCGTATTGGCAGGGGCAGATCCGTCTCGCCCTCGTCTCGATCCCGGTCGAGATCTATTCCGCGACCAAGTCCGGCGCCGCGGTGTCCTTCAAGCAGATCCACGAGCCGTCGGGCCAGCCGATCCATTACGACAAGGTCGTCACTGGGGTGGGGCCGGTCGATGCCGACGAGATCATGAAGGGATACGAGGTCTCGAAGGGCGAATATGTCTTGCTCGAGCAGGACGAGATCGATGCGGTGAAGCTCGAGTCGAAGAAGACGCTGGAACTGACGCAGTTCGTCG
Source organism: Sphingomonas sp. Leaf198 (assembly GCF_001424005.1). Lineage (GTDB taxonomy): Bacteria > Pseudomonadota > Alphaproteobacteria > Sphingomonadales > Sphingomonadaceae > Sphingomonas. The sequence continues at coordinate 83,501 of NZ_LMPX01000004.1, read as the reverse complement.
ACGCGAGCGAGATCGACGTGCTCTATTACGAGAAGCCGTATTTCGTGGTGCCTGCCGATGATCTGGCGGAGGAGGCGTTCATCGTTTTGCGCGAGGCGTTGAAGCGGACGAAGAAGGTCGGGCTCGGCCAGCTTGCGATGCGCGGGCGCGAATATGTCGTGAGCCTGAAGCCGTGCGGGCGCGGGATGGTGCTGGAGACGCTTCGCTATGCCGACGAGGTGCACAAGGCGCAGGGCTATTTCCGCGATATTCCCGACGACAAGCCGTCGGAAGAACTGCTCGAACTGGCGGAGGCGCTGATCGGGAAACGGAGTGGCGACTTCCACCCGCAGGAGTTCCACGATCGCTATGTCGATGCGCTGAAGGACTTGATCGAGCGCAAGCGCAAGTCGAACGGGAAGAAGATCATCGAGGATAAGGATACGGGCGGCAAGACGGGGTCGAACGTGGTCGATTTGATGGCGGCGTTGAAGAAGTCGATGGAGAAGAGTGGGGGTGCGGCGGCGGAGAAGGCATCAGCGAAGAAAGCCCCCGCCAAGCGCGCGCCGGCAAAGACGGCGGCCAAAGCACCAGCCAAAAAACGTGCGTAACCCCCTCCCTTGTTCCCCCGCGAAGGCGGGGGCCCAGACTGGACTCCCGCCTTCGGGGGAGAACAAACTTGTTGAGGTCACCACCCCCTACCCCGTCATCCCAGCAAAAGCTGGGATCTCCCCTTTGCAGACCGTACCCCTGCCGCGCGAGGTCCCGGCTTTCGCCGGGATGACGAAGACGGGACGCTATTGATGGCCACGCCCCCAGACCCGCTAGCCCTCTACAATTCCAAGCGAAACTTCACGAAGACCGCCGAACCCGCGGGCACGCTAGCCCCCGGCAACGGCAATTCGTTCATGGTCCAGAAGCACGACGCCACCCGCCTCCACTGGGACTTCCGCCTCGAAACCGACGGCGTCCTGAAAAGCTGGGCGGTCACCCGCGGCCCCAGCCTCGACCCCAACGAGAAGCGCCTCGCGGTCCGCACCGAGGACCACCCGCTAAGCTACGCCACCTTCGAAGGCACCATCCCCGCGGGCGAATATGGCGGTGGCACGGTGATGCTGTGGGACCGCGGCACATGGTCGCCGATCAAGGGCAAGTCGGCCAAGGATCTCGATAAGGGCCACCTCCACTTCGTCCTCGACGGCGAACGGATGAAGGGCGAATGGCTGCTCATCCGCCTTAAGCCCCGCGCGAAGGAGAAGCGCGAGAACTGGCTGCTGCGGAAGATCGACGACGCCGCGGCCGGCGGCACCGACACGCTGGTCGAAGAAGCGCTCACCAGCGTCGCGACCGGCCGAACGATGGTAGAGATCGAGGAAGGCAAATCCTCCCCGGCACGGGGAGGGGGGCCAGCGAAGCTGGTGGAGGGGGCGGCCCGCAAGAGAACCGCCAGCCGTAAAGGTATCGCCAGTGCCAAGCCCCCCTCCACCCCCGCGAAAAGTCGCGGCGGTCCCCCTCCCCGTGCCGGGGAGGAATTTCAGGACCTCCAGCTCTGCACCCTCGTCGACGCCGTCCCCACCGGCTCCGCCTGGCTGCACGAGGTAAAATACGACGGCTACCGCGCGCTAATCTCCGTCGCCAACGGCAAGGCGAAAGTCTTCACCCGCACAGGCCTCGACTGGACCGACAAGTTCGCCGCGATCGCCGACGCCGCCGCCAAACTGCCGGTAAAATCCGCGCTGATCGACGGCGAGATCGTCGCGTTCAAGGACGGCCATCCCGATTTCTCGACGCTGAAGGATGCGATCTCCGCGGGCGGCGACATGACGCTGTTCGCGTTCGACCTGCTCGCACTCGACGGCGAAGACCTGACCGGCCTCTCCAACCTCGACCGCAAGGCGCGGCTGCAACCGCTGATCCCCGAGGACGAGGATCGCCTCCGCTATTCCGACCACGTCATCGGTGCGGGCGAGCAACTGTTCGAGACGATGTGCCGCGAAGGCCTTGAAGGCATCGTCTCGAAACGCGCCGACGCACCCTATGCGGGCAAGCGGACCAAGGCGTGGCTCAAGGTCAAATGCACGCACCGCCAGGAATTCGTGATCGTCGGCTGGCTGCCGTCCGACAAAAAACGCGGGTTCAAGTCGCTGTTGCTCGGCGTCCACGAGGGCAAGGGCTATCGGTACGCCGGGAAAGTCGGCACCGGTTTCGACCAGGCGCTGATGGACGAGATTCGCGACAAGCTCGTCGCGCTCGATCGCAAGACGCCAACGGTCGAGGCGCCAAAGGCAGCGGTCCGCGGCGCGAAATGGGTGACGCCGAAACTGGTCGCGGAGGTCGCGTTCGCCGAAGTCACGCCCGACGGTGTGCTGCGGCATTCGAGCTTCATCGGCCTCCGCGAGGACAAGGCGGCGAAGGACGTCGTCGCCGAGACGCCCGCGCCATTGCCCGATGTGGAGGACAGCGCCGCGCCGGCAACCAGTATCAAGGTCAGCAGCCGGGACCGCGTGATCTTCGACAAGTCGGACGTCACCAAGGGCGATCTCGCGGACTATTACGTCGCGGTCTCGGGGATCATGCTGCCGGTCGCGGGCAACCGCCCGATCAGCCTCGTGCGGTGTCCGCAAGGTCGATCGCGCGCGTGCTTCTTCCAGAAACATGACGCGGGGAGCTTCGGCGACGCGGTCCACAAAGTGCCGATCCGCGAGAAGGACGGCTCGACCGAGGACTATCTGTATGTCGACGATGCGGACGGGCTGGTCGCGTGCGTGCAGATGGGGACGATCGAGTTCCACGGCTGGGGGTCGTCGAACGCGACCTTGGAGAAGCCCAACCGACTGATATTCGATCTCGACCCAGACGAGGGGCTCGATTTCGGCGACACGAAGAAGGCGGCGGAGCATCTGAAGAACCAGTTGGCCGAACTGGGGCTGGTCAGCTTCCCGATGCTCTCGGGCGGCAAGGGCGTGCACGTGGTCGTGCCGCTGACCCCGGAGGCGGAATGGCCTGCGGTGAAGGACTTCGCGGATCGCTTCGCGCGGGCGATGGCGGGCGCAGATCCCGACCGCTTCGTCGCGACGATGGCGAAGGCCAAGCGCAAGGGGCGAATCTTCATCGACTGGCTGCGGAACCAGCGCGGGGCGACCGCGGTGATGCCGTATTCGGCGCGGGCGAGAGCGGGCGCGCCGGTGGCGGCACCGGTGTCTTGGACCGAGTTGCGGGATATCGAGATGGCCGCGCGGTGGGGTGTGAAGGATGGGGCGGAATTGATCGCGCGGGCTGAGTCGCGGGCGCTGGCGGGTTGGGGTGTGGCGAATCAGGTGCTGCCGGATTTGTGAGCCATTCCCCCTCCCCACAATCACAACCGTAACCACCCCGGCGAAGGCCGGGGCCCAATTGGGAAGGTGGCGGTAACGGCGCGATGCCCGTCATTAGCGCCGTCCCCCAATTGGGCCCCGGCCTCCGCCGGGGTGGTGGTTCGTGGAGGCGACAGCTCGCCCCCTTACTGCTCCCCCGCCTTCGCGAGGGAACAGGAGTAACGCGCGGCCTTCGCGACAATTTATGTTGCACCGCCGCGTCTAAAGGTGAAACACCGCCGCCTGCATTCGGGGGCTTGAGGCATTGGACACGGCGACGCACACCGCGCCCCTTTTCGACGCGATGATCCATGCCGAGCGCTGGATCGCCGACTATTGCGCGCGCACCACCGGCGCCGACGTGCTGTGCCCAGCCGATGACGGGAGCGCCGATCCGGCTTGGGCCGCGATGTTCGCCGAACTCGCGATGGTCGCCTCGGACGACCTCGGCCACATCCGTGAACGCGTCCAGCGGCATGCGGTCGATATCGGCACCGGTTTCCGGATCGCCGACGAACCCGATGAGCGCCCCTGGCCCGTCTCGCCCGTCCCGCTGCTGATCGAGGCCGGCGAATGGGCGGAAATCGAGCGCGGCGTGATCCAACGCGCGACGCTGATGGAGACGGTGATCGCCGACCTCTACGGCGCGGGCAAGCTGGTCGCGGACGGCCATATCCCCGCCGCGCTCGTCACCGGCAGCCCGTTCTTCCTGCGGCCGATGGTCGGGCTCGACCCGCCCGGCGGCCGCCATCTCGATTTCATCGCGATCGATCTCGGTCGCGGGCCGACCGGCGAATGGCGCGTGCTCGCCGATCACCTTCGCGCACCCGCCGGCGCCGGCTATGCGCTGGAGAACCGCATCGCGGTCAGCCGCACGCTCGGCGGGTTGCAGGACCGGCTCAACGTCCAGCGACATGCGCCGTTCTTTGCAGCCTTCCGCGCCGGGATCGCGGCGATGTGCAAGCGGACCGACCCGCGGATCGGGCTGCTGACGCCCGGCCGGTTCAACCCGAGTTATCCCGAACAGGCGCATCTCGCGCGCTATCTCGGGCTGCTGCTGGTCGAGGGCGCCGATCTCGCCGCGCTCGAGGACAAGGTCTATGTCCGCACGATCGGTGGGCTCAAGCGGATCGATGCGCTGTGGCGGCGGCTCGACCCGCGGCTGCTCGATCCGCTGGCGTTCGACACGCATTCGCAGATCGGCGTGCCAGGGCTGATCGACGCCTACGCGGCGGGCAACGTCGTGCTGTCGAACGCGCCGGGCTCGGCCGTGCTGGAAGCGCCTGCGTTCTCGGCGTTCCTGCCGCAACTCGCGAAGTCGCTGCTTGGAGAGGAGCTGCTGCTCCCCAACATCGCGACGTGGTGGTGCGGGCAGGACGGCGCGCGCGCGCAGGTCGAAGCCAATTTCGACCGTCTGCTGATCGGTCCGGCGTTCCACGCGCGGCCTCTCGGCATGACCGGTGCACCGACCACAGGCGCCGACATCACCGGCGGAGACAGGGGGCGTCTGCTCGCCGACATGGCGAACCGGCCGCAGGATTATGTCGGGCAGGAGTTGGTCCAGCTCTCGACGATGCCGGTCGTGGTCGGCGATGCGCTGGTCCCCCGCCCCTTCACCCTGCGCGTCTTCGCGGCGCGTAACGGCGATGGCGAATGGACCGTCCTCCCCGGCGGGTTCGCGCGGATCGGCGAGCATCCCGACGCGCGGGCGGCCGTCATGGGCGAAGGCATCTGGTCCGCCGACGTCTGCATCTATGGTGCCGAGCCGGTCGCGCCCGTGTCGTTGCTGACCGCCGCGGACTCGCTCCAGGTGCGGCGCAATCCGGGGACGTTGCCGAGCCGGGTGGCGGACAATTTCTACTGGCTCGGGCGGTATCTGGAGCGCGGCGAAGCGCTGCTCGGCGCGATCCGCGTGATGCTCGGCAATTCGATCGACGTCGACGGGGGTGCAGTCTTGTCGCCGACTACGGTCGGCAAGCTGGTCGGGCTGATCGTCGGGGCGGGCAGCGCGCCGCACCCGCCGTCGCTCCGCCGCGCCGATCTGACCGCGCTCGCCCGGACCGCAATGGAGGACGAGCGCTGGCAGTCGATCCTGACGCTCAACCGCCACGCGCGTGAGATCGGCGAAGGCTCGCGCGATCGCTTGTCGGCGGACATGGTGCGGCTGCTCGAGGCGCCCTTCCCCACCCACCGTGGCATGCTGGAGCGGGCCGGCTCGCTGCAACGGCGCTATGCGGCGATCGCCGGGCTGTCGGCGGAGCATATGGGGCGGACGGCGGCGTGGCGCTTTCACGATCTCGGGCGGCGGATCGAGCGGGCGATGGCGATGGCGCGCGCGATCCGGTTGTTCGGGATGCCGGGCGCGTCGCCGGACGATCTGTCGGTGCTGCTCGACCTTGCCGACAGCCAGATCAGTTATCGCCAGCGCTATCCGACCGGGATCGCGCGGGTGCCGGTGATGGACCTGGTGGCGCTCGATCCGGGCAATCCGCGCAGTCTCGCCTTTTCGGCAGAGCGGATCGCGGCGCGGTTGGCGGAGTTGCCGGTACTGAGCGACGACGAGATGGCGGAGCCGCAACAGGCGCAAGCGACCGGGTTGCAGGCGATCGTGATGACCGCAACGGCGGCGGAGCTAGACGCGGAGACCTTGGGGGATATCGAGCGGCGGCTTGGCGCGGTGTCGGATGCGCTGGCGCGGCGGTATTTCCTGCAGGGTGCTGAGCCGTTGCGGACTAGCGGGCTGACGTTGGCGTGAGGGGCGTGACCGTGCAAATCCTCCCCGGTACGGGGAGGGGGACCATGCAGCGCATGGTGGAGGGGGCTCTCCACCAGCGCACCGTTCGTGGCGCCCCCCCTCCACCACCAGCAAGCTGGCGGTCCCCCTCCCCGTGCCGGGGAGGATTTGCATGATCTACGATATTCGCCACGTCACGACGTTCGATTACGGCGCGAGCGTCAAGTTCGCGCGGTGCAATCTGCGGTTGAAGCCGATCGACTGGCCGGGTCAGCGGCTGGATAGCTACGCGCTGTCGGTACATCCGGCTGGGCGTACCAGTCCGGCGCGCGCTGAAGCGGGGCTCGCCAATGTCACGCGGCTGGTGGTCGACAGTCCGGTCCGCCACCTGACGATCGAGAGCCGGTCGCGGATGACGGTGGATCGCCTCGTGCCCGTGCCCGACGCGAGCGATCCGACGCTGGGTGAAATCGCGGCGATGGCGCGGGCGAGCACCGACCTCTCCGCGGCGAGCCCGGCGAATTACATCTATCCCTCGCCGCTGATCCCGCTCGACCAGGCGATCGCGGACTATTGCGCGGTGGATCTCGATCCTTCCCGGGGCGCACTGGAAGCCGGGATCGCGCTTGCGCGCCGGATCCAGGTTGAGTTCGAATTCGATGCGGACGCGACGTTGGTCGATACGCCGCCGCACGAGGCGTTCTTCCAGCGCAAGGGCGTGTGCCAGGATTTCGCGCAGATCATGATCACGGGCCTGCGCGCGGCGGGGCTGCCCGCGGCGTATGCGTCGGGGTATATCCGGACGATCCCACCCGAGGGTCAGCCGCGGCTGGTCGGGGCGGATGCGACGCATGCGTGGGTCCTGCTGTGGTGCGGGCCGGTGCGCGGCTGGGTCGGGGTCGATCCGACCAACGGAATCTGGATGGCGAGCGATCACATCGTGATGGCGGTCGGGCGGGATTATGCCGAGATTGCGCCAGTGGACGGGGTGGTGCTCGGGTCAGGGGCGCAGAATATGGACGTCAGCGTCGATGTTGCGCCGTTGGACGAGACGGAGCCGCCGATCGCTAGGTAGCATGGACCACGTTCGTCATCCCCGCGGAGGCGGGGACCCATATAGGCAGACGTTCGCGCTTATCTCGCAGGCCTGCCAGTATGGGTTCCCGCCTGCGCGGGAATGACGGAACGCGCCTTACTTCTCGTCGTGCGGGTTCGGGTACGAGCCGCCGCCGCTTTCGCCGTCCTTCTCCTTCGCGCCATCGTCGTTCTTCGGCACGCCCTGCATCGGTTGTTTGGTCATGATCGTTCCTCTCGTGCAACCAAACACCCCGCGCGCAATTGCGTTGCGCTGCGCACCGCCCCACATAGACGCGCAAGTTAGAATGGGGACGTAAGTGGCCGATCCGTACAAGACTCTGGGTGTAGCGCGCGACGCGACCGAAGCCGACATCAAGAAGGCGTACCGCAAGCTCGCGAAAGAGCTTCATCCCGATCGCAACAAGGACAACCCGAAGGCGTCGGAGCGGTTCAGCACGGTCACCAACGCGTACGACCTGCTGAACGACAAGGACAAGCGCGCGCGGTTCGATCGCGGCGAGATCGACGGCGACGGCAATCCCGCGTCGCCGTTCGGGTTCGGCGGCGGCGGCGGCGGGCGACCCCAGCCCGGTGGCGGCTTCCGCAGCGAGGGCTATGAAAGCGGCGCCGGCGGGGCCGACATGAGCGACATCTTCGAAGGGCTGTTCGGCGGCGCGCAGCGTGGCGGTGGCGGCGGGTTCTCCGGCGGCTTCGGTCGTAGGCCGCAGCCCAAGGGCGAGAATGCCGCGTATCGCCTGCAGGTGCCTTTCGTCGAGGCGGCGACGCTGGAGCCGCAGCGCGTGACGCTCGCGGACGGCAAGACGCTCGATCTCAAGCTCCCCGCCGGGGTCGAGACCGGCACGCAGATGAAGCTGGCCGGCAAGGGCGAGCAGGGTCCGGGCGGCGCAGGCGATGCGATCCTGACGATCGAGGTCCAGCCGCACAAGTTCTTCACGCGCGACGGCGACGACGTCCGCCTCGACCTGCCGATCACGCTCGCCGAAGCGGTGCTGGGCGGCTCGGTCAAGGCTCCGACGGTCGACAAGCCGGTGATGCTGACCATCCCCAAGGGTACGACGTCGGGCAAGACGCTGCGCCTCAAGGGCAAGGGTTTCCACAAGAAGGGCGGCACGCGGGGCGATCAGTTGGTCACGCTGATGATCGACATTCCCGCGAGCGATGCGGCGCTTACCGCGTTCGTCGAAAGCTGGGATGGGCGCAACGCGGGGAACCCGCGGGGGGCCATGGGCGTCTGAACGCCTTGTGAATGATAATACCCTAACGCCCGAAGCGCGCGCGCATGATCATAGTGCGACGCGCGCCCGTCTCACTCGTGGCATGGCGAAGGTCAGGCCAGGCAGTTACGCGTTCGAGGTTTTCAAACGTGCAGCCGTCGGCGTGTTCAACGATGGCTTCATCCACGCGGGAAACCTCGCCTATCTCGCGTTGATGACGGTGTTTCCGTTCTTTATCGTTGCGGCGGCGATCCTGTCGATCTTCGGGCAGAGCGTCGAGACTTTGCGCGCGGTCGAGTCGTTCCTGAACGTCCTGCCGCCCAACGTCGGCGACCTGTTGCGCAAGCCGATCGCCGACGTGCTTGCCGCGCGGACCGGGTCGCTATTGTGGCTCGGCGCGCTGGTCGGACTGTGGACGGTCGGCAGCTTCGTCGAGACGATCCGCGATATCTTCCACCGCGCCTACGGGATCAAGGCGACCGCGCCGTTCTGGAAATCGCGGTTAGGGTCATCCGCCGTGATCATCCTGTCGGTGGTAATCGCGCTGCTGTCGTTCCTTGTCCAGGGTATCCTCACCGCCGCAGAGCAGTTCATCTACCGGCTCGTGCCGTTCGCGCAGGACGCAGCCGGCTGGGTCGGGCTCTCTCGCCTCATCCCCGGCCTGCTGATGTTCGGCGCGCTGTACCTGCTCTTCTATTCGGTGACGCCGTCGCGTTATCGCTATTCGAAATGCCGCAAATGGCCGGGCGCATTGTTCACCACTGCCTGGTGGGTCAGCGCGACCGCGTTGCTCCCGGTGATCCTGTCGCGGCTCGGCGGCTACGACCTCACCTATGGCAGCTTGGCGGGTGTCGTCATCATGCTGTTGTTTTTCTATGTCATCGGGCTCGGTCTCGTATTCGGTGCGCATCTGAACGCAGCACTGGCGGAACCACCCGAAACAACGCTAGAGCAGCCTGCTACGGATATGCAGGTATAGGCGGGGACGGCGTGAACGGTTTGATGGCGGGCAAGCGTGGGCTGATCATGGGCTTGGCGAACGACAAGTCGCTGGCCTGGGGGATTGCCAAGAAGCTGTCCGAAGCGGGCGCCGAGCTCGCGTTCAGCTACCAGGGCGAGACGATGGAGAAGCGCGTCCGCCCGCTCGCCGAGCAATTGGGCGTGGCGCGGCTGTTCGATTGCGACGTGTCGGACATGGGTGCGCTCGATGCGACCTTCGACAAGCTCGCCGAGGAATGGCCGACGATCGACTTCGTCGTCCACGCGATCGGCTTTTCGGACAAGAACGAGCTGCGCGGGCGGTTCGTCGATACCAGCCTCGACAATTTCCTGATGACGATGAACATCTCGGTGTATTCGTTCGTCGCGGTGGCGCAGCGCGCGGCCAAGATGATGACCGAGGGCGGCGCGATGCTGACGCTCAGCTATTATGGCGCGGAGAAGGTCATCCCGCATTACAACGTGATGGGGGTCGCGAAGGCGGCGCTGGAGACGAGCGTGCAGTATCTCGCGGTCGACCTCGGCCGCGACAACATCCGCGTGAATGCGATCTCGGCGGGGCCGATCAAGACGCTGGCCGCAAGCGGCATCGGCGATTTCCGCCTGATCCTGAAGTGGAACGAGCTGAACTCGCCGCTGAAGCGCAACGTGACGATCGACGACGTCGGCGGCGCGGGGCTGTACCTGCTGAGCGACCTGGCTTCGGGGGTCACGGGCGAGACGCACCACGTCGACGCTGGCTACAACGTGATCGGCATGAAGGCCGAAGACGCCCCCGATATCGCGTTGGTCTAAACCCCTCTCCCCCTTCGGGGAGAGGGAGGGGCCCATGCAAAGCATGGGAGGGTGAGGGCAAGGTGAGGCAACGCGACGGTACCGAAGCACTGAACCGAGCCCGAGAGCTACGTCGCGATGCGACCGAAGCGGAGGACCGGCTTTGGTACCGCCTCCGCAGTCGTCGTCTCGGCAACTTCAAGTTCCGCCGCTAAGTCTGGATCGGCCCCTTCATCGCGGACTTCCTCTGCATGGACGCGAGGCTGGTCGTGGAGGTAGACGGCAGCCAACATATCGAGGACGTCGCCTATGACGACGACCGAACCGCCTTCCTCGCGACCAAGGGATATCGTGTGATCCGTGTCTGGAACAACGACGTAATGCAGCGGATGGACGGCGTGCTCGCCGCGATCCTTGATGGACTTACGTGCGTGCCCTCACCCTCCCATGCTTCGCACGGGCCCCTCCCTCTCCCCGTTGGGGAGAGGGATAAGTGAGCTTCAATACGTTTGGACGGCTGTTCCGCTTCACCACCTGGGGCGAGTCGCATGGGCCTGCGCTAGGGGCGATCGTCGACGGGTGTCCTCCTGGCATTCCGCTGACCGAGGCCGACATCCAGCCCTGGCTCGACAAGCGCCGCCCCGGCACCTCGCGCTTCACGACGCAGCGGCGCGAGCCGGATACGGTCCGCATCCTCTCGGGCGTGTTCGAGGGGCGCACCACAGGGACGCCGATCAGCCTGATGATCGAGAATGTCGACCAGCGCTCGAAGGATTATTCGGACGTCGCCAAGGCCTATCGCCCCGGCCACGCCGACTATGCCTATGACGCGAAATACGGGTTTCGCGATTTCCGGGGTGGTGGGCGCTCGTCAGCGCGCGAGACCGCCGCCCGCGTTGCCGCTGGTGCGGTCGCACGCCTCGTCGTCCCGCAGGTCCGTGTCCGCGCATGGGTCGAGGCGATCGGTGGCGATGCGATCGATCCGGCGAGTTTCGACGACGCGCAGATCGATCAGAACCCGTTCTTCTGTCCAGATGCCGCCGCCGCCGCCCGCTGGGAGATACTCGTCGACGCCGCGCGGAAATCGGGCTCGTCGCTCGGCGCGGTGATCGCGTGCGAGGCGACCGGCGTACCCGCTGGCTGGGGCGCGCCGCTCTACGCCAAGCTCGATTCCGAACTCGCGTCTGCGTGCATGAGCATCAACGCGGTCAAGGGCATCGAGATCGGCGACGGGTTCGCCGCCGCCGCGTTGTCGGGCGAGGCCAACGCCGATCCGATGCGACCGGGCGTCGACGGTCCGGAGTTCCTCGCCAACCATGCTGGCGGGATCGCCGGTGGAATCGCGACCGGCCAGCCGATACGTCTCCGCGTCGCGTTCAAGCCGACCAGCTCGATCCTCACCCCGGTCGAGACGATCAGCCCGACCGGCGAGGCCGCGACGATCGCCACCAAGGGGCGTCACGACCCGTGCGTGGGCATACGCGGAGTCCCCGTGGTCGAGGCGATGGTCGCTCTCGTGCTGGCCGACCAGGCGCTGCTGCATCGGGGCCAGTGCGGCTGACGACGGAACATAAGCAGGACTGAAGCGCTTGCTCTTCAATAACATAGGAGAGCGAAATGCGTATTCTGACTTCAATCGCAGCAGCAGCGTTGATCATCCCGGGCGTGGCACTGGCACAGACGGGCACCGGCGGCTCGATGGGTGGCACTACCGGTGGCACGATGAGCGGTGGCACCATGGGCGGCTCGACCGCGGGCGGCACGGCCGGCGGCATGTCGACCGGTACGATGGATCAGGCGAGCCCCTCGACCAGCACCCAATCGACCACGACGACGCGCACCCAGCGTGGCACAAAAGCGCGTAGCCGTACGCGCGGTACGACGTCGGGCACGATGAGCGGTACCGGCACGACGGGCAGCACGATGTCGGGCACGACCGGCAGCACGATGGGTGCCGACACGATGGGTGGTACGACCGGCACCACGGGTACCATGGGCGGCACCACCGGCACGATGGGTGGCACGAGCACTGGGACGATGGGCTCGACCACGGGCGGGACGACCGGCACGACCACTCCGCGCTGATCCCACCGTCTTGGGATAACTGAAAAGCCGGGCGAGCGATCGCCCGGCTTTTTCGTGTCCGCTCAGTCCGAGAATGGATCGCGGACAAGGATCGTGTCGGCACGCTGCGGGCTGGTCGACACCAACGTCACCGGGCAGCGGATCAGCTCCTCGATCCGGCGGATATACTTGATCGCCTGTGCGGGCAGGTCGGCCCAGCTGCGCGCACCGGCAGTCGTCTCCTGCCAGCCTTCCATCGTCTCGTAGATCGGCTCGACCAGCGCCTGGTCCGCCGCATGCGCCGGGAAATAATCGAGCGTCTCGCCGCGCAAGCTGTAGCCGGTGCAGATCGACACGGTCTCGAACCCGTCGAGCACGTCGATCTTGGTCAGCGCGATCCCGGTGATGCCACCGACCGCCGCCGCCTGGCGCACCAGCACCGCGTCGAACCAGCCGCAGCGGCGCTTACGCCCGGTGACGGTGCCGAACTCATGGCCGCGTACGCCAAGGCGTTCCCCGGTCTCGTTCTCTAGCTCGGTCGGAAAAGGCCCTGAGCCGACGCGCGTCGTGTACGCCTTGGCGATACCGAGCACGAAGCCGACCGCCGATGGTCCGAGGCCCGACCCGCCAGCCGCTGCGCCCGCAATCGTGTTCGACGAGGTGACGAACGGATAGGTGCCGTGGTCGACGTCGAGCAGGACGCCCTGCGCTCCTTCGAACAGGATGCGCTTGCCGGCCGAGCGCGCGGCGTTGAGATCGCGCCATACAGGCTTGGCGAACGGCAGCACGAAGCCGGCGATCTCGCGCAGCTCCGCGATCAGGCGGGCGCGGTCGATCGGCGACTCGCCGAAGCCGGCGCGCAGCGCGTCGTGGTGGGCGGTAAGGCGATCAAGTTGCGGCCCCAGATCGTCGAGATGCGCGAGATCGCAGACGCGGATCGCACGGCGACCAACCTTGTCCTCATACGCAGGACCGATGCCCCGACGCGTGGTGCCGATCTTGCCGGCACCGCTGGCGTCCTCGCGCAGACCGTCGAGGTCGCGGTGGAACGGCAGGATCAGCGCGCAGGTATCGGCAATCCGCAGCGTCTCCGGCGTCGCGACGACGCCCTGCGCGCCGAGCCGCGCGATCTCGTCCTTCAGCGCCCACGGATCGAGCACCACGCCATTGCCGATGAACGACGGCGTGCCGCGGACGATGCCCGACGGCAGCAGCGACAATTTGTACACGTTGTCACCGACGACCAGCGTGTGGCCGGCATTGTGGCCGCCCTGGAAGCGCACGACCATGTCGGCCCGCTCGGCGAGCCAGTCGACGATCTTGCCCTTGCCTTCGTCGCCCCATTGCGCGCCGATGACTGCTACGTTGGCCAAACTCTATCTCCTGAGATTACGCGCAGCGCCTACAGCGCGCGGGGCTCGCCTGCTACCCATAGATGCGTGCAGACTTGTGCTTCGGGGGTGTCGCCGGCGTCGAGAGCGGCGACGGTGACCCAGCCTTGCGCGCGCATCGCTGCGCCTTCGCCGGCAGCGGTACCGAACGGGAGGAAGAGGCGGCGGCGATCGACGGTGGCGACACGCTCGACCAAGGCGTCGGCGAACAGCGAGAAGCCGGTAGCAGCTTCCTCGGCGCCGGTTTCGTGAACAATGGTGTAGGTGCCACCGCGACCGACTTCGCGCGCACTACCGTCGGCGAAGAGCGAGAAGCCGAGCCAGGTCTGGTATTCGAAGCCATGACGCTCGGTCGGGTCGAGCGTCAGCGCGACGCGGCCGTCGAGTGCTTCGGCGATGCGCGCGAGGCCGTCGAGGCGCGAAGCGAGAGCGCCGGTGGTGTCGAACGCCCGGAGGCGGTCCATTGCCTGGTCAAACGGGCCGGCGGCTTCGATCAGGGAGAGGTAGGCGGGCGCGAGTGCGGCGACGGCGCCGGCGTCCTTGGCGTCGAGGCGATCGCGCAGGGTGGCGATCTGCTCAGGTGCGACGGGAAGCGGGCCGGCGGCGAGCGTCGGCACTAGGTCGGGCAGCGTGAAGTCGATCGACGCACCGGTAACGTCGGCGGCGGCGATCATGTCGACTGCTACTGCGACGAGCTCCTGCGCAGCGGCGACTGAGTCGAGCCCGATCAACTCACAGCCGATCTGCCGGGTCTCACGGGCGGGCGCGAGCTGCGACGCGCGTAGTTTCAGCACGGAGCCAGCATAGCTCAGCCGGACCGGCCGAGGGTGATGCCCCATCCGCGTGGCGGCGATCCGCGCGACCTGTGCGGTGATGTCGGGGCGGATCGCAAGGGTGCGTTGCGACACCGGATCGACGAAGCGCACCGCGTCGTGAAGGCCACCGGCTTTGAGGCGCATCTCAAGCCCATCGGCAAATTCGGCGAGCGGCGGATCGACGCGCTCGTAGCCGTGGAGACGAGCAGCTTCGAGTACGCGGGCTTCCAGCGCCGCGGCCGAATCGGCGAACGGGGGGAGGCGATCTCGGAAACCTTCGGGGAGGAGTGCGGTCACTTCGCAGACTCCGCCGTGAGGGCTGCAGATATGACCTGCCAGACCCCGTCCATCTCGGACATGATGTCGGCGTTGCTGAACCGTATCACGCGATATCCCTGTCGTTGCAGCCAATCCGTTCGGCTTCCGTCGCGCGCTTGGTCAACATGAGTATCGCCGTCAACCTCGATGATCAGTTTCGCGTCGCGTGCGGCGAAGTCGGCGACGTAGGGGCCGACGACGAGTTGCCGGGTGAATTTGGTGTTTGAGATTTGGCGATCACGGAGATGGCGCCAGAGTTTCGCTTCGGCGGGGGTAGGCTCGCGCCGCATCCGCTTTGCGCGATCCAAGAGTAGGTCGTCGACCTTCACTGCTCCCTCTCCCCCTTCCGGGGAGAGGGTCGGGGTGAGGGGCGCCGCGAGCGCTGCCCCTCCCAACTGCCCCTCACCCAACCCTCTCCCCGGAGGGGAGAGGGCTTTAGAAGAGCGTAGCAGGGTTAGAAGTTGAGGCCCATTGCGGTCTTCACGCCTGGCAGCGCGCGGACCTTGGTCAACAAGTCAGGCGTCACCGCTTCGTCGACGGACAGCAGCAGCACAGCCTCACCGCCCGCCGACCGACGCCCGAGGTGGAACGTCCCGATATTCACCCCAGCCTCGCCCAGCGCAGTCCCAAGACGCCCGATGAACCCCGGCGCATCCTCGTTGACGACATACAGCATCGGCCCCGCCAGATCGGCCTCGATCTTGATCCCGAGCAGTTCCACCAGACGCGGCGCCGAATCACCGAACAGCGTACCCGCGACAGACCGCTCGCCATCCTCGGTCTTCACCGCGACGCGCAGCAGCGTGTGGTAATCCGCCTCGCGCTCGGTACGCACTTCACGAACTTCGAGACCACGCTCGCGCGCCAGCACCGGCGCGTTGACCATGTTGACGGTCGCGGTCTGCGTCTGGAGATACCCGGCGAGCACCGCGCTCACGATCGGCTTCGCGTTCAGGTCGGTCGCCGCGCCCTCGGTATGCACCGAAATCCGCGACACAGCGCCCGTCGTCAACTGACCGACCAGCGACCCGAGCTTCTCCGCCAGCGCCATGTACGGCTTCAGCTTCGGCGCTTCCTCGGCCGACAGCGACGGCATGTTGAGCGCGTTGGTGACGCCGCCCGACATCAGGAAATCGGCCATCTGCTCGGCGACCTGGATCGCGACGTTGACCTGCGCCTCGGTCGTCGACGCGCCAAGATGCGGCGTGCTGACGAAGTTCGGCGTATTGAACAGCGGCGATGCCTTGGCGGGCTCCTCGACGAACACGTCGAGTGCGGCACCGCCGACCTGCCCCGAGTCGAGCGCCGCCTTCAGCGCGACCTCGTCGATCAGGCCACCGCGCGCGCAGTTGATGATCCGCACGCCCTTCTTGGTCTTGGCGAGCGCCTCGGCCGAGAGAATGTTGCGCGTCTGGTCGGTCAGCGGCGTGTGCAGCGTGATGAAGTCGGCGCGCGCGAGCAGTTCGTCGAGCGTGACCTTCTCGACGCCGATCTCGATCGCGCGCTCGGGCGTCAGGAACGGATCGAACGCGACGACCTTCATCTTGAGGCCGCGCGCGCGGTCGGCGACGATCGAACCGATATTGCCCGCGCCGATCAGGCCAAGCGTCTTCGACGTCAACTCGACGCCCATGAAGCGGTTCTTCTCCCACTTGCCGGCCTGGGTCGAGGCGTCGGCCTCGGGCAGTTGCCGGGCGAGCGCGAACATCAGCGCGATCGCGTGCTCGGCGGTGGTGATCGAGTTGCCGAACGGCGTGTTCATCACGACCACGCCCTTTGCCGACGCGGCGGGGATGTCGACGTTGTCGACGCCGATGCCCGCGCGGCCGACGACCTTCAGGTTGGTCGCGTGCTCGAGGATTTCCTTGGTGACCTTGGTCGAGCTGCGGATCGCGAGGCCGTCATACTCGCCGATGATCGCGATCAGCTCGGCGGGCGTCTTGCCGGTGATCTCGTCGACCTCGACGCCGCGCTCGCGGAAGATCTGGGCAGCGCGGGGATCCATTTTGTCGGAAATAAGGACTTTTGGCATGGGATTGCTCCTGGGAATTCGGTGAATTGGGGTGCCGCCTTCCGTTCCGATCCTGCCCCCTCCCCGTCATCCCGGCGGAAGCCGGGACCCACGGTTGCGGTCCGCATCATGAGCGGGCGCTCCGTGTCCATGGGTCCCGGCGTGCGCCGGGATGACGGAATGGGGGTGGTTGTTGGAAGGAAGACGTAAAAGACGCGGTAGCTGGTTAGGCCGCCTTGGCGGTCGCGTAGGCCCAGTCGAGCCAGGGGCCGAGCGCTTCGATATCGGCGGTGTCGACGGTCGCGCCGCACCAGATACGCAAGCCCGGAGGCGCATCGCGGTAACCCGCCACGTCATACGCCGCGCCAGCCTTTTCGAGCGCCGAAGCCATCGCCTTGATCAGCGCCTCGTCCGCACCCTCGACCGTGAGGCACACGCTGGTCTTCGACCGCGTCGCCGGATCGACCGCCAGATGACCAAGCCAATCGCGTTCCGCAACGATCTTGTCCAACGCCGCAGCATTCGCATCCGACCGCTTGATCAGGCCGTCCTCGCCAAGCGACTTCGCCCATTCGAGGCTGAAGATCGCATCCTCGGCCGCCAGCATCGACGGTGTGTTGATCGTCTCGCCCCTGAACACGCCCTCGGTAAGCTTGCCCTTCGAGACGAGGCGGAACACCTTCGGCAGCGGCCACGCGGGCGTGTAGGTCTCAAGCCGCTCGACCGCACGCGGCCCGAGGATCAGCACGCCGTGCGCGCCCTCGCCGCCAAGCACCTTCTGCCACGAGAAGGTCGCCACATCGATCTTCGTCCAGTCGATGTCGTAGGCGAACACGCCCGACGTCGCATCGGCGAACGAGAGACCTTCGCGGTTGGCGGGGATCCAGTCCGCGTTGGGGACACGCACGCCGCTAGTGGTGCCGTTCCAGGTGAACAGCACGTCGTTCGACCAGTCGACCGCGTCGAGGTCGGGCAGCTGGCCGTAATCGGCGCGCACCACCGTGGGGTCGATCTTGAGCTGCTTGACCGCATCCGTGACCCAGCCTTCGCCGAAGCTTTCCCACGCCAGCGCGGTGACGGGCTTGGCGCCGAGCATCGTCCACATCGCCATCTCGTACGCGCCGGTGTCGGAGCCGGGGACGATGCCGATGCGGTGCGTGGTCGGGAGCTTCAGCAGTTCGCGCATCAGGTCGATGCTGTACTGGAGGCGGGTCTTGCCGATCTTAGAGCGATGCGAGCGACCGAGCGAGGCGGTGGCGAGCTTGTCCGCGGACCAACCCGGAGGTTTCGCGCAGGGACCGGAGCTGAAAAAGGGACGTGCCGGCTTCGTAGCGGGCAGTGAAGGCGCATTTGTAGCGGGTGCGTAGGTCGTATCAGTCATGTATCTCTCCTCACAGAGAGCACGCGCGGCGTTGGGACCGCGTGGCCCGTCGCCGGCCCTAGCGGCGTTCACGGGGGTGTCAACCGCGTTCGACTGCGAGCGCGTGGCGACGGGACTCGCCCCACCGTGCACCAAACTCGCTCCGTCACCCCGGGCTTGTCCTGGGGTCCACCGTGCCGCACGGCCTTAGGCATGGGGGACAAGACGATGAGTGGATGCCGGAACAGGCCCGGCATGACGGAGTGGGTGGTAGTAGCGACTTTCGCACTGACTTTAGCCGGCTGCGGACGCTCCGATCGCCCCACGGCGCCAACCAAGACCCGCCCCAATCTCTCCGTCCCGAGCAATCGCGAAACGGCGCAGTGTCTCGCCGACCTGCGCGAACTCTACGTCTCGTTCCAGGTCCTGCCCGACCGCGAAACGGGGCCCGGTTGCGGGCTGAACGGCACCGTGAAGCTGGTCGATATCGGCGTCCCCGTGGCCAACCTCACCGCAGTCCGCTGCGGCGAAGCGCGCGCGTTCATCGGCTGGACGCGCAACGCGGTGGCGCCCGCCGCGTACCAGATGCTCGGCAGCGAACTGGCGCGGGTCGACAGCATGGGGAGCTATGCCTGCCGCAACATCGTCGGCTCCACGCGCGGTCCCACCCGCCGCTCGGGTCACGCGATCGCCAACGCGATCGATATCGGCGGGTTCGTGCTGAAGGACGGGCGGCGGATCACGGTGCTCAACGACTGGAACTCGTCCGACCCGCAGGTCCGCCAATTCCTCCAGACGATCCGCGCGTCGGCGTGCAAGCGGTTCGGCACGGTGCTCAGCCCCGACTACAACGCCGCGCACCGCAACCACCTCCACCTCGAAGACGATCACGCCAATTTCTGCCGCTAGCGCACCGCTCTAGCCCTCCCCTCGCGTTTCCTCTAATCGCGCCTGAATGACCGATACACGAGTACCATCGCGCGTTTTTCCGAACGCCAGCCAGGATGCCGAGTCCGCTCGCGACTCCGTTTCCACCCCCCAGACGCAGCACCCGCATTACCGGCTCGCCTTCCAGGACATGGATTTCCTGTTGCGCGAAGACCTGCGGCCGGTGCGGTTCCAGCTCGAACTGCTGAAGACCGAACTCGTCCTCGACGAAGCGAAGATCGGTTCGACGTTCGTATTCTACGGGTCAGCACGCATTCCCGAGCCGTCGAAGGCGCAGGCGCTGCTGAAGCTGGCCACCGACGAGAAGTCGAAGAAGATCGCCGAACGGCTGGTCGAAAAATCGAAATATTACGATGTGGCGCGCGAGTTGGCCGCCAAGGTCAGCGTGCTGCCGCGCGACGAGCGTGGCTGGCGGCAGTTCGTGGTGTGCTCGGGCGGCGGTCCGTCGATCATGGAAGCTGCGAACCGCGGCGCGGACGACGTCGGTGCCGAGTCGATCGGGCTTAACATCGTCCTGCCGCACGAGCAGGCGCCGAACCCGTATGTCACGCCGTCGCTGTCCGTGCAGTTCCACTATTTCGCGCTGCGGAAAATGCACTTCCTGCTCCACGCCCGCGCGCTGGCGGCGTTTCCGGGTGGGTTCGGGACGTTCGACGAGCTGTTCGAGCTGCTGACGCTGATCCAGACGGGCAAGATCCAGCCGATCCCGGTGTTGCTGTTCGGCCGCCAGTTCTGGGAGCGGGTCGTGAGTTTCGACGCGCTGGTCGAGGAAGGCGTCGTCAGCGAGAAGGACCTCGGGATCTTCCGCTACGTCGAGACCGCCGACGAGGCATGGGACGCGGTGCAGTCGTTCTACCGCGAGCGGGCGGAGAAGGAAGCGGCTGAGGGCTGAGCCATCCGGAGAGGGGAACCCTTCTGCTCCCTCTCCCCCTTCCGGGGAGAGGGCTGGGGTGAGGGGCTGTTCCAGGCGCCGCACTGCTTGGCAGCCCCTCACCCCGACCCTCTCCCCGGAGGGGAGAGGGAGTAGGAAGATTACTTCTCCGAGCGGGCGCCCTTGCGAGCTGCTTCCGGATCCACCGATGGCGCACCCGACGCGGGCGTTCCGGTGTTGGCGATGTCCGCAGTCGGCGCACCCTTGGTCGCCGCAGCTTCCGCCGCATTCGCCGTCGCCGGCTGATCCTTCGCCGCCGCATCCTTGCCAGCCGCCGGAGCAGCGCCAGCCGCAGGTGCCGCCGGTAACGGCAGGTTCGAACCCTGCTGGTTGAGATACAGGATCACGTTCGCCCGGTCCTGCGCATTGCCGAGCCCCGCAAAGGTCATCTTCGTCCCCGGAGCGAACTTGCGCGGCGACGTCAGCCACGCGTTCAGCTTGTCGAAGTCCCACTTGCCGCCGATCCCGGCCAGCGCCGACGAGAACGCGTACCCGGCCTTGCCCTTGGCGATCTCCTCGCCGACCGTGCCGTACAGGTTCGGGCCGACACCATTCGCGCCGCCCTGGTTGATGGTGTGGCAGGCGGCGCACTTCTTGAACACTTCGGCGCCCTTGGCGGCGTCGGCGGTCGGCAGCAGCGAGGCGATCGGCACGTCGGCGGCGGCACCCTCGCCGCCCTCGGCGACGACACCCTCGATCGCATAGCCCATCTTCTCGGGGCGCTCGCCGTGGAACATCATCCCGCCGACGATCGACAACCCGAGCGCCGCACCACAGCCTGCGAGCACCCAGCCGGCGATCGTATTGGTCCGATTGTCCATCTTGTGCATCCGCCCTGTTCTGTTTGGGATAGCCATAGAAAACGCAGGCGCGCACCGCAAGCCGCGCTTGTATGGCGGACGGCGGCCCTTTACGCGGCCAGCGCATGGAAAACTTCGCCGCACCCGCCCGCCCGATCGTCGCGCGGATGACCGTCGCCGCCGCCGCCGAGCCAGCGCGCGCCGTCGCGTTCCAGGGGGCACCGGGCGCGAACAGCCACGTCGCCGCGGTCGAGGCGTTCCCCGACGGCCTGCCCCTGCCCTGCTTCGATTTCTCCGACGCGATCGACGCGGTGAAGGACGGCCGCGCCGATTGCGCGATCATCCCGATCGAGAATTCGCTGCATGGCCGCGTCGCCGACATCCATTTCCTGCTGCCCGAATCGGGGCTGGTCATCACCGGCGAGCATTTCCTGCCGATCCGCCATGCGCTGATGGGCGCAGGGCCGCGCGACGGTATTCGTCAGGCAATGAGCCACCCGCAGGCGCTCGGGCAGTGCCGGCACTGGCTGAAGGCGCACGAGATCGAGCCGGTGAGCTATCCCGACACCGCGGGGGCCGCCGCCAAGGTCGCCGAGCTTGCCGATCCGGCAATCGCCGCGCTCGCGCCCCCTGCTGCGGCCGGGCTGTACGGCTTGGACCTGCTCGCGACCGACATTGCCGATGCGGACCACAATACGACGCGGTTCGTCGTACTGGCACGCGGCAGCAAGCCTCCCGCGGCGCAAGAGCCGGTCGGCGGCGAATGGATGACGACGCTGATCTTCGAGGTCAGGAACGTCCCCGCCGCGCTGTACAAGGCGGTCGGCGGCTTCGCGACCAACGGCGTGAACATCACCAAGCTGGAGAGCTACCAGCGGAACGGCAGCTTCTCCGCGACGGAATTCTATGCCGATGTCGTGGGGAAGCCGGGCGACGCGAACCTCGACCATGCGCTGGAGGAACTGGGGTTCCATTCGAAATGGCTGCGGGTGCTGGGAACGTATCGCCAGGCGCGCTCGCGGGGGTAGCCATCTGCTTTCGCCCTCCCTGGAAGGGAGGGGTTGGGGGTGGGTCGGGTTCCGCATGGCCGAACCGTTGTGACTCAAGCTGGCCTACCCACCCCCAGCCCCTCCCTTTCAGGGAGAGGGGAAGATTAATTCGCCGCGGGCAACCGCAGCCGGACCAGCAACCCACCAAGATCCTCGCTCTCCTCGAGAGCCACGGTCCCCTCGTAGATCTCCGCCACGTCGCGCACGATCGCCAACCCAAGCCCGGTCCCCGGCTTCCCCGTATCCAGCCGCACGCCGCGATCGAAGATACGCACCCGCTCCTCTTCCGGAATACCGACGCCGTCGTCCTCGACCAGGAACTCTACGAAGCCCGCCTGCGCGCCGACCGTCACGAACACGCTGCCGCCACCATATTTTGCCGCGTTCTCGATTAGATTGCCGAGCATCTCGTCGAGATCCTGCCGCTCGACATGGACCTGAAGTCCACGCGGCCCGGTCACGTCGATGCGGACGTGGCGATACAGCCGCCCGACCGCACGCTCGACCGATTCGAGGCTCGGCCATACCTCCGCACGGCTGTGCGCGGACCCGCGACGCCCGACAGCGCGCGCGCGCGCGAGGTGGTGATCGACCTGGCGCCGCATGGTCCGCGCCTCGCGGATGACCGTGTCGGCGAGGTCGTCGGACTGCGCGGTGGCGGCGTTCATGATGACCGTCAGCGGGGTCTTGAGCGCATGCGCGAGGTTGCCGGCATGCCGCCGCGCCTCCTCCGCCTGGCGTTCGTTATGCTCGATCAGCGCGTTCAGCTCCTCGACCATCGGCGCGACCTCGACCGGCATCGCCCTCGACACGCGGTTCGCTTGCCCCGCACGCATCCGCGCGATCTCCTCGCGCACCCGCCGCAACGGCCAGAGACCGTAGAACGTCTGGAGCGCCGCCAGTACGATCAACCCCAGCCCGAGCAAGGCGAAGCTGCGGACGAGCGTACGCCGCAACGTGGTGATCTGCGCGTTCAGCCCGTCGCGACTCTGCGCGACCTGGAACCGCCAATGCACCTTCGAACCCGGGATGACCGCGTCGCGCTCGACGATCCGCAGCTGCTCGTCGGGGAATTGCGAGCTGTCGTAGAAATGCGCGTTGCGGTCGTCATGCGTCCCGCCGAACGCCAGATGCCGGTCCCACAGCGACCGCGACGGAAAATCTTCGTGCCCCTTGCCCGACACCTGCCAGTACAGACCCGAATAGGGCTCGACGAAACGCTGATCGGCGGCGGCGTCGCGGGTGAAGATCACTTCGCCGTCGGGGCCGATCTCGGAGGAGTTCAGCAGCGAGCGCAGGACATATTCGAGCTGGTCGTCGAAATTGCGCGTCACCGCCGCCGACAGCACCCTATCGAGCGCGAACCCGCCGCCGCTGAGCAGCACGCCGATCCATACCGCCGCAATCAGGATCATGCGCCGCGACAGCGACCCCTTCACCGCCGCCGGGACGCGGATCGGCGTGTCGGTCTTGAGTGGGTCTGTCGGCGGCGCGGTATCCATCGTCAGCCGATCAGGCGGCCGGGTCTTCGAGGCTGTAGCCGAGGCCGCGGATCGTCGTGATCACGTCCTGGCCGAGCTTCTTGCGGATGCGCGTCACGAACACTTCGATCGTGTTCGAATCGCGATCGAAATCCTGGTCGTAGATATGCTCGATCAGCTCGGTGCGGCTGACGACCTTGCCCTTGTGATGGAGCAGGTAGCTCAGCAGCTTGTACTCCTGCGCAGTCAGCTTGACCGGCTCGCCGGCGCGCGTGACCTTGCCGCTGCGCGTGTCGAGGCGGATGTCGCCCGCAGTCAGCTCGGACGAGGCATTGCCCGACGCACGGCGGATCAGCGCGCGCAGACGCGCGATCAGTTCCTCGCTCTGGAACGGTTTCGCCACATAGTCGTCCGCGCCTGCATCGAGGCCGGCGACCTTGTCGGACCAGCTGTCGCGCGCGGTCAGCACGAGTACGGGCATCGTCTTGCCCTCTTTCCGCCAGCGATCGAGCACGGTCAGCCCGTCGATCTCCGGCAGGCCGAGATCGAGCACGACCGCGTCGTAATTCTCGGTCGAGCCGAGGAAATGCCCCTCCTCGCCATCGACCGCGAGATCGATCGCGTAGCCGGCTCCCTCAAGGGTGTTCTTCAGTTGCTGGCCGAGATTCGGCTCGTCCTCGACGATCAGAACGCGCATGATAGTCCTCTCGATTAAGGGGTCAGCGACCGGTGCGGCCGACGATCTGGCCGCTCCGGCCATCGACGTCGACCCAGATGACGGTTCCATCGCGCAGGAATTTCAGCGTGTAAATGGCGCTGCCCGAATCATAGTCGGAACCGAGATACTGCGCACCCTTCATCGTCGGGATCACGCGTCCCTCGATTTCTCGCAGCGACAGCCCGCCGGTCTTGCGTGCCTGGAACGCGGACATCTGGTCGCTACGGCGCTGGTCCGCGCCCGCTATCATCGGTGCCGCAGCCATCAGTAACGGCGCCGAGGTCAGGGTCGCAAGGAGGAGCAACATCTTCATGGCCGTGGCATAGCGGCCCGGCATTGAACAGCCAGTGAATGGCCCCGCGCAAGGTACTGACGCAGGTTAGCATCACGGTGTAACTTGCCTGCATCACCCGCCGCCCCTACGTGGCGCGAACATGGCAGCACCAATCTTAGCATTCGAAGGCCTCGGACTCGTCCAGGGCTCGGGATGGCTCTTTCGCAATCTCGACATCCATATCGGACCGCGCGACCGGCTCGCGCTGATCGGCCGCAACGGCGCCGGCAAGACGACCTTGCTTAAACTGCTCGGCGGCAGCGTCCAGGCGGACGAGGGACGCAGGACGATCGTCCCCGGCACCCGCGTCGTGATCCTGGAGCAGGAGCCCGATCTGCGCGGCTTCGCGACGCTGCGCGATTACGTGATGGCGGGCGACGATGCGCCGGTGAACTACGAGGCGGATTCGATCGCCGACCAGCTCGGCATCGACCTGTCGCGCGAGGCAGCCTCCGCGTCGGGTGGCGAACGCCGCCGCGCGGCAATCGTCCGCGCGTTGTCGCAGGACCCCGACGTGCTGCTGCTCGACGAGCCGACCAACCATCTCGACATCGGCGCGATCGAATGGATCGAGGACTGGCTCAAGCGGTTCCGCGGCGCGTTCGTCGTGATCAGCCATGACCGTACCTTCCTGACGCGACTGACCAAGCAGACTTTGTGGCTCGATCGCGGCGCAATCCGGCGGGCCGAGATCGGCTTCGGCGGGTTCGAGGCCTGGACCGAGCAGGTCTATGCCGAGGAACAGCGCCAGGCTGAGAAGCTCGATGCGCGCTTGAAGCTGGAGGAGCATTGGCTGCTCCGCGGCGTCACCGGCCGGCGCAAGCGCAACCAGGGCCGCCTCACCAAGCTGCACGAGATGCGCGCCGAACGCGCCTCGATGATCGGGCCGCAGGGCTCGGCGAACCTGACGACCGCAAGCGACGACACCAAATCGAAGGTCGTGATCGACGCGAAGAACGTCACCAAGGTGTACGGCGACCGCACGATCATCGGCGACTTGACGTTGAGGGTGACTCGCGGCGACCGCATCGGCATCGTCGGCCGCAACGGCGCAGGCAAGTCGACGCTGTTGAAGCTGCTGACCGGCGAGATCCAGCCCGACAGCGGCTCGATCAAGCTGGCCCAGACGCTGGATGCGGTGGTGATCGACCAGCAACGCAGCCTGATGGCGCCCGAAAAGACGGTCCGCGAGGTCGTCGTCGATGGCGGCGAATGGATCGACGTGCTCGGCGTTCGGAAACACATCCACGGGTATCTGAAGGACTTCCTGTTCGACCCGAACATGGTCGACGCGAAGATCGGCTCGCTTTCAGGTGGCGAGCGCTCGCGGCTGTTGCTGGCGCGTGAGTTCGCCAAGCCGTCCAACCTGCTGGTGCTCGACGAGCCGACCAACGATCTCGATCTCGAGACGCTCGACCTGTTGCAGGAGGTGATCGGCGATTACGACGGCACCGTGCTGATCGTCAGCCATGACCGCGACTTTCTAGACCGGACCGTGACGATCACGCTGGGGCTCGATGGCTCGGGCACCGTGGATGTCGTTGCAGGCGGCTACGAGGACTGGGAAAAGCGCCGCGTCTCGACGACCACCGGCAAGCGTGCGTCGAAGAAGGTCGCGGCCACTGCTCCGGCTGTTTCGGCACCGCGCGCGAAACTGACGTACAAGGACCAGCGCGATTACGAGTTGCTGCCAAAGCGGATCGAGGAACTCGACGCGCAGATGGCGGCCGATGCGGTCAAGCTGGCCAAGCCTGATTTGTATATGCGCGACAATGCGACGTTCGCGAAGCTGACCAAGGCGATCGAAGTTGCGCGCGCCGAGAAGGAGGCTGCCGAACTGCGCTGGCTCGAACTGGCGGAACAGGTCGAGGGCGCCAGCTAGGTCAGAGGCTGCGGCCGGCCTGGCCTGCTAGGTCGACGACGAACTGCCACGCGACGCGGCCCGATCGGCTGCCGCGGCGCGTGGCCCAGCCGATCGCATCCGCAGGCTCGAACGTCAGGTCGTACGCCGCGGCATAGCCGGCCACGATCGCCAGATACCCGTCCTGGTCGAGCGCGTGGAAGCCAAGACTCAGCCCGAAGCGATCCGACAACGCCAGATGATCGTCCGCCGAATCGCGCGGGTTTATCGCGCTTTCCTGTTCGGCGATGTCGCGAGGGGCGAGATGCCGGCGGTTCGCCGTCACCAACAGGCGGACGTTGTGCGGCCGCGGCTCGCTGCCCCCTTCGAGCATCGAACGCAGCGCGCGCGCCTCGGCCGGCACGTCGAAGCCGAGATCGTCGATGAACACCGCAAACGCGCGTTGCACCCCGGCAAGCGTGGCGAACAGCATCGGCAAGCCAGTCAGGTCGGAGACTTCGACAAGCGCCAGATCGCCCGACCCAGCCTGGCCCGACTCAGCCTGAATCGCGGCGACCGCGCTCTTGACCAGCGCCGACTTGCCGGTGCCGCGCGCGCCCCACAGCAGCACGTCCTGTGCCGCATGCCCGCTGGCCAGACGCCGGAGATTGCCGAGCAACGCGGCCTTCTGCCGGTCGATCCCGACCAGCCTGTCGAGCGGCAGCGGCGCGAAGCCAAGCACGGGGACCAGGGCGCCGCCCCGCCAGACATAGGCGGGGTAAGCGCGCGGATCGGCGGCGGGCGGCGGCGGTGGCGAGAGGCGCTCCAACGCGGCGGCGATACGGTCCAGCGGGTCGATCATGTGCCGCTATTGGCCGCGCGAAACGCCGGAGACAAGCATTCACCCGAGTTGGCGAAGATGTCCGGCGATCGCGGCATCGGTGGGCGCGAGCTGCGTCGCCTTGACCAGCAACTGTCGGGCGCCGACCAGATCGCCGTTCGCGGCGAGGGCAATGCCGTAAGCATCGGCGGCCGCCGCGCGCATCGGCGACAGCGCATAGGCGGCGCGGCTGTAGCGGACCGCGATCGCGCCGTCGTCGCTGCCCGCATAGGCCAGCGCGAGATCGGCGAGCACGCCGCCATCCTGGTTGCCGACGCGGGCGCGGACGCTTTCGAGCGTGTCGATCGCGCGGTCCCATTCGCCCGATGCCACCTGGCGATGACCGAGCATCCGCGCGCCCACGAGGCTTTGCGGATTCTGCAACAGGTACAGGACGAGCGCCGTCGCGGAGTCCTGCGCGCGGCCAGCACGGGCGAGCGTGTCGACTAGACGCCGCATCGTGGGCTCGTCGAACGACAGGTCGGCAGCCTGCGTGTAGGCGCGCGCCGCGTCTCCATAGCGTCCTGCCGCCACTAGCGAATCGCCGAGCGCAAGCTGCGTCGCGGGCGCACCGGGCGTCGCGATAACGCGCGCGACGGGACGACCCGCCAGCGCGGTCGGCGAGGACGATACCGCCGCCGCCGCCGCGCGATCGAGGAAAGCCGCTGCCCCAACCCGGTTGCCGACCGCCTCGAGCGCGCGCGCGATCAGGGTGGGCGAATAGCTGTCGGCGTCGGGACGAGCAGCGATGGGTCGCAGGACAGTGATCGCGCCACCGGCATTCCCCGCGCGAAGCAACGCGAGACCCAGCAACTGGCGCGCGGCGATGTTGGACGGCTGCATCTGCACGAGTTTGCGCCACTGCACCGCCGCCTGCGCGAACCGCCCTTGCGCATAGTCCAGATCCCCTCTGAGCAAGAGCGTGCCGGGCACGGCGTCGAGCGCATGGGTCTTGTCGAGCAGCACCTGGGCAAGCGGAATCCGCCCCGCGCGCGCGGCGAGCACTGCCTGGAGATACAATGCGTTCGGGTCACCGGGACGCGCGAGCAGCGCGCGGCGGGTGGCGGCGAGCATCTCGACGTTGCGTCCCGCATCGCCGAGCGTCGCGGCATAATCGATCAGCGCGGGCGGGTAATAGGCATCACGCTGCAACGCCGCCTCGAACCAGGGCAGCGCCGCGACGAGGCCGTAGCGGCTGCGGACGACGTCGCCCTGGAGCATCAGCGCTGCGGGCCTGCGCCGGTCCAGCGATACCGCATTCGCCGCCGCGATCGTCGCACCGCCGACGTCGCCACCGGTCAAACTCAGGCGGCCGAGATCGGTCCAGGCCGCCGCATCGGTCGGTACGCGCGAGAGCAACGCCTGGAGAACCGCCACCGCGTCGCCGGGATGTCCCTGCGCGGCAAGCGCCCGTGCCCGAATGCGCGTGGCGTACCCCGCATAGCGCGGTTGCGCCTGCGCCGCTTCGGCAATCGCGCCGGCGGGATCGCCGCGCAACAGGCGTGCATGCGCCGAAAGCTGGTGCAGGCGATCCGCAGGGAACCCGGCGGCGATCGCCGCGGCGAGTTCGGTTTGCGCCGCAACGCCGTCGTCGAGCTCGAGGAATGCACGTGCCAGGACGGCATGTGCGATCGCCAGATTCGGGTCCGCGGCGATCGCCTTCTGCGCATTGGTCCGCGCCGCGCTGTAGTTGCCCGCATCGAGCGTCTTCAGGCTGTCGGCGAACAACTGACCGGCGGTTGGCGGCGACGGTCGCATCGCTGTCGCAAGGCCAACCAGTACGACCACGCCGCACAGCAGGCCGATCGCCAGCACACGCGCGCGGTTGCCTGCAAACGCCTTGGCCAGCCGGAACCGGCGTTTGCGGCGACGCCGACGCAACAGCGGATAGATCGACTCAGCCATGCAGGTCGTAGCTTTTCAGCAGGTCGTACAGCGTCGGCCGACTGATCCCCAGCAACCGCGAGGCGCTCGAGATATTGCCATCGGCGCGGGCGAGCGCCTGGCGGATCGCCTTGCGGTCGGCCTGTTCGCGCGCGCTCCGCAGATTGAGCGCCGCGGCCTCATCGCCTTTGCCGTCGAGATCGAGGTCGGTGGCGGTGACGAGCTTGCCATCGGCCATGATGACCGCGCGCTTGATCCGGTTCTCGAGTTCGCGAACGTTGCCGGGCCAGCCCCAGGCGTCGATCGCGGCCCGTGCATCGGGAGCGAGGCCGGTGACGACGGGGTTCATCGCCTTGGCGTAGCGCGTGACGAAATGCCGCGCGAGCAATACCGCGTCGCCGGTCCGTTCGGCGAGAGGCGGTATCCGCACGACGATCTCGGCGAGACGGTAATACAGGTCCTCGCGAAACCGTCCCGCGGCGACCATCGCATCGACATTCTGGTGCGTCGCGCAGACGATACGGGTATCGACCGGGATCGCTTTGCGCCCGCCGACGCGTTCGATCACGCGCTCCTGCAGGAACCGTAGCAGCTTCACCTGGAGCGCGAGTGGGACGTCGCCGATCTCGTCCAGGAACAGCGTGCCGCCGGCGGCCTGTTCGATCTTGCCTTCGGTGGTCTTGACCGCGCCGGTGAACGCACCCTTTTCGTGCCCGAACAATTCGCTTTCGAGCAGCGTCTCGGGGATCGCCGCGCAATTGATCGCGACGAAATTGCCGCGCGACCGCGGCGACGCATCGTGCAGCCCGCGAGCGAGCAGTTCCTTGCCGGTGCCGCTGGCGCCGAGCAGCATCACCGACACGTTGGCGGGGGCGACTCGCTCCAGCGTCCGCGTGACGACCGCCATCTCGGGCGACGCGGCGAGCAGGCCGCCAAAACCGCCGGGACCGATCCGCCCGGCCAGCCGCCGGTTCTCGGCCTCCAGCGCATGAACATGGAACGCGCGGCTGACGATCAGGCCGAGCGCATCGATATCGATCGGCTTCGCGTAGAAATCCCACGCGCCGTCGGCAATCGCCTGCAGCGCACTTTCGCGCGCGCCGTGCCCCGAGGCGACGATGACCTTGGTATCGGACTTCATCGCCAGGATATCGCGCAACGTCGCGAAGCCTTCGGTCACCCCATCGGGATCGGGCGGCAGGCCGAGGTCGAGCGTCACCACCGCGGGCTCATGCGCGCGGATCGCGTCGAGCGCCTGCGCCCGGTCGCTGGCGACGACGATCTCATACCCCTCATGCGCCCAGCGTAGCTGACGTTGCAGACCGGCATCGTCCTCGACGATCAGCAGCACGGGCAAGGGCGTAGCGCCGCGCGAAGTCCGGTCGTCGCTCATGCCGCTGCCTCAAGTCTGTCGGCGACGCGAAGCAGGATGCGGAATCGGGTCCCCTCGCCTTCGCGGCTGGTGACCTCGATCGTGCCGCCCATCGCGTGGACGAGCTGTCGGGCCTCGAACACGCCGATCCCGAACCCGGCGGGCTTGGACGAGACGAACGGACGAAACAGGTGATCGCGGACGAACCCCGGCGTCATGCCGCAGCCGCGATCGACGACATCGATCGCGATGTGATCACCGATGGTTTCGATCGATAACAGGACGGCATCCTCCGCGCCACTGGCCTCGATCGCGTTCTGGACGAGGTGACCGAGCACCTGTTCGAGCCGTGCGACATGACCGAGTGCGCACGCCGCGACCGTATGCGCGGCGATCGGATGCTGTGCGCGGCGACCGGCGACGACCCGATCGACGATCGCGCCGACGTCGATCGGCTGGAGCGGCTCGTTGCGGACCGGGCCATGCTGCGACAGGCGGGCGAGAAGCGCGTTCATACGATCGGACGAGTCCTTGAGCGTGGCGACCATGTCGACGCGGAACGCGGGATTGTCGGCATGCCGCTCGGCATTGCGCGCGACCAGCGTCAACTGGCTGACGAGGTTCTTGATATCGTGGAGGATGAACGCGAAGCGGCGGTTGAACTCGTCGAACCGCGCTGCGTCCGCCAGCGCGGCATGCGCGCGGTCTTCCGCGAGATAGCTTGCCGCCTGCCGCCCGGCGACGCGCAACAGGTCGAAATCCTCCCAGTCGAGCGCGCGGTCGACCGGCGGACGCGCGAGCACGATCGCGCCGACCAGCGAACCGCCATGGACCAATGGCACGATCGCCCACGCTTCGGGACATGCCCGGATCCAGTCGGGAACGCTCGCCGCCTCGTCCGCGGAACAGGTTCCGGCGCGGACGCCGTCCAGCTCGACGATCCGTGCGTCCTCCGACAGATAGCGTGCCAGCTCTTCATGGGGCGGGCCGTCGGAACCTGCGGTCCAGTTCCACCCCGTACCCA
Organism: Sphingomonas sp. Leaf198; assembly: GCF_001424005.1. Lineage (GTDB taxonomy): Bacteria > Pseudomonadota > Alphaproteobacteria > Sphingomonadales > Sphingomonadaceae > Sphingomonas. The sequence continues at coordinate 52,130 of NZ_LMPX01000004.1, read as the reverse complement.
TGACCAGCGCGGCGTTATCGGGAACGAGCAACAGGCCGCCGGGCGAGTCGGTCAGGTCGGCGATCGATTTCACGACACGGGTCTCTAGCGACTCCGCATCGGCGCCGGGCTTGCCGAGCGTATCGGTGAAGCGTTGCCACTCGGCACGATAATCATAGCGGTGTCGAAAGAAATGCTTGGCGACCTTCACCTTGGTCCAGGCGCGCAGCCACGGTGTCCAGATCAGCGCCAGCAGCGCGGCGGTCGCGCCGAACACGATCGCGGTCTGGACGATCCGCAGCGAGCCACCGGCATAGCTCGCCGCGATACTGGTCGCGAGCGCGGTGGCGCCAGCGTACAGGACGAGCGCGATCGCGGACAAGGCCCGGACGGCGATCGGTCGCGACAGCGCCAGCGTCCAGTCGCCACGCCGGTGGACGGCGATGGCGAGAAGCACTGCCACGCCCGCCATCGCCACGCCGCGGAGGATCATCAGGCCGGTCGACCAGTCTCCCTGAACATAGCGAGCAGTGAACAGCAGGAGGTCGACGCCCCACATCGCGGCCACCGCCAGCATCACGAGCCGGACGCCGCCGCGCGATGCCGGCGCCGCCTGATAGACATGATGCACCAGTACCAGCGCGCTGACCGCCGCCATCATCCGGAACACGAGCCGCGCCGACTCCAGCGCGACCCGCGCATCGGCGTCGAGCGGCGCCAGTTGCACCACCGCGAGCACCGCGCTGCCGCCGGCGATGATCATCACCACGCCGTACACCGCGCCGAGCGAGACGCTGCCGACGCGATCGTGCCGGACCAGCGCCATCATGAACAGCAGCCACGCGATGTTCCGGACGCTTTCGGCGATCCGCGTCGCGACGTCGCGCGCATCGATCCCCGCCACCGCCAACGCCCACAGGCTAGTAGCGAACAGCGCGGCGACGAACGCACGATGCGCCCAGCGCCCCAGCCCCCAGTTCGCCCCCTGCCCGCCGCGCAATTGCGCAAGGCCCAGTGTCCCGAACAGCAGCGCGGTCAGCGCGTGCGCCCACAGGATCAGCGCGCCGCTCACGATTTGCTCATCGGGGCGCTCATCGTGCGCCGGTCGGCCAGAGCACCACGCGCAACGTCTGCAACAGGATCAGCATGTCGAGGAACGGCGAATAGTTCTTCGCGTAATACAGGTCGTATTCGAGCTTGTGACGGGCATCCTCGATCGATGCGCCATACGGATAATTGATCTGCGCCCAGCCGGTGATGCCGGGCTTCACCATGTGGCGCTCGGCGTAGAACGGCAGATGCTCCTCGAGCTGTTCGACGAACTGCGGCCGTTCGGGACGCGGACCGACGAAGCTCATCTCGCCCTTGAGCACGGTCCAGGTCTGCGGCAGTTCGTCGATCCGGACCTTTCGGATGAATCGGCCGATCCGCGTGATCCGCGGATCGTCCTCCGCCGCCCAGACCGCGGTGCCCGCGACCTCGGCATCCTGGCGCATCGACCGCAGCTTCAGGATGTCGAAGCCCTCATTGTACAGCCCGACACGGCGCTGGCGGTAGAACGCCGGGCCTTTCGATTCGAGCTTGATCGCCACTGCGGTCAGCAGGATCACGGGCAGCGTCAGCAGCAGCAGCAGCCCGCTCGCGAAAATGTCGAAGGCGCGCTTGAAGACGCTCGACAGCATTCGGCTCGAGGCGAAGCCGTCGGAGAAGATAAGCCAGGACGGGTTGACGCTCTTCAGGTCGATCCGCCCGGTCTCGCGCTCGAGAAAGGTCGAGATCTCGCTGACCTGGACGCCGGTGGTACGGACCCGCAGCAGATCCTTCATCGGCAGCGCGTTGCGGCGCTCGTCGAGCGCGAGCACGACCTCGCTCGCGTTGCGATCGACGATATGCGCCGACAGATTGGGAATTTCCGTGCGCGGCCTGGCGTCGCCGATCACCTGATTGGGTTCGCCCATCGCGACGAAATCGGCGACGATGAAGTTGATACCGGGCTGTTCGGACAGCTGGAGGATCCGCGCGGCGCGGGCACCGGCACCGAGCACGACGATCCGACGCTTGAAGGTATCGCCGCCCAGCGTCTTGCCGAGCAGCGCGCGGACCGTGACGAGCAGCACCGTCGCGATGATCGTCGAATAGAGCAGATTCGACCGCCAGAAGCTCAGCGCAGGTACGAGGAAGAAGATGAACGACAGCGCGATCACGCCGAGCGCCAGCGCCACCGCAAGCCGGGCGGCAGCGAACCGCAGCGACAGGAACGACGCCACCCCGTACGCGCCAACCGCAACCAGCGACACCTGGAGCGCGATCGCGAAGGTCAGCAACTGCGCGATCCGCGTATGGATCGGCGCGACCGCCATGCCGATCTGATGCGCGCGAACGACCCAGCCGATCTCCGCGGAGGCGATCAGCAGGGCAAGATCGACCAGTCCGAGCAGCAGCACGGCATGCGGCACATAGTGTTTGAAGAGCCGTATCATCGCACGCTATCCCGACACATCATCTGTAAATGCTACCGACACCTGGCCAGTGCTACGCGGTCAAATACCAAAAAACCCTGAAGACCGTGCAGCGAATTGACCGATTATACGATTGGCAGGCACGGACTCGCCGTTATAGCTCGGCGCAATCTGGAGGATTCATGACCGTACGTAAGATCGTTCCCTGAAGACCGTGCAGCGAATTGACCGATTATACGATTGGCAGGCACGGACTCGCCGTTATAGCTCGGCGCAATCTGGAGGATTCATGACCGTACGTAAGATCGTYCCCGTTATCCTGTCGGGTGGTTCGGGGACCCGCCTCTGGCCGATGTCGCGCCCCGAAATGCCCAAGCAGATGCTGGCGCTGACCGCGGACGAGACGATGCTGCAACTGACCGCCGGGCGCGCGCTGGGCGAGCGCTATGCCGCGCCGATCGTGGTCGCCAATGCGCGACATGCCCCAGGCGGAGGCCGGGGCCCNTCGGGGACCCGCCTCTGGCCGATGTCGCGCCCCGAAATGCCCAAGCAGATGCTGGCGCTGACCGCGGACGAGACGATGCTGCAACTGACCGCCGGGCGCGCGCTGGGCGAGCGCTATGCCGCGCCGATCGTGGTCGCCAATGCGCGACATGCAGAGCTGGTCGAGCAGCAGCTCGCCGAGGCGGGTGCCGCACCACAGGCGCTGATCCTCGAACCCGCCGGCCGCAACACAGCCCCTGCGATCGCGCTGGCCGCGCTGGCGGCGAAGGCCGCCTCGGCGGGCGGCGGTGGCGACGCGCTGCTGGTGATGCCGTCCGACCATGTGATCGGCGACGTCGCCGCGTTCCATGCCGCGATCGAGGCGGCGATGCCGCTCGTGGCGCAGGGCTGGCTGGTAACCTTTGGGATCGCCCCCGATGCACCCGAGACCGGCTATGGCTGGATCCAGATCGGCGAAGAGCTCCAGCCCGGCATCAACCGCGTCGCGCGGTTCGTCGAGAAGCCCCCGCTCGACAAGGCGCAGTCGATGCTGGCGAGCGGCGATCATGCCTGGAACGGCGGGGTCTTCCTGTTAGAGCTCCAGCCCGGCATCAACCGCGTCGCGCGGTTCGTCGAGAAGCCCCCGCTCGACAAGGCGCAGTCGATGCTGGCGAGCGGCGATCATGCCTGGAACGGCGGGATCTTCCTGTTCCTCGCCGATGCCTATCTCGAGGCGCTCGCGCAGTTCCATCCCGGCATCCTGGTCGCGACGCGCGAGGCGATGGACAAGGCGCGGATCGAGGGCCCGCGGGTCTATCCCGATGCGGCCGCCTTCGCCGCGTCGCCGGACGATTCGATCGACTATGCGGTCATGGAAAAGGCCGACCGCGTCGCGGTGGTGCCGGTCGCGATGGGCTGGAACGACGTCGGCAGCTGGGACGCGCTGCATGCGATCAGTGATCGCGACGCGAGCGGCAACGCGCATCGCAGCGACAAGGACGGCGATGTGCTGGCGATCGACACGCAGAACTGCTTCGTCCGCAGCGACGGCATCCGCGTGTCGCTGGTCGGCGTCGAGGATTTGATCGTGGTCGCGAGCGGCAACGACGTGCTGATCATGCCGCGCGGCCGCAGCCAGGAGGTCAAGAAACTGATCGAGGCGATGAAGGCCAAGCCGTAACCGAAAACGGGTGCGGGCACCAAAGACGGCCCGCACCCGCTTTCGTTACAGATCCGTCACGGGCGTTTGCGGCGGCTCGGCACCTTGGACAGCAGGGTCAGCAACGTCGGCAGGTCGTCGGTGATCATCGTATCCGTCGGCGTCTGCCACGAATTGCGCAAGGTTTCGCCAACCGCGTGCAAGCGCCCATCGTTGAACGGCTTGGATGATCTATCTCGCACGGCTGGTCTCGATACGCACACGGGCGACCGACGGGGTCGTTGGGGGTGGATCAACCACACCGCCGGTCTCCCTGTTTGAACCTCCAGCGTCAGATGTGGTTCCCGCGATCGCGATGAGATTCGGTCGACATGCAACTGGCAAAGCCGTGTCCTGTTCGCCTACGATGGACGACATATCACGGGAGAGTTCGTCATGGATCGTCGTCAGTTTCTCGCTTCGGGCGGTGTCGCCGCGCTCGCGACCACCTTGCTGCCCTCAGCCGCCTTCTCGAAACCCACCGGCGACACCACGCTGAACGCTGATTTCGAACGGATCTTCCAGCAGAGCGTCGCGCGATCGCCCGAGCTCGCGACGTCGCTCGGCCTCGACAAGGGGCCGCTGGCAGCGCTGAAGAGCCAGCTCTCGCCGCGGACTCCCGAGAAGCGCGCGAGCGATGTCGCCGAGACCAAGGCCGCGATCGCGAGCCTTGCGCGCTATGACGGAGCAGGGCTCTCGCCGGCCGCCAAGCTGAATCTCGAAGTCGTCCGCTATTCGCTCGAAACGCAGATCGCGGCGCCCGAAAAATTCGGCATGGACAGCCCGATCCGCCCCTACCGGATCTTCCAGCAGGGCGGCGCCTATTTCCAGGTGCCCGACTTCCTCAACACCGCGCATACGATCGCGGCGACACCCGATGCCGAGGCGTATCTGGCGCGGCTCGACCAGTTCGGTACCGTCCTCGACCAGGAAAGCGCGATGCAGCAAGCCGAGGCAGCACGCGGCCTGCTCGCACCCGGCTGGTCGCTCGACCTGACGCTCGGCCAGATGCGCAAACTGCGCGGCCAGCCGGCGGCGACGTCGAGCATCGTCCAGTCGCTCGTCAAGCGCGCCGCCGCCAAGGGCCTCACCGGCGACTGGCAGGCACGCGCCGCCAAGATCGTCGACGACAAGGTCTATCCCGCGCTCGACCGTCAGATCGCGCTGATCGAGCGGTTGAAACCGACCACCAAGCCCGGCGACGGGATCTGGCGCGTGCCGAACGGCGACGCGATCTATGCGATGGCGCTCAACCAGGCGACCACCACGACGATGAGCCCCGACGAGGTCCACCGGATCGGCCTGGCGCAGGTTGCGGAGATCACTGCGCAACTCGACACGATCCTCAAGTCGCAGGGCTACGCCACCGGCACCGTCGGCGAGCGGCTCGCCAAGCTGAACGTCATGCCCGACCAGCTCTATGCCAACACCGCGGAAGGGCGCACCGAACTGATCGCCGGGCTGAACGAGGGCATCAAGGCGATGTACACCAAGCTGCCCGAGGCATTCTCGCGCGTGCCGACGCAACCGCTCGAGATCCGCGCGGTCCCGGTCGAGATCCAGGACGGCGCCGCCAACGGTTATTACAACCGCGCCTCGCTCGATGGCAGCCGCCCGGCGATCTACTTCGTCAACCTGAAGGACGTCGGCGACTGGCCGAAATACACGCTGCCGTCGCTCACCTATCACGAGGGCGTGCCGGGGCATCACCTCCAGATCAGCCTCGCGCAAGAGTCGAAGGACATTCCGACGCTCCGGAAAATCGGCTTCTTCTCGGCCTATTCGGAAGGATGGGCGCTGTATGCCGAGCAGTTGGCGGACGAACTCGGCGCCTATGCGACGCCGCTGGAACGTGCCGGTTATCTCCAGTCGTTCCTGTTCCGCGCGACGCGGCTGGTGGTCGATACCGGCATCCACGCCAAGCAGTGGAGCCGCGAGAAGGCGACCGATTATATGGTCGCGACGACTGGCTTCGCGCGACCGCGGACGCTGCGCGAGGTCGAGCGCTATTGCACGCAGGCGGGACAGGCGTGCAGCTACAAGGTCGGCCACATGGCCTGGACGCGCGCGCGGATGAAGGCGAAGGCGGCGCTCGGCAGCCGGTTCGACCTGAAGCAGTTCCACGACATTCTGCTCGAAGGTGCGATGCCGCTGACCATCCTCGAACGGCGCGTCGACGAACGGATCGCAGCGATCCGCAGGCGGGCGTAAGTCCCCGTGAAGGCGGCGATCATCGGGCTGGCAGCGCTGCTGTCGGGGGCTGGCGCTCCCGACACTGCCGCACGATCAGCCGCATCGGATCCGATCCTCGAGGCCGAACTGATCGATGCGCACGCCCCCTACCCGCAGGCGCACGCGTCGACGATCGTGCAGCTCGCCGACGGCAGCCTGATGGCGGCCTGGTTCGCCGGATCGGGCGAAGGCAATGCCGATGTCCGCATCTGGACGTCGCGCAACGGCGGCGGGGTGGGCGACGGTTGGACCGCGCCCGAGCCGGTGGCGAGCGGGATCGGTGCCGATGGTCGCCGCTTTCCCACCTGGAACCCGGTGCTGTTCCAGCCGGCCCCCGGCGACCTCCGCCTGTTCTACAAGGTCGGGCCGAACCCGCGTGACTGGTGGGGCATGATGATCCGTTCGACCGACAACGGCCGAAGCTGGGGCAAGCCGGAGCGCCTGCCCGATGGCGTCCTCGGCCCGATCAAGAACAAGCCCGTCGTGCTCCGCGATGGCAGCTGGCTATCGCCGTCGAGCCGCGAGGAGGGCACCGCGGAGGCCAATCGCTGGTCGCTCCGCATGGAACGCAGCACCGATCGCGGCGCGCATTGGACGGTCGAGCCGCCGATCCCCTCGCCGATGCATATCGAGGGGATCCAGCCCAGCGTGCTGTCCTACCCCGACGGCCGGCTCGAACTCGTCGCGCGCACGCGGCAGGGGGCGTTGGCGATGAGCTGGTCAAAGGATATCGGCCGGACGTGGTCGCCGCTCGCCGCGATCGACCTTCCCAACCCGAACGCGGGCACCGATGCGGTGACGCTGCGCGATGGGCGACAGCTGATCGTGTACAATCACAGCGGTCATTGGCCCGACCGTCCGGGCGACGGACCGCGCTGGCCGCTCAATCTAGCGCTGTCGGACGATGGCGTGCGCTGGCATCCGGTGCTGACGCTGGAAAGCAAACCGCTTCCCGACGGCTATGCCTATCCCGCGGTGATCCAGACTCGCGACGGGCTCGTCCGGATCACCTACACCTATGATCGCCAGCACATAAAATACGTCGTGGTCGACCCGCGCCGCCTGCACTGATCTGGACGGAAACCGGTGGTTGGACGTCTCGGGGTTCAGCTTTGGGCACGTGTCACACCACGACCTCCGTCACCCCGGACTGGTTCCGGGGTCCACCGTTCCGCGAACCAAAATCTCGCGATTATGCGGGACCGTGGATGCCGGAACGAGCCCGGCATGACGGCGGTGAAGATCTGGCGCGTAAAGCTGAATGGCGATACCCCTAACTCGAACAGGATACGCGCCGAACCCCCTCAGCGTCCCCGGGCGTCGAGCGTCTGCGCGGCCACGCGGACCGTTGCGGTCTGGACGATATCCGTCGCCGAGGTGGCGAGCATGACCTTGTAGTCGCCGCCAGCGATCTTCCAGCCGCCGCTGGCGACGTCGAACGTCGCGAGCAGGCGCGGGTCGATCGTCACCGACACCGTCTGGCTCTTGCCGGGGGCCAGATCGACCTTGCGGAATGCGCCGAGCCGCTTTGGGGCTTCCCAGCCCGCGCCCGACACATAGACCTGCGCGACCGCCTTGCCCTGCACGGCGCCGGTGTTCTGAACGGTGAAGTCCGCCTTGATGCCCTTGCCCGCGGGCGCCGCGGTCAGGCCGGTCATCACGAAGTTCGTGTAGGACAGGCCGTAGCCGAACGGGAACAGCGGCTTGGCGCCGGTCTTGTCGAACCACTTGTAGCCGACCGCCGCGCCCTCGATGTCGTAATTGCCCATCGGATGCGAATCGCGGTCGAGCTTGGGATCGCCCTCGAGCTTGGGCCGCGGGGTCTGCGCGAGCGACGCGGGGAACGTCGCGGGCAGATGCCCGGACGGATTGACCTCGCCGGTCAGCACGCGCGCGATCGCCTCGCCGCCTGCCGTACCGGGGTACCACGCCTCCAAGACCGCGCCGACCTTGCCGAGCCACGGCATCACGACAGGACCACCGGTTTCGAGCACGACCACCGTCTTCGCATTCGCACGCGCGACCGCGTCGATCAGCGCGTTCTGGCCAGCCGGCAGGTTCAGGTCGGGGACATCGAACGACTCGCCAGTCCACTGCTCGCCGAACACGACGACGACGTCCGCATTCCGCGCCGCCGCGGCAGCCGCCTTGACGTCCTTGCCGTCGAGATACGTCACGCTCGCGCCGGTCCGCGCCTGCAACGCCTTCATCGGTGACGACGCGTGATACGTCTTGGGGCCAGGAAAGCCGCTCGGGAATTCGTCGGGCACGACCAGCCCGTTGGTCGGCGCGTTGTGCGAGTACACCTGCGACGATCCACCGCCCGACAGCACGCCGACATCGGCATGCGCGCCGATCAGCAGGATCGACTTGGCCGACTTGGCGATCGGCAGCAGACCCGCGGTGTTCTTCAGCAGAACGATGCCCTCCTCCGCATCGGCGCGCGTCACCGCGGCATGCGCGGCGTAGTCGATCTTGGTCGCCTGGTCGCCCGCCACGACGGTGTCGAACGCCCCGACGGAGACCATTCCCCACAGCACGCGGCGCGCCATGTCGGTCGCGCGCGCTTCGCTGACGTGGCCGTTGTTGACCGCCTCGCGCAGCGCATCCGCAAAATACGCCGAGCGATCGAACGCCCAGCCCGACTGCTGGTCGAGCCCGGCATTCGCGGCCTCGCTGGTCGAATGCGTCGCGCCCCAGTCGGACATGACGTAGCCCTTGAAGCCCCAGTCGCGCTTCAGGACTTTGTTCAAGAGCCAGTCGTTCTCGCACGCGTAATGGCCGTTCACCCGGTTGTACGAGCACATCACCGAGCCGGGCTGGCCGACCTCGTTGGCGATCTCGAACGCGAGCAGATCGGACTGGCGTGCCGCCTGTTCGCCGATCTTGTGATCGATGTTGTTGCGGTTCGTCTCCTGGCCGTTGAAGGCGTAGTGCTTCATCGTCGAGACGACGTGCTGCGACTGGATGCCCTTTATCTCATGACCGGTGATGACACCGGCCAGCAGCGGATCCTCGCCGCCATATTCGAAGTTGCGCCCGTTGCGCGGTTCGCGCGTCAGGTTCATGCCGCCGGCAAGCTGGACGTTGAAGCCCGACAGGAACGCCTCCCGGCCGATCATCGCGCCGCCGGCCTGCGCTAGCTCGGGGTTCCAGGTCGCCGCGGTCGCGATCCCCGACGGCAGCGAGGTACGCAGCCGCGGCGTCGGCCCGCGCTGGCTGGCGACGCCGACGCCGGCATCGGTCTCCCACTGGTTGGGGATGCCGAGCCGCGGGATACCGGGGACGATCCCGGCGGACGCGGGCAGGCCGTCCTTCGGATAGACCCAGTTCTTGACCGGCGTCTTCAGCCAGTCGGCGTTGGTCGCGAAATAGCCGAAGGTGAGCTGCAGCTTCTCGTCGAGCGTCATCTCCTTGAGGAGCATCTCGACGCGCGCATCTGCACTGAGTTTGGTGTTCATCCACGGCCGCGCCTTGGGGGCCGCGGTCTTCGCCGCCGCTGCACCGGGCGCGTTGTTGGTCGTCTGCGCAGTTGCAGGAGCGGCAATCGCGAGAACCGATCCCGCGAGCAATCGGACGAACAGGGCGCGGGAACGGAATGCGGTCATGGGCTTCACTTTCAGGCTGATCGAATGCCGTTTGTGCCGCGTTCGTCGCGTTACCGCAACCAGCCGTCGTACCGGTCTCCCATCCCTGAAAGGGAGGGGCAAGGGGGTGGGTGGGTTTCCGAACCGTGTGACGTCGGCGACACGAGCCGACCTACCCACCCCCTTGCCCCTCCCTTTCAGGGATGGGAGCAGAAGTACGCGCAAAGCTCCACCGAACGTCGGCGAAGGTCTTCGCCATCAGTCGAAAGTCCTTCTCCCACGCGTCGCACGGGTGCGGTCACGCCTCGCCGAAGCCACCCCCGCCGGGCGTCTCGATCACGAACACGTCGCCTGCGTGCATGTCGACCTTGGCAGTAGAGCCCAGGTGCTCAATGCCGCCATCCGCGCGCTCGATGGTTGCCGAGCCCAGCCCTCCCGGTTCGCCGCCCGCCACCCCGAACGGGGCCACGCGGCGGCGGTTGGCGAGGATGCAGGCGGTCATGTCCTCGAGGAACCGCACGCGCCGTGTCGCCCCGTCGCCGCCGTGGTGTGCGCCTGCCCCGCTCGAGCCGGCGCGGATCGAGAACTCCTCGAGCAGTACCGGGAAGCGCGTTTCGAAGATTTCCGGATCGGTCAGGCGGCTGTTGGTCATGTGCGTCTGGATCACCGAGGCGCCGTCGAAGCCGGGGCCCGCGCCCGCGCCGCCGGCGATCGTCTCGTAATATTGGTGCGTGTCGTTGCCGAAGGTGAAGTTGTTCATCGTCCCCTGGCTGGCGGCCATCGCGCCGAGCGCGCCGAACAGCGCGTCGGTGACGACCTGGCTCGTCTCGACGTTGCCGGCAACGACCGCAGCCGGGTAGCGCGGGTTGAGCATCGAGCCTTCGGGCACGCGGATCGTCACGCCGCACAGGCAGCCGTCGTTGAGCGGGACGGCCTCGTCGATCAGCGCGCGGACGACGTAGAGCACGGCCGCGCGGACGATCGAGACGGGGGCGTTGAAGTTGGTCGGGCGCTGATCACTGGTGCCGGCGAAGTCGACCTCCATCGTCGCGGCCGCGCGATCGACGCGGACCGCCACGCGCACGATTGCGCCATCGTCCATCTCGTAGGCGAACGCGCCATCGTCGAGCGTCGCGATCAGGCGGCGGACGGCGGCGTCGGCATTGGCCTGGACGTGCTCCATGTACGCAGTGACGACGTCGGTGCCGTATTCGTCGGCCAGCCGCGTGAGACCGGTCGCGCCGCGCGTACAGGCGGCCAACTGCGCGGCGAGATCGGCGATGTTCTGGTCGATGTTGCGCGCTGGATAGGGGCCGCTGGCGAACACCGTGCGGAGTTCGGCTTCGAGGAAGCGTCCTTCGTCGACCACCAGCACGTCGTCTAGCAGCACGCCTTCTTCCTCGACCGAGCGGCTTTCGGGCGGCATCGATCCTGGGGTGATGCCGCCGACGTCCGCGTGATGGCCGCGGGCGGCTACGAAGAACGCGGGCGCGTCGCTATCATCTGCGAACACCGGCATGATGACGGTGATGTCGGGGAGGTGCGTGCCGCCGCGATACGGCGCGTTGAGCGCATAGGCGTCGCCGCGACGGATACCGCGGCCGTCTGCGCCGCCGCCGCGCGCGTCGATGATCGTGCGGATGCTCTCGCCCATCGAACCAAGATGGACCGGGATATGCGGCGCGTTGGCGACGAGGTTGCCGTGCGCGTCGAACAGCGCGCAACTGAAGTCGAGCCGTTCGCGGATGTTGACCGACGCGGCGGAGCGCTGGAGCGCGGCGCCCATTTCCTCGGCGATGCTCATGAACAGACCGGCGAAGATCGCCAGCCGGACGGGATCGGATTCGATGCCGATACTCGCGCCGATACGAGGTGCGATCCGGTCGAGGATCAGGTTGCCGATAGGATCGACGCGCGCGCGCCAGCCGGGCTCGACGATGGTGGTCGAGACGCTGTCGAGGATCAGTGCGGGGCCATCGATGGCGTGTCCGGCAGGGAGGCCTTCGCGGGCAAGGACGGGCGTGTCGTGCCATGCACCGGCCATATAGACGGGGGCCACCGACAGCGGCGCAGCGGGCTCGTCAGGGAACGTGACCAGTGCGGCGTCGATCGGCGGGCTCTCGGCGATCGCCTCGGCGACGATTCGGTCGGCGATCAACGGCGCTTCGCTGGCGAACCCGAACTGCGCGATATGTGCGGCATCGAATGCGGCGATCATCGCTTCGGGTTCGTCGAGATTGAGTTCGATCGTGTGATCTGTCTGGCCTCGCCGCAGATGCACGCGCCGCTCGATCCGGACGTCGTCCGCCGTGACGCCCTGCGCCATCAGGGCGTCGCGCGCTGCTTCCGCCAGACCGTCCAGCACCTGCGTGATTGCGGCATAGTCCGCGAACGCAGCACCCGAGGTCGCCTCGCTGAGCACGCGACGATCGGCGAGCCCCATGCCGTAAGCCGACAGCACCCCGGCGAGCGGATGGATCATCACCCGGTCCATCGCCAGCGCATCGGCGACCAGACACGCATGCTGCCCCCCGGCCCCACCGAAGCAGGCGAGCGTGTAGCGCGTCACGTCATGCCCGCGCGCGACGGAGATCGTCCGGATCGCATTCGCCATGTTCGCCACCGCGACCGCGACGAACCCTTCCGCCGCGACCTGCGGATCGAGCGGCAGTTCCGCGAACCGCGCCGCTACCGCCTCGCCATCGAGCGGCTGGTTGCCTTCCGGTCCGAACAGCGCCGGGAAGAATTCAGGGCGAACCTTGCCGAGCATCACGTTGCAGTCGGTCACGGTCAGCGGCCCACCGCGGCGGTAGCATGCCGGCCCCGGCACCGCGCCCGCGCTCTCCGGGCCGACGATCAGCCGCTCGCCGTCGAACCGACAGATCGAGCCGCCGCCCGCCGCGACGGTATGGATCCGCAACATCGGCGCACGGATGCGGGCGCCAGCGATCAGCGTCTCGGTGTCGCGCTCATATGTCCCGGCGTAGTGCGACACGTCGGTCGAGGTGCCGCCCATGTCGAAGCCGATGACATGCTCGAACCCGGCCTCGCGAGCCGTCGCGGCCATGCCGACGATGCCGCCCGCCGGCCCCGAGAGGATCGCATCCTTGCCGCGAAAGCCTGCGCCGTCGACCAGTCCGCCCGACGACTGCATGAACAGCGCGCCCTGCCCCAGCGCCACGCTAAGCCCCGCGACATAGCGATCGACGACCGGCGACAGATACGCGTCGACGACGGTCGTATCGCCGCGCCCGATCAGCTTGATCAGCGGCGCAACGCGGTGGCTGACCGAGATTTGGGTGAAGCCTGTCTCGGCCGCGATTGCCGCCAGCACCTCCTCGTGCGCAGTGAAGCGATAGCCGTGCATGAGGACGATCGCGACCGCGCGCAAACCGCTATCGAATGCCGCCTGCAAGCCCGCGCGCGCAGCATCGACGTCGAGCGGTCGAAGCACGTCGCCCTCGGCCGCAACCCGCTCGTCGATCTCCACGACGTGTGCGAACAGCGGCGGCGGACGGTTCACGTCGCGTGCGAAAATGTCGGACCGTTCCTGGTGACCGATCAGCAGCGCATCGCCAAACCCGCGGGTGATCGCGAGACACGTCGGCTCGCCCTTGCGCTCGAGCAGCGCGTTGGTCGCGACCGTAGTCCCGATCCGCAGTTCGAGCGGCACGTCCGCCCCGTCGGTCAGCCGCCGGATCGCCTCGACCGCGGCGTCATCATAGCGTTCGGGATCTTCCGAGAGCAGCTTGGCGGTGACGATCCGCCCGTCCGGTTGCCACGCGACGACATCGGTGAACGTGCCGCCACGGTCGATCCAGAACTGCCATGTGGTCATCGGTTACTCAGCCCAGAAATTGCGTCATCCGCGCCGCTGCCCCGGTCCACGCGACCCCGCGATCGTCGAGCCATGCGTCTTCGTAATAGGTGCAGCCATAGCGATCGCCGCCATCGCACAACAGCGTGACGACGCTGCCCGTCGCGCCCGCCGCGGCCATCTCCTCGACGATCTGCGCGCACGCCCAGAGGTTGGTTCCGGTCGAGCCGCCGACGCGCCGGCCGAGCCGATCCGACAGCGCGCGCATCGCGCCGATGCTGTCCGCATCCTCGACCGCGATCATCCGGTCGATGACGCTCGGCACGAAACTGGGCTCGACCCGCGGCCGTCCGATCCCCTCGATCCGCGACGCGCACCCTTCGGGTAACGCCACCACCGAGCGGTCCTCGAAATGCCGATGGAACACCGAGTGCACCGGGTCCGCGACGCAGAGTTTCGTGTCGTGCCGGCAATAGCGGATGAAGCGCCCGATCGTCGCCGACGTGCCGCCGGTCCCCGCACCGCAGACGATCCAGGACGGGCACGGATGCTCCTCCTCGGCCATCTGCGCGAAGATGCTCTCGGCGATATTGTTGTTGCCGCGCCAGTCGGTCGCTCGCTCGGCATAGGTGAACTGGTCGAGATAATGCCCGCCGGTTTCGGCCGCGAGCCGGTGCGACACCGCGTAGACGGTGCGCGGATCGTCGACCATGTGGATCTCGCCGCCGTGGAAGCGGATCGCGTCGAGCTTGGGCTTGGCGGTCGTCGCGGGCACTACGGCAAAGAACCGCAGCCCCAGCATTTTCGCGAAATACGCCTCCGACACCGCGGTCGATCCCGACGAGGATTCGATCACCGTCGTCTCGGGCCCGATCCATTCGTTGCACAGCGCGTACAGGAACAGCGACCGCGCGAGCCGGTGCTTGAGGCTGCCCGTCGGATGCGAACTCTCGTCCTTCAGGTACAGGACGATACCGGGGTACCGCGGCAGGTCGACGCGGATCAGGTGCGTGTCGGCGGACCGGTTATAGTCCGCCTCGATCCGCCGCACCGCCTCCGACAACCAGCGCCGGTCGACGCGCTTCGTCACCCTTGCAGCCCGTGACGGACCAGCATCGCGGTCGGCTCAGGGTCACGCCCGCGGAATGCACGGAAGCTGTCCGCCGCCGGCCGTGTCGCACCGCGCGCAAGCACTTCCTCGCGGAACCGGTCGCCGGTCTTGCGATCGACCAACCCGGCCTCCGCGAACGCTCCGAAGCCATCCGCCGCCAGCAACTCGGCGTAGAGATAGCTGTAATACCCCGACGCATAGCCCCCTGCGAAAATGTGGCTGAACGCGTGCGGGAAGCGGTGCCATGCGGGCGGGCGGATCACCGCTACCTCGTCGCGCACCGCCTCGATCACCTCGATCGGATCGCTGCCCATCGTGCCGAGATGCAGCAGCAGGTCGAACAGCGCGAACTCGACCTGGCGCAAGATGAACATCCCCGCCTGGAAATGCCGTGCCTTGACCATCCGCTCGAACAGGTCGGCGGGGAGCGTCTCGCCGGTCTTGCAGTGCCCCGACATGCCGGTCAGCACGTCCTTGTCCCAGGCGAAATCCTCCATCAGCTGGCTCGGCAGCTCGATCGCGTCCCACTCGAACCCGTTGGTCCCTGCGATGCTCGGCCGGTTCACCTTGGTGAAGAGCAGGTGGATGCAGTGGCCGGTCTCGTGCAGCAGCGTCGTCACGTCGTTGTGGCTCAGCAGCGACGGCGTCTCGCCACCATCCGGCGCGAAGTTGCAGACGAGATACGCGACCGGCACCGTGACGGTGTTGCCGTCGTGCAACCGCGGCCGCGCCTGCGCCATCCATGCGCCGCCACGCTTGCCGGTGCGCGCATGCAGGTCGAGATACAGCCCGGCGAACACCGTGCCGCTCTCGTCGACCACGTCGAAGAACCGCGCGTCCTCGTGATACAGCGACACGTCGTCGCGCTCGACCAGCTTGATCCCGAACAGCCGCTGCATCAGCGTCTGCCAGCCCTCCATCACCCGCTCGACCGGGAAATACGCCTTTACCACTTGCGCATCGACCGCATAGCGATCCTGCCGCAACCGGTTCGACACGAAGCCCGCATCCCACGGCTCGAAATCGGCGATCCCGAGCTGCTCGGCCGCAAACGTCTTCAGCTCGGCGAGGTCGCGCTCCGCCGCCGGCGTCGCGCGCCGCGCCAGATCGCGCAGGAACGCGATCACCTCGGCGCCATTCGGGGCCATCTTGGTCTCGAGCGACCACGCGACCGGATCGGTGAAGCCGAGCAGCTTCGCGCCCTCGTGCCGCAACTCAAGAATACGAGCGATCCGCGCGCTGTTGTCGAACTCGCCTGCGTTGGGCCCCTGGTCCGACGCGCGCGTCGCGAACGCGCGGTACATGCGCGCGCGCAGGTCGCGGTTCTCGGCAAACGTGAGCACCGCGTTGACGCTCGGCTGTTGCAGCGTGACCAGCCAGCCAGCCTGTCCCTTCGCCTTGGCGGCATCCGCGAACATCGCCTTGTCCGCGTCCGAAATCCCCGCGAGATCGGCCTCGTCCGTCACCAGCTCCGACCAAGCGTCGGTCGCATCGAGCACCGCGCTGCCGAACTCGTTCGACAACCCCGACAGCTCGACCGAAATCTCGCTGAACCGATCGCGCGCCTCTGGCTCCAGCGCCACGCCCGACAGCGTGAAGTCGCGGATCGCCTGCTCGACCGCGACCCGGTCCTCATCCGACAGCGACGCGAAATCGGGCGACACGCTCAACGCGACGAACACCTCGTACAAATCGCGGTTCTGCCCGACCTTCATGTCGTTCTCGACGAGCCGCTTCTGCCCCTCCGAATACGCCGCGCGCAGTTCGGGCGTGTCCGCGACACCGTGCAGATGCGACACCGCCGACCAGATCGCGCCGATATCGGTATTTGCGCGCTCGTACGGCAGCCACGCTCCCGCGAAATCGGTCGGCCGCGAGGTCGTCAGCGCCTCGACCATCGCCTCATGCCGCGCGATCGCCTCATCGAGTGCAGGCGCGATCTGGTCGGGCGACAGTTCGCCGAAACGGGGCAGCGACAGCGTATCGAGAAGCGGGTTCGTCGGGGCAGTCATGGAAAATCCTTCAGCATTCGACGACGTTGACGGCCAGGCCACCAAGCGACGTCTCCTTATATTGCGAGCGCATGTCCTCACCGGTCTGGCGCATCGTCTCGATCACCGCATCGAGGCTGACGATATGGCGACCGTCCCCCCGCAGCGCCAGATACGCGGCGTTGATCGCCTTGATCGCACCCATCGTGTTGCGCTCGATGCACGGGATCTGGACCAGCCCTCCGATCGGATCGCAGGTCAGCCCGAGATTATGCTCCATACCGATCTCGGCAGCATTCTCGATCTGTTCGTTCGTCCCGCCGAGCGCCGCGACCAGCGCCCCCGCCGCCATCGAGCACGCGACGCCGACCTCGCCCTGGCACCCCATCTCCGCCGCCGAGATCGACGCGCGCTTCTTGTAGAGAAATCCGATCGCCGCCGCTGTCAGCAGGAAGTCATGCGCGCCCTTGGCGGTCGGGTCCTTGGTGAAGGTCTCGTAGAAGCGCAGCACCGCCGGCAGCACGCCCGCCGCGCCATTGGTCGGCGCGGTCACGACGCGGCCACCCGCCGCATTTTCCTCGTTCACCGCCAGTGCGTACAGGCTCACCCATTCGAACACCGCCGACGGATCGGCCGCGGTATCGCGCGCCTGCAACCCCTCGAACAATGCCTTCGCCCGACGCGGCACCTTCAGCCCGCCCGGCAGGATGCCGCCCTGCCGACACCCGCGATCGATCGACGCGAACATCGCACCACGCACCGCATCGAGGAACGCATCGGTCTCGCTCTCCGGCCGCCACGCGATCTCGTTCTCGCGGACGATGTCGGCGATCGTCATCCCCGTCGCATCGCCGGTCGCGAGCAGTTCCGCCCCCGACGAGAACGGCCGCGGCAACAGGATGTTCGCCTTCACCGGCCCCGAGCCCGCCTCGACGATCGCCCCGCCGCCGATCGAGAAATAGGTCCGCTCGACGCTGCGCCCGTCACCGAACGAGGCGGTGAAGGTCACCGCATTGGGATGCCCCGGCAGAAAGGTCTTCGAATGAAACAGGAGGTGCTGGCTCTCCTCGAACCCAATCTCGACCCGCTCGGCGAGCATCAGCCGCCCGCTCGACCGGATCGCGGCGAGGCGCACCGGGATCAGGTCCGGATCGATCGTCTCGGGCTGCGCACCGCTAAGCCCCAACATCACCGCACTGTCGGTCGCATGCCCCCGCCCGGTCAGCGCCAGCGAGCCGTACAGGTCGACCCGCACCGCCACCGGCTTCTCGTCCGCGACCAGATCGGCGAACAACCACGCCGCGCGCATTGGCCCGACGGTATGCGAACTCGACGGCCCGATCCCGATCGTGAACAGGTCGAGAATGCTGATCGCCTGGTGGCAATCGGGCCGCGCTCGCGTGCGCTCGTCGGGGCGGTCGAAGGTCAGCGGGTCCATGCCTTGCGCCATGCACCGCCAACGCGGCGATGTCAGCCGGATTTCAACCACTGGCGAAGCACCGCGGTGACCTCGCCCGGACGTTCGAGCGGCGACAGATGGCCGCAGCCGCGCAGCAGGTGGAAGTGCGCACCCGGAATCCGCAGACTCAGCGACAGCGCGTCGTCAGGCGTGCAGATCCGGTCGCGATCGCCGACCGCGACCAGGGTGGGCACATGGATCGCGGCGATCGCCTCGCTGATGTCGGGGCGGGCGAGCAGCGCACGTTGCTGGCGTTCGAACACGACGGGTCCCACGCGATCAGCCATCGCCTGGGCGGGGCCGCTGACGATCGCGGAGAGGCGCGGGTCGGCATGCGGCGCGGTGGCGAGCATCCCCTGCCCCGCGACCGTACGTGGACGGACGTCCATCGACCCGCGCGTGCCGAACAGCGCGATCCGCGTGATCCGCTCGGGCGCCTGGCGGACCATCTCCATCGCGACGTAGCCGCCAAGACTGACGCCCGCGACCGCGAACCGAGGCGGTGCGGCGGCGAGCACGCGCGCGGCCATCGCCGACAGCGTATCGTCCTGCGACAGGTCGCCGAACTCGACCTGCGCGACGGCGGCAAGGTCGACGATCTGGCGGGCCCAGAGCTGCCCGTCGCAACCCATCGCGGGGAGCAGCATCAACGGTGTACGCGGTCGGATCATGCGGAAGCTCCGGTAGCGGCGGGTTGCGGGGATGCTCACCTCAGGCGACGAACGGGAAGGCGAGCGCGATCATGCCGACGAGCGTCATCACGACACAGACTGCGATCGCGGGCACGAGCGTGAAGCGCTGGTGATCGGCGAGGTCGATCCCGACCAGGCTGACCAGCAGATAGGTCGACGGCACCAGCGGGCTGAGCAGATGGACCGGCTGGCCCATCAGCGACGCGCGCGCGATCGCCTCGGGGGCGACGCCGTAATGCGCGCCGGCCTCGGCGAGGATCGGCAGCATCCCGAAATAGAACGCGTCGTTCGAGATGAAGAAGGTGAACGGCATGCTCAGCACCGCGGTGATCGGCGCCATGTACGGCCCGAGCGCGGGCGGGATCACCCCGACTACGGCCTTGCTCATCGCCTCGACCATGCCCGTGCCACCGAGGATTCCGGTGAAGATGCCCGCCGCGAAGATCAGCGAGACGACCGCGAGCACGTTGCCGGCATGCGCGGAAATGCGCTCCTTCTGGTCGGCGACGCCGGGATAGTTGACGATCATCGCGATCGCGAACGCCAGCATCATCAGCACCGAGAGCGGAAGAATGCCCCATACCAGCAGCGTCAGCAGCGTGATGACGAGGGCTGCGTTGAACCAGATCAGCTTCGGGCGGCGTGCCTCGGGATATTGCGAGACGGCCATGCCGGTGAACTCGGTGTCCGCGGTGATCCCCGCTTCACCCATCCGGACGCGCTCCTTGCGCCCGAAATACACGGCGAGCCCGATCAGGAAGGCGAGGCCGGCGATCATGCCGGGGATCAGCGGCAGGAACAGCGTCGCCGGATCGAGCTTCAGTGCACTTGCGGCACGCGCGGTCGGCCCGCCCCACGGCGTCAGGTTCATGATCCCGCTCGTCGTCATCAACAGGCAGACGAGATACAGCCGGTTCATGTTGAAGCGCTTGTAGAGCGGCAACAGCGCGGCGATCGTGATGATGTAGGTGGTCGACCCGTCGCCATCGAGGCTGACGAGCGCGCAGAGCACGACCGTCCCGATCAGGATCCGCATCGGATCGCCGTGGACCATCCGGATCAGCCGCCCGACCAGCGGATCGAACAGACCCGTGTCGGTCATCGTCGAGAAGAACAGGATCGCGAACAACAGCATGACGCCGGTCGGCGCGAGGTTCTTGATGCCGTCGATCATCATCGGGCCAAGACCCGCGGCTTCACCCGCGAAGACGCCGAAGATCGACGGGATCACGATGAGCGCGACCAGCGGCGTCATCTTCTTGGTCATGATCAACGTCATGAACGTGGCGACCATCAGGAAGCCGAGCAGGGCAAGGTTCATCGCTTCGTCCTAGGAAAGGGCGTGAATAGGGGGGTGGGGGTGGCAGGCATCGCCGCAGTTACCGTCGCGGGGGCCGCTATACGGGCGGCCGCAAGCACCCCGTCATCCTGACGAAAGTCAGGATCCAGGGTTACGGCGCGTGGTCCCTTGTGGCTCTGGATCCTGACTTTCGTCAGGATGACGGAGGAGTGGGGCCGGGCCATCGTGGCAAAGCGCATGCCGGTCTGCATCAGAACGTCACCCCGACGCGCGCGCTGACCGTCTGCCCGCTGTCGTTGCCGACATAATCGCCGGCGCGGTTGTCGGTGTTCCACTGGATCGCGTTCACCTGGAAGCGGGTAAAGCTGTTGAGGTACCAGTTGACCCCGACGGTCGCCGCCCAGCCGTCGCCGCCGGTCAGCAGATTGTCGAAATCGAGGCTTTCGTAGCGCGCGGTGAGTTCGATCGCGCCGACCCCGCCGTCGAACGTGGGCTTCAACACCTTGGGCTGGCCGAAGCTGCCGAGCCGCGGGTTGTACGGCGGCAGGTCACCGGTCAGGAACAGACCGGCCGAGACGCTCCACGCCTTGCTGACGAAATCGGGACGCCCGCCGTCGAGCCGCGCGTTGCGGCGGCCGGCTTCGCCCATCACCCACAACGGCCCGCGATAGCCGCCGAGCTCGACGCCGTAGCCGGTCGTGCCGGTGCCGCCGATCAGCGGCCCGGTCGACACGCGCAGCGCGCCGTTGAAGCGACCGCCGATCACCGTGTTGCGAGTCAGCGTGCCCGCGACCGATGATAGCGACTCGTCGAAGCCCCATGCGCCGATATGCAATACGCCGGTATCGGACTTGATCGGGTTCCAGTGCGCGCGGCCGAGCACCGTGCGGCTGTCGCCGACGGTCTGCGTCCCGTCGATCCGGTCGCCGGTGATCGTCACTGAGGCGTGGCCGGTTTTCCAGAAGATGCGCGGCATCACGCCGATGCCGTAAAAGCCGCGCTGCGGGATGATCGCGGTGGCGACCGTGGTGCGTTCGAGGAACGGGGTCGAGTCCGAGCCGGTCGAGCCTTCGAAGCCGCGATCGTTGAACAGGTGACCGGCGCGAACGTCATAGTCGAGACCGGGCTTGATCTTGTTGCGCCAGCCGACGAACGCGGTGACGACGTCGACCTCGTTCTCCGAAAAGTCGCTCTCGAACTGGTAGAAGAAGTGCGTGCCGACGCCGCCTTCGAGACCGAGGCGCAGCGCGCGCATGCCCGTCGTGGTGATGTTGCGGCCGTCGTACTTCGAGCCGAAGCTCGAGCTGACGTCGGTCAGGATGCGGCCGCGCGGCTTGAACGTGTAGACGCCGTCCGCCGAGTGGAAGACGGGCAGGCCTGCGCCCCATTCGGTGGTCACGCCCGACGGATTGTCGCGTGCGGCGACTGCCTGCGCGACGCTGCGATCGGCCGGGCCCGGAGGCGCGAGCTGCGGCGCGAACGGCACCGTGCGGCGCGGCTCGGTGTTCTGCGCCATCGCCTGTGGAGGCGCGACCGCCTGTGGCGGAGCGACCGGAGGGGCGGTTTGCGCAACGGCGGCGGCATTCTCCAGCCGATCGAGCCGCGACTTCAACGCAGCGATCTCGGCGGCCTGCGCGCGCACCAGCGCGCCGAGGTCGGCGTCGCTCGGAGCCTGGGCCAGCGCCGGCGTTGCGGCGATCAGCGCGAGTGCGGCGCACCCGGTACGGAAGAGAGTCATTGTTGAGCTCCGGTGGCGAGAATCGCGGTCCAGTCGCGCAGGAAACGCTGGCGCTTGACGCGGTCGAGGTTGACGAGAAGTTGTGGGCCCACGCGGATCGGTCGCGCCTGGCTCGAGGGAAGACGGCGGGCGGAAACGTCGGTGCGGACCGGCCACAGGCTGCGTTTCGCGAGCAGCGACTGGCCCTCGCGCGACAGCAGGAAATCGAGGAACAGTTTCGCCGCCGCGGGGTGCGCGGCCTCGCGCGCGATGAACGCGATCCGCGAGGTGACGATCGTGTAGTCCTGGAGGAACGCGACACCGATGCGGGGATCGGTCCGCGCCCGTTCCACCGCGTAAGAGCCGATGACGTTGTACGCGATCGCCTGCCGCCCCTCGGCGACGCCGCGCAGCATCGGCTCGCTGGTGCGCGACAGCACGGGCTTTGTCGCGGCGATCGCCTCGAGCAACGACCGCGTGTCGCGCGTGATCGCGAGATCCTCCGACAGGTACAGATAGCCGACATTCGAGCGCGCCGGATCGAACGTGGTCACCCGGCCTGTCAGGGCGCGCGCATTCTTCCGCAGCCATGTCTCCAGCGCGGCGTGCGTGCGCGGCACCTGAGCGGGCGGCACGAGGCGCTTGTTGTAGACGATCCCGATCGGCTCCGCGGTGACGCCGAACCCCATGTTCTTCCACACCGACACGGGCGGCAGCGCGGGCTTTTCGGGGCTCGCATAGCCTTGCGCGAAGCCGTCGTTGATCAGCTTCACCTGGAGATCCATCGCCGACGACCAGACGAGATCGGCTGACATCTTTTTCGCGCGCGTCTCGGTGACGAAGCGGCGGTACATTTCGGTCGAGCCGATGTCCGCGTACAGCACGGTGATGCCCGGATACCGCTTCCGGAACGCGGCGACGACCGGCAGCAGTTCGGCGCGATCGGCATTGCCGTAGATCCGCACCTGCCGCTCGGCACGCGCGTCGGAAATCAGCTGGTCGTAGGAGCGCGGATAATTGGCAGGGCGCTGCGCCACGGCCGTCGCGGCAAGCGCCGACAGCCCGGTCAGTATCGCGATCTTCAATAAAATGCGTGCCATCATCACTCTCCTCGCCTTCCGTCTCTGTGTTCGGATAGACTGCAACGGTGGAGTACGAAGCGAACCTGTCACCAACCTTTCACGCCGATCGGGCGCAGGACGAGCCGTTGTGCGCATCCTGCTGATCGAGGACGACGCGGCCCTCGCGCGCAGTATCGCGGCATTGTTGCGCGCCGGCGGCAACGCGGTCGATCACGTCGCGACCGGTGAGGAGGCGCTGTCGGTGGTCGCCGGCGAGCCCTACGCGCTGGTGATCCTCGATGTCGGACTGCCCGGGATCGACGGCTTCTCGGTGCTCGAAACGCTGCGCCGTCGCGGCGAGCGGGTGCCGGTGCTGATGCTGACCGCACGCGATGCGCTCGATGACCGTGTGCGCGGGCTCGACCTCGGCGCCGACGATTACCTGCGCAAACCGTTCGAGCCCGAGGAACTGGAGGCGCGGGTGCGGGCGCTGGGGCGGCGGCGAGGCGGCGATCCGCTGCCGGTGCTGAGCGTCGGTACGCTAACGATTAACCGCTCGACTGGTGACGCGGACATCGCCGGTCGTGCGCTCGACCTGCGCCGGCGCGAGCGTGCGGTTCTGGAGGCGCTCGCTACCCGAGCCGGCCGGGTCGTCCCCCGCGCGTTGCTGATCGGCGAGGTGTTCGGGTTCGACGAGCCGGTCGGCGACAACGCGATCGAGGTCCACGTCACCCGCCTGAGGACCAAGCTCGCGCCCGACGGCCCCGGCATCCGCACCGTCCGCGGCGTCGGCTACATGCTCGATGCCGGCTGAGACGCGGACTCCTGCGCTACGCACCCGCCTGCTGGTCGCGGTGCTCGGGCCGTTGCTGGCGGCGGCGGTCCTGATCGGCGTGGTCGGTGCGACGCTGATCGCCGACGTCGTCCGCCGCACGAATGACCGCGTGCTCGGTGGTGCGCTCGGCGCGATCGCCGAGACGGTGCAGGTCGAACGCGGCGAGGTGACGCTCGACCTGCCGTCCGCCGCGTTCGGGATGCTGGAGAATACCGAACGCGACAACGTCTATTACCGCGTCGCCGTCGGGCCGGACCTGCTCACCGGCTACGCGGATATGCCAGCGCCCGATCCCGCCACGCTCTCGATCGACGTCCCGCGTTACCGCTTCGCGCGCTACCGCGGCCAGCCGATCCGCATAGCCGAAGTCCGCCGCTCGCTCCCCCGGATCGACAAGCCCGTGATCGTCCAGATCGCCGAGACGCTCGACAATCGCGGTGCGCTGACCCGGCGGCTGATGCTCGCGCTGCTGATCGGCGAATGCGTCCTCGTCGGCGCCGCCGCGCTGTTGCTGCGACCCGCGCTAGGCTGGAGCCTTCGTCCGCTCGCCCGGCTGCGCGGAGCGATCGAGGCGCGCGACGAGCGGGCGCGCCCCGATTTCTCACCGCTCGACACGGGTCCCCTGCCGCGCGAACTCCGCCCGCTCGCCGGCGCGTTCGACCGTCTCCTGGCGCAGCTCGACACCGCCACCGTCGGCGTCCGCCGCTTCACCGCCGACGCCTCGCACCAGATGCGCACGCCGTTGTCGGTGCTGAAAGTCCAGGTCGCGCTCGCCCGCCGCGGCTCCGATGCCGAACGCCGCGAGGCGCTCGACGAGATCGCCGACGCCGTTACGCGACTCGAACGCCTGGTCACGCAGCTTCTCGCGCTCGCCCGGGCCGAGGAGGCCGGCGTGTCCGCGCCGCTCGAGGCGGTCGACCTGCACGAGGTCGCCGCCGCGGTCATCACCCGCCGGATCAATCAGGCGATCGAGGCGGGAGTCGACCTGACGCTCGATAGCGAAGACGACGCGCGTCACATCGTCTCGGGCCACCGCACGCTGATCTTCGAGATCCTCTCGAACCTGATCGACAACGGCATCCGCTACAACGCGGTCGGCGGCACGGTCTCGGTCAAGCTGGTAACGTCCGCCTCGGACACCGCGGTCGTCGTCGCGGACGACGGCCCCGGTATTCCGCCCGCCTGCCGCGACACGGTGTTCGACCGGTTCGTGCGCCTCGGCGGCGTCGCGAGCCCTGAGGGGAGTGGGCTCGGCCTCGCCATCGTCCGCTCCGCCGCAGCCCGGCTGAACGCGACGATCGGCTTCGGCGATGCCGCGCGCGGCACCACGCTCATCCTGCGCTTCCCGCGCGTGCCGTCAGAGTGAGACGCCGTACAGCGCGTGGTGCGCGAGGATGAAGAGCGTGCGGCCATCGGCGCCGCCGATCACGAGCTGGAGCGGCCGTTCCGGAACATCGATCCGCCGCAGCAGCGTGCCGGCGGGGTTGTAGACGAACACCTGCCCGTTCGCGACGTAGAGATTGCCGGCGGCATCGTGCGCGACGCTCTCGCCGCCACGATCGGCGACGATCTTGAGATCGGTGACGCGACCCTGATCGCCGACGAGGCCCGAATAGGTGCGCCCTTCGGAGGCGTTGGCGAGCACGACGCGCTCGCCGGGCTTGGCGGCAACGAAGCCGTTCGCGTCGAGCGTGTCCGACCAGCGCCAGCCCTGATGATCGTCCGGCCCCTGGTTCCACACGCGAAACGCGGGCAGCGCCAGCGAGCCGTCGGGCGAAACATATTCCTGCGGCTTGGCCTCGCCCATCTTGGTCGTGAAGAAGTCCGTCATGGTCGGGAACCGGTAGGTCGTCGGATCGATCCGGTCGGCAAACTCGCCGTTCGCCCAGACGTTGACGGGCAGTACCGTCGCGGCGTCGCGGCGCGCACGGACCGCGGTCGGTGGGATCACCTTAACCTCCGCGGGCTTGGCCGGATCGATACTGTACACGGTGCCGTCGCGACCCGCGGACGACAGCACGAGCAGGTCGCCCGAACGATCCACCGCCAGATTGACCGCATCGAGCGGCGCCTCAGCGACGATCGACAGGCCCTCGGCCTTCGACCAGCTATGGATCCGCTGGAACTGGCGATCGATGAAGTACAGCTTGCCCTTTGCATCGACCGCCCCGCCGGCGATCGAATAGAAGCCGTCCGCAAGCTTCTCGACGCCCGGTGATACCGGCACCGCCGAGGCCGCCGCGGCGACGGTCGGCGCAGGCGGAACGTCGAGCTTGGCGAATTCGAGTTCGCGGACCTCCTGCTGGCGGGTCATGTCCTTGATGGCGTTCTCGAACGGGAATTTGCTCGCGCGCAGATACGTGCCGCAACCCTTCGCATCGCAGCTCGCGAACCCGCTCTCGGCGTTCACATGGACGTTGCGAAAGCGGATATCGCCCGAATTGTAGAGCTTTACCGCCGCGTCCATCGGCTTGATCGAGCGCGTGACGCGGTAGCCGTGATAATTGGCGAACAGGATGTTGCGCGAGTTGCGGATCTCGGTCGAGATCGCGTTGACGCCGTCGCGCACCTCCTGCTCGGTCTGCGGCGCCAGGAACTCCCAGTTCTCGACATGATCGAGGACGATTTCCGCGCGATAGTGATGCTCGGCGGACAGCTCGTAGACATGGCCCGGCGTCTTGGTGTTCGAGACGTGGAACCCGGCAGAAGCGAGCGTGTTCGGCGACCACAAGGCGGCAAAGGTACCGCCGCCGCCATCGGTGACCCAGATGCTCGGATACTGGCCGTCGAAGCGCGCGCGCGGATCGCCGAAGCCGATCGGGCTGCCCTTGGTCAGCACGGTGCCGCCGCCGCCCTGGATCTTGACGTCGTTGACCATCGACGCCTCGCCCGCCTTCCACAGCAGCGCGGTCGCGCGCGGGTTCACGCCGCCGGTCCACAGACCGAGGCCGGAGACGATCGCGTTGCCGCCCTTCGCGCTTTGCAGCAGCGCCTTCGGCCCGCCGACGCCCCTATAGGCGGGCGTCTCGTCGGGCAGATAGAGATGCGTGAGGCTCGGATGCAGCGCGATCAGCACGCTGTCGGGCCGCAGCCTGATCGTGTCGGTGACGCGGTAGCGACCGACCGGGAGATACACCACGCGGTGCGTGTCGATCGCGCGCTGCAACGCGGCGGTGTCGTCGGTCGTGTCGTCGCCCTTGACGCCAAGATCGTGCGCGTTCGCCCAGTCGCGCACCGGCGGCAGCGCGGCGATCGCGGGCTTGCGTCGCTCGGGCAGGCGGGCGAGCGGCGCCATGACGATATCGGTCGCATAGGCACCGATCTGGCCGAGCCCGGCGAGCTTAAGGCCGTAGGAGAAATCGCCGACCCGGTAGCGTGTCCCTGCCCCGGCAACGGTCTTGCCGCTGTCGCGAAACCGCACGAACGTCGGCATGTTCGATGCCACCGCATTGTCGAACCCGATCTGCGTGAAGACGCTGTTCTCGTTCGACACGACGACGCCCGCCTTCGCGATGTTCTCGAAGCGGACGTCCTTGCCGTACAGCGAATCCGAATAGCCGCGATCGATCTCGATCCCGACCGGCGTATCGCGGATCGCGACGTTGACCAGAGTCAGGTCGACCTCGTGTTCACGGATCGCCGCGTCGCGCTGGCCCTGGAAGTCGGAGTCGATCAGCGTGAACTGCCAGGCCGGCGACGTCTTTTCGGACAGGATGCCATACCGGCCGCCGAAGAACTTCAGATCCTCGAACTCGTTGCCCGCCTGATAGACTCCGGCGAGGCCCGAGCCGATATGGAAGTCGACGTGGCGCAGATAGCCGTGCTGCGCGACGCGGAACCGCACCGCGACCGCCCCGGCATTGCCCGCGCCGATCCGGAAATCGACGTTCGACAATGCGGAATAGAAGGTGCTCGAGGTCGCGTCGAAGATCGCCGGGTCGAACGGCACGCTGGTGCGCGGCGGGACCGGCGCCTTGCCGACGCGGTACTGGTCCTCGCCGGTAAACGCGACCATCGCCGCGACGCCCGAAGCATAGCCCGCGCTGTTGTCGCCCAGCACGATCTCCGGGCGAGTCGAACCAACGCCGAAGATCCGGACGGCGGAGCGGACGAAGATCGTCCGGCTGATCCGGTATCGGCCGGATGGCAGGAACACGACTCCGCCATGCCCGCCAGCCGCGGCGGCATCGATCGCCTGCTGGAGCGCGACGCTGTCGTCGGCGCGACCATCGCCGACACCCTTGACGGTGATCGCGCGCGGATCAGCAGGGGCGGTCAGATAGACCGAGGTCGTTTTCGCCGATGCCGGCGTCGAAAGCAGTAGCACCGCGGCGCCAAGCAGCCATCTCGCGTCCATCGTCCGTCTCCCCGTAAATGCAGTGTGCCCGTCGATCGCTCGCGAGCCGAACGTTCAGGCGGCGTGCAACACCAGGCCGTGCGCGACGATCGCGACCTGAGTCCGGTTGCGGACGTTGAGCTTGCGCATCAGCGCGGTCATGTGCGCCTTCACGGTCGCCTCGGCGATGCCGAGGTCGTACGCGATCTGTTTGTTGAGCAGTCCGGAATGGACGCCGTGCAGCACCTTGATCTGGGTCGGCGTGAGCTGCGGCGATACCGGGATGGCTGGCAGCTGCCGGTGCTGCGAGACGGTCTGGGTGGTCCCTTGCATGGTCATCCTCCTCCTGTTTCGGCCCGTGGGTGCGATCCATTTGAATGGATTCGGTTGGACAGGTTTTCCGTATGCGCCCCGGATTTATCGGCAATCAAGCCTTTTCTGTTGGCGGCAGGCAAAAACCTGTCCTACAGCTAGAGCCATATCGGCAGGCGAGAAACGCCGCCGGATCGAGCGGGGAGCGATGATGAAGGCGCAAGCACCGGACCGTCAGCCAGAACGTCGCAACGCCCCTGCGATCGGCGCGGCGCGATGATCGGCGGCGACCTGCGGCTGGTGATCGCCGCGCTCTCCGGCATCCTGCTTGCCGTGCTGATGATCGTCAAAGGACGCCTGCACCCCTTCATCGGCCTGCTGTGCGGCGCGTTTACCGTCGGCCTGCTCGCCGGCCTGCCGCTGCCCGATGTGGCGAAAGCCGTGCAGAAGGGCGTCGGCGATATCATCGGCGGCACCGGGCTCGTCGTTGCGCTCGGCCTGTCGCTCGGCGCGATGCTGCATCTGTCGGGCGCCGCGGCGTCGCTGGCGAAGGGCGCGCTGAGACTAACCGGCGTGCGCGCCGCACCCTGGGCGACGCTGGGGATCGCGATCGTCGTCGGCCTGCCGTTGTTCTTCGAAACCGGACTCGTGCTGCTGTTGCCGATCGTTGTCGCCGCGGCGGAGGAAATGACCGGCAAGGACGGCGCAGCGCGCGATGCCGCCAAGCTGCGGCTGATCATGCCCGCGCTCGCCGGATTGGGCGTGGTCCATGCACTGGTGCCGCCGCATCCGGGGCCTTTGCTCGCTGTCGAGGCGCTCGGTGCCAATCTCGGCCGGACGATGCTGTACGGTATCCTGATCGCGATCCCGACTGCGGTCATCGCCGGGCCGTTGCTGGCGAAGTTCACGACGCGGGGCGTGCGGCTGGTATCGCCGGTGCTGCGCGAGACCGGGCTCGCGATCGCGCCGCCCCCCCGCGCGCTGTCGCTTCTGATCGTGCTGCTGCCGGTGCTGATGATCGCGACCGGCGAGCTGGGCCAGATGGTGCAGACGTGGAAGGGCGCGGCCTGGCTGGTCGCCGCGAGCAACCCGGTGGTCGCGCTATTGCTGACCAACCTGATCGCGCTGCCGCTGCTGTTCGGCCGGCGGTTGCGCGAGGTCGCGATCCAGGATGCGGTGTGGCACGAGACGATGGGCGCGGCGGGCGCGATCCTGCTCGCGATCGGTGCGGGGGGGGCGTTGAAGCAGGTGCTGGTGACAGCGGGGCTTTCGGACCTGCTCGCGCGGACCGTGCTGATGTATTCGATCTCGCCGCTGCTGCTCGGCTGGCTGGTCGCGGTGGCGATCCGACTCGCGGCAGGCTCGGCGACCGTCGCGACGATCACCGCGGTCGGGATCATGCCCGGCGTGGTCGCGAGTTCGGGCGTGTCGCCGGAACTGGTCGTGCTGGCGATCGGCGCGGGCTCGGTGTTCTTCAGCCACGTCAACGATCCGGGGTTCTGGCTGGTGAAAAGCTATGTCGGCACCAGTACCGCCGACACATTCCGGACCTGGTCGCTGCTCGAAACCGCGATCTCGGTGGTCGGCCTCGTCCTCGTGATGGCGCTCAGCTATGTCGTCTGACCTACCACCCTCGACCGAAGGCCGGCTGGCGGATCGCGCCTATACCGGCATCGTCCGGATCATCACCGAAGACGATCTGGCGATCGGTGACCGCCTGCCGTCGGAGGCCAAGCTCGCGGCGACGTTCGGGATGTCGCGCACGATCGTGCGCGAGGCGCTGGCGCGGCTCGCCTCGGACGGCATTACCCAGGCGCGGCTCGGTGCGGGGTCGTTCGTCAAGCGTCGGCCGTCCGCGCGGCTCGGCACGCACATGCCGATGGATGCGCTCGCGACGACGCTCGGCACCTATGAAGTCCGCTTCGTGCTGGAGGCGGAGGCGGCGCGCCTCGCGGCGCAGCGCCGCTCCGATCGCCAGCTCGACGCGATCGAGCACGCGCTGGAAGCGTTGCGGAGCGCGTTGCTGTCGAACGCATCGGCGCATGACGAGGACTGGCAGCTTCACCGCGCGATCGCTGAGGCGACCGGCAATGCCGCCTTCCTGCCGGTGTTCGATCATCTCCAGGACGAGGTGATGCGGATTCTGCGCGCAGGCGTCGATATCTCGCGCTTGCGGCCGCCCGAGGTGATCGGTGCGATGATGGAGGAGCATGATGCGATCGTCGAAGCCATCCGTGCGCAGGACGCGGACGGCGCAGCGCTGGCGATGCGCTGGCACCTGTCACAGGGTCGCAAGCGGCTGATGCCATGACCGCGCAATGTCGCGGGGGCTTAGCCTCGCGGAAATTGAGCGCTCAGCCAAGCGAGCGCGTCCTCGCTCAACCGCTCGGGCGTCAGCACGGCATCGAGCGTGATCGCGCGCTCGCCTGCCGATGGCCGTTCGAGCGTCGCAAGCTGGCTGTCGAGCAGGCTTGGCGGCATGTAATGACCGGTGCGGCCTGCGAGACGCCGGGCGATCTCGTCGGGCGCGGTGTCGAGCAGCACGAAGGCGAGCGGCACTGTGGAGGCTTGCGAGAGTCGCTCCCGGTAGCTGCGTTTCAGCGCGGAGCAGGCCGCCACCGCAATCCCATTCTGCGTCGCCCTGTCCTGTGCGGCCACGCCGATCGCGGCACCGAGCCGGTCGAGCCACGGCCAGCGATCGGCATCGTCGAGCGGATGGCCCGACTCCATCTTGGCGACGTTCGCCGCGGAATGGAAATCGTCGCCTTCGAGCAGCGGGCTGTGCAGGTGCCGCGCGAGCAGCGCGGCCAGAGTCGACTTGCCGCTGCCGCTCACACCCATCACGACGATTCCGTAGGGGGTCTGGGTGTTCACACGATCTGGCACCGGCGGTCGATATCCTTCGCAACGACCGAGTGGCCGGGTGTCGATACGCCGCTATCGATCAGATGTTCCGGATTGGCCATTACGACCTTTGTCGCAATCGTCGCGCGCGACGCGGCAGCCTATCGCTTTCCGTGCAGCGGGAAACGGCCCTCATCGAAGGACGCACAGTCATGACGGCCAGATTTACCGCCGGTTTCGCAGCCCCTCTCCTGGTGGGGCTGCTGGTCGGAGTGTCCGCCCCCGCGCTAGCCTCGACCTCGGTGTTCGCCACCGCGCCCGTCGATCCGCGCGCGATCACGGTCGCGGCGCGCGGCGACGGCGTCACCGACGACAGCGTGGCGATCCAGCGCGCGATCGATGTGGCCGCCGCCGCGTCGAAGAACACCGGCGCGGGCGGCATCGTCTTCCTGCCCGCTGGCCGCTACCGGATCACGCGCACGCTCTACATGCGGCCGGGCGTCCGCCTGTTCGGCGTCGGCAGGGCCCGCCCGGTGCTCCTGCTCGCGCCGTCGACCCCCGGGTTCCAGCGCGGCGTCGGCAGCATGGTCTTCTTCACCGGCACCCCGGCCGCAACTGCGGGATCACCGCCGGCACCGCCCGTCCCCGTCCCGCCGCCGACCAGCGTGCCGTTCGATCCGGGGATCGCCGATGCCAATTCGGGCACCTTCTACACGGCGCTGTCGAATGTCGACTTCGAGATCGGCGAGGGCAATCCCGCCGCGACCGCGGTCCGCTTCCACGCGGCGCAGCACGCCTATCTCAGCCATATCGACTTCCACCTGGGTTCGGCACTGGCAGGCGTCTACCAGGTCGGCAATCTGGCTCAGGACCTGAAGTTCTTCGGGGGCCGCTACGGGATCCTGACCGAGAAGACCTCGCCGGCATGGCAGTTCACCTTGCTCGATTCGGTGTTCGAGGGTCAGCGCGACGCGGCGATCCGCGAGCACGAGGCCGGGCTGACGCTGGTCAACACCGTGATCCGCAACGTCCCGGTCGGGATCGAGATCGATCGCGGCTATGGCGACTGGCTGTGGGGCAAGGACGTCCGGTTCGAAAACGTCGCCAAGGCCGGCATCGTCATCAGCAACGAGGGCAATGCCTATACGCAGATCGGCTTCGACAACGCGGTCGGGCAGAATACGCCGACGTTCGCGCGCTTTCGCGACAGCGGCCGCACGGTCGCCGGGCCAGCCGCACGCTACCGCGTCCGCGCGTTTACGTACGGTCTGACTCTTCCCGCGCTCGGCACCACGGGCAGCTTCGCGACACGAATGGACGCGACGCCACTGCCTAAAATCGACCGTCCGCGCGACGCCGCGATCCGTGCGCTGCCGCCTGTATCGGCGTGGACCAACGTCCGCGATCTCGGTGTGCGCGGCGACGATGCGACCGACGACACCGCCGCGCTCCAGCGGGCGATCGACGATCACCGCGTGCTGTACTTCCCGGCCGGATTCTACCGCGTCACCGACACGCTGAAACTGCGCGCGGACAGCGTGCTGATTGGCCTCCACCCGAGCCTGACGCAGATCGTCCTCGCCGAGAACAGCCCGGCGTATCGCGGCGTCGGCAGCCCCCGCGCGCTGATCGAAAGCGCGAAGGGCGGCGCCGCGATCGTCTCGGGGCTCGGGCTGTTCACCGGCGGCAGCAACCCGCGCGCGACCGCGCTGTTGTGGCGCGCAGGCGAACGCTCGCTGGTTGACGACGTGAAGTTCCAGGGCGGCCACGGTACCTTTGCCGCAGATGGCAGCCGCTTCGATCCCTACAACGCGACGCACACCGCCGACATCGATCCGGCCAAGCGCTGGGACGGGCAATATGCGAGCCTGTGGGTCACCGACGGCGGCGGCGGCACGTTCAACGGCGTGTGGACGCCCGACACCTATGCCGCCGCCGGGCTCCACGTCTCGAACACCAGCACGCCGGGCTATGTCTACCAGATGTCGGCCGAACATCATCGTCGTGCCGAGATCGTCCTCGACGGGGTGCGCAACTGGCAGTTCCTCGCGCCGCAGACCGAGGAGGAAGCGGGCGAAAGCCGCGCCACAGTCGCGCTTGAGGTGCGCAATTCGCGCGACATCCTGTTCGCCAATCTCCACGCCTACCGCGTCACGCGGTCGCTCGAACCGGCGCGCGCGGCAGTGACATTGTACGGCTCGACCGACATTCGTTTCCGCAACGTCCATGTGAACGCGGAGAGCGGCTTTTCGACCTGTGACGCGAACGGTTGCGGCACGTATCTGCGCGCGAGCAAATATCCGTACGAAAACGCGATCGTCGATGTCGCGCGCGGCACCGAGATGCGCGAGCGCGAGTTCGCGGTACTGGACGTGACCGATACGCCGGCCCCCGCCGCCCCTACCCCGCTCGCGTCCGTCAAGCAGGTCGCCGATGGCTTCTATTCACTCGGCGGCGGCGCGGTGGATGCTGCGGGGAAACTGTATTTCGTCGACCGCCAGTTCCAGCGCATTCATGGCTGGTCGGAAAAGGACGGCCTGTCGATCGTCGCCGATGCGCCGCTCGATCCCGTCAATTTGGCGATCGATCGGTCGGGTACGCTGATGGTGCTCTCGTCCGCAGGCCCGGCGGGCACGGTCTACGCGATCGACCCGGCGAAACCGCAGGACGTGCGCGTGATCGCGCCGACACCGGTCGCCGCGCGCGCCGGCGCCGCGATCGCACTGCCCGGCAGCGTCTGGAACAACGGCGAATTCCGCGATCAATATGACGCCGAGACCGACCATTTCACGACGCTGGCGGAGATGTTCGCGCGCGACGCGGCGCTCGCCAAGCCGCTGGAATATGTCTCGCCCGACAATAGCCTCGTACTGCCCGCCTATCGCGTCTGGCAGCAGGGGCCGGCGAACCATCTCGGCTGGCGGTTCTCCGATACGCTCGACACCTATGGCTTCGTCACAGGCCGGGTCGGCGCGCGCGTCCACATCGTCAACGGATCCGAGGACACGACCTATACCGGGCTGCTCGGCCGCGGCGGCGCGATCACCGACCTGAAGCGCTTCGCATCACGTGGCGGGGAGAGCGTCGCGACCGGTCCCGACGGCCGCGTCTACGTCGCCAACGGACAGGTGTTCGTCTACGCGGCGGACGGTCGCGAACACGGCCGTATCGACATCCCCGAACGCCCCCTGCAACTGCTGTTCGGCGGCGCCGACGGACGGACGCTCTACATCCTCACGCACCACGCGCTCTACACCGCCCGCCCCTGATCGCCCCTGACAGCCAAGCTCCCCGACCCGAATGAAATGCGACGATGGTCGTAGATGCCCGGCTGCACCGCATGCGGTAGAACGCCGCGACAATCGAGCTTTGGCCGAGCCGAACACGGCCGATGCGAAGTGCAACAAGGGGACGGATGATGGAATTGGTCACGCACGACCGGCGCTTGAGCAGAAGCCTGTTTGGTAGCGCTACTAGCATGGCGGTACTCGCGACGGCGCTGCTGTGCGCGCCGGCGATCGCGCAGACCGTCCCACCCGCCACCACTGCGGCCCCGGCCCCAACCGAGGCGCCCGCCGCCACGCCGCAGTCGCTACCCGCCGATGCTGCCGACGCCGAGCGGTCGCCCGCATCGGCCAGCGACATCGTCGTGACCGGCACGCGCATCACCTCGAGCGGGTTCAACGCCCCCACCCCGACGACGGTGATCGGCGAGGAGCAGATCCTCAAGAACGCGCAGCCGAACATCTTCACCACCGTGGCACAGCTGCCGTCGCTGCAGGGCTCGACCGGCGCCAGCACCGGTACCTTCAGCACGTCGAGCGGCTCGCAGGGCCTGAGTTCGTTCTCGCTCCGCGGGCTCGGCACGATCCGCACGCTGACGCTGCTCGACGGCCAGCGCGTGGTCGGCGCAAACGTCACCGGCGTGCCCGACATCAGCCAGTTTCCGCAGTTGCTGATCAAGCGCGTCGACATCGTCACCGGCGGGGCGTCCGCATCCTACGGCTCGGATGCGGTCGGTGGCGTGATCAACTTCATCACCGACACGCGCTTCACCGGGTTCAAGGGCAATATCCAGACCGGCGTCACCACCTATGGCGACGACGGCCAGGTGCTGGTCCAGGCGGCGGTCGGCAAGAGCTTTGCCGGCGACAAGCTCCACGTCATACTGAGCGGCGAATATTCGCACGAAGAGGGCGTCGGCCCCGGCAATTTCGGCGAAGACCTCGCCGGCAGCCGCGACTGGTACCGCGCGACCACGCTGGTCGACACCGGCATCCGCAACAACGGCTCGCCGCAGTTCCTCTACCGCGATCACGGCCAGGCCTATCAATACACCAAATACGGTCTGATCAGCGCCGGCCCGCTCCAGGGCACCGCGTTCGACGCCAACGGCCAGCCCTTCCAGTTCCAGTACGGCTCGAACGGCGTCCCCGCCAAGAATGCGGCCGGCACCGTCAACGGCTGTTATGTCGGGTTCTGCGTCGGCGGCGACCAGTCGGGGCATGTCGGATCGGGCACCTCGCTGCAATCGGGGCTGCAACGCCTCAACGGCTATACGCGGATCGGCTACGACTTCGCCCCCGACAACGAGGTGTATTTCACCGCCAACATCGCGCAGGTGAAATCCGACAACCAGCCCAACCCCGGCGCATCGAAGACCGGGCTGACGATCCAGTGCGCCAACCCGTATCTGCCCGCCTCGATCTCGGCCGCGTGCGCCGCTAACGGCATCACCAATTTCCAATACGGCCTGAGCAACGCGATCCTGCCCAACATCCACGTCAACACCGATCGGAGGCAGTACCGCTTCGTCGGCGGGGTGAAGGGCAAGGCGAGCATACTCGGGACCAGCTGGACCTATGACGCGTCGTACGAGCACGGCATCAACACCACCGACATCCGCGTCGACAACATCAGCCTGACCGGACGCTACAACCAGGCGATCAACGCGGTCCGGCTGAACGGCGAGATCGTCTGCGCCAATGCCGCCGCGCGCGCCGGCGGATGCCAGCCGATCAACATCTTCGGCGGCACCACGCCATCGGCGGCCGCGCTGGCCTATATCGTCCCCGCGAACGGGCCGTTCCAGCACACCAAGCAGACGCAGGACGCCGCCGCGGTCAGCATCTCGGGCGAGCCGCTGACGTTGTGGGCGGGGCCGCTCGCGGTCGCGGCAGGTGCCGAGTACCGCCGCGAATTCTACCGCGTGAACGCCGATCCCTACGGCGCGGGCGTGTCCGACCTCAGCCCGAATTCGACGCTGTATCCGTCCGATCCGTCGCTGCTGCCCGCCGGCAACAACTGGTATGCGGGCAATTACAAGAACGGCACCGGCAAGTACGACGTCGTCGAGAGCTTCCTCGAGCTGAACCTGCCGGTCCTCAATTCCGACACGCTGGGCCGCGCAAACGTCAATGCAGCCGGCCGCGCGACGCATTATTCGACGTCGGGCAACGTCTATGCGTGGAAGGTCGGCGGCACCTGGGAGACCCCGTTCGACGGCTTCCGCCTGCGCGCCGTCACCTCGCGCGATGTCCGCGCGCCGAACCTGTCCGAGCTGTTCGCCGCGCCGACGACGACGACCGTGCCGAACTTCACCGACCCTTTCCGCAACACGCAGGTGCTGATCATCCAGAACACGATCGGCAATTCGGCGCTGCGCCCCGAAATCGCGCGCAGCACCGAGGCCGGCATCGTTCTTGCCAAGCCGAAATGGGCGCCGGGGCTCAGCCTGTCGTTCGACTATTACACGATCAAGCTGAACGACGTCGTCTCGAGCCTGTCGGCGGCGCAGATCGTCAATCTCTGCTTCCAGGGCAATACGGAGACCTGCGGCAGCTTCAATCTGCAGAACACGGCGGGCCCGAATTTCGTCAACGTCCAGTCGTTCAACCTCGCCTCGATCAAGACCAACGGGTTCGATATCGAGGGCAGCTATCAGTGGCGCCGGCCGCTCGGCATCGCCGGCAACCTGACGGTGCGCGCGCTCGCCACGCACGTCATCAAGTTCGTCACCGATCCCGGTCTGCCCGGCACGATCCCGGTCGACAGTGCGGGCGCGAACTCGGGCGCGACCCCCAGCTGGAAATGGCTCGCGACGCAGAGCTACGATACCGATCAGTTCAGCCTGACGCTGCAGCAACGCTGGTTCAGCGACGGCGTGATCGGCAACCAGTACGTCGTCTGCTCGGCGGGGAACTGCCCGGTATCGACGGGCAACAACCCGACGATCGACTACAACAAGATGAAGGGCGCGTTCTACTTCGACATCGGCGGCGCGGTGAACGTCACCAAGCAGGTCAGCATGTTCTTCAAGGTCGACAATCTGTTCGATCATGATCCCGAGCCCTCGCCGCAGACCAACACCGGCCTCGACGTGAACCCGGCACTCTACGACACGCTCGGCCGCTTCTACCGCATCGGCGTCCGCGCACGCTTCTGACGGCCGGGTCCGCAGTCGGCGTACTCGGCGCCGACTGCGGACCCCTTTCAAGACGGGGAAATACCCAGGGATACCTCCAGCGGCGCGGCAAGGTTGGTCGCCTGCCGGCCGATCCCAAGACGACATGGTCGCGGCGGTTCGGGGAATGCAAGGGCAAGACCGTAATGCTGATCGCGGGCTATGGCGTAGCGTCCCGACGGACCGCACCGACGCGAAACCTGTGTCCCAGCAGGTGCTGGTTGGTCAGGCGTCCAGTCGCAAGGACTGCTACGCGGTCGGTGCCGTCCCACCGGTGTGAAGGATATTTCCGTTCGATACCATGCAGGTACGGAAGGATCGCAAGAGAATCGCCATGATGCGTTAACCATCGCCGGGTAGGGCCGCAGTCGGACTTTGAGAAAGTATACGATGCCCCGACGCATTCGAGCCTTGCTGACCGCGCTGAGCGACAAGGTTACCGCGCATGCCGATCAGGCGGAGGCGATCGCCGGGCGGACCAACCTGCTGGCGCTGAACGCGACGATCGAAGCCGCGCGCGCGGGCGAGGCGGGACGCGGGTTCACGGTCGTCGCGCAGGAAGTGAAGCATTTGGCGGCAAGCGCGCGGAGTTCGGCCCGCGCGTTTCGCGACGAAGTCCTGCATTACCTGCAGCACGGCGCGGTGATCGCGAGCGAGTTGGCCAAGGACATGGAGGGCGGGCGGCTCGCCGACCTTGCCCAGTCGATCGCGGACACGCTGGCGCGCACCCTGTACGACCGCTCGATCGACGTGCGGATGCTGGCCACCGACCATTCGATCAGCGAAGCGCTGCTGCTCGGCCGATCGTCGCCGCAGATCGAGGCGCGCGCGTTGAAGCGGTTGCAGTCGCTGCTGAACTGCTCGCCCTATTTCCTGAACGCGTTCGTCGTCGACGCGGAGGGGCACGTCGCGGTCTGCGCGCACGCGAACGCTGCGGTCCGCACAGTGAATTTCAAGAATTACGACCAGTTTCGCAGCGCCATGTCCGCGCCGCTCACCACCGAATGGATGACCGACGCGGTGTGGAGGAACCCGTGGTCGAGCGACCGCAACGTGCTCATCTACGTCGCGCCGATCCGGATCGAAGAGGTGACGATCGGCGCCTGCTATCTCGAATTCGATTTCGAGGGTCAGGCGGCGGCGGTGATGAACGTCATCAATCGCACCGCTGCCAACGCCGTCGCCACCATCATAGACCGCGCCGACCGCGTCGTCGCAACGACCGGACGCTACGCCTACCACAGCACCTATCCGCATCCGATCGCCGTCGGCGGGACAATGGTCCAGTCGTCCGACGGTCTCAACATCGCCCAGGCAGCCGTCGTATCCAGCTACGGTATCAGCGGGATCGATCTGAGATGCGTCATCGAGGAGCATGTCGCGACGGATGACGAAATCAGCCGGGCATTGATGGGATAAGCCGCATGCGACGCCAAACCGTATTACAGCCTTTCCCTATCGAAATCTTCGTTCGACGTTGCCTCGGATCACCAATGAAAGCGCGATCGGGGGCATTTCGAGCGAAGCCGGCGCCTAATGGATTTTGCGTAGGCGCTGGACGCCCAGCACGACGCCGGTGAGGCTGAACAGGAAGCCGAGCAGCAACGGGATCAGCACGACGATCCGACGCAGCAACGGGCGCGTGGCGAGGCCGGGCACGTTGAAAGTGTGGAGTGCGTAATAGATCCAGGCGTAGCGGGCGCGGCTGTCGTCCATCACCGTCAGCAATCGACCGTCGACGCCGTCCGCATAGACATCGGGAAGCGCATTGCCCCTTAGCGTCACGCGCACGGCGGTCGCGGGCCAGCCTTCCGCCAAGGCATAGGTCGCAGTTGGATCGATCGGGGCGACGCTGAAACCCGACGCGTCGGGAAATGCTGTCAGCACCGCCTTGCCAATCCTGTCTTGAAGCATCGCGAGCGCTATCCGCGTATAGTCGCCATCATAGGTCACTGCCGTTCCGTCGGGTTGCCACGCGACCGAGAGGCTCCGGCCGCCGACGACCGTGAAGTCGAGTTGCCTGGTGTCCGCCGGAATGGCCATCGGCAGGTCGTTCGGCAGCGCGGTCGCCAAGGGGGCTCCAGCATAGCGCGTTGCCTGTTCGGCGGTCGGCTGGCCGCGCGAGAACAGGCGGCCGTGGTCCATCGACAGCCAGCCGCTCAGCGTCCAGCTCAGCACGAAGACGCTCGCGAACAGGCCAAGCAGATGGTGCCACCGCATCCAGCGCTGGCGGTACGGGGTCAGCGACGGCGTGCGCAGACGGCGCGCCGCGAGCATGCGGATGATGCCGAGGATCGTGCCAGCGATTGCCACCAGCAGCGCGACGAACGACAGGATCCACACCGTCCGGTCCCACGCGGTGAAGCTCGACCGCAGCGGCGTGAAATACGCCCAGTGCAGCACCGCACCGACCCAGTTCCAGCCGCGATCGGCGGCAGTGGTGCGCTGGACCAGTTCGCCGGTCTTCGCCGAACGGTAAAGGCTCGTCCCGCGTCCGTCGGCGAGGTCGATCCGGTAAAACGGGCGGAGCGGATCGAAGCGGTTGTGGACGACCCACTGGTCGTAGGCGATCGCGACCGGGGGCGTCGTGCCGGGCGATGAACGGTCCGAGGCGATGTCTTCGGGGGTGAGATCACTCAGCCGCTGACCCGATCGCGCATCGATCGCGATCGTCCCGTCCGGCGTGGTGGCGATATACGCGGGCGCCCCGCCCCGCTGGACGAGGCGCAGCGC
The DNA here is from genome assembly GCF_001424005.1 of Sphingomonas sp. Leaf198. Classification (GTDB taxonomy): domain Bacteria; phylum Pseudomonadota; class Alphaproteobacteria; order Sphingomonadales; family Sphingomonadaceae; genus Sphingomonas. Next base: position 11,521 of record NZ_LMPX01000004.1, on the reverse strand, counting down.
GGTCGGCTGGCCGGCGGCGATCGCTGCGCCACGCGGCGAGATCGCCACCGCGCCGACGTCAATCGGCGCCTCCAGTCGCACCTGGTCGGCGTGCGACAGCGACGGGAACGGCTTGAACAGCAATACCGCCCCGCTCGCGAACCAGAGCGCGAAGATCAGGCAGGTCGCGATGCCGAGCCAGCGGTGGAACCAGACGAGCGCCTTGATCGCCTGCCGCGGCCGCGCGTTCGCCCTAGAAGCGGGCAAGGACGCTGACCTCGAACCGGCGCGGTTCGCCCAGCATGACCTGCGCGGGGTAATAAATGTCTGCCCACTGCACGAACGTCTTGTTCCAGACATTGTTGATCCGCCCGGTCAGCGACCAGCGCGGCGTCAGCGCATAGGTCGCGTAGACGATCCCCGTCGCATAGGGTTTGAGCACGAGGTCGTTGGCGGTGTTGCCGTAGCGTTTGCCGATATATTTGACGCCACCGCCCGCTTCCAGGGGCAGTCCGCCGATATGCTGCACCGTCGTCCAGATATTGCCGACCCAGGCCGGGACGTTGGGCGGCGTGTTGCCCGACGCGGCGATCCCGTAGTTCGGATCGACGAAATTGGCGTATTTCGCGTCGACATAGGTCCCGCTGGCAATCACCGCCCAGGCCGGAGTCACGCGCACTTCGCCCGACGCTTCGATCCCGCGCGAGCGCTGGCTGCCGATATTGCTGACGGTATCGACCGCGACCTGTGTCAGGATGTTCTCGCGCTTGATGTCGTAGGCCGCGAGCGTCAGCGTTCCGCGGCCGTGCATCAGATCGGCTTTCAGCCCGCCCTCGACCTGACGCGACGTGCTCAGGCCGAAATTCTGGTTGGCGTTGACGAGGAAGATGTTCGCGCCGACCGGATCCTTGCCGGTGCTGTACGACGCGTAGGCGGTGACGTTTGGTGTCACGTCGTACACCAGCCCCGCGCGCCAGTTGAACAGCCGGTAGGTGCGGTCGAAACTCGACCCGGCGTTGAAGCTGCCGTCGACGTTGAAATTCTCGCGCGTCAGATACAGCCGCTCGGCGCGCAGGCCGGTCACCAGCTTGAGCGAGGGCGTGAGCGCGAGCGCATCCTCGCCGAACAGCGCGATCTGGTCCCAGCGGGTCGGCGACACGCGTTTGTCGATCGCACCGAAAAGACCCGCGCTCGGGGTCAGCGGATCGACGCTGTCGCCATCGGGAAAACCACGGCTGCGGACGAAATCAAGATGGCTGTAGTCGATGCCGACGACCAGTTTGTTGTCGAGGCCGAGCAGTTTGTCCTTGTGCGTCAGGCTGAACTGATCGCCGAACAGATCCTGGTTGTGGAACACGAAGAAGCGATCGCGGTCGATCAACTTGGTGGTCGCGTTGAAGACATAGTTCTCGGCGTTGATCCATTGCCGCTCGGCATGGAAATAATAGGCGGTGTTCGACAGCGTGACGTGGTCTGACGGCGACCAGTTGACGACGAGCCGCGGCCAGACCTGCCAGCTCTTTGCCCGGTTGTCCGCCACGTTGTAATTGGTGAAGCGCGTGCGGCGATCGACGACATAGCCGTTGCCGGTCGACAGGATCCCGCCGATCGGATCGGCGGCGAACGAGGCAGGCACCAGCGGCGTGCCGAAATAGGTGGACAGGTTGTCCTTGAGATAATCGACGCTGAACGCGATCGACAGCGTGTCGCGCGGTTTGAACAGCACCGCGCCGGTGGCGTTGAACGAGGTGGAACCGGCGCGATCGACGAAGCCGTCGGTGCGATGATAGCTGACGTCGCCGCGGGCGGCGAGCGTGTCGCCGAGGCGGTGGTTGCCACCCAGCCCGATGCTTGCGGTATCGAACGACGCATAGGAGGCAAGCGCCTGGAGGCTGTCGGCGGTGAAGTCCGGGCTCTTGTTGACGATGTTGACCGCGCCGCCGATCGCCCCCTGCCCGTAGAGCACCGACGCCGGCCCCTTGAGGACGTCGATGCTGGCGATGTTGAACGTGTTGCCGGGGCGATTGATCATGTTCGCCGGCCCGAGATACAGCCCGTTGTGCAGCACCGTGATCTGCTCGCCGGTGAAGCCGCGCATCGAGAACAACGAGGGATCGCCCGGCGAGCCGCCCGAGGTGACGCCCGGCAGGCTGACCGTCGCCTCCTCGACGGTGCGGAACCCGCGCGTGAGGATCTCGTCGGCACCGATCTGGTCGATCGTGGCCGGCGTCTCGCGGATCGACAGGCCGAGGCGGCTCGCGGTCGGCGTCGCGAGGTCGAGCTGGCGCAGCCGCCAGCCGGTCACGGTAATCTCCTCGCCCGCGGCCGGTACGGACAGCGACGCGGTCGGCGTGCCGTCCTCAGCGATCGCCGCCGTCGAGGCGCCGCACAAGGCGGTCGCCGCCGCGGCACCGCGCACCCATGACTCTATGATCGTCGCGCGCACCGATATCCCCCATTTTAATATTGTTGCCCGCCCCTGCGGTCGTCGTGGTCGTCAGCCTCTGTCCGGGATCAGTCCACCCCCTGCCCCTAGGGTCATCGCGTCCTCTCCGACCAGACCGAAATGCTCGAGCCCCAGCGTCATCAGCGTCAGCGTGCCGCGCAGATCGGCTTCGTCGAGGTCGCGGGTGATGAACACGATCCGGCTGCGGCGATCCTCGCTCGGCCACGCGTCGAGCCGGACCGGCGGGTGGAAGATGTGCTGGACGCCGTGGATCACCATCGGCCGATCGACGCCCTCGACGTTGACGATGCCCTTCACGCGCAGGATGTCGGCGCCCTTGAACATCGTCAGGATGCCCAGCCAGCGCTCGAACGCCAAGGCTGGAATGGGGTCGTCGAAGGTCAGGCAGACCGAGCGGATCCGGTCGCCGTGGCGATCGACGTCGTGATGATGGTGGCCGTGATGGTGATGCCCGTGGTGGTGGTCGTGATGATGGTCGTCATGATGGTGGGGGGCCGGGCTCGTATAGGCTTCGGCGTTAAGCCAGCGGCGGACGTCGTGGCTCTTGGTCGTCGGATCGTAGAGCCCGGCCTCGAACAGCAGGTCCGGATCGACCGCGCCATCGACCGCCACCGTGATCGGCGCGGCGGGGTTGAGCGCGTGCAGCCGCGCTTCCAGCGCAGCACGCGCGTCCGCACCGACCAGATCGGTCTTGGTCAGCAGCAGCCGGTCGGCGACCGCCGCCTGTTTGACCGATTCCTCCTGCGCATCGAGTGTCGCCATCCCCGTCGCGGGGTCGACGGTGGTGATGACCCCGTCCAGCCGGTACAGCGTTTGCAGGCGCTCGTCGGTCATCAGCGTGTGCAGAATCGGCGCTGGGTCGGCGAGACCGGTCGTCTCGATCACCACCCGGTCGAACCAGCACTTGCCGTCGCGCGCGAACCGCCACGGCGCCTCGCGCAGCGTCCGCAACAGGTCGCCGCGGATGGTGCAGCACAGGCAGCCGCCCATCATCTCGACGACCATGTCGTCCTGGCTGCGGACGATCAGGTCATGGTCGAGGCCGATCGAGCCGAATTCGTTGATGATGACGAGCGCGCGCGCCATCCGCGGATCGCGCACCAGCCGATTGAGCACGGTCGTCTTGCCGCTGCCGAGAAAGCCGGTGAGGACCGAGACCGGGATCAGCGCACCGGGTCCGGTGACCAGGCCGGTCATGCCGCGCCTTCCAGAGCGGGGCGACTGGCCTTGCGGGCGATCCAGGCACCGCGGGCGAGCAGCGCCGCGACGATGGTGGCCGCGCCGACGCCGATCGCAGTGAAGGTCCGGTCGTCGAGGTCGAGCGCGAAGCCCGCGGTCTCCGACGCCGCGAACAGCGCCATGCCGTAGGACAGGCCGACGATCAGCCAGCCGACCGCGCGCCGATACCGCATGACCGATCCGCCTGCACCGCGACCCGCCCGCTGGCTCGAGCGCAGCAATCGGCTGACGATCTGGCTGTCCAGCGTATCGGCGAGCACCATGCCGATCGTGAAGGCCAGCGCGATCCCGGCAGCGGCGGCCGGCCCGCCTCGTGTGGTCGCCGCAGCCCCCCAAGCCGCAGCCTGGGTCGCGGTGTCGAACACCAGCCCGAACACGACGCCGATCGCGACGACCGCCGCCGGGTGCGTGCTCGACCGCAGCGACCGCGGCACCAGCCCTGCGCGCCACCCGACCGGCGCGTAGGCGCGGTGTCGCAGCAGCGCGACGAGATTGAGCGTGCCGACCAGGATCAGCAACGCGATGACCATCGTATCGACCAGCGTCGCGGTCCAGCGCGGCACGACGATCCAGTGCGCGAACAGCGACACGCCGATCGCGACGACCGCCACCGCGAGGCTGTGACCCAGCGCGAACAGCGTACCGGTCCAGGGCGACAATCGCGGCCGCTCCTCGACCATGCGGAAGACGATATTGTCGATCACCGCGACGTGATCGGGATCGAGCCCGTGGCGCAGGCCGAGCACGAACATCAGGCCCAGCGTGGGCAGTGCGAACGAGGGATCTGTCATGCCATGTCTTCCGAGATAGGGTCGTCTTCCGAAATTGAGTCGGGCGCCAGTTCCGAGGCGACGATGCCGCGCGCGGCCAGCTTGGCGAGGCGGCGGGGCAGCTCCGCCTGGATCCCCAGCAGGGTCGGCCGCGCCGCCTTGCGCCAGCCGCGGCACTCGACCTGCGTGCGCCCGCAGGCGACGCACCAGCCGGTCCGCCCATCGAAGCGGCAGATATCGACGCACGGGCTCTTCATGCGCGCGCGGCCATGTCGAGAATGCCGATCCGGCCGTCCTCGTCGCCCCAGCCGAGCCGGGTGCCCGCATCGTTCCAGCTCAGCGCGGTAATGGCGGCGCCCTCTTCATCGACCAGCAGCGGGCGATCGTCGCCGGCCTGGGTGAGGACGACGACGCCATCGTCATATCCGACCGCCAGCAAGTCGCTGCGAGGATGGAAGGCGACGCGTGTGACGATCGCGCCCCGCCGTTCGGCCAGCAGCACCGGCGGCTTGTCCATCGGGCCGCTCTTGCCGTCGAACGACCATAGGACGGCGCACGCATCGCCGCTGGTCGCCAGCCATTTGCCGCGGCGATCCCACGAGAAGCTGCGCGTCTTGGCGACGTAACCCGACATCCGCATGTCGCGCAGATCGGGAAGCCGCCAACCGTGCAGTCCGGTCTCCTGCAACGCGGTGACGACATAGCGGCCGTCCGCGCTCATCGTGCAAGCGAGGTGCGAGCCGATCCAATCGAGCGCGACGCGGCCGCTGCCGGCGGTCGCGGCATAGAACAGGCTCACGCCGCCATAGTGCGAAACGGCCAGCCGCTTGCCCTTGCCGTCGAGCGCCAAGCCGCCGATCGTCGAACCGATCGCGTAGCGGTGCGAGGGTTTGGTGGCGCCGGGCGTCCAGACGACCGCTTCGCGACCGACGCCGGCGACGATCAGGCCCGAGGCGGGACTCGCCACCAGATGCTCGACCCAGCGTCGGTCGAAGCGGCCCAACTCCAGAAAATCGCCGTACGCCGTCACGCGGCATACCCGGCCATCGTCGCCGCCGGTGACGATCGAGCGTCCGTCGGGATGACGGCACGCCGCCAGGATCGCGCCGCCGTGCACCGGATGCGCGGCGACCTCGCCCGCGTCGGTCATGTGCCGCACACTGCCATCGCCGAGCGTCAGCAACGCGTCGTCCCCGAGCCACAGAATCGCGGTCGGCTCCGCACCAACCTCGGCACGGCTGCCGTGGCTTTGCACCAGCGTCTCACGCATCGCGTCGATCATCGTTCGGCAGGAATTGCGCAGGCCTCGAACCCGGCGCGCAAGGCGACAGGATCGAGGTTGCGGCCGATGAACACCATCCGGCTGCTGCGGACCTCGTCCGGCTTCCAGTCGCGCTGATGATTGCCGTCGAGCAGCATGTGGACGCCCTGCACGACATAGCGCTGGTCCTCGTCTGGGAACGACAACACGCCCTTCAGCCGCAGGATATCCTGTCCCTGGACCGCGGTCAGGTTGCGCAACCACGGCATGAACAGCTCGGGCCGGATCGCCGTCGCCGAACTCAGCGATACCGAGGTGATCGTATCGTCATGCTCGTGATCGTCCTCGGACAGGAAGTCGGGTTCGATCTCGAGGATCCGGTCGAGGTCGAACGCGCCGCGTTCCAGCACCTCCTCGAGCGGTACGACGCAGTTCTGCGTCTCGTGCAACCGCGCCTGGCCGTTGATCGTACGGACGCGCTGGCGCACCACCTCAAGCTCCTGCGCGGTCACCAGATCGGTCTTGTTAAGCAGGATCACGTCGGCAAACGCGATCTGCTCCTCGGCCTCATGGCTGTCCTCCAGCCGGGCGAGGACATGGCGCGCATCGACCACAGTCACGATCGCATCGAGGCTCGCCCGGGCGCGCACGTCGTCGTCCATGAAGAAGGTCTGCGCGACGGGCGCGGGATCGGCGAGGCCGGTGGTCTCGATGATGATCGCATCGAAGCCGTCCTTGCGCTTCATCAGCCCCTCGATGATGCGGATCAGGTCGCCGCGGACGGTGCAGCAGATGCACCCGTTGTTCATCTCGAACACCTCTTCGTCGGCATCGACGATCAGGTCGTTGTCGATGCCGATCTCGCCGAATTCGTTGACGATGACCGCGTATTTCCGGCCGTGGTTCTCACTGAGGATGCGGTTCAGGAGCGTCGTCTTGCCCGCGCCCAGATAGCCGGTGAGAACGGTGACGGGGATGGTCGATGATGACACTGAGAGGATCCTATGCGATGATATAGCATCTCCTATATGACCTATTTTCGAACGCGGCAACGGTGGTGAAGGTGTTCCCCCTGCGGTAGCGGCAACACCTAGAGGAGCCCGGTTCACCGTAACGCGATGAATTTCGCGGTCACGATATGAGCGGGCACCAGATGACTGGCCTTATAAAGCAGCGACGGACTGCTTCAGTGCGGACGACCAAGTCAGACTATCGCGGATCGGTCATAGCGTTTTACGGCCCAAGCGCTTTATTGTGACTACGTTAAGTAGGCACGTACTCCTGACGATTTTCCTCCGTGACCGAAAGGCGAAGCTGGTGGAGGCTCCGGTGAGCCGGCAGGCCATGGCATTGATCAGGCCGTACAATGACATCCACTGTCCTCGGCGCATCGGCGCATCGGCGGTTTTGGCCTTAGTTCGGGGTGAATCTAGTGCTAGGCTCAATGTAGCTTGGTGCCATGCGCGTTATCACCGCCCCATCAAACTTGGCACTCCTTCCGCTGCGTCCCAACCATGAGCCCGGTGTATGGCGTGCGCCTGCTGCGCTGTTGGACGCAGGGCTTTTGGAGGCAATCAGGAGGCCACCTGTTACTAACTAGCGCGTCCGCTCCGCTCGCCGGAACTGTTGACCGACGCCGAAAATTAGCCCCCGGTAGATCTTCGCGAAACTCTTGAATCTGCGTCGAAGCTTTATACAGGCAGGGGTACCAATCGGCGCCTATCGGATCCCCTTCCTAACGCATACTTTCTCGAACATTAGAGGCGGTTGTCTCACTCGAGCCAGGGTCCGGTTTGGTGCCGATCCATAATCAGGTTGGATACTTTAGGCATGCGCCACCGGTATCATGAACGTATGCGTCAGGCTGCAAGTCTCAGTGCAGATGCGATCTTGCGATCTGCACGGCTTCTGTCGGCCTCTCCCAGTGCCTCGAGCACCGCAGCGCGATTGTCGAAATGATCGGCGACGCCGGGTTCCAGATCTATTGCCGCATCCATGTCCGACAGGGCACCGGCAAAGTCCGCCCCCTCGAACAGCAGGACGGCGCGATTGACCCGCCCCGACGCATTGCCGGGTGCCAGACGCAGCGCCGCCTCGATATCCTGGAGCGCCTCGCCGGTCCGCGCCAACGCGGACAAGATGTCTGCGCGCAGCAGCAGCGCGTCGGGCTGCGCTGGGTCGAGATCCAGTGCCCGGTCCAGGCTGGCAAGCGCGGCAGGCCATTGTTCGCGGTGCGCGTGGCAGACGCCGCGATTGTAGAACAGCTCGGGATAGGGGGCGCTATAAGTTTCTGCCAGCGCGTACATCGCCAAGGCCTCATCGAACCGCTCCAGCCGCTGCAGGAGGTTGCCGCTTTCGTTATAATATTCGGAATAGTGCGGATCGGCATCGATCGCGGTGCGGTAATAGTCGAGCGCGATGTCCAACTGGCCCAGTTGCGCGTGGACCTGCGCCATGTTGTATTGCAGCACCGAGCGGTGGAGCCGGTGGCGCTCATCCCCCAGCGCGCGCGTCAGTCGGGCATGCCCGGCGCCACACAGCGCAATCGCCTCGTCCGCCCGCCCCTGCCGGACCCGGAGGAACGCGATGCCGTTGTCGATGAAGACCGAGAAAAACAGGTGGTCGGCGGGGTCGATCGTCGATTGCGCCGCGGCGATATCGGTACAGGCCGCATCGAGGTGCCATTCGGCACGGGCGACATCGGTAGAGACGGCGTACCGGAGATGGTACATCGCGAGGACATAATGCATCTTTGCCCGTAGATCGGGCCGGTCCAGATACGGCTCTGCCCGCTGCGAAAGGACGGCAAACGCCTCCGCCTGCCGCCCGATCATCACCAGCCCCTGAAAGATGTTGCCGACATAATTCCAGCGCGCATCGCGGTCGTCGCCAACGATCGTATCGAAATACGGCATGACGGTATCCACGAAGCTTCCCGATTCGTGATAATAACCGAAGTGATTGTAGAGACAGAGCGCACGCAGCGAGAGGCGGGCAACGGTCAGGGCATCGCCCTTCTCGCGGTGCAGCGCGATGAGCGCCGGGTGATGACGCTCGACCAGCGCCATGTCTGTCATAAGGCGGGGATGGGTGGCCCATATCGCCGCGGCTGCGTCCAGATCATGACCGGGCAATGCGTCTGCCGCGCGGCCCGCAAGCGCGGCATCGCGATCGTCGAGCCATGTCGGAAGGCCTCCAGCGTCGGTCACGACTGCAATATCCGCCGCGCCACGCCGCGCCAGTTCGGCGAAGAAGCGCCGCGCCAGCGTTTGAGCGCCGTCAAAACCGCGGACGAACACGATCCATGGTGTGGTGCGTTCGTCGAGCTGTCGCCACGCGATCATCACGTCGACCAGAGCGTGAACGATCCGATGCGCACGATCCAACGGGAAGTTCCGGGTGCGTTCGGAGCCGACCGCCATGTCCGTCAGCGATGCATAGGCAAGCGGTATCCTGTCGCGGCGTCGCTGGAGAACCATGTGGAACGCGTAATGATGCCGTTGCAGCAGCGAATCGTAACCACGCGCGCGCAGATCGCACCACGCGGCATCGACCAACTGCTCGACTCCCGCCCAGGCACCGCCGTGGTCGAAACGGGCATCCAGCACAAACATACGCGGATCCATCGGCATCGTGTTCGACGGGTCGGGTCGTGAAGCGATCATAATCGAACCTCCGATTGACGGACAATTCCCCGCTGCCGAAACCACATGACCATGCCGACGGCAACGAGCAGCACGGAGAGGAGAACGAACGTCGCGATATCGATCGCACTTCCGATCGAGCCTTTGGGCCCGACCGCCAAATGATAGGCCTTGAGCCCGTAGCGGATCATCGTCGGGAGGAAGACACCGAGCAACATGGCGACCGCCAGGACGCGCCCGATCAGCCACACGGCCGCGAACCAGCGCACTGTCGAGATGCTGCGATAGCGCACCTCGGGCGGGGGCACTCGCCGTCGGCCCAGGCCAAGCGCGATCCGGGTGCGCCAGCCGGCCAGATACAGTCGCGCGTCGCGATCGAGATCGGGCTGGTTCAGCCATGTGCACAGCAGGAAATATACGTCGGTCCGAAGGAAGATGTTGAACTGCCAGATCAACGTCACCGTGATCTGGAGCACGAGCGCCTGGAGAAGATTGACCGCAAAGCTGTGTCCACCGGCGCGAACGAGCCCGCTTACGACGATCGTCAGGACGCCGATATTGAAGACGTCGACCAGCATCCCGGCCGAAAGCGGCAGATAACGCTGCCGCTTGGGCAGCGAAAGGATACCGGAAATATCCGCCTCTGCTACGATGCTCCACAGCCGTGTGCCGATGCCGAGCCGGGACGCGATGCCCCACCGCGCGGCGGCCAGGACATGGCCCGCCTCGTGCATCGCGCTCGCCACCGACGACATGGCGAGGAGAAGGAGGAGGGTCACGGTGAAATCGGACTCGATGAAGAACCCGCCCGGATCGAGCCGCGCTTGCGGATAGCGGACTGCGCACGCGATCGCGACGATGATGACGCCGATATACAGGACCAGAACAGGCCAGGAGAATAGCGCCCGGACCCAGCGTGGCCTCGTCCGAAACAGCGTCCATCGCGATGCGCTCGCGCCCGTCGGCGTGGCCACGACCGGTTGTCCGCCGCGCTCGTAGACGAAGCCTATATCGACGAGCGTCTCGACGAACTCTGTGACGTCGAATGCAGCGCCCTCACTGCCGATCGACGCCCTGATCTCCGCGATCGTCGCACCGTCACGTAGCTGCGCCATGATCAGCACGGCGATTTTCGGAAACTGGTAGAACTCGCCGAGCTCCACGTCGCCAACCAGAAAATCGTCGCCGTCAGGTTGTATCGACAGGGTAATCGCCTGGAAGACGCGCCCGTCAATGCCAGCCGCTACCGCGGACGCATCGGTCGCATCGGTCGCATCGGTCGCTGTCGATTGCTCCGTCATCGTCCGGATTTGCTCGGACGGATCGGCGTATATTGGGCAAAGGCGATCTTCCAATTGCCCCGCTCGCGTCGGAACACGAAGCCGCCGCGCATCACGATCATGCGCACCTGCCCGTCCGGCCCCGGCACCGAATAGCCCAACCGCGCGGTCACCGTAGCGGCGTCGCGCACGACCTGCGTCGTCACCTCGTCGAGCGCGATCGCGGGCGCGGCGCGCTTGTTCGCGAGCGCGTAGAAGCCGAGCATCCGCTCGCGTTCGTCAACCTCACCGATCGGCGAGACTTCGACATAGTCCTGCGTGATACGCGCCGCGATCCCCGCTTGGTCAAAATCTCGCTCGGCATCCAGAAAACCGCGCAGCAACGGAACGAAAGGCTCGCTAGCGGACCGCGACGGATGCGCCGCAGACTCCCCCGCCAGCGCCATGATGGCCGCCACCGCGCTTATCCCGATCATCCGACGGAATCGGCCCGCGTAAGTCGACGAATACCGCATATTCCGTTTCCTCGTTCCCAACCTCGACGGCGACCCCCGACTATGCGGCTACCCTGAGAAATGGCGCGGGACCTTCCATCGTCCCGCGCCAGCCTTTAACGGTTCAGACGAACCAGCAATCCCAGAACGGATATGCTGCGACGGTCGTGGTCTTGAGCTTCTGGATCTTGACGATTTCGATCTTCTTCATGATTATATTCCCATTCTAGAGAACAGCCTGATCCTATCACAGCCTAGGGTCAGGACTCATTGATCATAGCCAGAAGATGACGGTGGCCGCGAGCGCGACGGCAGAGAAGAAGACGGTTGGGCAGCGGTCGTAGCGAGTGGCGACGCGACGCCAATCCTTCAGACGGCCGAACATGA
>NZ_LMPX01000003.1 GCF_001424005.1 Sphingomonas sp. Leaf198 | reverse complement strand
GGCTGTTGAAGGGTCAGATCGAGCAGGAGCATAACGGTCTCACGCGTACGCACATGAAGCGCAAGGAATGGGCGAGCCTAGGGTCAGGACTCATTGATCATAGCCAGAAGATGACGGTGGCCGCGAGCGCGACGGCAGAGAAGAAGACGGTTGGGCAGCGGTCGTAGCGAGTGGCGACGCGACGCCAATCCTTCAGACGGCCGAACATGATCTCGATGCGGCTGCGGCGCCGGTATCGGCGCTTGTCGTATCTGACCGGCTCGTTGCGCGATCTGCGGCCCGGGATGCAGGGCTGTATGCCCTTGGCTTCCAGGGCGTCCCTGAACCAATCGGCGTCATAACCACGGTCGCCAAGTAGCCACTGTGCTTTCGGCAGATCGTCGAGCAAGGCTGCCGCGCCGGTGTAGTCGCTGACCTGCCCGGCGGTCATGAAGAAGCTCAAGGGCCGCCCATCCGCATCGCTGACGGCGTGCAGTTTGGTGTTCATGCCGCCTTTCGTGCGGCCGATCAGGCGGCCGAGATCCCCTTTTTTACCCGCAGACTTGATGCCGTGCGGTGTGCCTTCAGGTAGGTCGCGTCGATCATGACCGTTTTCGGTACGGCTTCCGCTGCCGCGAGCCCCTCCATCATGCGCAAGAAGACTCCCTTCTCGCCCCACCGCTTCCAGCGATTGTAGAGCGTCTTGTGCGGCCCATAGTCCTTCGGCGCATCACACCAGCGTAGCCCGTTGCGATTGACGAAAACGATGCCGCTGAGCACCCGCCGATCATCGACCCGAGGCTTGCCATGGCTCTTGGGAAAGAACGGTTGCAGACGCGCCATCTGCTCATCCGTCAGCCAGTACAGGTCGCTCATCCACGCTCTCCTCACGGAGCCTGAATCAGATCGCGCCTCTCACATCAATGGGTCCTGACCCTAGCCCCATAGTCCTTCGGCGCATCACACCAGCGTAGCCCGTTGCGATTGACGAAAACGATGCCGCTGAGCACCCGCCGATCATCGACCCGAGGCTTGCCATGGCTCTTGGGAAAGAACGGTTGCAGACGCGCCATCTGCTCATCCGTCAGCCAGTACAGGTCGCTCATCCACGCTCTCCTCACGGAGCCTGAATCAGATCGCGCCTCTCACATCAATGGGTCCTGACCCTAGGTATGGGCGTTAGCGGAATGGCCGGGATTGGTGGTTACCAGACGTTCCGTCGTTTGAGATACGCCTGCTGTTCGGCGGCTTCTTCGTCGGAATAAAAGTATTCCGCGCCTGCCACAGGCTCATAGGTGCCAAAGTCCAATTCGTCGTATTGAAGCTGCATAGCTTGATGCCATGAGTCCGCTAAAACGCTAAAAACAAAGCGCGCGTTCGGCATGGTTGCGGGTCTCAATTCGTCATTACGCTGCCTCACGACGGCGAACTCAGCCCCGTCGTCGCCCTCCCAATATTCATGCAGAAGTGTTGCCATGTGGCATCATAACCGAACAGGGCGATGTCTGCTAATGGGCGTAAATTGCCGTCGCGCCTCCAGTTGCGATAACGCCCATCCCGCTGAATCGAACGCGACCCCCACTCGGTGGGCCTGGTGCCACCTCAACTCCTCAGTGCTCCCAATGTCCGGAATGGAGAGGAAGCGGACGTTCTCGCGACGTCAATATCAGGGAGAATTTTTGCCCTGGTCCAATACTTTTTCCGCGATATTCAGCGCTGCTGCGAGATGGGCTGCGATCAAACTCTCGTGAAGATCATCTGCAAGTTGCAGAGATCGAGCGATCGAGCGATCGAAGTTCGAAGCGTCTCGTGGTTTTGCTCGTCAATCGTTGGCATACGATTGGGTCCGCCAAATGGGTTCGAGTTCTGGAATAGATATACTGCCGGTCGCCGTTATGAGCTGGTTCCGCGAACCGGAAGGACACATAGTTATCGGCAGCCCCAGAAAACTGTCGATTCTGTCGGCTTTGTATCCAAGTACTCGATACGTGTCTTGTTGTATGAGCTCCACGAATCCTACTCGAAGTGACCACGCGGTGGGATAATCGCCGCGCTCGACCGATCGCGAGAATGTTTCTCGCAACAAATTTCGGGCGCCCTTTGTTACATTAGCCTGAGAGAGGACGCCTACGGAATTTGACTGTTTATCCAACTTCACTTCGATTGACCTCGCCCCTCGTCAGGGGGGACTGCGGTCCACTATCTTCGGGTGTGAGTTCCGCGAGCTCGAAATAGCTCTTGGCCATCCGTTGATGAATGCCTGCTATTTCTGTGTTTTTCGCTTTTTTCGCTAACTCAAGCGCCCGAGCGCCGCGAGCATTATAAAAAGCTCGCCCGATTACTTCTGACATGGTCTCGCTCCATGATGAGCAAAGACACCTTGATGCCTCTCTCGGCACCGTGCTCCAGGCTAAACGTGTCGATCACCTGTCATAAAACTTAATCTAAGTTGCAGCAATCCCCGAATTTATAAGAAGGCGGGTCGCAGCAGGGTGGCTAGCCAAGACCGCGCAACCTTGGCCGGGCAAATTCCTAACCATCGAACAGCGTAACCCTTGGTTAAAAGGCCTTTAGCGAATCGCGTCTAATCGTGCTTTCAAACAGCATGGAGTATAATAGAGTCTCCCTTTCCTAAGCCAACATAGATTAGTTTTCTTGATAAGGTCAAAGATGTCATATACGCAAAGCGGTATCGCCATATCTGTGGCATAGCTTCGTTAAGGACGCGTTGTGCCACATAATCTCGAAATATTTATTGATGAGCTATCGCTTTACGGTGCGCTGAACAACGAGGACCGTGAATCGATCCTTATGCTTCCGACAATGGTGCATCGAGTAAAAAAGGTTGTTAACCTAGCCCAACAGGGTGACGTGGGAGACTCTCTGCTGCTGCTAACGAGCGGATATGCCCTGCAGCAAAAAAATGCGGGCAATGGCAACCGACAGATTTCTGCGCTGAATGTGCGAGGCGACTTACTAAATCTTCCTTCGCTGTTTTTGAAAAAATTTGACTCAGATGTGGTGGCCTTAAACAACTCTGAAATAACATTTATCCCAAAATTAGAATTTTTGACGTTATTCAGAAAACGGCCAGCGATTGCATACGCATTATTTCGAATGACGCTAGTGGATGCGTGCCTTGTTCGCGGGCAGCTTCTCAATCTGGCTCGCAGGGATGCACGAACCAGAATAGCGCACTTTTTATGCCATCACGCGGAACGCATGGGTGCCCGCGGGCTAATGAGCAACGATTCGTTTGATATGCCGCTCACACAAGCACAAATTGGCAACGCGACCGGCCTGACTGCAGTACACGTAAATCGTATGCTTAAGTCGTTAGTAGACGACGGACTGATATCTCATAATGGACGCTCTATCTATATAGCGAACAGGGAACAATTCATGGCCGCCGGGGATTACTATCCACAGGACCTGCATTGAAAATCTTGACTTCAACGAGTCACATGCTGCCACTTCATCCTCATGAAGTCGCCTTTGGCGAGTTTGATGCGCGCATAAGGGCGAACCTGGGCGCCGCTGACTGCTGGTCGGACGAGCGGACAGAATGCGAGAACAGCTGAACGAATGACCGCTGTCGGGCAAGCGCGTCGCCACCCGGAACGTCCGTATTTGGGCGATAGCGGACAACTTCCCCTACATCGCGTCCTGCATTACCGGGATCCAACCGGCGGTTCCGATGCCCCCGGCCGTACAAGTCATTGATATCCTTCACGCCGCAATCGAGCGGCTATCGGGCAAACGGCATTGATAACAAACGATTTTACGGCTCCACGGCTAAAGGGCGGTTTCGATCATTCCCACGCCCCGCCCACATCGCGAGTCTGGCGAGCTCTGCGGCGCATTAAATAACACCCCAGCCGGTCTCGACGGCCGAGCGGGGGTGTCGTGCGCTAACGCGCAATGCCGCGTCACACTTCCCCGAATGCGGCGCTCGAGGATGACTTGCCGACGGCCGGGTACCGTTCTCAAACGGGGAATGGCGTTAAGCGATACGTATTATCGTTTCGGTTTGATGTCGGTGCGCGCTAAGCAAATGGCTGGAACGTGATGGGGTTATATGATGAACGGAGATATACCAAAACCTGATTTTCTCGATAGACTACCGGTTTACTTGGCAGCAGTTACGGCTACCTATTATGTTATTACGTTTGCAATCGAGGTAGGCTTCTTTTGGACTGTCGGATCGCCCTACTTCGCGGCCTTCAGCATAACTGACCACGTTTTGCACGCTGCGTCATACGCTCTCACAACTGTCGGGTGCATAGTCTTCGCCCTTTTGATGACGTCCGCCCCTTACATGTTCGCGCCATCCTCATTATTGAACCAAGGGGAAATTAAAGATACCGGGAAAGCCGTGTCTCCAAAACAGCGGGCAATCGGCCTGATCATGCAATTCCCGGCACTCCTAGTTTTTGCGTGGAGTACCTATCTCACGGCTTCGAGCCTGAACGAGAAGGGCGCTCGGCCAACGACGTTGTTTGCCTTCTTTCTGATGCTCACCGCTACGACATGGCTGGCGGCTCGAATGTTTAAGATTCCACGGCGCGCATACATGTATCTCTTGTTCATGACCGCTCTTATTATGCCGTTCGCACTTGGAGACGTCAGCTTTCAAACCGAGTTCGAAGACCCGCGGGGGAGCACATTGGTGACAATTGGCGGGCATCGATATGCAGCAAGGCCGGTCATTATTGGAAACGATAAGGCAATCTACAGATCTGGAAACTTCCTGTACCTGGTCACCCTCGATGGCGACACAATGATAAAGATCCTGCCGCAAGACCGTGGCTGGGATGTCATCGGAAGACAACCGATACCGCCGAGCCAAACCGGTCGTAAATAAGAGCAACTGGTATTGCGCTGGTATCGTGAACCTCCGATACCGATGAGATAGTCGTGCGGTTTTGCTAGATCCTTCCCTCGTACCCGCCAGGTAATTCTAGCATTGAGAGCAATCACACTTCCGAGCGTAGCCTTTCGCTACTCTCGTATGAGACGGCAGTCCTGTAAATCTATTCCAAGTATATAGATTCTTTCGATTAAGCCATCTATCTGAACCACGTCTCCAATTGACAAAGTCTCTACAGCTAGGTTGGGACGCCCAAAGAAACAATAAATACCGTTCCCGTCCGCTGTCTCAAGCACAACAAGAAAACTACTAGGTGTAGCGTTAACTTGCTTTACCGCGCGCTGTAATTTTATTCGGTGATTAACGTACTTTGCCGCATCAGCCTCTCCCTGCAATGCAGTGCGCCCGACGAAATACTTCATGGCACGTTCGGGCGTGAAATTTGATGGAACGTACAACTCCTCGTTCGGCCAGCTTTTTGGCAAGTTAGGCTCCGTTTGCGGTACGGGAACCGACAATGGCGCGACAGCGGCACCCGCTTGCTCGGGGGCAGGGCTACGGGCCTTGCCGGCACTAGCTTGTTCCGCACCGAGCCTAGCTTGCTCCGCCTCCGCTTGCCCGATCCTCTTTTCGAGCATGGTTATCGTGCTTTCCGCATTCTGAATTCGCGTTGAATACAGCGTGGAAATGACCTTCCAAACCCCGAACACGACAATGCAAACGACGGCAAAAAATGGCCAAGGTGCAGTTACGACAGCCCCGACGCCAGAAGCGATGCTATTGCTCAAATCATCCATGGCAGCCGCCTACCATTACGCACGATTCGTGTCATGTGCGGCTCTCATTCCGTTGTCGGGGATTTTTAGACTTTAGTGAGGGCCTACGCGCATGCCGCCGAGTCGAACGCCCCCCCCACTCGTGAGGTGTGATGCCACCTCAACTCCTCCGAGACCCCAATGTCCGGAATGGGAAGGTTTGCGGACGGTCCGCTTTGCGACAGCGGACGCTCGCTAGGCTGGCTGCTCAACCCATCGGCGGAAGACGCCAATGGCAGCGGACAGGTCTAACGGTCCGCAGGAAACCTCGAAGGCGTTGTCCTTTACGACTGCAACCCACCAGCTTCCCTTGTGCTGCCACTCTTCCAACTCGTCACTGATCTCACCGTAAGTGACGCGCTCGAAAGCCCTCCCTTCCAGCGCGGTATCGGTCAGCTCGATCTTGAGTGACCATCCGGGGTTATCGAGTGTGTCGATTTTGACCCCGTAGGAGTGCTCCCAATCGCTGTCGCATTGAGCGAGATACCACTCGTTTAGCCAGCCGAGATTGTCGTCCTTCATTCTGTTAGCATCGTCCAGACAGGGAATGTCCGCAATCGGGAACAGGTGGCACGCGGCGAAACGGCCATGATTGGGCGAAAGCGGACTAAGGCCATCGGCAACCGCTCGGCACACAAGCTCCACTCACGGTCAGCCAGCGCCCATAGATTACACCCGCAGAGAACAGGCATATTGCGGCAGCGAACGCTATGGCGACCCAAATCCACCTGCGGCGCTTCGTTGTCGTTTTGGAGTCCATCCCGCCACCATCGGGTACCGCGTCAATGTCCGCAACTGGGCGTTTTCACCCGCCCGTCACATCTATGATAGGGAAGCGCTGCTAGCCGATCGCGCTGCTGGCCGATCATCAGGACAGCGTCTTGGATGACCAGATGACCGAATCCCAAGGCGATCTCCTAGGCAGCGTTATCGTGCTTCTCAGCACGGCCCTGCTGCTCGGGGCGGTGCACTTCGCCAGCACCGCCGTGGACAAGCGAAAAGTTCGATGGCTCACAACGCTGAGCGTCATCCTGTCGATCGCAGGCGTGGCCATCGTTATCGTTACCTGACGACCACTTTGGAGAGGAAAGCGGACCGGCGGCTTTTGACGCCAGTTCGATGGAAAGCGGACTCACGGTGTAAGCGCTGACTCCCAACCATTTTCTGTCAAGTCGATCTGGTCGGCTGCGAAAGCTGTGTCGAACCCTTGCTCCCATGGGAAAACGCCACTCCGATCCGGCCAGACAATTTGAAGGCAGGGGAACTCGTCGCCGCCGTAAAACCATCGGCTCCAGCCCAAGTGATCGCGGTAGAACCGCTTCGCCACCGGAAATGCATAGGCAAGAAGATTTTCGAATGCTCTATCGGTTGGCTCACCCACTGGTAGCGGCAATCCTGCCTTAGCCTCTCGGAACAACTCCCAGAACACGTCATGAGCTATCTCACGCTTCATGCCGAACATGATCAACTCTGGCTGACCTGTGTTCACCCATAACCCCGTGGTAAATGAGAACCCCGGCCCTTCGACGTCGCCAAACACTGCGGTGTCGAACCAGCCATGCTCTCGGACCTTGGCTACAAACGCTCGCTCGAGATCATCCAGTGCCTCAGGCGGCGCGTTCATGGCTGTTCGCATGAGCGGTAGCTAACCCTCCTAATGAACGTCCGCAATCAGGAAGCGCAACAGCCACTCCGAATGCCTTGTTCTGGGCGTTAGCGGACGGCGCGCTTTTTACGCTCGCGGTATTCTCGGAAGACGGACCACACGAGCAACACAGCAAGGATGAGTATGGCTCTCGTAGGGAGGTGACTGGCGGCAGAATTTAGGCCGCTGTTAATCCAGTCGAATGCGAATTGTCCGATCAGTACCGGCAAGCCGACTATGACGATCAGGTTTAGAACGCGGCGCTGCATCTGCTCATCGTATATAAGCCCCGAATGTCTGCAAGTGGGCGGAAGCGGAATGGCCGGAATGGGAAGGATAACGGACTGGCAGCTTTCGGGGCATGGTTAGCGTT
Organism: Sphingomonas sp. Leaf198; assembly: GCF_001424005.1. Classification (GTDB taxonomy): domain Bacteria; phylum Pseudomonadota; class Alphaproteobacteria; order Sphingomonadales; family Sphingomonadaceae; genus Sphingomonas. The sequence continues at coordinate 617,502 of NZ_LMPX01000003.1, read as the reverse complement.
CGCTGCCGCTCGGTTTAACTGCGGTTGCTTCATTTGATAGATAGCCATCTCACTCACCCATCAAATAGCGATAGGCAGCGTAGCTGGGAGAAAACAGAAAAACTCCCGCTCCGCATACGAATACCGCAACGTTCGCACCCTCTTTACCAGCTGTCAAAAACATCACGAATATCGCCACCACGGTGAAAACTATTCGCGGATACAGGAATTTCGTGTAGCCATCTGCATCGCCGTAAAAGTATGGTCTGCCAAGCGCAAAAACTATTCGCGAGTACACAGCCCAATCGAGCGCCAATCCTACCACGACGGAAATTACAAAGTACAGTATCGCCACCGATTGGCCCTCCGCACGTACGGTATGCTACGAGGGTCCCGTCCGCTAGTCGGCGCTGGCTCAACCGCAGCGAACGGCAAGGTTTGGGCGAACGCGCAATGGCCGGAATGGGAAGGATTGCAGACTGGCCGGTTTGGAGCGACGAAGTGCGTTTCCTGCAATACATTCAGCTGTGTAGCAGCGGCCTCGGCCACTCCCGCACTTTCGCCGATTTTCGCAAGCAAACGTCAGATCGCTCGCGGACGGGATCGGCCAGCCAGCACCTCAGCATCTGCCGTGACTTCATTAACTCCAAAGATCCGGATCCGCTTCTTGCCGAAATGCCGTTCGATGACGGGCCGGTGGCTTTCGTCATGGTTCAAGGCGCCCGCGGCTAGAGTGCCGACCGTCAGCCCGGCGAACAGCGCGGCAACGCCGTTCAGTCCGAACAAGCCTGGGGTCGTCGTCCTGAATAGACCGTCACGCACCAGACTCGGCGCGATGTAGGCCGACAGGAGCAAAGTTCGAAGAAGGCGAGGCTGAGCAAGGCGACGATCATCCACACGGTGCGCGTCGCCAGCAGGCGATCGAGTCGGGCGGCGATGCTGGCGCTGCTTTTACCGGTCACCGCGTTGGTCGTGGTATCGGCATCCGGCGTGAAACCTCCGGTTCCAGGGAAACTCCGAGGGTTGATCGCAGGGACGGTCGACCATCACCCGAGGCGGGCGGCAGCGCCATAGTATACCGTTTCGGCGAACGTCCAGCGCAATCACATACGATGGACAGAATTCGACGACCGGGTTCATCGCGGCGTCGAACCACAGAAAGTCGGGCCCGCCGTAGCGTCCATTTCGATTATACGGCGCTGAACAGGCAAAGGGTGTGCAGGTGGCTGACGACGTCCTGAACAGATACCGCCGAACCATCGATAACATTGACGCAGCAGTGATCGGCATGCTCGCCGAGCGGTTCAAGGTTACGCAGGCGGACGAAGCGCTGAAGGCTGCACAGGGCCATTCGTCCGCCGATCCCGATCGGGAGAAACGCCAGATTGTACGGTTGCATCAGCTTGCAACCGAGGCGCAACTCGATCCCGATTTTTCGGAGAAGTTCCTGCGCTTCATCGTCACCGAAGTGATCCGCCACCATGAGCGGTTCGCGCACGCCCATGCCGAAAATGGGGAACGCCCCCAAAGTGCCTGTATTGCCAACCTGTCGCTCGGCGGGAATTGATGAGCGTCGTTCGTACTATCCTACTGGGTCTGTCCGTTCTAGGTGCCGCGTCCCAGGCGTCCGCGACCGCGACCTTGGGCGATCTGCCGGCGGTCGAACACGCGCTGGACGGCGGAGCGTCGGTTGCCGTGGTGCTCGACCTGAGCCAGTGCAAGCCCACGTCGGCGGACTCGAAGCCGACAAAAACGCGGGGTGGCAGGCACATTGATGCCTATCGCGTGACGGAGGACGGGACGCTGGCATTCGCCGACGATCATTTCACGGTCGGTCGCGACGGCAAGCCGATCCGTCAGTTCCTTCGGTATCAGGTCCATCCGGACGGCGAGGCGGACTTCTCGATGACCGTTTTCAGTATGCCGGATTTTCAGCGTGTCGGAACGACGCTGGACTATAGATGCGCTATCAACAAGGGCATGCGCTTCGTTGCGGCGCATGGATAACCACGCGCGCCCCCAAAAATCGGACCAAAAGGCAGCACCGGTCGATATTGATAAGCATCGGCAACAGACCAGCATGATGACCCACTTCCGGACATTCCGGTGCCCATTTTCGCTTTCCAACTTCGGACGCTCGTTCATCTTGAGAGAGGGTGCGGCGCCGCCTTTTGAAACGGGAGCGCGGATGGCTGATAGAAATCAGTGACCTGCGGATATGAACACTTTTCCTAGAGAACACCTTCTCCTCACATTAGAGTATTCCCCTCATGTGAGATATCCGTCCAGACAAGCGGCTACGTGATGCATCAGCCGTCAGCCGGGCAATACCGGGCTAGGAAGTCGCAATGTCGCGGTAGCAGCCGCACCGTACTTGCTATTCCTCTGGAAAGATCTTCGAAAGAGGTTCGCAACTCCTGTCCCTTGATGATGCTGGCGATGCGGTGATGCGCGCGGGGCACGACGCCTTGCCCGAGCATGACTGAGACCCAGGAATCGATCCTGAACAGGTCGTCCTGTCCCTGCCAGGCGCCAGCGGTCTTCGTGAAAAGTGCGATCCGCTCAGCAAGGCTGTCAGGAATGGTCATGCGCGCGCAGTCCCGCCAGAACGCCGAATCGTCGCGTTGGGTGACGTGGTAATGGAGGATAATGAAGTCGCGCACATGCTCCCACTCGTGTCGCGACTGCGCGTTAAAGCGCGAGGCCAGTGCACCGTGATCGTCGCCACGGAATGGGAACAGCTGGATCAGGCGGATCACCGCATTCATGATCAGATGGATGCTGGTCGACTCAAGGGGCTCGATGAAGCCCGCTGCCAGACCCAGCGCGATACAATTCCGGTTCCAAGCCTGCCGTCGCATTCCCGAACGGAAGCGCAGCGGTCGCGGCTCGAACAGCGTCCGGCCATCCAGAGCACCGATCAACGTTTCGTGCGCCTCGTCGTCACTCATGTGCCCGCTGGAATAGACGAGACCGTTGCCCGTCCGCGTCTGCAGCGGGATCTGCCAGCGCCAGCCAGCACCGTGTGCGATCGCGCGCGTGTACGGCACGGGGGGGCCGACCGTCTCCGTCTGCACGGCGAGCGCCCGGTCGGTCGCGAGCCATTCCGACCAGTCCTCGAATCCAGTCTCAAGCGTGCCTTCGGTCAGCAATGCGCGGAAGCCGGTGCAATCGACGAACAGGTCGCCAGAGATCCGCTCGCCTGAGGCGAGGACGAGCGCGGCAATATAGCCCCCCTCGCCGTCACGCTCGACCCGCTCGATGCATCCCTCGACGCGGCGGACGCCCCAGGGTTCGGCCAGCGCGCGCAGGAACCGCGCATAGGCGGTCGCGTCGAGGTGATAGGCATAAGCCAGCGAATGCTGCTCGTCGTGACCGAAGAGGCCAGCGCCGGCTGCCTGCTGTTCGAGCGAATAGTCGCCGTACGCCTCACCGAACCCGCGTGCACGTGCCTCCAGCCAGAAATGCTGGAAGTCGGCGATCGCCACCGACCTGCCGATGCTGCCGAACGGATGGAAATATCGGTCTCCGACCTGGCGCCAATTCTCGAATGCGATGCCGAGCTTGAAGGTCGCCTGCGTGGCACGCATGAACGCCGCTTCGTCGATGCCGAGAAAGGCGTGAAAGCTGCGCGCTGTCGGAATGGTGGACTCGCCGACGCCGACGGTGCCGATCTCGTCCGATTCGACGAGTGTCACATCGACTAGCGATCCCAGTTGCCGCACGATCGCTGCGGCGGCGATCCATCCGGCCGTGCCACCGCCGGCGACCACGACACGGGTACGTGGAGGTTCAGACGTATCATTCATCGGTTCAGCCTGTGCAGCAGGTAGGCTCGCAACTGGCGTGCAGCATGCTCGTCAAGCGGCGCGAGCGGTCCGCGTGCCGGTGGCGGCAGATGCGCCGCGACCGCCTCCGCATCGCCGAACACGTAATGATCGAACATCACGCGCCACGCGCGCTTCTCCTGCGCTGGCCGGTCACGCAGGCTGAGCAGCGCGTGCAGTAGCGTATCCATCGGCGTGTCCATGAAGGCGGGCGCCGCGTTCCACCAATAGTTCACCAGCACGTTAAAGTCGTCGAGCGCCTCGACATGGTGCCACCACAACGCCGGGTAGACGAGGACGTCGCCAGCCGCCAGATCCGCCACCGATCCGGCGGCAACAGCGGCAGCGAAGCGTGGATAGGCATCGAGATCCGGCGCGGCGAAATCGACCATGCTCACCACCTGCCCTCCGGGAGTCGGCGAGAGCGGGCCGGGATAGAGGTTGGCGACCTGATCCGGTGGGAATAGCGTGAAGCGTCGCCGCCCGACTGCGCAGATAGCCGCATTGTTCGACATGTCGTGATGTGCGGACGCGACCGTGCGGTTGCCAATCCAGATGCTGGCGAGCGGCGGGTGGCGATCGAAGACGTCACCGTGCGGCACCAAATCGTTCTCGGCGCGGAAGCCGGGGAGATGGGTGTCGAGATCGGTGGAGCCGATATAATAAGCGGGTGCCCTGGCGTCGCCGAGATGACCGAGCACATGATCGAAGAATTCGCCCAGAGCGATCCGCTTGGCGGCGAAGTTCATCGCAGTCGCAGTCTCGTCATAATGGAAGCGTCCCCTGATCGCGGGATCGCCGACATAGCCAGTGACGGGACGGCCAGCGTCGAACCGGCGCAGATAGGCGGCAGCCTCTTGCGGCGACCTACGTCCGGCCTGGACCAGCGGCCAGTCGGCGGCGAGCCCGCGCAGGATCACCGGCTCTTCCGTCGCTATCAATGCGTCCAGATCGAGGACACCGGAGTGATCGATCTCGCGGACGGGTCGCGATACCCGCAAGCTCTCAGCCATGAAGCTCTTTCCGAAGCTTCCGATCGATCAGGTGGCGAAGGTTGCCGAGCGATGAGGCAATCCAGAACGCCGGACGCAAGAAGTCGTCGCGGTGGAGCCGTGCCAGGATATCGCCGTCGAGCGCAGCCAGCTTCCCCGCATCGACGGTGAAGCGATCGGGAATGTCATAACAACGCCCGTCGGCGAGATCGAGTTGCAGCGTGGCGGGTTCGAGCAGGCCGGCGGCGGCGAACGCGTCAACCATCGCCTTCTCGGTCTCCAGACCGACATAGATCCGCTGCAGCATCGCCGAGACGTGATCGAGTAACGGCGCGTTACCGCCGAGCTCGCGGAACACCGGCTCGCCGTTATCGACGATGCGCGGATGGTTCGGATCGACGTGGATCATAGGTTCGCCATCGGCACCCGAACCGATCGAGAAGGGACCGCGCGCCCGCGCCGCCGGCACGTACCGCGCGTCCCACCGCTCGCCGTCGAGAAACAGGTTCTCGTCCGGATCGAGCCCCAACAGGACGGTCGAGAATAGGACGCCGTGCTCGTCGCGACGTAGCAAGATCGCATAGTCGCGCTGCAGTTCCTCGAACTCGGCCGGGAAGACGCGCGTCTGGTTGATCGCATCGCCGTAGCGCGCGTGATGACCGACCGCGACACGCAGGTCGCGGTGGTCAATGTTGTTGAGAAGTACCGAGGCCATGAGATAATCCTAGACGAGGAAGGCCGCTTTCGTCAGCGGCCTTCTCGCCGCTTGGTCAGAAGCGGTATCGCGCTCCGACCAGATACCGTGCGGACCCTTCCGACAGGTACCAGATGTTGCTCTTGTCGCGGCCGTAGGAGCGCACGCCCTCCTCGGTGATGTTGATCGCTTCGAACCCGAGCGCAAAACGCGAGGTGAGGTCGAAGTTCACCGACAGGTCGAGCTGACCATAGGGCGCGGTGAACACCGGATTGCGATCGCCGCCGCGGTTGATGCCACTGAGGAACTTGTCGCGCCAGTTGTACGACATGCGCGCCGAGATACCGTTCTTGTCGTAGATCAGCGTGGCGTTGGCGGTATCCGACAGACCGACCAGCGCGAACGTGTTCACGCTCGGATCGGCCGCGATGTCGATGCCGATGTTGCCGCGGACCAGCGTATAGCTCGCTGCCACGCCGAAGCCCGTATCCCCGAGAAAATACTGCCCGGCAAGTTCGACGCCGTAGATGTGCGCGTCCTGGTTGTTGATCGGCGTATTGACCGCGAAATTGAACAGCGGATCCTGCCCGTTGGCGGTGATATCGTACTGGCCGAGTATCTGATCGACGAACCCCTGGTTCAACGCGCGGCTCTGCGTGTTGTAGTTGGCCGCGAACTGGGCGTTCGTCGTCGCGACGTTGCCCGCATTCTGCTGCAGCAGCGCCGTGTAGGTGAACAGGTTCACGTCGGTGATGTCGGCGTTGAACGTGCCAGCCAGCTGCTCACGCGCCGTGCCCGAACGCGTCCCGGCGGTGCCCGAAGTGGGATCGCGCAGACCGAACAGATTGCGGTTGACCACCGTCTGGCCGATGAAGTTGTGGACCTTCTTGTTGAAGAAGCCCGCCGACAGGAACACGTCCTTGCGCGGATACCATTCGAGGGAGACGTCGATGTTGTCCGACGACAGTGGATCGAGATCGGTGTTGTGCGCAGTGCCGGTCGCTATGCCACCGATCGCCGTCGGGCGGCCCGGACCGGCGACGTTGGTCGACGCGAACAGGTCGCCGTAACCGGCACGCGAGATCGTCTTGCTGTACGAGGCGCGGGCGAAGAGGTTATTAACCACCTCGAACTTGGCATCCACCGACGGCAGCCAGTTGCTGTAACCGCCACGCGACGACAGCGTCTGCCGATCGGCGGTGTTCAAGACGAAGAAGTCGTTGTCGGCAGTCCAGACAACCGCGGTCGGCACCGGCTGGAGCGAAACCGCTCGTACCTTGGTGTTCTCGTACCGAACGCCGGCAACCAGCTGCGCGTTGTGATCGAACAGCTTGCCGTTCCAGGATCCCTGGACATAGCCCGACCAGATGTTCTCGCGGACACGGTTGTCGTCGTTCGCGTCGATGTTGTCGGCGTGGTTCACGCCGTCGTTCGTCACGCCGAGATAATAGTCGTGCAGCGTGTTGTAGAGCTTCGTCGCGTCCTGCGTGCGGAATGCCACCAGGGTGTTGGCGTCCGGATTCCCATCGTTGTGCTCAAACTTGCACACGTTGCAGAACTGGAAGACCTGACCGGGCGCGAGACGCGCGATGTCGGGCGGCAGCGAATTGCCCCAGTCACCCAGGACCTGGCGCGTGTTATACTGCGTCTGACGCGTATTCGTGGTGCGGTAGTCAGCACCAGCGTCGAGGCGGAGCTGATCGTTCAGTGCCCATCCCGCGTCCGCGCGAAGTTCCTTGACCCGCTGCGTCTGGTTGGATGCGAACTGACGCTGCACAGCGCTCGACAGGTCGCCGAGATCGATCACGCCGTTGCCGTTGCCCTTGATGAAGGACTGGCCGGTCGGCGTCGTGCTGGCCGAACCGTCATTGATCGCGATCGTCTGCTGCGGGAAGCCATCCTTGCCCAACGTGAGCGAATGTGCGGCGACGACCGGCGCGTTGAAGGCGACTGTGGTCGAAGTCTGACCATTGGGATTGTCAGGCGAGCTGTCCGCGCGACCGATATGGCCGTCGATAGCGAGCGAGAAGCGGTCGGTCGGCTTCCATTCGACGTTGCCGCCGAAGTCGTACAGCTTGTTCTTCTGCGCACGATACGCCTGCTCGAACGCCTCGTCCTTTACGCCGTTGATCGTTTCGGACAGGAAGCTCGTCGTCGCGATGCCGTTGCTGGCGTCGTCGAACGTGACAACGCCGAACGGGCGGTTGAACCAGTTGGACTGGGTCGAGCGACGTTCCGACTGGCGCAACTGCGCATAGAGGCCATCTGCAGTGAAGGTCAGCGTGTCGGTCGGACGGAATTGGATGACGCCCGACCCGTTGATGCGCTCGCGGCTTGCCTCGGAGAAGTGATAGCGCGAGTCGTTCGGCACGGAGACCAGGGCGTTGCCGTTGGTCGGACGGTTGTTGATCACCGTCTGACCGTTGACGAAGCCGTTGCCGGGATTGAGGAAGTCGGTCAGCGACCGGATGTTCCAGTTGTCGGGCGCGACGCTGGAGAAGCTGAAGTTGCGCTTCTGGTAGCTGCCGAACAGCGACACGCCGAAGCGCTGGTTGGGATCGCTCCAGCTGGCGGTACCCGAAACTTCGGGCGTCACGCGCGCGCCGCAGTCGAAACAGTCTGACGAGCTGTTATCGTAGCTGCCCTTGACGCCGAGCGAGCCCAAGAGACCCGTATCCTTGGAGTCGAGCGGACGACGGCTGACGACGTTCACCGCCGCGCCGATGCCACCCGAGGGGATCGCGGCGCGGCCGGTCTTGTATACCTCCAGCGTCTTCACGCCTTCGGAAGCGAGGTTGGAGAAGTCGAACGAACGACCGAATCCACCCGCGCCGTCACCGCCCTGATCGCCGCCCACCGCGACGATGTTCGATGTCGCGAGCTGACGGCCGTTGAGCGTGACGAGATTATACTGCGCGCCGAAGCCGCGAACCGTGACGGTCGAGCCTTCGCCGTTGCGGCGATCGATCGACACGCCGGTAATGCGCTGCAGCGATTCCGCGAGATTGGTGTTGGCGAACTTGCCGATGTCTTCCGCGCTGATCGCATCGACGACGCCGAACGAGTCCCGCTTGATCGCGATCGACCGCTCGAGCGAGGCGCGAACGCCGGTCACGACGATCTCGTCGCCTGGGGCCTGGTCGGGCATCGCGTTAGTCGCAGTAGCGCCGGTCTCAACCTGCGGAGCGCCTGGCGACGTATCCGCTTGTGGCGTGCCCTGCTGTGCCTGAACGGCCGGTGTCGGATCTGGAGCGGCCTGCGCATTCGCCAAGCCGGGCATCGTCAGCCCCGCCACCAACGCGAATACCGACGTCGAGCGCGCGAACGCTGACGGAATAGAACCCCTCATACTCATCCTCCCTGACCGGCATGTCCCTACCGGTGTATGATTCTGGCGGTGTAACCCCGCGTTCCTCAACCGTGCTGCCGTCCGACATCGATGTCAATCAGCGCGTGACATCGACGTTCAGCATGCGCGGATTTGTTTCAAGGTGTGTCAAAAGCAGCACGGCCAGACGCAAGGCGCCGGTCAGTCAGACCGACCGTGCCTTCCGAGATCATCGTCTGCGCGTCCGTTGCGAGTTTGAGCGCATACGCGCCGCCCTTCAATCGCCAGCCGGCCCCTTCCCATCGCGCCAACGCACGCGGATCAGCGGTGATCGTCACGTTTCTGGTCTCGCCAGCCGCCAGCGTCTGACGTGACCAGCCGACCAACCGTGGCGCTCCGCCGTTCGGCAACGTTGCGTACAGTTGAGGTACGGCGGTGCCGGTGCGTGCAGTCTGATTGGTGACGGTAAACGTCACTCTGGCGTTGGTCCCGCCCGAAAACCGTGGGTTGCTGATCCTGGTGCTGGCATAACTCAGCCCGAAACCGAACGGAAACAACGGTGTATCCTTGCGTGAGGCATACCAACGATACCCGACGTTCGCCCCCTCCTGATAGGTGACGGGATAGGCCGGAAGCAGGCTGGCATCTCCGGCGCCGGCATTGGCCGAGGCAGCGTTGCTGGTCGCGCCAGTCGGCGATGTGATCGGCCGAGGGCGAGGGAGTTGCTCGATGTTCCGCGGGAAGCTGATCGGCAGACGGCCTGATGCATCGACCTCGCCGAACAACACGCGTGCGATCGCCTCGCCGCCACGCTGGCCCGGATACCAAGCTTCGACGATCGCCGGCACCCGCGTGGCCCACGGCATCAGAACCGGTCCACCGGTCTCCAGCACGACGATGGTGCGTCGGTTGGCGGCGGCGACCGCGTCGATCACCGCATCCTGATTATCGGGCAGCGACAAGGAGGGCGCATCCTGCGCTTCGGTCTGCCAATGCGTTGCAAACACAATCGCGAGGTCGGCGGCGTGGGCCGCCTTGGCAGCGGCGACCGGGTCGGTGCCGTCGACGAACGTCACCTGCGCATTCGGCGCCAGGGCCTTGATGGCGCGCAGCGGAGATGACGAATGATAGGTAACCCGGGCGAATGACGCCGCCGCGCCGCTTTTGAGCGGGATCTCGATCGGCACGCCGCCGACGGAGCGAACCTGGGACGAGCCGCCCCCGGACAGCACGCCGACGTCCGCATGACCGCCGATGACAACGATCGATCGCACGGTCTTGGCAATCGGCAAAAGATCATTCTCATTCCTGAGCAAAACGATACCGGCCTCGGCGGTACGCTGTGCGATCTCGGCGTTAGCGGCATAGTCGATCGGCTGTGCGGATGTGGGCGTGGGATTGTCGTAAAGACCGCTGGCGATGACCCCGGTCAGGATGTGGCGTACCATGTCGTCGAGCCGCGCCGTCGAGACCCGCCCGACAGCGACAGCGTTAGCAAGCGGCGTGCCGAAATAGACCTTGGCATCCAGTTCCTGGCCTGACTCTTGGTCCAGCCCTGCGTTGGCCGCCTTCTCCGTGGAATGTACGGCACCCCAGTCGGACATGACGAACCCTGGATATCTCCAGTCTCCGCGCAGGACGTCGGTCAACAGGAACTTGTTCTCGCAAGCATAGTCGCCGTCGATGCGATTGTACGCGCACATCACCGAACCCGGCTTCCCATCCGCGATCGCGATTTCGAACGCTAGCAGGTCGCTTTCCCGTAGTGCCGTCGGATCGATCCGCGCGTCGAGAACGGCTCGCCCGGTCTCTTGGCTGTTCAGGACGAAATGCTTGATCGTCGAGACGATATGGTTCGACTGGACGCCCCGGATCGACGCCGCGCCCATGACGCCTGTGAGCAGCGGATCTTCGCCAAGATACTCGAAGTTTCGCCCGTTCCACGCATCACGCGTTAGGTTTACGCCGCCCGCAAGCAATACGTTGAAGGTCTTCGCCCGCGCTTCGCTACCAATCATCGCGCTCCCGGCATAGGCAATGGCGGGATCGAAACTCGCGGCGGTGGCAAGGCTTGCGGGCAGCGCAGTGGCCACATCGCCCTTGCGTTGCTCGACCTGATTGGCAACGCCCAGCGACGCATCGCTTTCGCGCAACGTCGGTATGCCAAGACGAGGGACACCGGGCACGTAACCGGCGGACGGAATCATGTCGGACGTCATCGGTTTCGCCATCGGTGGAAATATGCCGTGAACGTAGCTCAGCTTTTCGGCCTGCGTCATCGCCGCCACGAGAGCGTCCGCCCGGTCCGCTGCGGTTCTCGTCGTGTCACGCCAGATTTCCGACGTCCTTGCGCCCGTTCCGCCAGCCACCTTGGAAGCTGAAGCTTTTGCAGACCCCACCCCTGGCAGAGCCTGCGCCGAAAGCGCCATCGGCGCGACGCTCAGCAGCGCGCAGGCGATGCGCGGAAATCCCGTGCTCATCGTAGATATCCTCCCATGCCGCATTTTCCCGAGCGACTTGGCAGCGTGATCGCCAACTCCGACATCGATGTCAATGCGAAGCACGATGTCTTCGTCATACATTGCGCAGCAGCCCCGCCTTGCTAGGATGAGGCGTGAACACCAGCAGCATGCCCCTTGCGCCCGCTACCGGCGAACAGCGCGCGACACTGCTGTTCCAGCTTTGTATCGGCGTTTATTTTCTCGGCGGATTCCTCAACTCGCTTGTCGGATTGCTGGTGCCCCGGTTGCGGATGATCGAAGGCCTGAACCACACGCGCTCGCTGCTGGTGCAGTTCGCGTTCCATTCAAGCTATCTCCTTTTCGCCGTGCCGATCACCGTGCTGGTGGTGAAGTTCGGCTACATGCGAAGCATCGCGGCGGGGCTGGTCGTCATCGCGCTGGGTTGCGGCCTACTGGCCGCATCGCTCGGGTCGCTTGGGTACATGACTGTTCTACTCGCGCTCCTAGCCGTCGCCGGCGGCGTTACTTTTCTGCAGATCGCGGCCAACATAGTCGTCCCTGTTGTCGAACCGGCACGCCGCGCCGTCTCGCGACTGACCTTGCTGCAAGGCTTCAACTCGCTTGGTACCGTGCTCGCGTCCCTGGCTGGATCCACGCTGCTGCTGGGGACGGGTCGGCAACGATCCGGCGCCCTGGCAGACCACATACGGGTCGTTCTGCCGTTCCTTGCGGTTGCGCTGGTCGCGCTTGTGCTTGCCGCAGCCTTTATCAGCCGACGCGACCTGCTGCCCGCGTCCTCAACGCCGCGTCGCGTGCCGCTCCCTGGCATCGTCGCCGTGTTGTCGAACCGACGGTTGCTGGCAGGTGGCGGCGCGATGTTCGCCTATGTCGGCGCCGAGGTCACGATCGGCACGCTGCTCGTGGAATATCTGGCGATGCCCGACATTCTGGACGTCTCGCCGGTCGCGGCGGGGCAACTCGTAGGTCTGTACTGGACCGGTGCGCTGATCGGCCGACTGGTAGGCGCCCGCTACCTCACCCGCTATGGTGCGACAACGATGCTGCTCGGTTGCGCGATGGTCGCCGTCGGGCTCGTTGCGGTGGCGATCGGTCTGCAGGGGCCGGTGGCCGCCGCTGCGCTGCTCGCAGTCGGACTTTGCAACGCTATCATGTATCCAACGATCTTCGCGCTTTCACTGCCCGATGATCATTCCACCGCCACCTATGCCTCGATGCTGTTGTGTATGGTAGTCGTCGGCGGCGCCATCATCCCGTTGCTAACCGGCGTCGTCGCGGACGCGGCCGGCTTGAGGATGTCATTCATGCTTCCTGGCGTCTGCTACATCGTCATAGCGGCGTTCGCTAGGTGGCGGCATCGCACATGGGGTTTATAGCACGTTGATGCCGCCGGTAACCATCAAGGATGTCGCGCGCGCTGCAGGCGTGTCGCCCAAGACCGTTTCGCGGGTGATGAATGCGGAGGCGCATGTTAGGCCAGCGGTGCGAGACCATGTGCTGCGTGTCGTCGCGGAATTGGGTTATCGCCCGAACGCCTACGCCCGCAGCCTGTCGAGTTCGCGGTCCTACCTCATCGGATTGTTCTTCGACGATCCGGCATCGGGGTACGCCGCAGAGGTCCAACTCGGTGCGATGGCCCGCTGCCGCCATCACGGCTATCATCTCGTCATCGAACGGATCGACCGCGACGGGCTCGAGCCGCTCGACGAGGTATCGAGAACGTTGCAGGCATTGCAGCTCGCCGGGGTCATTCTAACGCCGCCGATCTGCGACTGGTCCGATCTCACCGACCTGCTCGATCAACGCGGCATCCCTGTTGTGAAACTGAATTCATCACGAACCGGCTCATCGGCCGCGGTGATCCACATCGACGACTATCAGGCCGCCCGCGATATGACTGATCACCTCATCACAATGGGGCATCGCGACATTGCGTTCGTTCAGGGGATCGTATCGCACGATGCGGCTGGCAAACGACTAGCGGGCTTTTGCGACGCGATGAGTTGCGCGGGGATCGGCATCAGGGAAGCTTGGGTTCAAGCCGGCGACTTCAGCTTCAAGTCGGGTATGGCGGCCGGCGACGCGATTCTGTCGACCAACGATCGTCCCAGCGCCGTGTTCGCCGCCAACGACGAGATGGCTCTGGGTGTTCTGGTCAGCGCCGCACGCAGAAACATTGCCGTACCCGGGGCCCTGTCCGTGGTGGGCTTCGACGATGCGCCTATTTCTCGCATGGCGTGGCCTCAACTGACGACCATTCGTCAACCCAATGCCCTTCTTGCAAGTGTGGCCATCGATATCCTGGCCGACCCCTTGTATCAACAGGTAGGCGACCGGCTCGCACGATCGGTTCAGGTACCATATACTTTTATCGGGCGTTCAAGTTCGGGACCGGTTTAACGTACGAAACCAGGCTGGCCGAAAGCAGCTCCAACATTTAGGTGCTTGCCACCGGCGACCAACCTTATGGTTACAGTGTGTCGCTCATGAGCCATGATCTGAAGCATCAAGACCCATATGCGGTCATTCGTCCCCGCTTGTCGCGTATCCAATTCTCGCCGTTCATTCATCTGCCAGATGCGTTAACCTGGGGCCCTCGGCTAACCGCGATCCATAGTTGCGGTCAAACGGTCCATCGGCCAGCGTGGCGTTGAGGTACGACGGGAGAGCAAGCTTGGTGGAATTGTTGCGATTGACAGGGGCGGATATGCCAACTTCGCCGCCCGGCGTTCCAAATGCGGCACCGGACCAGACAGCGACGGGCAAGGATCATTTCGAGGTGCTCGACGGTCTGCGCGGCACCGCTGCCATGCTCGTTGTGCTGTTCCACATTCAGGGCATCACGGTGATGTGGGATGCCTCCAAGGTCATTCTTCACCACGCGGTCCTGGCCGTCGACTTCTTCTTCCTGCTGTCCGGCTTCGTGATCGGTTACGCCTATGACGATCGCTGGGACCGTATGTCGGTCCGCCGTTTTCTGACTTTGCGACTGATCCGGCTGCACCCGCTCGTGATCCTTGGCGTTGTGCTGGGCTTCGTGAGCTATCTGTCCGACCCGTTTGCCGGTAGTGCGCAAGCCGTGCCGCTGGGCAAGCTGCTTGGCGTGTTCGCTCTTGGGCTGTTGCTGCTGCCCGCCGGGCCGCTCCCTAATCGCTGGAGCGACACGCACCCCTTCAACGGGCCATGCTGGAGTCTGCTTCAGGAATATATAGGCAATATCGCCTACGCGCTCCTGCTTCGTCGCTTGTCCGCCCGCGCGCTGCTGGCGATTGCGATCGCAAGTGGGATCTGCCTCGTCGTATGCGGGCTCAGACTCGGCACTATGGATCAGGGCTCAGGCTGGGATAGCTTGTGGATGGCGCCCGTCCGGCTGTGCTTCCCGTTCGTCATGGGGCTTTGGCTTTTCCGCGTACGGGGCCGACTGCCGTTCTTGCGCCTTGGTTATCTGCCGCTGACGGTCGTCCTGATCGCGGTGGCCGCGTTCCCGACGCTGTCGAACGTGGGCCCGGTCAAGCTCAACGGCCTATACGAGACGACGTGCATCGTCGTCGTATTCCCGCTCGTCATTTTGGCCGGAAGCCACTCGGAAGCGGGCCGCGGCATGATGGGGCTGTGCAAGTTCGCTGGGCGCATATCTTACCCGATCTACATGACGCATTTTCCATTCCTGTATGTCTGGATGAACTTCGTAGCGAACGGCCATCCGACCCAAGATATGCTGGTAGTCATCGGGCTGGCGCTCATTCCCTTCCTCATCGCAGTTGCATGGGCGTCGTATACATTCTGGGACGAGCCGATCCGTGCGCGGCTCCGTACCGCGCTTGGCAGTCATCGTTGATTTGTACTGGACAACAAATTCGATGCCGGTCTGCCGCCCGGTTTTTCATCAGTACGACAAACGACCCACAATCGGTCGTTCAACGCGCTCGCCAGTCGTCCCAACTTTTGCCGGTCGTTCATATTGACAAAACGGGGGGCGGCACCAGCGGGGGCCGGCAACCTGCTTCGCGCATGCCGTGATCCATCATCGACTGTTAAAAAGCGCTCCGCCTACCGGCTTCAAACATCTATCCATGTTAATTTGGGCCCTCGTAAGGCGTGCTTACTAAACTCGCGCTTGTCAGATATCGCTAAGGCCAAGCCCCTCCTGTGATTGAGTATTTCATCGGTCTCGCTTGCACTCAACGGCATGCCTAACAGGTACCCTTGCGCTTCCTGGCAGCCGAGCTCGCGCAGGGTATCACGCACGGAGGCGTTTTCGACGCCTTCAGCGACCACACGTAGTTCTAAGCTTTCTGCCAACCGAATGATCGCCGAAACCATGCGGTGAGCGGCGCTATCGGTATCGACGTTGGAAACGAACGAACGGTCGATCTTAAGTTTGTCGAAAGGCAGCATCCGGAGATGCTGAATAGACGAAAACCCGGTGCCGAAGTCGTCCAGAGCAAGAGAAATTCCCTGGTTCTTCAACGACTCGATGATCCGCTGGGCCGAAGCAGGATCAGAAATGAGGGCGTTTTCGGTGATTTCGAGGCAAATACGGCGCGCCGGGAAGCCCTGCCGTGTTAGCACTGCCAATATCTTTTCCGACAGCCACGGGTCGCGAAACTGGATCGGTGATAGGTTTATCGCGATAGTCAGTTCGGACGGCCATTTATTGGCGTCAAGGCACGCCCGTTCGAGGAGTTGCAACATGAGCTCATCGATCAGCCCGCACTCCTCAATAATCGGGATGAAGCGACCGGGCTCAACCATAATGCCGTCGGCGCGGTTCCACCGAGCAAGCATTTCGAAACCAACGATATTGCCAGACGCCAGATCTACGATCGGTTGATAATATGGACGGAAGGCCTCTGTACCAAAATCCACGCGGATCTCACGCTCAAGCACAGCGCGAGCCACCAGCGCCTCTCCCATGACCGGCTTGTAAAAGCGATGTTGCGAACGACCACCCGATTTTGCCTCATACAAGGCGATGTCCGCGTGCTGCATCAACGCTTCACGGCTCGCGGCGTCGGTAGGGAAACAGGAGATCCCGATGCTAGCGCTGATATGGTGGAAGAACCGGTCGATCGGAAACGATGCAGCCATTTCACGGACGAGCTTATCCGCCATGACGTTCGCGGGACCGATGCCGTCACCATCAAGCTGGAACGTGACGGCAAACTCGTCGCCACCAAGTCGGTAGACATTACCGGTAGGGATCACGAGCATGCGAAGCCGCGTCGCAACTGCAACTAAAAGTTGGTCTCCAGCACCATGCCCGTACGCATCGTTCACGCCCTTGAACAAGTCCAGATCGATCATGAAAAGATACATCTGACTCCGCGGCGCACTGCGATAGAGAAATCCATCAAGATGCTCGGTAAGCGCACGCCTGTTTGCTAGGCCAGTCAGCACATCTTCGTAGGCCATTTTCTGCGCCGCAAGCTCTGCGGCTTGCGCGCGCTGTTGCTCGACCAGCATGTCAGCGCGAGACTGTAGCACTTGCCTGAAGCCTGCGTGGTTCGTAGCCAATGTCCGCAATATCAGTATGGCGACGATCAGGAAATTTGCGCCAACACTGAACAGCGACCAATCCGACGCTATAAACAGACGAGTCGTGACAGGCATCACGCCGAACAGCAAGACCATATAGCCGGCACTCGGAAGTGCTTGCAGACAGAAGCAACAACTAATCGCTCCTACAAAAACGTAGAGCGAAATTGATACGCTGCGGATGGGTTCAGCTTCAGAAAACAGCAACGACCCCCACGTTCCGAAAACTAGGCTCAAAAGTGTAGCCGTGAGGATAGTGCCGCGAAGATAGCGCCGAATCTGGTCAGGTTGCGCGATAATCGATCTGCGTCGGACCCAGAGAAGCGCGCGCGCAGCAATCGCAACCGATAACAGGATCGGTATGCCAAAACTCATCCCGAATGGTACGTCACGAAAAGACTCTATGCCGAGAAACAGGACGTTGATGAACATCAGCCCGTACATTAAGGGAATCTGGCGGCGCAACGCGGCATATTGCTCAAGAAGAAACGTGTCCGACGCCGGCATTCGGCGCAATCTGAATTCAGGTAGCCACTCGAACATTCTTTCGGTCCCTTAACGACCTTCATTAGCAACAAAGGGTTCATAAAATGTTGAGAACGAACGCGGACTGAAGCTTTTTCCGCCAGGTAGCCTTCGCAGTTTGACGCAAAAATGGAACTGGCGATCAGTTCAGATCTCCCCGAAATAACGAACGTTAATTGATCTGACCTCCGCCCCGATGGGTACTTTTTTGAACTTAAATACGTCCAATCCTCGTTATGTAGTTGGCACCGACGCCTTCCCGAAACCGGTCGTTCGTTCATGTGATCCGCAGTGGCCGACATCGGGAGCTTTGATGCCAGGCGCTTTTAGGATGGGACCGGTCGAAAGCCGACTGTTCCCGGTGTCACGGTCGTTCGGTTGTCAATTCAACAGTTAGAGCGATTTCCGATCAGGTTGGATCACTGGCACGGAGGCGATTTCGGCACGGTACGAGGCGGGAGGAGGGCGCGATGCTGAAGCATCGACGAGCAACGCTGTACTGTGTTGAAAGCGGCCCGCCGCAAAGCGGGCGCCCGAAGGGCGATGACGGTAATGCAACGTGGTCGGAGAACCGCTTAGAGCATGATGATATTACGATGAGCCGTTCGCGCCTATGCTGTCGAAGCCATGCCCTTCTCTTCGCCGCAGCAGCATAGGAAACGGTACCTCGACAGGCTCAGCACGAACCGAGCTAGGCGCGGGTCAATTCATCGCCATTTTGCTCTACGGCTGGCGCTCGTACCGTCCCTTGGCGCCCTCGATAAACAGCGCGATACCCGCGATGCGCAGGCGCAACGTGTCGAACGGCCGCGCCATTAGTTGCTGCCGATCGAAGCCGATCCGGACGATCCCGTGTTGCAGCGGTGCGAAGGTGATCGTCATGTCACTCGCAATCGGCGCCTCGGTGTGAATGGTAAGGCTGACGGCCTTCGTTGCGCCGCGCGGGGCGAACGCAAAGCCGCTCCTGCCGGTGACCAGCTTCTCCTTAGTGCCATTCGCAAAGTGCAGCGTGACGGGGAGGTTGCGCGCGGGCTGGTCCGACGCGGGATCGAAGATCCTGATCGCCACGCCCGGGGAGGTTCGCGCGGTACCGCTTTCGGCCGCGTCGGCTGGCGACATGGTGCACGCCGCGGGCAGCGTCGGATCGGCTAGCGTGGGTTCCGGCAAGCCTGCCGCACGTGCGGCCTCGATCGCCAGCGCGCGCGCATCCTGCCAATCGGACAATGCCTGTCGCACCTGCGGGGCAGCTGGCTCTGCCCCGGTCGACGGACCATCTGACATCAGTCGAGCAGCCAGGAGCTCCGCATTCGTCCTGGCGACGTTCGCAGCGCGCAATGCCGTGGCGGCGCGCTGTTGAAGGATTGTCGTGGACGGCGCGGGGGCATTGTCGGCGGTCGTCAGAGGCGTCGCGGAAACAAATGGTTCGGGGAAGATCGGGCAGCGGGCGCGGATCGTGGCCTCGATCTCGCTGCGCTGGTACCGCCGACGTTCGTTTCCGGTCTCCTCATCCCACGGCGCGGTGGACAAGTAGGAGAAGAGCGGCTTCTGCGCGCTTGGTGCGGACGCCACGAGCACGACCTCGTCGCGCTCGACGTGCCACATGCCCTGCGCCTCCTGGTCCAGCGCACCGTAACTCAACGCCCAGTCGAATTGGCCGTCTGGCCGCAGCAACAGCTCGGATCCGGTCTCCATCACACCCATGAGGTAATAATGGCCAACGAGCACGGCAGGTGTAGCGTGGCCGCCGTTGGCACGCGCGTCGGCAGGCGTGCCCTGCGTCGAGGGGGCATCGGCAGGAGTGAGCGCATCCAGTGCGTCGCTCAGGTGACACGACTTGCCCGGTTGATAGTCGAGAAACTCGGCAACGGTCAGGACGTTACGATCACCCTCCTCGCTATAGCTGCTCATCACGTCGGCAGACGCGCGCCGGCCATCCTTGCGATAGCGGGCGACCGCCTGACCTCCCGGCACATCGCGCAGCAGGTAGTGCGACGCCGCCAGATCGCACCGCGTGAGGATGACCTCGCCTCGCTCGATTGACAGAGTACCGATGAAGCTGTCCATGCTGGAGAGTTGCGCATACGCCGGCAGCGGCGCGACCAGTGCCAGCGAGACGACGATCGCGCGGTGCCAATTCCGTCTCACAGCGATGTCCCATCCTTGTCCAGCATATCGAACCGATATGCGCAGCCGTAGAGTGTCTTGCCGGGGTGCGTGGTGACGTTGGAGATCGTTCGGGCGACTACCATGTGGCTGCCATAGCCGTCCTTGCCCGCGGGTTCGGTGACGTCGGTCATGATCCGCTCGCCCAGGAACTTGCGAAAGGGGAACTCGGCTTCCGCCTGGGCGCGGGTCACCTTACCCGAGGCGGCCATCGCGTCGATCATCGGCTGAGCCGACATGCTGTTGTCGATCTTTTCGGCACGCGCCACGATGGCGGGGTCCGCGACGTCGAGCACCGCGAGGATGGCATCGCCGGTAAACGCGATCCGGCGCGTGCTGTATGACCCCGCGACGGTAATCGGCTTCGGCAGGTCATATTCGGCGATGAACGAATTGGGCGAGGCGATCTTCTTCCATCCCCGCGTCCGCGCGAGCTGCTCCTCGCCATCGATCGCCATGGCGAAGCGCATGTAACCGGGAACGTCCAGGCGGCAGCTAACGGCATCGATCTCGGAGACATCAGCCGGGTCGGTCTCCGCGGCGGTCTGCTGGAGCATCGCGGCGAGCATCAGGGCGTAGAGAATGAGCATTGACGGACGTTAGGGTTGCAGCCAGAATTTGCCAGCAACATCGCTGCAGCAGGGCCGGCCGGTTTCCATTCCCCCCGTTTCGCGCCAACGAGCGCCTGTAGCACCGGCTAAAAAACATCATTGCACGGTTGAGAAGCTGTTCTACCGCTACAATCATACCCCTTTGAATGCCCCTTTTATAGTGATTGAGGATGGGGGCCCCAGGCATCGATACGGACCTCACCAACTCATTAGTGCGGACGCCGACTTGCCTCCAGGGCTGCGACACCATCTGCGGCCATCGCGTTCCACTCCGCCTTGGTATGGCAGACCCTTTTAGAAAAGCGCGATCCGGTAGTCTCTTCAGATCGACAGATCGGTTTTTCCGCAGTCACCGGCTTGGCAGCTGCCACGACAGAATGGGGCGTGGTAGGCGCAGTTTGATGAGCCGCCGCACCCGAAGCCATTAATATGGTTGCCACCGGCAGCATCATAAACTTTCCCATCGTATACTCCTCGGCCCAGAGCTTTCAGAGCCTAGCGGAGCTATTTCGACAATCAAGGGCTCAAGATCACTGGCAGACTTCCTAATCGACCTCTGGCACCTCTTTATCTAGGTCAGTTGTATTAACGTATCTATGATGCCAAGTATGCAACGGGCCGCATCATACAGCGTTAAGTCGATATGGCCGACAGAGGGGCGTGATTAATAGTGTCAGATGCATTTGGTACTGCACACGCCGCCTTGGCGTTTCTGGAATCCCACCATCTTCAGCCCACGACGGCCAATTACGCGTTCGCTCTAGAGGTCGTCAGCGACCTAGACGGACCATTAGCGCGGGCTGTAGCGCTTGAAACGGATGGCGGACTGAGGCTGACGCCGAGGTCTCTAAACGAACTAAGTCAGCGCTTCTTGGCAACAAAATCCGGGACCGCGGCGCGCATGGAAGACGCTGTCCAGAGCCATGCGACCCAGTTGGGATCATTGACATCGGATGCGCAATTACTGACGAAATCCCTGAGTGATGACGTCACCGCCATGGCGGTGGAGGTCCAAGACTGGGCAGATTCAAACGCTCTAGTGGCACGACTGACCGACGCTGAACGTGAACTCGCCGATCTGCGCAGGGATGTAGCTAAACTACAGGCCAACTTGGGATCGCTAAGCGAGCAACGCATAGATCCTACACGCGATACAGCTACGCAGGCATTGACCTCCGAAGGGGCTCGTCCTCTTTTTGCGCGGCTCGGCGAACAAAATCGTGCGTACGTCATGATGATATTCAGCGTCGCTGATCTCAGCAATATCAACGAACGTTTCGGTCACCCTGTAGGTGACAATGTGCTGAGCGCATTCGTCGCCAACCTGCGGCAGGTTTTAAAAAACGAAGAGATCATCCGTTGGACCGGCAACGAGTTCATGGTCGTGGTTACCGATGTCGCGCTGGCGAACGCCCGCTTACTTGCAGAGGAGGTCCTTGCAGCATTCGCGACCAGGCGCCTAAAATTACGCGGAAGCGGGGAGTGGATCGGAATGGTAACCGGCTCGGCCGGCATCGTCGTGGGACAGGGCGCCGACCAAGCTGCAGCTCTGATACAGGCTCGGGCTAAATTGTATCGAGCGACGATAAAGGGGCTAGGACAGGTTGAGGCGTAATTGCTGCGCTCTTAGCTGAAATGGTGCTTTTGATGAGGGCAAATATGACCGATCGCGAGGCTTGGTTGAAGGCAGGCGAAATCGTAGCAGCTCATGGAAGCGATTCTGCACGATATGTGCTGAGATCGCTTGGAAATATTTTATCCTCGGGCGATGGAGCTGAGGATTGGCGCCGGGTCGCCTTAGCAGTCGACGATATCCTCGCAACACCCCTGCAATAATTATGAACCGTGTCGAAGCGCTGGCACGGCAGGCGCTGGCGAGCTTCGAGCTCGTTCTGCAAGTCTATGCCGACAATGAAGGGGGATGAGCTGGTTCATGCTCAGCTTGCTCGAATCAACGGAGCCGGAATATGCTCATGGCATGGCAGATTTTGATGATTGCGCAGATCCTGAACTCGGCGCGGCGTGCAATCGCCTCGCTGCTTGGGTCGAGCCGATGCCTGAAGGACTGGTGATCGATCCCGCATCAGGGCTGACGGAAGAGGACCTCGCGATAATTCTGCGTCGGCTCTACGCTACGCGTGAGGATCTGCCCGCTCCTATCCTGAGTATGGACGAAGTCCCGCGGGCCCACGTCAGTCCATCGGTGCCGCTGACCAAGAGAGGGCGGTGGGGTTGATCGCCTGATGGGGCTTTTGTGGCCCCTTTCTTGCCTAAGCCAGGCGTTTCCTGTCCGTCAGATCGCCTCATTTCGTTCTACGATATACTCGAGAACGCGATTTGGAAGGGGATGGCAGAAGTCGATTCCGATAGCTTCCGGACTGCTCCAAGCAACCCAGCCCGGTACATCGGCGAAATTCGGGATGGCAACGTCCACGAACGTGCCAACCGAAACCGCCAAGCGGGTCTCAATCCGACAACCCAATTGCGTGCAGTCACTGATCCGCACGGCTTGGGTATCAAACTTGTCTGCTGTGACAGTTGCCGACCAATCTACGGCTATCCGGACGGCCTTACGTCCGTCCTCTGCCCGCCACGACGGATATTCGGGTTTTGATGATCGATCGGCCATAGTCCGGGGATAGCCGCCCACCCTAAACATCTGGTTACAACGGGTCAGTTCCGGCCGGGGGGATGAGACCCTAAGCGCTCGCCTTTAGCCAAGGGTATTAGCTCGTGAGAAGGATAGCCGAACGCTGCGACGGCTATTGGCATGAACAGCGACTTTGGCTCAACCGAACGAACGTTAGCTTACGCCGATAGCCCCCCGAAAGCGGCGAACTCGGCTTCGGTCCAACACGGGCGTTCACGCCCCCGCGCCCTGCCGCATGAACAAACGTCCGTTTTATCTCCGACCGCGACCCGAAAGCCGCCGTTCCGCTTTCCACCAAGTTCGTCGGTTCCATGTTGTGCACCAAAATACGGTGCAAGAACCCCCGCCTCGCCCGCGAGCTTTTCAGGTGGATTTGGATGCAGTGGCTGGCCTGCTGCAGACCCGCCTAAATCTAGCCTTGAATGGCGGTATTAAGCACTCCCGCTGGATGCAGATTGCTGCACCTCTATGCGGATAGCAGCCTCCTGTGGTGGCAAGCCAACGATCGATGCGATCAGCCATGCCGCCGCCCCCTTGATCGCTTCTGACCCCGCCGGGCCGAGGGGCCCAACTCCCCGCCCCCGATCCTGTGCCCCCAAATTACACGCTATTCCCCCCGCCTCGCCCGCGAGCTTTTCGTGTCGGTTCCGGTGCATTACCGGGCAACGCTCAGCCCCGCGGTATTCCGCCGTTCTTGGCCCGATATCACGGCAGCATCGACGGTGCGTTTGGGTGCACTAATAGGCGATTGGGCGAAACCGCATACACCAAGTCCATGTCTAATGTTCAAACACGCCAAACCGCGCGATCCTGCCACCGCGGGTCGGCGCAGGAGCACTGTCACAGGGGACGACCGATGAGCGTCCGACACACCCCGTCGACGATGCCCGAACATCGGATCGTTTGAGGAGCCTGTCGCGGTTGTCGATCGGCGATCTTCCCTTTCTATAAATGAATGCTGCTGGTTTCAGACCGCTAGGCGGACTCGCGCTCATTCTCTTCCAAGGCGTCCGCCAGTCTGGCCAGGGCGGCCGCCAGCGCCTCGTTATGGACACTAACAACCACCGCTTCGCGCAACGGTAGTTCAGCCACCATTTCCGCCTGCTCGGTGTGGTGTTGCTCAAGGTGCTGGACCACGTCGGCGGGCATCGGTGCGGGACCGATGATGCGCTCCACGATCACGCGTGCAAACGCCGGGATGCAGAGCCGGTACGCGTTGCTGATTTGGCGGATCCTTGGTCCGGCACCCTCTGCCTCCGGAATCCGTTCGGTCCTGCGGACCCAATCCAGAAAGCCGTGGTCCTTGAGCGCTTTCAATGCGCGCACGATAGCGTCACGCGAACGCCGCAGCTTTCCCATGAGATAGTCGATCGACGGCTCGAGCCGGCCTGACCGGTGACACACGATGCGATACAGCGCGCGCAGGACCTCCAGCCCAACGTGACCGAGCGGTCCGTTGCGCTTGCCATGCTGCTTGTGCTGACGGTCATACCCTTCTGCCGCGATCATGGCGGGCCCCATCTGACGCTTGCTGACCGGTCGCCACAACCGGGCCTCGCACGAGCCCTTGGGACGGCTGTCGCGCCGAACACGATTACGGGACAAGCCGTGCTGGCTGGCCTTGCCGCCGATGATCTCGTGGAGCGAGCGCGCGGTCATACCACCGCTCCCTGGGCGGCAACGCCTAGCGCCGTGGTCCTTCGAGTAGCTCCGCTGCTGGCGCAAACCCATCGAGGAGAAGGTCCGCCCACTCTTGCGCGATCTCGACACGACGCGGCAGGTACGCAGCGCGGTTGTAGGTCGCCTCGACGCCATCTGGAATATGCGCGAGCATGAGATCGATAATGGCCCGATCGCCCGGTCGGTTTAACGTCTGCGCGCGTTCGTTCATCACCGTCGAGAATGTCGATCGCCAGCCGTGCGGCACATGCCGCGCCCGGACCGCCAGACGATTGTAGAAATACCCGATCGCATTCTCGCTGATCGGCTTGTGAGCGTGCCGCTGACTGGGAAAGACCAGCGGGCCGCGCGGCGCGAAGGCACGCGCCGCCTGAAGAACCTCCATCGCCTGTCTGGACAGTGGCACCAGAAAGTCGAAACGCTCGTCCTGCTTGCGCGCGACCTTCAATTTCATGCGGTCCGCCGGAATGCGCCAGACAGGCGCATCCTCGCTCAAGGCCTCCAGCTCGGCCCAACCGGTCGTCCGAAGCGTACCCGGCCGCAGCGCCGTCAGGGCGAGAAGTCGCGAAGCGAGCTTGGTCATGGGATGCGCTGCCGATGCCTCGGCCGCCGTCAGTAGCGCTCGCGCATCCTCCAGCGACGCCAACGCTGGCTGCCGCTTCTTGATGAGCGGCTTCATCGCTCCACGAATCGATACAGCCGGATCGCTCGTCGCGTATCCCGACGCTATCGCAAAGCCGTACACGGCCGAGATGCGCTGCCGAACGCGACGTGCCGTCTCGACCGACGGGCGATCCTCGATCCGACGCACCAGTTGAAGCACCATGGGCGAGGTCACCGCGGCAACAGGCGTCGAGCCGATGTACGGAAAGACATCCTTCTCGAGGCTGTTCAAGACGTCCGCCGCATGCACAGCGACCCAGCTCGACAGCTGCCGGGCATGCCATTCCCGCGCTACCGCTTCGAACGTCGTTGCATGCTCGATATGCCGAACCGCCGCGGTTTGCTTGCGGTCGACGCTCGGATCGGTCCCTGCCTTCAAAAGGCGTGACGCCGCGTCCCGGTGCTCGCGTGCCAGCGCGAGGCTTACGTCGGGATAGCTGCCCAGCACGAGCAGCTTTTCCTTGCCAGCGACTCGGTATTTCCAGCGCCAAGAGCGGAAGCCGGTGGTCGTCACGAACATGTGAAGACCCCGGGCGTCGGACAGCTTGTAGCTCTTGTCCGCTGCCTTGGCCTGTCGGCACCGTAATTCGGTCAGCACTCGATACCCCCAGAACGTCTTCAGCGTACCCCCAAAATACCCCCAACAGGCGTGCGCTTGGCTGGGAAGCTATGGGACCGAGTGAGACTAACTCGCGAGAAAAACCAAGGCAAATCGTCAGCTTATGAGACGAACTGGGACACTGTGGAAACGGTGGGTGGCGGAGCGGGTGGGATTCGAACCCACGATACGCTTTTGACGTATACTCACTTTCCAGGCGAGCGCCTTCGACCACTCGGCCACCGCTCCGCATTGCTCTGGAAGCGGGTCTGCTAGTGCGGGTTTCGCGCGCGCGCAAGCGATTGCGTGCGGGGACGGCCTCGGGCAGTCTGCGGGGATGTTGAATATCCTTCTCGCTGTCATGCTTGCGCAAGCCGTTCCGGCCGCCGCGACGCTCCCGTCCGATCCGGTGCCGGCGGACTGGGTTGCGGTCCCGGACGACGAACTAATGGTCTTCACCCTGGCCAATGGGCACCGGTTTACCGTGCGGCTCGCGCCTCGCTATGCGCCGGTGCACGTCGCGAACATACGCAAGTTGGCGCGGGCGCATTGGTGGGATGCTGGGACGAGCGTCTACCGATTGCAGGACAATTATGTCGCGCAATGGGGCGATGCGACCGAGAAGAAGCCGCTTGTCGCTGGCGTCGTTGCCAATCCGCCCGCGGAATATTCGCATGCCGGGCCGACGACGGTGGCGCAGCTGTCGCAGCGCGATCCTTATGCCGAATGGGCGGGGTATAGTCGCGACGGGTGGCCGCTCGCGGGCAATGGCGCGACCGAGTGGGTGCCGCATTGCTACGGGATGGTCGGCGTCGCGCGCGATCTGGCGCCGAGCACGGGGAGTGGCGCTGAGCTTTATGCCGTGATCGGGCATTCGCCGCGCGCACTCGACCGGAACATCGCGGTGGTCGGGCGCGTGATCGACGGGGTCGAGTGGCTGTCGTCGCTACCGCGCGGGACGGGGGATCTAGGGTTCTACAAGACCGAGGGGGAGCGTAGCCCGATCGTGTCCGCACGCCTCGCGAGCGACCTGCCCGCCGCCGAGCGACCGCATTTCGAATATCGCGCGGCGGACAATCCGCGGTTCGTGGCCTGGATCGCCTCGCGCGAGAACCGGGCGGGGCCGTTCTTCACGGTGCCTGCCGGGGGCGCCGACATCTGTGCCGCGCTGCCCCCGGTGCGTAAAGCGCCCTAGCGGATGACGGGCGGCTTGCCGAACAGGCCGGCGTTATAGTCCTCGATCGCGCGGACGATCTCTTCACGGGTGTTCATGACGAACGGACCGTGGGAGACGACGGGTTCGCCGATCGGGTCGGCGTGGCCGTAGAGGATCGTAGCGGGGGCTTCGGTCGTGACGGTGATGGTGTCGCCCTCGTTGCCGAACGTGGCGAGGTGATGCGGCTTGATCGGCGTGCCGTTAGCCGTGGGGGCGCCGGCGGCGACGTAGAAGAACACCGCGCGGCCGGTTGGGGCTGGCAGGTCGAGCTTGGCGCCGGCTTCGAGTTCGGTCGTCATCATCGCGACGTCGGTCAGCGATTCGAACGGGCCCTGTCGTCCGGCGAACGTGCCGGAGATCAAGTTCACGGTGCCACCCTCGACCGGGATCGCGGGAATGTCCTCGCGCTGGAGGCCGGTATAGGCGGGCTTGGTCATCTTGAGGCGGCCGGGGAGGTTGACCCAGAGTTGCAGGATCTCCAGCGGACCACCGTCGCGCTTGAACGACGCCGGCGAGATTTCCGCGTGGATCAGGCCCGAGCCGGCGGTCATCCACTGGACGCCGCCTGCGCGGATGACGCTCTCGTGGCCGCCGCTGTCGAGATGCGCCATCTCGCCCTTCAGGATGAAGCTGACTGTCTCGAAGCCGCGGTGCGGATGCGGGCCGAACGGGAGGCCGCTGTTGCCGGGGCGATAGGTCTGCGGGCCGTGGTGGTTGAGGAACAGGAACGGGTCGACCTGCGGCAGGCCGGCCCCCGGTAGCGGGCGTCGTGTCACCAGGTCGGCGATGTCGTCGCGCTGGGCGGGATACTGGTTGAGGATTTGGCGCATGTCAGGAGGCCTCGCGGTCGGCGGCGGTCGGACGGACGATATCGGCGAGCAAATCGTCGACGCCCGCCACGAGGAAGTCGAGCGTGCGCTGGTCGGTCAGGCGACCGTCGGCGATCTTCTCGTGCACGGCGCCAACGACGGCTTGTGGGCGCAGGACGGTGCGCGCGCCGATCGAGGCCAGCGTCTCGTTCAGTTGCACGTGGGCGCGTGCGCCGCCGACTGTGCCTGGCGAGGAGGTGAGCGTGAAGACGGGCTTGCCCGTGAGCGTCGCCTTGCCATGCGGGCGTGAGGCCCAGTCGAGCGCGTTCTTCAGGACGCCAGAGATGCCGTGGTTGTATTCAGGGGAGGCGATGACGATCCCATCGGCCGCGCCGATTGCCGCGCGCAGGGCTGCGACGGCGGCGGGGGGCGTGTCGGTGTCGGTGTCCTGATCGTAGAGCGGGACGTCGTTCAGCGCGATGACCGTCAGCGCTGCCTTGTCGGTGATCGCTTCGCCAAGCGTGGTCAGGATCGCGGTATTGTACGAGCCGCGGCGCAGGCTGCCGGAGATCGCGAGCAGGACGGGAAGGGCCATGGGAATTCCTTTAGTTGAAGCGGTAGCCGGAGATTGCGGTTTGCAGCACGCGCTCGTTGTAGACCTGCGCACCGGGCTGATCGGAGGCGCCGGCGGCGGCCATCAGCGGGAGGAGATGCTCTTCGCGCGGATGCGAGAGGCGGCCGGCGGGGGCTTCGGCCCAGCCGGCTAGCGCTTCTGCTCGGGCGGTCGGTTCGGCCTCGACCGCCGCAGTGAGCCACTGGTCGAAGGCTTCGGACGGTGCGGTGAAGCGGGGATCGCCGTAGCCGCGCATATTGTGGAAGCTCATGCCGGAGCCGACGATCAGGACGCCTTCGTCACGCAACGGGGCGAGCGCGCGGCCGGCGGCAGCGTGGAGCGCCGGATCGAGATCGCGGTCGACCGACATCTCGACGACCGGGATGTCGGCGTCGGGAAAGGCGACCTTCATCGGGATGAAGACGCCGTGATCGAGGCCGCGCGTCGGGTCGACATTGGCGGTCAGGCCGGCTGCGCGGAGCAGGTCGGCGGCGCGGGTGGCCAAGGCTGGGTCACCGGGCGCGTCGTAGCGCAACTCGTAGGTATGCGCGGGGAAGCCGCCGTAGTCGTAGATCAGTGACGGCGTTCCGGCGCCGGTGAAGGCGAAGCCGCGCGTTTCCCAGTGGCCGGATACGACGAGGATCGCCTTGGGCTTTTCGGGCAGCGAGGCGGCGATCGACCGGAGGTACGCGGCCATGCCGGTCCAGTTTCCCGCTGGGTCGTCCATGAAGAAACAGGGCCCGCCGCCGTGCGGGATGAAGAGCGTTGGCTGGCGGGTGTTTGTCATGGTCTCGAGGTAGGCGGCGATGGCGGCGACCGGAAGGCCGCGAATGGCAACGCTGCGTTGCCGGTTGGCGCGGCGGTCAGGTCCAGTAGAGAATACGGGCCTGCGGAAGCTTGGCGGCGATCTCGTCCTGGAAGAAGCTGCGGAGCGCGCGCATCGTGTCGGCGTCGTAGACGTATTTGACCGAGCCGAACTTTGTGCGTTTCTCGGTTCGGTTGGCCATGCTGAGGTCGAGCGACGAGCCGGGGTACCAGGTTTCGAGCACTGCCTTCGAGCCGGGGGTGTAGCGGTGGGTGATCAATTCGATCGTCACGTCGGGGACGTTGGCGAGCACCCTGCCCGCTTCTGCGAGCAAGTCGCCATAGGCTTCGCGCCAGCCTTCGGCGGCGATGATCGGGGCGACGGTCAGGCCGATCTTGTAGCCGGCGTCCGCCATTTTCCGGAGCGCTACCAGCCGGGCGGCGACGGGGCTCGTGCCGCCTTCGAAGCGCGCATAGGCGGCGGGGTTGATCGAGGCGCGCATGCGGGTGCGGCCGCGATGGTCTAGCTTCAGCAAAGGCTCGACTGCGTCGAACTTGGTGGTGAAGCGGAGTTGCACGTCGGCTTCCCACGCGCCGAAATGCGCAATCAGTGCGGAGAGCGATCCGGTGACGTGCTCGATGCCGAGGGGGTCGGTGTAGCATGAGGCCTCGAACGTCGTGCCTTCATGCGCTCGGGCGGTCGAGCGCGAGGTTACAGTGCCCTGGCCGAGATGTGCGGGGAGTTCGGCGAGGATCTCGGGCAGGTTCGCGTAGACGCGGGTGATAGGCGGGCCTTTGAGCGAGCCGGCGAGGTAGCAATAGCCGCAATGCGCAGGGCAGCCCTCGGCGAGGTCGATCCGCCAGTCGGCGCTGGGGGCGATCGGCTGGAGCTTACGCTTCGAGGGTGGCGCGACGACCAGCGCCAGCGTTGCCTTGGCTTCGGCATAGGCGCGGCGGGAGTCTTCGGGGAAGTCGAGCTTGAGGCGGTCGCTCGGCAACGTCGTGACGGGTACGCCGAGCGCGGTCGCGCGGGCGGCAATCTCGGCACCGTGCTCCCAGGTCAGCGCGGACGGGGTCGCGAGCAGTCGCTTCGGCTGCCAGAATCGCGAGGGTTTGGGCACTGACATCGAACGACAACGCGCGCCTTCGGCGAAGCGTTGCGACTATTTTACCGGGCGCTTCTCGAGCTTTCGCGCGAGCGTGCGGCGGTGCATGCCGAGCCGGCGCGCGGTCTCGGAGATGTTGAAGTCGGTTTCGGCGAGCGTGGTGTGGATACGCTCCCATTCGAGCGTCTTGATCGAGGTCGGGCGCTCGGAGAGTTCTGTGTCGACGCTGCCCTCGGTGCGGTCGAACGCGGATTCGATGTCGTCGGTGTTCGAGGGTTTGACGAGGTAGTGCGACGCGCCGAGCTTGATCGCCTCGACCGCGGTGGCGATGCTGGCGAAGCCGGTGAGGACGACGACGAGGATCTCGGGGTCGTGCGCGTGGAGCGTCTGGACGCAGACCAGGCCGGACGCGCCGCCTAGCTTCAGGTCGACGACGGCGTAGCGGGGCGTGCGCTCGGCCAGTTGCTCGACGAGTTCCTCGTGGCTGGCGGCCTGCATCACTTCGTAGCCGCGGCGTTCGAATGAGCGGCGGAGCGTGCGGGCGAACGTCTCGTCGTCCTCGACGATCGCCAGGAGTTTGGTGTCCGTCATGACAGGGCAATCGCGGAGAGGGGCATGCGGATCGTGACTTCCGCGCCGCCGCCTTCGCAGTTCACGACGGAGACGCCGCCGCCGAGCTTGCGCATGACGTTGACCGCGAGGAACAGGCCGAGGCCGTGGCCGGGTTCGCGCTTGCTCGACTGGTAGGGTTTGCCGAAGCTCGCGAGGCGTTCGTCGCTGAAGCCGGGGCCGCGGTCGCGGACGATCAGCGCCAGGTCACCGTCGTTGCGTTCGCCGCGGAACGCGACCCAGTGCGGCGAGGCTTCGGCGGCGTTGTCGAGCACGTTGGCGATCACCTGTTTGAGCGCGGGGTCGGACACGACCTGCGGATCGTCGCCGACTCGGGTGGTATAGTCGAAATCGACCGACGGGTGCACCGCGCGCCATTCGTCGACGATCCCGTCGAGGAGCTGGTGGAGCGGCATGATCTCGGGGGCCTCGCCGCGCGCTTCGCCGGCGGACAGGAGGATGCCCGTGACGATCGCCTTGCAGCGCTGGACCTCGGATTGCATCTCGACGATCTCGGCCTGGAGGTCGGCGTCCTGCGCGAGCGTCGGCATGCGGCGCCAGTCGGCTAGGATCACGGCGATCGATGCCAGGGGCGTGCCGAGTTCGTGCGCGGCGCCGGATGCAAGCAGGCCCATGCGGACGATATGATCCTCCTCGGCGGCCTGCTGGCGAAGGTCGGCAAGGCGCGTGTCGCGGGCGCGCAAATTGCCGGTGATGCGGGTCATGAACAGCATCAGCAGCGTCGCGATCAGCATGAAGCAGAGCAGCGAGCCGATCGTGTAGAGCAGGAAATATTCGCCGCTGTAATCGGGGGGCAGGATCAGCGGGCGGTAATAGAGCGTGAGCACGCCGAAACACGCGGCGGTGACGGCGACGATCGCCCAGCTCGACCAGCGATCGAGCAGCACCGCGCCGAGCACGACGTGGAGCAGATAGAGCGAGATGAACGGGTTGGTCGCGCCGCCGGCGAGATACAGCTGCGTGGTGAGCAGGCCGACGTCGAACAAGAGTGCGAGCAGGAGCTGGATGTTCGCGCCCTTGCGCCAGCCGTAGAGCGGCATGCTGGCCAGGTTGAGGCCAACCGCCGCAGCGAGTGCTGCCATCATGGGGACTAGCGGAAGGTCGAAGCCGAGGCCGAAGCGGGCGAACAATATGGTGACGAACTGGCCGGCGACCGCGATCCAGCGCAGCGTCACGAGCTGGCGCATGTTGGCGTTGCCGGTCGCGTCGGTGCGCGCGGTCGCGAGCGCTAACCAGCGCTGCCAGCCTTGCCGTGCCGCCTCCGAGGTCATTCCGCTCCCCGCCGCTTCCGCGCATCCTGGCGGACGAACACGACGAACGCACCGACGGTCATCGCGGCGAGCGCGAACCACGTCAGCATGTAGACGAGGTGGTTGTTGGGGAAGGCGATGATCGTCAGGCCGCCGACCGGGGCGGAGGTGCCGGACTTGTCCGCGTCGACAAAATAGGGAGCGACGTTCGACAGGCCGCGCGCCTTGGCGATCGCGGCGACGTCGCGCGAATACCATTTGCCGGCAGCGGGATCGTTGTGGCGCAGGAAGCCTCCGCCGGGCTCGGTGATGCGGAGATAGCCGGTGATCGTGATGGGGCCGCTGGGCTTGGTATGCACGACACGTTGTTCGGGCGAGACGTAGCCGCGGTTGACGAGGACGGTGAACCCGCGATCCGTCCGCAACGGCGTCACGACCCAATAGCCGCTGCCGAGTGCAGTGGCTGCGCGGACCAGCGTTTCGCGATTGTTATCGAAAGTGCCGTCGAGCCGGATACGGCGATAAGCGTCGGTGGTGGCGGTGATCGCGTTCCAGGAGGCGGGTCCGGGCGGTGCGACCGGCGCGGCGTGCGAGCGCGCCGCGACCTGTTCGATCAGGTTGAGCTTCCAGGTGCGGCGCTCGACCTGCCAGATGCCGAGCGCCATGAACCCGGCGAACAGCAGCAGCGCGACCAGGCCTGCGACATAGACGGCAGGGCCCGGTCGCGTCTTCATCACATGTCTGCCGCGGCCTGCATCGGCATCATGTTCGTGTTCATGTGGTACATCACCCAGATCGATCCGCTGAGCGTGATGACGACGAGGATGATCGTGAAGATCAGCGCCATCATCGTCCAGCCGCCCTCCGACTTGCCGCTCATGTGCAGGAAGTAGATCATGTGGACGACGATCTGCGCGACCGCGAACACCATCACGACGAGCGCGGCTGTCGACGGATCCTTGAACGCGTCGGTCATGACGATCCAGAACGGGATCGCGGTCAGGATGACCGAGAGGAAGAACCCCTTGAGGTAGCTGCCACGCGTGCCGTGTGCTGCGCCGTTGTGATGATCGTGATCGGCGTGCGGATTGTTCGCCGGTGCTTGGGGGTCGCTCATCGTAGGGTGCCCATCAGATAGACGAAGGTGAAGACGCCGATCCAGATGACGTCGAGGAAATGCCAGAACATGCTGAGGCACATCAGGCGACGCTTGTTCGCGGCGATCAGGCCGTGCTTCTGAACCTGCACCATCAGCGTGACGAGCCAGATGAAGCCCATCGTGACGTGGAGGCCGTGCGTACCGACGAGCGTGAAGAACGACGACAGGAACGCGCTGCGGGTCGGGCCAGCTCCCTCATGGATGAGGGTGGCGAACTCGTACATTTCGATCGACAGGAAGCACAGGCCGAACAGGCCGGTGAACGCCAGCCACATCTGCATGACGCGCTGGCGACCTTCCTCCATCGACAGCATCGCGAAGCCGTAGGTGATCGACGAGAACAACAGCATCGCGGTGTTCACCGCCACCAGCGGCAGCTCGAAGATCTCCTTCGGGCTGGGGCCGCCGGCGTAGCTGTTGCCGAGCACGGCATAGGCCGCGAACAGTACCGCGAAGATGAGGCAATCGCTCATCAGATACATCCAGAAGCCCAGCATCGTGCTGCTGCCTTCCGGATGCTCGTGCTCGTCCAGCTCGTAGAACGAGACCTTCTCGGTCTCGTTCAGGCCGTCCTTCATCGGTATTGCGGACATCGCGTCAGGCTCCCTGGGTCGCGAGCTGGCGGGTGCGCGCGTCCTCGCTGGCGATCACGTCCTCGACCGGGATGTGGAAGTCGCGCTTGTAGTTGAAGGTGTGGAAGATCGTCGTCGCGAAGATGCCGACCAGCGTGAGCCCGGCGAGCCACCAGATGTACCAGATCATCGCGAACCCGAACGCCACGCTGAGGCCGGCGAGCACGACGCCCGTGCCGGTGCCGCTCGGCATGTGGATCGACTTGAAGCCGGTCACAGGCCGCTCGTGCTTGCGCTCCTTCATGTCGTACCAGGCGTCCAGGTCATGGACGATCGGCGTGAACGCGAAGTTGTACTCCGGCGGCGGCGACGAGGTCGCCCACTCCAGCGTACGACCGTTCCACGGATCGCCGCTGTGATCGGCCAGCGCCTCGCGGTTGCGGATGCTGACGAAGATCTGGAGCAGGAAGGCACCGATGCCGGCTGCGATCAGGGCTGCACCGAAGGCGGCGATGACGAACCAGATCTGCAGGTTCGGATCGTCGAAATAGCGCATCCGGCGAGTCACGCCCATCAGGCCGAGCACGTAGAGCGGCATGAACGCGAAGTAGAAGCCGACCACCCAGCACCAGAACGATACCGTGCCCCACTTCTTGTCCAGCTTGAAGCCGAACGCCTTCGGGAACCAGTAGTTGATACCGGCGAACATGCCGAACAGCGTGCCGCCGATGATCACGTTATGGAAATGCGCGACCAGGAACAGCGAGTTGTGCAGCACGAAGTCGGCGGGCGGCACCGCGAGAAGCACGCCGGTCATGCCGCCGATCGTGAAGGTCACCATGAAGGCGATCGTCCACATCATCGGCAGTTCGAACCGGATCCGGCCCTTGTACATCGTGAACAGCCAGTTGAAGATCTTGGCCCCGGTCGGGATCGAGATGATCATCGTGGTGATGCCGAAGAACGAGTTTACGCTCGCGCCCGACCCCATCGTGAAGAAGTGGTGCAGCCAGACGAGATAGGCGAGGATCGTGATGACGAGCGTCGCATAGACCATCGAGCTGTAGCCGAAGAGGCGCTTGCCCGAGAAGGTCGAGGTGACTTCCGAGAAGATGCCGAACGCCGGCAGGACCAGAATGTAGACCTCGGGGTGACCCCAGATCCAGATCAGGTTGACGTACATCATCGGGTTGCCGCCCGAGTCGTTCGTGAAGAACGCGGTGCCGATGTAGCGATCGAGCGACAGCATCGCGAGCACGGCGGTCAGCACCGGGAAGGCGGCGACGATCAGGATGTTGGTGCAGAGCGACGTCCAGGTGAAGATCGGCATCTTCATCATGGTCATGCCGGGTGCGCGCATCTTGACGATGGTCGCGACCAGATTGACACCGGACAACAGCGTCCCGATGCCCGCGATCTGCAACGCCCAGATATAGTAATCGACACCGACGTCCGGCGAATACGCCAGTCCTGAGAGGGGTGGCATCGCGAGCCAGCCGGTCCGCGCGAACTCACCGATAAACAGCGACATCATGACGATTACGGCACCCGCCGCAGTCATCCAGAAGCTGAAATTGTTGAGGAACGGGAACGACACGTCGCGCGCACCGATCTGGAGCGGGACGACATAGTTCATCAGGCCCGTGACCAGCGGCATCGCCACGAAGAAGATCATGATCACGCCGTGTGCGGTGAAGACCTGGTCATAGTGATGCGCGGTCAGGTATCCTTCGGACCCGTTGAACGCCATCGCCTGCTGCGCGCGCATCATGATCGCGTCGGAGAACCCGCGCAGCAGCATGACGATCGCCAGGATGATGTACATGATGCCGATCTTCTTGTGATCGACGCTCGTGAACCACTGGTTCCACAGATAGCCCCAGACCTTGAAATAGGTCAGCGCGGCGACGAGCCCGAGGCCGCCGATCGCCACCATCGCGAAGGTGGCGACGACGATCGGTTCGTGCAGCGGCAGCGACTCCAGGGTCAGGCGGCCGAAGATAGTCTTCAACAGGGTGTCGTTCATGATGGTTTCTCTAGCCGTTCGCGACGGGGCGCGTGCCCGGCATGGTGGAGGGGGTCAACATCGTGTGATTGCGGTTGGACTGCGAGCCGGGCGCGCTGTTGGCGCCGTCCTGTTTTATGTCGGCCGGCGCGGTCCAGTGGTTGCCGCTTCCCTTTTCGTTCGCGTCCTTGAGCAACGCGCCCTTGACGCGCTCCGAGGTTTCCTGCGGGCCCTTGCCGCCATTGACCCCAGGCATCGCCATGCCGGCGTGCGAGTCCCCCCCGCCTTTGCCGCCGTGCATCATCTGCGACATGCAGACCTTGCCGGGCTGGACGCACTGTTCGACGACCAGCTTGAACATGTTCGGCTCGACCGCATTGTAATAGCGAACCGGGACCTTCTCGCTCGGCTTCTCCAGCTGGAGATAGCTGGCGCGATTGAGGCCGCCCCCGCGCTGCTTGACCTGGTTGACCCAGGCCTGGAAGCCCGCGTCGCTGACGCCGTGGAAGCGGAAGCGCATCCCCGAGAAGCCCGCGCCGCTATAGTTGGACGAGAAGCCCTCGTAGTTGCCAGGCTTGTTGATCACCGCGTTCAGCGTCGTCTGCATGCCCGGCATCGTGTAGATCATGCCGGCGAGCGCAGGGATGTAGAACGCGTTCATCACCGACGACGAGGTCATCTGGAAACGAATCGGACGATCGACCGGCGCGGCCAGTTCGTTGACCGTGGCGATGCCGTATTCCGGATAGATGAAGAGCCACTTCCAATCGAGCGCGACGACCTGCACCTCGAGCGGCTTGCCGACGCCGTTCGCCAGCTGCTGCTTGTCGACCAGGTTGCCGACCGGCACGTTGTTCGCGAGCGTCGGCGCATCGGGCTTGATCCGACCGAGCGGACGGTACGGATCGAGCAGATGCGTGCTGGTCCAGGTCAGCGCGCCAAGCGCGATGATGATCAGCAGCGGGATGCCCCAGATCAGCAGCTCGAGACCGACCGAGTGATCCCAGTTGGGCTCGTACTTGGCGGTCTTGTTCGACTGGCGATAGCGGAACGCGAACAGCAGCGTGAGGATGATCACCGGCACGATGATCAACAGCATCAGCCCGGTCGCGATCAACACGAGATCGCGCTGTTGCACTGCGATATCGCCCGAAGGCGACATCACGACCCAGTTGCAGCCGCTGGTGAGCAGCGCAAGCGGCAGCACGGCCAGCCATTTTTTCGCGCGGGAAACGGTTTTCTCAACGATCATGCGGATCCCCTACGCCTCGCTTTCGCCGCGCTACAGTGGACAATTTGTCCAATGGGCGCTGCACTGCAACATCGGCATGGCTTTATCGTTACCGGGGGTAGCATAGATTGCCCCTGCCCGCATCCGCCAGAACAGCGTATGATGGGTTCGCGCCCTGAAGAGCGAGTTGAAGAATGAGTGCAAACACAGTCCCCGAGACGAGCTTCGAAGCCGATGCTCGCAGTATCCACAGCGACGGCGAGCACGTCACGCCCGGCGTGATCGCGATCGGCGTGGTGATCGGCCGCACCTCGGAATTCTTCGACTTCTTCGTGTACGCGATCGCCTCGGTGCTCGTGTTCCCGACCCTGGTCTTCCCGTATGTCGACCGGTTGCAGGGCACGCTGTATTCGTTCGCGGTGTTCGCGCTGGCGTTCATCGCCCGCCCGATCGGCTCGATCATCTTCATCGCGGTCGATCGCGCCTATGGCCGCAGCGTCAAGCTGACGATCTCGCTGTTCCTGCTCGGCACCTCGACGGTCGCGATGGGGTTCATCCCCGGCTATGATCAGGTCGGCAACTGGTCGGTCGCGATCCTCGCGCTGCTGCGCATCGGCCAGGGCGTCGCGCTTGGCGGCGCGTGGGATGGTCTCGCCTCGCTGCTGTCGCTGAATTCGCCGGAAAAGCATCGCGGCTGGTACGCGATGCTGCCGCAGCTCGGCGCGCCGATCGGCCTGCTGGTCGCGAGCGGCCTGTTCGCGTTCTTCGTCGCCGCGTTGCCGACCGAAGATTTCTTCGCCTGGGGCTGGCGTTATCCGTTCTTCGTGGCGTTCGCGATCAACGTCGTCGCATTGTTCGCGCGCCTTCGTCTGGTGGTAACGCCCGAGTTCGAAGACATGTACGCCAAGCGCGAGCTCGAGCCGGCACCGGTCGTCGAGACCGTGCAGTCGCAGTGGAAGGCGATCTGGCTCGGCTCGTTCGTCCCGCTCGCGAGCTTCGCGCTGTTCCACATGGTCACGGTGTTCCCGCTGTCGTGGGTCGTGTTGTTCACACGCGAGTCGGCTGGTCGCTTCCTCGTGGTCGAGGTGATCGGCGCGATCATCGGGATCGGTGCGATGCTGGTGTCCGGGCTGCTCGCGGACCGGTTCGGACGTCGCACGATGCTCGGCACGATCGCGGTGCTGATCGCGCTGTTCGCGATCGCCGCACCGTCGCTGCTCGATGGCGGCGAGATCGGCGAGCGCCTGTTCATGGGCATCGGCTTCCTGCTGTTCGGCCTCTCGTTCGGCCAGTCCTCGGGCGCGATCGCCTCGAGCCTGTCGCCGCAGCATCGTTATACCGGCTCGGCGCTGACGACCGATCTGGCGTGGCTGTTCGGTGCCGGGTTCGCTCCGCTGGCGGCACTGCTGCTGACGAGCAAGCTGGGGCTGGCGGCGAGCGGCGCGTATCTGTTCTCGGGCGCGGTGTTCACGCTGATCGCTCTGGGTCTGAACAAGCAGCTGGCGAAGCGCGACATCGCGCGGTGATTGGT
Organism: Sphingomonas sp. Leaf198; assembly: GCF_001424005.1. Taxonomy (GTDB): domain Bacteria; phylum Pseudomonadota; class Alphaproteobacteria; order Sphingomonadales; family Sphingomonadaceae; genus Sphingomonas. The sequence goes on along the minus strand of NZ_LMPX01000003.1, from coordinate 578,848 downwards.
CGGGGCTGACGGACGAGGCGATCGGCCCCATCCGAACGATTGGCACCATGAGCACCACCCCGGCGAAGGCCGGGGCCCAATTGGTAAGGCTGCGGTAACGGAGCGCTGCCCCTAGTTTGCACCGTCTTCCAATTGGGCCCCGGCCTCCGCCGGGGTGGTGGCAACTTGGTAGGATCGGAACGTCCCCACAAGAACCGTTCCCCCGCGAAGGCAGGGGGCCAGGAGCCACCAGCGCCACCGCCTGTAACCCTGGGCTCCCGCCTTCGCGGGAGAGCAGTAGTTAGCGGGCCATCACGAAACCCGCCGGCGATCCAGTCCCCAGGACACCGCCCAAATCGCAAACCCGCCTAGCGCGAGCGCGGTCCCGACCCAGCCGGTCGACGGCAGCCCATACCCGCCCGCAATCGCCAGCCCGCCAAGCCACGGTCCAAGCGCATTGGCGGTATTGAACGCGGAATGGTTCAGCGCCGCCGCCAAGGTCTGCGCCTCCTCCGCGACATCCATCAGTCGCGTCTGCAGGATTGTCGACAACCCGCCCCCGCACCCGATCAACACCACCACCGGCAGCATCGCCCACAGATGCGGCGTCGCGGGCGCATAGAGCGCGAGCGCCCCTGCCCCGAACAGCAACGTGATCCCCGCCGCCGGCATCAGCGCAACGTCCGCCGCTTTCGCGCAGACCAAAGTGCCGATCGTCATCCCGACGCCGAACAATGCGAACGCCACGGGCGTGAACGCGGACGATACGCCCGTCACTTCGGTCAACGTCGAGGCGAGATAGGTGTAGACGCAGAAGATCCCGCCGAACCCGACCGCGCCGATCGCCAGCGTCAGCCACACCTGTCCGTTGCGCAGTGCTGCGAGTTCGCCCAGCGGGCTCGCATCCTTGGCAGGGCGCAGGACCGGCGCGAACCGGAACAGCATCGCCACCGTCGCGGCCGCGATGATCGCGACGATCCCGAACCCCCAGCGCCAGCCGAACCACTGGCCGATGCCGTTCGCCAGCGGCACGCCAGCGATCGTCGCGATCGTCAGCCCGAGCATCATCCGCGACACCGCGCGCGATCGCTTCTCGCGCGGCACCATCGACGCCGCGACAAGCGATCCGACGCCGAAATACGCGCCATGCGGCAGGCCGCTCAGGAACCGGGCTAGCAGCATCAGGTGATAGGTCGGCGCGAGCGCGGATAGCCCGTTGGCGATCCCGAGAAACGTCATCAACCCGATCAGCAGCACCCGCCGCTCGATCTTCGCCGCCAGCACCGCGATCATCGGCGCACCGACCACCACCCCGAGCGCATAGGCGCTGATGACGTGCCCCGCGGTCGGCTCGTCGATCCCAAGCCCACGTGCGAACTGCGGCAACAGGCTCATCGCCGCGAACTCGGTGGTCCCGATCGCGAAGCCGCCTACCGCGAGCGCAAGCAATGCGAGCCGCGCATTGACCTGAGGAGCGGCGGAGTCGGCAACGGTTTGGTCGGTATCGATCATGCGGCTCATTTCGCAGGTGCAGCATAACGCTTCAACCCGCGGGTGCCCGAGCAAATATCAGCCGCGCCCAAGCGTGCGTTCGCCGCCAACCCGCCCGATCAGACAGTATCGACGATCGGCGCGGTCATGATCACGCGCAGGCCGGGCATGTTGTCGTCATGCTCAATCGTGCCGGACAGCCCGGCGACGATCGCGTTCATCATCCGGCTGCCGAACCCCTCGCGCGTCCCGACCTTGCCTGATCCGTCGTCGGCGACGATCAGGCGGAGACGGTTGCGATGCTGTTCGAGCGCGATCAGGATCGGCCCGGGCTGCCCGCCATAGGCATATTTGCTGGCGTTGATGACGAGTTCGGTGAGGACCAGCCCGATGTTCACCGCACGGTCGGTCGGCACTAGGATCGGCGCGAGATCGAGCCGGATCTGCGCCGCCCAGTCCGCGCCGAGCGAGGTCTTCATGTCGCCCGCCAGCTCCTCGAGATAGCGCGAGAGATCGACCGACTCGACCTGATCGTCGCGGTAGAGCCGGCGATGCACCAGCGCGACCGCGGAAAGCCGCGCCTGCGCCTCGGCGAGATGCTCCTTCACCTTGGCATCGTCCGACGCCTTCGCCTGGAGCGCGAGGAACGCGGCGACCAGCTGGAGGCTGTTCTGGACGCGGTGGTTGACCTCCTTCATCAGGACGTCCTTCTGCGCGATCAGCACGTCCTTGTCGGCAAGCGTGCGCTGGAGATCGGCGTTGAGCAGGCGCAGGCGCTGGTTGATGTGCGCGTCGTGGAACGCGCGACGCAGACGGTGCGCGGCCTCGATCTCCTCCAGCGTCCAGCGGCGCGATCGGCCCGACACGACCTGGGTCCAGGACTGGAACGAGGTGCGCGGAGTCAGCACCGCGGTCGGATCGAGCGACACCGCCTTGTGCGGATTGCCCGCCCATTCGACCTCCTCGGCCTGTTCGGCGCGGAACCAGAACAGCATCGCACCATCGTCGATCAACGGCATCGCCAGCACCCCACTGGCGCAGGCGCGATAGGCGTCCGCACGCGGCAGCAGCGAGGGGAGCTCGTGCGTCGCCAGCGGTTCGATCCCGCTGCGCGCGCAGACCCAGGCGACGAGATCGCGGATTTCGTCGTGCGCGGGGCAGACGCCGTCGGTGTCGACGATCGTCCCCTGCACGAACGCGAATCCGTCCGCGTCGAGCATCCGCCGCAGGTCGTCGCGCAACGTCACGACGATGCTGCGCGGCGCCGGTTCGGTCGCGAGCTTGGCGACGACCGCGTCCTCGGCGCCGCGCAGCCGCAGCCGTTCGCGGTAGATCTCGGCCTCTTCCTTCGCGCGGATCTGGCGTGCCAGCCCGCTTGCCAGTGTCGCCGATGCAGCGCGGACGTCGGGGCTCAGGCCGCGCGGCGTGGCGTTGTGGCAGGCGATCAGGCCCCAGAGCAGCCCGTCCTTGACGATCGAGATCGACGCGGACGCCGCAACTTCCATGTTGGCGAGATAGCGCAGGTGGATCGGCGACACACTGCGTACCGTCACGTCGCTCAGATCGAGCGTCTCGAACCCAGCGGGACGCAGCACGGCGGGCGCATAGTCGATCGTCGGGATCGTCCGCGTGCGGTTGCGGACGTATAGCGCGCGCGCCTGCTTCGGGATGTCCGATGCCGGGAAATGATGGTTGAGGAAGGTGCCGAGGCCGGTGGACTTGTCCTCCGCCACGACGCGTCCGGCGTCGTCGTCGAGGAAGCGATAGATCATCACCCGGTCGAACCCGGTGAGCTGGCGGAACGCGATGGCGGCGCGGTCGCACAGCGTGCTCAGATCGGTCGCGCGCTCGAACATCGTGATCATCGGATTGAGCCGACCGAGCATCTGCGTGGCGGTCATCGGCGCGGCCTCGACCGGCTCGAGCTCGGCCAGCAAATAGTCGCCGCTGCGGTGGATCGTCACCTCGAAGCGTTCGGTGGATCCCATTACCGGATCGCCGACCATCCCCCCCGGCCCCACGTCGTCCGCCGGCACGGCCTGCGCCAACACCTGCGCAAGATCGGCACCGAGCCACTCTGCCGCCAGCCGCCCTTCGATATCGCCCGCCCCCGCGACGATCGTCAGCGAGATCGGATCGGCGACCAGCAACAGGCCGTGCGGCTGGATCGAACCGGGAATGTGGATCGGCTCGCGGTCGCACGCGGTCAGGTCCAGCCCGCTGTCCTGGGTCTGCGCCTGATCGAGCGCAGTAGCGTCTACATCGTTCTGCGCAGTCATCGGCCAAGGCCCCCTAGTCAGCAAAACCGCTGTGGCGGTCATTGCGGAACAAAGCAAATACCCTCGCAATGGGCCTATTGATCAGGATCAGGACGGCGGCGCGGACTCAGCATAGCGCCGGGCGATCACCGCGCAGGCGATCAGTTGCAACTGGTGGAACAGCATGACGGGCAGCAGGATCACGCCGACCTGCGCGGGCGGGAACAGCACGCCCGCCATCGGCACGCCCGACGCGAGACTCTTCTTCGAACCGCAGAATTGCAGCACGATCGCATCCTCGCGGGGCAACTTCATCAACCGCGCGACGGCAAACGTCAGCCCGAGCACGAACGCGAGCAGCGCAGCGCACAGCAGTCCGATCAGGATCAGGTCGCCGATCGACAATTTGGTCCACAGCCCCTCGACCACCGCGGCACCGAACGCGCTGTAGACGACCAGCAGGATCGAGCCGCGATCGACCACCGTCAGCAGGCTCTTGTTGCGCGTCACCCACGCGCCGATCCAAGGCCGCAACAGATGCCCGGCGACGAACGGCACGAGCAGCTGCAGTACGATCGCCTCGATACTCTCGATCGAGATCCCGCCGCTGCCCGATGTGTTCATCAGCAGCGCGACCAGCGCCGGCGTGACGAGAATACCGAGCAGGTTCGAGAACGACGCGCTGCACACCGCCGCCGCGACATTGCCGCGCGCAATCGCGGTGAAGGCGATCGAGGACTGCACGGTCGAGGGGAGCAGCGTCAGGAATAACACCCCGGCGGCAAGCGGCCCGGTCACGAACGGCAACGCGGTCAGCCCCAGCCCGAACAAGGGGAACGCGACGAAGGTGATGGCGAGCACCGCCAGATGCAGCTTCCAGTTGCGCAGGCCCGCCCAGATCGCATCGCGCGACAGCTTCGCGCCGTGGAGGAAGAACAGCAGGACGATGCCGATATCCGCCGCATAGCCGACGATCGTCGCCATCTCGCCGCGCGCTGGCAGCAGGCTCGCCAGCACGACGGTGCCGAGCAGCATCAGGATGAACGGCTCGAAGACCGCGAGGAACCGCCCGATCATGGATGCGCCTTCACATAGGCGTCGAGCGTCGCGAGATGGCCGCTGAGCGCGTCGTCATCCAGGAAACTGCCGAGAAAGCTGTTGCGCGCGAGCGTTACGACCTGCTCGCGAGACAAGGTCTTCGCCCGCGCCGTCTGGCGGAAATTCTCGCCGATATAGCCACCGAAATACGCCGGATCGTCCGAATGGATCGTCGCGCGCAGGCCGATATCGAGCATCCGGTCGATCGGATGGTTCTCCAGCCGGTCGACGTTGCGCAGCGCGACGTTCGACAACGGGCACACGGTAAGCGTCATCGCATCGCGTGCGAGGCGCGCGACCAAGGCCGGATCCTCCAGCGCGCGGTTGCCGTGGTCGATCCGATCGACCTGGAGGATGTCGAGCGCCTCGTGGATATAGGCGGGCGGGCCCTCCTCACCGGCATGCGCGCACAGCATCAGCCCGGCATCCGCCGACGCCGCAAACACGCGCGCGAACTTCGATGGCGGATGGCCGACTTCGGACGAATCGAGCCCGACGCCGATGAACTGGTCGAGCCACGGCTCCGCCTGCGCGAACGCCTTGAACGCGTCCTCCTCGTCGAGATGGCGGAGGAAACTCATGATCAGTCCGACCGACATGCCGTGCTTGGCCTGCGCTTCGTCGATGCCGGCGAACAGACCGCGCGCGACGACGTCGAACGGAATGCCGCGGTGCGTGTGCGTCTGCGGATCGAAGAAGATCTCGGCATGGACCACGCCGTCCTGCGCGACGCGATCGAAATAGGCGACTGCGAGATCGCGGAAATCTTCCTCGGTCTGGAGCACCGCGGCGCCCGCGTAGTAGATGTCGAGGAACGTCTGGAGATTGGTGAAGCTGTACGCGGCGCGAACATCCTCGACGCTCTTGAACGGGATCGCGACCTTGTTGCGCTCGGCCAGCGCGAACATGAGCTCGGGCTCGAGACTACCTTCGATGTGGAGGTGGAGCTCGGCCTTGGGCAGGTTCGTGATGAAGTCGTCTGTCATAGCGGATCCTGTCGCTTGGGTCGCGGTGGCTGCAACCATTCCGCCCGCCACGCACTACCGCAAGTGCGAAAGCCGTTGCATGACAATCCTGTCACGTTACCGAGCGCCGATACTTACGCGAAGGACACCATCGATGCCGACAGGATTGGTCGCACTGCTCGACGACATTGCCGGGATCACCAAGCTCGCCGCCGCCAGCCTCGACGATATCGCCGCGACCACCGGCAAGGCGGGCAGCAAGGCGATCGGCGTGGTGGTCGACGATGCCGCCGTGACGCCGCGCTACATGGTCGGGTTCGAGCCCAAGCGCGAACTGCCGATGATCGGGAAGATCGCGCTAGGATCTTTCCGCAACAAGCTGGTCTTCATCCTGCCCGCCGCGCTGGCGTTGAGCGCGTTCGCACCGTGGCTGCTGACACCGCTGCTGATGATCGGCGGTACGTATCTGTGCTTCGAAGGCGCGGAGAAGATTCTCGAGGCATTCGGCGGCGGCCATGCCGAGGAGGTCGTCGCCGAGCCGGTCGATGCCGCGACGCTAGAGGCGCAGAAGGTTTCGGGCGCGATCCGCACCGACTTCATCCTGTCGGCGGAGATCATGGTGATCGCACTGTCGGACGTGGCGACCAAGCCGATCTGGGAGCAGGCGATCGTGTTGGCGCTGGTCGGGATCGTCATCACGATCGGCGTGTACGGCGTGGTCGCGCTGATCGTGAAGATGGACGATATCGGGCTGCATCTGGCGCAGCGCAGCAGTGCGGCGGTGCAGGCGATCGGGCGTGGCTTGGTGAAGGGGATGCCGATCGTGATGTCAGCGCTGTCGGTGATCGGGACGGCGGCGATGGTGTGGGTTGGCGGGCAGATCATCGTTCACGGGATCGAGGAGTTCGGGCTTACGACGCTGCCGCACTGGATCCATGATACGGCTGAGGCGGCTTCGCATGCGGTGCCGTTCGCCAAGGGGGCGGTGAACTGGGTGATGAACGCGTTCTTCTCGGGGATCGTCGGGCTGATCCTGGGCGGCGCGATCGCGCTGGGGCTCCATGCGGTGAAGAAGCCGAAGGCACACTAACCGGGAGAGCGTTGTCCGCTCTAAACCTTGTTCTCCCGCGAAGGCGGGAGCCCAGTCTGGGTCCCCGCCTTCGCGGGGAAACAAGTCGCGCCTAGTTATAAGACGCTACCACCACAAAACACCAGCCCGGCGAAGGCCGGGGCCCAATTGGGGAACGGAGGTAACGATGGACAGCCCGTCGTTACTGCGACCTTTCCAATTGGGCCCCGGCCTTCGCCGGGGTGGTGCTCATCCGCCGGGGTGGCGGTATCGGGAGGGAAAGAGGCAGCCCCTACTTAGCCGTCCACTTCCCCATCCAGCCCAGCACTTCCCCATACCATTGCCGCGAGTTCTTCGGCTTCAGCACCCAGTGGTTCTCCCCCGGGTTCACCAGCAACCGCGACGGGATCCCGCGCCGCTGCAATGCGGTGAACGTCGCCAGCCCCTGCGTGTACGGAATGCGGAAGTCCTTCTCGCCGGTGATCACCAGCATCGGCGTCTTCCACTTGGTGACGTAATTGACTGGGTTCCATTTCTCGAACGCCTGCGGGTCCTCGTAATAGGCTTTCCCGCCATGCTCCCACTCGTCGAACCAGAGTTCCTCGGTCTCGTACGCCATCGCGCGCGCGTCGAAGACGCCGTCATGCTGGACGATGCACTTGAAGCGATCGGGCCACTGCCCCTCGATCCAGTTCATCATATAGCCGCCGTACGACGCACCGAGCGCACACGCATTGTCTGCATCGAGCCACGCGAACTTGTCGGTCGCGGCAGCCAGTCCCTTCTTCAGATCCTCAAGCGGCCAGCCGCCCCAGTTATTGCTGATCGCGTCGGTAAAGCCCTGCCCGTAGCCGGTCGACCCATGGAAATCGACCGCGACCAGACCATAGCCCGCGCCGGCGAACACCGCCGGGTTCCAGCGATACGACCAGCTGTTGTTGCTCGATCCCTGCGGGCCCCCGTGCACCATGTAGGCAACCGGGACCTTCCCCGTGGAGCCGTACGGCTTCACCGCATAGCCCCAGACGGTGTCCGCGTTCGCGCCCTTGAAGTTGAACCGCGTGACCGTCGGCATGTCGATCCCGGCAAGCTTCGTCGCGTTGACCTGCGTTAGGCGCTGCGGTGTGCCGGTGCCCGCGACACGGTAGAAATCGGCGGGTGCGGTGAGGCTGTCGATCGCCACCACAGGCCCCCGCGGCGTAATCGCGACCGCGCTAACGTGACCCTCCTGCGTTAGCCGCGTGACCGCACCGCTCGTCGCATCGACCCGGAACAGCGGCGTCTCCTGCGTGTCGTCCGCCGTCACGTAGAGCGACTTCGAGTCCGGCGCCCACGCGATCGAGCCGACCGACCGGTCCCAGCGCTCGGTCAGCGACACCGTCTTGCCGCTGGCGATATCGCGCAGCGTCAGCACCTGGCGATCCGCCTCGAACCCCGGCCGGCGCATCGCGAAATAGGCGAGGGTGCGACCGTCGGGCGATACCGTCGGAAGGTTGTCGGTCGCCTTGTTCCCCGCGGTCAGGTTGACCGGTGCCGCCGAGCCGTCCGCGGGTACCGAGAAGATGTCGAGATTGGTCGACAGCGCCTCGATCCGGCCGGCTTCGCGCAGCGCAAAATAAACGGTGCGGCCGTCCGGGCTCCACGACACTTCCTCGCCGCCGCCGAACGGCTTTGATGGCGCATCGCCGACCAGCGCGCCAACCAGCGGAACGCCGTTCCCGGTTGCACCCGCGGCGGTCAGCGGCAACACGAACAGCTGCGACCGCGTGCCGTCGGCCCATGTATCCCAGTGTCTAACGAATAGCTGGTCGTACGTCCGGCCCGCGCCTGCGTTCGGATCCTTCTTCACCATCGCCGGCTCGAGGCTCGGCGCGCCGGGATTGCGATCCGCCCAGACGAGCAGCTTGTCGCCTGTCGGCGCGACCTTGAAGCCGCTGAACCCGCCCTTGAAACTCGTCAGCTTGCGCGGCGTGCCGCCCGTGACCGGCACCGACCAGACCGCATCTTCACCCCCCTTGTCCGACGTGAAATACACGGTGTTGCCGACGATCTGCGGGTCGTTCTCGTTGACCTGCGGATCGGCGAGCAGCTTCACCGGCGCCGCGCCCGGCTTGCTCAGGTCGAGCCGCCAGAGATCGTAGCGCCCCTTGTTCGCCGCGAGATCGGTCTCGCGCTGTGCCCAGACGAGCCAATGCCCGTCCTGCGACGCGGTCGGCGCACCGACGCGGCTGAGCATCGTCACGTCGTCGATGGTGAGTTGCCGGGCGGCGGCAGGGGCACTCGCAAAGGCGAGCACGGCGAGGCTGGCGGAGAGCATGATCTTCATGCGCGTGTGATAGGACGCATGCGGGATTATGCGCAATCACCGGGGTTTGGTGGCGGATCGATTTGCCTGTGGGGATCAAAGACCAGAGGGACGGATGCGATAGCGATCCACAGCGCAGAGCCTCGTCATCCTGACGAAAGTCAGGACCCAGGGTTACGAACGGTGACTTTCGCGGCTCTGGGTCCTGACTTTCGTCAGGATGACGGATGGGGGTTGTCGAACGGAAAGCTATCCTCACTAAAGACCCCCTATGTCCCTCAAGCACTCCTTCCCCCCGATCGTCGCCCCCGACGCGCGCCTGCTCGTCCTCGGCAGTCTCCCTGGCGACCGCTCGCTCGCCGCACAGCGTTATTATGCGCATCCGCAGAACCAGTTCTGGCAACTGATGTCGCCCGTCGTCGGTCGCGACCTTCCCGCGCTAGACTATGACGATCGTCTCGCCACCTTGCGCGCGCACCGAGTCGCGCTGTGGGACGTGATCGGATCGGCCCGCCGCGCTGGCAGCACCGATGCGGCGATCGCCGATATCGAGGGCAACGACATCGCCAGCCTCGTCGCCACCCTCCCCGATCTCCGTGCGATCGCGTTCAACGGCGGCACCGCGCTGAAGCAGGGTATGATGCTGTTAGGCCGGGACTTTATCGGCGCGGAGATCGTCGCGCTTCCGTCGAGCAGTCCGCTCCACACCGTCGGGCTCGCGGCCAAGCAACCCGCGTGGAGCGCACTGGCCGCGTTCCTGCTCGACCCGCCTGAATAGCGCGCCTAGCCTGACCGCATGACCAGCCTCTACGACCTCACGGTCCCCGCCTTTCGCCGCGGCTTTGCCAGCCTCTCCACGATCCTGACCGCTGGCGAGAAATACGCCCGCGACCACGGCATCGCCGAAGCAGACATGCTCGACACCCGCCTGGTCGCCGACATGGCGCCGCTGACCGCGCAGGTGCAGCGCGCGAGCGACACCGCCAAGGGCGCGATGGTGCGGATCGGCGGTATCCCCAACCTCGCCATGGCGGACGACGAGACCAGCTTCGCCGCGCTCCAGCAGCGCATCGCCGCGACGCTGGCGTTTCTCGACGCCGTTCCCCGCGCCGCGATCGACAACCAGGAAGACGCTCCCGTTACGCTCGTCACGTCGGGTGGCAGCGTCGATTTTACCGGCCGGAGCTATGTGCTCCGCTTCGTCCTGCCCAATTTCTATTTCCACATTACAACGGCCTACGCGCTGTTGCGGATGCGCGGCGTGCCGATCGGCAAGATGGATTATCTCGGCCGATAGCGACGGCTGGTCAAACCCGGTGCGGTCCGGCAAGTGCGGCGGATGTCGATCGAAAGCTTCATTTCGCAGTACGGCCTCGCCGCGATCTTCCTCGGCGCTGCGTTCGAGGGTGAGACCAGCGTCGTCACCGGCGGGCTGCTCGCGCACCAGCATATGCTGCCGTTGGCCGGCAGCGCGATGGCAGCGGTGACCGGGTCGTTTTTCGCGGACCAGCTCTTCTTCTTCGCCGGCCGCCATTATCGCGACACCAAGCGGGTCCGCCGGATCGCCGAGAAACCCGCTTTCGCCAAGGCGCTCGACACGCTCGACCGACATCCGACGATCTTCATCCTCGGCTTCCGGTTCCTGTACGGCCTGCGCACGATCAGCCCGATTGCTATCGGCACCTCGCATATTCCCGCACGCACCTTCGTCGTGCTCAACGCGATCTCCGCGCTGGTGTGGGGCGTGGTCTTTACCGCGATCGGCTATGTGTTCGGCGACGGGCTGATCGAGCTGGTCGACAAGGTTATGCCGAAGCAGAAGCTCGTCGGCGTGGCGATCCTGGTTGCGGTCGCGGCGCTGGTGATCACCGCGATCCGCGTCTGGCGAGGCCGGCACGCCCGCAAGGCCGCGCCTCAGGCAACCGTCAGTCCAGATCGTTCTCGCTGATCACGACGATCTCCTGGTCGGAATCACGGGCCAGCGCGACGACGCCCAGATCGGCGATCTCGTCGAGATGCTGCCGGAAGATCGCCACCGCATCACCCTCTGGTGCCACCGTGCTCAAAGCTTCGAGCACGTCGTACTGCACCGCGAACTGATAGCGTTCTTCGCTGACTTCGCCCTCGAACTCGACCTGACGCAGGTCGCTATTGTCTTCGAGGGTCTTCATATCGATGTCCAACCGGTCTTCGGCCATGCGTATCACTCCATTGATAGACGGCGTTCAAGCGCGGTTGGACCCTCGATGTTCCGTTCTCGGGCTAAGGCTCGGGGCTCAGACGTCGAGGTTGGCGACGTTGAGCGCGTTGTCCTGGATGAACTCGCGGCGGGGTTCGACGACTTCGCCCATCAGCTGGGTGAAGATCTCGTTCGCGCTCTCGGCGTTGACCGCAGTGACGCGGAGCATCGAGCGGACCGACGGGTCAAGCGTGGTTTCCCAGAGCTGTTCCGCGTTCATCTCGCCAAGGCCCTTGTAGCGCTGGATCGCGAGACCTTTGCGCCCAGCAGTCAGGATCGCGTCGAGCAGGTGGCTCGGGCGCGAGACCTGCGTCGAGCCGCGTGCGGCGACGGCGGTGACCGAGCCGATCACGCCGGCACCGGCCTCCGCACCCTCTTCAGCCTCGGGCTCTTCGGCCTGCGAGGCCTTGCTCGCGGGGACGAGGTTGGAGGTGTGGGCATAGCTTTCGGCATGCTCGCCCGACAGCGCGTGCAGCTTGCGCGCCTCGGCCGACACCAGGAAGCTGGCCTCGATGATGTGGTGATCGGTGACGCCACGCCATGCACGCTGAAAATGGATGCCACCGTCCTCGGTCAGCACCGCGGTCCAACGAGCATCGCCGTCGTCGAGTTCGAGACGGTGCGTGACGACTTGCAGCCGCGACGTGCGATCCTCGACCGACGCCTCGGGATCGAACACGCCGCCGAGCGCGAGCGCCTCGATCATCCCGGCATCGTAGCGCTTGGGGACGTAGCGCATCAGCGTCCGCATCCGGCGCGCGTGATCGACCAGATCCTTCAGGTCGCGCCCCGAACGACCGCCGCCGGGACCGTCGAGCACCATCGTATTGACGCCCGCATCGACCAGATATTCGTCAAGCGCCGCGTCGTCCTTGAGGTACACCTCGGACCGGCCCTTGGTCGCCTTATACAGCGGCGGCTGGGCGATGTAGAGATACCCGCCCTCGATGATCTTGGGCATGTGGCGGTAGAACAGCGTCAGCAGCAGCGTGCGGATGTGCGCGCCGTCCACGTCTGCGTCGGTCATGATGACGATCTTGTGGTAGCGCAGCTTGTCCGCATTGAAGTCGTCGCGGATGCCGGTGCCCATCGCGGTGATGAGCGTGCCGATCTCGCGGCTCGACAACATCCGGTCCTCGCGCGCGCGCTCGGTGTTGAGGATCTTGCCGCGCAACGGGAGGATCGCCTGGAAATGGCGATCGCGGCCCTGCTTTGCCGAGCCGCCTGCCGAGTCACCCTCGACCAGGAACAGTTCGGACTTGGCGGGATCGCGCTCTTGGCAGTCGGCGAGCTTGCCGGGCAGCGAGGCGATGTCCATCACGCCCTTGCGACGCGTCAGTTCGCGCGCGCGCTTGGCGGCTTCGCGCGCGGCGGCGGCGTCGATGATCTTGGCGACGATCGCTTTCCCGTGCGCGGGATTCTCTTCGAGCCACTCGGCCATCTTGTCGGCCATCAGGCTTTCGAGCGGCTGGCGGACTTCGGACGAGACGAGCTTGTCCTTGGTCTGGCTGCTGAACTTCGGATCGGGCAGCTTGACCGAGACGATCGCGGTGAGCCCCTCGCGCATGTCCTCCCCGGTGAGCTGGACCTTTTCCTTCTTCAACATCCCCGATTTCTCGGCGTAGTTGTTGAGCGTGCGGGTCAGCGCGGCGCGGAATGCGGCCATGTGCGTGCCGCCGTCGCGCTGCGGGATGTTGTTCGTGAAGGCGAGGACGTTTTCGTAATACGAGTCGTTCCACTGGAGCGCGACGTCCATCGTGACGTCGTCGCGCGTGCCGCTGATCGCAACGGGCTCGGGCATCAGGGGAAGCTTGGCGCGATCGAGATACTTCACGAACGCGGCGATTCCGCCCTCGTAATACAGTTCTACGGTCTTGCGCTCTTCGCTGCGTGCGTCGCTCAGGAACAGGCGGACGCCCGAGTTGAGGAAGGCGAGCTCACGATAGCGGTGTTCGAGCTTGTCGAAGTCGAAATCGGTGATCTTGAACGTGGCCGGCGACGGGAAGAACGTGACGCGCGTCCCCTTCTGGCCTTCGGTGGCGGGGCCGACGACCTTCAACGGCGCGACCGCGTCGCCGAACGCGAAGCGCATATAATGCTCCTCACCGTTGCGCCAGATCGTCAGGTCGAGCCATTCGCTGAGCGCGTTGACGACCGAGACGCCGACGCCGTGCAGGCCGCCCGAGACCTTGTACGCGTTCTCGTCCGAGGTGTTCTCGAACTTACCGCCGGCGTGGAGCTGGGTCATGATGACCTCGGCTGCGGACACGCCTTCCTCGGTGTGGATGCCCGTGGGGATGCCGCGGCCGTTGTCGGTGACCGAGACCGAGCCGTCGGCGTTGAGGACGATGTCGATCCGGTCGCAATGCCCCGCCAGCGCCTCGTCGATCGCGTTGTCGCTGACCTCGAACACCATGTGGTGGAGGCCGGAACCATCGTCGGTGTCGCCGATGTACATGCCGGGGCGTTTGCGGACCGCGTCGAGGCCCTTCAGGACCTTGATCGAGTCCGCGCCATAGTCGCCCATGTTCGGGAGGTTGGGATTGTTGGTTTCGGGGTTGGATGCCATGCCGAGTATATAGGCATTCGGGGGCCGAAACGGAAGCGAAATGGCCTGCGGGGCTGGGGTGCCGGCGAGTGAAGTATAGGAAGTGCAGACGCTGGGAGCGTTTTGGTGCGGGTGTGCACTTCGATTGTCGGGCGTGTCGGTTCGCGGAGGTTCGGAGCGCCATGCGGGGATGGTGACAGGGTCTGGCTGTGTAGGACAGCGGCTCGCCCTTGCACCGCCCCGGCGAAGGCCGGGGTCCAATTGGAAAGGTCGCAGTAACGACGAACTGCGCTTCGTCAGGAATGTCCCCCAATTGGGCCCCGGCCTTCGCCGGGTTGGTACAATCTAGTGGAGGCGGGCGTGTCCCTCTCCTCTTGGGGAGAGGGAAGGAGGAGCCGGAGGCGACGGGAGGGTGAGGGGGAGTTGGGGTGCGTGCCCGAGCCTCACTCCCCTCTCCCTTCCCACGGCAAGGGCCGCGGGCCCCTTCCCTCTCCCCGGAGGGGCGAGGGAGCTAGTCTTCAGAAACGGTCGGCGCGTTGCCCCAGCAGGGTCACTTCGACGCGGCGGTTCAGGCGCATGCCGGCCGGCGTCGCGTTAGTCGCTACCGGGTCGTGCTCGCCGTGGCCGACCACGCTGAACCGCGCGCGCACCACGTTCATGTCGTCAAACGCCTGGCGGACGCTTGCCGCGCGACGCTCGGACAGGTCCTGGTTATGCGCGTCCGTCCCGCGCGAGTCCGTGAAGCCGTCGATCGCGACGCGGACGCCGGGGTTGCCGCGCAGGTAGCGGGCGAGCGGCCGCAGCTTCTCGATCGCTCCGGGACGCAGCACGGCGCTGTCGGTGCGGAACAGCACGTCCTCCTGCAGCGTCAACGTCGCGCCGCGCGGGGTCTGGCGGAAGCCGTAGTTGCGCATGGCGCCGCGATCCCACGTCGTGGTGGTCTCGACTACAGTCGTGCCGCCGCGGTCGCCGCGATAGCCGCGCGGGTCACGGCCGTATGCATCCCAGTCAAAGCGGTCGCGGCGGGGGCCTGCAATGCGCGCAAATTCGCGGTTGGCGTCGTCGGCTTCCCGCGGGCTGATCCGGCCATCGCCGTTCGCATCGAAGTTCGGCATCACGAACGCAATGCCGCGCCGCGTATTGCGCAGTTCGGGGAAGAGCACCGGAACGCCTGCGCCTTCCAGACGATAGCCGGGGCGCAACCATGGCGCGCGGCTCATATCGTAGCGCCCCTCGGGCCGTCCTCCGTCACGGACCTGCGCGAAAACAGGGGCGGTGGTTGCTGCAACCATCAGGACGCCAAGGGCTGCGCGCGTGAATTTCCGGGTCATCATCATCTCTCCGTGTCTTCGATGGACGGAGCTTTGCCCGCGCCCGCTTGAACGCGCGGTGAGCCTGCTCGACAGCGCGCGTTCAGCCTAACGCCCGACCGCGATCCGCGTTGCCCGGGGGCCGATCGCGTCGAACAGCGCGTCTTCGGTGCCCGTCATCCACACCTGGCCGCGGCCTGCGAGGCGGGCGAACAGCGCCGCGCGGCGAGCGGGATCGAGGTGCGCGGCGACTTCGTCGAGGAGAAGGACGGGGGGCTGGCCGGTTCGCTCGGCGACGAGATCAGCATGCGCGAGGACGATGCCGAGCAGGAGCGCCTTCTGCTCGCCGGTCGAGGCGAGCGAGGCCGCGCGTGCCTTGTCGAGATGCGTGACGATCAGGTCGACGCGGTGGGGGCCGCCGAGCGTGCGCCCGGCCGCGGCATCGCGCGCGCGGCCCTGGGCGAGGTCGGCTTGCAGGCGCGTGGTGTCGCCGGCCCAGCCTTCGAGTGTCAGGCCGGCGCGGGGGAATAGGCTGTCGTCTTGATGCGCAAGCCTCGTCCCGAGCAGCGTGACGGTCTCGCGCCGGGCGGCATCGACCGCGGCGCCGTGCTCGGCCATCTGCGCTTCGAGTGCGGAGAGCCAGTCGCCGTCGGGGCGGCCTTCGTCGGCGAGCAGGCGGTTTCGCGCGCGCATCGCGGCGTCATAGCGGGCGGCGTGGTGGGCATGGCTCGGGGCGAGCGCGAGCGTGAGGCGGTCGAGGAAGCCGCGGCGTTCGCCCGCGGGGGCGACGAACAGGCGGTCCATTGCGGGCGTGAGCCACAGGATCGTGAGCCACTCGGCGAGTGCGTTGGCGGTGGTGGTGGCGCCCTGGATACGGACGATGCGGCGTTCGGGGGCTGAAGCGAGCGTGCCGGTTGCGACGTCGACTTCGGCTGGAGCCTGTATCAGCCCCTGTGCTTCTGACTCCCCTTCCGTTTGCGGGAGGGGTCGGGGGAGGGGCGAGCTTTCCTCGGGAGCGGACGCCAGTACGTACGTCGCGCCCTCCCCTAACCCCTCCCGCAGGCGGGAGGGGAACAGCGTGGCCGCTACGCCGAAGCCGCCTGCCCCACCTTGTCGCGCCATCTCGCCGAGTGCGGCTCTCCGCAGCCCGCGGCCGGGGGCGAGCAGCGACACCGCCTCCAGGATATTCGTTTTGCCCGCGCCGTTCTCCCCAGTCAGCACGACGAACCCTGGTCCCGGCGTCAGCGTCAGGTCGGCATGATTGCGAAAATCGGTAAGGACGAGGCGCGAGAGCATTACCTCGGCCTTAGAGCAGTTTCGAAACCGATTGCATCGCCCTTTTCCGTCCGCCCTGAGCGAAGTCGAAGGGCATGGCGGAAGCGCCGGTGCTTCGACTTCGCTCAGCACGAACGGGGTGAGGGGTCGATCCGATCACAACCGCGCTAGCGACACGCCCAGTCCGCTATCGAGCCCAATGCGCTATCGAGCCTCGCGTCAGGCGGCGATCCGCTCCGGCGCCATCGCGGGTGCGGCCGTCGCGGTCGCCGCCTTCTGCGTGCTCAGATACGATGCCAGCGCCGGCCCAAGTTCGCGCTGCGCTCGCAGATACGCGACCGGGGTCACGATCCCGAGCCGCTCGCGCGCGGCCTCCAGCGGTTCGTGGAGCAGTTCGAGATAATCCTCGCCCGATACCCATTTCGCTTTGCGACCATTGCGATAGCCTTCCCAGACCGCCTTCGCGAACAGCTTGCTGCCGGTGACGCGCATGCTCTTCAGCGCCGCGGCCGAGCCGATCAGCGCCCAGCCGAGCCCGCCGACCTGCGCATAGCTGAACGCGACGAGTGCCGCTTCGCCCATGCTCTCGTCCGCCTTGTAGCCGGTCAGCACGTGCCAGATGTCGTGCGTGTCGCGCACCCGCCGGCCGAACCACGCATAGGGATGCGCCAGATCGTCCTCGGATGGCACGAGCCGCGAGACCTCGACCAAGCCGTCCGCGGAATAGCCCGTCGTCTCGAGGAAAGTGCGATACGCCGCCCCGACCGTGCCGGGCGCGAAGCTGGCGACGAACGCGGGGTCGGAGAAACGCTGCGCCAGTTCGACGCGGTCATAGGCGATCCGCCCGCCCTGCTCGGTAGCGATCAACCGCGCGTAGTTCATCGGCGCATTGCCGACGTTCAGCGCGCGCATGATCCGGAACACCTGTGTCGTGTCGTCGCCGTTCGCGAGCAATTTCTTGATCGCATCGAACGCCGTACGCCAATCGCGACGACCGGTCGTACCGGGAAACGGAGGAAGCTTCGCCATCGAGTCGACTCCTTACTGACATTGCTGTTAGTATTGAGCCACGGGCGAGGAGTCAATCGAGGACGGTATCCACGTCGACGCGCATTTGCGTGGCCGCCTGCGTAAGGTCGTGATCGAGTGTCGCTAAGGACCAACCGCGCGCTACGACGATCGCGAGGTGAAGGGCGTCTCCGGAGCGCAGCTTCAGATCACCGCGATCGAGCAACGTTGCCGCCAACGCAAAATCGGTTTCGGTGACCGACTCCACGTGAAGTTCCCCGGCGCAAAACCGTTGCCACGCCTTCATCACACCGTTCCAACCAGCGGTGTCGATGACGCCCAATCGTCGTTTCATCGCAAGCGCACCGGAAAACTCGGTGATGACCCAATGGCTGACCGCCAGAGTATCAGACCGTCGCGATAGCCATGCGCGTACGTCCTCGCTTTGCGCCTCGGCGGTGAAGGCCGACACCATCACCGCCGTGTCGCAGTAGAGGGTCAATACCGCGATGCGTCGCGCATCTGCCGGACCAAGTCACGTGCAGATGTCGGATCGTAAGGCAGCGACTTCGCCAGCGCTTCGAGCGCGTCGACGTCGATGGGCTTGCGGCGTGGCAACGGCGGCGCCTCGGGGGTCACGCGGGCGAAGGGCTGGCCGTTGCGCGTAATTTGCACGGCTTCGCCCGCTTCGAGCCGGTCGATGAGCGTGCCCAGTTCGTCTTTCAGATCCGCGATGTTGATCGAGTCCATGATCCGGTTCCTGCCTGTCGCGCCGCTATACCACGGCGCGACAGGCAGACCGAATCACACGCGCATCGGCATCAGCACGTACAGCGCGGGCGACTTGTCGTTCTCGCGGATCAGCGTCGGGGCGGCGGCGTCGGCGAGGTGCACCTCGACCATGTCGCCGTCGATCTGCGCGAGGATGTCCATCAGGTAGCGGCTGTTGAAGCCGATCTCGAACGGGAGCGCGACATAATCGCCGGGGACTTCTTCCGCCGCGGTGCCGTTTTCGGGCGATGTGACCGACAGCGTGATCTTGTCGCGGTCGAGCGCCATCTTGACCGCGCGCGTTTTCTCCGTCGCGATCGTGGAGACGCGGTCGACGCCTTCCATGAAGCTTTTCGGGTCGATCTTGAGGATCTTGTCGTTGCCGGTCGGGATCACGCGGCTGTAATCGGGGAAGGTACCGTCGATCAACTTCGAGGTCAGGATCGCCTGGCCGAGGTCGAAGCGGATCTTGGTCGGCGACAGCGAGACGCCGACCGAGCCGTCGACCTCGTCGAGCAGTTTCCGAAGCTCGCCGATGCATTTGCGCGGCACGATCACGTCGGGCATCGATTCGGCGCCCTCGGGACGCGGCAGCGTGACGCGCGCGAGGCGGTGGCCGTCGGTCGCGGCGGCCTTCAGCACCGGGTTCGAGCTGTCGCCGTCCGCCACGTGCAGGAAGATGCCGTTGAGATAATAGCGCGTCTCTTCGGTCGAGATCGCGAAGCGCGTCTTGTCGATGATCTGCTTGAGCGTCTCGGCGGGCAGTTCGAACTGGGTCGGCAGTTCGCCCTCGGCGATCACCGGAAAATCGTCGCGCGGCAGCGTCCCGAGCGAGAAGCGCGCGCGGCCTGCGACGATACTCATCCGGCCTTCCGACGCGGCGAGCTGGACCTGCGAGCCTTCCGGCAGCTTGCGCGCGATGTCGAACAGCGTGTGCGCGGACACGGTGGTCGCGCCGGGCTGGTCGACCGCCGCCGCGATCGATTCGTTGATCTGGAGATCAAGATCGGTCGCCATCAGCTTGAGCGTGCCCTCGGCGGTCGCCTCGATCAGCACGTTCGACAGGATGGGGATGGTGTTGCGCCGCTCCACCACGGACTGGACATGGCTCAGCCCCTTGAGGAGCGTTGCGCGTTCGATCGTCGCCTTCATGAAAATCCCCCATGCCGCCGCGGTCTGACTCGATACCGGGGGCAACTCCAAACCTACCTACCCAACAACAAAGGGCCGGGGCAAGCACCCCGACCCTTCGATCATGCAGGTAAATTCAGGGTTAACCGACTCAGAAGCGGAAACCGTAGCTGGCGACGACCTGGTGGCGATCGGTGTCGACGTCGAACCGCCCGCTGGTGCCGCCATTCGCATAATCGATGTTGCCACGCTCATAGTTCGAATAGCGGTATTCGAGCTTGGCGTAGCTGTTCGGGCCGACCGCATGCTCGGCGCCCGCACCGACGCGCCAGCCATTGAGCTTGAAGTTGGTGTCGGTGGACTGGCTGGTGTCGCCGGCGAGGACGTTCAGCTGAGAGTTGGTGTAGCCGCCCTTGACGTAGAGCATCGTCGTCGGCGTGACGACATACCCTGCGCGCGCGCCGACATAGATGTCGCGGCCCTGCTTGACGCGGCCGTAGCCGAAGTCGCTGGTATAGTCATTGCGGTCGCTCTTCGCGGTCGAGCCGGTCAGTTCGGCTTCTGCGCCGAGCACGACATTGCTCGAGGTGGCGATGTCGTAGCCGATGCCGCCGCCGTACAGCAGGCCGTCGATCTTCTGGTCGTCGCGCCCGTTGTTGTTGGACACGCTGCTGCCGGCGCCGGTGTGGTCGTAGCCGAGCGTGGCCTCGACGCGGGGGCCGGTGAAGGTCGGGTTGGTCTGCGCGAGGGCGGGTGCGGCCACTGCGGTGGTGGCGAGCAGCGAGACGGCGATGAGCGTACGCATTGGGTTACTCCTTACTGATCTGGCGCCCCAAAACGCGGGGCGGACCGCTCCAATGGACCAACTGCGCGGGCGTTGCATGAACCCCAGATAAACAGGGAAATCCGTTGCTTTTGCGCCACAGGGGGTTGAAACGCGGGCTATGATTCCAAGCCAACGGCAGGGTGAAGGCGACGCCCGATCAAGCGCAAAGCCGCCCGTGCGCAAGGGTCGCGATTTCGTCGCGCGGCACGGCGAAACCGTGTTCAATGCGGCGCATCGGTTGCAGGGGGATGCGGCGCATACGCCGCTTACGCGCGCTGGGTTCGCGCAGGCGGACGAGCTTGGGCGGGCGTTGCGTGGCGTGCTGGGGGTCAAGCCGGCGCTGACGCTTTGGGCGTCGCCGACCGGGCGGGCCTTGCAGACGCTGGCGGTGATCTGCGAGCATTTGGAGCTGGATTGGCATGATGCGCGGACCGATGCCCGGTTGGTCGAGATCGACATGGGATCGTGGGGCGGGCGCTATTATGCGGACGTCGTCGACGAGGTCGGGTCGGTGATGCTGCCGGGTGGGACGCTGAAGCCTGCGCCGGATGGCGAGACGTATGCAGAGATTGCTGCGCGGGTTGGTGGTTGGCTGGCGGATACCGCGGAAGATCCGGGTGATCGACTGGTGATCATGCACGGGATTTCGAGTCGGGTCATGCTGGGGGTGATGACCGGGGCGGTGGTCGATCCTGTGCTCGGCGCGCCGGTTGCGAAGGGGTTGCCGCAAGGGTCGGTCACGCTGGTGGAGAACGGACGGGCGACGGTGCCGCATCGGGGTACGGGATTCGCTCCGGCGTGAAATTCGCGTGGGTCGAAGGTCTCTCATCGGGCTCAAGCACTTCTGCCCCCCTCCCTGGAAGGGAGGGGTTGGGGGTGGGTCGGCTTCCCCATGTTCGAACCGATGGGGCTCGAGCGGGCCTACCCACCCCCTGCCCCTCCCTTCCAGGGAGGGGAGCCGTGTTGCGCCTGGCGTTGGCGGTGGGGTTGCTTGCGGGTGCAGCTCCCGCGGTGGCGCGTGACATCATCGGCATCTACAAGAGCTGGGGCGCCTTCCGCGACGCCTCGCCCGACCGCTGTTTCGCGATCGCGCGGCCGGTGATGGCGGGGGGGCGTTCGTCGGGATTTGCGAGCGTTGCGACGTGGCCCAAGCGCGGCCTGCACGCATCCTTGTATGTGCGGCTGAGCCGCGAGCGCGATCGGTCGGCCGGGGTGACGCTGACGGTGGGCGAGCGGCGATTCGCGTTGGTGGCGAACGGGCTGGATGCGTGGGCTGGTGATGCGCCTGGCGATCGCGCGATCGTGGCGGCGATGCGGTCGGGGCGGAGTATGAGTGTCGAGGCGGTTGGTGTCGGGGGGCGGCCGTTCGTCGATGTGTATGCGCTGTCGGGGGCGGCGACGGCGATCGATGCGGCTGTGTTGGCGTGTAGCGGGGGGTGAAACTTCGGGCGAGCCTCCCACCCACTGGTACCACCCCGGCGAAGGCCGGGGCCCAGTTGGAAAGGTGGTCGCGACTACGGGCTGAGTTGCACCATCTTCGTCCCCCAACTGGGCCCCGGCCTTCGCCGGGGTGGTGTTCTTGCTGGCGAAGGATGGAATCCAACGGACGGCCTACAGACTCATCCCGCAGCCAGTAGAAAAATCACGAAAATTCCGCTACGGGCTCGCGCATGCAGACCGCCGCGAACCTCATGCCCATCCCCGGGCACATCGATCCCGTGCCCGTTCCCCGCAGCTTCGTGCCGCGTAGCGACGGGCGGATCGACCTGCTCGGGCTGTCGCTCGCCGATCTGCGGATGGCGCTGGAGACGTCGCAGCTCGAGGAGAAGCAGGCCAAGCTGCGTGCGAAACAGCTGTGGCACTGGATCTATAATCGCGGCGCGACTGAGTTCTCGGCGATGACCGATATCTCGAAGACGATGCACCCGTGGCTCGAGCAGCGCTTCGTGATCAGCCGGCCCAATGTGGTCGAGGCGCAGGTGTCGACCGACGGCACGCGAAAGTGGCTGCTGCGGTCGGACGACGCGCAGGATTACGAGATGGTGTTCATCCCCGACGCGGATCGCGGCACGCTGTGCGTGTCGAGCCAGGTCGGCTGCACGCTCAACTGCACCTTCTGCCACACCGGCACGATGCGGCTGGTGCGCAATCTGACGCCCGCCGAGATCGTCGGCCAGGTGATGCTCGCACGCGATTCGCTGGGCGAATGGCCGAGCCAACCCGAGGGCCGCATGCTCACCAACATCGTGATGATGGGGATGGGCGAGCCGCTGTATAATTTCGAGAATGTCCGCGATGCGCTGAAGCTGGTGATGGACGGCGCGGGGCTCGCGCTCAGCCGCCGCCGGATCACGTTGTCGACGTCGGGCGTGGTGCCGATGATGGCGCGCGCGGGGGCGGAGATCGGCGTGAACCTGGCCGTATCGCTGCACGCGGTGACCAAGGAAGTGCGTGACGAGATCGTGCCGCTCAACCGGAAGTACGGCATCGAGGAATTGTTGCAGGCGTGCGCGGATTATCCGGGCACGAACAACGCGCGGCGGATCACGTTCGAATATGTGATGCTCAAGGACAAGAACGACTCCGACGACGATGCGCGCGAACTCGTCCGGTTGCTGCGGAAGTACGAGCTGCCGGCGAAGGTGAACCTCATTCCGTTCAATCCTTGGCCGGGTGCGACCTACGAGTGCTCGACGCCCGAGCGGATCAAGTCGTTCTCGAGCATCGTGTTCGGTGCTGGCATCTCGGCGCCGGTGCGGACGCCGCGCGGGCGCGACATCGATGCGGCGTGCGGGCAGCTGAAGACCGCGTCGGAGAAGAAGAGCCGCGCGCAGATCGATCGCGAGGCCGCTGCCGAGGCTGATGCCGCCTTTGTCTGATCTGGGTTCGCTGGGATTGGCGGCGGGGGCGGGAATGCTGGGCGGCGCGATGAACGCGCTGGCGGGCGGCGGCAGCTTCGCGACGATGCCGTCGCTGATCGCGCTCGGCCTGCCCTCGCCGATCGCCAATGCGACCAGCAACGTCGCGGTGCAGCCCGCGGCGATGGCGAGCGCATGGGCGTATCGCAGCGATCTGGGGCCGGTCGGCGGCGTCGGTATCCGGACGCTGGCGGGGATCACGTTCGTCGGCGGGCTCGTCGGCAGCCTGCTGCTGTTCTTCACCCCGGCGACCGCGTTCGACGTGATCGTACCGTGGCTATTGCTGATGGCGACGCTGGCGATCGCGTTCGGCAAGCCCGCCTCGACCTGGCTCCACGCCCGCGTTGCGATCGGGTCGCGCTCGCTGATCGCCGCGCAGACGTTGCTGGGGATCTATGGCGGCTATTTCGGTGGCGGCGTCGGGATGATGCTGACCGCGACGTGGGGATTATTGTCCGGTGCGTCGCCTGCCAAGCTCGCCGCGCCGCGCACGCTGATGCTGGCGACCGCGAATGCCGCGGCGACGATCGTGTTCGCGGCGACGGGCATGGTCGCGTGGACGTTGTGCCTGCCGATGATGGGGGGCGGCGTGGTCGGCGGGTATTTCGGCGCGCGGTTCGGACGGAAGCTGCCCGACGGCGTGATCCGCGCCTGGACGCTGTTCGTGACCGCGACGACGACGATCGTGTTCTTCTACCGGGCGTACCACTGACCTCCGTCACCCCGGACCTGTTCCGGGGTCCACGGTTCAGCGCACTCACGTCCCTCGATCGCGCGGTGCCGTGGATGCCGGAACAAGCCCGGCATGACGGAAGAAGGTATCAGCCGGGCCGGCGCATCTTGAAGAGCGCGTCCTCGGTGATCTCGAAGTAATCCGCAGGACCGCCGCCGCGCAGGATCGGTTGCGCGCGGGCGGTCTGGTATACACCGTCCGCCAGCATGCCGGCGTCGATGTGGATCGCGACCGCCTCGCCTAGCACCAGCCATTGGTCGAGTTCGCGGCCCTCCTTGGTTTCCAGGCGGATCAGCTGGGTGAGCTTGCACTCGAACTGCGCGCGCGACGCGGCGACACGCGCCGGTTTTACCTTGGTCGAGGCGGCCATCTCCAGTCCGGCCAGCGCGAACTCGTCGACGTCGGCCGCGACGTTCGCGGCGGTCGTGTTCATCGCCTCGCTCAGGTCGCGCGATACCAGGTTCCAGACGAACTCGCCGGTCGCCTCGATATTGGCGACGCTGTCCTTCCACCCCATCGACGAGAAGCCGATCAGCGGCGGGCTATAGTTGAACAGGTTGAAGAAACTGTACGGCGCGAGGTTCGCCACACCGTCGGCGGACAACGTGCTCACCCAGCCGATCGGCCGCGGCGCGACGATCGCGTTGAGGGGATCGTGCGGCAGGCGATGGCCGTTCGTGGGCTCGTAAGAATGCCATTCGGTCATACGCTTATCCCTGCTATGCAACGTTTCGACTGCCTAGAGCGAAGGTCGAGCATGAACGATCCCCTACCCATCCCGATTATCAAGCGCCACAAACTGGCGACACGCGTCTGGCACTGGGTGACGGTGGTGACGATGTTCATCATGATCGGCAGCGGGATCGGCATCCTCAAGGCGCATCCGCGGCTGTATTGGGGCCGGTACGGCGCGAATTTCGATACCGCGTGGACGACGCTCGACCAGTGGCCGAGCTGGCTGGTGTCGCTGCTCAACCTGCTGACGATCCCGACGAGCTACAACCTCGCGCTGTCGCGGCGCTGGCACCTGTTCTTCGCGCTGGTGCTGGCGTTCGCGCTGCTCGGGTTCATGATCGTCAGCCTGATCAACAAGCATTTCCAGCGCGACCTTCGCGTCCGCGCTGCCGAGCTTTCGCCGCGCGAGATCGCCCACGACGTGAAGGAGCATCTGGCGTTCCGCTTCCACGATCCGAAGCGACCGGGCGCGTACAATATCCTCCAGAAGCTGTCGTACGTGGCGACGATCTTCGTGCTGATCCCGGTGATGATCCTGACCGGGCTGACGATGTCGCCTGGGATGGATGCGGCGTGGCCGTGGCTGCTCGAGGTGTTCGGCGGGCGGCAGTCGGCGCGCTCGATCCACTTCATCGCCGCCTCCGGGCTGGTGCTGTTCATCGTCGCGCATCTCGCGCTGGTGATCCTCGCGGGGACGTGGAACGAGGTGCGGTCGATGATTACCGGGCGCTGGACCGTACCCACTCATGCCGAGGAGGACGTCGCATGAGCACGATCATCACCCGCCGTGCGCTTGTCACGGGTGCCGCGGTCGGCGCGGGCGTTCTGCTGACCGGGTGCGACAAGATCGCCGCGAACCCCGAGGCGCGGAAGATCCTGTTCATGGGCGAGGATATGAACCGCGGGCTGCAGCGCGCGCTGACCAACCGCAACGCGCTGGCGCCCGAGTTCAGCCCTGCGCAGATGTCGCCGATCTTCCGCTCGAACGGAACGAGCAATCCGGGGACGGCGGACTATACCGCGATGGTCGTCAACAACTTCGCGGATTACCGGCTGAAGGTCGGTGGGCTGGTCGATAACCCGCTGTCGGTCTCGCTCCCGCAACTCCGCCAGATGCCGTCGCGAGCACAGATCACGCGGCATGATTGCGTCGAGGGCTGGAGCGCGATCGGCAAATGGCAGGGGCCGAAGCTCGGCGCGCTGCTGACCGCCGCGAAGATCCGCGACACGGCGCGCTATATCGTCTTCACCTGCGCCGACCTCTACCGCGGCGCGAACTATTACGAGTCGGTCGATCTGGTCGACGCGTTCCATCCGCAGACGATTCTCGCCTGGGCGCTGAACGATCAGGTGCTCGACGTCGCGCACGGCGCGCCCGTCCGGCTCAGGGTCGAACGGCAGCTCGGCTACAAGCACGCCAAATACGTCATGGCGATCGACGCGGTCGCCAGCCTCGCCGGGATCGGGAAGGGCAAAGGGGGCTATTGGGAAGATAACGTGGATTATGACTGGTACGCGGGGATCTGAAGCGCGCCGAGGGGTGGCGCAATTCCGTACCAGTCATTAGCTAACGCGGCATGGCTCTTTTCGATCGTTTCCTGGCGCGGCAGGTTAAAACCGGCGAACTCACGCTTATCCACGCGGACGGCACAACCAAGCATTTCGGCAAGCCCGACCCCGCGTACAATCCCGTCACGATCCGACTGACCGAGCCCGGTGTTGCGGGGGCGATCATCCGCCACCCGGCGCTCGGCGCGGCGGAGGCGTTCATGGACGGGCGCCTGGTGATCGAACGCGGCGACATTCGCGACCTGGTCAATCTGCTCAAGGGCAACAGCCCGTGGGAGCGTGGCGGTGGTCTCAATCCGTCGCTGCCGATCAAGCTGCTCGACAAGGTGGTGCACCGCGTCGATCGCGTGAACATGGCGCGCCGGTCGAAGAAGAACGTCGCGCATCATTACGACCTGTCGGATCGGCTGTACGACCTGTTCCTCGACGCGGACCGGCAATATTCGTGCGCTTACTTCACCGATCCGGGCAATAGCCTGGAGCAGGCGCAGTCCGACAAGAAGGCGCACATCGCCGCCAAGCTGGCGATTCAGCCGGGCATGCGCGTGCTCGACATCGGCTGCGGCTGGGGCGGGATGGCGCTGTACCTGCATGCCAAGACCGGGGCCGAGGTGCTCGGCGTGACGCTGTCAGAAGAGCAGTTGAAGGTCGCGCGGCGGCGCGCGCAGGAAGCCGGGGTTGCCGACAAGGTGACGTTCGAGCTGATCGATTACCGCGCGCTGACCGGCAGTTTCGACCGGATCGTCTCGGTCGGGATGTTCGAGCATGTCGGCCCGGCGCACTACAAGGCGTTCTTCCGCAAATGCCGCGACCTGCTGACCGACGACGGCGTGATGCTGCTCCACACGATCGGCCGGATGGGCGGGCCTGGCGTCACCGACACCTTCACGACCAAGTACATCTTCCCGGGCGGCTATAATCCAGCGCTGTCGGAGATTGTGAAGGGGTATGAGGGGTTGCGGATGTTCCCGACCGATATCGAGGTGCTGCGCGTCCATTACGCGCTGACGATCAACCAATGGTATGATCGGACGGTGGCGGCGAAGGACGCGATCGTCGCGCTGTACGACGAGCGGTTCTATCGGATGTGGACGTTCTATCTGGCGGGCGCTGCGGCGGCGTTCCGGACTGGGGGGATGGTCAACTACCAAATCCAGCTGTCGAAGAGCCGGATGACGTTGCCGTTGACTCGCGACTACATGATCGAAGGCGAGCGGGCGTTGCGCGAGAGCTGACCTGCTCCCCTCCCTGGAAGGGAGGGGCTGGGGGTGGGTCGGCCGCTTGGGATGGGCGGCGCCTGCAAAACCGGCCGACCCACCCCTAACCCCTCCCTTCCAGGGAGGGGGATCGGTTGCGCTTTAACGCGGACCCTGGATCTGCGCCTTGGCCGCGGCGCGCTCGTCGCCGCCGATCTTGCCGTCGTGGTTCGCGTCGTATTTCGCGAACGTCGCCGCGAGCAGCGCCTGTGCTTCGGCCTGCGTGACCTTGCCGTCCTTGTTCTTGTCCGCGCTCGTGAACCACAGGTCGGCGAGGCGCTTGGCATGGACGGGATCGGGACGCCCTGCCCCGACCTTCATGTTGTCGATCCGTGCCAGCACTTCGGCGCGCGTAAGGACGCCGTCCTTGTTGGTATCCGATGCGGCGAATTCGGTCTTGAACTTGGCGGCGGCCGAGGCGCGCGTTTCCTGCGCGAGCGCCGGGGTTGCGAGACCGACAAGAACGAGAAGGGTGAGGCTTTGGCGTAGCACGGTCGGGACACTCCATTGGATGTGCGGCGCGAATAGCGGGATTCGGTTGTACGCGCCATTAACGCGTGTCAGGCGTCCAGCGGTTGCGCGAACGCGCCTCAGCGCATAGGGGCGCGGGCATTGGATATTGCCCGAAGGATCCTGCCCGTGACCGATCAGAGCAACCCCGCCGGCGGCGCCGGAATCAACCGCGTCGTACTCGCCTATTCCGGTGGCCTGGACACGAGCGTGATCCTGAAATGGCTCCAGCAGACGTACAACTGCGAAGTCGTGACCTTCACCGCCGATCTCGGTCAGGGCGAGGAGCTCGAGCCGGCGCGCGCCAAGGCCGAGATGATGGGCGTCAAGCCCGAGCACATCTTCGTCGACGACCTGCGCGAGGAGTTCGTGCGCGACTACGTGTTCCCGATGATGCGGTCGAACGCGTTGTACGAGGGGCTGTACCTGCTCGGCACCTCGATCGCGCGGCCGCTGATCGCCAAGCGGCAGATCGAGATCGCAAAGATGGTCGGCGCCGACGCGGTCAGCCACGGCGCGACCGGCAAGGGCAACGACCAGGTCCGCTTCGAGCTCGGCTATTACGCGCTGTCGCCCGACATCAAGGTCATTGCGCCGTGGCGCGAATGGGATCTCACCAGCCGCACTAAGCTGATCGAGTTCGCCGAACAGCACCAGATCCCGGTCAGCAAGGACAAGCGCGGCGAGTCGCCCTTCTCGACCGACGCGAACATGCTGCACACGTCGTCCGAGGGTAAGGTGCTCGAGAACCCGTGGGACGAGGTGCCGGATTACGTCTATTCGCGCACCGTGAACCCCGAAGACGCACCCGATGTCCCCGAGTACATCACGGTCGATTTCGAGCGCGGCGACGGCGTCGCGATCAACGGCGAAGGGATGAGCCCGGCTACCCTGCTGTCGACGCTCAACGAATACGGACGTCGCCACGGCATCGGCCGCCTCGACCTCGTCGAGAACCGCTTCGTCGGCATGAAGAGCCGCGGCATGTACGAGACTCCCGGTGGCACGATCTATCAGCTCGCGCACCGCGGCATCGAGCAGCTGACGCTCGACCGCGGTGCCGCGCATCTGAAGGACGAGCTGGCGCCGCGCTATGCCGAGCTGTTGTATAACGGGTTCTGGTTCAGCCCCGAGCGCGAGATGCTGCAGGCGGCGATCGACCACAGCCAGACGAAGGTGTCGGGCACCGTCCGCCTGAAGCTCTACAAGGGCGGCGTGTACGTGGTGGGCCGCAAGTCGCCGAACTCGCTGTATTCGGAGAAGGTCGTGACGTTCGAGGACGACCAGGGCGCCTACGACCAGCGCGACGCGGAAGGCTTCATCAAGCTGAACGCGCTGCGGTTGCGATTGCTCGGGCGGCGCGACCGGTAACGGTCGGTCGCCAACCTCGTTCGGCATTGCGCGTTAATCAAATGTCATCGACTTGAGGGCAGGCTCGCATTTCTGATTGGGGAGATGCGACGTGCTGGCTGCAGTTCATGATAAACTGGTGTTCGGGCGCCGGGTGCGACGCCTGGCGGCCGTGATCGCGGAACGGCTGCCAGACGGCGCACGGGTGCTCGACGTCGGATGCGGGAGCGGCGATCTGGCCGTGCTGATCATGCAAAAGCGCCCCGATGTCGTGATCGAGGGCATCGACGTGCTGGTGCGCCCCGATACTGCGATACCCGTGCACGCCTTCGACGGCGCGCATATCCCGTTCGGCGACAACGCGTTCGACGCCGCGATCGTGGTCGACGTGCTGCATCATACCGACGATCCCGAAGCCGTCCTCGCCGAGATCGCGCGTATCGCGCCGATGGTCATCATCAAGGACCACTTGCGCGACGGAATCGCGGCAAACACCACGTTGCGATTCATGGATTGGGTCGGCAACGCAGCCCACGGCGTCCGGTTGCCGTATAATTATCTGTCGCGCAAAGAATGGACGAACATCTGGCGGACGCTGGACCTCGGCAGCAGCCGGTTCGCCACGCGCTTGTCGCTGTATCCCCGTCCGTTCTCGTGGCTGTTCGATCGCGGGCTGCATTTCGTCACGGTGCTCTCGCGCTGAACCGAAGCGCACCGCCTGGCATCGAAAAACCATCGGACATGAAAAAGGGGAGGGTACGGTGATCGTATCCTCCCCTTTTTCATGTCCGTCGCACCGTCAGCGATCGGATCGGGTATCGATCAATCCGATCAGGAAGCTGGTGAACATCGTCTGCAACCCGATGACGCTAGCCACCATCGTGGGGATCGCCAGACGCATGAGATGGACCGGCTCCATCGGCCCGAATCCCGCCCGCCCCCATTGTGCGAGCAGACCTGCACTCCCCGCCATACCGAGCAACAGGAGCAGTCCGCCGAAGATGCAGCCGCGCTCGACGCTGAAGTGGCGGCGGAATTGCTCGACCCGCATGCTGGTCGGCCACAAGGCGCTGGCGACGCCGTACAGCCGTGCGAGGATGCCGAAGCCGATCAGCTGACTGCCCAGCAGCATCGCCATCGCCGCGAACAGCATCGTCGTCGCGCTGAGTTCGATACCGCCGAGTTCGACACCGCCGGTCGCGAGCACCGCGACGCCCGCCGTGCCGCCTGCCGCCGCAAGCAAGCCGGGATAAACGAACAGGAACCGGGGAGCGTAGGTCAACAGGAAGCGCAGATGCCGCCAGCCGTCCCGCCACGTCCGCAAATGCGGCGGGCGACTACGTCCGTCCTGCGACAGCGTCGTCGACACCTGGCGGACGTCGAGCCGGTGCATGACCGCCTTGACTACCATCTCGCTGGCGAACTCCATCCCCGACGATCGCAATCCGAGACCCAGGACCGAGTCGCGGCGAAAACCGCGCAGGCCGCAATGGAAGTCGCCGATCCGCGCGTTGAACAGGCGTCGCCCGAGAAAGCTGAGGACCGGATTGCCCAGATACCGATGCAGCGGCGGCATCGCACCGGGTGCGATCCCGCCCTGGAACCGGTTGCCCATCACCAGTTCGCCGCCGTTGCGCAGCGCGGTGACGAACGGCATCAGCGCAAGAAAATCGTAGCTGTCGTCGGCATCGCCCATGATCACGTAACGGCCGCGAGCGGCGGCGATCCCGCCCAGCAGCGCAGCCCCGTAGCCCTTCGCCTCAACCCCGACGAGGCGGGCGCCCATCGCATTGGCAATCTGGCGCGAGCCGTCGGTCGATCCGTTGTCGGCGATCACCACCTCGCCGGCGATCCCGCTGGTCCGCAGGAATTCCTGCGCCTTGCGGATGCAGAGCGCCAGCGTCTCCGCTTCGTTGAGGCAGGGCATGACGATCGACAGTTCGAGCGCATCCTCCGCTTCGGTGCCCGACGTATCGCGTTCGACGATCGGCGATTGATAGGCCAGCACTGTCGGCATGGATGATCCTCCCTTGCCCGAAGGCATACGGAGGCAACGCTAAAAAGAGGGTTAACTATTCGCCGCTAAGCCGACGAGGTTCGCCTCAGGATGACCGCATGCCAAACCCGCCGCCATTCGACGACGTACCCGCCCCCGATGCCCGCCGCGCACATACGCTTCGCTTCGACATTATCGTCGCGGTGGTTCTGGCGACATTGCTGTCGACCTGCTGGGCGATCACCGACTGGCACCGCGTCGGGCAGTTGATCCTGCCCGATGCCGACGACATGATGCGGCTGGCGCAGGTGCGCGACTGGCTTAACGGCCAGGCCTTCGACGACTGGACGCAATATCGCATGGCGCCCCCGCTCGGCGCACCGATGCACTGGTCGCGGCTGAACGATTTCGGGATCGCGGGGATCATCCTCGCGGCGACGCCGCTGATCGGGCGTCACGGCGCCGAACTGACCGCGGTGCTGCTGTATCCGGCGCTGCTGTTCGCCTGCAACATCGTCCTGTCGGTGCGGATCGCCCGCCGGTTATGGGGAGACGACGCGGCCATCGTCGCGGCCATTCTGGCGGGCATCGCCTATCCCGGGATCACGCTGTTCCTCCCGGGACGGATCGACCACCACGCGCTGCAGATCGTCATCATCGAAATCGCCATCCTCATGATGATGCGCCGACCGACGATCGCCAGCGGCGTCATCACTGGGATCGCCGTTGCGGCCAGCCTGGTCATCGGGCTGGAAACTGCGCCGCAAGTCGCCGCCCTCGTCGCCACGCTGGCGATGTTCTGGGTCGTCTCCGGTGACTGCGAACGGTTGCGGTTAGCCGCGTTCGCGGCAGCCCTGGCCGCGACGACCGGCGTCTTCCTGGTGGCGATGCGGCCCAGTTATTGGTCAGCCGCGCTGTGCGACGCCTTCACGCCCGCGTCCGCCACCGGCACGCTCGCTGTCGCCGCAGCGCTTGGAGCCTTGGCCGTGGCGACACCGTGGCTGCGCACATGGCGATCGCGGATCGTCGCGGGCGGCGTGCTCGGTGCGCTTGCGCTGGGTGGCACGCTGGCCGCCTATCCGGGATGCCTGACCGGGCCGTATGGGATGGTCGATCCCTTCCTGCGCGCGGCCTTCCTCCCGCACATCGACGAAGCGAACAGCATCTTCGCGCAACCGTTTGCGCGCACGCTGTCGATCGGTGGCCTGCTGCTCGCCGGGTGCATCGCGTCGGTCTGGATGGTCGCGCGTGCACCGAAGCGCTGGGCGGTGACGATGCCGCTGGTCGGCGTGATCGGGATCTCGGCGCTCGTCTCGCTGTCGCAGGCGCGGGGAACCTATATCGGTGCGCCGACGGTCGTCCCGGTACTGGCCGGCCTGATTCTGGCGGCACGGCGACGAATTACCTGGGCTGCGCCCGCGCTGATCGGTGCCTGGCTGGTATCGTCGGGCATCGCCTATTCCGAAGCCCCCACCCTGGCGCTCCGTATCCTTGCTCCCGGCGTACGGATCCCGCCGCCGATGACGCCGCAGATCCTCTGCAATACCGGCGATGCCTGGGCGCAGGTCGATCGCTATCCGCCGGGTATCGTGATGGCGCCGACGAACATGGCGTCCTATCTGATCGGCGCGACGCATCTGTCGACGGTCGGCGCCGGGTATCATCGCAACAACCGCGGCAACATGGCGATGTATCGCTATTTCCTCAGCCGTCCCGACCGCAGCGCGGCGATCGCCCGTGAGTGGAACGTTACCTATGTCGCCTTTTGCCCCGGCGATTTCTCCGAGATCGACGTGACCCACAGCTATCCGAACAGCCTCGCAACGATGCTGCAATCCGGCCATGCCCCGGCGGGCTTCGAACGTCTTCCCTTGCGCGGGGCGAGGCTCCGCCTCTATCGCATTCGGTAACGACGTTGCGGTAGCGGGGAACGAGTGGACGACGGCATGACGGGGCGGCTGAAGTGGTGGCAGACGCGTGGCTTCGTCGTCGCGGTTGCGCTGGCGTCGATCATACCGTTGCTGTGGCCGGAGATCCCGCCACTGGTCGACCTGCCCGGGCATATGGGGCGCTACCGCGTCCAGCTGGCGATCGGCGATAATCCCTGGCTTTCGCAATGGTATAACTTCCGCTGGCAGATGATCGGCAACCTCGGTATCGACCTGCTGATCGAGCCGCTCGCGCCGATCTTCGGGTTACAGCTGGCGGTGAAGCTGATCGTCATGGCGATCCCCGCGCTGACCGTGACGGGCCTGCTGTGGATCGCGCGCGAGGTGCATGGCCGAATCCCCGCGACCGCGTTGTTCGCTCTCCCGCTCGCCTACAGCTACCCCTTCCAGTTCGGATTCGTGAATTTCGCGCTGGCGATGGCGCTGGCGCTGAACCTGTTCGCGCTGTGGCTGCGGATGGGGCGGCTCAAGCGCACCCGGCTGCGCACCGCCATATTCATCCCGATCTCGTGCCTGTTGTGGCTGTGCCATACGTTCGGCTGGGGCGTGCTGGGCGTACTTGCCTTCTCTGCCGAGCTGATCCGCCAGCACGACATCCGCCGCGACAGCGATCCCAAGAGCTGGGCGCATGGCTGGTTCAAGGCGTGCATCCAGGCCGGGCTGAACTGCCTGCCGCTCGCGCTGCCGATGGTGATGATGGTGGTGTGGCGGTCGGGCGATCATGTCGGCGGCAAGACGCAGGACTGGTTCAACTGGCGCTGGAAGATGAACTGGATCACGATGGTCCTGCGCGATCGGTGGATGACGTTCGACATCGCGTCGGTGACGGTCCTGTTCGTGATCCTGTTCCGCGGCGTGCGCGACCAGACGATCGAGTATTCGCGCAACCTGAGCCTCTCGGCGCTGTTCCTCGCGATCGTGTATATCCTGTTGCCGCGGATCGTGTTCGGGTCGGCCTATGCCGACATGCGACTCGCGCCGTTCATGCTCGGGATCGCAGTGATCGCACTGCGGCCGCGGCATGGGCTGTCGTTGCGCGGTGCCGCCGTGCTCGCGGTGCTGGGGTTTGCGTTCTTCGGCGTGCGGCTGGCAGGGACGACGGTCAGTTACCTGATGTACGATCGCAGCTACGACCAGGCGGTCGCGGCGATCGATACGGTGCCCGAGCGGTCGCGCGTCGTGTCGTTCGTCGGGCGGCGCTGTCGCGACGACTGGGCGTATTCGCGGCTCGAGCATGTGCCCGCACTGCTGCTGGAGCGGCGATTGGCGTTCACCAACGATCAGTGGTCGATGGCGGGCGCGCAGTTGATGACGACGCAATATCCGGCGGCGAAGGGCTTTGCGCACGATCCGTCTGAGATCGTCAGCGACATCAAGTGCCGTGGCCAGTTCTGGCGGCCGATCTCGATGGCGCTGGAGAAATTCCCGCGCGATGCATTCGATTACGTGTGGCTGATCCACCCGCCGAAGTTCGATCCTGCGCTGGTCCGCGACCTGACGCTGATCCGGCGTGACGGCACCAGCCTGTTGTACCGCGTCAACCGGGCTGCTGCTGCTCGCCCCGCCGGAACGGAGTAAGCTCGCCGAGATACTCCTGCTGCTCGGCGACGGCTTCGCGTTCGCGGACGAGATAGTCGGCGATCGCGCGGCGGAAGCTCGGGTCGGGGATGTAGTGCGCGGAATAGGTCGCGACCGGCGCATACCCCCGCGCGAGCTTGTGTTCGCCCTGCGCGCCGGCCTCGACGGTCTTCAGGCCACGCGCGATGGCGGCGTCGATCGCCTGGTAATAGCAGAGCTCGAAATGGAGGAACGGCACCTCCTCGGTGGCGCCCCAGTATCGGCCGTAGAGCGTGTCATCGCCGATCAGGTTGAGCGCACCGGCGATCGGTACGCCGTCACGCTCGGCGAGGATGAGCAGGACGCGGTCGCCCATCGTCTTGCCGATCTGGTCGAAGAACGCGCGCGTCAGGTAGGGCTGGCCCCATTTGCGGCTGCCGGTGTCCTGGTAGAAGACCCAGAACGCATCCCAATGATCGGGCGTGATTTCGGCGCCGATCAGGTGGCGGATCGTCAGGCCTTCGACGGCGGCGGCGCGTTCCTTGCGGATCGCCTTGCGCTTGCGACTGGCGAGCACGGCGAGGAAGTCGTCGAAGCTGGCGTACCCGTCGTTCTTCCAATGGAACTGCGTGCCCTGGCGGATCAGCCAACCCGCCCCCTCGAACAACGGTACCTCGTCTGGGTCGATGAAGGTGGCGTGCGCGGAGGATAGCCTGCTCTGGTCGGTCACAGCCTCCAGCGCGGCAATCAGCGCGGGGGCTTGCTCGCGGTCACGGAGAAGCAGGCGCGGGCCGGGTACCGGGCTGAACGGCGCGGCGATCTGGAGCTTGGGGTAATATTGCCCCCCTGCCCGCTCCCACGCGTCGGCCCAGCCTTGATCGAAGACGTATTCGCCCTGGCTGTGGCTCTTGGCATAGGCGGGGGCGATCGCGGCGGGCTTGCCGTCGGGACCGTCGACCACCACCGGCAACGCCTGCCAGCCCGAGCGGCCGCCGACGCTTTTCGACGCTTCGAGCGCGGAGAGGAAGGCATGGCCGACGAACGGATTGGCGGTGCCGGAGCACGCCTCCCAATCGTCGGCCGCGATCGAGGTGACGCCTTGGGCGATGCGGGCTGTGACGGCGTTCATTGCCGCCTAGGTAGAGACGCGGAGACGCGCCTCCAAGGGCCAGACATGGAGACGCGTGCGCGCCTCCGGGGAGGTCAGGCGGAAACCTGGACGATCGCGTCGATCTCGACCGCCGCGCCGAGCGGGAGGACGGCGACGCCGACTGCCGAGCGCGCGTGCTTGCCGCTATCGCCGAACAGCGCAACCATGAGTTCGGACGCACCGTTGGCGACCTTGGCCTGGTCGGTGAAGTCGCCGGTCGAGTTGACGAACACGCCGAGCTTCACGATCCGCTCGACGCGGCCGAGCGTGCCGAGGGCCGCCTTCATCTGCGCGACGAGCATCAGGCCGCAGAGCTTGGCCGCCTCCTGCGCGTCTTCGAGCGAGACGTCGTCTCCGACGCGACCCTTGACCAGAGCGCCGTCCTTGAACGGTAGCTGGCCCGAGATGTGGAGCATGCCGTTCGCCAGCACGGTCGGGACATAGGCGGCGACGGGCGCGGCAGCCTGTGGGAGGGTGAGGCCCAGCTCTTCGAGCTTGCGGTCGATACGATCGGTCATGGATGAGGTATCACCACAGCGGTGGGCGATGGGTCAAGTGGGGGGACGCCGCAACGTTTCCGTCCACAACTTGCCAGTCCCCAACTGTCATTCCCGCGAAGGCGGGAACCCATACTGGCTAGCGGACATAATCGCGACGATTGCCCATATGGGTCCCCGCCTCCGCGGGGATGACGGATGAGGCGTGAAAGTTTGCTTCACTGCCGCAACTGTTCTCCCATGAAGGCGGCAACCCAGGGTTACGGACGACGACGTTCTTGGCTCCTGGGCCCCCGCGTTCGCGAGGGAACAGACGACTCACGCGTCCGCCGGCAAACCCGCCTCGAACCGCGCGGAAATCCAGTCCGCCGCTTCGCGCCAGTCGTCGATCCGCGCATGAGCCTCGGGCGCCTTCGGCACGTTCACCGCCAGCGTCGGCTCGGAGACCATGTGCAGCCGGTGCACCCCCGGCGCGTGCCTGGCGACCGACTCGTGATGCACGGCGAGGTCATCCACGAACACCGTCACCGGCGACCCGTATTCCTCGACCAGCCGCGACACCGGCGTGCCCTTGCCGCCCTGGTTGCACTCGACCCGGTGTTCGATCCCGAACTTGGCGAGCTGTTCGATCCGCGGCTGGCGGCATTCGTCCTGGAGATTGGTGAGGATGACGATGTCCGCCACCTGCGCTAGCCGCTCGAGCGCGTCGATCGCGTGCGGCACCAGCGTCTGCCGGTGCATCTCGGCGGGGAAGAACTCGCCAAGCATCGCCCACATGTCTGCGACGGACGGCGGGGGGCCGCCATCGCGGCGCGTCATCGCGGTCGAGAAATCGCCGTGCTGGATCGCGAAATCGATGTCGTGGCGCTCGTCGAGCCAGACGCCGAAATGCTTGACCATGTGCAGCAGCACTTCGTCGCAGTCGCTGATCAGCAGCGGCCTCATGCTTCAAACTCCCCCTGGTCCAGTTTGGCATGGGCCCGGACCAGCGCCTCGGGCTTCACGCCGAGCGATTCGGCGCAGGCGATCAGGTCCGGCTCATGGTTTTCGAGAAAGCCGAGCGCCGCGGACAGCACGGTCGGATCGCTCGCCCTTGCGCGGAGGTCGTGCGGCTCAAGGCCGGTCACCGACAACAGCCGCATCGCGCGGTCGGGCTCGACCAGCGTCCATACCAGCGCGCGCAGGGCGAGCGCTTCGGCGTCTTCGTTTGAATCGCGGTCGCGCATTGCCTATCGTGCCTTCTTTCCGGATAAGGTGGATCGGTGGCAAAGAAGGTGCTCGTTGTCGAGGACAACGAACTGAACCTCAAACTATTCTGTGACCTGTTGCGTGCGCATCAGTTCGCCGTCGAACCTGTGCGCGACGGCCGCGAAGCGGTCGCACGCGCTCGGGAATTCGTGCCCGACCTGATCATCATGGACATCCAGATGCCGCACGTCACCGGCTACGAGATCATCCTCGAACTGAAGGCTGACGAGACGTTGAAGGCGATCCCGGTGATGGCGGTGACGGCCTATGCGGGGCGCGAGGACGAGGAGCGGATCCGGGCTGCGGGCGCGGATGCGTACGTGTCCAAGCCGATCAGCCTGGCGCGGTTCATGGATGCGGTGAGGACGCTGGTATAATCCTCCCCGGTACGGGGAGGGGGACCATGCACGCATGGTGGAGGGGGCTCACCACGAACGAACCCTTCGCGACGAGTCGGGTAGTTCAAACCATACGGTAAGGTAGAATAGCGGGGAGCGGGTCGTCCGCGGAGATCCCCCTCCACCCCGCTTCGCGCGGTCCCCCTCCCCGTTCCGGGGAGGAATACCAAAAAGCCGCGGATATCGCTATCCGCGGCTTTTCGAATCGTCGCAATCAGACGACGGCATACGCCGCCGACCCGATTACTTGATCTTGGCTTCCTTGAACTCGACATGCTTGCGCACGACGGGATCGTACTTCGAGAAGGAGAGCTTCTCCGTCTTGGTACGGGGGTTCTTCTTGGTGACGTAGAAGAAGCCGGTGTCAGCGGTGCTGAGAAGCTTGATCTTGACGGTGGTCGGCTTGGCCATGAGCCCAAATTCCTATGGCTTGAAAATGCGAAAGCGGCGAACTCATGCCGCCGCTCGATCAGGCTGGGCGCATGGCGGACGCACGACGCGAAGTCAAGCTTTGCCGCACAGAACGACGCCCGACGACGCACTTAACTGCGCCTTTACCCGCCTGGGCGCAACGTCCATGCAGAGAAAAGGAGCGGGATCATGGGGCAGGCAGTACGAAACGCAGCGGGACACGCGGTCGGGCGAATCGATGATATGATCGCCGTAAAGGCCGATCTCGCCGCGCGGATCGCGGCGATCGACGTCCGCGCGCCTTACGCCCGGCCCTGCGACATCGCCGCCGAAGTCGACGCGATTCGCGTGATCGCGCATAGCAACGGTCTCAACCCCGCGGTCACCGTCGCGCATTTCGTCGACTCGGCGTTGTCCCGCGGCGAGCATGGCGCGCTGGTGCACGGCTGGCTTGGCATCCTGCGCGATGCGGTCGGTTGCGAACGGCAGGACGTTCAGGCCTGTCACGCCTTTGCCGCGGCATGCTCGGTCCGACTGGCCGGATAGCGCATGGATGCATTGATGGCGGCATTGGTTGCCGCAGGCCTGGCGCAGATCGGCGATCGGACCGCGTGGCTTGCCGCGATCCTGTCGGACCGCCTGCGTCGACCGGGGCTCGTCATCGCGATGGCAGGATTGGCGATCCTCGCGGCGAGCAGCGTGGCTGCGGCCCTGGGCACAGTGATCGGGCCGAAGCTCGCCTCCAATGCGCAACAACTCATGCTCGCGCTCGCCTTGATGTTGCAGGGCGGCGGCGCGTTTTTTCCGGCCAAGGTTCCCGAACGGCTCGACCGGTGGAAGATCGGCGCGGTCGCCACCGCGTTCCTGGGGCTGTTCATCCTCGCGTTCGGGGACGGCATCCAGTTCATCGCGCTTGCGCTCGCGGCACGCTCTCCGGTTCCGGCGCTTGCGGCGATCGGCGTCACTCTCGGCTCGCTCGTGGTGATCGTTCCCGCCGCGATGATGGGGGAGACGGCATGGCGCAAACTGCCGCTGAAGACGCTGCGCATCGCGGTCGGCGTGCTGTTCCTGATTACCGGCATCGTCCTCGCACTCGGCGCTCTGCGCCTGGTCTAGACCGGCGCCTCGACAGGGCTCGTTACGATACTGGAACCAACCACCGCCCGACCGGTTGACCGAGTCCAACTCACTTTGCGGAGGCCGACATGCTGAAACTCGCGGTTACTTTTCTCGTCATTGGCCTCGTGCTGGCGTTACTCGGCTTCGGCGGCGTTGGCGGTGCGTTTATCGGGATTGCCAAGATCCTGTTCTTCATCGCCATCGCGTTGTTCGTGATCTTCCTCGTGCTCGGGCTGCTCGCCGGCAAGGGGATTAAGAACGCGATCGACTGACGCGAAGGCCGTCAACGCGAAACGACCGTCGTCGGGCACATCCGGCGGCGGTCGTTTCGTATCTGCATCCCTTCGGGCGGCAGGCGCGTTGAACGGGGATGCACGCTTTCGCCGCCCTGCTCGATTCGCTCACCTATACCCGGTCGCGTAATGCCAAGCTGAAGCTGATCGCGGACTATTTGCGCGCGACGCCCGACCCGGATCGGGGCTGGGCGATGGCGGCATTGACCGGCGATCTCGATCTCAAGGGCGTGAAGTCGGCGGTGATCCGTGGGTTGATCGAGGAGCGAGTCGACCCGGTGCTATTCCGGATGAGCCGCGATTATGTCGGTGACACCGCGGAGACGGTCGCGCTGCTGTGGCCCGAGCCGACGGTGCCGGTCGATGCGACGCCGTTGTCGATCACCGATGTCGTCGAGCGGCTAGCGGCGTTGTCGCGTGCCGATGCGCCTGGTGCGCTGGCGGCCATGCTCGACCGATCCGATGCCGAGGAGCGGTTCGCGTTGCTTAAAATGGCGACCGGCGCATTGCGGATCGGCGTGTCGGCACGGCTGGCGAAGACCGCGCTGGCGGATGCGTTCGGGCTCGATGTCGATGCGGTCGAGGAGGTCTGGCACGGGCTCGATGCGCCGTATCCGAGCCTGTTCGGCTGGGCTGAGGGGACCGGAGACCAGCCGACCCCCGCGGACGTCCCCGTATTCCGGCCGTTCATGCTTGCGCACGGACTCGAAGACCTGCGCGTCGATCTCGCCGATTATGCCGCCGAGTGGAAATGGGACGGCATCCGCGTCCAGATCGTCCACGTTGCGGGCGAGACGCGACTCTACAGCCGAACCGGCGACGACGTGACGGCCAGCTTTCCTGAGATCGCCGCCGCGTTCCGAACGCCGGGGACGGTCGACGGCGAATTGCTGGTGAAGGGTGAGCATCAGGGCGGTACGCTCGAGGATGGCGGCGGCGCGGCGAGCTTCAACGCGCTCCAGCAGAGGCTCGGGCGCAAGACCGTGTCGGCGAAGATGCTGGCGGACTATCCGGCGTTCGTTCGGCTCTACGACCTGTTGATCGACGGCGAGGAGGATTTGCGGACGCTGCCGTGGACGGCACGACGCGCGCGGCTGGAGGCGTTCGTGCCGCAGCTCGACCCCGAGCGGTTCGACCTGAGCGCGGTGATCGAGGCGGGGGATTTTACCGCGCTGGAGGCGATCCGTGCGACCTCGCGCGACGCGGCGATCGAAGGGGTGATGCTCAAGCGTCGCGACTCGCCCTATGTCGGCGGGCGGCGCGCGGGGCTCTGGTACAAGTGGAAGCGCGATCCGCTGACCGCCGATTGCGTGATGATGTACGCGCAACGTGGGTCGGGGCGGCGATCGTCTTACTATTCGGATTACACGTTTGGGTGCTGGACCGAGGAGGGCGAGCTGCTCCCGGTAGGGAAGGCGTATTCAGGGATTACCGACGAAGAGCTCAAAATGCTCGACAGCTTCGTGCGCAACCACACGCAGAATCGATTCGGGCCGGTGCGCGAGGTCGAGAAGACGCTGGTGCTGGAGATCGCGTTCGATTCGCTGCATGATTCGAAGCGGCATAAATCGGGCGTGGCGATGCGCTTTCCGCGGATCGCGCGGATCCGGACCGACAAGCCCGCGGCGGAGGCGGATCGGATCGAGACGCTCAAGCGGATGATCACGTGATCGGCTGATCCCGCAACGGCATCACGTGGTTGCTGGATCGAATTTCGGCGCTATCGCCGCGGTCTGGGCTCGCCATGAGCATTTGGGAGATCCGCATGGACGTTACGCGCAGGAAAACCAGACGACGGGTCCGTCGCGGCGCGTGGGTCTCCGGGATCATCTCCGCGATCGTCGTGCTGTTCGTGTACCTCGCCGGCTATTTCGATCGCGATCCGGTGCATGTGTATCCGGCTATCGGCGTGCACGCATCGGGACCGCCGCCGATCGCGGTGGTGAACTTCTCGGGTGATATGGGGCTTCGGTTCCTGCTCGGCGCTTCGACCTCGCGGGGGCTGACCGAGCACGGGATCCCGGTGGTCGGGATCACGACCCCGGCGTTGTTCGCGCATCATCGGACGCGGCGGGAGCTCGATGCGATCATCGCGGACGGCGTGCGGACGGCGCTGGCGCGGACGGGGGCGAAGCGAGTCGTGGTGATGGGGCAGTCTTACGGCGCCGACATCGTTCAGACCGGGCTGGCCAACCTGCCTACCGAACTACGTATGCGCGTTGCCGCGATCGTCTTGATCCTGCCGGGGGACACGGTGTTCTATCGCGCTGATCCGTCCAGCCTGCTTTACGATCACGGTACGCCCGACAGCATGGGGGCGACGACCGGCAATCGGCTGACCTGGGCGCCGGTGACGTGCATCTACGGGCTGGAGGAGACGGACAGCCTGTGTCCGCTGCTGACTACCGCGAACGCGCGGAAGGTCGGGATGCCGGGCGGGCATAATATCCATCACGATGCGGATGGGTTGCTGCGGCATGTGCTGGCGGCGATCCGTGCGGTCGCGCCGGCGGCTGGACGGGGGTTCTAGCTGAACTCACCATCTGCGAAGCGATCCTCTCCAGAAAGGCGCGCTTTCGTCATCCTGACGAAAGTCAGGATCCAGGGTAAAACAGGCTAGCTCTCGTGGCTCTGGATACTGACTTTCGTCAGGATGACGGAACTCGAATGACAGCGGTTGGAGACGGCGTTCAGAAGGCGGTCGGTGGCCCTGCATGTTCTCCCGCGAAGGCGGGAGTCCAGTCTGGGCTCCCGCCTCGCGGGAAAACATGGAACGCTAGTGCTGTAGAAGGCACGGCCGCGGCTTAACGCGGTGCTGCGGCGATCTTTATCTCGAAGAGCGTCGGCCAGTATTTGCCCGTTACGAACAGCCGGTCGGCCTT
Organism: Sphingomonas sp. Leaf198; assembly: GCF_001424005.1. Taxonomy (GTDB): domain Bacteria; phylum Pseudomonadota; class Alphaproteobacteria; order Sphingomonadales; family Sphingomonadaceae; genus Sphingomonas. The sequence continues at coordinate 536,004 of NZ_LMPX01000003.1, read as the reverse complement.
GGCGTCCCAGGCGATCCCGTTGAGCACCGCCTCGCGGTCGGTCGCAGCCACCTCTGCGACCAGCGGGCGGAGGTCGATCACTGCGCCGACCTTGCCGGTCTTGGGATCGATGCGGACCAGGAAGCCGGTGTGCCAGACGTTGGCGAGCAGCGCGCCGTGGATATATTCGAGTTCGTTGATGTCGCGTAACGGCCGGCCGTCGATCGTCACCGCCACGCGGCGGCGCTCGGCCAGTGTCAGCGGATCGCGAAAAATGATGGCGGGGCTGCCGTCGGACTGGAGCAGCGAGACGCCGTCGCTCGTCAGCCCCCAGCCTTCGCCGGTGTAGCGGTTCTGCCCCTTGAGCTTCAGCGTACGGACATCCCAGCGATGCGCGATGCCGTCGTGCCAGGTCAGGCTGACAAGCTGGTCCTTCCACAGCGCGAGACCCTCGCCGAACTGCGCCGGGTCGATTCGTGCCTTGGCGAGGATCTTGCCGTCCGCGAGCGAGACTCGGCGGACGTCGGATTGCCGCTCCTGCCCGGTGCTCTCGTAGAGCGCGCCGTCGTGCCAGAGCAGCCCTTCGGTGAACGCCGTGCGATCGTGCGGGTAGCGCGCGACGATCGTCACCGACAGCACCGGCACGTGCGTTTCGGGCGTAGTTGCCGCCTGCCCCTGAGCAGGCGCCGCGGACGACACCAAAGATGATGAAACGACAACGGCCGATCCCGCCAAAGCAAGACCGGCCGCAATCATTATCCTACCGAGCACGGTACGATCAGCGTTCTGAGTCAGTCAGCTGGATCAGCCGCCTGCGCTCAGGTTCACCGCAGCGTACTTGCCGCGACGATCGACTTCGAGCTCGAACTCGAGCTTGTCGCCCTCGTTGAGCGTCGCCATGCCGGCGCGTTCCACGGCCGAGATGTGGACGAATGCGTCAGGCTGTCCGTCGTCGCGCTGGATGAAGCCAAAGCCCTTCATCGCGTTGAAGAACTTGACCGTACCGGTCGCCTTCTCGCCGGTGAGCTGACGCTGTGCGCCACCTGCACCACCGTCACGGTCGCGATCGCCACCACGGGGCGCGCCCGGGCCGGCATCACGGTCACGCGGCGGACCGCGATCGGTGACGGCCATCGGCTCGCCATCGATCTTCAGGTCGGTTGCCGAGATACGGCCACCGCGGTCGACGAGCGTGAAGCCGAGCGGCTGACCCTCGGCAAGAGCGACCATGCCGGCCTGCTCGACGGCGCTGATGTGGACGAACACGTCCTCGCCGCCGTCATCGCGAACGACGAAGCCGAAGCCCTTCTGCGCATTGAAGAACTTTACGACGCCGGTGCCTTCGCCGACCACCTGGGGAGGCATGCCGCGACCACCGCCGCCGCCGCCGCCGCCCGAGAAGCCGCCGCCACCGCCGCCGCCGCGGTAACCACCGCCGCCACCGCCGCTGCCGCCACCGAAGCTGCTGCCGCCGCCGTAGCTGCTGCCACCGCCGCCACCGTAGCTCGAGCCACCGCCGCCGCCATAGCTGCTGCCGCCGCCGCCGCCGAACCGATCGCCACCGCCGCCGAAGCTGCTGCCGCCGCCGAACTCGTTATCGCCGCCGCCGAAGCTGTCGCGCTTGTCGCGGCCACGCCCGCCACGGTTCCCGCGGCCACCTTTATCGAAACCCATAAGCTCTGTTCGTCTTCCCGGTTCGCCCGCAAATTTCTCAAAACCCTTGTGCCGGACGACGAACGCAGGTTTTCCAGCGCGAAACCTTTTGCGCCTTGAGGACACCCGTAGCGCAAAATACAAGCCGTCGCGAATAGATTCTGATCTTTAGGCGGGCGATTTGGATCGATACTGACGCAAGTGTCGCTTGTAAGCCACGGCTCGTCGCACACGGAGCACGCGGGCCATGTTATCGCCCGATTCGACATCGCTGCCTGCGACTGGGCCATTGAGCGTTCAGTCGCGGACCGCTACGGCCACGGCATGACAGTTCATCTCCACGAAGGCGATATCCCCGCCGATCTGTTCGCGGCCGGTGCCGCGATCGCCGTCGATACCGAGACGATGGGGCTGATCACGCCTCGCGACCGGTTGTGCCTGGTCCAGCTTTCCGATGGCGGGCCCGACGAGCATCTCGTCCGATTTGCCGCGGGTGCTGGCTATGATGCGCCCAATCTGAAGGCGCTGCTGGCGGATCCGGCGCGGGTGAAACTCTATCATTTCGGGCGATTCGATATCGCCGCGGTCCAGCATTATCTCGGCGTCGTCGCGGCACCAGTGTATTGCACCAAGATCGCCTCGCGTCTGATACGCACCTACACCGATCGCCACGGCCTGAAGGAACTGGTGCGCGAGCTGCTCGGCCAGGACATCTCGAAGCAGCAGCAATCGTCGGACTGGGGCAGCCCCGAATTGTCGGAGGCACAGAAGGATTATGCGGCGTCCGACGTGCGCTTCCTTCACCGGTTGCGCACCGAGCTCGACAAGCGGCTGATTCGCGAGGGCCGGATGGAGCTCGCGCAGGCGTGCTTCGACTTCCTGCCGACCCGCGCCGCGCTCGATCTCGCCGGCTGGCCCGAAATCGACATTTTCGCGCACGCTTGATGGACGCGCCCTCCGCCACGGGACTGCCGCCCTCCCCCGTCGCCCGTCGCGTGCGTAGCGCGCGGCAGGACTGGGCCGCGCCCGGTGGCAGCCACGACCGCTTCGTCGCGATCGCCCGCGTCGCGCTGCCGACCGCGATCGGCGTGCTGGCGGCCTTGATGGTCATGGCGCCGCTGACCGCGGGGGGCGACGTGTCGTTCCTGCTCGACAAGAACAAGGTCGACGTCGCGCAGGAGCGGATGAAGATCCAGTCGGCGCAATATCGCGGCGAGGATGCCAAGGGCCAGGCGTTCACGCTGGATGCTAAGTCTGCGATCCAGAAGAGTTCGGCCGAACCGATCGTCCAGCTCAACCAGCTCGCCGCGCAGATTCAGCTGACCGACGGCGCCGCCAACATCAAGGCGAACACCGGTCGCTACGATATGGACACCGAAAAGGTGCAGCTGTTCGGGCCGCTCAACGCCACCGCGGCCGGCGGCTACGACCTGAAGACGACCAATGCGACGATCGACATGAAGGCGCGCACGCTCGAAAGCGGGGGGGCTGCGACCGGCACCGTCCAGCAGGGGACGTTCAGCGCGAACAAGCTGCGCGCGAACCTGGAAGAGCGCACCGTGACGCTCGATGGCAATGCCCGCTTGCGGATCGTACCCAGAGGGCCGAAATAGCCGCCATGCGCGCCACATCATCCTTGCTCGGAGCAGCCGGTTTCGGACTCTCCCTCCTGCTGCTTTCGACGACCGCGGTCGCGCAGCAGCCGCACGATTCGAATGCGCCGATCAATTTCAGCGCGGACCATATCGAATTGCAGGACAAGGCGAACCGCGCCGTTCTGTCCGGCAACGTCGCGGTCAAGCAGGCGGAGATGACGCTGAATTCGGCGCGGATGACGGTGGCGTATACGGGCCAGGTGATCGGCGGAAACCCGCAAGTGTCGCGGCTCGACGCGTCGGGCGGCGTGACGGTGAAGCGTCCCGACCAGACCGCCAAGAGCCAGTACGCGATCTACGATCTGAACAAGCGCGTGATCACGATGCTGGGCGCCGTGACGCTCAACCAGGGCGGCAACGTCGTTAACGGCGGACGACTGACGATGAACCTCGACACCGGACGCGCGGTGATCGACGGGTCTTCGGTGGGCGGCAGCAGCGGTGCGACCAACGGTGGCGGCACCGTGACTCAGTCGGGCGGGCGGGTCAGCGGCACCTTCTCGGTTCCCAAGCGCAACTGACGCGCAGGCGTGCCGCGGGGGCTTCCCTCCGGCGGCGCGCTCATGCATGTTTCCTGCCAACCCGCGACTGCGTAAAGCGTTCGGCAATCTATTATTGCGAGGCCTGATCCCATGGATGCCACCACGCTGCCCCCGATCGAGGTCGTAGAGCCGATCGCCGAGCCGCCCGTCAGCAACGGCTTGCAGGTCGTCTCGATCGCCAAGTCCTACGACAAGCGCGTCGTGCTGACCGACGTGTCGGTGTCGGTCGGGCGCGGTGAGGTCGTCGGGTTGCTCGGGCCCAACGGCGCGGGCAAGACGACGTGCTTCTATTCGGTGATGGGCCTCGTGAAACCCGATTCGGGCCGCATCATGCTCGATGGCGAGGACATCACCAAGCTGCCGATGTACCGGCGTGCGATCCTCGGCCTCGGCTATCTGCCGCAGGAGACGTCGATCTTCCGCGGGCTGACGATCGAGAAAAACATCCTCACCGTGCTGGAGTTGTCGGAGCCCGACAAGGCGGCGCGCCAGCGGAAACTCGATACGTTGCTCGAAGAGTTCGGCCTCACCCGCCTCCGCGCGGCACCGGCGATGGCGCTGTCGGGCGGCGAGCGGCGGCGTGCGGAAATCGCCCGCGCGCTGGCGGCGGATCCGTCGATCATGCTGCTCGACGAGCCGTTCGCGGGCATCGATCCGATCTCGATCGCCGACATCCGCGATCTGGTGAAGGACCTCAAGCGCCGCGATATCGGCGTGCTGATCACCGACCACAACGTCCGCGAGACGCTGGAAATCGTCGACCGCGCGTACATCATCTACGATGGCCGCGTGCTGTTCTCGGGCTCGCCGGCGGAACTGGTCGCCGACGCCAATGTGCGCCGGCTGTATCTCGGCGAAGGCTTCTCGCTTTAAGCCGATGGGTACGCCCCTTTCTCCGTTCGCCCTGAGCGAAGTCGAAGGGCTGCCACGCGAGCCGGTGCTTCGACTTCGCTCAGCACGAACGGACGGGGCGTCATGAGCCTCGCCCCTCGCCTGGACATCCGCCAGTCGCAGTCGCTGGTGATGACCCCGCAGCTCCAGCAGGCGATCAAGCTGCTGGCGCTGTCGAACCTGGAGATCGAGGGGTTCATCGCCGAGGAAGTCGAGCGCAACCCGTTGCTCGAAGCCAGCGCTGCCGAGGATAGCGACGCGCCCGACCGCGAACCCGCCCCCGAAGTCCGCGACGAACGCGTCGCCGCCGACGAACTGGTCGCGGGCACTGGCGCAGGCGACGAACCGACGCTCGACGTCGATTACGCCACCGAAAGCCACCAGCAGGACAGCGTCGCCGACGGCGGCAGCGGAATGGACGGCGCGCTGTCGATGACCGGCGCGAGCGCGGGGGGAGCGGGCGGCGAGGACGGACCCGATCTCGACGCGTTCGCGGATACCAGCCTCAGCCTGGCGGATCATCTGCTCGCGCAGGCCGGTCCGGCGATTCCCCACGACGACGCATTCATCGCCGCGCATTTGATCGACCAGATCGACGAGGCGGGATACCTGACGGTCTCGCTACTCGACATCGCCAACCGGCTCGGCGTGCCGCTGGTCCGCGTCGAGCGCGTGCTCGCGACGATCCAGACATTCGATCCAACCGGTGTCGGCGCGCGCGATCTTGCTGAGTGCCTCGCGTTGCAGGCGCGCGAGGCCGATCGCTACGATCCGTGTATCGCGCGGCTGATCGACAATCTCGACCTGCTCGCGCGCGGCGAACTGACGCGGTTGAAGCGGATGTGCGATGTCGATGACGAGGACATGGCCGACATGATCCGCGAACTGCGCGGGTACGATCCCAAGCCCGGCTGCCGCTATGGCGGCGAGCCGGCGCAGTCGGTGACGCCCGACCTGTTCGTGGCGCGGACCAAGGCGGGCTGGGCGATCGAGATCAACGCCTCGACGCTGCCGCGCGTACTGGTCAATCGCAGCTATTACACCGAATTGTCGGGCGGGCAGCAGGACAAGGCGTCGAAGGCGTGGCTGTCGGACTGCCTCGCCAGCGCGAACTGGCTGGTGAAGGCGCTCGATCAGCGCCAGCGGACGATCATCAAGGTCGCGACCGAGATCGTGAAGCAGCAGGAAGCGTTCTTCCTGAAGGGCGTCGCGCATCTGCGGCCGCTAACGCTGCGCCAGGTGGCGGACGCAATCGAGATGCACGAATCGACCGTCAGCCGCGTGACGAGCAACAAATACGTCTCCTGCGCACGCGGGCTGTACGAGCTGAAATACTTTTTCACGAGCGCGATCCAGTCGGCGGACGGCGGCGAGGCGGTGTCGGCGCAAGCGGTGAAATCGGCGATCAAGGCGCTGATCGACACCGAGGGGGCGAAGATCCTGTCGGACGACACGCTGGTCGAACTGCTCAACGCCAAGGGGTTCGACATCGCACGGCGGACGGTGGCGAAGTACCGCGAGGCGCTCGGGATCGGGAGTTCGGTGCAGCGCCGCCGGGCGCGGGCGCTTGAAGGCGGCTGATCCCCGCGAGCCTGTCCTGAGCTTCGCCAAAGGGGCGCAAAGCCGCGAAGATAAGAAGGTTGGTTCACGCGGAGGCGCGGAGGGGGTGCGGACTGGCGACCGTTTCCCGCGCCAGCGGGCTTCATCCTGTTATCTGGCCACGTGATCGAAGGTCTCGCTGACGCGAGACGACTGCTAAAAACGCACCACCTCCGCGTCTCCGCGGCTCCGCGTGAACACTCTTCTCTTCGCGCCTTCGCGTGACTCAATCGTCCTCGTCCTCGAACCCCACCAGCGCCAGCGCGCGCGCCTTGATCTGACGGGTCATGCACCAGTGGACCAGCGCATCCTCGCGGCCGTGCGTGACCCATACCTCGCGGGGCGCGATCTCGGTCAGCGTGGCGATCAGTTCGTCCCAATCGGCGTGATCGCTCAGAATCAGCGGCAATTCGACGTTCTTCTGCCGCGCGCGACCCCGCACGCGCATCCAGCCGCTCGCCATCGCGGTGATCGGATCGGGCAGCCGCCGCGACCAGCGATCGTTGAGCGCGCCGGGCGGGCACATCACGACGTGTCCTGCCATGTCCGCTTTCTTGGCGTCTGCCACCGGGAGCAGTTCGCCGAGCCTGACGCCATGTTCCGCATACAGGTCGCACAGGCGTTGCAGCGCGCCGTGAATGTAGATCGGCGCCTCGTGGCCACGCTCGCGGAGTTCGGCGATGACGCGCTGCGCCTTGCCGAGCGCATAGGCGCCGACGACGACGCAGCGATCGGGATTGGCGTGCAGCGCGGCGATCAGCTTGTCGATCTCGTCGCCGGTGTCGGGGTGGCGGAACACCGGCAGGCCGAAAGTGGCTTCGGTGATGAAGACGTCGCATTTGACGGGTTCGAACGGCGTGCAGGTCGGGTCCGCGCGGCGCTTGTAATCGCCCGAGACGACGATCCGCTCGCCGCGGTAATCGAGTACGATCTGCGCGGAGCCAAGGACGTGGCCGGCGGGGACGAAGCCGATGTCCACCTCTCCCATCCGGATCGTCTCGCCGTACGCGATCGGGTTACCGGCCTGCGGGCCATAGCGCGCGTCCATGATCGCCAGCGTTTCGGGGGTGGCCCAGACCGCTTCGTGCCCCCCGCGCGCGTGATCGGCGTGGCCGTGCGTGACGAGTGCTCTTGCAGTCGGAATCGACGGGTCGATCCACGCGTCGATCGGCTTAACGAGAATGCCGTGCGGATGCGGTTCGAGCCAGTCGCCAAGTTTTGCCATGGAGGGAGTAACGCGTGACGCGAGGATGCGGTGCCGTTGGTAGCGTACGGCCACCGAACGGCCGCTCAAAGCGCCAGCCACCTCCCTCTTGGCGGCGGAGGATCGGTTCAGCGCCGTCCGCCGACCTTGATCGTCGCCAGGATCGCATCCATCCGCGCCGCCGCGACCGCCTGAGTCGGTGCGTTGCGGCTGGCCGGGGCTGCCGCCTTCACGGCGTACGTCACGCGATCGATCGCGTAGCAGGCGCCGTTGATGACGCTGCGCAAGTTGGTCGCGTTCACCTGCTGGCTCATACCAGCGTCGCCATTGGTGTAGACCGTCCAGCGGTGGCCGCCGAGCATCCGGTTCGGCAGGCGCCTGGCGCTTCCCGAGACCATCCCTGCCGTGCCGCACGTCGCCACCACGTCGGCGCTCCGACTGAAGCCGACCTGGATCAGCTCGGTCACCTGCCCCTGGCCGTCGGTCGGCCGGGCGACCTCCCAGAAACGGACGATGCCGACGCCGCGACCGACCGGCGCGCCGTCCCACATCTGCCGCCAGCCACGATTCATCAGCGCCCGGCCGGCGAAATTGCGCGTCGGCGTCAGGCTGGAGGCGTAGGACAATCGGACGATGCCGCCCCCGCCGACGAACGACTTGTCGGCGGCAGTGGCATTGGCGAACGGCAGAAGTGCGAGCAACGGCAGGGGCAGAAGATAACGAAGAAGCGACACCGATCGTCTTTCACAACAGAGCTTTGGCCGAAATGCCGGTCGTTACGCGCGCGGTCCATAGCGGTGCGGCGCGACGCCCCCATATGACGCTAATGCGTGAACAGGCCGTGAGCGACCTCCCCTCCCCCTTGGAAAACTGGTTTGTCGCGAGGGGTTGGCGGCCGCGGCGACATCAGCTGGAAATGCTGGCGGAAGGCCGCGCGGGGCATCATGCCCTGCTGGTCGCGGCAACTGGCGCGGGGAAGACGCTTGCCGGGTTCCTGCCGACGCTTGCCGAGCTGATCGAGGCGCCGACGACGGGTCTCCACACGCTCTACGTCTCCCCGCTGAAGGCGCTCGCGGTCGACGTCCAGCGCAACCTGCTGACGCCGATCGAGGAGATGGGCGTCGATATCCGCGTCGAGACGCGCACCGGCGACACGCCGTCGGACCGCAAGGCGCGGCAACGGATCAAGCCGCCGCAAATCCTGCTTACCACGCCCGAATCGCTGTCGCTGCTGCTGAGCTATCCGGACAGCATCACGATGTTCGAAAACCTCCGCACGATCGTCGTCGACGAGGTCCACGCGTTCGCGACCGGCAAGCGCGGCGACTTGCTCTCGCTGTGCATGGCGCGGCTTCAGAAGATTTCGCCGGGGATGCGCCGCGTCGCACTGTCGGCGACGGTCGCGGACGCCGACGGCTATCGAGCGTGGCTCGCGCCCGATGGTGATATCGACCAGGTCGCGATGGTCCGGGGCGAGGCCGGGGCGGATCCCAACATCGCGATCCTGCTGCCCGAGGGTCGCGTACCGTGGTCGGGACATTCGGGCCGCTATGCTGCCGCGCAGGTGATGGCGGAGATCGAGGCGCACGAAACCTCGATCGTGTTCTGCAACACGCGCAGCTTGGCCGAGCTGATCTTCCAGGATCTGTGGAAGGTGAACTCCGGCAATCTCCCGATCGGCGTCCACCACGGTAGCCTCGCCAAGGAAGCACGCCGAAAAGTCGAGAACGCGATGGCGGAGGGCAAACTGCGCGCGCTGGTCGCGACGTCGAGCCTCGACCTCGGGGTCGACTGGGGCAACGTCGATTGCGTGATCCAGATGGGGGCGCCGAAGGGATCGTCGCGGCTGTTGCAGCGGATCGGCCGCGCCAATCATCGGCTCGATGAATCCTCGCAGGCGATCGTCGTGCCGGGCAATCGCTTCGAATATCTTGAGGCACGCGCGGCGCTCGACGCGGTCGACGCGGGCGAACTCGATGCGGATATCTTCCGCGTCGGTGCGCTAGACGTGCTGGCGCAGCACGTGATGGCGTGTGCGTGCGCGGCACCGTTTCGTGAAGCCGACCTGCTCGACGAGATTCGCTCAGCCCTCCCCTATTCCGCGCTGCCGACCGAGACGTTCGAGCGCGTGCTCCATTTCATCAGCGACGGCGGCTATTCGCTGAAGGCGTATGACCGGTTCAAGCGGCTCACGAAGGATGCGGACGGGACGTGGCGCGTCAGCCATCCCAAATTCATCGGCCAGCACCGGCTGAACGCAGGCATCATCGTCGAGGCGACGATGCTCAACGTGCGGTTCGGCAATGGCCGCGTGCTGGGTCGCGTCGAGGAGGCGTTCGCGGCGCAGTTGAGTTACGGCGATACATTCTTCTTCGCAGGGCTCAGCCTCGAGGTGATGAAGATCGATCTCGAGGATTTGGTGGTCCGCGCGACGTCGAAGCCCGCGCGGATCCCGACCTATGGTGGCAGCCGGATGCCGCTGTCGACCAACCTCGCCGACCGCGTCCGCGGGTTTCTCGCGCACCCCGGCGAGTGGGCGCGCTTCCCCGACGACGTGCGCGAATGGCTGGAGATGCAGGCGTATCGCTCGGTCATGCCCGAGCCCGGCCAGCTGCTCGTCGAGACGTTCCCGCGCGAGGGGCGGCATTACATGGTCGCGTACAGTTTCGAGGGGTGGAACGCGCACCAGTCGCTCGGCATGCTGATCACGCGGCGGATGGAGACGCAGGGGCTGAAACCGCTCGGCTTCGTTGCGAATGATTACGCGCTGGCGGTGTATGGGCTGGAGAAGATCACCGATCCGGCGGCGTTGTTTTCGGCGGATATCCTCGAACACGAGTTCGTCGAATGGGTGCAGCAATCGCATCTGCTCAAGCGTGCGTTTCGCGAGGTCGCGGTGATCGGCGGGCTGGTCGAGCGCCAGCATCCGGGCAAGCGCAAGACCGGTAAACAAGTGACGTTCTCGACAGACCTGATCTACGACGTGCTGCGAAAGTACGAGCCGACGCATCTGCTGCTTGAGGCGGCGTGGGCGGATGCGCGCGCGCGGATGACCGATGTCGGGCGGCTGGCGTCGCTGCTCGACCGCGCGGCGGCGACGATGGTGCATGTCGATCTGGAGCGGGTGACGCCGCTTGCGGTGCCGGTGCTGACGCTGATCGGGCGCGAGAAGATCTCGACGAACAGCTCGGACGACGCGCTGCTGATCGAGGCGGAAGCGATGATCGCGGATGCGATGCGGCCGGATTGAGCGACCCGTCAGATCCTCCCCCGCCAGGGGGAGGTGGCTGGCACTTGCCAGACGGAGGGGGAGGCAAGGGAAACCGTTGTCGCGTCTTCTTCCCCCTCCGTCGCCTACGGCGCCACCTCCCCCTTGCGGGGGAGGATTTCAGAATAGCTCAGCCCCTCCCCAAACGAACGATTGCGTGCCCGCAATATCAGGCGCAGCATTTGCAGCATGCATAAGTGGCTAGCCACGCTACTGCTAGTCATCGCCGCCCAAGCTAGCGCTCAGGACGCAGTCTCTCCACGCCCAAATGCTGCACCCACGCCCGGTGCAACATCCGCAGCAGAACCAGACCCAGCCACGCTCCTGTTCGGCGACGACGAAAGCCGAATGACCGTCCCCGTGACGATCTCCGGCGCAGGACCATTCCCCTTTATCGTCGACACCGGCGCGCAGCGGACCGTGATCTCCCGTGAACTCGCGGCCACGCTCGGGCTTGCGCCTGGCCGCATCGTCCGCGTGACCGGCATGACCGGCTCGGACAGCATCGGCACCGTCATGATCCCCTCGCTCAAGGTGAGCGTCATCGGCAGCGCCGCGATCGAGGCCCCGGCGATCAGCGCGATCAATCTCGGTGCGCGCGGGCTGCTTGGGATCGACACATTGCAAGATCATGCGGTGACGATCGACTTCGATACGAAGACGATGACCGTCACCCCCTCGCGCAAACGCCAGAATCGCGAACGCGCAGGTCCCGACGAGATCGTGATCAAAGCGCGCAGCCTGTTCGGACAGCTCGTCGTCACCGATGCCTATTGCAACGGCATCCGCATCCGCGTGATCCTCGATACCGGCACGTCCGTGAGCATGGCCAATGGCGCGCTCCGCCGGAAGGTGACGCGCAAGGGACTGGGCCGCGCTGGGCCGTCGCAGTCGGTGTCGCTGACCGGCGTCACCGGCGAAACCGTGGTCGCGGATTACACGACGATCGACCGCGTCACGATCGGCAGCCTTTCGCTCGGCGACGTGCCCGTCGCATTCACTGCGATCGATGCGCCGCCGTTCCGGCAGTTCGGATTGTCCGAGCGTCCCGCGATGCTGCTCGGGATGGATGTGCTGCAGTTGTTTCGCCGCGTCGACATCGATTTCGCCAACCGTGAAGTCAGGCTGGCATTGCCTCGCGGAACGCGTCGTGGCGGCGAGCCGCGGCGCTGAGGTTGCGTAACCGCGCGTTCGCTGCAACTCTCCCCACAGAAACGAACAAGGGGACGACGATGCGCGCGACTGGTTGGCTACTCACGGCGGCGATTCTGACCACACCCGTGACGACGGCGGTTGGGGCACAGGCGCAGTCGCGCCCTGACCAGAAGGCGTTCCTCGGGCTCTACAAGGAACTGGTCGAGACCAACACGACGCTGTCGTCCGGCAGCTGCACGCAGGCCGCGGCGCAGATCGGCGCGCGACTGAAGACGGCGGGCTATGCGGATACCGACATCACCTATTTTTCGGTGCCCGAACATCCGAAGGACGGCGGGCTGGTCGTGGTGCTGAAGGGATCGGACGCGTCGATCAAGCCGATGCTGCTGCTCGCGCATCTCGACGTGGTCGAGGCCAAGCGCGAGGATTGGGTGCGCGATCCGTTCAAGCTGATCGAGGAAGGCGGCTATTATTACGCGCGTGGCACCGTCGACGACAAGGCGCAGGCGGCGATCTGGTCGGATGCGATGATCCGCTTCAAGACGTCCGGGTACAAACCCAAGCGGACGATCAAGCTGGCGCTGACCTGCGGCGAGGAGACGACGTTCGCGTGGAACGGCGCGCAATATCTGGCGAAGTCGAAGCCCGACCTGATCGCGGCCGAGTTCGCGCTGAACGAGGGCGGCGGTGGGCGGCTCGACGACAACGGCAAGCGCCAGTTGCTGGCGATCCAGGTCGGCGAGAAGGCTGCGCAGAACTACACGTTCCTCGCCACCAACCCGGGCGGGCACAGCTCGCAGCCGATCCCCGAGAACGCGATCTACGAGCTCGCCGATGCGGTGAAGGCAGTCCAGGGCTACGAGTTTCCCGTAAAATTCACTGATACGACCAAGGCGTTCTTCGCGGCGAGTGCGAAGGCGATGCCGGGCGAGATGGGGGATGCGATCACGCGGTTGCTTGCGAATCCGGAGGACAAGACGGCGGATGCGATCGTCAGTCGTGACAAGGCGATGCATTCGACGTTGCGCACGACCTGCGTGGCGACGTTGCTGAACGCGGGTCACGCGGAGAACGCGCTGCCGCAGCGCGCAACCGCGAACATCAACTGCCGGATCTTTCCGGGCGAGACGGTGGAGGGCACGCTCGCCAAGCTGAAGGAGCTGGCGGGGGCCAAGGTGACGGTGACGGCGAACCAGCCGGTGCGCCCGACCGCGATCCCCCCGACGCTCGACCCGAAGATCATGGGGCCCGTGACCAAGGTGGCGGCGAAGCACTTCCCCGGCCTGCCGATCCTGCCGCTGATGTCGACCGGGGCGACGGACGGCATCTTCTTCGAAGCGATCGGGATCCCGGTCTATGGCGCACCCGGCGTCTTCATCGACAAGGACATGGGCGGCATCCACGGCCTCAACGAACGAATTCGTGTGAATTCCCTGTACGACGGCCGCGACTACCTCTTCGACCTGGTAAAGGCGTTTGCGGGGTGAGCGCCACATCCCTCGCCCCTTCGGGGAGAGGGAGGGAGGAGCCTTAGGCGACGGAAGGGAGAGGGGCGTGAGGCTCGAGACGGTGGCCTACAACGCCCCTCTCCCTTTCCACGGCAAGCGCCGCGGGCCCCTTCCCTCTCCCCGGAGGGGCGAGGGAGCACGCGCTTCACTTCTTGAAACCGTCCGCCCCACTCTGGGCTTAGACGGTGACCTGTTCGCCTAGTTCGAGCACCTTGCCCGGCGGGATCTTGAGGAAGTCGGTCGGGTCGCTGGCGTTGCGTTGCAGGAACATGAAGATCCGGTCCTGCCACGGCGGCATACCCTTTTCCGCATCGGGTTTCAGCGTGTTGCGGCCGATGAAGAACGAGGTGCGCATCGGGTCCAGTCCGAGCTGTTCGGTCTTCGTCCCGATCCCGAGATCGCGCGGCACGTCGGGCGACTCCATGAAGCCGTAGGTCAGCACGACGATCGAGAAATTGTCGTCGACGCGTTCGACCTTCGCGCGTGACGCTTCGTCGACGAACGGCCGGTCGGCGGTGCGGATGCTGACGATCAGGTTGCGCTCGTGGAGCACCTTGTTGTGCTTCAGGTTATGCAGCAGCGCGCCCGGTGTCGCGTGCGGGTTGCCGGTCAGGAACACGGCCGTCCCCGACACGCGCTCGGGTGGGCGCTTCTCCAGCGCCGAGGCGAGATCACTGAGCGGGATGCTCTGGCGCTTCTCGAACGCGCTGACGATCTTCTTGCCGCGCACCCAGGTGAAGATGATCAGCCCGATCGCGGCGGCGATGACGAGTGGCACCCAGCCACCCTCGATCACGCGCAGGATGTTCGCGCCAAAGAAGATCAGGTCGAGCGTCAGGAACGGCAGGATCGCGGTCAGTGCGAGCGGGCGTGACCAGTTCCAGCGGTGGCGGACGACGATGTACGCGAGCAAGGTGGTGACCACCATCGTGCCGGTGACCGCGATGCCGTACGCGGCCGCCATCGCCGACGACGTCTTGAACTGGATCACCAGCACCAGCACGCCGATCAGCAGCAGCCAGTTGATTGCGGGCAGGTAGATCTGGCCGGCGAACACCGCCGACGTCTGACGGATGCGCAGCCGCGGGAGCAGGCCGAGCTGGATCGCCTGCTGCGTCAGCGAGAACGCGCCGGTGATGACCGCCTGGCTGGCGATCACCGTCGCGAAGCCGGCGAGGATGATGAGCGGCGCTCGGAGCGATTCGGGCGCCATCAGGAAGAACCAGTCCTGATTGACGAACGGAATACCCTGCCGCGCCGCAGCTTCGAGCTTGGCGAGCGCGAACGCGCCCTGCCCCAGATAGTTGAGCGCGAGCGCCGGGAAGACGAGGAAGAACCAGCCGATGCGGATCGGCAGCCTGCCGAAATGGCCCATGTCCGCGGTAAGGGCTTCAGCGCCGGTGACGGTCAGGAACACTGCGCCGAGCACGAACAAGCCGGTGACGCCGTGCGTGGCAAGGAACGAAATGCCGTAAGTCGGCAGGAAGACGCGGACGATCGAGGGTTCGTCGGCGATATGCCAAATGCCAAGCGCACCGATCGCCACGAACCAGAGGATGCAGACCGGGCCGAACAGCTTCGATACCTGTGCAGTGCCCCGCGACTGGATCAGGAACAGCGCGATCAGAATGCCGATCGTCAGCGCGCGCACCACGCCTTCGTTGAAGATATGCGCGGCGCTGGGGATCGTCCGCAGGCCCTCCATCGCGGAGAGCACCGACAGCGCCGGCGTGATGATCGCATCGCCGTAGAACAACGACGCACCCGCCGCGCCGAGCACGATCGCGATCCGCGACCGCATGCCGAGCGCGCGACGGGCGAGCGCCGCCAGCGCCAGCACGCCACCCTCGCCCTGGTTGTCGGCGCGCATCAGGAAGATGACGTATTTGACGGTCACGACCAGGAACAGCGACCAGAGCGCCAGGCTCAGCACGCCGAGAATCTCGGTCGGATCGATGCCGCCTGCGGACGTCTGGCCGAGCGCCTCGCGGAAGGCGTAGAGCGGGCTGGTGCCAATATCGCCGAACACCACGCCGATCGCGCCGACGGTCAGCGCGGCGAGTGCCGGATGCGGGTGGAGATGCGCTGCGGACAGATCCGACGGCGCACACGCCTCCGCCCCCCCCTGTCCAGCCGAGCTATCGGGGGACGGTTCGGTCACGACTGCAGTTTGGGGTGTTCCGGCGACGGACGTCATGGCGCGAAGAGCGCTCCTCCTGAGGGGACGGCGCGCTTTACGCCGATTGGGGGCATGCGCAAGCCCCACGCCGTTCGCGACGATGGCGGGTTGATTCGGTGCGGCGGGGGCGGCATGGCGGGCGGATGGTTCCCTTTTCGTTCGGCGGGCATGCGCTTCTGGCGTTGGCGCAAGGCGCGCTGTTCTGGCCGGAGCGGCGTGCGCTGCTGGTCGCCGACCTGCATTTCGAGAAGGCGAGCTGGTTCGCCAAGCGCGGCCAGATGCTGCCGCCGTATGATTCGATCGCGACGCTGGCCGATCTCACCGCGCTGGTCGCGGCGACAGGCGCGCGCGAAGTCTGGTGCCTGGGCGACAGTTTCCACGACAGCGAAGGGTGCGAGCGACTGCCGCAGCGTGCGCAGGACATGCTGCGGGCGATGACCGACGGGACGCGCTGGACATGGATCACGGGCAATCACGATCCGGCGATCCTCGATCGGTGTGGCGGGGACGTCGTGGACGAGGTGGTCGTCGACGGACTGGTACTGCGGCACGAAGCGGACCGGGCGGAGACGCGGCCGGAACTGTCGGGGCATTTCCATCCCAAGCTTCGGCTAAGGGTGCGGGGGAAGTCGGTCGCGCGGCGGTGTTTCGTGGCGACGGCGACTAAGCTTATCCTGCCGGCGTTCGGGTCGCTAACCGGGGGACTGGATGTGGATCATCCGGAGATCGTGCGCGCGGTGGGGGTTGGGGCCGAGGCCATGGTGCCGGTGGCGGACCGGATGCTGCGGTTTCCGGTTGCTGCCTGACGTTTGTTGCTGATCAGGTAGACAAGTAAATAAGCACCACCCCGGCGAAGGCCGGGGCCCAATTGCGGGCGGCGCATAACGAAGGTTTGTCCGTCGTTACTGCAACCTTTCCAATTGGGCCCCGGCCTTCGCCGGGGTGGAACGCCCTTACGGCAGGTGCAGCCTCAGCTGGAAATCGTCGGAAACGCCGCGCGGAACGCCGCGACCTTGGGCTTGTCCCACATCACGACATACGGGTGCGTCGGGTTCCGGTCGTAGAAATTCTGGTGATACGCCTCCGCCGGATAGAACGTCCCCGTCTCCAGCTTCGTCACGATCGGCCCGGAGAACGCATGCGTCGCCCCGAGCTGCGCGATGTACGCCCGCGCCACCTGCGCCTGCGCGGGCGATTGCGGGAAGATCGCCGAGCGATAGCTGGTGCCGCTGTCCGGTCCCTGGCGGTTCAACGTCGTCGGATCATGCGCGATCGAGAAATAGACGCGAAGCAGCGTACCGTAGCTCACCACGCGAGGGTCGTACGCGATCCTGATCGCTTCGGCATGCCGAGTCGTCTCGGCGGAAACCTGGTCGTAGGTCGCGGTCGCCTTGGTGCCGCCGGCATAGCCGGTCGTGACGGCCTTCACGCCCTTCACATGCTCGAACACCGCTTCCATCGTCCAGAAGCAGCCGCCCGCTAACACCGCGGTCTGGATACCGGGCGCTGCAGGAAGGTCGGTCTTGACGGCGGGGATGACGACGGCGCGGGCGCCTTGCGCGGTGCCGGTGGCAATAAACGCACCGGCGATACCGACGGCGGCGAGCGTGGCGAGAAGCGGCTTTTTCATGTTTTGATACATGGGGTTGCGCTTGCGCTTCGCTAGGCCGTCGCCGCAGTTACCAGGTGGCAGTTATCGCGCGGTGGCGGAGGCGCTGTGCTCGAAATGGCTGGCGAACGTCTGGCGGGCTTCGGCGGGCTGGAGGGCGAGCAAGCCGATAGCGCCGAGGACGAAACCGCCACTGAACTGCCAGAAGAAACTCGACTTTACGATGCTGCGCATGATGCGATCCCAATGAAACCCAGTGATGGCGCCGGCCGGATAGGTCAGCGTCAGCTACGGACCGGCATGTCGTAGAGATGCCGGCCAACCACAATGTCGTTTTTAGAAACTCTCGATTAACGCGCCGTGGCCGATGCGTTCATCGTGCAGCAGGCATCGCCCGGCGGGGTTGCCAGAAGATGTCGCCGCGTGTCTCGATTGTTGCCAGCGTTATTTCAGCGCGGCGCACGCCGTCTGGATGCGCGTGCAGGCCTCGCGTAGCAGCGCGTCCGAGGTGGCGTAGCTGATCCGGAACGCGGGGCTGAGGCCAAACGCGGCGCCCTGCACGACGGCCACCTTGGCGTCGTCGAGCAGATAGCCGACCATCGCCTCGTCAGTGTCGATCAGGCGGCCGTTCGGCGTCGTCTTGCCGATCAGCTCGGCGAACGACGGGTAGACGTAGAACGCACCTTCCGGCGTCGGGCAGTGCATGCCGTCGATCTCGTTCAACATTGAGACGACCAGATCGCGACGGCCCTGGAACGCGGTGTTGCGCTCGGCGAGGAACGACTGGTCGCCGTTGAGGGCGGCAACAGCGGCGGCTTGGGCGATCGAGCACGGGTTCGAGGTCGACTGCGACTGGAGCTTGGCCATCGCCTTGATCAGCCACGATGCGCCGGCGCCATAGCCGATCCGCCAGCCGGTCATCGCATAGGCCTTCGAGCAGCCGTTGACGGTCAGCGTGCGCTCGAACAGCTCGGGACACGCTTCCGCAATCGTCGCGAACTTGAAGCCGTCATAGACGATGTGCTCATACATATCGTCGGCGAAGATCCATACGTGCGGATGCCGCGCCAGCACCGCGCCGAGCGCCTTCAGCTCGTCGATCGTGTAGCCGGCCCCCGTTGGGTTCGACGGCGAGTTGAGGATCACCCATTTGGTCTTCGGCGTGATCGCAGCATCGAGCGCGGCGGGATCGAGCTTGTAGCCGACCTCGGGACCCGCCTTGACGATGACCGGCACGCCACCGGCGAACTGCACGACGTCGGGATAGCTCACCCAGTACGGCGCGGGGATGACGACCTCGTCGCCCGGATCGATCGTCGCGACCATCGCGTTGAACAGGGTGTGCTTGCCGCCGACGTTCACGCTGATCTGGTCGGTGGTGTAGGTGAGGTTGTTGTCGCGCGCGAACTTGGCGACGATCGCCTGCTTCAGCTCGATCGTGCCGTCAACGTTGGTGTATTTGGTCTTGCCGTCGCGGATCGCCTGGATCGCGGCTTCTTTCACGAAGTCCGGCGTGTCGAAATCGGGTTCACCCGCGCCAAGCCCGATCACGTCGACGCCTGCGCGCTTCAGTTCGAGGACGCGCGACGTGATCGCGAGCGTCGGCGAGGGGCTGATGCGGCCGAGCGCGGCGGATGCGTGCATGGTGTAACCTTTGCGGTTGTCCGCGAGCGTCGCCGCGGAATTCGCGGGCGCTATACGCTCCGCTTGGCCGAATTCGCAACCGTAACGATGGCAGGAATGAGCCCGCGGACCGCATTTCCGATGAAGAAACCGGCGGTCAGGTCGGCTCGGGTTAGCGGGGCTTCGGTTGCGCGACCCGATTCAAGGAGGTCGGCTCGCAATATCCCGGAGAGCAGGCCATGCCGTAGCGGCGGCGTGACGAGTGCTTCGCCGCGCTGGACAAACAAGGAGGTGAAGCTGCCTTCGGTGAGGAAGCCGTCGGCATCCTCAAACAGCACCTCGAACGTCCCCGCGGCTTTCCGCGCGTCGTCGTAGAAGGCGCGGGCGCTTGTCTTGTGGCGGAGCCGGAAGTCGGTCGCGGCGACCGGCAGCGGGACGATCGCAACGGTTGCTTGCGCAGGAGAGTGCTGGAGCGGTGCCGCCTCGATCGCGATCGCGCCCGATGGGCTGAGCAACAGGCGGATGCGGCGGGGTCCGCGCAACCGGAAAGTCGCGGCCTGGAGTTCGTTGCGCGCGGTGTGGCGGTCGAAGGTGAAGCCCAAGGCCTGGGCGCTCGCCTTCATCCGCGCGAGATGCGCTTCGAGACGGGTAAGGCCGGCCTCGGGGTCGAACGCCATCGTTTCGATCAGGTCGAAGCGGCGCTGGCCGGCGGTGACGAACGCGCCCTTGGCATGGCATTCGTCCCATTCGGCGTCGCCCACGCTGTCGGCGACGATGCCCGAGCCGAGACTCATCGTCGCTGCGCCATTCTGGATCGCCAATGTGCGGATGGCGACGTTGAAGATCGCATCGCCGTTCGCGTCGAAACGACCGATCGAACCGGTGTAGATGCCGCGAACGCGCGCGTGCTCGACCTCGGCGATGACCTCCATCGCGCGTTGTTTCGGCGCGCCGGTGATCGATCCGCAGGGGAACAGTGCGGTCAGGACGTCGACCGCGTCGCAGGTAGGTTTCAGGGTTGCGGTGACGGTCGAGGTCATCTGGTGGACGGTCGGATAGGTCTCGACGGTGAACAGGTCGGGGACTGCGACGTGGGTAGCGACGCGCGACAGGTCGTTGCGCATCAGGTCGACGATCATGAGGTTCTCGGCGCGCTGCTTCGGGTCGGCGGCCAGTGTTTCGGCGAGCGCGCGATCGGCATCGGGCGTGTCGCCGCGCGGTGCGGTGCCCTTCATCGGGCGGCAGGTGAGCGTGTCGCCGTCAAGCGCGAAGAAGAGTTCGGGGGACAGCGACAGGAAGCGCGTCTCGCCAGTGTCGATCAGCGCGCCATAGCCCGCCTTCGCCTGACTCCGTAGCCGGGCGTAGAGCGCGAGCGGGTCGCCGACGAACGGGACGGTGGCGGCGAAGGTGAGGTTGGCCTGGTAGATGTCGCCCGCCGCGATCAGGTCGAGCACGCGCGACAGGCTGGCGTCGTAGGTGGCGCGGTCGATCAGCGGCTCGGGCGCACCGGTCCACGCGCCAGCAGGGTCGGGGAGCAACGCGGCGACGTCTTCGGGTGCTATCGTCTGGTACTCGGCGAACAGGCCGAACCAGAGCAGCGGGCCTTCGGTGCCGACGTCGACGGGCCTCGAGGCGAGTGCGGCGCCGGCTTCGTAGGTAAGATACCCGGCGGCATGCAGCCCTTCCTTGCGGGCGTCGCGGAGGGCGTCGAGTGCGGGGAGAATTTCGGCGAGCGTATCGGCGCGGACGATCCGGACGGGATCGCGGTACACTCGCGCCGGGGCGCCTGCCGCGCGGGCGTCATCGAGCAACACGTAGGGCGCGGTCCACATCGCCTTCACTGTTGCACGGGCGATGGGGTAAACCGCAAGCGGCGATTGCTCCAACCGCCGCGTCATCCTATTTCGGCGGCATGACAAATCCACCACTCCGCGCCGCGATCGTGCCCGTTACGCCGATCCAGCAGAACTGCACGATCATCTGGTGCACCGCGACGATGAAGGCGGCGGTGATCGATCCGGGCGGCGACCTGCCGCGGATCATGGCGGCGGTCGAACAGGCGGGGGTCACGGTCGAGAAGATCCTGCTGACGCATGGGCATATCGATCATGCGGGAGGCGCCAAGCGGCTGTCGAACGATCTCGGCGTGCCGATCGAGGGGCCGCACGAGGCGGATCGCTTCTGGTTACAGCGGCTCGATCAGGACGGGCCGAAATACGGGATTTCGGGGGTGAATTTCGAGCCGGACCGGTGGCTGGTCGAGGGTGATACGGTGTCGGTCGGGGATCTGGTGCTCGATGTGTACGAGACGCCGGGACATACCGAGGGGCATGTGATCTTCCACCACGCGCCGTCGAAGTTCGCGCAGGTGGGGGATGTGCTGTTCCAGGGGTCGGTCGGGCGATCGGACATGCCCGGGGGCAATCACGAGACGCTGGTGAAATCGATCGTCGAGAAGCTGTGGCCGCTGGGGAGCGATACGAGCTTTATTCCGGGACATGGGCCGGCGAGCACGTTTGCGCATGAGCGGGCGACGAATATGTTCGTGAGCGATCGGGCTTTGGCGGAATAACTTTCTACCGTTCCCCCGCGAAGGCGGGGGTCCAGGATACCAAGTGGTAGCGCCTGTAACCCTGGGCTCCCGCCTTCGCGGGAGAACAAGAAGAAGCGCCACCTCCCAATCACTCCACCCCGGCGAAGGCCGGGGCCCAATTGGGGGAGGTAGATTGGCGTAGGTCAAACTCCGTTACAGCGACCTTTCCAATTGGGCCCCGGCCTTCGCCGGGGTGGTATTTAGCTGGATGGTCGACCTACTTCCGCTCCCCCACCGTCTCAGCCCGCACCGACTTGAACTCCGACCCGTCGCGCCACTCGGGCCACAACCGGCTGTTCGCCAGCTTCGTGCCGATCGTCTTGAACAACTCCACGTCCTGCGCCGCCCCGCGCAGGTCCCAGTCGGCGCCCCAAGCGTCACACGTCTGGTGATAGCATTTCATATAGCCGTCGAGCCACGCCTGCCCCGCAGTCCGGCCACCCTTGACCAGATCCGGCGCCCCACTGATCGCCATCAGCAGTAAGGTCGGCACGCCGCGCCGCGCGACCGAGAAATGGTCGGCGCGGTAGAACAGCCCGCGTTCGGGGAGCGCTTCGGGGGTGACGACACGGCCTTGCGCCTTCGCGGCATCGCCGAGCATGTCCTCGAGGCTGTTCTGGCCCGCGCCGACCAGCATGACGTCCTTCGCCGGCCCTGCGGTCTCAAGGATGTCGAGCGTCAAATTGGCGACCGTCTTGGCGGCCGGATAGACCGGGTTCACCGCATAGGTCTCCGAACCGAGCAACCCGCGCTCCTCGCCGCTCCACAGCGCGAAGACGAGGCTGCGGTCGGTGCGGGGGGCCTTGGCGAAATTGCGCGCGAGTTCGAGGACGCCTGCCACGCCGAGACCGTCGTCGTTGGCGCCGGGGCGGATGGTGCGCCCCTGCGCGTCGGGCGCGCCAATGCCGTAGGCGTCCCAGTGCGCCCCGAACATCACGACTTCGTCCGCGTGCTTCGTGCCCGGCAGCTTGGCGAGCACGTTCTGGCTCACGGCGGTGTCGTGCTTGACCGGCAGATCGGTGGTGAACGCCTGCTTCAGCGCGACCGGGCGGAAGTCGCTCCGCCGCGCCGCTTTCCGTAACGCCGTCAGATCGAGGCCGGATGCGGCGAACAACCGGGTCGCTGCACCACCTTCGAGCCAGCCCTGGAGCATCACCCGCGATTCGGGATCCTTCCGGACGATATCGTAATTCTCGCCGGCGGGGGCGGTGACCGTGTTCCAGCCGTACCCCGCGCCCGCCGTGTCGTGGACGATCAGCGCGCCGACCGCGCCACGCCGCGCGGCCTCTTCGTATTTGTACGTCCAGCGGCCGTAATAGGTCATCCGGCGGTCGCCGAACTTGCCCTTCGCGTCGTCGCCCGCAGCCGCCTCGAAATCGGGGTCGTTGACGAGGAACACGGCCACCTTGCCCTTGAGGTCGAGCCCCTTGAAATCGTCCCAGCCGCGCTCGGGCGCGCTGACGCCGTAGCCGACGAACACCATCGGTGCGTTGGCGATCGCGACGCGGTCGACCCCGCGGACGGTGCTGAGATAGACGTCGCGGCCCTGCACCAGCGCGGTGTCGCCGGCGCGGACGGTGCCCGAGCCCATCCGGGTGTGGACGAGCGGCACTGGCTGCGTCCAGCTGCCGTTCGGGCCACCGGGTTGCGCCTTCATCGCCTTGAACTGCGCGATCAGCCACGCGATCGTCTTGGTCTCACCGGGGGTGCCGGGCGCCCTGCCCTCGAACGAGTCGGAGGCGAGCGTCTTCACGTCGGCGGACAACCGCTCTGGCGATACCTGCGCGACGGCCGGTGAGGCAGCCAGCAGCGTGGCAACGGTAAGATAGCGAAGCGCGCTCATGCCCGGCCACCCGACGGCACGACCTGGAAGGTCTTGGCAGTGGGCACGCTGTTCGCCTGATACGCGATCGTCAGTGCCCAGCCGGCGAGCACCGCCATCAGCGCCCAGGTCGCCAGCGCACCCCCGGCCCGCGGCACGCTCGATGTCGTCCGGTCCATCCCGAACGCATGAGCGATTCGCGCGATCACGAACACCGCACCAGCGATCCACAGCCACAGCGTCGATCCGCCGGCAAGCTCGATCAGCCCGATCAGGATCAGGATGAACGGCGCGTATTCGGTGAAGTTGGCGTGCGCGCGCATCCGCGCCTGCAGCCGCTGGTTGCCGTCGTCGCCGATCAGCACGTTATCCTTCACGCGCATCGGCACGATTCGGAAGGCGAGCCACAGGTTGACGACGGCGGCGGCCGCGGCGATCGTCAGCGTTACGGGTAATATCACGGCGTTGCCCCTCGAATATCAGGTCTTTTGTCAGGCGCATGCCCTGCCACTGGACATCAGGGGTTGCAACGTGGGGGGCCAAAGCTTGCAACGCGGGGTGAAATCGCTATAGCGCCACGCTTCGCGAGCGTCAGGCCGCATGGGTTGCTTCAGGCGGCCGGCATTCTTGTCGGTTGCCTGTGTCCCGTGTCCGGACGTACTCGGAGCCCCGACCTTTAGATTGAACAAGGTGCCGAAATGGCCGTCCCCAAAAGAAAAACCTCGCCCTCCAAGCGCGGCATGCGCCGTGGCCACGACTCGCTCACGATCGCGTCGTTCCAGGAATGCCCCAACTGTGGCGAACTGAAGCGTCCGCACAACCTGTGCGGTTCGTGCGGTCACTATAACGGTCGCGAAATCCTCTCGATCGAGGGCTGAGGCTTCCGTCCGGAACCTCTAACTTGAACGAAGGATAAGCGATGCCCGACAGCGGCTGGATCGCGGTCGATGCGATGGGTGGCGATGACGGGCTGGCAGTGATGCTCGCCGGTGTCGCCCGCGCGCGTCATCAATTCGAGGGCATGCGCTTCCTGCTGGTCGGCGACGAAGCTGCGATTCGCGAGGGGCTGAAGGCTCATCCGAACCTGTCGCAGCATTCGGAGATCGTCCACGCGCCGGAAGTCGTCGGGTCGAGCGACAAGCCGACCCAGGCGATTCGTCGCGCCAAGAAGACCTCGATGGGCATCGCGATCGACCTGGTGAAACAGGGTCGCGCCGCCGCTGCGGTGTCGTCGGGGAATACCGGCGCGCTGATGGCGATGGCGAAGCTGTCGTTGCGGATGCTGCCCGGGATCGACCGGCCGGCCCTCGCGGCGCGTCTGCCGACGCTGGGTGACACCGACATGGTGATGCTCGACCTCGGCGCGAACACCGAGTGCGATGCGCGCAACCTCGTCCAGTTCGCGATCATGGGCGCCGCCTATGCGCGCACCGCGCTCGACATCCCGCATCCTCGCGTCGCGCTGCTGAATATCGGCAGCGAGGACATGAAGGGCACGGACGAGATTCGCGACGCAGCGGCTCAGCTGCGTGCGACGCCGGCCGTGGACATGCAGTTCAACGGCTTCATCGAGGGCGACCGTCTGTCGCGCGGCGAGGTCGACGTCGTCGTATGCGACGGCTTCTCGGGCAACATCGCGCTGAAGACCGCCGAGGGCACCGCGCGATTCGTTGCCGACCTGCTCAAGCGTGCGTTCCGTAGCTCGGTCCGGTCGAAGCTCGGCTTCCTGATCTCGCGGCCGGCGACCGAGTTGCTGCGCGATCATCTCGACCCCAACAATCACAACGGCGCTGTGTTTCTGGGGCTCAACGGCATCGTCGTGAAGAGCCACGGCGGCGCTACCGAGCGCGGCGTCGCGACCGCGATCGGCAATGCCGCCAAGATGGTCCGCAACGATCTGGTCCGGCGCATCGCCGACGATCTCGGCAGCGTGGAGAAGGCGGCATGATCCGGTCTGTGGTCATCGGCACCGGTTCCGCCCTGCCCGCGCGCCGCGTCTCCAACGCCGAGCTGGCGGAACAGGTCGACACCAGCGACGAGTGGATCGTCGAGCGCACCGGCATCCGCTTTCGCCACATCGCCGGCGAGGGCGAGACGACCGCGACGCTCGCCGCCGACGCATGCCGGGCCGCGCTCACCGCCGCCGGTATCGACGCGCAGAGCATCGACCTGATCGTGCTCGCCACCGCCACCCCCGACCAGACCTTCCCCGCCAGTGCTACCAAGGTGCAGGCGATGCTTGGCATCAACGACTGCGTCGCGTTCGACGTCGCGGCGGTCTGCTCGGGCTTCCTCTACGCGGTCCAGGTCGTCGACAGCATGATCCGCAGCGGCGTCGCCAAGCGCGCGCTGGTGATCGGTGCGGAGACATTCAGCCGCATCCTCGACTGGGAAGACCGGACGACCTGCGTGCTGTTCGGCGACGGCGCCGGTGCGATTGTGCTGGAGGCGCAGGACACCGCCGATGACGGCGGTCGCGGCATCCTGACGACCAAGCTGCACGCCGATGGCCGCCACAACGAACTCCTCTATGTCGATGGCGGCGTCTCGACGACCGGCACCGTCGGCAAGCTCCGCATGAAGGGCCGCGAGGTCTTCCGCCACGCCGTCACCAACCTGGCTTCGGTGATGACCGAGTCGCTGGCGATAGCCGGGCTGTCGTCGGACCAGGTCGACTGGGTCGTCCCGCACCAGGCGAACGCACGGATCCTCGATGCCACCGCGCGCAAACTCGGCCTCGCGCCGGAGAAGGTCGTCGTCACCGTCGACCAGCACGCGAACACCTCGGCGGCCTCGGTTCCGCTCGCGTTGGACGTCGCCGTGCGCGATGGACGTGTCCGACAAGGACAGATCGTCGTACTAGAGGCGATGGGCGGCGGGTTCACCTGGGGCGCCGCGGTTATCCGCTTCTAATCCTTTCGAAACATCTCGATTCACTTGTAGAACAAAAGTTCTTCCGGTCGCTCCCGCGCTTGTGTAGGAGGTTCGCCGAGTGTGGGAGCTTGATGAACATGACGACGGGTACTTTGACGCGGGCCGATCTGGCCGAATCGCTCCACAAGGAGGTCGGGCTGTCGCGCTCGGATTCCTCCAAGATCGTCGAGCAGATCCTGACCGAGATGTGTGGCGCGCTGTCGCAGGGCGAGAACGTCAAGATTTCGGGGTTCGGGACGTTCGTGCTGCGCGACAAGGGTGAGCGCGTCGGCCGCAACCCGAAAACGGGTATCGAGGTGCCGATCGCACCGCGCCGCGTGCTGACGTTCCGCGCTAGCCAGATGATGCGGGAACGCATCGTCGAGGCGGACTGACGCCCGACATGCCTGATACCGACGACGTACTACCCGATGCCGGGGGGCAAAAGGCCGGTGCGGCGTTTCGGACGATCGGCGAACTGTCGCGCGATACCGGCCTGCCGCAGCATATCCTGCGCTACTGGGAAACGCGCTTTCCCCAGTTGAAGCCGCTGCAACGCGCGGGCAACCGGCGGTATTACCGCGCGGAGGATGTCGCGCTGGTGCGGCGGATCGACCAGTATCTCAACCGCGAGGGCTATACCGTCCGCGGCGTCCAGCAGTTGCTGGGGGCCGAGAAGCGCGCACCTGCGATACCTGGGCCCGCGGAGATTGTGGCGCAGGCGGAGTCGCCGATGACCGCGTTGCGCGCGATCCGCGACATGCTGGCAGAAGCGCTCGCCGCGGACTGATTCTCATACCATCCGCCTCGTCATCCCCGCGGAGGCGGGGACCCATATGCTCGAGGGTTTGCGGATTGATTGCTGAGGTCAGCCAGTATGGATCCCCGCCTGCGCGGGGATGACGACGGATAGGGGTTGCGGCCCCCTTACCGCTCGCGCGTGGCGGCGAAGCGGATCTTCGCGTAGCGCTCGGCGATGTAGTTCACTTCCCAGGCGCTCTTGGCGAGGAAGACGGGGTTGCCGTCGCGATCCTTGGCCATTGCGCCGCGGTTGATCTCGGCGAAGGTCTTCAGTTCGAGCGGGTCTTCCGCCGTGATCCAGCGCGCGGTCTCGTAGGGGGCGGGTTCGAGCCCGGCCGCGACCTTGTACTCCGCATCCAGCCGCGAGAGCAGCACCTCGAGCTGGAGCTGCCCGACCACGCCGATGATCCAGTTCGAGCCGATGTCGGGGTAGAACACCTGCGTCACCCCCTCCTCGGCCATGTCGTCCAGGGCCTTGCGCAACTGCTTGGTCTTGGTGAAATCCTTCAGCACCACGCGGCGCAGGATTTCGGGCGCGAAGTTCGGCAGGCCGGTGAAGCGGATCGTGGCCTTCTCGCTGAGCGTGTCACCGACCCGCAGCGTGCCGTGGTTGGGAATACCGATGATGTCGCCGGGGAACGCCTCATCCGCCAGTTCGCGGTTCTGCGCAAAGAACAATATCGGCGAATGCACCGCGATCGGCTTGCCATGGCCGGTGGGCGTCAGCTTCATGCCGCGCTTGAACACGCCCGAGCACAGCCGCATGAACGCGATCCGGTCGCGGTGGTTAGGGTCCATGTTCGCCTGCACCTTGAACACGAAGCCGGTGACTTCGGGCTCATCCGGGGACACAGGCGCAGGCTCGGCCGGCTGCGCGCGCGGTGGCGGGGCATAGTCGGCGAGCGCGGCGATCAGTTCGGCGACGCCGAAGTCCTTGAGGGCCGAGCCGAAATAGACCGGCGTCAAATTGCCCGCGCGATAGGCCTCGGGGTCGAAGCTCGAATAGCCACCCTGTGCGAGTTCGGCTTCGTCGTTCAAGCGGATCATCGCTTCGGGGCTGAGGATCTTGGCGAGTTCGGGATCGTCGATGCCGGTGAACGGGATCGCCTTGCCCATGAACTCGCGGCTGTCGCCTTCGGGGCGGCTCAGCGTGTTGGCGTAGAGATCGTAGACGCCCTCGAACTCGCCGCCCATGCCGACCGGCCAGCTCATCGGGCAGACGTCGAGCTGGAGCATCTCGGCCACCTCGTCGAGCAGCGAGAACGGATCGCGGCCCTCGCGGTCGACCTTGTTGACGAAGGTGATGATCGGCACGTTGCGCAGGCGGCAGACCTCGAACAGTTTCCGCGTCTGCGGCTCGATGCCTTTCGCTGCGTCGATCACCATGACTGCCGAGTCGACCGCGGTCAGCGTGCGATAGGTGTCCTCGGAGAAGTCCTCGTGGCCCGGCGTGTCGAGTAGGTTGAAGGTGATCCCCTGCCGCTCGAACGTCATCACCGAGGACGTGACCGAGATCCCGCGCTGCTGCTCGATCTTCATCCAGTCGGAGCGCGCGCGGCGGGTCTGGCCGCGCGCCTTCACCTCGCCGGCGAGATGGATCGCGCCGCCGAAGTAGAGCAGCTTTTCGGTCAACGTGGTCTTGCCGGCATCGGGATGCGAGATGATCGCGAAGGTGCGGCGGGGAAATTGGGTCATGGCGAGGGTCCGGTGCGCCGAGTCTGGGCTCGGAAGGTAAGGAAGTTCAGGCTACGTGCCGCTCGCAATCCCCTTCCCGCGCGGGACGCGGCGGGATCGGGAGGAGGCGGCATGCAGCGATCATCGCGTGCTATTGGCAGATGCGGGGCGTGTAGGACAGAGGGGAGACATTGGTCATCCTCTCCGGTTGGGACCGATGTTCGATCCTCCCCCGCCAGGGGGAGGTGGCGCGAAGCGTCGGAGGGGGAGGACACGGAACAGCGGTTCTCCCTTACCTCCCCCTCCGTCTGGCAAGAGCCAGCCACCTCCCCCTGGCGGGGGAGGATCGCAGAGGTCCGATGCAGTTGGTTCAAATGGTGGTAGTCACCAGCGTCACGCTCATTTCGATGCGCTTCGTACCGCCGGCGGGGATCTCGAACACGCCGGGCTTGTCGCGGTAGTCGCCGGTATAGCCTTCGGGGTCGGCGATGCCGTGCCAGGGTTCGACGCAGACATAGGCCGCGCCGGGCTTGGTCCAGATGCCGAGCTTGGGCGTGTCGGGGAAGGCGATCTTCAACTGCGGGCCGGTCTCGGCGCCGTAGGTGACGGCGTCGGAGTGGATCGGATCCCAGACCAGCGCGTCCTTGGCGAACAGCTCGTCGCGCAGGGCGATGACGCGGTCCTCGACCGGCGAGGGGCGCTCGTCGACGGCGATCTGGCCGTCGGGGCTGATCGCCTTCAGCTTGCCGGGTTCGTCGGCGTCGAACGTGATGCGGTGATCGGCGCGGGGCTCGCCGTAGGGAAGCGGCCAGGCGAAGGCGGGGTGGAAGCCGAAGCTTGCCGGCATCGCCGCGTCGGTGCGGTTGTGGATGTGCGCCTCGAGCGTCAGCGTCGCGCCGTCTACCGTGAAGACGATGTCGAGTGCGAACGCGAACGGGTAGGCTTTGCGGGTTTCCTCGCTGTCGGTGAGGCGGAAGGTGGCGGAGGTTTCCAACTGCGCGACGACGTCGAACATCGAATGGCGTGCGAAGCCGTGCTTCTGCATTGGGTAGGCGGTGCCATCTAGGCGGATGACGCCTTCGTTGACGACGCCGACGACGGGGAAAAGGATCGGCGCGTGACCGGTCCAGAAGGCCGGGTCGGCATTGGTCATCAGCTCGCGGCCATCGGCGTCGTGGAGGTGGGTGAGCTCGGCACCGTGCGGGTTGATCTGCGCGGTGAGGTGGTCGTTGGCGATCGTGATCAGGTCGGTCATGCGGTTCCTTCCGTGAGCCTCAAACGCGCGAGGCTTCAAAACGCTCACCCCACTCCACCTCACTCCACCCCGGCGAAGGCCGGGGCCCAATTGGGGGACGGTGATAACGAAAGGCATCGCTCCGTTACACCGGCCTCGCCACTTGGACCCCGGCCTTCGCCGGGGTGGTGTTTGGGGGAGCGTTATCCTCTCAGGCTCGCGCCCTGTTTTGCGGCGGCCGCTACCACCTTGTCGGCGATCGCCTTGATCTCTTCGTCGGTGAAGCTCTTGGCGGTCGGTTGCAGGACGATCTCGACCGCGACCGACTTGTCGCCGTCCTCAACCCCTGCCCCGGTGAACACGTCGAACACGCGGGCCGAGACGATCGCGACCTTGTCGGCACCCTTGACCGCGCGGACCAGCGTGTCGGTGGCGAGCGCCGCCGGCACGAGGAACGCGAAGTCGCGGCGGACGGCTTGCAGCGCCGGCGGCGTGTAGGCCGGACGCGCGAAGCCAGACGCGCGCTTGGGCGGGATCGCGTCGAGGTAGACTTCTACCGCGGCGACGGCGCCATCGAGATCGAACGCCTTCAGGACGGATGGATGGAGCATGCCGAAGCTCGCCAGCACCGTCTTCGGCCCGAGGCGGAGCGTGCCGGACTGGCCGGGGTGCCATGCGTCGCCGGCCTCTCCCATGACTTGCAGGTTATCGACCGGCGCGCCCGAGGCCGCGAGAAGCGCCAGCGCTTCGGCCTTCGCGTCATACGCGTCGAAGGTCGCCGCTTTCCCATCGCGCCAGCCGCGGGGGCGGCGGTCGCCGGCGAGGACTACGCCTAGCGTCGCTCGCTCGGCTTCGGCCAAGTAGCGGCGGCCGATCTCGAACAGGCGGACGCTCTGCTGGCCGCGCTTGAGGTTGCGGCCGGTCGCTGCGAGCAGGCCGGGGAGCAGCGAGGGGCGCATGACTCTTAGGTCTTCGCTGATCGGGTTGGCGAGCGTCCACGCGCCGCCACCGAAAGGCGCGGCTTCGGCGTCGGAGAGGAAGCTCCAGGTTACCGCTTCGTCGAGCCCTCGTGCCGCCGCCGCGCGACGCGCCCTACGTTCGAGCTTCTGCTCGGGCGTGGCGGTCGGCTTGGCGACGCCGGGCATGCGCGGGAGCGGCGTCGAGGGGATATTGTCGATGCCCTCGATGCGGACGACCTCCTCGACGAGGTCGGCGGGGCCGTCGACGTCGCGGCGCCAGGTCGGGACCGTGACCGGCCATTTGCCCTCGATCGTCGAGAACAGCGCGTCGCTGAACGCGTCGGCGGACGTGATCGCGCCAATTGTGAAGCCAAGCGACAGCAAGGTCCGCGCCTGGCGTTCGGGGGCGACGTGGAGGCCACCGAGGTCTGCGCTCAAGCGCGGGTCGTAGTGGATCACGCGGGGCTCGAGCGGGGGCTCGCCGGAGCGGGTGACGTCGCTGGCCGTGCCGCCGCAGATGTGGAGGACGAGCGCGGTGGCGATCGCCAGGCCGTCTTCGAGGAACGCCGGGTCGACGCCGCGTTCGAAGCGGCTGCGCGCGTCGGAGGTAAGCGTCAGCTTCTGGCCGGTGCGCGCGATGTGGTCGGGATCGAAATACGCGCATTCGATCAGCACGTCGGTGGTGTCGGCCGAGACGCCCGAATGCTCGCCGCCCATGATGCCGCCGATGTCGTGCACAGCGGTGTCGTCGGCGATGACGGTCATGGTCGCGTCGAGCGTGTAGGTCTTGCCGTTGAGCGCAACGACCTGCTCGCCGTCCTTGGCCTTCCGCGCAACGAGTCCGCCGGAGAGCTTCGCGCGGTCGTAGACGTGCAGCGGGCGGCCGAGGTCGATCATCAGATAGTTGGTGATGTCGACGAGCGCGGAGATGGGCTTCTGGCCGATCGCGATGAGGCTGCGGCGCATCCACTCGGGGGATTCGCCGTTGGTTACGCCGGTGACGGTCTGGGCGAAGAAGGCGGGGCAGCCTTCCGGGTCCAGGGTCGCGACATCGGGTCCGGCCCCAGTCCTTGCTCCGTTATTGCCGCTACGGCGGGGATCGAGTTCGCCGTCTGCCCCTGCCGCACCTTGGGTCCCGGCGTCCGCCGGGATGACGGGGGCGGTGGGGATGGTCAGTGGGGTGAGCGTGCCGAGGCCGGCGGCGGCGAGGTCTCGGGCGATGCCGCGGACGCCCATGCAGTCCTGGCGGTTGGGGGTGATCGCGACGTCGATGACCGGATCGGTGAGGCCCGCATAGTCCGGGTAGGTGGTGCCGATCGGGGCGTCTTCGGGCAGTTCGATGATGCCGTCGTGGTCCTCGCCGAGTTCCAGCTCACGCGTCGAACACATCATGCCGTTCGATTCGACGCCGCGGATGCTCGCGAGCTTGAGCGTGACGTCGAGACCGGGGACGTACGCACCGGGTGCGCCGAACACGCCGACCAGGCCGGCGCGTGCGTTGGGGGCGCCGCAGACGACCTGGAGCGGGCCGTTACCGGCGTCGACCGACAGGATCTGGAGCTTGTCGGCTTGCGGATGGCGTTCTGCGCTGAGCACCTTGGCGATCTTGAACGCGGCCAGCTTCTCGCCGGGGTTCTCGACGCCTTCGACCTCGAGGCCGATGCGGGTCAGCGCCTCGACGATCTGGTCGAGCGTGGCGGTGGTTTCGAGGTGCTGCTTGAGCCAGCTGAGGGTGAACTTCATGCGCCGACTCCGCCGGACAAGGTGGGGACGTCGAGGCTCGAAAAGCCGTAGTGCTTGAGCCAGCGGATATCGCCGTCGAAGAACGGGCGGAGGTCGTCCATGCCGTATTTGAGCATGGCGAGGCGGTCGATCCCGCAGCCGAACGCGAAGCCCTGCCATTCGTCGGGGTCGAGCCCGCAGGCTTCGATCACCTTGCGGTGGACCATGCCCGAGCCGAGGATCTCGAGCCAGCCATCGGGCTCGGCGCCGCCGACGACGCGCTTGCCCTTCACCAGCGTGTAGCCGACGTCGATCTCCACCGACGGCTCGGTGAACGGGAAGTAGCTGGGGCGCAGGCGGAGCACGATGTCGTCGCGCTCGAAGAACGCCTTCACGAACGTCTCGAGCGTCCATTTGAGATGGCCGAGCGTGATGCCCTTGTCGATCACGAGGCCCTCGACCTGGTGGAACATCGGCGTGTGCGTCGCGTCGGAATCCGAACGGTAGGTGCGGCCGGGGGCGATGATGCGGATCGGGGGTTTCTGCGACAACATCGTGCGGATCTGGACCGGCGAGGTGTGCGTGCGGAGGAGCGAGAAGGTCGTCTTCTCGTCGGCGGCGCCGGCGGCCTTCGCGTCGATCCCCTGCTGGAGATAAAAGGTGTCGTGCATCGCGCGCGCGGGGTGCGTCTCGGGGATGTTGAGCGCAGTGAAATTATGCCAGTCGGTCTCGATCTCGGGACCGGTCGCGACCGCGAAGCCGAGGTCGGCGAAGATCTCGGCGAGTTCGTCCATGACCTGGCTGACCGGGTGGATCGTGCCGGCGGGCGTCGCGTCGGCGGGGAGCGTCATGTCGAGCGTTTCGCTGGCGAGGCGCGCGTCGAGTGCGGCGCGTTCGAGCGTCGCCTTGCGCTCGGCGATGCCGTTGGCCACGGCCTCACGCAGGCCCTGGATCAGCGGGCCTTGGACGAGGCGTTCTTCCGGAGTCATCTTGCCGAGCGTCTTCAGCAGCGCGGTGATCGTGCCCTGCTTGCCGAGCGCCTCGACCCGGCACGCGTCGAGCGCGTCGAGGCCGGATGCGGCGGCGATCGCCGTCAGCATGTGGTCGCGCATCTGGTTCAGGTCTTGCGTCACGTCATACTCCCAGGGCGGGTTCGGTCGGTAGTTCGGGCAGGCGGGGCAGCCCGAGGCCGATACCCAGATCGTCCCAATTTTCGTTGCGCGCTTCGATCAGATCGATCTTCCACGCTCTTCGCCACTCCTTCAGCCGCTTCTCGCGAACGATCGCGGCCTCCATCGTGTCGAACATCTCGTAATAGGCGAGACGCTTGATGCCGTACCGGCGAGTGAAGCCGGGGATCAACCCCTCTCGGTGCTGAACGAGGCGTGCGAGCAAGTTTGAGGTGACGCCGATGTAGAGCGTGCCGTGGCGGCGGGAGTGAAGGATGTAGACGCACGGCTGGAAGGTTTCGCGCATTTCGTGCTCCCCTGATCACCGCTCGATCGCTCTACAGCTCAGCGCTCTAGAGCTCCGTCATCAAAAGCCCCGTCATCCCGGCGGACGCCGGGACCCACGGTAGCGGGCGGGTGATGGTAGCACGTTATCGCCGGGTCCGCCGTAACCATGGGTCCCGGCGTTCGCCGGGATGACGGAGGAGGGGCGAGAGGTGATCATAGTTGGAGATCGGTATCGAAGCTTGAGCCTGAGAAACTACGCGTTCCTTCCAGCGCCCCCCGCCAGAACGCAGAAAGGGCGCCGGTGGTCTCCCACCGACGCCCTCCCGAAACTCACCTCAGTCGCGAATTACGCGGCCTGGGGAAGAGCCGCCTTCACCTGGGCGACGATGGCGCTGAATGCAGCGCCCTCGTGCATGGCGATGTCGGCCAGGACCTTCCGGTCGAGTTCGATCCCTGCCAGTTTCACGCCGTGCATGAACTGCGAATACGTCAGACCCTCGGCGCGGACGCCGGCGTTGATGCGCTGGATCCACAGACCACGGAACGTGCGCTTCTTAACCTTGCGGTCGCGATATGCGTACTGTCCGGCCTTCTCGACGGCCTGACGGGCGATGCGGATGGTGTTCTTGCGACGGCCATAATAGCCCTTCGCCTGAACCAAAATACGCTTGTGCTTGGCGCGGGTGGTAACACCCCGTTTTACGCGTGCCATTGTCTAATTCCTTCTCAGCTCAACGCAGGCCGTAAGGCGCCCAGGCCTTCACTGCTGCGGTATCGGCCTTCGACAGCAGCTTGGTGCCGCGGTTCTGACGGATGTACTTGCCGTTGTGATGCGCCAGACGGTGACGCTTGCCGGCGACGCCGTGCTTGAGCAGGCCGGTGGCGGTGAGCTTGAAGCGTTTCTTGACGCCGCTCTTGGTCTTCAGCTTGGGCATTTTTATCCTTTCGGTTACGAAGGAGGACGCTGAAATCGCCGCGGCAGCCCACACTGGCCGGGCGATTCGTCGAACGCGTTCCCTTCGAGGAAGCGGGCCGCATAGACGCATTGATCGGGCATATCAACCGTTGTGGAACTGGCGCGCGCGTCGTGCGATAGGCCAGGCATGGACGACAGCCCGACGCAGCCGATCGACGCCCCCTCCCCAACCCCGGAGGCAGCGTCCGCGCGGAAACGTCGCAAGCGGCGGATACTGCGCAACATCCTGCTCGGGATCGTCGCGGTCGTCGTCGCGATCTGGCTGGTGCTGTACATCACCAAGGGGCGCTTCCTGAAGCATCCGTTCGAGCGCGTCGTCGGCTCGTTGACGCACCGAACGCTGACCGTACGCGGCGATTTCCAGCTCTATTTCGCGCCGTTCCGCATCAAGCTGTACGCGGAGAATTTCACGCTCTCGAACCCCGATTGGGCGAGCAGGCCGAACCTGTTCCAGGCGGACAAGCTGGACACGCGGATCGCGCCGCTGTCGCTGCTGTTCGGCAAGCGGCGGCTGTACTGGCTCGATCTCGTCAACGGCGCGGTCGATCTCGAGTGGAACGCAGCGCACTCGGCGAACACCTGGACGTTCTCGAACAAGAAGGGTGGCAAGCCGCTCGAGTTCCCGCGGATCGACGTCGCCACGGTGACGGGCACGACGGTGCGCTATCTCGATCCGCGGATGCGGGTGCTGGCGGACCTCAAGGTCGCCGACATCCGCTCGGTCGACGCGACGATCGGCCGCGCGGTCGGGCTGACCGGCAAGGGGCGGTTGCGCGAGACGCCGTTCACCGTGACCGCGCAGTTGCTGTCGCCGGATGCGACCGCCAATCGCGGGCAGAACAAGCTGGTCGCGCGGGCGCGGGCGGCGGGGAACGTGATCGACGTCGCGGGCACGCTGCCGAGCATCGCCGATGTCGAGAACGTGCCGCTCGCCGTTACCGCGCGCGGCGCAAACCTGTCGACGCTACTGGGCGTGATCGACGTCGCGATCCCGAACACGCGGACCTACAAACTGCGTGCTCAGCTGATCAAGCAGGGCGACGAATACGCCTTCACGCACTTGCGCGGTTTCGCGGGCCGGACCGATCTCGCGGGCAAGCTGACGATCGTCAACGGCGAGCGCATCCATCTCGATTCGATGCTCACGACCAAAAGCCTCGACATCATCGATGCGGCACCGTTCATCGGCTTCAATCCCGACATCGTCGAATCGAAGGGCGCGGTGGCCGCCGCCGCCGCGACAGGCGCTGCACCGCAACGCCTGTTGCCCGACGGGAACCTGCCGGTCGCGACGATGCAGATCTTCGATGCCGACCTGAAATGGACGATCGGGGTGGTGAAGTCGCGCAACCTGCCGATCTCCAACGTCGACCTGACACTCGATCTTGAGCGCGGTCGGCTGGCACTGTCGCCGCTGACCTTCTCGATGGCGCGCGGCAACGTGGCCTCGGACGTGATCTTCGATACGCGCGCACGGCCGAGTGCGGTCTCGTACGATATCCGCCTCGCACCGACGCCGTTGGGGCGCCTGCTCAACGGGTATGGCCTGACCGAGGCGGGAACGACCGGCACGATCAAGGGGCGGATCAAACTCGACGGGCGCGGCGATTCGATCCACGACTCTCTCGCCTCGTCGCGGGGGCGAATCGCGTTCGTGCTGCCGTCGGGCGCGCTGTCGGTCCGCAACGTGCAGCTCGCCGAGCTCGACATCGGCACGTTTGCGCAGCGGATGTTCCAGGGCCAGCTGAACGAGCCGGTGCAGATGAATTGCGGACTGATCGGCTTCACCGTGCGCGGCGGCGTTGCGGCGGCGGACCCGATCCTGATCGACACGCGCAAGAACGTGATCGTCGGGCGGGGCGGGTTCAGCTTCCGCAACGAGGCGGTCGATCTCGCATTTCGTGCGGACTCGAAGAAGTTCAGCCTGTTCGCGGGGCAGTCGCCGATCGGGGTCGGCGGCATGTTCGCCGCGCCGAAGCTGAACGTGATCTCGAAGGACCTGCTCGCGCGGGTCGGCAGTGGGCTCGGGCTGGCGCTGGTGGCGACGCCGGTCGCGGGGATCCTGGCGTTCGTCGATGTCGGCGATGCGAAGTCGACGGCGTGCGGTCCTGTGCTGGCCGGGGCGACGGCGGCGGCGCAGCGGACGACGAAGGGCCAGCCGCGCGATGACGTGGGGCATGGGACGACGGCCAAGGCCGAGGACGGGAAGACGTCTGCTGCGGAGAAGAAGGGGCAGCGGAAGAAGTTTTTGGGGATTTTCTGAGGGGCGCGCGAAACTAGCGACCCTCTCCTACCTTGCTCGGCCCGGGATCAGGCGGACATCCGGGTCGATGGTTGGACCTGCTCCGATGGCTGGCGTTCCGTATCCATGGGTCCCGGCGTCCGCCGGGATGACGGATAGGGGAGCGAGTGTGGCCTGACGGGGTAAGCGTGAAGGCCGATTACAGGCCGCCCTTTTGAATAGCGCGCGGTGCTCGGGTTGGGTCGCGATCACCGCAAGACCATCGTCTTCTCACCACACCCGCCCCGTCACCCCGGCGGACGCCGGGGCCCATGGTAGGTCAGCTCAGACGGCTAACGTGCCGTGTCCGTGGGTCCCGGCGTCCGCCGGGATGACGGATGGGGGTGGTGATGTGGGGGCGTTGCGCTTTGCGATGCCGCCCCGCCCCAATCCCTCCCGCAGGCGGGAGAGGAATCCTTATCCGTGGTCGTGACCGGCGTGATCGTGCCCGTCATCGCGCACCCGGTGCATCGCTTCCAGCACGTCGTCCATCCGCGCCGGGTCGCCGATCGCCAGTACATGGCCTTCGCTCGCCGCGGTCAGGGGGTCGCCGTTCCAGTCGCACATCATGCCGCCTGCCCCTTCGACCACCGGCACCAGCGCGGCGAAGTCGTAGATCTTGAGCCCCGACTCGCACACGACATCGAGATGCCCGCTCGCGAGCAGGCCGTAATTGTAGCAGTCGCCGCCATAGACAGGCCCCTGCCGCGGGTTGCCGCCCGAGATCGCGGCGACGAGCGCGAGGTAATGCGGGACGTCGACCTCGTCGAACAGATGCGGGCTGGTGGTGGCGATCGTCGCGCCTGCCAGTTCGCGGCAGGTGCGCGTGCGGACCGGTACGCCGTTGAGCGTCGTTGGACGCCCCGCGACACCGACCCAGCGCTCGCGCTGGACCGGCTGGTCGATGATCCCGAGCACCGGCCAGCCATCCTCGACCAGCGCGATCAGCGTGCCGAAGATCGCGCGGCCGACGGTGAAGCTGCGCGTGCCGTCGATCGGGTCGAGCACCCATTTGCGATTGGTGACACCCGTCTTCTCGCCATACTCCTCGCCGACGATGCCGTCGCCCGAGCGCTCGGCGTCGAGCAACCGGCGCATCGCCGATTCGGCCTCGCGGTCGGCGCGCGTGACGGGGGATTGGTCGTCCTTGATCTCTACACCGTGCTCATGGCGGAAATAGGGTCGGATGACGTTGCCCGCCGCATCCGCGAGGCGGTGCGCGAGATCGATATCGGCTTGGGTGACTGGCATGGCCCCTGCCTATCGGCCGCAGCCGTCGCGAGCAATGGACGGATCATCCGCGTGCGCGTAGGTCGTTGCAATCCAACCGGAGTATCGTCCATGCGCCTCGTCTCGACTCTCGCCGCCGCCCTGCTCGTCGCAACGCCGGCGTTCGCCGCGCTCGTGCCAGGTGCCAAGGCGCCCGACTTCACGACTCGCGGGGCGATCGCGGGCAAGGTGTTCACCGTGCATCTCGCCGAGCAGCTGAAGAAGGGCCCGGTCGTGCTGTACTTCTTCCCCGCCGCCTACACCGGCGGCTGCAACGCCGAGGCGCACGCGTTCGCCGAAGCGATCCCCGCCTTCACCAAGGCCGGCGCGACCGTGATCGGCATGTCCGCCGACAACGTCGAGACGCTGAGCAAGTTCTCGGCCGAGAAGTGCGCGGGCAAGTTCGCGGTCGCGAGCGCAGGACCCAACGTGGTCAAGGGCTACGACGTCGCACTCGGCAAGCAGGTGCTGGGCCGCACCGTGACCAAGCGTACCAGCTACGTCATCGCCAAGGACGGTCGGGTCGCCTTCGTCCATGACGACATGAACCCTGCCGAGCACGTCGCGACGACGTTGGCGGCAGTGGAAAAGCTGACCGGCAAATAGCTGCCGTTCTGGTGACAATATGCTAACGCTTTCGGGTCTATGCCTTTGGTGGGGATGCGGAGGAAGTCATGGGGGACGCGCAAGCGGCCAAGCCGGTATCGGGGGCAGACCCAAGAAACTCGCTGTACGAGCGTATCGGCAGGTTCCTTGACGAGCATCGCCTGAGCCCCGATCCCGCGCATTACCACTTCGCGCATGCCGTTCTGTCGGCGCCCGACCAGCCGCTGGCGATCGCGGTCGCCCGCCTCACCGATGGCGGGGTTCGCCTGAGCTGCAACGATATCGAGCGACTCGGCGGTCAGGTCGTCGCCGGTGCCCCGGCGGCGCACCGTCCCGCCTCCGGCCAGGCGTCGGAAGTCGCCGCGGAAACCGGCGTCGACAGCGCGATTTCGCTGGTCGTCGAAACGCAGCACCACGTCGAAGACTTCACGCAGATCATGCGGACGATGCAGGACGAAACGCGGGGCTTCGGCCGCGATCTGGCCAAGAGCGCCGCCGCGATCAAGCAGATCGCCGAGATCGACGAGATCACGCAGATCACCACCATGATGATCGGTCGGATCCACGACAGCGAAGTGCGACTCGCCGCCGCCACCGCCGAAGCCGATATCCTGCGCACCAAGCTGGTCGAGGCGCACGACATCGCCCGGCGCGATATGCTGACCGGCCTGCCCAACCGCCGCGCGTTCGAGGAGGCGTTCGCCGAGCGCGACCTCGATGCGGGCCCCTATTGCCTGGCGGTGTGCGACATCGACCGGTTCAAGGGCGTCAACGATCTCCACGGGCACGGCGTCGGCGACCGCGTGCTCATCGCGATCGGACAGGCGTTGTCTAGCGAATGCGCACCGCATCTGGTGGTCCGCCACGGTGGCGAGGAGTTCGCGCTGCTGATCAAGGGCAAAACGCTGTCGGATGCGGCCAAGTTGCTCGATCGTGTTCGCGCGACGGTGGCGGCAAAGCGATACCGCAACCGTGAGACCGACGCCCCGCTGGGAAGCATCACCTTTTCGGCGGGCATCACCGCGATCCATATCGAAGAAACGTCGGGAATCGCGTTCTCGCGGGCCGACCGCCTGCTTTACACGGCGAAAGAACAGGGCCGCGATCGGATCTGCGCCGCCTGATCCCGTAAAATGGCGTGTTTTGCGCATGCGATCTGGTGCGATTTCCCAATGGCGCAGCGCGGTCGAAAGAAACCCTAGCCAGCGCAATGACTTAAGAAACTGGCATGGTGCGTGCAAAGCTTTCGGTATCGGAGGCCGGATGGTCCTGCTCCCCGAACAACCGAAGGAAATCCCCATGTCGCTCCGTTTCGAAACCGCTCAGCGTATCGCCATCTCGTTCGTCGGCGCACTGTTCTTCGCCGCCGTCGCCATCACCACCGCCGCACCGATCATCCCGATCGCCTGATCGCGATTACGTCTATTCCTCGACAGCGAGACGCGTGCGCAGAACGAGACGTCGTTCACGCCACCGCGCCCTCCCCGATCGGTCCGACCGGCGCCGCCTGATCGCGCGAATAGGTCCCGATCAACACCCCCGCCGCCAGTACATGGCCGGTGATGGCCTCGATCACCGCAGATCGTCCCGGAGTCGCTCCGGGATCACCCGCACCTGCCCCGACCGCGAAAAGCTGGAAGACGTAGCGATGCTCTCCGTGCCCGCTCGGCGGATCGGGCGGCAGCCAGCCTTCGCGGAGATAGGAATTGCGGCCCACATCGCGTCCCGCCGGGCCGCCCGCGCCATCGGCGACGATTGCGCCTTCCGCGAGACGGCCAGCATCCGCATCGAGACCCCACACGATAGCGTGGACCAAAGGTTGCGGTGCCGGCGCGTCGGGATCCTCGACGATCAGCACCATCGTTGCCGTTCCGACCGGCGGGTCGCTCCAGACGAGCGGTGGCGACACGCCCTCGCCGTCGAGCGTGAAGCGCGGCGGCAGGCGACTTTCATGCGCGAACGCCGGGCTGGAAAGGTCGATCGACGCCGGCGTGTCGCCGGGATCGCCGCAGACCTGCGAGACGGCCAGCTTATCCTCGCCGGCGCGCAGACCGCTCATCGCCTGACCCAGCCATGCAGGGATGTGTTCGAGCATCGGTTCAGCCCTCCGAAGGACAGGTGTCGTCGCGACGCTCGGGGGCGCCGCCTGCGTACCATTCGCTTTTCGCGCCCATCTTGTCGGCGTCGTGATAGCAGACCTGGGTCTTGCCGCCCTTGGGGTCTACCAGCACGGTCCAGTTGCGATCGCTGCAATTATGCTCCTCGCACCCCCAGGCGGCGATCCGTGTCCCGTCGCCGGTGGTGCCGGCGCGCTTGATCGTGAAGATCGGCGTCTCGGGACCCGTCCGGCCGCGGATCGTCTCGCGCAGCTTGGCATCGCCGACCGCTTCGACCAGCCCGGTCGCAACTTCAGTCCGGTCGAAGAACCCGACGCCGTTGACCGCGTCGTGCGGATACTTGCCGACATAGGCGGTGATCGGCGTGGTCTGCGCCTGCCCCGGAATCGGCGTCGGTGCGCGCGTCTCGGGTGGCGTGAAACCACTCGGCGCGGGCGCGTTCGCCGCTTCGTCGTTCTTGCCGCACGCCCCCAGCAGGAGCGGCGTCGCGAAAAGTGCGACCGCGATCACCGTCTTCATGGCCGCCGTCTTCATGACTACCGTCTTCATGGGCATCGTCGTCATCGGCATCGTCCTTGTTCGTTACGCATCCAACGCGCTTGCGGGCGTGCCGGTTGCAGCCGGGGTCGCAGCCGGGGTTGCAGCCGAAGCGACCGACGACCACCATGCTCCACATGGTACAGAATCTCGAACGGTTCGTCGTGGCGCAAGCCGGCATCTACCCACAGGCGCTCGCCGAACTGCGCGCAGGTGCGAAACGCAGCCACTGGATGTGGTTCGTCTTTCCCCAGATCGCCGGGCTCGGCCACAGCGCGATGGCGCGGACCTATGCGATCGCCTCGGCGGCCGAGGCACGCGGCTATCTTGCGCATCCCGTGCTCGGGCCTCGCCTGATCGAAGCGACCGAGACGGTGACGCTCGCGCATGGTTCGGCGGAGACGATCCTCGGCGGCATCGATGCCGTGAAGCTGCGCTCGTCGATGACCCTGTTCGCGCGCGTCGCCGACGATCCGGCGCCGTTTCGCGCCGCGCTCGACCGGTTCTTCGGCGGGGACGAGGATCCGGCGACGATTGCGCTGCTCGACCAGGACCAGGCGCGATAAGACGGGCGCGATAAGACGGGCGCATGACGAAGTAACCGTGTAACATGACGGCGGGGCTTTCCGCTCCCTGAGGTGTCGTCATGGCGAAAAGCCAGAAGAAGTCGAACAAGGAAGTCCGCAAGCCCAAGGCCGAAAAGGCGCCGAAAGCCAACGCGTCGAACCCGACGAGCAAGGGCAAGGCCGTGGAGATGACCACCCTCAACTAGATGATGGCGCTCACCTAAACGACGGTGCTCGACTACCCTGCGGCGTACGGCGCTAGTCCAGCGCCGCACGAATGGCGGCGGCGGCGATGAACGGCGAGCCTGCGACCAGCACGAGGCTGACCGCAGCGAGCAGTTTCATCGCGCCGGCCCCGCCCGCGGGATCGAGCGCGCCCGCCCCGAAGATCAACAGCGGGACGGCGAGCGGCAGCATCGCCAGCCCGACCACTGCGCCGCTGCCGCGCACCCCTGCGACCAGCGCGCTTGTCGCGACGGCGAGCGCTGCCAAGCCGGGCGTCCCGATCAGCAACCCGATCTCGACGCGGATCAGCGTATCGAGCGACAGGTCGAACAAACCCGTGGCGATCACCGCGGCGAGCATCAGCGGCGGACCGAAGCTCAGCCAGTGCGCGATCGTCTTGGCGGTCGCGACCGCGGCCATCGACAGCCCGCGCACGGCAAGCTGATCGAACACGCCCGCGTCGAGATCCGGCGCGATCAGCCGCTCGACCGGCAGCAACGCCGCCAGCAGCGCCGCGGTCCAGATCACGCCGCCACCGATCCGCGCCAGCAGCGCACCGTCCGGGCCGATCGCGAGCGGGAACAGGATCGCCACCAGCAGGAAGAACGCGACCACCAGGACGGCGCCACCACTCGCCACGCTGCGGCGCAGATCACGGCGGATCAGCGTGATCACAACGCCACCTCGGTCGCATGCGGCAGGTCGAGCGCGACGTGCGTGGCGATCAGCGCGATGCCGCCTTGCGCGCGGTGCTCGGCGAGCAAAGCCCGCAGCCGTGCGATCGACTCGGCATCGAGCCCGTTGGCGGGTTCGTCGAGCAACCACACCGGCGCGCCGCTGGCCGCGACGCGTGCCAGCGCGGCACGACGGCGCTGGCCCGTCGACAGGAGGCGTACCGGAATGTCCGACAGCGCAGTCAGGTCGAGCGCTTCGATCGCTCGCGCAACGCGGCCGGCGGGATCGGGCGTCTGGTCGAGAATCGCCCAGAACCGCAGCGCCGCGCTCAATGTCTGGTCGACGTCGAGCGCGCTTGCCTCGGTCAGCAGCGCGATCCCGGCGTCGCATGACACGCGTCCCTCGGA
The DNA here is from genome assembly GCF_001424005.1 of Sphingomonas sp. Leaf198. Taxonomy (GTDB): domain Bacteria; phylum Pseudomonadota; class Alphaproteobacteria; order Sphingomonadales; family Sphingomonadaceae; genus Sphingomonas. The sequence goes on along the minus strand of NZ_LMPX01000003.1, from coordinate 492,305 downwards.
CGGCGCGAGCAGGCCCGCGGCGATGCGGATCAGGCTAGACTTGCCGATCCCGTTGGGCCCGGTGACGACCGCCGCATCGCCCGGTGCGAGCGCGAACGACACGTCGGCGAACAGCGGCCGCCCGCCGCGCACGCACGCCACCGCGTCGAAGACGAGCGTCATGCCGCCCGCCCGGTCGCGCTCATGAACCGCTATCGTCGGGCACGGAGTCTTCCAGCGCGTGCATGTCGTCGTCGCTGAGACCGAAATGATGGCCGATCTCGTGAATCGTCACATGCGCCACGAGGTCATCGAGGCGAACGCCGGTCTCGATCCATTCCTCGAGGATCGCGCGGCGGTACAGGACGATGCGGTCGGGCATGGCGCCTGAGTCCATCGACGATTTCTCGCCGAGGGGGCGGCCGTGATAGAGCCCGGACAGGTCGAGCGGATGCTCGAGCCCGAGCTCGGCCAGCGTCTCGTCGTCGGCGAACTCCTCGACCACGAAGACGATATTGCCGAGATGCACGGCGAACTGCTCGGGCAGCCTGGCGATCGTCGCGCGGCCGATCGCCTCGATCGCGTCGGCACCCGGTGCCTGGCCGGAGAATGTCGCTTGCCCGCTCATGCGAGCAGCCATACGCGGTGGGCAACGATAGCGGCAAGGGATACGCGGATGGTCGAAGCGCTGAACGAAACAGAACGCGCGGAAGCGCTCGATGGGCTGGACGAGTGGGACTACGACGATGCGCGCGATGCGATCACGCGGACGATCGTGTTCGCCGATTTCGTCGAGGCGTTCGGGTTCATGACGCAGGTCGCGCTGATCGCCGAGCGCGCGAACCATCATCCGGAATGGAAGAACGTGTGGAACCGGGTGGAAATCCTGCTGACCACGCATGACGCGGGGGGCTTGAGCCCGCGGGATATCGAGATGGCCGAAGCGATCGACGCGATCGTCGGCGACGCCTGATCTTCTACATTGCCCCTTAGCGCACAAACCCGGGGCGGTTCCGGGGCGGTGCGACGATCGAGCTTCTTCTGCGCCCCTCCCTGGAAGGGAGGGGTTGGGGGTGGGTCGGCCGGTTGGTGGGCGTGACGTCTCGATAACGGGCCGACCCACCCCCTGCCCCTCCCTTCCAGGGAGGGGAGACCGTCGGCCTTGTTGCAACGGGCAGTCCGTTACCGCTCCAGCCGCCGGCCACCGCGCATCCGCTTGCGGAGTGCGCCCGGCATCCACCGTGCCGCGAACGCCATGCGGTGCGCGGTCTTGCCGACATAGGTGTGGACCTTGTCGCCGTGGACCGCCTCCCACGCGGCGTCGGCGACCTTGTCGACCCCGGTCAGTTCGAGCCCGGCGCCCGTCACCGTCTCGCGGATCGAGTGATTGCTGTTCCCCGCGGCCGAATCGAGCAACGGCGTGTCGATGAAGCTCGGCACGATCGACCGCACCTTGATGCCGTCCGCCGCCCATTCGCCGTCGAGCGCCTCGGTGATTGCGCGGATGCCGAACTTGGTCGCCGAGTACGGCGCGAGCCCCGACGAGCCGTAGATCGCCGACGCCGACGCGGTGTTGAGCAGGCATGAGCCCGGCGTCCGCTTGAGATACGCATAGCCGATCCGCGCGCCGTTCAACGCGCCGACCAGGTTGATCGCGATCACCCGGTCGATCTCGGCGAAATCGGTCTCCGCCAGCGGTCCGCCCGAGCCCACCCCGGCATTGTTGAACAGCACGTCGAGCCGGCCGCCGGTGGTCGCGACGAACGCGTCGAGCGAGGCGGTCCACGCATCACGGTCGCGCACGTCCATGCGGTAGGTGCTCACCATGCCGTCGGGCAGCGATGCCGCGGTCTCGGCAAGCCCCGCGACGTTGACGTCGGCGAGCCCGACCCGCCAGCCCTTCCGCGCGAACAGCATCGCGGTCGCACGGCCGATCCCCGATCCGCCGCCGGTGATGAAAATGCTCTGCTGCGTCATGACATCTCTCCCCTTATTGTTTTTGGTCATTTGATTTTACGGTATGTTTCCCGCATCCTGCGCGCAGATGCCAGACAATTTGCCAGCGCTCGCTTTCGAACACGTCACCAAGCGGTACGGGTCGACGGTCGCCGTCGATCATGTCTCGCTTGAGATCGCTCCCCGCGCCTTCGTCGCGCTGGTCGGGACGTCGGGATCGGGCAAGTCGACGTTGCTCAAGACGATCAACCGGCTGGTCGAGCCGAGCGAAGGCCGCGTCACGATCGACGGTGCCGACGTCGCGGGCGAGCCTGCGCCGGAGCTGCGCCGGCGGATCGGCTATGTGTTCCAGAATATCGGCCTGTTCCCGCACATGACGATCGCCGAGAATATCGCGATCGGGCTGCGGATTGCGGGACGACGCGACGAGGCCAAGGTCGGCGAGCTGCTCGATCTGGTCGACCTGCCGCGCGATATCGCCGGGCGGATGCCCGACGCGCTGTCGGGCGGGCAGCGCCAACGCGTCGGGATCGCCCGCGCGCTCGCGCCGGGGGCGAAGCTGCTGTTGCTCGACGAGGCGTTCGGCGCGCTCGATCCGGTGACGCGCGATGCGCTGGGGACGCGGATCCGCGAGTTGCATGATCGGCTCGGGCTGACGACGATCCTGGTGACTCACGACATGGCGGAGGCGCTGTTGCTCGCGGACCGCGTGTTGGTGATGAAGGCCGGGCGGATCGTCGCCGACGCGACCCCGCGCGACCTGGTGTCGGGCAAGGGTGGCGACGACGCGCAGGCGCTGGTGCAGGTGCCGCGCGCGCAGGCCGAACGCTTGCAGGCGCTGGTTTCGTGAGCGCGTTTCTCGACGCGCTCGGCCGCGTGCCGCCGCTGCTCGCCGCGCATGTCCTGCTGTCGGCGTCGGCGCTGCTGCTGGGGATCGCGATCAGCCTGCCGCTGGGGATCTGGTCGGCGCGCAACGCCAATGTCGCGCGCGTGTCGCTCGGGTTTGCGAGCCTCGTCCAGACCATCCCGAGCCTCGCCCTGCTCGCGCTGTTCTATCCGCTGTTGCTGAGCCTGTCCGCGCTCGTCGGCGGCGGCATTCCCGCGCTCGGCTTCCTGCCGTCGCTGATCGCGCTGACGCTGTATGCGTTGCTGCCGATCCTGCGTAACGCGGTGGCGGGGCTGCACGGGCTCGATCCGGCGGTGATCCAGGCGGCGGATGCGGTCGGGATGACGCCCGCGCAGAAACTGCGGCTGGTCGAGGCGCCGCTGGTCGCACCGGTGCTGATCGCCGGAATCCGCACTGCGGCGGTGTGGACGATCGGTGCCGCGACGCTGTCGACGACGGTCGGCCAGCCGAGCCTGGGCGACATGATCTTCGCGGGGTTGCAGACGCAGAACTGGGCGCTGGTGCTGGCCGGCTGCGTGTCGGCGGCGGCGCTGGCGCTGGCCGTCGATGCGCTGATCGGCGGGATCGAATACGGCATCCGCGCGCGGCGGCGCTGGCTGTGGATCGCGTGCACCGCGATGCTGGTGGCGGGGACCGCCGTGGCGACCGCGCCGCTATGGCCCAAGAGCGGCGGGGACCGGACGGTGGTGGTCGGGGCGAAGAACTTCTCCGAGCAATATATCCTCGCGCGACTGATCGGCGATCGGCTGGAGCATGCGGGATATACCGTGCAGTATCGCGACGGGCTGGGCTCGGCTGTGGTGTTCGGGGCGCTCTCGACCGGGGATATCGATGTGTATGTCGATTACGCCGGGACGATCTGGGCGAACGAGATGAAGCGGCACGACGTGCCCGAGCGCCAGCCGATGGTCGCGGCGATCGGGGCCTGGGCCAAGCGCGAGCATGGGGTCGGCCTGGTCGGCTCGCTCGGGTTCGAGAATGCCTATGCGTTCGCAATGAAGTCGGATGCGGCGAAGGCGAAGGGGATCGCCAGCCTCGACGATCTGGTCAGGGCGGCGCCGACGATGACACTGGGCAGCGACCTGGAGTTTCTCGAGCGGCCCGAATGGGCGGCGGTGAAGCGCGCCTATCCGCTGCGGTTCGCCAGGACGACGCCGTACAGCCCGACCTTCATGTACCGCGCGCTGGAAAGCGGGAATGTCGATGTGATCTCGGCGTTCTCGTCCGATGGGCGGATCGCGGCGGATCAGCTGACCGTGCTGAGCGATCCGCGGCATGCCATCCCCGGGTACGACGCGATCCTGATGGTGGCACCGAAGCGGGCGGGGGATGCGAAGTTCCTCGCCGCGCTGACGCCGCTGGTCGGGCGGATTCCGGTCGAAGCGATGCGGACGGCGAATTATCAGGTCGACCGCGATGCGGACAAGCAGACGCCCGAGGCCGCGGCGCGGTGGCTCGCGGCGAAGGTCGGGCTCTGATCTCCCTCGCCCCTCCGGGGAGAGGGAAGGAGGAGCGTTTGCGACGGGAGGGTGAGGGGCGGTTGGGACTCGCGTCCCGAGCCTCACGCCCCTCTCCCTCCCACGCGCAAACGCACGCGGGCCCCTCCCTCTCCCCGTAGGGGCGAGGGAAGCTTAGAAGAACAGCTTGCGGATGCTGAGCCTGACCGTGCGGCCTAGCGGATCGAGATAATCCGGCTGATAGCTGTTCGGCGTCGCGCCGGTCGCGTCGGTGACGCGCTGGCGGGTGTTGAGGATATTGGTGACCGCAAGGCTCACGCGCATGCCGCGCAGCCACGGATGCACCTTTACCCATTCGAGGCGCTGCCCGAGATCCGCGAAAAGCCGCGCGTTGGCGGTCGCGAGCCCGCCGAAGTTGAGCGTCTCGGGTGCGGCCAGCGTGCCGCCGTTGACGCGCGTGCCGCTCGCATATTGCGCCGACAGCCGGACGCCGACGCCGTTGTTGCTATAGCCGGCCTGCGCCTCGAGTTCGTGCCGCGACTGGCCGCCGCTGCTGCCGATCGCATCGCCGTTGAGCAGGTTCAGGCTCGGTCCGCCATCAGCGACCAGCACCCGGTCGGTGAAATGCCAGGTGTGGTAGAACGCGAATTGCAGCCGTCCGCCCGCCTGCCCGCGCCCGCCGCCGCCGAAACGGCCGCCACCACCACCAGGACCGCCACCGCCAGGCCCGCCACCACCGGGGCCGCCGCCACGGCCACCTTCGCGGGGTCCGGCGCCACGCGTGCCATCGCCGCCCGCGCCATCGGGTCGACGAAAGCCGCCGGGGGGTTGCAGACCCTCGAACGGATTGGGGCCGGTGCCGGCACGGTACGCCTCCAGCTCCCTCTGGATCTTCGATTTGAGCGGCGCGGAGAAATTGATCCCCCAGCGCAATTCGGAGCGTTCGCTGCGGGCGAAATTGATCGGGCGACTATCGACCTGGAGCAGATTGCCGCTCGCATCGCGGGTAAAGCGATCGGGGAACGCCGCCTCGATCGATGCGGTCGCGCTCGGGAACGCGGCGATCGGATTGTCGACTCGGCTCGAGACGTAGTTCGCGGTGAAGCTCAGATCCTTCTTGCTCCACGGCTTGAGCGTCAGGCCGAGCTTGCGGACGTGATTATTGTCCGAGACCAGCGCCGGATTGCCGCCGCTGATCGTCGTAACCGTCGCGGTGGTGCCGCGGACGTAATCGAAGATGCGGACGTTGGGCGTCGTGATCGACGGATTGCCGAGCTGCTGCGCGGTCGGTGCCTCGTCGGTATCGGTGACCGAGGCGATCAGCCGCACGCCATCGATCGGCGACCAGTTCGCGCCATAGCCGAGCGTCGTCAGCGTGCCGAGGTCCGACAGATGGTCCTCCGCCAGATTGAAGTTCGCCGACAACGTCCCGAGGAACGGCAGCACATCCTTGCCGCGGCTCGAGATCGGCACGTCGATATTGACCTGGCCGTCGACGGTATCGCGCGACACCTGCCCGCGCTGCGCCAGGCCGGCGCGGTAGGAGCGGCTGTCGAAGTCCGCGGTCTGGCCGCCGAGCTTGATCGTCGTCGAGACGGCCCCCGCGGGCAGGTTGAACACCGTGCCGTTGAGCACCGCGTCGATCTCGCCGGTGTTCTGCGTCGCATAGGCACGATTGCCGGGCGCGGCGCCGATATCGCTCGCCGACAGCCGCGCGAACGGGTTGGCGGTAGGATCGCCCGCGTTTAGTCGCGCCTGGAATGCGCTCGAATCGACGCCCGTATCGGTGAAGGTCTGCGTATCGCTGCGATCGTAATTGCCCGTGACGTTCCAGCGCCACGTACCGAGATCGCCGTTGAGCGTGGTGCCGAGATGCGCCGAGATCGACGAGACGCGTTGCGCGAGCGGTAGAAAACCCTCGTCGTCGAGCGCACGGTTGACGGTCGTGCCGTCGGCGAGCGTGAGCCTGGCGATGGGCAGCCCGTTGAGGCCGCGGCTGTCGGTCGATTCGAGCCGGGCGTTGATCGTCGCACCGACATTGCCGAAGATGTTGCGCGCATAGACGCTGTTCGCGGTGAAGGTGTTCGTCGCGGCTTGCAGCGTGCGATACGGGGTTGGGTCGACGACCGTGCCGTTGGCGCCGACCGCGGTGCTGCCGGTGCCGGTCGACGTCGGGACAATGTCGCGCTCGGCTTCGGTCAGTGCCGACGACGAGGTGTATTCGGCGTGCAGGTTGACCCGGCGATCGCGCGCGATGCTGAGCAGGTCGAGCTTGCCGTCGGGCGAATTGCTGCCTCCCTCGGTCGGCATCGTGTCGACGCCCTCGACGGTCACCGCGCGGAAGCGGCGGCGCAGGACGAAGTTCACGACCTTCTGATCGGCGCGATAGCCGTATTTGAGCGCGACTTCCTCGGGCAGGATCTCGACGCGCTGGATCGCCTCGGTCGGGATGTCGCGGATCTCGGAAAAGCTCGAGATGCGACGGCCGTTGAGCAGCACCACCGGCGCGCCGCCGCTGCCGCGTCCACTGGTCGTCTGTGGGCTGAGTTCGCTCAACAGGTCGGAGATCGAACTGACGCCGTAGGAGCGGATCTCGGACTGGCCGATCGTCTGGTCGGGCGGGATATCGCCGATCACCGACCCGCGTGGCTTGCGCGATCCGGTGACGACGATCTCTTCCGAATCGGCCGCCTCGTCCTGCTCGGCGGCCTGCGCCTCGGCAGCAGCATGCGCCGGCGCTGGCGCTGGCGCAACAGATTGGGGCGCAACAGATTGTGGCGGAGCAGACTGTGCGGCGGTCGGCGCCGCAGCCGTTGACGTCGATGCGGGCGCGTCAGGCGCAGGCACCTGTTGCGCCATCGCCAGCGTGGGCATGCTCGTCGCCAGCATCAGACCCAGAATACGCATACCCGTCACACCCCTTCGGCCACCAACTGGCCGCGTGTCGTGCCTAGCCGCCAATTGTCGCAGGATTGTGCCGGGTCAGCGCGCCATGTGCGCGTCCATGTCTTCGAGCGCTACGCCCTTGGTTTCGGGAAAATACAGCAGCACCGTGACGAACTGCACCGCCATCATCGCCGCGAACACCAGGAACGGTACGCCCGCCGACCACGCCGCGGCGATCGGGAAGGCCTGCGCGATCACCGCGTTCCAGCCCCAATGACTCGACGACCCGATGCTCGACCCGCGCGCACGGACGTTCTGCGGGAACACCTCGGAGATATACACCCAGATCACCGCGCCGGAGCCGGGCGCGAAGAACATGATGAACACGATCAGCGACGGCAACAGCAGCCAACTCGGCAGCACGCCGAGCAACGCCAGCCCGCCGACCGTCAACGCCGCGGTCATGCCGGCCGAGCCCCAGAGCAGCAGGGTTCGCCGGCCGATCCGGTCGATCAGCAGCATCCCGAGCAGCGTGAACACCATGTTGGCGACCCCGATCATCACCGCCTGGAGGTCGGGCGACAGGCTGCCACCCGACGCCTTGAAGATGTCGTTGAGGTAATAGAGGAACGCGTTGATGCCGCTGAACTGGTTGAACATCGCCACCAGGAAGGCGAGCGTGATCGGCTTGCGGTGGCGTGTCCACGACAGGCGCCCATCGCCCTTGGGTGCATCGAGTTCGGCCTTTGCGACATCCGGGCTCATGCCTATCGTCGCGAGCACGTCCCTCGCCTCCGCATCGCGCCCCTTGGTCAGCAGCCAGCGCGGCGAATTGGGGATGCGGAACAGCAACGCGAAGAACACCAGCGACGGCAGCGCGACAATCCCGAGCTTCCAGCGCCATTCGCTATCACCGAGATCGAGCGCGCCGATCACCGCGTTCGAGACATAGGCGAGCAGGATGCCGAGGATCACCGCGAACTGGAACCCGCCGACCATCTTTCCGCGCTGCGCAGGCGGTGCGAGTTCGGCGATATAGGCGGGCGCGAGCACCGACGAGCCGCCGATCGCGATGCCGATGATAAAGCGGAAGCCGATGAAGCTGTACCAGTCCCATGCCAGCGCACATCCGAGCGCGGTGATGATGTAGAGGAAAGCCAGCATCCGCAGCACGTTGCGACTGCCGTAGCGATCGCCGAGCGTGCCGACGAACATCGCGCCGATCAGCGTTCCCCACAGCGCCGACGACACGGTGAAGCCCAGCCACGCTTCGCTCAGCGCGAACTTGGCTTTCAGCGCGCCAGTGACGCCGGCGATGACCGCAGTGTCGAACCCGAACAACAGCCCGGCGAGCGCGGCGGTGGCGACGCTGGCGATCAGGACGGTATGCGGCGAGGATGGGGTGGCGGCGCTCGTGTGCGGCGGTCGGGTCGTTGGCGTCATGATCCCCGTGTCGAACACTTCGCCGATCGCGGCAAGGCCGATGCATGCCGTTTCGGCACGCGAAAACACCCGTTTCAGGTTCTTCAAAACGCATTAACGAATCTCGGCCTAGCCCGGTCGCGTAACTAGCGGAAAGGGCGCGACATTGAGGACCGGGTTCACCAGATTGCTGATCGCCACGGCGGCGTTCGCGATGCCGTCGTCGGCATGGGCAGCCTGCGCGGTCGCCGATCCCGCCTCGACCGCGCTCGGCACCTTTTCGCCCAATGCGCTGCTCGGCGGCGCGCCGCCCTATGTACCGGTGCTGGCGGGGTTCGACTGCCCCGCCACGACGATCTCGGTGCTGTCCGGCAATTTCCTGCGCGCGACCGTCACGAGCGCGGACGGCTTCAAGCTGACCTCGACCAACCCCCTGAATACGGTCACCGCGAAATACGTCATCGCCGCGGACGGCGCGGGGGCGAACCCGTTCGCCGCGGGAACCCCGTTCGTCTACATGAACGGTACGCTGGTCAATCTGCTCGGGCTGCTCGGCGGATCGGCGCGCAACGTGAAGGTCTATGTCCGCCCATCGTCCGCCGCCGCGGTCGCGCCGGGCACCTACAAGGGCAATTTCAAGATCGCCTGGGAATGGCGGTTCTGCGATCTGCTCGGCGCGCTGGGACTCTGTGTCGGCACTCTCGACGCCAATCCCACGACGATTCCCGTCGCCAACGTGGCGGTGACGATGATCGTCACCGCCAAGCCGTTCACCGTGTCGATCGTCACGCACACGACATGGGATCCCCAATCCACGACCGGCAACCCGCGCGCGATCCCAGGCAGCAAACAGCGTACGACGATCACGCTCACCAACCCCGACATCATCGCGATCGACGCCAATTCGCTCAATATCGTCCTGCCGACGCCGAACCGCGGCGCCGTGGCCCTCGACGGCGACGGCACCGCGTCGCCCACTTTCGTCAAGACGGCCGAGGGATCGCCCGCCTCGTCGCTCGCAGTCACCTATAGCACGCCTGCGAGCACCACCGACGATGTCGATTTCTCGGAGAACGGCGGCACCAGTTGGACCTACGATCCGACCACGACGCCGAAGGCGGTCACCAACGTCCGCGTTCGCCCGCGCGGGACGATGGCGGCGGGATCAAGCTTCAGCGTGTCGCTGCCCTACGTCCTGTTCTGATCCCCTGCCTGATCCGCCGTCTGATCGGGTTGCGGCGCCGCCGGATCCGTCCCGACGATCGACGGCAGCGATCCGACCAGTTCCATCTTGGTCGCGGTCGTCCCGACCTCGATCCCCGCTTCGCGGAACTGGCGGAGCAGCGTGAACAACAGCTCGCTACGGATCGGATAGGCATCGCGCGGGCTCGCCACATAGGCGAAGCAGTTGAACTTGGCGCGCCCTGCATCGATCGAATCGATGAAGACCTTGGCTTCGGGATCGTCGAGCACCTCGTGCTTCTCGGCGAAGGCCGCGAACAGCATTGCCCGTACCGCATCGAGATCCTCCTCGAGCGGTACCGAGAATTGCAGCTGGATCCGGCCGATCGGCGCGGCCAGCGTCATGTTCTGGATCGTCTTGGTGATCAGTTCCGAATTCGGCACGATCAGCGTCGAACGGTCGGCGACCTGGATCTCGGTCGAGCGCACGTTGATGCGCTTCACGTCGCCTTCCATGTTGCCGATCCGGACGAGATCGCCGATCTTCACCGGACGCTCGGCGAGCAGGATCAGCCCCGACACGAAGTTCTGCGTGATCGCCTGGAGGCCGAAGCCGATCCCGACCGACAGCGCGCCGAGCACGACGGCCAGCTTCTCCATGCCGATCCCGAGCGCGCCGAGCGACCACAGCACCGCGGCGATGATCCCGGCATAACGCGCGACCATCGTCACCGAATTCTGCGCGCCGGCGTCCATCGCGGTGGTCGGCAGATAGCTGTTGACCAGCCAGTGCTGGAGCCCGCGCATGATCGCCAGCGCGACGAACAGCACGACCAGCGAGCGGAGCACCGCGCCCGGCGAAATCGTGACTTGGCCGACAGTGATACCGTTCGCGACCGTCCCGAACAGCTCGAACGCCGAGCCGACGCCCGCCCCGAACGGCGCCATCACCGCGCCGACCGCAAGCAGGATCAGCAACAGCCGCAGCACCGCCGACAGCAGCACGCCGATCTGGTCGACGGTCTTGTTGTCGACCCCGAACCCGCTGTTCGCCGAGCGCCCGAGCCGGTTGCCGCTCGACAGCAATGTCCGGCACGCGTCGTCGGTGAAGGTCATCATCAGGTACAGCGTCGCACCGACGATCGCCCCCCACAGCAGCCACGTCGCGACCTTGAACGCGAAGTTCACATAGCCGATCAGGCCGGCGATCAGCGTCACGAGCAGGACCAGCCAGACCAGCGTCGCGACGATCGCGAGCAGCGTGTTGCGCGCGGGCTTGGTCGGATCGGGCAACGCCGCGGCGCGCAACCGGCCGAGCGTCACCAGGATCGCGCCGAGCACCATGATATGGAGCAGCGCAACGACCGCGTTGGCCGCGCTCGATGCGGGCGCGCTGATGCCGATCAGCAGGTTGGTCGCGATCAGCAACTGACCGAAGAAGATCAGCCCCGCCGCCATCCAGCTATACGGCCGAAGCGCCTGCGCCGCGCCGTCGCCGATCGGCAGCAACCGCCACGTCGACTGACCGCGCAACAGCAGCGCGCCGCCGAGCGACGACACGAACGCGCAGAACCACGCCAAACCGACGAAGATCGCGCCGAACCGGCTCCAGGCGGGCGACACCAGCCCGCCCCAGCGTAGCGACGCGACGATCGCCCAGGCGGCAAGACCGGGCAGCGCGGTGCCGATCACCACTAGCCACAGCGCATAGGCCGAGCGTCGCAGGCGACCGCCGGGCGCATGGTTGGTCGCGTAGCGGCGGCCGACACGGTGCAGCCAGCCCCGCAGCGGCACGACCAGCACCAAAGCGGTGAGGATCCCGATCAGCAGGCCGGTCCCGGCGTGCATGCCGAACCGCGAAGAGAACTGACGCGCCTCGGTATTGACGAACCGCATCAGCCGCGCGGAATCACGCGGCAGGTGATCGACGATCGCGGCCCATAAGGTCGGCGACAGCGGCGAGCCGGTGTTTTCGGACAATTGCTGGCCGAGTTCCTCCGCCTCGGCCGCACCGATATCGTCGATCTGCTGCTTGGCTTCGATCCCGATGAGGCGCGCGCGCTTGATCGCCGAGTCGATCGCCGACTGGCTCTGCGCGAGGAGCTTGCGTTGCTGGCGGATCTCGGGCGCCTCGACGACGCCGGGGGTAGCGGCACCGAGTTCGGTCACGCGCGCCTGGACCAGCGCCATCTCCGGGGTGAGCGTGCGGACCGCGTCGGCGGCGGTCGCCTGCACCGCCTGCGCGCGATCCCGCAACGCCTGCCGCGCCTTGTCGTCACGTGCCGCGGGCGTGGCGTCGTCGATCGCCTGGAGCTCGGCCGAGGCCTGAGTGAGGCTGGCAGCGACGGTCGCGACCTTGGGCTCGTCCTGCGCGATCGCGGGGAGCGCGGTTATCAGGAGGAGGAGCGCGGCGAGGTAACGAAGGAGGGTCATTCGGGGTGCTGTACAGCGATGGGGGCGGAAACGGGAGGGGTGCGGAGATCGGGTTGGGACGCAGCACGGCCGCCGCTATTTTCGGGAGTGACCCAGGATGAGCGCTAGCCCATCACACGCCCTACTCAACCAAGAGATATACCACCCCGGCGAAGGCCGGGGTCCAGTTGGAAAGGTCGCTGTAACGGAGCGTCGGCCTTGATCATCTGCCGCTCCCAACTGGGCCCCGGCCTTCGCCGGGGTGGAGTTAGTGAAACGCAAGCGCGCGCATACGATCGTCACCCGTACACCCTTGTTCTCCCGCGAAGGCGGGAGCCCAGACTGGGTCCCCGCCTTCGCGGGGAAACCACGGCGCCGTCCATGGCCACGTGGTCACGATCAGGAACGCGCCCTCCACCCTAGTCCGTCACCCCGGCGGAGGCCGGGGCCCACCGACCCGCATACTCAGTTTTATCGGTTACGCGGAACGGTGGATGCCGGAACGAGTCCGGCATGACGGGGTGGGAGGGGTACTAGCTGGAGCAGAACTGGACGGCGCCTCGCTCAGTCCAGCTCGAGAATCACCTGATCCACCGCGAGACTATCCCCCGTCTTCGCCGCAACCGACTTGACCGTCCCCGTCTTCTCGGCGCGAAGGATGTTCTCCATCTTCATCGCCTCGACCACCGCGAGCGCCTGCCCCGCCTCGACCTTGTCGCCCGCCGCGACGTCGAGCCGCACCAGCAGCCCCGGCATCGGGCAGATCAGGAACTTAGACAGATCGGGCGCCACCTTCTCGATCAGGTGCGCGGTGTAGGGCGCGACGCGAGCGGGGAGCACGCGGGCGACATGGCTCGCCCCTCGCGCGGTAAGCTTGAAGCCGGCGCGGGCCTTGGCGATGCGGATCGTGAGGTGTTCGTCGCCATCCGCCCCATGACCGTCGGCGACCACCATGCGATCGCCGGGCGTGTACTCGAGCGACAAATCGAGATCTTCGCCATCGACCGCAATGCCGTCGGTCGAGACCGTCACCGCATGGTCGATCTTGTCGATCGTCACCACCCAGTCAGCGGGCGGACGGAGGCGCTTGCCGAGTTGGCCGTCGATGCGGCGCGCACGATCAGCCTCGGCCGTGGCGGCGAAGGCGGCAACCGCGGCGAGCGTCTTCAGCAGTTCGGCGTCGGCGGGCGCGCCGTGGAAGCCGTCGGGATATTCCTCGGCGATGAAGCCCGTCGTCAGCGCGCCCGACTGGAAGCGAGGATGCTGCATGATCGCCGAGAGGAAATCGATATTGTTGCCCGGCCCCTCCAGCTCGAACGCGTCGAGCGCGGCGATCTGCGCGGCGATGGCGCCGTCGCGGGTAGGCGCCCAGGTGATGAGCTTGGCGATCATCGGGTCGTAGAACATGCTGACCTCGCCGCCCTCGCGGACGCCGTCGTCGACGCGGACTCGGGGTTCGTCGGACTCCGCCACCCCTTCCCCGTTCGTGCTGAGCGAAGTCGAAGCACCTTCGCTCGGGGCATGCACCTCGACTTCGCTCAGGGCGAACGGGAGGGGCGGATTATACCGCACCAGCCGACCAATGCTCGGAAGGAACCCGCGATACGGGTCCTCCGCATACACGCGGTTCTCAATCGACCAGCCGTTGAGCTTCACGTCATTTTGCGTGAACCCGAGCGGTTCCCCGGCAGCAACGCGGATCATCAGTTCGACCAGGTCCAGCCCGGTGATCTCCTCAGTCACGGGATGCTCGACCTGGAGCCGGGTGTTCATCTCGAGGAAGTAGAACCCCTCACCCGTCGTGTCCGCGCCCGACACGATCAGCTCGACCGTACCCGCCGAATAATACCCCACCGCCTGCGCCAACGCGACCGCCTGCTCCCCCATCGCCTTGCGCATGGCAGGCGTGACGAACGGCGATGGCGCCTCCTCGACAACCTTCTGATGCCGCCGCTGGATCGAGCATTCGCGCTCGTTGAGATAGACGATGTTGCCGTGCTGGTCGCCGATCAGCTGGATTTCGATATGGCGCGGCGATTCGATGAACTTCTCGATGAACACGCGGTCGTCGCCGAAGCTCGCCAGCCCCTCGCGCTTGGTCGCCTCGAAGCCTTCGCGGACGTCTTGTTCGCTGTAGGCGAGGCGCATGCCCTTGCCGCCGCCGCCGGCCGACGCCTTCATCATCACCGGATAGCCGATGCCGCCGGCGATCTCGACCGCGTGATCGGTGCTGTCGATCTCGCCGAGATAGCCCGGCACGACGTTGACGCCCGCGGCCTTGGCGAGCTTCTTCGATTCGATCTTGTCGCCCATCGCGGCGATCGCGTTCGGTGGCGGCCCGACGAAGGCGATCCCGGCCTCGGCGCACGCCAGCGCGAAGCTCTCACGTTCGGAGAGGAAGCCGTAGCCCGGATGGATGCAGTCCGCGCCGGTTTCCTTCGCCGCGAGCAGGATCAGCTCGGCCTTGAGATAGCTCTCCGCGGCGGGTGCCGGCCCGAGCCGGACGGACTCGTCGGCCATCAGCACATGCGGCGCGCGCGCGTCGGCGTCGGAATAGACCGCGACGGTCTTGATGCCCATCGCCTTGGCGGTCCGCATGACCCGACACGCGATCTCGCCCCGATTGGCGACCAGGATTTTCTTGAACATCACTCGCCCTAATCTGTGCCGTCTTGCCGGACGCGGTCCGGGTGCGGACTGGTTATTGGTACCAAATCATCGTCTTGAGCTGCTTCGTGCGGGCCTGCGTCAGGCCGGTCCGACATCCGGCAATCGTCCTGCCCTGCGCCGAACCGCCGGCATATTGCCCGCCTTCGATCACGCACTGCGTATCGCGGAACTTGAGCCATGCGCGCTGGCTCTCCAACAGCGCGGCCGCATAGCCAAACCCGCCGCCGCGCGACCCGTCCTGCGCGTCGCGCCGCTTCATATAGGCGTACGTCCGGTTCCACTGCGCGGTCATCGTGGCATCGGCCTGGGCATAACTCGTACCGGCGGAACGGTTCATCGTCGCCTGCGACTGCATCGGCGCGGCGGCCATCAAAAGTGCGATCAGCAGCATGTCTTGGCCTCTCTCATCGGCTCCGCGCCGACCATCGGTTTCATCCCGAGCTTCGCCAGCAGCGTCGCATCCGCGCTGTCGCCGGCGTTGCCGGTGGTCAGCAGCTTGTCGCCGGTGAAGATCGAGTTCGCGCCCGCCATGAAGCAGAGCGCCTGGGTAGCCTCGGACATGCTCTCGCGACCCGCAGACAATCGCACCATGCTCAGCGGCATCGTGATCCGCGCGACGGCGACCGTCCGGACGAACTCGATGTCGTCGATCTGCGCCATCGGCGTGCCGGCGAGCATGTCGCCGAGCGGCGTGCCCTTGACCGGGACCAGCGCGTTGACGGGGACGCTCTCGGGGTGGCGCGGCAGCGTGGCGAGCGCGTGGACGAAGCCGACGCGGTCGCTGCGCGTCTCGCCCATCCCGACGATCCCGCCGCAGCAGACCGAGATCCCTGCGTCACGCACGTTCGCCAGCGTCTCGAGCCGGTCACCGAAGGTGCGCGTGGTGATGACGTTGCCGTAATTCTCCGGCGAGGTGTCGATGTTGTGGTTGTAGTAATCGAGGCCGGCGTCGGCGAGCTGCTTCGCCTGGTCCGCGTCGAGCATGCCGAGCGTCATGCACGTCTCCAGCCCCATCGCGCGGACGCCTTCGACCATCGCGACGACCTTCGGCATGTCGCGCGGCTTGGGGTTGCGCCACGCGGCGCCCATGCAGAAACGCTGCGAGCCGGCGGCCTTGGCCTGCGCCGCATCGGCGAGGACCGCGTCGACGTCCATCAGCTTTTCCGCCTTCAGGCCGGAGTCGGACGACGCGGACTGCGAGCAATAGCCGCAATCCTCGGGGCAACCGCCGGTCTTGATCGACAACAACGTGCAGAGCTGCACCTCGCCGATCGCATGGTGCGCGCGGTGTACCGTCTGCGCGCGGAACATGAGTTCGTCGAACGGCAGGTCGAACAACGCGGAGATCTCGGGGCGGGTCCAGTCGATGCGGACGCTCGGCGCGGCAGTCGCAACGGCGGGGTCTGCGACGGGGGGACGGAGGAGGGTTTCGATCATCATGCGGCCTTTGGTCTCTGGTCGTTTCGCGTCGTCGCATAGCGCGTGCGCGCGGCAGCGTAACTGGCGGGTAGCGTCACTTTGCCGCCATCGCGCGCTTCACGCGCGCTTCGAGCTCGGGCCCGCCGCCGTCGCCGAAGCCGTAGGCGGTGTGGATTTGCCGCCCCTTGGCATCGAACAGATAGACGCGCGGAATGCCGACCTTGCCGTCGGGGATATCCTTGATGTCCTTGCCGATGACCTGGCGGTACGCATCGACGTCAGCGACGACGTAATCGATGTCGCTCATGCCGGCGCGTTGCAGGAACTGCGCGATCGCGGCGGGCGGTTGGGTGCGATCGGGACTGCCCTCGCTGCGGTTGATGTAAAGGAAGTTGTAGCCGCTGCCGAATTCCTTGCGCATCTTGTTCAGATACGGGGCTTCGGCGATGCACGGCGGGCACCAGCTCGCCCAGATCGATACGAGGGTGGGTTTACCTGGCTTGATGCGCGATCCGAGTGGGATCGGCTTGCCGTCGCGCGTCTTCACCATGACCTGCGCGATCATAGAGATCGAGCGGCCGGTGGTCGGCGCGGTTTCCTGCGCCACAGCTGGCGCGATACTGAAAGCGGTCAGCGCGATCGCCAACACCGTGGTGCGCATGTTCATACCCGTTCCTCTTGCGGGGCCATGTTGTGGCCGAGGAGTTTCAACACGTCCTCGGCGGCCTGGATCAGGTTGGTGCCGGGGCCGAAGATCGCCTGGACCCCCGCATCGCGCAGCGCCTGATAGTCCTGGGCGGGGATAACGCCACCCGCGATCACCTTGATATCCGCGCGGCCCGCCTCGCGGAGATAGCCAATCAGTTCGGGGATCAGCGTCTTGTGGCCGGCGGCGAGCGAAGAGGCGCCGACGATATCGACGTCGTTTTCGAGCGCGAGTGCGGCGGCTTCGGCGGGGGTCTGGAACAGCGGGCCGGGGACGATCTCGAAGCCCAGGTCGCCGAACATCGACGAGACGAGGTTGGCGCCGCGGTCGTGGCCGTCCTGGCCCATCTTCGCGACGAGCATGCGGGGTTTGCGCCCCATGCGGCGCTCGGTGGCCTCGACGCCGTCGGTGAGACGGGTCCAGCGCGCGTCGTCCTCGTACGCGCCACCGTAGATGCCGGAGACGGGTGTGGGCTGCGTGCCGTAGCGGCCGAACACGTCCTCCATCGCGGAGGAGATTTCGCCGAGTGTGGCCCTGGCTCGGGCGCATTCGACGGCAAGCGCGAGGAGGTTGTTCTCAAATCCTCCCCGTTCCGGGGAGGTGTCGGCCGCAGGCTGACGGAGGGGGGCTTCCTCAGGCGTACCCGCTTGTGGCACGCCCCCTCCACCAGCCGTTGGCTGGTCCCCCTCCCCGTTCCGGGGAGGAATGCGCGCGCCTTCCCGCAATGCGTCGAGCGCGGCTTGGCACGCAGCTTCGTCGCGCGTAGCCTTAACCCGCTCGATCCGTTCGATCTGGCCGGCGCGCACCGCGACATTGTCCACGTCGAGGATCTCGATCGCGTCCTGTTCGGCGAGCTTGTACTTGTTGACGCCGACGATGACGTCCTCGCCGCGATCGACGCGTGCCTGGCGGCCGGCGGCGGCTTCCTCGATCATCGCCTTGGGCCAGCCCGCCGCGACCGCCTTCGCCATGCCGCCCTCGGACTGGATCCGCTCGATCAGGCCCCACGCACCGTCGACCAGCGACTGTGTCAGGCTTTCGATATAATAACTGCCGCCGAGCGGATCGACGACCTTGGTCATCCCCGTCTCTTCCTGGATCACGATCTGTGTGTTGCGGGCGATCCGTGCGGAGAAGTCGGTCGGCAGCGCGATCGCCTCGTCGAGTGCGTTGGTGTGGAGCGACTGCGTGCCACCCAGCATCGCCGCCATCGCCTCGATCGTCGTGCGCATGACGTTGTTGTACGGGTCCTGCTCGGTGAGCGAGACGCCCGACGTCTGGCAGTGCGTACGCAGCATCTTCGAACGCTCGTCCTGTGCGCCGAGCTGCGTCATCGCACGGTGCCAGAGGACGCGGGCGGCGCGGAGCTTGGCGATCTCCATGAAGAAGTTCATGCCGATCGCGAAGAAGAACGACAGCCGCCCGGCGAATTTGTCGATGTCGAGGCCGCTCGCGACGCCGTATTTCACATATTCCATGCCGTCGGCGATCGTGAAGGCGAGCTCGTGGAGCTGCGTCGCCCCCGCCTCCTGCATGTGATAGCCGCTGATCGAGATGCTGTTGAACTTGGGCATCTCGCGACTCGTGTAGCCGAAGATGTCCGAGATGATCCGCATGCTCGGCTCGGGCGGGTAGATGTAGGTGTTGCGGACCATGAACTCCTTGAGGATGTCGTTCTGGATGGTCCCGTCGAGCAGTTTCCGGTCGACGCCCTGCTCCTCGCCCGCGACGATGAAGAAGGCGAGAATCGGGATCACCGCGCCGTTCATCGTCATCGAGACGGACATCTTGTCGAGCGGGATGCCGTCGAAGAGGATCTTCATGTCCTCGACCGAGTCGATCGCGACGCCTGCCTTGCCGACATCGCCGGTGACGCGGGGGTGGTCGCTATCGTAGCCGCGGTGCGTGGCAAGATCGAACGCTACCGAGAGGCCTTTCTGGCCGGCGGCGAGGTTGCGGCGGTAGAACGCATTCGAGGCTTCGGCGGTGGAGAAGCCGGCATATTGGCGGATCGTCCAGGGGCGGCCGGCGTACATCGACGCGCGGACGCCTCGGGTGAAGGGGGCGAAACCTGGGAGGCCGGGGTCCGTGGTGACGTCTTCCGCGGTGTAGAGCGGCTTGACGTCGATGCCTTCTGGGGTGGGCCAGATTAGGTCGGCGCCCTTTACTTCCTTGGTAGCGGCTGCCTGCCAGTCGGCGAGCGTGGGGTTCGGTTTGTCAGTCATAAGTTTGCACCACCCCGGCGGAGGCCGGGGCCCAGTTGGAAAGGTCGAAGTAACGCAGCGCAGCACCAGCCAATCGACCGTTGCCCGACTGGGCCCCGGCCTTCGCCGGGGTGGTGGTTATAAACGCCGGGGTGGTGTTGAAGGCGGAGGTCACTTGCCCGTGAACACCGGCTTGCGCTTGGTCAGGAACGCGAGACCGCCTTCCATCGAATCCGCAGACCCGCGCGCGTCGCGCTGGTTCGCCGCCTCGGCCTGCATTGCGGTCGCGTAATCCGTCTCGTACGCGGCGGTGATCGCCCGCCGCATCAACCCGAGCGCGACCGTTGGCATCGCCGCCAGCCGCTCGGCCAGCGCGAACGCCTCGGCATCGAGCGCCTCGTCAGCAACGACCTTGTGCACCATCCCCCAGTCGAGCGCCTTCGCCGCTGGCACACGCTCGCCAAGCATCATCATCTCGGTCGCCCGCGCCTTGCCGATCAGCCGCGGCAGCATCCACGACGCGCCACCGTCGGGCACCAGCCCGATATTCACGAACGCCTGAAGGAAATACGCGCTTTCGCTCGCGACACAAAAATCGGCGGCGAGCGCGAGGCTGCACCCGATCCCCGCCGCCGGCCCGCGCACTGCACTCACCACCGGCACCGACAGATCGGCGATCGCCGCCATCGTCGGGTTATAGCTGCCGGTCAGCGCCGCGAACGTCGTCTCGCCCGGATTGTCCGAACCAAGCGCGCCACCACCGACATCAGCGCCCGAGCAGAACGCGCGCCCTGCGCCCGCAATCAGCACCGCCCGCGCACCGTCCAGATCGCTCAGCGCCGCGCGCAACTCCTCGAACATCGCCGGCGGCGCGGCGTTCAGCCGGTCGGGTCGGTTGAGCGTCAGCACCAGCACGTCGCCGCGCCGTTCGCTCAGGATATGCTCGTACGCGGCCATCAGATCTCTCCTAGTGCGCGCCGGTATCGCCCGGCGTCTCCATCAACTCGACCAGCATGCCGCCGAAATCCTTCGGGTGCACGAACACGATCGGCGTACCATGCGCGCCGATCCGCGGCTCGCCCAGCACGGTCGCGCCTTTTGCCTTCAGGTCGGCGACAGCCTCGGCGATGTCGGCGACCTCGAAGCAGACATGATGCTGCCCGCCTGCCGGGTTCTTGCGCAGGAAGCCGGCGATCGGCGAACTCTCGTCATACGGTTCGATCAGTTCGATCTGCGTATTCGGCGCATCGATGAAGCACACCTTCACGCCCTGCGCGGGCAGGTCGAACGGCTCGCCGATCGCAGTCGCACCGAGCAACAACCGATACGTCTCGACCGACTTCGCGATCGACGGCGTCGCGACTCCGACGTGGTTGAGGCGGCCTAGCGTCATTGGGCATCCTTCGGTGGTGGCGGCGCAACCGGGACGACACCTAGGGTATAGCCGCAGACGCCGAGCACCTGCCGGATCATCGCATCGCCGGTCGGCGCGACGAAATTCGCCTGCACCGCGAAGTTCGCGCCGTTGGTGGTTTCAATGCGCACCGTCTTCGACTTGACGAGGAACGTCGTCAGCCTGGTAATAGCTTCGGGGTCGGCGGTGTACGTACCAGTCCCCGGAAACTGCCAGTTGTAGGTGAATGCCGGCCCGCCATCGAAGCGGACCGCGACGGGCTTGTCCGCACCCGATCCGAGCGATTGCGGCTGGATGAACTGAAGCGACACGATCGGCTCGGACGCGACGTCACACTTGACGACCAACCGTGAGAGTCCGTCATTACCGGTGACCGACGTGGAAATGCTGCGCACGCCTGCCGGGCTGGTGCGATCGGCGAGTTTCCAGGCGGGCGCAGGCGCGGCTGTGGCGACGGCCTGGAGCAGGAGCAGACCGAGCATCACGCGATCACCATCGGCGTACCGGCGAGCACCGTACGAAGATTGGCATCATCAGCCCGCTGAACGAGCACCTGCTGCTTCAATCCGAGCTCAATCTCCACGATGGCGGTCGTGTTAGCGACCGCTTCGACGACAAAAGGCTTGGACGACTTGTTCTGCACCCTGGTTTCGAGCGTATGAGTCCCCGGCCCCACCGTCAGCGCCGCGAAGCGCGGGCTCTTCAGCTGCGTCCGCACCTCGCCATCGACATAGACGTCGACACCGGCCAGCTTGCCGACGAAACCCCGACGAAAGACGATCAGTCGCGCGGTGCCGTCGACTACCGGGGCCAACGCCGCCTGCCGGGCATCGCTGCTCGCAAGCGCAACGCGCTTATTACCGGCGAGGAGAAGATAGATCGTCCCTGCGACAACGCCCATCGAAAGGCCGATGATCGGCGACGGCAGCGGTTGACCGCTTCGCCCGGCCGCGGCGGCTGCGAAGAAGGCCAGCACGAACGACGTGAGCATCGCCACGCCGAAGACGATGCCGACGAATATGAGCTGTTTCGACAGTGGCAGTTTTTTCAAGATCGCCTCCCGAGCGACTGGATCGTCACAGCGGGATGTTATCATGCTTCTTCCAGGGATTCTCCAGCGCCTTGCCGCGGAGTTTCCGTAGGCCGAGCGCGATGCGGCGGCGGGTCGAGTGAGGCTGGATCACTTCGTCGATGAAGCCCTTCGACGCGGCGACGAATGGGTTCGCGAACCGCGCCTCGTATTCCGCGGTGCGTTCGGCGATCTCTTCCGGCGTCTTGCCGCGGAAGATGATCTCGACCGCGCCCTTGGCTCCCATCACCGCGATCTCGGCGGTCGGCCACGCATAGTTCAGGTCGCCGCGCAGGTGCTTCGACGCCATCACGTCGTACGCGCCGCCATACGCCTTGCGCGTAATGACGGTGATCTTCGGCACGGTCGCCTCGGCATAGGCGAACAGCAATTTCGCGCCGTGCTTGATGATGCCGTTATGCTCCTGCGCGGTGCCGGGCAGGAAGCCGGGGACGTCGACGAAGGTCACGATCGGGATCTCGAACGCGTCGCAGAAGCGCACGAACCGCGCCGCCTTCTTCGAGCTGTTGATGTCGAGCACGCCCGCGAGCACCATCGGCTGGTTCGCGACGAAGCCGACCGTGCGGCCCTCGATGCGGCCGAAACCGGTGATGATGTTGGCGGCATGCGCCGGCTGCGTCTCGAAGAAATCGCCTTCGTCGACGGTCTTCCGGATCAGCTCGTGCATGTCGTAGGGTTGGTTCGCCGACGCCGGGATCAGCGTGTCGAGGCTCTCCTCGATCCGGTCCCACTCGTCCGCGGTCGGCCGCTCGGGCACGCCGTCCCGGTTCGACGCGGGCAGGAAATCGAAGAAATCGCGCGCCGCGAGCAACGCCTCGATGTCGTTCTCGAACGCGTTGTCGGCGACCGACGTCTTGGTGGTGTGCGTCACCGCGCCGCCAAGCGCCTCCTGCGTCACGACCTCGTTGGTCACCGTCTTGACCACGTCGGGGCCGGTGACGAACATGTAGCTCGAATCCTTCACCATGAAGATGAAGTCGGTCATCGCGGGGGAGTAGACCGCGCCGCCGGCACAGGGCCCCATGATCAGCGAGAGCTGCGGCACGACGCCCGAGGCGAGCGCGTTGCGCTGGAACACCTCGGCATAGCCGCCGAGCGAGGCTACGCCCTCCTGGATGCGCGCACCGCCGCTGTCATTGAGGCCGATGATCGGCGCGCCGACCTTCATCGCGCTGTCCATCACCTTGCAGATCTTTTGCGCATGGCGTTCGCTCAAGGAGCCGCCGAACACGGTGAAATCCTGGCTGAAGACGAAGACGAGGCGGCCGTTGATCGTGCCCGAGCCAGTGACCACGCCGTCGCCGGGGATCACTTGGTCCTGCATGCCGAAATCGACGCAATTGTGCTCGACATACATGTCGAGCTCCTCGAACGATCCCTCGTCTAGCAGCACGTCAAGGCGCTCCCTCGCGGTGAACTTACCCTTGGCGTGCTGCGCTGCGATCCGCTTGAGGCCCCCGCCGACTCTGGCGGCTTCGCGGCGGCGTTCAAGCTCTTCGATCGTCGATGACATCGTCTCTCCGTCCTGCTGATTGCCTTCACAGAGCGGGATGCGATGCGCAAATGCAATGTTGCAAACTTGCCGACGTGATGTTTGCAAACTAGGCGGAGGGATGACTCTCCCCGCACGTCGCCTCTTCGTCGGACACCGCTTGCGCGACCTGCGCCGTGTCCTCGGGATCAGCCAGGCGGCGATGGCGGCGCGGATCGGGCTGTCGGTGAGCTACCTCTCGCAGATCGAGAATGGTGACCGGCCGGTGACCGAAGGCGTGCTGATCACGCTCGCGCGTGAGTTTCCGGCGGACTGGGGCAGCATCGATGCGGCGGACGATACCGCGCTGCTGATCGCGACGCTGGAGGCAGTGTCGGATACCAGCGTCGAGGCGCCCGCGCTCGACGAGACCGCAGTGCGGCGAGCGGTGAAGCACCAGCCGCTGTTGGCGCAACGCCTCGTCGCGATGCACGACGCATATCGCCGCGCGCAGGAGCAGTTGCGGGCGCTCGACGACCGGCTCGTGGCGGGATCGGGGGCGCCAGGGCTGCTGCCGTGGGAGGACGTGCGCGACTGGTTTCATGCGGCGGGCAATTACGTCGATGCGCTCGATCGCCGCGCGGAGGAGATCGGCGAGACTTTGGGGGCGGACCGGATCGCGGCTCTTGAGACTCGGCTGGCGGCAAGAGGCGTGTCGGTCGCGATCTCGGGCGCGCTTGCTGCACCTTTGCGCGACTATGACGGCGCAACGTTGCGGCTCGACGGATCGCAGCCAGGCGAGACGACCCTGTTCTCGCTCGCGCACCAGGTTGCGCGGCACGAGTTCGGCGACGTCATCGGCGGGATCGTCGCGGCGTCGGAGATGGCGTCCGAAACGGCGCGCGCGCTGCTGACCGCGGGGCTGACCAATTACGCCGCGGGGGCGATCGTCATGCCCTACACTCGCTTCCGGACGGAGGCTCGGAGTGTCCGCCATGACATCGACCGGTTGCGGCGGATCTTCGGGACGAGTTTCGAGCAGACGTGCCACCGGCTCTCGACGTTGCAGCGGCCGGGCGCGCTCGGCATCCCGTTCTTCTTCTGCCGCGTCGACATGGCCGGCAACATTACCAAGCGGCACTCGGCCACCCGCCTCCAATTCGCGCGGTTCGGGGGGGCGTGTCCGCTGTGGATCGTCCATGAGGCGGTGGCGATTCCGGACCGCATTCTGACGCAATTGATCGAGACGACCGACGGCATCCGCTACGTCTCGATGGCAAAGGGGCTGGTGAAGCCCTCCGAAACGTACACGAGGCCGGCGCGGCGCTATGCGGTGGCGCTAGGGTGTGAAGAGGCGAACGCGTCGGAGTTCATCTACGCGGATGCGCTCGGGACGGGCGGGATTGCGACGCCGATCGGGTCTTCGTGTCGCGTCTGTTTGCGGACGGATTGCGACCAACGCGCGTTTCCACCCGCGGCGAGCGGGATCAGGGTGGATCCGGACCGGCGCGGGGCGGTGCCGTACGAGGTGGTGTGACGCACTAGATCCAACGCACCACCGCGGCGAAGGCCGGGGCCCAATTGGGAGACGGCAATAACGAAGGGCTGTGCGCGCTTACTTCCACCTTACCAATTGGGCCCCGGCCTCCGCCGGGGTGGTGGTCTAAATCAGGCTGCCGCAGGATCTTTCGGAAAGAAATGCTCGACGACGCTGTTCGCCAAGCGGGACGGCCGCAGCGTCTCGGCATCAAGACAGCACCAGCTCGACTTCACCTCGGCGAGCACGTCCTCGCCACGCTTGATGATCGTCTCGTAGAACGCGCGCGCACCCTGGACCTTCTCGAGCAGCACCGTCGCGATGACGTCGTCGTCGAGGAACGCCGGCTTGCGGTAGGTAATCTCGTGCTTCAGCGCGACCCAGAGATGCCCGGCCACCGCCTCGGCGGGCGCGAGGCGCTGCCAGTGGTCGATCACCGCGGCCTGTACCCACTTCAGATAGTTCGCGTTGTTGACGTGACCCATGAAGTCGATGTCGGCCGGCTCGATGCCGATGGCGTAAGTATGGGGAATCGCTGTTGTCACGTGCCATATATAGCATGCGAACCTGAACATAGCGATGACGGCGGCGCTTCGATACCGACAATAAACGCTATTCCGGATGCCTCGCGCGGGCCCTAGCATCCTACCTGCGCCCGCCTCTTGTGTTGCCCAAATACAACACCATCTTTCGGCCAACACCGAAACACTCCCTCAGGAATTCGTCATGAACATCGACAAATTCACCGATCGCGCGAAGGGCTTCCTGCAATCCGCGCAGACCGTCGCGATCCGCATGAACCATCAGCGGATCGCCCCCGAACATCTGTTGAAGGCGCTGCTGGAAGACGAGCAGGGCATGGCTGCCGGGCTCATCACGGCGGCGGGCGGCGACGCCAAGCGTGCGACCTCGGAGACCGACCTGGCGCTGGCCAGGATACCCGTCGTATCGGGCTCGGGCGCGCAGACCACACCGGGGATCGACAACGACGCCGTCCGCGTGCTCGACCAGGCCGAGCAGATCGCGGCCAAGGCGGGCGACAGCTTCGTCACCGTCGAGCGGTTGCTGGTCGCGCTCGCGCTGTCGCTCAACACCGCGGCGGGCAAGGCCTTGAAGGCTGGCGGCGTGACGCCCGAGGGGCTGAACACCGCGATCAACTCCTTACGCCAAGGCCGCTCCGCCGACACCGCGGGCGCCGAGGACCGGTATGATGCGCTGAAGAAATTCGCGCGCGATCTCACCCAGGCGGCACGCGACGGCAAGCTCGATCCCGTCATCGGTCGCGACGAGGAAATTCGTCGCACGATCCAGATCCTCGCGCGCCGCACCAAGAACAACCCCGCGCTGATCGGCGAACCCGGCGTCGGCAAGACCGCGATCGCCGAGGGCCTCGCCCTGCGCATCGCCAATGGCGACGTGCCCGACACGCTCAAGGATCGCCGGCTGATGTCGCTCGACCTCGGCTCACTGATCGCAGGGGCGAAATATCGCGGCGAGTTCGAGGAGCGGCTGAAGGGCGTGCTCGACGAGGTGAAGGCCGCCGAGGGCGACATCATCCTGTTCATCGACGAGATGCACCAGCTGATCGGCGCGGGCAAATCCGAGGGCGCGATGGACGCCGGCAACCTGCTCAAGCCAGCCCTCGCACGCGGCGAATTGCACTGCGTCGGCGCGACCACGCTCGACGAATACCGCAAATACGTCGAGAAGGACCCCGCGTTGCAGCGGCGGTTCCAGCCGGTGATGGTCGGCGAACCGACCGTCGAGGACACGATCTCGATCCTGCGCGGGCTAAAGGAGAAGTACGAGCTCCACCACGGCGTGCGGATCACCGACGGCGCGATCGTCGCCGCCTCGACGCTGTCGAACCGCTACATCACCGACCGCTTCCTCCCCGACAAGGCGATCGACCTGATGGACGAGGCCGCGTCGCGGATCCGCATGGAAGTCGAATCGAAGCCCGAGGCGATCGAAAATCTCGACCGGCGGATCATCCAGCTGAAGATCGAGCGCGAGGCGTTGAAGCGCGAGACCGACGATGCGTCGGTCGACCGGCTCGACACGCTGGAGGGCGAACTCGTCAACCTGGAGGAGCAATCCGCCGAACTGACGACGCGGTGGAAGGGCGAGAAGGACAAGATCAACGCCGAGGCGCGGGTCAAGGAACAGCTCGATGCCGCGCGGCTGGAGCTGGAGCAGGCGCAGCGGTCTGGTGATCTCGCCAAGGCGGGCGAGCTTTCCTACGGGACGATTCCGGGGTTGCAGCGCCAGCTCGACGAGGCGGCGGGGGCGACCAAGGGCGCGATGCTGCGCGAGGAAGTGACCGCGGATGATATCGCCGGGGTAGTCAGCCGCTGGACCGGCATCCCTGTCGAGCGGATGTTGCAAGGCGAGCGCGACAAGCTGCTGGCGATGGAAGCGACGATCGGCAAGCGCGTGATCGGCCAAGCGCATGCTGTGAAGGCGGTCTCGACCGCAGTGCGGCGGGCGCGTGCGGGGTTGCAGGATCCGAACCGGCCGCTGGGGTCGTTCCTGTTCCTCGGGCCGACCGGCGTCGGCAAGACCGAGCTGACCAAGGCGCTCGCCGAATTCCTGTTCGACGATCCGTCGGCGATGGTCCGCATCGACATGAGCGAGTTCATGGAGAAGCACGCGGTCGCGCGGCTGATCGGCGCGCCTCCGGGCTATGTCGGTTACGAGGAGGGCGGCGTGCTGACCGAGGCGGTGCGCAGGCGTCCGTACCAGGTGATCCTGTTCGACGAGGTCGAGAAGGCACACGGCGACGTGTTCAACGTGCTGTTGCAGGTGCTCGATGACGGGCGGCTGACCGATGGCCAGGGCCGCACGGTGGATTTCAGCAACACGCTGATCATTCTGACGTCGAACCTCGGCAGCCAGTATCTCGCGAACATGGCGGAGGGCGACGACGTGTCGTCGGTCGAGCCGCAGGTGATGGAGATCGTCCGGTCGCACTTCCGGCCGGAATTCCTCAACCGGCTCGACGAGGTGATCCTGTTCCACCGCCTCGGTCAGGCGCACATGGCGCCGATCGTCGACATCCAGGTGTCGCGCGTCGACAAGCTGCTCGCTGACCGCAAGATCGTGCTCGACCTGACCGATGCGGCGCGCGCGTGGCTCGGCCGCGTCGGCTATGATCCGGTCTACGGCGCACGGCCGCTGAAGCGCGCGGTCCAGCGGTATCTGCAGGACCCGCTCGCCGACATGATCCTACGCGGCGAGGTGAAGGACGGCGCGACCGTGAAGATTGACGAAGGCGATGGCAAGCTCGTGCTCCAGGTCGCCTGAGCCGTCTTCGCCCGACAAAAAAAGGGGCGGCAGATCGATGATCTGCCGCCCCTTTTTCCTGGTCCCGAAGGATCGCTTACATGTCGATGGTCAGACCAACGAACAGGTAGCGACCGACAGCGTCGTAGATGCCGGGATAGGTGTTGCCGTTACCGAACGAACCGATCGGCGATGCCGTCGCGCTGAGGATCGGCGGCGTCTTGTCGAACACGTTGTTGGCACCCATGCGGAAGGTGAACTTGTCCTCGACACGCACCGTTGCGGCGAGATCGAAGTAGCTCTGGGCCTTCACGCGGGCATCACGGACGAAGAACGGACCGCTGAGATCGGAATCGCTGCTGGTGCGCTCGAACTTCGTCGCCGACAGGTAACGCCAGTTACCCGAGAAGCCGATGCCGTTCGGGGTGTTCAGCGAGATGCGCGCCTGGTGACGCCACTTGGACATCGGATAGCCGCACTGAGCGCCGAACAGACCTGCGCAATCGAACTTCGCCCCAGCCTTGTCGGAGGTGAACTTGTCGACATACGTGCCGTTGAACGAGAGCCCGATCGTGCCGATGCTGTCCGAACGGAAGGTGTAGCCAGCCGACGTCTCGATGCCCTGCGTCAACAGCGAACCGGCATTGACGTTGGTATCGACGATGAACCCGTTCGTGCCCTGGAACAGCGTGCCGTTGGCGTCGCGGTTGATCGCCCCGCAGAAGCTCTGCTGACCCGTCGCGATGCACTGTGCGATGATCGTGTCGGCACCGATGGTACCGATGCGATCGTTCAGTTTGATCCGGAAGCCATCGACCGACAGGTTGAAGCCCGGCAGGAACGACGGACGCAGGATGGCGCCGATGGTGACCGTGTCGGCCTTTTCGGGCTTCAGGTTCGGGTTGCCGCCGACCAGGCCGTTATACTGCTCCGAGGGGTTGTCCTGGACCAGACCGAAGCGGTTTGCAGGGACACCTGCGCGGGCGCACTGTGCCGCCGTGTTGCCGTTGACCAGACCGTTGACGGCCAGACCTGCGCAAGGATCGGTCGCACCGTCGATCTGCACCGACTGCTGCGCAAACAATTCCTGCGTGTTCGGCGCACGAACCGCACGGTTGTAGCCGCCACGGAAGCGGATGTCCGAGATCGGCGCCCAGACCAGTTCACCCTTGTACGAGCTTGCCGACCCTGCGGTGCTGTAGCTCGCATAGCGGTAACCGCCGCTGACGGTCAGTTCGTTGAAGAACGGGCGACCGCTGACGAGCGGGACGATGAGTTCGCTGAACGCTTCCTTGACGTCGTAGCTGCCACGGATCGGCAACGTCGCGCCGCCCTGGCCGGCGAGATCGCCGCTCAGGAAGCCGTTGTCGACTTCGAGGCTCAGCGACTCCTTGCGGTACTCGCCACCGACGTTCAGCGCGATGCCTTCGCTCGCGTACGGCGACTGGACGCCGTACTCACCGCCCCTGAAGGTCATCGACGCGTTGACGACCTTTTCCTTGTTCTCGCCCGACTGGAAACCAGGGGTCTGGACGTAGCCCAGTGCCGCCGGCGTGATGCCTGCCGCGCCGAAGATGTTCAGCGGGACGCAGCTCGGATCGGTACCGTCGACGACCGAGCGGCAGACCGCCTGACCGAGCGTCGCCGAGCCGGGACGAGTGTCGGTGATCGCATCGAGCGCACGCGTGGTCCGCGCGATCGAGAATTCGTTGCGGTACACCTGGTTGAACACGGTGCTGCCGAACTGGCCGTACGCCTCGTACGAGATGCCCTTGTCGATGTCGCCGCGGGCGCCGAGGACGTAACGGTACTGCGTGTGACGGAGATCCGCCTGGCGACCGCCGCCTTCGACGTTGCGACGACCGATCGTGACGTTCGCCTGCTGATACTGCGTGCCGTCGGGGTTGGTCAGGTTGATGACGTTGCCGTTGGCATCCCGCTTGAGGTTCGTGTTGCGGAAGAAGGTCGCCTGCTGCGCCGCCGACAGGAACGGGTTATTGCTGTTCAGGGTGTCAGTGTTGCTGAAGTCACCCGACGGGGCGATCTGCGCAACAGAGCGATCGTCCATGAACATGAACTCGGCGTACGGCTTGAACGCGCTGCTGACTTCGTAGTTGGCCAGGAAGCCCGCGGTGTAACGCGTATCGGGACGCTGGTAATAGTTCAGCGGGTTGGCGTTGTAGAGCGTACGACCGGGGGTCAGCGCACCTGCGCCGTTCAGCGTGTACTGCTGCTGCAGGCCGCTTGCTGCGCCGTTGACGACCGAATCGCCGAGCGAGAAGTTCGCTGGCGCTGCCGTGGTCGAACCGCCGCAGACATAGTCGTTGCCACCGGCGCCCGGGGTATTGAAACCGCACGAGCTGTAGTCGCGCGAACCCTGCAGGATCGCACCGATCTTGCGGTAGCCGCCGTAGCCGACGACATGGCCGCGACCGTCGCTGGTACCCGCACCGACCTTGAAGTTGATGTCGAACTGCGTGCCGTCGAACGACTGACCGGTCGGCGCCGGATAGCCGCGTGCGGTGTTCAGCGCCTTGAAGCGCGCGCTGTCGTTATTGTGGTTGTAGATGCCGCCCGAGGTATCGATGCTGAAACCCTCGTAATCGGTATCGAGCACGAAGTTGACGACGCCGGCGATTGCGTCCGAACCATAGACCGTACCAGCGCCGCCGGTCAGCACGTCGACGCGCTTGAGCAGCGACGTCGGGATCATGTTGACGTCGGCGGCCGCGCTGGCCGTGCTGCTCGACGACGGGTTGCCCGGCATCAGACGGCGACCGTTGACCAGCACCAGCGTGCGCGATTCACCGAGGTTACGAAGGTTGATCGTCGCGGTCCCGGTCGAACCGTTCGACACCGACGAGGTCTGCGACGCGAAGGCCGACGGCAGGCTGTTCAGCACGTCTTCGATACGCGTCGCGCCGCGCAGCTTGATGTCTGCTGCGTTGACGACGGTGATCGGGCTCGCCGAAGTCAGGTTCGGGTTGGAGATGCGCGAACCGGTCACGACGATGTCGCCACCCTGGGCCGTACCCGCAGCGGCGGGGTCCTGGCTCGGCGTGTTCGAGACTGCCGGGGTCGTTGCAGCGGCACCGTCGTCGCTGCTGGTGCCCTGCGGCGCGGGAGCCGGTGCCGGCGTGGTCTGCGCGAAGGCTGGCAGAGCGACGATCGCGCCTGCGATCATCGTCGACGCCATCAGGCAGTCGCGGAACATGTGGTTGCGCATGGTTATCTTGATCCCTTTTGAATCGGCGAATGTTTCCGCCCGATACGATCCATTGTGCGACCGCGTGGTCGCCGCTGCGCGCGATGTCGCAAGACCGGACCCCGTTGTCCAAAAGAAAGTTACAAATGGGCCTCGATGCGTCGCATTGCGCGGCGGATGTCACCAAATAGCAACAACCCGCCCCGATGCTGCATTTGCGTACGACAGCGGGAGCGTCGGCGCGTCCTTGCCGCCCTCCCCGCGCCGGCCTATTCCGGGGCAGGCAAGGGGAATGAGTAGATATGCGGATCGCGGCGATTGTGGTGGCAACGGGACTGTTGGTCACGTCGGCTGGACCGGCAACGGCGGGAGCAAAGTCGCGCAAGACCGAGCGCGCGCCGCTGTTGGTGGCGGTAACGCAGTGTCGCGCGATTGCAGAATCGGCCGCGCGGCTGAAATGCTTCGACGCATCGGTCGCCGCGCTGGACGTCGCCGAGCGCAGCCAGGCAGTCGTCGTGGTCGACCAGCAACAGGTCCGCGAGACGAAACGAAACCTGTTCGGGATCAGCCTGCCGAACCTCGGCCTGTTCGGCAGCGACGATTTGCCGCAGATCGAAACGACGCTGGCGAGCGCTGCGGACGATGGCGCGGGGCATTGGAGCTTCGTCATGGCGGACGGCGCGCGCTGGACGCAGACCGACGACAATATCATCGCCCGCCGCCCACGCGCGAACGACAAGGTGATCATCAAGCGCGCCGCGCTCGGCAGCTTCCGCTTGAGCGTCGGCGGGCAACCCGGCGTGAAGGCCAAGCGCCAGAACTAAGGGCGCATCGGACCTGTCACCAGCATCGGCCCCGTTACCAGCATCGGGTCGAGCTTGGCGTCGTTCCAGCGTAGCGCCCAATGGAGGTGCGGGCCGGTGGCGCGGCCGGTCATGCCGGAGGCGCCGATCGGCTGGCCCTGCCGGACATGGTCGCCGGGCTTCACGTCGATCCGCGAGAGATGCAGGAACGCGCTGTTCAGGCCCATGCCATGGTCGAGCATCAGCAGATTGCCCTCCAGCGTGAACGGGTGATCGGCCGCGAGGATCACGACGCCGTCGGCGGGTGCGGTGACGATCGTGCCGGTCGGGATCGCGACGTCGGTGCCGGAATGATAGCTGCCGGGTTCGCCCTTGTAGACGCGCTGCGATCCGAACAGGCCCGAGATGCGGCCGGTTGCTGGCCATGCGAACGCCTGGCGCCAGCCCTGCGCGTCAGTGGTGCGGGCACGGGCGGCGACGATCTGGGCGAGTTCCGGCGGACGCAGTTTGGCGAAGACCGGGTCAGGCGCGGGGAATTTGGGGAGCGTGTCGAGGCGCTCGATCCGCCAGGCGCGCGGCGCGATCGTTAGACTTTGCGTAACATTGTGGCCGTCGGCGAGTGTCGCCATCAGTGTGGCTTGCGGGCCAGCGTCGCGGTCGAAACCGGCGATGAAGCGGCCGTCGGGGGAGAGCGCGATCGGCTTACCGTTCAGCGTGAGCGTGCGCGTACCGGCAGGGGCGGTGCCGAGGATCAGCCCGCCCTGGCTGAGCGTGCCGGTCCAGCGGAAGGCGGACTGGTTCGCGGTATTCGAGGGCGGTGCTTGCTGGGCGGCGGCACCGGATGCAGCTAGCAGGACGAGCACCGCCGCGCGGATCATCGTGGCGCCATCGCTTCGCTGGCGGCGGCGGCGGTGGAATAGGCTTCCTGGCGCGCGACGCTCCAGTAGCGCAGGTCTTCGAGCGCGATGCGGTGGCCGGTGGCGGCGCAGGCGACGTGGTCGCCGGGGCTGAGCACGCGGAAACCGTTAGCCATATAATGCAAGCGCGCGGCGCGGTCGGAGTTGGACATCAGCATTGCGGATCTTCTTTTACAGCAGGGTCGGCTGGCGCGGCGCCGCTTCGGGCGCGGGCTTTGCCTTGGGGGCAGCATAGGTTTTGGCGGCGGGGCGCTCAAGGCCGGTGTCCGTCACCGCGTCAACCACGCCGTCGCGGAAGTGGAGCGTCAGGGCCCCCGCGTCGCGCGCCGACGTGGCCGAGGCGAGCGTCTCGCCGCCGGGCCGGGCGGTGACACGCGCATAGCCGCGGTCGAGGATCGCGTCGGGGTTGAGCGATTGGACGAGCCGCCACGTCGCGTCGAGCTGCGCGCGTTTCGCTTCGAGCTTGCGTTCGAGCGTGGCCGGACGAAGCGCTGCGCCCGAGCGATCGAGACTGCCGCGTGCGAGCGTCAGGCGACGTTCGAGGCCGCGATCCAACCGCTGGCCAAAGTCGTCCGCGCGCTGGCGCTGCGGCCCGAGCAACTGGTCGCGCTTCGGCAGCAACCGCGCCAATGCATCGAGGCGCTCGCGGCCACGCTCGACATGACGCCGCGCACACCGCTCGGTGCGGTTGCGGTGGCTGTCGATCGTCAGCCGCAGGTCGGCGAGCACCGGCACCGCGATCTCGGCCGCGGCGGTCGGCGTCGGCGCGCGCAGGTCGGCGGCGAAATCGCACAAGGTGGTGTCGGTCTCGTGCCCGACCGCGGAGATGATCGGGATCGTGCAGGCGGCGACCGCGCGGACCACGACCTCCTCGTTGAACGACCACAGATCCTCGACCGAACCACCGCCGCGCGCGACGATCACGAGGTCGGGGCGTGGCACCGGGCCGCCGGGGACGATCGCGTCGAACCCGCGGACGGCTGCGGCGATCTCGGCGGCGGAACCCTCGCCCTGCACCTTCACAGGCCACACGATGACGTGCGTCGGGCAGCGATCCTCGAGCCGGTGGAGAATGTCGCGGATCACCGCGCCGGTGCCCGAGGTGACGACGCCGATCACCTTTGGCATGAACGGCAGGCGTTTTTTCCGCGTGCCGTCGAACAGCCCCTCGCCCGCGAGTTTCGCCTTCAGCTTCTCGAGCAGCGCCATCAGCGCGCCGGCACCCGCCAGCTCCATGCGCTCGATCACGATCTGGTATTTCGAGCGGCCGGGATAGGTGGTGAGCTTGCCGGTCGCGATCACCTCGATGCCGTCCTGCGGCACGAAGGCGAGGCTCGACGCATTGCCCTTCCAGATCACGCCGTCGATCACCGCCTGGTCGTCTTTCAGCGACATGTAGCAATGCCCGGAGGCGACGCGCTTCCAGCCCGAGATCTCGCCGCGCAGGCGGACATGGCCGAATTCGCCCTCGACCATCCGCTTCAGCTTGAACGCGAGTTCGCCGACCGACATGGCGAGTGCGTTGTCGCCGGGGACTTGCTCGGCTACCAGCCGCCCCATGTTTGCCACCATGTCGCTGGACAATTCATCGGAAAAGGGATCGGGCATGAACGTCCTGCTGCTGGGCTCGGGGGGGCGCGAACATGCGCTCGCGTGGAAGCTGGTGCAATCTCGCGGCCTCGATACGCTGTATGCCGCGCCGGGCAACCCCGGGATCGCGCGCGTTGCGACGCTCGTGCCGCTCGATGCGACGGATCATAGCGCGGTCGTCGCGTTCGTACGCGAGCATGAGGTCGGGTTGGTCGTGATCGGGCCGGAAGCGCCGCTGGTCGACGGGCTCGCGGACTCGTTGCGCGCGGCGGACGTTCCGGTGTTCGGGCCCTCGAAGGCGGCGGCGCAGCTGGAGGGGTCGAAGGGCTTCACCAAGGATCTGTGTTTCCGCGCGAACATCCCGACCGCGGGCTATGTCCGTGTGAAGAGCCGCGAAGAGGCGGATATCGCGCTCGCCCGTACCTTCTCGCTGCCGGTGGTCATCAAGGCGGACGGCCTCGCCGCGGGCAAGGGCGTCGTCATCGCGTTCAGCGCCGCCGAAGCCGATGCCGCGCTCGACGCGCTGTTCGCCGACGGTGAAGCCGAGGCGGTGATCGAGGAATTCCTCGAAGGCGAGGAGGCGAGCCTCTTCGTGCTGACCGACGGCGTGTCGCTGATGCCGTTCGGGTCCGCGCAGGATCACAAGCGCGTCGGCGAAGGCGATACGGGCCCGAACACCGGCGGGATGGGCGCGTACAGCCCTGCCCTCGTGCTGACACCCGCGCTGGAGAAGCGCGCGATCGAAGAGATCGTCGCGCCGACCGTCGCTACGATGGCGGCGGAAGGCATGCCGTTCTCGGGCGTGCTGTACGCGGGACTGATGCTGACGCCGCAGGGACCGAAGCTGATCGAATATAACGCGCGGTTCGGCGATCCCGAGACGCAGGTACTGATGATGCGCTTCCAGGGTGACCTGCTCGCGACGATGCTGGCGGTGGCGGAGGGGCGGCTCGGCGAGATGCCGCCGGCGCAATTCAGCGACGAGACCGCGCTGACGGTGGTGATGGCGGCGGAGGGGTATCCGGGCACACCCAAGTCCGGTGGCACGATCGTCGGGCTCGATTCCGCGCGGGCTGCTGGCGGCACGGTGTTCCACGCAGGCACGCGGCTTGAAGACGGTGGGCTGGTCGCATCGGGCGGGCGCGTACTGGCCGTGACGGCAACCGGCGACGACGTCGCGACGGCGCAGGCCAACGCCTACCGCGCGGTCGAGGCGATCGATTTCCCGGAGGGCTTCTACCGCCGCGACATCGGCTGGCGCGAAATCGCGCGCGGGTGATGCACTATCCTCCCCCGCCAGGGGGAGGTGGCTGGCGCTTGCCAGACGGAGGGGGCGGCAGGCGAAACCGCTGTGCCGTATCCGCCCCCTCCGTCACCTACGGCGACACCTCCCCCTGGCGGGGGAGGATCAGACAAGTCCACCTAGCCAATTACCTCTCGCCGCCCTTCGCTCGCATCGCTACGGTATGGGAATGAACGAAACTTCCGCGACCTCCGCCTCGGGCCTGAGCCTGTTGCCCGATGGCATCGCCACGCTGACCGCGATCCACTTCACGATCCTCGCCGTGGTGGCGATCCTCGTGGTGATCGGGCTGATCTGGGGCATCCGCGCCAAGCGCAGCCGCACCAAGGCCGCACACGACGTGATCGCCAACGCCGAGGAGGCGGGCGTTCCCCCCGAGCCCGTCCCGGCGAAACCTGCGGTCGAAGGGCGCGACGCCGAACCCTCCCAAACGCAGACGCAGAAGCAGGCGCAGCCGGTCGCGCCCGTTCGCGTTGCCCCGCCCCCCGCCCCGCCCGAACCGGCGTCGCCAGCACGTCGCGCCCCCGAGCCGCCCCCTGTCGCGCGCGCCGACGACCTGCCGAAGACGCCCGACCGTCCGGCGGCCGACCCCATATCCGCCTCGCCGCCGTTGGACGCGAGCCCGGCTGCGGAACCCGCGCCGGCAGCGGTGCTGCCGGTCGAAGACGCTTCGGTGGAAACGCGCGCATCGGCGCCAGCGCCCGTACAGTCCTATGGCGGCGATCCGGTGACGCAGCTGAAGGGCCTCGGCCCCAAGGTCGCGGCGCGGCTCGGCGAACTCGGCGTGTCCACGATCGACCAGATGGCGGCGTTGACTGAGAGCGAGGCTCAGTCGATCGACGCCCAGCTCGGCAACTTCACCGGCCGCATGCACCGCGATCGGTGGATCGAGCAGGCGCGCCTGCTCGCCGCGGGCGAAAAGGCCGGGTTCGAGGCGAAGTTCGGCAAGCTCTGATCGCGCCGCCACACCAAGCGCGCGCACCTCAGTCGAAACGTAGGCGGTATCCGGGCGTCGACGGCGTGCGACGCCGATAGACCGCGACCCGCTTGCGCCCGAGCGGCATCTGCGCGGCCAATCGATAGTCGCGCGCTAGCCGGGCAACCGCGGCGGCGCGGATATCGGGTCGTTCGCCATCATAAGTCGGCCCCATCACGACGATCTCGGGCGCGCGGGTGAAGATACGGGCGAGTTCCGCCCCCTGATCCACGCCGATCGCGCCGGTTTCGCGCGTGCGCGTCAGGTGGCTGGGGAAGACGTAACGCGAGACCGCGCATCGCCCCGTCGCGGGATACACCATGCTCGACGACGAATAGACGTAGAGGCAGCCGGGCCCGCGCCCGACCGCGCCGACGAGCGCGGCGAACTGGGCGGGCGTGCCGCGACGCTGGCGATCGATCACCAAGGACGCCTGCCCCGCCACCGCGGCAATCAGGATGAGCACGATCCCGACGACGCGCCCGCGCGGGTGGGCGAGCAGCCCCGCCGCGATCACCGACGCGGGCAGCATCACCGGCAACGTATAATGATCGGTCCACGGCGGCAGCAGCGCGAACGTCAGCAGCGCGGCGAGCAGCCATCCGGTCAGGAAACCGCGCGATCCGGCGATGCGCTCGGCAGGCGATGTCGGGGATTTCGCCGTCGCCAGCCCCGCCGCCGCCATTGCCAGCAACGGAAGCAGGATCGCGGCGGCTTTGGCGAGATTGGCCAGTTCGGCCGCGATCGGATCCGCCTTGCGGGCGAAGATCGATGCGAAGTTCGCGAAGGTGAAGGCCGCCAGCGCGTCGAGATGCACGTAGGCGGCGACGGCGACGATCGTCGGCAACACCGCTAGTCCCGCGAGCACTGCGCCGCGACCGAGAACGGCACCGATCTTTCGTGCCCCAATCTTCGGCACGGGGGTCTCTCGCGTACGCCGCCAATCGTCGAACATCAGCCAGAGCCCGAGATACATCCCCTCGAGCGCCACGGTGTATTTGATCTGAATCGCCAGTCCGACGAGCAGCATGGCAACCGCCCCGCGCCAGAACATGGCGCCGCGCCGATCCACGATCAGCCAGACGGCAAGCGCCATCGCCAGATTGTAGAAGACCGGCGTCTGCCCGCCCTGCCCCCCGGCGATCGTGATCCAGACGAGATAGGCGATCCCCGCGAGCGTCCCGCCGCGAGTCCAGCCCGCGACGTCGGCAAGCCGCGCGACGATCAGCGCGGTGGTGGCGGCGCAGGCGAGCGCCATCGCCTGATACAGCCAGATTCCCGCGGCAAAGGGCAGCGCGCCTGGTACCGCGTAGAGCAGGAACACGCCGATCGGCTTGCGATCCCAGATGTCGACGAACGGCAGCGCGCCGTCGATCATCGCGCGCCCCGCGGCGAAGTAGAATTCCTCGTCGGTATACAGGATCGGATTGCCGAGCGTGATCAGCCGCGTCGCGATCGCCACGGCGACGAGGATGGCGAGACGGTACGCCGTCGCTGGCGCCCGCTTGGTTGCCGACAGCTCTGCCATGCCGGTGCTCAAGGTTCGATCGCGCAGACGCCGCGGCGCGCCGACGGCGTTCGGGCGCGCCAACAGGTCAGGTCTGACTCACCAGCAACTTGTCGATGCGGCGGCCGTCGAGGTCGACAATCTCGAACTTCCAGCCCTGTTCGACGAAGCTTTCGCCCTCGCCCGGCAGATGGCGGAACACCGACAGCGCGAGCCCGGCGACGGTCGCGTAGTCGCGGTCCTCGGGCAGGTCGATGCCGAGGCGGTCGGCGAGCGAATCCGCCGCCATCGTTCCCGCCACCAGCAACGAGCCGTCGTCGCGCACCACGACCGATGGCGCATCGTCCGGATCGGAGTCCGACTTGAACTCGCCGGCGATCGCTGCGAGCAGGTCGGCCGGCGTGACGATGCCTTCGAAATGGCCGTATTCGTCGTGGATCAGCGCCATCGGCACCTCGGCCTCACGGAGCGCCAGCAGCGCATCCATCGCGTCGATCTGGTCGATCACCACCGGCGCTTTGCGCATCAGCGCGCGCAGGTCGATCGGCTCGCCGCGGAAGAGTGCTGCGGCGATATCGCGCGCCTGGACGACGCCCTTGACCGCGTCGATCGAGCCTTCGCCGACCGGCAGGCGCGTGTGCTGCGACGCGAGCAGCGTCTCGCGGATCTCGTCGGGGCCCCAGTCGCAGTCGAGCCAGTCGATCTCGGTGCGCGGCGTCATCACTTCGCGCACCGGGCGATCCGCGAGGCGGACGACACCCGAGATGATCGAGCGCTCATGCTCCTCGATGATCCCCGACTTCGACGCCTCGGCGACGATCATGTGGAGTTCTTCTGCGGTGACGTGCTCTTCCGATTCGCGGTTGAGGCGGAGCGCGCGGAAGATCAGCGCGCTGGTCGAATCGAGCACCAGCACGATCGGTGCGGTGCCGATCGCGAGCCAGCGCATGACGGGCGCCATGAACGACGCGATCGCCTCGGGTGCTCGCAACGCGAACTGTTTCGGCACGAGCTCGCCGATAATCAGCGACGCGTATGTCGTGAAGCCGATGACGATCGCGAACCCGGCGGTCTCCGCGGTCGAGGCGGACAGACCCCACGCCTGCAACCGCGCGGCGGTCGGCATGCCGAGGCTGGAGCCCGAATAGGCACCCGCGAGGATGCCAATCAGCGTGATGCCGATCTGGACGGTCGACAGGAACTTGCCGGGGTCGGCGGCGAGCACGAGGGCGGCGCGTGCGCCCTTCTTGCCCGAGCGCGCCATCGCCTCGAGCCGCGCTTTCCGCGCGGAGACGATCGCGAGTTCGCTCATCGCGAACACGCCGTTCAACGCGACGAGCGCGAGGATGATCGCGACGTCGATCCAGGGGAAGGGGGGAAGCGGTGCCATTGGCTCACGCGCTCTTTGCAGGACAACGGTCCGTCGCACAACCGTCCTTACGCATGCTCGACATTACGCGCCGAAGATGATCAGGCTCGGTTCGGTGCGCAGGCGGAACAATCGTCGCGACACTGGGTTATCGGGCGTATCGGGCATTAGGCCGTCATTCGTCATGTCTCAGGGAGTTTATCGATGAAAACCAAGATGTTCGCAGGCGCTGCACTCGCCGCGCTGATCGCCACCAGCGGCTGCACCACCGATCCGGAGACCGGTCGCCAAACCATCTCGAAGACGGCCTTGGGCGGCATCGGCGGCGCGCTCGGCGGCTATCTGCTCGGCGACGTGGTCGGTGGGCGGCATGACCGGACCGAGAAGCTCCTCGGCGCGGGCATCGGCGGTCTCGCGGGTGCAGGCATCGGCGCGTACATGGACAAGCAGGAGCGCGATCTGCGCGCGCGCACCGCGGGCACCGACGTGCAGGTGATCCGCCAGGGCGACGATCTGGTGCTCAACATCCCGTCGGGCATCACCTTCGCGTATGACAGCGCCAACGTGCAGCCGCAGTTCCAGCGGACGCTCGACCAGGTCGCGGACACGCTGTCGCAATATAACCAGACCTATGTCGACGTGTACGGGCACACCGATTCGACGGGCAGCGATGCCTATAACCAGACGCTGTCGGAGCGTCGTGCGCGTTCGGTCGCGGATTATCTGTCGGGTCACGGCGTACAGAGCGCACGGATCGGCACGCGTGGGTATGGCAAGACGCAGCCGATCGCGTCCAACGACACCGACGCGGGTCGGGCGGCTAACCGTCGCGTCGAGGTGAAGATCGTGCCGATCACGCAGAACGACCTGCGCCAGTAAGCGGCGGGCCACGGTTGATCCTCCCCTGCAAGGGGGAGGTGTCGCCGAAGGTGACGGAGGGGGAGGACGCGGAACAGCCGTTTCGCTTTCCTCCCCCTCCGACTGGCAAGCGCCAGCCACCTCGCCCTGGCGGGGGAGGATTATTGTTCAGAACAGTCGCCCGCCGTTCCGGACCGGTCCGGTCGGCGAGATCAGCACGACCTTCCCGTCCGCATCGGGGAAGCCGAGCGTCAGGACTTCGGACATCATCGGGCCGATCTGGCGCGGCGGGAAATTGACGACCGCGGCGACTTGCCGCCCGACCAAAGTCTCAGGCGTGTAATGCTCGGTGATCTGCGCGGACGAGCGCTTCACGCCGATCTCCGCACCAAAATCGATCCGCAGCTTGATCGCGGGCTTGCGTGCTTCGGGAAAGGGCTCAGCCTCGACGATCGTGCCGACGCGGATGTCGACCTTCTCGAAGTCCGCGAACGTGATCACCTCAGAAATCGACATTGTCGTAATGCGCCGGGGGTGAGATCAGCTCCATCCGCTCGGACAGCAGCGGGCGGAAGCTCGGGCGGCTCTTGAAGCCGCGATACCAGCGCGCGGTCTGGTCGTGGCCCTTCCAATCGATCCCGCCGAGATAATCGGTGACCGAGATCTGCGCAGCGGCGGCGAGATCGGCGAGGCTCATCGTCGCGCCGCCGAGCCAGTTCCGGTGATCGAGCAGGTAATCCATATAATCGAGATGCCCGACCGCGGCCTTCATCGCCTCGCGCAGGCCCTTCGCGTCGGGCGCGGTGCGGTGCGCGAGACGCTTGACCATGCGTTCGTGGAGCAGCGGTCCGGTCACGTCGCGGTAGAAATGCGTGTCGAACCACGTGACCAGACGGCGGATCTCGGCGCGGTTGGTCGCGGTGCCGTTGATCATCGCCGCCTTCTCGACGGTTTCCTCGAAGAATTCGCAGATCGCCATCGAATCGATCAGCGGCGCGACGCCGCGCGACGCGTCGACCATGACCGGGGTCTGGCCGGCGGGGTTCATGTCCATGAACTCGTCGCGGCGATCCCACGGCGATTCGCGCACCAGCTCGTAGCCGACCCCCTTCTCGCCCAGCAGCAGGCGCACCTTTCGCGAGAAGGGACACAGGGGGAATTGATAAAGCTGCCACATGCCATCCGTTTAGGCGGTGGGGGGCGGCTGTGTCACTAGCGCGGGTTGGCGTCGCGTAAGAAGATTTGGTTCACGCGGAGGCGCGGAGACGCGGAGACGCGGAGGTGTTGCATTCGCGGCGAGCGAAGCTCCTTCATCACGGATCGTATTAGGAGAGATGCAGAGGGACTTTAGCTCCGCGTCTTCGCGTCTCCGCGTGAAACCCTCTAACTTGCACCACCCCGGGCGGGCGCCGGGGTGGTGTGAGGGCTTGGGCTTATTCCGCCGCGACCAGTTCCGCGCTGTCGTCCAACGGGTGCGACAAGCGCGTCAGCATTTCTTTCGGGACGATCTGCCAGAAATGGGGCGCCACGCGGTCCCAATCCTCGAGCAGGCCCTTCGACCATTTGCTGTCGGTGTGGTCCGCATGATCGCGCACCAGGTCGAGCAACACGTCGGCCCAGTGCAGCGACTTCACGCGGTCCCAGGTGATGTTCTCCGGGTTGGCGCGCTTCGCGAAGACGCCATCGGGGTCGTAGACGAACGCCATCCCGCCGGTCATGCCAGCCCCGAAGTTCGCGCCGACCGCGCCGAGCACCACGGCGATGCCGTTGGTCATGTACTCGCATCCGTTCGCGCCGCAGCCTTCGACGACGACGATCGCGCCCGAGTTACGAACCGCGAAACGCTCGCCCGCCTGCCCCGCCGCGAACAGCCGGCCCGACGTCGCACCGTAAAGCACGGTATTGCCGATGATCGTGTTGTCTTGCGACGCCAAAGGCGAACTCACCGCCGGGCGGACGATGATCGTGCCGCCCGAAAGCCCCTTGCCGACATAATCATTCGAATCGCCGAACACTTCCAAAGTGATGCCCTTGCACAGGAACGCGCCGAGCGACTGCCCCGCCGACCCGCGCAGACGGATCGTCACGTGGTTGTCCGCCAGCGTCGACATCCCGAACTTCCGCGTGATCTCACTCGACAGCCGCGTGCCGACCGCGCGGTGCGTGTTGCGCACCGAATAGGTCAGCTGCATCTTCTCGCCGCGCGAGAACACCGCGGACGCGTCCTTGATGATCTGCGCGTCGAGGCTGTCGGGCACTTCGTTGCGGAAGGTCGAGAGCGAGAACCGGCGCTGCGAATCGTCGGCATCGACCTTCGCCAGGATCGGGTTGAGATCGAGATCGTCGAGATGCTCGGCACCGCGGCTGACCTGCCGCAGCAGTTCGGTGCGGCCGATCACGTCGTCGAGGCTCTTCACGCCGAGCCGCGCGAGGATGTCGCGGACTTCTTCGGCGATGAAGGTCATCAGGTTGATCACCTTCTCGGGCGTACCGACGAACTTCTGGCGGAGCGCGTCGTTCTGCGTGCAGATGCCGACCGGGCATGTGTTCGAATGGCACTGGCGCACCATGATGCAGCCCATCGCCACCAGCGACAGCGTGCCGATCCCGAACTCCTCCGCTCCGAGAATCGCGGCGATGACGATGTCGCGGCCGGTCTTCAGCCCGCCATCGGTGCGCAACCGCACGCGACCGCGCAGACCGTTGAGCGTCAGCACCTGGTTGACCTCCGACAGGCCCATTTCCCACGGCGTGCCGGCGTACTTGATCGAGGTCTGGGGCGACGCGCCGGTGCCGCCGACATGGCCGGCGATCAGGATCACGTCGGCATGCGCCTTCGCAACACCCGCCGCGACCGTGCCGATGCCCGCCGACGAGACGAGTTTGACGCACACACGGGCGCGCGGATTGATCTGCTTCAGGTCGTAGATGAGCTGCGCGAGGTCCTCGATCGAGTAGATGTCGTGGTGTGGCGGCGGCGAGATCAGCGTCACGCCGGGCGTCGCATGGCGCAGCTTGGCGATGAATTCGGTGACCTTGAAGCCGGGTAGCTGGCCGCCTTCGCCGGGCTTGGCGCCCT
The DNA here is from genome assembly GCF_001424005.1 of Sphingomonas sp. Leaf198. GTDB lineage: Bacteria > Pseudomonadota > Alphaproteobacteria > Sphingomonadales > Sphingomonadaceae > Sphingomonas. The sequence continues at coordinate 448,701 of NZ_LMPX01000003.1, read as the reverse complement.
GTGCGACCTTGACCTCGATCTCCTCGCACGCGTTCAGATATTCCGCCGTAACGCCGAACCGACCGCTCGCGACCTGCTTGATCGACGAGTTGGCGTTGTCGCCGTTCGCGTACGGCACGAAGCGCGACTTGTCCTCGCCGCCCTCGCCCGAGACGGCCTTCGCGCCGATCCGGTTCATCGCGATCGCCAGCGTCTCGTGCGCTTCCGGCGATAGCGCACCGAGCGACATGCCGGGGGTGACGAAGCGCTTGCGGATCTCGGTGATCGCCTCGACCTGATCGACCGGCACGCCTTCCGCGGGGAAGTTGAACTGGAGCAGATCGCGCAGATACACCGGCGGCAGATCGGACACGCCGCGCGAGAATTGCAGATAGCTCGTATAGCTGTCGGTGGCGACCGCGGTCTGGAGCAGATGCATCAGCTGCGCGGAATAGGCGTGCGTCTCGCCGGTGTGGCGCTGGCGATAAAAGCCGCCGATCGGCAGCGTCGCCACCGCCGGATCGAACGCCGCTTCGTGACGGTCGGTCGCGTTGACGTGGAGCGAAGCATAGCCCTCGCCGCTGATCTTGGCGGGCATGCCGGGGAACAGGTCGTTGACCAGGCTGCGCGACAGGCCGACTGCCTCGAAATTATAGCCGCCGCGGTACGACGAGATGACCGCGATGCCCATCTTCGACATGATCTTGAGCAGCCCCTCCTCGACCGCGACGCGGTGGCGGCGGAGGCATTCGGCGAGGTCGAGATCACCGAACAGCCCGCGCGACTGACGATCGACGATCGCGGCTTCGGCAAGATAGGCGTTCACGGTGGTCGCGCCGACGCCGATCAGCACCGCATAGTAATGCGTGTCGAGGCACTCGGCTGAACGGACGTTGATCGATGCGTAGGAGCGCAGGCCCCGGCGGACGAGATGCGTGTGGACGGCGGCGACCGCGAGCACGCCGGCGATGCCGACGCGGTCTTCGCTGATTGCCTCGTCGGTGAGGAAGATCTCGCTCTTGCCCTGCCGGACGGCCTGCTCCGCCTCGTTGCGGATCCGCTGGATCGCCGCGCGAAGCTTCTCGGGGCCACCGCCGACGTCGAACGTGCAATCGATCTCGGCAACCGCATTACCGAAATGCGCCTTCAACCGCGACCAATGTTCGCCCGTCAGCACCGGCGAATCGAGCACCAGCACGCGCTCGCGCTGATCGCGCACGTCGAGGATGTTGGCGAGATTGCCGAAGCGCGTCTTGAGCGACATCACGTGGCGCTCGCGCAAGGGGTCGATCGGCGGGTTGGTCACCTGGCTGAAGTTCTGGCGGAAGAACTGGCTGATCAGCCGCGGCTTGTCGGAGATGACCGCGAGCGGCGTATCGTCGCCCATCGACCCGATCGCTTCTTTCGCGGATTCGACCATCGGCGACAGGATCAGCTCCATGTCCTCCATCGTCTGCCCCGCCGCGACTTGGCGGCGCGCGAGTTCGGCGCGGTCGTAGCGGACGATCGCGTCCTCGACCGCAGGCAGGTCGGCGAGCGTGTGGAATTCGCCGATCATCGCGGCGTAGTCCGCCTCACCCGAGATGCGATCCTTCACTTCGCGATCCTGGAGCAGGCGACCTTCGTCGAGGTCGACCGCGATCATCTCGCCCGGCCCCAGGCGGCCCTTGGCGACGATCGTCGATTCGGGAACGACGACCATGCCGCTCTCCGACCCGACGATCAGCAGGCCGTCGGAGGTGAGCGTGTAGCGGAGCGGACGCAGCGCGTTGCGATCCATGCCGGCGACTGCCCAGCGGCCATCGGTCATCGCCAGCGCGGCGGGGCCGTCCCACGGCTCCATGACGGACGCGAGATACTGGTACATCGCGGTATGCTCGGGCGGCATATCCGGGCTGGCGGCTTCAGGGACCAGCATAAGCTTGGCGGTCGGTGCATCGCGGCCCGAGCGGCAGATCGCCTCGAACACGGCGTCCAATGCGGCGGTGTCGGATGCGCCGGCGGGGATCACCGGCTTGATGTCCTCCGAATTATCGCCGAACGCGAGGCTCGCCATGCGAATCTCGTGGCTGAGCATCCAATTCTTGTTGCCGCGGATCGTGTTGATCTCGCCGTTGTGCGCGAGGCAGCGGAACGGTTGTGCCAGCCACCATTGCGGGAAGGTGTTGGTCGAATAGCGCTGATGGAAGATCGCGACGCGGCTCTCGAAGCGCTGGTCGCACAGGTCGGGGTAGAAGACGGAGAGCGATTCGGCGAGGAACAGCCCCTTGTAGATGATCGACCTGCACGACAGCGAACAGATGTAGAAACCCTGGATCTGCGCCGCGATCACACGCTTCTCGATCCGCCGACGGACGAGGTACAGCGTCTTCTCGAACTCGGCCGCGTCCTGCTCCTCGGGCAAGGGCCCGGCGATCATGATCTGCTCGATCTCGGGACGCGTAGCCTGCGCCTTCTGCCCGATCACCGACACGTCGACCGGCACCTGCCGCCAACCGTAAATGGTGTACCCGGCCTCGATGATCGCGCTCTCGACGATCGTACGGCAATCCTCCTGCGCGCCGAGATCGGTGCGCGGGAGGAAGATCATGCCGACCGCGAGACGGTTCGGGCGGACCTTGTGCCCCGAGGCTGCGACCGCATCGTCGAAGAAGCGCAGCGGCAGGTCGATGTGCAGGCCTGCACCATCGCCGGTCTTGCCGTCCGCATCGACCGCACCACGGTGCCACACCGCTTTCAACGCATCGACCGCCGACTGCACAACGCGGCGCGACGCGCGCCCGTCGGTGGCAGCTACGAGGCCCACGCCGCACGCGTCGCCCTCGAACTCGGGGCGGTACATGCCGTGCTCGGCGAGATGTTGGCGCTGGTCGATCATAATTTGCCCTTGGGGTCCTGGAGCTTGCTCTCATCGATGCCCATCGCCTTGGCGAGCCGGGCTCGCTCGGCGGGGTTCAGATCTTCAAGCCGACGCGGTGGCGGCAGTGCCGCGGCCGCCTTCTTCGCCGCATCCATGAAATGCGGCATCTGCTGCATCATCTTCGGCATCATGTCTTTCATCGTCGTCATGACTGCTGGATCGGTCATGATCGTCGTGGCGCTTGCGGCATATTTGGCGCCGGTGGGCGTCGCGAAATACCGATCGAGATCGGTCAATTCGGCGAGCGAGAAGCGGCTAGCATAAGCATGCGCCAATCCCTCGCGAAGCTCGGGCTCCATCGTTGTGAAGAACTCGCCCATCGCACCGAACAGCCCATGCATGGTGAGTTGCTGGCGCTCCTCCCAACGCGGGTCGTAGATCGCCATGATCTGCGTAAGATCGATCGCATCGAGCTTTTTCGCATCCTCGACCGTCATGCCGCCCATCTGTGCGATCGAGCCCAGCGGCATGGCTTTCAGCGCGCTGCCCATGTTCCCCATGACCGCGTCCATGGAGCTCGACATGATCTGCTTGTAGATACCGGGGGGCAGGAGCCGGGCTGCAACACGACGCGCCGCGGCGAGCCGAGCGGGATCGGTGGGGACGGCTGCTTGTGCGGTCGGCGCGGGCACGCCTTGCGCGCAGATCGCCACAGGCGCGACCAGGGCGAGTGCAGCCGCGGCGACATACCCAGGTTTCATGCCGCGACCTTCGCGTTGGCCGCCTTGGTCTTCAGCCATTTGTGCATCGTCGCCGCGACGTCACGACCGTCGCGGATCGCCCAGACGACGAGGCTTGCGCCGCGAACAATGTCGCCTGCTGCGAACACGCCGTCGAGCGAGGTCATCAGCGTCTTGCCGTCGACCAGCACCGTGCCCCAGCGACTTACGCCCAGTTCCGGCGTTGCGAACAGCGTCGGCAGGTCCTCGGCGTCGAAGCCCAGTGCCTTGATCACGAGATCGGCGTTCACCGAATAGTCGCCCGCTGGATCGGGTTCGGGTGCACGGCGGCCGCTCGCGTCGGGGGCACCGAGACGCATTTTCCGGACCTTGACGCTCGACACGGTATCGCCGCCGTCGAAGCTCTGCGGGCCCGACAGCCAGACGAACTCGACGCCCTCCTCCTCGGCATTGGCGACTTCGCGCTGCGAGCCGGGCATGTTGGCGCGGTCGCGGCGGTAGAGGCACTTCACCGACTTCGCGCCTTGGCGGATCGCGGTGCGGACGCAGTCCATCGCGGTGTCGCCGCCGCCGATCACGACGACGTCCTTGCCCTCGGCATTGAGGCTGCCGTCGTCGAACGCCGGGACCGCGTCGCCGAAGCCCTTGCGGTTCGATGCGACGAGGAAGTCGAGCGCTGGGACCACGCCGTTCGATCCGCCGCCGGGCAGGTCCATCGCACGTGCCTTGTAGACGCCGGTCGCGATCAGGATCGCGTCGTGGCGCTGGCGGAGATCGTCGAGGCTCGCATCGTCGCCGACCGCGAAGCCTTCGTGGAAGACGATGCCGGCAGCCTTGAGGCGCTCGACGCGGCGCATGACGATCGGCTTTTCGAGCTTGAAGCCTGGGATGCCATAGGTGAGCAACCCGCCCGCCCGGTCGTAGCGATCATAGACGTGGACGTCGTAGCCGTGGCCGCGCAGATATTCCGCCGCGGTGAGCCCTGCCGGTCCCGCACCGATCACGCCGACCGACTGGCCGCGCGATTTGCCGGGGACCAGCGGTTCGACCCAGCCATTCTCCCAGGCGGTGTCGGTGATGAACTTCTCGACCGAGCCGATCGTGACCGCGCCGTGCCCGGTGAATTCGATGACGCAATTGCCTTCGCACAGCCGGTCCTGCGGGCAGATCCGGCCGCAGATCTCGGGCATGGTCGAGGTCGCGTTGCTGAGCTCGTACGCCTCGCGCAGACGCCCCTCCGCGGTCAGCCGGAGCCAGTCGGGGATATGGTTGTGCAGCGGGCAATGGACCGAGCAATAGGGCACGCCGCACTGCGAGCAGCGTCCGGCCTGTTCCTCGGCGGGCTCAACCGCATAGCGTTGCGCGATCTCGCGGAAATCGTCGGCCCGCTCGTCGGCGGTGCGCTTGTCGGGATAGGATTGCTCCCGGCCGACAAATTTGAGCATCGAATCGTTCGCCATGATAGCCTCCGACAGCCGCGTTATTGCGCGATCGGAGGCTTGTCACGACTAAAACAGCATATCGGTAAGCTGTGCTGCCTGATAAATTCGAACAATCACCGGATTTTTATGAGAGGCGTTCTCAGCAAGGGTTATTATTACCGTATCGGACCTATTTGCTCAACAGCCAGATCAGCGCAGCCGACCCCGCGACGACGCGATACAAGGCGAACGGCACGAATCCGTGTTTGGTGACGATCCCGACGAACCACTTCACCACCAGCAAGGCGACGACGAACGACACCGCGGCGCCGATCGCAATCGCACCCAGCCCGACACCGCCGCCGCTCGCGATCGCATCGCGGTTCTTCAGCAGTTCGAGCGCGCTTGCCCCCAGCATCGTCGGAATAGCGAGAAAGAAGCTGAACTCCGCCGCGGTACGCCGTTCGACGCCCAGCGCGAGCGCGCCGAGGATCGTCGCGCCCGACCGGCTAACGCCCGGGATCATCGCCAAACACTGCAAGAAACCGATGCCGATCACCGTCTTCAGAGGGATATCCGCGACGCCGCTGATGTCGCTGCGCGGTGCGAACCGCTCCACCGCGAGGATCGCGAAGCCGCCGACGATGAGGGCGATCGCAACGACCTCCGCATTCCCGAGCAGCGCCTCGATATACTTATGCAGCGCGAGGCCGATCACCGCCGCCGGGATGAACGCGACCACCAGGTTGCGCAGGAACAGCCATGATTTCGGCTCGCGGCGGATCAGCCCCATGCCGACCGCCCAGAACGTCCGCCAGTACAGCACGACGATCGCGAGGATCGCGCCGAGCTGGATGACGACGTTGAACACCTCCCAGCGCCCCGCATCATAGCCGAGCAACCGCGTGGCGAGGATCAGGTGCCCGGTCGACGACACGGGCAGGAATTCGGTGATCCCCTCGACGATGCCGAGCAGGATGACGGTGAGAAGTTCGGTCAAGCAGGCGCTCCGGCGTCGCGGGTTTCAGAAAGAGGCGCGGGTTTCAGGGCACGCTTAGCACGTGCAGCATTAGTCTGCGTGAACTTCCGCACGCGTTTCGGCGCGGCGACCGAACCGTCCGGCTTTGCGAAACCGCACCAGCCAGCCGGGCGCGACCGTCGACAGCGGGGTCGCTTCGATCCCGAACGCGGCGAGGCCATCGGTGCCGGTAACGATATTGTCGCTCTGCAGCATCGTCCACTGGTCCTTGGTGATCGGCGCGCCCGGCAGGAAACCGCCCTTGGCGATCAGCGCGCCGGCAAAGTCCGGCAGCTCGACGATCGAGGGATTGCGGCCGATCGTCTTCGCGATCCAGCGGATCAGGTTGCCCATGGTTATGATGTCGGGCCCGCCAAGCTCGAAGGTCTTGCCGCCGAACGTCTCGGGATCGGACGCCGCTGCCACCACCGCGTCCGCCACGTTGCCGACGAACACTGGCTGGAACTTCGCGGACGCGCGCAGCACCGGCACGACGGGCGCCTTGGCGATCATCCCGGCAAAGCGGTTCACGAACTGGTCTTCCTGGCCGAACACGATCGACGGTCGCAGGATCGTCGCGTTCGGGAACGCCTCGAGCACGGCGGCCTCGCCCTGCCCCTTCGACTTGCCGTACGCCGACGCGGACTCCGGATCCGCGCCGATCGCCGAGACGTGCACGAGCGCGCCCACGCCGGCCGTCGCCGCAGCCTGTGCCACCGTCTGTGCGCCGAGAGCCTGGACGCGCTGGAAATCGCCCGCGAGCACGCCGACCAGGTTCACCACCACGTCCGAGCCGTGAACCGCATGCGCGATCGTCTCGGGCTTGGTGACGTCGGCACCGACGAACTGCGTCTGGCCGAGCCCGCCGAGCGGTTTCAGGAAGAACGCCTGCCGCGGATCGCGCTGTGCGATGCGGACGCGTGCGCCCGTCGCCAGCAGCGCCTGTGCGACATAGCGGCCGACGAAACCGCCACCCCCGATCAGCGTCACCAGTTTGTCGTTCATCACGCGTCCGTCCACTTTGTTTTGCCTGCCAATCACGAATAACCCCTTGCCCCAGCAAGAGGCGTGTTGACAAGCATCGCGACCCTCCCCTAGAGGCGCCCTCCTACCCCGTGCCCGGATGGCGGAATTGGTAGACGCACCAGCTTCAGGTGCTGGCGATCGCAAGGTCGTGGAGGTTCGAGTCCTCTTCCGGGCACCACACTACATAGAAGCGCGTTCGGGCGAGGCGGATCTCAAGATCCGCTCGCGTTGCGCTTGACTTGTAGGACAATGTTGCTCAGATGTTCTCACCGCAATGACAGGCGGGGGATGGCATGGTCCAGACATCGGGCAGCGGCGAGCGGAACGCGTTTTCACGGTGGCTGCGAACGGGTAAGGTGCCATCGGCGCGGGGTCCTGACGGTCTCGAACTCAAATTCAATCCATGGCATGATCCGGCGGACGGCCGGTTTACCTTTGCAGGCGCGGGACGCCGTGAGGGATCGAGCGAGGCCCATGCCCCTAGCGCCAGGAACGATCGCGCTCCAAGCGCCGGGAATCGTGATACGTCGCGGACCTCGACACCGCCGAAAGCGGAAGTGCCGCGTGCCCAACCGCTCGCGGGCGACGACCGAAAGTCGGTAGAGCGCAGGTCGGCCAAGGCGCAATCCGCGCACATTCCGGGATCGCGGCGCGGCGACCAGCCGAACCCCGTCGCCGAGTTTGTCGGTGGCGTAAGGTCAGGGATTGTACGACGTTCGGGAAGAAACGGTGGCGGGGGTCCATGCTGCGCTGACGACAAATCCGGTCACCACCGTTCGCGACGCCGGCCGCGGGATAGCGGGGATGATCGACACGGCGATCGCTGCCGAGGATACGCCCGCTCGCGTACAGATTTCGCGTGCGGCAGACGCGGTCACCAACGCTTCGGCGCGGGATATCGGTCGAGCCACGGGATCGGTCGCCGGGAATGTTGCGCTGGCGGTCGCGCCTGGGGCCGCGCTCTCCAAGGTTTCGGCGCTGCGTAGCCTACGTATTGCGAGGCCACGCACAACTTATGATCCGCCGCAGATCGGCTGGGTGAAGGAAACTCTCAAACCCGACGAACCTTGGACAGCGTATAATGACTCGGCGACTGGCGCGCGCCCTGGGCAGGCGCCGACGCTAATGCGAACAATGCCGGACGGCTCGAGGCGACCGGTCAAGTTCGATGGCATACAAGGCGAATACGTTATCGATCGAAAGTGGGGCGTAAGGGATGCGCCGCATGCACGAGCCCAGCTATTACGACAATCGCAGGTGTTGGCGCAGCATCGGCTCATCGGAACATGGGAGGTTCCTACCCCTGTCCAGAAAGCCAAAGCAGTAAAGCTGCTGAAGAAGATGGAGGTCACCAACATCAAAGTCAGGGTGGTCAAGCCATGATCGCCATACCGGTCGCCCGCATCATCGCGCGCTTTGTAGTGTTTGCAGATTTGACAGGCGAAGACCTGCTGGATCCCGATGTCTCTGTCGAGATGATGGAAGTTCTGGGTGCCCAGCTTGAAGCTTTGGAAAAAGGGTTTCTTCGCGAACTGGTCGACGCCTTCGCGGTCATCGCCGCCGAATATAGTGGTGAAGCGCAGGAGGTGGTGCGCAATATCGCGCATAGCTTCTATCTCGAAGAAGCGCTTGCCGCCGACGATCCGGCGAGACTGGCCGAGTTGGAGGCGTTGCGCGACTCGAGGGATTGAAACCGGGAATGCCCGCGCACGAGCGACGTGAGTGTCACGAATCGCGGTATCGAAACCGTCCCGTCAGCGGATGATTTCTCCAACGGCCTGATTACCTCGCCATAGGCCTTTGTAGGGCACCATGGGCGGAACCCAGGGAAATGCCGAGTTTCCGGCGATCCTCCAGACGCCTCTTGCTGGCGTGGGATCCGCCGGTCGGTACTGCGATATCGACGGCCGCCGCGCCACGACCAGGCACCCGGTCGATACTTCGACCGCATGAACCGCCTGGGCACCGATCGGGGTAGTTCGGATTCGCCCATCGAGCGCGCCCCCAAACACCTGCTCCCGACCGGAGCCGGCGCGGCGCCCTGTATTCGCGGCCAGTCGTGGCGTTTGCGCGGCGTCATTCTATCGACATGTGAGGTCGGTATCCGGCACGGTTCGAGCGTTTCACGCGTTCGCGATCGGAGAGCGATGTGCTGCCACCCTTACGAACAATGACCATCGCGACCAACGGTGATGTGTCCGCCCGGCTCGACCGGCTGCCGGCCACGCGGACGGTATGGACGATCGTCGCGCTGCTCGGCCTGGCGTTCTTCTTCGAACTCTACGACATGCTGCTGTCGGGCTATATCGCACCCGGCCTGGTGAGCGGCGGCCTCTTCACGACGACGACCGCGGGCCTTTTCGGCACCCAGGGTATCGCGTCGTTCATCGCGGCGCTGTTCGCCGGACTGACGGTCGGTACGATGATCGCGGGCGCCTTCAACGATCGCTTCGGGCGACGTGCGGTCTTCACCTGGGCGCTGCTGGGCTATTCGGCCGCATCGGTGGCGATGGCGTTCCAGTCGAGTGCGATGGCGATCAACGCGCTGCGGTTCTGCGCAGGGATCGGGCTCGGCGTCGAGATGATCACGATCGACACCTTCATCTGCGAGCTCGTCCCCGGGCATGTCCGGGGGCGGGCGATCGCGCTCAGCCAGACGATCGGCTTCGTCGCCGTACCGGTCGTCGCGCTGCTGTCGTGGATACTGGTGCCACTGACGCCGTTCGGACTGGAGGGCTGGCGCTGGGTCGTGCTGATCGGCGCGACCAGCGCGGTCGCGGTGTGGTATATCCGCCGGCGCCTGCCCGAGAGCCCGCGCTGGTTGGTGCAGCAAGGGCGGCTGGTCGAAGCCGAGGCGATCGTCGCCGCGCTCGAACGGCGCGTCGAGCAGGAGAGCGGCGCAGCGCTTCCCCTGCCCTCCGCAGAGCGCCCGGTGGTGCGGGACGGACGGTTCGGCGAGATGTTTCGTGCGCCCTATCGCCGCCGGACGATCATGATGATCGTCTTCAACGTCTTCCAGACGATCGGCTATTTCGGATTCACCAACTGGGTTCCGACCTTGCTGATCGAGCACGGCATCCCGGTCACCAAGAGCATGGCGTATACCGCGATCATCGCGCTCGCCGCCCCGGTCGGGCCGATGCTCGGCCTCGCGATCGGCGATCGGTTCGAACGCAAGTGGATCATCGTTGCCGGCGCGGCGACGGTCGTGTCGGCGGGCGGGCTGTTCGCCGCCTCCGCCAGCCCGGCGCTGCTGATCCTGCTCGGTATCGTGCTGACCGTGGCGGGCAACACGATCTCGTTCGCGTATCACGCCTACCAGGCCGAGATCTTTCCGACGCGGATCCGTGCCAAGGCGATCGGCTTCGTCTATGCGTTCAGCCGGATCTCGGCGATGCTCAACGCGTTCCTGATCGCCTTCGTTCTGCGACAGGGCGGCGTCGCCGGCGTGTTCGGCTTCATCGCCGCCGCGTACATCGTCGTGATCGGCGCGATCGGCGTGTTCGGGCCCGCCACGGCCAATCGTGCCCTGGAAGACATTGCTGCCTGAAGACGTCTCGCCTCTCGCCGAGCCGATCGGACGCCCCGGCCTACCCGACACATCGTATTTTTCGTGGAGGATTGCATGATCGCCCCCGTATTCGCCTCAGTGTTTGCCCCGACGCTCGCGTCGGTTGTTTCGACCGCCGGGAGTCCGTCAGAACAACCCCGCTCGCACATCTGGCCGGGGGACATCATCGGTCGGGCGGAAAGTCTCGCCGCGCTCCAGTCGCTCGAGATCCTGCTGCTCACGCGCAACAGTGCGACGCTGGTGCTCGACGACTGGTGTGCCGACCATCACCTCGCCGCACCGGGCAGCAAGATCGTCGCCGACCGCGATCCGACGATCACGAAGACGCCGACCGCCGAGCAACGCCGCCGCCTGGGCGTCAGCGACGACGAGCCGATCCGCTATCGGCGGGTGCGGCTGCGGTGCGGGTCGCATGTCCTGTCGGAAGCGGACAACTGGTACGTCCCGTCGCGGCTGACCCCGCAGATGAATGCCGCGCTCGACGGCAGCGACACGCCGTTCGGTCGCGTGGTGCAGCCTCTCCATTTCCGTCGCCAGACGGTGTCGGCGCGGCTGCTGTGGTCGCCGCTGCCGGCCGGCTGGGATACCGGCGCGCCGATCCCTCGCGGGGCGCCGGCGTTGGACATTCCCCCGCATGTCATCGAGAACCGCGCGCTACTGGTCACCGCCGCGGGAACCCCGATCAGCGAAGTGGTCGAAACCTACACGCGCGAGGTGCTCGCGTTCGCGCCGCCCGCCCGCCAGGACTGAACACGGAGACACGCTGACCTGAACGCGGGTGCGGGCGATCAGCCCGCCGGCGCGCCTTGGATGCGCTCTCTGGCGACATGAAGGGTCCGACCGGTCGTCGCTCGGGCGCGTCCAGATCGCGCCGATATTGCCGGAAGCCGAAATGCGCCAAGCTGAACATCATGCCCTCATGCGCTACGATAGGCCAATCGGCGCAACGCCAGCCTGATCTAAAGCAATCAAAATGGACTTATCTCGCCGTGCAGCGACTTCCTATTTAGACTATCTTAGATTAAACGGCCCAATTACGTCCCATGTGGTTGAATACGTTGTCGAAGCTCGTTACGGGGGCAATAGACAATGGAGTGTAGCATGGCCGAAGATACCACCGACCTGAATGCTGTAGAGCTCGCGACCGAACTGACGATCGCGTGGCTGGGCAACCCGAACACGCGCAGCTCGGCCGAAGACGTTCCGGCATTTCTGGGAAAGATGCACGAGACCGTCTCTACGCTGCTTGGTGGTACGACCGATACGACTCCGGTCGAAACCGCGACCGAATACACGCCGGCAGTAACCGCGCGCAAATCGCTCGCGTCGAAGGATCACATCATCTCGATGATCGACGGCAAGTCTTACAAGACGCTGCGTCGCCATCTCGCCACCCACGGCATGACCCCCGCCGAATATCGCGAGCGCTACGGCCTCAAGCCCGACTATCCGATGGTCGCCGAGAATTATTCGGAGAGCCGTCGCGCGATGGCCAAGAAGATCGGTCTGGGTCGCAAGCCCGGCGCCCGCAAGCCCGAAGCCGCGCCGGCCGCCCCGCGCAAGCGCAAATCGGACACCGCTGGCGCCGAGTAATCGCCACGATCATCGGCGCTGTCATGCAGCCTCGACCAATATGAAAAAGGCCCGGCATCACGCGATGCCGGGCCTTTTTCATGTTACTCAGTGCCCGTCCGCGATTACTTGCCGAACACGCCGCGCCGGTAGAGCAACGTGATCGCAACGCGGCGGTTGCGCGGGTCGCTCGGATCCTTGACGATCAGCGGTTCGCGGTCGGCAACGCCTTCGATCCGCTCGAACCGCGCCTCGGGCGTGCCGCCGATCAGCAGCCGGCGACGCGTCGCCTCGGCGCGGCCCGACGACAGCATCCAGTTGTTCATCGCGCGCGGGTCGCCATACGGCACGCTGTCGGTATGGCCGCGGATCATGATCGGGTTCTTCATCCCCTCGATCGTCTTCGCGATCATCCCGATCAGGTCGCCCGCCTGCGGATCGAGTGCGGTCGTGCCGAGCGCGAACATCGAATAATCCGCATCGTCGACCAGATCGATCCGCATGCCGTCCTGCGTCGGGACGAAGCGGACATGGCTCGCGAGCCGCGACAGCTTGGGCGAAGCGGCGATCTGGCTCAGCACGCGCTTGCGCATCGCTTCGAAGTTCTTGCGATCTTCGCTCGCGAGCGCCTGGCGGTTCTTGATCGTGCCCTGCTCGCCGGTACCGGTCGAGGCGCCACCCTTGCCCGCATCGGGCACCGCGATCTGCGGCATGCTGGTCTGGCCCGCCTTGGGTCCGATCTTGTTCTTGTCGAGGATCGATTCACCGCCGAACAGCGCGCCGCCACCGATCCCGAGCGAGCGCGTATCGAGCAGCGTCGGCGCGAAGTAATCGGCGATTCCCTTGCGCTGCTTCTCGGTGGTCGCGCCGAGAATCCACAGCAGCAGGAAAAACGCCATCATCGCGGTCACGAAATCGGCATAGGCGACCTTCCAGGCACCACCGTGATGCCCGCCATGACCTTCGATATAGATCTTCTTGACGATGATTTTCGGCGGCTGGATGTTGCCGTGAGGGGCGCGGGCCATGTGTCTGTCGCTCTACTTGCCGCGAAGCCCGTCGAAGACTTCGGCGAAGCCCGGCTGGTTCTTGTGCGCGATCCCCGAGCGTGCGGCCTCGATCACCAGCGGCTGCGGATGGCCGTGCAGCGAGGCGATGATGATCTGCTTGACCACGCCGTAGATCGCGGCGTCGGCGTCGAGCACCTGGCGCAACCGGTTGGCGAGCGGCGCGACCATGCCGTACGCCAGCAACACGCCCATGAACGTGCCGACCAGCGCCGAGCCGATCATCGAGCCGAGGATCGACGGCGGCTTGTCGATCGACCCCATCGTCTTCACCACGCCGAGCACGGCGGCGACGATGCCGAGCGCGGGCAGCGCGTCGGCAAGGCTGGTCAGCGTACCATGCGCGCTTTCCTCCTCGTGATGATGCGTCTTGATCGACTGGTCCATCACCTCCTCAACCGCATGCACGTCGAGCGTGCCCGACGACACGACGACGAGGCGCAGCGTATCGGCGATCAGGTTGACGAGCGCGTGGTTCTTCAGGAGTTTGGGATATTCGGCGAATACGGCGGACGACTGCGGATCCTCGACATGCGGCTCGAGCGCGATCGGCCCGTCCATCCGCAGCATCTTCATCAGCTTGCTGACGAGGAAGATGACGTCGAGATAATCCTGCTTCTTGTATTTCGGGCCCTTGAAGACCTTGCCCAGCCCGGCGCCGAGCGCTTTGAGTTCCTTGCCGGAATTGCCGATGATCAGCGCGCCGGCGGCGGCGCCGCCGATGATCAGCATCTCATGCGGGATCGCCTCCAGGACGGGGCCGAGCGCGCCGCCCGTAAAGGCGAATCCGCCAAACACCATGACGAGCAGGACGACGATGCCGATTACCGGAAACATGGTGCTGGAAATTCCCTCTGGGCCGACAATGGCAAGTGCGTAGCCAGGGAATTAACCGGATTTCGTAGCCATCCGGTTACCGAACGCAGCCGTCAGCGAAGATAATCGAACAATGACAACGCCGACAGCTTCGTAAAGCTCGCCTGCGTCGCCGACAGGATCGTCATTGTCTTTTGCAGCTCGATGAACGTGGTCGTGGCATCGGTGTCCTCGAGACCCGAGCGGGTCTCCTCGCGGTCCGCGGCGACATCGGTCAGCCGCGAACTCTCCAGATCGACTCGCGCCGCGCGTGCGCCGAGCGAGGCCTGCACGGTCGACACCTGATCGGAGGCGGCGCTGATATCGGCCAGCGAGGTATCGAGCGAACTCGCCTTGAAATCATCCGATTGCAGCGCGGTCGCGATCGCCGACAGCATCGCCAGCGTGTTGGTGCCCCCGCCGACGCCGCCATCCGCGTTGGTCTTTCCGCCGACGGTGAAGATCCGTGCGGCGGTTTCGTTGGCTTGCACGCTCTGACCGTCGCCGATCGGGATTCCGGTGACCGGCTTCGACGCCAGCGCGTAGCTGCCATCGGTCGCGACCGCCGCGGCCCCGTCCGACCCGCCGAACAGCGGCTGGCCGCGCGCGTCCTTCGCGTTGGCGATATTCGTCAGCGAGGCGACGATCCCGGCGATCTGCTCGCCGATCGCCTTGCGGTCCAGCGCACTCAGCGTGCCGTTCTTCGCCTGCGTCACCAGCACCGTCGCGTTCTGCAACTGATCGGACATCGCGCTGAGACTGGTATCGCCCTGCTTCAATACCGATTCGGCGGTGCCGAGGTTGGCGGCATAGGCCTTGTCGTTGGCGGTATCGCGCGCGAGCCCGGCCAGCCGCTGATATGCGACGCTGTCCTGCGACGGCGCGGTGAACCGCTTGCCGGTCGAGATCTGCGCATTGAGTGCATCCGCCTTGCTGGACAGCGACGTCATGGCCGCCGACGACCGGTCGTAGAAAAGGCTCGTCGGGATCTGCATGGGCGTTACCGAATCTCGAGGATGGACTGGAACGTGTCGCGCGCGGTCTGGATCACCCGGCTCGACGCCTGATAGGCCTGCTGGAAGCGCAGCAGATCGACCGCTTCGCTATCGAGATCGACCCCCGACGCCGACGCGAGCGCGCTGACCGCGCCGTCGCGGATCGCGCTCTGCGCATCGGCCACGGTCGTGCGCTGCTGGAGTGCGGCGGCATTGCCGGCAATCAGGTTGACCGTGCGCGTCTCGAACCCGCCGCTCGACCGGACGGTCTGCAACGCGGCCAGGTTCGACGCATCGCGCATGCTGCCGTTCGCACCCGCGGCGGCGATCCCGCGCGGGTCGGTCAGTGCCACCGAGATGTCGGTCGGCGTCTCACCGGTCGCGAACAGCGCGGTACCGGCCTTGCCGTCGAGATCGCGGCCCTGTGCCTGGACCGCATTGACCTGCGCGGTGAAATCCTTGGCGATCACGTTCAGCCCGTCGCGGGCGGCGACGAGCCGCTGCGCTCCGTCGGCGAACCCTGCGAGCGCGCCGCCCGAAGGCGACAGCGTCGAGGTGGCGCCGCCTTGCGTGACCGTGAACTGCACCGCGCCTTCGTCGTTGCGGGCGTACGCCGCCTGGCCACTGTCGGAACCGACGACGAACGCCGGTCCGGCCGCACCGCCGAGCCGCACCGTCGCGCGGCCGAGACCGTCGAACGACGTGCTCACGTCGGTCAGCGTGCTCATCTGGTCGAGCACCTGATCGCGCTGGTCGGCAAGCTGCGCCGCGCTCGACGAACCCGGCTGCGACCGCGCGATACCGTCGTTGATCTTGGCGAGCGCGGTGCCGAGCGAATTGAGCGAATCGACCGCCTGCGAGGTCGTCGCATCGAGTTCGGCGGTCGCGGTATCGAGCGCCTTGCCGGTGGTCGCGAAGGCGGCGGCGGCACTGCCCGCCGATTCGAGCATCGCCGCGCGGGCCGGAATCGAGGTCGGATCGGCCGACAGCGTCTGCGCCGCGCCGAAGAAGCTGGTTAGCCGGTCGCCGAGCTTGTTGTCGCCCAGCGACGTCTCGATCCGGCTCATCCAGGCAATGCTGGTTTCGGTCTTCGCCAGATCGGTGCCGGCGCTGCGCACCGCCTGCGAGCGATAGGCATTGGCGCTGCGGCCGATGCCGACGACGACCACCCCGCTGCCGTTCGACGACGTCCGCGCGGCGATCCCGCCGCCGATCGACGCGACTTCGCCAAGCGTCGTCGTCCGCCGGGTATAGCCCGCGGTGCCGGTGTTCGCGATGTTCTCGGACACCGTGGACAACGCGGTCTGGTACGCGCGGACGCCCGACGCGCCGATCGAAAGGAGATCGCTCATGGCGGTGAGTCTGTCGGCGCCGGGTTAATATCCGATTGAGATTTGCTGAGAAAATCGGTCATCGCCTTGCCGATGCCGAGCGGCGTGTGCTCGGCCATCGACTTCGCGATCAGCCCGTCCTGCATGTCGGTGAAGGTGTCGATCGCCTTCGAATCGAAGATCGGATCGGCCAGTTTCGCCTGCCGCATGCTCTTCAACATCATGCCGGTGAAGACCGCCTCGAACTTCTGGCCGGCCTTGTCGAGATTGTCCTTCGACTTGAGCCGGCTCGTGTCGGTCGAGATCCCGGTGGTCGCGGTCGTCGCGAGCGTGGGGGTGGTGATCGCGCTCACAGGACGATCAACTCGGCCTTGAGCGCGCCGGCTTCCTTCAGCGCTTCGAGGATCGCGACCAGATCGGCGGGAGATGCGCCGATCGCGTTGACCGCCTTGACGATGTCGGCGAGCTTGGGGCCGGGTGCGAGCAGGAACATCGGCCGACGCTCCTCCTCGACCGCGACGCGGCTGTTCGGGGTGATCGCGGTCTGGCCCTGGCTGAACGGCGCGGGCTGGCTGACCTGCGGCTTCTCGTCGATCCGCACCGTCATCTTGCCGTGCGTGATCGCCGCCGGGCCGACCCGGACCGCCGAGTTGATGACGACGGTGCCGGTGCGCGCGTTGACGATCACCTTGGCCGACGGTTCGGCGGACACGACGTCGAGATTCTCGATCGTCGACATCAGCGTGGCCCGGACATCCGCGCCGATCGGCGCGCGCACCGACACCGAGACCGCATCGATCGCCTGCGCGCTGCCGAAGCCGAGCTTGGAATTGATCGCGCCCGCGACGTTCTGCGCGGTGGTGAAATCGGCGCGCGCGAGGTTGAAGGTGAGCATCGGCGCGCTGTCGAACCCGGTCGCGACCGCACGTTCGACCGTCGCCCCCTCGGGGATGCGCCCAGTCGAGGGCACGTTGACGACGATCTTCGACCCGTCCGCGCCCTCTGCACCCAATCCGCCGACCGCGAGGTTGCCCTGCGCCATCGCGTAGATCTGGTTATCGGCACCGAGCAGCGGCGTCATGATCAGGCTGCCACCACGCAAGGACTTCGCCTTGCCCATCGATGCGACGGTGATGTCGAGGCGCTGGCCAGGCTTGGCGAACGGCGGCAGTTCGGCGGTGATCATCACCACCGCCGCGTTCTTCATGCCCGGGTTCGCGGTCGGCGGCAGCTGCAGGCCGAAGCGCGATGCGACCGCCTTCAGCGATTGCACGGTGTATTCGAGATTGTCGTCACCGGTGCCGGGGAGCCCCACGACGATGCCGTAGCCGGTCAGCTGGTTCGATCGGATCCCCTGGAACCCGCCCAGGTCCTTGATCCGGTCGGCCGAGGCCGGGCCTGCGATCAGGAGCGATGCGAAAAGGGCGAGCAGGAAGCGCATGGTCACGGCCTTAGAACGGGCTGACGACGGAGAAGAAGCGGCCGAGCCACCCCTGGCGGCCGGCGCGGGCGACGTCGCCCTTGCCGGTGTACGAGATCTGCGCGTCGGCCACGCGGGTCGACAGCACGCGGTTGTTGGCGTCGACATCGGCGGTACGGACCAGGCCCTTGATCTTGAGGAACTCGTCGCCGCGGTTGAGCGTCACGCGCTTCTGGCCCTGCACCAGCATCGTCCCGTTCGGATAGACCTGCGCGACCGTCACGCTGACTTCGCCCGACAGCGAGTTCGTCTGGTCGGCGGCGCCGGCGCCGTTGAAATTGCGCCCGCCGCTGATCGCCGCATCGCTCTTGTTGAACAGGTTGAGCGCGCCGGTGGTCGGCGGCGTGATGCTCGCGCCGCCATTGCTGTCGAGCTTCGACCCCGACGTCTTCGACGCGGC
This sequence comes from Sphingomonas sp. Leaf198, assembly GCF_001424005.1. Taxonomy (GTDB): domain Bacteria; phylum Pseudomonadota; class Alphaproteobacteria; order Sphingomonadales; family Sphingomonadaceae; genus Sphingomonas. The sequence continues at coordinate 430,386 of NZ_LMPX01000003.1, read as the reverse complement.
GGTCCGCTCGACCAGCACGATCGTCAGCGGATCGCCGACCTTCCGCGCGCGCCAGCCTTCGTACAGCGCTGCGTAACCGTCCTGCGCCTGGAAGATCGAGCCCGTCGCGACGACCGGCACCGGGACCACCGGAAGAGGCCGCGCGACCGAGAAATCCTCGGGCGGCAGCTTCTTGCCGAAGATGCCGGCATCGGCCGCGGACGAAGCGAACCCGGCGAGCGCGATCGCGGTCATCAGGACGACGGAATGGGAAGCGGTGCGGGTCATGATCAGATGTTCTGGTTGACGTATTTGAGCATGTCGTCGGTCGCCGAGATCATCTTGGAATTCACCTCGTAGGCGCGCTGCGTCTCGATCATGTCGACGAGTTCCTCGACGACGTTGACGTTCGACGCCTCCAGCATGCCCTGCTTGATGTTGCCGCGACCGTCCTGGCCCGCGACGCCGACATTGGCCGCGCCGCTCGCCGCGGTCTCGACGAGATAATTGTCGCCGGTCGCCTGGAGCCCGGCGCCGTTCGGAAAGTTCGCCACCTGGATCTGGCCGAGCTGGGTCGCTTCGGTCTGGCCGGGAACGGTCGCCGACACGGTGCCGTCCGACCCGATCGTGATCGCGGTCGTGCCCTGCGGCACGGTGATGCCGGGTTGCACCTGATAGCCCTCGCTGGTGACCAGCAAACCTTCGGCCGAGCGCGAGAAATTGCCCGAGCGCGTATAGCCGAGCGTACCGCCGGGCATCTGCACCTGGAAATAGCCATCGCCGTCGAGCGCGAGATCGAGGCTGTTGCCGGTGGTCTGCATCGCGCCCTGCGTATCGACACGCGCGGTGCCCTGGATCTTGACGCCGGTGCCGAGATTGAGGCCGGTGGCGTATTTGGTCTCGGACGTGCTTTGCGCGCCCGGCGTCGTCACGACCTGGTAGGCGAGCGTCTCGAACGCGGCGCGGTCCTTCTTGAAGCCCGTCGTGTTCACGTTGGCGAGATTGTTCGAGATGACGCGCATGCGCATGTCCTGGGCGTCGAGCCCGGTACGCGCGATATGCATGGCTGCGGATGACATTCGTCGGTTCCTTCTAGCTCGGCAGGCGCATCACGGATGCACCGCTTTCATCCATGTCCTTGGCGGACTTCAACATATTGGCCTGGACTTCGTAGCTGCGCTGGTTCTCGATCATGTCGACCAGCGCCTGCGTCATGTTGACGTTCGATCCCTCGATCGCCCCGCCCTGCACCTTCGCATCGAGATCTTCGGGCAGCGTCCCCCCGCCCTTGACGCGCAGCAGGTTGTCGAGGCCCTTGACCGTCTCCGACCCCTTGGTGTCGGCGAGCTTGAGCTTGTCGATGACCTGCGGGTTCTTCGCGTCGCCACCCTGCGGCACGATCGAGATCGTCCCGTCGCCAGCGATCGACAGCGACTGGTAAGGCGGCAGCGTGATCGGCCCCCCCGAGCCGATCACCGGATGCCCGTCGCCGGTCTGCAGCACGCCCGATGGCGCGACCTCCAGATCGCCACGGCGGGTATACGCCTCTGAGCCGTCCGACGCCTGCACCGCCAGCCACGCGGTGGTGCCGGTGATCGCGACGTCGAGCGGCCGCCCGGTCTGCTGGATGGCGCCCGGCGACCGGTCCGCGTCGGTGACCTCTTCCGAGGTCGGCGCGCGCGCTTCCAGCGTGGTGCCGTCGCCCTTCAGGTTCATCCGGTCGAACACCACGCGATCGGCGCGGAATCCGGTCGTCGACGCGTTCGCCATGTTGTTGGCGATCGCCGCCTGCGCCGCCATGTGCGCACGCAGGCCCGACGCCGCGGTGTAGACCAGCTTGTCCATTCAGGGTCCCCTGCGCGCTTTTTCGGTCAGCTGCGGATGTTGAAGATGGTCTGCGAAATCTGGCTGGCGGTATCCAGCGCCTTCGAATTCGCCTGGAAATTGCGCTGTGCCGCGATCAAATTGACCAGCTCCTCGGTGATGTCGACGTTCGATCGTTCGATCGTCCCCGACATCAGGTTGCCGAGGCCACGCTGACCAGCCGTGCCGGCGATCGGGCTGCCCGAGACGCCGGTCGATGCCCAGCCGCTGTCACCGAGCTGGCGCAGACCCGACGGGTTCGAGAAGTTGACGAGTGCCACCTGGCCCAGAGCCTTGACGTCGCCGTTCGAGAAGCTCGCCTTGACGATCCCGGCATCGTCGACGGTCACGCCCTGCAACTGGCCGACCGCAAGGCCGTCCTGCGTCTGCGTGGCAACCTTGAACGACGCCGCGCTCTGCGTGCTCGCGGTCAGGTCGAGGCTGATCGCCTGCGCCGACCCGCTGGCCGGGGTGAACGCGTCGAACGTGGTCTTGGCCGCCGGAGCTATCAGCTGCCCGGTGCTGCCGAACTGCAATTTCACGCTGTCGCTGCCGCCTGCCGTCATCGGCTTGTCGCCGACGAAGCTGTAGACCGACCAGGTCGACGACAGGTCGGCGGTGCCGCCCTGGGGCGTTGCGATCGGCGCCGTATCGCGGACGTAATAGCTCGTCATCGCCATCGGATTGCCCTGCGAGTCATAGACCGAGGTGGTCGTCGCCTGGTTGTACGACGACACGTCGAGGCGGTTGAACGTCGCGTTCGCCGGCTGCGCGGTGTTGGCGTTCAGGTTGACGCCCAGCTTGACGTCCTGCGTCGCCTTCAGCGCGCCGCTGGTCGCGGGCAGCGTCAGGTTCTGCAGCGTGTTCATGCTCGCCTGGATGACGTTGCCCGAACCGTCGACCGGATAGACCTGGAGGAAGTTGCCGTTCGCGTCGGTGACGTTGTTGTTGGCGTCGACCAGGAACGAGCCGTTGCGCGTGTAGTTGACCGTCGCCGAGCTCGGATCGGGCTTGACCGCGAAGAAGCCGTCACCCGACACGGCGAGGTCGAGCGCGCTCGCCGACTGGAGCAGATTGCCCTGTCCGAACTGCTGGCGGTTGCCCTTGACCATGACGCCCGAGCCGACCTGCTGCGACGGCGCGACCGACACGCTCGAAGCGATCACGTCGGCGAAATCGGTGCGGCTCTTCTTGAAGCCGTTGGTCGAGACGTTCGCCAGATTGTGCGAGATCGTCGCCATTTCGGCCTGCGAAGCCTGGAGACCGGAAAGCGAGGTATAGAAAGACATGCGGTGAACTCCTTGAAATTAGGGGGTGCGATCAGCCGATCTGGCGGATGGCGCTGGCCGGCACTTCGCCGATGCCGGGGAGGGTGAGGACGGCAGAACCGGTGGTGGTCGAGACCGACTGGACCGGTGCCCAGACCAGGTTGGTCGCGCCGACCGCGGCGCCGCCGCTCTGCGCCGCGACGCTGATCGTGAAGGGGCCATTGCCGGCATCGACCCCGGCGGCATTCTTGCCGTCCCAGTCGTAGCCGACCGTGCCCTTGGCCTGCGGCCCGAGCGCCATCGTCTTGAGCGCGGCGCCGCTCGCGTCGCTGATCGTCACGTTGACGCCCGACGCCGCGGCGGCCAGCTCGACCGACCCGGCGATCCCGCCGCCGGTCCGGCCGTACGCGGTCGTGCCGGCGGTCAGCACGGTCTTGCCGACATAGCCCATTGCTTCGCTGGTGCTGGTGACGCCGAGCTTGTCGGCGATCGCCTTCATCGTCGAATTCATCTCGGAGATCCCCGAGGTGGTCGAGATCTGCGCCATCTGCGCGACCATCTGGGTGTTGTCGACCGGGTTGAACGGGTCCTGGTTCTGCATCTGCGCGGTCATCAGCTTCAGGAAATCGGACTGGCCGAGATTCGACGAGCCCGAGGGGGTCGCCGTTTTGGCCGCCGCCGTCGAGGTGCGCGCGATACCGAGACTGTTCAGCGTGGAATCGAAAGATGTCGCCATGATCAGCGGCCTAGCTTGAGGGTATCGATGATGAGCGACTTGGCCGTGTTCATCACTTCGACGTTGTTCTGATAGCTGCGTGCGGTCTCCATCATGTCGACCATCTCGCGGGTTTCATCGACCGATGCCTCGAAGATGTTGCCATCCTTGTCGGCCATCGGATTGTCGGGGTCGTAGCGCTTGGTCGGCGCTTCGCCGGCGCTGACGACGCGCTCGACGTCGACCGTCGACATGCCGCTCGCCGCGTCGAAGCTGGTGCGGAACACCGGCCGCATCGACTTGTACGCGGTCTCCGCCGATCCGGTCGTGCCGCCAGCGTTGGCAAGGTTGGACGCGGTGGTGTTCATCCGGACGAGCTGCGCGGACATCGCGCGGCCGGCCACCTGGAAGATCGTCATGGGCTGGTTGGACACGTCTTATTCCCCCTTCAGCGCGCGGGTGATCGTGCTGATCCGCCCGTTCAGGAACGACAGCGTCGTCTGATACTGGACGGCGTTCTCGGCGAACGCGGTCTGCTCGTGGCTCAGCTCGACGGTGTTGCCATCGAGCGAGGTCTGCGTCGCGACGCGGTATTTGGTCGCGGCACTCGTGCCGCCATCGTTCTCGACCGACGCAAGCGCCGCGTTGAAATCGATGTCGCGCGCCTTGAAGCCCGGCGTCGACGCGTTGGCGATGTTCGACGCCAGCACGCCCATGCGCTGCGAGCGCACCTCGAGTGCCGCCCCATGAACTCCGAAAAGCGTGTCGCCTGACACAGACCTGTCTCCCGGCGCAACCGTTGCGCAACCAGACATAAGCAATGCCCGTGCCAGTTTTCGCGATGTGGGTGGAGGATGTTGCTTTGCCGGTCGACGGCAGGTGGCCGGCAAGCCGTCCGGCAACCGTTTGCCGGTGCGGCAGCACCAACCGGCAGCCGCTTTGCCGGTTCGCGGCTCACCTAGCTTATGAAGGGGTTAGAGAATGTTCGGTGGGCGCCGCAGCCAGCCAAACAGCCCACCCACCCCCAGCCCCTCCCTTCACGAGGGAGGGGAGCAAGAAATTTCAGCGCGCATCCCGCTCTACTCCATGTTTCCCCGCGAAGGCGGGGACCCAGACTGGACTCCCGCCTTCGCGGGAGAACAACGAGGAGCCACCCCGCCCCCCCCCCTCATAGACGGCCAACAAACAAACAAACGCACCACCCCGGCGAAGGCCGGGGCCCAATTGGCAAGGTAGCAGTAACGAAGCGCGCCCTGCGTTAGCGACGTTACCCAATTGGACCCCGGCCTTCGCCGAGGTGGTGGCTTAGGGAAAGGATCGGGCCCCACCCAACAACCCACACCTTACTTCCCCCCTCCCTCGTGAAGGGAGGGGCCGGGGGTGGGTGGGCCTCTTGGCGAGCACAGCAGCTCGCGACCAACGCGCCCAGCCTCCCTTCCAAAGAGCGCAGCCACCACCCCCGCCCACAACGCCCCCAAAACTGGCCCACACCTTGCAGAGATCGCGCGTATGATCACTTCCGACCTCCTGTTCGATCCCGTCGCGCTCGCCATCGTCGGTGGCGGCACCGCGCTCGCCGTCGTCCTGCGCACGCCCGCCCGCGACCTCGGCCGCGCGCTGGCCGCGGTGACCATCCTCGGTCGCGCCCGGTTCGACGCCGATCCGTTGCTGCAACAGATCACCGCGCTGTCGCGGATCGCCAAGCGCCACGGCGTGATGGCGCTGGATCGCTCGGTTATCACCGACAATGACGTCGCCGCCGGGATCGCCGCGATCGTCGACGGCGGGACGGCAAACAGCGTCGCGACTCTCGTCCAGCATCGTCGTCGCGCGCGGATCGAGCGCCACGTCGCCGCCGCCGATGTCTGGGCGGGCGCAGCCGAGGCCGCCCCGGCGATGGGCATGGTCGGCACGCTGATCGGCCTCGCGCAGATGTTCGCGACGATGAACAATCCCGACGCGATCGGCGGCGCGATGGCGGTCGCACTGCTCGCGACGCTGTATGGTGCGCTGCTCGCCAATCTGGTGTTCATGCCGATCGCCAACCGCCTCCGCGCGCAAGGCCGCACCGAAGCGTTCGAACGCGCACGGATCGAAGCGCCGCTGGTGGCACTCGCCGAACGCGAGACGCCACGCGGCTATGTCGCACCGACCCCGCTGCCAACCTTGGTCCCGGCAGTCTCGGCAGCATGACGACCAGCGACTATCCCGAGACGGCGCCCGGCAAACCGCTGTGGCTGATGACGCTCGCCGATCTCGCGCTCCTGCTCGTCGGCTTTCTCGTGCTCGTCCAGGCGAGCCAGCATCTCGGCGCGCGCGATCTGGCGAAGGGCATCCGCAAGGGATTCGGCGCGAACGTCGCCGAGCCGACGCCGATGCCGGTCGCCGCCGCGGGCATGCTCGATTTCGCGCCCGGCTCGGCGATCATGCCGACCAGCCCGGGCGCGCTCGTCGCCTGGGCGCGCGAGGCCGGGCGCGATCCGCGCATGATGCTGACCGTCACCGGCTCGACCGACGGCACCCCCGCCGACGTCGACCCCACCACCGGTAGCGCCGCGATCCTCGCTGCCGACCGCGCCCGCGCCGTCGCCGCTGCGCTGTCGGCGGTCGCGCCGTCGCGCGTGACGATCGTCACCACGACCAAACCCGGCCGCCGTGCCGCCATCGTCTCGCTCGCCTTCGTCGGCGAGCCGCAGAAGACCGCTCCCATGCAGAAGATTGCCCCCATGAGGACCATGTCATGATTCTTCCCCTCCTGCTGGTCGCCGCGAGCTTCCAGGACACCACCACGCTAGACGCCTCGGTCGCGGCCTTCACGGGCCGCCCGACAGGCGCCGAGGGTGGCGCGCGCACGCCGGTCGACGCGCGATTGCGGCTCGCGACCTGCCCGACGGTGTCGCTGTCGTGGCGCTCCGAACAGCATGACGCAGTCGTCGTCTCGTGCGCCGGACCGGCATGGCGGATCTTCGTCCCCGTCATCCGCCCGGCAAGCGCCCCCGCAGCCATCGCCGCGTCGTTCGTCCCCGTCGCCAAGCTCCCGCCGGTGATCAAGCGCGGCGATCCGATCGTGATCGAGGCGGGCACCGAAGGCTTTTCGATCAGCCGCGAGGGCGTCGCGATGGGCGATGCCGCGCCCGGCGGTCGGTTCATGGTCAAGGTCGACGACACCCGCACGCCGGTCCAGGCGATCGCGATCGAGGCTGGCCACGCCACGCTGCCCGGCTGGTCGAACTGAGCCCGGCCGACCCGAATTTTCGAACGGTTTAATTTTGCTAAAGCTTTCGAGCGTGCGGTCGTATCTCCTGATGTCAGCGCAAACCAAAGGATGCGGACATGGTGGATTCGATCGGCGCGAAGCCGTCAGTAGCAGGAGATCGCTCCGTCGCGCGCGTCGCCGCCGCGACGCCGACGACGGCCGTTCAGACGCCGGTACAGCAGGCATCGTCGCCGGCATCGGCCCAGCCCTCGGTCCTCTCGGACTCGTTGGCCCTGGCGAAGACGATGGCCTCGTCGCCCCCGGTCAACGCGACGCGCGTCGCCGAGATCAAGAAGGCGATCGCCAGCGGCACCTTCCCCATCCTTCCCGCGACCATCGCCGATCGGCTGATGGCGCTCAGCCTCGCCTGGAATTCCAATGAAGCGGCGTGAAGCCCTGATCCGCGTGATCGACTCGCTGCATGCCGAGATCGCCGCGCTGAAGTCGAACGACGTCGCCAGCCTCGAGCGCGCGACCGCCGACAAGCTTGCCGGGATCGAACAGGTCGCGCTGCTCGGCACCGGCCCCGCCGGCACCGAGATCCGCGAGCTGGCCGACGAAGCGAACCGGCTCAACGAGACGTGCCGGATCTACACCAATCTGATGGCGGCAAATGTCCGCCGCCGCCTGCAAACCCTGACCGGTGACGGTGCCATTGCCGGGTATCGGCCGGGTCTGCGCGCCGCGTACGCTTAACCTCCCGTCATGCCGGGCTTGTTCCGGCATCCACCGGTCCGCATACCCCATACCCTGAGAGCGCGCGGCACCGTGGACCCCGGAACCAGTCCGGGGTGACGAAGAAAGAGAAACTGGCACGCCCCTTGCTTAGCATCCCCTGAACCAGGGGCACCGCACACGGGCATGACCGTCAATCCTATCACTACCGGCCGGATCCAGTCCGCGATCGCGCTTGCGAGCAGCAAGACGGGCGTGGATTTCGACTATCTGCTGGGCCAGGCGAAGCTCGAGAGCGGGCTGAACGCCAATGCCAAGGCCGGCACGTCGAGCGCATCGGGCCTCTATCAGTTCATCGAACAGAGCTGGCTCTCCGTCGTCAAGAAGCACGGCGCCGAGCACGGCATGGCCTGGGCCGCGAACAGCATCGGCCAGTCGTCGAGCGGCCGCCTCTCGGTCGGCGATGCCGGCACCAAGGCGGCGATCCTCGCGCTGCGCAACGATCCCAATGCCGCCTCGCTGATGGCCGCCGAATACGCCTCGGACAACAAGGCGTCGCTCGAAGGCACGCTGAACCGCCCGGCCTCGGGCACCGACCTGTATATGGCGCACTTCATGGGTCTCGGCGGCGCGACCAAGTTCCTCAAGACGATGCAGGCCAACCCGCAGGCGAGCGGCGCGGCGCTCTTCCCCGCCGCCGCGCGCGCGAACCACAACGTCTTCTACGATTCGAACAACCAACCACGCACGCTGTCGGCGATCTACGACCGGTTCGCCGACAAGCTCGGCGGTGCCGCCGCCGGGGCCAGCGCGACCGCGACGCCCGCCAACTACGCCGCGCAGGCGCTCGACATGAACGGCTCCACGGTCATCACCGGCAGCAACGAAAGCGCCGACGACGCACTCGCCTGGGCGACCACGGCGATGGGCAGGTTCACCGGCAAGACGACGCAGGCCGCCGCCAGCATCCTGCGCCCGACGCCCGATACCGCGCGGCTCGCCTACATGATGCTCGCACGGTTGGGCGGCTAAGCCATGAACCGCATTCTCTCCAACGCCCGCGCGTCGGTCCTGCCGCTCGCGATCCTGCTGCTCGTGCTCGTCATGGTCGTGCCGATCCCGGCGTTCATGCTCGACATCTTCTTCGTGGCGAACATCGCGATCAGCCTCGCGGTGTTGATGGTCGCCCTGAACGCGCAGAAGCCGCTCGATTTCTCCGCCTTCCCGACCGTGCTGCTGTTCGCCACCCTGTTCCGTCTCGGCCTCAACGTCGCCTCGACCCGCATCGTGCTGGTCCATGGCCATGAGGGCGAGAGCGCGGCGGGTCACGTCATCGAGGCGTTCGGCACGTTCCTGATCGGCGGCGATTACGTCGTCGGCATCTTCGTCTTCGCGATCCTGATGATCATCAACATGATCGTCGTCACCAAGGGCGCGGGCCGCGTGTCGGAAGTCAGCGCGCGCTTCACGCTCGATGCACTCCCCGGCAAGCAGATGGCGATCGACGCCGACCTCAACGCGGGCCTCATCACCCCCGACGAAGCCAAGGCGCGCCGCGTCGAAGTCTCGACCGAAGCCGATTTCTACGGCTCGATGGACGGCTCGTCGAAGTTCGTGAAGGGCGATGCGGTCGCGGCGATGCTGATCCTCGCCGCCAACATCATCGGCGGCCTGATCCTCGGCCCCGTCAGCCACGGCATGACGATCGCCGACGCCGCGCACAATTACATCCTGCTCGCGATCGGCGACGCACTCGTCGCGCAGCTGCCGTCGCTGATGCTCTCGATCGCCGCCGCTTCGATCGTGACCCGCGTCACCTCCGACAAGGATCTCGCCGGCCAGATCGGCGGCCAGTTCGGTTCGCCACGCACCTGGACGCCGGTCGCGGTCATCCTCGCGCTGCTCGGCATCCTGCCCGGTATGCCGCACATGGTGATCCTGCCCGCCGCGGCGATCGCCGGGTTCGCCGCGTGGAAGCTGCGCCAGATCGAGCGCCGCCCCGCCCCCGTCGTGGTCGTCCCGGTCGAGACGATCGACCAGTCGAAGATCGGCTGGGAGGAAGTCACCGACGGCATGCAGGTCAATCTCGACATCGGTTACGGCCTGGTGCCGCTTGCCGACGAGCGGCGCGGGTCGCCGCTGATGGGGCGGATCACCGGCGTCCGTCGCCAGCTGTCGAAGGAACTCGGCTTCGTCGTGCCGCAGGTCCGCGTCCGCGACGACATCAACCTCGCCCCGTACGTCTACCGCATCCTCGTCAACGGCGTCGTCGTCGGCGAGGACACCGTGTCGCCCGACGAGATGCTCGCGCTCGACACCGGCCAGGCGTTCGGCGACCTGTTCGGCAAGAAGGTCAAGGATCCGACCTTCGGGCTCGACGCGACCTGGGTCGATGCGGGCGACGCCGATGCCGCGACCGGTGCGGGCTATCTCGTGGTCGATCCCGGCACCGTCATGGCGACGCATCTGAACCACCTGCTTGGCCAGAACGCGTCCGAGCTGCTCGGCCAGGACGAAGTGCAGGCGCTGCTCGACGGCCTCAAGGAGCGCGCCGCACAGCTGGTGGCGGCACTCGCGCCGCTGCCGATCACGACGCTGACGCAGGTCCTGAAAGGACTGCTCGCGGAGAACGTGCCGCTCAAGGAATTCCGCCGCATCGCCGGCGCGATCGCGGTCGCGGCGCAGCGCACGCAGGATGCCGAGGAGATCATCGAGACGATCCGTCCCGAACTCGGCGCGCTCATCATCCAGAAACTGTGCGGCGTGCGCGAACCGCTGCGCGTCATGACGTTGGAGGGTCAATTGGAAGGTCTGCTCGGCCAGGCGATGCGCGCCGATCAGTCGCGCCGCCACGTCATCGAACCCGATCTCGGCCGCCGCATCGTCGAGGCGTTGCAACGCGCCGCCGAACCGCTGATCGCCGAGGCGAAACCGTTCGCGCTGGTGGTCCAGCCGACCATCCGCATCGCCATCCGCAAGCTGGTGCGGACGTGCCTGCCCGATACGCCGGTCATGTCGTTCTTCGAAGTGCCCGAGGAGAAGGCGGTCGAAGTCGTCGCCGTCATCGGTGCCTCGCAGCAGGCGCTGGCGGCATGAGCGCGCTCCCGATGCGCGGCGCCTTCGCCGACGCCCAACCTTTCACGGGCCAGCCCCTCACCTACCGCCCGCATCAACGCCCCGGCGGCGACGCCGACCAGCTCGTCAAACAGCATCTGCCGCTGGTCCGCCGGATCGCCTGGCACGTCCACGGCAGCATGAGCAGCAGCGTCGAGGTCGAGGATCTGATCCAGGTCGGCCTGGTCGCGCTGGTCGAAGCCGCCGCGAATTTCGACGAGCGCGGCATGCCGTTCAAGACCTACCTCATCACCCGCCTGCGCGGCAGCATGATCGACGAACTCCGCCGCCAAGCCACGAGCACGCGCGGCGCGATGCGTCGCCGCCGCCAATATGCCGAGGCGATCTCGACGCTAACCGCCCGCACGGGCAAGGCTCCCGGAGAAGACATGATCGCAGAGCATATCGGCGTGACGATCGAGAAACTCCGCACCGACTACGTCACCGCCGACTCGATCCGCTTCGACTCGATCGACGAGATGTATGCGGACGACCTGCCCTGGTTCGCCGACGACACGCCGGATGCATTCGAGCAGCTCGCCGACAGCGACATGCGCGAGGCCCTGATCAAGGCGATCACCGCGCTGCCCGAACGCGAGGCGCAGGTGATCCAGCTTTATTATGTCGAGGAACTCAACCTCGAGGAGATCGGCGAAGTCTTCGGCGTCGGCTCCGCGCGCGTCTGCCAGATCAAGGCGTCCGCGCATGCGAAGTTGAAGAAGGCGCTCGCCCGCCAGATCGCCTGAGCTCTGTTTCTTCAGCGCGCGGAAGAGTAATCGGCGCGGATGACGTTGGACGAACTCGGATCGCGCATCTGCATCATAGGGCCGTCCAACAGCGGCAAGTCCACGCTGGCGGACGCCCTATCGCAGGCGCGGGGGCTTACCGCGATTCACCTCGATCAGCTTCACCATCTGCCGCATACCGACTGGGTCCCGCGGCCCGCAGACGAATTCGCCGTGTTGCACGACGCTGCGATTCTGGGCGCATGCTGGGTGATCGACGGCAATTATTCGCGGCTTCTCCCGCATCGGCTGGAGCGCGCCACCGGGCTTATCCTGCTCGACGTTCCCACTGCGGTCAGCCTCTACCGCTATCTGAAACGCTGCTGGTTCGATCATGATCGTCGCGGCGCGCTCAAGGGCGGTCGTGATACGGTGAAATGGGTGATGATCCGCCACATCACCACCGCGACCAGGGCGAACCGAGCCCGCTATGCCCGGATGTTCGAGGACATCCACCTGCCGAAAGTGGCGCTCGAGTCGACCGGTGCGCTTGCCGCCTTCTACCGGTCGAACGATTTGCGCCGCTGAACGTCGATCCGGACCCCGTATCCTGCGGGGTCCGGACCAATTTCGGTCAGCTATGCAGCGACCGGCGGAACGTCTCGGGCAGGAACACCAACCCGACCAGCGCCGTCACCGCGCAGGCGAGGATCGGGTACCAGAGCCCGTAGTAGATATCCCCGGTCGCCGCGACCATCGCGAACGCCGCGGTCGGCAGGAACCCGCCGAACCAGCCATTGCCGATATGATAGGGCAGCGACATCGACGTGTAGCGGATCCGCGTCGGGAACAGCTCGACGAGCAGCGCCGCGATCGGGCCGTAGACCATCGTCACGTACAGCACGAGCAGGACGAGGATCGCGACGACCATCGGCTTGTTGATCTGCGCCGGGTCCGCCTTTTCAGGATAACCCACCGCGGTCAGGGCGGTCTTCACTTCGGTACCGAACGCCTTGATCGCAGCGGCTTTCTCGGGCCCCGAAACGACCGCCGGATTGACGACCGGGATGGTCGTGCCGCCGATCTTGATCTGCGCGACGGTGCCAGCAGGTGCGATCACGTTGGCATAGGAAATGCCGGCCTTCGCCAGATACGCCTTGGCGATGTCACACGAGCTGCTGTCGAACTTGTTCTTGCCGACCGGATCGAACTGCACCGAGCACTCGTCCGGATTGGCCACCACCGTCACCGGCGAATTGGCCTGCGCCGCATAGAGCGCCGGGTTAGCGGCCTTCGACAGCGCATGGAACAGCGGCATGTATGTCAGTGCGGCGAGCGCACAGCCGGTCAGGATGATGTATTTCCGCCCAATCTTGTCCGACAGCCAGCCGAAGAAGATGAACGCCGGCGTGGCGATCAACAGCGCGATCGCGATCAGGATGTTGGTGGTCGGCCCGTCGACGCGCAAATTCTTCTCGAGGAAGAACAACGCGTAGAACTGGCTGGTGTAGAACACGACACCCTGCCCGACGACCGCACCGAACAGCGCGATCAGCACGACCTTGAGATTGCTCCACTGCCCGAACGCCTCGGTCAACGGCGCCTTCGACGTCTTGCCCTCGTCCTTCATCTTCTGGAACACCGGGCTCTCTTCGAGCTGCATCCGGATCCAGAGCGACACTGCGAGCAGCGCGATCGAGACGATGAACGGGATACGCCAGCCCCATGCCGCGAACGCCTCTTCGCCGACCAGGGTCCGCACGCCGATGACGATCAACAGCGCCGCGAACAGCCCAAGCGAGGCAGTGGTCTGGATGAAGCTGGTGAACAGCCCGCGCTTCTTGTCGGGTGCGTGCTCCGCGACATAGGTCGCAGCACCACCATATTCGCCGCCGAGCGCGAGGCCCTGCAACAGGCGCAACACGACAAGCGCGATCGGCGCGGCGACGCCGACCGACGCGTAGCTGGGGAGCAAGCCGACCAGGAAGGTCGACAGGCCCATGATCGCCATCGTCACGAGGAACGTGTTCTTGCGGCCGACGACGTCGCCGATCCGCCCGAACACCAACGCGCCGAACGGCCGCACCGCGAACCCCGCCGCGAACGCCGCGAGCGCGAAGATGAACCCGGTCGTTTCGTTGACGCCCGAGAAGAACTGCGCGGTGATGATCGTCGCGAGCAGGCCGTAAAGATAGAAATCATACCATTCGAACACCGCGCCCAGCGAGGACGCGATGATGATCAGCGGCTGGCTCTGTTTCACGTGCCCAAGGGGCGATGCGTCCCCTGTTGTCGTCGCCATGGCGGTATCCTCTCAGATAGGTTGGGTGGGGATTCTGCTGCGTTGGGCAGTCAGAACCCGTATTTGAATGCGAATTCGAGGCGGTCGAGCGCGCCGGTGTCACCCGAGACGAGCTCGCGGACGGCGTGGCGATATTCCACGCCGATGTCGAAGCCCTTGCCCGGCGACCAGAACAGGTTGCCTGCGCCGCCATAGGACTTGGCGTTGGCCAGCCCCGTGACGATCACGCCGGCCGGATAATTGGCCGACTGGTAGCTGCCCATGAGCGTCGAATGGATCGCATCGGTCCAGCCGATCCGCAGCGCCGCGAAGCCCGCGAAATTGTCGATCCGCTCGAGCTGCGTCGCGGTGCCGCCATAGATCGCGTCGGGCACGTATCCCAATCCCAGGTACCGGCCGATGCCTTGCCCGTAGGTCGCCATGAAGCGCAGGTCGTGACGCTTGCCGATCGGAATCTTGCCGGACCCGGAAACGCCCCAGCCAAAGGCGGTATCGCCGCTGCCCAGCGTATCGGTGCGCAACTCGCGCGCGAGGCCGGCAAGCGCGAAATCGCCGAATTTCGGCTTCCAGTTCACCCGTGCCACCACGTCGGGCAGGCGATCGTCATCCGTGTCGACCAGCGCGGCGTTGGCCGGCAATGCCGTTTCCGTTTCGGGGTTCTCGGCCGCGATCTGCAACGTCAGGCCGGATCGCAACGGGATGGTGTAGCGGACCTGGGCCTGGCGGTTGAACACCGTGCCGTCCAGCGGCCCGACGAAATCCGTCGTCTCCGGCAGTACGGCGATGTTCTGGAAGGTCGACCATTCCTGCCCGACCAGCAAATTGCCATATTCGATGAAGCCGCGACGGAAGGTGGGCGTGTAGGGATTGGTCGCGCGTTGCGCACCGACCGGCGCCGTCGCGAGCGCGAAATCGAACTCCACCAACGTCTTGATGTCGGTGCCGTTCATCGGCGTCGACGTGCTGAACTGCAGGCGGGTCTGGCGCGCGGAGAGCAGTAGGTCCTGTGTGGAGAACCCGCCGCCGACCGGAATCTGCTGCGGCAGGAAGAACTCCTTGCCCAGCCCCCCGACCGCGGCCTCGCCATCGCTGTAGCGGCTGGCAATGACGTTGAGGCGAACGAAGCCGCCCAGCTTGACCGTCGTGTTGCCGACGCGAAAACCGTCGGTCGGTGCCGAATTTGTCGCGACAGGCTTGGCCTGGGCCACGTTGGTCGCGCCGGGCGATCGGCCTGGCGACTCGGATGCCACGCTCATGGGGGGCGTGCTCGTGGAAGTCGCGCTCATGGTAGTCGGGGCGATCGGCGCCGCAGCCGTCGCCCGCGCCGCGGTCAGCTCGCCGCGCAGATCCTGCACCGCGGCTTCGAGCGCCTTCAACCGCGTCTCGAGCTCGACTTCGCGCGCAGTCTGCGCCTGCGCCGCGGTCGGCACCAGCCCCGCCAACGCACTACTCACCAGCAGCGTTCTGAAAGCCAATCGCTTCATGCCCGTTTCCATCCCCACCCGTCTCCGTCCCAGTTCGTCTATTCGACGTTCTACTATAGGATCGTTGCCACCATGACGGATTGCGACGACGCACACATCCCTTACTTTGGTGAGGGATGATCGTGCCGACACGACCGCGTACAGCGCGGCAAAAGGAGAGCCAGATGACCGAGGCAAGCTATCCCGTCCCCGCGGACTGGGCGAAGGACGCCCTGATCGACGCCGCCGCCTATGACCGGATGTATGCCGAGGCCGCGACCGATCCCGACGCGTTCTGGGCGAAGGAGGCCAAGCGCCTCGACTGGATCGTGCCGCCAACCAAGATCAAGGATACCTCGTTCGACGAGAGCGACTTCCACATCCGCTGGTTCGAGGACGGTCAGCTCAACGTCGCCGCCAACTGCGTCGATCGCCACGCCGACACGCGGCCCGACGCGACCGCGATCCTGTGGGAAGGCGACGACCCCGCCGACGACCGCAAGATCAGCTACGCCGAACTCCGCGACGAGGTGTCGAAGCTCGGCAACGCGCTGAAGGCCAAGGGCGTCAAGAAGGGCGACCGCGTCACGATCTACCTGCCGATGATCCCCGAGGCGGCGTTCGCGATGCTCGCCTGCGCTCGGATCGGCGCGATCCATTCGGTGGTGTTCGGCGGCTTCTCGCCCGAGAGCCTGTGCAACCGCATCCACGATTGCGACAGCCGCATCGTCATCACCGCCGACGAAGGGCTGCGTGGTGGCAAGACCGTGCCGTTGAAGGCCAATGTCGACGCCGCGCTCGACCACGGCGATCTCGCGGTCGAGACCGTCATCGTCGTCCGTCGTACCGGCGGCAAGGTGACGATGACCGAAGGCCGCGATTGCTGGTATGCGGACTGCGTCGAGGGCCAGTCGACCGACTGCGCACCCGAGCCGATGAACGCCGAGGACCCGCTGTTCATCCTCTACACCAGCGGCTCGACCGGCCAGCCCAAGGGCGTGCTCCATTCGACCGGCGGGTATCTGGTGTGGGCATCGATGACACACGAGTACGTCTTCAACTACCGCCCCGGCGAGATCTTCTGGTGCGCGGCCGATGTCGGCTGGGTGACCGGCCACACCTATTCGCTGTACGGCGCGCTCGCAAACGGCGCGACCACGGTGATGTTCGAGGGCGTGCCCAACTACCCCGATCACAGCCGGTTCTGGCAGATCGTCGACAAATACCAGGTCAACATCCTCTACACCGCACCGACCGCGCTGCGCTCGCTGATGCGCGAGGGCGACGACTGGGTCACGCGCACCAGTCGCAAGTCGCTGCGCCTGCTCGGTTCGGTCGGCGAACCGATCAATCCCGAGGCGTGGAACTGGTACCACAATGTCGTCGGCGACGGCCGCTGCCCGATCGTCGATACCTGGTGGCAGACGGAAACCGGCGGCCACATGATCTCGCCTTTGCCGGGCGCAACCGCATTGAAACCCGGCAGCGCGACCAAGCCCCTGTTCGGCGTGATGCCCGAACTGGTCGATGCGGACGGCAAGGTGCTGGAGGGCGCGGTCGAGGGCAATCTCGTCATCGCCGACAGCTGGCCGGGCCAGATGCGGACCGTGTGGAACGATCACGAGCGCTTCTTCCAGACGTATTTCTCGACCTATCCCGGCAAGTATTTCACCGGCGACGGCTGCCGCCGCGACGAGGACGGCTATTACTGGATCACCGGCCGCGTCGACGACGTCATCAACGTCAGCGGCCATCGGATGGGCACCGCCGAAGTCGAGAGCGCCCTCGTCGCGCATTCGAAGGTCGCCGAAGCCGCGGTGGTCGGCATGCCGCACGACGTGAAGGGCCAGGGCATCTACGCCTACGTCACGCTCAACGCGAACGCCGAGCCGAGCGAGGAGCTGCGCAAGGAACTCGTCCAGTGGGTCCGCCGCGAGATCGGGCCGATCGCCACGCCCGACATCCTCCAGTTCGCGCCCGCGCTCCCCAAGACGCGCTCGGGGAAAATCATGCGCCGCATCCTGCGGAAGATCGCGGAGAACCAGCTCGACCAGCTTGGCGATACCTCGACGCTCGCCGATCCCGCGGTGCTCGACGCGCTGATCGCCGGCCGCGAGGAGGCTATCCCCGTACCGGCATGACGCGCACGATCCTCATCGCCGACGATCACCCGCTGTTCCGCCAGGCGCTCAAACTGGCGGTCAGCCGCGCCGCGCCCGACGCGGTGGTGATCGAGGCGGGGCAACTCTGCGAAGCCGTCGACGCGGTGCGGGGGGCGGAACGGCTCGACCTGATCCTGCTCGACCTGCGGATGCCGGGGTCGGAAGGGTTCGCGGGCGTCGCGCTGCTCCACGCCGAGCGCCCCGACACGCCGATCATGGTGATCTCCTCGGCGGACGAAGCCGAAGCGGCGCCGCGTGCGAGGGCGTATGGCGCAATCGGTTTCGTCTCCAAGACCGCCGACCTAACCACGCTCGAAACCGCCGTAGCCCGCGCGCTCGCCGGCGAACGCGACGCGCCGAGTGAGAGTGCCTCCGTCGATGACATGGCGACGCGGGTTGCGAGCCTCACCCCGACCGAACTCAAAGTCCTGCTCGGCGTGCTGGCCGGTCGCCTCAACAAGCAAGTCGCCTTCGACCTCGGCATCTCCGAAGGCACGGTCAAGGGCCACATGACCGCCATCCTCCGCAAACTCGGCGTCCAGAACCGCACGCAAGCCGTCCTCGCGGCACGGGCAATGGACATCCACTTCGCCGATTAGCCGCGCGCCGGCTCCCCCTCCCCCAACCGTCATCCTGACGAAAGTCAGGACCCAGGATACCACCCACCCCGATCGTGGCTCTGGATCATGACTTTCGTCAGGATGACGAAGTGTGCCCGTGCCCCCAATCCTCCCCCGCAAGGGGAGGTGGCGCCGGAGGCGACGGAGGGGGAGGAACACGCAACAGCAGTTCCTCCTTTCCTCCCCCTCCGTCAGGCAAGCGCCTGCCCCCCCTGGCGGGGGAGGATCAAGCAGGCTCAACTTCCCAGCGCCGCCGCCGCGGACGCATCCTCGATAAACCGCCACAAATCCGCCGGCACCACCGGCTTCGTCAGCACGACAAGCCCAACACACCGCACATCATCCACAACCGTACGATCCGCCGTCACCAGCGCAATCGCCGGCGCCGGCACCATCGCCCGCAGCCGTGCCACGACATCCAGCCCATCCTCCGCCTCGTCCAGATGAAAGTCGACCAGCGCAACATCCGGCTCCTCGTCCGCCGCCAGCTCCATCGCCTCGGCGATCGTCGCGGCTAGCAACGGCACGCACCGCCGAGCGCGCAACGCCGCATCGAGCGCCGCCAGGATCGTCGCATCGTTATCGAGACACAGCACCCGCAACCCCGGCACCAGGGCACGCGTCGCGGAGGGCGTCGGCAACGCCACGTCCAGCCCGGCCGGCGCAAGCGGCACCCTCACTGCAAACGTCGTCCCCCGGCCCAGTTCCGACCGCAACTCCACCGCCGACCCGAGCAATCGCGCGATCCGGCGGACGATCGCCAGCCCCAACCCGACGCCACCGCCCGCGCTCCCCTTGCTCTCCAGTCGCTCGAACTCCTCGAATATCCGCTCGCGGTCACCGGCAGCAATCCCCGGCCCGTTGTCCCGCACCTCGATCAGCACGTCGTCGCCCCTGCGCCGCGCTCCGATCCAGATCCGCCCATCCGCCGAGTAACGCACCGCATTCGACAGAAAATTCTGCAGGATCGACCGCAGCAGCGAGCGATCCGTCGCCACGCTGAACGCGCCGGGATGTGCCGCCAGCACCAGCCCGCGCTCGCCCGCCAACGGCCGAAACTGCACCGCCAGCTCCTCGATCAACGCCCCCAGCGCAAACCGCTCGACCTTCGGCACCACGCCCCCCGCATCGAGCCGCGACACGTCGAGCAGCGCGCGCAGCAACGTGTCCGCCGATCCGATCGCACCATCGATCGCGCGCACCAGTTCCGCCTGATGCGGCGCTCTGTCCTCGGCAAGCGCCGCGCAGAACAGCCGTGCCGCGTGCAACGGCTGTAACAAATCGTGGCTCGCCGCCGCCAGGAACCGCGTCTTGTCGCGGGTCGCGGTCTCGGCGATCGCGCGCGCCTCACCCAGCATGTGGTTCGACCGTGCGAGGTCCTGCGTCCGCGCCGCCACCCGCGCCTCGAGATCGGCCTGCGCCTCCTTTTCCGCGGTGATGTCGGTGAAACTCTGAACGTACCCGCCCCCCGGCATCGGTCGCCCGACCATCTTGATCCAGCGCCCCGATGGCCGTTGGCGCTCGAAACTATGTGGCGTGCCCCGCGCAAGGTGCGCCACCCGCCGACCGACATGCGCCGCGATATCGCCGGCGATGCCTTCGCGCTCGGCATTGTACCGGATCAGATCGGCGATCGAGCGCCCGACCACGACATAGCCCTCGGGATAGTCGAACATCTCGACATAGCGCGGATTCCACGCGACCAGCCGCAGGTCCGCATCGATCACGCTGACACCCGGATCGATCGTCTCCAGCGTCGCGGACAACAGCGTCCGCGAGAACCGCAGCGAGCGCCCGCGCTGGTCGAGCAGCCGGACCACGTCGCTGACGTCGATCGCCGAGCCGGCGATGCTCGACGCGACGATCTTCCGCGCCGACGGAGCGCCGATCACGCCTGCGATCAACCGCTCGGCAGTGCGCGCGGCGGGACCGTCGATCGGCGCGCGCGGATCAACGGACACCAGATCCAACGCCAGCGCCTCGGTATCGCCGACGAACCTCGCCACGAGCGACTTCAACTCGCCGAGCGTCGTGACGTGATCGAGCGCGCTGTTGCCGCGCTGGCGTTCGCGGACGTGCAAACCCGCCATCAGCGCGACGTTGATGCCGAGGCTCCACACCGTCCCGTTGACCAGCGGCGAGCCGATCCGCCAGCCGAGCAGCGCATCGGGATCGAGCCACCCCCGCGTGAACTGCGCCAGCGCCGGCCCAACACCCTCGCCGATCGACGGCAGCAACAGGCAGTAGATCCAGACGATCACGCCCCCGACCAGTCCCGCGCGCGCGGCGGTGTGGTTGGCGAAGTTCCAGCCGACCGTCGCGATCAGCGCAGGTGCGAACTGCGCGACGCCCGCGAACGCGATCAACCCGATCGACGCGAGCGGCAGGTCCGCGCCGAGGCTGCGTCCATACACCAGCGCGACCGCGACGATCGCCGCGATGATGAGGCGCCGCACGCGCAGCATCCGCCGCCCCAGCTCGCCCTCGCCCGCGTCGCCGTGGCGCCGGAGCAGCAGCGGCGCGAGCAGGTCGTTGGTCGCCATCGTCGACAGCGCGATCGTCTCGACCACCACCATCGCCGTCGCCGCCGAGAACCCGCCCAGGAATGCGAGCAACGCAACGACGTGCTGACCCTGCTGCAACGGCACCGCGAGCACGTAGAGATCGGGCTCGGCGTCGCCCGGCAACAGCGTCATGCCCGCCAGCGCCAGCGGCAGCACGAGCAGCGAGATCACCACCATGTACGCGATGAACGGGCCGCGCGCCCGGGCGACCGCGTCGGGTCCGCGCGCCTCGATCACCCCGACATAGAATTGTCGCGGCAGACACAGGATCGCGAGCGCCGACAGCAATGTCCGCACCCAGAAATCCGACGACAGCGCGCCCCAGGTAAAGCCCGCCCGGAGCCGCGCCAGGGACGGCGCCAGCGTCGCCGCCGGTACGTCGACGAGCAACGCCATCGTCACCCCCCCGAGCACGACGAAACACAGCAGCTTGATCAGCGATTCCGCCGCGATCGCCGCGATCACGCCGGGATTGCGCCCCGCCACCTCATACCGCCGCGCGCCGAACACGATCGCGAACACCGCCAGCAGCAGCGCGACGAACGTGCCGACCTCCGCCGAACTGCCGACCCCCGCGATCGCCCCGAAACTCAGCGTCACCGACCGCAACTGGAGCGCGATATACGGCACCGACGCGAGCAAGGCCGTGCCCGCGACGATCGCCGCGGTGCTGCGACTGCGCCCGTACCGCGCCGAGATGAAGTCCGCGATCGAACTCGATCCCTCGTCGCGCGCGAGCTTCACCAGCCGCGCGAGAAACTTCGGCGCGAGCAGGAACACCAACGCCGGCCCGAGATAGATGGCGAGGTAATCCCAGCCGCGTGTCGCCGCGGTGCCGACGCCGCCGAAGAACGTCCAGCTGCTGCAATAGACCGCGAGCGACAGCGGATAGGCGATCCGTCCGAGCCGCTGCGACAGGCCTCGCCGATCGACCACCCAGGCGATGCCGAACAACACCGCGCAATAGGCGATGATCGCAAAGATCACATTCGGCCCGCTGATGGCCCCGCTCCCGGTCTGCTCGATTTCGTCGTGGAAGAGTCAGCCTACGCGTTCACCCTGCAGTTGCAATGCAACGTGACGGCAGACGCACGCCGGCCGGCGGTCTTACGGCCGCACGATCGTCGCCGTCGAATAGGCCGAGAGCGTCCGCCATCCCAGGCGTTCGTACAGCGCGCGCCCCGCTTCGGTCGCGACCAGCAGTTCGGGCGTACCGGGATAATGCCGCGCACCCTGAAGCGCCGCCATCACCGCGCGGCCCAATCCCTGCCGACGATGCGTGGGCGCGGTAACGATCCGGTCGTAGACGAAGGCGTCGGGTGTTTCCCCCGCGTAGCCGCTCGCCGCCAGACTACCGTCCTCCGCCACTATCCGCACCGCGATCACCGCATCGTTGCGGACGACGTCGATCGAGCCCTCGACCGGGGCGGCCTCAAAGAGCGCGCCGCTGCTCTGCATGAAGAAATTGCCGCCTTCGACCTGCCAGCCGCCGGGGAGGATCGAACGTAGTTCGTCGGTCTCTCCACACAGCTTCAGCAAGTAGCGGGAATCCTGAAGACCGCGGGCAAGCGCCACCAATCCAGGCCCGATCGTCGGGAACACCCAGCGGCTGATCTCCGTTTCGGTGCCGGTATCGACCCGGAAACCGCCCTGGTCGGCAACCGGCTGCGGTACCCCGCGCGCCAGCGACCGGCCGCAAAGCCACGCATACACACTGTCGGGATCGACGCCTTTGGTGTTCATCGTCACTCGCGTTGCAACAGCTGCACGCCGGTATCGAAGGCGGACGGCGGCCTGACAAGACGTCACACTCTATACAGGCGCCGACCGCGAACGCCGCAAAACCCCGGCGGCCGAAGCCACCGGGGTTCTGTCCGTCCGCATCGGCGGACGGGTCCGATCGGCACCGACACCCTTTTGGGGGGGCGGTGCCGGTGCCGTTTCGGATTACTGAAGCAGCTTCAGGACGCTCTGCTGGCTCTGGTTGGCCTGGCTCAGCATCGCGGTCGATGCCTGGCTCAGGATCTGTGCCTTGGCGAGGGCGGTCGTCTCCGACGAGAAGTCGGTGTCTTCGATCCGGCTCTTGGCGTCGGACAGGTTGGTCGAGTTCGAGGTCAGGTTGTTGACCGCCGACTGCAGCTGGTTCTGCGCCGCACCAAGGTTTGCACGACGGTTCGAGACGTTCGAGATCGCGGTGTCGTAGTCGGACAGCGTGCCTGCCGAACCGGTTGCCGTCACGACCGTGCCGAGGCCCGTGCCCGCAGCCTTGAGGTCGCCGCCGAGAGCGAGATCGATCGCGTCGGTCGAATTCGCGCCGGCCTGGATCTTCACCGTGCCGCCGGTACCGGCCGAGCCGTCGAACAGCGCCACGCCGTTGAACTTGGTGTTCGTCAGGACGTTGGTGATCTGGGTCGACAGCGCGTCCTGCTCGGCCTTGATGTTCAGGATGTCGCTGGCGGAATACGTGCCGTTGCCCTTCTGGACTTCGAGTTCGCGCATACGCTGCAGGTTGTTGGTGACCTCGTCGAGCGCGCCTTCAGCGGTCTGCGCCATCGAGATGCCGTCATTGGCGTTGCGGATGCCCTGGTTCATGCCCTTGATCTGCGACGTCATCGACGTCTTGATCGCCATGCCGGCTGCGTTGTCCTTGGCCGAGTTGATGCTCTTGCCGGTCGACAGGCGCTCCATCGAGGTCGACAGCGCCATGCTGGCTGCGTTCGAAGCGTTCGCGGCGCGCATGGCCGAGATGTTGGTACCGATGACAGTCATTGCGAAATCTCCGTAAATTTTCAGACGATCCGCGCCGCCCCCGTGGCGAAGTGCCGATCTATCGAAATGAGTAACGGCCGGGTCCGCGCGGGCTTTAGAAAAAAAATCGCGCCAGAAATTACAGCGAGATCGCATCGGCAAATCACGCCGTCCCGACCGTCATCCGCCAAAGTCTTCTACGCGGGCGCACGCGCGCGAACGCGATCGCACGTGTCCGCGCAGCCACGCCCGGAAATATTCTGCCGGCAGGCGGCAGCGTTTAACCAGTAGTTTACCAGCAATGCGGCATTCCCCGACTCGTCCAAGGGGAACACCATGCGATCGATTTTTCCATCAGCCGCAGTCACTTCGCGAAAATACGCGCTCGTTTCGTCGCTGCGCGCGCAGGGCTTCGGCGTGGGCTCGTTCGAAACCGGCCAGCCCGGCGCGAACGACCTGTTCCTGGTGGCGGATGGCGAGGGCATCACAGCCCCTGCCCGTACCGTGGTGATCGGCTGCGAGGGGCGCCAGGTGACCCCGTCGCGCGACGGCACGCCGGCCCGGATCAGCTTCACCGCCGAGGACGCCGCAGTCGGCAACGGCTTCGCGCGCGCGCTGATCGGTGGGCCCGAGATGCCGACCGCCGCCGACCCCGAATCGCTTGCGCTGCTCGCCCTGGCCGAGCGCGTCGCCGCCGCCGACATCACCGTGCTGATCAACGGCCCGACCGGCACCGGCAAGGAAGTGCTCGCCCGCGCGATCCACAACGGCTCCGCCCGCAAGGACAAGCCGTTCATCGCGATCAACTGCGCCGCGCTCCCCGAATCGATGCTCGAGGCGTTGCTGTTCGGTCACCAGAAGGGCGCGTTCACCGGCGCATCGAGCGGTGGCGACGGGTTCTTCCGCGCCGCCAATGGCGGCACGATCCTGCTGGACGAGATCGCCGAGATGCCGCTCCAGCTGCAGGCGAAGCTGCTCCGCGTGTTGCAGGAGCGCGAAGTCGTGCCGTTAGGCGCATCGGTGCCGCAGCCGATCGACGTTCGCGTCATCGCCTGCGCCAACCGCGACCTCCATGCCGAAGTCGCCGCCGGCCGGTTCCGCGCCGATCTTTATTACCGCCTCGCGGTGTTCCCGCTCGCGACCAAGCCGCTCGCCGACCGCCCGCACGATATTCCCGCGCTCGCCGCCACGCTGATCCTGCGCCACGCGGGCAACCGCACGCTCATTCCCTGGCCGAGCCACGCCGCGATCGAACAGCTGATGCACCATGACTGGCCCGGCAACGTCCGCGAGCTCGAGAACGTGATCCAGCGCGCGTTGCTGTTCTGCGGCGGCGACACGATCGAGGCGAACCACATCGTGTTCGATCGTCCGGTGTCGCTGACCTTCCAGCGCAGCGTGCCGATGGCGTCGATCATCCCGGCCACGGTCGTCGCGCCGGCCGAGCCCGAAACCCGGGGCAGCCCCGACACCCTGGGCAACATCGTCCAGATGAGCGAGTTCGCGGCGATCCGCGAAACGCTCAAGGCGTGCAACGGCAGCCGGATCGAGACCGCCAAGCGCCTCGGCATCTCCGAACGCACGCTGCGCTACCGCCTGGCCAAGGCGCGCGAGCAGGGCGACGATATCGGCAGCGTCCATAACTGGGCGGCCTCGGCATGAGCGGCGTCTCGGGCATCGGTGGCGGCGCGATGAGCGTCGACCGCGTGATGGCGCTGCGCTCGCAGATCCTCGAACGCAACCAGGCGCTGTCGCGTGCCGGCGCCACCGGCAACGCCGCGCCGACCGAAGCGGTCAAGCCGGTCAGCTTCGTCGACACGATGGAATCGGCGTTGAAAAGCGTCAACGAAGGCCAGACCCAGGCCGCCAAGGTCAGCGAAAGCTATGAGCGCGGCGAAACGGTCGACATCGCGAAAGTGATGCTCGCCCGCCAACAGGCGTCGGTCGGTTTCGAGGCGACGTTGCAGGTCCGCAACAAGCTGCTGTCCGCCTACAAGGATATCATGAGCATGCCGGTCTGACATGAGCACCGCACTCATCCCATCGCCCGGCGGCACAGAACGGTTCGCCAACCCCCTCCAGCAGATCAAGAGCGCGTTCGCGCAGCCCGCGGTTCGCCGTTCGCTGCCGATGGCGCTGATGGTCGGACTCATCGCGGCCGCCGCGCTTGCGTGGATGAGCCTGTCGACGCCGACGCAGAAGACGCTGTTCAGCGGGCTGCCCGATTCGGACAAGGCCGCGGTCACCTCCGCGCTGACCACCGCGAACATCAAGAGCCATATCGACGACGGTACCGGCGCGCTGACGGTGTCGGAGGAGGACTATAGCCGCGCGAAGATGCTGCTCGCCGGCCAAGGCCTGCCCAAGGCTGCGCCCGGCGGCTACGCGATCCTCGACCAGCTGCCGATGGGCGTGAGCCGCGCAGTCGAAGGCGAACGCCTCCGCCAGGCACGCGAGTCCGAGCTCGCCAAATCGATCGAGGAGATCGATGCGGTCGCCGAGGCGCGCGTGCATCTCGCGATGCCGGAAGCATCGGTGTTCGTCCGCGACAATGCCGCACCATCGGCGTCGGTGATCCTGAAATTGCAGGGCGGCCGCTCGCTGAGCGATGCGCAGGTCAGCTCGATCATCAACCTCGTTGCCTCGTCGGTGCCGGGGATGAAGCCCGAGGCGGTGACGATCGTCGACCAGATGGGCGCGTTGCTGACCAAGAGCGGTGGCGGCGATGGTGCCGGTGCCGCGAGCGACGCACGGATCGATATCCAGCGCCGGATCGAGGACAAGTATCGCACCCAGCTGATCGCGCTGCTCACGCCGCTGGTCGGCGCGGGCAACTTCACCGCCGAAGTCCAGGCTGACGTCAATCTCGACGAGAGCCAGGCGACGCGTGAAAGCTACGAGAAGCAGGGCGTTCTCCGCGCCGAGACGGGCAACTGGACGGGCAACCAGAAGGAAGGCGCCGCCGCCGGCCCCGGCGGTATTCCCGGCGCACTCAGCAACACCCCGCCCTCGGCGAGCACCTTGTCGACCCCGCAGGCGCAGAACGGCAACCCCGGCCCTCCGGTCGCGGGCGGTCCGGCCCCGGATCCGATGAAGCAGTCCGACCAGTATCAGCGCGCCTACGATCTCGGCCGCGAAGTCTCGGTCACGCGCGCGACGCCGGGCGGGGTCAAGCGCCTGTCGGTCGCCGTCCTGCTCCGCGATCCCGACAAGACCCGCCGCACCGCGATGGAGATCACCCAGATCAGCGATCTCGTGAAGAGCGCGGTCGGCTTCGATGCGGCGCGCAACGACAACGTCACGGTGATCAGCCGCAAGTTCGCCGGCGCCGATGCGTCCGCGACGAGCGGCCCCGCTTGGTACGACAACGCCTGGCTGCCGGTGCTCGCACGCAACGGCACCGCGATCGTCATCGCGCTGCTGGTGCTGCTGCTCGGCGTCCGCCCGATCGCCAAGGCACTGATGAAGAAGCGCGAGGATGCCACGACGCGTCCCGCCTTCGGCCAGCCGATCGGCGAGGTCGATGGCGACGGCGCGCCTGCCGGGATCGGTGTGGCCGCCCCGGTCAGCCTCGACCAGCTCGAGAACACGCGCGGCTATGACGACCGGATCGGTGCGGTGCGTGGTTTCACCCGCGACAATCCGACCCGCGCCGCGCTGGCGGTACGCGACATGATCAAGGCGGACGCGAAGTGAGCGAGGTCGCCATCCGAACCTACACGGGCGTCGAACGCGCCGCGGTGCTGATGATGCTGGTCGGCGAAGAGGAGGCCGCCGCCATCCTCCAGAAGCTCGAACCCGAGGAAGTGCGTCAGCTCGGCGCGGCGATGTTCAAGGTCGCCGATGTCTCCGAGCAGGAGGTCGAGGACGTGCTCGACGATTTCGTCGGGCATGCCCGCGAACGCACCGCGATCGGCTTCGACCCGCGACCCAAGATCGAGGCGGTGATGAACCGTGCGCTCGGTCGCGAAAAGGCCGAGAGCGTGCTGGCGCGGATTACTCCCGCCGAGGCGGCATGCGAACTCGAACTGCTCGACTGGCTCGACGCCCCCGAGATCGCCGCGATGATCGAGAAGGAGCATCCGCAGATCGCCGCGGTGCTGATCGCCAATCTCGACGCGTCGATCGGTGGCCAGGTGCTCGAACTGCTGCCCGACGCGGTCCAGCCCGACATCCTCCACCGCATCGCCAGGCTCGGGCCGATCACGCCCGAGGCGGTCGATACGCTGCGCACGCTGCTCGCCAACCGCACCAGCACGTCGTCGGCAGGCGCCGGCGTCACGCTCGGCGGCACGCGCGAAGCCGCCAAGATCCTGTCCGGCGCGCGCAAAGCGACCGAACAGCGCGTCATGCCGAAGCTGTTCAAGATCGACCGCGACGTCGCCAAGGCGATCGAGGAGGCGATGTTCATCTTCGACAATCTGCTCGACCTCGACGACAAGAATCTGGGTACGCTGATCCGCAACGTCGACAGCGAGATCCTGACCAAGTCGTTGAAGGGCGTCGACGAGACGATCCGCAACCGCTTCCTCGGCTGCATGTCGGCGCGCGCCGCCGACGGCATCCGCGACGAGATGGAGGCCCGCGGGCCGATGAAGCTCGCCGAAGTGCTCGAAGCGCAAAAGGCGATGATCGCGATCGCGCGCGGGCTCGCCAAGGACGGCACGATCCAGATGGGCGGGGGGGAAGACGATTATGTCTAACGGCTTCACCGCGGGCTTCGCGTCGCGCCACACCACCGCTGCCAACGTCCTCGCCAGCGCGTTCGCCCCGCCGTCCGGTTTTGCCGCCGCGGATATCCGGGCGCGCGCGACGATCCGGCCTGCCAATGATTTCGGGCACGCGTTCACCGCCGAATCCGTTCGCGACACCGCGGGGGATGCCGGTACACCGCGTCACTTCAGCCCGGCCGACAAGGACGTGAACCCGACCGCCGGCTGGGATCCGCTCGATCCGGTCAGCGAGTCGTCGTTCATCGATCCGCTCGCGGCCGCGCATGCCGCAGGCTACGAGGAAGGGCTCGCCGCCGCTGCGGCTGCCGCGCGCGATGCCGGCGCGCGTGACGCGACGTTGCTCGGCGATCTCGCCACCGCGCTGGGCGCCGATCGGATCGACCGCGAGCGGATCGCGGGACAGCTCCGCCAGACCGTCCTGTTCCTCGTGTCGAAGGTCGTCGGCGAAGTCGGGATCGCACCCGACGTGCTCGCGGGCCGGATCGAAAACGCCGCCGAGCTGCTCGCCGACGGTGCCGAATCGGCGTTGCTCCGCGTCCATCCCGACGATGTCGCGCTGCTCGAAGGCCGCCTGCCGAAATCGATCTTCGCGGCGGGCGACCCCGGCGTCGCGCGCGGCAGCTTCGTCCTCGAAAGCGCTTCGACGATCGTCGAGGACGGTCCGGAATTGTGGCTCGATCAGCTGGCGCTGGCGATCGACCGCGTGCCGGTGCCCAAATGTTGAACCGCTTCACCGCCGATTATCTCGAAACCCTCTCCAACGCCGATTTCGTCGCCAAGCCCAAGGTCTCCGGCCGCCTCGCCTCGTTCGACGGCCTGCTGATGGAAGCGGTCGGGCTGACGTTGCCGGTCGGCACGGTCTGCCAGGTCGGCGAAGGTGCTGCGAGCGTCGAGGCCGAGGTCATCGGCTTCCGCAACGGCCGTACGTTGATGATGAACCTCGGTGGTGCCGCAGCGCTGCTGCCGCGCGCGCCGGTCAGGCCGATCGGTGCACCTGGTGAGGCCGAGGTCGGCCCCGCGCTGCTCGGTCGTGTCGTCGACGGTGCCGGCAAGCCGATCGACGGTCTCGGCCCGATCCGCGGCGCCGGACGCTGGCCGCTCGCGGGGAAACTCCAGTCGCCGCTCGATCGCGGTCGCGTACGCGAACCGCTCGACGTCGGCGTCCGCGCGATCAACGGCCTGCTCACCATCGGCCAGGGCCAGCGCGTCGGCATCATGGCCGGCTCGGGCGTCGGCAAGTCGGTGCTGCTCGGCATGATCGTTCGCGC
Source organism: Sphingomonas sp. Leaf198 (assembly GCF_001424005.1). GTDB lineage: Bacteria > Pseudomonadota > Alphaproteobacteria > Sphingomonadales > Sphingomonadaceae > Sphingomonas. The sequence goes on along the minus strand of NZ_LMPX01000003.1, from coordinate 400,931 downwards.
CGCGCAGGCCGACGTGATCGTGATCGGCCTGATCGGCGAGCGTTCCCGCGAAGTCGCCGACTTCCTCGAGACCAAGGTCGCTGGCGCGGCTCGCGCACGCTCGGTCGTCGTCGCCGTCCCCGCCAACCATTCGCCCGTCCTCCGCATCCGCGGTGCACTCCGCGCGCACGCGATCGCCGAAGCGTTTCGCGACGAGGGCAAGAAGGTCCTCCTCATCATGGATTCGCTAACCCGCGTCGCGCATGCCGGTCGCGAAATCGGCCTCGCGCTCGGCGAACCCGCGTCCGCACGCGGCTATCCGCCCTCCGCCATCGCGATGCTGCCGAACCTGATCGAGCGCGCGGGCGTCGACGTCCACACCGGCGGCTCGATCACCGCGATCTACACGGTGCTCGCGGACGGCGACGACGGAAACGATCCGGTGGTCGATTCCGCCCGCTCGATCCTCGACGGGCATATCGTCCTGAACCGCCAGCTCGCCGAGCGCGGCGTGTACCCGGCGATCGATATCGGCCCGTCGGTCAGCCGCGTGATGACCGACATCGTCGACGCCCCCCATGCCGCGGCCGCGCGGACGTTGCGCCGCCACCTCGCCACTTACGAAGAGAACCGCGATCTCGTGCTGATGGGCGCGTATCGTCACGGTGCCGATCCGGCGATCGACGCAGCGATCGCGTGCCACCCCGCGGTCATGGAATATATCCGCCAGGACGCCGACGAGAACGTCTCGCTCGATGATGCCGTCGCCGAACTGACCGGCGTGTTCGGCGGCTGACATGGCGGATGCTCGCGGCAAGACCCTGGCGCGCATCCACCGCGTCCGGACGCTCCAGCTAGGCCTGACCCGCGCCGACGAAGCGCGCGCACACGACAAGTTCGCCAGCGAACAGATCCTGTCCGGGCGTATCGCGCTGCTCGTCGAGGCGGTCGCGCCGGTCCACGAGACACAGGTAGCGGTGTCGCTGGGCGCCGCCGCGCATTACCGCGAGCGCCTGCAGAAATCCGCCGACGCCGCGGTCGAGCGGATGCAGGCGGCCGAACACCATGTCGGCCGCGCCGCCGAGGCGACCCGCGCCGCCAAGCGCGACCAGAGTGCTGTCGAAAAGCTGCTCGCGCGTGCCGACGCCGACGCGGTGCTGAAGGCGATCCGCGCGATGGAGGAATCGCCCGCGTTCCGGAAGGTTCGGCACGATCCTTGCTGAGCGCTAGCGGACCGGCGCCGTGCCGCCGCCCGAACGAGTATCCTGCATGATCCCGACCGCGACCCTTTCTCCCACGCTGCCGACCCCGGCGCGGTCGACGACCGTGCAGAACGGGCGGACGCCGGGCGATTTCGCGGGCTCCTTCGCGCAGGCGAACGACGATGCCGCCGTGGACGGTGCGCCGACGACGCCGGCTCCGATCGTCGCGATCCCGGCGCTGTCGCCCGGCACGATCGTCCGGCAGGACGCCGCCGCGACCGGCAACACCTTGCCGACCCCGATCGTGACGGAGGGTGCACAGCCGATCGTCCCGGCAATCGTCACTCTCCTCGCCGTACCGCTTGCGGCAGGCCCGCGCCTGACATCGCCAACGCTCGTACAGCCAATAATCCCGGCAACTCCGGAGCCCGCAACGCCCGATGTCGCCAAACGCACCATTGCCCCGCGTCCGAGCCCTAGTGCAGCGCGTCCCGCGGCGTTCGCGATCGCGCCCCGCGGCGGCAAGGCCAAGAACGACACTCTGACGACCCCGTCGGACGACACCGCCGACGCGACGCCCGCCGATCAACCGGCGCTGCCCGATCAGCCCATGATCGCGCAGCCCCCGCTCGTTCCGCCCCTTGCGCAGGCAAACCCGGACATCCCGCTCGTCCCGTCCCCCGCCCCCTCGCCACCCCCCGAAGCCACCAAGGTGATCGTGGCCGAGAACGCCGTCGTCTCCGCCGGATCGGCAATCGGTGCCGCAAAGCCCGTCGCTACAGGTGCGGCAGACGCAAAGCCTCTCGTGGCGGCCGAACAGGACCTCACGACCTCGATTACTCCCGCCCCACGGCAATCCCGCAACGCGACGAAGCTCGCACAGGGCGAACCGACTGTGCCAACAGCGATCCCCGTCGCGCCACCCACAGTTCTGCGAATCCCGATCGCGCTGCGCCCGGTCGCGCAGCCCAGCGTACTACCCGTCGCCACAGCCTCGCCGCGACCTGCGGTGGGAGTGGTCGATCGTAGCCAGATCTCACTGCGGGAAGTCGCGCCGGTAGCCCCGACGCCCAGCATCCCGATCACTACCGCGCCCGTCGCGACTCCTCCGTTGCAGATCGTGGCGCTAGCGGCGACCGTGCCCGTTGCACCACAAATCTCGACCGTGAGTCCCCCACTCGGTGTTGCAAGCGAACCCGGTGCGCCTCCGCAATCGTCGGTGCCAGCGCCGACCGCCGACGCCTCGCCGCCCGCCACGCCACGCTGGACAGCAACCGAGGCGACCACCCCCGTCGCGCTCGCGCTCGCGCAGCCCGCCGCGATCCAGCCGCAACCCGGCACCGTCGCGTCGGCCAGCCAGGTGTTCGGCGCCGCGATCCAGGCCGCCAAGACGCGCGACGAGCGCGATGCGACCGATCCGACCGCGCCGTCGATCGCCGCTAACGCGCCGGTATCGCCGCTGACGATCAAGACTGCGGAAGCGCAGCAGGCCCCGCTCGACATGCGGCAGGATCGCTGGCCGCACGCGATGATCGAGCGGATCGAAATCCTGCGCGACGCCGCCGATGCGACCGATACGCGGATCCGCCTGGTCCCCGACGCGCTCGGCGCGATCGACGTTTCGATGCGCAAGGACGGCGATACCGTCCACGTCCATTTCAACGCCGACCAAGCCGCGACGCGGACGCTGTTGCAGGACGCGCAGCCGCGGCTCGTCGAACTTGCCGAAGCACGCGGGCTGAAGCTCGGCCAGGGCATGCTCGGTGACAGTGCCGCCAGCTCCAGCCAGCAGCGCACACCCACCGCGCCGCACACGCCGAATCGCCCGACGACCGCGCCAGCCGCGGTGATCGACGACGCGCACGAAGACACCCGAATCGCTTGACCCAAAGGACCACGAAATGGCCGACAAAAAAGAAACTGCCGACGCCGCCCCGAAGAAGAAGGGCAAGATGAAGACGATCCTGATCGGCGGCGTTGCGCTGCTGGTACTGGTCGGCGGCGGCGTCGGCGCGGGCGTGTATGCGTCGAACGCCGGCCTGCTCGGCGGCGGTCACGCTGCGGCGGCCGACGACGGCAAGCCCAAGCTCGTCCCCAAAAGCGAGCAGAAGCATCCCACCGAAGGCGGCGAAGGCGGCGGTCATGGCGGCGACGAAGCCGCGCCCGAAAACCACGGGATGAAGCCCCCCGCAGGAGAGGGCGGCGACAAATACGCCTCGACCTATTACCCGATGGAGAAGGAATTCACGTCGAATCTCCAGGACTCGTCGCACTTCGTCCAGGTCGGGATCGCGGTCGCGACGCCGTACGACGACACCGTCATCACCAACCTCAAGACCAACGACATCGCGGTCCGCTCGGCGATCCTGATGGCGCTCGGCGACACCACCGAGGAGCAGGTCATGAGCAGCGACGGCAAGCGCCAGTTGCAGGTCAGATTGGCAAAAGCGATCAACGATACGCTCAAGCAGAAGGAAGGCTTCGGCGGCATCGGTAACGTTTACTTTACCAGTTTCGTTGTTCAGTGAGGCATGGTTAACGAGGCCTCAGCAAAGACACGCGAGCGACGCGACCGGGATCGCTCCGGCGCGCCCAAGGACGGCGTGCTGCATCAGGGCGTGCTCGGCGGGGCCAAGCTCAATCCGTTCGGCGACCTGCATTCGCTGCAGCATCTCTCGGCACGGTTCGCACGCGGTTTGCGCGGCGTGTTCGAGCCGTTGCTGCGCCAGGAAGTCCGCTGCTGGGCCGAGCCTTTGGTGGTCCAGCGCTTCACCGACTACCGCGCGGAACGCAGCGATGCGCTGACCGCGTGGTTGCCGCTGATCATGACGCCGGGGATGGCGCAGGCGCTGTGCATCATGGACGGCAAGTTCGTGCTCGAGATGCTCGACATGTTCTTCGGCGGCACCGGCGCCGCGCCGCACACGTTGCCGACCGAATTCTCGCCCGCCGCAGAAGCGATGGTCGCGCGGATCGGCCAGATGATCGCCGCGCCGCTGAAGACCGCGTGGGAGCCGATGGCGCGGTTCGACTTTCTGCCGACGCGCGTCGAGGTGAACCCGGCGATGATCGCCGATCTCGACGGCGAGGACGCGATGATCGTCACGCGCTTCGGCATCGCCGCGGGCAGCGCCAAGCCGGTGTTCCTCGATCTGGTCTATCCCGTTTCCGCGCTGAAGCCGCATGCGCCGTCGCTGACCGCGAAGGTCGTCGGCAAGTCGGCCGAGCCCGATCCGGCCTGGCGCACCGAGCTGACGCGCGCGGCGATGAACGTGCGCTTCCCGATCCGCTCGGTACTCGCCGAGCCGGTCGTCAAGCTGACGATGCTGATGGACCTGAAGCCCGGCGACGTGATCCCGATCACCATCTCGGGCGACGTGCCGGTGATGGTCGGCAACAACCGGCTCGGCTGCGGTACGGTCGGCACATCGAACGGCTTCGCCGCCATCCAGCTCACCTCGATTACCAGTTTCGACGAAGGATTTGCAGCATGAACGACATGACCGGAGGCTTCCCCGTAGATGCTGCCGTCGCCGCCAATTTCCGGCTGCTCCAGGATGTCGACGTCAAGCTGACCGTCGAGATCGGCTCGACCAGCCTGACGCTGCGCGAGCTGCTCGCGCTCGGCGAATCCAGCGTGATCGAGCTTGATCGCCAGGCCAATGAGTTGCTCGACGTGTTCGTCAACGGCACGCTGATAGGGCGCGGCGAAGTCGTCACGGTCGGTGAACGCTTCGGCGTGCGGATGACCGAGCTCGTTAGCCCCGACAAGCGCGGCTGAGCCCGATGCTCTGGACCTATATCCTCAAGCTCGTCATCCTGCTGCCACTCGTGTGCGGCCTGATGTTCGGCTGCCTGTACCTGTGGCGCAAGTTCGAGAGCCGGATCCCGGGCAAGCCCTCGACGCGGCTGATCGGCGTCAAGGAAACGATGATGATCTCGCCGGGCCTGCGCCTCGCGGTGATCGATTTCGAGGGCCGCCGGCTGCTGGTTTCGGTCGGCCGTGGCGGCGTGCACCTGATCGACAAGGTCGACGCATGAACCTCCGCGCCACAGTGACGCGTCAGGGTTCCGGTCCGGCCTTGTTTGCCGCGTCGAAGGCCAAGCCGTTTTCCCGCGAACGTGGGACTCCAGGAGCCACGAACGGCACACCGCGCAACGCTGCGCCGCGGTCGCGCGCCAACGCGTGGGTGTGGATAGGCCTCGCCGTCCTCCTCGCCCTGTTCCTCGCGATGCCGGCGTTCGCACAGGGCGTCCCCGCCCCGACCAACCCCGCCGTCGGCGACGCGGTCGATCGCGCGCTCGGTCAGCTCGGCGGCCAGGCCGCGGGCAATACCGGCCAGAGCGGCTCGCTGTCGCTCTCGCTGCAAGTCCTCATCATCATGGGGCTGCTGACGATCCTGCCGGGCATCCTGCTGATGATGACCAGCTTCACGCGGATCATCATCGTGCTCGCGATCCTGCGCCAGGCGCTCGGGCTGCAGCAGACCCCGCCGAACCAGGTGCTGCTCGGGCTTTCGCTGTTCCTCAGCTTCTTCATCATGGCGCCGACGATCAACCAGATCAACACGACCGCGATCCAGCCCTATGCCGCGGGGAAGCTCGCCGGCACGCAGATGATCACCACCGCAGGCGTCCCGCTACACGCGTTCATGGTCAAGCAGACACGCGTCAAGGACGTCACGATGTTCGCGCAGATGGCCAAGTCCGGCCCCTACGCGTCGTCGCTCGACATTCCCTTCTCGGTGCTGCTCCCCGCGTTCGTCACGTCCGAACTGAAGACCGCGTTCCAGATCGGCTTCCTGATCTTCCTCCCCTTTATCGTCATCGATCTGGTCGTCGCGACCGTGCTGATGTCGCTCGGCATGGCGATGCTGTCGCCGACGATCATCTCGATGCCGTTCAAGCTGCTGCTGTTCGTGCTGGTCGATGGCTGGGCGCTGACGATGGGCAGCCTCGCCAACTCGTTCGCGACGTAGAGCCGATGAACCGTCCTGCACTCCTGGTCGCCCCACACCTACCGTTCGCCCTGAGCGAAGTCGAAGGGCCTGAGACTCCTGTGCTTCGACTTCGCTCAGCACGAACGGCAGTTTTGTAAGCCATGGACGCGCAATATTTCCTGACCGTCGCCAACCAGACGATGTGGGTGCTGGCGCTCGCCAGTGCACCGATCCTGATCCCGGCGCTGCTGGCGGGGCTGATCCTCGGCATGATCCAGGCGGCGACGTCGATCAACGAGCAGACATTGTCGTTCGTGCCCAAGCTAGTCGTGGTCGCGGTGTCGATCCTGATCTTCGGGAGCCTGATCCTGGGGCTGCTGAGCGATTTCACGATCGGGATCTTCGAGCGTATCCCGGATTTGGTTAAATGAGCGCACTTGCTGCTCCCCTCCCGCTTGCGGGAGGGGTCGGGGGAGGGGCGTGCCCCACCGACCGGACGCCAGTACGTACGTCGCGCCCTTCCCTAGCCCCTCCCGCAAGCGGGAGGGGGATTTTACAGTGCTAGGCTTCGAGCTCAGCATCGAGCCCCAACTCTGGGCGCTCTTCTTCGTGATGATCCGGATCGGCGCGACGTTCATCGCCGCGCCCGTGTTCGGCAACGTCTCGGTGCCCGTCACCGTACGCGTCACGCTGTCGGGCGCGATCGGGTTCCTCGTCCTTGCGGCGCACCCGATCGTGCCCCCGGAAAACATCTTCAGCGTCACGACGATGCTGTCCGCCGCCGCCGAAGCGCTGGTCGGGCTCGCGCTCGGCTTCGTTCTCCAGATCGCCTTCGCCGCGCCGATGATCGCGGCCGAAGTGATCGGTGGCGCGATGGGACTCGGCTTCGCCTCCTCGATCGATCCGCAGAACGGCAAGTCGTCCCCTGCCCTCGGCCAGTTCTTCTCGATCATGCTCACCCTGCTCTTCCTGTCGGTCGACGGCCACCTGATCCTGATCGACTTGATCGTCAGGAGCTACGACGTGCTGCCGCCCGGGGCCGCGTGGATCGGCGTCGAGCGGCTGAAGGCGATCGCGTTCTTCGGTGGCTATGCGTTTCTCGCCGGCCTGCTGCTCGCGCTCCCGGTCGGCTTCCTGTTGCTCTGCCTCAACATCGTCGTCGGCATGCTGAGCCGCGCCGCGCCCGCGCTCAACCTGTTCGCGGTCGGCCTGCCCGCCAGCCTCGCGGTCGGCGTCATCACGCTCGCGATCGCGTTCCCGACGATGGGCGACTACATGCTCGTCATCGTCCGCGAAGGCTTGTCCGCCACCGAAAACCTGGTGCTCGGCTGATGGCGGAGGCGGCTCATGTCTGAGGACAGCGGTGAAAAGACCGAATCCCCAACCGCCAAGCGCAAGAAGGACGCCGTCGAGAAGGGCGACATCCTCCGCTCGCGCGATTTCGCCACCGCGCTCAGCATGGTCGCTGGTGTCGGCTGGCTGATCTACGCCGGCCCGACGCTGATCACCGCCTGCAAGCAGGTGATGGCATCGAGCTTCCAGTTCACCCACGCCGATGTCGAGGATTTCTCGCCGTGGCGGCCGCTGATGGACGCCGGCGGCAAGCTCGCGCCATCGCTGATCAGCCTGTTCGTCGTCACCATCGCCGCCGCGATCCTGAGCCAGGCCGGGCTCGGCTCGCTCGGCTTCAACGGCAAGCTGATGGCGCCCAAATACAGCCGGGTCGATCCCGCCGCAGGGCTCAAGCGGATCTTCGGATCGAACGGCTGGATCGAGCTCGGCAAGTCGCTGTTGAAGGTGATCCTGCTCGGCACGATCGGCGGCTGGATGCTGTGGAAGGCCGCGCATACGACGATGGGGCTCGCCTCGTCCGCCGATCTCAACCAGGCGCTGTCGTCGCTCGGCGGCACGTTCAAGGCGATCCTGATCGCGATGGCGTTCGGGCTGTGCGCGATCGCCGGCATCGACCTGCCGATCCAGATCATCCGCCGCCTCGGCAAGATGCGGATGTCGAAGCAGGAGGTGAAGGACGAGCACAAGTCGACCGAGGGCAATGGCGAAGCGAAGGGCCAGATGCGGGCCAAGATGCGCGCGATGGCGAGCGGGGGCTTACGCAAGTCGGTCGCGGAGGCGCATGTCGTGCTGACCAACCCGACGCATTTCGCGGTGGCGCTGCGCTATGATCGCGGCAAGGATCAGGTGCCGGTGGTGGTCGCCAAGGGGCGCGGCGCGACTGCGCTGGCGATCCGCGAACTCGCCGCGGAGGGCCGCGTGCCGGTACTCGAATATCCAATGCTCGCGCGTGCGATCTACTACACCAGCAAGGAAAACCAGGAGGTCCGCGACGACCTGTACATGGCGATCGCGACGGTGCTCGCGTTCGTGTTCGGGCTCAACGTCGCAGCCGGCGGTACGGGGGGCGGGGCGGCCGCTCCGGTCCAGCCGTTCGTCACCGTGCCGAAGGACGCGCGATTCGACGAAAACGGGATGAAACAGGCCTAAAGATCGCGGTGGCACGGCCGTTACTGATCGTAAGCGTGCGCAGTGCAGGGATTTCGCCATGGTAACTTCGACCACCAGCACGACGGCCACGCCGACGCCAACTGCGACCCCAACGCCGACCGCGACGAGCGTCATCCAGTCGGCGACCCAGGCGCTGCTGACGTCGCTCAACACCGGCTCCGGGATCGATACTTCCACGCTGGTCCCTGCGCTGGTCAACGCGCAATTCGCGACCAAGACCGCGACGTTGAAGGCCAAGGCCGACACGCTGACCGCGCAGATCTCGGGAATCGGCACGATCAAGAGCGCGATCACCGGCTTCTCCACCGCGCTCGCCAATCTGGTGAAGAGCGGCAGCCTCCAGACGCAGCCGAGCAGCTCCAACACCACAATCCTGTCCGCGACTGCACTGCCCGGCGCGAAACTGTCGACCCTGTCCGCAAGCGTCACCGTCACGCGCCTCGCCACCGCGCAGGTCGCGCGGACCACGACCGCGGTCGCGGATCGCACCGCCGACCTCGGCACCGGTGCGCTCACGCTGACGATCGGCGGCGGCACCCCGGTATCGATCGCCGTCGGCAACGGCAGCATCGATTCGATCGCATCGGCAATCAACGCCGCGAAGACCGGCGTCACCGCATCGGTCGTCACCGATGCGAACGGCGGCGCCTATCTGTCGGTCAAGGGCGGCACCGGCGACGCGCAGGCGTTCACGCTGAAGGGCGCGACCGGCGATGCGGTCGATATCGGCGGCGGCGCGACGAAGACCAGCCTCGTCTCGACCGCGCAGAACGCCCAGCTGACGGTCGACGGCATCGCCGTGGAGCGGCCGAGCAATACCGTCAGCGATCTGGTCGACGGCGTGAAGCTGCAGCTCAACGCCGTCTCGACGGTCCCGGTCACGCTGGGCAGCACCCCGCCGACCGACGCGCTGACTCAGGCGGTCAACGATGTCGTCGACACCTACAATCAGGTGCTGGCCGCGATCACCGCACAGACCGATCCGATCACCGGCAATCTCCGCTCCGATCCCGCCGCGACCAGCCTGCTGCGATCGTTCAAGGCGCTGTCGTCCAAGGCGCTCGTCGGCGGTGCGGTCTCGGGTATCCCGCGCACGCTGTCGGAGATCGGCGTCGCGACCAGCACCGACGGCACGTTGCGCGTCGATGCGGTGTTGCTCGCCAAACAGATCGCGGCGAACCCCGACACGATCGAATCGATGTTCGCGCCGTCGGGGACCAACGCGCTCGGCCTGTCCGCGACGCTGACCGCGCTGACGACCGGCGCGACCAGCACGCTGACCGGGCTCGGTGCGTCGGCGCTGCGCTACACCGCGGCGCAGTCCGTCGTCACCGACCAGCAGGACAAGGTCACCGATCAGTCGGCCCAGATGAACACCCGCCTGACCCAGCAATATGCCAGCATGAATTCGCGCGTGTCGGCGTACAAGTCGACGCAGACGTTCCTCGCCGGCCAGATCGCCCAGTGGAACAAGAGCGACTCGTGACCTACGCAACGACCCTGACCCGCGACCCGTTCGCGACCTATCGCCAGATCGATGCGGTCGGCCGCACCGCGACCGCGGATGGCCCGGCGCTCGTCCAGCTGCTGTACAAGGAACTGGTCGCCGCACTGCGCGCCGCCGCCTGGGCCGCCGAAAAGGGCAAGCTCGCGATCAAGAGCGAGCGGGTCACGCGCGCCACCGCGATCCTGTTCGCGCTCGAATCGGGTCTCGATTTCGAAAATGGCGGCGCGGTCGCCGAAACGCTGGCGCGGCTGTACGGCGGCGCGCGGAAAACCATCATCAACGCCTCGATCGGCCTCGATCCCCGCCCGTTCCGCGATTCGGCCGACATGCTCGATGAGATCGCGCAGGCCTGGCGGACCGTCAGCGCGGCGTAGGCGCTACCGCCGGAACCAGTGGCGCGCCGAGAAATATCCCACGACGCCGACCGCGATCACCAGGCACGCCACCGCGATCGCATCGAACGCCCACGGCTCCTCGGCATAGGGCAGCCCCTTGACGTTCATCCCGTACAGCCCGGTCAGGAAGGTCAGCGGCAGGAACACCATCGCCGCGATCGAGATGATCAGCGAGCGGTTGTCGATCTGCTCGGCGCGCAGGTCGGTCAGCGTCTCGTGGACCAGCGCCGAGCGTTCGCGGATCGATTCGAGCTCCTCCGCCATCCGCGCCGCGCGGTCCGCCGCCGCCGCCAGATGCAGCCGATCGTCGTCGGCGAGCCAGTCGCCCGGCAGCGCCGCCAGCTTCTCCAGCGCCGCACGCTGCGGATTGAGGAAGCGTTTGTAGCCAATCGCCGCGACGCGCACCTTGCTGACCGTGCGGCGCAGTTCGAACACGCGGTTGGCGTCGAGCTGTTCCTCGCAATCGTCGAGCTCGTCGCCGAGCGTCGCCACGTCGGGATCGAGATCGGTGGTGATCGCGGTCGCGAACGCGGCGATCAGGTCGCCTGGATCGCGGATCTCGCCACGCTCGACCATCTTTTCGACCTCGGCCACCGCGATCAGCGGTTTCCGCGTGACCGAGTACACGCGGCCCTTCACCGCCCATATCCGCACCGAGGCGAGCAGGTCGGAGGTGTCGAGCTCCTCCTTCGATCGCCCGCGCAGATTGACGAACGCGCCGTCGCCGACCGCCTCGCACCGCGGCCGCGTCTCGGTCGCGGTCAGCGCATCGACGACATAGTCGAGCAGCCTGGCTTCGTCGCGCAGCCAGGTTTGCGCATGCTCGGCAGTGGTCGACAGATGCACCCAGACGAGGTCGGCGGTACAGTCGAGCGCTTCCTTGACGTCGACGCGCGTCGCTTCGCCGTTGGTGATGCGAAAGCCGAAGCCGCTCACAGGGCCATCTCGATCGCCACCGACAGGCCGGTGCCCGGATCCGCCGGCATTGCCGCGCAATGGCGGGCTGCATCGGCGCGCGCGCGGTCGAGGATCGCCGCGGGGACGTCTGAGCTATGATAGACTCGGTCCGCGCTGGCCAGCGCGCGCGCCTGACGCAATGTCAAATCCTCGGGATCGTCGGACAGCAGGACAAGAGTAATCGCCACGTCGCGCGCCGCAGCCGGCGTCCCCGTCGGAGTCAGCCACGCATCGACGTCATGCGTCGGCGACAGTGGATCGAGCATGCCGCCCGCCCCCATTGCCGTCGCCAGCGCCCGGCGGCGCTCCCCCATGTCGGGCCAGCGCTTTCGCAACGCGCCGCGCGCGCCCTGCAACGCCAGCGCGAGTTTGCCGAGATCGGCGGGAACGATCGCTTCCAACCGTTGCCGCAGCGCCGCCGCGAGTCCCGCCGAAACGCCGCTCGTCCCGATCGCGATCAGTACCGGCGCACGGTCGACGATCGCCGGCAGCGTGAAATCGCATAGTGCCGAGCGGTCGACCGCGTTGACGAGGATGCCGCGCGCCTTCAGCCGCGCCACCGCCGCCAGCGCGTCGTCCTCGTCGTCGATCGCGACGATCGCGAGCGACGCACTGGCATCCTCGCCGACCACGTCCGCCCCCGCGCGATCGAGCAACCGGCGCTTGGCATCTGCCGCCTCGCCCTCGCCCAGCAGGATCACCGGGCGCCCCGCCAGCCTGACGAACAGCGGCAGGCTCTGTAGCGGGACGGGCAGAGGCGCGGGTGATGTCACCGCTTGAGCCATTCGGGCACGCGCTCGGCGGCCAGGATCGTCTCGGGGTGAATGCGGTCGGCGACCACCGCAAACCGGTCGCCGTCGACCAGCACTTCGGGCACCAGCGCGCGGCTGTTGTAGGTCGACGCCATCGTCGCGCCATACGCGCCCGCGGTGCGGAAGATGCCGAGATCGCCCGACTTCACCGCGTCGATATCGCGGCCCATCGCGAAGGTATCGCCGGTCTCGCACACCGGCCCGGCGATGTTGGCGGTCATCCGCTCGCCGGTCGGCGCGACCGCGACGAAATCATGATACGCGTCGTACATCGCGACGCGCGCGAGGTCGTTCATCGCCGCATCGACGATCACATACGGGTTCACGACGCCGGGCTTCACCCAGATCACTTCGGTCAGCAACACGCCGGCATTGCCCGCGATCACGCGACCGGGTTCGAACATCAGTTCGACGTCCCAATCGGCAGTCGCGCGCGCGACCATCGCGCCGTACTCGGCCGGGCTCGGCAGCACGTCGCCGGGCTTGTACGGCACGCCGAGCCCGCCGCCGAGATCGACGCGGCTGATCGTGTGACCGGCGGCACGCAGTTCCGCGACCAGCTCGCCGATCCGCGCATAGGCGGCCTCGAGCGGCGCGAGATCGGCGAGCTGGCTGCCGATGTGGATCGCGACGCCGCGCAAATCGAGACCGTCATGCTGCGACAACCGATCGAACATCGCCACCGCCTGGTCGATCGCGACGCCGAACTTGTTCTCCTTGCGCCCGGTGGAGATTTTCGCGTGCGTGCCGGCATCGACGTCGGGGTTCACGCGCAGCACCGCCGGCGCGCGTTCGCCGCGCGCATGGGCGAGCGCGGCAAGGACTTCGCCTTCCTCCTCCAGCTCGAGATTGAACTGGCCGATCCCGGCGTCCAGCGCCTGCGCCAGTTCGCGCCGCGTCTTGCCGACGCCCGAGAACACGATATCCGACGCCGGAATACCCGCCGCCAGCGCGCGCTGCATCTCGCCCGCCGACACGACGTCCGCGCCGTAGCCCTCGTCGGCGAGCACGCGCAGCACCGCAACGTTGGGATTCGCCTTGATCGCATAGGCCAGATGCACCCGCCCGGCGCCCTTTAGCGCGTCGCGAAACACCTGCGCGTGGCGGCGGAAGGTGGCGGTCGAATAGACGTAGACGGGCGTGCCGACAGCCTCGGCGATCGCCGGCAGGGCGACGTCCTCGGCGTGCATCACACCGTCACGATAGGCGAAATGGTCCATGGATCAGGTCTTCAATTGGGCGGCGGCAGGTCGAACTCGTCGCTACGCCGCTCGTCGGATTGGGTCAGCAGCTCGTCGCTGCGCTTGGGGCGTTGCTGCGTGGTGGGGGTCAGCAACTGCGCCGGCGTCGGCCGGGTCTTCGCACCATAGGGCGCGACTGGCAGCATCTTGCCCTCGGCCGGTTTCAAGCCATCCGCCGCACCGCACCCGGACAAGGCCAACGCCAGTCCCGCCAATCCAACACACCGCTTCATGCCGTCTCTCCCCGAGCCGCGCGGATCGCAGCACGCACATTGTCGGGCGCAGTACCGCCGAAACTGGTCCGGCTGGCGACCGACGCATCGACCGAGAGCACGCCGTACACGCGTTCGTCGATCCGCGCATCGATTGCCTTGAGGTCCTCGATCGGCAGCGCGTCGAGCGCGACCTTGCGCTCCTCCGCGAGCTTCACCGCGCGCCCCGTGACATGATGCGCCTCGCGGAACGGCAGTCCCGCTTCGCGCACCAGCCAGTCGGCGAGATCGGTCGCGGTCGCGAAGCCGCTTTCCGCCAGCCCGCGCATCCGATCGGTGCGGAACGTCGCGCTCTCGACCATCCCGGTCATCGCCGCGATCGACAGCGCGAGCAGGTCGTGCGCCTCGAACACCGGCGGCTTGTCGTCCTGCATGTCCTTCGAATAGGCGAGCGGCAGGCCCTTCATCGTCACCATCAGCGCGGTCATGCAGCCAAGGATACGCCCGGCATGCCCGCGCACCAGCTCGGCCGCATCGGGATTGCGCTTCTGCGGCATGATCGAGCTGCCCGTCGACCATTGATCGCTGAGCGCGACGAACCCGAACGGCTGCGATGCCCACAGCACGAACTCCTCGGCGAGCCGCGACAGGTGTAGCGAGGTCTGCGTCGCGGCGGTGAGATACTCGATCGCGAAATCGCGGTCGCTCACCCCGTCGAGCGAGTTGGTCATCGGCCCGTCGAAGCCGAGCGCCTCGGCGGTCATCGTCCGATCGATCGGGAAACCCGTGCCCGCCAGCGCCGCCGAGCCCAGCGGCGACTTGTTCATCCGCGCCCGCGCGTCCGCGAACCGCCCGACGTCACGCGAAATCATCGCGTGATACGCCATCAGATGATGCCCAAGCGTCACCGGCTGCGCAGACTGCAAGTGCGTAAAGCCTGGCATAACACTCGCCGCATGCTCTTCCGCCCGCGCGAGCAGTGCCGCCTGGAACCCGGCGAGCGCCGCCAGCGCCTGGTCGATCGCATCGCGCACCCACAGCCGGAAATCGGTCGCGACCTGGTCGTTGCGCGACCGCGCGGTATGTAGCCGCCCGGCGACCGGACCGATCGCATCGGCCAGCCGCGCCTCGGTCTGCATGTGGATATCCTCAAGGACCAGATCCTCCTCGACGCCGTGCTCGGCGTAGTACGCCGCCACCGTGTCGAGGCCCGCCGAGATCGTCGCAGCGTCCTCCGCCGAAACGATGCCCTGCTTGCCGAGCATCGCGACATGCGCCTTCGAACCGGCAATATCCTGCTGCCAGAGCCGCTTGTCGAAGGGAATGGAGGCGTTTATCTCGCGCATGACCGCTGCCGGTCCTTCGGCGAACCGCCCGCCCCACATCGAATTGGAACCGTCCATGTTCTCGAATCCTGTGTTCAATTCGCTGTTAAAGTCTGGGCCGATCGCCGCCGTGATGGGGATGGGCCTGCTGGTCGCCGGCTGCGATAGGAAATCGTCCGCGCCGGAGCAAGCAAACGTCGTCGCGGCGAACACGGCGTCCGCCGACGAGGTCGCGTCCGGCCCTGCGCCCGACGAAGCCACCGGTGCGACCGCCCCCGCCGAAAAGCTCGACCGCAGCCACAAGGGCGAGACCGGCCCGACGGTCGCCTTCACCGCGCCCGACGGCAAGCCGGTCACGCTCGCCTCGTTCAAGGGCAAGCCGTTGCTGCTCAACATGTGGGCGACCTGGTGTGCGCCGTGCGTCGCGGAAATGCCGACGCTCGACGCCGCGGCGAAGTCGCTCGCCGGCAAGATACAGGTCATTGCGGTCAGCCAGGACATGCAGGGCGCGGAGAAGGTGACGCCGTTCTTCGCAGCCAAGAAATTCTCGACGCTGAAGCCGTATCTCGACCCGAAGCTCGGCCTCAGCCTCGCCTACCAGGCGAACCTGCCGACCACGATCCTGTACGACTCGGCGGGCAAGGAAGTGTGGCGGATGACCGGCGGCTATGAATGGAACACGCCCGCCGCCGCCAAGCTGATCGCCGAAGCGTCCTGATCGGGACGCGACCGCGTCAGTCGCCGAGCGCGGACCTATATACCCGGTCGACCGCATCGACCATTTTCTCCGCGGTATATTCGGCGATGAAGCGCGCATGGCCTCGCTCGCCCCAATCGGGCAACGTGGCGGGGTCGAGCGCTTCCAATGTCCGGCGCAGCGCGGCTGCATCGTTCGCCGGGAAGCTCACGCCGTAGCGTCCGCCGTCGAGGATGTCGTTCAGCCCGCCCGCGGTCGAGGCGATCACAGCACGGCGGACTCGCATCGCCTCGATCGCGACCAGGCCGAAGCCTTCCCAGCGTGACGGCACGATGATCGCATCCGCCGCCATCATCTCGGCGACCACGCCGTTGCGGTCGCGCCATCCGACATACTCGACGAAATCGGGCGTCGGGCTGCCCGTTCCCGTCGACAGCACAGCCTGCCCGACGATTCGCAACGCATAGCGATCACCCAGCCCGGCGATCGCCTCCAGCAGCAGATCGAGCCCCTTCTGCCGGTCCAGCCGGCCGACAAACAAGAGCTTGATCCGGGCGTCGTCCCACCGCGCCGGCGCGACCGCGGGCGGGGCTGCGGCGATCGCGTTGTTGATCGTTACCAGCTTGCGCTCGGGCAAGCCGGCCTCGACCGCGACATCGCGTTCGTGCGGCGAGATCAGGATGATGCGGTCCGCCGCCCTTGCCAGATAGCGCTCGACCGCAACGATGAAGCGCCGCACGTTCGGCGACACCTGCATGCTGAACGCCCAGCCATGCGGGCAGAACAACACGCGAGGGCGACGCCCGAACCGCAGGATCCGCGTGATCACGCCCGCGCCGAACGAATGCGCGTGGACGATGTCCGGCCGCGTCGCGCGCCGCACGCGCCGATACGCAAAGAACAGTTTCGCCATCCCGCGCAGCCGGTTGGGCCGATCGAAATATTCGAACCGGATCCCGCTGTCGCGCAGCCGCGGCTCGATATGGTCGCGGTGCTGCTCGGGCATCAGCAGCGTCAGCGCGGCGGGGCCGTAAAGCTCCGCCTGCGGGGTCAGCAGTTCGGCGAGAAAGCTCCCCGTCCCGCCGATGATGCTGTCGCACACATGCAGCACGCGGGGCGCGCCGCCATCCCCGCGCGGTCCGGTCGACACGGCCATGCGATCAGACGAGGACGGTGCCGGTGATCGGAATGCCGTGTTGGTCGAGCACTTCGATCAGCCCACGCACGTCGCTGCGCTTGGTCCGGTGTTTGCGGACGACGATCACCGCCGCGTCGAAGCCGCTGATCGCATCGGCGATGCTGGTCGCACCGTTGGTCGAATGGATCGCGGCGACGGCCAGCATCTGGCCGCTCGAGGTCGCGACCGCATCATGCTGTTCGAGCAGCGACCGCCGCTCGATCGGTTCGCCGCTGCCGCCATCCGATCCGGTCCCCTGCACCAGCAGGCCCGGGATCGCGGTGCCCTGGTGATCGGCATGATCGGCCAGCTGGAACAGGCTCGCGATCCGCGGATGCGCGCGATTGGTGTCGACGATCAGCGTGTGCGATCCGGCCTGCGCCATCACCACGCCGATATTGGCGGCCAGCACGGCGAGCGCCTCGTCGCAATCGACGCCGATCAGCGCACAGGCGCGCGACCGGCGGTCGGTCTCGCCGTAGCTTTGCAGGATCGAGCTGCGGATCGCGCGCGCCGCCACCACATAGGGGGTGTCGGCCGCATAGGCCGCGACGACCAGCGGATCGACGCTGCCGGGGGCGACATGGGACGATCCGGTATCGTCGCCGTCGGAACGAAACGATGCGGGACCAGTGGTCGAACGAAGCCTCACGCTATTGCCTCCTTGCGCGGGGCTCGCCAGCCCGTTGTCCCGCTTTCGATGTCGGTCATGTCGGCGATCACGTCGAGATCGAGCGCGCGCGCGGTCCCCGACGGGGTCCGCAGCCGCGGCGTGAGCATTTCCTGCCCGATCGCCGAGGCGAGGCCAGCGCCTGCACCCAGCACGATCGCTGCGATCACCCACAGGATCAGGTTCGGCTTGGATGGCAGCGTCGGCGCCACCGCGCGATCGAGACGGCTCGCATTGGCCTGCGACACCTCGGATTGCAGCGTCGCCTCGTTGTAGCGCTGACGCACCGTGTCGTAGGTCGCCCGTGCCGCATCGACGTCGCGCTGCAACACGTTCAGCTGGTCCTGCACACCCGACAGCGCGAGCATGCGCGTCTGCTGTGCCGCCAGATCGGCGCGGATCTGCGACTCGCGCCGGCCCGCTGCCGAGCTCGAGGCGGTCAACGCCTGCGCCTGGATCGATCGCGCCGATTCGAGCTGGCTACGCAGCGCCGCCAGCTGCGCGTTGGCGGCCAGCATGTCGGGGTGGTTCGGACCAAGCGTCTTCGACAGCTCGGCGACCTTGCCCGCCTGCAGACCGCTCTCGCGCTGCAGATCCTGGACGATCGTCGACTGCGCGACCTCGGGCTGCGCGGTCGACCCCGATTTGGACTGCGCGACCGCCGCGGCGGCCTGCGCGGAGACCAGCTCGGTCGACAGGTTGCGGACGCGGTCGGCCTCGACGTCCATCCGGTTCATGCCGACGATGCCGTGCTGCCGCTGGAAGTTGGACAAGCGCGACTGCGCCGCTTCCAGCCGGTCACGAACATCGCGGGTCCGCGCGTCGTACCATTTGGCGTTACCCTGCGCGCTGCCGCTGCGCAGCGTCACCTGCTTGGTCAGGAACGTGTCGACGATCAGGTTCAGCGTCTTGGCCGCCTGCTCGGGCGTGTTCGCGGTCAGGCTGAGCCGGATCACGTTGCTGCCCTTCTCGTTGCTGATCGCGAGATCGCGGCGCAGCATGACGAGGCCGTTCTGGGTCCGCTCCGCGGGCGTATCGCCCAGCTTCGCGCTCTGGAACTGCGGGCTGCGGCGAATGACCTCGCCGAGCACGGCATCGCTGCGGATGATGTCCTCCTGCGTGCCGATCACCGATTCCAGGACCGAACTATTGTCGGAACCGGTCACGCTGTTGGCGCTGACCGGATCGCGCTGGGTCAGATCGACCAGCACCGACGACGACGCGGTGTAGGCGCGGGGACGCGTGAAGCCGAGCACGGCGATGGCGAGAAACACCAGGCCGCCCACGATCAGGACAAGCCGGAGCCTATACCGGATCGCGCTTACCAAGTCAGTGAAACCGATCACAGATCACGCACTCCCCGTTCCAGAACAGTTCGCAGATCGTCGAGCCCGGGGGTCTTGATCCGGGTCGGATCGATCCTGCGATTATACACAAGCAGATAGAATTGCGGTGCCAGCGTATCGTCGAAATAATAGCTGCCTTCGATCGCGCTGGCATGCAGGATCGGGCTCAACGCCGCGAACGCCGCGGCGATCGTCGCATCGTCATGGCCGTCTTCGTCGAGCACCAGGACCACCTCGGTGCGTTCGATGCGGGTCCGCATCGCCGCCGCAAGGCAGATGACCGCCGCCGCCGTCGCGATCTGCTTCGGCAGGCGCTGGATATCGGCGACCACCGCGGCGGCGCGCGGGCTCAGCGCACTCCACTCGGCATAGGCGTCGACCAGACCCTGCTGGACGACCGCGTCGTCGATATGGTCCTGACCCGCGCGGCTTGCCGCGATCGCGCAATTCGATCCGAACAACCGCAGATGATAGGGCGACCCCACCGCGGACCGCGAGATCCTGGTGGCGGCGGCGTCGTCGATCGTCATGCCCGCGGTCTCGCAGCAGCGCAGCAGCAGCGCCTTGAGCTGCTCGGTCTCGATCCCGCCGATCGGCACCGACACGATATGCCGGCGGAGCGACGGATGCCCCTCGATCAGATCCTCGAGATTGGCGGCGATGCCGACCGCGACGATCCGCACCGGCGAGCGCATGTCGGACAGCAGCTTCATCAGCGTCGCCATCTCGGTCTTGGTCGCCAGGTTCTCGATCCGGTCGAACTCGTCGAGCACGAGGATCGTCGGCCGGCGAACCTTTTCGGCGAGGATGCTGGCCACCTGTCGCGCGTCGAACGGCGCGTTGAGCAGCGGCTGGATATCGATCCGCCGCACGCCCTCGCCGGGGATCGACATCAGCTCGACGAGGTACGGACGGCACAGCTCGGAGAAATCGATGTCGCCGCCGGCCAGATTGTACAGGACCGTCGCCCCGGCCTCGTCGGCCAGATCGCCGAACACGCGCGACAGCGACGTCTTGCCCGATCCGCGTGCGCCGAACACGATGCCGTGCTTGCCATGCTCGAGGACCGCCTCGACGAGCCGGTCGAGCTCACGCGCGCGCCCGGCCAGACCGGCGCGATGCTCGACCGGCATCCCTGCATCGAACGCCGCATGGATACGAGTCCGCTGCGAGCTGATCGCCATGACGCCCGCGTTCGCGCGCGCCGGTTGCGATACCGCACCCGGAACCGGCTGCGCCGCCGACCCCGGACGCGCGCCCGGACGCACCGTCGCGGAGGCTTCCTGCACGGGCGTACCGACCGCGATACGCAGGTCGGGCAGGCTCGACATCGGCGGCTCGGGATCGAGCAGACCGGACAGCCAGTCACGGAGGCGTGCGAAGAAGCTCACGAGTGGCTACCCCGCGCTTCGGACAGGATCGGGATCATCACGATCAGAACCACTTTTCCTTGATGACCAGCACGTCTTCGGGCTGAACCACCATGTCGAGATCGGGCTTGTCGATCTTCTGACCGCCGCGCCGCACTTCGATCCGCTTGACCGAACCGGCCAGCGTCGGCCCACCGGCGAGCGCCAGCGCCTGGCGGAAGGTCATGCCGGGCTGGATCGGATAGGCGCCGCCCTTGTTGACTTCGCCGTAGACATAGACCGATTCGGCGGTCGGCACGAACAGCGTGTCGCCCGGCTGGACCATGCGCGACGCGCCGCCTGCCAGATCGGCGAGCGAGATGCGGACCGGCTGGCCACCGACCGGGGTCAGGATCACGGCATTGGCGCCGTCGATCCGCGGCCCGCCCGCGCGCGCGACCATCGCCGACACGGTATAGGGACGATCGATCGGGTAGAGACCCGAATTGGGTACGGCACCCAGCACGGTCGCGGTCTTGCTGGCATAGGCGGTGATCTCGACGTTGATCGAGGGCTTGCTCAGATAGCCGCCACGGACATACGCCTGCGACAATTCGGTGCCGAGCTGCGCGGTCGTCTTGCCCGCCGCCTGGACCACGCCGAGGAACGGCGCGGTGATCGTGCCGTCGGCGCGGATCCGCGTCTTCGACGACATCGAATCCTGTCCGAACACGGTGACCGAAATCTCGTCGTTGGGCCCGAGCACGTACGAGCTTGCCGGCGTGACGGGTCCCTGACCAACGCCCGTCTGACCAACGGGTGCATTGGCGACCTGCGCCTGCGCCTGCGCGAGCGGCACCGCGGACAACGCCACTGCGCCAGCCAGGCGTACGAAGTGCCAGCTAACTGTCATGATGTGCCTCGTCATTGTGTCAGAACCTGTACGATACGCCGGCCGCGGCGCGGTTGGCATCATAATCGTTTAACCCCGTATTGGTACGCCGCGACGTGCGCTGGCCATCCAACGTCAGATTGAGGCGCTCGCCCATCGCACGGGTCAGCCCCAAAGTCAGGCTGGAAAAACGATCGCTGGAAAAAGGCGACGCGATCACAAGCGGATCGCCACGGAACTGTCTCCGCCCCAGAATCGCGCCGCCGCGCAGCGTGGTGCGCTCGGCAAACCGCCATTCGGTGTTCAGCGCGTAATCGGACTGGACGGTGAACCCGGACGGCACCAGCGAATCGTTGACGATGCGACGACCCGCCTCGCCCTTGAACATGATCCGCGGAATAGGCCGGAACACGAGGTCCACGTCCCACCCGGGGCCATGATAGGGCCGCACGTTGGCCCCCTCGCTTCGCGCCTGGAGGTAATGCAGATCGACGTTCAGCTCGACCCGGCTCACGACCGCGCGATTGAACGTCACGCCCGCCTCGTCGATGCGATTGACGACGCCGATCGTCGGACGATCTGCGCGCGAATAGCGATAAAACAGTGCCACCTGTCCCAGGCTGGGACGCGCATAGCCGATTCCGCCCGCCGCGGAGACCAGCGTCTGATCCGCGAAATCGAACTGCGTCGTGTTACGCGTGGTCCGCCGAGACACCTCGGCCAGCGGGAAGAACCCTACGGCGCGAGGGCAGCTGGCCTTGACCGCCAGCGTCGAGAACGTCTGGAAGTTGTCGACCGGGCCGTTGATGTCGCCATAATCGGCCTGTTGCCGCGCGAATCGCAGATCGGGCTGAATCTGGCAAATGCCGGCGACACGGATCGTACCGGTCCCCTCTATATCCGCGCGCGCGCGGCTGCGATCGGTGTTCCGGGTATAGAAACTATAGGCGAAATCGCCGTCGACGCGCAGATCGTTATGCCCGACCTGCCGTTGATAGGTCGCGCGCACGGCAGGCGTGACGATGATGTCGTCGACCGGCGCCGCGCGGGCTTCGTTGGTTCGGAAGATGTTGTCGTCATAGGCGACCTCCCCCGACGGCGTCACGCTCAGACCCGGCTGATCGATCGTCGTTACGCCGATCAGCGGGATCGGCAGCAACGGATTCCCCAGCTGCTCGGACTGCGCGACGGCGACCTGCGGGACGACGAAGGCAGCGGCCCCCATTGCCTGGGCAAGAACGCTGAAGACTCGCGCGCGATTCGTGCTGCAATGCAACATCGAGCGACGAACCGGTGAGGAATAACAACCGAACATAGAGTCTGCGTGCCTTCTCGTATCCACGGCGTCAAGACGCTCCTAACCGATGTAAAAGACGAACTCACCTTCGATCACGCTGCGCTGCCGCATAAGTGTTCCTATATGTCCCCTCCATTAACCGCATGTAAAACCCTGCGAATTAAGCATGAGTCCTCATCGAGGGTTCGTCATGGTTCGCCGTTTTTTGCCACTATTCAGCATTTTGCTCGCATCCTGCGGCGGCGGCGACGGCAGTTCCGCCTCGACCGAGGCGGTTACGACGGTTCCTGCTGCAGTGCCGTCGCCGACGCCCGCGCCTGCCGCCACGCCGACCGCCGCCGACGCCAGTGCGCTGCCCACCGAAGCCGGCGCCACCGCGATCATATTCGCCGCATCGGACCTGCCGGTGCGCGCGTCGCCCTATATCGTCGGCGCGGCCACGCACTTCTCCTATGCGGCGCTCGCCGGTTACGATCCCGACAGCGTTGCGCAGCGGTTTACCGATAGCGGCATCCGGGCGTTCCGCGAGGATCTCTACTGGAACGCGCTGGCACCCGATTGGGACGTCACCGGCGCGCATCTGCCGCAGCCGCTCGTCACCTTCCTCGGCAAGACCACCGCACGCCCTTTGTATATCCTCAACAACGGCAATGCGTTCATCCCGGGCGCGTCGCCGCCGGTCGCCGATGCCGGACAGACCGCGTTCGCTGCCTATGCACAGCGCGCGGTGGCCGCGACCGGGGGCCGCGATGCGATCTACGAGATCTGGAACGAATGGAACCGCAACGTCGTCCGCGACAAGCCGGTGATGGTCGGTCCGGGCGACGCGTCGGACTATCGCGCGTCGCTCTACTACGCGCCGCTCGCCGCGCGCGCGACCAGCGCGATCAAGCAGGTCGCACCGAGTGCGAAGGTCTTGGTGGGCGCGGCGGGCGACGATCCCGAATGGCAATGGACGCTCGACGTCCTTGCCCGCGGGGCGGCTGCGCAGGCCGACGGCGTCTCCGCGCACATCTACAATCACTGCGCCAGTACCGCCAATCGCACCGCGTCCGAGGCGCTCGGCCGGCTGACGTTGCTGCACTCGAAGGTCGCCGGCGCCAATGGCGGGCGCGACCTGCCCTTGTATGTCACCGAATGGGGCTGGCCGGCGGGTACCAACGTCTGTGCGGTGAGCGCTGCGCGGATCGCGACCAACGTGCCGCAGTTCCTGCTGCACACCGCCGCGCTGCCCTGGGTGGCGGGGTCCTGGTATTACGAGACCAAGGATTCGGGCGTCGATCCGACCAATATCCAGCATAATTTCGGTCTGTACGACGCCAATTACGCGGCGAAGTCGGCGCAGTGCGCGTTCGCCGATGCCAGCGCGGTGATCGCCGATGCGAAGGCGATGGCGGTGCAGAGCGTCGACAACGGCTTGACGGTGATCCGCGTCACGACCTCGCGCGGCCTGGCGATCGTCGCCTGGAGCGCGGTAGCCGGCCGACAGGGGCGGATCACGGTCGGCGGCACCGCCGCCTACACCACCCGCACCCTCTGCCAGGCCACCGCTGCCGCCACCTCCGACCGCACCCTCACCATCGGCGAGATGCCGGTGGTGATCGACATGCCCAACGCCAGCCGACTTGGGGTCAACGCCCGCCTGCTCTAGGCTGCCGGACAAATCGCGAACCCCGCGCCGGTCAGCGGTTTCCGCTGCCGGCCGCGATCTGGTCGAACGCGTCGAGCATCTGTTTGGCGAGCACGTCATAGTCGTACCGGTCGGTCTGCTTGGCGGCCTGCTCGCGCAGGACCAGCAATTGCTCGGGATTCTCCAACACGTCGACGATCGCCGCGCGCCAGCGCTCGGTGTCGCCGGGCGGTACCAGCATGCCGTTGACACCGGGCTCGATCAGTTCGGGCAGCCCGCCCTTGTCGCTGCCCATCACCGGCACCGCGTTGACCAGCGCCTGGAACACGACGCCCGGCGAATTTTCGGCCCATAGCGACGGAACGATCAGCATATCGCTTTCGGCCATCAGATCGGAGACGTTCTGCTGCGGCACATGGCCCTGCATCGTCAGCCACGGGCGATCCCCATACGCCGCCCGCAACGCCTGATCCTCCGGCCCCTTGCCGAGCACGGTGAGATGGAACTTATACTGCGCGGCGAGCGGATCGAGCAGTTCGAGGAGGAAATTGATCCCCTTGGTCTTTTCCAGCCGTCCGACGAACACCAGTCGCACCGTATCCGACGGCACGTGCGTGGTGCGCGGGGTGGGATAGCGGTTGGGGTTGAGGATGTGGAAGCGCGGATAGTCCTCGATCGGCAGGAACGACGACACCGTGTCGAGGTTGGACTGCGACGGCGAGATGAAGCCGAGCCGCGGGATCTCCCGCAGGAACCCCATCTTGACCTTCGAACTCACGCGGCAGCTGGTGCACTGGCCGACGCATTCGTCGCTGCCGCGGAACATCGTCGTCCGCAGGCAGGTATAGGCGAGGTCGTGCAACGTGATCGCGGTCGGGATGTCGTGACGGCCGATCGCCTTCAACCCGTTATAGCCCAGCCCCGATATCCAGTGGATATGGATGAAATCGGGTTTGAAATCGGCGATGACCTGCTCGAACATAGCCTCGTTGCGCGGGTCGTAATGATCCTGCGCATGCCAGATCGGCTTCTTCCAGCTTGGCGCCTGGCTGGTCTTGAACACCGGATAGATATGCGGCGTGCCGACCCGGTACAGCGTGTAGCCGTCCTGCGGCGTCGCCCAGCTCTCATGCTCGGCCATCGGCGCCGCGGTCAACACCGCCGCCTCATGGCCATTGGCCGCGAACCAGTAGGTCAGACTGTGCGCGCACAGTTCCGCGCCACCGATCACATAAGGCGGGTAATAGGCGGAAATGCTTAGGATGCGCATCGCGTGCCGCTCCAATGGCTATAGGACGAAAGTTCGCGCAGCATCATGACGCGGCGACGATCCGGGCCGGCACGCCAACCGCGACCGCACCGTTCGGCACGTCACGCAACACTACGGCATTGGCGCCGATCATGGCTCCCTCCCCGATTGAGATCGCGCCTATAATTGCCGCCCCTGCCGACAGATAGGCGTTTCGGCCGATCCGTGCATGACCAGGGCTGTGCGAATGGCGCGAGCCGATCGTCACGTTCTGCAGGATCGCGACGTTTTCGCCCAAGGTGCAGACGCCCACGACGATCCCGTACGGATGAGGAATGTACAGTCCCGGCGAAACTGTACAGCCGATCGCGATCTCCGAACCGAACGAGCGGCACGTCGCCCACCACCAGATACGCCGCATCGGACGACCAATCACGGGAATGCGCGCCAACAGATCCTGGATCCGCCGCGCCAGCACGAACTGGAACCCTTGCGTCACCAGGATCATCCGCAAGGCGAAGCCCGCGGTTACGATGGTCGATTCGTGATGGGCGAACAACGCGAGATCACGCCGAACCGCCGCGCGGAAACCGGCGGCTTCGCCTGATTCCGTATTGGTCATGGGCGGACACTACCTCTGCTGGAGACTGCCATTTGGCGTGGTGAAAATGGTATAAAGAAATTTTTTGTGCATTGCGGCAATTGTGACGTCACGCAAAGCCATAACGGTGAACTCGTATCGTTTTTTGTAAAAATATCGTCTGTCGAGGCCACGTGCCTGCCCTTGCCTTCACAAGTTCACGGTTGCGAAAGATGCTGAGGTCACGATATCGCAGACGCGAGATGAACGTTCGATGGCGTAGTATCCGCACTGGATTTGATCGCGACGATAGTAACGATCGACCAGAACGGGTGGATGTCGCCTAAGAACTACGCCGCCTTGAATTCCATGGTGCGCCTCCTCCGCGGTATTTGGGTCGCGGCTGATACGCAAAAGACGAATTGATAGGGTAGCATGCGCATTCTGATCGTGAACACGTTGTATCCCCCCTCCCTCGTCGGTGGCGCCGAGCGGTCGGTCGCGCTGCTCGGCCGGGCGGTCGGCGCGCGCGGTCACGACGTTCACGTCGCCTCGCTGCACGACGGCGATACGGTCATCGAGGAACGCGACGGCCCCGTCACGGTGCACCGCCTGCCGCTGCGGAACATCTATTGGCCGTTCCGCCCCGGTCATCGGCCGTCGAAGCCCGTGCGCCTGATGTGGCACCTGCGCGACCGGAAAAATCGGCGGGCAACCCGCGACCTGATCGCGCTCGCCAAGCGAATCAAGCCCGACGTGCTGCACACCAACAATCTGCAGGGGTTCTCGACCGAGATCTGGCACTGGGCGCGCGCCAACGACATCCGGATCGTCCACACGCTGCGCGACTACAGCCTTATGTGCGCGCGTGCAGCGCTATACCGCGACCGCAAGGATTGCGTCGAGCGCTGCGCCGATTGCCGCCTGCTGACCGACCGCAAGAAGCGCAATACGCCGCTCGTCGATGCGGTCGCCTCGAACAGTCAGTACGTGATCGATACGCACGAGCGTCACGGCTTCTTCGACGATACGCCGAGCCGCGTGATCTTCAACATCGCCGATGTGAACGCGGTGGTGTCCAGCGCGGAACGACCGGGGCGCGAGGACGCGGCCGGCCTGGTGTTCGGCGTGATCGGCCGGGTCGAACCGGAAAAGGGCATCGAAGTGGTGCTCGCGGCGATCACCAGCGTCGAAGGCGACTGGCGACTGCGCATCGCCGGCGGCGGCCAGACCGACTATATCGACGGACTGAAGGCGCGCCATCCGGATCCACGGATCGACTGGATGGGGTTCGTCGAGGCCGATGCGTTCTACGACAGCATCGACGTCCTGATCATCGGCTCGACCTGGCCTGAACCGCTGCCGCGTACCATGATCGAAAGCCTCGCGCGCGGCACGCCGACCTTGTATTCGGACGCCGGCGGCACGCCCGAGATCGGCCATATGGCGCCGCTCTCGGCGATGTACGCCAAGGACGATCCCGAGGCGCTCGCCTCGCAAATCCGCCTTGCGCTCGACGACCCAGCGACCTGGCGCGCGCGCCGCACCGCCGATCCGGCATTGCTCGAGCAATTTTCCGAAGCCGCGGTCGCGGGCCGCTATATCGCGCTCTACACCAGCGACGCCGACCGCCCAGTCTGATCCGCGTTTTTTTTTCGCTCGCTATTCAGATCGCAGCGAGCGCGGCGATCAAATCGTCGGTGCTCGCCGACCAGCTATAGGCGTCGGCGCGCGCCGCGGTGCGTGCCGCCAGATCGTCGACCAAAATGTCGTCGCGCAGGATCCGCTCAAGCCCCGCAGCGATCGCGTCGATCGAGGTCGGATCGACGTACAGCGCCGCATCGCCGCACACCTCGCGCACCGGGGGGATATCGCCCGCCAGCACCGGACGGCCGAACTGCATCATTTCGAGCGGTGGGATGCCGAAGCCTTCGTACAGGCTGGGAAACACCAGCGCGCGGGCGGCGCGATACAGCCCCATCAACGCCTCGTCGCTGATCCGGCCCGGCAGGATCACGCCCGGCGGCACGTCGTCGATGCCGTTCTGCGCGAACGACTTGACCGCCGCGCCGACCAGCACGAGCCGATCGTCGGGCCGCGCGACCCGCGCGAACGCCTCGAGCGCGCGCGGCAGGTTCTTGTTCGGCGCGAACGATCCGACGAACAGCAGGAATCGCCCTGGAATCAGGCCCAGTTGCGCGACGATGTCGGTATCGGGGACGATCGCATCGACATGGTCCGCCGCGTTGGGGATCACCGGAATTTTGGCGGCGTCGAGCTTGAGCACAGCGGCCAGACGATCGCGCGAAAAGCCCGACACGGTCGCGATCTGTGAGCGACGCGCGATGAGATGCCCGAGCGTCCGGTGCATCGTCCGATACGGTCGCGAGAAATTCTCCGGCAGATCATAGACCAGCGCGTCGTGGATCACGGTCAGCGACCGGCGCGGCGCGACCGGGCCGGAATTGCACAGGTTGAGAAGCGTCGACCCGTGCGCCGCTCGCGGCAGATGGATCTGCTCCCAGGCGTGACCACCGCCGCGACCGACGGTGCGCGCCGAAAACCGCGGCCATTCTGGCGGTGCAGCAACGCCGGGTGGCAGCAACAGCGTCCAGCGAGGCGGCTCGGCGCCCGCCACGATGCGGTCGTGAACCTGCCCCAGCAACATACGCGCGAACCGTTCGACACCGGTGACCGAACGTCCCAGAAAACGACCATTAACTGCGATCATTGTCTCTATTTTCCAATTCTATCCGGGGATAGGCACGGTGTGACGCCATATTGTTGCAAGGCTGCTATGCGCCGCCATGGGTGGCCATCTAAACTGATTCGAGTGTTTCGTTCAGGTTAGATCCTGCATCGTAAGGTTATATCGCCGTGATTGCTCCACGATGGCCCACCCGCTATCACTGTTGCAGCGCAGCGAAAACCGGTCGGGTGGCCAGGGGCCGATTTTCTAAGGATAAAGTCACGCGATGGAAGTAGCCATGGACCATCTCGGCGAAGTTTCGTTGGCCGGCGCCCTCCACCGACGGAACCTGCGCCTGCGGCTATATTGCCTGTTGATCGCGACCGACCTGTTCGCGATCGCGATCGGATTCGCGATCGGCAGCTTCGTCCGCGGCGACAATTGGCTGTCGCTGAGTGGGATCGATCTCGCCTATCCGGTCCTGCCGATCTATTTCCTTATCGCCTTCAACAACAAGGCATATTCCCGGCCCGCGATCACCAGCGGCACCGAATCGATGATGCGCGCGATCGTGCCGCTGGCGATCACCGGGTTCGCGCTGCTGACGCTGATCTTCTTCGTTCAGGCGGGCAACGACATCTCCCGCGTCGCATTCGCGATCGGTTTCGGCGGCACGACGATCCTGATGGCGACGTTCCGGATGATCATCGTCATCGTCGTCCGCCGCACGGTCGCGCCGAAGCTGGTCGCCGAACTGCTGATCGTTGACGACGTGCCGCGCGCGCAATGGCACGAGCCGAAGCTCTGCGACACGATCTTCGCCGGCGAGGCCGGAATCGAGCCCGACATGGGCAATCCGCACATGCTCAATCGATTCGGCCAGATGGTCAGCAAGTACGAGCGGGTCGTGGTGCACTGCCCGGTCGATCGCCAGCTCGACTGGTCGCTGCTCCTGCGCGGCGCCAATGTCGATGGCGAGATCCTGTCGGCCGGTTTCGGCAAGCTGGGCGTGCTGGGCCTGCAGAACTTCAAGGGCCGCCAGACGCTGCTCGTCGCACGCGGGCCGCTGAGCTATACCGACATGGCCAAGAAGCGCGCGCTCGACATCATCGTGACGCTGATCGTGCTGATCGCGATTTCTCCGGCACTCGTGCTGATCGCGCTCGCGGTGAAGCTCGATTCGCCCGGCCCCGTGCTGTTCCGGCAGGAGCGGATCGGGCGCGGCAACCGCATCTTCAACATCCTGAAGTTCCGCTCGATGCGCGTCGAAAGCCTCGATGCGAAGGGCGCAACGTCGACGCAGCGCGACGACAAGCGCATCACCCGCGTCGGCGCGTTCATCCGCAAGACCAGCCTCGACGAGATTCCGCAGTTCCTGAACGTCCTGCTCGGCGACATGAGCCTGGTCGGGCCGCGCCCGCACGCGCTCGGCTCGCTCGCGGGCAACCAGCTGTTCTGGGAAGTCGACCGCGAATATTGGCATCGCCACGCGCTGAAGCCGGGAATCACCGGCCTCGCACAGGTTCGTGGTTTTCGCGGCGCGACCCATCGCGACGTCGATCTCAAGAACCGGCTGCAGGCCGATCTCGAATATCTCCATGACTGGAGCCTGATGCGCGACGTCAAGATCCTGTTCCGGACGATGACCGTTCTCGTCCACAGCAACGCCTATTGAGCCCGCGCCGCGGGGGCGGTAGGGCGCGATTCCGGGGGTTGAGGAGAAGCCAATGCCATCTATTCGATCCCCGAAATCCCGCCTGACGGCCGGGAAGATCGTGGCCCGTGCCGGGCTGGCGCTGGCCGGCCTGGTCGGGGGTGCCGTCGCGCTCGCCTCGATGGCGCCGATGCCGTCGTCGTCGCCCGGCCCGTTGCGGCCGCTGCCCGATGGACCGCTGACGCCACGCGCCGCGCCGTTGATCATCGGCGTCGGCGTGCATTTCGGGATCGGCGGCGAATATGGCTATGATCCCGCCCGGACCGCGCAAGCGATCGACACGGTCGGTGCCTCGTCGTTCCGCGACGATCTGACCTGGCCCGGCTTCAAGGGTGCGGGCATGAACGCGCCGGGCAGCATGCGGCCTCGCCTGGCGGCGTTCCTGGCCGCGACCAAGGCGCGGCCGCTGTTCATCCTCGATCATCCCAATCCGGCGATCGGCGGCGACGGCGTGCCGGTTACCGATGCGGGTCGTGCGGCGTTTGCGAACTTTGCCGGCGAGGCCGCGCGCCAGACCGCGGGGCGACGCCCGATCTACGAGATCTGGAACGAGTGGAACCTCAACGCCGCGCCAGCGATGGGCAAGCTGATCGGACGCGCCGCGCCCGGCGATCCGCGCGGCGGCGACGCCTATGCCCGACTGGCGGCCAAGGCGACCGCCGCGATTCGCGCGAGCCAGCCGAACGCCACCGTCCTGGCGGGTGCGGCGGGGACGGATGACGGGTGGCAGTGGGTGCACGCGGTAGCCGGCGGCGGCGGGCTGAAGGGCGCCGACGGCCTGTCGGTACATTATTATAACCACTGCGAACGCCCCGATAACCGGACTGCCGCCGAAGCGATCACGCGGATGCAGGCGCTCGCCACGAAAATGCGGATTCGCGGCGGTCGGGCGATGCCGATCTACGTCACCGAGATCGGCTGGCCGACCACGCAGGGCGGGCCATGCGATATAGCGCGCAACGATTCGGGCAATAACATCGCCCAGTTCCTGCTGTGGTCCGCGGCGACGCCGTGGATGCGCGGCGTCTGGATCTATCAGTTGAAGGACCAGGCCCAGGACCCCGCTGACAACGAGGCCAATTTTGGGCTGTTCACCTACGATTACAAACCCAAGCCCGCCGCCTGCATGATGCGCGATGTCAGCCGCTTGATCGGCCGCGCGAAAAGCTGGCGGATCGATCGGCCGCAGCCCGGTCTGACCGTGGCGAGGATGAGCGACGGGCAGTCGCGCACGCTGATCGCGTGGACGGATCGTGCCGCTCAGAAGGCCGAGCTGCAAATCGGCGACGCGCCGACGCCCTACCGGCCGATCTGTTCGCCCGCCGGCCCGCGCGACACGACGATCCCGGTCGGGTCGCGGCCTGTCGTGGTGTCGCTGTCGGGCAGCGGTGCGGGAATACGCTACCGCATGTTGTAGACGCACAAAAAAAAAAGCTGGCCGCCTCCCTCCTGCGCGTGGAGGGGGCGGCCAGCGCAAATCTCCGAAGCTAGCGGACTGTCAGCCCAGCAGACGCTCGACCACCAAAGTGATCGCGGTCCATCCTGCCAGGCTGATCACGCCGAGCAGCAGCAACCGCCCGCGCGGCTGCCATTTGAACGTGGCGGGCGCACGGATCGCGCCGGTGATGGTGTTCAGACCATAAACATTGTCGGTCATCGCCGCGGTGATGCTGCCGGCGGGGAGCGGCAGGTCGAACTGGCAACCATAGTCGCGTGCGCCGGCCCAGGTGATCTGCGCCTCGCGCTGGCCTACGCCGGGAATACCGACCACGACACTCTGATCGAGCAGCAACGGCAGTACCGATTCGATCCGGCACCCGTCGCGGTTGAGATCGGCGATCCGGATCTCGCGCGACGTCGTCTCGTCATGCAAGCGCAACGTACCGGTACGCGCCAACGCCACTCGCGTGTCGGCGCGACGTTCGGCTGGATCCGCGAAAAATGCTGCGTTGTGTACCGTTGCCACCATCTGTTCCCTAGTGCGGGCGAAACCCTGAACCCTCGCTCTATCTAGGTGGCATGCAATGAAAAATTGCTGTTATTCTATAGTTTCTTCGATCTTAACTAATATTTGTTTTGCTCCGAAGATTATTACAAAACGATCCGGGCTTTGGACGGCGACCCGACGCCGAGCAGCCTGCCGAATGCGCGCTGGAACACACGCTTGCGACGCTCCGACACTTCGGCGATTAGTAGCGCCAGGACCACTGCGGCGACGATTGCCACCGGGCCACCAAGCGCACTCGCGCGCAGCTTCGGGAAGACCGATGCCAGCATGAGGAAGAACGGCTGGTGGACGAGGTACAACGTGAAGCTTGCCCCGGCCAGCCAGCGGATCGCGCGGGCGATGCCGGCGGGGAAGATCGTCCGCCCTTCGGTCGCGCGCCGGAACGCGATGATGTTGACGGTGATCAGCCCGCCGACGAGCGCGAAATAGACGAAGCTCTTCGCCAACTGCGCCAGGTCGGCTTGGTCGTACATCGGCCACGCCCAATGCTCCAACGTCCGCTTGACGACGAAATAGGCGAGCAACGTCGCGACGAACGCGGCAAGCGCCAGCCGCTTCGGCATCGTCACGCGGCCGGCGCGAACATGGCGGTAGGCGAGCAGCCCGAACAGCCAGATCGGCATGTACGCGACGACCTTCGGTCCGAACGCGAGCATCAACAGGACGCCGATCACCGCGCCCCGCACGCGCCCGAGATAGAAGAACGCGGCGAAGATGACGTAATAGGCGGCTTCGAAACCGAGCGACCAATAGGGCTCGTTGCTGCCGAACACGCGGTGGCTGAACCAGAGTTCGTTGGTGAAGGTCAGCGCGAACGGCAAGTTGGTGAAGTAGGCGGGATCGTAGAACGGGTGATCGGTGAGCGGTACCACGCCATATCGCTGCGTGATCATGTCGCAGACGAACCCCGCCAGCAGCGCGATCAGGCACACCGAATAGAGCCGCGACAGACGCGCGGTCGCATAGGCGCGCAGGCTGTGCTCCTTCTCCTCGGCGACGAAGGCGATGACGAACCCCGACAGCACGAAGAACACCGCGACCGCTTCGCCGGTGTGGCCCGAAATGAACCCGGGCAGCCGGGGCATGACGAAATGCCGGGCATGGCCGAGCACCACCTCGAATGCCGCGACGAGGCGCAGCAGATCGAGATAGATCGACAAATTGGGATCGAGCACCCTGACCTTCGTCCCGAAAGGACCGGTCGGTTCTGCGTGCGTCTGCGGCTCGCTCACGATGCCCGCTCCTTATCCGTCTTGGGCGCCATCATCCGGCCCGTCCTGCGCGTGCTCCGATCAGCGTATCGACCAGGGCGCCCTCACGCTGCCGGCTGTGCGCGGCCCAGCGCTCGCGGACGTGCGTCCGCGCCGCCTCGACCGCTGCAGGGTCCTGCGCGAGCCCGAGGATGTGGCGGGCGGCGGTTTCGGGCTGATCAAGGTCGAGCAACGCGGGCACGCCCATGAATTCGAAACCCTGGAGCGACAGCGGCGTCGCCATCACCGGCGCGCCCGCGGCGAAAGCCTCGAGCATCTTGATCTTCAGCCCGCTGCCGTGAACGACCGGGCTCAGCATGCACAGGCACGCGCCGAGCAACCGCTCCATCTCGTCGTCGGCGACGAAGCCCAATGTTTCGACATTGGCGGCGGGGGTGCCGATATGCTCGCGCGTGCCCTTGCCGATGAACGTCACGATCGCGGCGGCGTCGAGCGCCAGCAGCGCGGGCGCGAGCGACCGCGTGATCCAGTCGATCGCGGCGCGATTGGGCGGGAAGCCGGGACTGCCGATGAACAGGACGCGGCGGTGGTCGACGTCGTTGGATGCCGGCGCGATGGCCTTTACCGCAGAAACCGGCGCGCGCTCGATCACCGGGCACAGCGCGACGCCCTTCGCGCCGGTCAGCCCGCGATAGTGGCGCGCGTCGCTGTCGGAGATGAACACGGTCTGCGCCGCACGCCGCAGCAGCAGCGCCTCGATCAGCCACGCCTGCACCGCCTCAACGCGGAGGAACGCCGCCGCCGCGCGCGATTTCCGCAGCCGCGCGCCATCGACCAGCGTGTCCGGCGTAACGTTGTGCGCGATGAAGACGAAGGGCGTGCGCCCCAGCACGAGCCGCCACAGCGAGACGTTCGCGAGCGTCTGGATATGGTCGACCACGATCAGATCGGGTTTCGCCGCCAGTCCCGCGCGGATCGCACGTCGCGCCGGAGTCGAGACGAAGCCGATGCTCATCAGCAGCTTACCCGACAACAGATGCGCCAGCTTGCGCGCCTTGGACGGAGTCTTCGTATCCGCCCGGTAGCCGGCGACGCCGCCGAACGCGGGCGCCGGGGTATCGGCGGGCAACGTCGTGAAGACGCCGGTCAGGTCGATCGCGGGTGAGGCGGCGAGTTCGGCGATGTGCGCGCGTGCGACGACATCCATGCCCGAGCGCGGATCGACCGGATCGCCGGCACCGATATAGAAGACCCGCAGCGCTCGGCGACCGGACGCCGCAGTCTCCGTCATCGCGCGCCGCCGAGGATGCGCGCCGGCGATCCGGCAGCGACCGCGCCCGCGGGCACGTCCTTCAGCACCACCGAGTTCGCGCCGATCTTGGCACCGCGACCAATCGTGATCGGGCCGAGGATCGTCGCGCCTGCGCCGATCTCGACATCGTCGCCGATGATCGGTCCGCGCGGTGCATCGTCGCCGCGCTTGCCGATCGTGACGCATTGCAGGACCGCGACGTTGCGGCCGAGCGTGCAGTCGCCGAGCACGATCGCATAGGGGTGCGGCATGTAACAGCCCGGGCCGACCGTCGCGATCGCGGCGATCTCGGATCCCGATCGCCGACACGTCCGCGCCCAATAGAGCCGCGCGACGACCCGTCCGACCACCGGCAGCGACGCGAGCAGGCGCTGGATCCGGTGCTGCAGGATGAAGCGGAAGCCCGGCAGGAACAGCCACGCATAGACTAGGAACGCACCGCCCGGCCGCTGCCCGCCGACCTTGGCGACGCGCACCAGATCGCCGCGAAGATGCTCGGCGAACGTAGCCCAGGCAGGGGGCTTGCGCGTGTCGGTCATCGGCGTATCGGTCATGGGCGGGGCATCTCCGTTGCCGAGCCGCCCCCCGTTTCGGAGAAAGGCTCGGGCTGCTTCATCTTCCGGAGCACATGCCGCAGATAGAGCAAACGGACGATGAACAGCGTGCTGGCGGTGGCCGCGGCCGACAGCCCCGCCCCGATCAGCCCGAAGAAATACATGAACCCGGTGCCGAACGCGATCGCGACGATCACGCCTGCGACGTTGTTGACCGCGTACATCCGGTCGCGCCCCATGCTGGTGATCGACACGTTGAGCAGGTCCGACCCCGAACGGATCGTCGCCGCTAGCAGCATGATCGCGAGCAGCACGCGAAACACCGGGAAGCGCCCCGCCGGCGCGAAGTAGAAGATCATCTCGGTCGCGAGGAAGATGCCGACGCTGAACACCGCGGCGAAGGTCATCGTCTTCATCATCTGGCGGCGCAGTTCGGCCTGCCACTCGACCGGATCACCGCCGCGGAACGCGCGCACCATCCGCGGCAGCGCGAGCTGCACGACGGCGGTCGAGATCAGGGTCTGGAGCGCATTGGTGATCGAGAAATAGAAGCTGTAGATACCCGTCGCGACCAGCCCGAGCAGCGCGTTCAGGATGAAGCGATCAGCATAGCCCAGCCCGACGATGCCGAGGTCGCTGAAATAGATGTACCAGGCGCGGCGGGCCCGCGTGACGAGCACGCTCAGCTTCTTCTCCTCGCGCAGGCTCGCCTTCATCGGCCAGCGACGCAGATAGACGAACAGCATCGCGATCGCGAGCACATGACTGAGAATCCAGCCGATAAAGATCATGTCGAGCGTCTTCAGCGTCGGCAGCGCGAACCCGATCGCGACGACGATCGGGATCCACAAGGCCGAGCGGACGAACACGAGGACATTGGCGAACAGCGCAAGTTCGAGCCCGATCATCGGCATGTAGATGTCGAGCGCGACCGTCTCGAGCCACAGGAGGATCAGGATCAGCACCTGCGTCTGCGTGATCCCGCCGGTCTGCCAGACCAGCACCGGCACCGCGATCAGCGTGCCCGCGAGCAACGACGCGAAGGTGATGATCAACCGGTCGCGGATCAGCGGCGCGGCGGTCGCGGGGGTATGCCCGACCACTTCGCGCGACACGAAATAGTTCAGGCCCCAGCCGACCGTCGCGGGGACGATGCCGATCGCACCGATCGCCAGGCCATAGACGCCCGCCGCCGCCAGACCGAGCTGGCTGACGATGTAAAAGGACAGCGCGAATCGAAGGAACAGCGTCGAGCCACGCAGAACCATGTTCGGCGCGCCACCGCGGATCAATCGTGTCAGTAAGACAGACATGACGAGGGCGGTCTCTCCGCTAGGACATCGGCACAGAACCCGATCGCCGGCCGACTGCCGGGTCATACTGCACTACAGCATGCCACTAGGCGATTTCGGTCCCGCACGTCCACCCACGCCGATCCCACCCGACCCTACTCGCGACCGGCGGACCGCGAAAAACGATCGGTTCGGGCGGCCAACCTGCCTCGTTTCGGGGCGTGCTGCACCGCACCGTAATTTTCCGCAATTGACGTTGCAGAGTGCATTCAGCAGTGAGTAGATTCCCAACCTAAGGTTTTCCCGATGCGTCTAGGCCGGATAGACAGCCTCCAGATCCTGCGTTTCCTAGCGGCCTTTCTCGTACTCTGCGGGCACAGCCAGCACGCGCTGGTCGATCATCTCGGCGCACGCGCCGGATACTGGAGCTTCGTTCCGCTCGACTGGGGACTGGGCGTCGACGTCTTCTTCGTGATCTCGGGCTTCGTGATGTACTACATGATGCACGACCGGTTCGGGAAGGCAGGCGCCGCCGCCGACTTTCTGCGCCGCCGTCTGATCCGGGTCGCGCCACTCTACTGGGTTTTCACCACGCTTGCGCTGGTCGTACTGGTCGCGACCGGCGCGCCGCGACCGGGCGCGCTGAACATCGTGTTCTCGTACCTGTTCCTGCCCGGACCGGTGTGCGGCGACTATTGTTTTCCGGTGTTCACGCTTGGCTGGACGCTGAACTACGAAATGATGTTCTACGCCGTGTTCGCGGTCGCGCTGCCGTTCCGCCGCGCCACCGGCATCGCGATCATCGTCGCCGCGATCCTCGGGCTGATGGCCATCGCGCATCTCGCCCCGGCCGACTGGCGGATGCTGCATTTCTGGGGCTATCCGCTGACCGGTGAGTTCCTCGCGGGGATCGGGCTCGCGCACCTGTTCCTGAAGGGCGTCCGCATTCCCCGCCCGATCGCGCTCGCGACGATCCCGTTCGCGCTAGTGCTCGCGGTGATCGGGTATCAGACCGACGCCTACGACACGATCGGCCGGATCGTCACCGGCGGTATCCCCGCCACGCTGATCATGGCGGCGGCCGTCCTCGGGCTGGAGCCGGTCGGCGGACGCCAGGTCGCCCCCACCGGCCTGACCCGTCTGCTGGTCGCGGGTGGCGACGCGTCCTACGCGCTGTACCTGTCGCATCCGATCGCGATCAAGCTGGCCCAGGTGATCGCGCAGAAGCTCGGCATCCTGGACCGCGCACCGGAACTGCTGCTGCCGCTCGTGTTCGTCGGCGCGGTGATCGGCGCGGTCATCGTCCACCGCTTCATCGAAAAGCCGATGCTCGCCTTTCTCAGCCGCCGCTGGAGTCGCTTCGGCAGCACTGGTATGGGCGACGGCCAGCCCGCGCCCGGCCGCGCCGGCGTCATCGTCACTGAAGAACCGGAAACTCGCTGATGGCTACCACGATCGATGCATTTCCCGCCCGGACGACGGTCCAGCGGAACTGGTCGACGAGCATGAACCAGGAACTGGCCAACAAGCTGCTGGCCGGTCTGTTCCTGATGTTCGCGTTTCGCGATACGCTGACCGCGGTGCTGCGCTGGGCGCTCGCGCTGACGCATCTGTCGCCGGTGTGGTTCATCCCCGACCTGCTCTCGATCGGCGCCTTCGGCTATTTCGCCTGGCATATCGCGTTTCGAGACCGCTCGCCCTTCGCCATTCTGCTGGTCCTGAACACGATCACCGCGGCGATGGTCGGCTATGTCTTCATGTCCGAATCGCCGTTTGCGCTGATCTCGTCGCTCAAGCTGTTCTTTCCGTTCTACGTAGGTCTGGCGCTCTGCGGCAGCGACATCACGCAGTACAAGTTCGTGCGGTATATGATGATCGGGCTGATGATCGCCTCGATCGTCGGCCTGATCGCCGCGCCCTATTTCGATTATCCGTGGACGGGCGCGGAGTTCGAGAATTTCGGCAACAGCAAGGAAGTCGGCCGGGTCTGGTGGATCGACGGCGTCGTGCGGTACGGCGGACTGGCCGGCGACAGCACGATGGCCGCGTACATGGTCGTCTTTCCGTATCTGATGCTGTTCCACCGGATTCCCAAGTGGCTCAATCTGGCGTTGTGGCCGGTCATCTATTGGGCGATCCATATCAGCACCAGCCGGTCGGCGATGCTGGTCGCGGTGTGCTTCGCGCTCTATTATCTCGCTACCGAGATCCTGATGCCGTCGTTGAAGAAATACGACATCGAGCGCAACCTCGCCAAATGGTCGTTCCTGTGCGTCCCGATTCCGTTCGTACTGATCGCGGTTCTCGGCGGCGTCGACCTGTCCGAGATGAGTTCGTCCCTGTTCAGTCTCCAGGACCGAATCAACAACAGCTGGCAGCTGCCCTTCACCTACCTGTCGGATCTCTTTCCTGCCGGCCTGTTCGTCGGCTGCGGGCTCGGCTGCTTCTCCTATCCGATGGGCTATACGGATATGGCGGGATACACCGTACCGGTCGATAATTTCTATCTCAGCACGTACCTGATGATGGGGGTCCCGTGGCTGGTCTTCATGGTGGGCATGGCGATCGCGCCGTTCCGTACCAAGATCCGGTCGAAGCTGGTGATGATCTTCATCCTCAACATCTACACGATCACGGTGCAGTGCTACGGTCCGTCGTTCGCGACGATCTCGATCGGCTATGCATTTTCGGACATGTTCCTGCGCGGCAAGCCCTGGCAGCGGCGCGCGCGCCGCTCGGCCGAAACCGATGCCAACGCCGCGGTCGCTACCTGATCGGTGACGGGGCCGGCCGGTGTCGCTTGAACGGCGACTTGCCGGTCAGCGCGGCCCAGTCCGCCATGCCGAGCCGCTCGGCCAGCATGAAGACGGCGACCGGAACATACAGCCCGACGACCGTGCCGAACGCCAGATCGAGCGGAACGCTGCGCAGGTGCAGCGTCGCGAGAAGCCGCGGCGCCGCCGGCAGGAAAATGACGTGCATCAGGTAGATCGGCAGCGACACCATCCCGAGCCAGGCCAGATGACGACCGGCGCGCCCGGCGGGTGCCAGCGCACAGGCCAGCGTCATCATCAGCGACAGACCCAGCATCGACACCGGGATCGTCCACAGGCTGACCGCCACGACGTCACCACGCCGCCACAACGCCAGCGCGGCCGCAACGAACAGGATCGCGGCGACGGCGATGCCGATCGGCGAACGGATCGGATGCATCAGTT
The DNA here is from genome assembly GCF_001424005.1 of Sphingomonas sp. Leaf198. Lineage (GTDB taxonomy): Bacteria > Pseudomonadota > Alphaproteobacteria > Sphingomonadales > Sphingomonadaceae > Sphingomonas. The sequence goes on along the minus strand of NZ_LMPX01000003.1, from coordinate 360,953 downwards.
TGCGGCCATGCTGCGCCAGCCATAGGCCCGCCACGAAATACGGCGCGTGGACGATCATCTGCGGCACGACGTCGGTCGGCGGCGCGTCGGACAGAAACGTGAAGGCCAGCAATGCGAGGGCGGCGGCACCGGCGGCGACAGTGGCGCGCCCGGCGAACAGCAGGGCCGCCAATTGCATGAGCAGCAGCGCGTACAGGAACCAGAAGATGCCGATCGGGTGTGTCGCGATATGCAGCAGCGCATCGAGAGGGAGATCGCCGTTGACGTGGATGATCAGCCGCGCCGCCGTCATGCTCGCCCAGAACAGGGCCGACCACAGCACATAGGGATAGACGATCGCCCATCCCCGCGACCGGAGATAGTGTCCGGCCGCGACCTTGCGGATCGAGAAGAACGCGTTGTAGCCCGCGACCAGGAAGAACACCGGCATGTGCGTCGTGTAGATCGCGAAATCGATCGCCTGGAGCACGCGCAGCATAGCCGAGGCATCGGGATTCTTCATGACGCCACGCGCGTGATGGCCATAGACGACCAGCACGATCGCCAACCCGCGCAAGATATCGGCGGCGACGTCGCGCTCTCGCCGAACTACCGTTCCGGGCTTATCCGTCATCTGCATTCGTTCCGATCCGCCTCGCCCGTCGCATCCGAAGTCGATCGAAACGGACTGTGGGAAACCCGCGTTCGGTCGATGGACCAAGAGGCCTGGCCCGCGATATCGCGCCGCGGGCCCTCTAGGTCATCTTGCAGCATGGGCGCAAGATGATGCGGCACATCCGGTTCGGATGCGCCCACCCCTACCGCTCTCGCGCCGCTTCGGAGACATCGCGCGATACCGGGTCGAGCATGTAATCGAGCAGGCGGCGGCGACCGGTGCGGATATCCGCGGTCACCGCGAGGCCGGGGGTCAGGACCATCTGACGCCCGTCAGCGGTCACGGTGCGCTGATCCATCGCGATCCGCGCCATGTAATAGGACGGCCCCTTCTCGTCCTGCACCGCGTCGCGGCTGACCGAGACGATCCGGCCCGGCACGGTGCCGAACCGCGTGAACGGATACGCCTCGAGCTTGAGCGCGACCGGCTGGCCGGCGTGGACGAAGCCCGCATCGCGGTTGAGCAGCTTGGCCTCGACGGTCAGCTTGCCGTCGGGGACCACCACCATCAGCGTGCGGACCGGCTCGACGACGCCGCCGACGGTGTGGATCGCGAGCTGCTGGACGGTGCCGTCGACCGGCGCGACCAGCCGCTGCATCCGGCTCTGCTGGCTGGCCTTGGCGAGATCCTGGCGACGCTGCATCGCATCCGACTGCGCCTTGGCGAGATCGCCGAGCGCGGTCTGGCGCGCCTGTTCGCGCGAATGGTTGAGTTCCTCGCCGAACCGCTGCGCCTCCGACAGCCCGCGCGTGCGCTGTTGCGCGGCGACGTCGCGGCTGCCCATCTCGCTGTGCCGCTGGCGCTGCATGTCGAGAACACGAAGCCCGCTGGCATAGCCGCGCGCCGCCAGCGTCTCGATCGCCTTGACCTGGCGCTCCATCAGCGGCCGGTTGGCGTCGAGCGCGCGCATCTGGTCGCCCGCCCCTGCCGCATCGGCGAGCGCGGAGCGACGCGCGGCGGCGAGCCCGGCATCGGCGGCGCGGGCGCTGCCGAGTTGCGCCGCGACCAGCCTGCGCTGCGTGTCGAGCACGTCGGCGGGCGTGCCGGGCGGCGCCGTGAAGACGCCGCGCCCGCCGCTCAGCCCGTCGACGATCGCGGCGTTGCGCGCGACGTCGATCTCGGCGGTGAGCAGCGCCTGGCGCGCCTGCGCTTCGTCGGCGGAGGACAAGGTGGGATCGAGATCGACCAGCGGCTGGCCGCGCTTGACGACGTCGCCGTCATGCACCCAGATCCGCCGGACCAGCCCGCCGCTGACCGACTGGACCAGCTTGACGCTGTCGGCGGGGATCGTCCGCCCCTCGGCGGTCGCGACGATGTCGACATGGCCGAGCGTCAGCCACAGCCCACTCGCCGCCATCCCGCCGAGCAGCAGCCAGGCGGTGATCCGCGCGGTCGGCGACACCGGGCGCTCGATCACCTCGAGCGCGGCGGGCAGGAACGCGGTCTCGAGCGGGATGCGACGGTCGCGGCGCGTCGCGCGATCCTCGATCCAGGCGCGACGGACGAGCGACAGATGATGGGTGAGCGCGGTCATGAGGCGATTCCGTACAGGACGCCCATCTGGCGTCGGTAGAGGTCGGCATAGCGGCCGCCGTGGCTGAGCAGCTCGTCGTGCGAGCCCTGTTCGACCAGACGCCCCTTCTCGAGCGCGACGATGCGGTCGCACTGGCGGATCGCGGACAGCCGGTGGGCGATGATGATGACGGTGCGGCCGACCGCCATCTGCTTGAGGTTGGTCTGGATGATCTCCTCGCTCTCGGCATCGAGCGCGGAGGTCGCCTCGTCGAAGATCAGGATGCGCGGCTGCGTGACGAGCGCGCGGGCGATCGCGAGCCGCTGGCGCTGGCCACCCGACAGGTTGGCGCCGCGCTCCTCGATCATCGTGTCATAGCCTTGCGGCATCCGGCTGATGAACTCGTGCGCGCCCGCCATCTCGGCGGCGGCCATGACCTTGTCGATCGGCAGCGCGGGGTTGGCGAGCGCGATGTTCTCGCGCACCGTGCGGTTGAACAGCACGTTCTCCTGCAGCACGACGCCGATCTGTCGCCGCAGCCACGCCGGATCGATCTGCGCGACGTCGACGCCGTCGACCAGCACGCGGCCATTGGCGGGGACGTAGAGCCGCTGGAGCAGCTTGGTCAGCGTCGACTTGCCCGAGCCCGACGAGCCGACGATGCCGAGCGTCGAGCCGGCCGGGACGACCAGGTCGATGTCGTCGAGCGTCCACGGACCGTCGTCGGCATAGCGGAAGCGGACGTTCTCGAACGTCACGCTGCCGCGGATCGCGGGCAGCGCGGTCTGGCTGCCGGCACCCGGCTCGACACGGTGGTTGAGGACGTCGCCGAGCCGCTCGACCGCGATCCGGACCTGCTGGAACTCCTGCCAGAGCTGCGCCATGCGGATCACAGGCCCTGAGACGCGCTGTGCGAACATGTTGAACGCGACCAGCCCGCCGACGGTCAGGTCGTGCGCGATCACCGCCTGCGCGCCGAAATACAGGATCGCCGCCATGTTGAGCTTCGAGATCAGCTGGATCGCGTTGTTGCCGGTGTTGCCCAGATCGATGACGCGCTGGTTGGCGGCGGAATAGCCCGCGAGCCGGCGCTCCCATGCGTCCTGCCACTGCGGCTCGACCGCGGCGGCCTTGACCGTCTGGATCCCGGCGATGCTCTCGACCAGCAATGCGTTGTTGGCGGCACCCCGCTCGAACTTGTCGTCGAGGCGGCTGCGCAGCGGCCCCGTCACGAGCAGCGCGACCGCGAGATAGGCGGGGATCGCGAGCACCGCGACGAAGAACAGTTTGATCGAATACAGCGCCATCACCGCGAGGAAGACGACCGCGAACACCGGGTCGATCAGCACCGTCAGCGAGGCGTTGGTGAGGAATTCGCGGATCGTCTCGAGCTGGCGGACGCGCATCGCGGTGTCGCCGACGCGGCGCGATTCGAAATAGCTCAGCGGCAGTCGCAGCAGGTGCCGGAACAGCCGCGCGCCGAGCTCGACGTCGATTTTCTGGCTCGTTTCCGAATACAGGCGCGTGCGCAGCCAGCCGAACGCGGTTTCCCAGAACGACACCGCGACGAAGCCGATCGTCAGCACCGACAGCGTCGACAGCGTGCCGTGGACCAGCACCTTGTCGACCACGCTCTGGAAGAACAACGGCGCGGCGAGCCCGAGCAGGTTGAGCGCCAGCGTGATCAGCAACACCTCGCCGATCAGCCGGCGATAGCGGACGATCTGCGGGATGAACCAGGAGAAGTCGAACCCCTTGCTCGCCAGCGCCGCGCTCTCGCGCGTGGTGACGAGGACGAGCGTGCCCGACCACAGGGTCGCGAGCGTCGCGAGGTCGATCTTCTCGACCGGCTGGTGCGCGCGCTGGATCAGCACCTCGTCGCCCTGCATCCGGCCGATCAGGAACCAGCCCTCGGGCCCATCCGCCAGCGCCGGCAGCGGCAGGCGGGCGAGATCCTCGGGCTTGGCGGTCCGCGTCTTGGCGCGGACACCGTCGATGCCCCCCGCCAGCCGGACGAGCGCATCGGCGTCGAGCGAGTGGAAATGGCCGAGACCGTGCCGCAACTGATCGGAATCTACCGCAATGCGGTGGATCGCCAGCAGCGCGGTCAGCGCGACCAGCCCGCTATCGTCCTGGATCGCCTGATACTTCATGCGCCCGGCCGGCCCGCAGCAGGAACACGGACGACCGGCGCACGAGTGGCGGGAATACGGACTGGGGTCATAACATCTTCCACAAAACCGATTCGGTGTTGTTTATGGTTAAGCCCTAAATCCTAATCGGATGTTGCGGTGCGGCGCGCTTCACCGCTTAAACCGGTACGCGCGCCGCAAAGCGTCAGCCGAAGGCGTAAACCCCGCTGCTCGCCGAGGTCTGGACGAGCTTGTGTGCCGCCGCCCCGGTCAGCGTGATCGTCGCCCCCTGATCGTATTTCACGGTAAGGTCGCTACCCGAAATCTCCATCATCGGCTGATACCCCGATTTGGCGAACGCCGAGAGATCGAGCAGGTCGTGGCCCGCACCGAAGTCGGCGATCGTCGCCGAGGTGCCGAGTGTGACCAGGAAGCGATCGTTGCCACCGCCGCCCGCCACGGTCGCGCCGCTGCGATCGACGAGCAACAGTTCGTCCGCCACCGAGCCGGTGACCCCGCCCGCACCGCCGACCAGGATCGCGTCATAGCCACTTGCCGCGCTCCGGGCATCGGCGATCGCATGGCCCGCGGTGGCGAAGTTCTCGGTCGTCGCAACGCCCGCGGCGGTGGTCGTCGTACGCCCGGTCATGACGCCCGCGGTATAGGTGCGGGCAATGCTGCCCCCGCCGGTCAGCTCGGTCTTGCTCGCGTAGAGCTGATCCTTCGCGGTATCGAAGTTCATCGTCGTACGCCCGGCTGCATCGGTCACGACCTTGCCCTGCTCGCGCCCGGCGACGTCGAAATATTGCTGCGTCTGGCCGGTCGCGTCGCTCACCTCGGCATAGGCGCGGCTGCCGTCGGCGCGGGTGCGATCGACCGAGATCGTCTTGCCGGTCGCATCGGTCTTGATCACGCCGACCGCATAGTCGGAGCCTGCGGGCATATAGACGGTGTTGACCGCCGAGCCGTCCGGCGCCGTTACATAGCGGCGCGTGACTGCCCCCGACTGATCGTACAGCAGGGTCGTCCACTGCCCCGTCGCGGTAACGGTGACGTCCTTGGTGAGCAGCCCGGCGGAGTCGAACCCGCGACTGTGCGTGATGCCCCCGCCCTGTTCGGTGCGGGTCAGCAAATTGCCGGTCGCCGCGTCGTACTCGCTGGTCTGCGTCGTGTTCCCACTGACCGTCGCAGCCTGCGTCTTCCGCCCCTTCGCATCATAATAGGTCAGCGTGCGGGTGCCGTCGGGATCGCGCGTTTCGGTGTAGTCGAGCGTGCCGTCGCCATGCGTGCGCACGACCGAAACGACCGCGCCCTTCGCATCGACCTGCTGCGTCTGCGTGACGTAGGATTTGCCCGTGAGGTTATACAGCGTGTTCTCGGCGGTGCCGTCGGCGCGTTCGACGAAGTTGCTCGTCTGCTTGCCCGCCGCGTCATACAGGGTCGTGCTCCAGGTGCCCGCCGCATCGACGACGACGGCCGTCGTGCGGAGTCCGGCAGCGGTATAGGTGTCCGCGGTGCGTGATCCGTCGGTGTTGTACGCCTCGACGATCCTGCCGCCCGCCGCGAGTTGCGTACGACGGCTGGCGAGTTTCCCGTCGGTGTAGAGCGAGGTCGCGACGTCGCCATTGACCAGCTGGCCGATATCGCGGGTGATCAGCCCGGTGGTCGCATCGAACTGTTGCGTATGCGTTTCGCCACCGACCGCGATCGTCACCGACTGAACGAGCTTGCCGGTCGCGTCGTAGGTCTGGAGCAGACGCGATCCGTCGGCGGCATTCGCCTCCTGATACGCCGCGCTGCCATCGGCGTGGCTGCGCACCACCAGCGTGACCTTGCCCTTGGCGTCGAACACGCTGCGCTGGGTGGTCCAGGCCTGGCCGGTGATACCGAACAGCTGCGTTTCGCCGCTGCCGTCGGCGTTCTGGATATAGCGCCTCGACGCCGCACCCGTGGCGTCGAGCACCGTCGTGGTCCAGGTCCCGGCGGCATCGACCGTCACTTCGTTGGTCTTCTTGCCGGCGGCGTCATAGGTCATCGTCGAACGGCTGCCGTCGGGCAGGACCGAGACGATCTGTGCGACGATCCCGGCCTTGAAGCTGGTCGTGACCGTCCCGCCGGCCGCCGACTGAAACACGCGAGACACCAATGTCGCGCTCGCCGGATCATAGGTCAGTATCGTCCGCGTACCGTCCTTGGTCACGTCGCCCGTCGCCGTCGTCTCGGTCTGGCGGCGTCCCTGCGAGTCGTAGGCGGTCGTCACCCGCGAGGTGCCCTGGACGATATCGGTGGACACCAGCCGCCCACCGTCTGCGCTGCGGGTGAGCGACACCAGCTTGCCCGCCGCGTCGGCAACCTGGACTTCCGTCGTCCAGGCGAGCCCGGTCAGGCCATAGGCGCGGGTTTCGCTGCTGCCGTCCGGATTAGCCAGATAGACCTTCGTGACCGCCCCCGTCGTCGCGTCGTACAGCGTCGTGGTCTTGGTACCGTCGGTGGCGGTCTGCACCTGCGAGAGCTTCGCACCCGCGCTGTTATAGGTGTAGCTGACCTTGCCCTGATCGCTCGCGACCTCCTCGTTCGCCAGACCGCCGCCGCTGTAGGTCTGGTTGCTGATGATCGCGCCGTTGGCGGCCTGCTCGATGCGGCTCTTCAGTCCGCCGGTCGCCGTATCGTAGGTCGTGATCACCCGCGCGCCGCTGACCGCGGTGATGGTCTGGTTGAGCCTGTGCCCGGTGGCGTCATAGGCGATCGTCGTCCGGACCCCGTCGCTCGCATACGAGTCGGTATAATCGGGCGTGCCGTCGGCATGGCTGCGCACGACCGACACGACCTTGCCCGCCTTGTCGGTGGTCTGCGTCTCGGTGACGTAGGATTTGCCGGTGACGTTGTAGCTGGTGACGATGCTGCGACCGTCGGCATATTGCACATAGGTCCGCTGCGGCTTGCCCGTCGTCGCGTCGAAGACCTGCGTGGTGTAGGTCTTGGCGGTGTCGACATCGACCTGCCGCGTCTTCATCCCGGTCGTGTCGAAGGTTTCGGCCGTGCGGCTGGCATCGGCGCGGACCAGCGTGCGATCGGACATCACGCCTGCGACATAGTTGATCGTCGTCGTCGCGCCGGCCGACGTCTGCACGACGCTGGACGCCAGCTTGGCCGTGGTCGCGTCGTAGGTCAGCGAGGTCATCGTGCCGTCCGCCGCATTCGTGACCCTGGTCAGCAACTGACCCTTGGGTCCGAAGCTGCTCGAGACCTTGCCGCCATCGGCCAGGACCTGGGCGGTGGTCACCAGCGTGCCGTCGGCGCGCGACCGTTCGACCAGAGTCACCACGCCCTTGGCGTTCATCACCTGATGCTCGGTCGCATAGGCGAGGCCGGTCAGATTATAGCCATAGCTCTCGCTGCTGCCGTCGGGGCGCTGGACGAACTTGCGCGCGACCGCGCCGGTCGCGTCATATTGCAACGTCGTCCACACGTTGCCGGTGTCGACCTGCACTTCGCTGACCCGCGCGCCGGTCGCATCGAAGGTGTCGGTGATCCTGGCGCCGTTCGCCGCGATCGCCGTGTAGGTGGAGACGATCCCGTTCTTGTACACCGTCGCCGCACTGCTGCCGTCGATGTTGGTCACGGTCATCGTCGTCGGCTTGCCGGTCGTGATGTCGTAGCTAGTGACCGTGCGACCGAGTTTCGGATCGTTGACGATCGTCGCCGACAGCTTGCCGGTGGTGAAGCTCTGATCGCTGACCACGCCACCCGCGAATTCGGTGTGGATGTTAGAGACGACGCCGCCGACATAGCCGTAGTCGGCGGTCGACACGAGGACGCCCTTCGCGTCGAACGACTGGTCTTCCTTCCAGCCATCGCCGGTCTGCGTGACCAGGAACGAATAGCCGCCCGACACCTTCGCGAGCGTCGAACCGTAGTTCGCGATCATGTACCGCATCGTCGATACCGATGCGACGCTCAGCACCGCGCTGTCGCTCAACGCGATCGTCTGCAGCCCGGTCGACGCCGCCAGCTTGTCGATCTGCGCGACGAGGCCGTCGGCAGTCGTGCTCAACGCCGCCGGAATCGCCGTCGCCGTATCGGTATAGGCCGATTTCGACCCCACTTCGACGACCAGCGCGTGATCGCCGACCGCCAGCGTGATCTGGCTGACGTTGGTATAGGTCGCGATCGGCGTGCTGCCCTTCAGCGGATCATAGACGTAGACCGTCTTCTGCAGGCCGCCGAGATCGACCGTCACGGTCTTCGCCGCCAGCGTCGTTTCGGACTGGGTCGCGGTGTTCCACAGATTGGCGTCGCGCCACAGCAGGATGTCGTAGGCACCATTGGCCTTGGTCAGCGTCATCGAATGGCCGTCCGCGGGCATGCCACTCAGCGAATAGGCGGTCGCGGCAGACGCGGCCGTGCCGGTGCCGGCATCGACATAGGACAGCAGGCTGGTCAGGTTGTGGACCGCGGTCGCCGCCATCTTGGGCGTCCCATCCGCGTTGAACAGGCCGAAGTGGAATTCCTTTTCCGCACCGCTCGGATCGAGGCTGCTGTCGAACAGCTCGTACAGGAAGGTCTGGCTCGATCCGTTCTCGAACGCGGTGAGCAGCGCATTGACCGTCAGCTTGGCCTGCGCACTTTCGTTGACGCCGAGGCCGGGGTCGCTCGACAACGTGGTATAACCGGTTTCGGTGATGACCACCTTGTCGCCCTTCGACGCCGCGCCCGCGCGCGCCATCGACGCCTCCATGACCTTGTCGGAGGTGCTGCCCGACGCGGTATAGGCATGCGCGTTGGCATAATCGGAATACGCGCCGAGATCGCCGATCGCCGCATAGGCCGACGGGCTTTCCAGCGCGACCGACAGGTTGATGACCGACACGCCGGACAGGCCGGTGCTGCCCTTGACCGCGGTATACAGCGCCTTCTGGTAATCGACCGCTGCCGCCAGCGATCCGCTGCCGTTATAGCTGAACGGCTGCGTGTTGACCTCGTTCAAGCCCTCGACCGCGACGATGCTGCCGGCATGCCGTGTTTGGAAATCCGCCAGCGTCGCGACATAGCTCGCCAACCCCGACGCCCCCGTCGCGGGCAGCGCCGACGACGTGACGAAGTCGAATTTGACGCCCGCCGCCGCCATCGCGTTGACGACGGCGTTACCGATCCCGGACCCGGGCAACGTGTCGCGCACGGTGCCGATGCCGAGATAATTCAGGCTGTTGATCGTCAAGCTCGCATTGCCGTACGCGTTGTTGGCGTTCCCGGAATGCGCGTTGACGCCCAGCGTGGACAGGAAGGATGTAGCGGAAGCGGGTGTGGTGGGCACGGTTTGCATCTCCATGACGTCACTCGTGCAATCGCAGAAAGTCCTGCAACCAACCCTAAGCAAGGCCGTTAAATTCCGATTAACCGTATTATATTTACAAAAACGTTTCGCGCTGCAGCAACGCGTCGAACAGCGCCATGCGGACGACGGAACCCTGTGCGCCACTTGCCAAAATCGGCCGGACGCGGCACCAGCACAGTCTACACGCTGCCTTGCAGCATAGATTGCCCGCCCGTGCGCGGGCTTCGCAAGATGTGAGTAAACGACCATGCGGATCGCAGTAATCGGAACGGGATATGTCGGACTCGTGTCGGGGGCTTGCTTCGCCGACTTCGGTCATGACGTCATTTGCGTCGACAAGGACGAGAGCAAGATCGACGCATTGCACGCGGGTCGCATCCCGATCTTCGAGCCAGGCCTCCAGGCATTGGTCGAGACCAACGTCAAGGCGGGTCGTCTCGGCTTCACCACCGACCTGACCGAAGGCGTCAAGGGCGCCGAGGCGGTGTTCATCGCGGTCGGCACGCCGTCGCGGCGCGGCGATGGCCATGCCGATCTCGGCTATGTCTTTGCCGCCGCCGCCGAAGTTGCGACAGCAGTGAGCGGCTTCACCGTCGTCATCACCAAGTCGACCGTTCCGGTCGGCACCGGCGACGAGGTCGAGCGGATCCTGCGCGAGAACAACCCGGCGGCGGAATTCGCAGTGGTCTCGAACCCCGAATTCCTCCGCGAGGGCGCCGCTATCGACGACTTCAAGCGCCCCGACCGAGTCGTCATCGGCGGCCACGACGAGCGTGCAATGGCCGTGATGCGCGAAATCTATCGCCCGCTGAGCCTCAACAGCTCGCCGGTGATCGAGATGTCGCGCCGCGGTGCGGAGCTGACCAAATATGCCGGCAACGCGTTCCTCGCGACCAAGATCACCTTCATCAACGAGATCGCCGACCTGTGCGAAAAGGTCGGCGCCGACGTCCAGGAGGTCGCGCGCGGAATCGGTCTGGACAAGCGGATCGGGTCGAAGTTCCTCAACGCGGGTCCGGGCTATGGCGGCTCGTGCTTCCCCAAGGATACGCTCGCCCTGCTCAAGACGAGCCAGGACTACGAAGCGCCGCAGCGGATCGTCGAGGCGGTGGTCGCGGTCAACGAAAACCGCAAGCGCGCGATGGGTCGCAAGGTCATCGCCGCGATGGGCGAGGACGTCCGCGGCAAGACCGTCGCGGTGCTCGGGTTGACGTTCAAGCCGAATACCGACGACATGCGCGACAGCCCCGCCATCGCGGTGATCCAGCTGCTCCAGGACGCCGGCGCGCGCGTTCAGGCCTATGATCCCGAGGGCATGGAACAGGCTGCCAAGCTGCTCCAGAACGTCGATTTCAAGACCGACACCTATGCGACGATCGAAGGCGCCGATGCGCTCGTGATCGTCACCGAATGGGACGCGTTCCGCGCGCTCGACCTTAAGCGCGTCAAGGCATTGCTGTCGGAGCCGATCCTGATCGATCTCCGCAACATCTATCCGCGCGAGGTCGTCGAGACCGCCGGCTTCAAATACATCGCGGTCGGTCGCTGATCGCCGCAGCGACCCGGTCACGCACGTGGTCGGGTCGCGTCACCGCGCAGGGGCGCTGACGCCTGCCCATCGCGAACTAGAGTGAAACCTGTTTAGGCTTGGCGCAAACGCGCATCGCGATTTGGCCGCTCGCACTGTCTCGCCGGTATTGCGGGGCCTTTCGCGTGCCCGGCACCGCGGATTTCGACCCAGATATCCCGCCGGTTTTTCCGCCCACGAAACCGTCTTTTGCCCATTCCGCGGGCGTGCCGAACTCGGGTGCCGCCGAGGCGCGACAACAATCGCGCGCCGTTACGGTTTTATGACTAAAAATATCTTGATGTTTGTCTCACAATAGAACATTTTTACCAAGACGGCGCTAATCGCCGCTGGAGAGAGATGATGCATTTGAGCTCGACCTGGGACGCGCGCAAGGCAAAGGGCGCCTTGGTACTATTGTCGATGTCGTCCGCCTGTTGGGCAATCGCGATCGGCTTCGTCGTCCTTCATTGATCGCCCCACGGATCCACGCCGAGTCGTTTCGGACCCGTGACAAACCGAATGTGATACACGACCACCGAATCTGAGATTCGGCAGCGGCATTTCCGCGGATGGTCGTTTGCGGATGCGCATTACTCACGCGTCAGCCTGAACGCGTAGCAGCGCCCATCCATGCCCGCGCGGCGGGTGGTTCAACGTAACCAGCGCCGAAGCGCGTCCGATAGATCATGACCGCGGTCCGCCGTCAGATTTGACGCGAAATGCCATACCTCAACGCGTAGCGAATAACTCAAGCAGCCGACGCTTCGCATGCGCCCAGCATGGCTGACGGCTCGTCAGCGCTAGCTATCGTCGGGTGCGACATCGCCCGCCCAAATATCAACCACGGAGCCCGCCGCCCCGATCAAGAGCGCAATGTCGTCATGGCTCGCGCGGAGCGGTTCGCCGACCAGCCGCAAGCGAGATTCGCGACGGCGCAATCGAAACGGCCCCCCTCCCCAATCGCGCAGCATACGGCAATCGACGATCACCATCGGTAGCGCACGACGATTTCAGAGGGTCGCTGGATGCCCCGTGAGGGCATCAACCTTGCGCGGATTACAATGACTTAAGCAGGCTAACTGGAAGCTCTGCTATGGTTTTCTCCCTCAGCGTCCCGACCAAATTGGCTAACCTTTCGGGGGCGCCACCGAGCCGAAAAGTAAAAGCCCCCGCGGCGGCTCGAACCGCTGCGAGGGCTAAAAACCACAGGCTGGCTGGCGAGAGGTTCACCCCACTTTACATCAACCCGTTTTCGTCTGCAATTTCGATCACGACGATCGGTAGCGCTATCGGGTCTGAGCTTGGCCGTAGACCGGCTGCCGTGTCTCGCATCGCGCGGAAAGCCGATTTGTGAGAGACGGTTTCGATCTCATCCGTGATGCTTACGACGTTGCCGGGCTCGACGAGCATGAGCGCGCGGTGCTGGTTCGCCTGGCGTTCATGGCAAACGAGGGCAAGGCGTGGCCATCGATAGCGCACCTCGTCGTGAAACTCGGCAAGTCGGAGCGGACGGTTCAGCGCGCAATCCGCCGGCTCGTCGAAGCTGGGCATATCACTCAGCGCCAACGCCGGCACGATACCGCAATCTATACCGTCCACCCGATCTTGGGTGATCCCAAACCCGTCAGTGTGACGGGCGTCAGTGTGACGCCCGTCACGGCGACGCCCGTCGCAGATGACGCCAATACCCGTCCCACTGACACCCTAATAGCCAAGAACAACCAATCTTCTTCGAAGACTTCGTCTTCTCCGAAGAGGGCTGCGCGATCCGCGCCGGTTTCTCCACCAGTGGTGAAGCTGCCAGACTGGATCCCCGTGGAAGCTTGGGAGGGCTGGCTGGAGATGCGCCGGACGAAGGGCGCGAAACCAACCAGCCGCGCGCTCGCCCTCAGCATTGAGCACCTTCGGAAGCTTGCCGACGCAGGCCATCCGCCTGGCGATGTCCTCGACCAATCGACGCGCGAGCTTTGGCTCGGCCTCTTCCCAATCAAGGATCCCCAAAATGAACAATCTCGCTCGACTCGACGATCGCCGGCAAATCACCACGCCGTCGGCGACGCCGTCCTTGCCGCCCACGATCGCGTCGACTTTGGCTGACAACCGCTTCCGCAGCACGCCATGGAACGCTGCCGATGCGATGTTCTCGATCGTATCGAGCGAGGAACGCCGGCAGGTTGTCGAAGGTGCACGGGTCTATCGCGCGTCGCTGGCGCCGTGCCACCGCGACTGGCTGAAGAAACGGCTCTCCAGCATGGCAATGGCACACGGTCACGAGAAGGATCCTGACCGCGCCGCTGCATGGCTGCAGGAGACCGGCCGGCTGCTCTGGGATCTGCCCCATGACGTGCTGGCGTACGCCATCGACGAGGCGATCAAGCGTTCCGAACATGGCTTCATGCCAGCCGTGGGCCAGATACGGGCCATTGCCGACCCGATGGTCGCGACCAGACGGGAAGAGACCTACCGCCTCGAGGCAATGGCGATGGTCATCGAGGGGCGATCCAGGCCGGACCAGAGCGCGAGGCCTTGGGAGCGAGTGGTCGCTGACGTTGCACCTGAGGACGATCGCATACCCGCCTCGGACATCGCGGCCTTCAATCGGAACATGCGCAAGTTTGGCATGGCTATGCGGTGCCGTGCTGATGGCAGCACCTTCAACCTCGAGCCCGGCGCGGCTGACCCAACTATCGACGGAGATGACCGATGAACATCGAGCACGAGACGATTGCGAAAGACCTATTGCAGCGAGCTCTAGACCGAACCGACGAACCGGCTCGGGCAGCGTCCGTCCTCATGAGCGCGGCAGCTGCCATCCTCCAACGGCACTTCGGCGAAGAGGCCGCGATCGAGTTGATGCAGCACGGGCTGGACACGGCCGGGGCCGAATGGAGGCGTGGGCAACTCAACTAGGGCGGAGGCACCTCGCCGCCCCCCGGCCTTCGGGTCCCTGTCGGGATCGGGCGTAATGAGGGGAGCAAAGGCGCAGGTCTTTTCTAGCCATGGCCTTCCACAGGGTGCCGCCGCCGCCAGTACTAAAACGGCGGAATTCAGCCATTCCCAAGTATTCGAGGGGTACAATTATGAGTATAGAGACTGCCACCATGACGCGGCGCCAAGTTGCCTGGTTGCTCGGCATGTCAGACGGCTGGGTCGCACTCCGGATGCGGGCGGGCGACCTGCCCCGGCCCGGCCTTACCGCGCCGGAGTATGTCGCCGCCTTCGTCCGGTACCGGGCCGCGGATCGTGGCTGACCCGGAGGTTATGACCGAGGCGCAGGCGGCGGCGGCGCTTCGGGTTCACCCCAAGACGCTTGCACGGTGGCGGCGGGCGAAGCTGATCGCATGCGACCTTTCCCCCGGCGGGCGGGTCCGCTACCAGTGGGGCGACCTGCTGGCCTTCAGGCGCTCAATGCGCAGTCCGGCCAATGCTCCCATATGCTCCCATATGTCAGGCGAGGCGCGCGACGGGATCGCGTAACCCTGCCGTCATGGCAGAGATAATCCTGTACGGCGTGATCGGTGATGAGTTCGACAAGCTCGACTCGAAGACCATCGCCCCGCTGATCCGCGCCGCCTCCGGCCCCCTATCCCTTCGCATCAATTCCCCCGGCGGTTACGTCATGGAAGGGCTCGCGATCATCGCGGCCATTCGCGACTATCGCTGGAAGGTAACGGCCTACGTCGACGGCCTCGCGGCCTCGATGGCATCCGCGATCGCCGCGGCCTGCGACGAATGCGTGATGGCCGAAGCGTCGATGCTGATGATTCATAACCCCTGGGATGTAGCGATTGGCGATGCGCCCGAGCTTCGGGCGGCCGCTGATAAGCTAGATCGCATCCGCGACCAGCTTGTCGGGATCTACGGCAAGCGAAGCGGGATCGGAGAAGACGAGCTCGTCGCCATGCTCGGCGCCGAAACCTGGATGAGCGCAGCGCAGGCGGTGGAGCAAGGCTTCGCGGACCGGATCGCCCCCGACCTGAAAATCGCAGCCATGGCGAACGTCTCTGCCTTTGGCTTCCGTCACACACCCGTTGCCTTGAAAGGAACGAACATGCCCCCCCTCACCGACGACACGCAGGCGGCGGTTACGCTCGAGCGTACCCGCATCTCGACCATCATGGCGCTGGGCGCAAAGCACCGCGTCCCTCAGAACGTCACGCAGGACCTCATCACGCGCGGCATCGATCTGGACCAGGCGCGGGCTTCGATCCTCGACCACCTCGCGACCGACGGCGATCGGCACAACATCGGCCACCAGTTCGGCGGCAGCGGCCACCAGACCCTGGACGATCCGACGGTTCGCGTGAAAGCAATGAGCGACGCGATCGGGGCCAAGCTGCTGAATAAGCCGGCGGCGGGCGCATCGGCGGAATATCGAGGCATGTCCCTCGTGGATATGGCGCGCGACCACCTCTCCCGCAGCGGCGTGCAGGACGCCTATCGAATGAGCGCCGATCGCGTTGCCGCCATGGCGATGCAACCCAACCCGTTCACCGCGCGCGCAACCGTCATCACGCATACGACCAGCGACTTCCCGCTGATCATGCAGGCGGGCGTCGATGCGGCGTTGGTCGCGCGCTACCGAGCGCAGGAATCTCAGCTGAAGCGACTGACGGCGATCCGCGATGCTCCCAACTTCAAGGAGCAGGTCGGAATCCAGATGAGCGGCTTCGGCTCGCTCGACCAGGTCAACGAGGCGGGCGAGTTCAAGAACAAGACGCTGAGTGAGAGCAGCGGCAGCTACCAGCTGCAAACGTTCGGCAACATCATCAACTTTAGCCGTCAGATGCTGATCAATGACAGCCTCGGCGCGCTGGCGGACATCGTGCAGGTAATGGCATTCGCCGCCTCGCAGATGGAAGCAACGATCCTCGCCGCCACGATCAACAGCAACATTCCCCTGCATGACGGCATTCCGTGGTTCGACGCGCAGCACGGAAACTTGGCTGGGACCGGCGGCCCCCCCACGATCGCCACGCTCGATGCAGCCCGGCAGGCGATGCGGAGTCAGAAGGACCGCGACAACGTAACGCTGATCGACGTGCAGCCGAAGTTCCTGCTGGTTCCGACCGGGCTTCAGACGGCGGCCGAGACGCTCGTTTCAAGCGCCACGGTCCCCTCGACCGTAACCACCGGATCAGGCAGCACGGCGGTAACGTCCTTCACCGGCGACGTGGCGAACCCCTTCGCGGGCAAGCTCGAGCCGATCGCCGACCCTCGCTTGGTCAACCCGGCAGCGTGGTATCTCTTCCCGGATCCGGAAATCTGGCCCGCGTTCGTCAGCGTCTACCTGAACGGGAACCGCGAGCCCTTCACCGAGAGCCAAGACGGCTTCCGCGTCGACGGCATCGAGTGGAAGGTTCGCCACGACTTCGGCGCGGGCGTGCTCGACCCGAAGGCGGCTTACAAGAACCCCGGGCAGGCCTGATGGCGGGGGCCTTCGGGTCCCCTTGCAGCCCCTTTGTAACAAGGGGAGCTTAGGCGTGTGTGATCCCCAGCTACCAATTTCCAAAGGGGTCCGCACTTTGAAATGTCCGCACCATAAACGGCAGAAATCAGCCATTATTGGTGCGGACAAAGTGCGGACACTCGGTGCGGACATCGAGAAGTGTCCGCACCCCAATGAAAGCGAAGCGCGGATACTCCGCGTCATCAAGGACCGCGCTCGGGCTGGTCTCATCCTGGGTACATCCTGACGCGGCGGCCCACGGCGGGCCGCAAGCCGACGGCGCCATGCGGGGCGCCGTCGGCAGCCCCTCACCATAGGAGGCTTGATGTCGAGATTTATACAAACGGCCGCCCTTGTTGTCGGCGGCATCGCCCTAGTCGCGACTGGCGCCGGTGCACTCGCAGGCGCGGGTCTACTCGGAACAGCAGCTTCGGCGGCTGCCGCGGCAGGTACGGGCCTGCTTGGCACCCTTGCGACGGTCGCGACGTTCGCCCAAGTCGCGACGGTTGGTTTGGGCATCGCTGGGGCCCTGACTGCGGCGAAGGCCTCTAGCGGCGGCTCGCCCGATCAATGGAAGGCCAACCCTGAGGCCGGAATGGATATTGTATTCGGGGAGGCCATGCCCGGCGTCGTGATCTACCGGGGGTGCCCGCCATGACTGCGATCGGCCTGATCGTTGGAACCGATTCAGTGCACCTCATAAGCGATGGAGCTCTATGCGGCGCTGACGGCGTGATCCAGGGGATTGCATCCAAGGTTGCGATCGCCACGCACCTGAGAATGGCGATCGTAGGCACGGGGCGGATTAACCCGGTGGAGATCGCGGCGGCACTGCCTGCGAGTTCGCAGGATGCGGCCATGCGTAGACTCCCGAGCTACTTGTTCGAACAGCGACGGAAAAACGCAGCCGATGCACCGCATCTGGAAGCGGACGGCCGGAACAACGTCACCTTGCTCGCTGCGATATGGGCCGACGACACCGACCGGGCGGAAGGTTGGATAATCAGCACCGGCCATCCGTTCCTTGGTCCTGATTACGTGCCATACACGCTTTGCGAGGTGGAGCAGGTTTGGATGCCGCAGACTGCCTCCCTGATCGGCCGTCCAGATCGGTTCCGCCCCCAGATCGACGGGTCGCGCATTCTCAATGAGCAGCGCAGGATTGGCCAGCGCGGGCGCTACTGGGTCGGCGGCTTCGGGGAGGCAACGACCGTAACGGTAGGCGGCGTCACGAAAGAGCGGTTATGCGAATGGCCGGATATCGTCGGCGCTGTCATTGATCCGCCCCGCTTAGCTACCTGAACCGGAATAGCGGTTCACCTGTTCAGTTCATATGAACCAAAGCTCAGCGGTCGGCCCGGATCATGCAACTGGACTCACTTCGTTGACCGCTTCCTCGATTTGAGCCGTCAACACGAACAAGAAGTTGCCGAGAGCTTCGGCAAAATCGACAGAGCGTTTCGCATCAGCTGGACTAACATGGGGACTGTCCATGTCGGCGTGGCGCGGGCGGTTAGAGCCTAGCCGGACGCTGTGCGCCCAGTCAGCCATACCTGCAGTCAACAGAGCATCGGTCTTTGCTTTGTCTATCCGACTGTAAAGCGATCCCTCGAGATAACCGTGCTCCTTCAACATCGCGTCTACTGCAGATCCGGCCATAACAGCCGCAGCGTCAGGCGCATGGAGAGTGTCGAAAGCCTGTTTCAGAAACACGCGGGCGACTGACGGAAGTTTATCGCTTACCTGGGGCGCGGAAGGGTAGATACTATCGACGGTTGGCACGCCCTCCACTGTCGCGACCTGCTCCCCCGGTTTCCCCTTAACCGCGACCACGCTTCCGCAGTTTGAGCATGAGTAGGCCGCCCATTTGCTGACGATGCCCCCATCGCCACGTACGTTTCCTCCGTACCCAGAAATCCATTGCCTGGTGAACAGCGGATTAGCGACGGCACAGTATGGGCACCGGCTTAACGCCTGCAGTGTTGACGACATCTTCGGGCGTTCTACTGGCATGCCGAGAGGGACGATGCTGTTCACTTCTCTGTACTCCTATCACGTCAAATTCACTTCACCGGCGCGGTAACTATCTGTGTCGCTGCACACTCTCTTTTTTCTTTTGCAAGGGGGCATAGACGCTTCCCTCCCCTTGGGGACGGCAACCGAGCGCTTGGAACAGGTCCGGCCCGTCGTCACGGCGCGGGTTCGCGGACAGCATGTCGCGCTGAATAGCTAAGCAGCGACGATCGTTCGCCCAAGATTCGTCTTCGGCCTGCGAAAAGCTAAACATCAGCAGGAAAACACCAAAGCTTCCAACGACCGCCCTGACGGCAACCTTATCGAAATCTTTGTCGGCCGCAGCGGCATGATAGCCGACCAGGGAGATCGCCAGCACCAAGCCGCCGATAACTGTGTTCGACGGTAGAAATCGAACGTAAGGCTGAAGTATATACGCCAGTAGCGCAGCGGCGGCGACGAATCCCCCCCCTAATGAGGCAGCGGCCTGACCGAAACGTCTGAAATTATTAGCGGGCGGGTCCATACGGTGACGACTATGCATTTAGGCTTCCGCCCTTCTAGCCTCACGCCTAGCTTTAGCTATGCGAAGCCGGGCGGGCTCACTGTACACCCGCTCGAGTAGCTGCTGAGTAAAATCGACGAGATCCTCAGCATCTGCTTTCCCTAAAGTACCGTCATGAGCTCCATCGTTCCCGTCCTCGCGCACGCAGTCCGCCAGGTCGGCCAGTTCGGGGGCAATTAATCGCTTGTCGAAAAGGTAGTTTAGCCGATCAAAAAGGCGTTTGCGCTGGGCACTGTTGGGCCCCCCTTCCTCCGCAGGTTCGCTGGGAAGCAAGCCTTTGGTACCAAGATCCAGCGCCAACCGAAACATAGCCGCCGCAGCGTTGTATGCGCCGATATTATAACTCGCACCGCCCTCGCGGAAGCAATTCGCGACATTGTCCGGAAGGTGGTCTGGTAGTGGGAATGTGACCCGATCGGCGGTGCTCACAAACCGGAGAAAGTCGAGAAATGTCAGGGCCCCGTTATAGGAGGTGATTCCGCCTGGCGAGTATTGCCCAGACCCCTCGTTGATTATTTTGAACACACCGATGCTACAGTTGGAACAGGCTCGACACCGAGAGAGGGTCTCGAATATCCAGGAATTATCTGAGTAACCCGTCGGGCTGTCACCTAACACATCGAAAGTGATCGACTTCGCGCCACATCGCGGACAATCCTGAACAAATTCTGCCACTACCTGCCCCCACTCGATGTTCAAACTCTATTGTTAGCGCGGCAATGCTCGATATCCCATAGGGTCGGAAACAAACTCCCCGATGTCGGTCTCGTACCACGCCACACACTTCGGCCCCAGCTGCACCTTGCGGGGAAACGTGCCGTCCGCTTCTCGACGGTAAATGCTTGCCCTCGATAAACCCACGCGATGGCGAACCTCCGGGATGCGAAGCAGCCGATCACCTCGGCGATCGACCACCGCGCTCAAGCAAACTTCTCACGAAGAATGAGGCGAATGGCCTCGGGTCGAGATGGTGAAGGCTGGGGTTGATTGGCTATCCAAGCATCTAGCTGCGTCAGCTGTTCCGGGTGCAGCCGGACTCCGACAACGTGCCCCTGTCCAGTAGGCTTGGGACCACGTTTCCGTGTTAACGAAGTTTGTTGACCACTCATAGTAACTGCGTTAACGCAGAAACGAGCCGAACGGAAGCTACCAACGACCGCCCGGCTCTAATCACAACCGTTCCAAGAGAACGATCATGGCTACCGCTCTATTAGAGCCGCGCACCGTCGCGGCCAATACCTCGACGCGCCGCAGCGTAATCGGATTCATCGGGCTGTTAGGCGCGGCCGCGGCCGCGGCCGCGGCCGCGGCCGCGCCAGCTGTCACCGTCGCCTCAATGCCCCCGCCACCGACCGGCGTTTTCGCGGCCTACCTCGCCTCGCGGGCTCGTTTCAACGCCTTGCCCGTGGACTTGGAATTGAACGATAAGGATGCCTGGGAGCGGGAAGAGGCTGCCTACCTTGGCGCCTACGACGAGTTGGAAAACGCGAAGCCGACCAACTTTCGCGAGTTCGCGATCTGGCATGTCGGGGTCTTTGATCAAACCGAATGGCGGGTCATGAGGGCACAAGAAATCCTGGCCGAACTCGCTGCAAAGGAGGGCCGCTGACATGGCTTCCAAAATCATCGATCGCGGTTCTGTCTTTCTGCAGAAACTGGTCGCACCGCTGCCCGAGTTCGAGGAGCAGGTTGCTACCGACGATTTCCTCAAGCAGATCGCACGTGACTTGAGGCAGATCGAACGCGACATGAAACAGGTCTGGCGACGCAGCCTTGAGAACGTTGAGTACGCGGAAGCGCTGCACCGGATCGCCGCCATCAATTTCAGAAACAGCCCCGAGGCAGCGCAACACTCATTTGGTCAGCGATCGCTGGAACTCACCAAGGCATATAAGTCCGTTTGTGAGCAGCGCGCTGCTCAGTGTCTTATCCCTGCGCCAACGTCCGCTGAATTGCGCTGGAAGAAGCGCTGGGCGAAGAACCGGACCGTCCCGGATGAGGTGATCAAGGCTATCTCAAGTGACGAGGCGAGGCTCGGAACTCAAACCGCCCCCCCGGACAAGGCAATATCAACCGGCAGCGGGGCCCGCCGATAACGCCTGCCAAGAATGTGTGCGATCGCACGTATTCTATTGCGCGACGCTTTCTATCGTGCTTTATGTGCGCTTGCACACAGGAGGTTTGTATGCGGATCGGCCATATTCTTCATCTCAGCGGCATGAACCGCGACACTTACAACTCGCTCGCGCGGCGCGGCCATTTGTCGTTCATGGCAAATCGGTTTGGCGACGACGAAGACCGCAGCCTGACCGCCGCTCACGCCCT
Organism: Sphingomonas sp. Leaf198; assembly: GCF_001424005.1. GTDB lineage: Bacteria > Pseudomonadota > Alphaproteobacteria > Sphingomonadales > Sphingomonadaceae > Sphingomonas. The sequence goes on along the minus strand of NZ_LMPX01000003.1, from coordinate 339,396 downwards.
CGCTCTCGTCGCTTTCCAAACCCTCCGCAGTATCCCGGTAGAGGTGTCTGCGGCCCACGAGGCCGTAAGCGAGTCTTGGTCGGACATCGTACGTACAACCGGACTGAGCCAAGAGGCCCCGAAATCCCATTTATGCGGCGTTCGCATCAATGACATCGGCGTGCGCGATACCTGGGGCTGGCCTCATCCGAAGAGCAAGGGCGGGAAGCCGATCGCGGATGCATCGGTCGACCTGGTCCAACTTTGGAAGGGTCTTCAACCTGCAATCGCCTTGCTCGATAAGAACGACCAGAGCGTCGATGATGGAAAGCAGGAAGCCTGATCGATGAGCCGGCGGGCCGCCTTCAACCAAAGCGATGTGACCCGCGCCTTCAAAGGCGCGCTGGCTGCGGGCGTGAAGGTAGCCGTTCTGATCCGTCCCGACGGAACTATGGAGATCGTGCCAGCTGCTGGCGATCGCCCGCTGATTGCCGACAATGACCTTGATGCGCGTCTTGATGCGTTCGGTGGGCTATGAAGAAGAAGCTCGCCTACGTTTCTAGCTTTGTCGATCGGCACGACAAGCGGCGGTACCGTTTCCGCCGAACCGGTTATCCGGTTCACTACTTCAAGGAACCGCACGGCACGAAGGCATTTGAGCGCGAGTACGCAGCCTGCCTTTCGACCGAGCCCGCACCGGTCGGCGCCGGCCGCACCAAGCCGGGCAGCGTTTCGGACGTGATCATCCGCTACTATGCCGATAACAACTTCCTCGACCTGCGCCTCTCGACCCAGGCGGTTTACCGCGGCGTGCTGGAGCGGTTGCGGACGAAGTTCGGCGATGACCCTATCCGCATGTTCGATTCGGAGCGGCTTGCCCGCCTGATGACGCTGATGCGCGATCGCCCCCATGCGGCGGCGGGGCTCCGGAAGCTATTTGCGCAGCTGTTCGTCATCGCGCGCCGCGCGAAGCTGGTCCCGCATGGTTTCGACCCCGTCCGCGACACCAAGCCGCCCAAGGCGGTCAGCGACGGCTATCACCGGTGGACAGAGGACGAGCTCGAGGCGTTCGAAGCTAAGCACCCGCTAGGTACGAAACCCCGCCTGGCGTTTGCGATGCTGCTCTACGGAGCTCAGCGTAGCGGCGACGTCCGGTTCATGACCCGAGAGACGATCGCTGAAGGCCGGATCAGGCTCGACCAGAGCAAGACGAGCACGGCAGCGGACGTTCCGGTGGTACCGCCGCTGAGGGAGGCCCTGGCAGCCGGTCCGCTGGGCGCTGAGACGCTATTAGAGACCAAGGGGGGCGAGCCATTCACCCCCAAGGGCTTCTATGGGATGTTCAAGCGCGCGTGCATCGCGGCGGACCTTCCGCATTGCTCGCCGCACGGCCTACGCAAGTCGGCGGCGCGGCGATGCAAGGACGCCGGCTGCTCGAACGAGCAGGGCATGGCTATCACCGGTCACAAGACCGAGAAGGAATACCTTCGATACGCTGGAACCGGCGCTCGCGCGGATCTGGCTGACGAAGCAATGGAAATGGTTTTGGCTAACCGGACTCTCCGGGTAGCCAAGGCTCTGTCGCAAACCCCTGTAGAGTCTGCGTAAACCGAGCAACGCTGGATGCCCCGTGAGGATTCGAACCTCAATAGGCGGTATCAGAAACCGCAGTCTTACCATTAGACGACGGGGCATCAGCGAGGGCGCGATCTAGGCGGGGGAGGTCGGGCTGTCAACGCCAAGATCGTACGGATTCGCCACATCGCTTGCGTAATCGCTGCACCCCGCTACATTCGATGCCAAGCACCGGGTGGGTATTTTCCTGCGGCGGCAGATATAGATAGCGAGTTTTGCGGCGATGGGGGATGTTTCCACCCGAATGCCGTTCCGGCAGGGGTCTCCTGCCCGTCCGGCGGCGACCCGGCCCGGTCGAGGGCGGTGGGCCGATGCGCAGGCGTTTGCCGCGCTGGATCTTGGCACCAACAATTGTCGATTGCTGATCGCGCGACCGCAGGCGGGCGGGTTCGCGGTGATCGACGCGTTCTCGCGAATCGTTCGGTTGGGCGAAGGTTTGGCGTCCACCGGCAAGCTGAGCGATGCGGCGATCGAGCGGACCATCGCAGCGTTGCGGGTATGCTCGGACAAGTTGCAGCGCCGCAACGTCACGCTGGCGCGGTCGGTGGCGACAGAGGCGTGCCGACAGGCCTCGAACGGGCCCGACTTCATCGCCCGCGCGCTCGCCGAGACGGGGATCCATCTCGACATCATTTCCGCCGAGGAGGAGGCGCGGCTGGCCGTGCTCGGCTGCCATGCGCTGATCGAGCCGGGCGAGGATCCCGCGCTCGTGTTCGATATTGGCGGGGGGTCGACCGAACTCGTGCTCATTGATACCTCGACGCCGATCCCGACCGTGCTCGACTGGCATTCGGCGCCGTGGGGCGTGGTGTCGCTGACCGAGCATGCCGGTGGGGGCGAAGGCGAGGACGGTCGCCGTGCCGCCTATGCCCGGATGCGCAGCGTGGTCGCGGACAGTTTCGCGGGGTTCGCCAGCCGCCTGCCCCGGCACGTCGCGCGCCCCCGGCTGCTCGGCACCAGCGGCACGGTGACGACGCTTGGCAGCGTGCATCTCGGGCTCAGCCATTACGACCGCTCGGTGGTCGACGGGCTGATCGTGCCCGCGTCGGCGATGCGGAAGATCAGCGCCGACCTTTCCCACATGTCGATCACGGAGCGCGCCAAGCTGCCGTGCATCGGCAACGAGCGCGCCGACCTGGTGGTCGCGGGCTGTGCCATTCTGGAGACGATCATGGATTTGTGGCCCGCCGAACGGCTCGGCATCGCCGACCGCGGCATTCGCGAGGGCATCCTCCGCCGACTGATGGGCGCCCCCCGACCTGGTGGCAAACCGGGCAAGTCGGGAGTGGCAGCATGAGCCGCGGCGGCTCCGGCGGGCATGTCCGCGTCCTCACCGCGCGGAAACGCACCGCGCAGTCGACGCGCTGGCTCGAGCGCCAGCTGAACGATCCCTATGTGAAGCGCGCCAAGGCCGACGGCTATCGCAGCCGCGCCGCGTACAAGCTGATCGAGCTCGACGAGCGATTCGAGCTGATCCGCGGGTCGAAGCGCGTCGTCGATCTCGGCATCGCGCCGGGTGGCTGGGCGCAGGTGATTCGGCGGCGGATTCCCAAGGCTGCGGTTGTCGGGATCGACTTGCTCCCGGTCGACCCGATCGAGGGCGTGACGATCTTCGAGATGGATTTCCTCGACGATGCCGCGCCGGGCAAGCTGATCGAGGCCTTGGGCGGCGCGCCGGATCTGGTGCTGTCCGACATGGCGGCGAATACGGTCGGACATCCGCAGACCGATGCGCTCAGGACGATGGCACTGGTCGAGACCGCACTGCACTTTGCGTGCGAGGTGTTGGAGCCGGGTGGCACGTTCGTGTCGAAGGTGTTCGCGGGCGGTGCCGATTCGGAGCTGGTCGCGGAGATGAAGCGCAACTTCAAGACGGTGAAGCACGCCAAGCCGCCCGCGAGTCGCAAGGGGTCTGTCGAATGGTTCGTGGTCGCGCAGGGGTTTAAAGGCCGAGACCCGAAATAGCGCAGCTATTTCGGATAAGTCGAAAGCCCGGCCAGCGTCGCACAGCGACGACTGACGTCGTGGCTTTGCCACGGCGCGACCTGCTTTGCTCTATAAGGCCGCCGGCAAAGCCGTCGTCGGATGGGTTCGCTGGTGCGACCCACCGGCCGAGCCGGCGATTGCGCGTTTGCGCATCGGCTCGGGCGTGGCCGAGCCTATCGCTGGCTTAGCGACGACTGACGACATGGCTTTGCCACGGCGCGACCTGCTTCTCTCTATAAGGCCGCCGGCAAAGCCGTCGTCGGATGGGTTCGCTGAAGCGACCCACCGGCCGAGCCAGCGATTGCGCGTTTGCGCATCGGCTCGGGCGTGGCCGAGCCTATCGCTGGCTTAGCGCAACGATATGATCGAACACTGCCGGATGCAGCGGCTTGGCGAAGGCGCAGCCATATTTGAACTTGTCGCGCCATGCCACGACTGCCTCCAGCGCGGCGAGTCCCGGCAGCGTCAGCCACACCACCGTCCCCGGCCAGAGCGTGAAGCTGGTTTCCGCGCGAAACCCCGAGAGCGACAGGTCGGTGACCTCGATCTCGAACCGTGTCTGACCACGATCGCGCAAATGCGCCCGCATCTTCACCGCTTTGCGGAGCGACTGACGGAGCTCTTCGCTGGTCAGATCGTGGGGCAATGGAGTCGCAGGCTGTGTCATGCGAGGATAATGCCCTGAAAAGGGTTACTTTTATGCAAACGCGGTCGCACGTCGAACATATCTGCGTTTTGTCGGCGCTTCTCGGCAATCTTAGGACGTCACGATCGAAACGCGACATAAAGCTTGGGCTGTAGCTAGCGCGAACGCGAGTAACGCTAGCACCCAAAAACTACCCAAAACTCAATGCGCTTGGTCAGCCAATTCGCGTCTATTGCGAACGAGACGCAAGTGCATATGCCTTAAGGGTGGATTTGCGCCACGCCCTGTGCTTTACGCCGAACCAATTCCCGAGTTTCCTAAAAATTGCGTGGAGCCTTCCCGATGAACATCCATGAATACCAGGCCAAGGAACTGCTGGCCAAGTTCGGCGTCCCCGTGCCTGCCGGTTTCGCGGCACTGACCGTCGAGGAGGCCGTCGAAGCCTCGAAGAAGCTTCCCGGACCGCTCTATGTCGTCAAGGCGCAGATCCACGCCGGCGGCCGCGGCAAGGGCAAGTTCGTCGAGCTCGGCCCCGACGCCAAGGGCGGCGTCCGCCTCGCCAAGACCGAGGATGAGGTTCGCGCGGCGGCGACCGACATGCTCGGCAACACGCTCGTCACCATCCAGACGGGTGACGCGGGCAAGCAGGTCAATCGCCTGTACGTCACCGATGGCGTCGACATCGACAAGGAATTCTACCTCGCGCTGACGCTCAACCGCACCACCGGCCGGGTGATGATGGTCGTCTCGACCGAAGGCGGCATGGACATCGAGGCGGTCGCACACGACACGCCCGAGAAGATCCAGTCGATCGACATCGACCAGGCAACCGGCTTCATGCCGCATCACGGCCGCGCCGTCGCTGCCGCACTGAAGCTGACCGGCGATCTCGCCAAGCAGGCCGCGAACACCGCGTCGAAGCTGTATGACGCGTTCATGGGCACCGATGCCGAGCAGATCGAGATCAACCCGCTCGCGGTCACCAACGACGGCAAGCTGATGGTGCTCGACGCGAAGGTCGCGTTCGACGGCAACGCGCTGTTCCGCCACAAGGACCTGCTCGAACTGCGCGACGAGACCGAGGAAGATCCCGCCGAGCTCGAAGCGTCGAAGTACGACCTCGCCTACATCAAGCTCGATGGCGACATCGGCTGCATGGTCAACGGCGCCGGCCTCGCGATGGCGACGATGGACATCATCAAGCTCAACGGCATGTTCCCGGCCAACTTCCTTGACGTCGGCGGCGGCGCCAACAAGGAGAAGGTGACCGCGGCGTTCAAGATCATCCTCGCGGATCCGAACGTGAAGGGCATCCTCGTCAACATCTTCGGCGGCATCATGAAGTGCGACATCATCGCCGACGGCATCGTCGCTGCGGCGAAGGAAGTGAACCTCTCGGTGCCGCTCGTCGTCCGCCTCGAGGGCACGAATGTCGAGAAGGGCAAGGAGATCCTCGCGAACTCCGGCCTCGCGATCGTCCCGGCGAACGACCTTGGTGATGCCGCGAAGAAGATCGTTGCTGAGGTGCAGAAGGTCGCGGCCTAACCGCTGCCAACTGCATACTGATTTTGCGAAATTGGGGCTCGGACGGAAACGTCCGGGCCCTTTTTCGTTGATAGCGCGACTGGTCCGACGGGTGGTTCGGCGTGACGCTACGGCATGGCGATGTTTCCATACCGCACTTGCGAAAACGGCGTAAAACAGCCATCTGTCGGCCTAACGCCGCCGGGTAACGCCGTCAGCGAACAAACTATATCCACCTTGGAAGGAACCCCGATGAAGGTGCTGGTGCCGGTCAAGCGCGTGCTTGACTACAACGTGAAGCCTCGCGTGAAGGCGGACGGAACGGGCGTCGATCTGGCGAACGTCAAGATGAGCATGAACCCGTTCGACGAGATTGCGGTCGAAGAGGCGATCCGTCTCAAGGACAAGGGCGTGACGGAGATCGTCGTCGTCTCGATCGGCGAGCAGAAGAGCCAGGAAACGCTTCGCACAGCGCTCGCGATGGGCGCGGACCGCGCGATCCTCGTCGTCAGCGAGACCAAGGTCGAGCCGCTCGGCGTCGCCAAGATCCTCGCCAAGATCGTCGAGGAGGAAAAGCCCGACCTCGTGATCCTCGGCAAGCAGGCGATCGACGACGACAACAACCAGACCGGGCAGATGCTCGCCGGCCTGCTTGGCTGGGGCCAGGGCACGTTCGCGTCGAAGGTCGAGATCGCCGATGGCTCGGTCAACGTAACGCGCGAAGTCGATGGCGGCGCGGAGACCGATACGCTGAAGCTGCCCGCGATCATCACCACCGATCTTCGCCTCAACGAGCCGCGCTATGCCTCGCTGCCGAACATCATGAAGGCGAAGTCGAAGCCGATGGCGCAGAAGACGCCGGCCGATTTCGGCATCGACGTGACGCCGCGCCTGACCACGCTGAAGGTGGTCGAGCCCGCGAAGCGCTCGGCCGGGATCAAGGTCGCCGATGTCGACGCACTGGTCGGCAAGCTCAAGGAAATGGGAGTGGCCAAGTGAAGACGCTCGTCTGGGTCGAACATGACGGTCAGGCCGTCAAGGATGCCACGCTGTCGGCGGTGACCGCCGCATCGCAGCTTGGTGAAGTCCACCTGCTGGTCGTCGGCCAGGGCGTCGACGGCGTCGCTGCCGAGGCTGCCAAGATCGCCGGCGTAGGCAAGGTGCACGTCGCCGATGACGCGGCGTTCGCGCATGCGCTCGCCGAGAACGTCGCGCCGCTGATCGTCGAGCTGATGGGCACGCACGATGCGTTCGTCGCGCCGTCGACCACGCACGGCAAGAACATCGCGCCGCGTGTGGCCGCGTTGCTCGACGTCATGCAGGTCAGCGATATCCTGTCGGTCGAGAGCGAGGACACGTTCACGCGGCCGATCTACGCCGGCAATGCGATCGCAACGGTCCAGTCGACCGACGCGAAGAAGGTCATCACGGTGCGCGGCACGGCCTTCGCCAAGGCCGCGACCGAGGGTGGCTCGGGCGAGATCGAAGCGGTCGCATCGACGGGCGATAAGGGTCTGTCGACCTTCGCGGGCTCGGAGATCGCCAAGAACGAGCGTCCCGAGCTGACCAGCGCGAAGATCATCGTCTCGGGCGGCCGCGCGCTCGCCTCGAGCGACCAGTTCCACGCGATGATCGATCCGCTCGCGGACAAGCTCGGTGCCGGCGTCGGTGCCTCGCGCGCGGCGGTCGACGCGGGCTATGCGCCGAACGACTATCAGGTCGGCCAGACCGGCAAGATCGTCGCCCCGGAAGTGTATGTCGCGGTCGGTATCTCGGGCGCGATCCAGCATCTCGCGGGGATGAAGGACTCGAAGGTCATCATCGCGATCAACAAGGACGAGGACGCGCCGATTTTCCAGGTCGCGGACATCGGTTTGGTCGGCGATCTGTTCAAGATCGTGCCGGAATTGACGGCGAAGCTGTAGGCGAATGCCGCTGCGCAAGGCGAAGCCAGCGCAACAGCGAGCCCGGCCGGCGGCGCATTAGCGCCGACCGACGACGCGGGATTTACTCCCGCGGCGCGCGCCACGAACGGGCGGTGTGACTTAAGTCGCGCCGCCCGTTCTAGCGTCTGCCGAACGCACAGGTCTGCCGACGCCCAACCGATTTGTTTACAAACCGACGTCTATCTCACCCAAAGTTACCACCTCCCCGGCGCAGGCCGGGGCCCAATTGGGAAACGGAGGTAACGACGGACGGCCCTTCGTTACATCGACCTTTCTACTTGGACCCCGGCCTGCGCCGGGGAGCTGCATCTATCGAAACGGGATACGTACCGAATACGTCCGGATTACCGAGATCGTTCGCGCGCCCTCATGCGCAGTTGCCGCACAATGCCCGCCTCCCCAACTACCCAGCATGTACGGCGTCCACCCGAACGCGCGCGACCGCCTGATATCCGCGGCCGGCGCCTCCATACTCTGCGCCGCCATCGGCTACGCCCTCATCCTCGGTCTTGGTGTCAGCATCCCCACGGCTATTCCCGAAGCCGTCAAGACTTTCATCGTCGGCCCCACACCGCCGCCCCCGCCGCCCGAAAAGATCGTCCCCCGCCCCGCGAAAAGCCACCGTCCCGAAGGCGCGGCGTCCCCCGCCAACCTCCGCTCGAAGGCGACCGAAGTCGTCGTTCCCAAGCCGATCATCCCCCCGGTCGTTCCACCGCCCCCGGTTATCGCCACACTGAAACTAGGCCCCGGCAGCGACGCCACCACGGGCGCGGCACCCGTTCCCGGACCAGGGACCGGCACCGGCGGTGAGGGGAACGGCACCGGCAGCGGTCGCTCCGGAAATGGCGACGGCGACGGTGGCGACGAAACCCCGCCCCGTCTCCTGAAAGGCCGCTTCAAGAACAAGGATTTCCCCAACGCCGAGGCGGTGATCGGTGCGGGCGGGATCGTCGGCGTGCGCTACACGGTCGAAACCGACGGCCAAGTCACGCACTGCATGGTCACGCGCTCCAGCGGAAACGGCGTGCTCGACGCCACCACCTGCCGCCTGATCGAACTCCGCTTCCGCTACCGCCCCTGGCTCGACGCCGCCGGTCGGCCGGTGCGCTCGACCGTCGTCCACAACCAGGAATGGGTGAACCAGCTCGGTCCCCCGTCACGCGGTAACTGAAGCCTACCGCCCGAGCCGTCCCCCACTGAGCACCCGCGCGACCGCTGGCGAGAGCGTCATCAGCCCCCGCCCAAGGGCAACCGTCGCCCCGAGCACCAGCAACGGCTGGACCAGCAGATACGCCGGATACAGCCCCGCCCCCAACGGACCGGTCGCCAGCCCAATCACCGGCCCGAACAGCCACAGCAGCACCAGGTGATCGCAGAATGCGAGAAACCCGTACCGCTCGATCCCGCGCAATCGGTCCGCAACGTTGCTCCCAGCCAAGCCCCAGGCGAGCCGCCAGAACAGCACCGCGGAGGCCAGCCGAAACACGATATCGAATGCCGCCATCACATGCGGATGTGCGTCGAAGAACGCGTTCCCGAGCAGCGCGGTCCACAGCCGCGGCGCAATCAGTAGCACGAACGGCAGCGCGCATAGGGCGACATGCCACCCCGCCACCCGCTCCGCCACGCCAGATCGCCGCGCGGCGATCCCTGCGGTGAAGAACAGCAGGATCTGCGGTCGCAGCAACAACGGGACGTGCACCCCGGGCACGCTCCACACCACCGCGATCAGCGCGACCACCGCCAGCCACGCGCTCGACGTGCGCACCAGAACGGGCGCGATCATCATGCAGACGAACAGATCGCGCAGGAACGGCATCTGCACGTTGATATCGTCGGCATGCACCATCGGAACGAGTTCGTTCAACGTCCATCCGATACTCGACGGCGTCGGTGCCTTCAGATCGCCGAACGTCGCAGCCGCCCCGACCAGCACCAACGCGATCGCGTTCCACAAGACCATCGGCAGCAGGATCGTGCGCGCCTTGCCACGCAGGAACGCGCCGTACGGTTGCCTCGTCGCGGTCGACACGACCAGCCAGCCCGAAATCATCCCGAGCAACGGCACCGCGCTACGTCCGAACACTTCGCCGAGCAGCGTTCGCAGCACCGCCTGCCAGCTGAACGCCACCGCAGCCAGCTCTTCCGCGGTCCGCCCGGTCCAGGCGTGGACGTAGACGATCCCCAGGATCCCGATCAGCCGCGCGATCGCGATCGCAGTGGACAGGCGCGTGTCGTTGGTCCGGGCACTGCTTCCGGCGCGTATATCGATAGCTCTAGTGCTCAAGTCCGCCACTTCGCTCTGGTTCGCCGCCGCCTACCCGGCTTGTCGCGCGCGAACACCTCCTTCAGGATGAAATGGCCGTTATGGGGGACCAAGAGATGATCGCCGCCTTCCTGCTCATCGCCGCGCAGTCGAGCCCGGCCGCGGTGCCGGACCCGCAGATCGCGCGTCGCGTCGCGCGCGTGCTGGAGCGCAGCCCGGTGATCGATGGGCATAACGATCTCGCCTGGGAGATTCGCGAGCTGCACGACGCGAAGGTCGAGGCGGTCGATCTTTCCGTCGACACCGCGCGGCTGCCGAACCCGTTGCAGACCGACATTCCCCGGCTGCGGAAGGGTCATGTCGGCGGGCAGTTCTGGTCGGTCTACATTCCCGCCGACGCGCCGCGCGCGGTCGAGATGACGCTGGAGGAGATCGACATCGTCCGCCGCGTCGTCGCCGCCAACCCGGCGATTTTCGAACTCGCCACCACTGCCGCCGACATCCGCCGGATCGAGAAGGCCGGGCGGATCGCCTCGCTGATCGGCGTCGAGGGCGGGCACCAGATCGACGGGCGGCTGTCGGTGTTGCGTCAATATCGCGCGCTCGGTGTGGCGTACATGACGCTGACGCACGGCAAGAGCCTGAACTGGGCGGACAGCTCGACCGACGCACCACGTGCCAACGGGCTCAGCAATTTCGGGCGGCAGGTGGTCGCGGAGATGAACCGGATCGGCATGATCGTCGACGTCTCGCATGTGTCCGACGCGACGATGGCCGCGGCGCTGGCGGCGACCAAGGCGCCGGTGATAGCGTCACACTCCAGCGCACGGGCGATTGCGGATGCGCCGCGGAATATCCCCGACGACCTGCTCCGCGCGATCGGCGCGAACGGCGGCGTGGTGATGGTGAACTTCTACCCGTCGTTCCTGTCGGGCGCATGGCGCGTCTGGGACGTCGCACGCTCGGCCTATGCGAAGTCGGTCGGCGTTCCGGCGAACGTCTACGGCGCGAAATCGCCTGCGCCGCTGGTGGCATGGGACACGGCGCATCCGGAGCCGCAGGTCACCGCCGCGACGGTCGCCGATCATGTCGAGCATATCGCGACGATCGCTGGTCACGATCATGTCGGGATCGGCGGCGATTTCGACGGCATCCAGGGGACGGGGCCGATCGGTCTGAAGGGCGTCGACGGCTATCCGCTGCTGTTCGCCGAGCTCGCCCGCCGAGGCTGGAGCGATGGTGACATGGCCAAGTTGTCCGGCGGCAACGTCCTCCGCGTCATGGAGCGGGTCGAGGTCGTCGCGAAGAGCATGGCGGGTATGCGGCCGGTCGATGCGACGGACGTGGCGTCGCGGTTGAGGGGATTAGCGGCCTCGTTCGCGCTCCGACTAGACCCCGGCCCCGCCCCCAGCCCCATTCCGTCACCCCAGCGAAAGCTAGGGTATTCCTCCGTATCAGATGACGTGGGTCAAACGATGATATCCCAGCTTTCGCTGGGATGACGGGTGGAGGGCGGTCAAGGATCCGGCATCCGCTGCGGCGCCGGCGGCTCGACCATCAGCGGCGGCACCGTCCGCAGCACCAGCCCGATCACCAGTGCGGCCACGCCGAGCAACAGGCAGAACGCCGTCACTCCCGGCCAGCCGGCGTGTGTCCAAGCGAACCCGCCGGCGGACCCCAGCACGCTCGACCCCATGTAATAGAAGAACAGATAGAACGCCGCCGCCTGCCCGCGCGAGCCGCCGCCGCCTGCAACCTGTGCTCGCCTGCCAACCCAGGCGCTCGCGATCGAATGCGCGCCGAAAAAGCCGATCGTCACGACCGCGATCCCGGAGATTACCAGGACCAGCGGCGTCATCGCGGTCAGCGCGACGCCGGCGATCAGCAGCACGACGGGTATCCAGAAGACCTTCCGCCGCCCGAGCTGTCCCGCCAGCGTCCCGAACTTCGCCGAACTGACCGACCCGAGAACATACAACAGGAATACTGCGCCGACCGCCGCCTGGCTGAGGCCGTAGGGCGGGCTCATCAACCGGAAGCCTGCATAGTTATAGATCGTGACGAACACGCCCATCAGCAGGAACGCCTCGAGATACAGCAGCGGCATCGCGCGATCGGTGAACAGCGCGACGGCACTACGCAGCAATGCACCCGGCCGACCCACGCTGGGCGTGAAATTGCGCGAGAGCGGCGCGAGCCGACGGAACGCCTCCGCCATTGCGAGGCCAGCGACGCCGACCGCAGCGAGCGCCCAGCGCCAGCCTTCGAGATCGGCGACGATGCTGACGACCAGTCGCCCGGCCATCCCGCCGAGCGCACTGCCGGCGATATACAGCCCCATCGCCGCGCCGACCGAGCCCGAATCGACCTCCTCCGCGACATAGGCCATCGCTACCGCCGGCACGCCCGCGAGCGCGACGCCGGTCAGGAACCGCAACACGAGCAACCCGCTCCAACCCGGCACGACCGCCGCCGCCAGCGTCAGCGCACCGGCTGCAAACATTGCCACGATCATCAGTGAGCGCCGGCCCATGCGATCCGATACGAACCCGGCGAACAATATGCCGATCGCCAAGGGCCCGGTCGCCAGCGACACCGCGAGCGATGCACCCTCCGCGGTCAGTCCGAACTGTGCAGCGAACAGCGGCAGCAAAGGCTGTACCGAATACAGCAGCGAGAAGGTCGAGAACCCTGCGAACAGCATCGCCAGCGTCAGCCGACGATAGGCGGGCGTGCCCAAGGCAATTGGCGCGTCAGAACCCATTGAGGAAGCTCGTGACATTGTGGCCTAGCGCATCGACCGCGTATCCCCCTTCCATGACGATGACGGTAGGCCAGTTGCGTGCCGCGATATCGCGCGCGAGGACCGCGTAATCTGGCGTGGTCAACTTGAAGTGCGAGATCGGATCGCCCTCCCACGTGTCCGCGCCGAAGCTGACGACGAGCAGGCCGGGATCGAACGTGGCGATCGCGTCGAGCGCGGTCGTCTGCGCGGCCCGGAAGGCATCGATCTGCGTGCCGTGGGGAAGCGGGAGGTTCAGCGTAGTGCCGACTCCTTCGCCCTCTCCAGTCTCGTCGGCATGGCCCCAGTAGAAGGGGTAGTCGGTCTTGGGATCCGCGTGGACTGAGGCATAGAACACGTCGCCGCGAGCGTAGAAGATGTCCTGCGTGCCGTTGCCGTGGTGATAATCGATGTCGAGGATCGCGACGCGCGCGACACCGGCATCGCGCGCGGCCTGTGCGGCGATCGCGGCGGTGTTGAGGTGGCAATATCCGCCGCAATAGTCCGCGCCGGCGTGGTGGCCGGGCGGGCGGCACAGCGCGAATGCTGCGCGGTCGCCGTCGAGGACCGCGTGCGTCGCGGCGAGCGCGGACTGTGCGCTGCCGTAGGAGGCGGCCCAGGTCTCGGGCGTAATCGGCGTGGTCGCGTCGAAGCTGTGTGCGCCGATCAGCGCGTCGATCCGGGTGAGGTCGAGCGGACGGCGGCCGCGGATCGGGAAGGTGTAGGGGATCGCATCGCCTTCCCGCCCCGCTTCGCGCCACAGTCGCGCGGCGTCTTTCAGAAACGCGACATAAGCGGGGGAGTGCACCGCAAGGATCGGCGCCTCGCCGCGATCCTCCGGCGTCTCGAGCGGACCGACAGCACGCAGGATCGCGTCGATCCGCGCGGGCGTCTCGGCATAGGCAGTGAACGCGCCGTTGTGCAGTTCGCGCGCGGGCGCATGGGTTCGCTGGGCGTCGTCGAAGAACAGCCGCATGTTCGCTCCTTTGTGCGCGGTCATGAGGGAAGAACCAACCGATCGCGTCCGGGGTCCTACGGGATCGCGCGCGCCCGGCAAATTCGAAGGCTCAGAACAGCGCCAGTTGCCGATCGTCGTCGCCGCTCAGCAGCCAGCGGCCGAGCACGTCGTGTCGCGTTCGCCCTACATGGCTGTGGACCAGTACGAACGCATCCGCCGTCCAGCCGATCGGCGCGATGTCTTGCGTGAACGGCGCGCCGTCGCGGTAGCCGAGCGTCATGTGAGCACTCGAGCGAAAGCCGGCGCGGGCGCGTAGCCCTGCCGCCTCGCGCGCTACGGCGATCCGCTGATACAATGCGGCGAAGGATGCGTTTTTACGGCGGGGACGCATCGCAATGGATCGATCGCTGCCGATCACGGTATCGAACTCGATCGCGAACGGCGCTGCCTCGACCGCATCGCCGATCGCCTTCAGGTCCCGCTCCAGCGCGGTCGATACGCGGTCTTGGTCGTCGAGGATGTCGATCGTGACGTGGAGATGCTCGGGGCGCAGCTTGTCCCTGTCGGTCTCGAACCATGACGCTGCAGCGGTGATCTGGCGCGCTAACGGGAGTGGCGGGCGGAGCGCGAAGAACAGGCGATGACGCGCGAGTGGTCGATGAAACATGCCGGTTTCCGAATCGGGGGAGGCGGACTTGTTGCTAATATGTTCTATCAAATTCGTCTAGGTAACTCACGAAATCGAAGGGCCCCATGCACCACCCCGGCGAAGGCCGGGGCCCAATTGGAAAGGTCACAGTAACGAAGCGTGGAGGGGAGTTAGCAACGTCCCCCAATTGGGCCCCGGCCTCCGCCGGGGTGGTGCATCGTTGCTAGTTCGCCCCTCTACCGCGCCAACGCCTCGGCGATCAGCTTCCGCGAGTTCGCCACGCCGTACAGCGCGATGAAGCTGCCCATCCGCGGGCCCTGCTCCGAGCCCAGCAGCGTCTCGTACAGCGCCTTGAACCAGTCGCGCAGGTTCTCGAACCCGCCGGTCTTGCCGATTTCGTAGATGATGTTCTGGATATCCTCCGCGCTCGCCTCCGCGGGCAGCGCGGCGAGTTCCGCGTCCAACCGCTCCAGCGCCGCGACCTCGACACCCTCGGGCGCGCGGCGCTTCAGCGTCGGCGCGACGAAATCGCGGCTATAGGCCAGCGCGTAGCCAATCAGCCGGTCGAGCTCGGGATATTTGGCCGCGGACGCGTCCGGCACATAATTGGCCAGATAGCCCCAGACCTGCTCCTTGCTCGCATCGCCCATCACGCCGACGAGGTTGAGCAACAGCCCGAACGTCACCGGCAGCTCGCCTGTCGGCAGCTTGCCGTCGTGGATGTGATGGACCGGGTTGCCAAGCTGCTGCTTCAGGTCCTGGCCCGCGTAATTGCCGCGGAACTGCCAATATTCGTCCACCGCGCGCGGGATCACGCCCATGTGCAACGACTTGGCCTTCTTCGGCTCGCGGTAGGCGTAGAACGCGAGCGATTCCTCGGGGCCGTAGGTCAGCCACTGCTCGAGGCTCAACCCATTGCCCTTCGACTTCGAGATTTTCTCGCCATTCTCGTCGAGGAACATCTCGTAGTTGAAACCCTCGGGCGGACGGCCGCCGAGCACGCGTGCGATCTTCGACGACTGGGTGACCGAATCGATCAGGTCCTTGCCCGCCATCTCGTAATCGACGCCGAGCGCGACCCAGCGCATCGCCCAGTCGACCTTCCACTGGAGCTTGGCCTTGCCGCCGAGCACCGACTGCTCGATCCGCTGGCCCTCATCCTCGAACGCGATCAGCCCGGCCTCGGCGTCGATCACTTCGATCGGCACCTGCAATACGATGCCGCTCGTCGGCGAGATCGGCAGCACCGGCGAATAGGTTGCGCGACGTTCTGCCCGCAGCGTCGGGAGCATCACGTCCTGGATGCCCTGGAAGTGACGCAGTACGCCCTTCAGCGCCTCGTCGAAGCGGCCGGAGGTGTAATATTCGGTGGACGAGGCGAACTCGTAGTCGAAGCCGTAACGGTCGAGGAATTCGCGCAGGATTGCATTGTTGTGTGCGGCAAAGCTGGAGTGCGTGCCGAACGGATCGGGAATCTGCGTCAGCGGCTTGCCGAGATGCTCGCGCAGCATGTCGCCGTTGGGGACATTGTCCGGAACCTTGCGCAGACCGTCCATGTCGTCAGAGAACGCGATCAGCCGCGTCGGCGTATCGCTCAGCGCGTGGAAGGCGTTGCGCACCATCGTCGTGCGCAACACTTCGTTGAACGTGCCGATATGCGGCAGGCCCGACGGTCCATAGCCCGTCTCGAACAGTACCGGGTCGCCCGACTTGCCGTTTGGATAACGCTTGAGGAGTTTGCGCGCCTCCTCGTACGGCCAGGCTTTGGACTCGAGGGCGGCGGTGCGGAGTTCGTCGGTCATGATACAGCGCGACTAGCGCGTGCATTCGTGTCCGTCACCCCCACCGCCGCTCGCGACTCAGCGGCAACGATCCTTCGCGGTGATCGTCCGGTCGACCGCCCGGCCACCGAGCGCACCCGCTGCGCCGCCGGCGAGCGTGCCGAGCAAGCCGCCGCCGACCGCATTGCCGAGCACCGCACCGCCGACGCCGCCTGCGACAAGGCCGGTCGTGCCGCTCGAATGACGGCAACGCTTGGCGCGGTAACGGCGGTCATGCCCGCGATATTCGCGCTTCGAGCGTGCTTCGGCCTTGCCCGTGGGGATCACGGCAGCCGCCGGGATTGCAAGCGAGAGCGCGCTCAGCGCCATGAGAAACTTCCGCATGATGATCGTCCCTGTTTATGTAGATGATGATGTAGATAAAGTTCGGTATCGATACAGGCGCAACGCACGCGCTTCATGTCGGTTGCGTAACAGGCCGGAGTCGGCGGCCTTGTTTGCATTTGCATGATCGGCGGCGGCGCTTTCTTGGCTGCGACACATTCAAATACGCGAGTTCACGGCACAAAAGGTTGCCCTTTCGTTCTCATTGCAGCAAGGTCTCGCGGTGCTTCGCTATCCAGCCCTCTACGCCAGCCACGCCGGCATCTGGATCGCGAACGCGGACGGCGCGCGTCCGATTGGGCGAGGCGAGGCGATCCGGATCGCTGCCGATACGCCGGTCATCATGCTCAACGCGCCGCTGGTCGGGCAGCGACTCGGGTATCCAGATCTGTCGGGGCTCGATTTGCTCGAACTCTATGCGTTCCTCCGCCCGGCGCAGTTCGCGGTGCCGACCCCGAAGGGGATTGCGCGGGTTACCGGGCTCGACGTGCCGACCGAGGACGCAGAGGTTGCGCCGTTCCTACTGCGTGCGGCCGAGGCGATGCTGGCGCTTACCGATGGCGACTGGCCCGAGCGCGAAGGCGCGTGGACGGCGGCGCAATCGCTGTTCCGCCTGCGCTGGCCTTGGGCGTCGGTCGTCGCCGAACGTCTGAAGAAGCCCGCGGTCAACGAACGCTGGCTGTTCTCGTCGCTCCCCGAATGGGAGGAGCACGCGCCGCGACCCGCGCCGCGCACCGTGACGATCGAGCCCGGCGATGCCGAGGCGCGGCTTGTCGACCTCACCGGCCACGGTGCGGAGGAACGCCCCGGCCAGCGCGCCTATGCCGGTGCCGCCACCGCCGCGTTCGCGCCGCGCGCGATGCGCGACACGCCGAACCTCGTGCTCGCCGAAGCGGGCACCGGGATCGGCAAGACGCTCGGCTATCTCGCCCCCGCCTCGTTATGGGCGGAGAAGGCCGGCGGCGCGGTATGGATCTCGACCTACACCAAGACTCTGCAACGGCAGCTCGGCCAGGAAACCGCGCGCCTCTATCCCGACGCGGCGATCCGGAAAGCCAAGGTCGTCACGCGCAAAGGCCGCGAGAACTACCTCTGCCTGCTCAACCTGGAGGACGCGTTGCAAGGCGGGTTCGCGGGGCGCGCGGCGATCCTCGCGCACCTCGTCGCGCGCTGGGCCGCGTACAGCGCAGACGGTGACATGGTCGGCGGCGACCTGCCCGGCTGGCTGCCGACGCTGTTCCGCCGCAACGGCTCGACCGCGCTGACCGACCGGCGCGGCGAATGCGTGTACGCCGGCTGCCCGCACTACCGGAAATGCTTCATCGAGCGCGCCGCCCGCGCCTCGTCCGACGCCGACATCGTCATCGCCAACCACGCGCTGGTGATGGTCAACGCGGCAAGGGGGCGCGAACTCGCCACCCGGCCGACGCGGTACGTGTTCGACGAGGGCCATCATATCTTCGACGCCGCCGATTCGATGTTCGCAACGGCGCTGACCGGCGCCGAGACGATCGAACTGCGCCGCTGGATCCTCGGCCCCGAATCGAGCGGTCGCGGGCGCCGGCGGGGGCTCGCCGCACGCCTGTCCGATCTCGCTAGTTATGACGAGCAGGGAGCGCGGGCGATCTCCGACGCGGTGACCGCGGCGGGTGCACTGGCGTCCGACGGCTGGCTGCAACGGCTCGGTGAAGGCGCACCGTTCGGGCCGATCGAGACGCTGCTCGCCGCCGTCCGGGGGCTTACCTACGCGCGGGCTGAACAACCGGGCGACGCGGGGTACGGCCTGGAGACCGAACTCGCCGAACCCGACGCCACGCTGATCGAAGCCGCCGCGCCTGCCGCCGCCGCGCTCGACGGACTCGTTCGCCCACTCGTCACGCTTGGCCGCCGCCTCGAAGCCGTGCTCGCCGAAGCGCCCGACTGGATGGACGCGCCCGCGCGAGCCCGAGTCGAAGGCGCGATCGCCTCGATCGGCTGGCGGGCGGAGACGGTGGCGTCGTGGCTGTCGCTGCTCGCGCGCGTCGGCGGCCCGGTAGACGCCGATTTCGTCGACTGGCTCGCGGTCGACCGGATCGAGGGGCGCGAGTTCGATATCGGGCTGCATCGCCACTGGCTCGATCCGACGCGACCGTTCGCCGAGATCGTCCTGAAGCCTGCGCACGGGGCGCTCGTCACCTCGGCGACGCTGACCGGCGGCGGCGATTGGGAAGTCGCCGAAGCCCGCACCGGTGCGCCGCATCTCCTCCGTCCCGCCGCGCGGTTCGAGGCGAAGAGCCCGTTCGATTACACGCGCCAGGCCGAAGTGCTGATCGTCACAGACGTCAAGCGCGGCGATATCGGCGCGCTCGCCAACGCCTATGCGCAGCTGATCGTCGCCAGCCGAGGCGGGACGCTCGGGCTGTTCACCGCGATCCGGCGCCTGCGCGGCGTACATGGCCGCATCGCCGATCGACTCGCGCGCGAAGGCCTGCCGCTTCATGCGCAACACGTCGATCCGATCGATACCGGCACCCTGGTCGATATTTTCCGCGACGATCCGGGGGCATCGCTGCTGGGCACCGATGCGCTGCGCGACGGTGTCGACGTGCCCGGCGAGTCGCTGCGGCTGGTGGTGATGGAGGGCGTGCCTTGGGCGAAACCGTCTGTGCTGCACGCCGCGCGACGGCTCGCGGGCGGCGGTTCGGCGTATGACGACCGGCTCGTCCGCGCGCGTCTAGCGCAGGCGTTCGGCCGGCTTATCCGGCGCGCGGATGACTCCGGCGTGTTCGTAATGCTGTCCGCGGCGATGCCGTCGCGACTGCTCAGCGCATTCCCTCCGGGCGTACCGATCGCGCGCGTCACGCTCGAAGAAGCGGTGGCCCGAGTCGCAAGCCGGCTTTCCTCGCCAGCGCCGGTAGGGCATGAAAGCCGCGAACCGGCTTGAGGATTGCCATGAAGACGTTGACGCTGTTGCGCCACGCCAAGTCAGGCTGGGACGATCCGGTCGCGCGCGATTTCGACCGCCCACTCAACGCCAAGGGCAAGCGCGCCGCGGCGATGGTGGGGCGGCACATGCGGTCGCTGGGATTGGCGTTCGATCATGCGATCGCGTCGCCGGCGGTTCGGGTTTCGGAGACCTTGGAGCAGATCGAATCGGGCTATGGTCGGACGATCGCGCCGAACTTGGATCGGCGTGTGTATCTGGCTTCGGCGGCTACGTTGCTGGATGTGGTGCACGGTTTTCCGGCCGAGTCGGAGAGCGCGCTGCTGGTCGGGCATAATCCTGGGTTGGAGGATCTGGTGCTGATGCTGGTCGCGGATGGGGCCGATCCGCTGCGCGACGCGGTCGAGGACAAGTATCCGACGGCGAGCATTGCCGAGCTTCAGTTCGAGGGGGATTGGGGGGATGTCGCGACCGGCACCGCCCGCCTGACCCGCTTCATCCGCCCCCGCGATCTCGATCCGACTTTAGGCCCCGACGCGGATTAAAGAGTGTTTCCCCGCGAAGGCGGGGAGACAGACTGGGCTCCCGCCTTCGCGGGAGAACAAGGGGTGCGGGAGGTGCCAAAAACGCGCACCATCCCGATCCACTAGCCACCCCGGCGAAGGCCGGGGCCCAATTGGGCACGGATGGTGAAGTAGCGTGGACCGCCGTTACGACCACCTTCCCAATTGGGCCCCGGCCTTCGCCGGGGTGGTGCGCGTGTTTAGGTAGTCCGATCATCAACAGGCCAAGACAGCAAACCCGCTCAGCTCTTCCCGGCCATCCTAGCCTTCAGATCGGAGAACGCATTCGCCGGACGGAACTCGTCCTCGCTGATGACGCCCGCCGCCGCCAGCGCCGCCGCCGCGTTCGGCCCGCGCGGGAACGGATCGATCGCCAGCGCCAGCGTGTCCGCCGCAGCCTCGCCAAGATCGATCGTGCCGCCCTCGATGGCGACCGTGTCGAGCGCGTCGTCGGACAGTTCGACCTCGTCGCCCTCGGACACCAGCTGTGCGACGAACAACAGCGCGACCGGCTCGTCGATCTTCGTGTCGAGCGGTTCGTCGGTCACCGAACACGCCTGCACCGCCGCGCCGGTGACGCGGCCCTTCACGACGATGCCGCTCTCGGTGCGCTTAATCCCGAGTCGCGCGTCGAGACGCGTGATCGAGAGCAGCGCGAACCGCTTGGCCAGCGCCGCGCGCTCGTCCTCGGTCGCGGAGATCTCGACGATCCGCTCGCGTTCGCCGATCGTGTCGAGGCGTTCGGGGCGGCTGAACTCGGGCTTCACGGTAATTCTCCAGATAACAAATTTGGTAGCGGCGTCGCAGCCAGCCCCGCATGAAACGTCATCACCGACTCGCCGACATGCGTCAGCGCGGAATGGTCCGGCTGAGCACCCCGATACAGGTTCCGCACCAGAGCCGGCGCGATATCGCCCGCCACCAATCCCTCGCGGTATGCGCCGAGACGGCCGCCGAGCATGCTCATCATCTTGCCGATATGCTTGCCGACGATGATGTCGCCGATCCCGATCTCGCGGAGCTGCCCGTCCATGTCGTCGACGAATCGCTCGGCCAGACGTGCCGCGGGTTCACCACCCGCCGGCTCCGTCTCGAGCCGCAGCATCACGATCGCCAGCAACGTCGCGATCATGTCGAACCGGCCGTCGACCGTGTCCGGCACCGCGCCCTCGACATACCAGTGTTCCGCGCGCGCCCGACCGACCACCGCATTATACAGCGGCAGCGCCTCATCCGGCTTCTCGCCGAGCAGTCTTCCAAACCAGCCCAATCCGTCGTCCTTCAGGTCGCAACCGCGCTTCGGCTTGTTTGCCTGCGCAACCTCGCATATCGAGGCGATCGGCGGCCGATGCAAATGCGTTCGCTCGTGTTCCGCGTGACCCAGTCTCGGCTTAGTATGGCCCCGGGAGAGTATATGAGCGTCGTTTCCACCCGTATCGTCCAAGTCGCGGCCATCGGCCTCGTCGCGCTGGCGAGCGCGGGCTGCACCCAGTTGCGCTCGCACCAAGGCTATGTGGTCGACACCGACCTCGTCAACTCGGTTCAGCCGGGCGTCGACAACCGCCAGTCGGTGCTCGCCACGCTGGGCAAGCCGACGATCGCCGGCCAGTTCGATCAGGGCGACTGGTATTATCTCGCGCGCGACAGCCGCAACCTCGCGTTCCGTAACCCGCGCCCGAACGCGCAGATCACGTTGCAGATCAGCTTCGACCAGAAGGGCACCGTCACCGCGATCCGTCGCGGCGGGCTAGATCAGGTCGCCTCGATCAAGCCATACGGCAAGAAGACGCCGACGCTGGGTCGCGAACGCGGGTTCTTCCAGGATCTCTTCGGCAACATCGGCACGGTCGGCGCAGCGGGGGCTGGCGGCGGTGGTGCGGGTAACGGCAGCAACACCGGTGGCGGCGGTCGCGACCGGCCGTAATTTCGGTGTGATTCGCGCGTCGTAAGGCCGGTTTGGCCGCGCCGCGTGCTACGCATCGGCGCGGCCGGCCCGATAACGGTTCGGCGCCGATCCCGAAAGGGGGGAAAGGGATCGGCTGGTTAACGCGCAAGGTGCGCGAAGGTTCTCCCATTCCCGCGCGCGGCAAACATTCGATTCGGATCAGGTTGAGACCGAAACGGATACAACCTCCTATACTCTCCGCGCCGGGGGTGCGATGTGCGCGAGTCGTTGTGGATCGTCGACGCATTCGCGCACGAGACCTTGCTGTTTGCCGGAGTCGGATTGCTGCTCGGCGGCATCGACGACCTGCTGATCGACCTTGTCTATATCGTCAGGCGCATCCTCTATGGGCGTCGGCCACGCCTGACGCTCGCCACCCTGGCGCCGCCGCACACCGTCGGTCGGATCGCGGTGTTCGTCGCCGCATGGGACGAGGTGGCGGTGATCGGCGGCATGTTGTCGGCAGCGGTCGAGCGCTACGAGCATGACGACTATCGCATCTATGTCGGTCTCTATCCCAACGACCGGGCGACGATCGACGCGGCCGCAGCAGTAGCCGAGCGCGACTCGCGCATCCACCTGGTCATAGGGCCGCGTGACGGCCCGACCACCAAGGCGGATTGCCTCAATACGCTTTGGAAAGCGCTGCGCCGCGACGATGCGCGCGAGGACGCCAAAACCAAGGCGATCGTCCTCCATGACGCCGAGGACGTCGTCCATGCGCAGGAATTACGCGTCTTCGACAGCCTGATCGACCGGTACGAGGTGGTGCAACTGCCGGTCCTGCCGCTGGTCAATCACGGGTCGCGGCTGGTGTCGGGCCATTATGCCGACGAGTTTGCGGAGTCGCATGCCAAGCAGATCATCGTGCGCACGGCGCTCGGTGCGGGGATGCCGCTGGCCGGGACGGGCTGCGCGATCGCGCCCGAGGTCTTGGCGATGATCGCCCAGGCGCGCGGCGGCGAGCCATTCGACGCGACCAGCCTGACCGAGGATTACGAGCTTGGCCTGCGCCTCGCCGAACTCGGGGCACGCGGCATTTTCGCGCGGGTGGCGACCGACGAGGCTGGCGGCGTGGTCGCGGTCCGTGCGTATTTCCCGGGGACGATCACCACCTCGGTACGACAGAAGACCCGCTGGATGACGGGTATCGCGCTGGCCGGCTGGGATCGTACCGGATGGGCATCCCCTCGCGCGTTCGCCGATCACTGGATGCGGATGCGCGACCGCCGGGCGCCGCTCGCCGTCGTAGTCCTCGCGGTCGCCTATGTCGCGATTCCGGCATGGGGCACGGCGCTGCTACTGCACTGGCAGATCGGCGCGGTCATGCCCTACCCCGCGCCGCACCCGATCGCCTTCGTCCTGCTCGTCGCCAACGCCGCGCTGCTGATCTGGCGGCTCGCGATGCGGATGATCTTCACAGGACGAAGCTATGGCCTGCGCGAGGCCCTGTGGTCGCTGCCGCGCTTTCTGGTCGGCAATCTCGTCTCGCTGATCGCGGCACCGCGCGCGGTCATCGTCTATATCGGCATGCTGCGCGGCGCGGCGCCGGTTTGGGACAAGACCCGCCACGAGTTTCCTGCCGGGCCGGCCGACACCGATACGCTCCCGTCAAGTCCGCCGCAGTCCATCGCCGCCGCGGGATGACGGGCGGTCGTCCGCTGCGGTTCCTGGCGATGGCGCTGGGCGGGTGGACGATGATCAGGATCGCGTTCGTGTTGTCCGATGGCCGGGCGCTGCCCGATGGTGGCGCCATTCCCGCGGTGATCAGGATTCTGGTTCCCGATGCCGTCGCCACGGTGTTGGCGCGGACGGAAGGGCGGCTGCGCACGGTCGGCAGACGTATCGCCGCGCCTATCGTCGCACCGATCTTGACGCCGAGCTTGCACTTCCCGGCGCGCACGCGGACATCCGGCATTCCCGAACGGACCGATCTCCGCTTTCTGGCGCCTCCGCCCCCGCCTCCCCCTAAGTGGAAGCGGCAAATCGTCCCACTACCGTCCCCGTTCGCACCGCCAGCGCGCGTGCGCGACGCAAAACGATTGAACGGCAGCGCGTGGCTGCTTGTTCGCGGTGGCCCCGCAGGCACGTTGTCGGGCGGACAGCTCGGCGCCTCGCAAGGCGGGGTGCGGTTGACCTACGCGCTGGGAGGACGCCGCCGGTTCGCACTGGCCGCGCGTCTTGCGGCGCCGCTGCGGGGCAAAGGCCGCGAAGCCGCGCTCGGAGTCGAATGGCAACCCACCACGCTGCCGATCCGGCTGATCGCCGAGCAGCGGTTCGTGCTGGACGGCGGTCGCGGCGGCCCGACCCTGGGGATCATCGCCGGCTATGGCCCAGCCGACATCGCACCCGGCGTCCGCGTCGAGGCTTACGGCCAGGCCGGCGTCATAGCCCGCGATGGCGTCGAAAAGTTCGTCGACGCGTCCGCGCGGATCACGCATCCGCTTGGCCATGTCGCGGGCGCCCGCATCGATATCGGGGTCGGGATCTGGGGCAGCGCGCAACGCGGCACCGAACGCCTCGACATCGGCCCGTCGCTGGTCGTCGGCGTGCCGATCGCGGGCAAATCGCTGCGCCTCACGCTCGACTGGCGCGAACGCGTGGCGGGCGCCGCGCGTCCCGGTTCCGGCCCTGCCCTGTCGATCGGCAGCGACTTTTAAGACGGCCTAGCCGCGCCGCCGGGTTCCGGTGTAACGCGTGTGCGTGGACCTGTATCTCCCCGTCGCCAACCTGTCGGTCAACGCGCTCGTGATCATCCTGCTCGGCGGGGGAGTCGGGCTGTTGTCGGGCATGTTCGGGATCGGCGGCGGGTTCCTGACGACGCCGCTGCTGATCGTCTACGGCATCCCGCCGACCGTCGCCGCCGCTTCGTCGGCCAGTCAGGTGACCGGCGCCAGCGTCTCGGGCGTGTTCGCGCATTTCCGCCGCAAGGGCGTCGATACCAAGATGGGCGGTGTCCTCGTCGCGGGCGGTATCCTCGGCTCGTTCTTCGGCGCGTGGCTGTTCCGCCTGCTCCAGCAAAGCGGCCAGATCGATACGGTGATCGCGATCGTCTACGTCGTCATGCTCGGCTCGATCGGCGGCCTGATGGCGAAGGAATCGATCGGCACGATCGGTCGCGCGCGCACCGGACGCCCGCCGAAAGCGCGCAAGCGGCGCCATCATCCGCTGGTCGCCGCACTGCCGCTCCGCACGCGCTTCTACGCATCGGGGCTCTACATATCGCCGCTCGCGCCGCTGCTGCTCGGCTTCTGCACCGGCATCCTGACGATCCTGCTCGGGATCGGCGGAGGCTTCATCCTGATCCCGGCGATGATCTATCTGCTCGGGATGGCGACCTCCGTGGTGGTCGGCACCTCCTTGTTTCAGACGCTGTTCGTGACCGCGGTCGCGACGATGGTGCACGCGACGACCACCAAAGCGGTGGACATCGTGCTCGCCGGATTGCTGCTGCTGGGCTCGGTCGTCGGTGCGCAGATCGGCGCGCGGTTCGCCACCAAGTTCAAACCGGAATATCTCCGCCTCGCGCTGGCGGTGATGGTGCTGCTGGTCGGCGCCCGCATCCTGCTCGGCCTGGTCTGGCGGCCCGAGGAGATCTTCTCGGTCACGCTTTCGTGACGGTCGGGACCCAAGCGCTGAAGCCGGCATGGCTCATCCTGCTCGCGCCGCTAATGATGGCGCAGGCCAAGCCGGTTCTCGTTCCCGACGTGTCACAGCGCAATATCGAAATCGCCTACAGCTTCACCGGTGCCGAACTGCTGCTGTTCGGCGCGATCCTGTATCCCGGCGGCCGCCTGCCGAGCGGCGAGCATCCGACCGATATCGTCGTCGTCGTGAAGGGCCCGACCCAGTCGATCCTGATGCGCGAAAAGGAGAAGGTCGCGGGCATCTGGGTCAACGCGTCGCGGCTGCGCTATCGCTCCGCCCCCAGTTTCTACGCGATCGCCTCGTCCAAGCCCATCGGGCGGCTGGTCGACGATCGCACGCGGGCGATCTACGAGCTCGGGCTCGACAGCCTGCAACTGTCCCCCGCCTCCAGCGCGCCGACCGACACGCAGGACCGGTTCCAAAAGGGGCTCGTCGACCTGAAACGCCGCGCCGGCCTGTATTACGAAGCGCCGCGCGCAGTCGAGATCACCGACGACGTGCTGTACCGCGCGCGCGTCACCATTCCCGCCCGCGTCCCCGTCGGTCGCTTCACCGCGGAGACGTTCCTGATCCGCGACGGCCGCGTGCTGGCGGCGGCGGTGCGCGATATCGACATCCGCAAATCCGGCTTCGAACGCTTCGTCGCGCGCGCCGCGGAGCGTTCGTCGGTGGTCTACGGACTGGTCGCGGTCGCGCTGTCGGTGTTCCTCGGCTGGGCGGCGGGGTGGATCGCGCGCAAACTGTAAGGAATTTCTCCATCCTCACCGGATATTTACGCCTTTGACGACATAGCGTCGGTGCGATGAGCGGGGTCCAGGAACAATGACGGAAATGCCGGGCTCGAACGCGTTTCACGATGCCTCACCTTTGGCCGGGCCTTTTGCCGGTACGCAGCTGAACGACCTGTTGGCCGGCGCGCAGGCGCCCGCCCCGATCGGCGTGGTCTATGCGATCGCCGGATCGAGCAGCCGGGTGTTGCTGGATCGCGCGTCGATCGTCGCATTGTCCGACGATTCCGATCCCGTCATTGCCGCCGCGGGCCAGGTCGGCAGCCAGATCAAGATGCGCATTGGGGCGTCGTGGCTGGTCGCCAACATCCGTTCGCTCAAGCTGGAGGATAGCGCCGGCACCTGCATCGCCGCGGAGATCGACTATCTCGGCGAGGGCGACGAGGAGCGCCTGACCGGCAAGCTCTACACGTTCCGTCGCGGCGTCACCCGCTATCCGATGCCGGGGTGCGAGGTGTTTCCGGTCACCAGCGCCGACCTGAAACAGATCTATGCCGCCGGCGACCGCGCCAATATCGAGGTCGGCATGGTCTATCCGACCAGGGACATCCGAGCCGCGCTATACGTCGATGCGATGCTCGGCAAGCATTTCGCGCTCGTCGGCTCGACCGGCACCGGCAAGTCGACCGGTGCCGCGTTGATCCTGCACCGGATCTGCGAACTGGCGCCACAAGGCCATATCGTGATGATCGATCCGCACGGCGAATATGCCGCGGCGTTCAAGACCAACGGCGCGATCTACGACGTCACGAACCTGCAGATGCCGTATTGGCTGATGAATTTCGAAGAGCATTGCGAGGTCTTCCTGACCAGCAGCGGCTCCGCGCGGCAGTTCGACGCCGACATCCTCGCCAAGTGCCTGCTGATGGCGAAGGCGAAAAGCCGGCTCGGCCAGGAGATCGCCAAGCTGACGGTCGACGCGCCGATCCCGTATCTGCTCAGCGACCTGACCAACATCATCAGCCTGGAAATGGGCAAGATGGATCGTGCCGGCGACACTGCGCCCTATCTCCGCCTCAAGACCAAGATCGACGAGATCAAGGCCGATCCGCGCTATGGCTTCATGTTCTCGGGGATGCTGGTCGCCGATACGATGGCCGCGTTTCTCGGTCGGATCTTCCGACTGCCCGGCGACGGCAAGCCGATCTCGATCATCGACGTCTCGGGCGTGCCGTCCGACATCACCGCGGTGGTGGTCGCGGTGCTGGCGCGGATGACGTTCGATTTCGCGATCTGGTCGCGCAACGAACCGCAGCGCCCGATCCTGCTAGTGTGCGAGGAGGCACATCGCTACATCCCCGCCAGTCAGGAAACCAACACCGCAGTCGGTCGGATTCTCGGCCGGATCGCCAAGGAAGGCCGCAAATACGGCGTGTCGCTCGGGCTTATAACGCAGCGCCCGTCCGATCTCGCGGAAGGGGTGTTGTCGCAGTGCGGCACGATCATCGCGATGCGCCTCAACAATGATCGCGATCAGGCGTTCGTGCGCGCCGCGATGCCCGAAGGTGCGCGGGGGTTCCTCGATTCGATCCCCGCGCTGCGCAACCGCGAATGCATCATCTGCGGCGAAGGCGTGACGATCCCGATCCGCGTCTCGTTCGACGATCTCGAGGACGCCAAGCGCCCCGCCTCGGGCGACCCGCTGTTCTCCGAACTCTGGCGCGACGTCGGCGGCGAGGAGCAGATCATCGCCCGCACGATCCAGCGCTGGCGCGCGCAGGGGAAATAGCGACGTCTCGTTACGGACGTATGGCTTTGAAAACCGGACGGGGCGACTTCGCGTAAGGAGGTCGAACACGCCCGATTGATTCGCGTGGGATGCATCGTCGTACCGCTGGGCTTTTCGCCACTTGTCGCCGCATGCAGAACTTGTGATTTTTGAATCAATCTGCCCAAAACGGCTTGTTGACTCTAGTAACCTATGGGTTACATGTAACCCTAGGGTTACATGGAGATCGACATGACAGCAATCGATGTAGCGGAACGTAAAGGCCGTTATCGGGCGACCAGTTTCTACGTTTTTGCCGCGATGAGCGTGGTGACCTTGTGGGTCAGCATGGCAATGCCCGGAAGTGATCTTCTGCGAGGTATATGGACAGGACTGAGCTTCGCAGCGGCAATCAATCTGTTGCCGCTCGCTCGCTGGCTGAAACCTAATAGCGCCGTAGCCCGGCTACTTGATGATGATGGGGTTCGAGAACATCGACGGATGAGCTGCACAGCGGGCTTCTGGGCTTCGATCGTATCCGCGTTTGCTGTCGCGATCACCGTAGAGGAAGCGGCTCCTATCAGCGCATTTGACGCCGTGCGTGTGGTCGCAACCGCAGCGATCGCAGCGGCACTTATTAGTTTTGCCACGCTGGAATTGCGTGCAGCTCGTGGGTGATCGCCTTTTCAATATCCTCAAGGCTGAGCGTGAGCGGCTCGGACTCACTCAGGGTGCGCTAGCAGAAGCTATCGGCGTTAGCCGTAAGACGATCAACACGATTGAAAATGGTATCTTCGTCCCATCGACGCTGCTTGCACTTAAGCTTGCGCGTACGTTGGATCGTCCAGTCGAAGCGCTATTTCAGATCGAGGAATAATACCAAGCAGCTGATACAAAACTTTTGATTTGTGCATCAAGTGCATCAGGAACGTACGCTACCCGCCGACCCGCACAGCCAGCAACCGCGCGACCTTGGCGCTGAACGCACGCAGCTTGCCACCGGACAGTTGCGCGACGTTGGCGAACGACACCGAGCGCGGGTTGATCGCGGCGCCGTTCTTCCACACTTCCCAGTGGAGATGCGGGCCGGTCGACATGCCCGTGGAGCCGACATAGCCGATCACCTGGCCGGCGCGGACGCGAGTCCCCGACGCCACCGCGATCCGACTCATGTGACCGTAGCCGCTCGCCATCCCGCCGCCGTGAACCAGCTTGACGAAATTGCCGTAGCCGCCGGTGCGCCCTGCGAACGTGACGATGCCGTCGGTCATCGCGTGGATCGGCGAGCCGTAGGGCGCACCGATATCGAGGCCCTTGTGCATCCGCGTGAAGCCGAGCAGCGGATGCATGCGCAGGCCAAAATTCGAGGTGATGTGACCCAGCACCGGCATGCCCGACACGGCGCGACGCTCGGTCTGGCCGTTCGCGTCGAACCAGCCGCCGCGGCTCGACTCGTCGTCGGCATCGACGGTCGCGGCGTCGGGAGCGAACCGCACGAGCTGCACCTTCCGGCGGCCCTGATCGAGACCGGCGAACAGAAGGTCGCCGATCTTGGTTTCGCCGGTTGCGGCACGCTGCCGCTCGACGATCACGTCGAAGCTGTCCGCGGCATCGACATCGCGCCCGATCGACAATCGCGTCGAGATCGCCTTGATATACGACTCGACTGCCTTGGCCGGGACGCCGGCCGCGCGCGCGGAACGGTACAGGCTTGAGCCGACCAGCCCCTGTATCCGCAACGGGGTGGAGTCGATCGCGATCGGTTTGCGGTCGACCGTCAGCCCCCCCGCCCCGCGCGCGAGCGACAGCGCCAGATCGAACCGCGCGCGGAAATCGAGCTTTTCCAGCGGCCGCGCGACGGTGCGGTCCGGCCGCCGTCCGAGCGTCAGTGCGATCCGCGTGCCCGCCGGGATCGCCTTCGGATCGACGGATTGCGCGACCAGCGCCGCAGCGGCTTCGGCATCGTTGCGACCGACGCCCGCGCGGATCAGCGCCCGGTCGAAGCTGTCCCCGTCGCCGAGCGTCGCGGAGAGGTCGATGCTGGGGCGCTCTGCCACATCGGCGAGCGGCGCGACGAGATCGTTCGCCGCCATCCGCCGCCCGGTCGTCGCGCCTTGGGCAAGCGGCGCGATGCCCTGTGCCCGCGTCTCCTCCCACTCCGCACCGGCGAGTGGCGACGGCACGGCCCCGACGAGCGGCTTGAACCCCGGCGACAGCATCCAGGTCGCAGCACACAGCGCCGTGCAGGTCGCGAACCCGCGCCACCAGTCGAGACTGCCGATCGCCGCGCCCAGATCGGGCACCCAGTCGATCCGCATCGCCCGGTCGCGCAACAGTGCACGCGTCGGCCGGGGCAACGACGACGCGGGCGCACGACCGAACCCCTGGCCCGGTGCCGCGCCCGCCAATTCGAAGCCCTGATCGTTACGAAGATACACGCAGGCCCGCCCCGATGGTGCCGGTCCCCCCGGCTTCAGGCGGTCGTTGTGGTCGCAACCTGCTAAAGTCAAATTAACCGGTGTGTGCGCATCGCCAGGATCGCGGCGAGATGTGCGGTCTTGGCGCCGGATCGTTAATACCGAGGAAACTCTGCGCAGGTCATTGCGCACGCAGACTTTACCCCCGATGTTGCTGGGATGAACGACGGCGCGAACGACGGGATCACGGCGGTTCTCGGCCCGACCAACACCGGCAAGACGCACCTCGCGATCGAGCGGATGTGCGCGCATTCCAGCGGCATGATCGGCTTTCCTCTGCGATTGCTGGCGCGCGAGGTTTATGACCGCGTGGTGGCGATCAAGGGCGCGAACCGCGTTGCGCTGGTGACGGGCGAAGAGAAGATCGTGCCGCCCGACGCGCGCTGGTTCCTGTGTACCGCCGAGTCGATGCCCGATCGCGACGTCGCGTTCGTCGGGCTCGACGAGGCGCAACTGGGGGCGGATCCCGAGCGCGGGCATGTCTTTACCGATCGCCTGATGCGCGCGCGCGGGCGCGAAGAGACGATGATCCTTGGCTCGGAGGCGCTTCGACCGATGATCAAGAAACTCGTTCCCGGCGCGGAGATCGTCAACCGGCCGCGCTTCTCGACGCTGACCTATGCCGGCGCGAAGAAGATCAGTCGGTTGCCCAAGCGCTCGGCGATCGTCGCGTTCTCTGCGGAGGAGGTGTACGCGGTGGCCGAGATGCTGCGGCGTCTTCGCGGTGGTGCTGCCGTCGTGATGGGGGCGCTGTCGCCGCGTACCCGTAACGCGCAGGTCGCGATGTTCCAGGCGGGCGAGGTCGACTATCTGGTCGCGACCGACGCGATCGGGATGGGGCTCAACATGGACGTCGCGCATGTCGCGTTCGCCAGCCTCAACAAATTCGACGGCAAGCGCCAGCGGCGCCTGACGGTGGCGGAGATGGCGCAGATCGCGGGGCGTGCGGGGCGACATCAGCGCGATGGCACGTTTGGGGCGCTGTCGGACGATGGCCCTGGCGCGTTCCTGCCCGAGGAAGTGCTGGCGATCGAGGAACACCGGTTTCCGCGACTCGAGAACCTTTACTGGCGTCAGGGCGAGCCTGATTACGCGAGCATCGATGCGTTAATTGCGAGCCTCGAAGCGCGCCCGCCCGCCGGTGTTTTGCGCGCCGCGCCGCAAGCCCTCGACCTCGGCGTCTTGAAGCGGCTGGCGGAGGAAGGCTGGGTCCGCGAACGCGCACGGCACCCGGCGATGGTCGCGCGGCTGTGGGCGGCGTGCGGCGTGCCCGATTTCCGCAAAGTCGGGCTCGATCCGCATGCGCGTTTCGTATCGCGGGTGTTCGGGCATCTGAGCGAGGGGCGTGGGCATATCCCGCACCAGTGGTTCGCGGACGAGATCGCGCGGCTCGATACGGTGGCGGGCGACGTGCCGGTGATCGCCGGGCGGATCGCCGCGACTCGGATCTGGGCATATATCGCACAGCGCGCCGACTGGCTGGCCGAGCCGACGCTCTGGGCCGCGCGCACCGCTGCGCTGGAGGAACGCCTGTCGGATGCGCTCCACGCCAGCCTGACGCAACGGTTCGTCGACAAGCGCACGACCGCGTTGATGCGTCAGATCGGGGCGGATGCGGGCGCGCTGCCGGTAGTGATTGGGCCCGAGGGCGAGGTGATGGTCGAGGATCATCCGATCGGCCGCCTCGACGGGTTTCGCTTTACCGTGGCGGCGGACGCGCGGGCGAGCGACAAGCGTCTGCTGCTCGCGGCGGCTGAAAAGCGTCTTACCGGCGAGCGGTCGCGGCGCGGGCAATCGCTGGTCGATGCGCCCGACGCCGACATCGCGCTCGACGACGCGGCGCAGATCATCTGGGCGGGGCATTCGGTCGCCAAACTTGGCGCAGGGCCGTCGTTCGCGCGGCCGAAGCTGATCCTCGATCGCTCGCTCGACTGCCTCGACAAGGCTGCGCGGGAGCGGATCGAGGCACGGCTGGCGCGCTGGCTTGGCACGATGCTCGGCCGGCGACTCGGCGTCCTGGTCAAGCTCGCCGAGGCCAGTCGCGATCCCGCGGCGACGTCGGCGTTGCGGATCGTCGCGAGTACGATCGAGGCGGCGGGCGGGATCGTGCCGCGGCTGCCGTTGCGATTGTCGCTCGACGCGATCGACGCCGACGAGCGGAAGTGGCTGCGCAAGATCGGGATCACGATCGGTGCGCTCGATCTGTTCGACCCGCGGCTGACGAAGCCCGAGGCCGCGCGCTGGCGGCGGGTGCTGGCGGTCGCGCGCGGGGCGATCATCGCGGCACCGCGCGAGGGCGCGACGGTGTTGGCGCGGGGCAGCGAGGGCGCTGTGCTGGAGGCGGGGTTCCGCCCGCTGGGGCTGCAGGCGGTGCGCGTCGACCTGATCGAGCGGATCGCGCGGGCGGCGCACGACTCGCGGCAGGGGCGGACGCCGTTCGCGCCCGATCCGGCGCTGGCGACGTCGATCGGGCTTGATCCGGCGTCGCTGGAGCGACTGATGGCGGAACTCGGATTCAAGGCCCTGGCGGGGGACGCGCCGAGGTGGGTCTGGCGTGGACGTCCGCCCGCGCGCGCCGTGGCGCCGACGCCGATCGATCCTTCGCGGCAGAATGCGTTTGCCGGACTTGCCGCACTGGTCGGCCATGGTTGAAGGCGCGATGCGGATCGATCGGTTCCTGTGGTTCGTGCGGCTCGCGAAAACGCGCAGCGCCGCGCAGACGATCGCCGAGAAGGGGCATCTTCGGATCGACGGACGGCCGATCGATCGCGCGCATTGCCCGGTGCGGGTTGGGAATGTGCTGACGTTTGCGGTTGAGGAGCGGGTGCGGGTGATCCGGGTGGAGGCGTTGCCGGCGCGGCGCGGGCCGGCGCCCGAGGCGCAAGGGTGTTATCAGGATCTGATTGCCGGGAAGACGCCGGTTGGTACGGTTCGCGATCCTGCTTCGGAGTGACTGAGTGCAGTGACCTCCGCGATCGTTGACGCAGACGATGGCGCCACAGCGACCCCCGTCATCCTGACGAAAGTCAGGACCCAGGATACCAAAGGCAGCGTCTCGTGGCTCTGGGTCCTGACTTTCGTCAGGATGACGGAAGGGGGGTGGGCGACTGGATGACGGAGGGGTGTTGGGCAGGAGAGGATGCGAGAGCGACAAAGCGTGATAACGTCTCGCAGAAGGCTTGCTATGATTGACGCGACCGACCTGCGCGCATAGTCGCTGGCGCGTTCGTCGCCGGAAAGGAATCCGGCCCAGGAGTTCTGCAATGACCTACGTCGTCACCGATGCCTGCATCCGCTGCAAGTACATGGACTGCGTGGAAGTGTGCCCGGTCGACTGCTTCTACGAAGGCGAGAACATGCTGGTGATCAATCCCAGCGAGTGCATCGATTGCGGCGTGTGCGAGCCGGAATGCCCCGCCGAGGCGATCCTGCCCGACACCGAGAGCGGCCTTGAGCAGTGGCTCGAGCTGAACACGACGTTCTCGGCGCAATGGCCCAACGTCACGCGCAACGACAACCAGACGCCGCCGGATGCCGACGCCATGAAGGGCGTCGAGGGCAAGTTCGACAAGTATTTCTCGCCCGAGCCCGGCGCAGGCGACTGATAAGAGGCGGCGAATCCCGAAAAGGGCAAGCCGCCTGCCACGTTCGGCTGGTAATTTTGTTGCAAAGCTGCTAGAAGAGTCCGCGACGGGCGCGATGATTCACGTCATCCGCCTGACGTGTAGACCTATCCCTCCCCCGATGCAGCAGCGACGAGTCCTTCGTCGAGGCGTCGCGGCGAGGCCTGATCCGGAAAGGCCCCAAATGGCTGCCAAGGCACTGTCCTTCGATGTCGGTGATTTCGTCGTTTATCCCAAGCACGGGGTCGGCCGTGTGATCGAGCTCCAGCGCTCGGAAATCGCCGGCATGACACTGGAACTCTACGTCCTCCGGTTCGAGAAGGAGCGCATGACGCTCCGCGTACCGACCAACAAGGCCGAAAGCGTCGGCATGCGCAAGCTGTCGTCCGACAAGACGATGCGCGAGGCGATGGACACGCTCAAGGGCAAGCCCAAGGTCAAGCGCACCATGTGGTCGCGCCGCGCGCAGGAATATGAAGCGAAGATCAACTCGGGCGACCTCGTGTCGATCGCCGAAGTGGTCCGCGATCTGTTCCGTGCCGACGACCAGCCCGAGCAGAGCTATTCCGAGCGCCAGATCTTCGAAGGCGCGACCAGCCGCCTCGCGCGCGAACTGGCGGCGATGGAAGAGCTCGACGAGCCCAAGGCGCAGGAGAAGATCCTCGACATCCTCCGCGCCGCGGCCGCGATCTACAACAAGGACAAGGTGCCGGCATAACGCCTTCGCACTCGATCCGAACGCGAAAGGGCGGTCCTGCGGGGCCGCCCTTTTTCGTTAAATTCCGGTTTGCAGATGCCGCGTGCGAGTGTATTGCATAGACAATACACAGGAGGATGCGATGAACTTTCTTGCGCTCGGACTGATCATTCCTCTCGCGGCCTGCTCGTTCAGCTGGAACGGCGACAGCGAAGGCTCGGGGGCTGCGGCGGCGGGATCGGGAACGACCCGTACCTATCAGGTCACCGGCTTCGACGGCATCGACCTGCGCGGCTCGGACGATATCGACGTACGGGTCGGCACCGGTTTTTCGGTCCGGGCGGAAGGGCCGTCGGATCAGCTCGAACGGCTGACGATCGAGCGTAGCGGCGAGACGCTGAACGTCAGCCGCAAGAGCGGCTCGAGCTTTGGCTGGAACAAGAGCGGCAAGGTGAAGGTGTACGTCACGCTGCCACGGCTGACCGACGCAACGGTCTCGGGATCGGGCACCATCGCGGTCGACCACATCGAGGGCGCGAAGTTCGCAGGCGGGATTCCCGGGTCCGGCAACCTGAATATCGCCGCGATCCGGGTCGAGGATGCCGCATTCTCGATCGCCGGATCGGGCACCGTGCGCGCCTCGGGTACGGCCAGGATGCTCGCGATCAACATTGCCGGCTCGGGCGCGGTCGATGCGCCGAAGCTTCAGGCACGGTCTGCCAAGATCGACATTTCCGGCTCGGGCAAGGTCCACGCGATCGTCGACGGCCCTGCCTCGGTCGGCGTGTCGGGTTCGGGCAATGTCGATCTCGGTCCGAACGCGCGCTGCACGATTTCGAAGTCGGGCTCGGGGTCGGTGCGCTGCGGGAAGTGACTTGCCGGCGGGCGCGGAAGCAGCGACGGTCGCGGGCATGAGATATCTGCTCGCTCCGCTGCTGCTACTGTCCTCGCCCACGCCGGCCGGCGCGGCACCCGCAGCGAGTCGGACGGTCTCGGTCGGCAGCTTCGACCGGATCCGCGTGGAGGGCCCGTTCGAGGTGCGCGTCTCGATCGGTTCGCCGCGCGCGACGATCACCGGCGACGTGAACGAGGGGGTGGCGGTGCGCGTCGATGGCACGACCTTGTCGGTCCGCAAGGGCACCGGCGGCTGGGGCGAGCAACCGCGTGGTGCAAGCGGAGGCAGTGGGCCAATCGTCATCACGCTCTCGACTCCCGGTCTCGTCTCGGCGAGTGTCGCTGCGGGCGGGCGGCTGACGATCGCGCTGATGCGCGGGATGAAGCTCGACGTGACGGTCAGCGGCAATGGCAGCCTCGCGCTGACGGAGGCCGACACCGACCAGTTGAATGCGACGCTGATCGGCACCGGCGAGTTGACTCTCGCCGGCCGTGCCGCCCGCGCGCGCCTCATCGCCAGCGGCCCGGGCGCGATCGATGCCACCGGGCTGGCGGTCAACGACCTGACCGTGCACCTCGACGGCGTCGGCGACGTGAAGGCGGCAGCGCGCTACACCGCGCAGGTGACGAACAGCGGGCTGGGAACGGTGACGGTCGCGGGCCCCGCGAAATGTCGGGTGGATGCGGCGGCTGGCGGACCGGTGGTATGCGGGAAGCCGGCGGCGGAGGTCTCTGCTCCGTAAGAGAAGATGGCGCGTCTGCCGCCCCATCCACATTGGCTTCTTCCGACCGAGTTCCGGATCTTGATCGAGCTAGGCACCCAATCTGTATCGGCCCTCATACCTTCCAAACAGGTATCGTCATTCCCGCTGAGGCGGGAACCCATACTGGCTGACCTCACGCTGAGATCGCCATCCTCTGAGGATATGGATCCCCGCCTGCGCGGGGCTGACGATGGAATTTATCGTCGGGTGGGATGAACCTCGACGAGTTCTGGGCCCTACCCCTTAAATGAGCGCCAGTTCCGCCAGCTTGGTCATCAGCGCCGGCGGCATCACGTCCAGTCCGGTCGCATCCCCGCCCAGATCGAGCGGTGCATCCGCCCCTTCCAGATAGCGCCACCCTTGATGCGCGCGCTTCGGTCGCGCCTGCACCAGCACCAGCTTCGGATCGATGTGGATCGCCACGCGCCCCTCCTCGGCCTCGCCGAACCCGAGGATCGGCGAGCGCGCGATCAACTGGTGCTTGAGGATCCAGAACATCGAACCCTGACCAGCCACTTCCTCGTGCCGCTTGGGCAGATACCGCGTGGTGAGGAACACAGGCCCCTCCTCGCCGCGCAGGCGAAGCCGCTCGGCGAGGTGGTCGACGCTTTCCGCGCCGAACGCGACTTTGGTAAGGTGGAGCGGCATGGCGTTGGAAATGGGCGCTAAACACTGCCGATCAACCGTGCAGCCCCCAAAGACTCGCCAGACCCAGGAACGAGAAGAATCCCATCGTGTCGGTCATCGTCGTCACGAACACCGCCGACGACACCGCCGGATCGATCCGGAACTTGTCGAGCGTTACCGGCACCAGCACGCCGCTGAGCCCCGCCGTGATATTATTCACCAGCATCGCCGCGGCGATCACCAGCGACAGGTCGGTGTTGCGGAAAATGACATACGTCCCGCATCCGATCAGCGCGCCCAGCATCACGCCGTTCGCCGCGGCGATGCGGAACTCGCGGCCGATCATCCGCGCGGTGTTGGAACTCGTCAGCTGGTTGGTCGCCAGCGCGCGCACCACCACCGCGAGCGTCTGCGTGCCCGCATTGCCGCCCATCCCCGAGACGATCGGCATCAACACCGCGAGCAGCGCGAAGCTCGCGATCGTCCCCTGGAACAGCCCGACGACGGAAGATGCCACCATCGCGGTGCCGAGATTGACCACCAGCCACGTGAACCGCGTCCGCACCGTCAGCCGGATCGGTTCGTTGATGTCGCCGTCGCCCGCACCGGCAAGGCGCAGCGTATCCTCGCCCGCCTCTTCGGAGATGATGTGGACGATGTCGTCGACCGTGATCATCCCGACCAGCCGGCCGCCATGATCGACCACCGCCGCCGAGATCAGCGCGTATTTCTGGAAGCGCAGCGCGACCTCCTCCTGGTCCATGTCGACCGGGATTAGCGTCTGTTCGCGCTTCATCACGTCGGCGATCGCGATCCCGCGCGGCGTGCGCAGCATCCACGACAGCTGGCACGTGCCGATCGGCTTGTGTGCGGGGTCGACGACGAAGATTTCCCAGAAATCGGTCGTCAGCTCCTCGTGGCCGCGCAGGTAATCGATCGCGTCGCCGACGGTCCAATGCTCGGGCACCGCGATCAGCTCGCGCTGCATCAGGCGGCCGGCGGATTCCTCGGCGTAGCTCAGCGCCTCCTCGATCGCCGCGCGATCGTCGGGATCGAGCGCGCGCAACACCGCGCGCTGCTCGTCCTCGTCCATGTCCTCGATGATCGCCACGGCATCGTCGGTATCGAGTTCGGACGCGAGATCGGCGACCTGGTGCGGCTCGAGCGCATCGATCAGGTCCTCGCGGACGTAATCGTTCATCTCGGCGAACACGTCGCCATCGAGCAGATCGGTGACCGCCCGCGCGAGTGCGGCACGATCCTCCTGCGGGGTCAGCTCGAACAGATCGGCGATGTCGGCCGGATGAAGCGGCTCGACCAGCGCGCGCGCCGCCTCGTCGTTGCCGTCCTCGACCGCATCGAGCACGGCCCGGACGAATTCGGGCCGCAGATGGTCGTCGCGATCGAGTTGCGTCTCGGGCTGGGTGTCGGTTTCGGGCTCGGGAAGCTCGAGTTCGCTCATGGCTGCCTCCCTTAAAAGATGGTCGGTTGGGCCCTAACGCGACGCGCATGCATTTGCCAGTCGGAGTGCGGCTCCCTATCTGCCGCGCATCAATTCAGGAGACCAAGAATGGCTGACACCCCCGAAACGCTGACGCTGACCCTCGACGGCGGCGACGTCACGATCAAGTTCCGCCCCGATCTGGCGCCCAAGCACGTCGAGCGGATCGCCGAGCTGGCGAACGAAGGCTTTTACGACGGCGTCCCCTTCCACCGCGTGATCCCGGGCTTCATGGCGCAGGGCGGTGACGGTGGTCGCGGCGACGGCACCGGCGGGTCGAGCAAACCCAACCTCAAGGCGGAATTCTCGGCCGAGCCGCACGTCCGCGGCGTGTGCTCGATGGCACGCACCAACCAGCCCGACACGGCGAACTCGCAGTTCTTCATCGTGTTCGACGACGCACGCTTCCTCGACAAGCAGTACACCGTCTGGGGCGAAGTCACCGACGGCATGGACCTGATCGACGCGCTGCCCAAGGGCGAGCCGCCGAAGACGCCGGGCAAGATCGTCAAGGCTCGCGCGGCGTAAGCTACATTCCCCTCCCGCTAGCGGGAGGGGCTAGGGGAGGGAGCGACGTACGTACCGGCGTTCGGTCAGCGAGGTACGCCCCTCCCCCGCCCCCTCCCGCAAGCGGGAGGGGAGTAGCGGTCAGACCTCTGCCACCGTCCGTATCAGCCAATCGTGGAACAGCTTCACCGGCTTGGTCTGCAACGCCCTTGGGCGGCACACGAACCAGTAGCTGTACGGGCTCTCCACCTCGATATCGAATAGCCGCACCAGTCGCGGATCGTTTGCATCCTCGAAATGGCTCGCGTGCATGAACGCCACGCCAAGCCCCTGCGCCGCAGCCTCCAGCATCAGCGCCCCCGAGTCGAAATGATCGATCGCCAGCGGCTCGATATCGTCGAGCCCCGCCGCCGTCCGCCACGCGGTGAACGTATCCGTCATGTCGCGGTGCACCAGCGCCGTCAGCGTCGAGAGCTGTTCGGGCCGCGTGACCGGGTCCGCGCCCTCCAGCAGGCTCCGCGCGCCGATCACATATACCGAGTTCCGATCGAGCCGCCGCGCGTAGAACGCCGGGTCGATCTCGCGCGACAAGGCGATCACCGCATCCAGTCCGTCGCCGAGCCGCGACACCAGATGCGCCGCGGTATCGATATCGAGGTGCAGCTCGGGATGCGACGTGCGCAACTCGCCGAGCTTGGGGAACAGCTTCTGCGACGCATAGAGCGGCAGGATCCCGAGACGCAGCCGCAGCACTTCGGTCGTGCTGGTCAGTGACTCGACCGCATCGGACAGCGAATCGAGCACCGGCGCGATCTGTGCCAGCAGCCGCTCACCATCCGCGTTCAGCACCATCGCCTGATGCCGGCGCGCGAACAGCGGCTTGGCGATGAACCGCTCGAGGCTCTGCACGCGCCGGCTGAGCGCAGGCGCCGACAGCGCGAGATCCTCGGCCGCGGCCTTGATCGACCCCAGCCGCGCGACCTGCACGAACGCCTCGATAGCCCCCAGTGGCGGCAGCCTGCGCATGATCCCTCTTTCGACTCGACGAGTGTGACAATGACCGCTGGACGCATTCAGCCATACGATTGCAGTTAGCGCAATCGTAGCTGATCCCTTCGCACTTGCAACATGAACCGTCTCGCCGCAAAAAGACCTCGCCTTTCAGGCATCCTCTCCTAAAAACTTTCACGGGCTGGCCTTCATTGGCCGGCCCTTTTTTTGTGCGTTTTCGGATGCGCGAACAGGGCCGGTCCTCGAAACCGCGTGGTGCACCCCCCATTTAATCCTTCGAGTTC
This sequence comes from Sphingomonas sp. Leaf198, assembly GCF_001424005.1. GTDB lineage: Bacteria > Pseudomonadota > Alphaproteobacteria > Sphingomonadales > Sphingomonadaceae > Sphingomonas. The sequence goes on along the minus strand of NZ_LMPX01000003.1, from coordinate 298,900 downwards.
GAAGGAGTCGAGATGCCCGATAGCGAAATCCCCACGCGGAAAATCCAGGTCGCCAATGCGCGTCCCGAGGACAGCGGCCGCGGCCTGGCACATTTGCCGCGCGCGTTGATGGCAACGCTCGGCATCGGCGAAGGCGACGTGATCGAAATCCTCGGCAAGCAGAACACGCCCGCGCGGGCGGTGGGTCCGTATCCCGAGGACGAGGGCCTCGACATCCTCCGCATCGATGGCCTTCAGCGTGCCAATGCCGGCGTCGGCTCTGGCGATTTCGTCGAGGTGCGGAAAGCCGAGTCGAAACCGGCTACGCGCGTCGTCTTCGCGCCAGCGCAGCAGAACCTTCGCCTCCAGGGCTCGACCAACGCGCTTAAGCGCACCTTCCTCGGCCGGCCGATCTGTCAGGGCGATATCGTCGCGACCGCGGGGCACCAGCGCGTCGGCAACATGCCGCCCAACGTCCAGCAGTTCATGAACGCGCCGGCCTACGCGCTCCAAGAAATCCGCCTCGCGGTGATCGCCGCCAGCCCCAAGGGCGTGGTGCACATCGACGAGAACACCGAGATCGAACTGCGCTCCGAATACGAGGAGCCGCAGGCCGCACGCCGCGCCGACGTCACCTATGACGATATCGGCGGCATGGCGCAGACGATCGACCAGTTGCGCGAGATGGTCGAACTGCCGCTCCGTTATCCCGAACTGTTCCAGCGGCTTGGCGTCGATCCACCCAAGGGCGTGTTGCTGCACGGTCCTCCCGGCACCGGCAAGACGCGGCTGGCGCGTGCCGTCGCCAACGAATCCGACGCGCAGTTCTTCCTGATCAACGGCCCCGAGATCATGGGCTCGGCGTACGGCGAGTCCGAATCGCGCCTCCGCGAAGTGTTCGAGGAAGCGGCGAAGGCAGCGCCTTCGATCGTTTTCATCGACGAGATCGATTCGATCGCGCCGAAGCGTGGTCAGGTATCGGGCGAGGCGGAGAAGCGTCTCGTTGCGCAACTGCTGACGTTGATGGACGGCATCGAATCGCGCGCCAACCTCGTCGTGATCGCGGCGACCAATCGTCCCGAGGCGATCGACGAAGCGCTGCGTCGTCCGGGCCGGTTCGACCGTGAAATCGTCGTCGGCGTGCCGGACGAGCGTGGCCGTCGCGAGATCCTCGGCATCCACACGCGCGGCATGCCGCTCGGCGATCGTGTCGACCTCGATGAGCTGTCGCGCACCACCTACGGCTTCGTCGGTGCCGATCTCGCCGCGCTGACCCGCGAGGCGGCGATCGAGGCTGTCCGTCGGATCATGCCCAAGCTCAATCTCGAAGAGCGAACGATCCCGCCCGAAGTGCTCGACGAACTGTCGGTCACGCGCGAGGATTTCCTGGGGGCGCTCAAACGCGTCCAGCCCTCGGCGATGCGCGAAGTCATGGTGCAGGCGCCGACCGTGCGCTGGGCCGATGTTGGCGGTCTCGACGATGCGCAGATGCGGCTGAAGGAAGGCGTCGAACTCCCGCTCAAGAACCCCGACGCGTTCCGCCGTCTCGGTATCCGCCCGGCCAAGGGTTTCCTGCTCTATGGCCCCCCCGGCACTGGCAAGACGTTGCTTGCCAAGGCGGTCGCGCGCGAGGCGGAGGCAAACTTTATCGCCACCAAATCGTCCGACCTGCTCAGCAAATGGTACGGCGAAAGCGAGCAGCAGATCGCCCGTCTGTTCCAGCGCGCACGCCAGGTCGCACCGTGCGTGATCTTCATCGACGAACTCGATTCGTTGGTGCCAGCGCGGGGTTCTGGCGCGGGCGAACCACAGGTGACCGAGCGCGTCGTCAACACGATCCTCGCCGAAATGGACGGGCTGGAGGAGCTGCAGTCGGTCGTCGTGATCGGCGCGACCAACCGGCCTAACCTGATCGACCCGGCGTTGCTCCGTCCAGGCCGGTTCGACGAACTTGTCTATGTAGGCGTCCCCGACAAGGCAGGCCGCCGCCGCATCCTCGGCATCCAGACCGAGAAGATGCCGCTGGCGTCCGACGTCGATCTCGACCGCCTCGCTGAGCGCACCGATCGCTTCTCGGGTGCAGACCTCGAGGACGTCGTCCGCCGCGCCGGCTTGGTGGCGTTGCGCCGCTCGATCGATTCGACCGACGTGACGATGGCCGACTTCGAGGGCGCGCTGAAGGAGTCGCGCGCCAGCATAACCCCGGAAACCGAGCGCGAGTATGAGCAGATGGCTGCGCGCCTCAAGCAGGATGCGACGGCGATCCAACCGTTGGGCTTCGCCTTCCCGCCAAGAAAAGACGACTGAATCGGGCGTTACCCATCGCCACCCCGGGCCTGCCCTATCGTGAGACGGGACAGGCTGCGGGGTGATTGGGCGCTTGCTCCGCCTCGTAGTGGCCGCCTCGGCACGGCCGAAAGTGAACCCTTCGTCGCGACGGGCGTTTGGCGAACGGATCACGAGAGAAGGACATATCATGAAGATTCAGCATGCTACGGCTATCGCGGCCGCTCTGACGATGATGTGCGGCACGCCGGCGCTCGCCCAGACGACGCGGCAAACCAAGGTGGATCACGACACCAAGGTCCATGACGGCGTCGCCACCGCCACGACGAAAGTCACCACGACCAGCAAGCGCAAGACGCACCGGCCGAAGAAGATCCTCGGCGTGAAGGTCGGTCACAAGACCGTCGAGCACAAGACGGTCCGCGAAAGCTCGGTGAGCTCGGACGGCGACCGCAGCGTCAAGGTCAAGACCTCGCATTGATCCGACACGGGCACTGGCGCCGATCGCGCCAGTGCCCGGCAAGCGGAAGCGACCGTCCGGGCGCAGGTTCGGGCGTTACCGCCAGCAGACGGGTGATTGCTACCCTGATACGCGTTCGATCAGCGCCATCGCCGCGTGAGGCGCCCTGACCTTGGCGCCGTTGATGAAGAAGACGAACGTCTCGCGCGCATGCTTGGGCGGTAGCGCCTCTTCGATATAGGGAAGCCCCTCGGGTCGACCGCCCGCCGCCCAGAGCCTCGCCTTGGCCGCCCAGTCGTCCAGCGCGGCCGGGGCATAGCCGGCGACGAAGCGCTCCTCGGCGTCCTCCAGCCGGACGTAGACGAAGTCGCCGGTCAGATCGGCGATCGCGGGATAGTCGGCGGATTGCGCGAAGACGATCGTCACGCCCGCCTCGCGGCACATCGCGACGAACGCGGGCACCGCGAAGCTTGCGTGCCGGACCTGGACCGCGTGACGGAGCGCGATGCCATCCTGCTTCGCGGGCAACAGCTTCAGGAATGCGGCGAAATCGTCCGCGTCGAACTGCTTGGTCGCCATGAACTGCCACAGGATCGGCCCGAGCCGGTCGCCGAGCTCGACGATGCCCTGTCCGGTGAACTTCGCGATCGACTCGCCCGCCTCGGCCAGGACCTTGCGGTTGGTGCAGTAGCGCGACGCCTTCAGGCTGAACACGAAGCCGTCGGGGACTGCCTTGGCCCAGGACGCGAAGGTCGCGGGCTTCTGGCTGCCATAATAGGTGCCGTTGATCTCGATCGCGGTGACGTGCGCGGCGGCATAGTCGAGCTCGCGCTTCTGCGGCCATTTCTCGGGGTAGAACGTCCCGCGCCACGGCTCGTAGGTCCAGCCGCCAATACCGATTCTGATGTCACTCATCGACGACGTGTAGCGCGCGCGAAGCCGTTTTGGCGATGGGCCATTCGGGTGGCATATCAGGAGATGACGAAGGGATTGTGCAGACCGCATCGGCGAAAGTCGCTGCCGTCATGGCAGCGACTGGAGCGGGCGAAGGGATTCGAACCCTCGACCCCAACCTTGGCAAGGTTGTGCTCTACCCCTGAGCTACGCCCGCTCTGGCGCCGTAGTCTCCGGTCTGAAGCGACACGGTGACTGGGTGAGGCGCGCTGTTAGCCCGGTGTTTGCGGAACGGCAAGCGCCTTTCGCACTATCATCGCGATATTTCGTCGAACCGCTGTGTGCAGCGCACAAAAAAGGGGCGGACGTTGCCGTCCGCCCCTTCCTGGCCATGCGTCGGGAAAGCGATCAGAACTGGAAGTTCGCCCCCACGCGCATCGTCCGGCCGACCGCACCGATCTGCGTGTAGGTCGGGTTGTAGTTGACCGCGGCATAGTTGCCCGCGTTCAGCGGCGCCTTCTGGTCGAGCAGGTTGACGACGTTGAAGTACAGCTTGAACTTGTCGTTCACCGCCACGCTGCCGGTCAGGTCAACATCGACGAAGTGCTTCACGTGGCAATTGAACTCGGGATCCGTGCCGCCGTACGTGCTGCCGCCGTTGCAGTCGGTGGTGCCGAACTGGTCGAACGCCACCGCCTTGTAGCCCGACGTGTAATACGCCGTCGCGGTCAGCGTGTACGCCTTGTAGTCGACGCTGTTCTGCCAGTTGCCGCGCCATGCCGGCGTGCCTGCGCCCGACGAGGTGACGTAGGGCGCCTGCGTGCCCACATAGTCGACGAACGGATCGGCATCGCTCGACTTGAAGTCGTAATGGAGGATGTAGGTCGCCTCCGCACGGCTCGAGAAGTGGAAGTCGTCGCTCGGCTTGAACTGGACCAGCGCCGAGAAATCGAGCCCGGAGGTCTTCAGCGCCGCCGCATTGGCAAAGGGCGAGTTGACGAACAGCGCGCGCGGTTGTGCGTTCGGGAACGACGGATCGATCGCGTCGGGCGTCACGCTGTAGCCGGTCGGCAGCGCGGTGCCCGCGTAATAGGCGGCGAGCGCCTGGTTCGAGAGCGGGCCGCCGGTGATCACGCGGGTCTTCTTGATGTTGTAGTAATCCGCGGTGAAGCTCAGCCAGGGCAGCGGCTGGACGACCACGCCGCCGGTGAAGCTGCGCGACAGTTCGGGCTTGATGTCCGGGTTGCCGGCGGTGTTGAAGCCGATCGAATAGGACTGGTTATACGCACTGCCGCCCGAGCACGTCGTGCCGGTGAGCGTGGCGCCATGCTGCGCCTGAAGCGAGCAGGGCGGCACGGCGGCGGTGAAGCCGACCACCGAACCCGACGTCTCGGCGAAGCTCGGGGCCCGGAAGCCCTTCGAGAAGGTGCCGCGCAGCGCGACCTGACGGATCGGCGTGAACTTCACCCCGATCTTCGGCGAGAAGTGGCTGAACCCTTCCGAATAATGATCGAAGCGGCCCGACCCGTCGATCTCGAGGCTGGTCAGGATCGGCGCGTTGACCTCGAAATAGGCCGATTCGACGGTCCGGTTGCCGACCGCCGAGAACTGGTTGAGGTTGATTGTCGTGAAGTCCGGGTTCTGGCTCGGATCGTTCTGCGCCTCGTAGCGGACCGAGCCGCCGACGCCGACCTGGAGCGGACCGCCGGGAAGCTGGAACAGGTCCTTGGTGATGACGCCCTGGATCATGTCGAGGTCGCTGGTCGCCTGCGAACGGACCGTCGGCGAGATCGCGGCGCGGACGGCCGCGGTGTTCAGATCGGGATTGGCGAAGTTGTAGCTGCCGGTGGTGATCGCGGTCTGCAGTCCGGCGAGGTTGAGATAGCCGTTCTGCGTGATGTCGAGCCACGAATGCGCCGCGGTGATCGACGCGGAATAGCCCCAGCCCTCGCCGAACTGGCCGTCGATGCCCGCCGCCGCACGGATCACGTGGTTCTTGTACTCGGACGAGGCGGGGATGTCGCCGAACCGATAGCGGATCGCCGCTGCCAGACCCTGGGTCGCGAACGGGTTGTTGGTGGTGTTGAGCGTGCCGTTCGCCAGCACCGCCGGCAGGACGATATTCTGCGTGTTGACCGGATTGGCCGAGCGGATCAGCGCAGGACTGCCCTCCGACTTCACGTCGTTCTGGAAATACGATGCGATCAGATAGGCCTGCGTCTTGTCGTTGATCTGCACGGTACCGTGGGCGGTGACGCCGAAACGAGTCTGCTCGGGCTGGATCTGGCCGTAGTCGGAGACGAGGTTCTGTTCGCAACCCTGGTCGATGAAGGTCGAACCCGACCGTGGCGTGGTGACGAGCGTCTGCCCCGCGGCGCACCCATTGGGGTTGAGCACCTGGAAGGCACCGGTCGCGAGGCCGGTACCCGACAGGATGTTCCCGGGTGTGGTCTGCGTGGTGGGCGCGACGACCGCGCTGGTGGTCTGGCTTGGCGCGACCGAGCCGGGGTTGTTGTTGTCGCCGCCGATCGAGGTCAGATCCTGCGTGTTGTACGGGAAGCCGCGGTTGCGATTGTAGATCGGGTCGTCATGCTGGTATTCGCCGCTGACGTAGAAGTTGAAGCCCTTCTCCTTCAGACGACCGGTGCCGAGCGTCAGCGTCGCGCGCTGTTCGCCGCCGTCGCCGCGCTGGGACACGCCGCCTTCGACCGTGCCGTACGCGCCGACGATCTCCTTCTTCATGATGATGTTGACGACGCCGCCGATCGCGTCGGCGCCATAGCTCGACGAGGCGCCGTCCTTGAGCACTTCGACGCGGTCGACGATCGCGTTCGGGATGGTGTTCAGATCGACGAACGAGCGCTGGCCGTCATCCGAAAGCGGATAGTTGGCGGTGCGGACACCGTCGATCAGCGTCAGCGTCGAGCTCACGGTCAGGCCGCGCAACGACACGCCCGACGAGCCGGCGCCGAAGCCGTTGGTGAACGAGGTCGGGACCGAGCCGCTGCTGTCCGCGGAGATCGACCGCACCGCGTCCGACACGTTGTTGATGCCGGCCTTAGCAAGCGAATCCGAGGTCAGCACGGTGACCGGCGACGGCGTCTCGGTATCGGTGCGGCGGAACAGCGTGCCGGTGACGACGATGTCCTGCGACTGGCCGGCGTCGGTGCCGGGCTGGGCGGTGCCGGGCTGGGCGGCGGTGGTCTGGGCGGCAGGGGCGGCAGTGGCCTGCGCTGCGGGTGCGGGCGAGACGTCACCCTGCGGCGGGGTCGATACCGACGTGCCCGGCTGGACCTGCGCATCCTGTGCGAACGCCGGCGCGGTGCCGATCAGCCCGACCAGGGCGAGCGCCGAAAGCGCAGAGCTCCGCAGCAAAGTCGGCCGGAAAGCGATTTTGGTCATGATGAAGCGATCTCTTGCAAGGCTCCTCCCCCCCCCTTGGGAAGACAGTGAGCGCGTTCCGGAACGGCCGCGTCATCCGGGGAGGAATACGGCACGGCGGAAGGCTGCAACGCTGTCGTAAAACTGTAAATAACCGCGAAGATCGGGGGAATCTTCGGTACGGACATGTCACGGAATAGACACTGTTCCTGACGCATTTTTCATGTGGGAGCGTGTCTGAGCGACGAAGCGTGCCCGGCCCGCGAGCAAATGAATGAGCGTGTCATTAAGACTGAAAGACGAAATTTCCTGCGCCCAGACACGCTCGAAAAAAGATTCCGCTTGGCGACTCACCCGTCGGAACATTACAAGAACAATTGTGAACGAGTCGTCCGCCCTGATTGCCCGCCTGAAGCGGATCGCCACGACCGGGATGCCGACCCAGGGGGATGGCCGTGCCGACGATGCGTGGCTGACGCAGGGCATGGCCCGAGCGCAGCTGCACGAGATTTTCACCGCCATCGACGATTCGGCGAGCGGCGCGGGGTTCGCGGTCGCCTCGGTTCTGGCAGCGCGCGCGGCCCCGGTGATGTGGTTGCGCACCGAGGCTAGCGAGCGGCAAGGCGGGCGGCTGCATGCGACCGGGCTGGTCGAGATGGGGCTCGACGTGACGTCGCTGGTGCTGGGGCTGGTCGAGGACGAGGCGGACTTGTTGCGCGCCGCCGCCGATGCCGCGCGCTGCCATGGGCTCGGCACGTTGCTGATCGAATCCTGGGGGCGCGCGCCAGGACTCGACCTGACCGCGACGCGGCGACTGATGCTGGCGGCAGAAGCCTCTGGCGTGACCATTCTCAGCCTGCGCATCGGCGCCGAACCGGTGCCGAGTGCGGCTGCATCGCGCTGGCAGGTCGCCGCGTGTCGGTCGCGACCGCTGGAGGCCGACGCACCGGGCAAACCTGCCTTCGACATCGAATTGCTGCGTCGACGCGGAGGCCAGGCCGGGCTTCGCTGGCGTGTGGAGTGGGACCGTGACGCGTACATCTTCGATAATACCGCCTTCGACCAGATCGCCTTCGCCTCTGGTGATTCCGCGACGCTACCTGGCGCTGGTGTTTCCGTGGCTGCCGATCGAGCGGCTGCAGACGATGCGGCCGCATTTGTTCGTCGGACGGGCTGAGACGCCGATCGCGTTCGTCGAGACGGTCTCGGGCGGTATCCGGCTGAAAGCGCTAGACCGTGAAGCCATGCGAGCGGGTCTCCGACCCGGCCTGACGCTGGCGGATGCGCGGGCGCAGGTACCGGAACTCGAGGTCTACGAGCATGATGCGCATGCCGACCACGAATGGCTCGAGCGGCTCGCGGACGGATGCCAGCGCTACACGCCATCGGTCGCGCTCGACGAGCCCGATGGCCTGATCCTCGACATCGCCGGGTGCGTGCACGAGTTCGAGGGCGAACGGCGTCTGGCTGCCGACCTGGAGGAGCGGCTGGCGCGGCGGGGTGTGCTGGTGCGCCATGCGTTCGGCGACACGCCCGACACGGCTCGCGCGCTGGCGCGGTATGCGGGGGCGCCGGCGCCGGATGAAAAGCGTGCGGTCAAGCGATTGCCGGTGGCTGCGTTGGGTCTCGACGAGGATGCGACGACCGCGCTGTCGCGTGCGGGACTGAAGACGGTCGGCGACGTGATGGCGCGGCCCTTAGCGACGATCGCCGCACGGTTCGGTGAGGAGGCGGCGATGATGATCCGCCGTCTCGATGGCTCGGTGAAGGGGCCGATCCTCGCGCGGCGGACGGTGCCGAAGATCGGCGTCGAACGCCGCTTCGCCGAACCCATCGCACGCACCGAATACGCACTCGAGATGCTGGCCGAACTCGCCACCGAAGCTGCGGCTCAGCTTGCCGACCGTCACGAGGGCGGCCGCCGCTGGGAAGCGCGCCTGTTCCGCGCCGACGGCCTCGTCCAGCGGCTGCGGATCGAGACCGGTCAACCAACACGCGACATAGCGTTATTGATGCGATTGTTCCGCGAACGGATCGACAGCCTCGCCGATCCGCTCGATCCGGGGTTCGGCTATGATATGGTGAGGCTCGACGTCGCGTTGGCCGAAAAGCTCGACGCGTCGCAGCTGAAGCTGGAGGGCGGCGAGGCGCAGAAGGGCGAGGTCGCGCAGCTCGTCGACCAGCTCGGCACGCGGCTGGGCCGGGCGCGCGTCCGCCGGTTCTCCGCGCGCGACAATCATATTCCCGAACAGGCCGAGCTGATGCTGCCCGCCGCCGAAGCGCCCGCCCCAACGCCGTGGATCGCGCCCGAAACCGACGAACCGCCGTTGCGGCCGATCTACCTGTTCGACCCGCCGCAACCGATCGAATCGATGATGGCCGAAGTCCCCGACGGCCCGCCGCACCGCTTCCGCTGGCGCCGCACGGTGCACGACGTCGCGCATAGCGAAGGCCCGGAACGGATCGCTGGCGAATGGTGGCGACGCCAAGACATACCGACGCGCGATTACTACCGCATCGAAGACCGCCGCGGTCGCCGCTTCTGGATCTTCCGCCACGGCCTGTATTCCGAGATGGAGGCACCCCGCTGGTACCTCCACGGCGTCTTCGCGTGACCCCTCTAGCGTCATGACCGGGTTTGCGGAACTCGTTGCTGCGACCAACTACTCGTTCCTCGACGGTGCGAGCCATGCCGAGGATATGGTCAGCGAGGCGATCAGGCTGGAACATGCGGGAATCGGCATCGCCGACCGCAACACGGTGGCTGGCGTGGTGCGTGCGCACAAGGCGTTGCGCGAGAAGCGGGCAGACCTCGATCTGCTCGGCCTGCCTGACATCGATTTCAAGCTGGTGGTCGGCGCACGCCTGATCTTTGCGGACGGCACGCAGGACATCGTCGCCTATCCCGAGACCCGCGCCGGATGGGGCAGGCTGACGCGGCTGCTGACCGTCGGCAACCTGCGGGCGGAGAAGGGAGGCTGCATTCTCGGCCTTGGTGACCTGCTGCGCCACGCCGATGGCTTGTTGCTGATCGTGTTGCCCGAAACCAGCGTACGCGATGCGACCCCGCTAAAGGCAGGCCTGTTGCCGCCGCCACGAAAGAATCCAAGTCTGAAATCGACTTTGGCCCTGCTGGCGCGTAACCTGAACGGCCACCTCTGGCTTGGCGTTACGATGCCGCGTGGCGGTAAAGATCGCCGGCGTCTCAACAGGCTGGCGCGGATCGCGGACCCGCTGGGCGTGCCGCTGCTGGCGACGTGCGATGCACTGTATGCAGATTCTGACGATCGTCCGTTGCATGACATAGTTACCTGCATCCGCGCGGGCGCTACCGTACAGAACGCGGGGAAGCTGATCGCGGCCAATGCCGAACGCCACCTGAAACCCGGCAGGGAAATGGCGCGGCTGTTCGGAGACCGGCCAGATGCGGTAGCCGAGAGCCTGCGCCTGTTGGAGCGGATCGATTTCGATCTTACCCAGCTATCCTATGAATATCCTCACGAGCCGATCCCGGACGGATGGGAGGCGCAGGACTGGCTGGAGGAGCTCAGCTGGTCCGCGGCGCGCGAAAGGTTTCCCGACGGCGTTCCCGATAGGCTGGTGCGTCTGCTGAATGAAGAACTGCCGCTGATCCGGGAGCGGAAATACGCGCATTATTTCCTGACTGTGCACGACATCGTCCGCCATGCACGGTCTCTCGATCCGCCGATCCTGTGTCAGGGCCGAGGATCGGCGGCCAATTCTGCGGTGTGCTGGTTGCTCGGCGTTACGTCGGTCGATCCGATGAAATACGATCTGCTTTTCTCGCGCTTCGTTTCAAGTGAGCGTGATGAACCGCCCGACATCGACATCGATTTCGAGCATGAGCGCCGCGAGGAGATCATGCAGTACATATATGGTCGCTACGGCCGCCACCGGGCGGCGATCGCGGCGACCGTCATCCACTATCGCTCACGCAGCACGGTACGCGAGGTCGGCAAGGCGCTGGGGTTGACCGACGACGTCACGCAACGGCTGACAAGCACCGTATGGGGCAGTTTCTCGGATAAGTTCGACGACCGGCGGTTCCGCGAAACGGGGTTTGATATCGAGAATCCAGAGATTGCGCGCTTGCGGACGATCGTTACCGGATTGCTCAAATTCCCTCGGCATCTGTCGCAGCATGTCGGTGGATTCGTGCTGACACAGGGGCGTCTCGACGAGACTGTACCGATCCATAATGGAGCGATGAAGGACCGGACGTTTATCGAATGGGACAAGGACGATATCGACGAACTTAAGATAATGAAGGTGGATATCCTCGCGCTCGGCATGCTGACCTGCATCCGCAAGAGCTTCGACCTGATGCGGCAGCACCAGCTCGGCGATCATCTGCTGAACACGATCGCCAATGACGAGAATCCAGCGGTTTATGACATGCTGTGCAAGGGCGACAGCATTGGCGTGTTCCAGGTCGAGAGCCGCGCACAGATCAATATGCTGCCACGTCTGCGGCCGCGCGTGCTGTATGATCTGGTCGTGCAGGTTGCGATCGTGCGGCCGGGGCCGATCGAGGGCGATATGGTGCATCCGTATCTACGGCGCCGCAGTGGCAAGGAAAAGGTCGAATTTCCCTCGCCTGATCCAAAGTTCGGCCCGCCCGATGAGCTGCAACAGTTGCTCCGATTCACCTACGGCGTTCCGTTGTTCCAGGAGCAGGCGATGAAGCTGGCGATCGTCGCGGCGGGGTTCACGCCGAACGAGGCGAACCAGTTGCGCAAGTCGATGGCGACGTTCCGCAAGGTCGGGGGAATGGACAATTTTCAGGCCAAGCTGGTCGGTGGAATGGTCGCGCGCGGGTATGAGGCAGAGTTCGCAGAGCGGTGTTTCAAGCAGATCGAGGGGTTTGGGTCCTACGGGTTTCCAGAGAGCCATGCGCTGTCGTTTGCGCGGCTGGTGTATGTGTCGTCGTGGATCAAATGCTTTCACCCGGCGGTGTTCTGTTGCGCGTTGCTCAATTCGCAGCCGATGGGGTTTTATGCGCCGGCGCAACTGGTGCGCGATGCGGTAGAGCACGGGGTTACCGTGCTGCCGGTCGACGTGAATGCGAGCGGGTGGGATAACAGCTTATCCTCCCCGGCACGAGGAGGGGGACCGCGCGAAGCGGGGTGGAGGGGGGCTTCCGCCAACGTATCGCTTGCGACTGGGCCTGTTACGAGCGCCGCGTTTGGGGATGCTACTCTTCCAGGCGGGACGTCTGCGGCGCCCCCCCTCCACCATCCTGCGGATGGTCCCCCTCCCCGTGCCGGGGAGGATTTGCGGCTTGGGTTTAGGCAGGTCGATGGGTTTCGGAAGGATTGGGCCGACGAGATCGTTCGCGTTCGGACTACACCGTTCGCGAGCATCGAAGACCTCGCGCGTCGGGCGAACCTGCCGCAGCGGGCGATGAACCTGCTGGCCGATGCGGATGCGTTCCGGTCGGTGGCGAAGGAGCGGCGCGAGGCTTTGTGGGATGTGCGCCGGACGCCGCCCAAGCAGCTTGCGCTGTTCGCCGCGGCAGAGGTGCCTGAGCTTGGCGCGGAGCCCGATGCGCATCTGCCGGCGATGCCTCTGTCCGAACAGGTCGCGGCGGATTACCAGACGACGCGGCTGTCGTTGAAGGCGCATCCGATGCAGTTCCTCCGCGAACGCTTTGCCGCCGAGGGGATCTTGTCGAGCGCGCAGGCCAACGCAACGAAGGACGGGCGGCGCGCGAAAGTGGCGGGCGTGGTGCTGGTCCGCCAGCGGCCGGGCAAGGGCAACGCGATCTTCGTGACGATCGAGGACGAGACCGGGATCACCAACGGGCTGATGTGGGCGCGCGACTTCGAGGCGAACCGCCGCGCGGTGATGGCATCGCGGCTGATGGTGCTGGAGGGCGTGATCCAGCGCAGCGAGGAAGGCGTCACGCACCTGATGACGTCGCGTGTGCAGGATCGCAGCGACATGCTGCGGCTGTTGTCGGAAGATCAAGCGCTGGAGCCGCCGCTCGCGCGCGTGGACGAGGTGATCCGGCCCGTCCTGCCACGCGGCCCTGACGGACGGACACCGCGTGCCCAGCATCCGCGCGCGCAGCATCCCCGGAACGTCCGCGTGCTACCCAAATCGCGCGACTTCCATTGATGCCCGCCACTCCCGCGAACGCCAAGGTCTCCCTATTGGGCGCAGGTCGCGTGCCACGTGAGATACCCCGGTTTTCGCTGGGGTGACGGACTGGGCCACCGCAGAGACAAGCTGGTGCGCGCGTGGAATTTCGGACGCGATGGTCTAGACATGGGCTCTAGAGGTGGCATTCGCTGCGGGGGCGCCCCAGATAGCACGCGAGAATTACACGGGAGTTGAACTTGGCCACGCTTGGAATGTCCCCCGCGGAGAAGGACGCCGTCGAGGCGTTCCGTCGCGACGTCGTCGAACCGTCGATGACGAGCCTCGTGATCATCGATTTCTGGGCGGAATGGTGCGGGCCGTGCAAGGCGCTGACGCCGACGCTGGAGAAGGTCGCGGCGGATTATGCCGACAAGGGCGTCGTGCTGGCGAAGGTCGATACCGACAAGAACCAGTTCATCGCCGCGCAATTCCAGATCAAGTCGATCCCGACCGTCTACGCGATGTTCCAGGGCCAGCTGGTCGCCGACATGACCAGCGCGCGCACCGAATCGCAGTTGCGCGTGATCCTCGACCAGTTGCTCAAGCAGCTGCCGATCGAAGCCGGCGCAACCGACGCGGTGCCCGACGTCGAGCCGTTGATCGCGATCGGCGAAGAGGCGCTCGCGGCCAATGACGGCGAGCGCGCACTGGGAATCTTCCGCGAGATCGCCGAGATCGCGCCCGAGCATCCGCAAGTGCATGCCGGCTTCGTCCGCGCATTGGTCGCGACCGGGCAGCTCGACGAGGCGACCGACTGGCTGGCCAACCTTGATCCGGCGATCGCCAAGGACCCGGCAATCCACCGCGCGCAGGCGGCGCTCGCGCTCGCGCAGTCGGCACCTCCGGTCGAGGACCTGTCGCCGCTGCTCGCTGCGGTCGAGGCGAACCCAGACGACTTGCACGCGCGGTTCGCACTCGCCAACGGCCAGATGGCGGCGAACGACCGCGATGCGGCAGCCGACACGTTCCTCGGCATCATCGCCACCGAGCGCGACTGGAACGAGGGCGCGGCGCGGACGCAGCTGCTGAAACTGTTCGAAGTCGTCGGGCTCGAGGATCCGTGGGTGTCTGGACAGCGACGCCGCCTGTCTGCGATCCTGTTCGGATGACCACCGAGTCCGCCCCCCCGCGCGCCACCCCCCCGCGCACGACCACGCGGCTGTCGATCTTCCCGTTGCCGGGGGCGTTGCTGTTCCCCGGTATGCATCTGCCGCTGCACATGTTCGAGCCGCGCTATCGGGCGATGATCAGCGATGCGATGGCGCGCGATCGGCGGATCGGGATGATCCAGCCGCGGGGCGGACCGCATGACGACGCGGACGCGCTGTACGACATCGGCTGCGTCGGCAAGATCGCCGAGGTCGAGGCGCTCGACGACGGGCGCTACAACGTCGTGCTGGAGGGTATCGCGCTGTTCCGGATCGTCCGCGAGCTCGACGTGACGACCGCATTCCGCCAGGTCGAGGCCGAGTTGCTGCCGGTGATCGAGGACGATGCGCTGTCGCTCGGCCGGCGATCGTCGTTGGAACTGGAGTCGCGTCGATTCGCGGACATGCAGGGCTATGCGGTCGATTGGGATGCGGTCGGCCGGCTCGACGACGAGAGCCTGGTCAACGGCATCGCCCAGATCGCACCGTTCGACGCAGCCGCGAAACAGGCGTTGCTCGAGGCGCCGGACATCGAGCAGCGCGCCGAGCTGATCATCCAGCTGATGCAGTTCTTCGGCCGGCATGACGGCGACGAATCGGTGACGTTGCAATGAGCGCGCTCGATCCCTGGCTGCTCGAACGCCTCGTATGCCCGATGACGCGAACGCCGCTCCGCTATGACCAAGCAGCAGGAGAGTTGATCTCCGACGCGGCCGGCTTGGCGTATCCGATCCGCGAGGGCGTGCCGGTCATGCTGGTCGAGGAGGCCAGACGAATCGACGCAACCGCGCCCAACGTATGACGTCGACCGACCGCCGCCTTCCAATACTGGGCGCGGTCTGGGCGGTAGGGCTATTGGCCTCGGGTTGGTCGCCGGCGGACCGCGCAACATGGTGGATGGAGGTCGCGCCCGTCCTGCTTGCATTTCCCGTACTGGTCGTCCTGCGCCACCGGTTTCGCTTCTCACATCTCGCGCTGGCGTTGATCATGCTGCACGGCTTGGTGCTGATGCTCGGCGGTGCCTACACCTACGCCCGCGTCCCGATCGGTTTCGCGGTGCGGGACTGGTTGCATCTCGCGCGCAATCCCTATGATCGGTTCGGGCACCTGATGCAGGGGTTCGTGCCCGCGATCGTCCTGCGCGAGATCCTCATCCGGACCGGCAGTATCGCGTCGCGCCGACTGCTGACGGTCACCGTCCTCGCCTACTGCCTGTCGGTCAGCGCCTTGTATGAACTGATCGAGTTCGGCGCCGCCGTCGCGCTCGGCCAAGGCGCGGACGCGTTTCTTGGGACGCAGGGCGATCCGTGGGATACGCAGTGGGACATGCTGATGTGCCTAATCGGCGCTATATTCGCGTTGGTCCTGCTATCGCGCGTTCACGACAGGCAGATCGCCCGCCTCAGACCTTGAGGCCCTGTAACAGCTTGGGCAGATCGCCGCTTTCACCGCGTGCTTCGGCCATGAAGCGGTCCTTCAGCGGCGGGATCGCGTTGACCGCGCTGATGCCGAAGCGGCGGACCGCGCTGGCGGTCTTGCCGGGGAGGCCGAACAGACGGGTGAGCGTGTCGGTGGCCGCCGCGGTCATGAACGTGTCGAGCCCGCGCCAGCGCTGGTAGCGCGCGAGCAGCGCCGCATCGCCGAGGTCGAGGCCGAGGCGCTTGCCCTCGACCAGTACCTCGGCGAGCGTCGCGACATCGCGGAAGCCCAGGTTGAGGCCCTGCCCGGCGATCGGATGGATGCCGTGACCGGCGTCGCCGACCAGCGCGAGCCGCGTGTCGGTGATACGCGCGGCGTGGTGGAAACCGAGCGGATAGGACGCGCGCGGCGTCGCCATCGACAGCGCGCCGAGAAAACCGCCCATGCTCTTCTCCGCTTCCGCCAGGAACGCGCGGTCGCCGAGCTTCAGCATCCCGGGCGCGTCCTTCGCGTCGACGGTCCAGACGATCGCCGAGCGGTGGCCGTCGGCATCGTCCGGCAGCGGGAGCAGCGCGAACGGGCCGCTCGAATAGAAGATCTCGTACGCCACGTCGTTATGCGGCAGTTCGTGATGGAACGCGCCGATGATCGCGGTGTGATCGTAGGACCAGCGCGCGATCGTGATCCCGGCAGCCTCGCGCGTCGGGGAGTTGCGACCCTCCGCGGCGATCAACAGCGGGGCGCGAATGACGTCGCCCGAGTCCAGCGTGGCGGTGACGCCCGATTCGGCACGGTCGACTGTCGTCGCACGTGTCTGCATGCGGAGGTCGACATGCGGCGCGGCGGTCGCGGCATCGAACAGCGTGCGGCGGAGCAGCTTGTTCTCGTACATCGTGCCGAGCGCGCCATCGTCGGCGGCGGGGACGAAATCGAGCGCGCCGGGTTCGAGGCCGTCGCTGACGCGGATCTGGCGGATCGCACAGCCCTGCCCCGCCAGCGTCGCGCCGATGCCGATCGCGTCGAGCATGCGGTGGCTCGCGCTCGCCACTGCCGACGCGCGGCCGTCGAAGCCGGGCGCCAGCGTCACCGCGGGGTCGGCGGGGTCGATCACGATCGTCGAGATGCCGTGCACGTCGAGCGCCACGGCGAGCGTCGCGCCGACCAGCCCGCCACCGAGGATGATTACATCTGTGTCCATGAGCCCGCTTTATCCCGCCAGCCGGTCGCTGCCAACGACGATCCGGACGCAGCTTAACCCGTGTTGTCGCGTGGTTACCTTGACGTTGAGCCTGCCGAGGGCGATGCATTTCCGATTAGATTGCAACTGGAGAATTCGGGTCATGGCCAGCCGCGCGCAGCCAGCCTTGTGGCGTGAGACGGTAAAGGCGGGTGCCGTCCGCAGCGGTGCGCTGATCGCGGCGATCGCGTTGTTCGTCGGCACGCTGCTGATGGCGCTGGCCTTGGCGAGCTATCACCCGAGCGACGCGGCACTCAACACCGCGTCGGGCGCCTATCCGGACAATCTGGTCGGCCCGCCGGGCGCGTGGTTCGCCGACATCGCGCTCACCCTGTTCGGGCCGGCGGTCGCGCTGTTGCTGCCGATCGGACCGATCCTCGGCATGCGGCTGTGGCGCGATCTGCCGCTCGGCCACTGGCTGCGGATGGTGCGCGGCGCGGCGATCGGCGTCGCGCTGATGGCGAGCGCGCTGGCGTTCGTGTCGGGCACCTCGGTATTGGCACTGCCTGCCGGATGGGGTGGGATCATTGGCTTGTCCGTCGCGAGCGCCGTGCATTGGGGGCTGAGCTTTGTCGGCCAGCCGGTTGCGGAACTCTGGACCGCCCGCGCGATTGGGCTGGTCGCGGCGATTGCGGGCGCGATCGTCTGGGGCAAGAGCATCGAGATCGATCTCGGCGAGCGCAAATGGCGCCTCCCCCGCCGCAATCCCACCGAGGCGCTAGGCTATGACGGCTTTGCGGAGATCGACGAGGACGACGACGAGCCGCTGACGTTGACCCGGAAACCGGTCGAGCCGCGTGCCGTGGCTGAGCCGGACCCGCGCCCTGCCCCGGTGATCGCGGACCGCCAGAACGCACCGTCGCAGGCGAAACCCAAGGAGCGCCAGTCGTCGCTCGACCTGCGCGATAATTTCACGTTGCCGAGCCTCGACCTGCTGACCCCGTCGCCGCCGAGCCAGGGCAATGTGATCGACAAGGCTGGGCTGGAGCGCAACGCGCGGCTGCTCGAGAACGTGCTCGACGATTTCCACGTGAAGGGGTCGATCATCGAGGTTCGGCCCGGCCCGGTCGTGACGATGTACGAACTCGAACCCGCGCCCGGCATCAAGGCGAGTCGCGTGATTGCACTCGCCGACGACATCGCGCGTAACATGTCCGCGATTTCCGCGCGCGTCGCGGTGATTCCGGGGCGCAACGTGATCGGCATCGAGCTGCCGAATGCGCGGCGCGAGGCGGTCAGCTTGCATGAACTCGTCGGCAGCCAGACGTTCGAGGACCAGTCGGCGCAGTTGCCGATCATCCTCGGCAAGAACATCGCGGGCGATTCGGTGATCGCCGATCTCGCGCCGATGCCGCATCTGCTGGTCGCGGGCACCACCGGCTCGGGCAAGTCGGTCGGCCTGAACAGCATGATCCTGTCGCTGCTGTACAAGCTGACGCCGAACCAGTGCCGGATGATCATGATCGATCCGAAGATGCTCGAACTGAGCATGTACGACGACATCCCGCACCTGTTGTCGCCGGTCGTCACCGATCCCGCCAAGGCGGTGCGCGCGCTGAAATGGGCGGTCGAGACGATGGAGGATCGCTATCGCCAGATGTCCTCCGTCGGCGTGCGCAGCCTCGCCGGCTTCAACGACAAGGTGCGTGGCGCGAAGGCCAAGGGGCAGCCGCTCGGACGGAAGGTGCAGACGGGGTATCACCCGGATACCGGCGCGCCGATGTACGAGGAGGAGAAGCTCGAATACGACGTGCTGCCGCAGATCGTGGTGATCGTCGACGAGCTTGCCGATCTGATGATGACCGCGGGCAAGGAGGTCGAATTCCTGATCCAGCGGCTTGCGCAGAAGGCACGCGCGGCGGGCATCCATCTGATCATGGCGACGCAGCGGCCGTCGGTCGACGTCATCACCGGCGTCATCAAGGCCAATCTGCCGACACGGATCAGCTTCCACGTCACGTCGAAGATCGATTCGCGCACCATCCTCGGCGAGCAGGGCGCAGAGCAGCTGCTCGGCAAGGGCGACATGCTCTACATGCCCGGCGGCAAGGGCATCGTCCGCGTCCACGGACCGTTCGTGACCGACGACGAAGTGCGGCTGGTGGCGGATCACTGGCGCTCGCAGGGGCTGCCGGATTACATCTCGTCGGTGACCGAGGAGCCCGAGGAGAGCTTCGCATTGGAGGGCTCGCCGACGGGTGAGGATTCGGCGGAGGACCAGCAATATCGCCAGGCGATCCAGCTGGTCTGCGAGTCGCAGAAGGCCTCGACCTCGTGGCTCCAGCGCCAGTTGCGGATCGGCTACAATTCGGCTGCGCGGTTGATCGAGCGGATGGAGAAGGACGGCATCGTCGGTCGCCCGGATCATGTCGGCCGCCGCGAAGTGCTGCGCGATACCGAGGGGCATGCGATCTAAGATCGCGGTGCTGCGGCGCTCCGTCCTTTGCCTCGCTGCTCCCTCGCGAACGCGGGGGTCCAGGAACCAAGAACGATGTCGTCTGGAACCCTGGGCTCCCGCCTTCGCGGGAGAACTGGGAGGGGCGCCCTTCACTAAATGACGCACGCAGACCGGGGTTTCGATCAGCCAACGCCCGGTATACGGGGTTGATACAAGTTACGAAGAACAGGTGGGCGTAATGCAGTATCGGCGGTTGTTTGCGGCAGCGGTGGCGCTCGCCCTACCCGGTCAGGTCTCCGCGCAGGACACCGCCAAGCAGACCCCCGGCAGCACCGCCACCGACACGCAGCATCGCCCGCGCGCCGGCGTTCGCCGCGACAGCGATCTCTCCCCTTCCGCGCTGACCGCCGATACGCGGCGCACCCCGCCCCCCGGTTTGTTCGCCGACTGGTTCGACATCCGCAAGCGCCTCGCGGATCGCGGTATTGGTGTCAGCGCCCGCTATGCCTCGGAAAGCGGCTATAATTTCTCGGGCGGCGACCGGAAGCTGTTGCGCGAGACCGGCCAGTTCGACGTCGGCGTACTGCTCGATCTCGACAAGGTCGTCGGCCTCAAGGGCGGTGCGTTCCAGGCGACCGTCACCTATCGCCGTGGTCGCGATCTCGGCGCGGACGCCAATCTTGGCGTGCTGCAACAGGTCCAGGAAGTGTACGGCCGCGGCCAGACCGTCCGCCTCACGCAATTCTGGTACGAGCAGAAGATCGGTGAGAAATTCGAGATCAAGGCGGGCCGGACCAACCCTGGCGAGGATTTCGCGGTCTTCTCCTGCTATTTCCAGAACCTCAGCTTCTGCGGCGCGCAGCCCGGCAATCTGGTTGGCGATTACTGGCAGAACTGGCCGGTCGGCCAATGGGGCGCGCGGCTGCGCTACGACGTCAACGATCATCTGACGCTGAAGACCGCCGCCTACGAGGTGAACCCGCGCAATCTCGAAAAGGCCTTCGTGATCGGCCGGTTCCACGGCGCGACCGGCGCGCTGATCCCGGTCGAAGCGGAATGGCATCGCGGCGATAACGATGGCCGGGTCGGCGCGTACAAGGTCGGCGGCTGGGTCAACACGTCCAACGGCGACGACGTGTTCTACGATGTGAACCGCCGGCCGATCGCGATCACCGGGCTCGAACCCCTCCGCCGCAGCGCGCGCTACGGCGTGTATTTAAATCTCCAGCAACAGGTCACCGGCACGTCGAAGGACGGCAAGTCCGTCACCGGGCTCAGCGTTTTCCTCAACGCGACTCAGGCCGACCGCGCGACCTCCACCACCGACAACCAGATCGCCGCCGGGCTGTTCTACAAGGGACTGGTGCCGTGGCGGCCGGGCGACATCCTCGGCTTCGGCGTGGCGAGGACCAACGTCAACGGGCGCGTCGCGAAGGGCGAGGCGCTCGATCCGACGCGGCCTGCGGTGCAGGATGCCGAATATGCGTCGGAGATCTATTACAGCGTCCATCCGACCCGGTGGCTCGAATTGCGGCCGAACGTGCAGTTCATCCACAACCCCGGTGGCGTGCATGACGCGAACGACGTCGCGGTGCTCGGCCTGAAGGGCGCGATTACGCTGTAACGGGGGTATCGACTTTACACGTTGCCGGCATCCGCCTCCCCCGTCATCCTGACGAAAGTCAGGATCCAGAGTAACACTCGCTGCCCTGCTTGATCCTGGGTCCTGACTTTCGCCAGGATGACGGATGCAGGTTGTGCAGTGACCGCACATCGAATTCAGTGGCGGTTCAAGCGCGCGCGGGCAACGGTGGCGCTCCAAGGAGAATTCGATGTTCAATACCCGCCCCGCGGTGATCGCGACGATCGCCGCTTTGTCCGTCGCCGCCGTGCCCTCGCCAATCGCCGCGCAGGCGACCGGTGATCTGGCCGCCGTGCAGAAATCCCTCCAGGCAATGGAGACGATGACTGCCGATTTCTCGCAGGCGGATCGCAACGGCAAGGTGCTGACCGGCGTGCTGACGCTGAAGAAGCCTGGCAAGATCCGTTTTCAGTACCAGAAAGGCGTACCGATCCTGATTGTCGCGGAGGGCGGCGCGCTGACCTTCATCGATTATTCGGTGAAGCAGGTGCAACGCTGGCCGATCAAGAACTCGCCGCTGGTCGTATTCCTCGATCCGTCGCGCGATATCACGCGTTATGCCAAGCTCGTACCCGGCTATGATCCACGGATTATATCGGTCGAGGTGAACGATCCCAAGCATCCCGAGACCGGCAAGATCACGCTAGTATTCGTGCGGAGCGCGAGCGCACCCGGTGGGCTGATGTTGCAGGGTTGGGTTGCGCTCGACAGCCAGAACAACCGCACGACCGTTAGGCTGACCAACCAGAAATTCGGCGTTCCGGTCAGCGACAATACCTTCCGTTGGAACGATCCGCGCCGCACGGGTGTAAGAAAGTAACATAAAATCGGTGTCATTCATGCAAGCGACAGGTTCGGCCCCGTAGAGAGTGGCCTGCGGATGTGGGGCATTCGGGATTTTTCCCCCTGTTGCCCGGATGGTTTCCCCATGTCTTGCCTGCGTGACGAACGCTGAGTTGGCCCTCGCTCCATGCCCCCGGAGCGGGGGTCTTTCGCGTAGAGCGGCAGGCAAAAAGATTTGCCTGCCTCGCTCAAGCGCGGCCGGCGGGCCCCTGTCTTCCCAAGGCCCGTCCGACGACAGCGGCTTTGCCGATGGCGCCTTCTGACTTCTCCCTTCTTCCGCACCCCCAGCAGCGTTCCTTGTCCCGCCCCTCACGCAACGCTACATCGCGGCCGTGAAGATCGTATCCTGGAACATCAACTCGGTCCGTTTCCGGATCGCCATCGTCGAACAGTTTCTGCGCGACGAGCAGCCCGACATCCTGTGCCTGCAGGAAACCAAGGTCATCGACGGCGACTTCCCGTTGGAGGCGTTCCGCGCGCTCGGTTACGAGCACATCGTCCTGCACGGCCAGCGCATGCACCACGGCGTCGCAATTTTGAGCCGAGTCCCGATAGTCGAGGACGACCGCTTCGACTGGCAGGCAAACAGCGAGGCGCGCCACATCGGCGTCCGGCTGGAGAACGGCGTACGGCTCGAGAACGTCTATGTCCCCGCTGGCGGCGATGTCCCGAACCGCGAGGTGAACCCCAAGTTCGGCCAGAAGCTCGACTTCATCGAGCGCATGACGACCTGGTCGGAAACACTGGCGGGGCCTACGATTTTGGTCGGCGACTTCAACATCGCCCCGCTCGAATCCGACGTCTGGAGCCACAAGCAGTTGCTCGACGTCGTCAGCCACACCCCTGTGGAGGTAGAAGCGCTCGGTAAGTTGCAGGCGGCCGGCGACTGGGTCGATCTCGGCCGCCGCTTCCACCCCGCCCCCGCCCGCCTGTTCACCTGGTGGAGCTACCGCGCGAAGGATTGGGCCGCGTCGGACCGTGGCCGCCGGCTCGATCACATGTGGGCGACCGGTGCGGCGGCCGAAGCCGCGGTGTCGCATCACGTCTATGAACGCTGCCGAAGCTGGCTCAAGCCGTCCGACCACGTCCCGATCATGACCGAGTTCGCGTTTTGAGTAATCCTCGCGCAGCGGCACGCGCGGTGGACGCTTTACGGCGTGGCTGGCCGATCGCGATCGACGGGCTTGTCCTGCTCGCGGTCGAGACGGCGGATGCGGAGCGGTTGGCGGCGTTCGATCCCGACGCGAATGGCGGCGTGCTGATCTCGTCGGGACGCGCGGCGACGTTGAAGCTCGCGAACCAGCTCGCGGCGGCGGATCCGACCGAGCCCGTGCTCGTCGATCGCGCGCCGTGGATCGACTTCGCCGCCGCGACCGCGCTGGCCGATCCGCAGTTCGACTTGGCCACCCCCCTCAAGGGTCCGTTCCAGACGCTCCCGCTCGCCGATCCGGACGCGGCGGCAGCTGCGTTGCGACTTGCCCGGATCGCGGGATTGCTACCGGCATTCTTCCTCGGCACGGGCGAACCCGAGGTCCGCATCGCCCGCGCGGACATCGACGCACACGAGGACGCGAACCGACTGACACTCGCGGCGCGCGCACGCCTTCCCGTAGAGGGCGCGGAGGATGCGGAGATCGTCGCGTTCCGCAGCCCCGAAAGCGCAGACGAGCATATCGCGCTGCTGATTGGCCAGCCCAACGGCCAGCCGCCGCTCGTCCGCCTCCACAGCGAGTGCCTGACGGGCGACGTACTCGGAAGCCTCAAATGCGACTGCGGCCCGCAGCTGCACGCCGCGATCCACGCGATCCAGCATGGCGGTTGGGGTATCCTTCTGTATCTGCGGCAGGAAGGTCGCGGGATCGGGCTGGTCAACAAGCTGCGCGCGTATGCGTTGCAGGACCAGGGCTTCGACACGGTCGATGCTAATACGCGGCTCGGCTTTGCGGTCGATGCGCGCGATTTCGGGGTAGCGGCGCGGATGCTGACGCTGCTCGGCCAGCGCGAGGTTCGGTTGCTGACCAACAACCCCGCCAAGGTTGCCGGGCTTGAAGCGGCGGGCGTGACGGTGATCGAACGCGTGCCGCATTTCCTCCCCTCGAACCCGCACAACGCGCAGTATCTCGCGACCAAGCGCGACCGCACGGGCCATCAGTTCTGATCGACATTCTTCCCTCACGCCGCCTGATCGTGGTGTTCGGCGCGGCCGTTCGTCCTGATGGCAGCCCGAGCCCGACCCTCGCCCGCCGCATCGCGTTCGCAGCGGCGGCGGCCGCGCGCTACGTCGATGCGGACCTGTTCTGCTCAGGCGCGAAGGGGACGCATGGCCCGTCGGAAGCGTCGGTGATGGCGGATGTGTTGGCCGAGACGGTCGATCGGTCGCGAATCCATCTCGACGAAGCGAGCGTGGATACGTTGCAAAGCGTCCTCGCCGCGACCGCGTTCGCTCGCGTGGGTCAATATGCGCAGTGCATGATCTGCACCGACGGCTATCACCAACCCCGCATCCGCATGCTCTTCGCAATGCTCGGCATGCCCGCGAGCGCGATCCACGTGCCGCACGGAGGGAGCCGGCGGTACCAGCTCAAGATGCGGTCGCGGGAAGCGGCGGCGATTCCGTATGATCTGGTCGCGGGGATCGGTGCGATCTGGCGGCGCAAGCGGGTGGGCTAAGCGAACATCGCCTCCACGCTCATCGAGCGGAGCACCCTTGGCCGTCGTCTAGTTTGTTTCCCCGCGAAGGCGGGGACCCAGACTGGGCTCCCGCCTTCGCGGGAGAACAAGGAGGCAGGAGCCCCCCAGGCTCCGATCAAATGCTTCCAATCAACCGGGTCACGTCGGCGAAACTCTCCGCCAGCGCATCGACACCGATCGCCTTCAACCGAGCACCATGCTCCGCATTGCAATGCGACCCCGCCGACAAACCAATGACATAGCCACCCGAAGCGACCGCGCCAGTCGCACCCACCGGCGAATCCTCGAGAATCGCCGTCCGCGTAATATCCACGCCAAGTTGCCGCGCCCCGAACAGATACAAATCAGGCGCGGGCTTGCCGTTCGTCACGTGCTCGCGGCCACTGTAGAGATGATCTCCGAACGCATCGCGCAGGCCGATATGCTCCAGATGCCGCGCGATCCACAAGACCGGGCTCGAAGACACGATCGCCTTGGGCAGGTCGGCAGGGAGCGAGCGGACGAACGCCACCGCGCCCTCGATCGCATCGACACCGGCCGCCATCACGCGCTCATCCTCGGTCTTCCGCGCGGCGTAGAAGTCTTCGGGGAGCGGCCGGTCGATCCAGCGCTCGATCGCGTCGATGAACTGCCGCCCGGCTAGCCCCATGAAGTTCGCCATCGACTCGTCGGCAGTCGTCGGATGCCCCGCGGCGGTCAGCCATTCGGCGATGTGCCGGTTGCCGACGGCTTCACTGTCGATCAGCACGCCGTCGAAGTCGAACAACAGCGCGTCGAACCGAACCGGAATGCTCATGCGCTCGTCCCCCGCGCGCCAAACAGCGCGCTGCCGATCCGGACATGAGTCGCGCCGATCGTCACCGCGGTCTCGAAATCGTCGGACATGCCCATGCTGAGCCCGGTCAGCGCGTGATCGCGCGCGAGTTTCGCGAGCAGCGCGAAATACGGCGCCGGCTCAATGTCCGCGGGGGGCAGGCACATCAGCCCTGCGATCGGCAAACCGGCGGCACGCGCCTGGTCCACCAGCGCGGGGAGATCGGAGATCGCACAGCCGCCCTTTTGCGGCTCGTCGCCGATATTGACCTGGAGAAAACAGTCCGGCCGACGATCGCTCGCCTCCATCGCCTTCCCCAGCGCGGTGACCAGCGACGGGCGATCGACCGCATGGATGCAGTCGAACAGCGCCACCGCCTCGGCCGCCTTGTTCGATTGAAGCTGCCCGATCAGATGCAGTTCGACGTCAGGATATTTCTCACGCAACGCCGGCCATTTCTCGGACGCCTCCTGCACACGATTCTCGCCGAACACGCGCTGGCCCTCGACGAGCAGCGGTTCGATCGCCTCGACCGGATGCGTCTTGGAGACCGCGATCAGCGTCACGTCGTCCGCGCGGCGATCGGCGATCTCGGCGGCCTTGGCGATCCGGGTGCGGATGGCCTGCAATTTGGTGGTGTCGTCAGCAATCATGCGGCGCGCTATAGGCAGCGGCGTGGCCCGTCGTAACCCCATTCCCACACGCTGGCTGATGACGGACGAGCGGATGGGCGACGCGCTCTGGCCAGCGCTGAGGCGATTGACGCCGGGATCCGGCGTGGTGTTTCGGCATTATGCCACGCCCGAGCGGGAACGGCAGGCGCTGCTGCGGCGAGTTATCCGCATCGCACAGGCGCGCAGGCTGGTCGTAGTGGTGGCCGGAAACTTTACGATCGCGGCCGACGGCGTGCATGGTCCGGCACGGACTCGCGGGATCAGAACTTGGCCCGCGCATTCACGCATAGAGGCCTTGGCCGGAAAGCGCGCTGGGGCTGATGCCCTGTTCGTATCGCCGATCCATCCCACTCGGTCGCACGACGGCGCGGCGGGGATCGGTCCGGCGCGCGCCATACGAATCGGAAGCGGGCTTGGGATACCGATGATCGCGCTAGGCGGAATGACCGAGTCGCGCTGGCGGCGCATCCAGCGGTTCGGTTTCCACGGCTGGGCCGCGATAGATGCCTGGATGCCTACAACGCGCCGTCATCCTGACGAAAGTCGGAGTCCAGTGCCATGAGACGCAGCGATCGGTAACCCTGGGTCCTGACGTTCGTCAGGATGACGGGAAGAAAGCCGAGCATCGCTCCACCGGATGCCTAGAAGCGGAAGGCTGTGCCCAGATACACGGCCTGACTATCGCGACGGTCGTCGTCGACCTTCACGAAGCGCTCGCGGTCAGACCGGTACCGGACTCCCGCGGTCACTGCGAGGCTGCGCGTCAGGGCGTAGGAGCCACCGACATCGACCGAATAGCTCGGCGCTTCCTCGACCAGGTGCGGTGCGTTGGCGAGCGGACGATCCGCTACAGCCTTCACAGTGCCGCTGAACTTCTTCGCGCTATAGCTCACCGCGAGGTCAGCCGCTTCACGGCCACCCGGCATCGCGCCGAGATCGAGCTTGTTCACGTCGCCCGAGATCGCGAACCGCTTCCAACCCACCGACATGCCGAGGTTATACGCGATCGGCGCAATACCGACGGTCGGCGTGGTCGAAGCAAGGCTGGCCGTGTTCACGATGCCGCGGTTGGTCTGCGCACGGACCGCGACGGTCACGGCGCGGTTGTCCTGGCGCGTTTCGGCGGGCGTGAAGCGGAAGCTGCCGGCGTCGAAGCCACCGCGCGCGAACATCGCGGCAAGGCGGGGGTCGGCGGCGGCGGGGGTGAACGATCCGATACCGCGAACCGCGGCGACGTTGTGCTTGGCGATCCGAGCAGGCTGTTCGCTGGCGCCGAAGGCGGGCGCGACGATTGCGGCGGTGGCGACAAGCGCCCCGGCAACCACCCCGAAAATTCCCCCACGCGTCATCACAACGAATTTGTCCTTCGAATCCCGTAATCGGATCCTCGTGAAACTGCGTCTATCACGAATTGATCCACCGCAAAGGCCGCAGACCCGGCGGATTGCCCTCTTCATCGCTGATTTGTCGGACAGTGTTGCAATCAGCACACAGATCGCTGCGTTAGCGCTACCGGATCGGTCGTAATCGACTCGATGCAGCGTCCGCATGTCGCCTTGCGCTGAGCCATGACTGGATGCCCGCGTCTGCTTGCGGGCACGCGGGCTCGCCTGTAGAGCAAGGTCTGATTTTCTTGCCAGGATGATGCCCATGTTCCGCCGCTCGCGTATCGCAGTCGTGCTGTTTGCCCTGCCTCTCGTCGCTTGCGGCGGCGGATCGGCGCGTCCCAAGGCGGATCTCGCCGCGTCGAAGATCACGACGATTGGCGTGAACAGCTACCTGTGGCGCGCGAGCCTCGACACGCTGGGCTTCATGCCGTTGCTGCAGACCGACTCCAATGGCGGCGTGATCGTCACCGACTGGTACATCAATCCGCAGACGCCGACCGAGCGTATGAAGGTCACCGTGTCGATCCTCGACCAGGACCTGCGCGCCGATGCGCTGCGCGTCGCCGCGCTCCGCGAAGTCAATCGCAACGGCCAGTGGGTCTCGTCGCCGGTCCAGGCCGCGACCACGCAGAAGCTTGAGGACATCATCCTGACCAAGGCCCGCGACCTGCGCCGCGCCTCGATCGCGGGCTGAGGACTAATATAATGGCGTCGCGTTTCAATGCGTTGAAGGCGGACGCGGCGTGGCAGAAGGTCTGGGACGAGCGCAAGACGTTCGCCGCGGACGACCTGTCGACCAAGCCGCGCTCGTACGTGCTCGAGATGTTCCCCTATCCGTCGGGGCGCATCCACATGGGGCATGTCCGGAACTACACGATGGGCGACGTGCTGGCGCGGTTCCGTCGGATGAAGGGCATGGAAGTGCTCCATCCGATGGGCTGGGACGCGTTCGGCATGCCCGCCGAGAACGCGGCGATGGAAAAGGGCGTGCACCCGGGCAATTGGACGCGCGCCAACATCGCGACGATGAAGGCGCAGCTGAAGCGGCTGGGTTTCGCGCTCGACTGGACGCGCGAGCTGGCGACGTGCGAGCCCGACTATTACGGGCATGAGCAGGCGCTGTTCCTCGACCTGTTCGCGGCGGGCTTGGTCTACCGCAAGGAATCGGCGGTCAACTGGGATCCGGTCGACATGACCGTGCTCGCCAACGAGCAGGTGATCGACGGTCGCGGCTGGCGCTCGGGCGCGCTGGTCGAGCGGCGCAAGCTGTCGCAGTGGTTCCTCAAGATCACCGACTTCGCCGACGAGCTGGTCGACGGGTTGGGCGCGCTCGAGCATTGGCCCGACAAGGTCAAGCTGATGCAGGAGAACTGGATCGGCCGCAGCCAGGGCTTGCAGTTTAAGTTCGACCTCACTGCTCCGCTCGCGGGAGGGGTCGGGGGAGGGCCTGACACGAACGCGGCAGCGTCCGAGGATGCCTCCCCTCCCGCAGGCGGAAGGGGAATAGATAGCGTCGAGGTCTTCACGACCCGTCCCGACACGATGTTCGGCTCCAGCTTCGTCGCGGTCGCCGCCGATCACCCGATCGCGCGCGCCATCGCCGAGACGAACCCCGACGCCGCGGCCTTCATCGAACTCTGCAAGCGCGGCGGCACCACCGCGGCGGAACTCGATACGCAGGAAAAGCTCGGCTTCGACACCGGCATCCGCGCGGTGCATCCGCTCGACAAGTCGTGGCACCTCCCGGTCTACATCGCCAACTTCGTGCTTATGGAATACGGCACCGGCGCGGTGTTCGGCGTCCCCGCGCACGACCAGCGCGATCTCGATTTCGCGCGCAAATACGACCTGCCCGTCAAGCGCGTCGTCAGCGAAGGCGATGACGACGCGCCCGTGTTCGTCGGCGACACAGCCTGGACTGGCGCCGGCACGATCGTGAACTCGCACTTCCTCGACGGCATGGACATCGAGGACGCCAAGCGCGTCGTGATCGAACGCGCCGAGGGCGACGGCTGGGGCAAGGGCACGACCGTGTTCCGCCTGCGCGACTGGGGTGTCAGCCGCCAGCGCTACTGGGGCACGCCGATCCCGATCATCCACTGCGACGCATGCGGCGCAGTGCCGGTGCCCAAGGATCAGCTGCCGATCGTGCTGCCCGAGGACGTCTCGTTCGACATCCCCGGCAACCCGCTCGATCGCCATCCGACCTGGAAGCACGTCCCCTGCCCGTCCTGCGGTGCGAACGCGCGGCGCGAGACCGATACGCTCGACACGTTCGTCGATTCGTCGTGGTATTTCATCCGCTTCGCCAGCCAGCCGGACGCCAAGCCGTTCGACCGGACGGGCGCGGAAAAGTGGCTGCCGGTCAACCAGTATATCGGCGGCGTCGAGCACGCGATCCTGCATCTGCTCTACGCGCGCTTCTGGACGCGCGCGCTGAAGCATATCGGCATGCTCGACATCGCCGAGCCGTTCGCCGGGCTGTTCACGCAAGGCATGGTCACGCACGAGACGTATAGCCGAGGCGACGCCGGCGACGTGCAGCCGGAGGTCGACACCGACGACGACGATTCGAGCGACGCGCCCATGAAGACGAAGTGGCTGTCTCCCGATGAGGTCCGCAAGACCGATACGGGGTATATCGAGATCGCGACCGGCGGCCCCGTGACGGTCGGTCGCGTGACGAAGATGTCGAAGTCGAAGAAGAACACCGTCGATCCCGAGCCGATCGTCGACCAGTATGGCGCCGACGCGGTGCGCTGGTTCGTGCTCTCCGACTCGCCGCCCGAACGCGATCTCCCCTGGAGCGAATCCGGCATCGAAGGCGCGTGGCGGTTCGTTCAGCGTCTCTGGCGCCTGATCGAGTCCGACGACGCAGCCAAGGCCGAGGGCGACGACATCGCCCTGCGTAAACTCTGCCACCGCACGACCGTCGGTATCGAGAGCGATATCAACGCCTTGCAGTTCAACAAGGCCGTCGCACGGCTCTACTCCCTGTGCAGCGCGATCGAGAAGGCCGCGCCCTCCGCAGACCGCGAGCAGGCGATCCGCACGCTGCTGCTGCTCGTGAGCCCGATGGTCCCGCACGTCGCCGAGGAAGCCTGGGCGACCGCGGGAAACGACGGCCTGATCGCCGACGCCGCCTGGCCGATCGTCGATCCGGCGATGTTGGTCGACGACGAGGTCACGATCGCGGTGCAGGTCAACGGCAAGCTGCGCGACACGCTCGTCTTCCCCAAGGGCGCGCCGAAGGACGAGGTCGAAGCCGCCGCGCTCGCCTCCGAAAAGATCGTCCGCCTGCTCGAGGGTAAGCCGCCCCGGAAAGTGATCGTCGTGCCCGACCGTCTCGTGAACATCGTCGCATGAAGCGCCTAGCGATCCTCGGCGCGCTGGCGCTGGCCCCCGCGCTGTCCGGCTGCGGCCTGCACCCGCTCTATGCCGGCGGCAGCAGCGGTCCGGTCGCGGGCGCGCTCGGCCAGGTCGAGATCGCACCGATCGCGGGCAAGAACGGCTGGCTGATGGCCACCGCGCTGCGCGACCGCCTGCCCTCGAACGGTGCACCCGCGCTCTACCGGATCGACATCCGCCTCGACGACGCGATCAGCGGCCTCGGCGTCCGCACCGACGACAGCGTCTCGCGCGAACGTCGCACGTTGCGCGCGCGCTATCAGCTCGTGCGGATCGGCGACAATTCGGTGTTGCTCGACGCGACCGCGGGCTCCGACGCCGGCATCGACGTCGTCCGCTCCGAATATGCGACGATCGCGGCCGAGAACACCGCCCTCGAACGCCTGTCGCAGATCGTCGCCGACCAGATCGTTGCGCGTGTCGCGCTGTACGCACGCAACACGCCGGCGGTCGCCGCGGCGCAGGCCACTACGCCCGCCAAGTGAAGGCCAGCGCAGGCCAGATCCGCGGTGCGCTGGCCAAACCGGGCGGCGACATCCGCCTGTACCTGCTCCACGGCCCCGACGAGGCCGGCGCAAGCGACCTCGCCCGCGTACTCGCCAAGGCGATGGGCGCGGATGCCGAACGCGTCGATCTCGACGGCTCGACGCTGAAAAGCGACCCCGGCCGGCTGACCGACGAAGCCGCGTCGCTATCGCTGTTCGCGGGTGCCCGGTTCGTCCGCGTCGCGTCGGCCGGCGAGGAAAGCCTCGAAGCCTTCACCAATCTCCTCGCGGCCGAGCGCGTCGGCAACCCGGTCGTCGCGATCGCCCCCACCGTCAAATCCACCGCCAAGATCGTCAAGCTCGCGATCGACTCTCCGCGCGCGATGGCGTTCGCCTGCTACGCCCCGACCGCGCAGGACGCCGAACGCCTCGCGACGACGATCGCCAACGAGAACGGCCTCCGCCCCGCCCCCGGCGTCGCCCGCCGCCTCGTCGACACGACCGGCGGCGACCGCGCCGTCATTTCGCGAGAGATCGAAAAGCTCGCGCTGTACCTAGACGCCGCGCCCGACCGACCCGCGGACCTCGATCACCACGCGCTCGATGCCGTCGGTGCAGACCTCGGCGATGCCGAAATGAGCCGTGCGATCGATGCCGTCATTGAAGGCCGGGTCGACGATCTAGGCGCCGAACTCGCCGTGCTCGAAGAAGCCGGCACGTCGCCGATACCGTGGCTTCGCCAACTCGTCCGCCGCCTGATCGCGCTCGCCGACATGCGCGGCGAAATCGACCGCGGCGAAGCGGTCGACGCCGTGATGAAACGCCACCGCGTATTCTTCAAGGAAGAGGCCAGCACGGCTAGGTCGCTACGCCGCTGGTCACCGGTAATGCTCGCGACGGCGATCCAACGCGTCCGAACCGCCGAGCGCGCGATCATGGCGTCGGGGAATGCTGGCGGGGTTGTGGCGGAGGCGGCCGTAGTGGCGCTATCCCAAGCGATCGCACGGCGAAACTAACGCGCAACCGCAATCGCGTCTGCGTCCGCCTCCGCTTCCCGCTTCCCGCCCCCTACCTTCCGTCATCCCGGCGCACGCCGGGACCCATGGACAGGGTGCGATCACTAACGAAGCGGACCGCAACCGTGGGTCCCGGCTTCCGCCGGGATGACGGAGAGTATTGGTCCTCCCTTCACCCTCCACCCCCTCCTATCCCCCGTTCGTCCTGAGCGAAGTCGAAGGATGGTCCGGGACGCAGGTGCTTCGACTTTGCTCAGCACCAACGGGCGGCGTGCGATTGGATCAGGCCGGCGACCTAAATCGCCCCACCCGTCAACCGCTGGCAAACCATATCGAGCTGGTCGAGCGTCGAGTAATTCAACGTCAACGTCCCCCCAGTCTCGGTATGCGCCACCTTCACCTGCAACCCGAGCAGATCCGCCAACTGCCGCTCCAACGCCGCGATATCCGCATCCGGCACCCGAGGCTCGGACGACCCGCCGCCGCCACGACTCCGCCCGGGCTTCGCATCACGCGCCAGCTTCTCGGTTTCGCGCACCGACAGCCCACGCGACACGACCTGGTCTGCGAGCGACTCCACATCCGGCGACCCCAGCAACGCCCGAGCATGCCCCATCGACAACGATCCATCGACCACCTGCGACTGCACCTGCGCCGGCAATTCGAGCAGCCGCAGCAGATTAGCCACATGACTGCGCGACTTGTGGACGATCTTGGCGAGCACCTCCTGCGTATGCCCATACTCGCCCGCCAGCCGCTGATACGCCTGAGCCTCTTCGATCGCGTTGAGATCCTCGCGCTGGATATTCTCGATCAGCGCAATCTCGAGCGTCTCGGCATCGTCGAAATCACGAACGACGACCGGCACCTCGTGCAGCCGCGCGCGCTGCGCCGCCCGCCAGCGCCGCTCGCCGGCGACGATCTGGAAATCATGCCCGTGCGGCCGCACCACGATCGGCTGGATCAACCCACGCGACGCGATCGACGCCGCCAACTCGTCGAGCATCGCCTCGTCGAAATGCCGGCGCGGCTGATCGGGGTGCGGCGACAGCGAACTGACCGGCAGCATCCGAACGCCCGACGATTGCGGCGCTGAGGCCCCATCGGCCGACACCGGCGTCTCGCGCGCCATTTCGCCGAGCAGTGCGTTGAGGCCCCTGCCCAACCCCGGACGCCCGCGCTTGTTCTCGCTCATGCCGCAGCCTGCGCGGTAGCGGGAAGCCGGCCGATCAACTCACGCGCGAGCGCGATATACGCCTGCGACCCCGAGCAGCGATGATCGTAGATAAGAGCGGGCAACCCGTGGCTCGGCGCCTCCGACAGCCGCACGTTGCGCGGGATCACCGTCTCGAACACGACCTTGCCGAGCACCGCGCGGACATCCGCCGAGACCTGGTCGGTCAACCGGTTACGCCGATCGAACATCGTCAGCGCGACCCCCAGGATCGACAGCCCAGGGTTGAACCGCTGGCGGATCCGCTCGACCGTACTCAACAACTGCGACAACCCCTCGAGCGCGAAAAACTCGCATTGCAGCGGCACCAGCAGCGAGTCCGCCGCGACCATCGCATTGATCGTCAGCAGCCCCAGCGACGGCGGACAATCGATCAGCGCGATATCCCACGGCCCCTGCGCCGCCTTCACCGCACGATCGAGCCGGTGCGTGCGCGCGTCGAAATCGACCAGTTCGATCTCGGCGCCGGACAGGTCTACCGTCGCCGGGACGATATCGAGCCGCGGCACGCGCGTGTGCACCACCGCTTCCTCGATCGACGTCTCGCCGACCAGCACGTCGTAGCTCGACCGCTCGCGCTGCGAATGGCCGATGCCGAGCCCGGTCGACGCGTTGCCCTGCGGATCGAGATCGACCAGCAGCACGCGCATCCCCGTCGCCGCGAGCGCGGTCGCAAGGTTGATGGCGCTGGTGGTCTTGCCCACCCCGCCCTTTTGATTGGCGACCGCGATGGTGATCATCGCGCGCTTACCCGATCCAGAACCACGATCGACGACTCCGGGTTCGTGACGCTTTGTTCCACGTGGAACATAAACCGCCAATGCTGCTTGAGCGCGGCCAGCTCCTCCTCGTCGAAACGCCCCCGAGGAAGCAACCATCGCGTCTCCGTTGTGGCGCAGTGCGCCGCGCCACGCAAAAGGTTTTGCAACGACGCAACCGCACGAGCGGAAATGATCGACGCGTCCGCGGTCGCATTCTCCACCTTCGAAGCATGAACGCGGACCTGTTCGCCAAGGCCAAGCCGAGCGACACACAGCTGAAGGAAGTCCGCACGACGGCGCCGGGGCTCGACCAGATCGACCGGACCCTCGCGAACCAGCGCAACGACCATACCGGGAAACCCCCCGCCGGTGCCGATATCAAGCCAGCGCTTCGCCGACGTATCCACCCCTGCAAGCGCGACGAGCTGGAGCGAGTCGACCACATGCCGATCCCAGATCGTCGGGATCGTCGACGGCGCGATCAAATTCTGGTGCGGCGCTTCCTCGACGACCATCGCCACGAACGCGTTCAAGCGCTCGGTCGCCTCTGCGCCGAACCGTTCGGTCGTCCAGCTCTGTGCATCGTCTTCGGTCATGCTGGCACTCGTTTCGTATGCAATAATACCGCGGACAAAGCCGCCGGGGTGATCCCCCGCACCCTCGCCGCCGCCGCCAGCGAGGTCGGCCGCGCAGCACTCAGGCGATCGATCATCTCGTTCGAAAGACCAGGCACGCGGTCATAGGCAAGGTCCTCCGGCAAACGGATCGCCTCGTCCGCCCGCAACCGCGCGACCTCCTGCGCCTGCCGCTCGATATACGGGGCGTAGCGCGCGTCCTCTAACACTTCGTCAACGACTGCCGCCGGGGTCCCCGCCGCGGCGTCCGGCGCGACATGCGCGAGCTTGACCCCCTCAAACCGGAGCCAATCGAACGCAGTCCGCCGCGCGCCATCCCGACCGATCGCAACACCTTGATCGGCCACATGGGTCGCAGTCCGCTCGCAGTCGAGTGCCGACCGGAAACGAGCACGGTCCTCGGCCAGCGCGTGTTGATGCGCCAACCGCTCAAGTCCAAGACACCCAGCGGCCTCCGCAATCCCGCCCAGCCGCGTCTCGGCATTGTCCGCACGCAACGACAGCCGGAACTCCGCCCGTGCCGTCAGCATCCGATACGGCTCGGTCACACCCTGCAGCGTCAGGTCGTCGATCATCACCCCAAGATAACTCGACGCGCGATCAAGTATCACCGGAGCCAGATCGCACGCATATGCCGCCGCGTTGAGTCCTGCGACCAGACCCTGCCCCGCCGCTTCCTCGTACCCGGTCGTGCCGTTGATCTGCCCCGCGCAGAACACCCCCTCGATCGCACCCAGCGCAAGCCGCGTATCGAGCGCACGCGGGTCGATATAATCATACTCGACCGCATAACCCGGCATCGTCATCGTCACGCGCTCGAGCCCCGGAATGCTGGCGAGCATCGCCGCCTGGACCTCGACCGGCAGCGACGTCGACAGCCCGTTCGGATATACCGTCGCGTCATCGAGGCCCTCGGGTTCGAGGAAAACCTGATGCCCATCGCGGTCGCCAAACCGATGCACTTTGTCCTCGATCGACGGACAGTAACGCGGCCCCGCCGCCTCGATCGCACCGGTGAACAGCGGCGACCGGTGGAACGCCTCGCGGATGATCGCATGCGTCCGATCGGTCGTCCGCGTGATGGCACAGGCGATCTGGGGCAATGGACGAGCACGGGTCATCGGCGACATCGTCCACGGATCGAGGTCCGACGGCTGTTCGGCGAGCGCACCCCAGTCGATCGTCCGACCGTCGAGCCGCGGGGGCGTCCCCGTCTTCAGTCGCGCCATCGGCAAGTCCCGCGCACGCAACTGATCGGCAAGTGGCTTGGCCGCACGCTCGCCGATCCGGCCCCCTTCCTCGCGATCGTCACCCCGGAAAATACGTCCTCCCAGGAACGTGCCGGTCGCCAGCACGACCGCTCGTGCCGCCACGATCGCGCCATCCGCCAGCACGACACCCGCCACGCGATCGCCGTCAAAATGCAACGCCGTCGCCTCGCCTTCGACGATCGACAGCCCTGCCGTGGCCGCAAGCATCGCTTGGATCGCACCGGAATAGAGACGCCGATCGGCCTGGACTCGAGGCCCCTGCACCGCCGAACCCTTGCTGCGATTGAGCATCCGATAATGGATCGCGGCAGCGTCGGCAGCGCGACCGATCAGCCCGTCGAACGCATCGACCTCGCGAACCATGTGCCCCTTACCGAGCCCGCCTATCGCCGGATTGCACGACATCGCGCCAATATGCGCAGCGTCGAACGACACGAGCGCGGTACGCGCGCCCCTCCGCGCCGCCGCGGCTGCGGCTTCGGTTCCGGCATGGCCACCGCCAACCACCACTACATCGAACATGTCACGGCCGTAGAACGCCGCGACCGACGCGTCAAAGATGTTCCACGTGGAACATCACTTCCCGATACAGAATCGTCCGAACAGCGCGTCGAGCATTTCCCCGGTGGTATCGAGGCCGAGGACGCCGGCGAGGATTGCGCGGGCTTGGCGTAGATGCTCGGCGACGATAAGCGCGTCCGAGCTTTGATACCGAAGAGCCTCGACCGCCGCAGCGCATTGCCGGCGCTGATGCTGCTTCAATGCGATCTCATCGCCACGCGGCAGCATAGCAATCGCTCGCCGATTCAGTTCACCCCACAGCGCATCGAGTGATCCGCGGTCGTTTTGCGCCACCGACAATGTCCGACCGGAGGGCAGTTCCCCCCGGCCCGGCAGATCGGCGCGCGCATGAATCCAGATCGCATCCGCACGGGGCGGCACGGTATCGGCCAGCCACATCACGATGTCCGCCGCGGCGAGCGCACCTTCCGCACGCGTGACGCCGATCGCCTCGATCGGGTCGAGCGTGTCGATCAAACCCGCGGTATCGGTCAGCACATAGGCGATACCGTCCCGCGTCACCGGCACATCGATCCGGTCGCGCGTGGTTCCCGAGATCGGCGAGACGATCGCCGCATCGCGCTCGCCGAGCAGGTTGAGCAACGTCGACTTGCCGCTGTTGGGCGGACCGCCAATGACGACGCGCAGGCCGTCCTTGAGCCGCTCGACCGGGGGGGCGTCGACCACCGCCTCGATCTCAGCAGCTAGCGTATCGATCTCCGAGACGATCGCGTCGAACGCGGCAGTATCGCTCGCCACATCGTCCTCGTCGGCAAAGTCCAGCATAGCCTCGACCCGCGCGGACAGCATCGCGACCGTGTCCATCCAGCCGCGAACAGCCTGACTCACCCGCCCCTCGGCCGCCGTCATCGCAGCGACGCGCTGGCTCTCGGTCTCGGCTTCGAGAAGATCGGCGAGCCCCTCCGCCTCGGTCAGGTCGATGCGGCCATTGGTCAGCGCGCGACGCGTGAACTCCCCCGGCTCGGCATGACGTAGGCCGGACATTACCGACAAAGCACGCTCGACCGCCGCGATCACTGCGCGACCACCGTGGCAATGAAACTCGACCAGGTCTTCGCCAGTCGCCGTAGTCGGTCCCGGAAACACGATCACCAGCGCACGGTCGAGCAACGCCCCATCGCTGTCCCGCAGTCCCCGGAGGCTGGCATGGCGCGGCGCCGGCAATGGTCCCGCCAACGCCTCGGCCGCGGCAAACGCCTGGGGCCCGCTCGCCCGAACCACGGCAATCGCCGCGGGCGGCCGTCCGCTCGATACCGCGAAAATCGTCTTCACGGGAAACTCAGCCGCTTTTCGTCGCGCTGTCGAACAGCCGCTTCCACATCGCCATGCCCGCCTCGCCCATCGGTTGCCACCCGCGCATCATCGATTCGAGCATCTCGGGCTTCATCTGGCCGTCCGGAATGGCCTCCATCATCATCGCGATATAGCGGTCGTGGATCGGCGTCAGATCGGGCAGCCCGACCGCGCGCCGTGCTTCCTCGGGGGTGCATTCGATCTCGATATTCATCTTCATGTGACGCACCCTCGATGACGCTTGAGCGGTCCATCGCGGCGCTGCATAGCGGGGGAATGTATGCGCGCGATGCCGCCTCGATCGCAACGCCTATCGGTCTGGTCCGCGTGACCGGCACCGGGGACCGGATCGACGCGATCGATATCGGCGTAGAGAGTGGTTCGACCAGCGACGCCCCCGCGATCCTCGAAGCACTCCGCCAACTGGAAGCGTATTTCGCCGGACGGCTGGCCGTGTTCGACCTTCCCCTCGCGCTCTCCCCTATCCCGCGCGGTGCCGACCTTCGCCAGGCGATCGTCGACATCGCCTACGGCACGACGGCGAGCTACGGCGCGCTCGCGAAAGCGATCGGCTCCAGCCCGCGCGCCATCGGCTAGGCGTGCGCGCGCAATCCTTTTCCGATCATCGTCCCCTGCCACCGAATCCTTGGAGCCGGCGGAGCGCTTGGTGCGTACTCCGCGGGGGAAGGCCCGATCACCAAATCCCGGCTGCTCGACCACGAGCGGCCGCAAGGAGGACTGTTATGACGAACACTAGCAAGATCGCCACGCTCACGAGCGATGGCGAATTCACCGCGTATCGCGCGACGCCGGCAGGCACGCCAAAGGCCGCGATCGTCGTGATCCAGGAGATCTTCGGCGTGAACGCCGGAATCCGCCGCAAGTGCGATACGCTCGCCGAGGCCGGCTATCTCGCAATCGCCCCCGACCTGTTCTGGCGACTGGAGCCCGGCATCGAGCTCGATCCGGACATCAAGCCCGAGTTCGACCGCGCACTCGAACTGATGGGCCAGTTCGACCAGGACAAGGGTATCGCCGATATTGAAGCGAGCATCCGCGCCGTCCGCAGCGAGCTCGGTGCCAATGATTCTGGGAACGCCAAGGTCGGCGTGGTCGGCTACTGCCTGGGCGGGCGCCTGGCGTTCATGACCGCGGCACGGACCGATGTCGATGCAAGCGTTGGTTATTACGGCGTCGGGATCGACGGCCTGCTGGGGGAGAAGCACGCGATCGCACACCCGGTGCTGCTGCACGTGCCGGAGGAGGATCACTTCGTCGACAAGGCTGCGCAGGCAGCGATGCATGCCGGGCTCGACGATCACCCCAAGGTGACGATCTACGATTACGCCGGCGAGGACCACGGCTTCGCGACCGAGTTCGGCGAGCGGCGTTCGGATGCGTCAGCCAAGCTGGCGGACGAGCGTACGGCCAAGTTCTTCGAGGAGAACCTCGCCTAAACCCTGCCTCCGTCACCCCGGACTAGTTCCGGGGTCCACGGTCCCGCGCACTCACGACTACCGAGTCTGCGGAACAGTGGATGCCGGAACGAGCCCGGCATGACGAGGTATGGACGGAGACATGAAAAGGGCCTCGCCGGATGATCCGGCGAGGCCTTATCTTATCCCAACTGCCCCCGCGATCAGCGCAGCAGCGTGATGATCCCCAGCGTATCGCCGGTGCCGACCCAGCCCTCGTAGATCATCTTCACCGCGACCACGAGGATCACCGCGAGGCCGATATAGGCGATCCAGCGATACTTGTTGATGACGCGCGCGATGTAGTTCGCCGCCAGCCCCATCATCGCGACCGACAGCAGCAGGCCGATGACCAGGATGCCCGGATGCTCACGCGCCGCGCCGGCAACCGCCAGGACGTTGTCGAGGCTCATCGAGACGTCGGCGACAGCGACGGCCCAGGCCGCGCTCGCAAAGCCCTTCGAGGAGCGGATACCCGAGCGCTCATCGCCCTCAATTTCCTCGGAACCCGCGTTCTCTGCGCCTTCGCGGATTTCGCGCCAGAACTTCCAGCTCACCCAGAGCAGCAACAGGCCACCCGCGAAGATCAGCCCGACGATGCCCATCAGCCACGTCACGATCAGCGCGAAGAAGATGCGCAGCACCAGCGCCGCGCCGATGCCGATCAGGATGACCTTCTTGCGCTGGTCGGTCGGCAGTCCGGCAGCGAGTGCGCCGACGACGATCGCGTTGTCGCCCGCGAGGACGAGGTCGATCATCAGGACCGATCCGAATGCGGCCAAGGCCTTCGGGTCGC
The DNA here is from genome assembly GCF_001424005.1 of Sphingomonas sp. Leaf198. GTDB lineage: Bacteria > Pseudomonadota > Alphaproteobacteria > Sphingomonadales > Sphingomonadaceae > Sphingomonas. The sequence goes on along the minus strand of NZ_LMPX01000003.1, from coordinate 258,525 downwards.
CGAGGTTGGAGAAGTCTGCGACGATGTGCTGCCAGATTTCCAGCGGCGAGCCGGGGCCCGCGGTGCTCGATGCGGCGGCGGCCAGCATGGCGATGATACTCAAGATGTCAGCTCCCGGTGACGTGGGTCACCAGCGGCGAGCGATGGTGACGGATTATAGGGCGTTTAATAGCGAAACGGCACGCGAAAGCCATGCTCTCGCGTGCCGTCTTGGTCTGCTTGGCCGGACATGGGCAAAGCCCATGTCGTCGGTCGGGGCCTTGCCCCGCCGGCCGGATCGATGCGAGTCCCGCTGCAGCGTGCAGCGGGCCGCATTCGATCACTGATTCATAGAATCGAAGAAATTCTCGTTGGTCTTCGAATCCTTCATCTTGTCGAGCAGGAACTCCATCGCGTCGATCGTGCCCATCTGCATCAGGATGCGGCGCAGGACCCACATCTTGCTGAGCTTGGCCTTGTCGACCAGCAGCTCTTCCTTGCGGGTACCCGACTTGCCGACGTCGAGCGCCGGGAAGATGCGCTTGTCCGCGACCTTGCGATCGAGCACGATTTCCGAGTTGCCGGTGCCCTTGAACTCCTCGAAGATCACCTCGTCCATGCGGCTGCCCGTATCGATCAGCGCGGTTGCGATGATCGAGAGCGAACCGCCCTCCTCGATGTTGCGCGCAGCACCAAAGAAGCGCTTCGGACGCTGCAGCGCGTTCGCGTCGACACCACCGGTCAGGACCTTGCCCGACGACGGCACGACGGTGTTGTAGGCACGACCCAGACGCGTGATCGAGTCGAGCAGGATCACCACGTCCTTCTTGTGCTCGACCAGGCGCTTGGCCTTTTCGATCACCATTTCAGCGACCTGCACGTGGCGCTGTGCGGGTTCGTCGAAGGTCGAGCTGACCACCTCGCCCTTCACGCTGCGTTGCATGTCGGTGACTTCCTCGGGGCGCTCGTCGATCAGCAGGACGATCAGGAACACCTCGGGATGGTTGTCGGTGATCGCCTTGGCCATGTTCTGCAACATGACGGTCTTGCCGACGCGCGGCGGGGCGACGATCAGCGTGCGCTGGCCCTTGCCCTGCGGCGAGACGATGTCGATCACCCGCGCCGACTTGTCCTTGACGGTCGGGTCGGCGGGATCGAGCGTCAGCTTGCTCTCGGGGTAGAGCGGCGTGAGGTTGTCGAAATTGACGCGGTGGCGGACGACGTCGGGATCGTCGAAATTGACCGCGGTCAGCTTCACCAGCGAGAAATAGCGCTCGCCATCCTTCGGCCCGCGGATCTCGCCCTCGACCGTGTCGCCGGTACGCAGGCCGAACTTCCGCACCTGGTTCGGCGAGATGTAGATGTCGTCCGGGCCGGCGAGATAGTTCGATTCCGGCGAGCGCAGGAAGCCGAAGCCGTCGGGCAGCACTTCGATCGTGCCGAGCCCCATGATCTGGTCGCCATTGTCGGCTTGCACCTTCAGGATCGCGAACAGCAGGTCCTGCTTGCGCAGCGTCGAGGCGCTCTCGACCCCCAGTTCTTCGGCCAGCTGGACCAGCTCGGCAGGTTTCTTCTTCTTCAGGTCTTTGAGATGCATGGGGATTTCCGGATAGCAATCAACGGGAGAACGCTCGGTCGGCGGTGCGCTTGGGAAGCGGAACTGGGCGAGACGAGTCTGGCAAGACACGACCGGGCAGGACGCCAGGAGGCCGTGTTGGGAGAAGGGGTTAGAATTGGGGGGCGGGTTAGTCAAGCGGGGACGGGACCGCCGCCCTAGCCGTCATCCTGGGCTCGACCCAGGATCCAGAGCCACAAGCAATATCGTCCGCCGCTCTAGATCCTGGATCAAGTCCAGGATGACGTGGTGGTTAGAACGGCTTCACGATCACCAGCACGACGATCAGCGTCACCGCCAGCGCAGGCACCTCATTGAGCATCCGCAACTGCTTCCCCGCCAGCGTCGGCTTCCCCGCGGCGAGCTTCTTCGCATAGCCGACCGCCCAGCCGTGATATCCCGTCAGCAGAAATACGATCAGCAGCTTCAAGTGCAGCCACCCCAGCCCCGGCGCACCGTCCGCCAGCCCGAGGTTCAGCGCCAGCGCGATCCCCAACACCCAGACGACGATCATCGCCGGCGTCAGGATGATGTGGCGGATCTTGCTCTCACGCTCGACCCAGTTCGCCGCCTCGGTCGTGTTGCCCGCCGCCAGCGCCTCCTGGTGATACACCAGATAGCGCGGCAGCATGAACAGCCCCGCCATCCAGAAGATCACGAAGATCAGATGCGCGGCCTTCACCCAATCATAGGCCGCCCCGAGAAAACCGCTCATGTCGTGCTCCTTACGCGGGCGATCAGCTGCTCGACATGCGCGATGGGCGTGTCGGGAAGGATGCCGTGGCCGAGGTTGAAGACGTGCGGGCGCTCGACGAACGCCGCGAGGATCCGGTCGATCGCCGCATCGAGATCCGCCCCGCCCGCGATCAGCGCCAGCGGATCGAGATTGCCTTGTACGGGCATATCAGCAGGCAACGACGCATGCGCCCAGACCGGATCGACGGTCTCGTCCAGCCCGATCGCATCGACGCCCGTCTCACGCGCGTAAGCCGGAAGCTTGCCCCCAGCCCCCTTCGGAAAGCCGATGATCGGCACGCCGGGGCAACGCGTGTGAAGCCGCTCGACGATCGACGCGGTCGGCGCGATCACCCAGCGCTCGAACTGTGCGGGCGAGAGCGAGCCCGACCAGCTGTCGAACAGCTGGACCACGTCTACGCCCGCTTCGATCTGCCGCGCGAGATACTCGACGGTGTTATCAGCGATCGCGTCGATAATCGCGCCAAACGCCTCCGGGTCTCGATACGCAAAGCGGCGCGTCTCGGACTGATCCTTGCTGCCCTTCCCCGCCACCATATAGGTCGCGACAGTCCAGGGAGACCCCGCAAAGCCCAGGAACGTCGTCTCGGGTGGCAATGCCGCAGCGACCTTTGCAACGGTGCCGTAGACCGGCTCCAGCCGTCCCATGACCGGTTGCAACCGATCAAGCGCATGGTCAACCAGCGCCGGCTCGAGCCGTGGCCCCTCGCCGACCCCGAAGCTCAAATCCTGTCCGAGCGCCCACGGGATCATCAGGATGTCTGAGAACAGGATAGATCCGTCGAACCCGAACCGGCGGATCGGCTGGAGCGTGACTTCGGCTGCGGCGTCGGGATCGGTCGCGAGGGCGAGGAAGCCGCCCTTCTCCGCGCGCAGTTCGCGATATTCGGGGAGATACCGCCCCGCCTGCCGCATGAGCCACAGCGGCGGCACGGCCTGACGCTCCCCGCGAAGAGTCGCCATGAGAGGCTTGATGGGAGGCGAGTTGGGGGTCGGATCGGTCAGCGGAGCACCCTTCTTCTACTATAAGAAGATTCTAGAAATAGGTTGTTGCAGTGGTTGGGCGGTTGAACCCGGGACTTATGCGGTGATCCCCGAATTGCCAACAGCTTGACCCTCGCGCACCGCCACAAACGCGCTGATTCGATTCAAGGCTCCCCGTTACCCACAGCCTGTGGATAAAATCCGGCCCTGTGCGCGGCGGTGTGGATAGAATCGGTGTTATCCACGGCACACCCGTCGCTTGGCGGGACGGACGAGTTACGCTAGCCGTTCTCCCCATGTTATCCACAGATTCACGCCCAGAGGCCCGCCCGTTGGGGATAAAACGCCGATGATGCGGCTCCACCTTCATCTGCTGTCGGATTCGACCGGCGAGACGCTGGAGAACATCGCGAAGGCGGCGCTGGCGCAATATGACGACGTCGAGACGGTCCGCCATTTCTGGCCGATGGTGCGGACCGAGGCGCATCTCGAACGCATCCTACAGGAGATCGCGCAGAACCCGGGACTGGTCGTGTTCACGCTGGTGAACCCCGCGACCCGGCGGATTTTGGAGCAACGATGCCTCGCGCTCGGCCTGCCCGCGGTGGCGCCGCTCGACCCGGTGAATGACGCGCTTTCCGGGTTGCTCGGGCAGCAGGCGAAGGCGCGGCCGGGACGCCAGCACGTGCTCGATGCCGCGTATTTCGCCCGTGTCGATGCCATCCAGTGGACGATCGCGCACGACGACGGGATCGCATCGGAAGAATGGGAGGAGGCCGATATCGTCCTCGCGGGCGTGTCGCGTTCGTCGAAAACGCCGACCTCGATCTACCTCGCCAACCGTGGCTACAAGACCGCCAACATTCCGATCGTGGTCGAAAGCCCACCGCCGCTGAATCTCTACAAGCTTACCAACCCACTGATTGTCGGCCTCACGACCAGCGCCGACCGCCTGATCCAGGTCCGCCGCAATCGCCTGCTGTCGCTCAACCAGCAGCCCGACACGTCGTATGTCGAGGAGGAAGCGGTGATGCGCGAACTCGCCTTCGCGCGGCGGATGTTCGCCGACAATGGCTGGCCGGTGATCGACGTCACCCGCCGCTCGATCGAGGAAACCGCGGCCGCGATCATCGCGCTGTGTAACCAGCGGCGGAGCGACGACGTCGCTAAGATCGAGTTATGAGCCTGATCCTCGCCTCGCAAAGCGCCTCGCGTCGCGCGATGCTGACCGCCGCCGGCGTGCCGTTCGAGGCGACCTTTGCCGGCGTCGACGAGGATGCGGCGAAGGCGGCGCTGCGCGACCTGTCGCCGCGCGATCTTGCCGATGCACTGGCCGAACTGAAGGCGCTCAAGGTATCCGCGCGGATGCCGGGCTATCTCGTCCTCGGCAGTGACTCGCTGGTCGCGCTGGAAGACGGCATCATCCTCGACAAGCCCGTCGACCGTGCCGACGCGGCGGCGCATCTGCGACTTATGTCCGGCAAACGCCACGACCTGTGGAGCGCCGCGGTCATCGCCGAGAACGGCCAGGCGATCTGGCGTCACGTCGAGCGCGCGAAGATGCACGTCCGCCCGCTGTCCGACGCGTTCATCGAGACGTATCTCGATGCGGAATGGCCGGCGATCTCGGGCTGCGTCGGCTGCTACCACATCGAGGGCCCCGGCGCGCAGCTGTTTGCCAAAATCGAAGGCAGCCAGTTCACGGTACTCGGCATGCCGCTACTCAACGTCCTCGACTTCCTCCGCGCGCGCGGCGAGCTGCCGGTCTGATTTAAAACAATCCTCCCCCGTCAGGGGGAGGTGGCTGGCTCTTGCCAGACGAAGGGGGAGGCAGGCGGAACTTCGGTTCGTATCCTCCCCCTCCGTCACCTTCGGCGACACCTCCCCCTTGCGGGGGAGGATTGAATGCACCGTCGCGCGTGGCAATCCGCGCACGCTAGACTAAACCTTGTTCACCCGCGAAGGCGGGTGCCCAGACTGGATCCCCGCCTCCGCGGGGAAACACGGAGCCTCGAATGACCCGTCCCTATGCAGAAGTGATCGGCGATCCGATCGCACAGTCGAAATCACCCTTGATCCACGGCTTCTGGCTAGACGCGCTCGGGATCGACGCGGAATACCGCCACAAGCTCGTTACCGCCGACGCCCTCCCCGCTTACTTCGCCGAGCGAAAGGCCGACCCGGCGTGGCGCGGGTGCAACATCACGATGCCGCACAAGCTCGCCGCGCTCGACCATGTCTCCGATCCCGGCAACGTCCGCGGGACGATTGGCGCGATCAACACCGTGTTCCGCAACCAGGCTGGCGACTGCATCGGCACCAACACCGACGCCGCCGGGTTCTGGGCCCCGATCGACGACCTCGATATCGCCGGCCAGCCCGTCACGGTGATCGGCGCAGGCGGTGCCGCCCGCGCGATCCTGTTCGCCCTGTCGCGAATTGGGGTCGGCCCCGTCACCATCCTCAATCGTAATCCGCTGAAGGGCGCGGCATTGCTGTCGACGTTCGGCCTCAAGGGTCAAGCGCTCCCGATCGGCCCCGCCGCCCCGCCCTCGAGACTGCTCGTCAACGCCAGCGTACTCGGCATGGCCGGTCAGCCACCGCTTGACATCAATCTCGGCGCGCTCGAACCGGACTCGCTGGTCTACGACATCGTCTATTCCCCGCTCGAAACCGGTCTCTTGAAAGCGGCACGCGCACGCGATCTGGAAACCGTGGACGGCCTGGAGATGTTGATCGGCCAAGCCGCCGTCGCATTCGAGATATTGTTCCACGTGGAACCACCGCGCGATCGCGACGACGAACTCCGCGCATTGCTGACAAAATGATAATCGGCCTCACCGGCTCGATCGGCATGGGCAAGTCGGCCGTCGCCGCGATGTTCGCTGATGAAGGCGTTCCCGTGTTCGACGCCGACGCCACCGTCCACCGCTTGCAAGGCATCGGCGGTCGACTAGTAGCCACGATCGAAACCGCGTTCCCCGGAACCACCGCCAACGGCGCGGTCGACCGAACGAAACTCGGCGCGGCGGTGTTCGGCGATGACGCCGCGATCAAGCGGCTCGAAGCGATCGTCCACCCCGCCGTCGGCGAAGAACGCGCCGCCTTCCTCGCCAAGCACACGGGAAAGCGAGTCGTCTTCGACGTCCCCCTGCTGTTCGAGACCGGCGGCGACCGCAACGTCGACGTGATCGTCGTCGTCTCCGCCGCCCCCGACGTCCAGCGCGCCCGCGTCCTCGCCCGCCCCGGCGTGACTGCGGAGAAGTTCGCCGCGATCCTCGCCCGCCAGACCCCCGACGCGGAAAAACGCGCCCGCGCGGATCACGTCATCCACACCGACACCAGCTTCGACGCAACGCGCGCGCAAGTCCGGGCGGTGCTTGCATCCTTCGAAATCTGAGCCGATACCATCGGGATGCGTGAGATCGTCTTCGATACCGAAACCACCGGGCTCAGTTTTTCTGGCGGCGACCGCATCGTCGAAATCGGCTGCGTCGAGATGCTCAACCGGGTCGAGACAGGCCGCACCTTCCACGCCTATTACCATCCCGAACGCGACATGCCGGTCGAGGCGTTCAACGTCCACGGGCTGAGCGCGCAGTTCCTCTCCGACAAGCCGAAGTTCGCCGACGCGGTCGAGGACCTGCTCGAATTCGTCGGCGACGCGCCGATGATCGCGCACAATGCCGGCTTCGACTTCTCGTTCCTCAACGGCGAGCTGACCAAGTGCGGGCGCCAGATCGTCCACATGAAGCGGATGGTCGACACGCTGCAGATCGCGCGCAGCCGTCACCCCGGCGCCAAGCATTCGCTCGACGCGCTCTGCTCGCGGTTCGGGATCGATCGCAGCCACCGCGTCCTGCACGGCGCGCTGCTCGACGCGCAGTTGCTCGCGCAGGTCTATGTCGAGCTGATGGGCGGTCGCCAGATCGGCCTCGGCCTGCTCGGCGATACCGGCAGCACCGCCGCGACTCCGATCGTCGCACAGGCGCCTCGGGTCGTTCGCCCTGCCCGCGTTTTCGCGGTGAGCGAGGGAGACCTTGCGGCCCATGCTGCGTTTATGAAGGGGATCAAGGATCCGATCTGGGGGGCCGTGGCGTCCGGATGACGCTGGCAGGGTGGAGCCAATAGGACCGCCCGAAGACTGTAACGCCGACAAGGAGACGACAATGGATATCCGGATTTCTGGTCATCAGGTTGACACTGGCGAAGCACTCAACAGCCACGTGGAAGACCGACTCCAGGGTATCGCCGACAAGTATTTCTCGCGCGCCATCTCGGCGGAAGTCACGTTCGGCAAGGGCCCGCACGACGCCGGCTTCAAATGCGACATCGTTGCGCATGTAATGAAGGGCCTCGTGATCAAGGGTCACGGCGACGCCTATGACGCGCGCGCCGCCTTTGATGGTGCCGCCGCCAAGATCGAGACTCAGCTCCGCCGTTACATGCGCCGCCTGAAGGATCGCCACGCCGGCGAAGCGGTCGCGATCGCCGAGAGCAACGGCTACGACAATGCCGGCTACACGTTGTTCCAGGAAAGCATCGAGGAAGACGATGTCGCGGATGCACCGCTGATCATCGCCGAGACTCGCGTCGACATCCCCGAGGCCAGCGTGTCCGACGCGGTGATGATGCTCGATCTGCGCAACACCGCGGCGTTGCTCTTCATGAATGCGGGAACCGGCGCGCACAACATGGTGTACAAGCGCGGCGACGGCACGATCGGTTGGGTCGAGCCACAGCGCGCGGCGGCCTCCCCCCCCCAGTAAAGAAGGGTCCATAAAGGCGCGGGTCTCAAGGCCGCGCCTTTACGCCTCCGCGCAACCCGCTAAGGCGGACGCGCGCGGGGGCGCTTGAGACATTGAACACCATGACCGATTTCAGCGATTTGCTGCGTCCCGACGCAGTGCAGACGGGCGTCATCGCCACCAACAAGAAGGCGGTGTTCCAGCATCTCGCCACGACCGCGTCGGAGATACTCGACGCCGACCCCAAGATGATCGCCGACCGGCTGGCGGCGCGCGAGAAGCTCGGCTCGACCGGGTTCGGCGGCGGCGTCGCGATCCCGCATGCCAAGCTCGAAGGCCTTGCGCAGGTCACCGGTGTCTTCGCCCGGCTCGCGCAACCGGTCGATTTCCAGGCGGTCGACGATCTCCCCGTCGATCTGGTCTTCATGCTGCTCTCTCCCACCGATGCCGGTGCCGTCCACCTGAAGGCCCTAGCCCGCGTATCACGACGCTTGCGCGACAAGGCGTTCCTCGAGAAACTGCGCGGCGGCGGTTCGCCCGACGCGATCTACGCGCTGTTCACCGCCGACGAGGTCCGCGATGCCGCGTAAGGCCTTCGCACATCACCCCGTCATCCTGACGAAAGTCAGGACCCAGGGTACCAAAGGACAGCCCTCCGTGGCTCTGGGTCCTGACTTTCGTCAGGATGACTGTAGTGGGCTGGCCACGAGCGAAACAGATGTCTGACGCCGGGAACACAGCAGGCGCAGACGCCCATTTCCGCGCGCTGGAGTCGCTCTACGCCCAAGCGCCGATCAACCGGTTCTTCGACTCCTCGCTGGAAATTCCCGAAGCCGGCGTCGCACGCATCCATTTCACGATCGACGAGCGCCATTACCACGCGGGCGGCGCCGCGCACGGTACGAGCTATTTCAAGATGCTCGACGACGCCGCGTTCTACGCCTGCAACAGCCTCGTTACCGACCGTTTCCTGCTCACCACCGCGTTCAACCTGCTGCTCACGCGACCGCTGAAGGTCGGCCCGGTGATCGCCGAGGGACGCTGGATCAGCGGCAAGCGACGTGTATTCGTCGCGGACGCGCGCCTGATCGATGCCGACGGCGAAGAGGCGGCAAGAGGCACCGGCACCTTCATGCGCTCGCGGATCGCGCTCGCCGGACTGCCCGGATACCGCAGCGCAGCATGAGTGGCCGTCTCTCCAGCGGAATCCTCGTCAGCGCGCTGCTGCGGCGCGTCAACGACGCCGGCGGCTTCGGCGCTGTGATGGCGAAAGGCGACCCGCAAGGCGGCGCGATCCTCGTCATTGCGATCGACAAGGGCGCCCCGCCTCGCCTGCTCGAACGCGGCATCGGACCCGACGGACGGACCGCGCTGATCGACTCGACTCCGGCCGAAAACCTTGACGGCTATTGGCAACGCAGGCGCGCAAGCGACCCGGATCTATGGGTAATCGAGGTGGACATCGCAGCGGCGGAACGCTTCGCCGCTGAAACGATCCTCGACGATTGACTCGAAAGCCCCCCCAATAGAGGGGGATTGCAACATTGATTGGCGTTGTGCTGGGACGGGTGCGATCCGGATCAGTTACGCAGTCGGGGGGATGCCCGGACGATCGGCTCGTACGATTGGTTCCGTGGTCCAACCGCATCTGAACAAGTTTGAATGACGATTCTTCAGCGGGCTGCAACGATCGCAGTCATGACATTTTCTCTTGCGGGCCTGCTTGGCAACAGCGCACCGGGTCATGCTACTGGCATCGACCGTCCAGCGGTTAACCTCACCGCTCTCGCAAATCTAAACGTCCTCTCCCCGCAGAATGTTCCGCAGATCGCTCCAGCCGCAACCCCGGTTGCACCCGTTGAGCAGAATAGCGTTGAGCCTGCCATGGACACGGCGAAGTCCGAAGCCGAAGAATTCGATACGCTCGCCCAGGCCGTTGCCGCGCAGGATAGCGCCGCCGCCAGCGACGCGCTCCAGTGCCTCGCCGGTGCGATCTATTTCGAATCGAAGGGCGAGCCGCTGACCGGCCAGCTCGCGGTCGCCGAAGTCATCATCAATCGCGCCAAGTCGGGTCGTTTCCCCGCCGACGTCTGCGGCGTCGTCAAGCAGCGCGGCCAGTTCAGCTTCGTTCGTGGCGGCGAAATCCCGTCCATCAACGCCGGCACCGCCTATCGTACCGCGATCGCGGTCGCCAAGGTCGCGCTCGCCAGCGCATGGAACAGCCCCGCCGACAAGGCGCTGTATTTCAACACCCCCGACCGTCGCCCTTCGGTCCGCGCGGTCAAGGTCGCCTCGATCGGCAATCACGTCTTCTACCGCTGAGATCCAGCGGGCGTTTCGGGTCAGCGTCTACCCTGAGCCCTTCTTTCCGTTTCCCCCTACCCCTTCCGTTCGCCCTGAGCGAAGTCGAAGGGTGTGTTCCAGGCTAGGTGTTTCGACTTGGCGCGGGACGAACGGGACAGGTGGACGGCGATTTCGCCAGTCGCTTTTCCCCACACCACGATCACAATCCGCGAATGAGCTTGCCTCGTTCGCGGATTGTTCTATTTCCGGGGCATGCTCGATATGCCGCCGGACTCCTGCATCGACAAACCCGGATCCCCCCAAGATTCGACGCTGTGCGCCGCCGACGTAGCGCGCGGCGTAATCCGGATGTTGCTGCGTCACGACCTCACCGCCATGACCGAAGTCCCGCTCGACGGCGGTCGTCGGGCCGACCTTATGGCGGTCGACGCGCGTGGGCAGATCGTGATCGTCGAGATCAAGGTGTCGCGTGCCGACCTGCTCGGCGACGGTAAGTGGCCCGATTACCTGGGGCATTGCGATCGGTATTTCTGGGCGGTGCCGGCGGGGTTCGATGTCGGGCCGCTGCATGGGCCTACGTTCCTGCCCGAGCGCACCGGGATCATCGTCGCGGACCGCTACGACGCGGCGATCGTCCGCGAGGCGCACACCACCCCCCTACCCGCGCATATCCGCAAGCGGGGCACGCTCGCGTTTGCGCGGCGCGCCGCGCGTCGGCTGATTGCGCAGATGGACCCGGATGCGGACGGGTTGGCGTTTTAGTAGCTTGGCAGCTCCCCTCCCTGGAAGGGAGGGGCTGGGGGTGGGTCGGTTTCCGCATCGTGTAGCGGTTGCGTCACAAGCTGGCCGACCCACTCCCGACCCCTCCCTTCCAGGGAGGGGGGCGCGTCGTGGTTTCGGCGGCGTTGGCCGCCACTATTCAGGTTTAGAACTTCGGGCCTGACACGGCCTTGCGCACCTTTTTCGGCGCGTCTTCCAGCAGCTTGCTTACGATCGGGTTGCGTCCATCCTGCTTGGCATAGGCGCGCGCCGACATCCCGGCGATGATATCCGCCTGGTCCGGATCGGCCCCCTCGGTCAGCAAAACCCGGATCATCGCCACGTCACGCCGCTGCACCGCACGGATCAGCGGAGTCTCGCCAGCCGAATTGGCCAAGTTCGGATTCGCGCCCGCCGCGGTCAGGATCGGGATCATGCCCGTCTGCCCCAGCGTCACCGCGAGCAGCAGCGGCGTGTTGCCCTTCCCGTCGCGCAAATTCGCATCAGCCCCCTTTTGCAGCAGGAAGCGCAGATACACCTCGTCGCTGCGCTTGATGACGATGTGGAGCGCGCCCTCCCCGCTCGTCACGTCGCGCGTGTTGATGATGTTGCTGCCGGGCCTGCCGAGCATCTCGAGCACGTCGTTGTTCTTCGCATCGCGGACCGCGGACAGGAACTTGTATCCCTCCGACTGGCCTTGCGCGAACGCGGGTGCCGCGGTGACGGACAAAGCCGACATGACGAGGGTAGCGGCGAGCATCAGGCGAATACGCATCGAGAAACTTCCTTGGTTCGTCCTGGATATGGGCAACGCTTGCGCCGCAGTAGCGAACAGATCAAGGCTGGCGGCACCATGACCCGACGTTTCATCCTTTGCGCGCTCGCCCTGCCCGGCTTGGCCCTGTCGGCCTGCACCGCCTCCGCCCCTCCGGCCAAGCCTCCGCTCGAAGGCGCCCGGATCGGCGGCGGCTTCACGCTGACCGACCAGAACGGGCAGACCGTCACCGAGCGCAACTTTGCCGGCAAATACCGGATCATGTATTTCGGCTACACCTTCTGTCCCGATGTGTGTCCGACGGATGTCCAGGCGATCGGCGCAGCGGTGAAAAAGCTCGAATCGAGCGACCCCGCGCTCGCTGCCAAGATCGTGCCGGTGTTCGTGACGGTCGATCCCGCGCGCGATACGCCCGCGGTGCTCAAGCAGTTCGTCTCGGCGTTCCACCCGCGCATGGTCGGCCTCACCGGCACCGATGACCAGATCGCGAAGATCAAGACCGAGTACGCCGTCTATTCGAGCAAGGGCGACGCCTCCCCCGGCGGCGGCTACCTCGTAAACCACTCGCGCCAAGCCTATCTGATGGACCCGGACGGCAAGCCCCTCGCTTTGCTGCCGCAGGAACAAGGGCCCGACGCGGTGGTGACGGAAATCAAGCGCTGGGCTCGATGAGCGCGCGCTTCTGGGAAGATACGCCGATCGACCAGCTCGACCGCGGCCAGTGGGAAGCCTTGTGCGACGGCTGCGGCAAATGCTGCATCCACAAGCTCGAGGACGAGGATACGGGCGAGCTGGTGCCCACCAACGTCTCGTGCCGGCTGCTCGATCGCCGCAGCGGGCAGTGCTCAGACTACCGCCATCGCCATGCCTATGTCCCGGAATGCGTGCGGCTGACGACGGGCAACGTCCGCGGGATCGACTGGCTGCCCTCGACCTGCGCGTACCGCCTGCGCGCGGCCGGCGAGCAATTGCCCGAATGGCACTACCTCGTCTGCGGCGACCGCGAGGCCGTCCACCGCGCCAAGCAGTCGGTGCGCGGCTGGACGATCAGCGAGGACGAGGCCGGCGAGCTCGAATATCATGTGATCGAGCGCGAGCTATAACGCGGTGATAGAAGGCCTGGAGATCGTCCGTCACCCCCGCGCCCGTCGCGCGCGCCTGTCGATCGATCCCGCAAGTGGCCGGGCGCGTCTCGTCCTGCCGAAACGTGCGGCCTTGAAGCAGGCACTGGCCTGGGCCGAGGACAAGGCCGGCTGGATCGCCGAACAGCGCGCGTTGCTCCCACAGCCCCGCCCGTTCGTGACGGGCGCCGTCGTCACGGTCGCCGACGAGCCGCTGACGATCGAGTGGACGCCCGGTAGCCGCCGCACCGTGGTGCGCGAAGGCTCGGTCCTGTCGCTGTCGGGCCCGCCCGAAACGATCGCGCGCCGCGTCGAGGCATGGCTCAAGCGCACCGCACTCGCCGTGCTGGAAACCGAGACCACCGAATACGCCGCCAAGGCCAAGGTAACCGTCGCGCAGGTCGCGGTCGGCGATGCCAAGGGCCGCTGGGGAAGCTGCGCATCGAGCGGCGTCATCCGCTACAGCTGGCGGCTGATCCTCGCGCCAAGCTGGGTCCGCCGCGCCACCGTAGCGCACGAAGTCGCACACCGCGTCCACATGAACCACGCGCCCGTCTTCCACGGGCTGGTCGAGCAGCTCTACGGTGAAGACCCGACACCCGCGCGCGTCTGGCTACGCACGCACGGTGCCGAACTTCACTGGTTCGGGCGGTCGTCCTGAGAGCGATCCTGACGCGTCCCGTCATGCGTTAGCGGCTGGCGTCCTGCCGGCTGCTCCTGACGCGGCTGGTCGCGGCCCGTGACCCGGTTGATCCAGTCCTGGTTGAGCTGTTGCGGCGGTGCGGCCGGAGCAGCAGGCGCCGGCTCGGGCTGATCCGCATCGGGCCGCGGGATCGTGTCGCCGGTCTGCGCATCGGTCGGGACCGGCGGCTGGCCCTGCTCGATCGGATTGCCGTCCGCGTCGACCGCCATCTGGCCGTTGTCGGGCTGGCCGAAATAGCTCTGCTCGTCGGGTTCCAGCTGCCACTCGGGCAAGGTCACCTGCGTATCGAACTGCTCGATCGGCCGGTTCGCGGTCGCGGGCTTCATGAACGCCGCCCAGGCCTTGGCGGGCGCGGTGCCGCCGTGCAGGCCAGCGATCGGCTTGGCGTCGTCGCGGCCCATCCACACGCCGGTGGTGATGCCGCTGGAGAAGCCCAGGAACCAGCCATCCTTCGACGCGGTGGTGGTGCCGGTCTTGCCCGCGACCGGGCGACCGATCTGCGCGGCACGACCGGTGCCGGTGTTGACCGCGGTCTGCAGCAGGTCGGTCATCTCGGCGGCGACATAGGGCGCGACCAGCACATGGCTGCGGTCGACCTCGTGCGTGTAGATCGTCTGGCCGTTCGCGGTGACTCGCGTGATCCCGTACGGCGTCACCGCGACGCCCTTGTTGGCGACGCTCGCGAACGCGCGCGTCATGTCGATCACGCGGACTTCGGAAGTGCCCAGCACCATCGACGGGTGCACGTTGACCGGCGTCGTGATGCCGAACCGCCGTGCCATGTCTGCCACCGTGTTGAAGCCGACCTCCTGGCCGAGCTTGGCGGCGACGGTGTTGAGCGAATAGGCGAACGCGGTGCGCAACGACACCGCACCAGAGTTGTGCCGCGAATCGTTGCGCGGGCTCCAGCCCTGGATCGTCACGGGTTCGTCGACGATCGAATCGTCGGGCTTGTGACCGGCTTCGAGCGCGGCGAGGTAGACGAACAGCTTGAACGCCGAGCCCGGCTGGCGGACCGCCTGCGTCGCGCGGTTGTAGATCGACGACACGTAATCCTTGCCGCCGACCATCGCCCGGACCTCGCCGCCACGATCGAGCGCGACCAGCGCGCCCTGCGCCCCGGGTGGTGCATTGGCGCGGATCGCGTCGTCCGCCTGGCGCTGCATCGTCAGGTCGAGCGTTGTCCACACCTCTAGCGGTTCGGTGGTCTCGTCTATCAGCGTATCGAGCTGCGGCAACGCCCAGTCGGTGAAATACCGCACGCTGTTCTGCTTGGGCTCGGGGGCGAGTTTCAGCCCGCTGACATTGGCATCGGCAGCCTGCTCGGCGGTGATCGCACCGGTCTCTCGCATCGTCTCCAGCACGACGCCCGCACGGCCGACCGCGGCCTCCGCGTCGGCGGTCGGCGAGTAGTTCGACGGCGCCTTGACGAGGCCGGCGATCACCGCCGCTTCGGCGAGGCTCAGATGATCCGCGCCATGACCGAAGAATTTCCGCGACGCCGCGTCGATCCCGTAGGCGCCGCCGCCGTAATAGACCTTGTTCAGATAGAGTTCGAGGATCTGGTCCTTGCTGAACTTCCATTCGAGCGCGAACGCAAGGATGCCCTCGCGGAATTTGCGGCCGAACTTCTTCTGGTTGTTGAGGAAAACGGTGCGCGCGAGCTGCTGCGTGATCGTGGAGCCGCCTTGCGTCCAGTGGCCGCGGTCGAACCGCACCTTCACCGACCGCGCGACGCCGACCGGATCGATGCCGATATGCGACCGGAAGCGGCGATCCTCGACCGAGACGGTCGCGTCGCGCATCACCTGCGGGATCTGCGAATACGGGAGCCATTCGCCGAAGCTCGGCCCCATCGACACGATCACCGTGCCGTCGGCGGCATGGACGCGGATCATCTGGCCGTTGGGCGACGACTTCAGGCTGTCGAAGCTCGGCAGTTGCGACATCGCTACATAGACCGCGATCACCAGCGCACCCAGCGCGAGCAGACCGAGTCCGATGCAGACCTTCAGGAAGACGACCAGCCGCCGACGCCAGCGAGACGCCGGGGTAGACGGGGGCCGACGGGACGGTGAAGCAGAACGCGTACTGGCCATGTGACCGCGAGAATTACGCGTTCCGCCCGCGCCCTACAAGCGCGATCAGGCCGCGACGTTCGCTTTGCGCGGCCGGAATTCCAGCGATAGCGAGTTCATGCAGTAGCGCTGGCCGGTCGGCGGCGGGCCGTCGGGGAAAACATGCCCCATATGGCTGTCGCAGCGCGCGCACCGTGTCTCGACGCGGGTCATGCCGTGGCTGCGATCGGTGTGGTCGGTGACCGCGTCGGGGCCGATCGGCTGCGTGAAGCTCGGCCAGCCCGAGCCGGAATCATATTTGTCCGCGCTGTCGAACAGCTCGTTGCTGCACGCCGCGCACCGATAGATGCCGTCGGCCTTGTTGTCGTTGAGCGCACCGGCGAACGCACGCTCGGTGCCCGCCTCGCGCAGCACGTGATATTGCTCGGGGGTGAGGCGCTGGCGCCACTCGGATTCGGAAAGGTTCAGCTGGTCCATGGGTTTGAATCTCGTGCTGGCGGGACGGATTTCAAGGTGGCCTGACACCGAACGCTAAGTGTGCCCTATTCTGGTTGCATTCGCGATCACCTGGATCAAGGCGGGGCGCAGCAATGGCAGCAGCCACGCCGCACGCGTACTTTCGGCGACCTGGCGGACGATGCTGGCGATGCCGATCGGACGGGCGAGGCGGCGCGCGAAATCTTCCTGCCAGTGCGCGGCGGCGTCCGTCCCGCCTTTGACATAGGCGTCGGCCGCCGCGACTCCGCTGGCCAGCGCGATGCCCATGCCCTCGCCTGCCAGCGACGGGATGACGCCGGCCTGATCGCCGAGTCGGAACATGGCGTTCACGCCCTGACGCTGCCGCCAGCCATAGGGGACGTTGGCGATGGCATCGATCGTCGCGGCGCCGTCGACCAGCGCGACCCATTCGCCGAGCGCCGGCATCTCGCGACCGAGCGCGTCGAGCAGTTGCGCGGGCGATCCCGCCGCCTGGAGGCGCGAGCGATGCACTGCGAGGCACAGGTTCGCGGTGCCATCCTCCTGCATCGCCAGCCCTGCATAGCCGCGATCGAACAGATGCAGCTCGATGCCCCCCTCGAGCGACCGGCGCAGCGCGGGAGACGGGGCGATCCGCACGCGCAGCCCGAGCGTCGGATCGTCGCCGCGCGCCTCCTCGGGGCGTGCCGACCCGCGAACGTCGTGCTTGCCGCTGGCGAGGAACAGCGCGTCGGGGGCGAAGGTCGCGCCATCCGCGGTGCGGACCGTCGTGCCGTCGATCTCGCGCACGGTGACACCGCGTTCGACCGGCGTGCCGAGCCGGACGGCTTCGGCCAGCAGCACCGTATCGAGGCGTCGGCGTGTCACAGAAACCGCCGGATGCGGCAGCGCGGCCTCCGCACGCCGCGCGCCAGCATAGATCCGCGCTCGCGTCACCCGCGCCGGGTTGAGCGCGTCGGGATCGATCCCCAGCCCGGCCAGCGTCTCCAGCGTCCGCCAGCTGAGGAACCCGCCGCAGATCGCATCGCCCGTCTCGCGCGATCGCTCGACGAGCAGGTGCGGCAAGCCGGCGCGCGCGAGCTGAATCGCGGTCGCGGCGCCAGCGAGCCCGCCGCCGACGATCAGCGCAGGCGTTCGACGCATAACCGGAACGGAAAGACGCGACGGACCTTCGCCTGGGATATCCCCGCCTCGGCGAGGATCGGTGGCCATTCGTCGGGGCGATAGCTGCGCGCGATCGACAGCGTGCCGTCATGCCGGACGATCCGGTGCCAGCGCGCGATCGTGGCGAGAATCGGGAACCCCCAATGCGCGAACCCGTGGCGGTGGAGATCGTTGACGAACCACCCCGCGCTCGCATGCGCTTCCATGAAGCGCAGGAACGCGACCAGCTGGTCGTGGCTCATGTGATGCGCGACGAGGCTGCTGACGATCACGTCCCAGGGTTCGTCGGCGAGATCGGCATAGCCGCCGGTGACATAGCGGATATCGCCGCCGATGGCGGTGCCATGCGCGCGCGCCGCCTGTTCGCTCCGCGGGTTGAGATCGACGCCGACGAGGTCCGCCTCGATCCCTTTCGCCTTGGCCCAGCGCGCGATCCGCCGCAGCATGTCGCCGTCGCCAAACCCGACATCGAGCACGCGGACGCGCTTGCGCCCTTTGGTCGCCCGGTCGAGAAAATCGAGCGTCGGCCGCCGCGCCATCGTCACGGTGTTCACGGTGGCGAGATCGCCGACCACGTCCGCATACGTCGCCGCGTCGAGATCGTCCGCGTCCATCAGCTCCTCGGCCTGGCTGCGCGTGGCGAGGCTCATGCCGCGCTCCGGAATCCGAAGCCCTCCGCGGCTAGCCCGGGTCCGAACGCCAGCGCGACTCCGTGCCCGATCGGCGGTCCGGCCAGCAGGCGTTCGAACACGAACATCAACGTCGCCGACGACATGTTGCCGTTCTCCGCCAGCACCCGCCGCGATGCATCGAGCGCGTCGGGCTTCAGGTGCATCGCATGCTCGACCGCGTCGAGGATCGAGCGTCCGCCGGCATGCACCGCCCAGCCGTCGATCGATTCGGGCGGGTGGCCGTCGCTGACGATCGTCCGGAACGCGGTATCCGCCAGCGCCGTGGCGATTCGCGCGGGCACCTCGCCCGACAGATGCATCGCGAACCCCGCATCGGTGACGTCCCAGCGGATCAGCGTCTCGGTATCGGGCAGCGCGGCGGCGAACGGCGTGCCGAGCTCGATCCCGGTCGCGTCCGCGGTCACCAGCGCGGCCGCAGCGCCGTCGCCGAACTGCAGCATCGCCAGCAACGGCTCGATATCGGTGGCGGGTTGAAGATGCAGCGTCGAGAGCTCGACCGTCACGACCAACACGCGTGCGTTGGGTGCGGAGCGGACGATGTGGCGCGCGTTGCGCAATGCGACGACCGCCGCGTAGCACCCCATGAAACCGATCAGCAGCCGTTCGACGCTGGGCGACAGCCCCAGCCGGCGCGCGATGATCTGGTCGATTCCGGGCGCGACGAAACCGGTGCAGCTCGCCACCACCAGATGCGTGATGCCCTCGACCGCGATTTTCGCGCGCAACGCGTCGATCGCGCGGATCGCCAGATCGGGCGCGTGCTCTGCATACAGCGTCATCCGCGCGGCGGTGCCGGGATGTGGTTCGGTCGCATAGAAGCCCGCAGCGTCGACCGGCGACCCCCCGTCCGCGGTCGGTGGCAACACCGACCAGCGATGCGCGATCCCCGACCGCGACGCCATCCGGTCGAACACCCGTGTCGCGCGCGCATCGGTCCGCGCGCGCGCCCAGGCGATGAAGGCGTCATGGATGTCGTGATCGGGCACCGCGGTGCCGACGGCATTCAGGAAGGCAGCGGGGCAGGCGGGGGAAGAAGCAGGCATGTCAGCGGGCACGACGTCCTTTGGTCCGTGCGGGATGGCACGCGATTCGATCACTATACGCACAGCGAGCGATTATAGACGTCGCCGCCGGCGATAATCCGCATGGTCCCACACGGTTATCGCTGAATGATATCGTGAAATGATGTCGCCAACCGCGTCCTTCGATGTCGCACAAGCCGGCGGTGTTGCGCCTCAGCCCGGGCGTTCGGTCTCGGCGGGGGCATCGATCGCGTCGGGCGTCAGGCCATATTTCTCGGCCATCAGCGTCATCGCCCATTCGACATAGGCGGCGATCGCATGATCCTCAGCGGCGTCCAGCGCCCGGCAGGCATCCTGTAACTGCGCATATACGCTGAACGCGTTCATGATCGAACTTCCACTATCAGGCGCCATGCCATGACGAATGCCAAGGCACGCCCCCCGATAGCCGAAAACCGGCAAGTCCGCCAGAACCGTATAATATCCCCGATTCGCAGCGTAGTTTCGAAATGGTACGATTAAAACCAAAACAAAACCAATTTGGATATAGTGCCGCAACACTACAGATTGATCCGAAATGAAGTTCAAACAGAGCTATTTTTGTATGTATTTCTCACATGGTTACCTATTTTCAAAGGATTAGGTTGAAAAACCGTGAGGGAAGGAGACAATGTCGTCAGTTCGATCTGTCAGGCCGCGGTGGTTCCGCATCGCGAACAGGGCGGATCGGCCGATGATGTCTCATCCTTGGTGAACGACGGGAGTCTTTGAGTGAAGAACGAGTCGGTGGTCGAACTGATCAAGGATCTCACGGCCAAGCTGTCCGCCGTGGCGGAGGAATTCAACGGGCGCGTCGCGCATGCCGCCGAAGAGGCGCCGGTAGGCGAGGAAAACGACGAAGCCGCGCTCGTCGATTATGCCGAAACGGTACTCGAGCAACGGCGCATGCGGCGTCAGTTCCTGCCGGGCGAACTGTTTCACGAACCGGCCTGGGATATGCTGCTCGCGCTGTTCGTCTCGCGTGATGCCCGCCTGCCGATGAACATCAAGGCGCTGGTCAGCATGTCGGACGCGCCGGTGACGACATCGCAGCGCTGGATCGAACATCTTCACAAGCTCAAGCTCATCGATCGCGTCATCGATCCGACCGATCGCCGACGCGTCGAGATTTCGCTCAGCCATACCGGCGACCAGGCGATGAAAGCCTATCTGCGGGCGCTCAAGCACCAGTGAACCGCCAGAAGCCGGGCTTTGTAAAGGCACCGGACTTTCGCGCGCGCGTTTATCGATGACCAGAGCAGGCACGCCCGACGGGCACGATCTAAAGCTGCGTCTGGCGCCCGAATCATGATCGTATACTTGCTACGATCGCTATCTCGGAGCAACGATACAACCAGAAGACAGTTAACGGTCCATTTTAGTGTAAATTTGCGACGAACAAGTCACCATTTTCGTTGGAAACATACGAAAAACATCGCCGCTGTTTGTCGTTTTGATTTAGTAGGTTTTAGTTAAGCGATACGACGCAATTTTGTTCCCTAACAAAGGTCAGGGGGACAAATTGGTTCGGCAAAATCAAGCATTTGCAATGAGGGCAGGGTACCGATCGGTCTCCGTCACTGCGTTGCGTGCGTTGATCGCCGGAGCAGCGGGCCTGCTCGCGCCAGCGCCGGCCTGGAGCCAGGCCACTGCTCCGACGCCTGCCGGTACGCCGATCGTCAACACCGCGGCGCTGGGGTTCGACCTGAACGGCGCGACCCAGTCGACTGTCTCCAACACCGTGACGATCATCGTCGCCGAACGGCTCGATGTGAGCCTGGTCCGCACCGGGCAGGGCGCCGTCGTCGTCACGCCGCAGCCCAAGGCGGTGCCGTTCACGCTGACCAATCGCGACAATGGCAATGAATCCTTCGCGATCGCTGCCAGCGTGTCGGCCGGCGTCTTCGGCGTCCAGGCGCTGGTGATCGATGCGGACGGCGATGGGCTCTATGATCCGGTCAAGGATCTGCCCCCTGCCGATGGCAGGACTCCGGTCCTGTCGCCCAGCCAGTCGATCAAATTGCTGGCGATCCTGGTCAGGACCGATTCCTCGGGTGGCGCCGCGACCGCGACGCTGACGGTCACCGCACAATCGACCACTGGATCGGGCCAGCCGGGCAGCACCTATGCCGGGCTGGGCGACGGTGGCGGCGATGCGGTCGTCGGCCCGACCGGGGCGATCGCCAGCGTCGTCGTGCCGATCACCACCGGCATCGCCGGCCCGTCGTTGTTCAAGAGCCAGTCCGTGCTGGCCGCCGACGGATCGCAGAACGCGGTGCGCGATGCGGTCATCACCTACACGCTCGAGGCGCGGTTCACCGATGCGGTCACCGGCGCGCGGATCGTCGATCCGATCCCCGAGGGCACGGTGTTCGTTCCCGGCAGCCTCACGCTCGACGGCACGCCGCTGACCGATGCCGGCGACGGCGATGCGGGTGCCTTCGATCGCAACGCATCGGCTCCCGGCGCGGCTGGCGGCGGCATCGCCGTCGCACTCGGCCAGGTCGCCGCCGCCGCCGTCCACACCGTTCAATTCAAAACCAAGATCCAATGAGGAGTCCAAGCATGATCACGCGTCCCATGATTGCCGCCGTCCTGATGGCGACCACCGCCTCCGTTTCTGCCGCGGGCCCGCTGCAGGTGACGAGCAGCATCCTCGTTGAGAGCCGCAGCGCGGCCGCCGATGGCACCACGCGGATCACCTTGGTCAAGCCGGGCAAGGTGACGCCGGGCGACAAGGTCATCTTCGTCCTCGCCTATCGCAACACCGGCAAACAGCCGCTGGCCAACGTCGTCCTGGCCAACCCGTTGCCGGCGGCGATCTCCTATCGATCCGCAAATCCCGGTTCGCCTGCACCCGACGTGTCGGTCGACGGCACGACGTACGGCGCGCTCGACGCGCTCCGCGTCCGCAGCCTCGACGGCAGCACGCGCGCGGCGAGCCCCAGCGATGTCACCAGCGTCCGGTGGCGCATTGCGAACCCGATACCGGCCGGTTCGCAAGGCCAATTCGCGTTCCAGGCCGTCCTCAAATGATCTCCCCCCACCACCAAGCCTGACTAAACACACATAAGGAAAATCAAGACATGTTCGCAAAAGGGGTACTACGCACGCTGTTGGCCGGTACGGCCGCCATCGTGTCCGCCGGCACGATGGCCGGCACCGCCAACGCACAGGCACCGGGGCCCGCCGGCACCGCCGCCGGCACGACCGTCACCAACACCGCGCAGGCGAGCTACACCGTCAACGGCGTCCAGCAGAACGCGACGTCGAACGCGGTGAGCTTCGTGGTCGATCGCAAGGTCAACCTGACCGTGATCGCCAACCAGCCGAACAACACGCAGGTCGCGATCGGCCAGACCGCTGCGGTGACGACGTTCAAGGTCACCAACAACACCAACGGCACGCAGGACTTCCTGCTGTCGTCGAGCCAGACGCCGATCCAGGGGCTGTTCAACGGCGACAATTTCGATGTGACCAACATCCACATCTACGTCGATTCGAACGGCAACGGCACCTATGACGCCGGTACCGATACCGCGACCTACATCAACGAACTCGGCGCCGATCAGTCGGCGGTCGTCTTCATCGTCGCCGACATCCCCAACAACCAGGCCAACGTCCTCGCCGGCATCACCCTGATCGCCCAGGTCGCGGCTGGTGGCGATACGGCTGCGCAGGGCTTGCCGCTGGCGCCGAGCGTCGCCCCGAACGACGATAACGTCGTCGACGTGGTCTTCGCCGACAACGACTCGGACGGCCTTGGTCCCGATATCATCTATAACGGGCAGGGCCGCGCGGCGCTCGGCTACGAGATCACCACGCGCAACGTCGCCTTGAGCGTCGCCAAGTCGCAGCTGGTGTTGACCGATCCGATCAACCTCGCCGTCGCACCAAAGGCGATCCCGGGCGCGGTCGTGCAATATTGCCTGGTCGTCAACAACGGCACGGTGGGGACGCCGGCGTCGAACGTAACGCTGACCGACGTCGTCCCGCCCAACACCACCTATGTCGCCAACTCGATGTCGATCGGCGCGATCGCGCTCGGCGGCACGTGCCTGCTGACGGGTATCGTCGACGGCGTTTCGCTGGCCGACGACGGAACGGTGACCGTGCCGCTGGTCAACTACACCGGCTCGTTCAACGCCACCACGAAGACGGTGAACGCGCGGATACCGGTCTTGCTGGGCGGGACCTCGGTCGCGGCGACCTTCCGCGTGACGATCAACTAAACCCACCTCGCATCCGAAAGGACCGACCGATCCCGGCGCGTGGCGACGCGTGCCGGGAAAGGATCCCTTATGTCCAGCTCCCGTCGCCTCTCGCGCCTTGGCGCCCTCATTCCGATGCTGTTGCTCGGGCCCGCCATCGGCGCGGCACCAGCGATGGCGCAGACGATCCGTGTCCAGAATACCGCAACGCTGTCGTTCGACGACGCAGGTAGCGACTCCGGCACACGGGCCGTTCCGTCCAACACGGTCGCGCTCGACGTGAACCGTGCCAAGCGTCCGACGACGCTCTCATTCCGTCTGGCCCCGATCAATTACGCCTTCACCGGCGCGACGTGTCAGACCGTCCCGACCTATCTGTTTACGCCTGCACCGATCGATGCACCGACCTTTGCCGCGGCGCCCAACGTCGCGGCGCTCGACGTCAAGGAAGACATGATCCTGGTGCTCGACAACCAGGCGGGCAATCACGATCCGGCGGTCCGTGAGACGGCGGTGATTACCGCAAATATTGGCGAAACCAAGGTTCCGCTGACGCTGGTCGAAACTGCCGCCAACAGCGGCATTTTCGCCGGCGGCGTTCCCTCGACCGAAACGGGCCGATATCCCGATCTCGAACCGTGCGAAGTGCGTACGCGCGGCACACCGATCACGCTCAGCTTCGCCGAAGACGAGTTCAGCTACGCCTCGACCGCGTCGATCCTGATCGATCCGGCGGGCTACACCTTCGATTCGCGCACCGGCGCACTGGTCGATGGCTCCACCGTGTCGCTGGTCGACGAGACCGGCCAGCCAGCCACCGTCTTCGGCGACGACGGTGTCAGCCGCTACCCCTCGACGATGATGACTGGTGCGACCGTCACCGACGCCAGCGGGCGCGTCTATCCCGGCGAAACCGGCCGCTATCGGTTCCCGCTGACGACGCCGGGCCGCTATGCTTTGAAGGTGGTCCCGCCGGGTGATTATGTCGCCCCGTCGACCGCCGACCGTACTGCGCTGGCCGCGCTCAAGGATCTGGACGGCGCACCGTTCATCCTCAAGGAGGCAAGCTTCGGGGACGTGTTCACGCTGGCCAGGCCTGAGCCGTTCACGGCGGATATTCCGCTCGATGGCCCCGGTCCCGGCAAGCTGCTGCTGACCAAGATCGCGTCGGTGCGCGAGGCGTCGCCGGGCGATTTCGTCCAGTATCTGCTGCGCATCACCAATCGCGATTCGGTCCCTGCGCGCGGACTCCACGTCGCCGATACGTTGCCAAGGGGGCTGCGCTACGAACGCAATTCCGCGCGCGGCGGTGACGAGCCGACCGTGTCGAGCGATGGCCGCAACCTCGATTTCGCGATCCCGCTGCTGGCTGCCGGCGCCTCGACCGAACTGAAATACGTCGTCAGCATCGCGCCTGGCGCACCCGTCGGCGAGGCGCTGAACCGCGCCCGCGTCGCTGGGCAGGGCGACGTCTCCAGCAACGAGGCTGCCGCCTCGGTGCGGCTGCGTCCGCTGCTGTTCACCGACGCGATGACGATCATCGGCCGCGTGACCGAGGGGAATTGCGGCGATCCGGTCGACAAGCGCAAGGGCGTACCTGGAATCCGCCTGCTGATGGAGGACGGCACGTTCGTCTCCACCGATCGCGACGGGCTGTACCATTTCGAGGGCGTCCGCGCCGGTCGCCACGTCGTCCAGATCGACACGTCGAGCATCCCCGTCACGCATGCGCCGGTCGCCTGCGACATCGACACGCGCCAGGCCAACAGCCCGATCTCGCGCTTCGTCGAGGGCGACGGCGGCCTGCTCAAGCGCGTCGATTTCCAGCTGAAGCCGACCGGCAAGGCTGCCGCTGTCGACGCCACGCTCCCCGTCACCATCCTCGACGACGCCACCGCCGCCGGCAGCCGCGACTGGCTGGCCGGTGGACAGACGGCGGGCATCGACTGGCTGTTCCCGCTCGCCGACCACAACCCGCGCGCGCCGATCGTCCGTGCGGTCGTCAAGCACATGCCCGGTCAGCGGGTAGCGCTGACGATCAACGGCAAGCAGGTCGAAGCGCTCGCGTTCGACGGCACCGATCAGCGTGACGGCACCGACATCGCGGTCTCGCGCTGGACGGGTATCCCGTTGATCGACGGCGACAATCGCCTCCAGGCACGCGTGCTGGCCGCCGACGGCAGCGTCGTGAAGACGCTCGACCGCTTGGTGCATTATTCGGGCGCAGGCGTGCGCGCGGTGTTCGACGCCGCCAGCAGCCGGCTCGTCGCCGATGGCCTGACCCGTCCGCTGATCGCGGTCCGCGTCACCGACAAGACCGGCCGTCCGGTTCGCGCCGGAACGCTGGTGCCGTTCACCGTCGACCAGCCCTATACCGCTGCGGTCGAGGCCGAGCTCGAACAGGGTCGCCAGCTTGCCGGCCGCGAGCGGTCCGCCACCACCGCGCTGGTGGTCGGCGACGACGGGCTCGCCTTCATCACGCTCCAGCCGACCACGCAGGCGGGTGCCGTCCACGTCGTCGTCTCGCTGACCCAGGACAAGGTCGTCCATGCCAACGAGGTTCGCGCCTGGCTCGCCGCCTCCGCCAAGCAATGGGTCGTGGTCGGCTTCGGTGCGGGCTCGCTCGGCTACGACATGCTCAGCAAGCGCCAGTCTGGCCTCCCGCGGTCGCAGCGCGGCAGCGTCGTCACCGACGGCCAGCTCGCCTTCTACGCCAAGGGTCGCGTCAAGGGCTCGTGGCTGGCGACGATCGCCTATGACAGCGACCGCAAATACGATCCCGATCGCGGCCTGCTCGGCACGATCGATCCCGATCGCTACTACACCGTCTATGGCGACGGCTCGCGCCAGGGCTATGACGCCGCCACCAAGCGCAAGCTGTACCTGCGGCTCGAGCGTCGCGAATTCTACGCGCTGTTCGGCGATTTCGAGACCGGCTTCACCGACACGCAGCTGACCCGCTACAACCGCACGCTCAACGGCGTGAAGGCCGCCTATGAGGGCAAGCGGATCCGCGCGACCGGGTTCGCCGCCAACACCGACACGCTGTATTCGCGCGACGAGATTCAGGGCAACGGCCTGAGTGGTCCATACCGGCTGTCGGGGCGCGATATCGTGCCGAACAGCGACAAGCTGCGGATCGAGACGCGCGACCGGTTCCGCTCCGAGCTGATCATCGCGACCACCCAGCTGACGCGGCACATCGACTACGACATCGACACCTCGATGGGCACGGTGCGCTTCCGCCAGCCTATCCTTAGCCGTGACAGCAACCTCAACCCGGTCTTCATCGTCGCGGATTACGAGGTCGAGGGCGGCAAATCGTCCAAGCTCGCCGCCGCCGCGCGCGTCGCGACCAAGCTGGCGAACGGTCGGGTCGAGATCGGTGCCGCGGTCATCCGTGACGAGACCATCGGCAAGGCCACTGTGCTCGGCGCCGATATCAAGGCACACGTCACCGCCAATACCGAACTGCGCGGCGAGATCGCCAAGGGCGGTCGCGGCGGGCTGGGTCAGGGCCTCGCCTATTTGGCCGAGGTCGATCACCACGGCACCAAGCTCGATCTGCTCGCCTATGCCCGCCAGCAGGATACCGCGTTCGGCGTCGGCCAGCAGAACCTCGTCGAGGCGGGGACGCGCAAGTTCGGGCTCGACGGCCGGCTGCGGCTGACCGATCGGCTGAGCGTGACCGGGGTCGCCTGGTACCAACAGCAGCTGAGCACCCCCGGTACGCGTGCCGCCGGCGAGGCCCGTATCGAATATCGCCGCGACACCGGCACGATCTTCGTCGGCGGCCAGTTCGCGTCGGACCGCGGCAGGGACGGCAAGGACCGCGACAGCCGTCTGCTGACGGTCGGCGGCACGCAGGCGCTGTTCGGCGACAAGCTGACGCTCACCGGCCAGACGCAGTTCGCGCCTGGCGGCGACAGCGACAGCGTCGACTTCCCGGTCCGCCATCAGATCCAGCTGGCCTACCGGATCAAGCCCGGCATCCGCCTGATCGGTGGCTACGAGATCGCCAACGGCGACGGCTATGTCGCGCATACCAAGCAGTTCGGCGTCGACGTCGCGCCCTGGACCGGCGCCAAGCTGATGAGCACGCTGAACCAGCAGGCGATCGGCGAGAACGGCGCGCGGACCTATGCGCAATACGGCCTCAGCCAGTCGGTGCCGCTCGGCAAGCACTGGACCATCGACGGGACGCTCGACGCCAGCAACACGCTCAAGGGCAAGATCCCCGAAGGCGCGGTCGTCAACGCGTTCCAGCCGGTCACCTCGGGCGGCTATGTCGGCCAGGACCAGACCAACGGCGACTACGCGGCGGCAACGTTCGGGGCGACCTACCGCCAGGCTCGCTGGTCGGTGAACGGACGGCTCGAATATCGCAACGCCGACAGCGGCGATCGCTGGGGCATCACCACCAACTTCCTGCGCACGCTGGGGCAGGGCAAGACGCTCGCGTCGAGCATCAAGGCCTACACGATCAAGGATCGGACCGGCGCGGTCGCGACCTATGCCACCGCCGATCTGGCGCTCGCGCTGCGGCCGCTCGACAGCCGCTGGTCGGTGCTCGAACGGCTCGAACTGCGGCACGAGAGCGCAGATGCCGGGTTCAGCGACTCGAATGCGCTGGGCGTCCCCGCCTATGGCGCAGGCGATCAGGTGACGTCGCGGATCATCAACAACCTCGCGGTCAACTATCGTACCGGTCCGGAAGGGCTCGGACACGGCACCGAGGCGACGGTGTATTACGGCGCGAAATACGTCGCGGGGCGGTTCGCCGACGATACCTATGACGGGTATATCGACGTCACCGGGTTCGAGTTGCGCCAGGATATCGGCACCCGGTTCGATATCGGCGTCAGCGGATCGGTGCAGCATGCGTGGTCGCGCGGCGCCTGGTCGTGGAGCGGTGGGCCATCGGTCGGCGTATCCCCCGCACGCAACACGTGGATCAGCGCCGGTTACAACATCTCGGGCTACCGCGACCGCGATTTCGAGGACGACCGCTACACGCGGCAGGGGCCGTACGTGACGATGCGGCTGAAGTTCGACCAGGCCACGATCGGCGGCGCGACGCGCGCGCTGTTCGGTGGTCGCCGATAATCACAGGGAGAGAAATCTATGCCGATGTCGATGCCGATGCCGAGTCCGACGATAATGCCGCCGCGCGACTTCACCGATCACGGTCCCTGCGTGGAAGAGCTGGCGCGCGAGTTCGCAAAGCAGGACGCGGCGACCAGCGAGGCGCTGATCGAGACGCTGGCGACGCAGGCGATCCGGCAATGGCGGCTCGACGACGCGACCTTCTGGCAGCGCGTGAAATTCCAGGCGCGGATGATCCGGGCGAGGCAGGGGGCGGGGAGGCACTGAGCGGCAACCGATGTGATGCCCGCTGCTTTCCCCTCCCTGGAAGGGAGGGGCAGGGGTGGGTCGGCTTCCGCGTAATCCGGACCGGGGTGGCACGAGCAGGCCAACCCACCCCCAACCCCTCCCTTCCAGGGAGGGGAGCGTATCGGCCTATCGGCGCCGCGTTCGAGATTTAGCCACCGCTATTTCTCGTCGGTGGTGAGCTTCACCTTGTTGGGCAGCTTCTTTCCCTTGGTCCGCCGCGAGGGCAGCTGGACCGGGTTCTTCTTCTTCCACTGCGCAAACGTCATCGGCCCCTCGGGCGTGTCGATGATCGTGTCGTCGATCGAACTCATGCAAATTCCTCCACCCGGCCCAACGCATGAACGCGGCGGGAGTGGCAATCGAAGGGGTGGCCCTCGAAGGGGATGTTCATTTCATCGGGAAAAATGGTGCGGCCAAGAAGACTCGAACTTCCACGGGCTTTCGCCCACAACGACCTCAACGTTGCGCGTCTACCAGTTCCGCCATGGCCGCCCATGAAACATCACCGGGCGGACCCGGCATCTGGTAGGCGAGCGCCACTAGCAAGGGTTTGAACGCGACGCAACGGCCTTTGCGAGAAAGTCGTCGGCGGAGACCGCAAACGCCGATTTTGCTACGCTCGGCCGCCGCTGCCGGATCGTCGCGTGTCGCCGCTAGCGGGTCGACTCACCTGCGAAGCTCAGCTCGAGCCGCTTCGAGTTCGCCGGCACGTTGAGCGTCGCCGAATTGAAATCGATCGTCCCGCCGGGAGCCAGCGTGCGCTGTTGCGGGGTGATCGTCCAGCTGTACACCAGCCGCCCCTGCGCATCGCGGAGTTCAGCCCTGATATCGGGCACGCGCTGGCGCTGGTCCGACGGGTTGCTCACCTGGCCACTGACCGCGAACAGCTCGGAGCCGTTGTCGAGTTCGCGCCGCTCGATCGGGTTGTCGCGCAGCCGCAGCGGGCTGTCGTCGGTGGCGACGCCGATGCCGAGCTTGGCGGCG
This sequence comes from Sphingomonas sp. Leaf198, assembly GCF_001424005.1. Classification (GTDB taxonomy): domain Bacteria; phylum Pseudomonadota; class Alphaproteobacteria; order Sphingomonadales; family Sphingomonadaceae; genus Sphingomonas. Next base: position 228,720 of record NZ_LMPX01000003.1, on the reverse strand, counting down.
ACACCCGGCGCGCCGAGATAGACGATCGCGCCTGCCGCGAGCAGCATAAGCAGCCCGGCGATGACCGCGACGATCGTCCAGCGCCGCGTCGTGTTGCGGCGCGGACGGAACGGCGGCTGCTCGGCGACGGCTTGGTAGGTCGGCGCGACGAACGCGGGTTCGGGCTCGGCCTGGGCAGCCGGCGGGGTCGGCGTCGGCGCTGGAGCGACCGCCGCGAACCGCTCGGATACGTCGGCGATCGGCGCGCGGGGCAGCGGGGCAAGCGGGGCGGGCGCCGGTGGGAGTGGGGTCGATTCCGGCATGTCGACGACGGTGTCGGGGGCCGCGGCGGGTCCCTGGAACCAGCTGTGCTTGCAATTGGCGCAGCGCACGGTGCGCCCCTCGGTCCCGATCGCGCTGTCGGGAACCAGATAGCGCGTGCTGCACTCGGGACATTGGAGGATCATGGATGCGCTTCACCAGCGGCCGCTGGAGCGCGACCGGTCTTGTGCCGAATAAGCACGCGGCCCGCATAGGTGGCAAGCTTGAAGCGGCGCGCGCTTTCATGCGAAAGCGCCGATACGGGCATCAAGCGGGCGAAAGCGGGCGCAACCACGTCATGGCGAATATCGTCCAATTCGAGAATGTCGGGCTTCGTTACGGCACGGAGTCAGATTCGGGACCGGACGCCGGGCCGGAGACGCTGTCGGACCTCAGCTTCACGCTGCGCAGCGGTGCGTTCTATTTCCTGACCGGCGCGAGCGGCGCGGGGAAGACCTCGCTACTCAAGCTGCTGTATCTCGCGCAGCGGCCGACACGCGGCGTGATCCGGCTGTTCGGCGAGGATGCGGTGGTGTTGTCGCGCGACCGGCTGCCCGGTTTTCGGCGGCGGATCGGCGTGGTCTTCCAGGATTTCCGGCTCGTCCCGCATCTGTCGACCTGGGACAATATCGCGCTGCCGTTGCGCGTGGCGGGGATGCCCGAGGCGGATATCGAGCAACCGGTGCGCGAGATGCTCGCCTGGGTCGGGCTCGGCGACCGTGCCGACGCGCGCCCGGCGACGCTGTCGGGCGGGGAGCAACAGCGCGTCGCGATCGCCCGCGCGGTCATCGCACGCCCCGAAATCCTGGTCGCGGACGAGCCGACTGGCAACGTCGATCCCGACATGGCGGAGCGGCTGCTGCATCTGTTCGAATCGCTCAACAAGCTGGGGACGACCGTCGTGGTCGCGACGCACGACTTCCACCTGCTCGGGCGGATACCCGGCGCGCAGATGATGCGGCTCGATCGCGGACGATTGCTCGATCCGACCGGCTCGCTCCGCTATCCGCCGACGCGGCCCGAATGATGGGGGTGTCGAAGGCGCGATCATCGGCAGAACGCCGCGTGCTCGACGAAGCCGGCGGCCTGCGCGCGATGACGTGGGTGATGGCGATCATGCTGTTTCTGACGATGCTCGCCGCCGCCCTGGGACTGGCGACCGCGGGCGCGGCGCGCTTGCTCGATCGACAGCTGGCGGGCCGGTTGACGGTGCAGGTCGTCGATGGCGATCCCGTGCGGCGTGACGCCGTCGCGGCGCGCGTGCTGGCGGCGCTGCGGACGATGCCGGCGGTCGCGACGGCGACGCCGGTCGATCGCGCCGAACTCACGCGGCTGCTGCAACCCTGGCTCGGATCCGATGGCGCGGACCCGCAATTGCCGGTGCCGGCAATGATCGACGTCGACCTGGCCGATCATGACGGGGCGGCGGCTGTGCGCGTCGCGGCGACAGTGCGGCGCCTGAGCCCGATCGTCCGAGTCGACCGCCACGAAAGCTGGATGTCGCCGGTCAACGACGTGATGCGCTCGCTGACGTTCCTCGCGCTGGCGCTGGTCCTGCTGATGGCGAGCGCGACCGCCGCGGTCGTCGTGCTTGCCGCGCGCGCGGGGCTCCAGACGCATCACGCGACGATCGCGGTGATGCACATGCTCGGCTCGACCGATCTCCAGGTCGCGCGGTTGTTCCAGCGGCGGATCGCGCTCGATGCGACGATCGGTGGTGTCGGCGGCGGCGTCACGGCGTTGCTGGTGGTGGCGTTCATCGGCATCCGGTTGCACGGGCTGGGCTCCGAACTGCTCGGCGGGGTGACGCTCGGCGGAGTCGACTGGGTGGTGCTTGCGCTGCTCCCGGTCGCGTTCGTCGTGCTGGCTACGCTCGCCGCCCGCGTGACGATCGTCCGCGCGCTGAGGCATATCCTGTGATCGTCCGGCTGTTCGGCATCATGGCGCTCGCCTGGGCGTTCGGGTTCGCGGTGTTCATGCTGCTGTTGCCCAAGCCGCTCGACGGTTTCACCTCGGATGCGATCGTCGTGCCGACGGGTGGGGCAGGGCGGATCGACCGCGGCATCGCGCTGCTCCGCGATCACCAGGCGAAGCGGATGCTCGTGACGGGAGTCGCGCCAGGGGTGCGGCCAATCGATCTCGCATTGGAGTATCGCACCTCGCCCGCGTTGTTCGCGTGCTGCATCGATCTGGGTGCGGACGCTGTCGATACGCGGTCGAATGCCGAGGAAACGGCGCAATGGGTGCGCGTGCACAAATACCGGTCGGTGCGGCTGGTGACGTCGGATTGGCATGTCGCGCGCGCGCGGATGGAGCTGGCGGCGGCGCTCGACAAGAATGTCGTGATCCTAGGCGATGGGGTGCCGGGGACGCCGCGGCTTGGGACCTTGGTCAACGAATATAACAAGTTGATCCTTCGCCGGATCGCGTTGTGGATTGGATATGGCGGATGATCTGGCTGCGTAACTGGGCGTTCATGCTCGTTTTTTACACGATCTCGGTGCCGATCGTGGTGACCGTGCCGATCTCGGCGCTGTTCGGCTCGCGCGCGGTGATCGTGCATTCGACGATCTGGACTCGCTTCCACCGCTGGTGCGCGCGCGCGATCCTCGGCGTGCATATCCGCGTGGAGGGGACGCGACCGACCGGGCCGGCGTTCTATGCGTGCAAGCACCAGGCGATGTTCGAGACGCTCGAATTGCAGGCGTTGCTCGACGGCCCCGCGATCGTGCTGAAGCGCGAACTGGCGGATATCCCGGCCTGGGGCTGGGCAGCGCGGCGTTACGGCGCGATCGTCGTCGATCGCGAGGCGTCGGCGACGGCGATGCGGAGCATGATGCGCGAGGCGACCGCGGCGAAGGCGACGGGGCGCTCGATCCTGATCTTTCCGGAGGGGACGCGGGTTTCGCCGGGCGAGCATCCGCCGCTGAAGCCGGGGTTTGCCGGGCTGTATCGTGCGCTGAAGATGCCGACGGTGCCGATCGCGTGCGACAGCGGGCTGGTGTGGCCGAAAAAGGGGCCGAAGCTGCCGGGAGTGATCACCTTCCGGTTCGGCGAAGTGGTGCCGCCGGGTTTGCCGCGGGAAGAGGCGGAGCAGCGAGTCCATGCGGCGATGAACGCGCTGGATTAGGTTCGGTGAAGCTACCACCTCTAAGAGCCACCACCCCGGCGAAGGCCGGGGCCCAGTTGGGCGACGTCGCTAATCTGCGTTGCGAGCCGTTACTCCGGCCTACCCAACTGGGCCCCGGCCTCCGCCGGGGTGGTGCGCTTCTGAACGGTGTGGGGGGCTCCTGTTCAACCGTGCGTACGCCCGAAATCCTGAACGTCATCGTCCTGACCCTGCTCGACGATGCTCCGCCGGATCGCCCGAGTCCGCGTGAACAGGTCGAACAAAGCATCCCCATCCCCCCAGCGGATCGCCCGCTGGAGATGGCTCAGGTCCTCCGAGAAGCGTTGCAACATCTCCAGCACAGCCTCGCGGTTGTTGAGGAAGATGTCGCGCCACATCGTCGGGTCCGACGCCGCGATGCGCGTGAAGTCGCGGAACCCACCGGCCGAATATTTGATGACCTCCGACTGCGTCACTTCCTCCAGGTCACCTGCGGTGCCGACGATCGTATAGGCGATCAGATGCGGCAGATGGCTGGTGACGGCGAGGACGCGGTCGTGATGCTCGGGCGCCATCGTCTCGACCTGCGCGCCGAGCCTGCGCCAGAATTCGGAGACGCGCTCGACCGCGACCGGGTCGGCGCCCTCGGGGGGCGTGACGATGCACCAGCGATGGCGGAACAGCGTCGCGAAACCAGCCTCGGGGCCGCTCCGCTCGGTGCCTGCGACCGGGTGCGCCGGGATGACGGTCGCGTTGGGCAGTGCCTCGGTAAGCGCGCGGACGATCTCCGCCTTGCAGCTGCCGACATCGCTGACGATCGCATCCGCGGGGAGTTCATTCGCGAACTCAGCAGCGACCTCGCCCATGATCCCGACGGGCACGCACAGGATCACCAGGTCGGCGTCGATCACCGCCGCGCCGGCCGAATCCGCGACGTCATCGCAGAATTGCAGCCGGTCCGCGGCCTCGCGCACGGTCGCGTCGGCATCATAGCCGATGACGCGGACCGTCGGCATCGTCGCCTGCACCGCGCGCGCCACCGACGAGCCGATCAGTCCCAGCCCGATGATCGTGACGCGCGCGAACGGGAGCATCAGGCCGCTTCGACCAGGTTGCGCAGCGCCGCGGTGACGCCGCGCGTTTCCGCCTCGGTACCGATCGTGATGCGCAGCGCGTTGGGCAGGCCCTGACCCGGCAGCCAGCGGACGATGTAGCCCGCGTCCATCAGCCCGCAATACGCGGCGTCGGCGGTCAGCGTGCCCTCGAACAGCACGAGCACGAAGTTCGCCTTCGACGGCACGGCACGAAGCCCGGCGTTGCCCATCTGGCCGATCTGCTCGACGAACCAGCCGCGCCACGTGTCGTTGTGCGCGCGCGTCGCGTCGACGAAAGCGGTGTCGCCGATCGCGGCGACTGCAGCGGCCTGGCCCGCGGTGGTGACGTTGAACGGCGCGCGGATGCGGTGCATCGCGTCGATGATCGGCGCGCAGGCATAGCCCCAGCCGATCCGCTCCGCCGCCAGCCCGTGGATCTTCGAGAAGGTCCGCGTCACCAGCACGTTCGCCTCGGTCATCGCCAGCGCGAGGCCGGCATCGTCCTCCTCGGGCGACAGATATTCGGCATAGGCCTGATCGAGCACGAGCAGCACCGACTTCGGCAGCCCGGCATGCAGCCGCGCGATTTCCACGCGCGGCGTGAACGTGCCGGTCGGGTTGTTGGGATTGGCGACGAACACGATGCGGGTACGCTCGGTGACCGCGGCGAGGATCGCGTCGACGTCGGTCGCATAGTCGCGGTCGTCAACGATGACGGGTTCCGCCCCCACCCGGCGCGTCGCGATCTCGTAGACCGCGAAGCCGTAGCGGACGTGGATGATCTCGTCGCCGGGACCCGCATAGGCGCCCGCGACCAGATGCAGGATCTCGTCGGAGCCGGTGCCGTAGATCACGCGCGCCGGATCGAGGTCGTAATGCGCCGCCAGCGCCTCGCGCAGTTCGACCGCGCCCGCGTCCGGATAGCGTTCCAGCGTGCGGTCGGCGGCATCGAACGCGGCCTTCGCGGCGGGACTGGTGCCGAGCGGGTTCTCGTTCGACGACAGCTTGATCACCGTGCGGCCATCGTCGGTCGTCGAGCGACCGGGCGTGTACGGCGCGATCCCCAGGATCCAGGGCTTCGGCGCGGGTGCGGGCATGATGTTTGTCATGGCGCGGGACATAGCGGGCGGTGTGGCGCGGTGGCAATCTTTGTGCGTGGGCGTGGGCTTCCTCCAGTTCCCCCGTCATCCTGACGAAAGTCAGGACCCAGGGTAACAAGCGGTGTCGGTCGCGGCTCTGGATCCTGACTTTCGTCAGGATGACGGTGTGGTTCGGACGGTCCGCGCCCGCCAGCGGGGCGCTGACGGTGTGGTTCGGACAATCCTCCCCTGCCAGGGGGAGGTGGCGCCGAAGGCGACGGAGGGGGAGGATACGGAACAGGCGTGGTCGCTTGCCTCCCCCTCCGTCTGGCAAGGGCCAGCCACCTCCCCCTTGCGGGGTAGGATCGTACCCAAGTCCGGACTACCACCGCGCTGGCATGACGGAGGCCGCTTATGGTAGCGCGCGGCATGCTCGACACGCCTGCAATCGACCCCGGGACCGGCCACAGCACCGACCAGCGCTTCGGCCTCGCGCGGCGCGTCACGTTGCCGGGGCCGCTGCGGCTCGATGGCGGCGTGCTGTTGTCGCCCGTGGACATCGCGTACGAGACCTACGGCACGCTTAACGCCGATGCGTCGAACGCCATCCTGATCTGCCACGCGCTGACCGGCGACCAGCACGTCGCCTCGCATCATCCCCGGACCGGCAAACCCGGTTGGTGGACGCGCATGGTCGGCGAGGGCAAGCCGATCGACCCTGCGCGGCACTTCGTCGTCTGCGCCAACGTGCTCGGCAGCTGCATGGGGACGTCCGGCCCCGCGACGATCAACCCGGCGACCGGGCGGCCGTGGGCAATGAGTTTCCCGGTCATCACGATCCGCGACATGGTGCGCGCGCAGGCGATGTTGCTCGACCATCTCGGCGTCGGCGTGCTCCATGCGGTGGTCGGCGGATCGATGGGCGGGATGCAGGCGCTGAGCTGGCCCGCGACCTTCCCCGACCGCGTGAAGGCGTGCGTCGTGATCGCCTCGACCGCGCGGCATACCGCGCAGAACATCGCGTTCCATGAGGTCGGGCGGCAGGCGGTGATGGCCGATCCGAACTGGCGTGGCGGCGAGTATCACGACGACGACGCGCCGACTGCCGGGCTCGCGGTCGCGCGGATGGCGGCGCACATTACGTATCTGTCGGAGGCGGGGCTGACCGAGAAGTTCGGGCGGCGGCTTCAGGCGCGCGACGCGAAATCGTTCGGGTTCGACGCGGATTTTCAGGTCGAGAGTTATCTGCGCCACCAGGGGCTCGCGTTCACCGATCGGTTCGATGCGAACTCGTACCTCTACATCACGCGCGCGATGGATTATTTCGACCTCGCCGAGGAGCATGGCGGGCTGCTCGCCAACGCGTTCCGCGCGACCAGATCGCGGTTCTGCCTCGTCAGCTTCGACACCGACTGGCTCTACCCCACCGCAGAATCGCGCGCGATCGTCCAGGCACTCAACGCAGCAGGCGCGCCGGTCAGCTTCGTCGAGCTGTCGAGCCCGTACGGCCACGACGCGTTCCTGCTGGAGGCGCCGGACCTGAACCGGGTCGTCGACGGCTTCCTGAGGGCCGGCCGATGACGATCATCCTGTCCGACGACGCAGGCAAGTTGCAGGTCGACCGCATCCACGGCTGGCTCGCGAGCAGCTACTGGTCGCCGGGGATCGAGCGCACGCTGGTCGAGCGTGCGATCGCCGGGTCGCATTGTCTCGGCGCGTACGAGAACGAGCAGCAGGTCGGCTTTGCGCGAATGATCACCGATCACGCGACGTTCGCATGGCTGGCGGACGTCTGGGTCGACGAGGCCGTGCGAGGGCAGGGGCTCGGGCGTCGGATGGTGAGCTGGTTCCTCGATCATCCGTCATTCGCCGGGTTGCGGCGGATCGGGCTCGTCACGGCCGATGCGCACGGCGTCTATGCAGAGCTCGGCTTCCATCCGCTGGTCCGCGCCGATCGCTACATGGAACGCCTCGCGCCGGGCCTGGCCGAGCAACTGCGGAGCGCGCCATGACGCCCCCTGTGACCTTACGCACCGACCTCGCCGTCATCGCCGAGAACGTCGCGCAAGGCAGCCGCGTGCTCGATATCGGCTGCGGCGACGGCGCGCTGATGGCGGCCTTGCGCGACACCCGCGACGTCGATGTGCGTGGCCTGGAGATCGACGCGCGCAACGTCGCTTCCGCGGTCGCGCGCGGCCTGTCGGTGATCCAGGGCGATGCGGATGTCGACCTCGCCGGCTATCCCGACGCGAGCTTCGATTACGCGATCCTCAGCCAGACGTTGCAGACCGCGCGCGCGCCCGATCTGGTGCTGGATCATCTGCTGCGGATCGGTCGTCAGGCGTTCGTCAGCTTCCCCAATTTCGCGCACTGGCGAGTGAGGGGGTCGCTTCTGTGGGGCGGCCGCATGCCGGTCACGCGGCAATTGCCCGAACGCTGGTACGACACGCCGAACATCCACCACGTCACGATCGACGATTTCCGCGCCTTCGTGAAAGCGCGCGGGATCGTTGTCGAGGATGCGTGGTTCCTGTCGGGCGACAAGCGTACCGGCGCGGCGGCGGCCAACCTGTTCGCGGAACACGCCGTCTTCCTGCTGCGCCGCGGAAAATAGGAAGAAAATATACAATTTGTGACTGGATACTGATTCAGATCAGTATCGCAGCGGAACCGATCGGCGGGCGACTGGTTACTCCGCCGATGACCAAGACCGCCCTCATTGTCGAAGACGAGATATTCGTCGCGCTCGACCTCGAGAGAATCCTCGTCGATGCCGGGTACGATGTGGCAGGAATTGCAGCCGATCGCGACAGTGCGATCGCGGCGGCACCGGGATGCAGCTTCGCGTTCGTCGACATCAATCTGCGCGACGGACCGACCGGGCCGGAGATCGCCAGGCGGATGGCGCGGGAGTACGGCGTCAAGGTCGTCTTCGTAACCGCCAACCCTTCGCAGATCGGCGATGCGGAGTGCCTCGGCTATATCCGTAAGCCGTTCAGCGACGCGGCGATCCTCGCTGCAGCGGCGTTAGCGTGCGAGGACGAGGCGACCGCCCACGACGACGTGATCCGGGTCGTCAGCGGCTGAACGCAGGCTTGGGAATAGTTAGTTCGACGACCAGACCATCGTCGTTCCAGATCCGGTTCACCGTGCCGCCCAGCTGACGCACGGCGCTCATTTCGATCAGCTGCGTGCCGAAGCCCGCGGGCATGGTCGGCTTGGTGACAGCCGGGCCGCCCACTTCCCGCCAAAGCAGCGTCACCGAATCATCGTTCGCTGCGATCGTGATCCGGACCGTGCCCAGCTCGGTGGCGAGTGCGCCGTACTTGGTCGCATTGGTGGCGAGCTCGTGGAACAGCAAGGCCAGCGGCGTGGCCGAGCGATCGTCGATCGTCACGTCGTCACCGGTGACGTTGAGGCGTGCGCCGTCGATACGCTGATACGGTTCGAACAATTCGTGCAGCAGGCCGTGCAGGCTGTTCTGCGCGGCGGCCGGACGCGAGTTGGCACTATGCGGGCGGACGAAATCATGCGCGCGGCCGAGCGCGTTGATGCGGTGACGCAGGTCGGTCGCGATACCCATGAACTCGGGCTTGCCGCGCGCGGAAAATGCGATCAGCCCGGCGATCACCGCGAAGATGTTCTTGATGCGGTGGCTCAGCTCCTGGCTGATGACCTCGCGCTCCTCATAGGCGAGCTTCTGTTCGTGGATATCGGTGCACGTCCCGAACCAGCGTGTGATCGTGCCGTTTTCGTCGCGCACCGGCAGCGCGCGGCCGAGCACCCAGCGATACGTGCCGTCGTAATGTCGCAGCCGGTATTCGATATTGTACGGTTCGCCGGAGTCGAGCGATTGCCGCCAGACCGACCAGGCGCGATCCTGATCCTCGGGGTGGAACATGTCGTTCCAGCCCTCGCCATCTGTCGTCCCCACGGGCGTGCCGGTGAACTCGTACCAGCGCGCGTTGAAATAGTCGTGGAAGCCGTCGGGCAGCGTGGACCACACCATCTGCGGCATCGTGTCCGCGAGCGTGCGGAACTTCAGGTCGCTCGCCTCAAGCGTACGGCGCGCCTCGGCGTCGGCCATCGCCTGCTCACGCGCCGAACGGCGATCGTCGAGCCGCCCCATCGCCGCCTTCGCCAACAGCGTCATGCCGTCGCGCTGGAACCGGGTGAGCCCCTCGCGCGGACGGGGGGCTAGCACGCAGAGCGCGCCCAGCGGCACGCCTTCGCTGGAGACCAGCGGCGCACCCGCGTAGAACCGCACATAGGGCGGCCCGGTCACCAGCGCGTTGTCGACGAAGCGCGGATCCTCCAGCGTATCCGCGACCTCCATCACCTCGTGATGATGCATCGCGTGCGCGCAGAACGACATGCTGCGCGGCGTCTGCTCGAGGTCGGTGCCGGTGCGCGACAGGAAGCGCTGATACTCGTCCTCGACGAGGCTCAGCAACGCGACCGGCGCGGCGCACAGCTCGGCCGCGAACGCCACGATGTCGTCGAGCTGGCCCTTCGCCCGCGCGCCCGCGACGTCGTACGCCGCGATGACGCGCGAGCGCTCAGCCTCGTCGAACACGGCGGTCGCGGGGACGGAATCCAGCGTCGTCACGGAGGTCAGAACGGCACGTCGTCGTCGAGATCGTCCGAGAAGCCGCCGGTCTGGCCGAAGCTGCCGCCGCGCGCGCCGCCACCGCTACCGCCACCCGAGGGTGCGCTGCCGCCACGACCACCGCCGCCGCCGTAACCGCCGCCGCCGCCCGACGAACCACCGCCGAAGTCGTTGCCGCCGCCGCCGCCGGCCCAGTCGTCGCCACCGCCGCGGCTACCACCGCCGCCGCCTGCACCACCGCCTGCGCCGCCGTTCGGACCGTCGAGCATCGTCAGCACGCTGTTGAAGCCCTGCAGCACGATCTCGGTCGAATATTTGTCCTGGCCCTGTGCGTCCTGCCACTTCCGGGTCTGGAGCGCGCCTTCGATATAGACCTTCGAGCCTTTGCGGAGGTACTTTTCGGCGACGTTCGCGAGACCTTCGTTGAAGATCGCGACCGAATGCCATTCGGTCTTTTCCTTGCGCTCGCCCGACATCTTGTCCTTCCAGGACTCGGATGTCGCGATGCGCAGATTGACGACCTTGCCGCCGTTCTGGAACGCCTTGCTCTCCGGGTCGCGACCCAGATTGCCGACGATGATGACCTTGTTGACGCTGCCTGCCATGATGCCCCTCAGAGGCCGGCGAACACCGCCAGCCAGTATGTAATGCCAGCCATGATGTAGGCGGCGGCGAACAAATAGCCAACCATGAACGCCGGCCATTTCCACCCATTTGTCTCGCGACGGGTGACGGCGATCGTCGAAATGCACTGCGGCGCGAACACGAACCACATCAGGAAGGCGAGCGCGGTCGGCAGGCTCCAGCGACCGCGCAGGTTCTCGATCATCGCCTTTCCGCCCTGGTTGCTGGCGGGATCGTCGATCGCATAGACCGTGCCGATCGCGGCGACCGCGACTTCGCGCGCGGCCATCGCCGGGATCAGCGCGAGGACGATGTCGCGGTTGAAGCCGATCGGCGCGAAGATCGGCGCGATGCCGTTCGCAATGCGCCCGGCGACCGAATAATCGACCGCCGAGATCTTCGGTGCGCCAGCGGGCTGTTCGGGTGGCTTGGGGAAGCTCAGCAGCACCCACAGGATGATCGTCGAGGTCAGGATGATGCCGCCGGCGCGCTTCAGGAAGATCTGCGCGCGGCTCCACAGGCCGATGGCGACGTCGCGCCACTGCGGCCACTGGTATTTCGGCATCTCCATCATGAAGCCCGACGACACGCCCTTGGTCACCGTCCGGCGCAGCACCAGCGCGGCGACGAACGCACCGACGATGCCCATCACGTACAGCCCGAGCATCACCAGCCCCTGCAACCCGACGAACGGCAGCACCTGCGTGTTGGGGATGAAAGCGCCGATGATCAGCGTGTAGACCGGCAGGCGCGCAGAGCACGTCATCAGCGGCGCGATCAGGATCGTCGTCAGCCGGTCCTTCTCGTCGTCGATCGTCCGCGTCGCCATGATGCCCGGAATCGCGCAGGCGAAGCTCGACAGCAGCGGGATGAACGCCCGGCCCGACAGCCCGACGCTCGCCATCACCCGGTCCATCAGGAACGCCGCACGGACCATGTAGCCGCTGGCTTCGAGCACGAGGATGAAGAGGAACAGGATCAGGATCTGCGGCAGGAACACGATCACCGCACCGACGCCTTTGATCACGCCATCGACCAGCAGCGAGCGGAGCAGCGAATCGGGCATTTCGGCGGTCAGAAAGCCCTGCAACGCGGTGAAGCCCGCATCGATCGCGTCCATGAACGGCTGCGCCCAGCTGAACACCGCCTGGAACATCAGGAACATGATCGCGAGCAGCAGGATCGGGCCAGCCACAGGATGCAGCGCGACCGCGTCGAGCATGTGCGTCCAGCGGCGGACCTGCGTCTCGGATACGGTCGCGGATGTCGCGATCTGGCGCGCGCGGCGCTGGAGCGTGACGATGTCGTCCTGCACGCTGCCGTCGGATTTGCGGAGGCGCATCGGGCCGTTGACGACGATGCTTGAGAGCGCCGCTTTCAACTCTTCGAGGCCACGCTTGCGCACTGCGACGGTCGGGATCACCGGCACGCCGAGTTCGCGTTCGAGCACCTTGGGGTCGAGCTTCAGGCCGTCGCGCTCGGCGAGATCGACCATGTTGAGCGCGACCACGACCGGCAGGCCGAGCGCGATCAGCTGGAGCGTGAAGCGGAGGTGGTTGTCGAGATTGGCGGCGTCGACGACGACGACCAGCGCGTCGGGAAGGCGCTCGCCGTCCTGCGTGCCGGTGACGACGTCGCGCGTGACCCGCTCGTCGGGGGAGGAGGGTTCGAGGCTGTACGCGCCGGGCAGGTCGACCAGCTCGACCGGCCGACCGTCGTCGAGCATCAGCCGCCCGACTTTCCGCTCGACCGTGACGCCGGGATAATTGCCGACCTTCTGGCGCGCACCTGTGAGCGCGTTGAACAGCGCGCTCTTGCCGGCATTGGGATTGCCGACCAGCGCAACCAGCGGTGCTGCGTTCATTTTATGGGATTATTCAGCCGCGGCAGGCATTGGCGAAACGTGGATCGCGCCCGCGACCGCACGGCGGAGCGCGACGGTCATCCGGCCGATGCGGCAGGCGATCGGGCCCTGGCCCAACGTCGCGCGGTGCAGGACCTCGACATCGACACCCTCGTCGAAACCGAGTTCGCGAAGCCGGCGTGCTTCCGGCCCAGCGAGCCGCGCCCACTCGATCGCCGCAACGGTAGCATGCTGCTTGCGCGGCAGGGTTTCGAGGCTGACGGAACGATCGGGGCGAGTGTCCATGATGCGACTGATTATCAGTAACCCCGGTCGAAGGAAAGCCCTAACCGCCGCGGGTCACGACCGTCTCGACGTCCCGTCATCCTGACGAAAGTCAGGATCCAGAGTCACATAGCGCGTCGTTGCTGGCTCTGGATCCTGGGTAGAGCCCAGGATGACGGGATTAACGACCCGCCTCAGGCCGTCGGATAGCGCAGGCGGCCGACGAATCGCGACAGGCTGAAACCGTGCTCGGTACGCTTGAGGAACCCGGCCTTGGCCTTCTCGAACTGCATGATCCCGTTGATCCGCCGACCAAGGAACGCGCGCGTCTCCGTAAGGCCCTCGCTCTCGTCGTCGAGAAACACTGTGATCGTCGACGCATACACGCCGAGCAGGATCGTCCGCTTGGTGTAGTAATTATAGTCGGTCGCGACATCGCCAGCGGCACGCCAGATCGTGTCGACCGTCCGCCAGCCAAGCCGCGTCGCCTTCGCCAGATTCTGCGGGAGCGCTAGAATCGCCAGCGCGCGGCGCAGCGACTCGCGATCGATTGACGTCGCGTCCAGGCGGGCTTCGACCAGCGCGGTAATCTTCTCGCGGACCTTCATCAGCGCCAACCGCTCGGGCGGCACCGCGGCGAGCATCACGCCATCGATATGCGCGAACCACGCGTCGATCATGTCGACCGGCCCGTTCTTGAACGCGAGCGCGGCGATGTCGGTGTCGATCCCCTCGGCCTGCGCGGCCATGTCGCGCGCGGCGTCGCTCCAGCCATCGAACGCCGCATTGGCCGCGATACCGGGGGCGAGCTTTGCGCGGATTTCGTCGAGCGTAAGGTCCTGGGTCATACCGTCTCCTGCCGTTCAAAATCAGGCGTATCAAGCGCGTCTTCAAGAGGGAGCGCGATCGGGGGCGGTCCCCGGCGGACGAGCACCAGCGCGACCGCCACCATCACGACGCCGACCAGATCCGCCGCGCCCAGTCGTTCGCCGTACACCAGCCAGCCGACCACACCAGCGACCACCGGCTGGATCAGCAGGGCGATGCCGATCACCAGCGGCGTGAACCGCCCGAGCGCATAGATCATCAGGCCTTGCCCCAGCACCTGGCTGCACAGAGCGAGCCCGATCAGCGGCCCCCAATGCGCGGGCAGCACGCGCTCGCCCATCGCCAGCGCGAACACGAGCAGCGGCACGATCCCTGCCGTCGTCGCCAGCGTCAGCGCGGACAGCGGCGCGAGCGTCGCCCGCGCTCGCGCCATCAGGACGAAATAGACGGTGTAGAGCAGCCCCGCGAGCAGGCAGAACAGATCACCCGCCAGGTTCTTCGCATCGAGCTGATACGAGCGGCCGAGCAGCAACGCGCCGCCCGCCGCCGCCAAGGCGAGCGCGAACCCTTGCGTCCGCGTCGGCCAGCTGCGGGCGATCAGGAAGCCGTAGATCGGGAAGATCAGCGTCGCGACGTTGCCGAACAGCGTCGCGTTGGCGAGCGTCGTCCGAAGAATCCCGAGATGCCACGTGCCGAGATCGGCCGCGAAGCACACCCCGCCCGCGAGCAACCCGGCCCACAGTTTCCAGCCAAGCCGCATCGGCCGCGCGCCCTGCTGGACCGCGAGCACGACCAGGAACGGGACCGCCAACGTCAGCCGCCAGAACCCCGCGGCCACCGGCCCGACCTCGGTCGCGCGCACGAACCACGGCCCGAACGCCAGCGCGACGTTCGCCACCAGCAGCGCCGCAAAGGCGATAAGTCCCGGCGCGGCAACACTTTGCGCAACCGGCGTCAAACCGTGCGGCGTATCGGGCACGCTAGATAATCTTTGCGGGTCGGGGCGATGCATGCCGCCCTGTAGCCTCCTATCTTCCGCCCGTCAGGCCAATAAGGAGCCCCCATGCCTAGCCTATTCGATCCGATTACCCTTGGTGCCGTCGACGCGCCGAACCGCATCATCATGGCGCCGCTCACCCGCGGGCGTGCCGACAGGGATGCGGTGCCGACCGACATCATGGTCGAGTATTACACGCAGCGTGCGAGCGCCGGCCTGATCATCTCCGAGGCTACCGGCATCAGCCGCGAAGGCCTCGGCTGGCCGTTCGCGCCGGGTCTGTGGACCGACGCACAGGTTGCCGCCTGGAAGCCCGTCACCGACTCGGTCCACGCCGCCGGCGGCCGGATCGTCGCGCAGCTGTGGCACATGGGTCGCCAGGGCCATTCGTCGGTGTACGAGACGCAGCCGGTGTCGTCGTCGGCAACCGCGACCGAAGGCCAGGCGCACACGTTCGAGGGCAAGAAGGATTTCGAGGTCGCGCGTCCGCTCGAGACCAACGAGATCCCGCGCCTGCTGGCCGACTACGAACTGGCAACGAAGAACGCGCTCGCTGCCGGCTTTGACGGCGTGCAGATCCACGCGGCGAACGGCTATCTGATCGACCAGTTCCTGCGCGACAACGCCAATTTCCGCACCGACGAGTACGGTGGCTCGATCGAGAACCGCGTCCGCCTGCTCCGCGAAGTCGCCGAGCGCGTGATCTCGGTCGCCGGTGCCGACCGCGTCAGCGTCCGCCTGTCGCCCAACGGTGATTCGCAGGGTGTCGACGACAGCAATCCCGAGGCGCTGTTCACCGCCGCCGCCAAGGCGCTGTCCGATCTCGGCATTGCGTTCCTCGAACTGCGCGAGCCCGGCCCCGACGGCACCTTTGGCAAGACCGATGTGCCGAAGCTCAGCCCCGAGATCCGCAAGGTCTTCAAGGGCGTGCTGATAGTGAACTCGGACTACACGACGGTCGAGGAGGCGCAGGCCGAGCTCGATTCGGGCAATGCCGACGCGATCACCTTCGGTCGTACGTTCATTGCCAACCCCGACCTGCCCGAGCGCTTGCGTACCGGCGCACCGCTCGCGAAGGACGATGCGAAGACGTGGTATAGCCAGGGCCCCGAGGGCTACATCGACTACCCCGCGCTCGAGACTGCCAACGCCTAAGCTTTCAAGGCGGATCGACGTCGAGCGTTGATCCGCCCGGATTGCCCCAACCACTCCGTCACCCCGGGCTTGTTCCGGGGCCCACTGCTCCGCACGATCGATCCCATCGATTTTGCGGAAGGGTGGATGCCGGAACAAGCCCGGCATGACGAAGCTGGTTGCTCGCCATTCAATGTGATCCTCGGCCTAGTCACCCGCGCTGCCATCGCCTAGCAGCGCGCTTCCGCGTCGCTGGTGGCGCACCGGTGACGACAGGATGTGTGATGACCGACGGCTGGCCGAGCGGCGGCAGGGGAACGGGGCCGCTCATGCCCGGCACCGCCGACCGTGCCGCAAAGCGCGCGGAGGAGCGGGCCAACGGCCGCGAGCAGCGCGCGAAGGAGCGGCTTGTCGCGTCCGAACAGCGATCCGAATCGCGTGCCGCACAACGCGATCTCCAATCCCAGGAACGCGAACGCGCCCGCGAAAGCCGGCGTATCGAGGAGGATCAGCGGATCAAGGCGCGGCTCGATGCGCCGCCGACCAACGATGTCGAGGCGTTGAAGATTTCCAAGCGCCGCCGCTCGGGCGCGCTCGCGCGCAGCGGCGAGGAATCGAAGACCGACCGCGATACCCGTAGCTACAAGACGATCGTCGACACCGCGCGGATCCGCACGCTCGCCGATCGCGGCGCGTCGATGGCGGGGCTTGCCGGCGCGTTCGGCATCACGATCGAAGAGGTCGAGGCGGCGTTGCTGGAAACGGCCCCACAGGACTAGGAGTCAGGTGGCGGTACGATCCCCGGCCAGCCACGCCTTAGCCTCGTCAATATCGAGGAACGTCCGGCAGTTCTCGGCCTTCAGATAGCGTTCGGTCTGGAGCTTCGCCAGATGCGATGCGACCACCGCCGCGATCGGTGCGGACGTCACCTTGAGCGCCTTGGGCATCATCGCCTCCAGCGCATCGACGACCTTCAACGGCTGGATCGCCGCCTTGCGCAGGTCGGCGAGCACGACGAACCGACCATGATACAGCCGCGCCGCCGTACCGCGCGCGAGCAGCTCGGCGGAGAACGCCGCAGTGGTCGCGACCGACCAGAACCCTTCGGTGACGATGGTGAGCGTCTTGCTCGGAACGTCGAAGGTGATCGTGTACATGCTCATCGTCGATAGCGCAGGTAGCTTAACGATATGTTATCTTTCACTTTAGTTGGTACCGGGAAGATCGACGTGGATCCGCCGGAATCGCGCCTCGACCAGGCTGTAGGCGCCGAACAGTGCCAGCCCGATCCCGGTCATCGCGAGCAGCCATTTGCCGCCCGGTTGCGATTGCAGCCGCTCCAGCGCCTCCGCCACGCCGCCCGCGTCGCTCGCATGCGCGGTCCAGGCGGCGAGCGCGAACAGCCCGGAAACGATCAGGAACACCAGTGCGCGGGCGCCGTACCCGATCCGGCCCATCGTGCAGACATAGCCCGGCGCGGGGGCGTCGCCACGCAGGTCGTGGATGAAGTCGCCGCGCCACGCCTTCTGCGCCTGCTGGAATGCGGCGACGAGGATCCCCACTGCGACAGCGCCGACGAGAACGCGTCCGGCCGGTTGGTCGAGCAGCAACGCGGTCCAGTCGCGCGCGCTCTCGTCGCCGGGCGAGACGGCGGCGTCGCGCGATCCGGTCTTCATCGCGAGCTTCGCGGCGGTCCAGGCTAGGATCAGGTGCGCGATCCCGCTCACTACGTGGCCGATCCGCTTGAGGCTGCCCTTGACGTCGCTGCCGATCTGCTCGGGATTCGCGGCCGCCTCGGTCAGGCGCCAGACCGCGTAGCCGAGCAGGCCGGCGGCGACGATCGCGAGCAGCACTGGGCCGAACGCCTCGTCCGCGATCGACCCGATCGCGCCCTGGTTGTCGGCGATCCTGCCACCGCGGAGTGCCGCGTCGACCGCGAACCACCCGACCAGCAGGTAGACCACGCCGCGCGCGGCAAAGCCGAGCTTGGCGAGCAATGTCGCATTCGCATCCGAAATCATGACAGCCCCTTTGTTACGGGGGCATAACGGCGCGGGGGGCGTGACGTTCCGGCATTGGGTAAGGGCAAGGTCGCCGTCTTCACCGTGGAAGGGTGAGGCTAGGTGATAGGTGTGCCGGGCGTGAGATCATCGCGCCGTGCACCGTCGAGCGTCTTCTCGGTCCGGGCCTTCGCAGCAGCGTCCGCCGCCTTCTCCGCCGCAGTCCGCCCGAACAGGATGCGGTTCCGATCCGCCTTCGACGAGGCCTCCTCGCGAGCCCGCTGTTTCCGGACGAGCCGCAGGTTGATCACGTCACCCACGCCCTGCTCTCCGCGCCCGCCAGTCGGTGGCGCTCTGGCCCCAATCGTCCACCGGCAGCGCTTCGAGCGGCGGGGGGAGTTTCGTTGGGCCGCGGTTGGTCGACCCGAGCCGTTGCGCAAGCGCGATAGACTCGGCGTTGTCGGGTGCGATGGTGTGGATGATGTCGGTCCAGCCGAGCACATCCACCGCATAGTCGATCGTCGCCGACGCGGCCTCGCGCGCGAACCCGCGACCGGCGAACTGCGATGCCAGTCCCCAGCCGATCTCCGTACCCGGCCAATCTTCGGGTTGCCACGGACCGACGCGGCCGATCCATTCGCCGGTATCGCGCAGCGTCACCGCGAACATCGAGAAGCCACGGATGCTCCACGCGCCCGCCATCGCGCACAGACCGCGCCAGGCGACGCTGCGCGACTGCACGCCGCCGAGATGGCGCATCGTGACGGGATCGGCGTGGAACGCATACCACGCCTCGGCATCCTCCGGTCCCAAGGGCCGGAGCAGCAGGCGCTCCGTCAGGAGCACCGGCGCGGTCATGCGATGAAGCGGTCCTTGAGCGCCAGCATCGCCAGCGCCGCGTTGGCTGCGCCGCCGCCCTTGTCGCCTTCGGTGGGCTTTGCGCGCGTGAGTGCCTGCGCTTCGTTCTCGGTGGTCAGGATGCCGTTGCCGATCGCCAGGCCGTCCATCGTCAGCTGCATGATCCCGCGTGCGCTCTCGCCCGCGACGATCTCGAAATGATAGGTCTCGCCGCGGATCACGACGCCCAGCGCGACATAGGCGTCGAACGTCTCGCTCTCAGCCGCCAGCGCGATCGCGCCGGGCACTTCGAGCGCGCCCGGTACGGTGATCGTCTCATGGGTGTGGCCGGCGGCTTCGATCGCGGCCTTCGCACCTTCGACCAGCAGGTCGTTGAGGTGATCGTAGAACCGGGCTTCGACGATGAGGAGATGCGCCATCAGTTGCTCTTTTCCGTGTTCAGAGACGCGATCGGGCGCTCGCCGACGATCGACAGGCCGTAGCCGTCGAGGCCGACCAGCGTGTGATGCGTGTTGGTGATCAGCACCATGTCGTGGACGCCGAGCTCGGTCAGGATCATCGCGCCGACGCCGTAGTCGCGCAGTTCCTCCATGTCCGGGGTGATCTCCGCGCCGGCCTTCTTCATCACCGCGGAGGTGAAGGTGTTGCTGCGCGGACGGTTGATCACGACGATCACGCCGGCGCCCTCGTCGGCGATCATCTGCATCGAGCGTGCGAGGATCCGGCCGCGATCGCCCGATTCGCCGAAGATATCCGCGAACGGCGACAGCGCATGCATGCGGACGAGCGTCGGCTTGGCGGGGTCGATCTTGCCCTTCACGAGCGCGACCTGCTCGGTGCCGGTCGCCTTGTTCCAGAACGTCAGCGCGCTCCAGTCGCCGCCCCATTCGGAGGTGAACTTGGCCTCCGCGCGCTTCTCGACGAGGTGGTCGTGGCGGCGGCGATAGGCGATCAGGTCGCGGATCGTGCCGATCTTGACGTTGTGGAACTGCGCGAAGGTGACGAGGTCGTCCATCCGCGCCATCGTGCCGTCCTCGTTCATGATCTCGCAGATCACGCCCGAGGGGTTGAGCCCGGCGAGCCGCGCGACATCGACCGCCGCCTCGGTGTGACCCGCGCGGATCAGCACGCCGCCGTCGCGCGCGACCAGCGGGAAGACGTGGCCGGGAGTGACGATGTCCGGCTTGCCCTTGGTCGCATCGACCGCGACCGCGATGGTGCGCGCGCGATCGGCGGCCGAGATGCCCGTCGTGACGCCTTCGAGCGCCTCGATCGACACGGTGAACGCGGTTTCGTGCCGCGTGCCGTTGTTGCGGCTCATCAGCTCGAGCCCTAGCTCCTCGGTCCGCTCCCTGGTCAGCGCGAGGCAGATCAGGCCGCGACCGAACTTCGCCATGAAGTTGATCTTCTCCGGGGTCGCCATCTGCGCTGGGATGACGAGGTCGCCCTCGTTCTCGCGATCCTCGTCATCGACCAGGATGAACATCCGGCCGTTGCGCGCCTCGTCGATGATCTCTTCGGGGCTCGACAGATAGCCGTGCTTCAGGCGCGACAGTTCAGCGGTGCGGTCAGCGGGCAGCGGCACGGTAATGCTCCATTCTTTGGAGGTAGCGGGCGAGGACGTCGATCTCGATGTTGACCGATTGTTCCACGTGGATCGTTCCGAGCGTGGTGACGCTCCAGGTATGCGGGATGATGTTGAGGCCGAATTCGACCTGTCCGTCGATGTCGCGAACGCTGTTGACGGTCAGCGACACGCCGTCGATCGTCACTGAGCCCTTGGTGGCGATGAAGGGGGCGATGTCGGCGCCGGCGCGGATCGTGACGCGGTGCGAGCCGCCGTCCTCGCTCACAGCCACGACGGTGCCGAGGCCATCGACATGGCCCGTGACGATATGGCCGCCGAGTTCGTCGCCGAGCTTCATCGCACGTTCGAGGTTGAACTGGCGCCCTTCGGTCCACTGATCCTTGGCGGTGCGGCTGATCGTCTCGCCCGAGACGTCGACCGCGAACCAGCCTCCCTGGGCATCGGTGCCCTTGTCGACGACGGTCAGGCAGACGCCCGAGCACGAGATCGATGCGCCGAGATCGACGGTCTCGGTATCGTAGGCGGTGCGGACGACGATGCGCGTGTCGCCGGGCGACTCCACGCGCACGACAGTGCCGATGTCGGTGATGATTCCGGTGAACATTATGCCTCGTTTCGTTCGCGCTCGTAGACCTCGAGCCGGTCCATGCCAAGTTGCCGCGCATCGACGATTGCCCAGCGGCCATGCGCTTCGCTCAGGTCGGTGAGGCCGATGTCGCGCAGTGCGGGCTTGCCACCGCCGATAAGAATCGGGGCGCGGTAGAGAAGGAGTCGGTCGACCAGATCGGCCGCGAGGAACGCCGACGCTACGGCCGCGCCGCCTTCGACGAGGATATGGTCGACGCTTAGGAGCGTGGCGATGGCGTGCGCCTCGGCGATGACGGTCCAGCCGGGCACGTTTCGGACAGTCGAGGATAAAAGCACGCGCAATGGTCCGCGTTCTTCCAGCCCCGGTAACCGCACGTCGAGTCGCGGCGCATCAGCATCATACGTGCCGCGGCCGACGAGGATCGCTTCGTGCCGACTCCGCTCGAGATGGGCATGCGCGCGCGCTTGCGGACCGGTGATCCAGCGACTCGACCCGTCCGCCATCGCGATACAGCCGTCGAGCGAGGTGGCCAGCTTCAGGGTAACATGCGGACGGCCGAGCGCCTGCCGGGTGAGAAAGCCGGCCATCGAACGTCTGGCTTCGTTCGCACGAACACTGCGCGTCACCGCGATGCCAGCGGTCTCCAGCCGAGCAAAACCCTGGCCTGCCGTTCGTGCGTCAGGGTCTTCGAGGGCGGCAACGAGACCCGCAACGCCGGCCTCGATCAGCAAGTCGCTACACGCTGGCCCACGCGGGGACTTATGCGCGCACGGCTCCAGCGTCACGTAAGCCGTAGCCCCTCGCGCTTCCGCACCAGCCTCGGCCAGCGCCATAGCTTCGGCATGCGGACGTCCGCCGACCTGCGTCCAGCCGCGCCCGACCACGCGGTCTTCGCGCACGATCACGCAGCCGACACTGGGGTTGGGCGCAGTCCGTCCTCGGCCGCGCTCGGCCAGTGCCAGCGCGGCGCCCATCCAGCGCGCGTCCGCCTGGGTCAGATGCCCATGGCCTTCAGCTTGTCGTCCAGCCGCTTGAACGACGCGCGCTGCGCGTCCTCGCGCGCCTTCTGCTCGGCGAGCGCCTTGGCCTTGATCGGCGCGTCGATCTTCTGCTGCGCGATGATCTGCGCGTCGGTGCGATCCGCGGGCCATTGCTCGACGTAGATGATCTTCGGGCGGTATTCCTTCTCGACGTACGAGTCCTTCATGAACGCGTAGATCAGGAAGCTGGTGACGCAGAGTGCCGCCACGAGAAAGATGAGTTCGTACGGCCGGCGCTGGCTGAGGAAGAGCCGCAGGTCGCGATAGGCGACGATCGGCGTGAAACGACTGAAAAAGCCCATGCGCGCCAAGATAGGGGGGCGGAGCCGGCTAGGCCAGCCCCGCGCCTCGCAAGCTTTAGTTCTGGAGCACGAACGTCAGCGCCATCGATCGCCACGCCTCGACCGGAACGCCGTCGCGCGTTGCCGGCTTGAACCGCCATTTCGCCAGCGCGCGGTCGAACGTCGCGCGGTAGAACGCGTCGGTGGTCGCGCTGACCCGCTCGACCTGCTTCACGCGACCATCGACGCCGACCAGCACGCGCACGACGACCTTGCCCTCGCGTTCGGCGCGGCGTTCCTCGGACGGGTAACTCGGCTGGAAGTCGGCGGCATAGCGCGGGTCGATGCCGGGCTGGACGAACAGCGGCGCCGGCTTTGGCGGATCGACCGCGACGGTCCCGGTTCCAGCGCCTTCGACCCCGATCGGCGGCGAGTAGGGGAGCGGATCGGGGGCAACCGTGAAGCCGGTCTCCGTCTGCGTTGGTACCTGCGGGATCGGTGCGTCGGGACGCGGGGCCGGCCGCGGTTGCTGGCGGATCAGCGGATCGGCGGGCGGGGTTGGCTCGGGCGGCGGCGGCGGGGTGTACGGCACATAGGTAACGAGCGGCTTGTCGGGCACGAACGGCAGCACGTTAGGCGCTGCGAAGAACAAGGCTCCAATGACTGCGCAGTTGATCGCCAGCGCGACGCCAAGGCTCCCGGGATTGAATCCGCCCGCCCGGTTCAGTCGATCCGCGTACATTACCGTCTCCTTCGCTTCTCCTCGAGGATGGCGGCGAGATAGGTACCGCCGTTTTGGGATGGTACATCATTACATTTCAAGGGCAAGGAGTTTGGAGGAGGGGTGCTGGGGCGAGGTAAGCTGACCTCGTTTTGCCGCTCTCGGGCGATGTCTGCCGGTCGGCCCCAATCGGCTCGGCCATCCCATCGTACTGCGCTGGGGGTCACATTCCTCGGCCGCGCGCACCACCCCGGCGAAGGCCGGGGCCCAATTGGAAAGGTTGGAATAATGAAGCGCGGCGCCCGTTCGCGACGTCCCCCAATTGGGCCCCGGCCTTCGCCGGGGTGGTGCTTAGGGTGTGGTGCGTTACTTATTCCAACCGCCGGCAGGGTGATTGCTGGCAAAGTATAGTCTGAAGCCGACGGATCGACCGCAGCCCGCCCTTCCGTGTTCTCCCGCGAAGGCGGGAGCCCAGACTGGACTCCCGCCTTCGCGGGAGAACATGCTTTCTCAGGGACCGAACTATCGGGGACGCCAGCTCAGCGCGCCGCCAACCGCTCCAGCGCCCGCTCGCGCCCGATCAGCGGTAGCAGCGCCGCCATGTCCGGCCCATGATCGCGCCCGGTCAGCGCGCGCCGCAGTGGCAGGAACAAAGCCTTGCCCTTGCGCCCCGTCTCCGCCTTCAACCGCGCCGTCAGCGCGTGCCAAGGATCGCTCGACCAGTCGATCTCGCCAGCCGCCGCCAACGCCTGATCGAGATACTCGACCTCCACTTCACCCTCGACCGCAACCGGCCCCTCGATCACACCCCACCAGTCCGCCGCATGCGCCAGCGTCACGAGGTTCGGCCGCACCGCCTCCCAAGCCGCCACATCCATGCCCTCGGGCAACCGCGCGGCCACCGCCTCATACGGCAGCGCATGCAAAATCCGCGCGTTCAGCGCCGCCAGTTCCGCCTCGTCGAACCGCGCCGGCGCGCGCCCAAACCGGGCAAAGTCGAACCCCGCGATCAGCGGCGCCGCGTCGGCGATCGGTTCGACCGGATCGCTCGTCCCGATCCGCGCGAGTAGCGCACGCACCGCCTGTGGCTCGATTCCGACCTCGCGGAAATGATCGACGCCGAGCGAACCGAGCCGCTTCGACAGTTTCCCCTCCGCACCGGTCAGCAACGCCTCGTGCGCGAACCGCGGCGGCGCGACGCCGAGCGCGGCAAACATCTGCAACTGGAGTGCGGTGTTCGACACGTGATCCTCGCCGCGCACGACATGCGTAACCCCCATCTCGGCATCGTCGATCGCCGACGGAAGCATATACAGCCACGATCCGTCCGCGCGGCGGATGACCGGATCGCTCATCGTCTTCGCCTCGAAATGCGCGGCGCCGCGGATCAGGTCGTCCCACGCGATCGCCGAGTCGTGATCGAGCTTGAACCGCCAGTGCGGCTGCACGCCGTCTGCCTCCAGCTTCGCCCGCGCGTCCTCATCGAGTGCGAGCGCGGCGCGATCATAGATCGGCGGCAACCCACGCCCGGCCTGGATCTTCCGCTTCAGATCGAGTTCCTGCGACGTCTCGTACGCGGGATACACATGCCCGCTCGCGACCAGCGCCGCGAACCGCGCCTCGTACAGCGCGAACCGCGCCGACTGCCGCTCCTCCGCGTCGGGCGTCATCCCGAGCCAGTCGAGATCCGCGCGGATCGCCTCGACGAAGCGCTCTTCGCTGCGTTCGGGATCGGTATCGTCGATCCGCAGCACGAACTTCCCGCCCTGCGCGCGCGCGAACATCCAGTTGTGGAGCGCGGTGCGGATGTTGCCGACATGCAGCTGGCCGGTGGGCGAGGGGGCGAAACGGGTGATCACGGTCATCTCGCCGCTCTAGTGGGCGTGCGTCGTCGGGCAAACCCTTCCACCACACGATTCGTACGCCTAAGGGGTGCGCGTGATCGAGCGGGGAAGACTTTCATGAAACTGATGACCGGCAATTCGAACCTGCCTCTCGCGCAGGAGATCGCCGCCTATCTCGAAACGCCGCTGACCGACGTCAGCGTACGGCGCTTCGCGGACGAGGAGGTCTTCGTCGAGATCAACGAGAACGTCCGCGGCGAGGACGTGTTCGTGATCCAGTCGACCGGCTACCCCGCCAACGACAATCTCATGGAATTGCTGATCATGATCGACGCGCTCAAGCGTGCGTCGGCACGCCGCATCACCGCGGTGATCCCGTACATGGGTTACGCGCGACAGGACCGGAAGCCGGGTCCGCGCACGCCGATCTCGGCCAAGCTGGTCGCCAACCTGATCACCGTCGCGGGCGCGAACCGCGTGCTGTCGGTCGACCTGCATGCGGGCCAGATCCAGGGCTTCTTCGATATCCCGACCGACAATCTTTACGCGGCGCCGGTGATGTCCGCGGATATCCTCGCGCGGTTCAAGGGCAAGAACCTGATGGTCGTGTCGCCCGACGTCGGCGGCGTGGTCCGTGCGCGCGTTCTCGCCAAGCGGCTCGACAACGCGCCGCTCGCGATCGTCGACAAGCGCCGCGAGCGCGCGGGCGAGTCCGAGGTGATGAACATCATCGGCGAGGTCGAAGGACGCTTCTGCATTCTGGTCGACGATATCGTCGATTCGGCGGGCACGCTGTGCAACGCGGCGGCGGCGCTGAAGGAAGCGGGCGCGGAGGACGTCGTCGCCTATGTCACGCACGGTGTGTTGTCGGGCGGCGCGGTCGCGCGCGTCGAGGGCTCGGAACTGCGCGAACTCGTGATCACCGACTCGATCGGCAACCATGACGTGATCAAGGGCGCGCACGGCAAGATCCGCCACCTCCAGATCGCGCCGCTGCTCGGCGAGGCGATCAAGCGGATCGCCGACGAGACGTCAGTGTCGAGCCTGTTTGACTGACGGGCGCAGGCGCGGCCACGCCCGCGCCGACGCCCGCAATAGCGGGCAGCGCCCGGCACGGCCGGCGTTCGGCTAAGCCGAACCGTCCGACGACGGCTTTGCCGACGGCGCACCAACTGGCACCACCTCTGCCTCCGTCATCCTGACGAAAGTCAGGACCCAGAGCCACAGGCGTCATCGTTCGTAACCCTGGGTCCTGACTTTCGTCAGGATGACGAGCGGGGTTAGTGGTCGCCATCACGCCACCAGATACGAAAAGACCCGCGGCACTCGGCGTGCCGCGGGTCTTTTCAAATACCAAACCCAAGAGCCGATCAGCCCTCGTAATCGGCACCCAGATTCTGGTTCCGCGGCGGCGCTGCTGCGGTGAGACGAAGCGCCTCGGCCGATGCCGACAGGCTGCCGACTGCGTCGACCTCATCGTCGTCGTCGACGCGAACCTTCTGCAGGCCCTGGATGACCTGTTCCTTGAGATGCGCCGGCTTGACGTTCTCGTCGGCGATCTCGCGCAGCGCGACGACCGGGTTCTTGTCGCGGTCGCGCTCGAGCGTCAGTTCGGCGCCGCCCGAGATCTGGCGCGCACGCTGGGCCGCGAACAACACCAGGTCGAACCGGTTGGGGATCTTGTCGACACAATCCTCGACGGTAACGCGCGCCATGCGGCTTCCTTCGTAACAACGATAGAATGAGAATGCGTCGCCTACGGGTGATGCCCCGCAAAGTCAAGAAATGCGGGGGACGCGCCCGCGGGTTGCCACCGACGCCCCCCATGTCCATCACGCGCGGAATGGACGATCCCGCCGAACAACCGCGCTTCACCGTCGATGGCAACCGCCTGACGCTGCTCGACACCGGCCCCCGGCGGCTCGATGCGGTGCTCGCGCTGATCGACGGCGCCGAGCGCACGTTGCGCGTGCTCTACTACATCTACGCCGACGATGACTCGGGCAAGCGCGTCAACGCCGCGCTGATCGCAGCTGCCCATCGGGGCGTCGACGTATCGCTGATCGTCGACGGGTTCGGCAGCGACGACGCGTCGCACGCCTTCTTCGAACCGCTCGAAGCCGCCAACGTGTCGGTCTGCCGGTTCTCCGCCCGGTTCGGCCGACGCTACCTGCTCCGCAACCACCAGAAGCTCGCGCTGGCCGACGAGACGCGGATCATCATCGGCGGCTTCAACATCGAGGACGATTATTTCGGCACCGCCGCCGAGCAGGCGTGGCGCGACCTGGGCTTGCTGGTCGAGGGACCCGCGGCGAGTCGACTGGCGGGCTATTTCGATGCGTTGAAGGAGTGGATCCACGAGCCCAAAGGCAAGCTGCGACACCTGACGGCAGCGTTGGCGAAGTGGAGCGAGACTCAAGGACCGACGCGCTGGCTGATCGGCGGACCGACGCGAAAGCTGTCGCCCTGGGCGCGCGCGGTCCGCGACGACATGCGGCGTGGCCGGCGGATCGACGTCATCGCGGGCTATTTCACGCCGAGCCCTGCGCTGCTGCGGCGGCTCGATCACGCCGGCCGTCGCAACGCCGGGGTCCGCGTCGTCACCGCGAGCAAATCGGACAACAACGCGACGATCGCCGCGGCGCGGTTCACCTATGCCGGGCTGTTGCGCAAGGGCGTGCGCCTGTTCGAATATCAGCCGACCAAGCTGCATACGAAGCTCTACGTGATCGACGACGTCGTCCATATCGGCTCGGCGAACTTCGACATGCGCAGCCTGTTCATCAACATGGAGCTGATGCTGCGGATCGAGGATGCGGCATTCGCGGGCCATGTCCGGCGCTATGTCGATGGCGAGGTGGCGAAGTCGGTCGAGGTGACCGCGGCGCTGTACAAGGCGAACACCGGCTGGGTGCAGCGCCTGAAACAGCTCGGTGCGTATTTCCTGGTCGCGGTGGTGGACCCGAGCCTGTCGCGCGGGCTGAACTTCGGGATCGACGAGTAGGGGGGGCAAGGACTTCACCCCCCTTCCGCCATCCTGACGAAAGTCAGGATCCAGAGCCAAACAGAACAGCGTTAGCGCCCCTGGGTCCTACTTGGACCACATCAGCGCCGCCGGCAAAGCCGCCGTCGGACGGGTTCGGCTAGTTCTAGCCGAACCGCCGGCCGGGCCTGACGCTGCTTGCGCATCGGCGCGGGCGTGGCCGCGCCTGCGTCAGGCCTTCCACGCCCAGTACAGTTGCGCGGGCGGCACGTTCCACCACTCCATGTCGTGATCGATCGACTCGAAATGCGGCGTCAGGAAGTCCTTCACCTTGGGCGAGAACTGATAGACCAGGAATGCGCCACCGATGCGCAGGACCGAATGCGTCGCGGCCGCGATCGCCGGGCCGATGCCAGCCGGCAGCGTCGAGAACGGCAGCCCCGACAGCACGTAATCCGCCTTCTCGAAGCCGTGGTCGGCGACGATCGTCTCGACCGCGTCTGCCGAGCCCAGCACCGCGACGAACCGCGGATCGGTGATCGTGTGACGCAGATACTGGATGAATTCCGGATTGGTATCGATCACGATCAGCGTCGCATCGGGCGCCATCCGGTCGAGGATCGGCCGGCAGAACGTACCGACGCCCGGGCCGTATTCGACGAACAGCTTGCAGTTCGCCCAGTCGACCGGCCCCAGCATTTTCCGAATCAGCTTGTCCGACGACGGCACGATCGAGCCGACCATGACGGGGTGCTTCAGGAACCCCGAAAAGAACATCTGCCACGGGGACGGCACGCCTGCAGGGCGGCTGCGCGCACGCCGGGTGGCGGTGGTCGAACTGGGCATCGCATTCCTTACGGTCAGGGGTCCCGCACGCTGGCGAGGCTTTGGCCCTCCCGTCGCACGAATTCCGAACGCGTTTCAAGGCCGCGGGTTGCATCGGGCGACGAACCGAAGGCGAAGTCGTGCCGCGCCAGGCGGTTCCGTCCGCCCTGCCGTGACCTCAACCCCTGGCTTGTCCCTTAGCTTGCCAAGCGTACCGCATCGCTTAAGCACGGATCATGAACGACGATCGTACAGGCCAGATTGCGGTTATTTTCACGTCGATCCGTAACGGCGCAGACGTCGCCGGCTATGGCGAGGCGGCGGCGGCGATGGACGCGCTGGCCGCAGCACAGCCCGGCTATCGCGGCGTCGTCAGCGCACGCGAAGCGGACGGCATGGGGATCACGGTCAGCTATTGGGCCGACGACGCCGCGGCGATCGCCTGGCGCGACCATCCCGAGCACACCGCGATTCGCGCGCGCGGGCGGGCACTCTGGTACGACGGCTATTCGGTGACCGTGACCCGGGTCGAACGCGCCTATGCCTGGACGCGGTCATGACCGAAGCCTCGACGGACGGCCCGAAGATCGACCGGCGTTTCGCGCTGATGTTCCTCGTGATGCTGACGATCGCGGCGGGGAACACCGCGTTGCAGTCGGTGCTGCCCGCGCTCGGGCGGTCGCTCGGCGTCGCCGACAGCGCGGTGGCGGCGGCGTTCTCGGTCTCGGCGCTGCTATGGGTGATCGCAGCGCCGTTCTGGGCGAACCGATCGGACCGGCACGGCCGGCGCGCGATGATCCTGCTCGGCGTCGGCGGGTTCAGCGTCTCGCTCACGCTGTGCGGCGTGTTCCTGCTGGCGGGGATCAATGCCTGGATCGGCGGCACGACCGCTTTCCTGTGCTTCATCGGCGGGCGGCTGATCTACGGCACGTTCGGCGCGGCCGCTCCGCCCGCGGTGCAGGCGCTCGTCGCCGGCGAGACGACGCGCGAGGAACGGACCAAGGCGCTGACCTTGCTCGCCTCGGCGTTCGGGCTCGGCACCATCCTGGGACCCGCGATCGCGCCGTACCTGATCCTCGGCTCGATCGGCGGAGTCGAGATCGGCCTGGCGGGCCCGGCGTTCCTGTTCGCGGTGTTCGGCGTGGCGGTGTGGATCACGGTGCGGCGGATGCTGCCCGACGACAAGATCGTCGCCCCGCACGAGACGCACGGCGCGAGTTCGGCCTACCCCTCGATCGGCGGCGCCCCGACCGGCGCCTCGGTCGCCGCCGCCACCGGATCGCATGTCGAGCATGTCGGCTACACCGATCGCCGCATCCGCGCGTGGATGATCGCCGGGCTGGTGATGGGCCACGCACAGGCAATGACGGGCCAGGCGATCGGCTTCCTCGTGATCGACCGCCTCCACCTCGCCCCTGCCCTCGCGCTCGAGCCGACCGGCATCGTCTTGATGATGGGCGCGGGCGCCGCACTGCTCGCGCAATGGGGCATCATCCCGCGTCTCAACATGACGCCGCGCCAACTCGTGCTGACCGGACTGGTCCTGGCGGCGGCGGGCACCGCGCTGACCGGAATCGCGACGTCGCTCTACACGATCGCGACTGCCTACGCGCTGGCCAGCCTTGGCTTCGGCTTCACGCGCCCGGGCTTCACCGCCGGCGCGTCATTGGCGGTAGGCGCGAACGCGCAAGGCTCGGTCGCCGGCAAGGTGACGTCGATCAACGGCGCCAGCTTCGTGTTGGGCCCGTCGATCGGCGTCGGCCTGTACGAGGCGCAACACTCGCTACCCTATCTCGTCGCGGGCGCAGCGTGCGTGGTGATGATCGGCTACGCATACGTCGCGCTGCGCGATGCTGGATAGCGTCGGCGTCGGGATCGAATAGGCCAAGACCGCCCGTTCGATGTTCGGAAACAGGTTTCAGGAAAGCGGCTCTTTGCGAAAGGTCGTTTGTGCAACGGTCACGGGCGCTTTCACGTTACTCGTCGCTTACGCGAAGGCTTGGCCGTTCCAATCGCACCGGGGCGGAGCAAAACAAGCTCGTTATGGCTTTAGGACTCGTCCGGTCGCGGCCTGAGGTTGCGGCGGTGAGGCTGTCACCCGGACACCAAGGTTCAGTGCGCCATCATAAGGTCTACCGGGACCGTCCAAAATTATCCCACGAGCCGGCGTCGGTCCTGACGAAGCCGCAGTTTGCGGACCGCAACTGGTGTCCGACGGACAGGCCCAATATGATCCTCCATTCCATCTCGCATCGAGACTGATGCTGGTTTCGGCGGGAAGATAGCCGGCCATTGGCAGATAGGCTGACTTGGCCCAGGCTGGCGCCGTTCGCATCGCATGCATGTTCCCGACCAAGACGAGCACGCGCGCGTTCTGTCCTGCTCTGCTCACCAGTGACGAGGCGAGTGCATTCTCGTAGTCGCCAGCCTTAAATCCGGCGGGGCCGGGATTGTACAAAGGCTGGAAAGCAACGACGCTGGTGATCTGCCCCGCCGCCCGCAGCGCGCGTAATCTTTGGAAAAGGTGGAAGTATGCCTCGCTGGATCTGCCGTCCTTCATGGGCTGGGTCCATAGTCTGCTCGTTAGGAACCGTGATGTTGCCGCTGCATCGCCGCTGGACCCGATGAAATCGTCGATAGCCGCCTGATCAACTGTCGTCTGCTCGACTGCGACGGTTACCGGATGGGACGACGAGGCCAGGCATGCGAGATCACCAAAGATCTCCGGTGTTTCACGGGTGCCGTGCATTTCGCCGACCACGATCCAGCGAAGATTTGAGCGACTGAGAAGCATGTCCGCCCCGGCGATGGCAGCGCACTTTACCGGTCGCAACGTAGTTTCGAACCGTCTCGCGGGTGGTGCCGCCTCGAGCGCCCCATCGATGTTCGGGTCTTGTCGCGCTGTCTGGTTCGCGTTGAAAATGGCCGTCATCTCGCCGTTGGATGCACGTTCAACAGCACGATCAATTGCGGCCGATGGCGCTGTCGTCGCCATTAGGAAAATGGCAATTACTCGACTGAACATTGCTTGATCTACCTCCAACGAAGCGTCTCGCAGGTCCCGTTGATCCAGGCTGACGATCTACGATTTTCTGCTTGGCTACCGTAGAACTGCTGGTCAGTCATCAAGCTCTGCCAATAGCCACTCGCTGGTAAGCGTGAAAACCAAATCTGATCCTTATTGGGCAATCTAATCCTTATCGGTAAAAGGCGCTATTTGCGGAGCAACCACTCGAAAGCATGGGCAATTGCATCGCGACCGTCATGCGGGATCGGCGCGCCTTGTGCCGTCAGCACCGCCACCGTGGGCCAGTCCATGATACGCTGCACCGCATTTCGAGCGCCGCTCCGATCGCGAAACGTCATTCGAAATTTCCGGGGAACGGTTGGCCTGATCGCGGTAAGCAGATCGAGCTTTGCGACGATGCCTCGCCATCCTCCAAACCAACCGGGCTCAAAGTGGTGGATAAGATCGGTAAAGATCGCTGTTCGACTTTGGTGATGGAAGAACACGACCTCGGTCGTGATCCTATTTCCTCCCACGACGACCTGATCGATCTCGCTCGCCCATGCCGCTTCGGGCACGTCCTCAAGGTCACGATCCCACTTCAAGTCCGGCCGCTTGGTGCGCAGCGCCGTCACCGCATATGATAGTGCTGCCGGGTACGCCGTTTGCCACTCGCCAACGAACATATGATGCAAGGTATTCGGAGCAACGATGTGACGGACCGACCCCAAGCGATTGATGGCGACACGAAGCTCGATGGATAGTGGCGCGCGCGACCAGACGAATAATGCGCCATCGGACAGCCGGATGACGATCATCCGCGTGGGATAGGCGAAGCCCGCGACGGACACTGTCGGCCCATCAGCGATCCATATCTCTTCACCGAAGTGTCGCAGCATTCGTGCCCCATGCTGCCAGCTGCGGAACTCGATAAGATCACCAGTGGCAACATCATGCGCGGTACGCTGCGATAGCATCGTCGACAGTATTTGAACTCGCCCGTCGTTACTGGCCCGTAGCTTGCCCGGCCGGCTTCGGCACGGCAGCCTGCGATCCCGCGCTTTCGTCGGTCACCGTCGATGTCTCGGTCACGGCCGAGGGCATTACCACCGGCGCGGGCTGGGGTTGCCCGGCTTGACCGATCAGCGCGGCGTTCTCGATTACGTCGAGCGCATGCCGCGCCTGGACGTAGCGGCCCGCCGCTTCCATCCAGTTGCTCGCCTGGTTCGCGCCGGGCAGCCGTGCGACTTCCGCGCGGGCCGCTTCGACCTGGCCCGCTTCGAGCAGACGCCGGACGCGGGCGAGCCGATCGGCGGGCATCGTCGACGGCGTGCCGGCCTTGCGCAGCACGACCAGCGAATCGATCTGGTGCTGGATCGTGTCGAGCCAGCCGTCGCCGGTGGTCGACGTAATGTCCGGCGCGATCGTATCGAGCCCTTGGCGCAGGTCCTCGAGCGTTACCGGCTGGCGCGCCGCCTGGATCAGCGTGGTCGTCGCGCGCGGTTGCGCCTGGCCGAACCGCAACCGCAACTGCTCCTCGAGATAGCCGAGCGTCACGCCGCGATCGAGCGCACGGCGGGCGGCGAACGCGACCAGCAGGCCTTCCGCGCGCGTCGCCTGGCCGGCGGCGGCGGACGCGTCGGTGGCGATCGTCGCGGTGCGCGTCTCCAGCGCGGTCAATTGCGCCGCCAGCGTCGCCTCGCGCGTCGCGAGCACGGCGGTATCGATCGGGGCTGGGGCCTGCGGCTCGCCGTTCGGGCCGAGCGGTTGCGATGGGATATACCCCGAACTGCCCGCCGCCGCCTTCTGCGCGGCGGTCGTCGCCCCGGCGGTCGTCGCATGCCCGCCGAACCACGGCAGCCGCTTGGCGGCATAGCCCATCAGGCCCAGCCCCGCGACGAACGCAAGGCCGACAAGGGCAAGGATCACACCCATTTTGGGTCCGCGTGCCCGTGGGCGATCGGTCGGCACGTAGTCGCTCATGGCGTGCTTATCCCCGCCGCGCGCGCGCTGGTCAATCGCGCGCGTGTTCGCGTGCGCAGCAGCGAGTGCGACGACCGCCGAATCTGTCGGTTGCGGGGCGATCGTCACGTCTTGCCAACCGTGCCCCGCCGCGTCGCCAACCGCCTGACTGATGGCAACGAGCGCGATCCCCCGGCGCGCCGTACCCGCCGCATCGACCAGCTCGGCCAGCCGTTCCGCGGCGCGCACCGAATGGACCAGGACGATCGCATCCTCGAACGATCGCGCAACCTCGGAGCCGAGCGGCATGGTGTCGCTCGCATAGACGGTGATCGCCGCGACGCCGTCGCCGGTCTCGCGCCGGTCGCGTCCGGCGAGGTGGAGCAGCCGCGAAAAGCCGCGGTCGCGCGCGTCCGCCACCACCGCCCGCGCGTCGTCCGTCCCGGTCACCGCGACCGCGAACCCGGCCTTCGTCGCCGCTTCCGCGGTCGCGGCACCGACCGCGACGACCGGCAACCGCTTGAACGCGTCCAGCCCGGCGCCGCCATGCCGCACCGCGTTCGCGCTGGTCAGCAACAGCCCGTCGAACCCGGCAGGATCGGGCGGCGTCCAGTCGACCGGCACGACCCCGAACAGCGGAACCTGCCGCACCTCCAGCCCAAGCGCGCGCAAGGATGTCGCGGTGCGCGTATTGCCGGGTTCCGGCCGCAGCACCACGACGGGCTTCACGCGGCGAACAATCGCCGAACGCTGGCCGGCGCGCGCGCGAGCAGGTCCTCAGCGAGCGCCGTCCCCAGATCGTCGTCGACCGTCCCCTCGATCGATCCGTCGACATCGCACGCGCCGTCCTCGGCGATCAGCTCGGCGCGCAACGTCAGCGTCTCGCCCGCGAGCGACGCCAACGCCGCGACCGGAGAATGACAATCCGCCCCCAGCCGCGCGAGCAACGCGCGCTCGGTCAGCACGCACGCACTCGTATCAGGGTGGTCGATCGCCGCGACGATCTCGCCGGCCGCGCTCCCGGCGAGCACCTCGACCCCGACCGCGCCTTGTGCCGGTGCCGGCAGCATCACGTCGGTCGGGATCGCGTGGCCGTCGTCGCGACCCAGTCGGTCGAGCCCCGCCGCCGCCAGCAACGTCGCGTCCATTTCGCCGCTCGCCACCCGGCCGAGCCGCGTGTCGACGTTGCCGCGGATCAGCACGATCTCCAGGTCGGGCCGCAGCCGCAGCATCTGCGCGCGCCGCCGCGGCGAACTCGTGCCCACCACCGCGCCCGGTCGCAGATCGGCGAGCGTTTCCGCGCCGATCAGCCGGTCGCGTACATCGGCACGGGGCAGCATCGCCGCGATCCTCAACGTGCCGGGCCGGATCGTCTCGACGTCCTTCATCGAATGCACCGCGCCGTCGATATCGCCGTCATGGAGCGCGCGATCGAGTTCCTTGGTCCACAGCGCCTTGCCGCCGATCTCCGCCAGCGCGCGATCCTGCACGCGGTCGCCGGTGGTGCGGATCACGACGATCTCCACCATCTCGGGCGACCAGCCATGCGCCGCGCACAGTGCATCGCGCACCATGCCCGCCTGGGTGAGAGCGAGCGGCGAACCGCGCGTACCGAGCCGAAAACGAGTCATCACCGCGCCATGCAGAAAGGAGGCCCCTTCGACAAGCTCGGCGCACGCATATACAGACACGCGATGATCATCCTCGGTATCGAATCCTCCTGCGACGAAACCGCCGCCGCGCTCGTCACCGGCGACCGTCAGGTCCTCGCGCACCGGCTGCTGGGCCAGGAAGCCGCGCACGCCCCGTTCGGCGGCGTCGTCCCCGAAATTGCCGCGCGCGCGCATGTCGAGGCACTCGAACCGCTTATCGTCGCGGCCCTCGCCGATGCGGGGCTCAAGCTGGCCGATGTCGATGCGATCGCCGCGACCGCCGGGCCGGGGCTGATCGGCGGCGTCATGGTCGGGCTCGTTACCGGCAAGGCGCTCGCCCACGCCGCGGGCAAGCCCCTGATCGCGGTCAACCATCTCGAAGGTCACGCGCTCTCGCCACGGCTGTCCGACCCCGACCTCGAATTTCCGTATCTGCTGCTGCTGGTGTCCGGCGGGCATTGCCAGTTGTTGCTGGTCGAAGGAGTCGGCGCGTATCGCCGGCTCGCGACCACAATCGACGACGCGGCAGGCGAAGCCTTCGACAAGACCGCCAAGCTGCTCGGCCTGGGCTTTCCCGGCGGCCCCGCGGTCGAACGCGCCGCCGCACTCGGCAACCCGAAGGCGGCCCCGCTGCCACGTCCGCTGAAGGGCTCGGCCGAACCGCATTTCTCGTTCGCCGGCCTGAAGAGCGCGGTCGCCCGCGTCGTCGGCCAATATTCGCCGGAGGACCTCGCCGCCTCGTTCCAGGCTGCGGTCGTCGATTGCCTGATCGACCGCACGACCAAGGCACTCCGCACCTCGCACGGCGCCACCGCGCTGGTCGTCGCGGGCGGAGTCGCCGCGAACACCGCGGTCCGTGGCGCGTTGCAGACGCTCGCCAGCGCCCACGGCCTGCGCTTCGTCGCGCCGCCGCTCTGGCTCTGCACCGACAACGCGGCGATGATCGGCTGGGCGGGCGCCGAGCGCTTCGCCGCCGGCCTCACCGACCCGCTCGACGTCGCTGCGCGGCCACGCTGGCCGCTCGATCCGAACGCCGAAGCGGTGCGTGGCGCAGGAGTGAAGGCATGAAGATCGGCGTCATCGGCGGCGGCGCCTGGGGCACCGCACTCGCGCAGGTCGCCGCGCACGAGGGTCGCGACGTGATCCTATGGGCACGCGAAACCGCCGTCGTCGAGTCGATCAATGCGCACCACGAGAACAGCCTGTTCCTCGCCGGCGTCGCGCTCTCCCCGACGATCCGCGCGACCGAAGACCTCGCCGCGCTTGCCGACATGGACGCGATCCTCGTCGTCGCCCCCGCGCAGCACGTCGGCAGCGTCCTAGCCGCCGCCCCGGTCGGCCGCATCCCGCTCGTCCTGTGCGCCAAGGGCATCGAAGCCGGCAGCAAGCGTCTCGTCGGCGAAGTCGCGCGCGCCGTTCACCCCGACGCGCCGATCGCCGTTCTCTCCGGGCCCACCTTCGCGCACGAAGTCGCCGCCGGCTTACCCACCGCGGTCACGCTGGCGTGCGAAGATGCCGACCTCGGCGAACGCCTCGCCACGCGGTTGGCAGCGCGCCATTTCCGCACCTACGCCTCGACCGACGTCGCCGGTGCGGAGATCGGCGGCGCGGTGAAGAACGTCCTCGCGATCGGCTGCGGCGTCGTCGAGGGGGCAGGGCTCGGCCAGAACGCACGCGCTGCCTTGATCGCGCGGGGATTCGCCGAGATGACCCGCTTCGGCCTCGCCCGCGGCGCGCGCGCGGAAACGCTCGCCGGGCTATCGGGGCTGGGCGACCTCGTCCTCACCTGCTCCTCGACCAGCTCCCGCAATTTCTCGCTCGGCGTCGGTTTGGGGAGAGGCGACTCCGCCGCGACGCTGCTCGCCGACCGTCGCACCGTCGCGGAAGGCGCCTTCACCGCCCCCGTCCTCCGCGAAGCTGCGCGCGACGCCGGGGTCGACATGCCGATCACCGAAGCCGTCTGCCGCCTGTTGGAAGGTGCGCCCGTCAGCGACGTCATCGGCGACCTGCTCGCGCGGCCGCTGAAGGGCGAGGCGGGCTAACCCCCAAAACTGTTTCCCCGCGAAGGCGGGGATCCAGACTGGGCTCCCGCCTTCGCGGGAGAACAAGGAAGGGCTGACCTCGCGATCCTCCCCCGCCAGGGGGAGGTGGCACCGAAGGTGACGGAGGGGGAGGACACGGAACCTACGTTGCCCTTACCTCCCCCTCCGACTGGCAAGAGCCAGCCACCTCCCCCTGGCGGGGGAGGATCAGAAATCACCGCAACACCCGCGCCGCCAACCCCGAGCAATCCGCATCGCTCGCCGTCGGCCCCTGATTCCCCGAAATCGCCCGCCCGATCGCCTTGAAGATATTCCCCACCGACTTCACCTCGGGCGGGATCGTCACGTTGGGCCGCTCGATCGTCCCGGTCATGTACGCCGACCCCGGCAACCGCAGCAGCGCATGCTGTTTCGGCGTGCCCGTCAGCCGAATGTCCAGCGTCTCCCCCGGAAACACCACGCTCCCCTGGCCGCGCAACTGACTGGCCGTCGTATCGACGATCATCGGATCGACCCGCCCGTGCCCGCGCGTCACATCGAGCTTCAGCACCACGCACCGCAACCCCGCGCGCTCGCCATCCTTCGCCAGCAACGCGCGCGCCGCATCGAACCCCAGCGCGGCCGCAATCCCCTGCGGCAATTGCCCATCGCGCGCGACGAACCCGATCGTCCCGTTCGACCGCCCGACCGCCGCCCGGATCGTCTCGCCCGGCCCCTTCAGCCGCACCCGCGCGCTCACGTTGCCACTGAAATCGCCACCGCCACCCGCCAGCGCCTGCACGCTGCTCCCGCGCAACCTGAGGTCGATATCGACCGTCGGCACCTTCCGGTCGCCGCGCTGGTCGACGGTCACCTTGCCGGTGACGTTGCCATGCGACAGCCGCGCGACCAGCTCGCTCAACGTCAGAAGCTGGTGATCGATCGCCAGCACGCCCTTGGCGGACAGGATCGGCGACGCGCCGTTGCCGCTCACGATCCGCCCGATTCGAAACCCCATCCGCGCATCGGTCCTGTCGATCTTGCCGATATCGATCCGCGTATTCGGCACCAGCCGCGGCCCGATCGCCCGTTCCAGCGCGGCGCCCTCCGCCTTGCCGTCGTCCGACGCGAGGTCGCCGAAATCGAACTGCCGAGAAACGATATCGCCATCGACCTTGCTGCGGCCAGCCTGCTTGTCGACCGTGACGTGCCCCGCGAAATCCGACCGCCCGACCACGCCCTTCAATTGCGTGACGGTCCATTTCGGCTGGTCGTGCCGGACGTGCGCGCTGAACGAAACCGGCTGCGTGCGGAACAGCCCCGCCTCGATCACCGCATCGATCAGCTTGAGATCGGTCGCGCGCGCCGTCACGTCGAGGCTCATCGCGTCGGTATCGAGCGGCCGGTCCATCAGCCCCTTGGCGGCAATCGAAAGGGCATCGCCATCGATCGACGCGGTGAACGGCCAGGGCTTGCCCTGGAACTTCTCCACCGACGGCCCCGCCACCGCGATCCGCACCGCCGCCCCGCGGATCGTGCCCGACCCGTTCGCGCGGATACCGTGCACCGGATCCGACATGAACCTCGCGGTGACGAAGCGGTCCTGCTTGTCGTCGCGATACTCGATCACGCTGTCGCTGATCGTCAGCCCGTCGAGATCGGTCGAACTGCCGCCGCCCTTCGGCTTGCCCGGCCGCTCCCAGTTGGTCCGGCCGTCCTTGTCGCGCACCAGCACCAGATGCAGCCCGCGCGCCTTCACATCGCGCGGCCCGAACGCGCCCTTCAGCAAGCCGAGCCCGGAGAACGTCGCCTCCGCCTCGCGCAGATCGACGAAATCGCCTTTGCCCGCCCAGTCGGCCTGCGGGATCCGCACGTTCGTGATCCGGATCGTCGGATTGAACCCGAACGCGTCGACCCGCTCGATCCCGCCGATCGTCACCGCCCGCCCGAATCGCGCGGTCAGCTGCCGCTCGATCACGCCTTTCAGCGATCCCCACGGAAACGCGGCAACCCCCACCAGCCCCAGCACGAGCACGCTCGCGACGACGATGCCGGTGACTTTAACCCAGCGTTTTGCGAATAATCCCCTCATCATAGCGGCGACGCGCCGCCGGGGAAATCGTTCCGCCTGCGTCAGGACCGCTGCCGCAGATTACATCCGTCATCCTGACGAAAGTCAGGATCCAGAGCCGAATACGGTACCGTTCGTGATCCTGGATCCTGACTTTCGTCAGGATGACGGGGGATCAGAAATCGATCGCCATGCCCTTCAGCTCCCAATCGCCATAGCGCGTAGGATCGCGCGGCTCAGGGTCCTTGTCCGGCACGATCGCCTCGGGCTTCGGCACCGGCGTATTCTTCGCAAGGTATTCTGGTGGCTTCAGATGATCGGGGCGCTGGCCCATCGCGGCTCTCCGGATTTGCGTGTTGGCGTCGTAACCGCCACATGGGCCCTGTCACGCCGCTTTGCCACAAGCCGCGCAGCAAACCGAACGCGAAGGACCTTATATGCCCGACTATACGCACGCCCCCGAGCCGCTCGGCGTCCCCACCCGTCGTGCAGCACTCCGCCTGCTTGACGCCGTACTCCGCCGCGGCGAGTCGCTCGAATCCGCACTCCCCGCCGCCACGCGCGCAATCCACGGCCCCGACCGCGGTCTCGCCCACGCGATTGCCGCGGAGACGCTGCGTCGCCTGCCCGATCTCGACGCGATGATCGATTCGGTCACCAAGACCAACCTGCCCGACGATGCCAAGGCGCGGATGGCGCTGCGGATCGCGCTGGTCCAGGTGCTGATCCTCGGCACCCCCTCGCACGCCGCGATCTCGACCGTGCTGCCGCTGGTCGACGGCGGCCCGCGCAAACTCGTCCACGGCGTGTTCGGCACGCTGTTCCGCGCCAACATGCTGCTCCCCGAGGTACCGACGTTGCCGGCGCCCGTCGAACTGCGCTGGGAAGCCGCGTGGGGCGAGGAGATGGTCGACGCGGCAGGCCGCGCGATCGCGCAAGTGCCGCCGCTCGACCTGACGATCGCGGACCCGTCCGAGACCGAAGGCTGGCGCGAGAAGCTCGGCGGCGAGAGCTTCATGCCCGGACATCTGCGGCTGGGCGACCATGATTCCGTCCCCGACATGGCCGGCTTCGGCGACGGCGCCTGGTGGGTGCAGGACATCGCCGCCTCGCTCCCCGCACGCCTGCTCGGGAAAGGGGAGGGCCATGTCCTCGATCTCTGCGCGGCGCCGGGCGGCAAGACGCTGCAACTTGCGAGCGCCGGCTGGACCGTCACCTCGGTCGACAATTCGCAAAGCCGCATCAAGCGCCTCCGCGAGAACCTCTACCGCACGCATCTGAAGGCCGAGGTCGTCAACGCCGACATCCTCGAATGGGCGCCGACCGAGCCCGCCGACGCGATCCTGATCGACGCACCGTGCAGCGCGACGGGCATCTTCCGCCGCCACCCCGACGTCCTCCACCGCGTCCGCCCCTCGATCATCGCCGAAACCGCGGCATTGCAGGCACGGATTTTCGCCAGGGCGGCGGACTGGGTGAAACCCGGCGGCACTCTCGTCTACGCCACCTGCTCGCTCGAACCCTCCGAAGGCGAAGCGCAACTCGACGCGTTCCTCGCCGCCCGCAGCGACTACACGATCGCCCCGGTCGACCAGTCCGAACTCCCCGCCGGCATCACGCCTACGGAAGAGGGCACCATCCGCACACTCCCCAACATGCTGGCGGACCAAGGCGGCTGCGACGGCTTCTTCATCACCCGATTGAAGCGAAGCTAAGAAATCCTCCCCCGCAAGGGGGAGGTGGCTGGCACTTGCCAGACGGAGGGGGAGGGGGCGACAAGGTAGGTTGCGAGTTCCTCCCCCTCCGTCACCTTCGGCGACACCTCCCCCTGGCGGGGGAGGATTGAAAGACTTCGCACCGCACGAATCCCGCGCTAGGACAATCCCATGCAACCCGTCCGCATCGCCCCCTCGATCCTCTCCGCCGACTTCTCGAAACTCGGCGAGGAAGTCCGCGCCATCGACGCGGCCGGCGCCGACTGGATCCATATCGACGTGATGGACGGCCATTTCGTCCCCAACATCTCGTTCGGCCCCGCAGTCATGAAGTCGGTCCGCGGCGTCACCACCAAGCCGTTCGACGTCCATTTGATGATCTCGCCCGTCGACGCGTATCTCGATGCGTTCGCGGAGGCCGGCGCCGATTGCATCACCGTGCATTACGAAGCCGGCCCGCACATCCACCGCTCGCTCCAGCACATCAAGGGCCTCGGCAAGCGCGCCGGCGTCGTGATCTGCCCCGGCACCCCCGCCAAGATGCTCGACTACCTCATGGACATGGTCGATCTCGTCCTCGTGATGAGCGTCAACCCGGGCTTCGGCGGGCAGAGCTTCATCCCGAGCCAGCTCAAGAAGATCTCGGCGATCCGCACGATGATCGAAAAGAGCGGCCACGCGATCGATCTCGAAGTCGATGGCGGCGTCGATGCGGAGTGGGCGAAACGCTGCATCGAGGCTGGCGCCGACGCGCTGGTCGCGGGCACTTCGGTGTTCCGCGGTGGGCCGTCGCAATACGCCGCCAACATCGCCGCGTTGCGGGGGTGAACGAACCGCGTGATCCCGTGACCGATCCCGCCCCCGACGGGATCGACGAAGGCCGCCGCCTGATCCGTCTCGGCGGCGACAAGGGGCTGTCGCTCGCCGACCGGCTGGCCGAGCGCTTCCACCGTCTGACGTGGCGCACTCCGCTCCACACGCTCCGCCTCAAGGGGCGCTACCCGCTGAAGCTGATCGCGGTCCCCGACGACCCGATCCTCGGCGACATTCCGCGCGGCACGATGCTGCTGGAGGGCGTCCTCTCGTTCCGCGGCGAAGCGCGCGACATCGAGACGCTCGATCTTACGAAGCCGCTCCCCAAGCCGTTCGCCGAGTACCTCCACAGTTTCGCCTGGCTGCGCGATCTCTCGACCGTCGCGACCCGCGCGCGCGGCGCGCCGATCGCCGAATACCTCATGGGCCTCTGGCTGGCCGCCTATGCCGACACGCAAGGCGGGATCGCGTGGCGCCCCGACATGTGGGGCCGCCGCATTCTCGCCTGGACCGCACACGCCCCGCTGATCCTGTCGTCGTCGGACCAGATCTATCGGTCGAAGGTGCTCAACGCGCTCGCAAAGGGCGCACTCCACCTCGATCGCAATGCCGACAAGGCTCCGGCGGGGGCCCCGCGCATCGCCGCCTGGTGCGGAGTCGTTGCGGCGGGCCTCCTCATCCCCGGCGGCGAACCGCGCCAGGCATTCGGCGAGGCCGGCCTGCTCCGCGCGCTCGGCACCGGCCTGTTCGACGATGGCGGTTCGGTCTCGCGCAGCCCGGCGATGCTGCTCGACTCGATCCAGCTGCTAACGCTGCTCCAGGAAAGCTACGCCGCGCGCAGCGCCGAACTCCCCGAGACGGTTGCGGTCACTCTCACCCGGATGGTCGCGGCGTTGCTCGGCGTAGCGCACGCCGATCGTGGCCTGTCGAGCTGGCAGGGTGGCGGCCCGGCCAGCGAAACGCAGGTCGCCGCGGTCATCGAAGCCAGCGGCGTCCGCACCCGCCCCCTCCGCCAGGCGCGCGACTGGGGCTATCAGCGCCTCGCCGCCGGCACCGCAGTGCTGATCGTCGACGCCGCCCCGCCGCCGATCGCACGCCTCGTCGAAGGCGGCTGCGCCTCGACACTCGCGTTCGAATTCTCGGACGGCCCGGCGCGGATCGTCGTCAATTGCGGCGGCGCACGCGCGGGCATCGCGCAACTCCCGCCCGCGATGGTCGAAGGCCTGCGCTCGACTGCCGCCCACTCGACGCTGACGATCGCGGACAGCAACTCGACCGCGATCCTCGCCGACGGCACGCTCGGCCGCGGCGTCGGCGAAGTCGAGCTCAGCCGGCAGGAATCGGACGCCGCCAGCCGGATCGAGGCGAGCCACGACGGTTACGTCCGCCGCTGGGGCTTCCTCCACCGCCGCCAGCTGATGCTCACCGGCGACGGCCGCGAGCTCCGCGGCGAGGACGCGCTGTTGCCGCAAGGCCGCAAGCGCCGCGCGGGATTGTCGTTGTTCGCGATCCGTTTCCACCTCGGGGAGGGCGTGCAGGTCTCCCCCACGGCCGACGGCCTGGGTGCGATCCTCCGCCTCCCCGGCGGTCCCCTGTGGCAATTCCGCTGCCGCGGCGGCGCGCTGGTGGTCGAGGACAGCGTCTG
This sequence comes from Sphingomonas sp. Leaf198, assembly GCF_001424005.1. GTDB lineage: Bacteria > Pseudomonadota > Alphaproteobacteria > Sphingomonadales > Sphingomonadaceae > Sphingomonas. The sequence goes on along the minus strand of NZ_LMPX01000003.1, from coordinate 185,203 downwards.
GATCGACGCTGACGGACGGCCCATAGCGACGCAGCAGCTGATGATCACCGGAGAGGCCGCAGCCGGCGGTGCGAGTGTGAGTTGGGCGCTGAAGAAGGCCTGATCTAACGTCTGTCCGGACGCAGTGCCAAGAACCACGTCAACCAACCCACTTCCGTCATCCTGACGAAAGTCAGGACCCAGGATACCAAACGACCACCTTCGTGGCTCTGGATCCTGACTTTCGTCAGGATGACGGGAAATGGTGGACGGGGAGTAACCCGCACGCCCCCCTGTTCCCCAACGTCAACCAACGCTAAGGCACCGCCGCACGGCGACCCCCGACGAAAGACCCTCATGACCAGCATCCCGAACACCCTCCCCATTCGGCGCGCGCTCCTGTCCGTCTCCGACAAGACCGGGATCGTCGATCTCGGCAAGGCGCTGGCGAGCCACGGCGTCGAACTCGTCTCCACCGGCGGCACCGCCACCGCGCTCCGCGCCGCCGGCCTCACGGTGCGTGACGTCAGCGAACTCACCGGCTTCCCCGAGATGATGGACGGCCGCGTCAAGACGCTCCACCCGATGGTCCACGGCGGCCTGCTCGCGGTGCGCGACGACGCTGGCCACACCGCCTCGATGGCCGAGCACAAGATCGGCGCGATCGACCTCGTGATCGTCAATCTCTACCCGTTCGAGGCTACGGTCGCAAAAGGGGCAGATCGAGAAACGGTGATCGAGAACATCGACATCGGCGGCCCCAGCATGGTGCGCTCGGCGGCCAAGAACCACGCCTATGTCGCGATCGTCACCGACCCTGCCGACTATGCGCTCGTCTCCGGCGGTACGACGACGCTCGACGACCGCAAGAAGCTCGCAGCCAAGGCTTTCGCCATCACCGCAGCCTATGATTCGGCGATCGCGACCTGGTTCGGCACGGTCGATCAGGCCGAGGAATTCCCCGCCACCCTGCCGATCACGCTCAAGCGCGGCGACACGCTCCGCTACGGCGAGAACCCGCACCAGTCCGCCGCCTTCTACACCGCGACCGGTTCAGTCCAAGGCATCGGCCAGGCCCGCCAGCTTCAAGGCAAGGCGCTCAGCTACAACAACCTCAACGACGCCGACGCCGCGCTCGAACTGATCGCCGAGTTCCGCGACGCCGAGCCCTCGGTCGTGATCGTCAAGCACGCCAACCCCTGCGGCGTCGCGACCGGCGCCACGCTCGCCGACGCCTATGCCGCGGCGTTCGCCTGTGACACGGTGTCGGCGTTCGGCGGCATCATCGCCGTCAACCGCACGCTCGACGCCGAGACCGCGCGCCAGATAACCGGCATCTTCACCGAAGTCGTCGTCGCCCCCGATGCCGACGAGGACGCGATCGCGCTATTCGCCGCCAAGAAGAACCTCCGCCTGCTGCTCACCGGCGACCTACCCGATCCCGCCCGCCTCGGCTTGACGGCGAAGTCGATTGCCGGCGGCTGGCTCGTCCAGGGTCGCGACAACGGTACGCCGGGTGAGTTGAAGGTCGTCACCAAGCGCCAGCCGACCGAGCAGGAACTCCTCGACTGCCGCTTCGCCTGGACGGTGGCCAAGCACACCAAGTCCAACGCGATCGTTTACGCCAAGGACGGCAGCACCGCGGGCATCGGCGCGGGGCAGATGAACCGCCTCGAATCCGCGCGCATTGCCGCGTGGAAGGCAAAGGACGCGGCGGACAAGGCCGGCTGGTCCACCCCGCGCACGATCGGCTCGGCGGTCGCCTCCGACGCGTTCTTCCCGTTCGCCGACGGCCTGCTCGCGGCGGTCGAGGCGGGTGCGACAGCGGTGATCCAGCCCGGCGGCTCGATCCGCGACGCCGACGTCATCGCGGCGGCGGACGAAGCCGGCCTGGCGATGGTCTTCATCGGCATGCGCCACTTCCGCCACTGAGTTCGACAGTCACCACTACCGTCATCCCCGCGAAGGCGGGGACCCATATTGGCGAACCTCTGCGATTATCGCCAAAGAGAGCCAGTATGGGTTCCCGCCTCCGCGGGAATGACGAAGGTGTAGCGGCTGCCCATAAAACAGGCACCCGCACCGCACTGCACAAGTTTTAACCCCAAAACTCCCCTGCGCCCGCTCTCCGAGCACATTTCACCCCTCCACACCCCAACTGGCACGTACATTGCGAGGCGCCCCCGGTAACAAGGGGAAGGGGCGCGATGAAACTCGTCATTGCCATCATCAAGCCGTTCAAGCTCGACGAGGTGCGCGAAGCGCTCACCACGATCGGCGTGGCGGGCATGACGGTCACCGAGGTCAAGGGGTTCGGCCGTCAGAAGGGCCAGACCGAGATCTACCGGGGGGCCGAGTACAGCACCAACATGGTGCCGAAGATCAAGATCGAGGTGGTCTGCGCCGCCAGCCTGTCCGACCGCGTGGTCGAGGCGATCCAGGCATCGGCGAACACCGGCGCGATCGGCGATGGCAAGATCTTCGTGCTCGACGTCGGCCAGGCGGTACGCATCCGCACCGGCGAGACCGATGATTCTGCCCTGTGAAGATGAACGACGTGAGGGGGGACAAGATGAAGCATGACATGAAGACAGCCGCCTCGGCGGTTCTCGGGTTCGGCGCGGCGATGATCGCCGCCGCACCCGCCTGGGCACAAGACGTCGCGGCACCCGTAGCCCCGGTCGTCGCGCCCGTGGTAGCGACCGTGAACAAGGGCGACACCGCCTGGATGATGACGTCGACGCTGCTGGTGTTGATGATGATCGTCCCTGGCCTCGCGCTGTTCTACGGCGGTCTCACTCGCGCCAAGAACATGCTGTCGACGATGACCCAGATCGGCGCGGTCGCGTGTCTCGCGATGCTGTTGTGGGTCATGTACGGCTACACGATGGCGTTCGGCGACGGCGGCGGCGAGTATATCTCGGGCTTCGGCAAGGCGCTGCTCCGCGGCATCACGCCCGACTCGACCGCGGCCACCTTCACCGCGGGCGTCGCGATCCCCGAATATGTCTTCATCTGCTTCCAGATGACGTTCGCCGCGATCACCGTCGCGCTCGTGCTCGGCTCGGTCGTCGAGCGGATGAAGTTCTCGGCCGTGATGGTGTTCGCCATCGTCTGGCTGACGATCGTGTATTTCCCGGTCGCGCACATGGTGTGGGCATCGGGCGGCAAGTTCTTCAAGATGGGCGCGCTCGATTTCGCCGGCGGCACCGTCGTCCACATCAACGCCGGTGTCTCGGCGCTGGTCGCGGCGCTGATCCTCGGCAAGCGGATCGGCTATCCCACTGATCGCATGGCACCGCACTCGCTGACGATGACCGGCATCGGTACCGGGCTGCTCTGGGTAGGCTGGTTCGGCTTCAACGCCGGCTCGGCGCTCGAGGCCAATGGCTCTGCGGGTCTCGCGATGCTCAACACCTTCGTCGCCACCGCCTCGGCGGGCCTCGCCTGGATGCTGATCGAGCGCGTCAATGGCCACAAGGGGTCGGCACTCGGCTTCTGCTCGGGCATCATCGCCGGCCTCGTCGCGGTCACGCCGGCGGCGGGCAACTCGGGCCCGTTCGGCGCGATCATCCTCGGCACGGTCGCTTCGGTGGTCTGCTATTACGCGGTGACGGTCTTGAAGCCGAAGCTCGGTTATGACGATGCGCTCGACGCGTTCGGCATCCACGGCATCGGCGGCATGATCGGCGCGATCGGCACCGGCATCGTCTACGCCCCCGCGTTCGGCGGCCCCGGCAAGCCCGATTTCGACATGGGCCACCAGCTCTTCGTTCAGGTAGCGGCGGTCGCCACAACCATCGTCTGGGCGGCGATCGGCACCGTGATCGCGATCTACATCGCCAAGGCGCTGACCGGCTTGCGGGTCTCCGAGGAAGTCGAGCGCGAAGGCCTCGATCTCGGCGAGCACGGCGAACGCGCCTACGACTAGTTCGGTAGCGGGCCACCCGAGCCCGCACCCACGACGTTCCTCCTGCGGACAACCTTGGCTCGGTGTGGCAACACACCGGGCCATTTTTTTGGTCGATCGAAGGGGGACTTCGGCCAAGGTTAAGGAGGGGTGAGCCAACCTACTAGTTCTTCCGCGAAGGCGGGAGCCCTGTCTGGGTCCCCGCCTTCGCGGGGAAACACGGAAGTGAAGAGTGTGAGTCCACCCAATCCGCCACCCCGGCGAGGCCGGGGCCCAATTGGGGGACGTTACTGACGACGACTGCGCTCCGTTACTCCTACCTTTCCAATTGGGCCCCGGCCTTCGCCGGGGTGGTAGGTCTTTGGATGCGGGGGAACGATCGGGAGCGCTCGCTAGGCCGGGATCGACGGGTCCAGTTCGCGCAACCGGGCCTCAATCGCGTCCGAATATTGGTAGATGTGCGTCAGGTCCGACAGCAGATGACGCGTCTCGTCCTTGCCGGCGAACATCCCGAGATACTTGGTGGTGATGCCGTTGAAATGCATCCGCGCGATCGTCTTCCGGTTGTTGTCGTCGAGCAGGATCGCGCAATACGACTTCGCGTCGCGGACGATCACGCGCTTCGGGTCGACCAGGCGCGAGGCGATCGCCTGGATGATGTGGAAGCCGGAAATCTCCTCCTGCGTGGTGACGATGCCGTCGCCGTCGGAGGGGTCGTCGGACGCACCCGGTGGCAGGTCCTCGACCGGGCTCGACGCCTTTAGCGCGGACGACAGCCGTTCGTTGACGAAATCGCGGATCAGCGCGGCGATCGCAGGCGCGAGCAGCTTGGCGAAACCGTCCTTGATCGTGGGCGTCAGGCGTCCGCCATGGACGCGTTGTGCCATCATCCGGACGAACTCGTCGGAGGGTTCGGCAAACTCCTTCTCCAGTTCGAGGCGGATCAGCGACTGCGTCTTGAGGTTGCCGGCCTCCTGGACGATCTTGTCGATGTCGAACGCGGCCTTGGTGAACTTCTCGAGCGTGCGGATGTCGCCGGGCTTGATCGCGTCCATCGTGAAGGTGAAGAACGGCTTGTCGTCCATCTTGTTCGGGCGCTCGATGTCCGAATAGAATTGGTAGACGACGCCGTTGGTCAGCACCGCGAGGCGCGCGTCGGTGACGCTGAAATAGCGGAACAGCTGACCCGCGTGGTTGACGTTAAGCTGGACCGACGAGGGCTTGCACTCGATCAGGATCGATACCTTCCCGCCGGCGCAGATCGCGTAGTCGACCTTCTCGCCTTTCTTGGTGCCGACGTCGGCGGTGAATTCGGGGACGACCTCGGACGGGTTGAAGACGTCGTAGCCGAGCGACTGGAGGAACGGCATGACGAGCGCGGTCTTCGCCGCCTCTTCGGTCAGCAGCACTTCGCGGTGTTCGATCGTGCGCTTTTGCAGCTCGGCCAGCCTGATATTCAGTTCCATGCGCGTCCCCCCGGATTGAACGGGGGAGGATGCAGGCACGGAGGGTGGCGGTCTACGACAGGACCGCGACAGACTGGCCGGATCTGAACCTATAGCATGCGTCGTAGAGGATCGAGGGTGGTGACCGTCGTCGGCAAGACTGCAAGCGCGAACGCAACGATTACTATCCCCGACGCGTGAGAGTAAGCAGCTACCGATGTAGCCCGCCGCACTGACGGCGTAGATTCAAAACTATTGATCGGTTTTGCCCGCACCTGGAAACAAATATCGACCAATAAGATACCAGAACCCGAGCAATGTCGCCGTTGTAGTAGTTATGAGTGCTATAAATGACGCTTCACTAAGGCCAACGCCAAAAGCATTAAGTCCCATTTGTGCAACGACCGCCGCCATAATGAAACATGCCCATCGCCCGGTTATTTTATGCGTCAAACGAAAATAGTGACGCTTTAGCCGAATATCGCCTTTGAGGTTTTCAACATGCGCTCGCTCTCGCTGGACGGCTGGGGGATCAAAATCTCGAGCCTCCGCGGTTGAAGATGGTCGTTGAGGAACGTCAATGATACCCGTTTCCGGGCTCACTCCGGCAGCAATCTGTTCCGGGGTGAGTTCACTCATGCTTCGTAAAAGCCGCGATCTGCAGCAATCACTCGAAAATGGTCTTTGATAACGTCGATCGGAATCTCGGTGTTGAATGGCACCTTGAAACCGTAACTCTCGGCCGTAACGTACCAAGGCGATCCCGGCTTGTGGGTAAGATCCGACAGATAGAATTGATCAAACGGCTTGTACTTATTCCAAACCCAATCCACCAATTGATTCACGTCGTGGTCGTTGTCGTCAACTCGGTCGGGGGCGATGGTAAAAAACTTCGACTGAAGTGTACGGATCGGCTGATGCCCGTGGGAAGCAAGAGTGCTGTAAAGGCTACGGAAAACTGGACCATGCTGCCAGACTTGTGGCGCTTCGTTGATAGCAGGCTCATCATGAGCCACTAACCACCATCCGAAACACATATAAACAAGCTTCTGTAGCTTCATATGAACCACCCCTGACGGGCCAGCCTTCACGATGAACTCGTTCGCGAAGGCCAATGGCGAATATGGGCAAGCCATCGCAGACCTCCAATTTGGCAGGCGAAAACCGCCGCCTCATAGCAGAATAAACCAAGAACAGGTTTGTCCGACGTGTCAAGCTGAAACGTAAAAACCGACGATTCGGACTACGCCATGTCAATCGCCGATCGCATGTCTATATGGCCAATAATGGCACTCGACCCCCTTCCCGATCTACAGCGCATCTTTGGTTTTCCTGATTTTCGTGGCGTGCAGCGCGATGTCGTCGACCGGGTGCTGGCGGGGCAGCGGACGCTGGCCGTCATGCCGACCGGCGCGGGCAAGTCGCTGTGTTACCAGTTGCCGGCGACGATGCTGGACGGGACGTGCGTGGTCGTGTCGCCGCTGATCGCGCTGATGCATGACCAGTTGCGGGCGGCGACTGCTGTCGGGATCAAGGCGGCGACGTTGACCTCGGTCGATACCAATCGCGAGGAGACGATCGCGCGGTTTCGGGCGGGCGATCTCGACCTGCTGTATGTCGCGCCGGAGCGGGCTTCGAATGAGAGTTTCCGCAATCTCCTGTCGCAGGCCAAGCTGTCGCTCTTTGCGATCGACGAGGCGCATTGCGTTAGTGAGTGGGGGCATGACTTCCGGCCGGACTACCGATTGTTGCGGCCGTTGCTCGACAGTTTTCCGGATGTGCCGCGGCTGGCGCTGACCGCGACCGCCGACGCGCATACGCGTGCGGATATCCTCGAGCAGCTGGGGATCTCGCAGGAGGGGCTGATCGTGTCGGGGTTCGACCGGCCGAACATCCGCTATGCGATCTCGGGGCGCGACAACGTCAATCGGCAGATCGCCGACATCCTCGAGAAGATACCGGGGCCGGGCATTGTGTACGCGCAGACGCGGGCGGCGACCGAGAAGCTGGCCGAGGCGCTGGGGCGGAGCGGGCGGCCGACGCGGGCGTATCATGCGGGGCTCGATCCGCAGGTGCGCGCGAAGAACCAGGCCGATTTCGTCGCGAGCGAGGACATGGTGATCTGTGCCACGGTCGCGTTCGGGATGGGGATCGACAAGCCCGACGTGCGGTTCGTGGCGCATGCCGGGCTGCCGAAATCGATCGAGGCCTATTATCAGGAAACCGGGCGCGCGGGGCGTGATGGCGACCCGGCGATCGCGCACCTGTTCTGGGGCGCGGAGGATTTCGCGCGCGCTCGGCAGCGGATCGGCGAGGTCGAGCCCGAGCGGCAGGCGGGCGAGCGGCAGCGGCTGACGGCGATGGGCGGGCTGGTCGAGACTGCCGGGTGCCGGCGGCGGATCCTGCTCAAACATTTCGGCGAGGAGCGGCTCGAGGATTGCGGAAATTGCGACAATTGCCTCGGCAATGTCGATGCGGTGGACGCGACCGAGACGGCGCGGAAATTCCTGTCGGCGGTGTTCCGGACCGGGCAGATGTTCGGGGTCGGGTATATCGAGGGCATCCTGACCGGGGTGTCGAGCGAGCGGAGCCTGATGAACGGGCATGAGGCGCTGTCCGTGTACGGGATCGTCGATGGCGACGAGGTGGCGTTGCTGAAGCCCGTGTCGCGGGCGCTGATGCTGAAGGATGCGCTGCGCACCAATCCGCATGGCGGGCTGGAGTTCGGGCCGGCGGCTAAGGCTATCCTCAAGGGCGAGGCGGCGGTGTCGATCGTCGTGCCGCCGAAGCGTGAGCGGCGGCGCAAGGGGGCGGTTGGCGCTGTGCCGAACCCGGTCGACGATCCGCTGTTCGAGGCGCTGCGCGTGCGGCGGCGCGATCTGGCGAAGGAAGCGGGCGTTCCACCGTATGTGATCTTCCACGATTCGGTGTTGCGTGACATTGCGCGGCAGCGGCCATCGTCGCGCGCTGAACTGAGCTTGTTATCAGGCATTGGCGCGCGGAAACTCGACGCCTATGGGGATGCCTTCCTCCAGGTGATCCGCGAGTCCGCATGATACGGCACATCAACGAAAGTATTTCGGTCGCGCCGCAGATCGCGGTCGAGCAGGTCGCGGAGATCGCCGCGGCGGGGTTCAAGACGATCGTCAATAATCGTCCCGACGACGAGGACGCGGGACAGCCTTCGGGCGACGCGATTCGTGCGGCGGCGGAAGCGGCTGGGCTGAAGTATGTTTCGATTCCGGTGACGCATGCGGGGTTCTCGCATCCGCAGATCGACGCGATGACGCAGGCGCTGACGGATTCGGACGGGCCGGTGCTGGCGTATTGCCGCTCGGGGACGCGGAGCTGTAATTTGTGGGCGCTGGCGGCGGCGAAGGCGGGGCGGAACCCGAACCTGCTGCTCGCGCAGGCCGAGGACGCCGGGTACGACCTGCGCGGAATCCGACCGATGCTGGACGCGCTCGCAGGGCCGCGATGAGCCAGGTCGCGATCGGGCCCTATCTGGTCGGGCCCTATGCGATCGGCGGCTCGGTCGTCGCCGTGCTGGTGATCGTTGGTCTCGTCGTTGCCTGGGCGTTCGTTCGGGCGCGGCGGGTAGTGAAGATCGAGACGCCGGAAGAGGCGGCGGACGCGGCGCAGGCGCAGTTGCACGGGTTCGCGGTGGCGGGCGCCGTGGTCGGCGCGGATGGCCAGGGAGCGCTGGCGGTGGCGGACGACGGGCGCGTCGCGGCGGTGAAGCGGGTCGGCAAGCGGCTCGCGGTACGCGAGGTCGCGTGGCGGACGGTGCGCGCGACGCACGAGGGGATTTTGGTCGAGACCGGGGACAAGATGCTCGGCGCGGTGATGCTGTCGCGGGTCGATGTGCTCGATATCCGGCGATTGGCGCCTAAGGGTGTGCGGGTTTAGGCGCGGGCTTTTGCTGGGGTCGCCGCTTACGCGCTCCCCCGTCTCTCGCCCCGCTCCCCATCCCCGTTCGTCCTGAGTCGCTGCTGAGCTTGTCGAAGCGGCGTATCGAAGGAGAGGTTGGCACACGGAACCCATGCTTCGATACGCGCCCTCGATCCGCTCCTGATGGAGCTACTCGGTCGCTACTCGGCACGAACGGGTTGGGGGTGTTTGCGCTGGTCGTATCGGGGCTCCGCACCGCCCCGGCGAAGGCCGGGGTGGTGCTGGCGCATAGGACATGAGGGGCGAACAGAAGGGTAGCACTCTTCTGCTCCCCTCCCGCAAGCGGGAGGGGGATTTTTTACCCTCGTCGCTTTGCTTGGTCCTGGGCTCCCGCCTTGGCGGGAGGACATGGAGGGGAAAGCTGCCGTTCGAATGCCGCCGCCGTGCTTGCTTTACGCTTTGAGCACAGACCCCGTCCGACGGCAGGGGCGGGGCTCGCGCTGATGACCGCGATGGCTACGCACAGTACTCACGCCCCTACTCCGCCGCCAGCGCCCCATCATCATCGCCAGCCCGCTCCTGCGCCTGCCGGTTCCACATCTCCGCATACACGCCCCCCTGCCGCAGCAGCTCCGCGTGCGTCCCCTTCTCGACGATCCGCCCCGCTTCCAACACGACGATCTGGTCCGCATGCACCACCGTCGACAACCGGTGGGCGATCACGATCGTCGTGCGCCCGCGCTCGATCGCCTCCAGCGTGTCGAGGATCTCAGCCTCGGTCCGGCTATCGAGCGCCGACGTAGCCTCGTCCAAAATCAGGATCGGCGGGTTCTTCAGCAGCGTCCGCGCGATCGCCACGCGCTGTTTCTCGCCGCCCGACAGCTTCAACCCACGCTCGCCGACGCGCGTTTCGTACCCGAGCGGCTGGCGCTCGATAAACCCGGCAATCGCCGCGCCCTTGGCAGCAACCTCGACCTCGGGCATCTCCGCCCCCTCGCGGCCGTACGCGATATTATACCCGATCGTGTCGTTGAACAGCACCGTATCCTGCGGCACGATCCCGATCGAGGCGCGCAAAGACGCCTGCCGCACCTGCGCGATATCCTGCCCGTCGACGGTAATCCGCCCGCCCGTCAGATCGTAAAACCGGTACAGCAACCGCGCGAGCGTCGACTTCCCCGCCCCCGACGGCCCAACGACAGCCAAAGTGGACCCGGCGGGCACGTCCAGCTCCAGGTCGCGCAGGATCGGCCGCCCTGCGTCATAGCCGAACGACACGTTCTCGAACCGCACATGCCCCGCGCTCACCGCCAGCGCAGGCGCACCCGGCGCGTCGACGACCGTGGCCGGCGTATCGATCAGGTCGAACATCGCCGCCATGTCGAGCGCGCCCTGCCGGATCGTCCGATACACCATCCCCAACAGGTCGAGCGGCCGGAACAACTGCGCCAGCAGCGTCGACACGAACACCACGTCGCCAGCAGACGCCTCGCCGCGGCTCCACCGCCACACGACGAAGCCCATGCCACCCGCCAGCATCACATTCGTGATCAGCGCCTGACCCAGATTCAGCCACGCGAGCGAATTCTCGCTCTTCACCGCCGCCTCGGAATACGCCGTGATCGCGCTGTCGTAGCGCCGCGCCTCGCGCTCCTCCGCACCGAAATACTTCACCGTCTCGAAATTCAGCAGCGAATCCACCGCATGCGCGACGGCGCCGGTATCGAGGTCGTTCATCCGCGCGCGCAGGGCATTGCGCCAGTCGGTCACCATCCGCGTGAAAAGAATATAGCCGACCACCATCACCACCGTCGCGACGACCAGCGGCCAACCGAACTTGGTCCAGAACAGCCCCAGCACCAGGACGAGCTCGAACACGGTCGGCGCGATGTTGAACAGCAGGAAATACAGCATCGTATCGATGCTCTTGGTCCCTCGCTCGACCACCTTGGTGACCGCTCCCGTCCGCCGCGACAGGTGGAAATCGAGGCTCAGCGCATGCAGATGGCGAAACACCTGCGCCGCCAGCCGCCGCGACGCATCCTGCCCGACGCGCTCGAACACCGCATTGCGCAGATTGTCGAACAGCGTCGTCCCGAACCGCGACGCCGCATACCCGACCACCAGCAGCACCACGAGCGTCAGCGCCCCGCGATCGTTCCCCGCCATCCGGTCGACCGCGTATTTCAGCGTGAACGCCGCGCCGAAAACCTGGATCAGCTTCGATGCGATCACGAGCAGCATCGCAACGACGATCCGCGCCTTCAGCTTGGGCTGTCCCGCCGGCCACAGGAACGGCAGGAAACGTCGGAGCGTCGGCAGCAACGGCTGGTCCGCGCGGGTGGAGGTGTAGGTGTCAGGTGGCATGGATCGAAGCGATGTAGGCGCAGTCAAGCCCCGGCGAAAGCAGTTGGCGGAACAATCCTGCCACTTCGTCGCTTTTGTTATCGTGTCCAACGTCGGACACCGCGCGCCACTGGAGAATGAAATGGAACCGCTGTTCTACGTCATGGCCATCATGGGCTGCGGTGACGGCAACGTGAACTGCACCGAGGCGCGGGTCATTCCGGCGCGGTACGAGACAATGGCGCAGTGCCGCGCGGCGCTGCCCGACCAGCTGGCGCAGAACACCGACGTTCCCTATCCAATGATCGGCGCGAACTGCCGTGCGCAGGGCCAGTTGATGGCGAAGACCGGCAAGGCCAAGTCGCAGGGCTGAGGTTTATTGGTTCCTGCAACGCGCAGGCACCATACCCCCCCCGTTCGTGCTGAGCGAAGTCGAAGCACTTGAGTCTCATGTCCTTCGACTTCGCTCAGGACGAACGGATGGGGGTGGGATGGGAGCGAAAAATCAAACCCGAGGCCGTTTCCACAATCGCGTATCTCGCACTGTCCGCGGATACAGCGTATCCCGCCGAGCCGCCTCCCGCGCCGCCGTCACGATAAACCCCAGCTTCTGCATCCCCGACGTCGTCACCCGGTGATCCCACGCGTGCTCCCCGCGCGCCGCCACGGTCCGCCCGATCGCCCCATAAATCCCCGCCGCCGACAACACCGCCCAGGCTGAACGGAACGACAACGCCGGCGTCCCCTCCCGCGCGCTAGCCTCGAACGCCGCCGCCCGATCCGCCATCCGCTTCGTCAACACCGCGAGGCGCGAGCGAAACGGCGGCTTCATGTGCTGCCCCGGCGGAAAGTCCATCTCGACCAGCCATTCCTCGGGCAGATAGCATCGTCCGACCCGGTCATCCTCCTCGACATCCCGCGCGATATTGGCGAGCTGAAACGCCATACCCAGGTCGCACGCGCGGTCGAGCGTATCCTCGTCCTCGGGATCGACGCCCATCGCAATCGCCATCATGCACCCGACGACACCCGCGACGTGGTAGCAATATTTATAGAGGTCGTTCTCCGACCGCGGCCGCCACTCGCGCGCATCGAGCGCGAAGCCCTCGACCAGATCACGTGCAAACCGCTTCGGCAGCCGCGTTTCGGCCGCGAAGATCCGCAACGCATCGAACGCCGGTTCGCCGACCACTTCGCCCGCCAGCGCCTGCTCGGTCATCGCCGACAGCGCCACCAGCCGGGCCGGGGCGTCCTCGACCACAGTCATCCCATGACCATGATCCTGCCCATCCGCGATATCATCACACCGCCGGCACCACGCATACAACAGCCACGCGCGTTCGCGGGTAGGCTTGTCGAACAACAGGCTCGCCGCCGCAAAGCTCTTAGATCCACGCGAGATCGACTCATGCGCGGTGGCAACGATCGCTTCGCGCGAGGGCAGGGGGTGATTCACGACCTACTACCCAATGCAACCACCCCGGCGAAGGCCGGGGCCCAATTGGAGAGGTTGAAGTAACTGTGCACAACGCAAACCAATTCACGGCCCTCAATTGGGCCCCGGCCTTCGCCGGGGTGGAGCAGGGTGTCGGGGTGTGGTTCGAAGCTCACAGATCCGACGCGTTCATCCGCACGATCGGCTGTGTCGGCACATGCTCCGCCATCCGGTCAAGCAGCACGTCCAGCGTATCCGCGACGATCATCAGATCCCGGTGCTGCGGCCGCAAGAACCCGACCTCGCCCATCTTCTCCCAGAACGCGATCAGGTGATCGTAATACCCAGCGGTATTCAGCAACCCGACCGGATCCGCATGATAGCCAAGCTGCGCCCAGCTCAGCGCCTCCCAAAGCTCGTCCATCGTCCCCGTGCCCCCCGGAATCGTGACGAACCCGTCGGAGAGATCGGTAAACATCTGCTTGCGCTGATGCATGCCGCTGACGACGTGCAACTCGGTCAGCCCGCGATGCGCCACCTCCGCATCGACCAATGCCTGCGGGATAACGCCGATCACCTCGCCACCGCCCTCAAGCGCGCCATCGGCGATCGCGCCCATCAGCCCGGTCCGCCCGCCACCATAAACGAGACCAATCCCCCGCTCGGCAAACGCGCGTCCCAGCGCGCGAGCGCCCTCGATATAGGTGGGATCAGCCGGCGTCGCCGACCCGCAATACACAGCAAGTCTCTTCATCCTGCCTCGCTAGGGGAAGCGCGCGGGGTGCCGCAAGGAAAGAATGGGTTCACGCGGAGACGCGGAGACGCGGAGGTGTCGCGTTCCAGACAGCGCGTGCGCTGTCTTCACGCAAGTTACGCAGATCGTTGGAGACACGGTCGCTACGCGACAAGCGCAACACCTCCGCGTCTCCGCGCCTCCGCGTGAACAAACCTTACTTCTCGCCCTCAAGCATCAACCGAGCCGTAGCCTTGGCGCTACCCACAACCCCCGGAATCCCAGCACCCGGATGCGTCCCAGCGCCCACGAAGTACATATTCGGAATATGCTCGTCGCGGTTGTGCACCCGGAAATACGCGCTCTGCGTCAGCACCGGCTCCAGCGAGAACGCGCTACCCAGATGCGCATTAAGGTCCTCCGCGAAATCTTTCGGCGCGTACGAGAATTTCGTCACGATCCGCTCGTGAATGTCCGGGATCAACCGCCGCCCGATCTCGTCGAGGATACGCTTCTCCAGGATCGGCGCGATCTCGTCCCAATCCACCGGGAATTTCCCGAGATGCGGCACCGGCGCCAACGCATAGAAGGTCGAATGCCCCTCCGGCGCCAGCGACGGATCGGTAACGGTCGGGTGATGCAGATACAGCGAAAAATCTTCCGACAGAACGCCGTGGTCGTAAATGTCCTCGAGCAGCCCCTTATAGCGCGGCCCGAACAGGATCATGTGGTGCGGGATGCCCGGCCACGTGCCCTTGATCCCGAAATGCACCACGAACAGCGACGGCGAGTACTTCTTCCGCTCGAGCGACCCCGTCTTCCGCTTCGCACTCCGCGACGTAGCCAGCAGGTCGCGATAGGTGTGCATGATGTCGCTGTTCGCCGCGATCGCATCCGCCTGACCCGACCAGCCGCTCGCGCACGTCACGCCCGTCGCCCGGTCGCCCAGAGTCTCGATTGACGTCACCGGATCGTCGAGCCGCAGCACGCCGCCCAACCGTTCGAACTGCGTCACCAGCGCCGCCACCAGGCGATTGGTCCCGCCGCGCGCGAACCACACCCCGCCATCACGCTCCAGCTTGTGGATCAGCGCATAGATCGCGCTCGTCGTCATCGGATTGCCACCGACCAGCAGCGTGTGGAACGACAACGCCTCGCGCAGCTTCTCCGACTTCACGAAGCTCGACACGATCGAATAGACCGACCGCCACGCCTGGTATTTTGCCAGCGCCGGCGCCGCCTTGATCATCGACCCGAAGTCGAGAAACGCGACATGCCCGAGCTTCTCATAGCCCTCGTGGAACACGCCTGCCGAATATTGCAGGAATTTCTCGTACCCCGCCCAGTCACCCGGATGCAGCTTCTCGATCTCGGCGCGCATCTGCACGTCGTCGTTGGTGTAGTCGAAGTTCGTCCCATCAGGCCAGTTCAGCCGGTAGAATGGCAGCACCGGATCGAGCGTCACGTCCTCGCTCATGTCACGCCCGGTCAGCGCCCATAGCTCGCGCAGGCAATCCGGATCGGTGATGACGGTCGGCCCGGCATCGAACGTGAAGCCGTCACGCTCCCAAAAATACCCACGCCCACCCGGCTTGTCGCGGCTCTCGACGATCGTCGTCTGGACGCCCGCGGATTGCAGCCGGATCGCGAGCGCCAGCCCGCCGAAACCTGCGCCGATGACTATTGCGGTCTTCATGATGACATACTGCCTGCGATGGCGCGGACGGCGCGCACGATGGGGACGGGGGGCTTGCCGGTCAGAACGCGCGCCTTGTCGGAAAGCGTCGAGCGTCCGGCGTAGAAACGGCCGATGAGCGAGGGTGAGAGGCGGTAGAAGCGCTCGAGGATGCGGTAGCGTTCCTCGGGTTCGGCGGCGCGGAACAACATCGTATCGAGCATCCGGTAGAAGCCGCGCGACTTCCACGTCGCCCGCGCCATCGCATGCGTCGCATCATGGAGTTTCGCGCCCGAGAAATCGTCGAGGCCCGCCAGCATCGAGGCGGTCCGCACCGCATCGGGCAGCGAGTACCCCGTGGTCGGATGGAACATCCCCGCGCGCATCCCGGCCTTGGCGACATGCGCGCCACCAGACCGCCAATACGCCTCGAAATCACCACCCATCGCCACCGGCAGCACGCCGGACTCCTCGCGCACGACGCTCTCGACCGACCATCCGCGCCCGGCGACATACTCGTCGATCCGCGGGCCCAGCACTGGAATATCGAGATCGGGCGTGTCGCTATAATAGGTGTCCTCGACGAACATCCGGTCGGCACTGAACGGCAGGCAGTAGACGAACCGATACCCGTCGATCTGCGGAATGGTCGCGTCCATCACCATCGGCCGCGGGCTTTCGTGCCGCACGCTCAGCGCCAACTCACGCCCGAGAAACTTCTGCCAAGCGAGATCGAGCAGCGACAGATCGCCCGCCCCCCGCGCGTCGATCACGCCAGTCGCCTCGATCCGGTCGCCATCCGCGAGCACCACCGCGGTCGGACTCGCGCCCGACACTTTCCGCCCGAGCATCAGTGCATCCGCGGGGAGTACACGGCGCACTTCACGGTCGAGCCGCTCGCTCTCGATCGAATAATAGGTCGCGTCGATCGTCCGCGCATGCGCCGGAAACCGCACGTCGTACCCACGCCAGGCATGCACCACGAGCGGCGCGACGATCCAGCGATCCCCTTGAGCCACGTCGCTGCCGAAGAACGACCAGAGATGATTGCCGCCGACGACCGTTGCGGAGTCGATCAGCCGCACGTCGAGCGCCGGGTGCCTGGCCTTGAGCGCCAGCGCGATCATCCCGCCGGCCAGGCCCGCGCCGACGATCGCGACGTCGCAGGAGATCGTCGATGCCATCCGCTCGGACTAGCGCAAAGGAGCGAGCACGAAAACAGGCTTTCCGAAGCAATCGCGGCCGAAGACAACCTGCGTTGCCGGGAGCATGGGGGAGGCGAGGGAGGCGGGGCGGCAGACAGGAAAGGCTAACCTACCGATCCTCCCCGCAAGGGGGAGGTGGCAGGCGCTTGCCTGACGGAGGGGGAGGACAGGGAAACCGAGGTTCCGCATCCTCCCCCTCCGTCACCTCCCCAAGGCGCGGGAGGATCGAGCGATCGAGAATCGCGCCGTTCGCGCCGTGCGAAGGAAGAAAGCCGCTCTTGCCCCCCTCCCTGGAAGGGAGGGGAGAGCACGCGGAACAGATACCCGCCCTTCCAGGGAGGGGGAGTACGTGGCAACGATACCCCTCCCTCCAAAAAGGGGAGCGGGTCCAGCAACGGATACCCCTCGATCACAATCACCCTTAGACAGCAAGGATGCCCGCCCTCACATCCGCCCCCACGCTCACCACCGCGCGTCTCACGCTAACCGCCCACGCCGCCACCGATCTCGACGACTGCGCAGCGATGGCGGCCGACCCCCGCGTCTATGCAATGCTCACCGGCCAGCCGCGCACCCGCGAAGACGTCTGGATCCGCCTGCTCCGCTCCATCGGCCAGTGGACTGTGTTCGGCTACGGCAGCTGGATCGCCCGTGACACCGCCACAGGCCACCTCATCGGCGAACTCGGCCTGATCGAGGCCCGCCGCGCGATCGAGCCCTCGATCGACGCGACTCCCGAAGTCGGCTGGACGCTCACCGGCGACGCGCAAGGCAAGGGCTATGCCTCCGAAGCGCTCGCCGCGATCCTCGCTTGGACCGACGCGCGCATCCCCGCGACAACGTGCATCATCGATCCCGCCAACGCCCCCTCGATCCGGCTCGCCGAGCGCCTCGGCTACCGCCTGCGCACGACGGGCACGTACCGCGACGCGCCGATCCTGATCTTCGACCGCGCCGCGCCCGGCGCTATTTCTGCGCGGTGACGACCGGCGTCTGCACCGACGCGATCGGCATCGGATCGCCCGCCCGGTCATAGAACGTCATCAACACCAGCCCCAACGCCAGGATGCTGCCGGCGATCACGTAGATCAGCCTTTTGTGGTCCTTGCCCGTATCGCGGCCAATATTCCGCCCCGTATCCCCGCGCGCGGCGCTATGGTTTGCCATGCATCACTCTCCGAATTGGCAGGTCATCCTGCTCTGGGGAAGGAAGCTATCAGGATTCCACGCACTGCATAGAGCCTATTGCAACGCCAGGATTTTCCAGGACTTTGCATGCGCCGTCACTCCGGAGAACAGAGTAGCGGCCGTGATCGCGTGCATGCTGCGAAATATCCCATCACAGCCCCGCTCCCGGCCGACCGCCAACGGATGCTGTGGTACTTGCGCTACGGGTCCCGGCAATTCCGACCCCCGTCGGCATGCCAGGTTTGGCGATGACGGTCGCGACGGGTATGGGCGGAGGCTATCATGTGGTGCGGGAGGTTTTCCCGCGGTTCATGTGGCGGAGAGCAATGGGGGCACGACCGATCACGGTCGGTCGCCATCGGCGACATCATGAACGATACGGGTGCAAACATGGCCATCATTTCCGAACCTGGGATCGGCTCTGCGACACCGGCGAACACGGTGTTGAAGACTGGGCGGACCATGCCGCGGCGGCTGTACGGCGCGGCGGGTCTCGGCGCGGTGTGGATGATGCTGGCTGCGACCGCGCCGGTCACGCGGCTCGACGTCGAAGTCGACAATCTGCGCTCGGCGAAGGGGACGATCCGGATCTGCCTCACTGCCGATCCCGATAACTTCCCGGCCTGCGTCGACGATGCCAACGCGATGACCCGGTCGATCCCGGCCAGCGTCCATGCGACCAGCTTCCCCGGTCTGCCGCAACGCGCCTATGCGCTCGCGATCATCCACGACGAGAACAACAACGCCAAGCTCGATACGATCGCCGGCATCCCGCGCGAGGGCTATGGTTTCTCGCGCAATGCCGCGGTCCGGTTCGGCCCGCCGCGCTTTTCCGCCGCCGAGTTCACGCTCGCCGGTGATGCCGATATGCAACAGGTGAAAATGCGTTACATCTTCTGAACGATCGTCACGGACCGAATTCGGTTTCCCCGCGTTGCGCCGTGGAACCTTTTTGTCCGGAGCTTTTTCCTTGCGCGCATTCACTCTCTTTACGTCTGCCGCAATCGCGGTGCTCCTGACCGCCACGCCTGCGCTCGCGCAGACCGACCCCAACCCGTCGCCGCCGATCACCAGCGCGCGTGACAACAACCGCGTGACGGTCGCGGTCGGCGTTGCGTCGCTGCCCGATTACGATGGTGCAGACAGCAACGACTTCTCGCCCGTCGGCGCGGTGATCGGCACGGTGCGCGGCCATGACTTCTTCACCCGCGGCACGCAGCTGTACGTCAACCTGATCCCCAACACGGGCAACGTCGGCATCAACTACGAACTCGGCGTCATCGGCGGCATTCGTACCGATCGTACCGGCAAGGTCGACAACCGCCAGGTCCGCGCGCTCGGCAAGATCGACACCGCGTACGAAGTCGGCGGCTATGTCGGCATCGGCAAGACCGGCGTCATCACCAGCGACTACGATACGCTCACCGCACGTGTCGCCTATGTCCACGACGTTTCGGACACCTATGACAGCTATGTCATCACGCCGCAGATCAACTACACGACGCCGCTGTCGGTCCGTACGCTCGTCTCGATGGGCGTGTCCGGCGATTACGTCGGCAAGGGCTTTGGCCGCACCTATTCGGCGGTGACACCGATCGGCACGCTGAACAGCGGGCTGCGCACCTACGACGTCAACGACAGCGGCTTCCGCGAGATCAACGCGTCGCTGTTCGTGGTGCAGAGCCTGTCGGGCGATCTTCGCCACGGCTTCGGCGTCGGCGCCGGCGTGCTCTACGGCCGCCTGCTCGGCAAGTACAAGGACAGCCCGATCGTCGCCGATGTCGGCTCGGCGGATCAGTGGATGGGTGCGGTCGGCCTGACCTACACGTTCTGATCCCAACCTTACCGAGTCTGTTTCGGCAGGCTCGCAGGTCTTGCGAATAAATCACCCGCCCGGCGCATCCGGGCGGGTTTTTCGTGCGTACCTCGTTGTGGACTGGACTTTGCGATTTCGGACCTTAAACCATCATACGTCGCGATTAAGTCAATAAGAACAATACGATACCCGACCGTATCACCCACAAGGGGAGGACCCTGACATGACCGAGAGCGTGCACCTGATCGAAGCCCTCGACGCTCGCGCAGAGCGACGCAGCGAGCGGCGGGATTTCTTCAAGAACGCGCTCGGCGCGGCGGCGATCACCGCCGCCGGTGCGACCGCATTGTCCTTCTCCAGCGCGGCATCGGCACAGACGATCACCGACGCGGACGTGCTGAACTTCGCGCTCAACCTCGAATATCTCGAGGCGCAGTTCTACTCCTACGCCGCCTACGGCACCGGTCTCGACAACAGCCTGTTGTCCGGCACCGGCCAGCAGGGCGCGGTTCTCGGTGGTCGCCAGGTCACCTTCACCGACCCGATCGTGCAGCAATATGCCCGTGAGATCGCGCAGGACGAGATCGCCCACGTCAAGTTCCTCCGCTCGGCACTCGGCACCTCGGCCGTCGCGCAGCCCGCGATCGACGTCAGCGTCTCGCCGACCAGCGCCTTCTCGACCGCCGCGCAGGCGGCGGGTCTCGTCCCCGCCGGCACCGCGTTCGACCCCTATTTCTCCGACGAGAACTTCCTGCTCGGCGCGTTCATCTTCGAGGACGTCGGCGTGACCGCCTACAAGGGCGCCGCCCCGCTGCTGACCAGCAAGGCGTATCTCGAGGCGGCTGCCGGCCTGCTCGCGGTCGAGGCGTATCACGCCGCGATCGTCCGCACGACGCTGTACGGCAAGGGCATCGCGACTCCGTCGCTGCGCACCTCGGCCGATGCGATCTCGAAGGCCCGCGACAGCCTCGACGGGGGTGGCGCGAACACGATGATGTTCGGTGCCGGCGATCTCGATCAGGGCATCTCGCCTTACAGCCAGACGCCGACCAACCTCGCGACGACGCAGGCCGCCGTCACGACGTCGAACATCGTGCCGCTCGACGCCAACGGCATCGCGTATAGCCGCTCGACCAGCCAGGTGCTGAACATCGTGTATCTCAACAGCGGTGCGGCCTCGGCAGGCGGGTTTTACCCGTCGGGCATGAACGGCAACATCAAGACGAGCGTCGCGGCGAGCTGATCCAGCCCAACGCCCTTCGCTTTCTTCGCTATTCAGGGGATTAACCCAATGACCGACATCAAGAATACGCTCGAGATCTTCGACGCGATCGAAACCCGCCGCAACGAACGCCGCAGCTTCCTCCGGTTCGCCGGCGGCAGCGCGGTCGCGCTCGGCGGCGCCTCGCTGCTCGCCGCCTGCGGTGGTGACGACAACGACAGCGTGACGCCGGCTCCAACCCCCACGCCGACCCCGGCAACCGGCGTGACCGACCCTGACGTGCTGAACTTCGCGCTCAACCTCGAATATCTCGAGGCGCAGTTCTACGCCTATGCCGCATTCGGCGTCGGCCTCAACGCCAGCCTGCTGACCGGCGTCGGTACGCAGGGCGCGGTCGTCACCGGCACTGGTGCCGGCTTCCCGCGCCAGGTCGCCTTCCAGGACGTCGTCGTCCAGCAATATGCGCGTGAGATCGCGATCGACGAAGTCGCGCACGTCGCGTTCCTGCGCAGCGCACTCGGTGCGTCGGCCGCAGCGCAGCCCGCGATCAACATCTCGGGTGGCACGGCCGCCGCCCCCGGCGCGTTCAGCCTCGCGGCCCGCGCGGCAGGCGTGGTCGATGCGAACACCGGCGTGTTCGATCCGTATGCGGACGACAACAGCTTCCTGCTCGGCGCGTACATCTTCGAGGACGTCGGCGTCTCGGCGTACAAGGGCGCGGCACCGCTGATCAGCAACAAGACCTATCTCGAGGCCGCTGCCGGCATCCTCGCCGCCGAGGCCTATCATGCCGGTCTGATCCGCACGATCCTGTACCGCAAGGGTCTGCAGACACCGAACCCGATCACTGCACTGATCACCAACGCGAACAAGATCAGCGACGCGCGCGACAGCCTCGACGGCACCGTCACCAATGCGTCGACCGGCGTGATTGGCGACGACGACCAGGGCATCACCGGGTCGGACGCGACGATCTCGAACATCGTCCCGACCGACGCCAACGGCCTCGCCTACAGCCGTTCGACCGGCCAGGTGCTCAACATCGTCTACCTCAGCAAGGCCGCGGTCTCGCTCGGCGGCTTCTTCCCCGCCGGCGTCAACGGCTCGATCCGGACCAGCGCGGCAAACGCTTAGGGCGGCTTGCGCCAAGCTGGCGCAAGACTCGCCCAAGCGCGACCAGCGCAGCACAGCACGTCATAAGGCGTAGCTTTGCTACGACTGACGGCGCGCGGCGTAACAGGAAAGGCCGTCGCCCCAACCCAGGGCAGCGGCCTTTCTCGTTAAAGCCTCCCACCCACGCACAGAAACACCACCCCGGCGAAGGCCGGGGCCCAATCGGGGGACGGCGGTAACGATAACCGGTCCTTCGTCATATCCACTTTGCCAATTGGGCCCCGGCCTCCGCCGGGGTGGCGCACGCGAACTGCACGAGATCGCGCCGGCCCCATCACACCCGCGCACCCCACCACCAAGTTTCCCATTGCACCCCACCCCCAGCCGCCTATGCTCACCCCACCCCGGGGGAGCGCTTATCCGCGCTTGAGAGGAAGGCAGGAGCCTTCGACCCGCTGAACCTGATCCGGTTGATACCGGCGGAGGGAGGGAGCGGTCGCCACAGAACCGCAAGCCTTCGCTCCGAGACCCGTAGGAGCAAGCGCATGGCCATCGATACGCAATCCAAGACCGCAGACATCGGCGTCACCACCGGCCCGATCCGAGGCTCGCGCAAAATCCACGTAGCGGTCCCGACCAGCCCGGACGTCCGCGTAGCCATGCGCGAGATCGTCCTAGACCCGAGCTGCAGCGAACCCCCGCTACGCGTCTACGACACCAGCGGCCCCTACACCGACCCCCGCGCGAAAATCGACATCAACGCCGGCTTGCCGCCAATCCGCCGCGCCTGGATCGAAGCCCGCGGCGACGTCGAATCCTACGAAGCCCGAGAACTCCGCCCCGAAGACAACGGCGAGCTCGGCCCCGACCGCTCCGGCGGCGTCCCCCAATTCCCCGCCACCATCAAGCGCCCCCTCCGCGCGCGCGCCGGCGCCAACGTCAGCCAGATGCACTACGCGCGCCGCGGCATCATCACCCCCGAAATGGAATACGTTGCCACCCGGGAAAACCTCGGCCGCGCCATGCTGAAAGACTACAAGCGGGACGGCGAATCCTTCGGCGCGCAGATCCCCGACTTCGTAACCCCCGAATTCGTCCGCGACGAGATCGCTCGCGGCCGCGCGATCATCCCCAACAACATCAACCACCCCGAATCCGAACCGATGGCGATCGGCCGCAACTTCCTCGTCAAGATCAACGCCAACATCGGCAACTCCGCGGTCGCCAGCAACGTCGCCGCCGAAGTCGACAAGCTCGTCTGGTCGATCCGCTGGGGCGCCGACACGGTGATGGACCTCAGCACCGGCCGCAACATCCACGACACCCGCGAATGGATCCTGCGCAACTCGCCGGTCCCGATCGGCACCGTCCCCATCTACCAGGCGCTCGAAAAGGTCGGCGGCGTCGCGGAAGACCTCACCTGGGAGATCTTCCGCGACACCCTCATCGAGCAGGCCGAACAGGGCGTCGATTACTTCACGATCCACGCCGGTGTCCGCCTCGCCTACATCCCGATGACCGCGAAACGCGTCACCGGCATCGTCTCGCGCGGCGGCTCGATCATGGCGAAATGGTGCCTCAGCCACCACAAGGAGAGCTTCCTCTACGAGCGCTTCGACGAGATCACCGAGATCATGAAGGCGTACGACATCGCCTACAGCCTCGGCGACGGCCTGCGCCCCGGCAGCATCGCCGACGCCAACGACGAAGCGCAGTTCAGCGAACTCTACACGCTAGGCGAACTCACCCACCGCGCCTGGAAGAGCGACGTCCAGGTCATGATCGAAGGCCCCGGCCACGTGCCGATGCACAAGATCAAGGAGAACATGGACAAGCAACTCGAAGTCTGCGGCGAAGCGCCCTTCTACACGCTAGGGCCGCTGACGACGGACATAGCCCCCGGCTACGACCACATCACCAGCGGCATCGGCGCCGCGATGATCGGCTGGTACGGCACCGCGATGCTCTGCTACGTCACCCCGAAAGAGCATCTAGGCCTCCCCGACCGCGACGACGTAAAGGTCGGCGTAGTAACCTACAAACTAGCCGCCCACGCCGCCGATCTCGCCAAAGGCCACCCCGCCGCCCAGATGCGCGACGACGCCCTCTCCCGCGCCCGCTTCGAGTTCCGCTGGAGAGACCAGTTCAACCTCTCCCTCGACCCCGACACCGCCGAACAATACCACGACCAGACGCTGCCAGCAGAAGGCGCCAAGACCGCCCACTTCTGCTCGATGTGCGGCCCGAAGTTCTGCTCGATGAAGATCACCCAGGAAGTCCGGGACTTCGCAGCGAAGCAGAACGCGCCAGCGGATACGTTCCTGGCGGCCGACGTAGATCAAACCGACACCGACCGAGCGATCTTCGCCAAGGGCAGCCATGCCGATGCGGAAAAGGGTATGGCCGACATGAGCGAGCGCTTCCGCGAAAAGGGCAGCGAAATCTATCTGCCGGCGGAATAAGACGTGTCCGGCGGAGCGGTGGCGTGCTCCGCAGGATCACTCGCTGCCGAGCAAGATGCGCTCGACGATCGTTCGTACACCTTGCCAAATGTCGGGCAGATGCGACGTTAATAGCCGCTCGACCGCGAACGTCGGGTCGTACAGGGTCCTGCCGTTCGTATCGATGAAACCACGCCAGGCCCGGCCTGTGTGCGTCTCGGAATGAAAGACGAAACCGCGATAGCCGAGACCCTGGAGTTCGACGGCCCCTGGTGCGTGCTCGCTTAACGAGGCCAGCCGCGTCACCAGGGCCGTAGAACCAGGCGCGTCGAGCTCCCAGACCGGGTTTGGCCGGCCGCTGAAGATGTCGAGCTCGACGCGCATGCTGCAGGCCTAGCGTCAGTTTATGACGACGGACTTGCCGGCATAGAAGTAGCTGCAGAAATTGGTGTAGGGGCCCCGCGCGCAGGTTTCCGGATTGGTGATCACGACGCCGTTGCTGTCGAAGTTGCGCGCGGCGGTACCGCCCGGCTTGTGGCCCCAGAACCCTTCGCGCTGATGCCGATACCAGTGGTAATCCCAGCCCGGCGCGATCACCAGCGCCATCAGGCGGCGCGGGAACTGGGTGGCCGGCAAACACTCGCAACGATGCTTCAGGCCATCCGCCATCGCCGCGGTGGTGACGGTGTTGCACGCCATCGTCGACGTCATCGCGCCGTGCGCACGCCCCGGTTGCGCGAACGTGTTGGTGCGCCAGTTGCGCGCGTAATTATAACAGTTGTTGTAGGGCTGGGTCGCGCTTGTGTTCCAGAACGCGGGATTGAACTTGCTGACCTCATACTCGCATTTATCGCATTTCGGATCGTGGATCGTGCTGATCAACGGATTCGATCCGGGCTTTGGCGGCGCAGGCGGCGGTGAGGGGAGCGACTCCGGAGGGGCCGGCATGCGCGCGGTCAGGTCCATCCATTCGAGCGCCACATCGCGCAGCTTGGCATCGAGCGGGGTCAATGCGTGCTCGAGCAGGCGGACTTCGGAACGGATCGGCATCGCTTCGATCAGTTTTCGCGCGATCTCGCCACTGACCTTGGTATCGCTCGCCCCCGATGATCCGAGCGCGAACGGCATCGTAAGCTCGCGGCCAGAGTCCGCGTCGTCCATCATCGTCGCGATGCGGATTTCGCGAAATCCCAGTCCTGTATAGCCCTCGCCAGGCTCCGTAACGGCGCCCCGTGCTTCGCTGGCCAGGCCCAGGACCCGTTTCACCTCCTCGTCCTCGGTGACGAGCCAGGTCGGGTTAGGCCGACCCGAAAACATGTCGATTTCGATGCGTAGCATGACGGTCTTGCTCCCTGTCCAAAATGCCGCGCGTCTTGATCAGGCTGGATCTATCGACACCGGATAGCGCGCTGCTTTGCATGCGGGCTTGTCTGGATAGGAACACTCGATCCCGCGCCGCGATCCGATTAGGCGCAGAACCAAGAAGGATTGGCAAATAGTAGACCTCTGCAGATTGCTCCGTTTCGAGGGCGAATAGCAGAGCAGCGGGCATATAGCGTAGTATGCCGCTGAAGAATCAGTGTATCTTATAGAAATCTACTTCAATCAGACTGAACCGAGTCTTTTGAGTCCAAGGCGGCAAGAGCGCATGAATCATGCGAATACAGTAATGATGATAGAGAAAGTGTGCTCGAAAAAGTTTTATACCACGACTCACCGTTTCCGAACGAACTCCGCGCGCAGCACCAGTCCCTTGATCCCCTCGTACCGGCAGTCGATTTCCTGCGCGTCGCCGGTCAGCCGGATCGACTTGATCAGCGTGCCCCGCTTCAAGGTCTGCCCCGCGCCCTTCACGGTCAGGTCCTTGATCAACGTCACCTGGTCGCCGTCCGCCAGCACGTTGCCGACCGAATCGCGCACCACGACCGCGCCGTCCTCCGCCGCAACCGCGGTCGCCGCACCGCCCGCAACCCACTCGCCGGTCGCTTCGTCGTACACATATTCGTCGCTCATTGGTCGGTCTCCGGCAGCGCCCAGTCGATCGGCGCGCGCCCATGGGTTTCGAGAAAGGCGTTGGCCCGGCTGAACGGCCGCGATCCGAAGAACCCGGTCCGTGCGGCCAGCGGCGACGGGTGCGCGGACTGGATCACCAGATGCCGCCCGCCCTTGCTCACATCGTCGACGAACGCCGCCTTCTTCTGCGCATACGCCCCCCACAGCAGGAACACGACCGGTTTGTCCTGCGCGTTCACCGCCGCGATGACCGCATCGGTGAACCGCTCCCACCCCCGCTTATGGTGCGACGCCGCCTCGCCCATCCGCACGCTCAACACCGCGTTGAGCAACAGCACGCCTTGTGCGGCCCAATGATCCAGCATGCCATGGCGCGCCCGCGGGATCCCGAGATCCGCCTCCAGCTCCTTGTAGATATTCACCAGGCTAGGCGGCGTCCGCACGCCCTTCCGCACCGAGAAGCTGAGGCCGTGTGCCTGCCCCTCGCCATGATACGGATCCTGCCCCAGGATTACGACCCGCACCTGGTCGAGCGGCGTCAGTTCGAGCGCCCGAAACCGATCCGCGTCGTCGGGAAACACCCGGGCCCCCGCCGCCCGCTCGGCCTCCAGATACGCATCGAGCGCCCGCATGTACGGCGCGTCGAACTCGGAGCGCAGCGCTTGCCAGCTTTCGGGGAGGTTGGGTGTCATCATCTCCGGTCGCATGTCGGACAGGGGAGGGGAGTGTCAATCGCCGTCGCCCCAAAGCCGTCATCCTGGGCTCGACCCAGGATCCAGAGCCGCGAACGCTGTCCGATTTGGCTCTGGATCCCAGCGTTCGCTGGGATGACGGAGGAATGAGCCGGTCTCACGCGAAGGGCTCGCACAACGCGCCTCGCCCCATTATGTGAGCGCCCATGACCGAGATCACTGTCGCCGCGCTGCAGCTGGGCTTCACGCCCAACATCGACCGCAACATCGCCAACGTGTCGCGCCTCGTCCACGAGGCCGCCGCGAAAGGCGCGCAGGTGATCCTGCCCCCCGAGCTGTTCGAAGGCGAGTATTTCTGCCGCGTCGAGGACGAGGGCCTCTTCGCCAACGCCGCCCCCGTAGGCGAGCACAAGGCGGTGCTCGCAATGCAGGCGCTCGCCGAAGCGCTCAAGGTCACCATCCCGACCAGCTTCTTCGAGGCGGACGGCCCGCATCACTACAACAGCCTCGCGATGATCGGCCCCGACGGCAACGTGCAGGGCGTCTACCGCAAGAGCCACATCCCCGACGGCCCCGGCTATGAAGAGAAGTTCTACTTCCGCCCCGGCAACACCGGTTTCAAGGTCTGGCCGCATGCGTCGGAGGCGGGGCGGACGACGCTCGGCGTCGGCGTCTGCTGGGACCAATGGTATCCGGAGACGGCGCGCGCGATGATGCTGATGGGCGCGGAAATCCTGTTCTACCCGACCGCGATCGGCAGCGAACCGCATGACACCTCGCTCGACACCGCAAGGCTGTGGCGCCGCGCCATGGTCGGCCACGCCGTCAGCAACGTCGTCCCGATCGTCGCCGCCAACCGCGTCGGCGTCGAGCACGGCCAGACCTTCTACGGCACCAGCTTCATCGCCGACGAGCGCGGCGACATCCTTGCCGAGCTCGGCCGCGACGACGAGGGCGTGATCACCGCGACGATCAACCTCGACATCGTCAAGCGCCACCGCGCCGCCTTCGGCTTCTTCCGCGACCGTCGCCCCGACCTGTACGGCCGTCTGGTCCAGGACATCTGACGCTCCGATCCTCCCCCTGGCGGGGGAGGATTAGAACCAAGCCAGCCCAGCGAGCAACGCCCCCACCAGCGCAGCCGCGCCCGCAACCCAAAGGAGCCACCGCCGCCCGGTCAGCGCGGTAATCGACGCCAACGCGATCGCCACCTGGATCGCGGTCACCGCCAGCGCCAGCTTCGTATGCGGCCGCAGCGCCTCGTCCGACTCCCCATCCGCCGCCACCGAGCGCCGATCGAGCGTCTCCGCCTCTCGCTTCAGTGCCGTCCCGCGCGCCTTGTACCGCGCGATATCCGCCCGGTGCGTCGCCATCTGCGTCGCACCGAACCCCGGCGGCGCGAGGTCGACCTCCATCTGCGCGATGTGCCGCTTCAGGTCCTCCGCCTGGTAATAGCCCCACGCATCCGACGCTTGAGCCTTGATCAGTACCGCCTCGTTCTTGTGGAGCAGTGCCTCGTTCTGCGTATGCCCGCCGAGGAAGCTGGTCACCGCCGCCAGCGTCGCCAGGATCGCGGTGAACAGCGCGATCCGCTGGTCGAACGCCTCCCCGCCGGTCGCGCGCTCCTCCGACAGTTGCTCATGCAACCCGCGCACTTCGAAATCATCGTCCATGCTCGTCGCTCTGGCCCTCCGCGCGTGACTGGACGCTGATAATCGCGTGACATAGTCGTCAGCGCGTCATGATCCGCCCTCGCTCGATACTGCTCGCTCTCGCGCTCCTCGCCGGCTGCGCGACGCCGTCCGTGAAGACCATGCCGCCGAGCGATCACTTCAACGGCGAACGCTTCTTCAACCCCGACGGCGTGCAGGGCAGTACCGGCGAGCAGAAGCAGGGTCCGGTTGCGCTGCTCCGCAATCTGGTCAAGCCGCCCTACCGAAGCTGGCCAGAAGTCCCCGTAACCCCGACGCGGCCCCCGGCCCGGGTCGAGGGCCAGACGATGCGCGTCACCTGGATCGGCCATTCGACCGTGCTGGTGCAGACCCAGGGGCTCAACATCCTGACCGATCCGATGTGGCTCGAACGATCGTCCCCTGTCCAGTTCGTCGGCGTGAAGCGCGTCCGCGAACCCGGCGTGCGTCTCGCGGACCTGCCGAAGATCGACCTGATCCTGCTCAGCCACGACCACCGCGATCATCTCGACATGACCGCGATGCGAAAACTCTGGCACCGCGACAAACCACTGATCGTGACCGGCCTCGGCAACGACCAGATCCTCGCGCGCAGCGGCGTCCATGCGGTCGCGCGCGACTGGGGCGGGCGGGTGGCGTTGCGTCCCGGCATCGATGTGATCGTCGACCGCGCGCATCACTGGAGCGAATACGACCCCGGCGACCGCGACAAGACGTTATGGGCAGGCTTCACCGTGACGCTGCCCGGTGGGAACCTGTATTTCGCGGGCGACACCGGTCCCGGCGACATGCGCTGGGCCACCGAGGCGCGCCGCGCGGGGCCGGTCCGCCTCGCGATCCTGCCGATCGGCGCCTATCATTTCGCAGGGCACGAAACCGACAACCACATCGGCCCGGACCAGGCGGTGACCGCGTTCGAGCAGCTCGGCGCGGCCTATGCGATCGGCGTCCACTGGGGCACGTTCGAGCTGACGTCAGAGGGTATCAACGAGCCGCCCGAGCATCTCCGCGCCGCGCTGATCCGCGAACACATCCCCGCGAACCGCTTCCGCACGCCAGAGGCCGGCGAGGCCTGGGTGATCGAGTAAAAGCGCTGCCAACCCACGCCGTCATCCTGACGAAAGTCAGGATCCAGAGCCAAGCAGCGCCGTGTACTGTCATCCTGGATCCTGACTTTCGTCAGGATGACGGAGAGGGCTTCAGACCGCCCCGCGCAACTCCAGCGCCCGCTTGAACACCGCGTCGAACATTTCCGCTGTCAGTACGCCCGTATTCACGTTGTACCGCGAGCAATGGAAGCTATCGATCAGCACG
The DNA here is from genome assembly GCF_001424005.1 of Sphingomonas sp. Leaf198. GTDB lineage: Bacteria > Pseudomonadota > Alphaproteobacteria > Sphingomonadales > Sphingomonadaceae > Sphingomonas. The sequence goes on along the minus strand of NZ_LMPX01000003.1, from coordinate 155,094 downwards.
CGACCATCGGGCATCACATGCTCGGCGCCATGGGCGAACCGCGCCTTGGGCAACCGACCGCCGAGCATCTTCACCGCCGACTGATGCGCGATATGCCCCAGTGCCACGAACACCCGCGCGGTCGGCACGGCATCCGCCTGCGTCTCGAGGAAAGGCCGGCAGGTGCGGATTTCCTCCGGCGTCGGCTTGTTCTCGGGCGGCAGGCACTTCACCGCGTTGAGGATGATCGCGCCGTCGAGCGCCAGCCCGTCCTCGGCTTTGGCGCCATACGTCCCGGTCGCCAGTCCGAACCGCCCCAGCGTCTCGTACAGGAACTGCCCCGCATAATCGCCGGTGAACGCGCGGCCCGTGCGGTTCGCGCCATGCTTCCCAGGCGCGAGGCCAATGATGCCGAGCCACGCGGCCGGATCGCCGAACGCAGGGACTGGCGCGTTCCACCAGGTCGGGAACTCGGTCCGCAACTGCTCGCGCACGCCGACGAGGCGCGGGCATAGCGGGCAGTCATGCGGCGGCTCGGTCTCGGGCAGCGCGGAGACGGGTACGAAGACCGTCGTGACGTCGACTTCGCCCGTCTCTTCGACGGTTTCGGGAAGCTCGTTGGTGTAAGGTGTGGAATCCATGGGATTGCGCTAGGCGGACCAAATGTCGCCTGCAACCCCGCACCCGACGATCGCGCAGGCCACAACCACCTACGCGATCGCGCTCGGCTCTAACCGGCGCGGCCGTCACGGGAGCCCCGAGCGGGAGATCGCCGCCGCGCTGGAGACGCTCGGCACTGTCGTCGCACGGTCGCCGACCGTCGGCAGCGCACCGCTAGGTCTCTCGAACCGCCGCTACGCCAACGCCGTCGCGCTGATCGAAACACAGGAGGACCCCGCAACGCTTCTGGTCCGCCTCAAACACATCGAGCGCACGTTCGGCCGCCGCCCCGGTCGCCGCTGGGGCAGCCGCGTGCTCGACCTCGACATCGTCCTCTGGTCCGGCGGCGCGTGGTCGTCACGCGGGCTCATCGTTCCCCACGCCGCGTTTCGCACCCGCAGCTTCGTCCTCGGCCCCCTCGCCAGCCTGATCCCGCAATGGCGCGATCCGCTGACCGGCAGAACGATCCGGCAATTGGCGCAATCGGTTGACCAAAAGCGACCGCGAGACTAGGTGCGCGGTCCACGATGGCGGGGGTCCGTAGCTCAGTTGGTAGAGCAAGCGACTTTTAATCGAGAGGTCCCGGGTTCGAGCCCCGGCGGACCCACCATCGATGCCTCGGGCGATGCGCCGAGCAGGCGGCGGCACGTCCCGGCGATTCTCGCGGGCGCATCGGTCGCGGCCGTCGGCATCATCTTTATCCTGCTGGTCGGTCTCGCGGTAGACCATTGGCCGTTCGCGTTCGATCGCGCGATCATCCTCGGCCTGCGCGCCTGGCACGGGCCGTCCTGGCTGCCGAACGTCGCGATCGACGTGACCGCGCTGGGCGGCGGCATCGTGCTGACGATCGTCGTGGTCGTCGTCACCGGTCTGTTGATCGTCCAGCGGCTATGGCTGACCGCGCTGGCGACGCTGGCCGCGAGCATCACCGGCGGGCTGATCGTCGATTTCGTGAAGGCGCAGGTCAACCGCCCGCGCCCCGACATCGTCGAACACCTCGTCACCGTTACCAACATGAGTTTCCCGAGCGGGCATTCGGCGAACAGCGCGATCGTCTATCTCACGCTCGCCGGCCTCGCGTCGCAGGTGACGGAGAACCGCGCGACCCGGCGCTATCTGCTGATCGTCGCGATCCTGCTGGTCGGCGCGATCGGCTGCAGCCGGGTGTATCTCGGCGTCCACTGGCCGAGCGACGTGCTGGCCGGATGGAGCTTCGGCACGCTCTGGGCGCTCGCCTGGTGGCTCGCTACCGCCCGCGTACGCGAGTCAATCGGCGGCGAGCGCTAGCAGCGCCTTCGCCGCCTTCAGATGCGGCGCGTCGACCATCCTGCCCTCCAACTGGAGCGCACCCGCACCCGGATTGGCGGCGAACAGGTCGACGATCGCCTGCGCCTTGCCACGCTCTTCAGCCGACGGCGTAAAGGCGGCGTTGATCACCGCGACCTGGCTCGGGTGGATCGCCATCATCCCCGTGAACCCGTCGCGCCGCCCGCGCGCGGCATAGGCGGCAAGACCGTCCAGATCGCGAAAGTCGGGATAGACCGTCTCGATCGCCGCCACCCCCGCGGCATGCGCGCCGAACAAGGTCAGCGACCGGGCGAGTTGGTACGGCGCGGTGTACGATCCATCCGCCTCGCGCGAGGTCGCCGCACCGATCGCGGCGGGCAGGTCCTCCGCACCCCAGGTCAGCCCGACAAGCCGCTGCGTCACGCCGCCATAGCTGCCGAGCGCGAAGATCGCCGCGGGCGTCTCGGTCGCGATCGGCAGGATCGCGATGTCGCCGCTCAGCCTGGCATCGAGCGCGGCCAGCGATGCGCCGCCTTCTGCCTTTGGCAGCATGATGCCGTCGGGTTTGCCGGGGAGGACCGCCGCGAGATCATCGTCTGCGAGCCCGGAGTCGAGCGGATTGATCCGCACGAACAGCGGCACCGTCCGAGGCTCGGCGAGGAACGTCGCCACATGTTCGCGTGCTGCCACCTTGCCGGCGGGCGCGACCGAATCCTCCAGGTCGAGGATCAGCGCGTCCGCCCCGAGCCCGAGCGCCTTGACCATCCGCTCGGGACGATCGCCCGGCACGAACAGCAGCGAGCGGAGTCTCACCGCCCCTTCTCCGCCAGCGCGCGCTCCCACGCCAGCGCATCGCGAACGATCCCGTCGAGATCGGCATGCCGCGGCGTCCAGTCGAGCGTCTCCAGGATCGCGCGATTGTCCGATATCAGCATCGCCGGATCGCCCGCGCGACGCCCTTCGAGACGACGCTCGATCGTCCGGTTGGTGACCTTGTCGACCGCATCGAGCACCTCGAGCACCGAGAAGCCCTTGCCATAGCCCGCGTTGAGCGTGTGGCTCTTGGCGGGTTCGGCGATCAGCACGTCCAGCGCAGCGACATGCGCAGCGGCAAGGTCGGTGACGTGGATGTAGTCGCGCACGCCGGTGCCGTCGGGCGTGTCGAAATCGGTACCGTAGACGCCGACCGCGTCACGCTTGCCGGTCGCGGCCTCGACCGCGATCTTGATCAGGTGAGTCGCGCCGACCGTCGACTGGCCACTGCGCCCCTGCGGATCGGCGCCGGCGACGTTGAAGTACCGGAGTGCGGCATAGTTCATCGGGTGCGCCGCTGCGACATCGCGCAGCATCGCCTCGGTCATCAGCTTCGACATGCCGTACGGGTTGATCGGCACGGTCGGATCGCCCTCCGCGACGGGTACCTTCTCTGGCGTGCCATAGGTCGCGGCAGTCGACGAGAAGATGAAGTGGGGCACGCCTTCGACCACCGCGCTCTCGATCAGTGCGCGGCTCGCGGCGGTGTTGTTGCGGTAATATTTGAGCGGATCGCTGACCGATTCGGGGACCACGACGGAGCCCGCGAAATGCATGATCGCCTTGACGTTATGCTCGCGGATCGCCGCGCGGACCTTCGCGTCATCGGCGACGTTCGCCTCTACGAGTGCGGCGCGGGCGTCGACCGCCCAGTCGAACCCGGTGACCAGATTGTCGAGCACGACGACATCGTAGCCCGCGTCGAGCAGCGCCAACACCGCGTGGCTGCCGATATAGCCGGCGCCGCCGGTGACCATAACCTTACCGTCGATCATACGCGTCTCCTCTTTGTTGCGCGGTAGCGACTTCCTATCTTGGGAGAAAGGAGATCGTGATGACGGATTATGTAACGCTCGCCGGCGGCTGCTTCTGGTGCACCGAGGCGGTATTCAAGGACGTGATCGGCGTGAAGAGCGCCGAAAGCGGCTATATCGGCGGGCACGTGCCGAACCCGAGCTACAAGCAGGTGTGCGGTGGCGACACCGGCCATGCCGAGGCGATCCGGATCGGCTTCGACCCGGAGCAGCTGAAGCTCGGCGACCTGCTCGACATCTTCTTCGCGACGCACGATGCGACGACGCTCAACCGGCAGGGCAACGACGTCGGTACGCAGTACCGCTCGGCGATGTTCCCGGCGGACGATGCGCAGGAAGCCGAGATGGAAGCTGCACTGGCACGCGCGCAGGCCGACTCGCCCAAGCCGATCGTTACGACGATCGAGCCGATGGACACGTGGTACGAAGCCGAGGGCTATCACCAGGATTATTGGGAAACCTCCGGCCGCTCGAACCCATACTGCATGGCGGTGATCCCCCCCAAGCTGCAGAAGCTGCGCAAGAGCTTCGCCGCACGGTCCAAGGCGGCGGTGAACGCTTAAGACAGAATGGGTTCACGCGAAGGCGCGAAGGCGCAAAGATGATGAAAGTTAATATGTCCGTTCCGGCCTATCGAAAGATTGAAAATCTCTTCGCGCCTTTGCGCCTTCGCGTGAATCACTCTTCTTTCAACGATGTGCAGCACGGCGAAGGCGGTCGTTGATCGCTTCGCCGATGCCGTTAAACGGGATCGGCGCGATGGCGATCCTCGCACAATCGTTCGCGTCGGCAGCGTGAAGCAGGTCGAACAGCTTCGCCGCGGCTTCGAATAGGTCGTTTGTGCCAGATAGCGTGACGTCTCCCCCGACGTCACCAAACCCGATCAACCACTCGCCCACGGCAGCTTCGGTCGCATTCAACCGGAGCGGCTTGCTTGGCGCATAATGGCTCTCGAGCTGCCCCGGCGCCGTCACCCCAAGCTCACTCCCCCCCGGCGAAGGCCGGGGCCCAATTGGGGGACGCTCGTGATCAGCGCTGCGCCCGGTTACATCCGAGGTTCCAATTGGGCCCTGGCCTTCGCCGGGGGGGTGTTGAAGGTGCTGGCGGATCGCTTCAGCCGTAACGGGCCCCGGCCGCAGCACTATCCGCCCAGCCACGATCGTCGACTCCAACCCCGCCTCGGTAGCCCCATCGTCGATAATCAACGGCACGTTCCCCCCGAGACTCCCCGCAACATGTGCAGCGCTAGTCGGTGAAATCCCCCCGCTCGCATTGGCCGAAGGCGCCGCCAACGGCCTCCCCGACGCCGCGATCAACCCCTGCATAGCCCGATGCCGCGGCACCCGAACCGCGATCGTATCCAACCCCGCCGTCACCAGCGAAGCGATCCCCGAATCCCCCCTGACCGGCAGCACCAACGTCAAAGGCCCCGGCCAGAACGCCTCGGCCAACGCCCAAGCATCCGCATAGAACACCGCGATCCGCTCCGCCGCCGCCAGATCCGCCACATGCACGATCAACGGATTGAAACTCGGGCGCCCCTTGGCCGCGTAAATCCGCGCCACCGCCTCCGCATTCGTCGCGTCCGCGGCCAGCCCATACACCGTCTCGGTCGGCACCGCGACGATCCCCCCATCGCGAATCAGTGAGGCGGCTTCGGCGATCGCGGCCGTGCCGTAGGGTAAAATCCGAGGGTGTGGACGGGTCATTCCACAGGCGTATAGCGGGTCCAAACCGTAGCGATAAGAGGATGCGATGGCCTTCACTCCAGCAACCACCGAACAGCGTTTCGTGCTCGACCATGTCGTGCGGATCGGCGAGATCGCCGCGACCGAACGCTATGCCGCCGCCAGCGACGACGTCGTCGACGCGGTCCTCGAAGGCGTCGGGCAGTTGGCGTCGGGCGAATGGGCCCCGCTCAACCGCACCGGCGACACTGTCGGCGCGAAGTGGACCCCCGACGGCGTGGTCATGCCCGACGGTTTCGCGCAGGCGTACAAGGATTATGTCGAGGGCGGCTGGGGCACGATCGGCGTCGAGGAGGAATGGGGCGGACAGGGCCTGCCGTTCGCGATCCAGACCGCGGTGCTCGATACGCTCGGCTCGGCCAACATGGGCTTCGCGCTCTGCCCGACGCTGACGGTCGGCGCGATCGAGGCGCTCCAGCATCACGGCAGCCCCGAGCAGCAGGCGCTGTATCTCCCCCATCTCGCGACCGGCGAATGGACCGGCACGATGAACCTCACCGAGCCGCAGGCGGGCTCCGACGTCGGCGCTCTCCGCGCGACCGCCACCCCGCTCGGCGACGGCAAGTGGAGCATCAAGGGCACCAAGATCTACATCTCGTTCGGCGATCACGACATGGCGCCGAACATCGTCCATCTCGTCCTCGCGCGGACGTCGGGCGCACCGGCGGGCACGAAGGGCATCTCGCTGTTCCTCGTCCCCAAGTACCGCCTCCAAGAAGACGGCACGCCGGGCGACTTCAACGACGTCCGCGTCGTCTCGATCGAGCACAAGATGGGCCTCCACGCGTCCCCCACCTGCGTGCTGAGCTTCGGCGACAACGACGACTGCATCGGCGAGCTGATCGGTGCGGAACTCGGCGGGATCCGCGCGATGTTCACGATGATGAACAACGCGCGCCTCAACGTCGGTCTCCAGGGCGTTCAGGTCGCCGAGGGCGCGACGCAGGGCGCCGTCGCCTACGCGCTCGACCGTGTGCAATCCGCCCGCGCCGGCTCGCCGAACAAAGAGTCGGTCAAGATCGTCGAGCATCCCGACGTCCGCCGCATGCTGATGCGGATGAAGGCGCAGACGCAGGCGGCCCGCGCACTCGTCTATTACGCGGCCGGACAGGTCGACCGCGCCAACCTCGGCGACCATGCCGCGCGCAACCGCCTCGAACTCGTCACGCCGCTCGCCAAGGCGCACGGCACCGACCTCGGCAACGAAGTCGCATCGCTCGGCATCCAGGTCCACGGCGGCATGGGCTATGTCGAGGAAACCGGCGCCGCACAGTATTTCCGCGATGCCCGCATCACGCCGATCTACGAGGGCACCAACGGCATCCAGGCGGCGGATCTGGTCGGGCGGAAACTGGGGCTCGACAATGGCGGCGCGTTCGCCGCGCTGATCGCCGACATTCGCGCGGAGGCGAAGGACGATCGGCTCTTGGCACTGGTCGACGCGTGCGAAGCGATCGGGCGTAAGCTCGCCACCGCGGACGCCGACGACAAGCTGGCGGCAAGCTACCCGTTCCTCACCATGCTGTCGGTCGCCACCTGCGGCTGGCTGATGGAGCGGCAGGGCGGCGTCGCGGGCAGTGACGATTTCGGCCGGATGAAGACCGCGGCGGTGCGCTTCTACCTCGACCAGATCGTCCCCGAGGCGATGGGGTTGAATGCGGCGGCGAACGCGAGCGCGGCGGTGCTGTACTCGATCGAAGCGGACCTTTTCGCGGCATAAGCGAGGCCGTGAAGAGCGTCCTTCGTCCGAGCAAAGGCTGACGGACGCTCTTACCGTTCGCACACGCGCACCTTCCCGGCGACGGCACCCACTCCGGCGTCGGCATCCACCCCGGCGGAGGCCGGGGCCCAATTGGGGGACGGTCGTGATCTGCGCGGTGCCCAGTTACATCCGACGTTCCAATTGGGCCCCGGCCTTCGCCGGGGTGGTAACGTGTGGGAAAGCGATATCTATTATCGCGGAGTGGAGGGCGGGCGGTGTTCTTTAACGCAATCCTCGATCCTCCCCCGCCAAGGGGGGGCGTGAGGGCCGCTACCGGCCGCGACAGCCTCAAACCACACCGCCACGCAGGGCTCGTTCCGGCATTCACCGTTCCGCAGATCCGAGAGAAATGAGAGCGCGGAACGGTGGTACCCGGAACAAGCCCGGGGTGACGGAGCAAGCAGGGATGGCGCCCCCTTTCCCGTTCGCCCTGAGCGTAGTCGAAGGGCATGCCCAACTAGCAGGTGCTTCGACTGCGCTCAGCACGAACGGCGCGCGCGCTGCATCACGTGCAACATCCAGTCCCCAACCACTCGACGGCCCCGCGCAACGAACGGTAAGGAAGGGCAGAAAATCTCTGAAAGCCCGACCGATGTTCGATCTCGACGCCTATCTCCTCCGTGTCGCGATGCCCGCGCGGCCGACGCTCGATTCGATCGGCCTCGGCCGTCTCCAGCACGCGCACCGTCTCTCGATTCCGTTCGAGGATCTCGACGTCGTCCTCGGCCGCGGCATCGCAATCGACAGCACATCGGTGTTCGCCAAGCTCGTCACCGCGCGCCGCGGCGGCTATTGCTTCGAGCACAACCGCCTGTTCCTCGATGCCCTTGCGGAACTCGGCTTCACCGCCCGCCCGCTGCTCGCGCGCGTCTGGTACGCCGCGACCGACGTGCCACCACCGCTCACGCACACCTTCGCGTTGGTGACGATCGACGGCCAAGACTGGATCGCCGACACCGGCTTCGGCGGCAGCTACACGCCCGTCCTCCCGCTCGCCGATGGCGCCGAAGCCACCGCCCCCGATGGCGCCCGCTTCCGTCTCGAAGCGACTGAGAGCGGCTGGATGCTGCTGCGCGACGGCGATCCGATGACCACCGACGGTCGCGGCGAGACGGGAGGCTTCCAGCCGCAATACAGCTTCACGCTCGCGCAAGTGTTCGACGCGGACCTCGCAATGTCGAACCACTGGACCTCGACCGCGCCGTCCAGCCGCTTCACCCACACCCCGATCGCCAGCATCGTCCTCCCGAACGGCTTCGCGTCGCTGATCGGCCGCAACTACCGCCGGCGCTCGGGGACGGATACGACGGTCGGCGAGATCACAGACCCGCGCGTCTACCGCATCCGCATGAGCCTGTTGTTTGGGATCGACCTGAGCGTCGAGGACGTCGCCGCGCTGGGATTGTTCTGAAGTCTGCCTACGGTTCTGAACCGTTGACTCCGCGTTCGAGCCCTGTGGTCCGAAGCCAGCTCCCCGCGCCATCCCCCACCCCCGTTCGTGCTGAGTAGCGACCGAGTAGCTCCGTTAGGAGCGTATCGAGGGCGCGTATCGAAGCATGGGTTACCCGCGCCAACCTGTCCTTCGATACGTCCTCTCGATACGCCGCTTCGCGCCTACTCGATGACTACTCAGGACGAACGGGGGAGGGGGAGCACGAACGAGAGAGGGTGAGGACAAATGCCAGGGGCAGGGGAGGCGAAAGAAAATCGCTGGAAGCGACCTAAGCCCGCTCACGCTCCAGCAGATCATGCGCATCCAGCCCCAGCAGATCGATATGCCCCAAGATCCGCGGCCACTGCGTCGTCACGAAATTCTCGCGCTCCGCTACACGCAAAGCCTCCGCTGCACCCGGCATCACGAACATCCCGACGCCGCGCCGGACCTCGACATAGCCATCGTCCTGAAAGCTCTGATACGCCTTGGCGACCGTCAGTGGGTTGGCCCCCTGCTCGGCTGCGAATGCGCGGACCGACGGCAATTGGTCGCCCGCACGATAGTCGCCTCGCAAAATCCCCGCAGCGATCGTGCTGCGGAGGCGGATATATACGGGGCTGTCGTCGCTACTGAGCGCTGTCATGCTGTTCTAATACAGCAATTAGCTCCAAAGTCGAGCCTTACGAGCCCCAATGGCTTACCAGCCGTGCCATATCCGGGCGGGGCCGTTCGTCGAGCGCGCGCGACGGCGTGCCGATGAACATAAACCCGGCGATCCGCTCCGCCGCCGAGCCGAATGCATCGCGCACCACGTCCGAATAGGCCGGCCACCCGGTCAGCCAGCCGCCCGCAAACCCCTCCGCATGCACCGCGTGAAGCAGGTTCATGCACGCAGCCCCCGCCGAAAGCTCCTGCTCCCACAACGGGATCTTGCTCTCCTTCGGCGACGACAGCACGACCACCAGAGTCGGCGCCTGGTGCGCGAACTGGTCGAGTGACTCGAGTTCCGTCCGCGACGCCGAAGGCCGCTCCGCCAGATACGCATCCGTGATCAACGTCGACAGAGCCGCGCGGTGCTCGTCGCCGACCACCACGAACCGCCACGGCGCGAGCTTGCCGTGATCGGGCGTCCGCGCCGCAATCTCGAGGATCGTCGCCAGCTGGTAGGAATCGGGGCCGGGCGCGATCAAATCGCGCGGCTTGCCCGAGCGGCGGGTGGCGAGCAGCGAGAGCGGCGTGGAGCGATCGTTGAGCATAGCCCCGCAGATAGGCCCTGATGTGTGATATTTACAGTCCGGGCTTTGTCGTTAAGTTGCGCGCGATCGAGCGCCCGTCAGCGGCGCACACACGGAGCATCACCACCACATGGCCAGCGCAATCCGAACCGGCGGCGTTCCTGCCGATGCGAAGACGTTTTTCGGGCACCCGCGCGGACTGTTCATGCTGTTCTTCGTCGAGATGTGGGAGCGCTTTTCGTTCTACGGCATGCGCGCGATCCTGGTGCTGTATCTCACCAAGCATTTCCTGTTCGGCGATGAGCCATCCTACGCGATCTACGGCGCGTATACCTCGATGGTCTACATCACGCCGATCATCGGTGGCTATCTGTCCGACCGCTTCCTGGGGCCGCGCAAAGCGGTGCTCGCGGGCGGCATCTTCATCACGCTCGGCCATCTGCTGCTGGCGATCGTCGAGGCGCCGCAGGGCGTGCAGGGCGCGGCACTCAACGGCTTCTATCTCGGTCTCGCCTTCATCATCGTCGGCACCGGCTTCCTGAAGGCGAACATCTCGGTGCTCGTCGGCAAACTCTACGCACGCGAGGACATGCGGCGCGATGGGGCGTTCTCGATCTTCTACATGGGGATCAACACCGGCGCGTTCGTCGGCCCGATCGCGGTCGGCATCCTCGGCGAGACGGTCGGCTGGTCGTACGGTTTCGGCGCAGCCGGCATCGGCATGGCGCTCGGGCTGATCATGTTCATCCTGTTCCAGCGCGAGCTCCACGGTGTCGGCGAAGCGCCCGACGCCGCCGTGCTCGCGTCGAAGCTGGTTGGCGGGCTGTCGATCGAATGGCTGATCTATCTCGGCGGGATCGTCGGCGTCGCCGTCTCGTGGTGGCTGGTGCGCAGCCAGGGCGTGGTCGGCACCGCGCTGATCGTCGCGTCGCTCGTCACCGTCGGCTACATCCTGTGGACCGCGGTCGCCAAGCTGCCACGCGTCGACCGCGACCGGATCTTCGCCGCGCTGTTCCTGATCGCGCTCGCGCCGCTGTTCTGGGCGCTGTTCGAGCAGACCGGCTCTTCGCTCAACGTCTACACCGACCAGTCGGTCGATCGCGTCGTGTTCGGCTGGACTATCCCCGCCTCGGTGTTCCAGTCGGTCAACCCGTTCTTCATCATCACGCTGGCGCCGGTATTCGCGGCGCTCTGGACCAGGCTCGGCAAGGTCGGGTTCGAGCCGAGCGCACCGTTCAAGTTCGGCATCGGCCTGATCCTGGTCGGCGCAGGCTTCTTCGCGCTGACGCTCGGTGCGCCGGCACAGGGCCTGACCCCGGCGATTTTCGTCGTGCTGCTCTACATGCTCCACTCGATGGCCGAGCTCTGCTTCTCGCCGATCGGCCTGTCGTCGATGACGCGGCTGTCGGTGCCGAGCATGACCGGGCTGATGATGGGCACGTGGTTCCTCGCGACCGCGGGCGGCAATTTCCTCGCCGGCCTGATCGCGCAGGCAACCGGCGGCGAGGGGGCTGGCGTCGGGCGGGTGCTCGAAGTGTACGGTCGGATCGGCTGGTTCGCGATCGGCGTCGGCGTGGTCGTGCTGGTGCTCGCGCCGTTCGTGACCAAGCTGATGCATCTCGACCAGATGGGCGCGGTCGATCACGCGATGGCCGGCCAGAACGAACTCGGCGAACCGGGTGCTGCCGGCCTCGATACGCGCGGCGAACAGGTACCGCGGGGCTGAGGCAAAATTCCCCTCCCGCTTGCGGGAGGGGTTAGGGGAGGGGACGAAGTACGTACCGGCGTCCGGCTCGCGAGGCACGCCCCTCCCCCGACCCCTCCCGCAGGCGGGAGGGGAGAAGATCAGATCCGCGTCATCGACAGCGCCTTTTCACCGTAGCGGGGCCCAGCCGTCCCACCCCGCGGCGCCGCCGCGTCCAGCTTCGCCAGATCGTCCGCCGACAGCGTGATATCCGCCGCCTTCATGCTGTCCTCCAGCGTAACCCGCCGCTTCGATCCCGGGATCGGCACGATGTCGTCGCCCTGCGCCAGCAACCACGCAAGCGCCACCTGCGCCGGCGAAGCGCCATGCGCATCGGCAATCGACTTCACGACCGCGACCATCTCCATGTTCTTGGCGAAGTTCTCCTCCGAATAGCGCGGGTCATTCCGCCGGTAATCGCCCTCGGGCAGATCCGACCGCGCGGTAATCTGCCCCGTCAGGAACCCGCGCCCCAGCGGCGAATACGGCACGAACCCGATCCCCAGCTCGCGGCACAACGGCAGGATCGCGTCCTCGACATCGCGCTCCCACAGCGAATATTCGCTCTGCAAAGCCGCGATCGGATGCGTCGCCGCCGCGCGGCGAATGGTGTCGAGCCCAGCCTCCGACAGCCCGAGATGCCGCACCTTGCCCTCGCGCACGAGGTCCGCCATCGCGCCGACCGTATCCTCGATCGGCACGCCCGGATCGACTCGGTGCTGGTACAGCAAGTCGATCGTCTCGACCCCCAGCCGCTTCAGCGATCCCTCGCAAGCCCGCCGCACATTGGCCGGCGTGGAATCGACCCCCGTCATCCCGTTCTCGTCATAGCGGAAGCCGAACTTGGTCGCGATCACGACGCCGTCGCGCTTGCCGCGGATCGCCTTGCCGATCAGCTCCTCGTTGACCAGCGGACCATAGATTTCGGCGGTGTCGAACAGCGTCACGCCAAGCTCGATCGCGCGGTGGATCGTGGCGATGCTCTCGTCGGCGTTCGCCTCGCCGTACATGCCCTTGCCGATGCCGGCCATCGGCATGCAACCGAGACCCAGCGCGGAAACCTCGAAATCAGGGCCGAGCGTGCGATACTTCATGGGTGTTCTCCTGAGCGCCGACGCGATCGGACCGCGCTGCGACGGAGATGGTAACGGCGGTGTCCATCGTCACGTTCCCGACGGTCCGAAACAGGTCGGGTATGGTCTCCACCGCGATGAGCAGACCCAGCACCTCGAGCGGGATGCCCATCGCCAGCGCCACCGGCGCGACCGAGGCGACGAAGCTGATCGTGCCGGGCAGCGAGATCGACCCCATCGTGGTGATCGCCGCGGTCGCCACGCCCGCCGCCATCTGGCCCGGCCCGATCGGCAGCCCGAGCCAGTGCGCGACGTACAGTGCGACGGCCAGGTTCATCGCCGGGCTGGTCGCGCGGAACACCGCGACCGACAGCGGCAGGACGATCCCGGCGGTGGCGGGCGACGCACCGAGATCGGTCGAGGCCTTCAACATCGCCGGCAGCGAGGCGAGCGACGATTGCGTGCTGATCGCCACCGCCTGCGCCGGCGCGACCGCACGCGCGAACCGGCCGAAGCCGACCCGGCCGCCGATCATCCCGATCGGATAGGCGGACAGCAGGACGATGAAGCCGATCGCCGAGACGCAGACGATATAGTGCAGGAGCGCGCCGAACGCCGCCGTCCCGGTGCGCGCACCGACGCCGTAAGCGAGCGCGAAGATGCCGATCGGTGCCAGCTTCAGCACCCATGTGATGATGATCAGCAACGCATCGACCACCGCCTGGAAGAACCCGGTCAGCACGCGGCGGCGATCGTCGGGCAGCTTCGTCACGGCAAAGGCGAACGTCAGCGCGAAGACGGTGAGCGGCAGGAACGAATCGCTCGATGCGGCAGCGACGATGTTGGTCGGCACGATCGTGTCAAAGAACGCGCCGATCCCCGGCACCGGCCCGACCGGCGCGGCGCCCGTCAACGCGGCGCGCAACGCGGATCCAAGCGCGCGCGGCAACGGAAAGGCGTCGAGGATCAACGGCATGACCAGCGCGGACATGATCGTCGTGCTCCACAGGATGACGACGATCATCACCATCGCGCGCACGGTGATCCGCCCGGCGCGCGCCGCCTCGGTGGTCGCGCCGATGCCGGTCACGAGCAGCCCGACGACCAGCGGCACGATCACCATCTGCAACCCGTGCAGCCACGCCGACCCGATCGGCTGCGTCACCGCCGTCGCTGCAATCGCATTCGCCGGCGACCACGCCGCCGCGGCGATGCCGATCGCGATGCCGCCGATCAGGGCGGCGAGAATCCGTGTAGTCTGCGACATGCTCGCCCTTCGTGATGTACCGCGCTATCAAACGGATCGGACACCGATACGGGACGGAAAGCACGCGCGATGGCAAGAAAATATTTCGGCACCGACGGCATTCGTGGTGCCACCAACGTCTCGCCGATGACGGCACAGATGGCGATGAAAGTCGGCATGGCCGCCGGCGCGTATTTCCAGCGCGGCGATCACCGCCACCGCGTCGTCATCGGCAAGGACACGCGGCTGTCGGGCTACATGCTCGAATCTGCGTTGGTCGCGGGCTTCACCAGCGTCGGCATGGACGTCGTCATGGTCGGTCCGATGCCGACGCCCGCGGTGGCGATGCTCACCCAGTCGATGCGCGCGGACATCGGCGTGATGATCTCCGCCAGCCACAATCCCTATGCGGACAACGGCATCAAGCTGTTCGGCCCCGACGGCTACAAGCTGTCGGACGAAGCCGAGGCAGCGATCGAGGCGTTGATCGACGGTGACATCCCGCTCGTCCCCTCCGACCAGATCGGCCGCGCGCGGCGGATCGAGGACGCGCAGGGGCGTTACATCCACTTCGCCAAGTCGACCTTCCCCGAGAATCTCCGCCTCGACGGGATGCGCGTGGTGCTCGATTGCGCGAACGGTGCCGCCTACAAGGTCGCACCGTCGGCCTTGTGGGAACTCGGCGCGGACGTCGTCGCGATCGGCGTCACCCCCAATGGCATCAACATCAACGACGGCGTCGGCTCGACCGCCCCGCAGGCGCTCGCCGAGACGGTAGTCGCCAGCGGCGCGGACATCGGCATCGCGCTCGACGGCGACGCGGACCGGCTGATCGTGGTCGACGAGACCGGCACGATCGTCGACGGCGACCAGCTGATGGCGACGATCGCGGCCAGCTGGGCACGGCAGGGGCGGCTTGCAGGTGGCGGACTGGTCGCCACCGTGATGTCCAACCTCGGCCTCGAACGCCATCTCGCCGCGCAAGGGTTGGGCCTTGTCCGCACCGCGGTCGGCGATCGCCACGTGCTCGAGAAGATGCGCTCAAGCGGCTATAATGTCGGCGGCGAACAGTCGGGCCACATCATCCTGTCCGATTACGCGACGACCGGCGACGGCCTCGTCGCGGCGTTGCAGATCCTCGCCGAGGTCAAGCGCTCGGGCGCCCCGGCCAGCGAAGTGCTCCACCGCTTCGAGCCCCTGCCGCAGCTGCTCAAGAACGTCCGCTTCGCCGGCGGCAAGCCGCTCGATCACGACGCGGTCAAGGCGGTGATCGCCGAAGCCGAGGCCGAACTCGCCGGCAAGGGCCGGCTCGTCATCCGCCCGTCTGGCACCGAACCGGTGATCCGCGTGATGGCGGAGGGCGATGATCTTGCCCAAGTCGAACAGGTCGTCGACCGGATCTGCGACGCCGTCCGGAAGGCCGCCGCCTGATGCTCGAGATGCGCCCCACCTGCGAACGCTGCACCGCCGACTTGCCCGCCGACGCACCGGGCGCCTTCATCTGCTCGTTCGAATGCACCTTCTGCGCGGAGTGTGCGGACGCACTCGACGAGCGGTGTCCGAACTGCGGTGGCGAACTGCTCGACCGGCCGACAAGGCTGGGCGAGGCGCCGCCGCAAAAGCCGGCAGCGGGCAGGCGGCACTAGGCGCCATTGAAGTAACCGCCACCTCGCTCCTTACCGCCACCCCAACCCCTTCTACCACCCTAACCCCTTCTACCACCCCGGCGAAGGCCGGGGCCCAAATGGGGGACGGTGCTAACCAAGGGCATCGCTCCGTTGCTTCGGCCTTCCCAATTGGGCCCCGGCCTCCGCCGGGGTGGCTGAGGGGCATACCGCTGTCCTACATATCAACAGGTATGACATAGCCCAGCATATGAACGCCAACCGCGCCAAACCCTGCTCAGCCACCCCAAACGGCTCCGCCACGAAACCGCGCGAGCGTCTACACTTTCTATACTTCACTTTTTCCGACGACCTCCGATGACCGCCAGAATCCTCATAATAGCCGGCTCGGATTCCGGTGGTGGCGCAGGCATCCAGGCGGATATCAAGACCGTCACGATGCTGGGCGGCCACGCAATGACCGCCGTCACCGCGATCACCGCACAGAACACGCTCGGCGTGCAAGCGGTCCACCAGATCCCGACCGACATGGTCTTGGCGCAGATCGGGTCCGTCGTCTCGGACATCGGCGTCGACGCAATCAAGATCGGCATGATCGGTTCGGCAGAAACTGCCAACGCGGTCGCGGATCTTCTCACTAGCTTGTTCTCCCGCGAAGGCGGGAGCCCAGACTGGACTCCCGCCTTCGCGGGAGAACAAGGGGGGGCGGGCTGTCCTCAAAGTTCAAGCATCCCCATCGTTTTCGACCCCGTGATGATCGCAACCAGCGGCTCCGTTCTCGCCGACGCCGCCACCATCGCCGCCTTCACCCGCCTCATGCGGATCGCCACGCTCGTAACCCCCAACCTCCCCGAACTCGCAGCCCTGGGCGGCGAGACCGCAATCCGCGCACTAGGCCCGGCAGTCCTCATCAAGGGCGGCCACGCCGAAGGCCCCCACATCACCGACCGTCTCATCACCAACGCCGGCGAAACCCGCTGGACCAACCCCCGCATCGAAACCCGCCACAGCCACGGCACCGGCTGCACGCTCGCCAGCGGCATCGCCACCGGGCTCGCTCAAGGCCTGCCGCTCGGCGCCGCAATCGAGCGCGCCATCGCGTTCGTCCGAGCCGCGCTTGCCAACGCACCCGGGCTAGGCGCAGGCCACGGCCCAATGGGGCACGCCCTCGGCAACAGCCCGTTCGACTAGTTGAAAGACCGCCAATGCCCGGCATGAAACACGAAAAGCTCTGCGTCGGCCCCGTCGCCGGTGTCGACGAAGCCGGTCGCGGTCCGCTCGCCGGCCCCGTGGTCGCAGCCGCCGTGATCCTCCCGGCAAAAGGCGTGCCGCGCGGTATCGACGATTCGAAGAAGCTCTCCGCCTCCGAGCGCGAACGGCTCTGCGCGCGTCTCAAAGGCTGTGCGATCGTCGGCATCGGCATCGTCGAGCCCGAAGAGATCGACACGCTCAACATCTACTGGGCGACGATGAAGGCGATGACGCTCGCGGTCGACGCGCTGGCGGTCGAGCTCGGCCGGGCCCCCGGCCACGTCCTGGTCGACGGCAACCGCCTGCCGCGCTGGACCTACCCCGCCACGCCGCTGGTCGGCGGCGACGCGAAGTCGCTGTCGATCGCCGCCGCCTCGATCGTCGCCAAGCACACGCGCGACCTGATCATGATCGCCGCGGCGGACGTGCATCCCGAATATAACTGGCATTCGAACAAGGGTTACGGCTGCGCGCACCACATGAAGGCGCTCCGCGATCACGGCCCCACGCCGATTCACCGCCGCAGTTTCGCCCCCGTCGCCGCCGCCTATCTGACGCGCGAGGGACTTTTCGCACAGGAAACGACGAGCTGAGTCTTTCGCGCCACACCCCAAGGGCTTGAGCCGCGAGTCTCCCACGACTCAACATCTGGACGAAGCCGACTCGATTGGCCGCATCGAGGGAATCTGGCCCAAACGCCGTTAACGAATGTTTGCTTGACGGAGTCGGACAATTCCGCCGCTATGGGCGTCGACAAGGGGCGGAAATCATGGGTTTGATCGACACGATCGCACGGCCGCGTGCGAAGAAGACAGTGGAGCCGGCGGTTCAGCCGGTCCTCCCGCTCGACCAGATCCTGCGCGGCGACTGCATCGAACGGATGAAGGCGCTCCCGTCGAACTCGATCGACATGATTTTCGCCGACCCGCCGTACAACCTCCAGCTCGGCGGTGAACTCTATCGCCCCGACGGCAGCCACGTCGACGCGGTCACCGACGACTGGGACAAGTTCGACACCTTTGCCGCGTACGACCGCTTCACCCGCGCCTGGCTCAAGGAAGCGCGCCGGATCCTCAAGGACGACGGCGCGCTCTGGGTCATCGGCAGCTACCACAACATCTTCCGCGTCGGTGCGGCGGTGCAGGATCTCGGCTACTGGATCCTAAACGACATCGTCTGGCGCAAGACCAACCCGATGCCCAATTTCCGCGGCACCCGCTTTACCAACGCGCACGAGACGCTGATCTGGGCGTCGAAGGGCGAGAAGGCGAAATACCACTTCAACTACCGCGCGATGAAGACGCTCAACGACGAGCTCCAGATGCGCAGCGACTGGGAATTCCCGACCTGCGGCGGCGCCGAGCGGCTCAAGAAGAACGGCACCAAGGTGCATCCGACGCAGAAGCCCGAGGCGCTGCTCTACCGCATCCTGCTCGCGTGCACGAAGCCCGGCGACGTGGTGCTCGATCCGTTCTTCGGCACCGGCACCACCGGCGCGGTCGCCAAGCGCCTCGGCCGCAGCTGGATCGGAATCGACCGTGAAGGCGACTACATCGAAGCCGCGCAGGAGCGGATCGAGGCCGCACTGCCGCTCGACGAATCGGCGCTCGCCACGATGATGAGCCCCCGCACGCAGCCCAAGGTCGCGTTCGGCGTACTGGTCGAGAACGCGTATCTCGCTCCTGGCGCAGTCCTGACCGACTCGAAGCGCCGCTGGCGTGCGACGATCCGCGCGGATGGCTCGCTGCTCAGCGACTGCGGCACGATCGGCTCGATCCACAAGCTCGGCTCGACCCTCCAGAACGCCCCCGCCTGCAACGGCTGGAGCTTCTGGCACTACGAAAGCGACAAGGGCCTGAAGCCGATCGACGACCTCCGCCAGACGTATCTGCTGGCAACGACGGTCTGAGCAAAGTTCCGTTCGTGCCGAGTAGAGACCGAGCGTAGTCGAGGACTCGTATCGAGGTACAGGTCCCTCGATACGCCATCTCGACAAGCTCGATGCCTACTCGGGACGAACGGGGTGGTTTGAACGTACGGTGGATTTGAGGAAAAGGGGATCATGACCAGCCTCCACCTCCGCCCCGTCCAGTTCGTCGACACTCCGATAGGCCACGAAGACGGCAGCGTCGCGCGCCTGGCGGGCGGCCTGCAATGGTTCGCCGCCTACGAAGTCATCGAAGGCCCCGCCCGCCGCACGATCCCCGTAGCCGAAGTCGCAACGCTAGGCGACCGCGCCGCGCACCTCCACGCCGCCATCACCGCCCCCCGCGCGCGCCTCCAGCTCGGCGAACGCACGCTCCGTTTCGACCAGCCGATCGTCGCGGGCATCCTCAACGTCACGCCCGACAGCTTCTCCGACGGCGGCAAGCACGTCGACGACCCCGCCGCAGCGGCCGCCGCCGGAATCGACATGGCGGCAGCCGGCGCGACGCTGATCGACGTCGGCGGCGAATCGACTCGCCCTGGCGCGCCCGCGGTGTGGGAAGGCGACGAGATCGCGCGGCTCGTCCCCGTCGTCGAGCGCCTCGCGCGCGCCGGCGCGATCGTCTCGGTCGACACGCGCAAGGCCGCCGTCATGGAAGCCACGCTCGCCGCCGGCGCGCATATCGTCAACGATGTCGCCGCGCTCATCTGGGACGACCGCGCTCTCGGGGTGGTCGCGAAAAGCGGCTGCCCGGTCGTGCTGATGCACTCGCCCGACCCCAAAAAGGGCGGACACGGCAACGGCGGCTATACCAACGTCCTGACCGACGTCTTCGACTGGCTCGAAACGCGCATCGCCGGGGTCGTCGCTGGCGGTGTCGACCGATCGAGGATCATGGTCGATCCCGGCATCGGCTTCGGCAAGACGCTCGCCGAGAACCTCGCGCTGCTCAACGGCCTGGCGATCTTCCACGGTCTCGGCTGCCCGATCATGCTCGGCGCCAGCCGCAAGCGTCTGATCGGCGCGCTCTCGAACGAAGCGCCGGTCGACCAGCGCCTCGCCGGTTCGCTCGCGCTGGCGCTCAAGGGTGCGGAGGCCGGCGTCCAGATCCTCCGCGTCCACGACGTCGCCGAGACGGTGCAGGCGGTGAAGATCTGGCGCGGCCTGCGCGATCAGTCGCTCGTTGGCGGCTAAGCGGGGCGGCTGATCGTCGCTGCATTGCAGCGAAACGTCTCCTCGCGCATTAAAAGCCCTGTAAACAAGGGAGCTTTCGTTTGATCGTCACTGCAACACCGCGCTTCAGCCAGATCCTGAGCGAAGTCTGGCGCCCGCTGCTCGGCCTCTTCGTCTGGGATGTGGTCGTCACGATCACCTATTACGTTCTGCCGTTCCACGCGCCCGCGCTGCCGCTGACGCTGTTCGGTACCGCGCTCGCGCTGTTCCTCGGCTTTCGCGATAACTCGGCATATCAGCGCTGGTGGGAAAGCCGTGGCCTCTGGGGCCTGATGATCAACGCCTCGCGCAACCTGGCGCGTATGGCGCGCAACATGCTGCCCGAGCCCGAGGGCCACGACATGAAGCGGACCATCGTGCTTCGTCAGATCGCGTATGTGAACGCTCTCCGCTGTCAGTTGCGCAAGCAGCCCGCGCCGCCCGAGGTGTTGCGTTTCCTGTCGAAGGAGGAGGCGTCGTTCGCACTCGAGCGTACCAATATCGCCAACGGCCTGCTCGACGGCACGGGCCGCCGGATCGATATCGCGCGCCGCAACGGCTGGATCGACACCATCCAGCAAATGCAGTTCGAGTCCATCCTCGTCGATATCGCCAATGCGCAGGGCGGCATGGAGCGGATCAAGAACACGCCGCTGCCCAATCAGTACCGCTTTTTCCCGAGCCTGTTCACGCGACTGTTCTGCGTGCTGCTGCCGATCGGCCTCGTCGAGACGCTGGGCTATGCGACGCCGGTCGGTTCGACGATCGCCGGACTGATGTTCCTCGCGGTGCTGCAGATCGGCGACGATCTGGTGGATCCGTTCGCAGACACGATCCACGACGTGCCGCTGAACGCGATGTGCCGGACGATCGAGATCGACCTTCTCCAGGCGATCGGCGATCCAGCGCCCGAGCCGCTCACGCCCGACAAGGGCGTGCTCTGGTAACGCTCTTCGCAGGCATGCACCGACGTACATTTGCGGCCTAAGCGGGGGCCGCCAAATCTCGAGTAACTCGGATGTGGCCCGCGAGACGCACCGAGACTGGCGACAGCGTCCTGCCAAGACGAGGCGCACGTCAGGCGGCGTTGTCGATGCCCAGTTCGCCGAGCTTGCGATACAGTGTCGATCGCCCGATCCCGAGCCGCCGCGCGACTTCGGTCATCCGACCGCGATAATGGCCGATCGCCAGACGGATCACGTCGGCCTCGATCTCCTCGAGCGCGCGAAGGTTGCCGTCGGCGCGGAACAGCGTGACGCCGCCGCCGCCCGCTGCAACCGTAGCGGGAATACGGCGCCGATTGCCCAACGCGGCGATCTGCGGGAAATCGTCTTCGGTCAGCGCAGCGTCCTCGCAGAGCACGGCCGCGCGAAAGAGTGCGTTCTGCAACTGACGAACATTGCCCGGCCAGTCGTACTGAACCAGCAGCGCCAGCGCGGAATCGGTAATGCCCAGCGATCGCAACCCTGGTTGTTCGGCGATGCGCGCGAGCAGGTGGCGTGCCAGTGCTGGAATGTCGCCGGTCCGCTCGCGCAACGGCGGGATCATGACCTGGACCACGTTGAGCCGGTAATACAGGTCTTCGCGGAACCGGCCGGCCTCGACTTCGTCGAGCAAAGGCGTGTTGCTGGCGGCGATCACCCGGACATCGACGTCGTGCGGATGGCGCGCGCCGATCGCGTGGACCTCGCCGGTCTGGAGGACATGGAGCAGCTTGGCCTGCGCCTCGAGCGGCATCTCGCTGATCTCGTCGAGGAACAGCGTCCCGCCGTCGGCCTCCCGGAAGCGGCCGGTCTTGCGCTCGAACGCACCGGTGAACGCGCCCATTTCGTGGCCGAACAGCTCCGATTCGACGAGGTTGGCCGAGACTTCTCCGCAATTGACGCTCATCATCGGTTTCTTGGCGCGGGGCGAGGCGGCGTGGATGGCTTCGGCGATGACGTCCTTGCCCACGCCGATCTCGCCTTCCAGCAACACCGAGACACGTGCCCGCGCAGCCTTGGCGGCGATGGCCAGCGCGGCACGGAAATCCGGCGACGATCCGACGATCTCGTCGAACCCGAGCAGCGCGGGTATTTTTTCGGTAAGGGGACGGAGCTCGCCGGTCGACGTGGCGCCGACGGCGGTATCGAGCGCGGCGAGAAAGCGGTCGGGCGCGAGCGGCTTGACCAGGAAGTCGGTGGCGCCCGCGCGCATCGCAGCGACGGCGTGGGACACCGATCCGTTCGCGGTCAGCATCAGGATCGGCAGCGCCGGCCGACGTTCGCGCAACGCGGCGATGAGACCCGTCGCGTCGGCATCGGGCGCCGAGTGATCGAGGACGATCGCATCGAGCTGCATCCCGTCCTGTGTCCCGAGCGTCGCGATCGCCATCTCGCCGTCGGTCGCGAAGATCGCGCGCCAGCCGCCACGCGTGGCAAGCGCCGCCACCAGCCGTCGCTGCGCAGGCTCTTCGTCGATCAGCAGTAGAAGGCGCTGCCCATTGCGCGTCATGGCGAATCCTGTCCCGTTCCGGCACGTGCAATAGCGCAGCCGGGTAAAGAGCGACTTAAAAGCGCAGCGCCGCCGGGCTTGGCGATAGCAGTCGTGCAGGTTAAGGTCGCGCTCATAGAGGATGGCACTCACAGGATTGGGGCACGAACCATGGCCGGCAACGGGGACATGAAGGCGCATGCGGCGACCTATTCGAGCGTGACGGGGATGATGAAATGGGGCGCGGTCGGATGCGCGCTGGTCGTCGCGCTCGTCATCTGGCTGATCCACTAAGCCCATGAAGATCGCCGTCCTGAAAGAACAAGCGGACGGCGAGCGGCGGGTTTCCGCGACGCCGGAAACGGTCAAGAAGTTCATCGCGCTGGGCGCGACGCTCGCGGTCGAGACGGGGGCGGGCGAGGCGGCATCGATCGCCGATGCCGCGTACGCCGATGCGGGCGCAACGGTCGGCGATCGTGCGGCGACGCTGGCGGGTGCGGAGATCGTGCTCGGGGTGCAGGGACCTGATCCTGCAACGCTGGACGGGGTTGCACCTGGGGTGTGGATCGTCGCGAGCCTCAATCCCTTTGCAGAGCGCGCCCGCGTCGACGCCTATGCCGCGGCGGGGTACGAGGCGCTGGCTATGGAGTTCATGCCGCGGATCACGCGCGCGCAGTCGATGGATATCCTGTCGTCGCAATCGAACCTGTCCGGGTACAAGGCGGTGCTCGATGCCGCCGCCGAATATGACCGCGCGTTTCCGATGATGATGACCGCGGCAGGGACGATCAGTGCGGCCAAGGCGTTCGTGATGGGCGTCGGCGTCGCCGGACTCCAGGCAATCGCGACCGCACGGCGGCTCGGCGCTCAGGTTTCCGCGACCGACGTGCGCGCGGCAACTCGCGAGCAGATCCAGTCGCTGGGTGCGAAACCGATCTTCGTCGAGAATGTCGCGGGGATCGAGGGCGAGGGGACGGGCGGGTACGCCGGCGAGATGTCGCCCGAATACCAGGCGGCGCAGGCGGCACTCGTGTCGGGGCACATCGCCAAGCAGGACATCGTCATCACGACTGCGTTGATCCCGGGGCGCGCCGCGCCGCGACTGATATCGGCGGCACAGGTGGCGAGCATGAAGCCGGGCTCGGTGATCGTCGATCTTGCGGTCGAACAGGGCGGCAACGTCGAGGGCTCGGTCGCAGGCGAAGTGGTCGTGGTGAACGGCGTGAAGATCGTCGGCCATCGCAATGTGCCGTCTCGATTGGCAGCGGACGCCAGCGCCTTGTTCTCGCGCAACCTGTACAACTTCCTCAACGCCTTCTGGGACAAGGAGGCTGGGCGACCCGTGCTCGACGCCGAGATCGGCGACGCGATCCGCCTGACGCAGGGCGGCAAGATCGTGAACCCAAGGCTGCTGGCATGATGATCCTCCCCGGCACGGGGAGGGGGACCGGCGCAGCCGGTGGAGGGGGCGTCCCACACACGCTACGCCCAGAAGTATCGCTCGCACGCAAATTGCGGCGCGAAATGAGCCTTCCGGAAGTGCTGCTATGGGAGCAGCTCCGGGGACAAAAGACTGGCGTCAAGTTCCGCCACCAGCATCCCATCGGTCCATATGTCTGCGACTTCTACTGCGCCGCCGCCAGGCTCGCGGTCGAAGTAGATGGCGAATTCCATGGACGCGGCGACCGTCCCCAACGCGACGCCGATCGCGACCAGTTTTTCGAACAGAATGGCCACCGGGTGCTGCGAGTGGCAGCAGGCGACGTGCTGAGGGATATCGAAGCCGTAGTGACGATGATCGTATCGTCCGCGGCCCGCCCCCTCCACCAGCCTGCGGCCGGTCCCCCTCCCCGTGCCGGGGAGGAATGAGATGGACTTTATCGCGATCCTGTCGATCTTCGTGCTGGCGTGTTTCGTCGGGTATTTCGTCGTCTGGGCGGTGACGCCTGCGTTGCACACGCCGTTGATGGCGGTGACCAATGCGATCTCCTCGGTCATCATCGTCGGCGCGCTGATCGCTGCCGCTGCGGCAGGCATCGGCGCCGGATCGGGCGTCGCCAAGGCGCTCGGGCTGCTCGCGGTCGTGCTGGCGAGCATCAATATCTTCGGCGGTTTCGCGGTCACCGCGCGGATGCTGGCGATGTACAAGAAGAAGGAACGGCTGGTCGCGCCTGCCACGAGCAAGTGAGCGATACGGACGTGAAGGGGACGCGCGATGCATGAACTGACGGTCAGCCCCTGGGCATCGCTCGCCTATCTGGTCGCGGGGGTGTGCTTCATCCTCGCGCTGCGCGGGCTGTCTAGCCCGGCGTCGAGCCAGCGCGGCAACCGCTTCGGCATCATCGGCATGACGATCGCGGTCGTGACGACGCTGGTGACGCATGTACCGATGCGGATGAACGGCTGCCCGCTCGGTATCGGTCGTTGTGCAATTCTGGACCGTCCCGTGGTGGATTGGATAACAGTCGTCGAAATCCTCGCCGCCATCGGCGTGGGCGCCGTCATCGGCCTCGTCACCGCACGACGGATCGCGATGACCGCCATGCCGCAGCTCGTCGCCGCCTTCCATTCGCTCGTCGGTCTCGCCGCGGTGCTGGTCGGCGTCGCCGCGTACCTCAACCCGCAAGCGTTCGGCATCTCCGACCTCGTCATTCCGCTGATCGGCCAGCCGTTCGCGGTCATCCATCCGGTCAGCCGGATCGAACTCGGGCTAGGCGTCGCGATCGGTGCGATCACCTTTTCGGGCTCGGTCATCGCGTTTCTCAAGCTCAACGGCAACATGGGCGGCAAGCCGATCATGCTGCCCGGCCGCCACGTCATCAACCTCGCGCTACTCGCTGCCATCCTCGGCCTGATCGCCTACTTCGTCACCGACCAGGCACCGTGGATCTTCTGGACGGTCGTGATCCTGAGCTTCGTCATCGGCTTCCTGCTGATCGTGCCGATCGGGGGCGCCGACATGCCGGTGGTGGTCAGCATGCTGAACAGTTATTCGGGCTGGGCGGCGGCGGCGATGGGCTTCACGCTCCACAACAGCGCGATGATCATCACCGGCGCGCTGGTCGGCAGTTCGGGCGCGATCCTCAGCTACATCATGTGCCGCGCGATGAACCGCAGCTTCATCAGCGTGATCGCAGGCGGCTTCGGCGCGGTCGCGGACACCAGCGGCGGCGCGGTCGCGAGTGATCGGCCGTGGAAGCGCGGCTCGGCGGAGGACGCCGCGTTCCTGATGAGCCAGGCCGAACAGGTCATCATCGTCCCCGGCTACGGCATGGCGGTCGCGCAGGCGCAGCACGTCCTGCGCGAGATGGGCGACAAGCTGAAGGCCGAGGGCGTCCGCGTGAAATACGCGATCCACCCCGTTGCGGGCCGCATGCCGGGGCACATGAACGTGCTGCTGGCGGAGGCGAACGTGCCGTATGACGACGTGTTCGAGCTCGAGGACATCAACAGCGAGTTCGCGCAGACGGATGTCGCCTTCGTGATCGGCGCGAACGACGTGACCAACCCGGCCGCCAAGACCGACAAGTCGTCGCCGATCTACGGCATGCCCGTGCTCGACGTCGAAAAGGCCAAGACGGTGCTGTTCATCAAGCGCTCGATGGGCGGCGTCGGCTATGCAGGCGTTGATAACGAGCTGTTCTACCGCGACAATACGATGATGCTGCTGGCGGACGCAAAGAAGATGGTCGAGGATATCGTCAAGGCGCTCGACTAGGTCGAACGCGACCTTGCTGGGCAGGCGTGAAAGTCCAACGAAACTCGACCCAGTTCGCGTGTGGCTTTGAGGATGATCGAGGTTAGTCTTCGCGACACAGCGGAGATGATCATGATCCTACCGGGCGGAGATCCTGCCGACACGCGTTACGATACCGGGATCGCCGCAGTCCTTGTCGCGAGTGCGGACGCGCCGGACCGGTTCGCCGCCGCACTCGTCGCGATGGAAGGGCGGGTGGTCGCCAGGATCGACTGGCAGGCGCCGTTCGGCCTGCACGCCGCGCCTCAGGTCGTCGTGGTCGAGACCGCGGGGGTGGACGTAGCGGTCCTTGCCGAACACCTGCCGCGGATCGTCGAACGCGCCGCGGTGCTGGAGGCGGGGCTGGTGGTCGCGATGGGCAGCGACCAGATCGACGCAGTCGCGGCGGCGACGCTCGGCGGCGGGACGATCCTGCTGGTCGATCCGAGCGTGGCGGACTGCATCGCGGCGATCGTCGTCGTCGCCGAGCGCGCGCGCAGTCCCGCGGGCGTGTTCGATGTCGGGCGCGAGACCGATGGGACGCGGCTGGAACGCTTGAACACCGAGGTCGCACGGATCGCCGAGGCGCTGGCACGACTGACGCGCGCGGAGATCGAGGGCGATGCCTCCACAGCGCCGATCGTCGGCGATCGGACGAACCGCTACGGCGCGCCACCGTCGCTGGCCGAGCCGAGCGCGGCGGATGTCCGGCGGGCGATCCGCGCGCGGCGGCTGCGCGACCAGTTCTTCGGCACCGCATTGTTCGAGGATCCGGGCTGGGACATGCTGCTCGATCTTTACGCCGCCGAGTTGGAGCGGGGCCGCGTATCGGTCTCCAGCTTGTGCATCGCCGCCGCGGTCGCGCCGACCACCGCGCTGCGCTGGATCGCGCGGATGACCGACACCGGGTTGTTCGAACGCCGCCCCGACCTGCACGACCGACGGCGTGCCTTTATGGTCCTGTCGGACCGCGCGAGCGAGGCGATGCGCGGCTATATCGTCGCCACCCGAGGCGCCGACCTGCGGATTCCGTGACGGTCCGCGCCCTTTTAGCTTGCCCCGGCCGCCCGGCTTTGGCATCGCACCCTCACCCGAGAGGGGGCGATTAGCTCAGTTGGTAGAGCGTCTCGTTTACACCGAGAATGTCGGCGGTTCGAGCCCGTCATCGCCCACCATCCTTTTCCTTTGACCATGCTGCGCTGTTGGTGCCGACATGGGCCGGCAACACGAAATCCGGCAAATTTTTACCGTCGGTCGCAGTCGATCGTGCCTCGATCCTCTTCGTGCGGACCCCGGGCCAAGGCGAGTTTATCGTTTCGAAGAGCCGGGACGCCCTTGTTAAAGGCGGCGAACGCCGCCAACGCGATCATCCGCAACGAGATCATCTTCACGACTAAGGTGGCGGCGCTCGGTGCCGGGCAACGCGATGGGATGTAGATACCTACCCGTTCACCTAGCTTCGGTGCGACGTCGAGCTGGTCACGCGCGCACTATAGCATCAGTTCCTGCCCTGCTTCTCCGAACGTTTGCAGGATATAGTCGGGGACCGGCATTCCGGCAGCGTCGTCCAATTCTGCGGCGCTTGAACCGTTGCCGATAGCGACGTCATACCATCGATCGGCCAGTTCCTCTGCATCTGCCCGGGTCATGGGCTCGCGGGTTAGCTCCAGTATCATGTCGTTGAGAATGTCTGCGGCGTCTGTCATCGGGCTCTCGTCGTCGGGGTCGTCGATAGCCAAACGCTTGAAAGACGAGATCGGCGTCCACCCGATCATGCGTAATCAGCAGTAACGCTCCGCGACGAGCGTGGCGGAGCAGGTAGCAGCGCCAACGCAGGGAGCGGCCTTCGCCACAATCGAGAGCATCGCGGTCAGCTGACGGCTGCCGATCGGCGCTAGCCGAAACGATAGTCCCGATCCTGTCAGACGTGCAGGTCGTGGCGATATGCCGCACTTATCGATCGGTGGGACGACTGGAGCATTGTCATGTCTGACTTGCTGAGATTTGGTCGAGGTGGGGCTGGCGCTTCCGGCCATTTCATCGGAAGGCGGAGCGGAGCGCGGTCTTTGCCCCGCGACGCTGTCTGCGAGGAACCTTACGACCCCTTCGCGTTCCCCCAAGACGCAGGCGGACCAATGCGACGCCGGTGCGGGCGAGCGCTAAATCCCGCCCATTGCGGCAGGCTGTTCTGGCAAGGGATGCAGCCGATCGCACGAGAGGCAACCAGGAGCACTGAATCGGCATATCTAAGAAGGCGAGGCTGTTCCTCGGGCCCGCGTGCAGGGTCATCGCCCACCGCCCTCAAAGATCGCGGATCAGTCGCACTGCGACTGCGAGCCAGCCGGGATCTTCGATCTTCAGGGATTGCGAACCGGTATTCGGCGGTAACAGCGTCACGGCGTCACCGACGGCGATCAGCCTGCCGAACGCGAACCGGCCTGCTGGTTGCGGGACGAGTACGTCGCGATTGAGTGCGGTTGCGAAATCGGCGGGGGCCAGCATCGCGCACCAGATCACGTCACCGGTGCGATAGTCGCCGACCCCGCCCGCGACGGTGATCGCGATTTGGCCCGGGGCGACCTGAGGCGGTGGTGCCGTCGTGGTTCGCCGCGGGGCATGGGCGCCACGGCCGTCGAGGATCGCAGCGACGGGCAGGTCGGTACGGTCCGGCAATGTCACGAGATCGCTCGCCTCGACGCCCAGTGCCGCGGCAATCCGGTTGAGCCAGCCGATCGACACGGTGCGCGTGCCGGTCTCCAGCCGCCCGATCGTCTGCGCGGTGGTCGGTGGATCGCAACGCCTGGCGACGTCCTCCAGCGTCAGTCCCTTGGCGCGCCGGACTTCGCGAATGGCAGTGATCATTGAAATGTGATCATCGAACGACTCCAAACCAGGTGGGTTATTCTTCTGTCCTACAACCATGCGGATATGGCAACCGCCAAGCGCAACGGGAGATGGCGGATGCGCGAACTGGTAGAGCGGACGGTCGATTCAGAGGGTGTTTCACAGCCGGCCGGCATGCGTCGCGGTCGTACCGTCACCGTGAACCTCGCGGAGTCGCCGCTCGGGTGGCTGCGGTCGCGCGCGCTGATCGACGTGAGGCAGTTCGAGGCGGGAGAGCGGCTGCGCGCGGATTACGAACGCGCGTCGATTGCGCCCAGCGTGACGATGCGCTGGGCGGAGCGCGTCGATGGGGGAGGCCATGATGGGCTCGATCCGACGTCGGCGCAGATCGCAGCGAAGCGTCGGTTCGACGAAGCGCTGGCGGCGGCGGGGCCGGGGCTAGCGGATATCCTTTGGCGGGTGGTTTGTGCGGGGGAGGGGCTGCCGGTGGCGGAGAAGGCGTTGCAATGGCCGGCGCGGGCGGGGCGGGTCGTGCTGACGCTCGCGCTCGATCGGTTGGCCGCGCATTACGGGATCGGTTAGGCGCTCGCTTTGTTCCGCATGCGTGACTAAATACCGAGCATGCGCTTCGACCTCATCAAATGCCACGGCTCCGGCAACGACTTTCCGCTGATCGACGCGCGCGCGTCGACGCTTGGCGATGCGGCTTGGGCTGCCGTTGCGCGGGCGTTGGCGGATCGCGATGGACCGATGGGTGGCGACGGGCTCCTGCTGCTGACCGCCGGCGATGACACTCACGCGTTCGGCATGCGGATGTTCAATTCGGACGGCAGCGAGTCTGAGACGTGCCTCAACGGCCTGCGCTGCGTTGCACGCGCCGGGTTCGCGGCCACGGGCTCCGAGGCTGCGATGGCGCTGCTGAAGACGAGCGACGCGGCCGTGAAGCGCGATGCTGATATTGCCGAGGGCGTGTTCACCGTTCGCGAGATCGCGGGCCCCGCGTCTCTGGACGTCACCGCGTGGCCGATGACCGTCGGGACCGATCGCATCGTCGATACGCCGATAGCGCCCTTGCCGACGGACCGCGCCTTCACGGCGGTGGCGATGCCCAACCCCCATCTCGTGACGTTCGTGGATGCCATCGACGAAGCCGAACTCGTCCGCGTCGGCGAGACCTGCGAGGCGGCACCCGACTGGCTGCCCAATCGCGCGAACGTCAGTTTCGTCGAGGTGCGTGGCCGCGACCTGTTCGTGCGGACGTTCGAGCGCGGCGTCGGGCTCACCGACAGCTGCGGCAGCGCGATGGCGGCGTCGACCTATGCCGCGTGCCTGACCGGGCGGATCGCGTACGACACGCCGACGACGGTGTTCAACAAGGGCGGGCTGGTCCGTGCCGAGGCGAGCGAGGCGGCGATGGTGACGCTGTCGGGCAATGCGACGTTCGAATGGACCGGCTCGGTCGAGGTCGAGGTCGAGGTCGATCTCGACACGGCGATCGCTAGCGATCTGGTCGTCACACGGCGGCATGACGATGAGGTCGCGGCCTGGGCGGGACTTCTCGCGACGATCTGAACGCCGGCTGCGTCCTTCTCCCGGCGGGCGCGTATCTCCCCGCAGTGGCGCCGCACACCGGCTCCGCACGCAGGAGAGAAGCCATGAACCACTTCATTCGTACCGCGATCGTCGCGGCCGCCGTTGCCGTCAGCGGCAGCGCCATCGTCGCCGCGCAGACCAACCCGATGGTCGGCGGCGCCGCGATGTACCCGACCAAGACGATCGTCGAGAACGCCGTCAATTCGAAGGATCACACGACGCTGGTCGCCGCGGTCAAGGCCGCCGGTCTGGTCGAGACGCTGTCGGGCCCGGGTCCGTTCACCGTGTTCGCGCCGACCAACGCCGCGTTCAAGAAGCTGCCGGCCGGCACCGTCGACACGCTGCTCAAGCCCGAGAACAAGGCGCAGCTCGCCAGCGTCCTGACCTATCACGTCGTCCCCGGCACGATCACCGCCACCGACATCGCCGCCAAGGCGAAGGCGAACGGCGGCACCGCGACCTACACCACCGTGCAGGGCGAGCCGCTGATGTTCAAGAAGGTCGGCACCGGCTGGGGCATCATGGACGGCAAGGGCCACAAGGGCCGGATCACGATCGCCAACGTCATGCAGTCGAACGGCGTGATTCACGTCGTCGACACGGTGATGCTGCCGTAATCGGCGATCACGCGAGATAGCTGCCTCGGTTCCCCGCGAGGCAGTTTAGTCGGGCCCGTCGCCGAAAGGTGACGGGCCTGATTGCGTTTCGGGGCGCCGTCGCCCCAGTCCCGTCATCTCAACCCCTCCGTCATCCTGACGAAAGTCAGGACCCAGAGCCATGAAGACCGACGCTCGTTACCCTGGATCCTGACTTTCGTCAGGATGACGGACGGATGGGCGGGATTCAGCCGATCAGCAGACCCGCGAGGGCTGCCGACATCAGGTTCGCCAGGCTCCCCGCCGCCAGCGCACGCAGGCCGAGCTTGGCGATCATCGGCCGCTGGTTCGGCGCTAGGCTGCCGGTCACCGCCATCTGGATCGCGATCGATGAGAAGTTCGCGAACCCGCACAGCGAGAAGGTGATGACCGCGATCGTCCGCGCGCTCAGTCCCTGCTGCGTCCCGAGCGAGATGTACGCGACGAATTCGTTCAGCACGATCTTCTGCCCGAACAGCCCGCCGGCGATCCCCGCCTCGCTCCACGGCACGTTGAGCAGGAACATGAGCGGCGCGAAGACATAGCCGAGCAGCCCCTGGAAGCTCAGCCCCGGCAGCCCGATCATGTTGCCAAGCCCGCCGAGCAGGCCATTCGCGAGCGCCACCAGCGCGACGAACGCCAGCACCATCGCGCCGACAGCGACGGCCAATCGGACACCGGTCTGCGCGCCCTGGGCTGCGGCCATGATCAGGTTGGCCGGCTTTTCCTCGTCGTGCGTCGCTTGCGGCATCGGTTCGCCTGCCGACGATTCACCCGGCAGATCGCCGAGCGCGAGTTCGCCCTCGGGTGGCATCACGCGGTCGGGCATGATGATCTTCGCCATCAGGATGCCGCCCGGCGCCGCCATGAAGCTCGCCGCCAGCAGATAATCGATCCGGATACCCATCGACGCATAGGCCGCGAGAATGGTGCCCGCGACGCCGGCCATGCCGCTGGTCATCACGGTGAACAGCTGCGCCGGGGTGAGC
Organism: Sphingomonas sp. Leaf198; assembly: GCF_001424005.1. Classification (GTDB taxonomy): domain Bacteria; phylum Pseudomonadota; class Alphaproteobacteria; order Sphingomonadales; family Sphingomonadaceae; genus Sphingomonas. The sequence goes on along the minus strand of NZ_LMPX01000003.1, from coordinate 122,794 downwards.
CCCGCCAGATACGGCCGGATGACGAGCGGCGATTCGCTCTGGCCGACGAAGATGTTCGCCGCCGCGCACAGCGATTCGACCTTCGAGACGCCGATGACCTTCTCGATCCCGCCGCCGACCCAGCGCACCACGAACTGCATGATGCCGAGATAATACAGGATCGAGACGAGGCTCGCGAAGAAGATGATCACCGGCAGCGCGGCGATCGCGAAGCTCTGCCCGCCGATCTCGGGGGTCGCCATCTTGCCGAACAGGAACTCGGTGCCCTTCTGCGAATAGCCGAGCAGGTTCGCGACCCCGCCGGACATCTCGCCGAGCACGATCTTGCCGAAGCTCGAATACAGTACCAGCACGGCGATCCCGGCCTGCAACGCGAACGCGGCGCCGACGATACGCAGGCGGATCGCGCGGCGGTCGCTCGAAAGCAGCACGGCGATGCCGAGGATGACGGCGATGCCTGCAAGGCCGATGACTAGTCTTTCCATGGACGCCCTGCATTTTTGACTGACACGCGCGGCCCCCCGGCTGCGCAAGGGCGGGACATGACACGGGCAGGCCGCGCTCGCCAGTTATTTGAGGGGCGCTAGTCATTTGACGGGGCGGCGGTTTTCGCTAGCGTCCCGCGCGATGGACAAACCACTTCCCGCGTTCCCGCGTTCGCTCTTCGTTTTCTCGGTGTTGTACGGCGGCATGGTGTGCATCGCCGGCGTGCTGGGGGTGAAGCAGGTCGCGCTCGGCCCGCTCGCGGTCGAGGCGGGGATCTTCGGCTTCCTCCTGCTGGTCGTGCTGAGCAGCGCGATTTCCGAGCTGCACGGCCAGAAGACCGCGACGTTTCTCGTGCGCCTCGGGTTCATTCCGTTGCTGGTGTCGGCGGCGCTGATCCACCTGGTGCTGGCCTTGCCGCACGATCCGGGGATGTACCCACCCGCGGTCGACGCGTTCCCGATCGTGGTCGGCCAGAGCTCGCGGATGATGATCGCGGGGCTGATCTCCTACGGCATCTCGCAGACGCTCAACGTGCTGATCTTCTCGAAACTGTCGGGACAGGTGGGCAGCGGCGAGGGCAAGCTGGTATGGCTGCGCGGCATGATCGCCAGCATCATCTCGCAGATCATCGACACGATCCTGTTCATCACCATCTCGTTCCTGGGTGAACGGCCGATCGTCGCGCTGATGGAGGGGCAGATGCTCACCAAGGTCATACTGTCGATCGTGCTGGTGCCGTTCATGATCACCTTTTTCGTGAAATTGGGACGGCGGCTGGACCGGGCATAATGTTAGATTTTTCCGTTCGTGCCGAGTAGAGACCGAGCCTGTCGAGGGCTCGTATCGAGGTACAGGTCTCTCGATACGCCATCTCGACGAGTGCTCGATGGCTACTCGAGACGAACGGAAGTTTAGTTGACCGATCACACGCCCGATCCCGCCCTGCTCGCCAAGGCGGAAACGCTCACCGAGGCGCTGCCGTATCTGCAGCGCTACGCCGGCAAGACGTTCGTCGTGAAGTACGGCGGCCACGCGATGGGCGATCCCGAGCTCCAGCGCGATTTCGCCGAGGACATGGTGCTGCTGAAAGCAGTCGGCATCAACCCGGTCGTCGTCCACGGCGGCGGGCCACAGATCGGCGCGATGTTGAAGCGGCTCGGCGTCGAATCGCGCTTCGTCGACGGCCTGCGCGTCACCGATGCGGAGACCGCGCAGATCGCCGAGATGGTTCTGGCGGGCTCGATCAACAAGGAAATCGTCGGCTGGATCGGCCAGGCCGGCGGCCGCGCGGTCGGCATCTCGGGCAAGGACGCCGGCCTCGTCCTCGCGCAGAAAGTCGGCCACGGCCGCGAGCCCGACAAGCTTCAGGGGATCGAGCGGCACGTCGATCTCGGCTTCGTCGGCGAGCCGATCGCGGTCGACCGGACCATCCTCGACACGCTGATCGCCGCCGATATCATCCCGGTGATCGCGCCGATCGGTATCGGCGCCGACGGCCACACCTACAACATCAACGCCGACACGATGGCCGGCGCGATCGCGGCCGCAATGGGTGCGGCGCGCTTCTTCCTGCTGACCGATATCGTCGGCGTGCTCGACAAGGAGGGCGAGTTGCTCACCGACCTCGACCCCGCGCGGATCGCCGAACTGCGTGCCGACGGTACGGTGACCGGTGGCATGATACCCAAGCTCGACACCTGCGTCGCGGCGGTCGAATCGGGCGTCGATGCCGCAGTGATCATCGACGGCCGCGTGCCGCACGCGATGCTGCTGGAGATCTTCACCAAACAGGGCGCGGGCACGCTGGTCAGCGCGAACGGGCGCTCGCGGTAGGAGGTCGTCTCCCACGCCCGTCATCCTGACGAAAGTCAGGATCCAGAGCCACACAGGGTAGCCTTCGTGGCTCTGGATCCTGGGTCAAGCCCAGGATGAAGGGAGCTGGGAGCGTCCGGTGCGACTAGAATCATCGCGCGCAGGCCAGCGATATCACAGGGCTTCTCGTTCTCCCCCCGCCACCTTATATCGGCAACACACCAGCGGAGACCCTTGCCTTGATCGCCCTTCTTCAGATCGTCCAGTTGCTGCTCAACCTCGTCTGGTGGGTGATCGTCATCCAGGCGGTGCTGTCGTGGCTGATCGCGTTCAACGTCATCAACACGCACAGCGATTTCGTCCGCACGGTCTGGAACGCGCTGCAGAAGATCACCGAGCCGCTCTATCGCCCGATCCGCCGCATCCTGCCCGATTTCGGCGCGCTCGACCTGTCGCCGCTGGTCGTGCTGCTGATCCTCTACATCCTGACCAACATCGTCATCCCGAACATCGCGCAGAACTACCTCGTCGCAGCCTATTGATGGGGCCTGCCGCCTGGCGGTCGGTCGATGACGGCCTGGCGATCGCCGTCCGCGTAACCCCGCGCGGCGGTCGCGACGCACTCGCCGCCGGAACGCTCGAGCATTTCGCCGCGAGGCTGGCAGCCGCCCCCGTCGATGGCGCCGCGAATGCCGGGCTGGTCGCCCTCGTCGCCAAGACCTTCGGCGTACCCAAGCGTGCCGTAACGATCATCTCCGGCGAAACCGCGCGCCTGAAGCGCCTGCACATCGCCGGCGACTCCACCGTACTGGCGGAAATCGCGTCCGCGCTCTATGGGCCGCGGGCATGAGCGCGACCATCATCGACGGCAAGGCCTTCGCCGCCGGCCTCCGGGCCCGTATCGCAGACGGCGTCACCGCCTTTCGGGCAAAGGCGGGCCGCGCGCCCGGCCTCGCCGTGGTGCTGGTCGGCGAGGATCCCGCCTCCAACGTCTATGTCCGCTCGAAGGGCAGGGCGACGCGCGAAGCCGGGATGGAAAGCATCGAGCACCGCCTCCCCGCCGACGTCCCCGCCAAAGACTTGCTCGCGCTGGTCGCGACGCTCAACGCTGATCCGACGATCGACGGAATCCTCGTCCAGCTACCCCTACCGAAACATATCGACGAGCAGGCGGTCATCTCCGCGATCGACCCAGACAAGGACGTCGATGGCTTCCACCCAATCAACGCCGGGCGACTCGCGACAGGGTTGCCCGGCTTCGTACCGTGCACGCCGTTCGGCTGCGTGATGCTGTTGAAGAGCGTGCTGCCGACCCTCAGCGGGCTCGAAGCCGTCGTCGTCGGTCGCTCGAACATCGTCGGCAAGCCGATGGCGCAGTTGTTGCTCCGCGAAAGCTGCACCGTCACCGTCGTCCATAGCCGCACGCAGGACGTTCCCGCGCACATCCGCCGCGCGGACATCGTCGTCGCGGCGGTCGGTATCCCGGAGATGATCAAGGGCGATTGGCTGAAACCCGGCGCGACCGTCATCGACGTCGGCATCAACCGGACCGATGCCGGCCTCGTCGGCGATGTCGATTTCGCGAGCGCGGTCGAGGTCGCAGGCGCGATCACGCCGGTGCCGGGCGGCGTCGGGCCGATGACGATCGCGTGCCTGCTCCGCAACACGCTGGTCTCGGCGGGGCGTCGCGAAGGCGTCGCCATCGACGAGGCCGCGCTGGATCGGACGGGCCTGTGATCGAACTCTACATCTCGTCGCTGATCACGTTCTTCGTGGTTATCGATCCGCCGGGCTGCGCACCGATCTATGCCGGGCTGTCGGCGGGGGCCTCGACCGTGCAGAAGCGCGCGATGGCGATGCGCGCGGTCGGCGTGGCGGCGGCTATCCTGTTCGTGTTCGCGCTGTTCGGCGAGGCGTTGCTGAAGGGCCTCGGGATCAGCCTGGCCAGCTTCCGCATCGCCGGCGGCATCATGCTGTTCCTGATCGCGCTCGAAATGGTGTTCGAGAAGCGCACCGAACGCCGTGAGGACCGTGCCGCCAAGGTGGCGAGCGATCCCGAGGTCGAGGACGTCTCGATCTTCCCGATGGCGATGCCGATGATCGCTGGCCCCGGCTCGATCGCGTCGGTGATGCTGTTGATGAGCCGCAACAGCGGGCTCGAGCGCTCGGCCGTGGTGCTCGGCGCGATGGTGACGATCCTGCTGCTGACCTTGGTCGCACTGCTGGCAGCCGGCCCGATCATGCGGATCCTCGGCGCGAAGATCGAGGCGGTGATCACCCGGTTGCTCGGCGTGCTGCTGGCCGCGCTGGCGGTGCAGTTCGTGATCGACGGCCTGACCGAGGTGCTGCGCTAACTCGGCCGTAACTCCAGTCGTCATCCCCGCGAAGGCGGGGACCCATACTGGCTGACCGTGCGATCTATCACTGACTTCAGAGGATATGGGTCCCCGCCTCCGCGGGGATGACGGCGGTGCGGTTCAGTCCACCTTGAACAACCGCAACGGCGACTTCGCCGGCAGCGGTAGCGGCGTCAGCCACGCCGGCACCTCGTTATTCGCCATCTGCGCATAGAACCCCTTGGGACTGCGCGCCTTGTAGTTGGTCGATTCCGCCGCGTTCGGGCACAGCAACAGCATCGTCGCGCCGTGGCGCTTGATGATCGCATGCGCCTGATCGGGCGTCCCGCCGAACGCATGCTGCACGTCGAGGATCGCGTCGCCGTTGCGGTGATACGGCCCCGCCACCGCATTGTGATGCGTGATCGTGATCAGCCGCGGCCCCATGTCGACGAAGGTGAACACCGTCTGCGCAGGGTATTTGTTCAGCGCGAGCAGCACGGTCGTCCGCAGACAGTTGCCGGTCGCCATGTTGACGCGCTTCTCATACGGCTTCGGCCGGTCGATCGGGAAATACTGGATCACCATCCCGGCAAACAGTCCCGACACGATCAGGAACGCACCGACCGTCCCCAGCACGCGCACCGCCACCGACCGGTTGCCGAGCAGCCGCGGCAGGATCAGCCACCCGAGCGCGGTCGCCCCCGGAATCGCCAGCAACTGCGCCGCCGGTCCGGCACGGACCTGCCACAACAGCATCGCACACGCGAAGGCCGTGAACAGCGCGACCGCCGCCCAGCCGACGGCCCGGTCGTCGTGACGCGCACGCCATGCGGCAAGGATCGCCCCGATCAGCCCGATGATCGGTAGCGTCGCGAGCGCGAACCCGACGCGGAAACTATGCTTGTAGATCGGCTTGGCCTCGCGGACATTGTCCAGCCAGTTGCGTTGCAGCTCGGGCGAAATCCCCTCGGGCCGCCCCAGGCATTGCGGGAACACCAGCGCGAACCCCGCGACGATCGCCGCACCCGCCACGACCGCCAGTGCTAGCCGAGCCCCCCGCGAAGCTGGCCCGAACCGCGCGAGCAAAAACAGCAGCATCCCCGCCGCGATCATCACGCTCAGCCATACCGGCGTCAGCGCATCGCAGCGCATCGCCTGGTTGGCGTTCGACGCGAACAGCGCGAACCCCAACGTGCTGCCGCCGCCGAGCGTCAGCGCATAGATCGACAGCCGCTCGGCCTCCGACCGGTCCCACACCCAGCGCAGCGCGATGATCGCCCCCGCCATCGCCGCATACGGCAGCAGCTCGAGCCCGATCGACAACGACACCGCGCTGGCGAGCCCGACCATCGCGCCACCGCGACGGCCGTTCGTATCGCACAGCCCCGCCACCGTCAGGCTCAGCATGGCGAGTTGCCAGCCATGATGATCGATCCGCTCGGGCATGAACATCAGCATCGTGCCGGTCGCGCCGACCATGATCACGACGGCAAGTGGCCAGGCGTAAGGACTGATCAGCCGCCGCACGGTCGCGCCGATCCCCAGCATCGCGATCGACAGCGGCAGCAACGGCGCGATCCCGCAGGCCAGCCGCTCCGCCCAGCTGTTGCTCGTGAACAGGCGGAAGAACAGGATCAGCCCGGCGATCGGCAGGTCGACGATGCGGCTCCAGTGGATGTCGAACCCGACCGGCGGGTTCATCCGGTAGTTGCGCAGATCGTACCACCCCTGCCCGTCGAGCAGCGCACGGACCTGCATCAGCCGCATGTTGTCGTCGGTATCGCCGAGCGACAGCCAGCGGATCTGGCCCCAGCGATCGAACATCGACCACGCCGCCACCGCCACCCAGGCGAGCAGCGTCAACGCGATCCAATGCCGATCGAGTTCGTCCAGCAACGTCCGCCGCTGAAGTGGTGCCTGATCCAAAACGCTTTCCTCCAGCCCGCACGCACTCTAGATGCGCGGGCGTATCTCAAGCGTCGCTCTATCGCGGTGTCCGTAAAGAACAAGGCACCGGCGCGATCGCCGGAGGGTAAAGAACAAGGCGGGCATGCAGGCGATTTGGCGACAGATGGAGCAGATGCGGGCGAGCGGCGTGCTCGGCCAGCTCGTGCGCTTCGGAATCGCCGGCGGGATTTCCAGCGTGGTGTATTCGCTCGTCTACCTGCCGCTGACCGCGTATGTCTTTCCACCACGCCAGGCGGTGGCGGCGGTGCCGTTCGCCTTCGTGGTCGCCGTCGTGGTGGGATTCTTCCTGCACAGCCGCTGGAGCTTCAAGGGACACGCCAAGGAGCCGGGCGCCGGGCGGCATGTGAAGTTCGTGATCGTCCAGGGCGCGGGTCTGGCGCTCAACGCGCTGATCACGTGGGTCGGCACCGCGGTGTTCCACCTGCACCCGTGGATCCCGCTCGTCCCCGCCGTGCTGCTCGCGGCGATCGTGAGTTTCGTACTCAACCGTCTCTGGGTTTTCAACTGATGCTGCCAACGAACTGGACGACTTACTGATGGACCGTATCGTCTACGACCGGATGGCCGCCCACGACTCCACCCACTGGTGGTACCGCGCGCGCCGCGACATCCTCGCCGATTACCTGACCCGCTACGGCGCGTTGCCGAAGGATGCGAAGATCCTTGAGATCGGCTGCGGCACCGGCCACAACCTGCCGATGCTCGCCGCGTTCGGCAGCATCGACGCGATCGAGATCGACCCTGCCGCGCGCGAGATCGCCAGCGAACGGCTCGGCAAACCGGTCGGCGCGTCACCGTTGCCCGAACTGCCGGGCGTGCCGCGCGCGCACTACGACCTGATCGCGGTGCTCGATGTGGTCGAGCATATCGAGGACGACGTCGCCGCGTTGAAGGCGATGGCGGATTGCCTTGCGCCGGGTGGCAAGATCCTGATCGCGGTGCCGGCGCACCAGTGGATGTGGAGCGCACACGACACCGTGAACCACCACCACCGCCGCTATTCGAAGGCCACGCTCAAGACAGCGATCGAGACGGCGGGCCTGAAGCCCGAAAAGCTCGGCTATTTCAACTCGCTGCTCTTCCCGCTGGCGGCGGCGGCGCGGATCGCCGGCCGCCTCTCCGGCCGCGACGACAGCGATGATTCCCCGCCACCCAAGCTGGTGAATGCGCTGTTCGAGAAGATCTTCCGCCTGGAACGCCACATGGTCGGTCGCCTGCCGATGACCCCGGGTGTCTCGATCGTGACGCTGGCGGTGCCGCGGTAAGCCTGCCTTAGGCACGCGCGCGCCTCTATATCCGTTCGTCCTGAGCGAAGTCGAAGGACAGGCCACGCGCGCAGGGGCTTCGACGACGCTCCGCACGAACGGAGAGTGGAGGCTGGGACGCACCTCCAATTACCACTCAGGCGAAGGCGGGTCCATTTCCCGCTGTCCTACACGCCCCGCCGGTGTCATGCTCGTTGTCCGGTTCGTTCACGCCGTCACTATCGCCTGTGTACCCCTGCAGCCCACCGGCTTTGCACGCGTATGACGATGAATACCCCTCTTCGCGGCCTGTCTAAGTGTTTCTTGGTGTGACTTTATCCTAACCTTTGGGCGGGACCGCCGCGGTAACAGCAGGCTCGAGACGGTCGGGGAGTGGGGCCTCGACGGGCTCCGCGCGAAACCCGAGTGTCGCCTTGCCCTGGATCGGCCCCGCAACGTCGGCGACGATATACAGCGGCCGCCGCTTCGACTCGACGTACAGCCGCCCGAGATACTCGCCGATCATCCCGAGCACGAACATCTGCACCGCGCCCAAGAACACCGTGACGAGCATCGTCGAGGTCCAGCCCTGCACAGCGCTGCCCGAGAGCCAGCCGATCGCGATATAGACGAACAGGAGCAGCGACACGCCGGTCAGCGCCAGCCCCGCATGGCTGGCGAACCGCAACGGCGCGGTCGAGAACCCGGTGACGGCGTCGAACGCGAGCCGGATCATCTTCGCGAGCGGATAGTTCGTCTCGCCCGCGAGCCGCTCGGCGCGATCATACGGGAAGGGGACCTGCTTGAAGCCGATCCAGGCGACCATGCCGCGGATGAAGCGCGCCTGTTCGGGGAGCGACAGGAACGCATCCAGAGCGCGCCGGCTCATCAGGCGGAAGTCGCCGGTGTCGAGCGGGATCGGCGTCTCGGTCATCCGCGTCAGCAGGCGGTAGAAGGCGGCGGCCGTAGCCTTCTTGAACACCGTCTCGCCCGCGCGCTGGCGGCGGACCGCGTAGACCACGTCGGCCTGGCTCGCCGCCATCGCCGCGCGCATGTCTGACAGGAGTTCGGGTGGGTCCTGGAGATCGGCGTCGATGATCAGGATCTGCTCGCCCGCGCAGAGATCGAGACCGGCGGTCAGCGCGAGCTGGTGGCCGTGGTTGCGCGAGAGGTTGATCGCGACGAGCCGCGGGTCGGCGGCGGCGAGGCGCTGCATCACGGGCCAGCTGTCGTCGCGCGAGCCGTCGTTGATCAGGACGATCTCGTAATCGTCGCCAACCGCGACCTTCGCCGCACCCGAAATGCGTGCGTGCAGGATGTCGAGGCACGCTGCCTCGTTATAGCAGGGGACGACAATCGAAAGGGCCGGGATCGAAAGGGCTGGACGGTTCATCGCCCCCGTCTAGCGTCCGTCGCGCCCGCCGTCATCGTCGGATGTTTCTACACCCGCTCCACGCTGTGCACCGCATCTGCCGCGCGCAGCCCGGCCATCAGCCGCATCAGCTGCTGCACGTCATGCACTTCGACGTCGATCTCGTTGGTGTGGAAGCTCTTGTCGCGCGTATCGAGCCGCAGGTTCATGATGTTCGCCTTGTGCCCGCCGATGATCGTCGAGACGATGCCGAGCGAGCCCGGCTCGTTCTTCACCATCACCGATATGCGTGCGACGGCGCCCTCGGTCTCGTCGCCCCAGGCAACGTCGACCCAGTCGGTCTCGTTTTCCGATCGCTCGGCGAGTTCGGCGAGAACCTTGCAGTCGATCGCGTGGACCTCGATCCCGGCATCGGGCCGGCGCAACCCGACGATGCGGTCGCCCGGCACCGGATGGCAGCACGTCGCGAGGTCGTAGGCGACGCCGGGGGTCAGGCCCTTGATCGAGATCGCGCTCGATTGCGGCGCGAGCGCATGTGTCACGTCCGCGCCCGCCGAGCCGGGCATCAGCGCCTCCATCACCGCCGCATCGGACAGCGTCCGCCGCGCGATCGCCACCATCAGCGACGAATCGTCGGGCAGTTTCAGGCGCTTCAGCGCGTGGCTGAGTGCATCGGTGCCGATCTGCGCGGGCAGGCGGGTGACGATATCCTCGTACAGGGTCTGGCCGAGCGCGATCTGCTCGACGCGCTCCTTCTGGCGCAGGTGCCGGCGGATCGCGGCGAGCGCCTTGCCCGTGGTCGCGACATTGAGCCATTGCGGCTGCGGCGACTGGCCCTTCGAGCGCAGGATCTGCACTTGATCCCCGTTCTCGATCACCGTCGACAGCGGCACGACGCGGCCATTCACCTTCGCACCGACCGCCTGATCGCCGAGATCGGTGTGCACCGCGTACGCGAAGTCGATCGAGGTCGCGCCCTTGGGCAGCTGGATCAGCTCGCCCTTCGGCGTGAACGCGAAGATGCGATCGGTGTACATCGCCATCCGCGTGTGTTCGAGCAGCTCTTCCGGGCTCTCGGCGGTATCGAGGATCTCGACGAGGTCGCGGATCCAGCTGACTTGCCGGTCGCTGCCGTTGATCTGCTGCTTGTAGGCCCAGTGCGCCGCCAGCCCGAACTCGGCCTGCGCGTGCATGTCGGCGGTGCGGATCTGGATCTCGATCCGCGCGCTGTCGGCGTGGATCACCGAGGTGTGCAGCGAGCGATAGCCGTTGCGCTTGGGTGTCGAGATGTAGTCCTTGAACCGACCCGGCACCATCGGCCAGCGCTGGTGGATGATCCCGAGCACGCGGTAGCAATCCTCTTCGGTCGGCACGATCGCTCGGAACGCCATCACGTCGGACAGCTGCTCGAAGCTGATGTGGCGCTCCGACATCTTCCGGAAGATCGAATAGGGATGCTTCTCGCGCCCCGAGATTTCGGCCTCGACTCCGGCGCGCGCGAGCACCGCTTTCAACCCCGACGCGATTTTCTCGATGCGGTCGCCGTCGCCCTGCTTGAGCTGTTCGAGGCGGCGGTTGATCGATTCGGAGGCTTCGGGCTCGAGCTGTTCGAACGCCAGCGACTGCATCTCGCGCATGAACTCGTACATGCCGATCCGCTCGGCGAGCGGCGCGTAGATGTCCATCGTCTCCTTGGCGATGCGACGGCGCTTCTCGGGCTTCGAGATGTGATGCAGCGTCCGCATGTTGTGCAGGCGGTCGGCGAGCTTCACCAGCAGCACGCGGATGTCGTCGGACATCGCGAGCAGGAATTTGCGCAGATTTTCGGCGGCGCGTTCGTTCTCGGTCTGCGCTTCGATCTTGCTGAGCTTCGTCACGCCGTCGACGAGCCGCGCGACGGAGGCGCCGAACAGCCGTTCGATCTCCTCTGGCGTGGCGACCGTATCCTCGATCGTGTCGTGGAGGATCGCGGTGGCGATCGTCTCCGCATCGAGATGGAGGTCGGTCAGGATTCCGGCCACCTCGATCGGGTGGCTGAAATACGGATCGCCGGACGCACGCTTCTGGCTCCCATGCGCCTGCATGGAGAAGACATAGGCGCGGTTCAGCATCGCCTCGTCGGCGTCGGGATCGTAGTCGAGGACGCGATCGACCAGTTCATATTGGCGCAGCACGGACCGTAGATGGGGCCGTGCCGCGCCCTTTTGCAACAAAATCCTCGTTATTTCGCGTGGTTGTTGCACGCGGCCAGCGCTTCGGCGTCATAGGCCTTGCCCGCGACCGTAAAACTGGCGAGCGGCCCCACGCGCTTGGCGACCGCAGCGCAAAGGATCACGTCGCGCTGGGGCGCCTTGCTGGAGACGAATGCCGCATTCTCCCAGCGCCACGGCGTGCCGTTGGTGATCAGCCGGGTGGAGGCGGGCGCCGCGGCGGGGACGGCGATGTAATAATTGATCGGGGTCTGCGCCGATGCCGGTGTCGCGACCGGTGCGGCGAACCCCGTTGCTAGAGCGGGAACGGCGGTCAGAAGGGCGCGGGTGATGCGAGACATCGGTCGACTCCTAAAAGGTTTCTAATTGCTACTTATCCGGATGCGTTTTGAGTTGCAACTGAAAACCGAGGCATTTCGCTCCGGTCGTTTATGCGGTACCGTTGCTGTCCAATAAGGAAGACGCCGTGGGAAAATTGCGCGAACCCCTGCTCGAATGCAGCCTGCCCGCCGCGCTGGAGGCGATGGGCGAGCGATGGTCGTTCCTGATCCTGCGCGCGTCGTTCAATGGCCTGCATCATTTCGAGGAGTTCCAGTCGGAACTGGGGATTGCGCGCAATATCCTCGCGAACCGGCTCGCGCGGCTGGTCGAGCATGGGATCCTGGAGCGGCAGCCTATTCCGGAGGATCGGCGCAAGATCGCCTACGGTCTGACCGACAAGGGGTTCGCGCTGCTGCCGACGATGATCGCGCTACGGCAATGGGGCGAGCGGTGGGAGACATGCGTGCCGGCGTTCCCGATCCTGGTCGACGCGCGCGATCGGCGGCCGTTGCAGCCGGTGTCGGTGCGGTCGCACGACGGGCGCGTGCTGGGGAAGGGCGACCTGATCTGGGCGCTGCCTGGGGAAGTGGCCGGAGATGGGGTGGAGGCTGAGGCCGAGGCGGCGGAGTAACTGCCTTCGCCCTCTCTTCCTTGTTCTCCCGCGAAGGCGGGAGCCCAGTCTGGACCCCCGCCTTCGCGGGGGAACATGCTATCTAAGGTTTATTGGGCGGGCAGCGCTTCGAGCACCGTGCGGATCGCGTCCGGCAGAGCTACCGGCCGGCCGGTCTCCAGATCGACGTGCACGCTGACCATGGTGATGACGGTGTGCAATTCCCCCGTCTCCGCATGCGCGAGCTCGAACCGCTTCGTCAGGCTGGTCGTCCCAAGCTTCTCGATCCGCACGAACGCCTCGACCGTATCGCCGAGGCGGAATGGTTTGAGGTAATCGATCTCGGTCCGGCGGACGTTGAACTCGGTGGTCGGCCACAGATCAGGCAGAGCCTCCGCGATCCCGGTCCATTCCCAGAACTCGGTAACCGCGACGTCGGCATATTCGAGATAGCGCGAGTTGAAGACGATGCGCTGCCCGTCGATCTCGGCATAGCGCACGCGGAACCTGGTCGAAAAGGCGAAGCCCGGCCTCATATCAGAAGATCAGCTTCACGCCGACCAGCGCCAGCACGGTCGCGAGGACGGGGACCAGCACGCGGTCGGAAACGCGCGTCGCAATCAGGCTGCCGACGATGATGCCGGGGATCGAGCCGATCAGCAGCGACACGAGCAGGTCGACGTCGACCGAGCCGAGGATCCAGTGACCGATCCCGCCGAGCAGCGTCAGCGGTACCGCGTGAGCGATGTCCGACCCGACCAGCCGGTTGATCGGGAGCGTGGGGTACAGGATCAACAGCGCGGTCATGCCCAGCGCGCCGGCGCCGACCGAGGTCAGCGAGACGAGCACGCCGAGGACTGCGCCGAGCAGGATGGTCAGCATCGCCTGGCGCTCACCACCAACCGTGCCGATCCGAGGCGTCAGCCACGCGACGATCCTGCCGCGGAAGAACGTCGCGACCGCCGACAGGATCAGCGTCACGCCGAGAACGACGGTGATCGCGTGGCCGGTGTCGGACGATTTCTCGCCGAGATGGTTGAGCACGAGCAACGTCGCGATCGCCGCGGGGACGCTGCCGGTCGCGAGCCGGCGCACGACCTGCCAGTCGACCGTGCCGCGCCAGCCATGCACCGTCGTCCCGACCGTCTTGGTCGCCGACGCGTAGAGCAGGTCGGTGCCGACCGCGGTGGCGGGGTGGAAGCCGAAGACGAGTACCAGAAGCGGCGTCATCAGCGACCCGCCGCCGACACCCGTCAGCCCGACGATGAGGCCGACGAGCACGCCGGCCACCGAATATAACGGATTGATATCCACGCTGGCGGGTTAGCCGGCGCCACGCGCGGGCGTGTTGACGCCCATCGACTGGAGATATTTCTTCACGTTGCGCGCCGCCTGGCGGAGCCGCTGTTCGTTCTCGACCATCGCGATCCTCACATAGCCCTCGCCGTTTTCGCCGTAGCCGACCCCTGGGGCAACGGCGACCTGCGCGTGAGTCAGCAATTGTTTGGTGAACTCAAGGCTACCTAAGTGCGCGAGTGCGGGCGGCAGGGGGGCCCACGCAAACATGCTCGCGCGGGGGCTCGGTATATCCCAGCCAGCGCGGCCGAAGCTCTCGACCAGCACGTCGCGGCGCTTGTGATAGAGCTGGCGGTTGCGCTCGACGATGTCCTGCGGGCCGTTGAGCGCGGCGCAGGCGGCGGCCTGGATCGGCGTGAACGCGCCGTAATCGAGGTACGACTTCACGCGCGTCATCGCCGCGATCAGCGTCTTGTTGCCGACCCCGAAGCCCATCCGCCAGCCGGCCATCGAGTATGTCTTGCTGAGCGAGGTGAACTCGATCGCGACGTCCTTCGCGCCCGGGACCTGGAGGATCGAGGGGGTCGGCTTGCCGTCGAAATACAGCTCCGAATAGGCGAGGTCGGAGATCACCCACAGCTTGTGCTTCTTCGCGAATGCGACGACGCGCTCGTAGAAGGCGAGATCGACGACTTCGGCGGTCGGGTTCGACGGATAGCCCATCACCAGCACCGACGGCGCGGGGACGGTGAACGCCATCGCGCGCTCGAGGCTCTCGAAATACGCCTCGTCCGGGGTCGTCGGCACCGCACGGATCGTCGCGCCGGCAATGATGAAGCCGAAGGTGTGGATCGGATAGGACGGGTTGGGCGCGAGCACGACGTCGCCGGGCGCGGTGATCGCGGTGGCCAGACTCGCGAGGCCTTCCTTCGAGCCCATCGTCACGACGACCTCGGTCTCGGGATCGACGTCGACGCCGAAGCGGCGGCCGTAATAATTCGCCTGAGCTTTCCGCAGGCCGGGGATGCCCTTCGACTGCGAATAGCCGTGCGCGCTGGGCTTGCGCGCGACTTCGACGAGCTTCTCGATGACGTGCTCGGGGGGCGGCAGATCGGGATTGCCCATGCCGAGATCGATGATGTCCTCCCCGCCCGCGCGCGCCGCCGCCCGCATCGCGTTCACTTCGGCGATGACATAGGGGGGTAAGCGTTTGATGCGGTAGAAGTCTTCGGACATGATCAGCCTCTAGCTGGAGGAGCGGGTGCTGTACCGCAGGTGAGCGGGGGCGTCATCCGCCTCATTCGTCGCGGGGGCGAAAGCTTGGGTATTTTGGCTGGGCTCCACTTTCTATCCTCCCCCGCAAGGGGGAGGTGGCACCGAAGGTGACGGAGGGGGAGGCAGGCGCAACCTCTGCTCCGTGTCCTCCCCCTCCGTCTGGCAAGGGCCAGCCACCTCCCCCTGGCGGGGGAGGATCGTTGAGCATCCTGCGACCACAAATCGTCGATGTGACCATGCTTCCGCCCAGCCGGCGTCTGCGTTAAGCTCCCGAAAAAGCAGAGGATGCCATGGCCGATACTCCTCCCGACGCCTCCACGCCGACCCTCCCCGATCTCCAGCATTGGACGTGGGTGATGGGGCGTGCGCAGCAGATGATGATGGAGCAGGGCCTCGCCGCGATGCAGACGAAGCCCGAGGGGATCCCAGCAATTCCGGGCTTCACCGACCCCGCGACACTGGAGCGTGCGCGCGATTTCTGGGCCGAGAGCCTGACTTTGTGGCAGCGGTTTCTCGATCCCGCCAAGGCGCCCGATCCCGCGCCCATCACCGACAAGCGCTTCAAGGCGCCGCAGTGGCGCGAGCCGGTGTTCGACCTGATCCGGCAGAGTTATCAGCTGATCGGCGACCACATGCTGCGCGGCGTCGAGGCGGTGGACGGGCTCGACCCGAAGCAGAAAGAGCAGTTGCGGTTCGCGACCAAGGGGTTCGTCGATGCGATGAGCCCGACCAATTTCGCGCTGACCAACCCGCAGGTGATCGAGAAGACGATCGAGACGCGCGGCGAGAATCTGCTCAAAGGTCTGCAGAACATGATGGCGGACCTGGCCCGAGGGCAGGTGACGCATACGCCGGACGGCGCGTTCGAACTCGGCCGCAACCTGGCGATGACGCCGGGCAAGGTGGTGAAACGCACGCCGCTCTACGAACTGATCCAGTACAGTCCGACCACCGAGACCGTACTCGCGACGCCACTCGTGATTTTCCCGCCATGGATCAACCGGTTCTACATTCTCGACCTGACGCCGGAGAAGAGCTTCATCCGCTGGGCGGTCGAACAGGGCATCACCGTGTTCATGGTGTCGTGGAAATCCGCCGATTCGAGCATCAAGGACGTCGTCTGGGACGATTATGTCGGGGCGCAGGTCGAGGCGATCGACACGGTGCGCGCCGCGCTCGACGTGCCGGCGGTGCATACGATCGGCTATTGCGTGGCGGGGACGACGCTGGCCGCGACGCTGGCGCTGCTCGCGGCGCGGGGTGAGGCGACGAAAGTGGCTAGCGCGACGTTCTTCACCGCGCAGGTCGATTTCGCGCAGGCTGGCGAGCTACAGCATTTCATCGACGACGAGCAGTTGAAGATGGTCGCGTCGCTGTCGCCCGAGGGGTTCCTCGACGGGCGCTACATGGCGACGACGTTCAACCTGCTGCGCGGGCGCGACCTGATCTGGAATTACGTCACGCAGAATTACCTGCTGGGGCAGGATTACGTGCCGTTCGACCTGCTCCACTGGAACGGCGACACCACCAACCTGCCCGCGAAATGGCATCTGAGCTATCTCACCGACCTGTACCGCGACAACCTGCTGGTTACGGGCACGATGACCGTGGACGGTACGCCGATCGATCTCACCAAGGTCGCGACGCCGAGCTATGTCCAGGCGGGGCGCGAGGATCATATCGCGCCGGCCGAGAGCGTGTGGAAGCTGACCCAGTTGTTCGCGGGCCCGCTAAAGTTCGTGCTGGCGGGGTCGGGGCACATTGCCGGGGTCGTGAACCCGCCGGCTGCGGGCAAGTATCAGTTTTGGACCAATCCCTCCGCGCATACGACGCTCGATGACTTCGTTGCGGGGGCCACCGAGACCAAGGGAAGCTGGTGGCCGGACTGGGTCGAATGGGTGCGGGCGATCGATCCGAAAACCGTTGCGGCCAAAGGGGTTAGGCAACCTGGAACAGGGGCTTTCGCGGCGCTCGGCGATGCGCCGGGGGAATACGTCAAAACCCGATAACACCACCTTCCGTAAACGTCATGGTGCAGTGCACAAATTCATTGTGCGCCGCCGCGAATCGTGTAGAAGGATCGCGACATAACTCCGAAGAGAGGTGCGTGGATGGTGGATATCGTGAAACGGACGGCCAAGACCGGTTCGAAGCCTGCCGCCACCGCGAAGGCTCCTCGGACCGTCGCCAAGCCGGCACAACCGGCACCCAGGCCGGTCGCCAAGACGCCGGCGATCGACACTCCTCCCGCGGCTGCTTTTGTATCGCCGCAACCAGACTCTCCCGCCCCGATTATGGCCGTCGCGCCAACGGGGATCCCAGCTAGCGACACAAAGGACGCCACGATGGACACGATCCAGAGCATCACCGAGAAGACCAAGGCCCTGTTCACCAACGGGTTCAGCGGCACCACGACCAGCGAGTTCAGCGAGCAGGCCAAGGGCGCGATGGAAAAGTCGGCGAAGATGGTCGAGGACATGACTGCATTCGGCAAGGGCAACATCGAGGCGCTGGTCGAATCGTCGAAGATCGCCGCGAAGAACGTCGAGGCGCTCAGCCACGAGGCTGCCGAGTACGCCAAGACCTCGTTCGAGAGCGCGACCGAAGCCGCCAAGACGCTCGCGGCCGCCAAGTCGCCGACCGAGTTCATGAAGCTCCAGGGCGATTACGCGCGTACCACGTTCGACACGATGATCGCCGAGGGCTCGCGCTCGACCGAGCGTCTGCTGAAAATGTTCGGCGAGTTCGCCCAGCCGATCTCAAACCGCGTTGCGGTCGCGACGGACAAGATGAAGATCTCGGCATAAGCCGATAGCGCGCCGCCCTCGGGCAATGCGACACGAAAGGGGCGGCCGTCACGCGACGGTCGCCCCTTTTGCGTTGCGGATTTCGCGCGAGGTTTGCGGGCGCCCCCCTTGCTCTTGCCCCCCGGCATGCCATATTTTGACGGCATGCTTTTGACCCCTGAAATGACGACTCCCCGGCGGACGGGCGAGCAGATGGCCGAGCGCCGCGACGATGGTGGCGAGGATGGCAATGGCGGCACCGGCGCCGGCATCGCGACCAAGACGCGCGCGAAGACTAAACAGCCGACGCCGTACCGTGTGCTGATGCTCAACGACGACTATACGCCGATGGAGTTCGTCGTGCTGTGTCTGCAGCGCTTTTTCCGGATGGATATGGAGGCCGCGACGCGTGTGATGCTGCACGTCCATCAGAAGGGCGTCGGGGTGTGTGGCACGTTCAGCTACGAGGTGGCGGAGACCAAGGTGAGCCAAGTGATGGATTTCGCCAAGCAGAACCAGCACCCGCTACAGTGCACGCTCGAGAAGGCGTGAGCCTGACACTTTGAGCTAAACGTCGTGCTCATCCTCATTCGCAACGGGGAAGTGGTACCGAAGGTGACGGAGGGGGGGGTAAAAACCCCTGCTCAGTGTCCTCACCCTCCATCTGGCAAGGGCCAGTCACCTCCTCTGACGGGCAAGGATCTCACCACAAGTTACCGCGCTGGTGGCAACCAGCGCAGGTCAAGCCCGTCGAACCGGTCGATGTAATTCGCCGCCTGCGCCAATTGCACCTCGTTGAGCAGCGTAACCCGGCCCGTCTCCCGCCGAATCAGGCCGTCTTCCTCCAACTGCCGAAGCATGCGGTTGACGTGGACCGCGGTAAGCCCGGTGGCGTCGCCGATCTCCTCCTGCGTAAGACCGAGCATGAAGCTGTCGCCCATCGCGCGGTCGCGCATCCGCAGTCGGTTGCGCATCTCGAGAAGCAAAGCCGCGATCCGCGCCTTGGCCGAGGTACGACCGAGTGCGGCGAGACGGTCGGTAAGTGCGACCCTCTCCATCTGGTTCATCACCATGATCAGCGCCGACAGCCGCGGGTGATCGGTGACGAGCCCGGTCATCGCCGAGCGATCGAACGAACACACCGTGCAGTCGGTCAGCGCGACCACCGTTTCGGGAGAGTCGCGGTACACCAGCGCCGAGACCGCCAGCATGTCGCCGGCATAGAGGAAGCGCAGAATCTGGCGGCTGCCGTCATCGAGCAGCACATAGCTCATCGCCATGCCGCGCTGCAGGATGAAGAGTTCGGCCTGCGGATCATTCTCGCGCACGAGGACGGCACCGCGACGCAAGTCTCGCGGGCGCTCCTCCAACCGCGCTAACGCAGCCTTCTCGTTCATCGACAGGTCGATGAGATCGCCGACGCGGTCGGCGAAGCAGCTGTCCGGCACTCTGTAATGGTCCCCAATGTTCGAGAACCACAGAGCAAAGCTAGGATTTCCGCGCATTAAAGTCGATCAAGCGGGGGTGTTAGCGCTACGGAAGCAGTGAGCGGTCCCAACGCGGGACTTGACCCCCCGGCAGTATCCGCCCGTCGCCTGATCGATGCGCGGCCCTTGCGCAGAACGCCAGCCGCGATAGACACCCGGGATGGACCGTATTCTCATTCGCGGCGGCAATCGCCTGTCCGGGCGCCTGCCCATCTCCGGTGCGAAGAACGCCGCGCTCACGCTGATGCCGTGCGCGCTGCTGACCGAAGAGCCGCTGACACTGCGCAATCTGCCGCGGCTGGCGGATGTCGACGGGTTCGGACATCTTCTCAATCAGTTAGGCGCGTCGACCGCGATCCAGGGGACGCGACCAGAGGATTTCGGTCGGGTGATGACGATCCGCGCGGGCAATCTGACCTCGACCGAAGCGCCGTACGACATCGTGCGGAAGATGCGCGCGTCGATCCTGGTGCTCGGGCCGTTGCTCGGGCGGGGCGGCGAGGCGACGGTGTCGCTGCCGGGTGGCTGCGCGATCGGTAACCGGCCGATCGATCTGCACCTGCGCGCACTTGAGGCGATCGGTGCCGAACTTGAGATGGCCGCGGGCTATGTGAAGGCGATCGCGCCGGGTGGACGCCTGCCGGGCGGCCGCTTCCGCTTCCCGATCGTGTCGGTCGGCGCAACCGAGAACGTCGTGATGGCGGCGGTGCTCGCCAAGGGTACGAGCGTGATCGAGAACGCCGCGCGTGAGCCTGAGATCGTCGACCTGTGCAACTGTCTCGTCGCGATGGGCGCGTCGATCGACGGGATCGGCACCGAGACGCTGACGATCGAAGGCCGCGATCGGCTGCACGGCGCGACCTATGCGGTGATGCCCGACCGGATCGAGGCGGGCAGCTATGCGTGCGCGGCGGCGATCACCGGCGGCGACCTGGAACTGGTCGGCGTGTCGATCCCGGACATGGGCGCGACGATCGATGCGCTGGTCGAGGCGGGCGTGTCGGTGACGCCGACCAAGGACGGCGTGCGGGTCGCGTCCGACGGCAAGCTGCAACCCCTGACCCTCTCGACCGCGCCCTACCCCGGTTTCGCGACCGACATGCAGGCCCAATTTATGGCAATGCTTTGCATGGCCGACGGCGCCAGCATGCTTACCGAAACGATCTTCGAGAACCGCTACATGCACGTGCCCGAACTGGCACGGATGGGCGCGGACATTCAGGTGCACGGCCGCACCGCGATGGTCCGCGGCGTCGACAAGCTGGTCGGGGCGCAGGTTATGGCGACCGACCTGCGGGCTTCGATGAGCTTGATTTTGGCGGGGTTGGCGGCGGATGGCGAGACGTCTGTGGGCCGGGTGTATCACCTCGACCGTGGGTATGAGCGGTTGGAGGAGAAGCTGAGCGCGGTTGGTGCGGATATCGAGCGCGCTAGCGACGGGTGAGGGCTTGGTGTCCTAGTTTGAGCCGGGGTAGCCCTCTCCCCTCTGGGGAGAGGGTTGGGTGAGGGGCAGCCAAGCAATGCTGCGCCTGGAACTCCCCTCACCCCCACCCTCTCCCCGGAGGGGAGAGGGAGTAGGTTGCCGAGCGCTTCGTTGGCTTCCTTGCTCGCCGCGGACGCTGTGGCGTTCGGTGTAAGCAGCGCTACTCGTTCCCCCGCGAAGGCGGGGGCCCAGGATCAAGCAAGACCGTCCTCGGTAATCCGGTAGACATCTAATCAGCGCCGCCGGCAAAGCCGCCGTCGGACGGGTTCGGCCTAGCCGACCCGCCGGCCGTGCCGGGCGCTGCCCGCTCGCTCCGCTTGCTGGCATCGGCGCGGACGTTGCCGCGCCTGCGCCCGTCAGTACATGTGCTGACCGCCATTGATGCTCAGCGTCGACCCGGTAACGAACCCGCCCTCCTCCGAGCACAGAAACGCTACGCCGCGCGCGATCTCGGTAGCCTGGCCAAGGCGCCCGACCGGGATTTTCGCAACGATCTTCTCCAGAACGTCGGCCGGCACCGCCGCCACCATGTCCGTATCGATATACCCCGGCGCGATCGCGTTGACCGTTACGCCCGCACGCGCGCCCTCCTGGGCCAGGGCCTTCGTGAAGCCGTGGATGCCCGACTTGGCCGCAGCATAGTTCACCTGGCCGTACTGCCCGGCCTGGCCGTTGATCGAGCCGATGTTGACGATCCGCCCCCATTTGCGCGTGCGCATGCCGGGGAACACCGCCTTGGCCATGTTGAAACAACCGCCAAGATTGGTGTCCATCACCTCTTTCCAATCCTGGTACGTCATCTTCAGGATGGTGCCGTCGCGGGTGATGCCGGCGTTGTTCACGACGATATCGACGTCGCCCAGATCGGCGGCGACCTGCGCGCAACCCGCTTGGCACGCGTCGTAGTCGGCGACGTCCCACTTGTAGGCCGCAATGCCCGTGCGCTCGGTGAACTCCTTCGCGCGCGTGTCGTTGCCGGCATAGGTGGCCGCCACGGTCAGGCCCATGTCCTGCAATGCGAGACTGATCGCTTCGCCGATTCCGCGCGTACCACCGGTTACAATTGCGACGCGTGCCATCAGTCTCTCTCCTCAGTGTTTTGCCGAAGGCTAGCCAGCCCGCACCCATCCTTCAAGCTCGCGTGCCAAAATGCTGCGCAACATTCTCACGCCGACCGGGCTGTCGTTGAGGCAGGGGAGATAGGCGAAGTGCGTGCCGCCAGCTTCCTCAAAGCTCTCGCGACCGCGGATCGACAGTTCCTCGAGCGTCTCCAGGCAATCCGCGGAGAACCCCGGCGCGAAGATCGCCACCTTGGTCTTGCCCGCCCTAGCGAGCGCAACGAGCGTCTCGTCGGTTGCCGGCCCCAGCCACTTCTGCGGCCCGAACCGCGACTGGAACGCGATCGTCAACTCGCGCCCCATCCCCTCGCCAAGCAACCGCGCGGTCTTCTGGCAGTGGCAGTGATACGGATCGCCCTGCTGCAACGTCCGCTTCGGCATCCCGTGGAAGCTGGCGACGATCGCATCGGGCGTGAAATCAAGCGCGGAGAGCCCCTCTTCAAGCGAGTCCTTCAGCGCGTCGATATAGAGCGTGTCGTCATAGTAAGGCGGCAGTGTGCGGATCGCCGGCTGCCAGCGCAATCCGGCGAGGTGCTTGAACGCCTTGTCGTTCGCGGTCGCGGTCGTTGCTGCGCAATATTGCGGATAGAGCGGCGCGAGCAGGATGCGTTCACAGCCCGCCGCCTTCATCGCGGTCAGCCGGTCCGAGATCGACGGATTGCCGTAGCGCATCGCCCAGTCGACCAGCACTTCCGGACCGAACGAATCCTTCAGCGCGGCGGCCTGCAACCGCGTGATCGCAGCGAGCGGCGAGCCGTCCTCGCGCCAGACCTGCGAATAGGCATGCGCGGACTTTTTCGGGCGGGTGTTGAGGATGATGCCGCGAAGGATCGGCTGCCATGCGATCTGCGGGATCTCGACAACGCGCGAATCGGACAGGAACTCGCCGAGATAGCGCTTCACCGATTTCGCATCGGGGCCATCGGGGGTGCCGAGGTTCATCAGCAACACGCCGATCTTTGGTTTCGGAATCGGGGGGTGATCGGGGGGCAGGGTCATGGCGCTGGTCTTAAAGGCAAATTGCGGATGCGGAAGCCCGTTGACGCATAGAGCGCATTGGCGATCGCCGGTGCGACCGCGGGGACGCCGAGTTCGCCGACGCCGCCGGGGGCTTCGTCGCTTCGGATCACCTCTACCGTGATATCGGGCGTGTCGGCGAGGCGGGGCAGGCCGATCGTGTCGAACCCGCGCGCGTCGGCGAGGCCGCGAGTGAAGCCGGTCGAGGCACCGAGCGCGGCGGCCATGCCGAAGATCAGCCCGCCCTCGATCTGCTGGCGGACGATGTCGGGATTGATCTGCGCACCGCAATCGACCGCGGCGACGAGGCGGTCGACCACCGGGCGCTGGTCCGCGCCGATGTGCGCCTCTGCCATGACGGCGATGTAGCTGCCGCGGAACGCGTGGGCTGCGATCCCCTGGCCGCTGCCGGCGACGCCGCCGTCCCAGCCGCCGAGCGCCGCCGCGGTCGAGAGGCAGCGGGCGAGTCGCGGTTCGCCGCCGAGCATGGCGATGCGGAACGACATCGGTTCGGACTGCGCGGTGCGCGCGAGTTCGTCGAGGAAGCATTCGGTGAAGAACGCGGTGTAGCCGTGTGCGCCGCCGCGGAGGTGGCCGGTAGGGATGCCGATCTCGGCAGGGTGATGCTCGACCGTATAGGCGGGGATGCGATAGACTGGCGCCGCGCCCGCGACGGCGTAGCGGTCACCTTTGACGCCGATCAGCGCGGCTTCGGTCGCGAGGCCCGGCATCATCCGGCGTGCCATCTCGGCGCCGGTCGAGGGGGCAGCGATGTTGGCCGACCAGCCCATGATCGCGCCGTTGGGGGCGAGCCGTGCGGCCATCTTCGCGACGGCGGGCGGGCGGTAGTGATCGTGGAGCGAATCCTCGCCACGCGACCAGGCGAGGCTGACCGGGCGTCTTAGCTTTACCGCCAGCACTGCCGCCTGTTCGGCGACATCGTGTTCGAGCGCGGCGCCGAACGATCCGCCGATCAGCATCGGATGGACGACGACGGCATCCTCGCTGAGGTCCGCCGCCCGCGCTGCTGCCGATCGTGCGAGCCCCGGTGCTTGCGTTGCCAGCCAGAGTTCGAGGCGGCCGTTGGAGAAGGAGGCGGTTGCGCTGCGGGTCTCGATCGCTGCGTGCAGACCGAGGCCCGCGCGGTAGTTTGCGGTGACGAGCTTGGCACCCTGGAAGGTCGTGGCGACGTCGCCTGCGGCCGCCATCTGCTTGCCGGGACGGGCTAGCGCGGCGTCGAGTGCTGCGTCGATCGACTTGGTATCGGGGAGGGGGATGTCGTTCTCGAATCGCGGTGCGAGCGCGTCGAGCGCCTTTTGTGCGGCCCACCCTGTCGTTGCGACGGCCGCCGCCCAGCGCGGGTTCTCGACCACCGACAGCACGCCGCGGATGCGGTCGGCGGCGGCACGGTCGACCTTTGTCAGGCGACCGCCGACCGGGCCCTGGCGGATTGCGGCGTGGACCATGTCGGCGAGGCGGACGTCGCCGGCGAAGTTGGCCGAGCCGTCGACTTTCGAGGGGGTGTCGAGGCGGGGGACGGATTTGCCGACAAGCTTGCCCGCGCCCTGGATGTCGAGCGGGAGGGGATCGGGGAGGGTGAACTTCGCGGCTTCCTCGGCGAGTTCGGCGAAGCGGATGCGCTTGGTTTGGTAGGTGCAGAAGCCGGCGTCGACGTTGACCTGGGTCCAGTCGGCGTCCCAGCGTTTGGCCGCCGCCATGCAGAGCAGCGCGCGGGCGCCTGCGCCGGCCTCGCGACAGGCTTGCTCGAACATCCGGATCGAGCTTGATCCGCCAGTCAGCATCGGTGGCCGCGTCGTGCCTTGCGGGAGGCGGTCGAGCAGACCTTCGAACAGGTCGCGTGTGCCGATCGGGTTGGCGTAGAGCGGGTTGAGCGGGGCGGGCTCGACGCCGACGGTGCGCCAGTCCGCGCCGAGTTCGTCCGCGACGATCTGGGGGAGGGTGGTGTAAACGCCCTGACCGTGCTCGACTTGCGGGACGGCAACGGTGACGTGCCCGTCGGTGCCAATCTTGAGCCACGCGCCGAACGGGGTTTCGCCGGGGTTGGCGACGAGGTTTGGGGCGTAGGTTCGTGGCCAAAGGCCCCAGGCGACGACAAGGCCGATCCCCGCGCCGCCGCCGACGAGTATGCTGCGCCTGTTGATCATG
This sequence comes from Sphingomonas sp. Leaf198, assembly GCF_001424005.1. GTDB lineage: Bacteria > Pseudomonadota > Alphaproteobacteria > Sphingomonadales > Sphingomonadaceae > Sphingomonas. The sequence continues at coordinate 97,804 of NZ_LMPX01000003.1, read as the reverse complement.
AGGTGGCTCTAATCCTTCTCCCCCACGGGGAGAAGGTGGCGCGAAGCGTCGGATGAGGGGGAGTGGGTCTCCGAGGCTGTGCCGGGAGTCTCACTGCCCCTCTCCCTTCCGTCGCCAAGCGGCTCCTCCCTCCCTCTCCCCGTAGGGGCGAGGGAATTTAGACGAGCGCTCGGTACGTGGCTTTCAGCGACACCTTGTCGATCTTCTCCGTCCCCAGTCTTGGGAGCGGCTCTTCCGAAATCCAGATCTGCTGCGGTATCTTGAACGCGGCGATGTGCTGGTGGAGGAACGCGGTCAGGTCGTCCGGGGTCAGCGTTTCGCCGTCCCGCGTGACGACCACTGCGCCGGGGACCTCGCCGAAGCGCTCGTCAGCGAGGCCGAACACGGCGGCTTCCGCGACCGCTGCGTGTTCGTACAACGCCGCCTCGACCTCCTGGCACGAGATGTTCTCGCCGCCGCGGATGATGATGTCTTTCTTGCGGTCGACGATGAACAGGTAGCCGTCCTCGTCGAGGTAACCGATGTCGCCGGTGCGGAAATAGCCGTCCGACGTGAACGCCGCGGCGGTCGCATCCGGGCGGTTCCAATATTCCTTGAAGTTGCAGATCGTGCGGATGCAGACCTCGCCGCGCTGGCCCTGGTCGACCGAGTGGCCGGCATCGTCGAGGATCGCGAGGTCGACCAACGGCGCGCCGGGGCGGCCGGCGGAGTTGGGCTTGGCGAGATAATTGCCGCGCCAGTTGCCGGTGCCGACCGCGTTGGTCTCGGTCAGGCCGTAGCCGATCAGCGGTGCGCTTCCGCCCATTTCCTCGTCGATGCGGCGGACGTGATCGACTGGGCGCGGCGCACCGCCCGCGGCGAAATCGGTGACGGTCGATAGGTCGTAATTCGCCCGGTCGGGGTGGTTGAGGATCTCGAAGCTCATCAGCGGTACGCCGACGAAATAGGTGACGCCTTCCGCTTCGATCAGCCGCATCGCCTCGCCTGCATCCCATTTCGGCATCAGCACCAGCTTGCGCCCCATCGCGAAGCTCTGGAGGAAGACGGGGACCTCCCCGGTGATGTGGAATAGCGGGATCGTGAGCAGCGTGACCGGCTGGCCGACCGGCGGATTGCCTTGCGCGGTGGCGATCCCGACCATCATCATGACCTGGCCGAGATAGTTGAAGATGCCCTGCACGACGGCGCGGTGTTCGGAGAGCGCGCCCTTCGATTGGCCTGTCGAGCCCGATGTGAACAGGATCGTCGCATGATCCTCCGGCCCGAGCAGCGGGAGGTCGGCGGTGTGATCGTCCTTTGCGAACACGGCTCCAAGCGCGGCGTCGAGTTCGCGCGAATCGTCGATCTCGACCACGGGCGACCGTAGGCCTGCGATCTGCGCGAGGCGCTTCACCCGCGGCGGATCGGCGAACACGAGCGCGCAATCGACCTCGCCGATCGCGGTCTCCAGTTCCTCCGACTGCCACCAGCCGTTGAGCAGGGTCGCGACGCCGCCAGCCATGATGATGCCCATGTAGAGGACGATCCACGACGGCGAATTGCGCATCGCAATGCCGACGCGGTCGCCCTTGGCGATCCCGTACCCGCCCACCAGCGCCCGCGCGGTGCGCTCAGCGGCGGCGTAGACCTTACCGAACGTCAGGCGTTCATCGCCCGAGACGAGGAAGACGGCGTCGCGATGCTCGTTGGCATAATGCGCGAAATAATAGCTGAGCGCGGGCGGGGCGGCGGCGATCGTCGGCAGCGTGACGCCGAACCGCTCGGCCGATCCGAGCGCGAGCATGCCGTCGGGCGCGGTCAGCGCGGCCATCGTCGAATCCATAGCTGCATCGAGCTCGGTCCGCATATCGCTCTCCTACTTGGTCTTATCGTTATCGGCCTTTATGCAGGGGCGAACGCGTGGGGAAAAGCCTTTGATCCTGTCGACCATCACCGCCGCTGCGGGTGCCGTAGCGCCTGCCGTCGGCAGTCACATCCGCTTCGAGGATTTGGGGCTGCACCCCGACGTATTCTCGATCGGCTTCTTCACGCTGCGCTGGTACAGCCTTGCCTATATCGGCGGGATCCTGCTCGGCTGGTGGTATCTGCTGAAGCTGCTCGCCCAGCCCGGCGCACCGATGGCGCGCCGGCATGCCGACGACCTCGTATTCTACGCGACGCTCGGGATCATCCTCGGCGGGCGGCTCGGCTATGTGATCTTCTACGCGCCCGAGATGTTCCTGCATCCGCTGCGGATCTTCCGGCTCTGGGACGGCGGCATGTCGTTCCACGGCGGCGTCATCGGCACGTCGATCGGGCTGATCCTGTTTGCGCGGAAGCATCAGCTCAACTGGCTGCGCGTGCACGATTATATCGCGTGCTGCGTACCGTTCGGGCTGTTCTTCGGGCGGCTGGCGAACTTCGTCAACGGCGAGCTGTGGGGCAAGCCGACCGACGTCGCGTGGGGGATCATCTTCGAGCGCACCGTGCCGTTCGGGATGGTCGAGCCGGCGCGGCATCCGAGCCAGCTGTACGAGGCCGGGCTGGAGGGTATCGTCCTGTTCGCGCTGCTGTGGTTCGCGTTCTGGAAGACCAAGGCGCGGTATGACCCGGGCAAGCTCGTCGGGTTGTTCGTGCTGGGGTACGGGATCGCGCGGTTTACCGTCGAGTTCTTCCGCGAGCCGGATTCGCAGCTGCGGGCGTTTGCCGAGCATACCGGGCTGCACATGGGGCAGTGGCTGTGCGTGCCGATGATCGTCGGTGGCGCGTATCTGGTGGCGACATCGGCCAAGCGGCGGGTGCGGGTCGAGTCGATCGCGGGGACGGCGAGCGTCGCCTGACCCCCCTCCCGCTTGCGGGAGGGGTTGGGGGAGGGCATGGCCGCAAATGTCATGGCCAACGATAATCCAGCCCCTCCCCTAACCCCTCCCGCAAGCGGAAGGGGAATAGACACCGCGCTTCCCGAACGTCTCGCCCGAGCGATTGCGCTCGCGGGTCCGATCCCTGTCGCGCAGTATATGGCGGCGGCGAACGCGCACTATTATGCGACGCGCGACCCGTTGGGGGCGGGGGGCGACTTCACCACCGCGCCCGAGATCAGCCAGATGTTCGGCGAGCTTGTCGGGCTGTGGTGTGCCGATCTTTGGGACCGTGCTGGCCGCCCGGATGTGGCGTGGGTCGAGCTCGGGCCGGGTCGCGGGACTCTGGCCGCTGACGCCGCGCGGGCGATGGCGAAGGCAGGGCTCGAGCCTCCGGTGCATTTCGTCGAGACCAGTCCGGCGCTGCGGGCCGCGCAGGCCGAGCGGGTGCCCGCTGCCACGTGGCACGACTCGATCGATACGCTGCCGACCGATCGCCCGCTGATCGTCGTCGCCAACGAGTTCTTCGACGCGCTGCCGATCCGGCAGTTGGTGAAGCGCGAGCAGTGGCACGAACGCCTCGTCGCGGCGCAGGACCTGCTGTTCTTGCCGATAGCCGGCAAGCCGCTCCCGGATGCCGTCATCCCCGAGCCGTTTCGCGATGCGCCCGCAGGCTCGATCCTCGAAACCTCGCCTGCCGCCGTGACGATCATTCGCGGTCTCGCCAAGCGGATCGCGGCGCAGGGCGGTGCGCTGATCGCGATCGACTATGGCTATGAGGGGCCGGCGCTCGGCGACACGTTGCAGGCGGTGCGCGGGCATGCGTTCGCCAATCCGTTCGATGCGCCGGGCGAGCATGACCTGACCGCGCATGTCGACTTCACCACGCTCGCCGCCGCGGCACAGGCCGAGGGGGCTGTTGCTTGGGGGCCGGTGACGCAGCGCGACCTGCTCGGTGCGCTCGGGATCGATTCGCGGACGTCGGCGCTCGCCAAGGCGTCGCCTGCGCGGGCGGAGGCATTGGCGGCGGATCGGAGGAGGTTGATGGACGACATGGGTACGCTCTTCAAAGCGTGCGCGATCACCGCGCCGAACTGGCCGACACCGGCGGCGTTTGCATGATGGCCTATCGCAATGCGGTGCCCGCCGACGGTGCAGAACTCGGCTCGATGGCGAAGCAGTCTTTCACCGATACGTTCGGTACGCTGTACCGGCCTGAAGACCTCGCCGCGTTTCTCGAGCAAGCGTTCGGGGAAAAGGGGTTGCTGGCGCAGCTGTCCGACCCTGCCTTCACGGTGCGTGTCGCGGTGGACGAGGCGGGTGCGATCGTTGGGTTTGCCAAGATCGGACCGGTGGCGTTTCCGGGCGATTGGCCTGCGACGGCGATCGAACTTCACCAGCTTTATGTGCGGGGTGACCAGCATGGTGCGGGTGTCGGCCCTGCGTTGATGGACTGGGCGATCGATGTTGCGCGCGCTGATGGTCGCACGGAGATGATTCTCAGCGTCTATGTGGACAACCACCGGGCGCACCGGTTCTATCAGCGGTACGGCTTCGTCGAGATTGGGCGGTATGTGTTCATGGTCGGCGAGCAGCCTGATGATGACCGGATCATGCGGCTTGTGCTGTGAGGGCTGGTGCTACCAGCATCGCGCGGAACGGTACCACCCCGGCGGAGGCCGGGGCCCAATTGGAAAGGTCGTAGTAACGATGCGCATTCCCCTGTCAGCAACGTCCCCCAATTGGGCCCCGGCCTTCGTCGGGGTGGAGCTATCGGAGGGGCGGTCGCTATGACTATCGGAGCGATCCGTGCGAAGGCGCTTGGCGACATTCCGCATGGCTTTCTCGGACGGCGTGGCGGCGTCTCGACCGGGGCGTATGCGAGCCTTAACGTCGGCATCGGGTCCGACGACGACCCCGCCGCCATTGCTGAGAACCGCCGTCGCGCTACCGAGGCCGTCCTCCCCGGTGCGAGACTTGTCGGTCTCTATCAGGTCCATTCCGCCGACGCGGTCACCGTGATCGAGCCGTTCGACGACGCGATCCGCCCGCATGCCGATGCGCTGGTCACCAACCGCCCCGGCCTTGCGCTCGGTATTCTTACCGCGGACTGCGCGCCCGTATTGTTCGCCGACGCGCACGCCGGCGTCGTCGCGGCCGCGCATGCTGGGTGGAAGGGCGCGCTCGGGGGCGTCACCGATGCGACGATCCTCGCGATGGAGGCGATCGGTGCGCACCGCGACCGGATCGTCGCCGCCGTCGGGCCGTGCATCGCGCGCGCCAGCTATGAGGTCGACGACGCCTTCATCCGCCGGTTCTGCGAAGCGGATCCGGAGAACGAGCGCTTCTTCGCGGACGGTCGCGCCATCGAGAACAGGGGCGGTCATTACCAGTTCGACCTGGAGGCCTATGTCGTCAGCCGGCTCGCGGTCGCCGGGATCGGCCGGATCGAGGCGCTCGGGCTCGACACCTACACCGATGACGATCGCTTTTTCAGCTATCGGCGCGCGACCCATCGCGGCGAGCCCTCCTATGGGCGCCAGATCAGCATAATCGGTCTGTAACGGGGGCCCGTAACGGCTCCCAAAGCCCTCGCCGGTCGTTTAGGCTCCGCACATCGGCTCGCATAAGACGGGCCACGCAGGAGCATATTGATGTCCGATACCCCCGAAAACGCCGGCGCAGTCCCCGCCGAAACCGAAGCGGACCTGACCGGCGTAGCGGCACGCGTCGCACCCAAGCCTGAAGTCGAGAAGATCGGCGGGCGCAAACTGAAGCCGTCGACCTTGATGATGGGGCACGGTTACGATCCCGCGCTGTCGGAAGGCTCGCTGAAGCCGCCGATCTTTCTTACCTCGACCTTCGTGTTTCCCAACGCGGCGGCGGGCAAGCGCCACTTCGAAGGCGTTACGGGCAAGCGTCCGGGCGGGGCCGAGGGGCTCGTCTATTCGCGCTTCAACGGCCCGAACCAGGAGATCCTCGAGGATCGTCTCGGTGTCTGGGAAGAGGCGGAGGACGCGCTCGCCTTCTCGTCGGGCATGTCGGCGATCGCGACGCTGTTCCTCGCGATGGTCAAGCCGGGCGACACGATCGTCCATTCGGGGCCGTTGTATGCGGCGACGGAGACACTGATCGGCCGCGTGCTCGGCAAGTTCGGGGTCAAGTGGCTCGACTTCCCGGCGGGTGCGACGCGCGAGGAAATCGACGCGGTGATGACCGAGGCGGCGACCGGTAACGTCGCGCTGATCTATCTGGAAAGCCCGGCGAACCCGACCAATGCACTGGTCGACGTCGAGGCGGTCGCAGCCAGCCGTGACGCGATCTTCAAGGGCGAGAAGCCACCGATCGCGATCGACAACACCTTCCTCGGGCCGCTCTGGTTCCAGCCGCTCAAGCATGGCGCGGACATCGTCGTCTACTCGCTGACGAAGTATGTCGGTGGGCATTCGGATCTGGTCGCGGGCGGCGTGCTGGGGTCGAAGGAGCACATCAACACGATCCGGACGATGCGGAACACGATCGGGACGATCACCGATCCGAATACGGCGTGGATGTTGCTGCGGTCGCTGGAGACTCTCGAACTGCGGATGAGCCGCGCGGGCGAGAATGCCGCGAAGGTCTGCGCTTTTCTCCGCCACCATCCGAAGGTCGAGCGGGTCGCGTATCTCGGCTTTCTTGAGGACGAGCCGGGTATGGAGCGGCAGGCGGACATTTATCGCCGCCATTGCACCGGCGGGGGCTCGACCTTCTCGCTGTATCTCAAGGGTGGCGAGCGCGAGAGCTTCGCATTCCTCGATGCGCTGAAGATCGCCAAACTGGCGGTGTCGCTGGGGGGGACCGAGACGTTGGCCAGTCATCCTGCGGGCATGACGCATCTGTCGGTGCCGGATGCGCGCAAGCAGGCGCTGGGGATCACGGATAATCTCGTCCGGATCTCGATCGGGGTGGAGGATCCGGACGATCTGATCGCCGATTTCGAGCAGGCGCTGGAGACGATCTGACCTTGATACGGTAGCTCCCGTTCCTTGTTCTCCCGCGAAGGCGGGAGCCCAGACTGGATCCCCGCCGCCTTCGCGGGGAAACAAGGACCGGGCGTTGCACCTGTGGCGCAAAGCTGGCGGGTTTTGGGTGAAGTCTTCGCCCTGACCCGCTAGCATCCCACAATGCCGACCTTTACCCCCATCCCGCAGCACGAGTTCGTCGCTGCGATCCACATTCTCGCCGCCAAGCTGGTCGAGGATACCGAGTGGAAACCCGATTACATCATTGGCATCGGCCGCGGTGGTCTCGTGCCCGCGGTGTTCCTCAGCCATGCGATCGGGTTGCCGACGTTGTCGGTCGATTATTCTAGCCAAGTGAAGGACTTCGCCGACGAGCCACTGGTAAAGCTCGCCGCGCGGACGCGAGAGGGCGAGCGGCTGCTGTTTGTCGACGACATCAATGATTCGGGGCGGACGATTACGCATCTACGTGGTGCGCTGGCGGCGGCGGGTGCTGTCGAGGGATCGGTGCGGTTTGCGATGTTGATCGACAACGTCAGTTCGGCCGAGCGGATCGAGTATTGTGCGCGGACGATCGACCGCGCGGTGACGAAGGACTGGTTCGTATTTCCCTGGGAGGCAGTCGCGCCGGCGGCGGCGATTGCCGAGGATGCGGCGGAAGTGCCTGAGCGGATTGCCTGATCGAGCCCACCACCGTCATCTGATCCACGCACTACCGTCATCCTGACGAAAGTCAGGACCCAGGGTAACTGACCACCGTAGGTCGTGGCTCTCGGTCCTGACGTTCGTCAGGATGACGGAGTAGGTGAGACGGCGCTATCACCATCTATGGTGCCGGATTGAGACGAACAAAGGGCCGGCTCCCATACGAGAAGCCGGCCCTCGCCCTCGATACGCTACGCGAGGGAACTGGGAAACTGGTTGGGGTGGCCTAAGCAGGGCGCGACGTCGGCAAAGCCGTCGTCGGTCGGGTCAGGCTAAGCGCCTGCCCGCCGTCCGCGCCGGCGGTTGCTCGCTTTCGCTCGCACCGGCCCGGGCGTTGCCGGGCTTACCGCCGGCAATACCCGGGGTTATCCGACTTATCGATCGCGTTGCCGGCCAGGCCACCGCCGGCCGCGCCGAGCAGGGTCCCGATCGTCCGGTCACCACGACCGGCGATGGTGTGACCGAGCAGGCCGCCGGCGAGCGCACCGATGATCGTGCCGCCGGTGTTGTCGCAACCGCGACGGCTGCGCGCGTTGTAGTTGTAGCGGCGGTCGTTGCCGCGGTACTCGCGATAGTCGCTCCGGTCGTAACCACGATCGTATCCGCGATAGCCGTCCTGATACCCATCGTAGCCACGCTCGTAGCGTGGACCCCAGCGCTGCGCATCGGCGGCGGCAGGAACGAGGGCGGTCGCACCCAATGCGAGGGCACTGGCGGCGAGTGTAAAAGTCTTGAACATCGTGCGTCTCCCGTTGGGGATTTCGGCGGCGGCGGGGGCCGTGCTTCCATCCTCGATGAGACGCTTATGGGTGATTCGCATTGAGCTGAGCCTGAATGCCTCCGTTATCCGCTGTTCATGCTTCCGCGGATCGCCGGACGCCCTATTAGGACGCGATGCGGCGCCTGATCATTGTCCTGTTCGTATGCGTAAGCGTCCACATGATCGTCCCGACCTGGTCGGGCGAAGCGCGGCTCGACCTGCTCGGCAGGAGCGCGCAATTGACTGCGACCCGAGTCATGCTCGATCGTACCGACCCGCGGCATGTCCGGGTTGGCGGGCTTACCTATCTCGGCGGCGTTGCCCTCGACAGCCGCGATCCGGCGTTCGGCGGCTTCTCGTCGCTCGATGTCGCACATTCTGGCACGGACGACCGATTCACGCTGCTCAGCGACGGCGGCAATATCGTCCAGTTCCACATGGGGCAGGATTGGCGGCCGCACGCGATCGCGTTCGCCAACCTGCCCGCCGGGCCCGGCATCGGCTGGGAAAAGGGCGACCGTGACAGCGAGTCGATGGCGATCGACCCGCGCACTGGCCAGATCTGGGTCGGTTTCGAATACCGCAACGCGATCTGGCGATATTCGTCCGGTTTCACCGGCTACGAGGCCCGCGTAAACCCCGAGGCGATGCGAAAATGGCCCGCCAATGGCGGTGCCGAGTCGATGGCCCGCATGCCGGATGGCCGGTTCGTAGTCATCAGCGAGGTGGCGCATGCGCGTCCCTCGGATTGGAGTCGGTCCGAAGACGAGCGGCTGCACACGCGCCAGGCGCTGATCTTCGCGGGGGACCCGACTCAGGTCGGGCCGCCGCAACGTTTCGCCTACGAACCATATGGCCGCTACGATCCGTCCGACGTCACCGCATTGCCGAACGGCGACCTGCTGGTGCTCGATCGCGGTTTCAGGCTGCCGTTCCGTTGGTCCAACCGGATATCGCGGGTCGTCGCGCGGGATGTGGCGGCGGGGCGAGTCGCGCGCGGCCGCCTGATCGCGACGATCGACGCGCCGCTGATCCACGATAATTTCGAAGGGATCGACACGACGGTCGAGAACGGCGCGACGATCGTGTGGATCGTGTCGGACGACAACCAGATGTTTCTCCAGCGCACGCTGCTGCTGAAGTTCAGGCTGGATCGCTAGCCTTACAAACGCCGACGGCCCGCCCTGCTAGGTGCAGGGCGGGCCGCGGTAATCGCAGTACGACGTCGCTGTTAAGCGGCGACGGCCGATGCTGCGATCTTCTTGACGACTTCGCGCTTCAGGCGACGAACGCGGAGCGACAGCTTGTCGTCCGAGACCTTCACCAGCCAGTTGTCGAGGCCACCATTGTGCTCGACGGTGCGCAGGCCGTGCGTCGAGACGCGCAGCTTGACGCCCTTCTCGAGCGAATCGGAAAGCAGCGTGACGTTCTGCAGGTTCGGAAGGAACGTGCGCTTGGTCTTGTTGTTGGCGTGGGAGACGTTGTTCCCGACCATCCGGCCCTTGCCGGTCAGTTCGCAGATGCGCGACATGTGATTACCTATTCAAGTGTCGGGAGGAACCCCGGAAAGGCGCGCGGATAGCTGGCACGCCGGCTTTCGTCAACCGATTCACGTCAAACGTGCCCGCGGTTGTCCGCAATGGGCATTGTGCAACCCACGGCGATCGACGACGTTGTTACGCTATCGAACTGTTCAATAAAAGGGGATGTCCAATGCGTACGCTCTTGTCTCTCGTCGCGATCGTCGTGCTGGTCGTGGTCGGCCTGATGTATTTCGGGATCATCAACATCGACCAGACCCGCCAGGGCGTCGTCCAGGCACCGAAGTTCCAGGCCGACGTCGCCAAGGTCACGCTCGGCACCGAGAACAAGACCGTGGCGGTGCCGACGATCAACGTCGAGAAGCCGGCCAACAGCCAGGCACCGAACTGAGCTTTACGGAACGCGGGCAGCGGGGCAGGGCCTGAGGCCATGTTCCGCGTTCCCGACCCTATGCGCCGCGCGCTCGATGCGGCACGCGATGCGGCGCTGGCTGGGGAAGTCCCGGTTGGCGCCGTTGTCGTTAAGGACGGCGTTATTATCGCGACGGGGGCGAATGCGCCGCGGGCGTTGTGCGATCCGACCGCGCATGCGGAGATCCAGGCGATTCGCGCTGCTGCTTTGGTTCTCGGTAGCGACAGGCTCGAGGGGTGCGATCTATGGGTGACGCTGGAGCCTTGCGCGATGTGTGCCGGGGCGATCGCGCATGCCCGGATCGCGCGGCTCTATTATGGGGCGGCGGATGCGAAGGGTGGGGCGGTGGAACATGGGCCGCGGTTTTTTGGGCAGCCGACGTGTCATCATCGGCCTGAGATTTATGCGGGAATTGCGGAGACCGAGGCGGCGATGATCCTGCGGGAGTTCTTTGCCGCGCGCAGGTAGGGCATCGTAGTCGGGTTCGCGCTACCTTGCTCCGGTCGCACCACCCACTTCCGTTCGCCCTGAGCGAAGTCGAAGGGCATGCCCCAAGTGAAAGTGCTTCGACTTCGCTCAGCACGAACGGATGGGGGGCTGTTCGCAGTTCCTGGCGAGTTAGCCCTCCAGACTCTTCGACGCCTGCTCGAACACATCCTTCGATAGCCCCGGCGTCCGCACGATCCGTTCCAGTTCCGCGCGCATCAACCCCGCGCGCGCCGCGTCGAACCGGCGCCAGCGGCCGAGCGGCGGCAGGAGTTTCGCCGCGGTCTGTGGGTTCAACCGGTCCAGCGCGATCAGCTGGTCCGCGAGAAACCGGTAGCCACTGCCGTCGGCATTGTTGAACGCCCGCTGGTTCGCGCCGAATGCGCCGATCAGCGAGCGGGCGCGGTTGGGGTTGGTGAGGGTGAAGTCGGCATGGTCGGCGAGCCCCGCGACGATTGCGCCGGTATCGTCGCGCGACGACTGCGCCTGCGCCTGGAACCACTTGTCGAGCACCAGCGGGTTGTCGCAATATTGGCTGTAGAAGATGTCGAGCGCAGTGGTGCGGATCTCGGACCCGCTGCTGACCAGCGTCGTCAGCGCGCCCATCCGGTCGGTCATGTTGTCCGCCGAATCGAACTGCGCGAAGGCGAGGTCGGCCGCATCATCCGCGCCGCTCGCCGCTATATAGCCGAGTGCAACCGACCGCAGGCGACGCAGACCCTTGCCCTCCGGCGTATAGGCGTAGGACTGGCCCTCGCTCCGCGCGTACGCCTGGCGCCATTGCGCCTCCAGCCGCGTGCCGAGATCGCGACGCAGCGCCTCGCGCGCACGGAAGATCGCGTCGGGATCGACGACGGCCATCTGGTCGCCGATGAAGCTTTCCGACGGCAGCAACACCGCCTCGGCGACGAACGCGAGATCGAGATCGGTATTGGCGAGCGTGTTCGCGACGGCGGCGATCACGGCCTCGTGATCCGCATGACCGCCCGTCGAGGCGACCAGCGTATCGAGCATCAACTGCTGCATCGCCTCGTAGCGCGCGAACGGATCGTCGTCGTGCGCGCTGAGGAAGGCGAGGTCGGCGGCGGTGCGGTCGCTATCGACCACCACGGGGGCAGAGAAGCCGCGGTTGATCGACAGCACCGGGCGTTCGGCCAGACCTTCGAATTCGATCGTGTCGAGCGTGTCGTCGAACAAGACGAGGCGTTCGTCGGTCAACGCCGCACCCGATTCGGCACCGAACAACTTCACCCGCAACGGCAGCACCATCGGCGACTTTACCGGCTGGCCGGGCGTCGCGGGTACCTGCTGCGCTAAGCGTAGCGTCGCGCGGTCGCCGTCGTGCGACAGGCTCGCCGAAACACGCGGCGTGCCCGCCTGCGAATACCAGAGGCGGAACTGGGTAAGGTCGACCTTGCCGCCTTCCTCCATCGAGGTCACAAAATCCTCGCAGGTCGCCGCCGTCCCGTCGTAGCGATCGAAATACAGGTCGGTGCCGGCGCGGAAGCCCTTCGGTCCGAGGATCGCGGCCATCATCCGGATCAGCTCGGCGCCCTTGTTGTAGATCGTCGCGGTGTAGAAGTTGGAGATCTCCTGGTAGGATTCAGGCCGCACGGGATGCGCGAGCGGGCCGGAATCCTCGGGGAATTGCGACGCGCGCAGGCCCCGGACATCCTCGATCCGCTTGACGGCGCGCGAACCCTGGTCGGCGGAGAAGCCCTGGTCGCGGTAGACCGTGAAGCCTTCCTTCAACGACAGCTGGAACCAGTCGCGGCAGGTGATCCGGTTGCCCGACCAGTTGTGGAAATATTCGTGCGCGACGACCGCAGCGATCGCGTCATAGTCGTAATCGGTCGCGGTATCCGGGTCGGCGAGGATGTAGCGCGAGTTGAAGATGTTGAGCCCCTTGTTCTCCATCGCGCCGAAGTTGAAATCGTCGACCGCGACGATGTTGAACACGTCCAGATCATACTCGCGGCCATAGGTCGTCTCGTCCCACGCCATCGCGAGTTCGAGTGCCTTGAGTGCGTGGTCGGTCTTGGGCAGGTCGGCCTCGCGCACCCAGATGCCGAGCGACACCTCGCGGCCCGACATGGTCGTGAAGCTGCTGCGGTTCACGGCGAGGTCGCCGGCGACCAGCGCGAACAGGTACGACGGCTTGGGGAACGGATCGTGCCAGGCCGCCCAGTGGCGGCCGTCGTCGAGATCGCCCTGCGCGACCGGATCGCCGTTCGCGAGCAGCACGGGGAAGTGCTTCCTGTCGGCGGTCATCCGGACCGAATAGACGCTGAGCACGTCGGGGCGGTCGGGGAAGTAGGTAATGCGGCGGAAGCCTTCCGCCTCGCACTGCGTGCAGAGATTACCGCCCGAGGCATAGAGCCCCATCAACTGCGTGTTGCGATCCGGGGCGATCTCGACCTGAGTCTCGACGACATGCGCGGCGCCGGTGAGGGGAATGACGAGCTGTTCGCCGTCGATCCGCCAGTCGTTGATCGCGACGCCGTCGACCGTGACCGAGAGCGGCTTCTGGCCCGCGCCGTCGAGCCGGAGCGGTGCGGCGTGATCGCCGTTGCGCGTTACCGACAGTGTTGCCGTTACGCGGGTGGTGGAGGGATCGAGGTCGAAATCCAGTTTCGTCTCGGGGACCAGCCACTCGGGCGGGGTATAGTCCTCGCGGCGAATGACGAGCGGGTGGGCGAGACTGTTCTGGATATCGAGCATATGTTTGCGAATATAGGGCCGTAGCCGCCTATCGCCAGCCAAAGCTTGCGCGGGTGACGGTGGATGCTACGCCGCTGCAACACGTTCCCTTTGCAAGGATTTCCGGATGTATCGTCCTATCGGCGCGCTCGCGGTGCTCGCGCTTTCTACCTCTGCCCTTGCTCAGACTGCGCCACAAGCTGCCCCCGCGCCGGTTCCGGTGACCGCGCCGAATACTGCCGAGTTGAACGCGAAGCTCGCAGCACCGCTGCCGGCGGATCAGGCGTCGATGAAGGCGCATGTGCTGTTTCTCGCGTCGGATGCGATGAAGGGTCGCGAGGCCGGCAGCCCCGAGTTCGATATCGCCGCGCAATATGTCGCCGCGCAGTTTTATGCCGCGGGTCTGCGGCCGGGTGGCGATCAGGGCGGCTATCTCCAGACCGTGCCGCTCGTGTCGTACAAGGCGGCGAGCAAGGGCGATTTCGTCTGGACCGGTCGCGGGCCTGCGCAGCCGCTCGTATTCGGTGAAGACTACGTCCCCGCGGCGAACGGCGCGAAGGCCGAGACCAGCGTTTCAGCACCGGTGGTGTTCGTCGGCTACGGGATCGACGCGCCGCAATATGGCCAGGACGATTACAAGGGCGTCGACGTGCGCGGCAAGATCGTCGCCTATTTCGGCGGCTCGCCCGCGCGGTTCGGCGGCGAGGAGCGCGCGTTCTTCGGGTCGGGCGGTACCAAGGCGGCGATCGCGCAGGCCAAGGGTGCGGTCGGCGTGATCACGCTGGAGAGCCCGCGCTCGGCGGAGGTGCGGACGTTCGCCAAGCTGGCCGACTCCTATGCGACGCCGCGGATGACGTGGGCGAACCCCGACGGCACCGGCAAGGTCGAAGCGCCCGGCGCGCCGTCGCTCGGGACGGTCAGCATGGCGGGCGCGGCCAAGCTGTTCGCGGGTGCGAAGACACCGTGGAGCCGGATCATGAAGCAGGCGGACCGCGACAATGCGAAGTTCAAGGCGGTGCCGCTGGTCGGTACGCTGACCGTCGCGACCAAGACGAGCTTCGTGCCCGCGGCGAGCAGCAACGTCGTCGGGATGATCCCGGGTAGCGATCCGGTGGTCGGCAAGGAGGTCGTCGTGCTGTCGGCGCATCTCGATCACATCGGCATCACCAAGCCAGTGAAGGGCGACGCGCTCAACAACGGCGCGCTCGACAACGCGATCGGCATCGCCAGCCTGATCGAGGAGGCCAAGCGCTTCACGGCCAGCGGGCAGGCGCCGAAGCGGACGATCATGTTCCTGGCGGTCACGGGCGAGGAGAAGGGGTTGGTCGGCAGCGATTACTTCACCAACCACCCGACCGTGCCGCTGACCTCGATCGTGGCGGACGTGAACCTCGACATGCCGATCCTGACGTACAAGTTCGAGGACATGGTGGTGTTCGGCGCCGAGCGCTCGACGATCGGCCCGATCGTGCAAAAGGCGGTCGCGGCGATCGGCGTCGGCCTCTCGCCCGATCCGATGCCAGAGGAGGGCATCTTCGTCCGCTCGGATCACTTCCGCTTCGTCCAGAAGGGGATCCCGTCGGTGTTCCTGTGGCCGGGTCAGAAGGGGCCGGGCAAGGCGGCGGTCGCGTATTTCATGGCGAACAATTACCACAAGCCGTCGGACGACCTGACGCAGCCGATCCTGTGGGATCAGGGCGTGCGGTTCGTCGATGCGAACTACCGGATCGCGCGCGAGATCGCCGATGGCGCGCAGCGGCCGGTGTGGAACGCGGGCGATTACTTTGGGACGCTGTATAAGGGACCGATGGCAACGACCGGGACGACGAAATGAGCCGACTGCTTATCTTCGGGCTGGGCTACACTGCGGGGCGGCTGGCCGAGCGGCTGGCCGGCGAGGGCTGGCATGTCGTCGGCACGACGCGGGATGGGCGCGATGGTACGCTCCGGTTCGACGATACGGATGCGGTGACGGCGGAGATCGCGGCGGCGACGCATATCCTGTCGTCGGTGCCGCCCGAGCATGAGGCGGACCCCGTGCTCGAGCGCTACGGTTCGCTGTTGCTGCGGACGCGGGCGTGGATCGGGTATCTGTCGTCGACGGGTGTGTACGGCGATGCGCAGGGTGCGTGGGTCGACGAGACGGCGCCGATCGGTGGCGGTCGCAGGAGCGCGCGGGCGGCGGCGGATGCGGACTGGCTGGCCATCGGTGCGCGGACGTTTCGGTTGCCGGGGATCTATGGCCCCGGTCGCTCGCCGCTCGACCGGGTGCGGCAGGGCAAGGCGCACAGGATCGAGCAACCCGGCCAGGTGTTCAGCCGCGCGCATGTCGACGACATCGTCTCGGGGGTGATCGCCGGGTTCGATGCACCGGCGGGGGCGTATAATCTCGCGGACGACGTGCCCGCGTCGCAGAACGACGTGGTGGCGTTCGCGGCGATGCTGCTCGGGATGCCTGCGCCGCCGTTCGTGACGCTCGAGGAACTCTCGGCGATGGGGCGCGGGTTTTATAACGAGAACCGGCGGGTGGCTAACGGGAAGGCCAAGCGCGTGCTTGGCTGGACGCCCGTCTGGCCCGACTACCGTGCCGGCCTGCGTGCGCTGAGTGCGATGACCAGGCCGATGCCGGACAATATTGCGCCGGCGA
Source organism: Sphingomonas sp. Leaf198 (assembly GCF_001424005.1). Taxonomy (GTDB): domain Bacteria; phylum Pseudomonadota; class Alphaproteobacteria; order Sphingomonadales; family Sphingomonadaceae; genus Sphingomonas. Next base: position 81,715 of record NZ_LMPX01000003.1, on the reverse strand, counting down.
CGGCCAAGGTCGACCAGTGATAATGTTCGAAGATCGTCGATAGCAGCATCGCGATCACCGGCACGATGACGCCCGAATAGGCCGCCTTGGCGGGGCCGATCGCGCGGATGACGTTGAAATACAGCGGGAAGGCGAGCGCCGACGCGAACACGCCGAGATAGAGGATGCCGGCGACGTAGCCGAAGCGCGGCTCGAACACCGGCGGCCCGGTGGTGATCCACGCGAACGCGGCGTCGAGGCACGCGCCGATCAGCATCGCCATCGCCAGCGTTGGGGCCATCGGATAGCGTTTGGCGAACGCGCTGCCCTGGATGACGTTGGCGACGGACGCGGCCATCACGCCGCACAGCGTCAGGACGATGCCGATCGTCGCCGAGCGCGGCCCGTGCGGATCGACCCGCGCTTCGTTGACGAACAGCAACGCGACCCCCGCCATCGCCACGGCGCAGCCGACCATCAGCTGCCGTCCGAGCCGTTGCTTGAGGAAGATGCGGCCAAAGATCGCGTTGGGGACGAGTAGGAGCGCGAACACCACCGCGACGAGCCCGGAGGTCACGTAATGCTCGGCGCGGTAGACGAAGTTGAAGTTGAACGTGAACAGCGCGATGCCGATCACGGCTGCGAACGCATAGCCGCGCGCGTCGAACTTGAAGCTCTCGCGCTTGATGCTGGCGTAGATCGCCATCGCGATGCCGGCGACGAGGAAGCGGTAGCTGATCGACCAGCTCGGCGGCACCACCGATATCTGGTCGCGGATGATCAGCCAGGTCGAGCCCCAGATCAGCGTGACGATGCCGAACGGGATCAGCACCGCGGCGCGGGTCGACTGGGGTGGGTCGGTGGGGCCGGTCACAGCTCGCGGAGGGCGTCAGCGAGCAGGCCGACCGCGTCTGCCGGGCTGTCCCAAGCGGTGACGAGGCGGATCTCGCCCGCGGCCCAGTCGTAGAAGTCGAAGCCCTTCGCGCGCAGGGCTGCGGCTTCTTCCGGCGTGGCGCGGAGGAAGACTTCGTTCGCTTCGACCGGATGGACGAGGCGGTCACCGGCGGCGGCGGCTAGCTTCGTCGCGCCGTCGTTGGCGGCGTTGGCGTTGGCGAGCCAGAGGTCGTCGTCGAGCATCGCGAGGATCTGTGCGGAGAGATATCGCCCCTTCGACAACAACAGCCCGGCGCGTTTGCGGCGGTATTGCGTGACGGCGGCGAGGTCGGGCTTGAAGAAGACCAGCGCCTCCGCGCTCATCGCGCCGTTCTTGACGAAGCCGAAGCTCAGCGCGTCGACACCGGCGCGCCACGTCATCTCGGCGGGCGAGCAGCCGACGCGTGCCATCGCGTTGGCGAAGCGCGCGCCGTCCATGTGGAAGCCGAGCCCGCGCTCCTTCGCCAGCGCGCCGATCTCCGCGACCTCATGAGGTTGGTAGACGCGGCCATATTCGGTGGCGTTGGTGATCGAGATCGCGTGCGGCTGGACGCGGTGGACGTCGTCGGGGATCGCGTCGAGGACGGTGCGGATGGTGTCGGGGATCAGCTTTGCGCCGTCGCCGTCGGCGAGGAACAGCTTGGCGCCATGCGTGTAGAATTCGGGCGCGCCGCCCTCGTCGTTCTGGATGTGCGCGTCGCGGTGGCAGACGATCCCGCCGTGCGGCGGGCAGAGTGCGGCGAGCGCGAGGCAGTTGGCGGCGGTGCCGGTGGGGACCCAGAGCACTGCGACGTCGGTTTCGAACAGCGCGGACAAGCGGCCGTCGAGCTGCTGGCTCCACGCGTCGCCGGCATAGGCGGTGTCGAGCGTGTCGGCGGCGGCGATCGCGGCCATGACCTGCGGGTGGATCCTGGCGGCGTTGTCGGAGAAGAAGCGCATGGGGGAGACATGCTGCGATGCGGTGGTGGCGTCAACGGGGGCGTCTCGCTGAGTTGCGAATCCCCGTTCCTACTCTTCCACCCCGGCGAAGGCCGGGGCCCAAGTGGGGGCGGTAGGTAACGAAGGCCTGCGCGTCGTTACTGCAACCTTTCCAATTGGGCCCCGGCCTCCGCCGGGGTGGTGCCTGATAGCCGGGGTGGTGCCTAATCGCTGGGGTGGTGCTGAGTGACGGATGGCGTCGATCAGCAAACTACTGCCCTTCGTCGAACCCCGGCTCTTCCTCCGGAGGTCGGCGATCGTCGCGTGGGGGCGGGCCTTCCTGGCGGTCGCGGCGGGAGGGGCCGACCGAGATGGTGCCGTCCTCGCCCATCTTCAGGTTGAAGCCCATCCCCTCGATCTGCCCGCCTAGCGGCAGGATCGAATTGTCTTGCTCGTCTGCCGGCAACGCGTCGGGATCGACTTCCTCGACCGCGGGAGGAGGCGCGGCGATCGGGGCGATGCCCAGCGCGCTCTGCATGAAGTCGCGCCAGATCCGTGCCGGGATGCCGCCGCCCGACAGGCCGGGATTCGACGAATTGTCGTCGTTGCCGACCCACACGCCGACCACCAGATCGCGCGCGAAGCCGACGAACAGTGCATCCTTGTTGTCCGAGGTCGTGCCGGTCTTGCCGAACGCGTCGACCGTCAGGTTTGCGCCGCGCCCGGTGCCGGTGCGGATCGAGGCCGCCAAAAGATCGAGCATCTCGTCGTGGATCTTGTTCGGCATTTCGGTCGCGCCGCCGGTCAGTGACTGGTACCAGCCCTTCTCGCGGACGTCGGCAAGGCCGCGCGGCTGGACCGGATATTGCTCGCGCGCGATCGCGGCATAGGCGGCGGTGAGTTCGAGCAGCGATACCGTCGAGGTGCCGAGCCCGATCGTCGCCTCGCTCGGGATCGGCGTCGAGATGCCGAGGTCGCGCGCGGCCTTGATCACCGCTTTGACGCCAACCTGTTGCGTCAGCCGTGCCGCGGCGACGTTGGACGAGCGCGCGAACGCCTGGCGCAGCGTGATCGTCCCCTGATAGCGGCCGTCGCTGTTCTTCGGGGTCCAGTCGCCGATCGTCACCGGGCGGTCCTCGATCGTCGAATCGGGGGTGAGGCCCTGGCGCATCGCGGCGAGGTAGACGAACAGCTTGAAGGTCGAGCCGGGCTGGCGGCGGGCCTGCGTCGCGCGGTTGAACGGGCTTTTCGCGTAGTTCTTGCCGCCGATCATCGCGACGACGCGGCCATCGGGGCGCATCGCTACCAGCGCGACCTGTGCCTGACGCAATCCTGCGCGCGCGACAGTGCGCTCCGCCGCGCGTTGTAACCGCGGATCGAGCGTGGTCTGGACGGTCGCCTCGGTCTTGATCTCGCCGGCTTGGTCGCGCGCTTCGGGGAGGATCCAGTCGGCGAAATAGGTGCCGTTGGGGAGCTGCGACGGGCGGCTGCCGAGCACGCGCTGCGGCTGGACCGCGTCGCCCTCCGCCTTGGTGAGGAAGCCCGCGTCGACCATCGCGCCGACCACGACGGCTTCCCGCTTGCGCGCGCCTTCGAGGTTGGAGGTGGGCGCGAGGCGCGACGGTGCCTTGACTAGCCCGGCGAGCATCGCCGCCTGGCCCACGTTCAACTTGTCGGGGGTGCGGCCGAAATAATGCTTGGCAGCCGCGCTGATCCCGTAGGTGTTGTCGCCGAAATAGACGTTCGAGAGATAGCGCGAGAGGATCTCGTTCTTCGACAGCCATGCCTCGAGCCAGAACGCGATCATCGCCTCGCGGATTTTCCGCGTCGCGGTGCGGTCCGAGTCGAGGAACGCGTTCTTGGCCAGCTGTTGCGTGATCGTCGAGCCGCCCTGGCGTACGCCGCCCGAGCCCATGTTCGCCCATGCCGCACGCGCGATGCCGCGCGGGTCGACGCCCCAGTGCGAATAGAAGCGCCGGTCCTCGATCGCGAGGAACGCCTGCGTCACGTGCGGCGGGAGCTTCGAGGCGTCGACCGACTTGCCGATGATCGCGCCGCGCCGCGCGATCGGCGTGCCGTCGTCCGCGGTCAGTGTGATCGAGGGCGGTGTTGGCGGCTGGAGCGACTTCGACAGCGGCGCGGTGATCGCAAGCCAGATGACCGCGATCACCAGCAGGACGATGCCGATCCCCGCTCCGCGCAGGACCCAGCGACCGATCGGACGCTTGCGCCGCGGCACGCGGGCGGTGGCGTAGGGCGCCGCATCGCGGTCGTCATATGACCCGGACTCGTCACTATCGCGCTCGGCTTCGTATTTCTGGCGCAGGCGTTCGCGTTCGGTGATCAGTCGCTCGCGCTCATAGGCATAGGGCTCGCGGTCGCCGCGCGAACTGGAACGGTCGGGGTCGAAGGGATCGGGGCGCATCGGATCGTTCCAGGTCGGCCAAGCGGCGGACTTTTAGTGTGTTATCGTTCTATGACAGCTCGGGCAAGCCTATGCGCATGCCTAACGTGTACCGGGGCTTAGCGACAGCGTCCGTGGTGTTCGCGTGACGAGAACCGACCGAAGCCCTGTTGTCATCGCGCGGCGAAACGGGGAAGAGCGTGTCGATGACGTTCGAACAGGATGAAACCGTGGCCGCTTCCGACACTCTCCCCGCCATTCTGCCGGTGGTCGTTGGCATCGGCGGCACGATCGGCGGCGTCTCGTCGACCGAGCGTGCACTCCGGATCGCGCTCGATGCGGTCGAGAAGCAGGGCTATCGCACGCAGATGTTCGGCGGCGCCGACATGGCGCGGCTGCCGCTCTACGATCCGAAGGCGACGACGCGGACCGCGGACGAACGCGCGTTCGTCGAGGCCGTGCGCGGTGCATCGGCGGTGATCATCGCCAGCCCGGGCTATCACGGCAGCATCTCCGGCGTGGTGAAGAACGCGCTCGACCTGCTCGAGGAGACCGCGCGCGACGAACGCCCGTATCTGGCGGACATGCCGGTCGGGCTGATCGCCACGGCGTATGGCTGGCAGGCGACCGGCAGCACGATCGCGGCGCTGCGCTCGATCGTCCACGCGCTGCGCGGCTGGCCGACGCCGTTCGCGGCGGCGATCAATACGCAGGTGACGAAGTTCGATGACGAGGGCGGCGCGAACGATCCCGCGGTGATCGAGCAATTGTGCCTGGTCGGACGTCAGGTGGCACGGTTCGCGCCGTTGTCGGAGCCGGCGAACTAACAGGTTTGCGCTATCGTCCGTTCGCCCTGAGCGCAGTCGAAGGGCATGTCCCAAGCGAGGGTGCTTCGACTTCGCTCAGCACGAACGGGGTAGGGGAGTTCTGAGGCTTGGTACCCGCTACCGCACCGCCGCGCGGAGGGTGGCGCGGACGCCGGTGTGGGTGGGGTCGTATTCGACGATCGACTGCAGGCTCTGCGCCATCGCGCGGATCAGCTTCGTGCCGAGCCCGGTGCCGCGCGGCGTCGCGTCCTCGGGGATGCCGCAGCCATCGTCCTCGACCGCGAGCAGGAAGACGTCGTCGTCGATCCGGCGGAGCGCCACGCGGATTTCGCCGCCGCTGTTGGGGTAGGCGTATTTGCACGCGTTGGTGACGAGTTCGGTGACGATCACGCCGAGCGACACCGCGCGGTCGGTGGGCAGGCGGATCGGTTCGGCGGCGAGGCTCAAGGCGCGGGGGAGCGCTTCGGTCGACCAGGTCTCGGCAAGTTCGTCGACCAGCGCGCGGAGATATTCCTGCATGTCGACGCTCTCGACGTCGTTGCTGGTGTAGAGCCGGCGGTGGACCTGCGCGATCGCCTGGATGCGGCGCTGCGTATCCTCCAGCGCCTCACGCGCGGAAGGGTCGGTCAGCGCGGTCGCCTGGAGTCGGACCATCGCCGAGACGAGTTGCAGCGAGTTGGCGACGCGGTGGTTCACCTCGCCCAGCAGCGCCTCTAGCCGCGCGTTGCTGGCCCGGAGGTCGGCTTCGGCGGACGCCTTTTCCTGTTCGAGCAGGGCACGCGCGCGGACCTGTTCGAACGAGGCGGCGAGCAGGTCGAAGAAATCGTCGCCGACCGTCTTCACGACGTAATCGGCGGCACCCGCCTTCAGTGCGGCGACCGCGATGCGGCCTTCCTCGGAGCCGGTGACGTACACCACGGGGGGCGGATCGGGCAGGCGGCGGAGCGCTTCGAGGGTCTCGAGACCGTCCATGCCGGGCATGTAATGGTCGACCGCGATCAGGTCGAAGCGTTCTGCGGCGGCCTTCACGACACCCTCGGCCCCCGTCTCGGCGACCGTCATCCGGTAGCCGCGGCGCTCCAGGGCACGCGCCGCCAGCCGCCGGATGCCGGCGTCGTCGTCGATGTAGAGGACGCGCGTTTCGCTCACTCGGCTTCGGGGACCTGGATCACCGACAGGAACAGCCCGAGCTGGCGGATCGCCTGCGCGAAGCTCTCATAGTTGACGGGCTTGGTGATGTAGACGTTGCAGCCAAGATCGTAGCAGCGCTCGATCTCGACCTTGTCGTCGGTGGTGGTGAGCACGACGACCGGCGTGCGCTTGAGCGGGCTGCCCTCGGCCTTGATCCGGGCGAGGATGTCGGTGCCGCTCATGTCGGGCAGGTTCAAGTCGAGCAGGATCATCGCCGGGCCGCTTTTCGCGGGGCCATCGGCGGCGTTGAACAGGAAGTCGAGCGCGGTAGTGCCGTCGGTGAAGTGGCGGATATCGTTCAGGATCCCGGCGCGGCGAATGTTCTTCTCGATGAGGCGGGCATGACCCTCGTCATCCTCGATCATCACGATGCCGACGGTCTTGTGATCGTTCATGCTGCGTCCTGGATAGTCATGTGGGTCGGCAGGTTGAGCCGGAAGGTCGCGCCGTCGCCGAGCGTCGACTGCACGTCGATCGTACCGCCCAGACGATAGGCAAGTGCGCGGACATGCGCGAGTCCGATGCCTTCGCCCGGCTGGTCCTGCGCGCCCGAGCGGCGGAACAGGTCGAACACGCGCTGGTGATCGCGCGGATCGATGCCGCGGCCGTTGTCGACCACCGACAGGATCACGCGGCCGCGTTCGGTATGGCCCTTGACCGTGATTTCGCCGGGGCGGCCCGGTTTCAGGTATTTGGTCGCGTTCTCGATCAGGTTCGACAGGATCTGTTCGAGCGCGAGGCGATCGGTGACGATGGCCGGCATCGGCCGCTCGACGCGCACCACCGCACCGCGATCGTCGACGATGTGCTGCATCGCGCCGACGATCGTGTCGACCAGTTGCGCAGGGTCGATATGCTCGAGCGCGATCGTCCGGCGGCCTTCGCGCGCCAGCTTGAGGATGGCGTTGATGAGCCGGTCCATTTTCTGCGTCGAGGTGCGGATGAAGCCGATCGCCTCGGGCAGGTCCTCGCGCGCCGCCAACCGCGCGTCTTCCGTCAGGATGTGCGGCGCTTCGGCCTCGGCGCGATCGACCAGCTCGGCGAGCGGCCCGGCGGCGGTCGCGAGTTCGGCGGTGAAGCCCATCACGTTGACCAAGGGCGAACGCAGATCGTGGCTGACGATATAGGCGAAGCGCTGGATCTCCTCGTTCGCGCGGCTGAGGTCGGCGGTGCGTTCCACGACCTGCTCCTCAAGCGTCTCGTTGAGGGTGCGCAGGCTGTCGCGCGAGGCGGCGAGGTCGGCGGTGTAGCGGCGGATCAGCAGGACCGCGAGGATCGCGACGATCAGCAGCAACGCCGCGGCGAGCCCGGCGACCGAGAGGAACAGTGCACTGGTGCTTTGCTGGCGTTCGGTGCGGATCGCGAGCAGGCGGACTTCGTCGGCGGCCATCGCCTGGAGGCGGTAGCGGATGCCGCGCATCAACGGCACGCTGGCATCGACCGCGAACCGGCGCTGCGCTTCGGCGATCCGACCCGAGGCGACCAGGGTCATCGATTGCGTCCGGAGCGCGCGCAACTGGACGAAGCGCGGCTGGATCAGGGCGAGGCGCGCGATCTGGTTGGGGTTGTCGCGGGTCAGGTGGCGCAGCTTGCGGATCGACGGCACGAGGTTGCCTGCGGTTCGTGCGTAGGCGGTGGCGAACAGCGGCTTGCCGGCGAGGATATAGCCGCGCCGCGCGGTCTCGGACTGCTCCATCTGGATCTGGAGCGTGGCGACGGCCTGGCGGACGTCCTGCGTGTGGAGGATCTCGGCGGTATAGGTGTGGTTGCGGACGGTGATCCAGCCGATCGCGATCGCCGCGGCGGCCAGCGCGATGAAGCCGAGCGTCATGAACGCGACCAGCCAGCGTGCGACCCGCCCCTCCGACGACGGTAATTTCAAGCGTACGCGGACCATAGGGGGTGGGGTGTAGGCGGGCGGAGGTCGTTACGCCAGCGATACTGACGCGTCCGCAGAGACGACCATATTGATCTAGAGCAGCAGGTCCTGCGCACTCGCCTTGCCGACGCGACCGCCGCCGCTGCGCCGGTCCATCTCGTGGTTGGCGGTGAAGCGGATATCGGGATCGCGGTCGGTCATGAACGCCATCAGCGTCTCGTGATCGAGCTCGGACCATTCCTTGCCACGATCGGGGCCGTAGCGGACGCGCGGGATCAGGCCGGGGTCGCGCGACCATTCGACGAGCTGGGCGAAACTCGCCTCGTTGAGCATGTCCCGCAGGTGGAACGCGGTGACGTAGGCGTCGGGGAACGCGCGGTGCGCGGGGAGGCCGCGTTCGTGCTCCATGCCGTGCGGCTTGCGCCAGTAGCGCAGCACCTGATTGGAGAAGCTCGGCGAGTCGGGCCAGAGGCGGAGCGCGCATTTCCACGTGCAGATCCACTCGGCGTCGCGGGTGAGCGCGGGGGTGCAGAATTTCTGCTCGAAATCGGCGCGATGAGCGGCGAGCGCGAGCCGGCGTGGCCACGGGTCGAGCACCTGGCGGGCGCAATCATGCCAATACGGCGCGTCGGCGACATGCTCGTCGAGGATGTGGTGGATCGCCTGAGTCACGGGCGGGATCAGCCGGCCTGGATTGACGAGCAGGCTGCCGCCTTCGCCGTAGATCTCCCAGCGGCCGTCCTCGCCGAGCGCGACGTCCTGCCAGCCGATCTCGCAGACGCCGTGGGCGGGCGGGGCCGAGCCGGTGGTCTCGAGGTCGACGACCCGGATCATCTGGGGTTGCGGCCTAGGCTTGGAATATGCGGGCTTGGGATAGGGGGGCGCCATGCCCGCCATGTGGGGACAAAAGCGCGCTTAATCCAGCGCGTATGAGTCATCCACGTCGAGTTCGCGGACGCCGCGGCGCTGGCGGGCGCGGTCGACCAGTTTGCGCAAGCCTTCGCGACGGTCGCGTGCCATCGGGATGTCGCGGAGGGTGAACTCGCCGCCTGCCGTCGTGCGGTCGCTCGAGGTGAGGATGATCGTGCCGATGTCGGTCATCTGGTTGAGCAGCGAATAGCCGAGCCGGACGTCCTTGATCCGGTAGAGCTCGATCTCGTCGATCGTCTTGAACAGGATGCCGCGCTTGATGATCAGGCGCTGGTCGGTGATCTCGTAGCTGGCGCTGCGGTTCTTGAGCCAGCGGATGCCGATGAGGACGAAGCCCACGCCGGCGAGACAGGTGAGGAGGCTGCCCCAACCGGCAAGGCTGCCGAGCAGCCAGCGCCGCGTGCTGGAGCGGAATTCGTCGACTGGGCGCTCCACTGGGGGACTCCTTGGGGTGGTGGCGGGACGGTAGGCGAGGGCGGTGGTGAGTCAATCATGTGTGGCTGTCGCCAACACAACGCCGTCATTGCCACCTCATCGTCATCCCCGCGGAGGCGGGGATCCATAGTCTCCGAACGGTCGTGATACATTGGGAGGCCAGCCAGTCTGGGTTCACGCGTCCGCGGGAATGACGGGGGGCACTTCACTACTCGCAGCATGTACTTCGTCTAATTCTGCGAGCGCCCTCTCCACCAGCACCACCCCGGCGGAGGCCGGGGCCCAGTTGGGGGAGGTTGCTAACGGAAGACAGCGCGCAGTTACTTCCACCTTTCCACTTGGGCCCCGGCCTTCGCCGGGGTGGCGGCCGTGTTACGGTACCGATCTCACAACACCGCTGACCGCGAGTTGTGCGTCGACCTCCGCCAGTAGCGCATCAAGCGCCGCCTGGTCCTTTGCCTCGGCACGTACCGTCAGCATTGCCTGCGTGTTCGAGGCTCGCAGCAGCCACCACCCGTTGGCGGTCGTCACCCTCGCACCATCCGTGAGGTCCATCTCCGCCCCTTCGGATTTCAACCGAGCGATCACCTCGTCCACCACCACGAACTTGCGCGCGTCCTCGACTGGAAACCGCAGGTCCGGCGTCGCGACCAGCGCGGGCATCGCGTCGCGCAACTCGGTCAGCGACCGCCCCGACAGATGCACCGCACGGATCAGCCGCACCGCAGCATAGTGCGCGTCGTCGAAGCCGTAATATTCGCCGGCGAAGAACAGGTGCCCGCTCAACTCCCCGCCGATCGGCGCGCCGGTGCGCGTCATCGCGGTCTTCATCAGGCTGTGGCCTGTGGCGGCCATCACCGGCTCGCCGCCCAACGCCGTGATTCGGTCGAACAACGCCTGCGAGGACTTCGCGTCGGCGACGATCGGCGCACCGGGGTGCTCGCGCAGCGCAGGTTCGACCAATATGGAGAGAATCTGATCCCCCCAGATCACGCGTCCCAACCCGTCGACCGCACCGATCCGATCACCGTCGCCGTCGAAGGCCACTCCGAAATCGAGCTTCTTCTCCGCGACCAGGCGTTTCAGATCGGCGAGGTTCGCCTCTTCGGTAGGATCGGGATGATGGTTGGGAAAATTGCCGTCGACTTCGGCGAAGATCACATGATGCTCACCCGGCAGCAATTGCACGAGCTTCTCGATCACCGGGCCGGCCGCGCCGTTACCCGTGTCCCAGCCGATCCGGAACGCGCCGCCCGCATAGCCCGCCATCAGCCGCCCGATATAGGCGTCGAGGACGTCCGCGGTCGTAACCTCGCCCGCGCCTTCGCTCCAGGTGCCCGATGCGGCGAGCGCGGCGAGGTCCTGGATGTCGTCGCCGAAAAATGGCGCGTGGGCGTGCACCATCTTGAAGCCGTTATATTCGGGGGGATTGTGGCTGCCGGTTACCTGGATGCCGCCGTCCACTTCTAGCGTCGCTTCGGCGTAATAGAGCATCGGCGTGGAGCTGAGGCCGATGCGGACGACGTCGACGCCGCCTGCGACGAGGCCGGAGACGAGCGCGGCTTCCAGTTCGGGCGAGGAGTTGCGGCCGTCATAGCCGACCGCGACGCGGGTGCCGCCCGCCGCGCGTATGCGGGTGGCGAAGCCTCGGCCGATCGCCACGGCGTCGGCGGGGCCGAGCGCTTTGCCGACGATCCCGCGGATGTCGTATTCGCGGAGCGAGGTCGGGTCGAACTGGTGGGTCATTGGCCTGTCTTTCCGTTCGTGCAGAGTTTGTCCTTCGACTTCGCTCAGGACGAACGGCGGTTTGAGGTTAGCGCGCGCGCTTCAGGAGGAGGTCGCGCGCGGCGTTCACTCGACGGGTCAGGTCGGTCGAGCCGCCGCGGTCGGGGTGGACCGAGGCGATCAGGCGGCGGTGGGCGCTGCGGATCGCGTCGGCGTTCGCGCTGCTGTCTATGCCGAGGATCGAGCGGGCCTCCGCTTCATCCGTTACGACGCGCTGCTTCGGCTTGGGGCGGAGATAATGCCACGCCGCCCAAATAAACAGCGCGGCGACGATCCACTTCACGCAGCGACGTCCGGCGCTTGCTCGACAACTTCGGGCAATTGCAACGCGGCCATCATCTCGCGCAATTCCTGGCGTGCCGCGACATGCGCGAGGCCCATGCTACCGAACGCCTTCGCATCGATCATCGTCAGCCCGGCGGGGAACATCTCGCGGTAGATCACGCGCTCGCCGAGCCCCGGGATGATCCGGAAGCCGACGCGCTTCGCCAGTTGCGCAAGCGCGTCCGACACGCGGCGCATGTTGCGCGCCTCGATATGCTGAAGGCGGTTGCGCAGTACGACCCAGTCGATCGTCGTGCCGTCAGCGCGCGCGCGCTGTTTCCGCGCGTCCCAAATCAGTTCGGAATAGAAGCTCGGGCGCGTCACCTGGTAGGTCTCGGGATCGACCTGGCCGATCAGGTCGAAGTCGACGAAGCTGTCGTTCATCGGCGTGACCAGCGTGTTCGCCAGTGCGGCTGCTGTGCGCGCGAACGGATCGTCGCGGCCGGGGGTGTCGACGACGAGGAAGTCCGAGCCCTCGCACAGCGAGTGCCAGAGGTCCTCGAACTGGTCCTCGCTCTGGTCGGACAGCGTCGCATGGCGCGGCATCGGCAGCACCGAGCCGTTGCGCCTCATCGTCTCGGCGCGGTTGTCGAGATAGCGGCCGACGGTGCGTTGGCGGTGATCCAGATCAAGACACGCGACGCGTGCACCCTTGGCAGCAAGCGCGATCGCGACGTGGACCGCGGTCGTCGACTTGCCGGTGCCGCCCTTCTCGTTGGCGAACACGATCACGTGCGGCGAAGCTAGGGGTGAGTCAGGGCCCATGGCCAACGCGCGTTTCCTTATTGATCGAGACTGTCACCCTTCATAGAAGCCGCGACCGCACTTATCGAGTAGGAGTTTCACGTGGACACCGTCCGGGACCTTAATGCGTTGCGCGACAGCGTCGCCGCCTTCCGTGCGGCGGGGCAGCGCGTCGCGCTCGTCCCGACGATGGGCGCGCTCCACGCCGGCCATGTCGCGCTGATCGAGGCGGCGAAGCGGCCGGGGACCAAGGTCGTCGCGTCGATCTTCGTCAACCCGACGCAGTTCGGCCCGAGCGAGGATCTGTCGCGCTATCCGCGGCGCGAGATGGCCGATATCCGGATGCTCAACGAAGCCGGGTGCGACCTGCTCTGGCTGCCGTCGGTCGAGACGATGTATCCCGATGGCTTCGCGACGTCGGTGCGCGTCTCGGGTGTCAGCGATGGGTTCGACGGCGCCTCGCGGCCCGGCCACTTCGACGGTGTCGCGACGGTCGTGTCGAAGCTGTTCAACCAGGTCGGCCCCGACGCCGCGTATTTCGGCGAGAAGGATTACCAGCAGCTGGCGGTCGTCCGGCGGTTCGTCGCCGATCTCGATTTCGCGATCGATATCGTCGGGGTGCCGACGCAGCGCGACGACGACGGTTTGGCGATGTCGTCGCGCAACATCTACCTCGACGACGAGCAGCGCAAGCAGGCGGTGGCCTTGCCGCGGGCTCTGGGTGTGGCCGCGCGGGCGATCGCGAAGGGCGAGGACGTCGAGTCGGTGCTCGACGATGCGCGGACGACGTTGGTCGGGGCGGGGTTCACCATTGATTACGTCGCGCTGGCGGATGCCGAGACGCTGTCCGAGAACCCTGCGGCGGAGCGTCCGCGGCGGTTGCTGGCGGCGGCACGGATGGGCGCGACGCGGTTGATCGATAACATCGTGATCGAGGCGCCAGACGCGTTGTAAAAAACGGGCGTTAACCCATTAACCATTTCGTAGCCCGAATCACGGCACTCTGTCCTCACGAACATTGGGGGCAAGACCATGGGCAGCAGTTTCAAGAACGCGAATATCGGAATCGAACGCCGTCTGGCGGATGCCGCGCGCGGCGACGACCGGGCGTGTTACGAACTGGGGATGGTGTATTCGACGGGGACTTCGGGTGTCGTCCTCGACCTGATCGAGGCGCACAAGTGGTTCAACCTGGCGGCGGTGTCGGGGAACATCGCCGCGCAGGAATGCCGGGCTGAGATCGCCGAGGACATGACCGCGCGGGAGATCTCGGTGGCGCAGCGCGCCGCGCGGGATTGGATGCAGTTGACGCAACGCCGGGCTGCTTGATCCTCCCCGGAACGGGGAGGGGGACCGTTCGCCGCTTGGCGAAGGGTGGAGGGGGATTACCGCGAACGTAGCGTTCGTGAGGCTTACCTTACGCAGCGGTGCTTTTGGGGAAGCGCCCCTCCACCATCCTTTGGATGGTCCCCCTCCCCTTGCAGGGGAGGATTAGGCTTCCGCTTTCTTCTTCGGTGCGGCTTTCTTGGCGGGGGCCTTTTTAGCCGGCGCTTTCTTCGCTGGAGCCTTCGCCTCAGCGGCATCCTTGGCCGGTGCCTTCTTTGCCGCCGGCTTCTTGGCGGGCGCTTTCTTCTTCTTCGTTGCCGGCGCCGCGGCGGCGCGTGCGTCGATCAGCGACGCGGCTTCCTCGAGCGTCAGCTGGTCCTTCTCGATCGACTTGGGCAGGGTCGCGTTGGTCGTGCCGTCGGTGACGTAGGCGCCGTAGCGGCCTTCCATTAGCTTGATCTCGGCCTCGGTGCGCGGATGGTTGCCGAGGATCTTTAGCGGGGCCTGAGCCCCGCGCGCGGTGCGTCCTCCGCCGGCTGCGGCTTCCGCGAGCTTTACGACCGCGGCGTTCATGCCCGTCTCGAACACGTCCGCGGTCGTCTGGAGCCGCGCGTATTTGCCCGCGTGCTTCAGATACGGGCCAAACTTGCCAATCGTCGAGATGATCGGTTCGCCGGTCTCGGGATGGTTGCCGACCGTCCGGGGGAGCGACAGCAGCTTGACCGCCCATTCCAGATTGAGCTCGCCGATGTCCTTCGGGATCGACGCCATCTTGCGATCTTCGCCTTCGCCGATCTGCAGATACGGGCCGAAGCGTCCTGACTTGCGCTCGATCGGCTGGCCGGTGTCCGGGTGCGTGCCGAGCGTCGACGGGCCGGCATCTGCCTCGGCGTCGCCACCGGGTTGCGCGAACCGACGCGTGTATTTGCACTCGGGGTAGTTCGAGCAGGCGATGAACGCGCCGAACTTGCCGCCGCGCAGCGCCAGCTGGCCCTCGCCGCAGTTCGGGCAGAGACGCGGATCGCCGCCGTCCGCCTTTGCCGGGAACAGGTATGGCGCGAGGAAGGTGTCGAGCTCGGCGGTGATCGCGGAGGGCTGCTGCTCCATCACCTCGTTGGTGCGCGGCTTGAAATCGCGCCAGAACGCATCGAGCACCGACTGCCACTGTGCGCGGCCGCCCGAGACGTCGTCGAGTTCTTCCTCCAGCTCGGCGGTGTAGTCGTAGCCGACGTACTTCTCGAAGAAGCGCTCTAGGAACGCCGTCACCAGGCGCCCGCTTTCCTCGGCGAAGAAGCGGTTCTTCTCGATCCGGACGTAGGCGCGGTCCTTCAGCGTCTTGATGATCGACGCATAGGTGGACGGGCGGCCGATGCCGAGTTCTTCCATCCGCTTGACCAGCGAGGCTTCGGAGAAGCGTGGCGGCGGCTGGGTGAAGTGCTGCTCGGCGTCGACCTTCTTCTTGGCGGGCGCATCGCCTTCGCGCATCCGCGGCAGGCGGCGGGCGTCCTCGTCGGCCGAGTCATCAGACCCTTCCTCGTACAGCGCGAGGTAGCCGGGGAAGAGCACGACCTGGCCGGTGGCGCGCAGGATGTTGCGGCCGGTGCCGTCGGCCATCTCGACCGTCGTGCGCTCCATGCGGGCGGACGCCATCTGGCTGGCGAGCGCGCGCTTGAAGATCAGGTCGTAGAGGCGCGCGTGATCGCCGCCGCCGGCCTTGTCCTTGCCGAAGTCGGTCGGGCGGATCGCCTCGTGCGCTTCCTGCGCGTTCTTCGCCTTCGACTGATATTGCCGCGGCTTGTCGGGGACATAGCTCGCGTCGAAGCGGTTCGCGACGGCGAGGCGCGCGGCGCTGATCGCGCTCGAATCCATCTGCACGCCGTCGGTACGCATGTAGGTGATCGCGCCGTCCTCGTAGAGACCCTGCGCGATCCGCATCGTGTGATCCGCCGAGAAACCGAGTTTGCGCGAGGCTTCCTGCTGCAACGTCGACGTCGTGAATGGCGGCGGCGGGTTGCGACTGGCGGGCTTGGTCTCGACCGACTGAACCGAGAAATTGCCGTCGAGCACCGCCTGCTTGGCGCGCAGGGCATCGCCTTCGTTGCCGATCGAGAGGCGGTCAAGCTTGTTGCCCTCGAACTGCGTCAGCCGCGACGTGAACGCGGTGCCGTCATGCTCCATCTCGGCCGTCACCGACCAGTATTCCTGCGGCTTGAACACGTCGATCTCGCGCTCGCGCTGGACAATCAGGCGCAGCGACACCGACTGGACGCGGCCGGCGGACTTCGCGCCGGGCAGCTTGCGCCACAGTACGGGGGACAGCGTGAAGCCGACCAGGTAGTCGAGCGCACGGCGGGCGCGGTAGGCGTCGATCAGATCGTCGTCCAACTCGCGCGGGTTCTTCATCGCCTCGGTGACGGTCGCCTTGGTGATCGCGTTGAACGTGACGCGCTCGACCTCCTTGGGCAGCGCTTTCCGCGCCCGCAGGACCTCACGAACATGCCACGAGATCGCCTCGCCCTCGCGATCTGGATCGGTCGCGAGGATCAGGCGGTCGGCAAGCTTGGCGAGATCGGTGATCGCCTTCAGCTGCTTCGACTTGTCCGCATAATTCTCCCACGTCATCGCGAAGGCGTCGTCGGGATCGACCGAGCCGTCCTTGGGCGGCAGGTCGCGGACATGGCCGTAGCTGGCCAGGACGCGGTAATCGCTGCCCAGATACTTCTCGATGGTTTTGGCCTTGGCAGGCGATTCGACGATGACAAGCTGCATGGGGAAACCGGGGTCCTTACGTGTACGCGTACGAGGGTGGGGACGAAGGGGCAGTGCCGTCAACCCGCAGAGGGTTCAGAGTGAAGTGCAGAAAGTGCAGACGCTGGCGCGGGTTTTCCAGAGGGTCGCGAGCGAGAGGGTGCGAGATCGGCAGCATATCCTTTGAGGATGGCAGGCTGCGGCGATGCAGGACAGCGTCCGCGAAACCGCCGGCACGGGCCACCGGTTTGAGCCTTTGCCGAAGTCAAATTGGCCGATTCGGGTCTTTGTCGAAGCCAAATCGGGGGCGATCATGCGCGGCGAACTTACTTTGCATTAACCAGGCGGTGCATAGGTAAGCGTATGAAATTCCAGCTAAGTCGGATGTTGATCCCTGCGCAGATCGCTACTGCGACAGTTGGGCTTGTCGCGTTGACGATGTGGCCGCCAGCATCGGGTTCGATGCTGTTGGTGCCGCTCGATCAAGATGGCGGAGCGGCGGTGCAGGGTGCGCTGGCGGGCGGTGCGGTGTTGCTCGGGGCCGGGCCGATTCCGGGATCGCTGGTCGTCGTTGGCGATCGTGCCCGCATCGCCCCCCAGGTCGCGTGGAATATCGTCATCATGGCCGCTCCGCCCGCAGGCTGCGGGGCCGATGTCGGTGCTAGGAAGCCAGCATGAATCGAATCGCCGCAGTGCTGAAGCCGGCCTTCTCCCAGCTGAATTTCGGGGCGAAACTGGGGGCCGCCGCAAAAATCGAGGATGATGCCGGCCTCAACCCGCTCGACCGGCTGCGGCGTCGCGCCGTCCAAGCCTGGGCGGCGATCGGCTGGATTTCGCTGGGGGGGCTACTGATAGGCAACGCCGTATTGGGCGCGGGCGCGAGCGTCCCGCTGTTGGTCATCGGCGCCATCATCACGGCGGGGCCAACCGCGATGGCGCTCCGCGGGCGCTACGATGTCGAGGCCCGGACGTTGATGGGGTCGCTCGCCGCGGTGATCCCGGCAATGCTCGTTTTCCTGCTCAAGGGGCATCCGTGGCAGATGGATGCACACATGTATTTCTTCGTCGGGATGGCGGCACTGGTAATGTTGGCGGACTGGCGGCCGATCGCGCTGGCGACGGTGCTGACCGCCGTGCATCATCTTGCGCTCGAATGGTGGGCCCCGGAATTCGTGTTCACCGGCACGGGTAATCTCGGCCGGGTGATCTTTCATGTCGTTGCGGTCGGGCTGCAATTCGGCGCGTTGACGGTGCTGACGATCCAGCTCGAGCGGCTGTTCCGGTCACAGAGCGCGGCGTTGCGGCGGTCGCGCGAGTTGACCGAGTTGGCGGAGGACGGTCAGCGGCGGACCGAAGAGGCGATGCATCAGGCGCGTGCGGCGGAGGCGGTGGCGGCGCGAGAACGCCAGCAGCGCGAGGACCAGGCGACGCGGATCGCGAGCGAGCGGCGCGGCGAGCTGGTGGCGCTAGCGAACGAGTTCGATCACTCGGTGACGTCGGTGGTGAAGAGCATCGGTCAGGCGACCGAACGACTAGAGCATGCGGCTGTGCGGCTCGAGGACGTTACCGGCGGCGCGACCCAAGATGCGGTCGAGGCGGCATCGGGCGCAGGCCGGGCGGCGCGCGACATAGCGCATGTCGCGTCGTCGATCCGCGACCTGTCCGAATCGATCCGGACGATCGCGATCGCGGCCGATCAGCAATCGGAATTGACCGTGGTGGCAAGCCTGGAGGCGCAGCGCAGCGTGCAGACGGTGGCGATGCTGGAGGATCACGCGGTCCAGATCGAGGTCTTTCTCGACGATATCCGCGAACTGGCAAGCAAGACCAATTTGCTGGCGCTGAACGCGACGATCGAGGCGGCACGGGCGGGCGACGCCGGGCGCGGATTCGCGGTCGTCGCGGGTGAAGTGAAAGTGCTGTCGGCGGATACCAAGCGGGCAAGCGACCGGATCAGCACGCTGCTCGCCGGGATCCGCGAAGGCGTCGCGGATACGGGTGAGAAACTGCGCAGCGTCAACACCGCGATCGGCCAGGTCTCGGTGGCGGCATCGGGGATCGCGACTGCGGTTGGCGAGCAGCGCTTCACGGCGCAGGAGGTCGATGCGGGTACAGCGCGCGCGGTCGACGCGGCTGACGAGATCGGCACCCGGATCAACGGCGTGGCGGCGGCGGCGGGATCGGCCTCGTTATTGTCGGCGTCGGTGCGGGGCAGTGCCAGCGACCTCGCAGCGAGCGCGCGAAATTTGCGGTCGTCGACCGACCTGTTCGTCTCGTTCCTGCAATCGGACGATGCAGCGGCGGCTTAGTTCCCAAGTCGCCCCAATCTTTTCGAGATTAGCGCTCAAGCGACCCTTGCCTTGGCGGGGGGGGGCTCGGTCGACGACCGTGAATGTCCGGGTGGAGCGGCGTCAGGTCAGGCTGACCCGGCCGCCGGCGTGGCGTTCGAGGCGACCGCTTAGCTCGAGTTCGAGCAACACCATTTGCACGACGGCGGGGGGAAGGTGCGACTGGCGGATGAGTTCGTCAATTGCGACCGCGACCGGGCCGAGCAGGTCGGTGATCCTGCGGCGGTCGGCGTCGCTTGCATCTTCGGGGGGCGAGGCGGCGTAGGCGCCGATCGGGGCGCGGACCGAGCGCGGGTCGAACGGGCGGATCTGTTCGAGGATGTCGGCGGCGGACTGTACCAGCGTGGCGCCTTCGCGGATCAGGAGGTTGCAGCCTTGCGCGCGGGGATCGAGCGGGCTGCCGGGGACGGCCATGACTTCGCGGCCGGACTCGTTCGCTAGCCGCGCGGTGATGAGCGAGCCGGATTTTGGGACGGCCTCGACGACGACCGTGCCGATCGCGAGGCCGGCGATGATGCGGTTGCGCGAGGGGAAATTGCGCGCCTTGGGCTCGGTGCCGGGGGGCTGTTCGGCAAGCAGCAGACCTTCGGTGGCGATGCGTTCCTGCAACGCGGTGTTGTCGGGCGGGTAGGCGATGTCGATGCCGCTGGCGATCACGCCGATCGTGGCGCCGCTGGTACCGGCGCCGAGCGCGCCGATATGCGCGGCGGTGTCGATGCCGCGGGCCAGGCCGGAGACGATGGTGGTGCCTTCCTCGGCCAATTGAAGTGCGAGCTGGCGGGCGAAGCGGCAGGCGGCGGCGGACGCGTTGCGCGCGCCGACCATCGCGATGCAGGGGCGGCCGGCGTGGGCGATGTCGCCGCGGAGGATGAGCGCCGGGGGCGCGGTCTCGATCTCGGCGAGCAGACGGGGATAGTCAGGGTCGTCGAGGAAGAGGTAGCGTGCGCCGAGCCTGGCGGTGGCGGCCATTTCGCGTTCGGCTAGCGCAGCGTCTGCGATTTTCGGCGCGCGTCCGCCGCCACGCTGGGCGAGCATCGGGAGGGCTTCGATCGCGGCGTCGGCGCTGCCGAAGCGCGCGATGAGCTGGCGATAGGTGACCGGTCCGATCCCGGTCGTGCGGATGAGCCGAAGTCTTGAGACCGTCGGGTCAGCCACTCTTTTGCCGGTTGGACCCGATGCGCGGTTCGGTGCCCGAGAACAGCCGTTCGACGTTCTCGCGGTGTTTCCACAGGACGATCAGCGCGAGCGCGAGGAGCAACAGGACGAGGTCGAAGCGACCGAACAGCGCGGCGGCGAACGGCGCGCTGAGCGCGGCGGCCATGCCCGCGACCGAGGAGATTCGGAGCCCTGCGAGGAGGCCGAGCCAGACGACCGCGTACACCAGTCCGAGCGGCCAGTGGAGCGCGACGACGATGCCCATCAGCGTGGCGACGCCCTTGCCGCCCTTGAACTTCAGCCAGACGGGGTAGCAATGGCCGATGAACGCACTGGCAGCCGCGAGCAGCGTATTACCGGGGAACAGGTGTGCGACCAGCAGCACGGCGACCGCGCCCTTGGCCATGTCGAGCAGCAGCGTGGCGGCGGCGAGACCCTTGCGCCCAGTGCGCAGGACGTTGGTCGCGCCGATATTGCCCGAGCCGATCGTGCGCAGATCGCCTGCGCCGCCGGCGCGTGTGAGGATGACGCCGAACGGGATCGAGCCGAGCAGATAGCTCAGCACGAGCGATAGCGTGGGCGCGACCCAGAGAATTTCCGTCTGCAACTATGTCCCCCGTTCTGGAGGGGCTTATAAGCGACGCGGGGCCGACGGCAAATGGCGTAGCTGGGCATCGATCACTCTCCATTCGTCAGGATGACGAGGTGGGGGGGCGACGGGTACTGGTTTGCACGGGCCGAACCGGCCTAAGAGCGCTGTATGGACACGCGCCCCATCCTATTCTTCGACTCCGGCGTCGGCGGGCTGTCGATCGTCGGTCCGACGCGCGCGGCGCTGCCCGAAGCACCGTTCGTGTATGCCGCCGACTCGGCTGGGTTTCCCTACGGGACCAAGAGCGAGGCGGAGATCGCGGCGCGGGTACCGGTGTTGCTGGGGCGGTTGGCTGAGCGGTATCGGCCGCGGTTGATCGTGATCGCGTGCAACACCGCCTCGACGATCGCGCTGCCGGTGGTGCGCGCCGCGCTCGACCTGCCGGTGGTCGGGACGGTGCCGGCGATCAAGCCGGCCGCGCTCCTTTCGAAGACCCGGACGATCGGCGTGCTGGGAACCGAGGCGACGGTGCGGCAGGCGTATGTCGATGATCTGGCGGCGAAGTTCGCGGGCGATTGCACGGTACTGCGTTATGGCTCGGCGGCTCTGGTCGAGATGGCCGAGGCGAAATTGCACGGCCGAGTCGTCGCGGCGGAACGCTATGCCGCGGTGCTAGATGGCTTGTTTTCGCAGCCCGGCGGCGACGCGATCGACGTGATCGTCAATGCCTGCACGCATTTCCCACTGGTCGAAGCGGAGCTTGCGGCCGCTGCTCCCGGCGTGGGCTTCGTCGATGGCGGACCGGGGATCGCGCGGCGGATCGTGCATCTCATGCAGGGCGAATCATGGTCGGGAGCGGGGGAGGGCGTTGCCGTCTTAACCCGGTTGGGCGACGAGGAGCGCGCGCTCGGACCGGCTCTGGCGGCGCGGGGGTTTGGCAGGATCGAGCAGCTTTAAGCGCTGACCTGGGACAATGTGGCACCTTGCGTCGTGAGCGCATCGTGGCAATGTGCTGCCGGGATGAGGAAAGCGATCACCGTAAGAGCGGTATTGCGCTGGAAACGAGTGAAAGCGAGGCGTAGTGCCCAAGCCTATGATTACCAACGGCATCTCGGCAACGGATTCTACCTTGGGTCCGCGAGTCGATTATTCGCGCGTTTTTACGCAGGCGATCGACCGGTTGCATGCCGAAGGGCGCTACCGCGTGTTCATCGACATTCTCCGCAACAAGGGTGCGTTTCCGAACGCGCGCTGCTTCGCCGGGCATAATGGTCCGAAGCCGATCACCGTGTGGTGCTCGAACGATTACCTCGCGATGGGCCAGCACCCGAAGGTGATCGCGGCGATGGAAGAGGCGTTGCACGACGTCGGTGCGGGCTCGGGCGGCACGCGCAACATCGGCGGCAACACGCATTACCATGTCGACCTGGAAGGCGAACTCGCCGACCTGCACGGCAAGGAAGCGGCTTTGCTGTTCACCAGCGGGTACGTCTCGAATGAGGCTACGCTGGCGACACTGGCGAAGGTGCTGCCGGGCTGCATCATTTTTTCCGACGAATTGAACCACGCGTCGATGATCGCGGGCATCCGTAACTCGGGCTGTGAAAAGCGCGTGTTCCGCCACAACGATCTCGCGCATCTCGAAGAGCTCCTTGCGGCCGAAGATCCGGCGGCACCCAAGCTGATCGCGTTTGAGAGCGTGTATTCGATGGAGGGCGACATCGCGCCGATCTCCGCGGTGTGCGACCTCGCCGACCGGTATAACGCGCTGACCTATTGCGACGAAGTCCATGCGGTCGGGATGTACGGCGCGCGCGGCGGCGGCATCTCGGAGCGGGACGAGGTCGCGCACCGGATCACGATTCTCGAGGGGACGCTGGGCAAGGCGTTCGGAGTGATGGGCGGCTATATCGCCGCCGATCGCACGATCGTCGACGTGATCCGCTCGTATGCGCCGGGGTTCATCTTCACGACCTCGCTGTCACCGGTGCTGGTCGCTGGCGTGCTGGCTAGCGTGCGGCATCTGAAGGCGTCGAGCGTCGAGCGCGAGGGGCAGCAGGCTTCCGCGGCGATGCTGAAGGCGATGCTGAAGGACGCTGGGCTGCCGGTGATGATCGGCGATACGCATATCGTGCCGCTGATGGTCGGCGATCCGGTGAAGGCGAAGAAGATAAGCGACGTGCTGCTCGCCGAATACGGCGTGTACGTGCAGCCGATCAACTACCCGACCGTGCCGCGCGGGACCGAGCGGCTGCGGTTCACACCGGGCCCTGCGCATACCGAGGCTATGATGCGCGAGTTGACTGAAGCGCTGATGGAGATCTGGAGCCGCCTGGACTTGCGCAAGGCGGCTTGAGGGTCAGTCGACGACGATGTCGAGGTTGAGTTCGGGGATTGCGATAGTCTGGCCGAACGGGATCAGCCGTTTGTCCTCGTAATCACCGGCGCGGGGCTTGGCCATCACATGCGTCCGACGCGCGTTGATATCGACCACCCAATAATGTGGCACGAACGCCTCGGCATAGTCGCTTCTCTTGGCGCCGAGATCGAGCGCGAGGCTCGTATCCGCGATCTCGACAGCAAGGAACAGCGCAACGCGGTCGAACAATGTCGCGCGTAGATCGGGGTCGCGAAGCACCGCCACATCCGGTTCGCGCAGCGTGTCGGCGGTCAGGCGGACGGTCGGCTCCTGCCCGACGATCCATTCGGTGCCGAGTGCGGCGAAGGCGGACTGTAAGCGCAGGAAAGCGATCCGCTGCGCGTTCCAGTGCGGTACGTTTGCCGGTGACATCCGCATAATCTCCCCGTTGACCAGTTCGACCTTGCCCAGCCAGTCGGCTATCGGCGGATGACGGACGAGTTCCATGAACTCGGCGGTGGTGAAACGCGCTGGCCCGGAAGCCAATTGAGTGATGTGTTCGGCAACGCTCATAGCGTTAGTATAGCATTTTCCCGCACCCGAGTCACAATATGGCCGCCAGTAACGTCAGGACGCCGAGGCCGATCGACAAGGGGATGCGCAAGGCCATCCAGCCGGGTGGCGCGATGCCGGCGCGGACCAGCGCGCGGTCGACGAGCAGCGCGGCGATCAGGCTGATGCCGAGCACGACGAGCGAGGGGCCGGGCCAGCGCAGGCCGACCATCCAGGGCCAGGCGGTGATCAGCGCGATCAGCGACGGCGCGACGCTGGCGAACCAGAGCCAGCGGGGCGGCGAGTCGGTGCGCGCGGCGAGGCCCCACCAGAGACCGCCGAGGAAGCTCAGGATGATCGCGGCATAGGCGTAGGCGATCGCCAGCGCGGAAAACCGGCTTTGCGGATCGCCGCTCAGCAGCAGCGCGACCGCAGCGAGTTGCGGGAGAAGGCCGCTCAGCCCGAGCAGGCGCGCGATCGGCGGGATGCCGCCGGTCGCGGCGGGTCGCTTGGTCATCAGACGCGCGCGACTACGCCGGTGGCGACGACCGGGCCGGTGGGCAGGCCGGTCGGCGAGCCGCCGAGCGGTTCGACCGAGATCGCGAGCGTCGCGCCGGGGGTTATGCGACCGCGGTCGACGCCCTTGGGTGCCAGCGAGGTCGGACGGCCCGAGAGCAGGCCGAGCGAATGCGGCACGCCGTCGCCGCCGATTACCCAGAGCTGCGCGACGCGGGCGTCCGGAACGCCGGGGCCTGCCGCGACGCGGAGTGCGCCGTTGGCGGGATCGTAGACCGCGGCGACCGGCGACTTCGCGTCGCCGAGCATCGCGACGAGCACGCTGGTCGGCCGCGCGGCCGGTATTGAGGGGGCGATCGGTTGCGAGACGGGCACGGTCGGCTCTGGGCGGACCATGACGAACAGCAACAGCGATGCGGCGATCGCGCTGGTGACGGCGGCGAGCGCGGGCCATGCGAAGCGGCTGGTCTTTGCGGGCGCCGGGGTTCCATCGAGGCTGGCTTCAATCCGGGCGGCGAGATGCGGCGGCGCGGTCTGTTCGGGCCAGAGGTCGAACAGCACGGCCAGACGCGACCGCCACCATTCGACTTGGGCGGCAAAACCGGGTTCGGCGAGCACGCGGCGCAGGGCTGCCCCGCGCTCTTCGCCTTCGAGCAGGCCGAGTGCGAGTTCGGCGGCGGCAACGCCCTCAGGCACGCCGGTATCGGTGGTCGGATCAACCATCGAGGCAGTCCTTCAGGCGGGCGAGACCGCGGCGGACCCAGCTCTTCATCGTGCCCAGCGGCACGGCGCGCTTGATCGCGAGTTCGGCGTAGGTGACGCCGTCGAAGAACGCGGTGCGGATCGCGTCGCGCTGTTGCGGTTCGAGACCGTCGAGGCATTCGATCAGTTCACGCGACGATTCGCTCGCCAGCATTCCCGCCTCGGCGCCTTCACCGGGATCGGCGATGTCGGGCGCGTCGTCGAGCGGGCTGGTGCGGCGGACGCCCTGCGCGCGCTGCCAGTCGATGGCGCGGTTGCGCGCGATCGTCGCCAACCAGGTTATCGGGCTCGCGCGGCCGGGTTCCCAGGCACCGGCGCGTTTCCAGATCGTAAGATAAACCTCGTGCAGCACATCCTCCGCGGCTTGGGCGTTGCCGCAGATACGATGGGTAATGCCGAAAAGCTTCGCGCTGGTCAGCGAATAGAGTTCGCGAAACGCGTCGCGGTCCTCTTGCCCGGTGCGCAGGAGCACCTCGGAGAGATGCGCGCGCGCCGCGTCCGCATTTGAAAAGGCCATGGTCACGATCCGGAACCTAGCGGCTAAGTCGCTCGCGGCAATAGCCTTCGCCGGGCTTGACGGTGAGGCAGTCGGTTTTGCCGAACAGATATTTGAGCCCGGTCGCGTCGCCGTTGGTCGGGCGAAGCGTTTCGTGGATGCCGCCGCGATCGAAGGATATCGTGTCGCCGGTCGCGGTGCCGTCGAAATTGCCCTTGTTGTCGAGGTCCCACTGCATGGTCAGCGCGTAGTGGCCGGGCGCGGCGGTCGGCGCGACGTCCAAGACCATGCCTTCGACGCCGATCCAGCGGCCGGTATAGTCGGGCGCGGGTTTGGGCGCGGGGGCGGAGACCTTGCGTTCGACCGAGCCGGCGGGCGTCATGTTGCCGTCGCTGCTGGTGTCGGGCGCAGGGCCGGAACAGGCGGTCAGCGCGACGGCGGCGAGCAGGGTGAGGGCTTTCATCGATGTCTCCTTCACGGTCGGCGTTCAGCGCAGATGCCGACCTTAGCGCGTCATCCTCACGAAAGTCAGGACCCAGAGCCACGGGTGATGCGCTATGTTAACCTTGGGTCGCCCTGGGTCCTGACTTTCGTCAGGATGACGGGGTGAAATGGGATGCCGTCGTCCATCACGACCCGCGAACAGGTGTGGCAAATGCGCGCTCGGGTCGGTAAGGGGCTGGGCACCCGATCCCCCGTCACAGGATTACGCCAGGTGCGCATCGCCATCGCGTCCGATCACGCCGCCGTTTCGTTGAAAGCGGTGCTCGCCGCCTGGCTGCGCGAGGCGGGGCATGACGTGCTCGATCTCGGGCCTGAAGGCACCGCCAGCGTCGACTATCCGGACTACGGGTTCAAGCTCGCGTCGGCGATCGCCGATGGTAACGCGGACCGCGGTATCGCGCTGTGCGGCTCTGGGATCGGTATCTCGATCGCCGCTAACCGCAACCCCGCCTGCCGCTGTGCGCTCGTGTCCGAACCGTTGTCGGCGAGCCTTGCGCGCATCCATAACGACGCCAACGCCATCGCGATGGGCGCCCGCCTGATCGGCGAGGAAATGGCCAAGGCGTGCGTCGAAGCTTTCTTGTCCGCCGAATTCGCCGGCGGCCGTCATCAACTCCGTGTCGACAAACTTTCCACAAAGGTCCCCGCATGAGCACTCAGCCCCGCGAACTCCACGACGTCCAGCCCGACGGCTTTTTCACGCGCGGCCTCGCCGATGCAGACGCTGCCGTATTCGCCGGCGTCGCCGCTGAACTGGAACGCGAGCAGACGCAGATCGAGCTGATCGCGTCCGAGAACATCGTCTCGAAGGCGGTGCTCGAGGCGCAGGGCTCAGTGTTCACGAACAAATATGCCGAGGGCTATCCGGGCAAGCGCTACTACCAGGGCTGTGCACCGTCGGACATGGTCGAGACGCTAGCGATCGAGCGGGCGCGCGCCATCTTCAGCTGCGGGTTCGTCAACGTGCAGCCGCATTCGGGTGCGCAGGCGAACGGCGCGGTGATGCTGGCGCTGGTCAAGCCGGGCGACACGATCCTCGGCATGAGTCTGGATGCGGGCGGTCACCTGACGCATGGCGCCAAGCCGGCGATGTCGGGCAAGTGGTTCAACGCCATTCAGTACGGCGTGGATGCGACCACGCATCTGATCGACTACGACCAGGTCGAGGCGCTCGCGCTCGAGCATCAGCCGAAACTGATCATCGCGGGCGGCTCGGCCTATCCGCGGACGATCGACTTCGCGCGCTTCCGCGCCATTGCGGACAAGGTCGGCGCGTATTTCATGGTCGACATGGCGCATTTCGCCGGGATCGTCGCAGCGGGTCTGCACCCGACGCCATTCGGCCACGCGCATGTCGTGACCACCACCACGCACAAGACGCTGCGCGGCCCGCGCGGCGGCATGATCATGACCAACGACGAGGCGCTGGCGAAGAAGTTCAACTCGGCGGTGTTCCCGGGACTTCAGGGCGGGCCGCTGATGCACGTGATCGCGGCGAAGGCGGTCGCTTTCGGCGAGGCGCTGCAGCCCGACTTCAAGAGCTACATCGCCGCGGTCGTTGAGAACGCTAAGGTGCTGGCGGCGACGCTCAAGGAGCGCGGCTCGGACGTCGTCTCGGGCGGCACCGACACGCATCTCGCGCTGATCGACCTCACTCCGCTGGGCATCACCGGTCGCGATGCGGACGAGGCGCTGGAGCGCGCGGGGATCACCTGCAACAAGAACGGCATCCCCAACGATCCGCTGCCGCCGGTCAAGACCAGCGGCATCCGCGTCGGTTCGCCAGCGGGTACGACGCGCGGGTTCGGCCCGGCGGAGTTCCGCGAGATCGGCAACATGGTCGCCGACGTGCTGGACGGCCTCGCGAAAAAGGGCGAGCATGGGGACCCGGAAGTCGAGGCGGACGTTCGGACGCGTGTTCGTGCACTCTGCGCGCGCTTCCCGATCTATCAAGGATAAGCAGCATGTCGAAGTTCGACGACGTCCAGAACGACATCAAGGCGACCCCCGGCCTCGGCAAGAGCATGGCCAAGTGGAGCGCACTCGGCGCGGTCGTGGCGATCCCGGTGCCGGTCATCGGCCCGATCTTCGGCGCACTCGCGGGCGCGGGCTACGCGTACTACAAGGGCAAGAAGAAGGTCTGAATGCGCTGCCCCTTCTGCGGACATGAAGACAGCCAGGTAAAGGACAGCCGCCCCACCGAAGACGGGGCGGCGATCCGACGCCGGCGCCAGTGCGAAGGCTGCGCCGCGCGTTTCACGACGTTCGAGCGGATCCAGCTGCGCGAGCTGTTCGTGTTGAAGAGCGAGGGGCGGAGAGAGCCTTTCGACCGGGAGAAGCTGCTCAGGTCGTTGTCGATCGCGACGCGGAAGCGGGCGATCGAGCCGGGGCGGATCGAGAAGCTGGTGAGCGGGATCCAGCGGCGGCTGGAGACGTTGGGCGAGAACGACGTCACATCGAAGCGGATCGGCGAGATGGTGATGGACGGGCTCAAGGGGCTCGATTCCGTCGCGTATATCCGGTTTGCGAGTGTGTATCGGGATTTCAGCGAGGCGAAGGACTTCGAGGCTTTTGCCGGGAGTGTCGAGGAGGTTGGGCGGGCGGAGTGATTTGCTCCCTTACCTGTCCTTTGATACGCGCTCTCGACTTTGCTCAATCGCTACTCGGGACGAACGGATTGGGGGTGAGGTCTGAGCCTCATGGATACGTCCGCTCGCCCGTTCCCCGCTAGGTTATCAGGCTCGTGGTTATCAGGCCCATCACCCCCTCTTCCGTTCGTCCCGAGTAGACGTCGAGCTTGTCGAGACGGCGTATCGAGGGATAAGCCCCACCCATGACATTCTGGGCCTATGTGGTGCGTTGCGCCGACGACAGTTATTACACTGGACATACCGACGATCTTGAGCGGAGGATCGGCCAGCACAATCTCGGCGAAATCCCGGGGTACACGCAGACGCGACGCCCGGTGACGCTGATGTGGAGCCAGGAATTCCCCTCGCGGCAGGAGGCTCTCGCGGCGGAGTTCCAAGTGAAGGACTGGTCGCGGAAGAAGAAGGAGGCGCTGTTCCGCGATGATTGGGCGGCGGTGTCGGCGGCGGCTAGGAAGCCTGAGCGTTCGGAACCTGTCCCTCGATACGAGGCCTCGACAAGCTCGACCTCTACTCGGGACGAACGGGATGGGGAGGGTGAACAGGCTGGTATGGACGAGGAAGCGACGGTCGGCGCCTCGACCCCACCCCCCGTCATAATCCTGGTCCGCCCCCAACTCGGCGAAAACATCGGCAAGGCCGCGCGCGCCATGCTAAACTTCGGGCTCACCGAAATGCGCCTCGTATCCCCGCGTGACGGCTGGCCCAACCCCTCCGCCGGCCCGGCCGCCAGCGGTGCCGACATCGTGCTCCAGAACGCGAAGGTCTACGACAGCGTCGCCGCCGCCACCGCCGACTGCGCGCAGGTGTTCGCGACCACGGTACGCAAGCGCGGCGTGACCAAGCCGGTCGTTACCCCGGAACAGGCCGCAACCGAGATCCACGCCGCCCCCGGCCGCTCCGCGATCCTGTTCGGGCCCGAGCGCTCCGGCCTCGAAACCGACGACGTCGCGATCGCGCGGACGATCATCACGGTGCCGATCAATCCGGAGTTCGGCTCGCTCAATCTCGCGCAGGCGGTGATCTTGGTCGCCTATGAATGGTCGAAGGGCCTCACCGCCGAGCGCGAGCTGTCGCAGCCGTCGATCAACCCGATCATGCCGCCCGCACCGCAGGAAGAACTCGACGGGATGATCGGGCAGCTCGATGCGATGCTGATGGGTGCGGGGTTCTTCCACCTGCCCGACAAGATGCAGTCGACGCGGCGGACGCTGCGCACGCTGCTGACGAAGCCGGGCTGGTCGAGCCAGGAAATCCGAACTTTCCGCGGCGTACTGTCGTCGCTGGCGGGGAAGAGGCCGCGGGGCTGATTTTTCGACCGGGCGCGCCTCCGTTCGTCCCCCGCCTCCCGTTCGCCCGCCTCCCGTTCGCCCCGTCCCGTTCGCCCTGAGCGAAGTCGAAGGGTGTGCCCCAAGCGAAGGTGCTTCGACTTCGCTCAGCACGAACGGGAGAGGGGTGAACGGGGTAGGGTTTGGGGCTTGTCGGAAGTTTTAGCGGCGGTCGAACGCCGCCAGTTCATACGTGATCGAGGCTTCGACCAGCGTCTCCCACAGATCCGCGACCACTGCCTCCGGAACGCCCAGTCTCACCGCCTCGGCCCGCGCATTGTCGATCACCTGCGCCTTCCGCGCCTCGTCGCGGACATGCCCACGCTCGGGCTTGATGCGCGCGGCGGCGTCCATGTACGCGAACCGCGCGGCGATGAGCGCGACCAAGTCGCGGTCGAGCGCGTCGACGCCTGCGCGGACGTCGGTCATGGTGGTGCAATCTGGGCCGGGGAGAATGGTCATGCGCCGTCTCTTGCCGAGCCCCATACGGCCTGTCCAGCTTGACTCTGGCCCGCCCCCCGTCTAGGCGCCCGCCTTCGCAATGGCCCTGCACCCCGGTGAAGCGGTGGCCCTGCCCTGTCTGGACATCCGTCTCGTACAGCCAGCAGAGCGATACCGGGAACAACGTTGTTAGCATTTGCCAAGGACTTACTATGTCGAAGCGTCAAAGCGCGAAGTACAAACTCGATCGCCGTATGGGCGAGAACATCTGGGGTCGTCCCAAGTCGCCGGTCAACAAGCGTGAATACGGCCCGGGCCAGCACGGCCAGCGCCGCAAGGGCAAGGTCAGCGATTTCGGTATCCAGCTGCGCGCCAAGCAGAAGCTCAAGGGCTATTATGGCGACGTGACCGAGAAGCAGTTCCGCGCATGCTACCATGAGGCTGCGCGTCTGAAGGGCGATACCTCGCAGAACCTGATCGGCCTGCTCGAGCAGCGCCTCGACATGATCGTCTACCGCGCCAAGTTCGCACCGACGATCTTCGCGGCACGCCAGATCGTTTCGCACGGCCACATCCGCGTCAACGGCGTGAAGTGCAACATCGCCTCGCGTCGCTGCTTCGTCGGCGACGAGATCACGCTGGGTTCGAAGGCGCAGGAAATGGCGCTGGTCATGGAAGCACAGAGCCTCGCCGAGCGTGAGATCCCCGACTACGTCGCCACCGACGGCGCCGCCAAGGTCACCTTCACGCGCGTCCCTACGCTCGACGAAGTGCCTTACCCGGTGAAGATGGAGCCGAACCTGGTCGTCGAATTTTACTCGCGTTAAGCCGAGAAAATTCGTCGACCGGCCGGCGTCGCTCAAGCGACGTCCGACGACGTGGCTTTGCCACGGCGCGGTTTGGAATGGAGAAGGGCGGTCCTGCGGGGCCGCCCTTTTTCGTTGCCCCGTGTCGCCTCGTGGACATGCACGCCCAGCTTTGCCAGAACGCGCGCAACCAAACGGGGAAATGACCATGCGCGCTGCCATCCTGTCTCTGTTGCTGCTCGGGACCGCCGCGTCCGCGCAGACCTCGCCTGCGATCTCGGTAGAGACGTTGAAGACCGTCACGCAGGTGCTCTCGTCGGACGCCTACGAAGGCCGCGCGCCGACCACGCCCGCGGAGGCGAAGACGGTCGCGTATATCGTCGAGCGGATGAAGGCGGCGGGGCTGAAGCCCGGCAACAAGGGATCGTGGACGCAGGACGTGCCGATGGTCCAGATCACCGCGGGCAACGTGCAGCCCTATGTCTTCTCCGGTGGCAAGGCGCCCGTGAGCCTGAACTTCCGCACCGACATGGTCGCGGGCACCTACCGCGTCGTGCCGAAGGTGTCGGTGGCGAACAGTGACGTGGTATTCGTCGGCTACGGCATCACCGCGCCCGAGAAGGGCTGGGACGATTATGCCGGCACCGACATGAAGGGGAAGACGGTGGTCATCCTCATCAACGACGCCGACTGGCAGACGATGTCGCGCGAGGGGCCCTTCGAGGGGCGTGCGATGACGTGGTACGGGCGCTGGCCGTACAAGTTCGAGAATGCGGCCAAGCACGGCGCGGCGGCGGCGATCATCGTCCATGATACCGAGCCGGCGGCGTATCCGTGGGCGGTGGTGCAGTCGTCCTGGACCGGGCCGCAGCTGGAGCTGGACGAGAAGGGCGATCATCTCGACCAGTCGCAGATCGTCGGCTGGATGCAGAAGCCGGCCGCCGAGCGCGTGTTCACGAGCGCGGGCAAGGATTACGCGACGCTGGCGGCGGCGGCGAAGGTGAAGGGATTCAAGGCGGTCCCGCTCGGGCTGAAGTTTGGCGGCGGGTTTGACAACACGATCAAGCGGCAGGCGTCGAAGAACGTCATCGGCGTGCTGCCGGGGACGGCGGCTCCCAATGATTATGTGATGTATTCGGCGCATTGGGATCATCTCGGGCGCTGTGACGCGGTCGATGGCGACGACATCTGCAATGGCGCTGCGGACAATGCGAGTGGGGTCGCCGGGCTCGTTGCCTTGGCGGAGGCTCAGGTGAAGGCGGGGCCGGCCAAGCGCTCGATCGCGTTCCTGGCGGTGACCGCGGAGGAGTCCGGGCTGCTTGGGTCACGCTATTATGCCGAGCATCCGATCTATCCGCTCGCGCACACTGTCGGCGGCGTGAACATGGATGTGTTGAACGTCGACGGCCGCGCGAAGGACTTCGTGCTCACCGGCGCGGGGAAGTCGGAGATCGAGGACCTCGTGAAGCCGTTCGTCGCTGCCGGGGGCCGTGTGATCGGCGTCGAGGCGAATCCTGAGCGCGGCGGCTATTACCGCTCGGATCACTTCAGTTTCGCCAAGCTGGGCGTGCCGATGCTCGATGGCGGCAGCGGCGAGGACCTTGTCGTTGGTGGCACCGCAGCAGGACATGCCGCGCGCGAGGATTATGTCGCGCACCGGTATCACAAGCCCGCGGACGAATATGACGTGAAGTGGGACTGGTCCGGTGCGGTCGAGGACCTGACGATCTACTACGGCCTCGGGCGGAAACTCGCGGACGATACCAGTCTGTGGCCGAACTGGTATAAGACCGCCGAATTCCGCGGCATCCGTGACCGCGATCGCGCAGGAGCCAAGTAAGTGACCACGACCGTCTCTACCCCCGCCGAATGGGCGCACCACAAGGCCGTCTGGATCGGCTTTCCGAGCCATGCGGACCTGTGGCTTGAGGATCTCGAGCCTGCGCGGGACGAGGTCGTCGCGTTCGCCAAGGCTGTGCATGCGGATGGCAAGGGCGAGACGGTGATTCTGGTCGCGGCCGACGTCGGGTCGGCGACGACCGCCAAGAAGCTGGCGCCGTTCGCGGACGTGGTGGTCGAGCCGTTCGGCGATATCTGGCTGCGCGATACCGCGCCGATCATCGTCGGCGACGGCAGCGCGCGCGACTTCCGGTTCAACGGCTGGGGCGGAAAGTACGACCTGCCGGGTGACGACACGATCGGGCAACGGCTGGCGGAAAGCCGGCACAAGCGGGTCGAGGCGTGCGACTGGGTCCTCGAGGGCGGCGCGATCGATGGCGATGGCACCGGGACGGTCGTGACGACGCAGCAGTGCCTGCTTAACCGCAACCGCAATCCGTCGCTGACCAAGGCGGAGATCGAGGCGCGGCTGGCATCCGACCTCGGCTATACCCGCGTGGTGTGGCTGGGCGACGGGTTGGTCAACGATCATACCGACGGCCATGTCGACAACCTCGCGCGGTTCGTCGGCGAGGGACGCGTGGCGATCCCGAAGGCGACCGACAACGATCCGAACTGGCAGGTGTACCAGAACGCGGCGCGGGACGCCGAGGCGGCCGGGCTGGAGGTGGTGACGATCCCGTCGCCGGGCCGCGTGCTGCGCGACGAGGAGGTCGTGCCGGCGAGCTACATGAACTTCTATATCGGCAACGCCGCGGTGGTGGTGCCGTTGTATGGCGCGGAGAACGACCAGGCGGCGGTGGTGGCGATCCAGGCGCTGTTCCCGGACCGTGAGGTAGTCGGGCAACGTGCGGATCATATCCTGACGGGCGGCGGGAGCTTCCACTGCATCTCGCAGCAGATTCCGGGGTAATCCCGCAACTGCCGTTCGTCCTGAGCAGCTGTCGAGTAACTCCGCAAAGGGGCGTATCGAGACGGCGTATCGAAGGACAGGTTGGCGTGCAGAACCTGTACCTCGATACGAGCCCTCGATACGCCCAAGCGGGCTACTCGGTCTCTACTCGGCACGAACGGTAGGGGAGTTGCCGGGTTTGTCCCGTCCCCTGAATCAACCACCACCCCGGCGAAGGCCGGGGCCCAATTGGGGGACGTAGCCAACGGAGGACCGTCCTTCGTTACGCCAACCTTTCCAATTGGGCCCCGGCCTTCGCCGGGGTGGAAGTCAAATAGGTAAGCTCAGCGGCTCCAGCGGGCCCAGATTGCGGTGGGGAGGGTGAGCCCGCGCGCTTCTTCGCGGACGCCGAGTTCGCCGACTTCTACCTTGCCAGGAAGATCTGCGAAGACCTGGTTCAACAGTTCGCCGATCGCCAGCGCCGACATCCGCACCGCGTAGACCGTCAGGAACAGGAAGCGCGAATTCTCGTCGAGCAGCTTCCGGCAGTCGGCGATCAGCTTCGGCAGGTCTTCCTCCAGCCGCCAGACCTCGCCTTCCGGGCCACGCCCATATTTCGGCGGATCGAGCAGGATTCCATCATATCGCCGCCCCCGCCGAACCTCGCGCGCGACGAACTTCGCCGCATCATCCGTCATCCAGCGGATCGGCGCGTCGGCCATGCCGGACAGTTTTGCATTGGCCTTGGCCGCCTCGACCGACTTCTTCGACGCATCGACGTGGACCATGCGGACGCCCTTGGTCGCCATCGCCAGCGTGCCGACGCCGGTATAGCCGAACAGGTTCATGCATTCGGGCGAATCGAGCCCCGCAACGCGCTCGCGCATCCAGCTCCACACCGGCGCCATGTCGGGGAAGAAACCGAGGTGGCGGAACGGGGTCGTCTGCGCGGTGTACGACACCTCGTTCCACTTGAGCGTCCAGCCTTCGCGGGGCACGGGCTCGGCAAATTCCCAGCGGCCGCCGCCGTCCTCGTCCGAGCCGGGGACGAATTCGCCCTGCGCCTGCCAGTCGGTCGAGGCAGGCGCCCACATCGCCTGTGGCTCGGGGCGGATGAAGCGGAAGCGGCCGTAGCGTTCGAGCTTCTTGCCGTGGCCGGAGTCGATCAGGCCGTAATCCGCCCAGGGCTCGCCGATGAGGGTTTCCAGCTTCATGCCGACGGCTTCGCGCGCTCGGTGATGTAGGCGGTGATCGCCTCGAAGGTCGCAGGCAGCGTCACGTAGCGCTCCTCGCGGTCGAACAGGTCGCCAACGCGGGTGGGCAGCGAGGGACGGACGCCGGTGGCGCGCTCGACCGCATCGCCGAACTTGGCGGGGTGCGCGGTGGCGAGCGTCACGATCGGCACGCCGGCGGGGACTTCGGTACGCAGCGCGGCGGCGAGGCCGATCGCGGTGTGCGGGTCGATCACCTGCCCTGCGTGCTCGTGCGCCCAGCGCATCGCCAGCGTCATGTCGTCGAGATCGATGCGCTCGCTCTGGAACAGCGCGGAGGCGCCCTGCGACTGCGCGTTGGTGAGGCGCATCGCACCCGAGGATTCGAAGCCGGCCATCTGTGCAGCGAGCGCGGCGCCATCACGGTCGCCGAGGTCGAACAACAGGCGCTCGAAGTTCGAGCTGACCTGGATGTCCATCGACGGCGTTGGGGTCTGCTGGACGCCCCCCTTCGAATAATCGCCGGTGCTGAGCGCGCGGTGGAGGATGTCGTTGACGTTGGTCGCGACCACCAGCTTGGCCACCGGCAGGCCCATCTTTGCCGCGACGTACCCTGCGAAGACGTCGCCGAAATTGCCGGTGGGGACTGCGAACGCGACCTCGCGATCGGGCGCGCCGAGGCGGACGGCGGCGTAGAAGAAATACACCACCTGCGCCATCAGGCGGGCCCAGTTGATCGAATTGACCGCCGACAGCGCGAACTTGGTCGAGAAGGCGCGGTCGTTGAACATCGCCTTCACGAGTGCCTGCGCGTCGTCGAAGCTGCCTTCGATCGCGATGTTGTAGACGTTGGGGCTGAGCACGGTGGTCATCTGGCGGCGCTGCACGTCGGAGATGCGGCCGACCGGGTGGAGCATGAAGATGTCGATGCCCTCGCGCCCCGCGACCGCGTCGATCGCCGCCGAGCCGGTGTCGCCGCTGGTCGCGCCGACGATCGTCAGGCGCTTGTCCGTGCCGGCGAGGAAGCGCTCGAAGAAGAGGCCAAGCAACTGGAGCGCGACGTCCTTGAACGCGAGCGTCGGGCCGTGGAAGAGTTCGAGCAGCCACTGGTCGTGGTCGAGCTGCACGAGCGGGACGACTGCGGCGTGCGAGAAGCGGCCATAGGCCTGCTCGCAGAGCGACTTGAGTTCCTCCCGCGTCATCGCGTCGCCCACGAACGGGGCCATCACCGCGACCGCGGTGTCGACGTACGACAGGCCCGCGAGCGCGGCGATCTCGTCGCTGGTCATCGTCGGCCACGCGTCGGGGAGGTAGAGGCCGCCGTCGGAGGCGAGACCGGCGAGCGTTGCCGCTTCGAAATCGAGGATGGGCGCCGAGCCGCGGGTGCTGATGTAACGCATGGCCAAGCGGTTAGCGAATGGGCGGGGAGGCGACAAGCTGCCCGCACCGCTCGTTTTCCTGCGAACGCAGGAATCCAGGGTTACGAAGGAATGCGCGCGGTACCCTGCGCTCCTGCGTTCGCAGAAGAACCGCTAGCGTGGCCGGCGGCGCAGCGCGAGCGTGTAGATGATCGCGGCGATGGCGGCGAAGAAGAACCATTGGCCGGCGTAAGCGAGGTGATTGTTCGGGACCGAGGCGATGTCGGGCTTGCCGTTGGGGTTGAGACCCGCTTGTGGGGTATCCGCGACCAGCATCAGGCGCTGCGCGGTGTGATCGAACAGCGATCCGATCAGCGAGCGGCCGTCGGGGGCGTGGCTGATGTAGCCGGAGACTTCGCCGCCGGTCCACGCGATCTTGGCCATCGGGTCGCGCGTGGTGCCGAGTTGGACGACCATGCCGGGGCCTTCCGCGCCGGTGCGGCACTCGGCGATCGCGCGGAAGCCGGATTTGCCGGCGCCGGCGAGCTTGATGGCGGTCGGCTGTAGGCAGAGGCTCGAGGCGCGGCGGAAGAGCAGCGTTTCGTCGGGGATGCGCGGGAAAGCCATAGGCGGCTTGGCGGGGTTGGCGGCGAGCTGGGCGAGGAACGCTTCCTTTTTCGGGAGGCGGTCGAGGAGTTGCCATAGGCCGAGGCCGATCATCGCCGCGATCGCGAGCGTGACGAGGATGGTCGGGATGACGGGTATGCGTCGTGCGGTGCGGGTCACGGGTCGATTCGGCCTTCGCGGGCTGCGTTGCGGTATTCGGCGGACATGAGCGCGCCCTTGGCTGCTCGGAGCGAGAGAACGACCCCGCCGGCGGTGAAGGGGATCCAGATCAGCATGTGCAGCCAGAGCGGCGGGTGGACCTTGAGTTCGAGCGTGATTGCGAGCGCGACGACTAGCGCGCCGAGGATCAGGGTCAGGAATGCGGCAGGGCCGTCGCCGACGTTGAACTTGCTGAAGTCGAGCCCGCAGTTCGGGCAGCGGTCGGCGAAGTTGGACCATTTCGCGAAGAGCGTGGGTCTGCCGCAGCGGGGGCACAGGCCTTTCAGCGCGACCTGCGCGATCGTGGGGGCGTTGGCGAGGGGGTATGGATCTTCGGTCATGCGGTCAGCGCTTCCCGTCTTTGTTTCCCCGCAAAGGCGGGGATCCAGACTGGGCTCCCGCCTTCGCGGGAGAACAAGGTTGGTGTGCGAGCCTTGGCTTGCGGCAGCGCCTTACCACTATACGCCACTACCCCGGCGGAGGCCGGGGCCCAGTTGGGGGACGTCGCTGGCGAAGGGCCGCGCTTCGTTACTGCAACCTTTCCAACTGGGCCCCGGCCTTCGCCGGGGTGGTAGTTATCGGAGTGGTCGCAGTGGATGAGCTGGTAGTCGCTCAACCGCCGTGGACGGGGGCGCCCCAGCCGCCCCAGACGTAGACGGTAACGAACAGGAACAGCCACACGACGTCGACGAAATGCCAGTACCAGGCCGCCGCCTCGAAGCCGAAGTGCTGGCGCGGGGTGAAGTCGCCGCGGTAGGCGCGGACCAGACAGACGATCAGGAAGATCGTGCCGATGAGCACGTGGAAGCCGTGGAACCCGGTCGCCATGAAGAACGACGCGCCGTAGTTGATCCCCTTGAACGGGAACGGCGCGTGGGCATACTCGTACGCCTGGATCGAGCTGAACAGGATCCCGAGGATTACCGTCAGCCACAGGCCCTTGAGCACGCCGTCGCGGTTGCCGACGCCGATCAGGCCCCAGGCGCCGGTCTTCTCGCCGCCGCGCTGATTGTGGATCAGCGCGTGGTGCGCCCATGTTACGGTGGTGCCCGAGGTGAGCAGGATCAGCGTGTTGAGCAGCGGCAGTTCGAACGGGTTGATGACCGTCAGGCCCTTGGGTGGCCACTGCGCGACGATCGCCGCACCGCCTTCGACGGCGCGCGTGACAGTACCGTCGGCATAGGTCATCGCGGTCGGGAACAGCGAGAAGTCGAAGAACGCCCAGAACCAGCCGACGAAGAACATCACTTCGGAGGCGATGAACAGGATCATGCCGTAGCGGAAATGGAGCTGGACGACGGGAGTATGATCGCCCGCGCGGGCCTCGTGCACGACCTGCGTCCACCAGGAATACATCGTGAAGAGCACGCCCGCGAGGCCAATGAAGAACACCCAGCCGCCGCCATTGGGCTTGTCGATATGGCCGCCGTGCATCCACATGATGCCGCCGACCGCCATGATCAGCGCCGAGAACGATCCGACCAGCGGCCAGATGCTCGGCGGCAGGATGTGGTAATCATGGTTCTTGGCGCCGGCCATCGGTACTCCCCTATTTTCTTTGGCGACGTTCTAGCTGGCTGTTTTCGCAGAATCCACCGGGTAAAACGTATAGCTAAGCGTGATCGTCTGGATATCGGCCGCGTCGGGGTCGGTCAGAATCTTCGGATCGACAAAGAAGATCACCGGCATCCGCGCGGTCTCGCCGGGCTTGAGCGTCTGCTGCGTGAAGCAGAAGCACTGGATCTTGGTGAAATACTTGCCGGCCTGCGCGGGCTGGACGTTGAACGTCGCGGTGCCGGTGAGCGGCTTGTTCGAGGTGTTGGTGGCGGTGAAGAACGCCATGTCGCGCGCGCCGACGTCGATCGTGTCCGAACGATTCTCGGGCGTGAACTTCCACGGCAGCTTGGGGCTGACGTTGGTGTCGAAGTCGACGGTGATCTTGTGGTCGACCGCACCAGGCGCTGCGAGCCCGCGGTTGGTGGTGCCGTTGAGCCCGGTCGCGGCGCAGAACAGCCGGTAGAGCGGCACGCTGGCCCAGGCGAGCCCGGTCATGAAACAGATGAAGACCACCGCGAGCGCCGCAGTACGATTGGTGCGCGACATGGCCTTCCAGCCGGCCATCAGTGCGGCATCCCCGCGCGAATCTTGGCGATCGAGATCGCGAAGACGAGGATGACGAACGCGCCCAGCAAGAGCGCCATGACGCGGGCGCGGCCGCGTTGGCGGCTGCGGATCAGGTCTGGATCGGGCAGGCTCATGCGAACCACCGGTCGACGACCAGCGCGCCGAACATCACGAACAGATACAGGATCGAGTATTTGAACAAGGCCTTCTCCGGCTTCATCAGGTCGTCGGCATGGGTGGTACGCTTGGCGACGCGGGCCGCGAGCAGCGCGAACCAGCCGGTCAGCAGGATGGCGGCGATGCCGTAGATCGCACCGGTCAGCCCGAGCGGCCAGGGCAGGATCGCCACCGCCGCCATCGGGATCGTGTAGAGCCCGATCTGCGTCCGCGTGGTCCGCTCGCCCGAGACGACGGGAAGCATAGGTACGCCCGCGGCCGCGTAATCGCTCTTCATGAACAGCGCGAGCGCCCAGAAATGCGGCGGCGTCCAGAGGAACACGAACAGGAACAGCAACACCGGCAGCAACGCAATGTCACCTGTCGCCGCGGCCCAGCCGATCAGCGGTGGGAATGCACCCGCAGCGCCACCGATGACTATGTTCTGTGGCGTGCGGCGCTTTAGCCAGACGGTGTAGACGAGCACGTAGAACAGGATCGAGACGGTCAGGATCGCGGCTGCGACGAGGTTGACCGCGACGCCCATGAACAGCACCGAGAACGCGCTGAGCCCTACGCCGAAATGGAGTGCCGCTTGGCGGTCCATGCGGCCATCGGGGAGCGGACGCTTCTGCGTGCGGCGCATGACCGCGTCGATGTCCGACTCATACCATTGGTTGAGTGCTCCCGCGGCGCCGGCGCCGAGCGCGATGCAGAGGATCGCGGTGAAGCCGATCACCGGGTGTACGCCGACGGGGGCTGCGAGCATGCCGCACAGTCCGGTAAAGACGACGAGCGTCATCACGCGCGGCTTGGTCAGCGCAAGGAAATCGCGCCAATGCGCCGGTGGCAGGAGGGGGGCGGCAGGAGTCATGGTTCGGGTACGCTATACGCGTTGCGGCGGAGGTCGGAAAGCCTTCGCGTCGTGACGGTTCAAGGGGTTGGACGAGGCGCGGGTACGGCCTGGTGAATGACCGCGGTGCCGTCCGCATAGATCCGCCGCCACGTAGGGTCGTGGTCGAGCGCCGACACCAGCTTCGATCGTGGTGGCAGGATCGTCCAGCCGAAATGCCATTTCGCGTTCGCGGCACGCCAGCGATCCACGTCGCCCTGTGCGATCGCGAAATAGTCGAGCGTGAACGGGTCGCCGTACATATCGGATCGGCCGTCGATATAGGGACGGATACCGGCGAGGATCAGCGAACCGCCGAAGCCATAGTCGTTGAAGACCGGCTGACCGCGAAGCTGCCGCGGTACGTGGCGGAGCGCCGTGACGGGGATGGCGGCGCTGTCGGCGCGGACGACCGGTACGGCAATTCGGTATGCCGAGAGACCCGCGGCGAGCAAACTCAGCAACGCGATGATCGGCGCGCTGTCGCGAGCATCGCGGAAGCGGGGCGCGGCGCCGACCGTCGCGGTCCAGGCTTTGCCGATCGGTTCGGCGAGCAGGAGCACGCCCACGACGACGAGGACGATCTCCTGGCGGGTATGCTGTAAGGTCAGATGGAGGACGCCGAGCAGCAGGATCAGGCGGACGGGCGGGATGCGGACCGGGCGGACTAGGAGCACGAACAGCGTGGCGAGCAGGATCGCCTCCAACCCGGAAAAGCCTGAGAAGTCGGCGGGCTGCCATTCGTTGAGATGCTGCAAGAGCGCGAGGTTGTTGACGTAGAAGGGGAAGATCAGGCCGTCGATGCCCGCGGGGGTTGCCGTCGCGGCGATCGCCGAAAGGATGCCGAACATGCCCCAGCCGATAACGACGTGGCGCCGGTCGGATGGCGTTGCGGCGATCAGCGCTTCGAGCGCGAAGACCCCGACCAGCGCGAGGCCGAAAACGAAACTGCCATGTGCGTTCGCCCAGACCAGCATCAGCGCGGCGAGAACGAGCGGCGGCGATCGATCGCGGTCGCGGGCACGCAGGAGCGCGATCGTCCAGCCGGCCAGCAACGGCAGCGCCAGGATATGCGGGCGCGCGAGGAGAGACGGGAGCAGGCCGGTGGCGAGCATCAGCAAGGCGGCGATGCTGGCGCGCGTGCTCAGCCAGCGACGACTCTGATAGGCGACGAGCGCGAACAGGGCCGCCATCGCCGCGCCGATCAGCACGATCAGGCCGCTCCAGCCAGCCGCGCGGTAACTCGCATACATCGCCAGTTCGGACAGCCATTCGTGCGCCACCCAGTGGCGCCCGGCGGCGGTGAACGAGAACGGATCCGTGGTTGGGACGCTGGCGTGCGCGACGATCCACGCACCGGTCGCAAGGTGCCAGCCCGTGTCGCCGTCGCGCAGCGCGGTGGGGACGATGATCGTGAACGCGAACGCGGCGAAGGCGGCGAGGAGGGCGAAGGTCGAGCGGGGGATGCCGGTGGAGGCATCGGGACGGACTAGGGCTGGCGCGCGCGGCATGGAGGTGGGGTAGCGCGATTGTCCTTTGGAATGGTGAATGGGGACGTGAGGGTGCGTTGGCCCGATGCCTTCGCATAGTCCCAGACGATTCCTGCCGCCTCAGCCCTCTTCCGCGACCGTGTTCATTCTCGCCGCCTGCCCTCCTCTCGCCACCCCAGCGAAAGCTGGGGTCTCCCATTTGGTCGGCGCGTGGAGTCACCGGGCGAGATCCCGGCTTTCGCTGGGATGACGGGGAGGGCGTCGAAGGTGGCGGGCATGGGGATCGCGTAGCGGGATGGCGTGGGTCGGAAATGATTTAGGTCAGGGATTACGGAGGTGGGCTCCTGCCTCCTTGTTCTCCCGCGAAGGCGGGAGTCCAGACTGGGTCCCCGCCTCCGCGGGGAAACATCTTGGGGCTCAGGACGGCTGTTCAACGAAAAACGCCCCGGGTTTCCCCGAGGCGTTCTCGTTTTTGGTTGGCCCCGACACGGGAGTTAATCCCGTGTCGTCGGACGCGGCAGTACCGCGCCGGCCGGTAGGATGCGTGCGGCTGGCCGCACCGGCGCGTAGCTGACGCTACGTCGCCTCGCATCCTCAATCGATCTTCGGCAGCGTCTCGAACTGGTGGTACGGCGGCGGCGAGGAGATCGTCCACTCCAGCGTCGTCGCGCCGTCGCCCCAGGGGTTGTCGCCCGCTGGCTTGCCTGCGATCAGCGACCAGATCAGGTTGACGAAGAACACCACCATGCCCGCGGCCATGATCATGTAGCCGACCGACGCGACCGTGTTCCAATGCTCGTACTGCGGCGTGTAGTCCGGGATGCGGCGCGGCATGCCCTGCAGGCCGAGGAAATGCATCGGGAAGAACATCACGTTCACGCCGACGAAGAACACCCAGAAGTGCAGCTGGCCGAGGAACTCGTTGTACATCTTGCCGGTCATCTTCGGGAACCAGTAATAGAACCCGGCGAACAGCGAGAAGACCGCGCCCAGCGACAGCACGTAGTGGAAATGCGCCACCACGTAGTATGTGTCCTGCATGTAATCGTCGATGCCGCCGTTCGCGAGCACCACGCCGGTCACGCCGCCGACGGTGAACATGAAGATGAAGCCGATCGACCACACCATCGGTGTCTTGAAGGTGAGCGAGCCACCCCACATCGTCGCGATCCACGAGAAGATCTTGATGCCGGTCGGGACCGCGATGACCATCGTCGCCGCGGTGAAGTACATCTTGGTGTTCACGCTGAGGCCGGTGGTGAACATGTGGTGCGCCCACACGACGAACCCGACCACGCCGATCGCGACCATCGCATAGGCCATGCCGAGATAGCCGAAGACGGGCTTGCGGCTGAACGTCGAGATGATCTGGCTGACGATGCCGAAGCCCGGCAGGATCATGATGTAGACTTCGGGATGGCCGAAGAACCAGAACAGATGCTGGTACAGGACGGGATCGCCGCCGCCGGCCGGATCGAAGAAGGTCGTGCCGAAGTTGCGATCGGTCAGCAGCATAGTGATCGCCGCGGCGAGCACCGGTAGCGCCAGCAGCAGCAGGAACGCGGTGACGAGCATCGACCACACGAACAGCGGCATCTTGTGCAGCGTCATGCCGGGCGCACGCATGTTGAAGATCGTCGTGATGAAGTTGATCGCGCCCAGGATCGACGATGCGCCCGCGAGATGGAGCGCGAGGATCGCCATGTCGGTCGACGGCCCGGGCTCGCCATAGGTCGAGAGTGGGGCGTAGAGCGTCCAGCCATTACCCGCGCCACCGAAGAACGGCGACGCCAGCAGCAGCGTGAAGGCGGGGATCAGCAGCCAGAACGACACGTTGTTCATGCGCGGGAACGCCATGTCGGGCGCACCGATCATGATCGGCACGAACCAGTTGCCGAAGCCACCGACCATCGCCGGCATGACCATGAAGAACACCATGATCAGGCCGTGCGCGGTGATCAGCACGTTCCAGAGATGGAGCGACTCGTCGAGGCTGGCGGGACCGCCGTGAAGCATCGACGCCCAGCCCTGCAGATACTGGATGCCGGGATGCGCCAGCTCGGCGCGCATGAGCCCGGAGACCGAGCCGCCGATGATCCCCGCGACGATCGCGAAGATCAGGTACAGCGTGCCGATGTCCTTGTGGTTGGTCGACATGAACCAACGCGCGAAGAAGCCCGGTTTGTGATCGGTATCGTGATGGTCGTGCGCTTCGTGGGACACGAAGGCCGACGGGGTGAGAGCGGTGTCGGTCATCTTACTGTCCCGCGTTGCCGGCGCCGGCCGGGTTTGAGGTGGCGCCCTGCGTCGTCGCGGGGGCGGTTGCGTTGGCGGGGGTCGCTACGTTCTCGACCGGGCCGGTGGCGTTGGCGGTTTCCGCGGCCTCCTCGACCTTCGCCGCGGAGCCGTCGGCGCCGGGCTGCGGGATGACCTTGTCGGACGCCTTGCCGGGAGTCGGCATCGTGCCGCCCTTGGCGCGGACCCACGCCGCGTATTCGGCGGGCGGAACCGCCTCGACCGCGATCGGCATATAGCCGTGGCGCGCGCCGCAGAGCTCCGAGCACTGGCCGAAATACAGGCCGGGCTTTTCGATCGTGAAGCTGGTCTCGTTCAGGCGACCGGGGATCGCGTCGAGCTTGATCCAGAACGCCGGGACCGCCCAGCTGTGGATCACGTCGTTCGAGGTCGTGATCAGGCGGATCGGCACGCCGACGGGGAGGACGATGCGGTTGTCGGTGGCGAGCAGCTTGGGGCCGTCGGCATCGGTACGCGGACGTTCGCCGGCGGCGACGTCAGCCTTTTCCTTCAGCATGTTGGCGGTGATCTCGAACCCGCCATTGTCCGGATACTGATAGGTCCAATACCATTGGTTGCCGATCGCCTTCAGCGTGACGGCTCCCGAGGGCGCCGGCTTGAACTGCGCTTGCAGCAGACCGATCGAGGGGACTGCGATCAGCACCAGGATCACGACCGGCGCGAGCGTCCAGATGATCTCGATGAAGGTGTTGTGGCTGGTCTTCGACGCGACCGGGTTGCGTGCCTTGCGGTAGCGGAACGAGACCCAGAACAGCAGCGCGAGGACGAACAGCGAGATGATCGTGATCGTCGGCACCAGGATCGAATTGTGCATCCAGTGCGCGAACTGGCCGTTCTTGGTCACCTGTGGCTGGAGCCCGAA
Organism: Sphingomonas sp. Leaf198; assembly: GCF_001424005.1. Lineage (GTDB taxonomy): Bacteria > Pseudomonadota > Alphaproteobacteria > Sphingomonadales > Sphingomonadaceae > Sphingomonas. The sequence goes on along the minus strand of NZ_LMPX01000003.1, from coordinate 36,760 downwards.
AAGGCCGTCGGTCGGCTGACCGATCATCGGCTTGACCGTCATTGCGGGCGCACCGTCCATCGCGAGCTCGGGGCTGGACGGGTTGGCGGTCGGCGTCGCGGCGGCGGTCGTCGGCGCAGTGTTCGACACGCCCCCCGGAGCGGCAGCGGCTTGAGGTGCGGGTGCTGCTGACGTCGGCGTGGCAGCAGGCTGGGCCGCATGCCCGGCGACACCACCGAGACTCGCCAGTGCGAGCCCCGCTGCCATCGCAAATCCTCTCATCCCCATCTTGCGCATCGTTTTTATTGACCCCGGTTTATAGCGAACCCGATTCCGGACGCGCGGATGTCTGCTTATGATTTGGGAAGAGCTATACCCAGCGGGGGGGCTCGCCTCAAGCCTTGTCTGACCTTGCACGCGGCACGCCCATCCATCCACTCCGTCATGCCGGGCTTGTTCCGGCATCCACCGTCCCGAAAGTTCGAGAGAACGGGGTTCGCGGAACGGTGGACCCCGGAACGAGTCCGGGGTGACGGCGTGGGTGGAGGCGCCTTGAGAGGGACGTTGCCATTGTCGTTCATTAATGAACTGCCCTATATCTCATTAATAAGGCGCGAAGTCCCGACGCGCAGACCATTTGGAGCGATGACCCGCGATGACCGAAGACGACGTGCTCGCCGAATTCCGCGCTGCCGAAGCGTTGCTCGAAGGGCATTTCATCCTGTCCTCCGGCCTGCGCAGTTCGCGCTATCTGCAATGCGCGCGGGTTTTGATGGATCCGGCGCGAGGCGCGCGTTTGTCGGAAGCGCTGGTGGCGTCGATCCCGGCCGAGTTGCGTGCGCAGATCGACATCGTGGTCTCGCCGGCGATGGGCGGCGTGATCGCCGGTCACGAAATGGGCCGCGCGCTGGGTGTCGAGGCGGTATTCCTCGAGCGGCCCGACGGCGTGTTCGAACTGCGCCGCGGGTTCCGGCTTTCGCCCGGCCAGCGCGTGCTGATGATGGAGGACGTCGTCACCACCGGGCTGTCGTCGCGCGAGGCGATCGCGGCGATCGGGCGCGCGGGCGGCGTGACGGTCGCGGCGGCGGCCTTGGTCGATCGCTCCAACGGGACGGCGGATCTAGGCGTGCCGTTCTTCCCGCTGATCCGGCTCGATGTGCCGACCTATCCGGCGGATGCGTTGCCGGCCGAACTCGCGGCGATCCCGGCGATCAAGCCCGGCAGCAGGGCTGCAGCATGAGCCGCGACCTGCGTCTAGGCGTCAACATCGACCACGTCGCGACCGTGCGGAACGCACGGGGGGCAGGGTATCCAGATCCGGTACGGGCGGCGCTGGTCGCTGCGCAGGCCGGCGCGGACGGGATCACCGCGCATCTGCGGGAGGATCGGCGGCACATTACCGACGACGACATCGCGCGGTTGTCGGCCGAGCTGACGATCCCGCTCAACCTGGAAATGGCGGCGACCGACGAGATGCTCGGCATCGCGCTGCGTCACAAGCCGCACGCCGCGTGCATCGTACCGGAAAAGCGCGAAGAACTGACGACCGAGGGGGGGCTCGACGTCGCCGGGCATTACGACCGGATGGCGCGACTGGTGGATGCGCTGGCGGGAGCGGGTATCCGCGTGTCGCTGTTCATCGAACCGGACTCGCGGCAGATCGAGGCGGCCGTCCGGCTCAAAGTGCCGGTGATCGAACTGCACACGGGCTTGTATGCGGAACTGTCCGGCGAGGCGCGGACGGTGGAGTTGCGACGGCTGACGGATGCAGCGGCGCTGGCGGCGAAGAACGGCATCGAGGTGCATGCGGGGCATGGCCTGACCTACGACAACGTCGCACCGATCGCGGCTATCCGGCAGGTTCGGGAGCTGAACATCGGGCATTTCCTCGTGGGGGAGGCGCTGTTCGTCGGGCTTGGCGAGGCGGTTCGGCTGATGCGCGAGGCTATGGATGCGGCGCGATAAGCAGTCAGTTTTGTTCGCGCAGAGGCGCAGAGGCGCGGAGCAGAAGAGGGAAGCGATCCGAGGCTGGATTTTCTCGCGGCCTCACTCGATCTTGCCGCTCTTGCGGCCCTCATACTCTCCGCGCCTCTGCGCCTCTGCGCGCAAATCTAATTTTGTCTTCCGACTCCAGGCGTCGCGATGATTATCGGGCTTGGATCCGACCTGTGCAATATCGAGCGGATCGCGGCGTCAATCGAGCGGTTCGGCGAGCGGTTCGAGCAGCGGGTGTTTACCGATGTCGAACGGGCTAAGGCGGCGCGGCGGCCCTTTACCAAGGCGGGGACGCTGGCGAAGCGATTTGCCGCCAAGGAGGCGTTTTCGAAGGCGGTCGGCACCGGGTTCCGCGCGGGCGTGTTCATGCGCGATATCGGCGTGGTCAACGCACCGAGCGGTGCACCGACGCTGGCGCTGACCGGGGGCGCCAAAGCAAGGCTTGACGCGTTGACCCCCGAAGGCCACGCCGCGCGCGTGCATTTGACGATGACCGATGATCATCCGTGGGCGCAGGCCTTCGTGATCATCGAAGCTATACCTCTGATATCCCCGGACATGCGCCAGGATACGAATCGATGAAGGACGCGGCGTTGGACGGCAACGAGTTCCCCGAAAAGCCCCTCGCGCAGACCGCGGCCGATACCGCGCCACCGGCCGGCACCGCACCGGAAATTGGTTCCGAGACTGGCCGCCGCCGCGGCACCGACTGGTGGGGCGAGGTGAAGGGCATATTCTGGCTGATCCTGGTCGTGCTCGGCTTCCACAGCTTCATCGCCAAGCCCTTCTATATCCCCAGCGAATCGATGCTGCCGGGGCTTCGGATCGGCGACCGGCTGGTGGTGACCAAGTTCGCCTATGGCTGGTCGTTCGTGTCGCCGACGATCCCGAACCCGGTCGCGATCTTCAAGGGCGTCGTGCTGCGTCAGCAGGAGGACAGCTGGAGCGTGTCGCTGCCGTTCATCCACGGTCGGCTGTTCGGCTCGCTGCCGACGCGCGGCGACGTGGTGATCGTGACGCCGCCGGGGACGCACAACGACTATATCAAGCGCGTGATCGGCCTGCCGGGCGACAAGCTGGCCGTGCGCGGCGGGATCGTGTTCCTCAACGGCGTCGCGGTGAAGCGTGGCCCGCTGCACGACACGCTGATCCCGGTCGACACCAACAGCCCGTGCAGCGAGATCGACTATCCCGGCGCGCGCGAGACGCTGCCCGACGGTCGCGAGATGTGCCGCCTGCCGACCTATACCGAGACGCTGCCCAACGGCCGCCGCTACGAGACGATCGATCTCGAATCGGATAGCCAGGGCGACAATTTCGCGGAAGTCACGATCCCCGCGAACCACGTCTTCCTGATGGGCGACAACCGCGATCGCTCGGCCGACAGCCGGTTCGCGCTGAGCCAGCTCGGACTTGGCGGACCCGTGCCGTACGAGAATCTCGGTGGCCGTGCAGAGTTCATCACCTTCAGCCTCGACGGCGATGCGACGTTCAATCCGCTGAGCTGGTGGAGTTCGCTGCGCCCGGATCGCGCCGGCACCTCGCTCCATCCCGCCAAGGTGAACTGAGATGGCCGAGACGAAGACCGTCGACGAACTGAGCCCGGTCGAGATGCGCGATCCGTTCCTGCGCAAGGAACTGAAGCGCGCGACGATCTGGCTCGGGCTCGCCTGCATGATCGCGCTGCTGATCGTGCTGGTGCAGCCGTTGCTGATCATCTTTGCGGGCGTCGTGTTCGCAGCCTTGCTCGATGGCGGCGTGCGGCTGCTCGGACGCGTGCTGCCGATCGGGCGTGGCTGGCGGTTGCTGATCGTCGTGCTGCTGACCTTCGCGTTCCTGGTCGGCACGTTCGTGCTGACCGGGGTGCAGGTCACCGAGCAGGTGACGCAGCTGCGCTCGACCCTGGAATCGCAGGCCAATCGCTTCACCGGCTATCTGACCTCGCAGGGGCTGATGCCGGGTGCGTCGGACGTCAACGGGATCGTCAAGCAGGCGCTCGGCTCGGTCGGGCGGGTGACGTCGTGGGTGGGCAGCGCGATCGGCGCGATCACCAGCATGTTCATGATCCTGATCCTCGGGCTGTTCATCGCGATGGACCCGGGCACGTACTCGCGTGGGCTCCAGTGGATGGTGCCACTCGACCTGCGCCCCGAGTTCGCCAGGACTTTGGTCAAGATGGGCGCGACGTTGCGGCGGCTGCTCGCCGGACGCCTGCTCGGAATGGCGGTCGAGGGTGTCGCGAGCGGCATCGCGCTGGCGGTCGGCGGCGTGCCGATGGCGATGCTGCTCGGTATTATTGCGGGTATTCTCGCGTTCATCCCGAACGTCGGCGCGATCGTGACCGGCGTGCTGATGGTCGCAGTCGGGTTCAGCGCGGGCGTCGATACGGGGTATTGGGCGATCGGCACGTACCTCGTGGTGCAGACGATCGACGGGTATGTGATCGTGCCGATGGTCGCCAAGCGGACTGTGGATCTGCCGCCGGCGTTGACGCTGGGCGCACAGATCCTGGCGAGCGCGCTGTTCGGGATCCTGGGGCTGGCGCTGGCCGATCCGATGACCGCGATGTTGAAGACCGCGCTGGAGCGGCGGTCTGAGCGGGAAGAAGAGAAGGCCGAGGCGGGTGAAGGTGAGGCTACGGCCTGATCTAGCTTAGCGCCCCCTCCCAACCTAATCCGCGTCCAAGCTTCCATTACGTCATCCCCGCAGACGCGGGGACCCATATCCTCCGAGGTTCGCCAATATGGGTCCCCGCGTCCGCGGGGATGACGGAGGGTCGGGGTGGAATGACGCCAATAGGGCAGGGGAATAGTGTAGGAAATTAGCGCCTTACCAATCGATCGAAGAGCGCGAGGTAGCGCTCCGCCGAGTCCGCACCGGGTTGCGGCACCGGGTCTGGCCGCCCCGCAGTCGGCGCTAGCCACGCGTCCAACGCTGCGATCAGCGCAGCGGGATCGTCTCTTGCGACGACACTGCCGCGGTCCGGCCGATCAACAATCTCCACCACCGCTGCGCTCGAGTCGGTCGAGATCACCGGCGTCCCGACCGACAGCGCCTCGCGCAAAACCCCCGGTACGCCTTCGTACTCCGAGGTCAGCGCCAGCACCGTCGCACGCGCCATGACCGGGAGCGGATCGCTGCTGTGGCCAAGCAGGAGGACGCGGTCCGCTAGACCCAGCGCGCGAATCTGCGTTTCGATCGCCCCGCGCTCGCTACCATCACCGAGGATAACGAGCGGTATCGTCTGGTCCGCCAGCAGCGGCAGCGCGGCGATCAGGCGGTCCCAGCGTTTCTGCGGTTCGAGGCGCCCTACCCCAAGAATGAAGCGCGGCGGCAGATCGGGCAGCGCGCCCGGAATCGCCACCGCGGGCGGGTTCGGAATGACGCTCGTCCGCCCGACCATCCGGGTCGCCAGCGCCGCCTCGTCCGCGGTCGCAGGCGTCATCGCGACGAGGTGATCGAGGAACCCGCCGTGCCGCGCCAGCCAGAGCTGGTGCGCCGCGTGCATCAGCCGGCCATGATCGGCGCGCGTCGGGGCGTTGGACATCTTCGCGACGATCGGCGGACACGTCTTGCCCAGCCGCAGCCTCGTCCACGCCGCGCTCCAGGTATAGAAATTGCCGGGGCAGAAGATCACATCCGGCGACAGGCGGCGGACGACCGCCGGCAACGTCGGCAACCGAAACGGCGAAACGATTTCCAGTCCCTCGGGCAGTTCCGCCGCTAGAGGCCCGGAGATATCCTCGATCGCCAGCGTCACGCGCCGCCCCGCCGCGAGCCAGCCGCGCGCGAGGCGCAGTTGCGCGCGCTCGACCCCGCCGCCGCGGAGGTCCTCGGCATAGGTCAGGATGTGCTGGGCGACCGGCGACATACACAACACTGAAACATGGGAGTCATCATAATGCACGATTGGTAGAGCGGAGATCGCGACCGAATGAAACCGACTTTACGTGCACGACCGGCGGCTAAAGGCTATTGTCGCGCCATGATACCGGCAATGGCTGGTGCACCGTGCGACCCTTGCAGACATGGCGTGAGGACAAGCGATTGACGACGCGACCGCCGATTGCGGCCGATCCTGCCGGTTATGCCGACGTCTCAAATGTCGGGCTGGAACCGCTGAAGACGGTCCGCAGCCGCTGGCCGGCGATCATCGGCGCAGTGCTGACCGGCGCGATGATCGTCGGGCTGGCGCGCGAGCTGTTCGGGCATGGCCTGGCGGGGCTCGGCCGCTCGGTGCCCGCCGATCCCCGCTTCTATCTGTGTTTCGTGCTGCTCTACATGGCGTCGCCGACCGGCGATTACGTGATCTTTCGGCGGCTCTGGGAGATTCCGATCGGCGGGCTGGTCGCGCTGATCAAGAAGCGGATCGCGAACGAAGTCGTGTTCGGCTATTCGGGCGATGCGTATTTCTACGCCTGGGCGCGGGCGAAGGCGCAGATGGTCGCGTCGCCGTTCGGGGCGGTCAAGGATGTCTCGATCCTGTCGGCGATCGCGGGCAATGCGGTGACGTTGCTGCTGGTGGCGATCGCGCTGCCGTTCGGACGCGACCTGCTGACTCACGATCAGTTTCGCGCGGTGCTGGCATCGGCGGGCGTCACGCTGGTGATATCCCTGCCCTTCCTGATCTTTTCGCGGCGAGTGTTCTCGCTGGCGCGGCCGCTGTTGTGGTGGGTGTTCTCGGTCCATTGCATCCGGTTGTTGCTCGGGTCCTTGCTGATCGCGCTCGCCTGGCATTTCGCGTTGCCTGGCGTGTCGATCGGCATGTGGATGTTCCTCGCTGCCGGGCGGTTGCTCGTGTCGCGGCTGCCGCTGGTGCCCAACAAGGACCTGCTGTTCGCCAATGCCGCGATACTGCTGATCGGTCAGGATCAGACCCTGTCCGAACTGGTCGCCTTCACCGCGGCGCTGACCCTGCTTGTGCATGTCGCGCTGATCGTCGCGTTCGCCGCGCATGCGATCGCGATGCGACCGACTGTCGGTCGGGCAAGCGATCGCGGGCGCGATCACCGAGCGTGAGAGGCTATCGCAGGGCTGTGTTCGGCGATGCGGCCGGCGGCACGTAGAGCGTGAAGCGCGTGCCGGGAACCGCGACCGATCGATAGCCGCTCCGAATTGCCCAGGCGGCGAGCACATGATCGAGACTGGCGTCCCCGCTGGTGTCCGCGGCTTCGCCACCGGTGAGAATCGGCGCGCCAGTCACGCGCGCACGCGCTCGTGACATCAGATGGAGCGCGCGCTCCTGTCGCGGATCGAGCAGGCTCGTGCTGCGGAAATAGAACGGGCCGGTGGCGAAGATCGGGTCGGGCAAGCGGTTCGCGGCGGACAGCATCTGCGGAGACAGTGTCGCGATCGGACCACTGATGTCGCGTCGATCGAGGATCCGGCCGAGCGCACGCCCTTCGCGCAGCGCCTGGGCCAGCGACAGGCCGTCCGGACTGGCCAAGGCTGCGATCGACGGCGCGAGTCCGGCAATCGCGAAGACACCGAGCGCGACTCGCCACGGCCGGCCGGGGCGCGTGATCAGCGCGAGTCGGACGAACAGCGCTGGCAGGACGGGAAGCAGGTACTGCCGCCAGGTCGGGAACGGCAGCAGGGCGGCTACGAGCCCGGCGAGGATGAGCGCGTCCAACAGCCCGATCGCGCGGCGGCGGCTTGCGTCTCGGGCGACCAGGATCAGCGCGGGCAGCGCCGCACCGAGCGCGAGGAATTTGAGCGTGTCGACCGCCTTGGCGGGGAGCGACATCTTCCAGGGCCGGGACGCGTAATATTCGGCGGGCCCGCGCGCGGGGAAGGTCAGCGTCCCGAACACGAAGCCGGCGGGACTCGTCGTGTAGCTCCAGGCGACGAAGACGATCACCGGCAGCGTGCCGAGCAGGATCGCGACAGGGCGGTGGCGGCGGTGGATCAGTGCGTACAGCCCATAGGCGAGCGCGGGGAACGCGTAGGAGATCTTGGCGGCGGCGCCGCCGGCCAGGAGCAGCCCGATCAGCAGCGCCCGGTTTCGCGTCGCATCACGGGTTTCCGCGCGTGCGATCAGCGACAGCGCGGCGGCGAGCAGTGCGGCGGGGAGCGCATCGTTGCGCGCGGTACCGATGCTGAAGAGGAGAATGTCGCAGGTGGCGAACAGCGCGGCGCAGGCGAGCGCGGCTTTGGGTTTCGCGCCGAGGGTTCGGGCGGCGGTGTGGACGCAGACGATCGTCGCGACGCCGAGCAGCGCGTTGACGATGCGGAGCGCTGGCCAGGTCCAGGTTCCGGCTAGGAGCGCGATCGGGGCGAAGAGGTAGGGTTGGAGCGGGGTCTGGAGGTAGGCGAAGTCCCTGTACGGGAGCAGGCCGTGCGCGGTCAGCGCGGCGGCGGCGACGTACTGGCTCTCGTCGTGATCGACGGGGCGGAGGAGTGCGAGGGTAATGAGGATGATCGCCAGCGCTGCGAGCATTAGAAGATTGTTCACCCGCGAAGGCGGGTGTCCAGACTGGGCACCCGCCTTCGCGGGTGAACACGGTTGGGGAGCGGCGTGCTCCATTATTCAGCCCCACCCTGCTCACTACCACCCCGGCGGAGGCCGGGGCCCAATTGGGCGACGGTTATGATCGAGGATGGCGCTCCGTTACTGCGGCTTTCCCAATTGGGCCCCGGCCTTCGCCGGGGTGGTCGCGTGTGGGGCACGAGTCAGGCTTTTACCGCGGTCAGGAAGTAATCGAGGTTGGTCGAGTCACTCAGCGTGAAGCCAGTCGCCGGCGAGAAGCTCAGCCCCCGCGTGTCCGTCACGCGAAGCCCCGCATCCTTCAGCAACGCGGTCAGTTCCTCGGGCGTGAGGAACTTGTTCCAGTCGTGCGTCCCCTTGGGAATGACGCCAGCGCCCTCCGCCACGGTGATCATCGCCAGCCGCGACAGCGGCGTACGGTTGGGCGTCGAGAGGATCAGCAATCCACCCTCCGCCAACGTCCGCGCCAAGCCCCGCACGAAGCCGGCGGGATCGCTGACATGCTCGATTACCTCGAGGCTGGTGACCAGATCGAACTGCCCGACCAGCCCCTCGACGCCCCCCGCCCGGTAGTCGATCGCAAGACCACTCTGCGCCGCATGGATCTCCGCCACCGCGATATTCTCGGGCGCCGCATCGATCCCCGTAACCTCTGCGCCAAGCCGGGCGAGTGGTTCGCACAGCAACCCCGCACCACACCCCACGTCGAGCGCGGTCTTCCCCGCCAGCGGCGTGAAGGTCGAACCATCGCCCCCCCAATGCGCGTCGACCTGCTCGCGGATGTAGCGCAACCGCGGCGGGTTCAGCTTGTGGAGCGGGGCTGACGAGCCCTTCGGATCCCACCAGTCCTTTGCCATCGTGCCGAAATGCGCGGCCTCGCGCGGATCGATTGTTGCGTTCGTTGCGGTGTCGCTTGCCAGTATCATGCGCGCTACCTATCAGGGCCGCCGCTTCGACCCAAAGGGATTTGCGCTGCCAATGGCCCGTATCGTGATGAAATTCGGCGGGACGTCGATGGCTGGGATCGAGCGTATCCGCAACGTCGCCGCACGCGTGAAGCGCGAAGTCGACGCCGGCAACCAGGTCGCCGTCGTCGTCTCCGCGATGGCCGGCGAGACCGATCGGCTGGTCGGCTTCTGCCGCGAGGCGTCGTCGCTGTACGACGCGAAGGAATATGACGTCGTCGTCTCGGCCGGCGAGCAGATTACGAGCGGCTTGCTCGCGATCGCTCTCCAGGCGGCCGGGTGCAAGGCACGGAGCTGGCTCGGCTGGCAGTTGCCGATCAACACCTCGGACGCGCACGGATCGGCGCGCATCGGCGAGATCGACACGGCCGCGCTCGACGCGAGCCTCGCGGACGGAGTCGTCGCCGTAATCCCCGGTTTCCAGGGCGTCGCGGATGGCCAGCGCGTCACGACGTTGGGCCGCGGCGGGTCGGATACGTCGGCGGTGGCGATGGCGGCGGCGATGAAGGCCGATCGCTGCGACATCTATACCGACGTCGACGGCGTCTACACGACCGACCCAAGGATCGTGCCTCGCGCGCGCAAACTGAGCAAGGTCACGTACGAAGAGATGCTGGAACTCGCCAGCGTCGGTGCCAAGGTGTTGCAGACTCGGTCTGTCGGCCTGGCGATGAAAGAGAATGTGCGTGTGCGCGTATTGTCCTCGTTCGAGGATGGCGACACCAATGATGGTCACCGCGGCACGTTGATCGTGGGCGAAGAGGAAATCGACGATATGGAACGCCAGCTCATCACCGGCATCGCGCACGACAAGAACGAGGCGAAGATCACGTTGACGCAGGTCAGCGATCGGCCCGGCTCGGTCGCGGCGATCTTCGCGCCGCTCGCGGATGCGGGAATCAACGTCGACATGATCGTGCAGAACGTCGCGCATTCGACCGGCTCGACCGACGTGACGTTCACGGTACCGGCGGCCGATCTCGCGCGCTCGCTCGACGTGCTCGACAAGGCGAAGGACGCGATCGGCTATGCGACGATCGTCCACGACACGCGCGTCGCCAAGGTGTCGGTGGTCGGCGTCGGGATGCGCAGCCACGCGGGCGTCGCCTCGACGATGTTCACGACGCTCGGCGAGCGCGGCATTAACATCCAGGCGATCGCGACGTCGGAAATCAAGGTCAGCGTGCTGATCGAAGAGGATTATACCGAGCTCGCCGTGCGCGTGCTGCATACGGCGTACGGGCTCGATGCCGAGGATGCGGCTTGAACTTGATAGATAACGACATGATCCCGGCAGGCGCCGGGACGACGGGGATGGATGCATGACGATCGGTACTGAGCGGCTGCAACGCCGGATGGCGCGCGGCGCCGCGTTCCTCGGGTCGGAGGTCGCGATTCTCGGCGGCGCGATGTCCTGGGTGAGCGAACGTCACCTCGTCTCGGCGATCTCGAACGCCGGCGGGTTCGGGGTGATCGCGTGCGGCGCGATGACGCCCGCGCTGCTCGACACCGAGATCGCCGCGACTAAGGCAATGACCGACAAGCCGTTCGGCGTGAACCTCATCACGATGCATCCCGATCTGTTCGAGCTGATCGCGGTCTGCGCCAAGCACAAGGTCGGCCACGTCGTGCTCGCGGGTGGCCTGCCGCCCAAGGGTAGCATCGAGGCGATCAAGGAGACGGGCGCCAAGCTGATCGCGTTCTCGCCCGCGCTGGCGCTCGCGAAGAAGCTGATCCGCAGCGGCGTCGACGCGCTGGTGATCGAGGGGATGGAGGCCGGCGGCCATATCGGCCCGGTCTCGACCAGCGTGCTCGCACAGGAAATGCTGCCCGAGATCGCCGAGCAGGTGCCGGTGTTCGTCGCGGGCGGGATCGGTCGCGGCGAGGCGATCGCGGGGTATCTCGACATGGGTGCGGCGGGCGTCCAGCTCGGCACGCTGTTTGTGTGCGCGACCGAATCGATCGCGCATGCCAATTTTAAGAAGGCGTTCATCCGGGCGTCGGCGCGCGATGCGATCGCCAGCGTGCAGATCGATGCGCGGCTGCCGGTGATCCCGGTCCGCGCGCTGAAGAACGCGTCGAGCGAGTTGTTCACCGCCAAGCAACGCGAAGTCGCCGGGCATCTCGATGGTGGCCGCGTGGAAATGGCCGAGGCGCAGTTGCAGATCGAGCATTACTGGGCGGGTGCCTTGCGCCGCGCGGTGATCGACGGCGATGTCGACCACGGCTCGGTGATGGCGGGCCAGTCGGTCGGCATGGTGAAGCGCGAGGAGCCGGTCGCGGACATCATCGGCGGGCTAATGGCGCAGGCGGCCGCGGCGCTGGAAGCGCGCGCGGTCTAGGGCGGTACTGATCCTCCCCTTGGCGTGGGAGGATCGAGAGGGCGGCGTCTCTCCTACGCTGTGATGCTCCGTGCCGGCGTCTACATGGTACCACCCCGGCGGAGGCCGGGGCCCAATTGGGGGACGTTGCTGATTACCGGTGCGCTCCGTTATCCCGACCTCTCCAATTGGGCCCCGGCCTCCGCCGGGGTGGAAGTGATCCTGGGCAGGGCGCGCCCTTCTGCCGAGCTTGAAACTCCCAACCCCGCACCCATCTCCACTCGCCGCAAATCGCGTACGGCTTACGCATCGTTAACCTTCCGCATGCCAGACATGTCCCGTCGGGGGACATCACGAGGTGGTTGCGATGAGTCGTCGGTTTGCGTTGCTTTCATTTACCGCAGTAGCCTTGGTGGCGGGGTGCGCGCCGAAGCCCAAGACGGTCGCCGTCGTTGCGCCGCCGGTGGTCGCGGCTCCGGTCGCCGCGCCCGCAATGCCGAAGGGTGCGTCGCCGACCATGGTGATTCCGGTCGCGTTGCCCGATGGCACCTATCCCACGCCGAATCGCAACCTGACTCCGGCCGCCAAGGTCTGGCACCTGCGTGCCGCGCTCAACGTCGCCGCGCTCGCCTGCCGCGGGCCGCAGGAAGGCGCGATCATTGCCAGCTACAACGCGCTGCTGTCGGCGCAGAAGCCGGTGCTCGCCAAGGCCGAGGCGACCTATGCCAGCGAGTGGAAGTCGGGCGGCCGCGATTGGCAGGATCGCTACGACGATGCGATGACGCGGCTGTATAACTTCTTCTCGCAGTCGCCCGCGCGCGACGATTTCTGCGCGGCGGCGAGCACCGTGCTGGCGCAGAGCGCTGGCGTGACGGCCGACGCGATGCCCGCGTTCGCGGCACAGCAACTGCCGACGCTCGAACGCCCGTTCACCGATTTCTACCGCGCGTTCGACGCATGGCGTGGTCGGGCTACCCCGGCGCCGGTGTACGCGCAGCAGCCGCGACCGGCGCTGGCTTCGCGCCAATACGCGTCGAACATGACCGTCCAGACGATCACGCAGGCGCGTCTCCAGCCGATCTCGCAGCCGGTACCGCCGCCGCAGCCCCGGCTGAAACTGGATCCCAGCGTCTTCCAGTAATCAGGTCTTGAGCGGCGATCCGATCGACCAGCTATGGCCGAACGGATCGCGCACCTGACCGTAGCGATCGCCCCAGAACTGGTCGGCGACGGGCATCGTCACGATCGCGCCGGCCGTCGCCGCGCGCTCCACCCAGCCATCCGCATCGTCGACCTGCAGGTGCAGCGTGATACCGGCGGGTTCGGGTTCGTCGTGGCCGCGCCATTCGGGAAACTCGTCGCCCAGCATCAGTCAGCCGTCGTTGATCCGGAGGCTCGCCTGCATCAGCCTGACCCCGTCATCGGCGACGTTGGTCTCGACGACCGTCGCGGCGAACGCGGCTTCGTAGAAGGCGAGTGCTTCGTGCGCCCGCTTGCCGCGGATGACCAGAAAAGGTGTGATACCGCGAGTGGGACGATCGGCCATGCGAGTCTCCTGCGTTCGATGAGTCGAGACTAGGCGCATGATTCGCACCCGGCCAGTGCCGACATGATGAAGGCAATGGTTGGCTTCGTGGCAAAGACTGGGTTAACAGCCGCGGCAATGGCTGAAGTTTCAGATCGTCCGGCGGAAGGCCGCTTCGAAGGGCGCGAGCACCGGTTTCCGGTGCGCGTGTATTTCGAGGACACCGATCTGTCGGGTGCGGTCTATCACGCCAATTACCTGCGCTACATGGAGCGCGCACGCTCCGACATGTTGCGGCTCGGCGGGATCGACCAGCGCGCGACGTTCGAGGCAGGCGAAGGCTCCTACGCGATCGCCAACGTGACCATCCGCTATGCCGCACCGGCGCGGCTCGACGACGCGCTCGTCGTCGTCTCGCGGATGACGCAGGTACGCGCCGCTGGCGTCGCCATTCATCAAAGGGTCATGCGCGACGGGCTTGTCTTGGTCGAGGCGGACGTGGTGGCGGCATTGGTCGCCCCCAATGGCCGCCCACGCCGCCAGCCGCGCGCCTGGATCGATATCTACGAACGCCTTGTCTGGCAGGGGGAAGCATGAATCCGGTGTTGACTATGGATAGCGCGACGCTGTCGCCGATCCACTTGTTCCTCCAGGCCGACTGGGTGGTGAAGGGCGTGATGATCGGGCTGCTGCTCGCCAGCATCTGGACCTGGGCGCTGATCGTCGCGTTCTGGCGGCGGATCGGCAAGACGCGGAAAGGCATGACGCGGTTCGAGCGCGACTTCTGGAAGGCCGAGGATATCGACGTCTTCTACAAGGCGGAGGGCGAGAACGACCTGCCGTCCGCGCGCGTGTTCGCCGCCGGCGTGACCGAGTGGCGGCGCTCGACCGCAGGCGGCACGATCGACAAGAGCGGCACGCGCGAGCGGCTGGCGACGACGATGGGCGCAGCGGTCGCGGGCGAGATCGACAAGCTGTCGGACCGGCTCAACGTGCTGGCGACGGTCGGCTCGGTGGCGCCGTTCGTCGGGCTGTTCGGCACGGTCTGGGGCATCATGCGGAGCTTCACCAGCATCGCGGCGGCGCAGAACACGTCGCTGGCGGTGGTCGCGCCGGGGATCGCGGAGGCACTGTTCGCGACCGCGATCGGCCTGTTCGCGGCTATTCCGGCTGTGATCGCGTACAACCGGTTCAGCCACGGCATCAACCGGATCGAGGCAAGCCTCAACCGGTTCGCCGACGGTTTCCACACGACGTTGTCGCGCCAACTGGACGGCTCGCGATGAGCGGCGCGCAAATCCTCCCCGGCACGGGGAGGGGGACCGCGACGCGCAGCGGCGTGGTGGAGGGGGTTCTCCCCGCAGCACAGCGTCCGTGGGACAAGGCCCTCTACGCACCGCAGCATATGACGCACGCCCCCACCACCAGCGAAGCTGGTCCCCCTCCCCGCGTGCGGGGAGGATTTTAAGTGGCGATGAACCTTCCTTCCTCCCGTGGCCGCGGTCGCCGCGCGCCGATGGCGGATATCAACGTCACGCCGCTGGTCGACGTGATGCTGGTGCTGCTGATCATCTTCATGGTGACCGCGCCGTTGATGACCGCGGGCGTTCCGGTGAACCTCCCCGACGCGCGTGCGAAGGCGCTCGACCAGGAGCAGAAGCCCGTCGAGATCTCGATGGATGGCACCGGCGCGCTGTTCATCGACAAGGATCAGGTGACCGACGACGCGCTGCCGGTGCGATTGGCCGCGATTGCCGCCAGCCGTGCGGTCGGCGACGAGCCGCAGGTGCTGCTGCGCGCGGACCGGAAGCTTGATTACGGGCGCGTGATGCGCGTGATGGGCGAACTCAACCGCGCCGGGCTGAACCGCGTCGCGCTGGTGACCGTCGAGGGTAATCAGAACTGATGGCGCTGGCCTGATGGATCGTTCGGAGAAGATCGGCTTAGGCGTTGCCGTCGTCGGGCATGTCGTGCTGTTCGGCTTGCTGTCGCTTAGCTTTCTCAGCGCGCCCGAACCGCCGAAGATCCAGCAGCAGCCGATCGACGTGAGCCTCGTCCCCGACGTGGCGCTGGAGGCGACCGCGCCGCAATCGGTCGAGACGCCAGCCGAGTCGGTTGCCCCGGACGAGGGTGCGCCCGAGGATGCCGCGCCGCCGGCTCCGCAAGAGGTCGAGCCCGAGCCGAAGCCCGATCCCGTACCGCCCGCGCCTCAGCCGAAGCCCGCGCCGCCAAAACCCAAGCCGCAGCCGGCGCCCGAACCAAAACCCGAGCCCAAGCCGCAGCCTAAACCCAAGCCTGCGCCACCAAAGCCCGCCGCCAAGCCGGCACCGGTGCCTAAGCCGGCCGAGAAGCCCAAACCGGCGCCCGCCAAGGCCAAGCCGACGAAGCCCGCGCCGGAGAAATCGGCACCTGCGAAGACCGCGACGAAGTCGAAGGACTCTGCTGCAAAGTCGTCTTCTAGTGCAGCCAAGCCCGCCAAGCCGTCCTCGACCAAGGGCAGCGGCTCGACCGCGGAGGCCAAAACCTCGCGGTCACGCGGCTCGCGGCTCGGCGACAATTTCCTCAAGGGTCTGTCGGCCGATCCGTCGCCAAGCAAGTCGGAAGCGCCCAAGGCCGCCAAGCTCGGCGCGCAGGCGGCGGCGAACATCGGGTCAGCGATCCTGCGCCAGGTGCAGCCCTGCGCGAACCGCCAGGTCACGCCTGGACCCGGCGCCGAGCGGATCCGCGTGACGATCAACCTGCGGCTCAACCGCGACGGCACGCTGAAGTCGCGGCCGACGATCAGTGGTCATGCCGGCGTCGACGACGACAACCGGCGCTATGTCGACCGCGTCGACGATCTGGCGATCGCGACCTTCGTCGGGTGTTCGCCGCTACGCGGTTTGCCCGACGACCTGTATGACGTGCAGAACGGCTGGAGCAATTTCAGCCTGCGCTACAAACTTCCCGGCTGAGGATGTCCGTTATGACTCGATCGATCCTGGGGTTTTTCCCTTTGCGCCAGCTGCCTCCAGTTGAGAAACACCACCCCGGCGAAGGCCGGGGCCCAATTGGGAAGGTCAATGTAACGATGCGCAACGCTCCCTCAGCGGCGTCTCCCAATTGGGCCCCGGCCTTCGCCGGGGTGGACGCCGGGTTGGGTGGGCGTAAGGCTCGATCGATCCTTGCATCGGTTGGGCTGCTCGCTTTCGTCTCGGCTAGTGTCGCCACTGCGCAGGACGCGCCGGCTGCAGCTCCAGCACCACAGCAAGCCCCTGCCGATCCAGCCGCCCCAGCCCCGGCAGGCGATCAGTCCGGCGGACTCGTGGTCGACGTCACCGGCGGTATCTCCGCACCGATGCCGATCGCGATTCCCGTCATGCCGACGTCCGCCGTCGTCTCCACCCCGGCAGGGTCGACCGACGTGCTCGGTCGCCAGCTCGCCGACATCGTCACAAACGATCTCCGCAACTCTGGCCTGTTCACGCCGCTGTCGCCCGGCCAGCTCCGCCCGATCACCTTCCCCGAAGTCACGGCACCCGGGTTCGATTACTGGGGCAGCACCGGCGCGCAGGCGCTGGTTCAGGGCTTCATCCGCGCCAACGGCGACGGCAATCTGACGGTCGGCTGCTACCTCTACGACGTGTCGTCGAAAGCCGAGCTGACGCGCACTGGCTTCGTCGTGCCGCCGTCGGACTGGCGTCGCGCAGGGCATAAGTGCGCCGACATGGTCTACACCCGCCTGACCGGCGAGGGCGCCTATTTCGATAGCCGCGTCGTCTACGTGTCCGAGACCGGCCCCAAGGGCCACCGCATCAAGCGGCTCGCCATCATGGATCAGGACGGCGCCAATCACCGCTTCCTGACCAACGGCCAGTCGATCGTGCTGACGCCGCGGTTCGCGCCGAACCAACAGTCGATCGTCTATATGAGCTATCTGAACAATCGCCCGGCGATCTATGTCTACGACATCGGTTCGGGCAAACAACGCCTGGTGGTCGCGAACGCGAACCTGACGTTTGCGCCGCGCTTCTCGCCGGACGGTCGCAACATCCTGTTCTCGATGGCGCAGGGCGGCAATACCGACGTCTACCGCGTGTCGTCGCAGGGCGGGACGCCGCAGCGGCTGACCAACTCGCCGGGGATCGACACGGGCGGGAGCTATTCGCCGGACGGCTCGAAGATCGTGTTCGAGAGCGATCGGTCGGGGGGGCAGCAGATCTACGTGATGAACGCCGACGGCTCGAACCAGCAGCGGATCAGCTTCGGCGGTGGGCGCTATGCCACGCCGGTGTGGAGCCCGCGCGGCGACCTGATCGCGTTCACCAAGCTCGGCGGCGGTTTCCGGATCGGCATCATGAGCCCGAGCGGCGGCGGCGAGAAATTGCTCACCAACGACTGGCAGGACGAGGGGCCGAGCTGGTCGCCAAACGGCCGCGTGATCAACTTCTATCGCTCGGGACGCGGCAGCGGCGGCAAGGCGGACCTCTGGTCGGTCGACCTGACCGGCGTCAACGAGCGCAAGATCCCCACGCCGCTCGACGGCTCGGATCCGGCATGGGGCCCCTTGCGGCCCTGAACCTGCTATGGGGACGTAACGGGGAATATGATTTTCTACGGGAGACTGTCTATGTCGAAGCTTTCCAACATCTTGCTCGCATGTACCGCGTTGATCGCCGTTTCGGGTTGCGCAAAGAAGCGTCCCGCCGTGTTGCCGCCCGCACCGGTCGACAACAACGCCGCTGTCGATCCCAATGCGGGCCAGAACAACGGCAATGTCGGCGGGGCGATCGTGCCGGGGTCGGATGCCGACTTCCAGCGCTCGGTCAGCTCGAACACGGTGAACTTCGGGCTCGACATGTACGATATCGATCCGACCGCGCGCGCGATCCTCGACAGCCAGGCGCAGTGGCTGGCGAAGTTCCCGAACCAGCGCATCACGATCGAAGGCCATGCGGATGAGCGTGGCACGCGCGAATACAATCTTGCGCTCGGCGATCGTCGTGCGAACGCGACCAAGAACTATCTGGCCGCGAAAGGTGTGTCGGCGTCGCGGATGACGACGATCAGCTATGGCAAGGAGCGCCCGGTGGCGCTGGGCTCGGACGACCAGAGCTGGGCCGCGAACCGTCGCGCGGTCACGGTGGTGCTGAACTAGCTTTATCGTGGCGGTCCCTCTCCCCTCCGGGGAGAGGAAAGGAGGAACCGCTTGGC
Organism: Sphingomonas sp. Leaf198; assembly: GCF_001424005.1. Lineage (GTDB taxonomy): Bacteria > Pseudomonadota > Alphaproteobacteria > Sphingomonadales > Sphingomonadaceae > Sphingomonas. The sequence goes on along the minus strand of NZ_LMPX01000003.1, from coordinate 18,295 downwards.
GACGGAAGGGTGAGGGGCTGTTGGCGCGGGTGTCCTGAGCCTCACGCCCCTCACCCTCCCACGTGCAAGAGCCCGCGGGCCCCTCCCTCTCCCCGGAGGGGAGAGGGGTTTAGTCCAGCGCCTTGTCGAGCAGCTTCGCCAGACGAATACCCCCGCGGCGGACTTCTTCTCGCGACACCGGCACCATCTTGGCGATCGTCGCGTCGTCCATTTTCACCCGCGCCGGCACCGTACCGCATGCATCCCCGCCCAGCGCCGCCGCATACGCCGTATGCGCGGCCTCCCAGGACTCCCGGCTCCAGTCGGTAACCGTCCCAGCCCCAATCTTAGCCCGCTCAGCCGCCGGATACCGCCTTACCAGCGACGGCGGCGTCGAGATCGCGCGCTCCGCCAGCGGCCCGTCCCAGATCGAATGTAGGTTGAACCGCGCGGGGCCGTAGATCCCGTAATCCGCCTTCACATCGTTGCCGCCCTTGTCGTTACGATCGCCTGCGTGGAGCGGCTGGTGCAGATCACCAACGAAGTGGATCAGGAACGCCAGCGCCTGGACGCGGTCCTTCGGCGACGTGGAGCGATCGCGGAGCAGCGTCACGTCGCGGTCGATCTGGACCGAGACGCAATTGCCGTCCTTGCACGCGGGCGTCAGGTCGAACGGCGCGCAGACGTCGGCATCTTGGAAATGCCAGGTATAGGCGAACCCGAAACGCGATTTGCCGTCGGCGGTCTTGAGCGGCTTGATGCAGTCCGCCCAGACGCTCGCCTGCTCGATCGTCCCCGCGGGACATTCGGGCGTGTCGAGCAGCGCCTGTTGCGCGAGCAGCTTGCGGATCTCGGCCTTGGTCTTCGGCGTGACGTTGGCATAGGCGATCTGCGCGACGGTCTGGTGGCCATACTCCCAGAACGCGGTGGCGGGGGAGGCAAGGCCGAGGACGGCCAAGGCGGCGAGGAGATAGCGCTTCATGCCGGCTCGTTAGCGTAGATCGCGACGGTCCGGCTACCCTCGGACGACGCGCGTCCGCGGTACATCCCGACGGTGTTGAAACCCCACGCCATCGCGCCGTCCGGCCCCGCGACGATCACCCCGCCCGTGCCGCCAAGCGCCTTCACTTCGGCAAGCACCGCGTCGGCGGCAACCTGCAGCGACTCGCCCAACAACCGGACGCGCGCGGCGATCTCATGACCAACGCCGACGCGGAGGAAGAACTCGCCCGAGCCGGTGCAAGATACCGCACAGGCGCGATCGTCGGCGAAGGTCCCCGCGCCGATTACCGGCGTATCGCCGATCCGGCCCCAGCGCTTGCCGGTGACACCGCCGGTCGAGGTGGCGGCGGCGACATGGCCGTGCGTATCGCACGCGACCGCACCGACCGTGCCGTATTTCATGTCGACGTCGAACCCTCCGCCATCGGCCTGGAACTCGGCGAATTGCCGGCGACGTTCGTCGGTCGCGAACCACGCGGCATCCGCGTGGGGAAGGTCGCGTTCGAGCGAGAATGCATCCGCACCCTTGCCGGCAAGGAAGACGTGGCGGCCATCGTCGAGTATCGCGCGGGCGAGGCCAACCGGGTTGCGCGTGGCGGTGGCTGCGGCGACAGCGCCGGCTGCCCGGGTGCGGCCGTCCATGATCGCAGCGTCGAGCTCCAGCGTGCCGTCATGCGTGAATACCGCGCCGCGCCCCGAGTTGAAGTGCGGATCGTCTTCAAGCACGCGGACCGCTGCTTCCACCGCGTCCAGCGCGCTGCCGCCGTCCGCCAGCACCTTCGACCCAACGTCGAGCGCATGCGACAGGCCCGCTCTCGCGCCCGCGTCCTGCTCGGGCGAGACCATTTCGCTGTCGAGTTTGCCGGCGCCGCCGTGAATGACGAGGGTCCAGGTCATGCTGAGTCTTTCGAGGGTAGGGCGCGGAGGCCGATGAGGGGGCGGAGCGGCGCGATGCTGCGGCCGATCCAGTAGAAGACGATGCAGCCGATCGTCGTCGCCGCGAGCAGGCACGCGAACTCCGCCCAGCCTGGCAGGCCGGCGGGGAGCAGCGCGTACATGACAAGGACGACGATCGTCTGGTGGATCAGGTAGAATGGGAATACCGCCTCGGTCAGCGTGCGGCGCCAGCGGTGATCGCGGTTCCAGTGGCGCTCGGCGATCCCGATCAGCGCGACGATCGCCCCCCATTGCTCGAGCGCGTGCGCGACGCCGTAACCGGGGTAGATCCAGCGCGGCGCGACGATGTCGCCGGGCCATTCGAGCTCGACGCCGATGATCGCTACATAGCCGAGCACCGCGGCGACCGCGCCGACCTTCCACCAGCGCGCGATCGCCGCCATTGCGGGCTCGGAACGGGCTAGGCCGAAGCCGAACAGGAACGCGGGGAAATAGGTGACGTGCGCGACCCAGTCGCCGAACAGGGCCTGCGATTCCGCGGCCATCTGGAACCACCAGGCGTGGACGAACACGAGCCACGCGACGGGGAGGACGAGCACCGCCCAGCTGCCGAAGACCCAGTCGAACGCGCGTTGCAACCAGTCGCCGCGAACGACGACCAGCCCCAGCGTTAGAACAGTCGTGTAGACCCAGAGATAGACGACGAACCAGAGGTGGTTCCAGGTCGGCAGCGACAGTCCGGCGAGCTTGCCGAACCGGAAATAGTCATGCGTCCAGAAGGTCAGATAGCTGCCGGCATAAGCGTGCTTGGTGACCAGCTCGACCCAGGGCTGCGGGGGCACGATCACCGCCATGCCGAACAGCAACGGCACCAGCAGGCGGTAGCAGCGATTGGCGAAGAATCCGCCTGTGCCGCTCGACCGGTTGAGCAGCGCGCGGCTGGCATAGCCCGAGACGACGAACAGCAGCGTCAGCCGCCACGCGTTGCTCGCCAGCATCGGCAGCCGCACCCAGTCCTCGACATGGAGCGACTTCACATGGAAGTTCCACGGCACGAAGACCATGCCGATATGGTAGAGGATCAGCAGCGCGAACGCCCCGATCCGCAGCCAGTCCATGCCATAATGCCGGGTCATCGCGCGGCCCTAGGGGGCGGGGGGCGGTGCCGCAAGCGCGGGACTGACCAGCCGTTCCCCGCGCCGGTTCACGCCTTCATGCGCGGCGTGCCCATGAAGTCGCGCTTGCCGATCGGCACGCCCTGCGCGCGCAGGATCGCGTAGGCAGTCGAGGCGTGGAAATAGAAGTTGGGCTGCGAGAACGAGAGCAGGAAGTTCGCGCCGGTGAACGGCATGACGAACGTGCCGAACTCGAACGTCGTGTCGTTGTCGGCAAGCGCGTCGAACGTCTCGCGGTCGATCCCCTCCAGCGTGGCGATCGCGTCGCGCATCACCTTATGGAGACCTGCGAAGTCGGTCGGCCAGGCCGAGCGATCGGGCGCGAAGGTACCGGCGCGGACGCCCTCGATCCCGCCGACCGAATGTCCGGCGCACGCCTTCACCTGATAGCCGAAGGGCAGCATGTCGTCGGCGAGCTTCGCATCGATCAACGTCGCGGGTTCGATACCGCGCTCGACCGCGAACGCTTCCGCCTTGTCGAGCAGCGCGTCGACCGCACGGAGTATCTGGAGGTTCGAGGGGATCGTCGCATCGTACAGGGACAGGGTCATCGCGTTCGCTCCTAAAGTCGTGCGCCGCTATGGCCGACGTTCGCCATACCCGCCAGCAATGTTCCGTTCCGCAGCGCAAGTCGCTATATAGGCCTCGAACTCCCGAGGAATCCCCATGTCCCTTCGTCCCTGGCGCGATATCACCCGCCGCAAGAGCCGCCAGATCATGGTCGGCAACGTCCCCGTCGGCGGCGATGCGCCGGTCACCGTCCAGACGATGACCAACACCCCGACCGACGACGTACGCGCGACGGTCGACCAGATTCGGCGCTGCGAAGACGCGGGCGTCGACATCATCCGCGTCAGCTGCCCCGACGTCGAATCGACCGCCGCACTGAAGCAGATCGTCCGCGCGAGCCGCGTGCCGATCGTTGCGGACATCCATTTCCACTACAAGCGGGCGCTCGAAGCCGCCGATGCGGGCGCGGCGTGCCTGCGGATCAATCCGGGCAACATCGGCTCGGCGGCGCGCGTGAAGGAAGTCGTCGATGCGGCGAAATCCAACGGCTGCGCGATCCGGATCGGCGTCAACGGCGGCTCGCTCGAGCGGCACCTTCTCGAGAAATACGGCGAGCCTTGCCCCGATGCGCTGGTCGAGTCGGCGCTCGATCACATCAAGCTGTTGCAGGATCACGACTTTCACGAGTTCAAGGTCGCGGTGAAGGCGTCCGACCTGTTCCTCGCGGTGGCGGCGTACCAGCAGCTTGCGGAGCAGGTCGATTGCCCGCTGCATCTCGGTATCACCGAGGCGGGCGGGTTCGTCGGCGGTACGGTCAAGTCGGCGATCGGGATGGGCAGCCTGCTGTGGTACGGGATCGGCGACACGATCCGCGTCTCGCTCTCCGCCGAGCCCGAGGAGGAAGTGCGCGTCGGCTTCGAGATCCTGAAGTCGCTCGGCATCCGCAACCGTGGGGTCCGCGTCGTGTCCTGCCCGTCGTGCGCGCGGCAGGGCTTCGACGTGATCCGGACGGTGCAGGCGCTCGAGGAACGGTTGCAGCACATCCGCACGCCGATGTCGTTGTCGGTGCTCGGTTGCGTCGTGAATGGGCCCGGCGAAGCGCGCGAGACCGATATCGGCATCACCGGCGGCGGCAACGGCAAGCACATGGTGTATCTGTCTGGCGTCACCGACCACCACGTCCAGGACGCCGACATGGTCGACCACATCGTCCGCTTGGTCGAGGCAAAGGCGGCCGAGATCGAAGCTGCGGATGAGGCGATGGCGGCGCTGGTGCCGGTGGCGGCCGAATAGGGGGGGCCACTACGCCCCGTCATCCTGACGAAAGTCAGGATCCAGGGTAACGAACGCGGACCTCAATGGCTCTGGATCCTGACTTTCGTCAGGATGACCGGGGATAGGGCGCAGGCTTCTTCTCGTTCCGGAAGTCCAGGGTAACAGGTGATGACGGTTGCGGCTCCTGGACCCTCGCCTTCGCGGGGGAACAGGTATGGACCTGCGGAGATGGTGTGCCGGCTCGATGCGGCGTATGGGATACGCATGATGACGGCTGCCGACCTCGATGCACTGACCGCGTTGGATCGGGCCGCGACGCCTGGGCCCTAGTATGTGCGGGCGATGGATGACGAGAACGCAACGTGCGCGACGGCTGTTGCGACGAAGCCCAACACGTCCGGCGATAACGACGAGCTATCCGGTTCGACCTATCACGGCGTTGTCGCGGCGACCTCGATCCAGCATCACGACTATGTTGTTCCCGCGGATGGACGATCGAGGGAAAATGCAGCGTTGATCGCGGCCGTCCGGACCGCGATTCCCGAATTGCTGCGGCTGGCGAGAATCGGTGCCGCAGTCGATCGCGCCTGATATTAGCCTGTTCCGATGACCTCTCGCATCGTGTCGCCCGCTCTAGCCTTCGCGATTGCCGCGCTCGGCATCGGACTGTTCTCCATGATGGATGCGGTGATGAAGTCGCTCGTGCTGGCGATCGGCGTCTATAACGCGCTGCTGTGGCGGCAGATGATCAGCGTCGGGCTCGGCGCGGTCGCGTGGAAGCTCGGGAACAGCGGGCGGCCGAGCGGGCGGGCGCTCAAGCTGCATCTGGCGCGCGGGTTGGTGACGACGGCGATGGCGGTGCTGTTCTTCTGGGGGCTCGCACGCGTACCGATGGCGCAGGCGATTTCGCTGACCTACATCGCGCCGATCCTCGCGCTGCTGCTCGCGGCGGTTGCACTGGGCGAGCGGGTCGGGTGGAAGACGTTCGTCGCGTCGATTGCCGCGCTTGGCGGCGTGCTGGTGGTGGTGATTGGGCAGGGGCGCGAGGTGCCGGGGCCTGAGACGTTTCATGGGACGCTCGCGATCCTCGGCTCGGCGGTGCTGTATGCGGTCAACCTCGTGATCGCGCGGTTGCAGAGCCAGGCGGCGCGGCCGGGCGAGATCGCGTTCTTCCAGGCGCTGGTTATCACCGCGACGCTGGCGCTGGCCTCGCCCTGGCTCGCAGTGGTGCCCGAGGCGGTGCAATGGCCCAAGCTCGTGCTGGCCGCCGGGCTCGCGACCGCGTCGCTTTGGCTGCTCGGCTGGGCCTATGCGCACGGCGATACCGGGTTTCTTGCGACCACCGAATACACGTCGTTCGTCTATGCCGCCGTGCTGGGTTTCCTGGTGTTCGGCGAGCGGGTATCGGCGTTCACGCTGGCGGGTGCGGCGATCATCGTCGTCGCGTGCCTGTATGCGGCGCGGCGGCGTGACATCGCGCAGACATCGATCGAGGCTAGTGCATGACCGTCATCCGTCCCGCCACCGTTGCCGATGTCGGCACGATCCTGCGCTTCGTCCGCGAGCTCGCCGCGTTCGAGCGCGAGCCGGATGCGGTCGATGCGACCGAGCCGATGCTGACGGAGGCGTTGTTCGGCGAGCGGCCCGCCGCGGAGGCGCTGATCGCGGAGACTGCACAAGGCCCCCTCGGGTTCGCGCTGTTCTTCCACAATTTCTCGACCTGGACCGGCAAGCGTGGGCTGTATCTGGAGGATCTGTACGTGACACCGGACGCGCGCGGGCAGGGGGTCGGCGGTGCGCTGCTGGCGCATCTGGCCGGCATGGCGCTCGATCGCGGCTGCGCGCGGTTCGAATGGTCGGTGCTCGACTGGAATGCCGACGCGATCGCGTTTTATCGGAAGGTCGGCGCGGTCGGTATGGAGGAATGGACGATCCAGCGGATGTCCGGGGATGCGCTGCTCAGGCTGGCGGGGCGGTAACGGGCCGCCGCCGCCCCGAACCGGTCCAGTAAAAAAGTACCTCCCCGGCGCAGGCCGGGGCCCAATTGGGAGATCGAGGTAACGACGGATGGTGCTCCGTTACTTCGACCTTTCCACTTGGACCCCGGCCTGCGCCGGGGGGGGCAGATTTGGAACGCTCCCGGCGCAGTAAACCGACAGAGTTCAGATCAGCGCCCTGCGGCGTCGTCCGAATTCATCGGTTCCTTGCCCTTCGCCTTCTCGGCCTCATAGCGCTCGATCGCCTCGATCGTGACGCGCTTGGCTTCCTCGGCGTCGCCCCACTTGCCGACGCGGACCCACTTCGTCTTCTCGAGGTCCTTGTAGTGCGTGAAGAAGTGCTCGATCTGCTCGAACACGATTTCGGGCATGTCGGCACGCTCGCCGATGTTGGCGTAATACGGGAACACCGCATCGACCGGCACGCAGACCAGCTTCTCGTCGCCGCCGGCTTCGTCTTCCAGATTCAGCACCGCGATCGGCCGTGCGCGGACGACGCATCCGGGGATAAACGGCGAGCGCGCGATCACGAGGGCATCCAAGGGATCGCCATCGGGGCTGAGCGTGTGCGGCACGAAGCCGTAGTTCGCCGGATAGCGCATCGGCGTGTGCAGGATGCGATCGACGAACAGCGCGCCCGATGCCTTGTCGAACTCGTACTTCACGGGCTCGCCGCCGGTCGGCACTTCGATGATGACGTTCAGGTCCTCGGGCGGGTTCTTGCCGGTCGGGATGAGATCGATACGCATGGCGGTCCTTTCGATATGACGATGCCGGCGCTTCTCGTCAGGGAGAGCCGCCGGCACCGATAGATTTCAAAGGCTCAACGCGGCGTCAGCAGCTTGTCGAGCCCGCCTTCCCCTGTACCGACCTTCTGAAGGCGCGGATAGCGCGGCCCGTCATGGTAATCGAGCGTGATGTCCCGGAATCGGTCGTTGTTCTTCACAGTCAGGCGAATCGGTGCCTTCGTTCCCCGCGCCGCGAGGATCGCCGCCTTGATCCGATCGGGCGAATACGCCTCGCTGTTGACCGCCTCGATTTCGGTGCCGACGTCGAGGCCGGCCTTGAACGCGGGGCTGTCCCAGATCGACGTGGTGACCACGCCCTCCTTGTTGATCACCAGCCCAAGCGAATAGCTGACATCGGTGCCGCGGGTCTTCTCGACCTGCTTCAGATACGGGCTCTGCTCGGGGCCGTAGACCAGCTTGTAGCCGTTCATCGCGAAGCCGTTGATGGGGGCGGGCTTGCCTGTCTCGGTCAGGCGGGTGTTGAGGAACGTCGCCCAGTCATAGGGGACGATGCCGTTGAGCGTCTTCGCGACGTCGGCGAAGGTGTAGGTCAGCTCGCCGTAATCACCGTCGCGGACGCCGAAGAAGGCCTTGGCGAAGTCGTCGATCGACTTGGTCCCGCCGGACTTCTGGCGGAGCATCGCGTCGACCTCCATCCAGACCATCAGGCCCTCGTTGTAGTAATCCTCCGAACGCTGCCAGCTGGTCCAGCCCTTGGGCTTCCGCGCCGAGATGACGGGGTCATTCGTCGTGTCGATCAGCGGGCGCCATTCGCGACCCTTCGCGCTGTCGTAGATGCCCAGGATCGCGGCATAGCCGTCGAGCGTGTCCTGCTTGCTGACCAGCCCCGAGCGCGCCTGGAGCACATAGCCCCAGAACTGCGTCTGGCCTTCGTACACCCACAGCAGCGAATCGCGCATCGGCGTGCGGAAGTCTGGGGTCCACAGGTCGGCGCCGCGGCGGAACTTGCCGTCCCAGCTATGCGTGAACTCGTGCGGAAGTAGATTCCGCGCAGCGGAGGTCGTGTCCCACTCGGTGAAATAGCCCGGCTTCACGCCGTTCTCGGAACTGCGATGATGCTCGAGGCCGATCCCGCCGAGCAGATCGCTGATCGACAACAGGAAGTGGTAGTGATCGTAATGCTGCGCGCCGAAGGTCTTGGCGGCCTGGTCGACGAGGCGCTTGTGCGCGTCGATCTGTTCGGGCTTGGCGGCGAGCTGGTCGGGGCTGTCGGCGAAGACGTCGAGATCGACCTTCGGGCTGAGCGGCCAGACCTTGCCGTACTTGCCCGCCAGGGTCGGCGAATCGACGAGGATCTCGTAGTTGGTCGTGTCGTAGCTGTAGGTCGAGCCCGAGACCTTGGCGGGCACCGCACCCGCGGCGGTCCAGCCGGTCGGGTAGGTGACGGTCATCTTGATCGGGATCTGGCGCGTAAAATAGCCGGCGGGATAAAGGCTGACGAGGTTCGGTTCGAGGCTGATCATCGTCGGCGTCATCACCACGCGGCCCTGGTCGCCCTTGGTCGCGGAGACGAACTGGAACTCGGCGACGAGGGTCTTCGCACCGGTCGGCACGTCGATGTGGAACGCGAACACATCGACCGGATCGCGCGTCCAGGGCACGATCTTGCCGTTCGCGCGGATCACGAGGCCGGCGAGCTTTTCGATCTCGCCGCGCGGGGAATGCGCGCCGGGCAGCCACTTCGGATAGAGCAACGCCATCGGGCCGGACTTGGCGACCGGGATGGTCTGCTTCACGCGAAAGATGCCGCGCTCGGTGTCAGTCGCATCGACGTCTAGCAGCAGCGTGCCGGGATAGGGCGTGTCGACCGCGTCGGGGATCGTGTCGACGAACGGCACCGGTTGCGGCGCGGTGTTGCCCGCGGGGACCTGCGCAAATGCAGGGGCGGCGGACGCGAGCAGGGATGCGACGAGAAGCTTGCGGATCAAGGAAGGGCCTTCCGGCTGAGAGACGATGACCCGAGGTGTAATCGCGATAAAGGGCAGCCGTCCAGTCCTTTACCCGGTACCCTCAGCCAGCACTCCCGAGCACATTGATCGTGAACGCCAGCACGCCGATGTTGAACACGAACGCCGCCATGCACTGGCCGAGCGCGGCCTTGCGCACCCGGCGCGAGGTGATCTCGACGTCCGAGGTCTGGAACGTCATCCCCAGCGTGAACGCGAAATAGGCGAAATCCCAGTAATCGGGCTCGTCGCAGCTCGGGAAATCGAGGCCCTTGGCGTCCTTGCCGTCCGGATCGTCGACATAGAACAGATGCGCATAATGCAGCGTGTAGATCATGTTCGAGAACAGCCACGCGAGCGCCAGCGTCGTGATCGTCAGCGCGATCCCGACCGCGTCGTTCTTGCCCTGCAATTCCTTCGCCACCGCGACGAGGATGACCAGCATGATCGTCCCGCTGAACCCGAGCAGCACCGCGCGGTTGGCGTCGTTCTCCTCCGCCGCGCGACGCATCCGGGTGGCGGTGGCGTTGCGGAACAAGGTCGACACCGCGATCAGGAACACGACCGCGGCGACGTCGAACCCCGCCATCGTGCCACGCCCGAGCCCGAAATGCGGGATCAACGCGGCCAGCCCGATCGCGAAGACCAGCACGAACAGGATGAAGCGCGGCGGGGCAACGCGTTGGCCAAGGCCCCAATATCTGGGTTTGTCGTTCATGCCACAGCGCTAGCGCTTAGCGGGGACGTCGCCTAGATACGCGCGCATCATGGCTAAGATTGAAACCCCGCGCCGCATCCGTGGCACCCAGGACATTTTCGGCGACGAGCAGCGCCGGTTCGCGCATGTTCTGTCGACGTTCGAACGCGTGCGGGCGCTGTATTGCTTCCAGCGCGTCGACATCCCGGTGTTCGAGTCGACGGCGGTGTTCGCGCGCTCGCTCGGCGAGACCACCGATGTCGTGTCGAAGGAGATGTACACGTTCGAGGATCGCGGCGGGGATTCGCTGACGCTCCGTCCCGAGTTCACCGCCGGCATAGCGCGCGCGTACCTGACCGAAGGCTGGCAGCAGTTCGCGCCGATGAAGCTCACCACCAGCGGGCCGGTGTTTCGCTACGAACGCCCGCAAAAGGGTCGCTTCCGCCAGTTCCACCAGATCGACGCCGAGGTGATCGGTGCGGCCGAGCCGGCGGCGGATGTCGAACTGCTCGTGCTCGCGGACCAGTTGCTGCGCGAACTCGGCATTTCCGAGGGCGTGACGTTGCAGCTCAACACGCTGGGCGATGCGGCAACGCGTGACGCCTGGCGCGAGGCGCTGGTGGCGCATTTCGAGGCGCATCGCGGCGAGTTGTCTGAGGACAGCCTGACCCGGCTCGAGAAGAACCCGATGCGGATACTCGATTCGAAGGACCCCCGCGACCGCCCGATCGCCGACAGCGCGCCGGATATCGACGCGTATCTGACCCCCGAGGCACGCGCGTTCTTCGAGGCGGTGACCGCCGGGCTCGATGCGGCGGGCGTCGCGTGGGAGCGCAACGCGCGGCTGGTCCGCGGCCTAGATTATTACCGCCACACCGCGTTCGAGTTCGTGACCGATCGGTTGGGCTCGCAGGGTACCGTGCTGGCCGGCGGCCGGTATGACGGGCTGATCGGGTCGCTCGGCGGGCCGGAGACGGCTGGTGTTGGCTGGGCCGCGGGTGTCGAGCGATTGGCTATGCTGCTGGAGGAACCGACTGAGCAGCGTGCCCAAGTCATCGTCGTTGCAGAGGACGATGACTCAAGTCTTGATGCGATTGCGCTGATTTCCAACCTCCGGCGAAATGGCGTGTCCGCCGATCTGGTTGCATCCGGTTCGCCGAAAAAACGCTTCGACAAGGCCGTCAAGGCAGACCCGCAGGCGATCGCCAGCGTTCGTCGCATCGACGGCGAAGTCGTTCGAAAGTTGAAGATGTTCGGGTCGGTAACCGAAGGACTTGAGGCCCAATTGAAGACGCTGCTGTCGTGATGGATCATTCGCAAATCCTCCCCGGCACGGGGAGGTGGCAGTGCGCGGCACTGACGGAGGGGGGCTTCCACGTCGCGCAACACCTGTGGCCCGCCCCCTCCACCCCCCTTCGGGTGGTCCCCCTCCCCGTGCCGGGGAGGATTTGATGACCCAGATCTCCCCCGACCGCATCCGCGCCATCGAGGCGCGGCGTGACGAGCTGCAGGCGCTGATGTCGACCGGCGATCTCCCCTCGGATCGCTTCGTCGCGGTGTCGAAGGAATATGCCGAGCTCGAACCCGTGGCTCAGGCCGCCACCGAAGTGCGCCGGTTGCGGCAGGAGGCGGAAAGCCTCGCGTTCATGGCCGAGGATGCCGACGACGAACTCCGCGCGATGGCGTCGGACGAACTGCACGAGAACCGCACGCTGCTCGAAACCGCGGACCGCAAGCTCGCGCTCGCGCTGCTGCCGCGCGACTCCGCCGACGAACGCTCGGCGATGCTCGAAGTCCGCGCCGGTACGGGTGGCGACGAGGCGGCGCTGTTCGCGGGCGACCTCTTCCGGATGTACCAGCGCTATGCCGAATCACAGGGCTGGCGGGTCGAGATGATCTCCGGTTCGTCGTCCGACGCGGGCGGCTTCAAGGAAGTCGTCGCCAGCGTCACCGGGCAGGGTGTGTTCGCCAAACTCAAGTTCGAGAGCGGCGTGCACCGCGTCCAGCGCGTGCCCACCACCGAGGCCGGTGGCCGGATCCACACCTCGGCGGCGACCGTCGCGGTGCTGCCCGAGGCGGAGGAAGTCGACGTCAAGATCGACGACAAGGACCTGCGCATCGACGTCTATCGCTCGTCGGGCCCCGGCGGGCAGTCGGTCAATACCACCGACAGCGCGGTGCGGATCGTCCACATCCCGACCGGGCTGACGGTGATCCAGCAGGACGAAAAGTCGCAGCACAAGAACAAGGCCAAGGCCCTCCGCGTGCTCAGGACGCGGCTGTACGAGGCGGAACGCGACCGGCTGCATGCCGAGCGGGCAGGCGCGCGAAAGTCGATGGTCGGCTCGGGCGATCGCTCGGAGCGGATCCGGACGTACAATTTCCCGCAAGGCCGCGTGACCGATCACCGCATCAACCTGACGCTGCATCGTTTGCCGGAGATCGTCGCGGGCGAAATGGACGAACTGATCGGCGCGTTGGTGGCACAGGACGAAGCGGACCGCCTGGCGCAGCTGGATGGCTGAGCGTTCCCCAGCCGCAACGGCATTCCCCTCCCGCTTGCGGGAGGGGTTAGGGGAGGGGCTTCCCGCTAAGGGCATCGCTCGGTGACAGCCCCTCCCCCGACCCCTCCCGCAAGCGGAAGGGGAGCAGTTAGCAACGCCATCGCCACCGCCGCTGCGCGCCTCACCTTCTCCGCCACCCCCCGCCTCGACGCGGAACTCCTGATGGCGCACGCGCTCGGCGTCGAGCGCAACGCGATCCTCCTCGATCCGGATCGCTACACCGTCCCCGAGAGCTTCGCCGCGCTCGTCGAACGCCGGCTCAACCACGAGCCGATCGCCTACATCACCGGCACCCGCGGCTTCTGGTCGATCGACCTCGCCGTCGGCCCCGGCGCACTCGTCCCCCGCGCCGACAGCGAAACCCTCCTGATCGCCGCCCAAGCGCACTTCGCCGGCCGCGCCCCCGCGACAATACTCGACCTCGGCACCGGCCCCGGCACGCTGCTCCTCGCCGCGCTCGACGAATGGCCCGCACAAGGCCTCGGCGTAGACTATTCCCCCCAAGCGCTCGCCTACGCCCGCGCCAACGCCGCAACCCTCGGCGTCACCGACCGCGCGCACTTCATCCACGGCAGCTGGGCCAGCGCGATCGTCGGCCAGTTCGACCTGATCCTCGCCAACCCCCCCTACATCGCCACCGACGAACGCCTCCCAGCCGAAGTCCACGACCACGAACCCCACGCCGCGCTCTACGCCGGCTCAGACGGGCTGGACGACTACCGGATCCTCGCCGAACAGCTCCCCGCACTGATCGCCCCCGGCGGCGCGGCGGTGATCGAGATCGGTTCGACGCAAGCTCCCCCCGTCACGGCGCTACTCGAGGCGCAAGGTCTACATGTCGCGCTCCATCACGACTATGGCGGCAACGCGCGTGCGTTAGTGGCAACCCACGCCCCCGCGACTTGAACAATATGGCGCTAAACCTCACATTTCGCTTGTAGTAGGTCCCTTGCGGCCGCTATCACGCGGGCAGGGGCACGCACTCTCGACGATTGGTCGGTTTAGAGCGATGACCCGCATCCTTCGCTTTGAGGTCGCTGCAGTCCGGCGGCCCTGGCAAGTTCGACGCACCGATCTCGTCTAGATCGTCGGTGCGCGACGGGGGTTTGCACCGCATTTCGGAGCACGACCAGATTTTGGTTCGACGACTGAGGACACAAGCTTGATCAACAACCGGCAAGCCGGCCGCCGTCGCGGTCGTGGCAACAATAATAATGGCGGCGGCGGTAGTGGTGGCGGTCAACGCCAGGGTGGCGGCGGCGGCGGCCAGGGTGGTCGCGATACCGGCAACCGCATCGACAGCCGCGCGCGGGGCAACGCGAGCCAGCTGTACGAGAAGTACAAGAACCTCGCGCGTGACGCGCAGCAGCAGGGCGACCGCGTCAACATCGAATATTACCTCCAGTTCGCGGATCATTATTTCCGGGTCCTGAGCGAAACCCGCGCCCGTTTCGAAGAGAGCCAGCCGCAGGCGCAGCAGCAGCCACGCCGCCAGCAGCCGTTCGATCTCGACGGCGACGACGATTACGGTGACGAAGGCGAACCGATCCGCTCGGGCGAGCAGCAGGGTACGCCCGAGCAGCCTCGTGGCGAGCAGAATGGCGGCCAGCAGAACGGCCAGTACCAGAACGCGCCCCGCCAGAATCGTGAGGGCCAGAACCGCGACAACCAGAACCGCGAGGACCGCCCTCAGCGTGAAGATCGTCCGCAGCGCGAAGAGCGTCCGCGGTACGAGAACAATCGTTATGAAGGCCAGCGTAACGAGGCGCAGCCGCGCAACGAAGGCCAGCGCGAGGACCGCGTCCGTGGCGACAATCCGCGCAACCAGCGCAACACCCCGCGTGATGCCCAGCCGCGCGACGATCGCAGCGCCGAAGAGCAGGGCCAGGCTCGCGAAGCGCAGGCGCGTGAGACCCAGCAGCGCGAGACGCAGCCCCGCGAGAACGGGCGCGACGAGCAGGTCCGCGAGCCCCGCAGCGACTACCGCGACACGCCGCAGCGCGAGACGGTCCGCCGCACGCCCCGCGTGAGCGCACCGGTCGCCAACGCCAACCAGGATTCGGAAGCCGATGCGGTTCGTTCGGTAAACGAGCCCGCCGAGCAGGTGGCGCAGTCGACCGAAGCCGTCGAGACGACGATTCCTGTCGCCACGACCGAGGAGCAGCCCCGCCGTCGCGGTCGCCCGCGCCGCGATCGCAGCCTCGACGCCCCTATCGCGCAAGATCAGGGCGGGCAGGACGAGCACGCACCGACCGCGTTCGATGCGGATCGCCTGCCGCCGTCGCTCGGCATCTCGGCAACGGTCGCCCCTGCACCATTGCCTGCGCCCGCAGCCGAAGCGGCTCCTGCCGACACCGCTGCCGAAGAAAAGCCCCGCCGCCGCCGCGTTCGCGCGGTACCGGGCGAAGTTCAGGCTGGCTGAGCCTCGCACCGACGTCGGTCCGAGGATTGAAAAAAAAGGCCGGTACCGCTTCGCGCGGTGCCGGCCTTTTTTTTCGTCGGGATTTTCCGGCAGGGGGATGGCTAATCGCCTCCCCCACCCGCTTGCGGGAGGGGGCTGGGGGGTGGGCTCGCGCTATCCGCGTCCCCACTGGTCAAGACCGCGTGCCCACCTCCGGCCCCTCCCGCTCACGGGAGGGGGAAGACAGTGCGCGATTTTAGCGCCCGCTTTCCGTCCCCCTCAGTCGATCCTGGTCACGTCCTCGTCGTGGCCACTACCCGAACTGAGAAACGCGAGCCCCATCAGCAGGCCGGCCATCATCACCGATCCGCCGACGCCGCCGATCACCGCCAGCATCGTCACCAAATGCAGCGGCCCTTGGATATGCGCCATCGCCGCGATGATCGCCGCGACGCATACTGCGGCCGCCAGCACCATCCATGCCATGATGGCCCGAAACCGCGCCCAGGCAAACGCCGCATAGTCAGGGTCGTCCAGGCCGGGCGGTAGGTCGCTCATCGCTTCCCATTGCCGCGCAAACATGGTTTCTTCAATCTACGCGCTACGAAGACGCAAGAGATGGAGAGGCGAACATGACGATCGCGGCAATCCTGAGCGGCAAGGATGCAGGGGACGTCCTCTCGCTCCACCCCGATTCGACGGTGGCGGACGCGGTGGCGTTGCTCGCGGAAAAGCGGATCGGCGCGGCCCCAGTGCTCGAGAACGGCCAGGTGGTCGGCATCTTCTCCGAACGCGACGTCATCCACTGTCTGCAATCGGACGGTGCCGCCGCGCTGGCGCGTCGGATCGGCGACGTGATGACCACCGCGGTGAAGTCGATCGGCCCCGCCGAGTCGGCGATCGGCGCACTGTCGTTGATGACCCAGCGCCGGATCCGTCATCTGCCGGTGATCGAGGGTGACACGCTGGTCGGGTTCGTCTCGATCGGCGATCTCGTCAAATACCGGATCGACCGGATCGAGGCGGATGCCGCGGCGATGCGCGAGTATATCCAGTCGGCGTAGCGCAGGTACGCCAGACTAGGCGGGGAGCGGCTGTTTCCGGGCGATGGCGATCACCTCGCGGATCGTCGCGCGCGCGAAGACCAGCATCCAGCTTGCGTATACCGCCGCGCCGATCGGCACGAGGATCGCCAGCCGCCAGTGCGCGTCGAGCGGCGGGAGCGTGCGGTCGACCAGCCCGACCACCAGCGCCATAGCGATTCCCCCGAACGCTGGCGCGGCGACCGCGGCGGCGACGTCTCTGGCGCGCACACCGATCACCGGCAGTGTCCGCCACGCGCTGATCGACAGATACAGCGGATAGGCGAGGATCCACGCGACGCCCATCCCGGTCGGTCCCCAATGCACGCCGACCAGGAACGCGCTGGCGAGAATGATCGCGCCGGTCGCGCCGTTCCGCACGCCGATCCCGGGGCGACCCCGCGCATCGGAGGCCGGCGTGAACAACACCTGCAACGTCATGAACGGCATCGCGAGCGCCAGCAGGTGCACCACCGGGGCGGTTTCGCGCCACTTCTCGCCAAGCATCGTCAGTACGAGCGGTTCGGAGGTTGCCGCCAGCCCCATGTAGAACGGCATCGCGACGATCATCACCATCCGCACGCCGCGCACGAACGCACGGCCGATCGCATCCGGATCATGCTGCATCCGCGCATAGGCGGAGAAGGCGACCTCGTTCAGCGGCGGCACGAATTTCGAGACGAAGATCTGTGTCAGGAACAGACTGGTGGTATAGATGCCGAGCGTATGCGGCGAAAAGCTGCGTCCCGCGATGAAGACGTCGGCCTGGCTTTGCAGGAACCAGAACAGCTGGCTCGCGGCCATCACCCCGCCATAGCGCGCGATCGTCCCGGCCCCACGAAAATCGAAGCTCGGCCACACCAGCGAGCGCGCCGACCATGTCATCATCGTGCCGCGCACGCTGAACAGCACGATCGGCGCGAGCACCAGCGTCCAGACGCCCAGACCATACATCGCGCCACCCAGCGCTGCGCTGGCCGACGCGACCGATGCGGTGATGTTGGCCTTGGCCTGGTGGCGAAAGTCCATCGCGCGCGACAGCAGGGCATAGGGAAGGGCAATGAACGGCGTCGCCAGATAGAGCAGGGCTTGGACGCGCAGCATGTCGCCGACGATCGGTTGCCGATAATATGCTGCAGCGAGCGGGGCTAGCGAGAGCTGGGCGATCGCAAGCGTCACGTTCAGCACGATCAGCATTCCGAACAGCTGCCGCACTTCGCGGTGGCTGATCTCCTTTTGCTGGATCAGCCCGCTCGCGAGGCCATAGCCATTGAGCATCGCCATGAAGGTAAGAACCACCTGGCACATCGCGAACAGCCCGTAATCCGCGGGGGCGAGAATCCTGATCACCAGGAAGGTGGCACTCCATTGCACCAGTTGCGCAACGATCTGGCTGCCCGAGCGCCAGATCAACGCGCTCCGGACTTGTCCGGCCAGCGAGGGCTGATCGTCGGCCGGCATCGAGGCAGGAGTCGCGGTATCCATCGTATCGGGCATGTAGCGATATGCCCCTTCACAACGGATTAAGGCGAGGCCTTAAAACGGTTGCGCTACCGGGAATGGGCTGAGCCACTGCGGTACTGAGGAAAAACAGCTCATATCCAACGCTCTAGCTATGGCTCATACCGAGGCTGCGGGCGTCATAAACGCGTCAGCCGGCAAAAATTGCCACAAATGTGAAAGATTGTGTTTGACGCGAATCGGAACCCCGCCTAGAGGGGTGTCACCGCAGCGGAGTGCCTCACCGGCTTCTGAAGCGGTCGCAAAAAACCAGATGCTCCAAGCTTTCTCGGAAGAGAGGGTTATGCGAGTGTGCCACAAATGTGAAAGATTGTGTTTGACGCGAATCGGAACCCCGCCTAGAGGGGTGTCACCGCAGCGGAGTGCCTCACCGGCTTCTGAAGCGGTCGCAAAAAACCAGATGCTCCAAGCTTTCTCGGAAGAGAGGGTTATGCGAGTGT
>NZ_LMPX01000002.1 GCF_001424005.1 Sphingomonas sp. Leaf198 | reverse complement strand
GTCAGGCTCATAACCTGAAGGTCACAGGTTCAAATCCTGTCCCCGCAACCATCTTCGACGACACTCCTAGCCCCGTTGCGCAAGCTCCGGGGCTGTCGTCGTTTCTGGCCTCTTTCCTCTCCCGCGCGCCCAACTATTCGACGATGCATCCGTACACGGGTGTTGGCCAGATTGGTTTCGGCGCGGCTTCTTCATTTGCAGGTCGTGATCGGGCCGTTGACGCACTGGCCCTTACGGTGACCGTTGCAGCGCTGGCGTCCCCTACCGTTGCGAGGAACGGCGCACCGCACCTCCGTACTTCACCCGCCCTGCAAGCAGATGCCTGGGCGGTTTGGCACCGCCGGTTAGCGGATTTCTCGTCTGCTTGAACTTCGTGTCGCGCCTGGCGCGGAGTCCGATGTGTTGAAGCTTCACGCTGCGCTACTGAGCATCGTCGACAAGCAGTCCTTTCCATTCTTTTCATCGTTTCAATTCTGGGTCCAAGTGAGCCGCATGGGCTAACTGTTGATGAGCATTGGGTCATGAATGGAAAATTGGTGTTTGAGCCAGAGAGCGACATTAGTCATGAGACGGCGCGTCATTGGAACAGGTTCAGCTTAGTATGCGCAAACTGCATCCGGTAGCCGCAGGGGTCGCGCAGATGGGCGAGTAAGCAAAGGGAGGCTTTAAGTCCCCAGCCTGCTCCTTGCTTTCGAGTTCCGCCGCGAAGGCCACTGGTGTGCCCAGCCGAGTCAGGAATGCGGCCGCGGGGTGATAATGCGGACGGACAGGGCGGCGAAGGTCTGTCTAATTTCATCGTCTGCTTCAATAGGACAGAATAATGCTGAAATACGATGTGCTAATAGTCGGAGCGGGGCACGGCGGCGCACAGGCTGCGATCGCTCTCCGCCAAGCGAAATTCAGCGGTAGCATCGCAATCGTCGGCGCCGAACCGGACTTGCCTTATGAGCGACCGCCGTTGTCGAAGGATTATCTTTCCAGGGAGAAATCCTTCGAGCGCCTTTTGATTCGTCCGCCAGAATTCTGGGACCAGCGCGAGGTAACAATGCTGCTCGGTCGCGAAGTCGTGTCCGTCAATCCCGCCGAGCATCTGGTCGAGACGGATCGCGAGGAGAAACTTGGCTATGGCATCCTGATCTGGGCGGCTGGGGGCGATGCACGGCGGATTGGCTGCGGGGGTCATGATCTGGCTGGCGTTCATACGCTGCGAACCCGCGCCGATGCGGATCGGATGATTGCCGAGTTGCCGAACGTATCTCGGGCAGTCATTATCGGAGGCGGCTATATCGGGTTGGAGGCGGCAGCGGCACTGTCCAAGCTCGGTAAGCGTGTCGTGGTGATCGAAGCGCTGGATCGCGTCTTGGCGCGGGTCGCGGGCGAACCGCTATCGCGCTTCTTTGAAAACGAACATCGCGCGCACGATGTCGATCTTCGATTGAACACCGCGGTCGACCGCATCGAGGGAGTCGGAACCGTATCCGGCGTGCGGTTGGCAAACAGAGAGGTCGTGTCCGCGCAGATAGTGATCGTCGGCATCGGCATCGTGCCTTCGGTTGGTCTGCTGATCGAGGCTGGCGCTGAAGGAGGAAACGGCGTCGCGGTCGACGCGCAATGCCGCACGAGCCTGGCGGACGTCTTCGCAATTGGCGATTGCGCACTGCACGCGAACCGTTTTGCCGACAATTTACCGATACGGCTTGAATCGGTGCAGAACGCTAACGATCAGGCGACGGTAGTGGCAAAGACGATTGTCGGCAACGGCACTCCCTATGATGCGGTGCCGTGGTTTTGGTCCAATCAATACGACCTTAAACTTCAGACTGTCGGTCTCTCCATGGGATGTGACGACTTGGTCGTGCGTGGCGACATGACGACGCGCAGCTTCTCGATCGTTTATCTGCGCAAAGGTCGCGTTATTGCCCTCGATTGCGTCAACGCAGTGCGCGATTACGTGCAGGGCAAGCGCTTGGTCATGGAAGGATTGGCAATCGATCGCTGCCTGTTGGCCGACACCGCTATTCCACTGAAGGATTCTATCGCTTTGTAATGTAAGGTGTCGCGAGATAAGCCTCGGTGTCGGTCTTGTAGCCAGCTGCATTGGATGACACCAAGCTAAGCTGTATCCCGCGACTGAAGTAGCGCCCCTAAACGCTATGAAGGGTGCCCGCTCTTGGATAAGAGCGCGGCATTTGATAAATGCCTTAAGGAGAAAGGACTATATCGATTCCGGAAGTAAACCGGATGAAGGTGCTGGTGCCTGTCAAGCGCGTGCCTGACTACAACTGGAAGTCCCGCGTGAACGCGGACGGAACAGGCGTCGATCTGGCTTCATCTTGGGCGCGTGTTCGACCTTGCACCCGCTAGATCGTCGGCTGGGCAATCCGCGATCATATACGGACCGAGCCGCCGCTTGCGGCGCTGATGATGACAGCCCAAGGGCAGCGACCAGCGCCCAGTCTCATCTGCCCCCCGGATTGCCGGTTCCAGTGAGGCTCGCGTTTATGTCAATTACCTCGCCGTGATTGGTGCCACATCGTCGATGGGTCGTACCAATAATTGCTCTGATAACACCCCGATGAAAAGCTTATTCCCTACCTGAAGGTCGAACTGATCCATCGATGCCGATGGGCGTCACAGGCAAGGCACGACAGGCGCTGTTCGAATATATCGAAGGCTACACGGCGCCGTATGCATTCAGTTTTCGCGCGTCTCATGCCCGGGCAAGCCGAACGAAGCATGGCGGCTAACTCAAACGTGTTCACCGATCCGGCGACGATCAGGACGGCTGTAAACCTTCCTACTTTCAGCAAGACCGGTCGGTCCATGCTTCTGCTGCGGTCAGAAGGTGTCAGCGGAATCCCGCCAACGAGCATGCGAGCTCCTTCTCGGAAGTGCCCGAGACGTTCGCGGTACCGTCTCGGCTATAGCTATTCCAGTCGGCAGTGTTGTTCGTCAGGTAAACGCGACTGTGCCCGCTTCGACGTGCGGTCAAGCACAGCGATGCAGCAATTTTGTCGCCGGCATTACCTTGCGTTGGTGCAGAGTGAGATGCCGGCATGAACGGTCCGGTCCATCGGCGCTCACTCGCCGCACGGTCGATAATAAGTTCACCGTCTTCCGAAGTGAGCACCATCGTCCATATCAGCGGGGTATGCTTTAGGGTGGGGGCAGCGGTGCCTTGGTTTTGGCGAGGCGTTGATTTGCGTCCTGGGCGAGGTTGTCGCGGTTTTGTTGGAGGGTGTTGGGCGACACGGCTGCAAAGTCGAAGCGGAGTTCGTGCAGGTCCATGCCGGACCGATAGCCGCCGGGCCAGACGCTGGTCAGTTCGAAGCCGCAATGCTGGAAGAACGGCGAGACCTGCGGCGAGGTGTCGACGGTGACGTAGCGCGTGGGTGGCTCGGCTGAGGTGGCGACGTGGAGCAGGCGTTCGAACAGCAGCAGCTTGCCGAGACCGGTGCCGTGATAGGCGCGCGCGGCCATGCCCCAGAAGAGCAACGCCTTGTTGTAATGCTCCCAGATCTCGTAACCGCCGAACGCGCCGGGGACGCCGTCGACGTCGACCACGAATGCCGGACCGTCGGGCTCGTCGAGCGTCTCCTCCAGCCATTCGCGGTCGCCGGCGCCGAAGTATTCGGGGAGGTTCGAGTCGAAGATCGCGAGGACGGCGGCGCGGTCCCTCTCTTCGTAGCGGCGGGTCAGGATTCTGGTCATGGCTGGCTCCACTGCGCGATGGTTTCGATCGCGTCGGGCATGGAACGGCTCCAGCAGCGCGATGTGCCTTCGAACGTTGCAGTCGCGTGGATTGGATCGGTCACGACGGTTTCGATCGACTCGGGGCGGATGCGACGCGGTTCGCCGATGAGCTTCGCGTGCGCTTCCTTGATCGTCCAGCGTCGCAGCCAAGCTTGGGATTGGGCGGGCAGGCGGCGGAGCGCGTCGGCTTCGGTCGGGGTAAGCATATCCCAGAGCGGCGGGTGGTCGTCGATGATCTCGCGGTCGACCGCGATCGGCGCGAGCGCAACGCCGATAAGAGCGTGCACGCCGCGGCTCGACAGGCTGAGATACCAGCCTTTGGGGGCGGCAACGATCGGTGCGCCGGCTGGACTGCGTGTCAGTCGAACATCGACGGACTCGCCGGCGAGTTTGTGGATCAGGGCGGCGGCCAGACGCTGCCGGATCGCGCGCGCATCGTCTTGCCGGCCGGCGGCGTACGGTCCGGTCTCGGCAACGCTCCATGCGACTGGCGACTGACCGTCCCAGACGAGCGCTTCGAGCGGACCGTCGTGCCAGACCGGCGTCACGTCGCGACGGCGATCCGCGCCGGGCTCCCGTCCCAGCTCGTGCCGTCGGGCAAGGTCTCGCCCTTCATCACCACCGATAGGTCGCCGAGCTGCGCGTCGGCACCGATCTCCGCGTCGTACAGCACGATCGCGAGCGAACCGATCGTCGCGCGGTCGCCGACGCGGATCGCGCCGACCTTCATCACGCGGTCCTCGAACAGATGCGTCTGCAAGCCAGCGAAGTCGTTGAGCGCGACGTCGTCGCCGATGTCGACGAGGTCGTGCTCGGTCAGGTCGGTGGTGTCGATGTAGCAGCGCTTGCCGATCCGCGCGCCCATCAGGCGGAGGTACACGCCGATCCACGGCGTGCCGCGGAGTGGTTCGAGCAGGTTGGCGACCGCCAGATTCTCGTAGGTCGCGGTGACGAGTTCGGTACGCCAGACGAACGGGCTCCAGAGCGGCGCGGTGGTGACCTTGTAGCGGCCGACAACGAGCCATTTGAGCGCGAGGACGAATATCCCGCAAGCGAGGCAGAAGCCGACGTACAGGAAGGGGAAGGTCGTCGCGATCAGCAACCCGCCGTTATCGAGATCGTCGAGGTCGCCGACTACCGATAGCAGCAGGCTGAAGAACACGAGGAACGCGGTCAGCGACAAGGTGGTGCGGACCGCCTCGATCGACAGGCGCGTGGCGATCAGCGCGCGCGACGGATTGAACCGCGCGCCTTCGTCGAACATCGTGTTGACCTGTCGTACCGGCAGCTTGATCGCAGGCGAGCCGAACCATGTGCTGCCCGCCTCGGTGGCGAGCGCGGGGTCGCTCGGCGGCTTCGAGAGCACGCCGACGAGCACCTCGTCGCCGATCTGCGTGCCGCTCGGCAGCAGTGCCGAATTGCCGATGAAACTGCGGCGGCCGATCTTGGTATGCGCCAGTTCGATCGTGCCGTGGCCGATCCGCGCCGCGCCGAAGATCACCGAGTCGGCGATGAAGCTCTCCTCGCCGATCTCGACCAGATCCGGCACGATCGCACTGGCGGTCGAGATTTCGGCGCGGCGGCCGACCTTGACGCCGAGCGCACGGTACCACGGCACCACGTACAGCGTCGCGAAAATCGGGTGGAGCAGGCGGAGCGCGAGGTCGTTGATCTGCTGGACGAACCAGTAGCGGACGTAGAACCCGCTGTTCAGCGCATAGACCGCGGGCGCGACGCGACCCAGGATCAGGCGCTTGGCCGCCACCGTCAGCACGCACATCATCACGACATAGGTGACCGCGAGCAGCGGCGCGACCGCGACATAGGCATAGCCGCTGGTCGCCCAGTCGAGCTCGATCAGCGCGATCAGCCCGGGAGCGATCGGCAGGATCGCGACCAGCGGCAGGATCAGCGCGCACAGGAACAGGCCGATCGCCGGGCCGACGTTGCGCGGGGCGGGGGTGGCCGGGCGGCGGGGCGCATCGCCGTCGTGCGCGGCGGGCGAGCCTGCCCAGCGCTGGCCAGCGGGGATCGTCGTGTCGGCGGGCAGCGCGGACAGGTCGTCGAGCATCGCGTCGTCGCCGAGCGCGGCGTTGCGGCCGACCACCGCCATCGACCCGACGAACGCGCCCTTGCCGAGTTTGACCGTGCCGAGACGGAGCAGCCCGCGCTCTACCGAGCTGGTCGACAGCACCGACTGGTCGCTGATGATCGCATCGTCGTCGGCGTGGAGCAGGTCGGCGGTGTCGATGATCCCGGTGCCGATATGGACGCGCTCGCCGATCTTCGCGCCCATCATCCGGTAATAGCCGCGGATCATCGGCGTGCCCGCCAGATACGGCGTCGCGGTGACGCCGATGATACGGCGGACCAGCCACCAGCGGAAATAATAACTGCCCCAGAGCGGGTAATCGCCCGCCTTGAAGCGCCCGACGATCAGCCATTTGAGCGCGATCGACAGGAACATCGACGCGATCGGCACGACCGTGAAGAACAGCCCGCTGAGGATCAGCGCGTCGACCCGCGGCATGTTGCCGGCGAGATGCGTGTAGGCGAGATAGGGCGAGAACCACTGGAGCCCCGCCAGCGTGTAGATCGGCAGCAGCGCGAGCGTCTGCGCGGCGACGCACAGCCGGCGCTTCCACGGTGCGATATGGTGGAAGCTGGTCTCGTCGAGGATCGCGACGGGCGTGGTGCCACCGATCCGGAGCGCGAGCGCGCGGATCGTCGGCGCGGCGTAGACGTCCTCGAGCGACAGCCCTTCAAGCCCGCGCACCTTTCGCGCTGCCGAAACCAAGCGTGCGGCCTTCAGCGAGTGGCCGCCGAGATCCTCGAACAGGTCGTCGAGCACCGATACCGGCTGTGGCGCGAACGCCTCGGCCCAGACGCGGTGCAGACTTTCCTCCATCGGCGTGGCGGGCGCGACTATCTCGCGGTCCGACGTCACGGTGATCTCGGGCTTGACCAGCGCCTTGCGGTCGACCTTTCCCGAGGCAGGGAGCGTCGGCAGGTGCGACAGCAATTGATACCCCGCCGGGCGCATGTAGTTGGGGAGACGCTCGGCGACGCGGGCTTTGAGGCCGACCATGTCGATCTCCTCGGCGGGACGCGCGATCAGGAACGCTGCGAGGAACTCCGAGCCGTCGTCGTCGGTGAACAGCTGGACGACGGTCTGCGCGACGCCCGGCCATTCGCCGATCACCGCCTCGATCTCGGCGAGTTCGACGCGGAAGCCGCGAATCTTGACCTGCGTATCGATGCGGCCGACGAAATCGATGTCGCCTGCCGCGTCGAGCTTCACGAGATCGCCGGAGCGGTAGATGCGTTCTGGGGCACCGGAAGGCCCGTCGAACGGCGTCATGATGAACTTCTCGGCGGTCAGATCGGGGCGGTTGACGTAGCCGACGCCGACGCCGGGACCGCCGATCACGAGTTCGCCTTCCTGGCCGTCGGGGACCGGCTGCATATGCTCGTCGACCACCCAGGCGGTGTAGCCGGGGAGCGGCTTGCCGATCGTGATGCGCTGGCCGGGGAACACCTCGGTCCAGGTCGCGGTGACCGACGTCTCGGTTGGGCCGTAGGTGTTGAGCAGGCGGAGGCCCGGTCGCGCGAGCCGGCGCGGCAGGTCCGCTGGGCACGCTTCGCCGCCCATGTTGAGCAGGCGCAGCGTCGGCACCGGATGCTCGACCAGCGCGATCAGCGAGGGGACGACGTGCCAGATCGTCGTGTTCGCCTCGGCCAACGCGATCGCCACGTCGGGCCCGCTGGTCGCCAGCGCCTCGGTCGCGACCAGCACGACCGCACCGACGAAGAACGCGCTCCACATCGTCTCGACCGACATGTCGAACGCGAGGCTGAACCCGCCGAACACGACGTCGGCTGGGGTCAGATCGAGGATCGCGCTTTCCGAGCGGACCAGGTGGCAGGCGTTGCTGTGCGAGATCATCACGCCCTTGGGGCGGCCGGTCGTGCCCGAGGTGTAGATGATGTAGGCGAGGTCCTGCGGCGTTGTCTGCGTGACGTCGCGGCCGATTGGTTCGGACGGCTCAGCCGCGAGATCGCCCAGCGCCGCGTCGAGCGCGAGCGTTTTCCCCTTCAGGTTGGCGACGCGGCTGGCGACGGTGATCGTCAGCGCGGCTTCGCTGTCCTCGACGATGAAGTCGATGCGATCCTGCGGATAGCCCCAGTCGACCGGCACATAGGCGGCGCCGGCGCGCAGCACGCCGAGGATCGCCATATACTGGTCGAGCCCGCGCGGCAGGCACAGCACGACGCGGTCGCCGCGGCCGATCCCCATCGCGCGCAGGCGGTGCGCGAGCGCGAGGCTGCGCGTGGCGAGGTCGGTATAGCTCCACTCGGTCTTGCGGTCGTATTCCTCGTCCGCGCCGATCAGCCGCAGCGCGGTCGCGTCAGGATGCGCCGCCCGCGTGGCGTCGAAGATTTCGTGCAGCAGCTCGTCGCGCGCGTAGGGTTCGGCCGCTCGCAGCGCCGGCGCGGGGGCGATCGACGCTGTCCTCGCTCTTGGCATTAGCGTGATATCCGAGGCGCTTGGCGAGGTGTCTGGATGCATCGAAGAGCCTTAGCCTATGTCCCGCGCGGTTTGCTATATGTCAGACACGCCGCGGGGCGTGTCGGGTATCCAGGAGGTCCGCTTATCCCGTCGCGGCCGGGACTGCGGCGGGCGCGGGGGGCGGGAGCGCCTCCACCGTGGGCCGCGCGAGCAGATAGCCCTGGCAGAGGTGGACGCCGATCTCCCGCAGCGTCTGCAATTCCGCCGCGGTCTCGATCCCTTCCGCGATACAGCGGATGCCTAGGTCCTCGGCCATGCGGATGACGCTCGCGACGATCGTCCGGCGCGAGGCCGAGCTGTCGATCCCGCGGATCAGCGCCATGTCGATCTTCAGCATGTCGGGACGCAGGTCGGCGAGCAGCCCGAGCCCCGCATAGCCGGCGCCGAAATCGTCGATCGCGGTGGTGAAGCCGCGCGCCTGATACGCCTCGATGATGTGGCGGACATGCGCGACGTCGACCATCTGCTCGTTCTCGGTGAATTCGAACATCAGCCGGCCGGGGTCGAACCCGACGCGGCGGGCTGCCGACAGCGACGCGCGGATGCAGGCGTTCGGCTCGTAGACCGCGTTGGGCATGAAGTTGATCGACAGCTTCGCGTCGCCATCGGCGGCGAAGAGCGACCCCGCGAGTTCGATCGCCTTGACCCGGCACGCCTGGTCGAACTTGTAGATCATGTCGGGCTCGATGCCGGACAATACCTCGCCCGCCGACTGGCCTTCCGTCCCACGGACCAGCGCCTCGTAGGCGAAGATCGACCCGGTCCGGATATCGACGATCGGCTGGAATGCCATCGTGATCGCGGTTCTGAGCGGCGAGCCGGACCGGCATCCCTGGCAGGCGACGAGTGCGGCGACGGGAGTGGCGACGGGGGTTGCGGCCGTGGCATCGGCCGGCGTGATCGGTGAATGCATCATGCCCAGTCTTCCAGTTTTCCCATCGCGTTGCGCGGCAGGGCGGGGCCGAAGCGCCAGTTCTTCGGGCGTTCGGGATCGGTCAGGCGAGGCGTAACCCGCTGATCGATGCGGGCCGCGAGCAGCGCGGTATCCTGATGCTCGGTCGGCACGACGAACGCCTTCAGTCGCCCGTTGACGTGCAGCCGCACCGCGGCGTCGGCGACTCCGTCGATCGACCGCAACACCCGTGCGATGCGCTCCGGCCAAACATTGTGGCCGGCGACCTGGACCGCGCCGTCACGCCGGCCGATCGGCCGCAGCGTGCGTTCGCCGATCCGCTCGATATGGTCGGGCAGGTCGAAACTGCGGCCGGTGCGGTCGACGAGCCGCCAATCGCCATCGCCGTCGGGGAGCAACTGCCAGCGCGGCAGCAGATCGTACGCGGGCGCGGTCGCCGCGGTGGGGGCGTCGCGCAGCGCGATGCCACCGGTTTCCGAGGCGCCATAGATATCGGCCAGTCGCGACAGCCCGGCCGCGAGCAGTCCCGTCGCGACGTCGTCATCGAGCGATCCGCCCGAGCTGACGCCGACGATATCCTCGGGAAACCGACGGATCAGACGCCGCAGCGCCTGCCACTGGTCGGGCACCGCGACGACGAGGTCCCCCGCGGCGAGGCCCAACGGCGTGCCGATCGTGCGTACGACGACCGGTACGCCCAGCGCATCCGGGAGGAGACAGGTCCAGACGATCCCGTACAGATGATGCGCCGGCACCAGCGCGACCACCCGGCGGCGGCCTGCGAACCGGCCTGCGAAAAACGCGGCTTCGTCGAGCAGGTCGGCGACGGCATGGACGCAGGGGCGCGGGTGACCGGTCGACCCCGACGTGACGACCGTCATCCGGCCATTGCCCGAGGCGTGCGCGTGCAGGATCCAGTCGACCCAGGCGCCGACGGTGCGCGGCGGATCGTCGCTCAGCACGCTGTCGTCGAGGTCGAACGCCTCCGCCAGCGCCCCGAGCGCGTCGAGCTGCTCCATGGAATCCAGCCCGAGTCCCGCGTCGTCGATTGGCGTCGAGTCGAGCCAGTCGCCGGGCGCGATTGGCCGGGGATCGGTATCGCGCAGGCGACGCAGCTCGGCAGCGACGACCGCACAGGCGATGCGGTGCGCCCCAGCGCGCTGCAATCGGGGCGCCGTCACGCGGCGCAGGCCTGGCGATGGCAGACCTGATTCCGTCCGGCATGTTTGGCGGCGTAGAGACGCTTGTCGGCGAGCGCGATGAGCGCGTCGATCGACCCGTCGGCCTCGTCCAGCGTCGCGCACCCCAGGCTGGCGGTGACGGTCAAGGGCCCGCTCGTCGTTTCGACCTCGAGCGCGGCGATGGTCGCGCGCATCTGTTCGGCGAGCAGCACCGCCTGGTCCTTGGCGTAGCGCGGCAGGAGGACGCCGAACTCCTCGCCGCCCAACCGCGCGAAGATCCCGCGCGGCGGCAACAGCAGCTTGCAGGCGTCGGCGACGCGGCACAGCAGCGTGTCGCCGACCGGGTGGCCATAGGTATCGTTGACCGTCTTGAAGTGATCGAGATCCATCACGACCAGCGACAGCGACTGCCGCAATTCGCGCCAGTGGGTCAGCTCGCGCTCCATCACCTGGCCGAAATAGCGCCGGTTCGATGCGCCGGTCAGATGGTCGCAGGTCAGCAGCCGGCGCATGTCCTCGGCGGCCTCGCCACCGCGCGGCACGTCGCGCAGGACGACCGAGAAACCGGACGGGCGCAGATCGTCGGGGCCGGACCGGGCGACGACGAGCCGCTGGCACCAATAACGCTCGCCGTCGGCGCGCTGCTGCCACCCCTCCTGCAGATGCCACCCCTCGCGCGTGGCGATCACCAGCTGCTCGTCGAGCCGCAGGTCGCCACCAGGCGCATCGGTATTCAGGATGTCGGTGAGATCGCGGCCGATCACGTCGGCGGCCGGATGCCCGGTCTGGCGCGTGAAGCAGGCATCGGCGGACTCGATCCGGCCGTCCGGGGTGATCGTCAGCGCGGCATAGTCGTTGACGCCGTCGAGCATCGTCGCGAACCAGGTGTTCGCCTGGCGCAGGCGCTCCTCCTGGACGACCTGCTGGCTGATATCCGCCAACGTCGCCATCAGCCGGTTCGGGCCCAGCTTGACCAGCGTACACGCGAGCACCTTGGCCGGCGCGGCGTGCCGACGCGCGCCGAGGTCGACGAAAATGCGGTGACCGTCGCAGATCCGCCCCGTCGCCGGCACAAAGGCGGCGACGATGCTGCGCAACTCCGGCGCGTGCTGTTCGAACGCCGCGAACAGGTTGCCGGGATCGCGCGGCCCCGCGAGCGGCAGCAGATGCTGCATCGCGTGCGGGTTCATCATCCCGATTTCGCCGGTGGCGTCGCATTCGATCAGCCCGACCGGGCAGGCATACAGGAACTCGAGAAGCTGTTCCTCGCTGGACGTGTCGCTCATGATCGCGGTCTTACCGTGCGATGAGGATGTAGCGGCGCGGCGTGCCGGCACTGGCGAGCAGGCGCAGACGCACGCGCGTCGGGCGCATCCGCAAGGTCAGGACATAGGGCACGATCTCGTCGATTTCGGGCTCGTCCTCGAACCGCTGGGCGACCATGAAGTTGTTCATGCACTGCCCGACCGCGTCGAAGAACGGCACGCCGAGGACAGCGGCGGGATCGAGCCCGGCCATCCGCGCTTCGGTCGCGTTGTAGACCTGGACGATCGTGTCCGCGCCTAAGCCGACCACCCCGAACGGCAGGGCATCGCGCGCGTCCGCGCTCATCGCTTCGAGGTCGCGCAGGGCAACCGCTTCAAAACCCGACTCATTTGGCGACACGGCTGTAACTCCCTTACAACGGGCTTATGCCTCCGAGAGCGTTAAGCATCGGCTAAAATGGCGCGCGATCCGGCGGTATCGATCGCGATTCGGCGGGGACTGCCTCGCCGCTATGCCGGCACTATGCGAAGGGTGGAAAACGATCTCGAAATGCTACGGCGCGCGCGATAGCTGGAGGGCCACGGAGGGACGTGTGGCATGGCAGCGTGGCATCGAGACTGGCGGACCGACCTTGGTCTTCGCGGCGCGGGGGTGATCCTGTGCGCGGTGGCGTATCTGGCGATCGCGCAACTGGGGGCGCTGTGCCTGCCGTTACGCGGTGGCGAAATCCTCGCGCATGGATCGGCGGTGTATGGACCGGTGACGTTCGCGCTGGCGACGATCGGGTTCCTCGGCGCCAGCGCGGGCAGCGTCCTTGTCCTGTGCGGCACGCATATCTTCGACGAAATCGTCATCAGCGCGCGGTGGCGGGCCAGCCGCATGCCGCACGATCGAGCCGGCGAGTCATGCAACTCGGATCAGGTTTATGAGGATCCGGTCTGAAGGCTGCGTCGAACGCGCGACCATCCGATTTCGACTTATGAGGCGCGCGTACGGGCAGATGGGCCAAGTCCTACTCGGTAAGGCGCGCGCCGACGGCGGCGAACAGGGTCCCAGAAACCCAGAATCAGTGAGGCCCTCTCGGTTTTAACGACGTAGGCAGCGATAGCCGATCTCGCGCTGCCGCCGCCTTTCCCGCAGCGGGTCAAGAATTAGGACGGCCGATCAACGGCGCCCAAAGGTGAGATTGGGAGAGGATAGCGGACTGGCGGCTTTCCGCCGGAAGCACGGCTTATTGACTATCTAAATTAGGAGCGACCTCGCCGCAGATGGATGAGCAGCCAAACCGCTGCAATATTGATTCCAGCCGCTCCTAGCGTGATCCACAGCAAACTCAGGTTGCGCTCGTGGTCTGTGGGGCAGGTAAGCCCGCCGCCAGGAAGGCAGTCACCCATAATTGGACCAAGCAGGATCATCGCAGCAAACAGCCAGATCGCGACTGTCAGAACCACCACTGAACCCAAATAGCTTCGTGTTGGCATCAGACCTCCGATAGCAAGGATGGACCATTTCGAATGGCCGGGATGGGAAGGAGAGCTGCCATTCCGCACTAGACGATGCTGGTGATTAGCTGCCGCGCTTACTGCGGCGCAGCTTGTTCATTCCCGATGAAGCCCATCTTAAAACCGGTAGCCCACGTGACGTTCAAAAGGCACGCCAGCGGCCCGTCTTCTATGGGAGCATTAGTCGCACGATGCATCGCCCACGCTGGGCTAAGCGCGTGAGGGCCATAGCGGGATTGAACTGCGCCATCCGCGCCGCATAGCTTCTCAACCTTGCGGCCGAATGCTGCGTCATCGGTTACCCCTGGGTCATACTTGGGTAGCCGGTCCAGCAAGTTATGTGCCTTGAGCCACTTTCGGGCCTCCGCTGTCATCAAGGCCGCCGAACGTGCTTCCCTGATCGCGTTGAAGCGCGGCTGCGCAGATGGCGGCAGCTCCACATCGTAAAAGCTCGCCGCCTTGTCGATGCAAGCGAGCTGCTGATCGGGTATCGGCACCGCTTCTGTGACGACAAGCACGTCGGTATCGAGCTCAGCATCGGACCTCACTGACACCGTGCCTATGCCGCAGCCAGCGACGCGCTGGGCTGCGACCTGAGGTGTGATGCGATCATAGGCATTGAGCAGCGATGCCGACATTTGAGCAGCGGCGATCAAGATGAGGTGCGCGTTCATTCACCGACTATGTCTTCAATCGGGCATCGTGAAAAGTCTGCTGAACGTCCGGTATTGGGCGAAAGCGGACCTATGGAGCAGTTTGAACCCATATTGCAGGAACATTGTATTCAGCGGCCCACCGCTCCGCTGCCGCCACGGCGTCGGCAAAGGCACCGTCATTCTCCGGCAGCGAGCCATAGCCGACCCACTCGCCGCTCGGGTTCCATGCAGCACCGGTCCCGAAGAACCGGCCATCGTCCGATGCCTCCACGATCAGCCACGGCTCGTCGTCGCCGCGATCCGGCATCTGCTCGCCGGGCGATAGGTAGATGATCCTTGTCATAACTCGGACAATACCGCGCCTGTCGAACGTCCACAACTGGGCGGTAGCAGACATCGCCGAAATCTATTGGCGGCGTCCGATCACGAACCCAAGTCCGGTCGCCAGCAGCACGGGAATGACAACGGCAATCCAGAGGTCAGCGCCTAGCGCCTTCAAGTCAAGATACATTGCGATGCCCAACACCGGGGCCGCATAGCGCCAGCGGTTAGCGCGAAGGTCTCCCATAAACGTGACACCTCGTCTCTGCACCGTCATTCTCCACGCCATCGCCAACACGCTTGTGCCTTCTCATAACCCGCCAGGCAATGTCCGAGATTAGGCGTTTTTTAACGGCCCGTCATGCCTATGATAGGGAAGCGCTGCTAGCCGATCGCGCTGCTGACCGATCATCAGGACAGCGTCGTGGATGACCAGATGACCGAAGCCCAAGGCGATCTCCTAGGCAGCGTTATCGTGCTTCTCAGCACGGCCCTGCTGCTCGGCGCGGTGCACTTCGCCAGCACCGCCGTGGACAAGCGAAAAGTTCGATGGCTCACAACGCTGAGCGTCATACTGTCGATCGCAGGCGTGGCCATCGTTATCGTTACATGACGACCGCTTTTGGAAGGAAAGCGAACGGTCCGCTTCTGAGAAGCTTGTCAGTCATATGCCCGGTAGGGACGACCACGCCCACGTTCATGAGCGGTCTGGTGAGGTAGCCGTGTTTCAAAGCGTTTAAGCTGTTTTAGATGATCGGGATCGAACCGAACCGCACGTCGCAACCAATATCGATAGGATTTAAGATCACCTCGATTGAAAGCGTCCATAGCGAGGTGTTGTGCGGCATACTCATAGCCGCCCCTATGCGCTCGATAATACAGGCCAGCCCTACTGAACCGATCCGCAACTCGCCCCTCGATAGGGAAAGTATCGGCCAGCGTAACCATCGCCGAGAAGTCGCCATCCAAGGCTAGATGCCATAAGATAGGCTCATACAGGCCGCATCCATGCAGGTCTTTGATCGACCAATACCGCTTCCACAGGGCATCCCGTTTCACAGGGCTTTTTCGCGCAATCATTCGCTCAAACTACACCGCAGGTTTGAGACCGCAATGTTCGCTTCCGAAACACCGAAAATCTACGCTGAATGACATCAAATGGGCGTTTTGACCGGCGCATTGCGAGAGTATGTCGCACCGTACGCAGTAAAAAGGGCGCGTATTTGCGCAGATCACTCACAGTTGCGGCGAAGCGTCTCTCTGCGGCACGAAAACCTAGGCGGCAAGAACCAAGAGCGCACGTTCGTCGCGGTACTTCTCTCCGAGCGTCGCATAGACGGCTGCTTGATCTAAATGGCTTCGCCGCTCTGCATCGGTTTTAGCGCGCGATGCGACAGCTAGCTCAATCTCTGCCAACAGTTCGTAATTGATATTGTGGGGCACAGCAGGTTCCATCGTTCGCGCCAATTTGTAGTGCTGTAGCCACGATCAAATTGCTAAAAAGATGAGGGCGCGAGATCGTTTTTTACATCGATTATGGATATATCGCATCCGCGCGGTCCTGCAGGGGTATCGCCGGGGTACAGCGCCCCTGTAGCACGCCAAGAACACAGCATTCCCGCGGCTTTGGAAGGCTGCGGCGGAGGGGATATCCGCCGTCCGGGAATGTCCGGAATGGGAAGGATAGCGGAAATCAGCCCGGCAGAGCGAATCGACTGATTAGATCGAACAGGCCTGAACTTTCGGCGACTTGCAGCAGCAGAGGTGTCGAAAAGAAAAGCGCTGCCAGCCATGCTGCTAGGCCCGGGCGTTCGACCTTGCCGAGGTGGCGTGCAACGGCACAAGCACCGAAGCCGAAGGCAACAGGAATGGCGGTCAGAAATTTGCGATTGGGCGGCAACACATCGTACAGGTTCCAAGCTATTGCCACACTTAATAAGGCAGAGCACCAAAGCGCGAAGCGGGACAGTCCCAGCCGATCGAGCCATTTGTTTAGCCGGTCCTCTGCTGATCCCGGCTTAGCGATCCATCCCATCGGGGTAGAATGCCGTTCCTTCCCGAAGCAAGCAATGTCCGATTTTGGGCGAAAGCGACATGGATATCCTCATCGTGCGGTCGCTCCGAGCATTGCTGCTTGCGGCAATCAGGTCGGCGTGTCGTTTCGGATCGTAAGGGTGACGTGCTGGATTAGGCGGGGCATAAGCCGCCGCATGACCAGTATGATCGCCGTCGATAGCCCGGTTTCCGCGCCTGCTCCCGCGTCAGTCGCAACGTCGGTCGTCGAGTTCGGCGCGGAATCGGTGAGGGCCCGACCATGGCACGCATGACGAAGACGCGCGTGCGGATCCTGTTGCAGCGGCATGCGCCGAGTGCGCTCGTCTGGCGGCGGCGCGTTGCGATCCTCGGCGGGGCGATCATGATCGGTATCGTCGCGCTCGGGTTCGCGGCGGCGGCGGATCGGGCGGGCGAGGCGTTCACCGACATCGTCGCGCGCTGGTGGTGGGCGCCGCTGCTGATGACGCCCGTGGGCTATGCAGCGATCGCGTGGATCACGCTGCGGGTCGCCCCGGCGGCGCGCGGATCGGGCATCCCGCAGGTCATGGCGGCGACGCGCGATCCCGATCATGCGATGACCGGGCTGGTCTCCGCGAAGACGGTCATCGTCAAGCTGGTGCTGACGATCGGGACGCTGTTCGTCGGCGCCTCGACCGGGCGCGAGGGGCCGACGGTGCAGGTCGCCGCGTCGATCATGGGTTACGCACACCGCGTGATGGCGATCCCATTGCGTGCGTCGGTGTTCATCGCCGGTGGCGCGGCGGGCGTCGCCGCGGCGTTCAACACGCCACTCGCCGGGGTCGCCTTCGCGATCGAGGAACTGGCCGCCGCGTACGAACAGCGGATGACGCTGCTGGTGATGACCGCGGTGCTGATCGCCGGAATGGTCAGCCTCGGGCTGTCGGGGGATTACGTGTATTTCGGCGTGATGCGGCAGACGTTGAACGTGCGCGAGACGCTGCTCGCGGCGCCGGTCGCGGGTATATTGGGGGGCCTGGCGGGGGCGCTGTTCTCGCGGTCGGTGATCGCGACCGGGCGGACTCGACTGGCGCCGGTGGCGTGGCTACGCGCACACCCGACGCTGTTCGCCGGCGGGCTCGGGCTGGTGGTGGCGATCATCGGGGTCGCGAGCGGGCTGACCTGGGGGACCGGATACGGCGCGGCGCGCGGGATCATCACCGGCGGCGACGTGCCACACTGGTTCGGCGCGGCGAAGTTCGTCACGACGCTGGCGACCGCGGTGTCGGGCATGCCGGGCGGGATCTTCGCGCCGTCGCTGTCGGTCGGGGCCGGGATCGGCGACATGCTCCGCAGCATCTTCCCCGATTATCCGCCCGGCGCGATCGTGCTGCTGGGGATGGTCGCGTATTTCACCGGCGTGGTCCGCGCGCCGCTGACCGCAGTGATCATCATCTCCGAGACGACCGCGAGCCGCGGGCTGATGATGCCGCTGGTCGCCTCCGCGCTGATCGCCGACTTCGTCGCGCAGGCGGTGTCGAAGGAGCGGTTGTATCATGTGCTGTCGGCAGGATTTTTGCGCAAGGACGGGGTTGCGGTGGCGGTTGCAGGGCATGAAGGTCCGACTGCTGACCCCGACGATCGCGGGCACTGAGCGCCGCGCCGTCGCGGACCGACAGCGCCGGTTCAGACCGCACGATCTAGGCGCGCATCCGAAGCTCGAAATCTGGAATCACGTCGCGCATGGTCAGGAGTTGGATAGGGCAGGTGGTGGCCTGCGCGGCGCTTTCGCTGATCGGGACGCCGGCGGCGGCTGAACAGGCCGCGGCGCCGGCTACGCAGGCCGCCGCGCCAGTTGTGCAAGGCGCACCGGTCACGCCCACCGCGCCGGGCGTGCAATTGCCGGTCGACGCGGCGATGCAGGACGCGGCGGTCTATGCGCAGCGGTTCGGCGTGCCGCTCGATACCGCGATGCACCGGTTGCGCGCGCAGGCGGAGAGCGTGGCGACGACCGATGCGCTGCGGACGGCGTTCGCGGATCGCTGGGCGGGGATCGCGATCGAGCACCAGCCGGATTATCGGATCGTCGTGCTGCTGACCGGCACCGAGCCCGTGCCCGATCGCACGATCGCGGCGGGCGGGATCGTCGTGCCGATCGTCTTCCGTACCGGCGCGGGCGCGACGCGGGTGGCACTGCTCGCTGCGCTGTCCAAATATCAGGCGACGATCCGCCAGTCGCTGCCGCATCCGCCCGGCATGGGTGTCGACCAGCGGACCGGCGAGCTGGTCGTGGCGATCTCGTCGGGCGATGCCGATCTGAACCGCGACGGCACGCTGCGCGCGCGGATCGCGACGCTGACCGGGGTACCCGTCCGGATCGAGGTGCTCGACCAGCCGGCGACGACGATGGCCGAGCAGATCGGCGGTCCCGCGACTTTGCCCGACTCGACCGTTGGCACCAGCGCGGACGAACCGATCCGGGGTGGCGCGCGCGTTATCGGCACGGTGGACGGCAAGCGTTACGCGTGCACGACCGGGTTCGTCGTGACCGATGGCGCACGCTTCGGCGTGGCGACCGCAGCGCATTGCCCGGACACGCTCGCCTATGTCGATGCGGAACGGCACGAATGGCCGCTCGACTATGTCGGGCAATGGGGGTGGGGCTATCAGGACGTGCAGGTGAACGTCGCGAGGGGTGCGCTCGGGCCATTATTCTATGCCGATACCGCCAAGACGCTGGCGCGCCCGGTCGTCACCTGGCGCTATCGGACGAGCACGCGCGCGGGCGACTTCGTGTGCCATCGCGGCGAGCGGACCGGCTATAGCTGCGCGCTGATCGCGATGGTCGACTTCGCCCCCGCGGGCGACCTGTGCGGCGGCGCGTGCCTGCCGACCTGGGTGGCGGTGGAGGGGCCGACTTGCCGGGGGGGAGACAGCGGCGCACCGGTGTTCGAGGGGACGACCGCACTCGGGATCGTCAAGGGCGGGACGTATGCCAAGAACGGGACGTGCCTGTTCTATTATTACATGTCGACCGACTACCTGCCGCCGGGGTGGACGCTGGTCCATCAGCCCGCGGCGGCGCCTCTCATGGTTCAGCCCTTACCCACGGTCGCCGACACTGCGCGCTGATCGGCGGGGAGCAGCGAGCGCGCGGTCTTGTAGCAATCCTCGACATGCGCGTTGCCGATCAGCTTCATCGCGCCGAAGCTGATCGTCGCGGCGACCGCCGAGCCCGCGAACGGCACGAACTTGGCGATCGAGCCGGCGGCGACCCGCGTCGCGATCCGGCGCAGCAGCGATGCGACGATCCGCTTCGTCACCATCCGGCCGATCATCGTGTTGCCAAGGCTCGACGCCATCACCAGCGCCTGTTGCGCGAGATGCGGCTCGAGCTTCTGCACCTGATCGTGGTCGAGCCCGAAGCGGTTGCTGATCTGCGGCAGCAGCTTGGTCAGCAGGCCGATATCGGCGACCAGATCGGCGCCGGGGATCGGCACCACCGCGGCACCCGCCGAGAGCATCGAGCGCGTCGTGACGAGGCGTTTGCAGTCGTCGCGGACGCGGTCGAGTTCGGCGATGGTGTCGATCATGATGGTATGTTCCTGACAATAGTGGCCCGACAACGCACCGCACCCGTGCTGGTGCCATCGGCGGGCCATCAGAGGGCGATCGGGACTGGTGGTGCGCGCAAAAGCGGGTAGGACCGGCACAAACAACGGCACAAACGAGCGGTGGAGACGGATATGGCTGGGCAGACAACAGGCGTGATCGGCGCGGGGCAGATGGGTGCGGGGATCGCGCAGGTGTCGGCACAGGCGGGGTACCGCGTGCTGCTGGCCGACGTGTCGCTGGACGCGGCCGAGAAAGGGAAGGCGGGGATCGCCAAGGCGCTCGCCCGGCTGGTCGAGAAGGAGAAGATCGCGGGCGAGGCGCGTGATGCGGCGCTCGCGTTGATCGAGCCGGTCGCGAGCGTGGCGGACATGGGCGACTGTGCGATCGTGGTCGAGGCGGCGACCGAGCGCGAGGCCGTCAAGCGGGCGATCTTCGCCGAGGTCGGCAAGGTGCTCGGCCCGGACGCGATCCTGGCATCGAACACGTCGTCGATCCCGATCACACGCCTCGCACAGGCAGCGCCCGATCCGGCCCGGTTCATGGGGGTGCATTTCTTCAATCCCGTGCCGGTGATGCGGCCGATCGAGCTGATCCGCGGCCTCGCGACGTCGGACGCGACGGTGGCGGCGGTCGAGGCATTTGCGGAAAAGCTCGGCAAGCAGGTGGTGCATGCCAACGACGCGCCGGGCTTTATCGTCAACCGCGTGCTGATGCCGATGATCAACGAGGCGTGCTTCGCGCTGGGCGAGGGCGTGGCGAGCGTGCGGGATATCGATCTGGCGTGCCAGCTCGGGCTGAACCATCCGATGGGGCCGCTGACGCTGGCGGACTTCATCGGGCTGGATACGTGCCTCGAGATCACGCGCGTGCTGTTCGAGGGGACGGGCGATCCGAAGTTCCGGCCTGCGCCGGTGCTGGTGAAGTATGTCGAGGCTGGGTGGTTCGGGCGGAAGACCAAGCGCGGGTTCTACGATTATTCGGGCGCGGAGCCTGTGCCTACGCGGTAAGGTGGAGCGCAGCCGCTTCGGTGGGAGCGGCTGCGGTTCGTTGCAGGATCGGGCGTCGTTGCAGGGGCAGATGTGCCGCGAGTCGGGTCGCCGACCGTGCGACTAGGTTCAGCAAAGTCCTGCCGCTGATGGAGCCGAGGGGGATCGGTGAAAATCCCCGTAAGCACTAAAAAACAAAGGATAATTATTTCGACGTCGGGACCGCTGTGTTAGCCCTTTGTACTAGCTCGGGCAAGCCATTACCGTTTGCTTGCCTCAACCCTTAGCGAACACGAATGCGAATATTGCGTCCTCAACATAACGCCTCTGAAACTTTAGGTAAGAAAATAGAGAGAACAGATACACTAAGCTTATTGCCGCATAGCTAAATAGCTGAAATGGTATATTGCTATTGCCGAGCATAAAAAGCCCCTGAGGCGCATCGTGCCCAGATATTCGCAATAATACATAGACCATCTCAAACCAAAGCGACGCCAGTAATATTGTGCATATCGATCGAAATAGCCCCGATATCACGAGATAGTTGTACATTCTGGCGGTTGCACTTGGATTGTTATTCATAACGATAGCTTCTAGTGGCTTAAACCACACCGTATCTACTCTTATTTCTATGGCTAGAACTGGAATGTTGCTCAGCTTGGCGCTTGCAGCAGCAAGAACTTCCCTAGACAACCGCGTTCTATAAAATCCAAAAAATCCTAATACA
The DNA here is from genome assembly GCF_001424005.1 of Sphingomonas sp. Leaf198. Lineage (GTDB taxonomy): Bacteria > Pseudomonadota > Alphaproteobacteria > Sphingomonadales > Sphingomonadaceae > Sphingomonas. The sequence goes on along the minus strand of NZ_LMPX01000002.1, from coordinate 1,211,290 downwards.
AGGATGCCAAAATATGATGGCAAAGCGGGAAGATGCGTTAAACATCTAATCGAACTACTAAGCCAAGTTGCCCTTGAGAAGTTTTTAATTACGTTGCTTTTAAGTTGCCCGCGAATTACCTGAGTCAGACTGGTGTTTCTTATCTTCGTACCCAGTATAACGATCGTGCTGGCCTTACCGAAGAAGCTATCCATTAGTTTCTCTATAAGCTGACTACCAACGTAGGCGATTATATGCCCGAGAATATAAACCGAAAATAGCACCGTTAAGGTAGTTACCAGCGTCGAAACAAACTGCGGCTCTATACCAAAATTGAAGCTTGTTGTATTAGCCCGTAAGCCACCTGTATAGTGGACGATAAACGGAAGCGAAAACAAACCGCATCCGAAGTATACAACTATGTCGTAATTAGCGAATGGAGGCTTAACCAAGTCCTTGACGGATTCTATTCCTGACATGCCACCCCCTACAGACCTTGCCGCCAATTACTTTGGCCCAGTCCTATCAGGTGGTATTTGAATGCAAAACTTAACCAGTCAATCGCTTACCCGCCTACGGCCGAAAAATGGTAAGGATATGCGAGAGGGCAATTCAGACAAGAGTGAGCCCGGTTTACGCCGTATGCCCGACCCGCCCCTCAGGCGATTATGATACGCCTAGGGCGACCTACATTATCGCGCGTGGTTCTCCATCCCTGCATGACGTGGCACGGTCGCCGAATGATCTGCTTCCGGCTCCGTCCAGAATAACCTAACGAGGGATTGGTCAATGCCCGTGAGGTAATCGCTGGCATCCTCTTGTTCTCCCGCGACGGCGGGAGCCCAGACTGGCTCCCCGCCTTCGCGGGGAAACATGCTGTCGATCCGCGTCTGTCGTACCATTTTCTAACCAGATCGGTTAAGTGGCTTGACATCGTCACGCTCGTTTGGTACATAACAGGAACGCTGCAGAATTGCGGGTCGGGCTGGTTGGTCCGGCGCGACGAGAGCCGGGACGGATGGGGTGGAAGCCTCGGACGTCGCCGGCTTTTTTGCGTTCTGGCGGTGGGGCGGTTGGTGACGCCGGTTGGCGGCGGGTCGGCTGGCGACGAAGCGGGGAGGGCAGGCGGTATGGCGAAGCGGGTGGGGGTGGCAGTCAAGCAGACCTATACGGTGGTGACGGGCGGGAGCCACCGGGTCGTGCAGGTCCGGAGGGTTCGGCCCAACGGGTGGACGCCGGCCAAGCGGAAGAGGTTTCTCATCGCGCTGTCGATGACGTGCAACGTGACCTCGTCATCGGCCGCGGTGGGCATGAACCGACATAGCGCCAGCGAGCTCAAGCGGCGTGATCCGCTGTTCGCGGCGCAGTGGGCGGAGGCGCTGACGAGCGGGTACGAGCGGCTCGAGGAGGGGCTGCTCGCCGCCGCAATCGCCGGGCTGCACGAGGCGACGGCCCTGCGCGAGGGGCGCACGGCGATACATGACGACGAGGTCGGCGACATCCAGGATGATATCGATGCCGGCGTCGGCACCGATATAGGCGACGGGTTCGGGGGCGGGTTCGGGTCCTGCCCTGGGTCCGGCATCGTTGCAAGCCTCGAGCCGGCGACGCGGCTGGTTCCGCTTGCCGGCATGCAGGCGGTGCAGGTGGCGCTGGCCTTGCTGGCGCGTCGCGCGGCTGGCGGCCTCGGCAGCGGTGGTCAGCGCGGGCGCGGGCGCAAGCCGTATCGGCGCGCGACACAGGCGGAAACCGATGCCTCGATCGCGAACAAACTCGATTCGCTGGCACGCCGACTGCGCGCATCGGCGCAGGGCGGTGAGGCGTGACCGACGATCGATGCGGCGATCCGGTCGGCCCCGACGAGACGGAGGCGCCGCCGCATTCGCCGGACGCCGCCCCCTCGGACACATCGGACGCGGAACCCCGCGCGACATCATGCGGGGAGCCAAGTGGGGAGTCGGATGGCGCGCGCGACGTGATCGCCGAACTGGCGGTGCTGCCGGCGGCGCAACGGGCGATGCTGATCGGGTCGCTGAGCGCCGCCGAGCGGTATGAACTGCACGATCGCTGGGAACGCTGGGCGCATCCCGGGCAGCATCTCGCCGACCGGGGGGCGGAGAATACAGCCGATGACTGGCGGATCTGGGTGATCCTGGCGGGACGCGGGTTCGGGAAGACGCGCGCCGGGGCGGAGTGGGTGAGCCAGGTCGCGCGCGATAATCCCGGGGCGCGGATCGCGCTGGTCGGGGCGACGCTCGAGGATGTGCGGCGGGTGATGATCGAGGGGGAGAGCGGGCTGCTGGCGGTGGCGCGCGACGATGAGGATCCGGTGTGGCGGGCGCATGTGGGGGAGGTGCACTTCGGTAACGGCGCGCTGGCGTCGACCTATTCTGCGGAGGCGCCGGAGGGGTTGCGGGGCCCCGAGCATCATGTCGCGTGGTGCGACGAGATCGCGAAATGGCGCAACGGCGCTGCGACGTGGGACAATCTGATGATGGGGCTGCGGCTGGGGACGCTGCCGCGGATCGTGGTGACGACGACGCCGCGGCCGGTGGCGTTGCTGCGGCGGATCCTGGCGTTGCCGGGGGTGGTGCGGTCGCACGGGCGGACGCGCGACAATCCGCATCTGCCGGCGAGCTTCGTCGCGGCGGTGACGGCGACCTATGCGGGGACGCGATTGGGGCGGCAGGAGCTGGATGGCGAGCTGATCGAGGATGTCGCGGGGGCCTTGTGGACGCGGGAACTGGTGGAGTCCCGGCGGGTGGCTTTTGCACCCGAAGTGAGACGGGTCGTCGTTGGGGTGGATCCTCCCGCTGGCAGTGTTTCCGGGGGGCCGGGGGATGCCTGCGGTATCGTGGCGGTGGCGCTCGGGGGCGATGGGTTTGCGTATGTCTTGGAGGATGCGAGCGTTTCGGGGGCGAGTCCCGAGGGGTGGGCTCGGGCGGTGGCCGAGTGCGCGGCGCGGCATGGCGCGGACCGCGTGATCGCGGAGGCCAACCAGGGGGGGAAGATGGTGGGGAGCGTCCTTTCCGGGGCTGATCGGGCGATGCCGGTGAAACTGGTGCATGCGTCGCTGGGGAAGGTCGCGCGGGCGGAGCCGGTGGCGGCTTTGTACGAGTGTGGGCGGGCCTGGCATGTGGGGGCTTTTCCGGATCTGGAGGATGAGCTGTGCGGGCTGATCGCCGGCGGGGGGTATGAGGGGCCGGGGCGGTCGCCGGATCGGGCTGATGCGCTGGTTTGGGCGATGACCGAGGTGATGCTGGGGCCTCGGGCGCGGGTTTCGGTTCGGGTGCTTTAGGTTTGGCCCTCTCCCTTTTGGGGAGAGGGAAGGAGGAGCTCTTGCGACGGGAGGGTGAGGGGTGGTTGGGATTTACGTCCCGAGCCTCACTCCCCTCTCCCTCCCACGCGCAAGGGCGCGCGGGCCCCTCCCTCTCCCCGTAGGGGCGAGGGAAATTCAGGAGATCGGCATGAAATTGTTCGGGTGGAAATCCGGGCGCGATGAGTCGCGGCCGGTTTTGTCTCGGTCTTCGGCGGGGGCGATCGGGGGGTCGGCGTTTGGCGAGTGGCCGCGGAGTTATGAGGCGCAGGTGCGCGAGGCGTATCTGGACAATCCGATCGCGCAGCGGGCGGTGAAACTGGTGGTGGAGGGGCTGGGGAGTGCGCCGATCGTCGCGTCGGATCCGGCGTTGCTGGCGCTGGCGACGGTGCGGTCGGGGGGGCAGACGCTGATCGAGACGGTGGCGGCGCATCTGATGCTGCACGGCAATGCGTATGTGCAGGTGTTGCGCGACGTCGAGGGCGGGGCGGCCGAGCTTTATGCGCTGCGGCCGGAGCGGGTGACGGTCGAGCCGGACGCTAGTGGGTGGCCGGCCGCTTACCGGTACCGGGTCGGGGAGCGGGTGGCGCGGTTGCATGCGGATCCGGTTCGGCCGGAGGTGATCCATCTGAAGAGCTTCAATCCGGTGGACGATCATTATGGGCTGGGGTGCCTGGGGGCGGCTTCGGGGGCGGTGGCGATCCACAATGCGGCGGCGCGGTGGAACAAGGCTTTGCTCGACAATGCGGCGCGGCCTTCGGGGGCGTTGATGTACGATCCCAAGGACGGCGCGACGCTGTCGACCGAGCAGTTCGAGCGGTTGCGGGGCGAGCTGGAGGCGTCGTTCTCGGGGGCGGGGAATGCGGGGCGGCCGATGCTGCTGGAGGGAGGGCTCAGGTGGCAGGCGTTGAGCTTGTCGCCGGCGGATATGGATTTCGTGGGCACGAAGGCGGCGGCGGCGCGGGAGATCGCGCTGGCGTTCGGGGTGCCGCCGATGCTGCTCGGGCTGCCGGGGGACAACTCGTACGCGAATTACCGGGAGGCCAATCGGGCGCTGTGGCGGCTGGCGATCTTGCCGCTGGCGACCGCGGTGCTGGGTGGGATCGCGCAGGGGCTGGCCGGGTGGTTCGAGGGGGCGGCGATCTCGGTCGATCTCGACCGGGTGCCGGCGCTGGCGGAGGATCGCGAACGGCTTTGGGGGATGGTGTCTGCGGCTTCGTTTCTCAGTGATGTGGAGAAGCGGGCGTTGCTCGAGATCGCGCCGAGCGCGATGCCGTTTGATGTCGCGCGACGCGCGACGGGCGAGGAGGTGGTCTGATGGATGGGGCGGTTTTGGCGCAGTTGATGCGGCAGGGGGCTGAACGCGGTGTCGATCTGGTGACGTTGCGGGCGATCGTGGAGGAGGCGGGGGAACTGGGGGCGGCTCGGGCTTTGGCGCGGGTGGCTTTGAGTGACGAGCGGGCTCGGGAGGATGTCGCGGAATTGCGCGAGCTGCTGGCGGCTTGGCGGGATGCGAAGCGGTCGGTGTGGAAGGCGGTGGTGGGGTGGATCGCTCGGCTGGCGATGGCGCTGATGCTGGCGGGGCTGGCGGTGAAGCTGGGGTTTGCTGCGTGGTTGAAGTGAGTGTCGCCTTTGCGGGGTATGCGGCGGTGTTCGATGTTGTCGATCGGGCTGGGGATGTGGTGCGGCGGGGGGCTTTTGCTGACGCTCGCGTGGTGCCTTTGTTGTGGCAGCATCGGGGTGTGGCGGTTGGGTCCTTGTCCGTCGTTGCGGAGGATGCGCGGGGGTTGCGGGTCGAGGGGGTGGTTGCGGACTTGGAGCTGGCTCAGCTGGTGCGAGCCGGGGCGGTGGCTGGGTTGTCGGTGGGGTATCGGGCGACGTCCGTGCGGCAGGGGGTGAGTCGGGAGTTGCTGTCGGTCGAGCTGGTCGAGGTTAGTTTGGTGGCGGTGCCTATGCAGGCTTTGGCTCGGGTTGAGATCGTCCGTCATCCTGACGAACGTCAGGATCCAGAGCCGTGAGCGACGGTGTTCGGTACCCTGGGTCCTGACTTTCGTCAGGATGACGGGAGAAGTTTCATGAGGCGTCCTGCGGGGCGCCTTTTTTCGTTTCATGCGAGGAGATGGACATGAGTGTTGTTGACCGGCCGGTTTTGGCGGGGGCTTCCCCCTTGGCGCAGAATGCGGCGTTTGCGGGGTTCGTTCGGACGGGCGCTACGCTGGAGATGAAGGCTTTTACCGGGGTAACCGGCGACGCGGGCGGGTTTGCGGTGCCGCGGGAGATCGATGCTCAGATCGATACGTTGCTGAAGGCGGTGTCGCCGATCCGGTCGATCGCCAATGTCGTGAAGGTGGGCTCGGCTGGGTATCGCAAGCTGGTGACGACCGGGGGTACGCCTTCGGGTTGGGCGGCGGAGAATGCGGCTCGGCCGGAGACCGCTTCGCCGGTGTTCGTGGAGATCGCGCCGCCTACGGGGGAGCTGTATGCCAATCCTTCGGCGAGTCAGGCTATGCTCGATGACGCCGCTTTCGATGTCGAGGAGTGGCTGGCGGGCGAGATCGCGATGGAGTTTGCTAAGGCCGAGGGGGCGGCTTTCGTGTCGGGTTCCGGTGTGTCGCGGCCGAAGGGGTTTCTGACGTCGGCTACTGCGGCGACCGCGGATGGCGTGCGGGCTTTCGGGACCTTGCAGTATCTGGCTAGCGGTACGGCTGGGGACTTCTCGGCGAACCCGCAGGAGCGGTTGATCGATCTGGTTCAGTCTTTGCGGGGGCCTTATCGGCAGGGGGCCAGCTTTGTCATGAATGCGGCGACGCTGGCACGGATCCGGAAGTTCAAGACGACGGATGGGGCGTTCGTCTGGGCGCCGTCGCTGGCGGCTGGGGTGCCGGCTACGTTGCTGGGGTATCCGGTGGTGGAGGCCGAAGACATGCCGGACATCGCGGCGAATGCGCTGGCGATCGCGTTCGGGAATTTCCGGGCGGGGTACATCATCGCCGAGCGGACCGAGACGGGGATCCTGCGCGATCCGTATTCGAACAAGCCGTTCGTGAACTTCTACGCGACCAAGCGGGTCGGTGGGTGCGTGACGAATTCCGAGGCGATCAAGTTGCTGAAGTTCTCGGTGGCTTGAGTTTCGGCGGGAGGGGTTTGGGACGAGGGGTGCTTGTCCCAACCCCCTCTCCCTCCCACGCGCAAGGGCGCGCGGGCCCCTCCCTCTCCCCGGAGGGGCGAGGGAAGTTTTGGAGACATCGTTATGACGGGGTCGGCGATTTCTGCCGGGGTGATCGCTGAGGTGGTCGTCGCGGCTAGGGCTTTGTTGCGGGTGGAGAGCGGGGAGGATTTGGTGCTTTCGCGGTTGGCGTCGACGGCTTTGCTGCTGGGGGAGGCTTTCCTGGGGGCGGCGGTGATCGTGCGGCCGTTCGAGGATGTGGTGACCAGTGCGGCGGGGTGGCGGCGGTTGTTGGTTGCGCCGGTTACCGTGATTTCCGGACTGACCGGGTTGCCTGGCGAGGGGGCGCCGTTCGTGTTGGCGGTCGGGGCGTATGCGGTCGATATCGATGCGGATGGGGTTGGGTGGGTTCGTGTCCTGGCCGCCGGGTCCGCTGGTCGCGTTGCCGTCGCGTATTCGGCGGGGCTGGCCTTGAGTTTCGAGGCGGTGCCGGCGCCGATCGCGCAGGGGGTGGCGATGCTGGTCGCGCATCTGTTCGATCACCGGGAGAGCGATGTCGCGCCGCCGGCGGCGGTGGCGGCTTTGTGGCGGCCTTATCGGCGGATGCGGCTGTCCGCGGGGGTGCATTCGTGAGTGGGCGGGTGGTCTTGCAGGCGGCGATAGTGGCTCGGTTGAACGCGGTGCTGGACGTGAGCGTGTTCGATGCGCCGCCGGTGCGTGGGGGGCTGCCGTATGCGGTGGTCGACGAGCCGGTGCTGTCGGACTGGAGCACGAAGACCTGGGTCGGGCGGGAGGGGCGCGTTCTGCTGACGCTGTTCGATGGGGGGGAGCGGCCGGTTCGGGCGCGCGCTCTGCTGGCTGCGGCGGAGGAGGGGCTGGAGGCGCTTCCGCCCGATCTGGGTGAGGGGTGGCGGGTGGTGAGGTTGGCGCTGGTGCGGTCTCGGGTTCTGCGGGTCGGGGATCGGTGGCGGGGGACGTCGGAGTTTCTGGTGCGGATGTACCGCGAGAGCTGAGGGAGATCGACATGGCGGTGGAGAAGGGGAGTGCGTTCCTGCTGAAGGTGGGGAACGGGGCGGTGCCGGTGGTTTATGCGACGGTGGCGGGGCTGCGGACGACGCAGATGTCGGTGAATGGTGAGGCTATCGTTGTCACCACGAAGGATTCTGGTGGGTGGCGGCAGTTGCTGTCGGGGGCCGGGGTTCGGAGTGTTTCGGTTTCGGGGGCGGGGGTTTTTACCGGGTCTGCTGCCGAGTTGCGGGTGAAGGCTAGCGCGCTGACCGGCGTGCTCGATGATTATCGGCTGGCGTTCGAGGGGGGCGATACGATGACGGGGAAGTTCCTGGTTTCTCGGCTGGACTATGCCGGGGATTTCAATGGGGAGCGGTCTTACACGCTTAGCCTGGAGAGTTCCGGGGCTGTTGTTGTGGGTTAGCGGCTTTCCCTCGCCCCGCTGGGGAGAGGGAAGGAGGAGCTGCTTGGCGACGGGAGGGTGAGGGGCTTTGGGGCGAGTGTTCCGTGCCTCACTCCCCTCTCCCTCCCACGCGCAAGGGCGCGCGGGCCCCTCCCTCTCCCCGTAGGGGCGAGGGGGTTTTTGGAGACATCTTATGAGTGATTTGGCGAATCCGGTTCGGGGGGAGGGGTCTCTTCGGGTTGGGGGGGAGACTCTTGTTTTGCGGCCTAGCTTTGCGGCTTTGGTCGCAGCGGAAAGCGAACTGGGGCCTCTGTTTGCGCTGGTGGAGCGCGCGGCGGAGGGGAAGCTCGGGATCGGGGAGATGGTGGGGCTGTTCTGGCATTGCCTGCGCGAGTGTCCCGAGGGGGTTACTCGGGAGCGGTTGGGGGAGGCTGTCGTCGAGGCGGGGCTGGCGGCGGTGACGCCGGTGCTGCGGGGGCTGTTGCGGCAGATCCTGGCGGGGAAGTGACGTTTTCCGACAGCGCCGGGCGGCTCGCCGGGTTCGCGGGGGCGGTGTTGGGGTGGGCGCCGGAGGTTTTCTAGCGGGCTACGCCGGCGGAATTGGCGGGGGTTGTGGGGGCTTTGGTGGGCGACATGCAAACGCCGCCGGATGCTTCGACGATCGCGCGGTTGAGGGGGGCTTTTCCTGATGGATGATGATCTGGAGCCGGCGCTGCTGAGCGTGCGGGTGGGTAATGCCGGCTTTGCGCGCGATGTCGCGGCGATGCGGGACGAGCTGGAAAGCGTGCTGGGGAGCGGGGCCGAGCGGGCTTCGCTGCGGGTCGAGGCTGGGCTTTTGCGCGCGGTGCGGTCGGGGAAGCTGGGGTTCGAGGAATTGAAGGGGGTGGCTCTGTCGGCGCTGGATGCGATCGCCTCGGCGGCTTTGAAGGCTGGGGTGCAGTCGGTGTTGAGTGGTGGGGGTTTGAGTGGGGCTCTGGCCGGGTTGCTTGGTGGGTTGCCTGGGCGGGCTACCGGCGGGCCGGTGTCTCCTGGGCGGGCTTATGTCGTGGGGGAGCGGGGGGCGGAGGTTTTCGTGCCTACCTCCAGCGGGCGGGTCGAGGCTGGCGGTGGCGGCGGCGTGCGGGAGGTGAGGGTGGCTATCACGGTGAATGCTGCTGCTGGGGGTGCGCCTGGGGTTTTGGCTCAGTCGAGCCGGCAGGTGGCTCGGGCTGTGAAGGCGGCTTTGGCTAGCGAATAATCCCTCTCCCCGCCGGGGAGAGGGAAGGAGGAGCCGTAGGCGACGGGAGGGTGAGGGGCTTTGGGATTGGCGTCCCGTGCATCACTCCCCTCTCCCTCCCACGCGCAAGGGCGCGCGGGCCCCTCCCTCTCCCCGGAGGGGCGAGGGAAAGTTGGAGGAACTTATGGCGCATTGGCTTTGCTCGGGGCGGACTGTGCAGGTCGAGGGGCTTGTGTCTCGGTTCGATCCTCGGTTCTGGACGGTGGATTTTCCTCGGCCGATGATGGCCTCCGTTGTGACTACCGGCCCCGCGTCGCTGCGGGTGGATGCGGTGTTCTACAAGGCGGATGACCTGGCGGGGGTGATCTGGGCGGCGGAGGATCGGTTCGATCATCCCTTGCTGAAGTACGAGACGTCGCGGGATTTTCGGGACTGTCGGTTGGCGTTTCGCTGGCGTTCGAGCGGGGTGATGGCGCTGGATGCGATCAATGGCCCTACGCTCACGATCGAAGGGCGCGATGCGGCGGGCGTGGCGCGCGCGTGGTATGTGCGGTTGTGGAATTATGCGGTCGGGACGCCGGAGGATGCGGTCGTTTCGCTCGATTTCGGGGCGATGGTGGGCGGGTATGAACTGCCCGAGGACTCCGATCTGGTGTGGGCGGGGGATATCGACCGGATGTTCGTGTCGCTGGTGCCGCCGGACTATACGAAGGTCGATGTTCCGCTGGTTGGGCCGCGCGAGGGGTGGGTCGAGTGGACCGATCTCGTCTGCGAGGGGCCGGGGTCGGTGCTGGCGATCGGCGATGCCGTCGTGCCGGAGCACGGGGTTCGGATCGCTGGCGGGTATGACGACAGCTATAACCTGACGCCGGCGCGGTTGCTGCGCAATGCGCTGCATCTCGGGTATCGGGGGAGCATCACGCAGTATGTCGGGATGAGCCATTATTTCCGGCTCGAGGCGCTTGGCGGCGGGTTCTACGTTTCGGCGGCGGAGGGCGTGCTGAACGTCGCGTGTGCGGCGTGGCACCGGGATTTTGCGGCGCGGGCGAAGGCGCTCGGCTTCGACGTGATCTGGTCGCTGAGTTACGAGCTGTTCGACGCGCATTGCTGGAACGACTGGAAACAGCGGGCGGCGGATGGCGCGCCCGCGCTGACCGGGTGGGAGCCGCCGTCGACGCTGCTGTCGCCGGCGCATGGCGGGGCGATGGGGTATCTGCAGGCGGTCGCGCGGGCGTTCATGGGGATCGCGGTGGCGGCGGGGTTGGCGGCGAAGTTCCAGGTTGGCGAGCCGTGGTGGTGGGTGATGCCCGATGGGCGGCCGTGCTTGTATGATGCGAGTGCGGTGGCGGCGTTTGCGCCGGTGGCGATCGGCAGCATCCTGGGGGTGAAGAACGCCGCGCGGATCGCGACTTTGGATGCGGCGGGGGTGTGCCTGGCGGCGTCGACGGCTGCGCTGGTGGCAGCGGCGAAAGCCGAGGCGCCGGGGTGTGTGACGCATCTGCTGACGTATCTGCCGACCGTGCTGGATGCGGCGGCGCCCGAGGCGAAGCGCGCGAACATGCCGGTGGGGTGGGCGAGTCCGGCGTTCGATGTGTTGCAGCTCGAGGATTATGATTGGGTGACGGCGGGGGACAGCGCGTCGTCTGCGGAGGGCGTGGCGGTGGCGTTCGCGCGGCTCGGCTATCCGGTCGAGAGGCAGCATTATCTGTCGGGGTTCGTGTTGCGGCCGGATCAGGCGGTGCAGTGGGGGCTGATCGAGGCGGCGGCGTTGGTCGCGCGGGCTCGCGGGGTCGCGGAAACGTTCCTGTGGGCGCTGCCGCAGGTGATGCGGGATGGGTTCGTGCATTTCGATACGGAACAGGAGGATGCCGTGGACGCGTTCGACGATGTGCTGTTCCCGCTGGAGCTGGGACGCGAGGCGGAGGTCGCGCCGGGGTTTTCGACCGCGATCCTGACGAGTGCGGGCGGGCGGGAGGCGCGCAATGCCGGCTGGGCGGAGGCGCGGACCGCGTACGATGTCGGGCCGGGATTGCGGAGCGAGGCGGATATCGGTGTGCTGCTCGCGTTCTTTCGCGCGCGGATGGGCGCGGCGCGCGCGTTTCGGTTGCGCGATCCGTTCGATTTCGCGGCGGGCGGTCAGGCGATCGGGACCGGGGACGGTGTCGCGCGGCGGTTCGCGCTGGTGAAATGGTACGAGCGCGCCGCCCGGCGGATCACGCGGCCGGTGGCGGGCAGCGTTTCGGTGAGTGTCGACGGGGTCGGGACGAACGCGTTCGCGGTCGAGGCTGGGGGGTGGGTGGTGCTGGATGTGGCGCCTGCGCTGGGCGCGGCGGTGACCGCCGGGTTCGTGTTCGATGTGCCGGTGCGGTTTGCCGAGGATCGGTTGAGCGTGGCGCGGGCGACGTTCCTGGCGGGGGTCGCGGCGAGTGTGCCGTTGGTCGAGGTGCGCGAGGCTTAGTTTCCCTCTCCCCTGCGGGGAGAGGGAGGGGCCGCTTGGCGACGGAAGGGTGAGGGGTGGTTGGGATTTGTGTCCCGTGCCTCACGCCCCTCACCCTCCCACGCGCAAGGGCGCGCGGGCCCCTCCCTCTCCCCGGAGGGGAGAGGGTATCCTTTCGGAGGAGACTTTCATGTTTCTGGATGCGGAGCTGGCGACGATCGCGGTGTGCTGGCGGATCGAGCGGCGGGATGGGGTGGCGATCGGGTTGACCGCGCATGACCGCGATCTGGTGGTCGACGGGCTGGTGCATCGTGCGGCGCCGGGGGTGACTCCGTCGGCGATCGAGCGATCCGCGGGGCTGGAGGCGGACACGATGGATGTCGCGGGGGCGCTGACGAGTGCGGCGATCGACGAGCGGGATTTGCTGGCCGGGCGCTGGGATGGCGCGCGCGTCGCGCTGTTCGCGGTCGACTGGACCAATCCGCACGCGCGCGTCGATCTGGGGAGCGGGTTAATTGGCGCGGTCGAGCTGGGCGACACCGGCTTCACCGCGGAACTGCGGGGGAGCAGCGCGGCGCTGGATCGGCCGGTGGTCGAGGAGACGTCGCCCGAATGTCGCGCGGAGCTTGGCGATCGGCGCTGTCGGGTGGCGATGGCCGGGCGACGACGGTTCGCGCGGGTGGTGGCGTGCGTCGGGCCGGTGGTGACGCTCGATGTTGCGACGGCCGGGCTCGGCGGCGGGCTGGTGCGCTGGTTCGGGGGCGCGAACGGCGGGTTGGAGAGCGCGATCGCGGCGGCTGACGGTGTGGCGGTGACGCTCCGCGCGGTACCGACTTTCGTGGTCGAGGCGGGCGCGTTGGTTGAGGTGGTCGAGGGGTGCGACAAGAGCCTCGCCACCTGTGCCGCGCGGTTCGGCAACGCGGCGAACTTTCGCGGCGAACCGCATCTGCCGGGGATCGACCTGCTCACGCGGTATCCGGGCGCGTGAGCGTCGTCGCGGCGGCGGCGCTGCGCGCGGTGGGGACGCGGTTCCGGTTGCACGGGCGGGGCGCGGACGGGCTTGATTGCGTGGGGCTGGTGGCGGCGGCGTTGCAGGCGGGGGGGCACCGGGGGGCGGTGCCGACTGGGTATGCGCTGCGCGGCGGCGACGTGGCGATGCTCGACCGGATGCTGGTGCGGGTCGTGGGCGCGGCGGAACCCGGCGACGTGCTGCTGATGACGGTCGGGCCGGGGCAATTTCATCTCGGGATCAGGACGGCGGGCGGATTCGTGCATGCGGATGCGGGGTTGCGGCGCGTGGTGGAGCGGCCGGGGATGCCGCCCTGGCCCCTGATCGGTGTCTGGCGGATGGAGACGTGACATGGCGACCTTGATCCTGACGGCGGTGGGCACCGCGGTGGGCGGACCGATCGGCGGCGCGATCGGCGCGTTGATCGGGCAATCGGTCGATCACGCGCTGTTCGCGCCCAAGCGGCGCGAGGGGCCGCGGCTCGTCGAGTTGGCCGTGCAGACCTCGTCATACGGGAACCAGATTCCCAAGCTGTTCGGGACGCTGCGCGTGGCGGGAACGGTGATCTGGGCGACCGACCTGATCGAGAGCCGGTCGACGTCGCGGGGCGGCAAGGGGCAGCCGAGCACCTCGACCTATTCCTATGCGGCGTCGTTCGCCGTGCTGCTGTCGGCGCGCGCGATCCTGGGGGTGGGGCGGATCTGGGCGGAAGGGAAATTGCTGCGTGGGGCGGGCGGCGATTTCAAGACCGCGACGGGGTTCCGGCTGCATCTCGGCGGCGAGGACCAGGCGGTCGATCCGCTGATCGCGTCGGCGGAAGGCGGCGCGACACCGGCGTATCGCGGTGCGGCGTATGCGGTGTTCGAGATGCTGCAGCTCGCGGATTTCGGCAATCGGATCCCGTCGCTGACGTTCGAGGTGATCGCGGATCAGGGCGCGGTACTGGTGTCGACGATCGCAGCCGAGCTGGCGGAGGAGGTCTCCGGGGCCGCCGCATTGTCGGTCGGCGGGTTCGCCGCGTCGGGCGGTAGCGTCCGTGCGGTGCTGGACCTGCTCGGGCAGGCGAGCGGGGCGTGGTTCGCACCGGTCGGTGACGGGCTGGCGATGCGCGATACAGCGGCGGCGATCGTGCAGGTCGCGGACGACGGTTTTGCGGTCGGCGACAAGGGCGCGCGGCGGACGCGGGCGGTCGCCGCGATCGAGACGGTGCCACGAACGGTGACGCTCGGCTATTACGATGCGGCGCGCGATTACCAGACGGGCGTGCAGCGCGCGCGGCGGCCGGGTGCGGGCGTGCGCGACGAGCGGATCGAGGTGCCGGCGGTGCTCGACGCGGGGGCGGCCAAGACGGTTGCGGAGGCGATGCTGGCGCGGGCCGAGGCGGGGCGCGTGCGGCGGACCGTGACGGCGGGGTTCGCGGCGATGGCGATCGCGCCGGGCGCCTGCGTGACGATCGCGGGCGAGGCGGGCGTCTGGCGGGTGACCGACACCGCGATCGAAGGAATGGTGACGACGCTCGGCCTCGTGCCGGTGACGATCGCGTCGATACCGGCGACCGCGACCAGCGGCCGGGTGGTCGGCGCGGTCGATGCGGTGGTCGGCGCCACGATCCTCCAGGCGTTCGAGATACCGGGGCTCGACGATGCGCCGCTGTCGATGCCGCGGATGACGGTGGTCGCGGCGGGCGCAGGCGCGGGGTGGCGGCAGGCGGCCCTGCTCTACAGCGTCGACGACGGGATCAGCTGGACGGCGGCGGGCGCGAGCGCGGCACCGGGTGTGATCGGTGTGGTCGAGGCGGTGGTGGCGGGCGGGCCGGCGACGATGATCGACCGGCGTGGTGCGTTCGACGTGCGGCTCGCGCATCCCGCCATGATGCTGGCGGATGCCGATGCGGACGCGCTCGACCGGGGCAGCAATCTCGCGCTGCTCGGCGATGAGCTGGTGCAGTTCGGGCGGGCGGAGCCGCTTGGCGGCGGGCGCTGGCGGCTGCGGACGCTGTTGCGGGGGCGGCGGGGAACCGAGGCGGCGAGTCCGCAGGTCGCGGGCGATCGGTTCGTGCTGTTGGAGGCGGATGCCGCGCGGACGATCGACCTGCCGCTGTCGGTGCTGGGCCGCGAAGTGCGGGTGATGGCGTCGGGCGTCGGCGACGTGAGCCCGGTCGAGATGCGCTGCGTGATCCGCGGCGCCTCGGTCGTGCCGCCGTCGCCGGTCCACGTCACCTTCGCGCGTGACGGCGACGGCGGCGCGACGGTGCGCTGGGTTCGCCGCAGCCGCGCCGGGTGGCGCTGGATCGACGGGGTCGATGCGCCGCTCGCCGAGGAAAGCGAAGCGTACCGTGTCACGATCGCCGCGGGTGGTGTGGCGCGCACCGTCGACACGACCGCGCCGCTCGTCACGCTGACCGACACCGATCTGGCCGGTGGCGCGGTCTCGCTGGCGATATCCCAGCGCGGAATCTTCGGCGAATCGCTGACGGCGCATCTGACGATACCGGCCTGAATTCGAACTACAGGGGGAGTGGACCATGGGCGACACGACATCGCGGCTTTCGCTGCCGCTGCTGCAACCGGGGCAGGCGCAGAAAGAATCGACGCACAACGAGGCGTTGGCGATCCTCGATATCGCAGTGCAGGCGAGTGTCCTTGCGGTCGGCGCGACGGTGCCGCCGGCCAACCCGGATTTGGGCGCGGCATGGATCCTCGGCGCGGCGCCGACCGGCGACTGGGCCGGACACGCGTTCGCGCTGGCAGCCTGGACGGCAGGCGGCTGGCGATTCGTCGTGCCGCGCGAGGGAATGATGGTGTGGCATGGCGGCGACCGACACATCGTGCGGTTCAGTGCGGGAACCTGGGCGAGTGGCGTCATGTCGGGTGCCAACGTGACGATCGGCGGGCAGATCGTGGTCGGTGCACGGCGTCCGGCGATCGCGAATCCGCCTGCGCTGCTCGCCGGCGCCACGCTCGCGGATAGCGACGCAAGAAGCGCAATCGTGGCCATCCTGGACGCATTGCGCGGCCACGGGCTGATATCTGCCTGAAACACGGCGAAAACTGTGTCGTTCCTGCCACAGTGGGAACTTTTGTTCGCTTGCGTGGAAACAAGGCCGAGGATAGGGAGTTTGCGATGTCCGTGTGACACTCATGAAAGGGGATTTAGTATGCGGAAGCTTGCCGTCGTTCTGGCACTCGCCTCCACCGCACTCGCCACTCCCGCCCTCGCCCGCGACAAGTCGTGGTACGTTGGCGTCGATGGCGGTGCGATGATCGTTGAAGATATCAACTATGACATCGGTAACCTGAACAGCGCAGGTTCGGTCGATCATAACTACGGTTATGACGTCGATGGCGTGATGGGTTACGACTTTGGTGGTTTCCGTCTGGAAACCGAAGTCGGCTATCGTCGTGCAACCGTTGACGGCTACACGTCGTCCACGACCACGCCGACCTTCACGCAGGCTGGCGTTCGCGGCAACGCCGCTGCTGGCAGCTATGACGGTGCCGGTGGTTCGTCGTCGGCGCTCAGCTTCATGCTGAACGGCCTTCTGGACTTCGGTCCGGACGACGGCATCCAGGGCTTCGTCGGCGGCGGTGTCGGTGTTGCTCGCGTCAAGGCGAAGTACGGCCTCACCAGCGGTGGCGACTTCCTGAACGACTCGGACACCGTGTTCGCGTATCAGGGTCTTGCCGGTATCCGTGCACCGCTCAGCAACCACGTCGACGCAACGTTGAAGTATCGCTTCTTCAATGCTGAGAACGTCAAGCTGGTCGACGTGTCGAACCGCGTGTTCGACGGTCGTTACCGCTCGCACAGCATCCTTGGTGGCCTGACGTACAACTTCGGTTCGCCTGCCGAGCCGGTTGCTCCTCCTCCGCCGCCGCCGCCGGAGCCAGTTGCTCCCCCGCCGCCGCCGCCGCCAGCAGAAGTCGTCTGCTCGCCTGGTCCGTTCATCGTGTTCTTCGAATGGGACAAGTCGGACATCACGCCAGAGGCAGCATCGATCCTCGACAACGCCGTCACGCAGTACCAGTCGTGCGGCAATGCCCAGGTCATGATCGCGGGCTTCACCGACAAGTCGGGTGCAGCATCGTACAACGTCGGTCTCTCGCAGCGTCGTGCAGACGCCGCCAAGGCGTACCTGTCGTCGCATGCCATCCCAGAGGGTGTCATCTCGACGGAAGCGTTCGGCGAGACCCGTCCGCGCGTCGAGACCGCCGATGGCGTTCGCGAAGTGCAGAACCGTCGCGTGGAAGTCACCTACGGTCCGGGTTCGGGCCAGTAAGACTTTCGCCAGTCGATCCTCGGGTCGGCTACGGAACGAAGATCGGGGAGGTCGGCGCAAGCCGGCCTCCCTTTTCTTTTGTGCGCGGGAGGTGTGCAGCATTTTGGGGCTTGGTTGAAATTGGCGTGGCCTTGCCTGTCGCCGTTGCAGCGTCCAGCATGGCGTTTCGCTCTGGGGGACATGACATTGGTCATCGCGCATATCCTGACGATCGGTGCCGCCATTCTCCAAGGGGCGATCGTTCCTCGCGAACCCGCCGTGCCCCAGCAAAATGAGTCGTCATCTGTCGGTTCGGTAGCGTTGCCGCCCACGCCGAGCAGCCCCATTCCGGGTGGGCCGTCCGACGCTCAGCGTATCGCGCAGGCGGCAAGGCTCGGATCGCTGCTCTATACGTTCGATCGGGCGGCGTGGGTCAGCTCGGATGCGTTGACCGCCGCGATCCCGAAAAGCGAACTGCGCGGTGCCGGCGGGTATGTCGTCGAGCAGCCCGATCCGCGGACGCTGCATGTGACCTATTACCGCGGTGCGGGTGCTGCGGCGCAGGCGTTCTTCGTGGCGGACGTGCGCGGCGGGAAGGTCGTGTCGCAGGAGGTCCTCGTGCGACCGGCCGCGCTGACACCTGCGCAGGCTCTTCTAGTGCGCGCCCGCGAGGTGGCGGCACAGGCGGCCGTCGCGCGCGGGTACAAGCCCTGCACGCCGTTGCCGTTCAACAGCGTCGTGCTCCCGCCGCAAAAGGACGGGTTGATCGCGGTCTACCTGCTGTCGGCGCAGAAGGAGGCGGCGACGTTTCCGATGGGCGGCCATTACCGCGTGCTCGTCGATCGCGACGGCAGAGTGGTGGCATCACGCCCCTACACGCTCGGTTGCCTCGCCATGACCGCGCCGAAGCTGCCGCCGGGCGCGACGCCGGTCGGGTTCGTTGTCGATCACCTGCTCGATCCCGTCCCGACCGAGATCCATGTGTTCGCGTCGTACAGCCTGCACATGCCGGTGTTCGTCGCGACGCCGGACAAGCGGGTGTGGCGGGTCAAGGGCAGCGAGATCACGCCGTCGAAGGCGAAGTGACCGCGCGCCGTCGGCCGGTCTTCAGTCCGAGGCGGTGTCCGCCAGCGCCGCGGCCAGCCACTCCGGGACGATCGCGTCGCCGAGCGCGTCGATGCGGCGGTGCTCGACCATCAGGCCGAGTTGGGGATACGCGGCGCGGGTGCGCGGTCCGGTTTCAGTGAGGGGCGCGACGACGAGCCGGCGGTTGACCTTGGCGCGGTGATGCATCCGCGCGGTGTTCTCCTGCCCGACATAACATCCCTTGGTGAAGCTGACGCCGTTCAGTTCGCGGGCGTTGCATTCGAGCCACAAGGTTTCGCCTGCGCCGAGCTCGCCGACGCCCTCGGCGACGCCCAGCGACAGGCGATGTGCGTGCCAGTCGCGCGCGGGTTCGGACGCCGGGGCGAGCCAGCGCCGGCCGAGCGCAGCGAGACGCGGGTCGGGGGTGCCTGAACCCTCTACCGCCCAATGCACCTTGCGGTCATCGGGCTGGATCGTGATCGAGCGGCGCAACCGGTACATCGACAGGCGTTTCGCGAGTGCTTCGGCTTGCGCTGCCTCGGCATCGATCAGCACCCCATCGCCGTCTGCCCAGAGGATGAAGTCGAACAGCGCCTTGCCCTGCGGCGAGAGCAGCGCGGCCCAGGCCGGCGCGTCGGGCGTGAGCGCCGTGGTATCGGCGGTGACGAGTCCCTGCAGGAAGCCGCGCACGTCGTCGCCGGCGACGCGGATCACGCTGCGGTCGGCGAGCATCGTTGCGGAAGATTGCTGGTCCATAGCCTTCACCTAGTGCGCGGGCGGCGATTTCCAAGCTGGATCGCACCACAGGGATATGGCGCCGACGCGCCCGCGCCGATAGGAGGAGCGCATGACCGAGCGCCTCACGATCCGCCGCCCCGACGACTGGCACGTCCACCTGCGCGATGGCGCGATGCTGGAGGCGGTCGCGAGGCACACCGCGCGGCAGTTCGCGCGCGCGATCATCATGCCGAACCTCACTCCGCCGGTGACGACGATCGTCGCGGCGCGCGCCTATCGCGATCGGATCATGGCGGCGCTGGGCGGAGACGTCGGTTTCACCCCGCTGATGACGTGTTACCTGACCGACGGGACCGATCCGGCGGAGATCGAGCGCGGCTATGCCGAGGGCGTGTTCGCAGCGTGCAAGCTGTACCCCGCGCATGCGACGACCAACTCGGCGCACGGCGTCACCGATATCCGCGCGCTGACCGGCGTGCTGGAGACGCTGCAGCGAATCGGCATGCCGCTGCTGATCCACGGCGAGGTGACCGACAAGTCGATCGACATCTTCGACCGCGAGGCGGTGTTCGTCGAGCGCGTCCTGACGCCGCTGACGCGCGACTATCCCGGTTTGAAGATCGTGCTCGAGCACATCACCACCGCCGAGGCCGCGGCGTTCGTCACCGAAGCCTCGCATCCGATCGCCGCGACGATCACGCCGCAGCATCTGCTGATCAACCGCAACGCGCTGTTCGACGGCGGGCTCAGGCCGCATGCCTATTGCCTGCCGGTGCTCAAGCGCGAGACGCACCGCCTCGCGGTCCGCAAGGCGGCGGTATCGGGATCGCCGCGGTTTTTCCTCGGCACCGACAGCGCGCCGCATGTCGTCGGCGCGAAGGAATCAGGGTGCGGGTGCGCCGGGATCTTCAACGCGCCGTTCGCGCTCGAGGCGTATCTGCGCGTGTTCGAGGAAGAGGGCGCGATCGACAAGTTCGAAGCGTTCGCGTCCGAGCATGGCGCGCGATTCTACGGGCTGCCGCTGAACGACGGCACGGTGACGCTGGTGCGCGATCCGGTCGAGGTGCCGGCGTCGATCGGCGAGGGTGCGACCGCGGTGGTGCCGTTCCTGGCGGGGACGACGGTCGGGTGGCGATTCGAGGGGTGAGCGTCGCGGGCCTCAGGGGCCGCTGGAGTCTTGCGCTGGCCGTGGCGGGCGTGGGACCGTTCGCCATCCTGCTGGTCTGGGTCTTCGCGTACCCGGTCCTGCCGGTGTGGATCGTCGGCGGTTCGTTTCGCTAGTCGATCCCGGGCTTGGCGCTGGCCGCGCTGTTCGGCGGGATTCATCTGATGCCCGTGCCGTCCCGGGTGCGTATCGGCGTTGCGATAGTATGCGTGCCGGCGATGGCGACGGCGTGGTTCTTCGGCATGTTGACGATGGTTTGCGCGGTGAATGGCGATTGCCTCTGAGATCGAATGCCGGGGTTTATCCCGCGAAGACGTGCCGCATCAGCGTGCAGGATCCGCTGCGTTCAGCCGGTCGATCCATAACCGCGCCTCCTTCTGTTCGCCGACCGCGCTGGCGCTGACCGGGCCGCGTGCCGCGAAGAAGTCGTGGTGGAGCGCGAACGGTTCGAGCAGCAGGCGGTCGCGCATCGCGTCGATGTCCGCGCCCATCTCGTTGAGCGCGTCGATCGTCGGCGCGATCGCGGCGCGGACGCGGCGGTCGGCGCTGCGGTCGAACAGCCCGAGCGATCCCGACGCGGTCTTCTCCAGCGCGGCGATCAGGGTGTCGCGGTACTCGGTTTCGAGATCCTCGCGCTGGGCGTCGAGGCGGGCGAGGCGGTCGGGTTTTGCCATTGGCCTGGGGTAGCGCGTGGGGAGGGGGCGTCAACTCGTCGCCTGGATTTGCTGGGCGTGGGATGAGGGTGGGGGGCACGAGCGGCTTGAGCGTCGCGTGTGGCGCGCGACATGGGCAAAGCCCATGCCGTCGGACGGGCTTTGCCCGCCGGCCGGGCTTGGCGGAGTCGGCCGGGCGTGGCCGGCTGCCCGCCTGCGCCTCGCCGGCCGGGCTTGGTGGAGTCGGCTGGACCTGGCCGGCTGCCCGTCTTCGCCTAGAACGGCAGCCACCGGCTCTTGTGCGTGATGTTCATATAGCCGACGTTGACGCCTGCGCGCCAGCCGACGCCGAGGCGGATCGGGATCAGGACGACGTTGCCGCGCCGCAGATAGGTCGCGGCGAACCCGCCGACCAGGTACAGACGACCCTCGACCGCGGGGAAGCGCTTGTAGAGCTCCTCGGTGTCGTAGAGGTTGTAGACCAGCACGAAGACCTTGTTCGCATCGCCGCCGACGTCGAAGCCGACCGACGGCCCGGTCCAGTAGACCGGCTGCTGGCCCTCGACCTTGTGGCTCATGATCCCAGAGCCGTAGCGCACGCCGAGGATGAACGCGCCCGACGCCTCGCGCCCGGCGATGTACGCATTGGGCTGGCCCTGATCCTTGAGGATCTTTTCGAGGATGCCGCCGAGCCCGGCTGCGCCCTTGCCGAACACGCCTTCGCCCGCCGCCAGCAGGTCGTCGCGCTGATAGGTGTCGGCCGCCTGCGTCGTCGCTTCCGCGCGGGCGGTCGGCGAGGCCGGGTCCGCCGCTGGACTCGAAGGCGGATTCGACGGCTCAGCCGGGGCGGGCGTCGGGTCGGACTGGACCTGCGTATCGATATCGGCGGGCCGCGACGGCTGCGTGGTCGTCTGCGCGCGCGACGGCGCGGTATAGGCGCGCGGCGCGAGGTCGCCATCGATCGCCTGGTTGGGATCGATCGTGCGCACCTGCGCGGCGGCACCGCCAGTGCCTCCACACATCGCGGCGGCGAAGGCACCCAAGCCGAGCCAGAAGTCACGCATGATCATTGTCCCCAAACCGGCGTCCGCAAACGGGGCACCAAACGATCGACCTTGAAACCATCGACCTCGACATGGCCGATCCGATCGGACCGGTCGACCCGGTCCTTTCGCTTGGCCAGCGTAACCAACCTCGGCCTTGCCGCGCAATGAACGAACCGGCCGCGCGTGTCGAATTTGGGCGAATTCGCGATGAATGACACGAAGAGAGCGAATGACGCGAAGACAGTCGTTGCCCCCCGCGACGACCCTCGCTATAGCCCCGCATCTGCTGCAGCCGGAGACGTGGGTGAGTGGCTGAAACCAGCGGTTTGCTAAACCGCCGTACCGGGTTTACTGGTACCGAGGGTTCGAATCCCTCCGTCTCCGCCATTTGTCCCATGCAAGCCCCTGAAAAATAACCAAGAAAGGGGCGGCTCGCTCTTCGGCCCTACTTTCGGCCCCAATAGTTCGACTGGCCTCCGGGGCGAATGTCCATCGATCCTTCTGCCAGACTCGACAAATGTGCAGCCCACCGCGCCGGCTGGAGTCAGCTGCTGACGGCTCGCAAGCGAGCGCGGCGCGGAATGGTCCGTTTCAATCCGGAATGGGCTGTGTATATCTGTTGGCTTGAACAGAGCACGGAATCGCAATGCCAGTTATAAAATATGACCGGGCGCAAGGCATAAACGACTACGTGGATATGCTCAGCGCAATTTATGGTCCAACTCAGAACTACAATAAATCGACCGCCGATATATTTCAGCATATGTCAGAGGTTTGCGGCGTTGCTGGCAAGCACTTGTTCAAGAAGAGGGACATGGAAGCCGCTTCGCGATTTGTGCCGAAGATATTTGGGTGGGCTTGCGCTCTTATAAGTTCCGTCGATCCACGTAATACAACGCTCGCGGACATGATACTTCGTAAATATCCGCAAGCATGTCCATACTGTCTGAAAAGCCCATGTTCCTGTTGGATCGGTGAAAAACCGGATTTAAACGACGAGCTTCTTGGCAAGCTATATTATAGGCGTGCGGGAACTCAGGGAAAGTCGATCAACGAGTTGGAGTTGATGTTTAGCAGCATATACGGACACAGCTGGAGTGGTCCGGACGGTTTAAGTGATCCGCTTGTTTATATTTATTTAAGGCTAACGGAGGAGCTTGCTGAAGTCTCGGAGGCACTGAGGTTCAGGCATCTTTACCCGCGCAATTTCGAGAATGAGATAGCAGACTTTCTCGGCTGGTGGTTCGCACTGGCAATTGAACTACGGAAGCGGCGCGGAGGCGAGTCGCCGTTAACTGATGAGCTCCTATGGAGCGCTTATCCAGGGCACTGCCGCGATTGTGAGTCGACACCTTGCTTCTGCCAGCAAGGTCCCGTTCGTGAATTGATGTCGAAGCCCGCTCCGGGTGCGATTGGTGAGACGGATTCGATCACGACGCTTCGAAATCAGGGTGCTTATCAAGAAGACCTGCGTGGTCTCGCGTCCGGCGCTCTGACAGTGGCCAAACCGATTGCGTGCATTCGCATTGATATTGATAAGTTTAAGACGGTGAACGACAGTTATGGTCATTCCGCCGGTGATGCGGCTTTGAAACATATTGCAACTATCTTGCGCTTGAAGGCGAGGCCGCGCGATAGAATATATCGGATCAGCGGTGATGAGTTCGGGATTTTGATGCCGGACTGTACTGAGGAGGAAGCATATGGATCAATGCGAAGAGTTAGTGATGCCCTAAAGGATTCCGAGGTGACTTGGACTTCGTCAGGCGGAGATAAGGTAAATTTCTTCGTTTCAGTAAGCGTGGGAGTTGCGGAATGCCAGACTGAGGCGCAAGTAGCCGCCGCTTTTGAAGCCGCCGACAAAGCATCGTATTTAAGTAAAGCGGCAGGACGTGCCCAAGTCACGCGGGCGACCTCAATGCCGCGCGCGTCGGATGTTGCATCGAACGAACAACCTTGTGCCGCTAGCTAGGACGAATATTGCTGGATATACGGTGCTCCGATAGATCCGATAGAATGGCGTCGGGGAATTGCGAACGGCCCCCGCTAATCAACCTCAATTTCCCGCATTAGCTCCCGAAGATGCGCCAGCTGAGCCCTGAGCGCCGGCCGCTTTTCGCCCTTGTCGGCGTTGCGGCTGGCGTTTGCCTTGCCGTCCGCCGTCAGAGGCCCCGTCGATCGCTCCCACGGTTTCCATCGTCGGATCGCTGCCGATTGCCGCGCCCGCCGTTCGAGGGTCCAGCCGTTTGCCATGCTCCGTCTCCAATAGTTCGTTCGGCGGACTTGCCTGATTGCTCCCGTGCGAGGTGCCCACAACACCGTTGTTCACCTGTTGCGGTCCGTTCGCGATGTTCGCCTGCCGCGCATAAACGACAGGCGGGTTCTTGATGTTGGCGAGCGTCTCAAGCGTCGCACGGCACTGAGCCTGCGCTTTCAACGCCAATCGCATGTAGGTCTCGGCGGCTTGAATGTACTCACCCATGTTCGCGCCTGATCGCCGGGCCAGCTCCAAGAACATGGCATTCAGGGCAGCGGCCTGCGCCGTTAGCATATCTTCCGCGCTGTCGAGCTTGTTGTCCCGGATCGCTCGTGCGCGATCATGCATCGCCTCATAGAACGCCGTGAAGTCGGTCTCGCCGGAGAATGGCTTGCCGAACGATGAGGCAATGACGGCGCTACCGAATAGCGGATCGAGCGCCACGTCGGCCAGCTGGCGCTCCCGAGAAACACCCAGCTTCTCCGTCACCTGTAGTGTTCCCTTCGGTTTCGATCCTGCCATACCAAATCTCCGTTCTGCGGTGGCGGCCTGCTAAAGTCGCGAAACTTGCGAAAGGGGTGGGACAATGCGCCAGGCGTCTCGGTGCCTCTTGCCGTCAATTTCAGCGCCATCCGTAACCGGGTGCAGCCAGCCATGTTCCTCCAGAACATCGATCGCCGCGCGCGCCTTCGCCTTGGTGCGGATCGAGTTCGGCCCGCGCTGATAGACGTGCGCAATGCCAACGAGCCGCTGCCCCCAAACATTATGAAGCCAGTGCAGCAGCTGCTCGGCTTGCATCACCGCGGCCGGAATTGAGCCCGCGTGGAAGAGGCGAAGAGCCTCGCTCGCGTAGAAACGAGCCAGCGCGACGCCCGTCTCCATTGAGCGGGGGCCGATCAGCCCAACCTCGCTATCTGCAACGAGCTCAAGGACAGCCGCCATCCGTAAGGCGTGTTCGGGAAGTTTGTTGGAGAAGCCCCGTATTGGTTCCAGCGCCCCTCCCGGTCCTAACGCCTGTTCCGTTTCATCGGCGAAAGCGGCCCAGACGCAGCTAGCCCGATAGTCAAGCTCCAACCGGCGAGGCTTCAGCCCGCTATCGTGCATCGACGCGTCGGCCGCCAACATCTCTCCCAATCGACTCCGGTAAGCCGCTAGGGCTATCGCGGAACCCGGACCGGTAGGGCGCTGCATGCGCGTACCTGCAAGGCTGGGAGGCGCCGCCACGAGCAGGCGCGACAGAAGGCCCTGTTGTGAAAGTTCGACGTTGCTAAGCAACCGATCGGCAACGCCCGGCTGGACCATGAGGTGCGCTGCGAGACGTCTGCCGGGCAATATGCTCGCGCCGTCTCCCACGCGGACTCGGCTGATCGCCTTCCCGTCCCACAGTTCCGACAATCCTGCGCCCATCTGGAGCCTGTTGTCCTCGCTCATACCATGGCCGCCAAGGAAGCTGCCGGCCTCATCGCTAAACAGCCCAAGTGACGGACCGGACACACCGAAAAGCTTGTGCAATCCTCCCAACGTCGGCTCGCGTACGAGCAACATGGGCGCTGGCGGCGGGGTCGGCGGCGGACCGATGGCGTCGAGCGCGGCACGTCCCGCCTCGAAGTCCCCCTTACATTTGCCCAGCGCCTTCTTCCGGGCATCGTCCCACGCCAGTTGGCTGTTCTCGTACTTGGGCCGGGCTATTGCATGATATTCGCGCAGAACCTCCTCGCGATCATGGATCGGACGAAGCGCCTCACCATCGGCGGCGCTCTTACGTTCGCCGGACGCAGCGACGGTCACTAGGAAGAGCGACAGGGGCCGGATGTGCCCGGTTGCCGGTATAACGACATCGGCGTGCGCCTGTGCCGCCAGCGAGGCCGCTCCCAGCACCGACTGCGCCGCAATCGCATCAGGACATTGCACCCGATCCATTATCGCCCGAGCGGCCCCTTCAAGCACCGGTCCCAAGGCTTCTAGCGGAAATGGTTCGGCAGGTGGCAGCGCACGGCGGAGCGGCAGCGGCTCTGGTGTCTGAGCCGGCTCCGCCGCCGCCAATGCCGAAGCGAAGCGGCTCACCGGGCGATCCCACGGAGCTGATCATTCCAATCCTTATATGCGGGATCGGGGCGCATGATCCGAACGGTCCGTCCGTCGCTTGCAAACCGCTCCGCCGCTCGCATTGCAGCCTGTTCGCCGGGGGCGTCATTGTCGGCGGCGATAATTACGCGCAACACGACAGGCGGCAGGAACGTGGCCGCCAGCATGCCAGCGCCCGGCGCGACCCATACGTGAGCGCCGATAAGCTCTTGTGCGAGGCTCAAGCCGTCCTCCAGCCCCTCACACAGCACCAGCTCCGCCGCCGGCTCGGCAAGGCGAATCGCGCCGCCGCGCACCCGGCCGAGTGACAGCTTGGGATCGCGCACCGGTAGCTTGCGCCCATCATCCGTTAGGAAGGTGCGCTGAATGCCTTCCAGCATCCCGCTGGCGGCCGTCACCGGTGCGATCATCGCCGGATGTAGATCGGACTCGGGATAGCGCAGAATGGCCGAACGCAGGCGCTCCCACGTAGGAACCCGCTGCAATCCCCGGCTCAGCAGATAGGCTTCCGAAGCGCGGCTGATCGGGCCAGCCGCCGCGTAGATTGAGCGGGCGCGGGAGATCCGCCGCACTTCATCGGCACAAGGATTAGCGACCTTCGCGGCTTTAGCAGCGGTGGCCGGCCGAAGCGCAATCGTGCCGCGGTCCAGTTCTCGTGCCGCCATGCCCTGCCGCCCGTCGGTAAACAGGTAGGCATAGAGCGAGATAGGATCACCGCCGCACTCACTGGTCGCGAAGTCCGCCCACCGGCCGGACCGCAGATTAACCCGGAACGAGCCCGACTGCCGATCATGCCGGCACGGGTTGAGCGCGGTCCATTCCATGCCAGCCGCCCGGCCGGAAGGAAGCCATTGCTTCACCAGCGATGGGAGCTGCGGCAGGAGCGTGGCATTCAGCCGCTCAAAGCGCTCGCGAGGTGCAGGCATGGCCTACGCCTCCAGCAGCTTGGCGAGTGACGCGGTAGGGATCACTGTGCGCCTGCCAATCTTGCGCGTTTCCAAACGCCCTTCCGAGATTAGAACGTAAATCGTCGATCGACCGAGGCTAAGCGCCTTTGCCGCTTCATTGATTGAGACCGCTAGCGTTTCCATTCGTCACTCCCGTGTTCATGCCGGCATCGGCGGGCATGACGGGACAGTGCGCGAGGTTGAATCGGGCGGCTATTTCGGCGGCGATTGCGCGACAATCAGGCGGACGATTGCCGCTTAATTCGGTTTGGGTCCCGGCTTCCGACCGTCCGCAAGGGCCCGGATGCGATCGCGCGACACCGTATGTTGCGGATGATCGCTAGCGGCGATCGCCCGTAGCTGTTCCTGCGTAAGCCCTTCCCGGACGGGAGCGAGTTTATCCCACCACCGCAGCAGGTCGGCTTCCGAGAGGGCCACTTTGCGCGGGTCGGCTTGCTCGGATCCTTCGGGCGCTGGCAGCGCGCTTGGCAAAAGGACGTCGAACGAGGACCGCAAGAAATGCACCCCGTTGAGCGTCAACCAGCCATACCCCTGCGGTCCGCGCCCCCGGCCAGCGAACCGGCCCTGTTCCCAATCTTGGGAGCTTGCGTCCTGCGTCGTGAAGCGCTCCCAGAACCAGATCGGCACGTCCCACTCCCGCGCTTCCTCGGTCCAGCCGTCGTCGGGTGTACGTCCCAATGCCCACCGCATTTCCACCGCCCGCGCCAAGATGAAGCCCAGCCTGCACTGCTCGGCCACGGCCTTGCCCGCGGTAGTCGGATTTAGCCGAGCCTTTTCGTAAGCGAACCGCCGTGCCTCCCGCGCGGATATCCAAGCCGAGTTGCCGGCGACGGACAGCTGCCGCCGGATTGCAGCATGTTGATCGAATGGAAGCAGGTTCAGCAAGTCAGCCAGGGCGAACCGAACACCAAAGGCCTGCCAGTGATATTTTTGGTCGATCCAAGTGCTAAAATCGCCGGTTTGCCAATTCTGATCCAGTGCTTCGTGCCCCTTTGCCCACCAGAATTCGCGCGGCAGTTCGGCATCGGCTTGAACGTTATCTACGCGGTAGAATGACGCGGCTTGCGTTCGTACCAGCCCCGCATGGCATCGCTCGCATATCGCCAAGCGGTTGCCGAAGACGTCAAGCGCGGTTGCTGCTTCAAGCCATTGGTCTGCCATTCCGCCTCCCAAGCGGCTTCCACGATGATCGGGGAAGCACGCGGGGAGTACGCTTGTCCACCGGCCAGCCTATCCCCACGGCCGATGATAGGTGGAACGAGGAGCGCGGAAAAGTCCTGCTTATGCCGAGATATGCTGCATCGCCCGTCCCGCCTTGCCGGACAGTGCAGGTATCTGTCACAAGCCCTTCGCGGGCTGGCAGAGTGTCCAACGCTCGCGATATGCATCGGAGGATACCGGGATTGTCGCGGCTTACTGATTTGATTGCACAGGCAAAGGCTAAAGATGCGGCGTTTGGGCAGGAGCTGGAGCGCGAGTTCAACGTTCTCTCGTCTCGTCGGTCCTTCGGTCTCAACTTTGAGCGGCATCGCCCCGAAAGCGTCGAACTTCCCGGCAGACCCGTCCGCAAAGGCGACAAGGTACATGTCCTTCCCCCCCGTGGATCGACGGCGAAGGGTGATCAGCGGCCTTGGAAGGTGACGGGGTTTCAGGCGTCGCCTGGGGGTCGGATAGCCAAGTTGGAACTGCTGTATTCTACTGAGGGTGAGCGGCAGACTGTTGCGGTTGCCGATCTGATCGTGGTCGCGGAGTTCAAGGATTATATCTATCCCGGCCTTGTCAGCACGGGCAAGGTTGAGCGTGGCGACGGCAAGCCGTTTCATACGGTGATCAACGGCGAAAACTTCCACGTTCTCGAAGCTCTGAATTTTACCCATCAGGGGAAGATTGACGCGATCTATATCGATCCGCCCTACAACACGGGCGCTAAGGATTGGAAATACAATAACGATTATGTAGAGGGTGATGATCTTTATCGTCATTCAAAATGGCTCGCGATGATGGAGCGGCGCTTAATAGTCGCACGCGCTTTGCTGAACCCTATTTCTTCTGCTCTAATCGTTACTATCGATGAGCGAGAATATTTGCGCCTAGGATTGCTGTTGGAGCAGATATTTACAGATGCCCGCATTCAAATGGTAACGTCTGTTATCAAGCCCGGTGGCGTAAGTAGGGATGGTCTATTTGCTCGGTCATCGGAGTTCGTATTTTATGTCTTCTTTGGGGAGATGTCGCCAGAAGCGATGCCGTTAGGCGAGGCATGGGGAGGCCAAAAGGAAAAGAATCAAAAGGATGTCTTGTATTGGAATACGCTGTGGCGAAGCGGATCGGAGCCACTCCGAACAGACAGGCCGGACTCATTTTTTCCAATCTATGTGTCGAACGAAACAGGGAAAATTGTAAAGGTTGGCGAACCTTTGCCGCTTCAAGCCAATCGCTCAGACGTTGCTACCGTTGATGGGGCAGTCACTGTTTGGCCGATTCGGTCGGACGGGGTTGAGGGACGGTGGCAATTAGGTAAGGCGGCGATACAAACATCGGTCGAATCAGGATTCGTTAAAGTTGGAAAGCTGGCTGGCGAGAACACGCGGGTTTACTACTTGGCGAGAGGTGAAAAAAAACGAATAACCGACGGTACGATCAAAGTAGTCGGGACTCGTTCTGATGGTTCCGTAATTGGGCAATTTGTAGGAAGTGGCCGAGACTTTGTTCCTACAGACAGTTGGGCTTTGCAAAGCCACGATGCTACTAGGCATGGCTCAAACCTTCTAAAGACGATACTTCCAAATAGAAGTTTTCCTTTTCCAAAATCGCTTTACGCGGTCGAGGATTGTCTACGCTTTCTGATCGGTAAAAACCGTGATGCGGTTGTGCTCGACTTTTTCAGCGGATCAGGGACAACTGCTCACGCGGTCATGCGGATGAACAAGCAGGATGGCGGCAGGCGGCAATGTATCTCAGTCACCAACAACGAAGTTGGCGTCGACGAGCAAGCGAGGCTTCGCAACGATGGCCTTCGCGCCGGCGATCCTGATTGGGAACAGTGGGGAATATGCGAGTATATCACGAAGCCCCGCATAGGCTCCGCTATAACGGGCATGACCCCAGACGGCGATCAGATAAGAGGCGATTATAAGTTCACTGACGAGTTTCCGGTTGCCGAGGGCTTTGCTGAAAACGTAGAATTTTTTACTCTGACCTATGAGACGCCGATTACCGTAAGGCACAACCGCGCCTTTGGACGGATTGCGCCCTTGCTGTGGATGCGAGCGGGGAGCGACGGCCGCAGAATTGACGAGTTGCCCGATCAGGGTTGGGAGATTGCCGATAGCTATGGCCTGTTGATCGACCTCGACAAGTCAGCCGCTTTCGCCAAAGCGATTGAAGGGAACGCTGCAATCCGGGTTGTCTATGTAGTGACCGACGATGACCGCCGCTTTCAATCGGTAGTGCGTCAGCTTCCCGGATCGGTGGAGCCTGTCCGGCTCTATGAGTCCTATTTGACCAACTTCCGCTTTGCGATGGGGCGCTGACAGATGAAATATACCCTTATTGATGAGTATCAAACGCCGGCGGTTGCCGATGTTCTCGACCGGCTGAAAAAGGCTCGCAAGCGGTGGCACGAGGACGGTGACAAGAACGCCTTTTCTCTCACTGCTACCACGGGCGCGGGCAAGACAGTGATGGCAGCCGCCGTGATCGAAGCCTTGTTTTTCGGCAGTGATGATTTCGATTTTCCGGCTGATCCCGGCGCGGTCGTTATTTGGTTCAGTGATGATCCCTCGTTGAACGAACAATCCAAATGGCGGCTCAGCCAAGCATCGGACAAGCTAACGGCTTCTAACCTAGTAACGGTGATGAACAGCTTTGGCCGGGAGCAGTTCGAACCTGGCAAGGTCTATTTCCTCAACACACATAAGTTCTCCAAAAATAGCCTGCTTGTTCGCGGGCATGATCCCGACGATGGTGCGATTGAGAAGGATGGCATGGGCGAACGGCTGATGCCGGACCTGCGGTCCCACACTATTTGGGACACGATCAAGAGTACGATCGAGGACCCGGACCTGACGCTCTATTTGGTGCTCGACGAAGCCCACCGGGGCATGAAAGAAGGGGGCGGAAGCGGTAAGCCCACTATCGTGAAACAGCTAATCAACGGAACGCGAGGCGTGCCAGGTATCCCCGTTGTGTGGGGTATCTCTGCAACCGTCCAGCGGTTCAACGATGCCATCGCTGAAATGGTAGGTCATGTCAGACTACCCAACGTGGTGGTCGACGCCAAGAAAGTACAGGACTCCGGCCTGATCAAGGACACGATCAATCTGGACGTGCCGGATGAGATTGGCGATTTCGCGACCGTCCTGTTGAAGCGGGGCACGCGAAGCCTGAGGGATATTTCCGACGCATGGGCAGATTATATGAAGGAGCAGGGAGAGCCTGATACGGTCAAACCTTTGATGGTCTTACAGGTGCCGAACGCTCCCGATCCCAAGGAAATCAGCACTTGGCTGGACGCGATATACGAGGAATGGCCCGATCTGCCCCATGACTGCATTGCCAACGTGCTTGGCGAACACAGGACAGAGACATTTGGCAGTCGCTCTGTTCCTTATATTGAGCCGGAACGGGTGCAAGAGTCCGACTGGGTTCGCATCCTGATAGCTAAAGACGCGATAAGCACAGGTTGGGATTGCCCCCGCGCCGAAGTGATGGTTTCGCTTCGCGCTGCCACCGACCGTACGCATATCACGCAGTTGCTGGGCCGCATGATGCGATCGCCGCTTGCCCGACGCATCCCCGGCAGTGATCGGCTGAATGCTGTGGATTGCCTTTTGCCCCGCTTCGACAAGAGATCTGTCACCGCGGTGGTCAACGCTCTCATGTCCGGCGGCGATACGGGCGAAGATTTGCCTCTGCGCCGTGTTCTCATTCGCCCGATCGAGGTTCTGCCTAACCCGGCGATCCCTGAGGCAGTTTGGGACAAGTTACTGTCCTTGCCTTCGCAGATCCTGCCCAAGCGACTGGCCCGTCCGGTGAAGCGGTTGACGGCGCTTGCCCATGAACTTGCGCGCGATGGCTTGCTTCCAGATGCTGGGAAAAAGGCTCATGCGGAAATGCACAAGGTACTTGACCGGATGCGAACCGAGCTTGCCCCCAAGATCGCCACCATGCGGGCCGCTGTGATGGCAGTAGAAGGGCAAACCTTAAAAGCCGACGTTGCCAGTCAAGGGATGACATTCAACGACTTCGTTGAGGTGGCCGACTATGCGGTGATCGAGGACGCCTACAAACGGGCAGGCCGGATCATCAGCCCCGATCTGGCAACAACCTATAGCGAGCATCTGGCGGCAAAGGATCAGAATGCAGAGGACGAAGAGGAGGCCCTGATCGGCGCCCATACCGATGTTGCGGCATTGGGACTTATCCCGGAAATCAAGGAGACGCTTGAGGCCGCTGCCGAGGCGCTATCTGATCAATGGTTGAACGAATACCGAGGGGTAATTGGCACTCTGACCGATGAACGACAGGAAGCCTATCGTCAAATTCAAGCGCTCAGTGCCAATCCGTTGGACGTATTCCTTGCCCGTCCAAAGACGTGGTTGCAGCCAACGATGGCACGGGAAGCCAACGGCACGGAAAACCCGTTGCCCCGCTATGAGAAGCATATGTTGTGCGACGCAGACGGACTGTTCCCGGACGAACTGAACATATGGGAGCGGGCGGTCGTTGAAGCCGAAATAGAGAAGGATGAAAGGGTAGCATGGTTTCGCAACCCTGCTCGCGCCAGCCAAGACTCCTTGGGTGTCATATATGATGACGTTGACGATAAGCGGATTATGCGGCCCGACTTCGTGTTCTTCAGCCAACATGCCAATGGCAGTATCGTTGCCGACATAGTGGACCCGCACGGGCATCATTTAGCCGACTCCCTGCCCAAGCTGCACGGCCTTGCCCAATATGCGGAAGCCAACGGGCATTTGTACGGATCGATTGATGCCGTCTCGGAAGTGGAAGGCCGATACCGCGTGCTGAACCTCCAAAATCCACAGGTGCGCTCGGCCGTCTATGCAGCGGCCAGTGCCAAGGCTGCGTATCTAGGCTCGGCGTCCATAATCTATAAGAGCTGAACAGCACGGTACGTGAGACGCGACACGATCCCGCGTCTCAAGCTGCCATGTTAGTCAGTTTTGCGACCTAAGCAGCAGTCGCCGGTGATCAGGCGCCTGCCGCGGCTAGCCGAACCACGTTTCCGACATTCTCGCCGCAGTAGTTCCCCCAAGCATCCATGAGGCTGCGCCGCTTGTTGAACAGGTCGCCCCGCCTATAAGCGGCTTCTGCTTTGTTCCCGATCGTATGTGCCAAGGCCATCTCGCAGACCTCGTGCGGAAACCCGGTTGTCTCGCTCGCCCAATCTCGGAACGCGGAACGGAAGCCGTGCGCCGTCACGGCGGAGCCCATCCGGCGCAACAGCATTGCCATTGCCATGCTCGAAAGCGGCTTACCCTTGGCTCCAGCGAACACAGGATCGCTCGGCTTTGCCGTCTCGGCATTGCGCGCCGCGTTCAAACGCTTCAGAAGCTCCACGGCACGTGCGGAGAGCGGTACGCGGTGTTCGCGCCCGGCCTTCATCCGAGCCGCTGGCACCGTCCATACAGCGCCATCGAGGTCGGCTTCGGCCCAGGCAGCGCCAAGCACTTCGCCGGATCGGGCGGCAGTCAGAATCGCAAACTCTAGCGCCCGCGCTGCCGTCGCCTCGCGCCCACGTAGATCACCCATGAAGGCTGGTACGTCCGCATAAGGCAGAGCGGTATGGTGGCCGCGAGATAGCCGCTGTCGCTTGGGCAGGAGCTGGTCAAGGTGGCCGCGCCAGCGTGCCGGGTTCTCGCCAGTGCGCAGCCCCTTCGCTCTGGCCGCGTCCAATACGTTCTCAATCCGGCCGCGAAGCCGCTCCGCCGTTTCAGGCGTCCGCTGCCACAGCGGTTGTAGTACCTCGAGGATTTCCCGCGTGCTGATTGTCTCTACCATGCGCGGGCGGATCGGGGCGGCATATTTGGTCAGCGTCATCGACCATTGCGCGGCATGCTTAGCACTGCGCCATGATGGCCGCATGGCTTCGACATAGGCGTCGGCAACCTCGCCGAAAGTCTGCCGCTCCTGCTTCTCTCGCGCGGACCGGGGATCGCCGCCCTCAGCCAAAATCGTTCGCAGCGTGCCGGCTTCCTTCCGCGCATTCGCTAGTGTCAGGTCGCGCCCGCCGCCTAACCCAAGCTCAGTCCGCTTGCCGTTCCGCGTGTACATGAACACCCAGCGCCTCCGGCCAGTGGGGTCGACGGACAGGTAGAGCCCGCCGCCGTCCGAATGTCGCCCCGCCGTCTTGATCGTTGCCGCTGTCCGAGAGTCCAGCTTGTTCAGAGTGCGCGTTGCCATGTTCGGTCCTACTTCGGCCCCACTACCGGTCCCACTTTTTATGCCGGATTTAGGTGGACGTCTACAAGCAATGATGGGCAGCCGATGATAAGAAGTCGTTTTATTACAAGGAGATTCGGGGCGCAAGTGGACGTTGACGAACCGTGGCAAACAGCGGGTTCGGCGGACTCCGTCTCCGCCATTTTAATGTCCCACAGCATCTCACACCATCTCGGAACTTTAGGATTTGCCTCGCTTTTCATAGCGCGGTAGTCTCACACGGTCCCATTGTGTCTCACCCAAGCCCAAGCATGTTGAGCGTACGCGAAGACGTTCTGGAGGTATCGGGTGCTGACCGAATTACGCTGCCGTCAGGCCAAGGCAGCGACAAAAGCTACAATCTGTCGGACGCCCGGGGTCTTCACATGTTCGTGACGACGATCGGCTTCCGCGCCTGGCGCTGGAAATGTCGTATCGCCGGGAAGGAAAAGCTGCTCGTGCCGGGCAGCTATCTCGAAGTCAGCTTGGCGCTCCCGCGCGAGCACCGGGAGGCGGCCTCACGGCTTTGAAAGCGGGGACAATCCGAACGTCGACCGCAAGCAAGCCGCAGCGGTTCGGCATATCGAGTATGCAACGACGTTCGAGGCGGTAGCGCTGGAATGGCATGCCCAGCAGCTGTCGAGCTGCATGCGGCGGACGTCTTGAACCGCCTCGAGAAGGATGTTTTTCCGTATATCGGTTCGACGCCAGTCGTAGCGGTGACCTCGCCCAGGGTGCTGCAACTGGTGCGCCGGATCGAGGACCGGGCATCGGTAGAGACCGCGCGTCGCGTTCGGCAGCGCATCTCGGCCGTGTACGGCTTTCCGATACGTCGGGATACGCGACGAGCGATCCGGCTGTATCGATCCGCGGAGCGATGAAGCTGCTTAGCAAGAAGCGGCATCCAGCGTTGCGTCGCGGGAGGAAGCGCGAGCGCTACTGATGGCGGCCGAGGCATCGGTTGCCCATCCCATGACCAAGCTTGCAGCGCGACTGCTCGCCCTGACGGCACTGCGATCGGGCACGCTTTGGACGACCAGCTGGGCCGAGCTGGAGGCCTTGAACAAGGTTGCCGGTTTGGCGCATCCCGGCGGATCGCATGAGATCGAAGGTCGCGCGCAAGCAGGACGGGCGATTCGACGTTCAGGTGCCGCTGTCCAGACAGGCGATGGATGCGCTCCGGGCGGCACGTGCCTTCGCACCGCGTCGGCCGCTGGTGTTTCCAAGCCAGCGGCACGCTCACAAGCCGATCAGCAAGAATGTGATCGGGTATTTCTACAATCGCCTGGCGATCCGGGCACGACATGTCCCGTACGGCTGGCGATCAACCTTCTCGACCGTGATGAACGAACGCGCGCACGCGCTCGGCCGACCGGGCGATCATCGATCTCATGCTCGCGCGCAGCTGACTATGGTTAAAACAGTCGACGTAATATATTCGACAACCGGCGTAGCTCGCTGATATCGCGTTCTAGGACCTTCATATTGCCAGCAACCTCGCGCGGGACACCTGTCCAGTAGTTGCTCCATGTTGAGCCCCCCATCGGACGTAGCTGTCCGGATATCCTCGCCCCGACAGTCGGCAGGTCCCGGCAATCTCGCTGTGTAGCGCGACGATTACATCCGGCCTCGTAGGCGCAGGTCTATGACGACACCTCACACGATGAATGGTGTCCGTCATCGGGAACTGCCTCGCAGCGTTGATGACCGTAGGTAGGACGAGATCGGCCCTGCCGCTTTTGAGCGCTCACTTCCCGCCGCGACGGGTCGCAAAACACATGTTTGTCGTCGCGACATACCCTAAATTCTGGACACTTGCGGCTTGCGCGGTGGCGTACTTGCTCCATGTCCGCACCATTTTCCGAGGTTACCCTGTCAGATTGAGAAAGTGCGCGACAACCTCTGAGGCGGGGTTTTTCGGCAAGGGAGCGGCGGCTGCTATTTGGGCGTGAAATCCAATTTCAGCGAAGTCGCTACCTTGCAGGATGGCTCGTTGCCGAGCCGATTTCGGAAGCCTTGCGAATGGCCAGCTCATGTAGAACCCGACATTCACTGCCGATTGCCGGAACGACGGCTTTGTCCCAATTCAAGCCGTTCCCAGGAGCTAGTTCGACCCGCCGGTGGGCTGACAGGAGCACATGAGCGGAGGTCCGCTTTGGAGAACCGGAGAAAGCACACTTGAATGTCGCCTTCTGGGTTTTCTAACGAGTGACCACATACGGCTTCATAACGGCAAGCTTGCCGAGGAAAGCGTTTTGAGCTGGAAACGTGACACTCTCGCGACGCATGGCGGCCTGGAGGTTTTCGACCAGCGCGTTCATATCCTTGGCCTGGATGCCGAGGTTCTTGTGCGTGGTCGCCATGTCGCGGCCGGTGTAGTGGCAGCCGCCGTTCAACAGAACGCAGAACTGCTCCTTCAGCGTGCGGCGGAGGCGGATCATGTCCTGCCCCTTGAAGATGTCGCCGATCCGCTGATCGGCCTGGCTCGTCGTCACCAGATCGTCGACGATCCGGCCGATCCCGGCCACGCCGTGAAACGCCTCGAGCATGGCAACGCCCTTGAACGGACCGCCGCCGGCATTGGCATCGCTCATCGCATAAGGCGCGACCGGGTCCTCGCCCGGCGGCGCCGGCGCAGTCTGGAGGAGGACGAGCAAGGCAAGCACGAGCATCGGAAACGTCCCCTAAAAGGCGGTCTGGAGCGACAGAAAGCCGCCGCGCTGGCGCTCGGCCGTCGCGATCGATCCCAGGTCGACATAGGCCGCGGTCGCGGTCAGGTTCTTGTTGATCGCATAGGCGGCATAGGCGGTCTTCCAGTCACTCTCCTTGTCGAACCCGAGATTGTCCGGTTTCGACCGGTATTCGCCGCCGACGACCAACTGGCGCGAGATTTGATAGCCGAGCGTGCTCTCGACCTGGACGGTGCGATGTGCGCCGCGATCGCCGCCGAACCCGAGCAGGCCGTTCTGGTTGGCCTTGGTGTAGCGGATCGTGGTGCCGAGCAGAATGCTCTGCCGCAACAGGAGCTTGGTGGCAGCTACGTAGATATCGGTACCGCTGGCGTGGCGTCCACCGACTGCGGCGACGATCTGCGGATCGAGATTGTGCTTGTACTGCACGCCGATCGCGATCTGCGGCAGGTAGGCGCTGCCATAGACGGCATCGCCAGCGACCCGCAGCTTGGCACCGAACACGTCCTGGTTGAGCGTATAACCGCGGCCGATACCGAGCTTTGCACCGACGTCGCGCGTGTCGAGATTCTGTCGGGCGTAGCTCAGTTCCAGTCGGTCGTGGACTCCGATAGCAGCGCCGTGGCTCTCCCATCGATAGTCCGGCAGCAGGATAACCGAGACATGCGCGGACCCGCCGATTCCGTCGACGGTCTCGTTGCCGGCGATCAGCGCCCAGGTGGAGATGCCCCCGCCCGAACTGCCCTCGATCGTGGTAACGCCGTTGGTCAGCATCAGCTTACCACCTGCGCGACCTTCGCGCGCTGCGGCGGGGGACGCTGTCAAGACGGCGATCGCCATTACGAGCTTGGCGATGCATCCCGCGACGGTCGATGGCATGCGAATCATCCGGTATCTCATGGAGACCATTGGTTAAATCTCGGTTTCCCTAGCCAGGTTTTCCACGCGGAGCCGGGGCGAAAAAGACATGAGCGGCATTTACGGGTTGGCAATCTTCCGACCGTTAGAAGTCGTGTCATGTACGCATCCGTCCTCCGCCTGAGTTCGATGATCGTCGCGTTTGCGCTGCCCATGGCCGCGCATGCCGCCACGGTGGCGATCGATGTCCGTGGCTTCGACGGCAAGCCACTGCCGGGCGCGGTGGTCACGATCGAGACGCCCAAGGCGCCGGGGGTGACGGTGCGCGGGCCGTACATGATCGAACAGCGCGACATCGCGTTTCAGCCGCACGTGCTGATCGTCCCGGTCGGCGCGACGGTCGGCTTCCCCAATCGCGACCGGGTGCGTCACCACGTCTATTCGTTTTCGAAGGTCAAGAAGTTCGACTTGAAACTCTACGGGCAGGAGGACGCGCGGACTGTCCTGTTCGACCGTCCGGGCGTGGTCCCGCTCGGCTGCAACATCCATGACTCGATGAGCGGGTTCGTGTTCGTGACTGCCACCCCGTTTGCCGCGCTGACCGACCAGGCGGGGCATGTCAGCATCACCGGCGTGCCGGCAGGGACAGGTACGGTCCGCGTCTGGCACCCCTCGATCCGCGCGCCGGACAGCACCGCCTCGCAGCCGATCGACGTCGCCGCCGCGGGCTTTGCCACGACCTTCGTGCTGCACCGGTGATGCGTCTTCGCGCGCCGCGATTCCGCCATCTCCGGACCAAGCTGTCGGTGCTGTACGCGAGCCTGTTCGCGGTAACGATGGTGCTGCTCGCGATCGTCGCGCAGGCGATGATCTGGACGCACGCGCGCGAGTCCGTGCGCCAGGAACTTATCGCCAGCGGCAGCGTCTACGACCGGGTCTGGACGCTCAGGTCGCAGTCGCTGATCGCGTCGGCCGACCTGCTATCGCGAGATTTCGGATTCCGCGCTGCGGTGGCCAGTGGGGATCGGCCGACGATCACATCCGCGCTCGCCAATATCAGCCACCGGGCCGAGGTTACCGCCGCGTTCGTGGTCGATCAGGACGGCCGGGTTACCGGCCCGTCGGGCGCGCTTGCGGCGACGGTCGCTCGGTTTCCCTTCGCGGTTCCGGGCGACCGGCGCGACGCGGTCGTGGTGGTGGCGGGGCAGGTATACCGACTGATCCTGTCGCCGGTGATGGCGCCGGCACAGGTCGGCTGGGTCGTCTTCGCGGTGCGACTCGACGGCACGGAGATGCATGCGCTCGAACGGCTGTCCGCGATCCCGCTGATCGCGACGATCATGCGCAGCGACGGCGCAGGCCGCTGGCATGCAGCGGACCGGTCGATCGGGTCCGATCCCGCCGTCGATCGCCTGGTCGGCGCATCGCAGTCGACCCGGACGCTCGCCATGCTAAATCTCTCGACCGGCCGCGCTTTCGCGATCGCCAAGCCGCTGGCCGGTCTGACGCGTCGACCGCAGGCGGCGATCCTGATCCGCTATCCGCTCAACGCTGCGCTGACTCCGTATCTGCCGTTGCAGGCGGGTATCGCGCTCGCCGGGCTGGCCGGGCTGATCCTCGTCGTGCTGGGCAGCCGGCGGCTGGCGCTGGGGATCGCCGGACCGATCGCGGCGCTGGACGCCGCGGCGCGAGCGCTGGAGGAGGGGAGCCGCGCGCATATCGTCGTGAAGGGGCGCGACGAGATCAGCAGGCTCGCCGCGAGCTTCGACCGGATGTCGGCCGGCATTCTCGAACGCGAGAACCGGATCACCCATCTCGCGTTCCACGATGTCCTCACCGGCCTGCCGAACCGCACCTTTTTTCGCCAGTCGCTCGACCAGGCGATCCTCCAGGTCGGGCGCACCGGCGGGGGGATCGCGGTGCTGTGTCTCGATCTCGATCGCTTCAAGGGCGTGAACGACACGCTCGGCCATCCGGTCGGCGATGCGTTGCTGAAGGCGATCGGCACGATGTTGAGCGAGGTCGCACCCGACGGGTTGGTCTCGCGGCTCGGCGGCGACGAATATGCGGTGATCCTGTCGGGCCAGTTCGATGCCGATCGCCCGCGCGTCCTTGCACAGAGCATCCTCGATATGATGCGCCAGCCGGTCGTGGCCGATGGCCACCAGATCGCGACCGCGGTCAGCATCGGCATCGCGATTGGCCCGATCGACGGTGAGGACGCCGATGCACTGCTCAAGAATGCGGATCTCGCGCTGTATCTTGCGAAAGAAGACGGTCGCGGCGTATTCCGGTTTTTCGAACCCGCGCTCGACGCCGCGGCACGCTGGCGTCGGCAGGTCGAACTCGACCTTCGCGAGGCGATCCAGGCAGGCCAGTTCGTGCTCAACTACCAGCCGGTGTTCGACCTGAAGGCGGACCGGATCGGCGGCTTCGAAGCGCTCGTGCGCTGGCATCATCCGGAACGCGGCATCGTTCCTCCGGCCGAATTCATCCCGATCGCCGAGGATACCGGGCTGATCATCGCGATCGGCGAATGGGTGATGCAGGAGGCCTGTCGACAGGCGATGCACTGGCCCGAGCATATCCGCGTCGCGGTCAATGTTTCGCCGCTGCAGTTCCGCAACAGCGGGTTGCAGGCGATCATTCTCCAGGCGCTCGCACATAGTGGCTTGGCACCCGACAGGCTCGAGATCGAGATCACGGAATCGGTCTTCCTCGACGGCGAGGGCCCGGTGATCGCATTGCTGCACACGCTGCGCGCGATGGGCATCCGCGTCGCGCTCGACGATTTCGGCACCGGCTATTCGTCACTCAGCTACCTGCGCAGCTTTCCGTTCGACAAGATCAAGATCGACCGCTCGTTCATCACCAGCATCGCCACCGATCCGAGCGCCGCGGCGATCGTCCGCGCAATCGTCGATCTGGCGACCGCGCTGAACATGGAAACGACCGCCGAGGGCGTCGAGGATACCGGGCAGCTCGACCTGCTGCGGGGTGAGGGCTGCGGTAACATACAGGGCTATCTATTCAGTCGCCCGGTCGAGAGTAGCCGTATCGCCGGGCTGCTCGACAATAAATTCAGCCAGGCAGCCTAGCGGGTGGAAGAGCGAGCAGTGCGTCCAGGCGGCGCGCGGTGCCTGACGATGGTTGGATAAGCGACCGTAAGCGATGACGACCAACGCCCTCATGAATTGTAAGGGCTGCTCGCTGTCCATCCTTTCTCAACCGTACATACCGATGATCCGGGGCGCCGAATTCGACCTCTCAGCACAATGAACGGACGGCCGCAGTTGGGGCCGGGGAATAGCGCCTAAACGTCCGCAATTGGGTCATCTCGCCAACTAAAAAAACCGACCTGTTACGGAAGGGCTGGTCGGCAGCCGCGCGCCCATTCGTTTCCTTCGAGGATCATTGGCGGAAGGCCCAATACGGTTGTGACTCGCAGCATTTACTCCCGCCGCGCGATCTTCCGTTCGTCTTCGGTTCGAGGAGCCGCAGACCGACTTACCAAGGGACCTCATCGTGTTCGAAAAAGAAGCGTCCCGTTGGCCCGTCGGCAGGCTGCGTCGCAAGCCAGACGATTCCGGTAGCTGCCTGCTCCACCGTCCGATAGCCGGAATGTCCGTTGAAATCGGTCGCGGTGTACCCCGGGTCCGCCGCGTTTACGCGAATGCCGTCAGCCGCGATCTCTTTAGCGAAGGACACGGTCACGGCGTTTAGCGCGGACTTCGAGCTGTTATAGCCAAGGATATTGATCCCATAGAATTGATTGGTGGGCTCTGAAAGCCAGCCGAGCGAGCCCAGCCCGCTGCTGACCATGACGACGCTGGCCGCCTTGCCCTTCTTAAGCAGCGGTAGGAAGGCCTGTGTTACGCGTATCGGGCCGAACACGTTGGTCTCATAGACCTCGCGGATTTCGTCGACCGGTTGCAGACTGGGTGCAATGGCCGGGCCTCCTGGGATGCCGGCATTGTTGATCAAGATGTCGAGCGCACCATCCTCCTCCAGGACGCGCGCAGCGGCGTCTTGCACGCTGGCATCGCTAGCGACGTCGATCACGAGCAGCCGAACATCGAGCCCGTCCGCCTGCAATAGATCGACCGCCGCACTACCGCGTTCGCTGTTGCGACACCCGAGCCAAACCCTGAATCCCAAATGACCGAGCTGGCGGGCGGTTTCGTAGCCGATGCTCTTGTTGGCTCCGGTGATGAGAACGGTCTTTCCAGTCATATATCGCTCCTGCGGATCGAGGTTGCGGGACGTTCTCGCTGGAACGTCGACGTTCGCTTGATGCCCCGTTCGCCACGCTTTGATAATCTGCGCCGGACCGGATAGGCTGATCGCTATGGCGAACAATCCCGACGCAATGCGGCTCGACGATCTGGCGATATTGCTCGCGGTCGTGGAGGCGAGGGGCTTCCGTGCGGCATCGACACGCCTCGGCCTTTCGCCCTCCACCGTCAGCGACAAGGTCGCCCAGCTCGAACGACAGCTTGGCGTACCGCTGCTGACCCGAACGACGCGCAGCGTCATGCCGACCGCGGCGGGCAAGGCGCTTGTCGGTCGGCTGTCGCCGCTTTTCAGCGAAGCACGGGCCGCATTGCAGGACGCCGCGAATTCTCAACGAGAGGTACGCGGGCGGCTGACGCTGAACGTTGCCGGCGCGGTTATGGTCGACATACTTCCTCCGCTGATCGACCGCTATCTCGCGCTGCATCCGCACGTGCGGGTCGAGATCATGGTCGAAGATCGTCTTGTCGACATCACGGCCGCAGGGTGCGATG
Organism: Sphingomonas sp. Leaf198; assembly: GCF_001424005.1. Taxonomy (GTDB): domain Bacteria; phylum Pseudomonadota; class Alphaproteobacteria; order Sphingomonadales; family Sphingomonadaceae; genus Sphingomonas. The sequence goes on along the minus strand of NZ_LMPX01000002.1, from coordinate 1,168,719 downwards.
CGGGCATACGTTACGGCGAGCATCTGGCGCTAGACATGATCGCGGTGCCGATCGGTCCGCCGTTCCAGCGATTGGCCTACGCCGCGGCACCAGCCTATCTCGCGCGCCGCGGCGTCCCGAGTACGCCGCGTGACGTACTCGACCATGACACGATCCGACTCCGCTTCTCGAGCGGGGCGATCGTGGAATGGGAGTTCGAGCGCGGCGGCGAAACCATAACTATCGATCCCCCGGCGCGGCTGATTATCGGCGTCGATGCCGCGGCCGCAGCTATTGAGTCCGCAGGGGCCGGAGGCGGCGTGATCGGAACCTTCGAAAACTGGTTGGAGCCATATTTCAGATCCGGTGTGCTCCAACCGGTGCTTCCCGAATGGTGGTCGCGGTTCGAAGGGCCAAGGCTCTATTTCTCAAAGCGTTTCATGCCCGCACCCTTGCGCGCCTTTGTCGACCTCATCGCGGACCAACGCTCGACTAGCCTCGCCATCAACGAGGATGCTACCGGGATTGGTCCGCGATAGGCCAATGCGAGCCTGAATGGTTATGTGAACAAGTGACTGTTTATGGAGGCCCGCAAGGCAGCATGAATGTCGCGTTCTGGGTCGTTGAGATCACAAACTGACCGTAGGCCTGCGTCAGATCCAGCTGTCAGCTCGGCTTGCAACACCGTCCAGTTTGATTTCGTTCGTCTTCCACGCAGCGGTTAGGCACGCTTCGGGCGAACCCAACCATCGCGCTCAACAAAGATTGCCTGCATTTCCGCCATATTCTCGGTACCCCAAACGCATAATGGCTCAAGTGCCAGAGCAAGGCTCTGGCCAAGCTGCGTCAGCGTGTAGTCGACGCGTGGCGGCACCTCCTTATAGTCGTTCCTGCGTAATACGCCGTCCGCTTCCAAATCCTTCAAATGCTGGATTAGCACCTTGTCGCTGACGTCGCGCACCGCGCGCTTGAGTTCACCGTAGCGCGTCGGTCCACGCAATAGGAAATACAGGATGAGCGGCTTCCATTTACCCGAAATGATCTTGAGCGTCGCATCGAGGCCACAGGTGAAGGCGGGCGCAATTGGAGGGGTATCCGCAATGGCAGGTCGGAGGGCATCGGACATAATCTATACTTACCAAAAGGTGCATACTTGCCCCTAGGTAGGTCCAACGCCAGCTGCATACAATCAAAACTGGAGGCATGCATGAACCGACTAGAAGGCAAAACCGCGATCATCACCGGGGGCGGCACGGGCATCGGCCTAGCTTCGGCAAAGCGCTTCATCGAGGAAGGGGCGTTCGTCTACATCTTCGGCCGGAGACAGGAGAAACTGGACGCGGCAGTGGCCACCCTAGGCGCGAATGCACGTGCGGTGGCAGGATCGGTCACCGATGCCGACGATCTCGATCGACTGTTCGATACGGTGAAGCAGGAGCGTGGCGCGCTCGATATCCTGTTCGCCAATGCTGGGACCGGCGCCCTGGTGCCGCTCACCGAGATCACGTCCGAGCATTATGACGAAACCTTCGACATCAATGTGAAGGGCATGATCTTCACGGTGCAGAAGGGCTTGAAGCTGATGGGCCAGGGTGGTTCGATCATCCTTACCGGCTCGAGCACCGGCGTGATGGGAACGCCGGCGTTCAGCATCTACAGCGCTTCGAAGGCTGCTGTTCGTAACCTCGCGCGCAGCTGGGCGCAGGATCTGCGTGGTACCGGTATTCGCGTCAATGTCCTGTCGCCTGGACCAACGCTGACCGAACTGGCCGCTGAAGTCGTCGGTCGCGACGCAATGATCGAGATGGGGTCTACCACCCCGATCGGACATGTCGGCGATCCGTCCGAAGTCGCTGCAGCCGCGGCGTTCCTCGCATCGTCGGATAGCAGCTTCATGACAGGCAGCGAGCTGTTCACCGATGGAGGCCTGGCTCAAATTTGACGAACTAAGCCAGCGGGCGAACAGGTCCGCTGGCTTTAGAACGGAGTATTGGTCCATCTGACAAACTTAGATTCGAACCCAAATGTGGATGTGCGCCTCGCCCGCGATAACCTTGCCATCAAGCACGATCACGCCCCAGCGGCGAGGTCGAGGGATCGGAACCCTTCGATCGTGCGGTCGCGATCGCTTCGCCAGGCCTCGTCGCCTTGCGGTGTCATAGGAACGATCGGAAGAGTCCCCATCTACCGCGTCATGACCAATACCATTCTTCATCTTGGGCTGATGGAAGACGGGGAGATCGAGCTCGATCTGGCCGCCCTCGAACTCGCAGCGCTCGATCACCCCGGTGTCGATCTCGATGAATATCTCGACGAGCTTACCGACATGGAAATAGCTCTACGCGCCGCTGACGGCGACGCAGTGAGCAGCGCTGCTCAGGCCCAAGCCCTGAGCAGCGTGATGGTTGAAGAGTTCGGATTCTCCGGCGACCGCACGCACTACGACGATCCCCAGAATGCGGACCTGATTGCTGTCGTCGACCGCCGGCTCGGCCTGCCGATTAGTCTCTCGATCCTCTATGCGGCGATGGCACGACGTCTCGGATGGTCGGCGATGCCGCTCAATACCCCCGGCCACGTCCTGGTGCGCCTTGGCGACGCATCGGATCCGCTGATCATCGATCCCTTCAATGACGGTCGCATCGTCGCCCCTGAACAGGTTGAGGCTTTGTTGGAGCAGATGACAGGGCAAGCCCGGCCTTCCGACGGGATGCTTCCCCTGTCGAACCGATCGGCACTCGTTCGACTGCTGCTCAACCAGGCGAACCGTGCCGAGCAGGCTGGCGATCCCGCACGCACGCTGGTCCTGTATGACCGCATGACGATCGTTGCGCCTACCCACGCCCATGGTTGGTGGGAGCGAGCGAGACTTCAGCTGGTTGCAGGAGACGTGGCCGGCGCCCGCAGCAGCCTCAGCGCGATGCTGGAGATTACCCGGGACGACGATCTGCGCCTGCAGGTATCCGCAGCGCTCGATGCCCTTCCCCGGCCAACGCCGTCTTGAACGTCGCGGTGGAATAACCCTTGCCGTGGCGGCTTATTCCAAGCGCGTCCACCGTCGCTCATGCCAGGCCCGGGACTGAACCGTATCTCCGAACCGCCAGAACCGGGTTTCCCGCGCATGCGGAGCGGCTCGAACCAGTGTCCAGCACTCGCCGGTTGGCAACTCGACGATGCGGTGAATGTGCGTGGCATCGACATGGTAGGTTTCGCCAGGAAGCCGGTGAACGAGTTCGCTGTGCCAACCGCCGTTCGGATCCAGGTGGAACACCTCTTCGACATAGCCGCCATGGAGGATCTCGGTATCGAAACTCCAGGGGTGATCGTGCGGCGTGGCGTGCGGCTCTTCCATCTTGAACCGGTGCAGCGCGCTTCCGTCATCCAGATGGTACTTGGTGAAAGCCCGCGACATCCGCTCGACGCTGACGATCCGCGTGCCGTCGGGAACGCGGGCAACGGCTGCTCGAGGTAATCGCATACTCAAGGTTCAGACACCTCTTCATAACAGCCGGCACGGCGTAGCTGGCGGATGATCCCGTTGAACGCCTCGGTCACCCCCTGTGCCCCGCCGATCTCGTTTCCTGCCGGGCCGCATCCCAGCAGAGTTCGAGTCCAGCGTTCCGGGCAGTGCGGCAGCAGGCAGTGCAGCGCCAACCGGATCTCGACGACATCGGCGCGCCTGTCCGAGCAACGCCACACGCCTGCGCAAGATATGCACCGACAGCGCGATGACAACGCGCTGATGGCTTTCAAGCTTGTCGAGCTCAAAACCTGCGTAGGTCGCGAAGAGACGCGTCCGCCTTGAACTGGCGGCTCCGCCATTTTAGTGTCCCACAGCATTTCACACCATCTCGGAACTCGATGATTTGTCTCGCTTTTCGTAGCGCGGTCGTCTCACGCGGTCCCATAGTTTCTCAGCCAAGCGCATGGTTGTTGGGGATACGCTGAAGACGTTTTGGGGGGCGGTGCTAACCGAATTATGCTGCCGACAGGCCAAGGCGGCGGAGAAGAGCTACAAGTTGTCCGATGCCCCGGGGCTTCACATGTTCGTGACGACCACCGGCTTCCGTTTCTGGCGCGGTCCGGCCGACTTATATTAACAAGGGTGATCCAGAAGAGCCACGCGCCAAGATGAGTGAGATTACTCCCGGAAGTGTCCGCGTATGAACGTCTTGACCGATCACGCCGAACTTGATGGCCATGACCAGCTGGCAGCCCTGGTGGCAGCCGATATTCGCCCGCCGATCCACGAGACGCTGGATATCGTTTTGGTCGAACTTGAGCGTGGCCGTGTGGTGTTCGAGGGTTCTCCGTCGGGCAAGGTCTACAACCCGATCGGATCGGTGCAAGGCGGCTATGCGGCGACGTTGCTCGGCAGCGCCTGCGGCGCCGCGGTCCATTCCAGCCTGCCGGTGGGTCAGGGTTTTACGACATTGGAACTCAAGGTGTCGTATCATCGGGCGCTGAGCGAGGCGAGCGGACCAGTGCGTGCCGAGGGCAAGATGATTTCCTTAGGGCGCCGCGCTGCTTTTTCCGAAGCTAGACTGCTGGATGCACAGGGTCGACTATGTGCGTCCGCGACATCGACCCTCCTGATTTCCCGATGACAGCTCCCGCAGCGTGAACCAATCGAGCGTGGGCCAGCTGTGCCAGTATTCGACTTTAGCCGGCCTGCCGCATTCGAAAGCAGCCGTTCACGTTCGGGCCATCGTTCGATGACAATGATCGGCAACCATCCATTCGAGGCGTTGGAAACAGCATGACCATCAAGCCTATCGCGGTCGTCTTCGCCGCAGCTCTGGCACTTTCAATTGCGGCCCCTGCAATGGCCGTGGGCGATCTTCCAGGTAAGCTCAGTCAACGACAGGCGGCAGCGATATACAAAAAAATCCGCCCCCTACTCGCGGCTGAGGGTGCGACCTGTCCGGCCGGTCAAACGGTGGAGACAGGTATCGTGACAGGCGGTTCAAGCCCTTCCGGTGGTTCTCAGACAACAACGATCATGTTCAATCGTGGCGGGAAGGTCGTTATCAACCGCACGTGGGATTCAAACGTCGGCAAAAAGCTGACGATATCAACGAAGATCGATTGTTCATGAGCATGGAGCCGAGCAGGCGGCGTTGATGTCCCCATCCCTCGATTCGCTGTATAACCCCTCCGCCACAACCACGCTTTTCTGCGGCTTTCGGCTCGGGCCGCACCCCTATTTCGCGATGCTGGACGGTGAAACGATTGGGCATGGACAGACCTTCGATCGGTGCGGGGATCAAGAGCGCGGGCGACGCGCGGCGCGATGCGCCCGCGCCTCGCGCAGGGTCGCGTTCGGGGTAAGGCCGGTCGCCGGCACCTTCGGCACGGCGACGCGCTGCGACAGGTAGATGCCGTTGTGACCCGAGCAGAGGTAGGCGACGAAGCAGGCCACCGCGATCGGCACCGCATAGGCAGCGCCGAACAGCTCGATGCCCATGAAAGTGCAGGCGAGCGGTGTATTGGCGGCCCCAGCGAAGAGCGCGACGAACCCGATCGCTGCGAATACGTCGGTCGGCACGCCGAACATAGGGGCAAGCGCATGGCCGAGCGCCGCGCCGATGAAGAACAGCGGCGTGACCTCGCCGCCCTTGAAGCCGGCACTGAGCGTGACGACGGTGAACAGCAGTTTGAGCGCCCAACTCCAAGGATGCGTCTCAGGGCCGAAGAAGCTGGCGAGGGTGAGGCCGTCAGGTGTCGCCGCCAGCGTGCCGAGACCGAGATAGTCGCGCGTGCCGAACAGGTGGACGAGCGCAATGACTGCGATCCCGCCAAGGACCGGGCGCAGCGGGCCATAGGGAACGATCCGCTTGAGCCACCCACCCAGCGCATGATTGGCTTCCGCGAAGACGAGACCGACCAACCCGAACGCCACCCCGGCGATGCCGGCTTTGGCGACGAGCAGCGCATCGACCGGCATCAGCGTGGCGATCCGGTACACCCCGTGATGAATGCCCCATGCGAGGCACGTCCAGTCGCCGACCAGCGCCGCGACGAGACACGGCACCAGCGCGCGATATTCGACGCGCCCGATCGCCAGCACCTCCAGCGCGAATACCGCGCCCGCGATCGGCGTGCCGAACACCGCGCCGAACCCGGCCGCGATTCCGCCCATCAGCAGGATGCGGGTGCCGTCCGCATCGAGCTTGAGCGCGCGACCAACGCCGCTGGCGAGACTGCCGCCCAACTGGACGGCGGTGCCTTCGCGTCCGGCCGAACCGCCGAACAGATGCGTCACCACCGTGCCAAGGAAGATGAGCGGTGCCATCCGCAACGGCACCCCGCCGCCCGGTTCGTGGATTTGCTCGACAATGAGGTTGTTGCCGCCCTCCACCGAGCGGCCGGTCAGATGGTACAGCAGCCCTACCACGAAGCCGCCTACCGGCAGCAGGTAGAGCAGCCACGGCGATGCGAACCGCAGGCGTGTAACCGCATCGAGGCTCCACAGAAACGCAGCGCAGAGCGTACCAACGAGTGCGGCCATCGGCACCAGAATAAGCGCCCAGCGCATGACCGACACGGCATGATCGTGACGATTGCGGACAAACGCCGCCACGTTCAGGTCGTTATAGAGATTGCGAAACGTCGCGTGCACGATTCCTCCTAGCTGCCTTGCGGCGCATGGTAGGAATCATCGGCCCTTGCGAGGGCGGTTCGGCCGAATAGCCTGGCGGAAATCCATCGCCGTTGCGGCGTATATGTCGTCTGAGGGTAATCTCGTCAACGGCCGGTTTCGGTCAGATTTGCCGTTTCACCATCCTGGGTGGGAGCGGGCGTTGGCGCGACGTCGATATTGGCGCAGGTTCACTGGATGCCCCAGCGCTTAAACCTGACCGCCCTCCTCGTCGACGACTATGACACCGCTCTCGCCTTCTTCGTCGGCAAGCTTGGCTTCGAGTTGCGTGAAGATACCGCGCTGGCAGATGACAAACGATGGGTGGTGGTCGCACCGTACGGCGCGGCGAGCGGACTGCTACTGGCGAGGGCGGTCGGCGACCGGCAACGTCGGGCAATCGGCGATCAAAGCGGCGGGCGCGTGTTCCTGTTTCTCGAAACAGACGACTTCACCCGTGACTACCTCGCCTACACGGAGCAGGGTATCCGCTTCGTCGAGGCGCCTCGCCATGAGCCATACGGCACCGTGGCCGTCTTCGAAGACCTCTACGGCAACCGATGGGATCTGATCGAACCTTTCACCCGGCAAGCGACGATCTCTGCGCACCTACCCAGATGAGCGACAATGACGTCCAGTTCGGTAACCTGCGCGGTGGTCGGCAGGAGGATCGCACCAAGTTCGACGGAGGCATCGTCCTCGGCCATCGTCTCGATCTCGCGCGTCGGATAGTGTTGCAACTCGCGCTCGTTGCAGAGAATGTCGCGTGCCATCGCGACCTGCTCGACGGGAAACACGATGTGGACGCGGTACAGCGCTTCGGTCTTGCCCCTGTCCCGTCGTCCGGAGGCCGAGATCGACGAAAGCTGCCGGCCCTACGGACGTTGATACGAAGCCCCGCGTGCCCAGTACGAAGGCCGTCGCGAGCGATGCGAAGGTGACCGTCAGGGCGGGGACATCCAAATCGACCATCACGGGTTCCGTGGGATGACAGATTCACCAGCAGCGGGATGTTGCCAATCGCCCCCCATCGCCTGGAACAGCGCGACGGTATTGCTCAGCCGCCCGGTCTGCGCCTGGATGACGCCCAGCCGGGCCTGGAGATAGGTCGCCTGTGCCTGGATCAGGTAGGTGTTGTCGACGTCGCCGAGCGCCGCCCGGCTCTTTGCGATCGTCAGGCTGCCGGCCGCGGAGGTCTCGGCACGCGTCTGCACCGCCAGAAGATCGCCGTTCGCGCGGATCGCCTCGAGCGTGTCCGCCACGTTCTGAAACGCCGTCAGCACCGCGCTCCTGTATTGCGCGGCAGCCTGATCGCGTAAGGCACGCGCCGCCCGGGCACGTCTTGCCAGCGTGCCTCCATCGAAGATCGGCTGGAGCAGCCCGGCCGTCAGATTATAGAAGAAACCGCCGGGTGCGGTCAGCGCGGAGAATGTTTCGCCGACCAGGCCCGTATCTGCGCTGAGGGTGAGGCTGGGAAGGCGGGCGGCGATCGCGACGCCGTATTGTGCGTTGAGCGCGCGTATATTTGCCTCGGCGAGCCCGATATCGGGGCGCTGCTCCAGCAACTGCGCGGGCAGGCTTACCGGCAACTCGGTTGGCAAGGCGAACGACGCCAGCGTGAAGGTGGCCTCGGGCTGATCCCGGGGTGGACGCCCAAGCAGCACGGCCAGCGCATTGCGCTGCTGCGCAAGTTGCCGACGTAGGTCGGGCAACAACGCCTCGGTCTGTGCGAGCGCGGCATCCTGGGCGACGACGTCGCCGCGTGGAATGGATCCGAGTTCGAACTGGCGCTGTATCAGCGCGCGCAGACGGCGTTGCTGGTCCGCCAGATCGAGCGTTACCGCAAGCTCTCCGCGTAATTGCGCCTCCTGAAGCGCCGCGTTCACGACGTTGGCGGCAAGCGTGAGATAGGTCGCCTCCACCGTGAAGCATTGCGCGTCGCGCTGCGCCGCAGCGGATTCGATCGTCCGTCGGACGCCCCCGAACAGGTCGGGGGTGTAACCGACGCTCAACTGCCCGGTATAGACATTGAAGATCGACGCGCCGGAGCTTTGCGGCGACGCGATCTCGGATGCCACGCGCTGGCGGTTCGCGGTCGCGCCCGCCGTCACGGTCGGCAACAGCGCACCGCGTTCGGCGCGATAGGACTCCCGCGCCGCTCGCAAGGCTGCTTGGGCTGCCTCGACGTCCGGGTTGGCGGCGAAGGCCTGCGCGACGAGCCGATCGAGGTCCGGCGAACCAAATGCGGCCCACCATTTTGCCTGCGGGCGCGCGCCGATCAGAAAGCGTTGCGCGTCGCCGATCGGGATCGCCGTGGCGGTCGTCTGAACGGGGAGCGGGGCAGACGTATAGCGGTCCGTCCGCGGCAGTTCGGGCCGCACGTAGCGCGGGCCGACGGCACAGCCCGAGAGAGTGGCCAGCAGCATGACGGGCAGGGGGAGGGATCGGAGGGATCGGAGTGTCATAGCGAAGGCTCCAGCGCGGGATCGGCGGAAGGACGTGGCGCAGCGGAGGCCTTCGCCTCGACGCGCCGCTCGATCAGGAAATAGAGCGCCGGGATCAGGAACAACGTCAGGAAGGTCGTCAGGACGAGCCCTCCGACCACGACCGTACCGATCCCGCGCTGCACGTCGCTGCCGACGCCGGTGGCGAGCGCAGCCGGCAACATCCCGACGGTTGCCACGGTCGCGGTGGTCAGCACGGGACGAAGCCGCTCGGCCGCACCCTCGATCACCGCGTCGATCAGCGCCAGCCCGCGGCTTCGCGCCGCGTTCAGGTTCGACACCATGATGATCCCGTTCTGCACCGCGACGCCGAACAGCGCGATGAACCCTACCGCCGATGCGACATTCAGCGTCACCCCTGTCAGATGGAGCGCGATCAGTCCTCCCAGTGCCGCAAGCGGCACGAGACCCAGCACGAGCAGCGCGTAGCGGAACACGCCGAACAGCGAATAGAGCAGGATCAGCATCAGCGCCGCGACGATGCCGAAGATGATGCGCAACCGCGCCTCGGCCCGACGCTGGTTCTCGAACTGGCCACCGAAGGTCAGCTCGAACCTGCTGTGATCGTATTTTACCTGCGAGGCGATCTTGGACTGGGCCTCGGCGATGAAGCTGGTCAGGTCACGGTCGCGATAGTCCAGCTTCACGGTGAGATGGCGGCGCGTCAGTTCGCGCGTGATCGTGCTTTCGCCCGCCTGATAGCCGATCGTGGCGACCGAGGAGAGCGGGACATGCGCCCCACCGGTCGTGGTTAGCACGAGGTCGCCGAGATGCTCCACCGTATCCCGTGCGGTAGCCGGAAAGCGCACGGCCAGGTCGTACACCCGCTCGCCGACGAAGATCTGCGAGAAACCCTGTCCACCGACCGCGGTCGCCAGCAGGTCGTTCACGTCGGCGATGCTGATGCCGTAGCGGGCCAGGGCGCTGCGATCGACCTTGACGACCACCTGGGGCAGGGGTGGCTCCTGATCGATCGCCACGCCGTAGGAGCCGCGCACCGACTGCAGCACGCCGACGATGTCCTGCGCGATCCGCCGACCTTCCTTCAGGTCCTCGCCGAAGACCTTGACCACGAGTGCGCTGTGCGCACCGGAGATCTTGTCGTTGACGCCATCGATCATCGGTTGGCTGAAACCGATCTGATAGCCAGGCAGCCGCGAAAGCCGCGCGTTCATCCGTCGAACGAGTTCGTCCTTGCTCTCATGGTCGGGCCAGGTGTCGTATGGTTTCAGACCGACGCTCGACTCGATATGCGACGGCGTGAAGGGATCCGTGCCGTCGTCGTTGCGTCCGGTCTGCGTGACCATGTACGACACTTCGGGGAAGCTCAGAACCTCGGCACGCAGGTCGCCTGCCATTCGTTTTGCGGTATCGAGTGAAATCCCGGCGGGCATCGAGACCTGGAGCCAGAGCGACCCTTCGTCGAGTTCGGGCAGATATTCCCGACCGACCGTCGCACCGAGCCCGACCACCGCAACCGCGGCGACCAATACGGTCGCAACCGCGATCCGCGGGCGCGCTATGAGCGCGGCGAGCGACCGGCGATAGCCCGTCTCGGCGCGCATGAGGACCGGGTTGTGGACGATCCGCCGGGGCTTGCGCAGCATCATATAGGCCAGCGCCGGCACCAGGGTCAGCGACAGGACGAGCGCGCCGAGCAGCGAATAGCCGACCGCATAGGCCATCGGCGAGAACAGCTTGGCCTCGACGCGCTGGAACGCGAACAGCGGGAGATACGCGGCGATGATGATGAGCGTCGCGAAGACGATCGGCCGCGCGACGGATACTGCGGCCTGGCGGACGTCCTGTTCGCTCAGCACCGCATCGGGGTCCGCCTCGCGACGGCGCAGGATCGCTTCGGTCATCACGATCGCGCCGTCCACGAGGATGCCGAAATCGATCGCGCCGAGTGACAGCAGGTTCGCAGACACGCCGGTCAGGTACATCAGTGCGAACGCGACGAGCATGGCGAACGGTATGACCACCGCGACGATCAGCGCGGCGCGTGCACTTCCGAGGAACAGGATCAGCACGAAGACGACGAGGCCGATGCCCAGGAAGACGGTGTGCGAGACCTTGTGGATCGTCGCGTCGATCAGGTTGCTGCGATCGATATAGGGTACGATCCGCACGTCCTGCGCCTTCAGCGAGGCATTGAGCTGATCGACCTTGGCGTGGAGCGCATCGAGCACCGGCCCGGCATTGGCGCCCTTCAACAGAAGCGCGATTCCTTCGATCGAGTCGTTGTTGTAGTCCTTGCCGAGGATGCCGTGACGTTCCTGATTGCCGAGTTTCAGAGTGCCCAGATCGGCGACATGGACGGGCGTACCGTCCTTCGTCTTGACGGTGATCGCGCCGATATCGTCGAGCGTCCGGAGCCGGCCGATGCCACGCACGACATAGCCAAGCTCTCCGCGGTTCACGACGCTGCCGCCCGCGTTCGCGTTGTTGGCACCGATCGCATCGGTGACATCCTTCAAGGCGATCCCGTAGCGCGACAGCGCGGCTGGATCGATCTCGAGCTGATACTGTGTGGTGATACCGCCGAAATTGTTGACGTTGGCGATGCCATCGATGCCGCGTAGCGCGGGGATGACCGTCCAGCGCTGGATCTCGGACAGCTCGCGCAGCGACTTCGTGTCGCTCTCGAGCGTGTAGCGATAGACCTCGCCGATCGGCGACGTGAAATCATCGAGTCCGGCCTCGACGCCCTCGGGCAGATCGGCCGCGGCGATCCGCTCCTGCAGCCGCTGACGCGCCCAATAGCCTTCGACGCCGTCCTTGAAGACCACCGTGATGAGCGTCAGGCCGAAGGCGGTGCGGGAGCGCATCATCGCGAGGCCGGGGGTGCCGTTCAACGCGCGCTCCAGCGGCACGGTGACCTGTTGCTCCATCTCCTCCGCGGCGAGCCCGGGAGACTGGGCGATCACCTGTGAACTGGTATCGGCGATGTCGGGATAGGCCTCGACCGCGAGCTGGGACCAGGAATAATAGCCGAAGATCGCGATCAGGATCGCCAGCAGCGCCATGATGAAGCGCTTCGCGAGCGCGAAGCCGACGAGCCGATCAATCATTGATCAGCACTCCGCCGCGTACGATCACGCGCTCGCCGGCCTTCAGGCCCTTCGATATCGTCGTCCGCGCGCCGAGACTGTACCCAGCCTCGACCGTACGGGGCACGAAGGTCCAGGGTGCGACTTCGACATAGGCCTGGCTGCCCTCGTCCTTCAGGAACAGCGCGCCGGTCGGAACGGAGACCGCCGGTACCGCCGCTGCCTGGAACGAGACGGTCGCGAACATCCCGGGCTTCAATCGACGATCGCCGTCGGGGAATGCGAGACGCACCTTCATGCGCCGTGTCTCGGGATCTAGAACATCGCTGACCGAGGCGACTCGGCTCTGTACCGGCGCGTCGGGATATGCGGCAAAGCGCACGCTCGCCGGCTGGCCGACATGAACCGATGCGAGATCCTTCTCGGGGACTTCGACCGTGACGAAGACACGGTTGAGATCGGTGATCGTCATCAGCGACTGAGTCGCGTCGTTCCACACCGCCCCGCGTGCTGCTGCAAGATCGGTGACGCTGCCGCTGCTCGGCGCGACGATGGTCAGGACCTGCGCACCGCCTCGCTGGCGCAGCGGCGCGCCGACGATCCGCAGCTTCGCGGTGGCGCTCCGCAGATCGGCCTGCGCGGTGGCATAGTCGCTCTCGGCCTGAAGCACGTCCTTTTGCGCTCCACCACCCGCTTCGAACAACGCGCTTGCTCGCGCCTTGCTGCGGGTCGCGAGCGCCATCGCGGCGGTCGCACGCGCTTGGTCCGCATAGGCCTGCGCCAGATCGGAGGACACCATGGTCGCAAGCGGTTGTCCCGCCCGGACATGGTCGCCGAGCCCGACGCGCAGCGACACGATCCGGCCCGTCAGTGCAGGCGCGACCTTCGACTGAAGCGCAGGATCCGCCTCGACTGACGCCGGCAGGTCGAGCGTGCGGCCTTCGGTCGAACTGCCCACCGCGGCGACTGCGATCCGCGTGCGAAGCGGCGATCCCACTGGCACGAAGATCCGGTCGCCCTTGCGTTCGACGATCGGCGCCTGGCGGGCAGGCTCGTGCGACTGCCCGCCGCCACACGCCGACACGGTCAGGATCAGGCAGCCCAGAAGCATCGAGCGGAACGTCGGCGTGCCCGCCGGGACCTGGGAAATGAATACAGACATCTGAACAACTCCGGAGAGGCGTGGTGCTATCGGCGGCATGGGACGCGCGATGCGGATCGGGTGAGGAGCGGGCAGGCGACCAGAAGTCGGCGCGTTCGCTCGTCAGCGGAGGACTGCGGCTCGCGCAGGGCGGCGATTGCCCCGGCGACGGTCGCGGCGTTCGAAAAGCGGCGACCGATTGCGCAAAGCCTGCGCCTGATACCGGTGGCAAGCTGCACACGCCGGGTCACAACCATGCCTCGAACCGGGCGATGTACCAGCGCTTCACCGCTTGCGTGAGCACGAGGTAGCCGAGATGCGCCGGCGTTGACGCCGCGGGGGGATTACCACCGACGTGCGGCAGTGGTTCGAGGCACGCGCGGCGCCAAGGATATTCAAGACGGCCATGACGACCTCCTTCGTTCCGGACATGATTGATCGGGTCCGGAACGAAGCGTTTCAGGACGGTGTCACCGTTCCCGGAAGCCTCTTCCGTACCCGATGCCGGTCGACGTGATCAGGGGAGCACCAGCCCGCCTGTCTCCGTCCCCGGCAATGGGAGTAGATCGTGGTTCGATACGTCACCTGTTGCGGTATTAATCCAACAAATCCTGGCCATCCTAAAGCGGGAGGGGCAGGATGTGCTTTGTAAGTTTTGCCGCTATGCTCTGAAAAAGGCGTTTGCAAGCATATAATCGTCAGATTTGTTATGAGTAGCTGTAACGATATCGGAGCCATATACTATGGTATATCCTATATATAGATAGGTATACGAGCAAAGTATCGGCGTATACTTCGGAAGATAGGATTTGGGAGGAGCGGGTTGATGTGGCAATTGCGTTCCATGGAGAACGGTAATCATCAGGGGCGGCGATCCTACATTCGTGAATCGGTTTCCGTGATTGCTCGCGAAAACGAACGGGTGGTGGGTCTCGGTGGAACCGCCCACGCACGTCCGGTCGCGAATGCCGGGGGATCGTCGTGATGCAGCCGCATCGCACCGGACCGCGGGCCTGGCCGAAAGCCGTCATCGCCGCGACGATCCTGACCGTCTTCGTAAGCGATACGGTGACCGATCTCGAGATCGCGGCAGCGGTCTTCTACGTCGTCCCGATCCTGATGTCGGTCCGGCTGCTGAACCGTCGAGATGTGATCCTGCTGGCGGCGACGTGCGTCGCGCTGACGATCTTGAGTTCGGTGCTCACCGCGTCGGGCTCGCGTGAAGCGGGGTTGATCAACCTGGCGATCAGTACGGCTGCGATAATCGTCACGACCTACCTCGGGTTGCGGATGATCGCCTCCGAGGCGGCTTATCACGAAGCCCGCGCCCAACTCCTTCGTCTGTCCAGGATCAGCAACCTGGGCGAACTGGTCACGTCGATCGCCCACGAGGTCAACCAGCCCCTCGCGGCCGTCACGGCCAGTGCCGGCGCGTGTCGTCGCTGGCTCGATGCCGATCCGCCGAACATCACCAAAGCCCATGAATCCGCGGGGCGAGTAGTCGACGCGGCGAACCTGGCCAGCGAGGTGATAGCGCGCGTCCGTCGCCTGTCCCGTCGCCACGCGCCATTACGTGAGCCGATCGCGATAAATACCGTGATCACGGAGTGCGCGGCGTTGGCGCAGGGCGAGGTGGAACGGAGCGGGACGACTCTGGTACTGGATCTGAAATCGAACCTGCCGGTCATCATTGGGGACCGGGTGCAGATCCAGCAGGTTGTCAGCAACCTCCTGCTCAACGCGCTGGAGGCCTTGGAGACGGTCGATCCGGCAACGAGAACGATCGAGGTTTCGTCGAGATTGCAGGTGGACGGCATGATCGTGATCGCCTGCGCCGACAATGGAAGCGGACTCGGCAAAGAGGCCAGGGAGCGCCTGTGGGAGCCGTTCTGGACAAGCAAGGAAGGTGGCACCGGTCTCGGTCTTACCATTAGTCAGACGATCGTGGAGGACCACAACGGGCAACTCGACTACCTTGACACGCCGGGTGGCGGCACGACGTTCAGAGTGTTGTTACCCGGTTCGAATGGAGAGTGACCTGACTTCCGCTCCGCCTGGCCTCGATGATGTCGAGCCCCCCACGGTTCGCCCGCTGGTTCGGATCGTGGACGACCATGCGCCGATCCGGGCGGCCGTCGACGACTTGCTCACGTCGGTCGGATTCGAATCTATGTCCTATGCGTCCGCGCGCGATTTCCTGCGCGACGATCCGGTAGAGCGTCCTGGTTGTCTGATTCTCGATGTGCGGATGCCCGAACTCGGCGGGTTCGATCTGCAGACCGAGCTCGGACGGCGCGGCATCAGGCTGCCGATCATATTCGTGACCGGGCACGGCGATATTCGCATGTCGGTTCGTGCCTTGAAGGCGGGAGCCGTCGATTTCCTCGCCAAGCCGTTCGATGATCAGATGCTGATCGATGCTGTGAACGCAGCGATTTTAGAAGATATCGAACACCGTCGCATACACAATCGTGTCGCGGCGGTGCGCGCGCGCGCGGATCTACTCGCCCCCGGAGAACGCCTGGTCATGGATATGGTCGTGCAAGGCCGTACCAACCGGGAGATTTCTACGGCCCTGAATGTCGCGGAAATTACGGTTAAGGTCCGGCGCGCTACGGTCATGCGAAAGATGCAAGCCGAGACATTGCCCGACCTCGTACGAATGTCTGACGAGCTCCGAGAGGCAGCCGTTTGACGATCTGACGTGAGCAAGGCGGCCGGTGTGTTCTCGATTAGGATCCAGAAATGGAATGCGTATGCTCCTCGCCCGGCAGCAGCGGCGCGATCCGCGTCCGCGGCGCCGCGTTCAACTCGTATCGCCTGATCCCCATCGCTCCGCGCCGCGCCGCACGAAGTGCACCATGGGTCAGACATCATTCGCTTTGGAACTCCTGAATGTCGATCCGTTGTGGTTGGGTCTCGAGAACGCTCGCGTTTGCCAAACTCGATCCCCGGCGAGACGGCGCTGGCCGCGCCGATCACCAATCGATTTCGAGTACGCCAACGCCTTCTCGCCCGCCATTCGAGTTGTCGGAACGTCTCGATGCGGGAGGGCGCAGACCTAACAGGCTCGGTGACGGGCTTGTCATTTGCCGACGCTTCGACATGACCTTAGCCTCGAAAGGGAAAGTTTTAAGGCTGCAACGGGTCGGCAGCGATCGCCGAAGGGACTGTGACGTGATCAGAATTTTGCCGGCTATTCTGCTCGTTGCTTCGTTCCCTGCGCACGCGACGGTGTTCTACGTTGCCCCCGATGGCAACGATCGGGCCTCCGGGGTTTCGCCCGGAACACCGTGGCAGACCGTCCAGCGCGCGCAGCAAAGTGCGCAAGCCGGCGATACGGTTTACTTTCGTGGAGGACGCTATGTCGTCACGTCCGGCGTCAACCGCTGCGCCACGCGCACGGACACAGTGAATGCCGTGATACTGGACAAAAGTGGCGGCGAAGGAAAGCCGATCCGCTACTGGGCCTATCCCGGCGAGACACCCGTGTTCGATTTCTCTGCGATGAAGGACGACTGCCGCGTCAAGGGGTTCGATGTCACCGGCAGCTGGCTTCACCTGAAGGGGCTGGAGGTCACGGGCGTCCCGCAGCAGCCGGACAATCACCTGAACCACGAGTCATGGGGCGTCTGGAACAGCGGCAGCCACAATATCTACGAACGGCTCAACCTCCACCATAATATGGGACCCGGGCTTTTCATTCAGGATGGGGGCTATAACCTGGTGCTGAACACCGACTCGCACCACAATTATGATCCCTACACCTCCAACGGCGCCGGGCAGAGCGCCGACGGCTTCGGCGCCCATATCAAGGCCGGCCACCCGGGCAACGTCTTCCGCGGTGACCGCGCATGGGCCAATTCGGACGACGGCTTCGACCTGATCAACGCCTTTTCGCCGGTGACGATCGAGCAGTGCTGGGCATGGCAGCAAGGCTATCTGCCCGGCACGCGCAGTCCTCTAGCGGCAGGCAACGGCAACGGTATCAAGGCGGGCGGTTATGGCGGACGATATACCCCGAATGCCGTCAAGCACATCGTCCGCTTCTCGGTCGCGTTCGACAACAAGGCGGCGGGATTCTACGCCAATCACCACCCGCTGGCCTTGGACTTCATCAACAACACCGCCTTCTCCAACGGTGTCCAATACGACATGCTGGGTATATCGGCCGACGGCTCTCCCATTTCGCTCGGCAATCTGCGTAACAACATTGCCTATGGCACCGTCCTGACCTCGCATACTAACGGG
Source organism: Sphingomonas sp. Leaf198 (assembly GCF_001424005.1). Classification (GTDB taxonomy): domain Bacteria; phylum Pseudomonadota; class Alphaproteobacteria; order Sphingomonadales; family Sphingomonadaceae; genus Sphingomonas. The sequence goes on along the minus strand of NZ_LMPX01000002.1, from coordinate 1,151,151 downwards.
CTGAAGATGGCCCACAACTCCTGGACCTTGCCGACGCGCGTGACGCGCGCAGATTTCCAGGATGTTTCGGACCGTCATTGGGACGCACCACGGCAGGCCGACGGCAGCCTCCCTGTACTCCATAGCTTCCACCTGCGCGCCGAAAGCCCGCTGAAGGGTTTGGGCGCGTTCAACGAATAATAGCCGGCCGTGCCTGCGAGTATCGTACGCACTCGAAGCGCGGCGGCATAGTGAAGGGCTTTGCCATTCGTTCCGCGATGCAACGGCGCGCATTTGCTCCGAATAGTTCGGCAGAAACGTGTTTCCACCAGTTTGCCGCCGACCCGTAGTCCGTCCCGGAAGCCTTCGCCTCGTTAAGCGCTCCATTCAAAACGGCGGGCGAAATCGCCGTGCAGGCAACAAGCTGCCGACGGATAAAGGGTTGGAGATCGTACCAGTTTTCGCTTCTACTCGGCTGGGGATCGTATCCAACGAGCGGGCCCCGACTGAGGCAGAGTGTCCGACCGTCTGCGCTTTTGGCCTCGGCTTTGAATCGAACACTTTCGCCGTTATCGACAAATGAGAACCCGATAGCCCCCGAACTGTCATGCCATTCGAGTTTGGCCTCTTTCGTCAGCCAACAGCCAAAATCAAGCATAGGAACGTCGCGGCAGTCCTCGACAGATCGCACCACGGTAAATCGGCCAAAATGCTCTTCGCTCTTTTCGTAATGCGTTTCGCCATCGTGGTAGCTGGGAGGCTCATACCCACGGCTGGAAGTCTGGCCGTATCCCACCTGCGCGCTCAGTAACGCGCTTAGGACAGCCGCACAGGTGGACAGTCGGCCGACCGCCGATAGCGATAGTCTTTCCGCCATTGGTATCTCCCCGCCCGCTTTACTGAATTAGTTCCGGAAGGTTGATCCGATCATAACGCTCGAGCGCAGAGCCGCGTCGTTCATCTGGATCTGACCGCAATCCAGGCGCCAGATCGCGACGTCCGCCTTGGGCGCAGCGGCTTGAGCCGCGGTGCCCAAGGTTAGCGACATGCACCCCGCGAGCGGGCGGGGCCATAGTCGCCGATCGGCGGATTGCGGTTGGTCGCCAGCAATGCCGCCAACTGGTCATGGCCATCGCGATCCGCATGATCGTTCGACACATTCACGTGCGCGCGTCCTCTTCGTGATCGGCATGGACGGCGGGCTGCGTCGCTGCGATCCACGCCCGGGTTTCGCGCAACACCTCATCCGACAACGCGGTGTCGTCGACGGCGCGTGACAGCACGACGGCGCCGACCATCGCCGCCCACCGGCCGATCGCGGCCTGGCGGCGTTCGGCGTCGCCGTCGCCCGGCAGACCGCGTGCGAAGCGGTCGATGTGCGCGTTCAGCCCGTGCGTCATGGCCGCACGCGCCTCAGGCGTCTGGTGGCGCATCAAGCCGGCGAGACTGGCCATCGGGCATCCCCGGTCGGGGTTCTCCCGGTGCAAGGGCGACAGATAGGCGTCGGTCCACGCATCGATATCGGCCATGCCGGCGCTCTCGCCCGCCAGCGTATCCGCGATCGTCGCGGCGATCAGGTCGTCCTTCGAAGCGAAGTGACCATAGAAGCCACCATGAGTCTGCCCAGCCGCCTTCATGACATCGGCAACCGTCACCGCCGCAAAGCCGCGGTCGCGGAACAGCCGGCTGGCCTCCTGCAGGATGCGGCGACGGTTTTCGACCATCTGCTCGCGACTGACCTTCATCGAAATAATCTCCAGCTCTCTGTTGACGTTTCATGATGGCTATCACATTTAGCTATTCATGACGTCTGTCATTAATATAGCGATCCGTTTCGAAAAGGGCAATCCGATGACCAAGCCAGCCATCCTCATTACCGGCGCCTCCACCGGCATCGGGGCGACCTATGCCGATCGTTTCGCCCGCCGCGGCCATGACCTCGTTCTGGTCGCGCGCGATGCCGCCCGCCTCGATGCCCTGGCCGCGAAGTTGCGCGGCGAGACCGGCGTCGCAGTGGACGTGCTGCCAGCCGACCTGACGAACCTCGACCAGATGGCCGTCGTGGAGACGCGGCTGCGCGACGACGACCGCATCGGCATCCTCGTCAACAATGCTGGCGCGGGGCTGGGGGGCAATTTCGTCGATCAGCCGACCGAGGCCGTCGATCGCCTGATCGCGCTGAACACCACTTCGGTCGCGCGGCTCGCGAGCGCAGTGGCACCGCGGCTTGCGGCACGCGGCGATGGTGCGATCATCAACATCGGTTCGGCGGTAGGGCTGGCACCCGAATATGGCATGACCGTTTACGGCGCGACCAAGGCGTTCGTGCTGTTCCTGTCGCAGGGGCTGGCGCTCGAACTGGGGCCGAAGGGCGTCTACGTCCAGGCGGTCCTGCCAGCGGCGACGCGCACCGAGCTCTGGGGCCGCGCCGGTGCCGACGAGGCATCGCTGCCGCCGATGATGGAGGTGGGCGAAATGGTCGACGCGGCGCTCGCTGGCTACGATGCGCGTGAAGCCGTGACGATCCCGCCGCTGCACGATGGCGATCTGTGGGACGCGTTCCAGAGAGCGCGACGGGCGATGTTGCCGGGCTTCGGGGAGATCCGTCCCGCACCGCGCTACGCCGCGTGATCCCCTCTAACGCCTCCACACGAAAGATCCGCACCATGTCGGAATCCAGCCTCTTCTCGTCTTATGATCCGGACTGCGTCAGGCTCGCCAATCGCTTCGTCCTGGCGCCGCCGATCCGCAATCGCGCGGGTGTCAGTCCGGTGTCGACCGACCTAGCGCCTCTTGCGCAGATCGAGCCGCAGACGCTCTATGGCCGCGGCGCCAAGGGCTATATCGATCATCCCGCCGCGGCGGCCACCCGGGAGTGCGCAGCATGAAGGCATATCAGCTCGAACGGTACGGCAAGGGGCAACGGCTGATCCTGGTCGAACGGCCCGATCCGGTACCCGCCTCCGACGAGGTGCTGGTCGAGATCCACGCCACCGCGATCAACCAGCTCGACGGCAAGATCCGCGACGGCGCGTTCAAGCCGATCCTGCCCTACAAGCCACCCTTCGTCCTCGGGCATGATCTCGCCGGCATCGTCACGGCGGTCGGGGCGGGCGTGCGCCGCTTCAAGGTCGGCGATGCGGTCTATGGCCGCCCGCGCGACGGGCAGATCGGCACCTTTGCCGAGCGCATCGCGATCAACGAAGCCGATCTGGCCGTCAAGCCCGCCGGCCTGTCGATGGCGGAGGCGGCGTCCATCCCGCTCGTCGGCTTGACCGCATGGCAGGTGCTGGTCGAGCGCGCGGGCCTGAAACGCGGCCAGAAGATCCTGATCCACGCGGGCTCGGGTGGCGTCGGCACGATCGCGATCCAGCTCGCCAAGCATCTCGGCGCGACCGTGGCGACGACCGCGAGCGCCGCCAATGCCGATCAGGTCAGGCGCCTCGGCGCGGACATCGTCATCGACTACAAGACGCAGGACTTTTCCGAGCTGCTGTCCGGCTACGACGTCGTCCTCAACAGCCTGGACGCGAAGACACTCGAAAAGTCGCTCGCGGTGTTGAAACCGGGCGGCAAGCTGATCTCGATATCGGGACCGCCGGACCCGGCATTCGCCAAGGCGCAGGGATTGAACCCGGTCATACGGCTCGTCCTGCGTCTGATGAGTGCGAAAATCCGGCGCAAGGCTAAGCGGCAGGGCATCGCCTATTCGTTCCTGTTCATGCACGCCGATGGCGAGCAGTTGGGCAAGCTTGGCGCGCTGATCGACCAGGGTTCGATCCAGGCCGTCGTCGATCGCATTTTCCCGTTCGAAAGCCTCAACGACGCGGTGGACTATGTCGATTCCGGCCGCGCCAAGGGCAAGGTCGTCGTGACGGTGCGCCCGTGACGATCCGCCCGTGACGGGGCCTGGACCCGCACCCAGCCCATGCTCCCGACTAAAAAAAACAAGGACTCCACGATGACCAAGACGCAATCGTCCCGGGGGGCGTGGGCCAGCGTCGCCACGCGAACGGTAGTGGCTGCGGGCACTCGCTTTGCCTATCGGCAGCTTGGCGGGGGACGCGGCGTCCCCCTCGTGCTGCTCAACCATTGGGGCGCCAACCTCGACAATTTCGATCCTTCGATCGTCGAGGCGCTGGCCGCCGACCGGCCGGTATTCGCGTTCGATTACCGCGGTGTCGGCGCGTCGGGCGGCGAGGCACCGCTCACGGTCTCGGCCATGGCGGACGACATCCTCGCGGCGACCGACGCGCTCGGGCTCGATGCGATCGACCTCATGGGCTTCTCGCTGGGCGGCTTCGTCGCGCAGGATATGGTGCTGAAGCGCCCGGCGCTTGTCCGCCGGCTGATCCTCACCGGCACCGGGCCGGCGGGCGGTACCGGCATCGATAAGGTCGGCTCGGTATCCTGGCCGCTGATCCTCAAGGGCATGCTGACGTTCCGCGATCCGAAGACGTTCCTGTTCTTCACCGCGAGCAAGCCCAGCCGTCGCGCGGCGCAGGCGTTCCTCGCGCGTCTGAAAGTCCGCAAGGCCGACCGCGATGCTGCCGTCACGCCGAAAGTCTTCTTGCGCCAGCTGAAGGCGATCACGGCCTGGGGAGCGCAGTTCGCGCAGGATCTGGGCGTCATCCGCCAGCCGGTACTCGTCGCCAATGGAGACTACGACATCATGGTCCCGAGCGAGAATTCGCGGGATCTCGCGCGCCGCATCCCGGGTGCCGAACTCGTCCTTTACCCAGACGCGGGGCACGGCGGGATCTTCCAGTATCACGAACTGTTCGCCGATCGGGCGATCGCGTTCCTCGATACTTGAGCTTTCTTCGCGACGATCGCGGAGGGCGGAAGCTGCGCAGCTGACCTTCCCAATTCATCATCTTTGTCGTTTGAAAATTGTGCGGCGACATCGCTGAGAGCGACGAGGCAATTATGCAGGATGAATACGATGCGATCGCGGAAATATAAGAAAGTGAAGGATTTTTGATACATCCGAAAATGGTAAAGTTGATCAAGAAGCAGGTTGCTATCACTTAACTGTAGCCCGCGTCGTATGGCGGAGCATCCTTACCATGCCGGTATACGAGCGTCACAATTCATTCCCACACCCGCAGGGATCAGTCGGTGCCGATCATGCTGCGGATCCGCTTTTCGAAGTCGGCGATGCTGAACGGTTTGGTGAGGACCTCCATGCCCTCGACCAGATGGCCCGCGCCGACGGCGGCGTTGGCGGCATAGCCGGTGACGAAGAGGATCTTGAGGTCGGGCCGGACCGCGCGACCCGCATCGGCGACCTGACGACCGTTCAATCCGCCCGGCAGGCCGACGTCGGTGACCAGCAGGTCGATCCGTTCATCGGAGCGAAGCAGCTTCACCCCTGCGGGGCCGGTCGGGGCTTGCAGGACGCGGTAACCGGCTTCGGACAGGACCTCGGTGACCAGATCCCGGATCGCGGTCTCGTCCTCGACGACGAGAACCGTTTCACCCGGCAATGCCCGGATCACGCCGCTCTCGTCGGGCGCTCGGTCGGCGACTGCCGCCTCGCCGTCGTGGCGGGGGAGATAGAGACACATAACCGTGCCACGCCCTACCTCCGAGCAGATCCGCACCTGGCCGCCCGACTGGCGGACGAAGCCATAGATCATCGAGAGGCCGAGACCGGTACCTTCGCCGATCGGCTTGGTCGTGAAGAACGGCTCGAAGACGCGTTCGATGGTCTCCGGCGTCATCCCGGTGCCGGTGTCGGTGACGTACAGCGCGACATAGTCGCCTTCGTGGAGCTCCTGATCCGCCGCCGCCTGAGCGTCGAGCCACGTGTTCTGCGTCGCGATCGTCAACCGCCCGCCATGCGGCATGGCGTCGCGCGCATTGATGCACAGGTTGAGAAGCGCGTTCTCCAGCTGCGGCGCGTCGACCAGAACCGGCCAGAGACCGGTGGTCGAGACGATCTTCACCTCGATCTCGGGGCCCAGCGTGCGATCGATGATCTCCGCCATCCCGGCGATCAGGCGATCGGCATCGGTCGGCGTCGGTGCCAGCGTCTGCCGGCGCGAGAAGGCGAGCAGCCGCTGGGTCAGCGCCGCGGCCCGGCTCGCACCGGTCTGGGCCATCGCGACGTAGCGATCGAGCTTGTCGTATTCGCCCTTCGCGACGCGTAGCGCGAGCAGTTCCAAACCCCCGGTCACCGCGGTCAGCAGGTTGTTGAAGTCGTGCGCCAAGCCGCCGGTCAACTGGCCGACCGCCTCCATCTTCTGGCTCTGGCGTAGCGCTTCCTCGGCGCGCATCAGATCGGCGGTGCGCTCGGATACGCGCTGTTCCAACGTCTCGTTCAAGCGGCGCAGTTCGTTCAGCGCACGGTCTCGCTCCGCGGCGACCTTGCGGCGTTCCTCGACGTCGATGAGGACCCCGGGGAAACTCGTCGGGGTGCCGTCCGGTGCGTGATCGACGCGCCCATTCGCCTCCAGCCAGTGATATTCGCCGTTTGCGCGCCGTGTCCGATATTGATGCGCGTACCCGCCGCCGCGGGCGATCGCGTCGCTGATCGCCTCGGCCAGACCGGCCTGATCGTCGGGGTGAACGGTGGCGACGATCTGCGTGAGGCTCAGGCCCTCGCGGCCCATCGCCGGGTCCAGGCCGAACGCGCGTGCGAAGGGTTCGTCGACGGTGAAGCGATCGCTCGGCAGATCCCAGACCCAGGTCCCGATGATCGCGCCCGCCGCGAGCGCAAGCTGCACCCGCTGCGCATCGACCAGCGCCGCTGCCTCGCTGTCCCGCAACGCCTGTTCCGCGCGACGTCGTTCGGTTTCGTCGCGAGCGATCTTGATGAAGCCGCGCGGCTTTCCCTGTGCGTCGTAGGGCAGGGGATGGACCGATCCCGTGAGGAACACGCGCGATCCGTCGCGCCGGACGTGCCAGCGTTCGTCGTGCGCCGAATTCTGGCGAGCGGCGCTGCCCAGGGCGGGGAGCTTCGGGCCGCTGACGTCGTCCTCGTCCGCCAGGATCATGGCGGACGGCTGGCCGATCGCCTCGTCGGCCGACCAGCCGAGCACGACCTCGGCGCCTGCCGACCAGGTGGTGATGATGCCGATCGGATCGGTCGTGAAGATCACGTGATCCTTGGCCCCTTCGATCACCAGTCTGAGCCGCTCTTCGCTCTGTCGCAGCGCCGCGTCGGCAAGGACCCGCTCGGTGGTCTCGTTGGTGAACACGAACAGGCCCGCGATCGCGCCTCGCGCGTCCAGGATGCGCGAGTAGGAGAAACTGAACCAGGTGTCGGCACGCCCGCGATCGGTATCCAGCTTCCACGGGAGATCGACGAACCGCTGGCTCCGCCCCGCGAACGCTTCGTCGATGATCGGCTTGGCCTGCTCCCAGGCATCGGGCCAGACGGTTTTGAAAGGCGATCCCATGGCCCAGTCGAGACGCGGCCCCAGCAGCGGAAAATAGGCGTCGTTGAAGAAGAAGATCAGGTCGTCCTCGCCCCACGCCAGGATCATCGATTCCGGCGAGTTGAGGATGGTGCTGAGATTGGACTTCAGAATGTCCGACCAGCCTTCCGGCGGTCCGAGCGGATGACTCGTCCAGTCGCGACCGAGGATCAGGCGGGCCGCCTCGCCGCCCCCGGCGAGAAACGCCAGTTGGGGTGGTAAGGTATTGGCAGCAGGGCTTACTTCGGCATTCATCACCGCAATCCGTAGCGATCGTCCCGCCGTTTGGAAATCGGCATTACGGCATTCGACGACACCGCTGATTATCGGGGCGATGGTCGGTTCGGACGAACGCGACGCGTTCGGGGCGGGGGGCGAAGGGGATGGCGGGCTCTCGTCGTCGAGCGCCCCGCCGGTCAGCGATCGTGCGCGACGAACGCCGCGAACACCCGATCGCGCGCGTGATGCGGCGAGGACAACCGAAACCGCGACCGACCGAGCGGACACTATGTCTGCACTATGCGATCGGCGCGGATCGATCTCGAATCCCTATGCAGGGCCCCGTAGATGTTGGGGGCGGGCACGACGCTCGCGTCACGAAAGGCAGCAGGGCGACATGTCGTCTGAACCCATATCGGAGCCCGATCCAACCGGGCTCGTCATCTTCGTCGGTCAGGATCGCGCCGGGCACTGGCTCGTCCAGGACAGCAGGCGAACGCTCGAAGGCCGCTTCATCTCCTACGCCGCCGCGATGCACTATGCGCAGGCCGAGCGGGATATCTATCATGCGAGCGTCGAGGTCGCCGCGATGCCGCTCACGCCACTCGTGTCGTTCGCCCCGGTCGGTCGGGACGAGCGCGCGCTGCCCCGTGCGGCATGACGGAGAGATGGCGATGAACGTTCATGCTCTGCCGGTCCGGTCGCGTACCGCGATCACGACGGGAAAGGGGACCGGGGCCCCGCATCCCGCAGCCAAGTCGACGCACCACGATCCACGCTGGCCGCAGGTCGCCGCCGCATTGTCGGCATTGCGCGCAGCGGGGCGGCATGCGGTCCGTATCGTCGATGCCGAGTGCGGCGCCGGTACGCTGCTGCTGTCCGCGGCGCATCATGCGAGGATGCTCGGCTTTACCGCGATCGAGGTGCGCGGGATCGATCGATCGGCCAGTGCGATCGGTCGCGCGCGGGCCGCCGCGAACCGCGCCCCGGACGCTGCGATCGGCGCGTCTTTCGAGGTGGCGGACATCGTGACCGCGTTGCAGGCCGAGCACGACCTGCCCGCGGACATCGTCCTGTGCCACGGCGGTGCCGCGCACGATCGCCGGCCTCAGGCGGTTGCCGCGCTGCGCAGAGCCGGGTGGGTCGTCATCGACGACCGGGCGGTGTCCTGCGCGCGGAGTGTCGCGGCATGACCAGGCGCGATATCCTCTGGCGTGCGATCGGCGTCGTGCTGACCGTCGGCGCCTGCAGCGTGGCGGCAGCGACGAACGGTGCGGCGCTGGCGATGCTAGTGTTTCCGATCGCGCTGCTCGGATTGACGCTGGCGATCAACGGCAAGCGCGTCGTCGTTGCCCTCCGCGCCGAACGGCATGGCCATTGTCATACCGCCGAAGCGATCCATGCCGTCCGCCTGCGTCGCACGCATCGGCGGCGCGAACCGCCGTATTCCTGACCGCGGCGAACCGCCGCATTCCTGACGACGGCGCTGCGCCGTATTCCCGACCGCCGAACTGCGAGACATCATGGGCTATTTCGAACCACGGGACGGCGTGCTGTGCGCCGAAGACGTACCGCTGCCGGCGATCGCCGAAGCGGTCGGCACGCCCGTCCACGTCTATTCCGCCGCCGCGCTGCGTGATGCCGCAGACCGGTTCAGAACGGCACTGTCGATCCTTCCCCGCGTGCGCGTCGCGTTTGCGGTCAAGGCGAACCCGAACGGCGCGGTGCTGCAATTGCTGTCCGGGTGCGGCTTCGGCGCCGACATCGTCTCGGGCGGCGAGATGCGGCGGGCGCTGGATGCCGGGATCGCGGCGGCGGACATCGTCTTTTCCGGCGTCGGCAAGACCGATCGCGAGCTTGCCGATGCGCTCGCGGCGGGCGTCGGCCAGTTCAACCTGGAGCTGGAGGAGGAGGGCCAGGTGCTCGGGGCGCTGGCTTTTGCGCGGGGGATGCGGGCGACAGCGGTGCTCCGGGTCAATCCCGATGTCGACGGCGGCACGCATGCCAAGATCTCGACTGGGCGGCGCGGGAACAAGTTCGGGGTTGCGATCGCCGACGTGCCGGCGATCTACGACCGGCTGTCGCGCATCGACGGTCTCGACCTGGTCGGGGTCGCGCTCCACATCGGCAGCCAGCTTCGCGATCTCGCGCCGCTCGAGGTCGCGTATGCCCGCATCGGTGCGCTGGTGACGGACCTGCGCGCACGGGGGCACGCAATCGACCGCGTCGACCTCGGCGGTGGTCTCGGCATCCCCTACCGCGTCGACGACATCGTCCCGACGCTCGACGACTATGCGACCATGGTGGCCCGCGTCACGCGCGACTGGGATGTCGAGCTGACGTTCGAGCCGGGCCGGGTCGTCGCCGGGCTCGCCGGGGTGCTCATGACGCGCGTGATCTGGGTGAAGCCGGGCGCGGACGAGCCCTTCGTCATCGTCGACGCGGCGATGAACGACCTCGCGCGACCGGCGCTGTACGATGCCTTCCACCGGTTCGAGGCGGTCGTCCCCGATGGCGCGCGGATGGTCGCGACCATCGCCGGCCCGGTCTGCGAAAGCGGCGACGTGTTCGCGGTCGCCCGCGACATCGATCGCGTCGGTCGCGGCGATCTTGCCGTGCTGCACGCCACCGGCGCCTATGGTGCGGCGATGGCGTCGACCTATAACTGCCGCGCGTTGAGCCCTCAGGTGCTGGTCGATGGCGATCGCTATGAGATCGTCGCCGATCGGTATCTGCCCGACGAGTTCGCGGCCTAGCGGATCACGGCGAGCATCGGGCGGCCGTATTGCCGGTTCAGACGGTATCGGGCTACGGACGCGGGGGATTCGACCGGCATTTCGGGTGCGCGGTCGGATCGCGGCCAAGGCGTTTGCCCGGCACCGGTATGAGGAAGAACGGATGATCCTGCACGGCGACGAGATCCAGGATGTCGCGATGCCTGGCGGCGGTTCGATGCGGATGCACGTGTTCCGGCCCGCGGGCGAGCGACGCTTTCCCGGCATTCTTCTGTATTCGGAGATCTATCAGGTCACCGCGCCGATCCGCCGGCTGGCGGCGATGATCGCCGGCAGCGGCTATGTCGTGGCGGTGCCCGAGGTCTATCACGAGTATGAGCCGGCGGGCACGGTGTTGCGCTACGATCCGGCGGGCACCGACCGCGGCAATGCGCTGAAGATCGCCAAGCCGGTTGCCGCGTTCGACGCCGATGCGGCGGCGGGCGTGACCGCGCTGCTGGGGAACCCGGCGTGCAACGGTAGGGTCGGCACGTTTGGGGTCTGTCTCGGCGGGCATCTCGCCTATCGCGCCGCGCTCGATCCGCGCGTGTCGGCGGCGGCGTGTTTCTATCCGACCGATATCCATTCGGGCACGCTGGGCGCGGGACGGTCGGATGACAGCCTGATGCGCATGGCCGAATTGAAGGCGCAGACAATGTTCGTGTGGGGGCGGCAGGATCCGCATGTGCCCTTTGCCGGCCGCGAACGGATCCGCGCGCGGCTCGAAGAGGTCGGTGCGACCTATGCGTGGCATGAGTTGAACGCCCAGCACGCATTTCTGCGGGACGAGGGGCCGCGCTACGATCCCGCGCTGTTCCTTCAGGCGATGACGCTGACGCTGGACTTCTACCGCGGCGCCCTGGCGTGATGCGGTGACTTGGCGATAGCGGCCTGCCGACAGGGCACGCCGCTATCGGACCAAGCGCGTGCGGCGTTAAAATGTCGACCCGCGTGGCCGCGCAGCCATCGCCGCGGGCCGACAGTCGGGGGAAGACGACCTTCCCCCGACCGTGCTTCAGCCCTCGTTGCCGAGCGTCTTCTTGGCGGCATCGAGTGCTGCCTTGCCGGTCTTGCGAACCGTCGTTGCCGCCGAACCGGCAGCCTTCTCGACGGTCGAACCCGCCTTGCGACCGAGGCCGATCGACTTGGCCATCGCGCGACGCGCTTCCGAATAGGTTGCTGCTACCATCGGATAATCGGGCTTCAGGTTGAAGCGCTCGCGATACTGTTCCGGAGTCAGGCCGTTGGTCGAAAGGTGACGACGCAGCGTCTTGTACTTCTTGCCGTCGAGCATCGAGATGATGTGGTCGGGCGAGGCAAGCGACTTGCGCGCCGATACTGCGGGCTCTGCGGTCGAAACCGGTGCGGCCTCGGGCTCTGCATCACCCGCATCGACGAGCTTGGCGACAGCGGCATGCATCGCAAGCAGAAAAGCCGGAACGTCGTCTGCCGCGGTCCGCGTGTTCGGGTTCGCGAGCCATGCCGCGGTCAGTTCGGCGGCGAGTTCGACGGTATTGAGTGTATCGGTCACGAGATATCCTTGAAGTGATAATGGCCCCTGTGCGGCGCGCCTACAATGTTCATCTATAAATTGGCAATCCTTACAATGCGCAAATGTTGGATAAAGTTTCGATTAGCATGATCGAGTGCTAATCGTCCTGATTTCGGACGGTCGACCGAAGAATGGCTCGGATCATCGAAAAGCGGTGCCGGCTGCAAGATGAAAAATCTATCATGCGGTCTTTAAGTCGAACGGCGTCATGCCGGAGGCCGTAGATTCTGTTATGCAGAATGCGGCGATCCCGTCGCGGCGAATTTCCACGTATCGCCGGCCTGTCATTTCTGTTGCTCAAACCCGCGGGGCACTTATGGTGAGGTGACAATTAAGGCGAGGATCACTGACGCATATGGTTTCGAAAAAGACGGTTCTTGCCGGTGTCGCCGCAACAGCGTTTCTGTCGGCCGCGCCGGGTTGGGCACAAGCTCCCGCAGCCCGTGCTCTTTCAGCTGCAAAGCCGGCGCCGGTCGCCGATCTCGTCAAGTCGGTCGATATCCCGTACCAGCAGTTCACGCTGAAGAACGGCCTGCGCGTCGTCGTGCACACCGATCGCAAGGCGCCGGTGGTGGCGGTGTCGGTCTGGTACAATGTCGGATCCAAGTTCGAGCCGAAGGGCAAGACCGGCTTCGCGCATCTGTTCGAGCATCTGATGTTCAACGGCTCCGAGAACGCACCCGGCGACTTCTTCGAACCGCTGAAGCAGGTCGGCGCGACCGACTTCAACGGCACCACCTATTACGATCGCACCAATTACTTCGAGACGGTGCCGACCGCCGCGCTCGACCGCGCGCTGTTCCTCGAATCCGACCGCATGGGCTATCTGACCGGCGCGATCACGCAGGGCGTGCTCGACGAGCAGCGCGGCGTCGTCCAGAACGAAAAGCGCCAGGGCGACAACCAGCCCTACGGCCTGACCCAGTACAAGACCACCGAAGGGCTGTTCCCCGCGGATCACCCGTACGGCCACACCACGATCGGTTCGATGGCGGATCTCGATGCGGCGTCGCTGCAGACGGTGAAGGACTGGTTCAAGGATCATTACGGCCCGAACAACGCGGTGCTGGTGCTGGCCGGCGACGTCGATGCGGCGACCGCAAAGCGCCTCGCGGAGAAGTATTTCGGCGGCATCCCGAAGGGGCCCCAGAGCATCGTCCCGCCGGCGCCGATCCCGACCTTGCCGGCCCCTGTCAGCGAGACGATCAAGGACCGCGTCGCGGCGGTAATGATCAGCCGTAACTGGGTGGTGCCCGGCCTGAACGACAAGGATGGCACAGCGCTGGAGGTTGCGGCGGGCGTGCTCGGTGGCCTCGCCAGCAGCCGGTTCGATACTGCGCTGGTCAAGAAGGAGAAGCTGGTCACGCGGATCTCGGCGAGCAACAGCAGCTTCAGCCAGCTCGGCATGTTCGAAATCGAGGCGATCGTCCGGCAGGGCGTCGACCCTGCGCTGGTGTCGAAGCGGATCGACGAGATCCTCGCGGATTTCCTGAAGAACGGTCCGACCCCGGACGAGGTCAGCCGCGTCGCGACGACGACCGCGGCCCGGACGATGGAAGGCCTGGAATCGGTCGGTGGGTTCGGCGGCAAGGCGGTCACGCTGGCCGAGGGCGCGCTGTATTCGAACGATCCTGGCTATTACAAGAAACAGCTGTTGCAGCTGGCGGCCGAGACGCCGGCCAGCGTGAAGGCCGCGGCGGCGAAGTGGCTGTCGCGCCCGGCCTATTCGCTGACCGTCGTGCCGGGGCCGCGCGATGCCTATGCCAACGCGGTTGTGCCGCCCAAGGCCAACGTCGTTCCCGCACCCGAGGCGCCGCCGAAGGGGACGCGGGGGCCGTTGCCGGGCGTCGGCACGGTCGCCGGCCTGAGCTTCCCGACGGTCGAGCGGACCCGGCTCGCGAATGGTATCGAGGTCGTCTACGCGCAGCGCACCGCGGTGCCGGTGACGCAGGCGGTGTTGAGCTTCGATGCGGGCACCGCGGCGGACGTCGCGGGCAAGCTCGGCACGCAGCAGCTGACGCTGGCGATGATGGACGAGGGCACGCCCACGCGCGATTCGGTCGCGCTGGCCGAGGCCAAGGAGCGGCTGGGTGCGGATATCGGTTCGGGCGCGTCGAGCGACCGGACCTTCCTGTCGTTGCAGGTGCCGAGTGCGAACCTCGCGCCGGCGATCGACCTGTTCGCGGACATCGCGCAGAACCCGGCGTTCGCCGATGCCGAGGTCGCGCGCGTCAAGAACCAGCAGCTCGCGCAGATCGCGCAGGAACTGACCAGCCCGGGCGGGATTTACGCCCGCGTCATGCCGCCGCTGATCCAGGGGCCGACATCGCCCTATGCCAAGGCGATCGGCAGCGGCGATCCGAAGGCGGTCGCGGCGCTGACCCGATCGGACCTGATCGCGTTCCAGCACGCATGGCTGCGGCCCGACAAGGCGAAGATCTTCGTCGTCAGCGATCGTCCGCTCGCCGAGGTGAAGGCGGCGCTCGACGGTCGGTTCGGCACGTGGCGGCCGACCGGCGCGGCGGGCGCCAAGGTCTTTCCGGCGACCGTCACGCCGTCGGGGCCGAAGATCGTGCTGGTCGATCGGCCGGACAGCCCGCAATCGGCGATCTTCGCCGGCATCCCGACCGGCCTGAAGGGCACGCAGGACCTGTTGCCGATCGTCACCGCCAACGATGCGCTCGGCGGCAGCTTCCTCGGTCGCGTCAACATGGATCTGCGCGAGAGCAAGCACTGGTCCTACGGCGTGTCGGGGCGGTTCCAGCAGGTCGAGCACGCCGCGCCCTACATCCTGTCGGCACCGGTGCAGGCGGACCAGACCGGCCCGTCGATCGCTGCGCTGCGGAGTGATATCGGCGCGTTCCTCGGCAAGGAGCCGATGACGCAGGCCGAGTTCGATCGTGCGATCAACGGTGCGATCCGTTCGCTGTCGGGCAATTTCGAGACGTCCGACGCGGTGTTGAGCGCGATGCAGCAGAACGACCTGCTCAAGCGTCCCGACGATTACTACGCGACGATCACGCAGCGCTATCAGGGACTTAACCTGCCGCAACTCAACACCGCGATCCAGCAGGCGATCGATCCGAAGAAGACGATCTGGGTCGTGGTCGGCGATGCGAAGACGGTGCGGCCGCAGCTTGACAGCATCGGCCTGCCGGTCGAGGTCATCTCCGCGGCGTCGGTTGCCGGCGCCAATTAATTGCAGAGCCCAGGCGTGCTGGGTGGTGCTTCAGGAGAGAGTGCAATGGCAAACGTCGATGGCAGCTGGGATTGCGTGGTCAAATCGCCGCTGGGCGATCAGAAGATGACGCTGACCGTCAACAGCGCCGGCAGCACCTTCACGGGTGCGGTGTCGGGCGCGATGGGTGGCATGGACGTCACCGGTGAGGTCGATGGCGACACGATCACCTGGAAGCAGAGCATGACCGTGCCGATGCCGATGACGCTCGACTGCAAGGCGACCGTCGAGGACGACGTCCTCAAGGGCAGCGTCGCCGCCGGCGCGTTCGGCAGCTTCCCGCTGACCGGTACGCGGACGGCCTGATCGGCTGAATTGCTACGAAAGGGGCTCGTCTTTCCGCAAGGGAAGGCGGGCCTTTTCTTTTTCGGTCCGGGAGGGAAGGAAGAAGACAATGAAATCGACGACCCGTTTGTTTGCCGCCTGTGCGATCGCCGCGCTGGCTACCGCGACGACCACCCCCGCGACCGCGCAGAATTACGACGAACGCCCCGCCAAGATGGCGCCGCGCGACGTCGGCTACGACTATGTGCGCAAGGTCGTCGAGATCCCGATGCGCGACGGGGTCAAGCTGCACACCGTCATCATCGTGCCGAAAGGTGCGAAGGACGCGGGCATCCTGATGACGCGGACGCCCTATGATGCCGACGGCCAGACCAAGGTCGACAGCGGCACCTATGCGGGCATCCTCGAGCATGGCGACGGTGCGGGCGACGTGATCGCCGCGGCGCGCTACATCCGCGTAATCCAGGACGTCCGCGGCATGCACGGATCGCAGGGCATCTACATGATGAACCCCGCACGCGCCGGGACTGCACAGAACCCGACCAAGACCGACGATTCGACCGACACCTACGACACGATCGACTGGCTGGTGAAGCACGTCCCCGAATCGAACGGTCGGGTGGGGATCAGCGGGATCAGCTATGACGGCTTCCTGCCGCTGATGGCGCTGATCAATCCGCATCCGGCGTTGAAGGTGTCGGTGCCGATGAACCCGATGGTCGATGGCTGGCGCGGCGATGACTGGTTCCACAACGGCGCCTTCCGCGAGGGCATGATGCCGTACGTGCTCGGCCAGGAGGCGACGAAGGATGCCGGCACGCCGTGGATTACCGACACCGCCGACGACTATGATTATTACCTCAAGGGTGGCTCGGCGGGGGCGATCGGCAAGGCGCAGGGGCTCGAACAGCTCGGCTTCTGGCGCAAGATCACGCAGCATCCGGCGTATGATTCGTTCTGGTCGAGCCAGGCGATGGACACCGTGCTCGCCGGCCAGCCGCTCAAGGTGCCGACGCTGATCGTCGGTGGACTGTGGGATCAGGAGGATATCTACGGCGCGCCTGCGGTCTACCGCGCGCTGGAGCCCAAGGACACCGCCAACGACATGGTCTATCTGTCGATGGGCCCCTGGTATCACGGCCAGGAGGTGCGCGACGGCACCGCGCTGGGTGCGATCAAATGGGATGCCGACACCGCCAAATGGTGGCGCTGGCACGTCCTCGCGCCGTTCCTCGCGCACTACCTGAAGAGCGACCAGCCGGCGATGGACGTCGCGCCGGTGACGATGTTCCAGTCGGGGCGTAACGAGTGGCAGAGGCTCGACAAATGGCCGACCGCGCAGACCGCGGGCACGCCGCTGTACCTCAAGCCCGGCGGTGCGCTCGGCTTTCAGGCCGCCGGCGGCGCGGCGACCACGGCGGACTATATTTCCGACCCGGCGACGCCGGTCAGCTACCGGGTGCGCCCGACCGTTCCGACCTATGCGACCGGATCGACATGGAAACAGTGGCTGGTCGACGACCAGCGCGCCGTCTCGGGGCGTCCCGACGTGCTGACCTTCACCACCGATGCGCTCACCACGCCGACCACCATCGCCGGCGTGCCGGAAGTGAACCTGACCGCGTCGACGACCGGTACCGACAGCGATTGGGTGGTCAAGCTGATCGACGTGTATCCCGACGTGACGCCGGGCGACAAGGCGATGGCGGGGTATCAATTGTCGGTGGCGATGGACATTTTCCGTGGGCGGTATCGTGAGAGCCTGGCGGTCGCCAAGCCGATCGCCGCGAACGTGCCGCTCAAATACAAGTTCGCGCTGCCGACCACCAACCATGTGTTCCTGCCGGGGCACAAGATCATGGTGCAGGTCCAGTCGAGCTGGTTCCCGCTCTACGATCGCAACCCGCAGACGTTCGTCCCGAACATCTTCTTCGCGCAACCAAAGGATTACGTGAAGGCGACGCAGAAGATCACCGTCGCGGGTGCCGACGAAAGCTATATCAGCCTGCCGCTGGTCCGCTGAAACTGCTGCACCACCCCGGACGCGATCCGGGGTGGTGTAAGGAAAGAACTGTCTTGCCTCTCTTGGCGTTTGCTCGCGTAACTGGTTCTTAGGAGGCGATGGGTCATAGACCTGCCGCACAACAGACCGGACCGCCGATGAAACGCCTCCCCCTGATCGCGCCGAATCCGCCGCGGCTGAGTGACCATCTCGATGCGCTGCACCGCGTCGAGACGTCGGGCGTGTTCAGCAACAACGGTCCGGAGGTGCGCGCGTTCGAGGCTGGCGTGACCGAACAGCTGTTCGGCGGCTACGGCGCGTGCCTTGCGGTCGGCAATGCCACGCTCGGCCTGATGCTCGCGATCCGCCACGCGTCGGGGATGCGGACGGGTGGGCTGAACCCGAAACAGGGGACACTCGCGCTGATGCCGGCGCTCACCTTCGCCGCGACCGCACAGGCGGCGGCGTGGGCGGGGCTGACGCCGCTGATCTGCGACATCGATCCCGAGGATTGGGGTGCGTGCGCGATCGAGGAGGAGCGGCTGCTCCAGCGTCACGGCGAGCGGATCGGCGTGATGGTGCCCTATGCGACGTTCGGCAACGCGATCGACCTCGACCGCTATGTGCATTTCCAGCGGCGCTACGGCGTCGGGGTGGTGATCGATGCGGCCTCGTCGCTGGGGACGCTCGACGATGCGGGGCTCGGCTTCGGTGCGCGCGCGCCGTTCGCGGTGGTGCATTCGATGCATGCGACCAAGACGTTCGCGGTGGGCGAGGGCGGGCTGATCCATAGCGGCGACATCGACCTGATCGCGACATTGCGGTCGATGGGGAATTTCGGGTTCGAGGGCAGCCGCAGCGCGACGCTGCCGGGGATCAACGCCAAGCTGCCCGAGATCACCGCGATCATCGCGCAGGCCAAGCTCGCGGAGATCGACGCGGTCGCCGATCACCGCGCCGTGTTGGACGAGACCTACCGTGCGACGCTGCCCGATTTCCATTTCCAGGCGGTATCGGGCCGGCGTCGTTCGATGCAGTTCATGCCGGTGCTTCTCCCCGAACACATCGCGCATCACCGCGACGCGATCGTCGAGGCGATCGAGGCGGACGGGGTCGGCTGCGGCCGCTATTTCAGCCCGCATCTCGGCGAGCAGCCCTGGTTCCAGGCGACCGCGATGATCGAGCCCACCCCTGTCGCGGACAGGATCGCCGGGCGAATGCTGTCGCTGCCGATCACCGACGCGATGTCGGCCGATGATGCGCGACGAGCCGCCGAAACGCTTGCGAACGCCTGCGCCGCGATCGTCCGCCCGCGCGACCGGCGGGCGTCGGTGCGCGGCGCGACCGGCGCGATCGCCTCGGTGATCGTGATCGGTGGTGGCCCCGCGGGGACGGCGATGCTGACCTCTGCCACCAAGCGCGGGCTGCTCCCCGATCTCGCGGCCTCCGGGCTGATGGTGATCGAGCGCGGCAACGCGATCGGCGGCGGGCGGCTCGGGCGCTATGCGATCACCTCGGATTCAACCGCGCAGACGTTCCTGACCGCGGTGCGTGACAATGTGCATCCCGAACTCGCGCGGCTGGTCGATCATCCCGCCGGCCGCGCGGTCGCGGCGCATGAGGGCGCGCTCGGCGTGCCGCTGACCGAGGTCGGGCCGCTGTTGCGCGCGACCGGCGACCGGCTCACCGATCTCGTCCGCGCGCACGGCGGCACGGTTCTGACCGGGCACGAGGCGCTGGGCGCGAAACGGGTCGGCGATAGCCTGTGGAGCGTCGAGCTGCGCCGGCTGGCCGACGGCCACGTCTTCGAACAGCTGGCGCGCAATGTCGTCGTCGCGACCGGCGGTCATCAGCCGCTCGAACGGCTCGCGGCGCAAAGCGTGGCAGGCGCGCCGTTGATCGAACTCGCGGCCGGGCGGTTGCTGCAGTCCGATGACGTCCTGACGATCGGCGGGTTCGAGAAGGTCGCCGACCTGCTGACCGGCCGGCGCGCGCCGAGGATCGCGGTGATCGGCGGATCGACCAGTGCGCTGACGACGATCGCGCTGCTGCTGAAAAGCCAGCCGGCGCTGCCGTTCGGCGCGGGCGCGATCACGCTGCTCCACCGTCGGCCGCTGCGCCCCTTCTATCACTCGGTCGAGGCGGCGCATGCCGAGGGCTTCACCGATTTCGGTCCGGACGACATCTGCCCGGTCTCTGGGTTCGTCTACCGGCTGGCCGGGTTCAGGCTCGAAGCGCGCGATCTGGTCCTGCGGATGCTGGAGATCGATGGTCGCAAACCCGATCCACGCGTCGCGCTGCACCGGATCGCGGGCGACGACGACGCGGCGGCGCGCGCGCATATCGAAGACGCGGACCTGGTGATCGCGGCGCTCGGCTATCGCCCCATCGGCATGCCGATCGTCGGACAGGACGGCGCGGCGATCGCGTTGGCGGCGGACGACGGCAGGCCGATGGTGGATCGCCATTGCCGGATCGTCGATGCGGAGGGCGTGCCGGTCGCTGGGCTCTACGGGCTCGGGCTGGCCGCAGGGTTCGTGCCGTGGGGTCCGCTCGGCGGCGAATCGAGCTTCTCGGGGCAGGCGAACGGGCTCTGGCTCTGGCAGAACGATGTCGGACTGATGATCGTCGAGCAGGTCCTGCCGTCCAGGGTCCGGGCGGCGGCGTGACCGCGGCCGATGCCGCTCCGCTGGTGAGCGTGGTCGTGGCGGCCTATAACGGCGCCGCGCTGATCGAGGAGACGCTGGCCAGCGTCACGGCGCAGACCCTGACCGATTTCGAGCTGATCGTGGTCGACGATTGTTCGACCGACGATACGTGCGCGGTGGTGAGCGCATGGCCCGATCCGCGCGTACGGCTGGTGACGATGGCGAAGAACGGTGGCCCGGTGAGGACCCGCAACCGCGGTTTCGCCGAGGCACGCGGGCGGTACATCGCCGCGCTCGACCATGACGACATCTGCCGCCCCGATCGCTTCGCGCGGCAGGTCTCCTATTTCGAGGCGCATCCCGACACCGTGTTGCTGGGGACGTCCGCCGAGATCCTGTGCGACGGGAAGGTCACGCCGTCGCGCTATGCACCGACGACGACGCCGGCATTGGTCGCATGGCTGACCTGTATCGAGAACCCGCTGGTCTGGTCGTCGACGATGATGCGGACCGACGTCGCGCGGCGGCTCGATCCGATCACCCGGCCGGATCTGCTGTTTGCCGAGGATTTCGACCTGTACCAGCGGATCCGCCATTTCGGCGCGATCGCCCGGCTCGATGCGCCGCTGGTGCTGTACCGGGTCCATCCGGGCGGCGTATCGAAGCGGTTCGAGGATACCATGGAGGCGTCCGCGGTCCGCGTGCTGACCGAGCGTTATGCGCGGTTGTTCGACGATCGTGCCGAGACGATCGCGCGGCTGATGGTGTCGCACAACATGGCCAAGCGCCCGGTGGCGGATCGCGCGACGCTCGCGATCCTGGGCAGCGCGCTCAGCGTGATCCAGGCCGACTTCCTGGCAACGCACCGGTGCGATTCGCACGACATCAGCCTGATCCGCTGGGAAACCGCGCGGCGGTGGGGCGATATCGGTCGGGTGGGGCTGCGCGCGGGGACGATCCGGCTGGCCGATGTGCTCGCCGTGCGGCCCGACCATCTTGGCCTCGGCTATGCCAGCCTGGAGGCGTTGCTGTGGTCGGGGCTGATCGGCGGCGCGCGTCGTGCGCGTCACCGGATGGAGCAGAGCCGGATGGTCCAGACCGCCGTCTAGACGCCCGGTATCAGACCTTGGCGGCGTAGATCATCCGGCCGGCGCCGAGGCGTGCGAACACCTGGTCGAGGTCACGTTCGCCGACCGCGAAACAGCCCTGGCTGCGACCGAGCATGCCGTGCGTCTCGATCATGTCCTTGTTCGCATACCAGGCCGAGTGCACCACGATCGCGCGATCGAGTGCGTTGTCGTTGGTCGGATCGAGACCGATCAGGCGCTGCGACCGTCCATGCTTGCCGACGTAATAGTCGTCGGTCACGAACGCACCCTCCGACGAGGCGTTCGAGCCGAAGCGGTTCGAGAAGCGCTCGAGATAGCCGGTATGCGCCGGGTCGGAACCGCTGCCGTGCGCGACCAGCAGCGACGTGCTGCGCCCGCTGGCAAGATCGATGAAGTGGAACCGCGGCTTGCCCGAGGGTGCCGCGAAATCGGCGATCGCGATCCGGTCGTGATGCTGGATGCGGCTGCCGTGACGGCTGAGCGACGCCATCGCCTGGCGCAGCAGATCGGGACGGACCACCTTCGGCGACGTCAGCGCGACCGTGGTCCGCGGCAGCGGTGGCTGCATCATCGGCTTCAGATCGCGCGCGGTGAGCGGACGTCCGAGACGTGTCGTTGCGGATACGGCACCCGGCACCGCCAGAGCCCCCGCCAATACCAGACCATTCTTCAGAAGCGCGCGTCGCTCGCGCACAGGACCTTGCTCGTCGTGCATCGATTTTCCCGAAATTGCCCCGTTTCTTGGACCATCGTATAGCCGATTTTCAGTGAATATTCTGCAACCATTTCCACTGGTTGTGGGTCCGCTCCCTCTGACTACCCCGGCTTGGGGTCGGTTCGTCGACTCCCTCGTCTCGCGGCACGATTCGAAGAATCGCGCGTTGAGCGGGATATCGGGATTCGAGAACGGGTGATGATGATCGGGATGATGCGGCCAGTGACGGCAATCGGGCTGGCCGTCGCGCTGTTCGCGGGCGCGAGTCCTGCGCTGGCGGCGTCGGCCGGCGCGCTCGCCGCGATGCCGATCGAGCAGGCTGCGACCGAACTGTCGCCGAACCAGTTCGTCTGGAAGGACAATGGCGAGAGCGAGCCCGTTAGCATCGTCATCAGCCTGCTGGAGCAACGCGCGTTCGTCTATCGCGGGTCGTCGATGATCGCGGCGACGACGATCTCCAGCGGCAAGGACGGCAAGGATACCCCGCTCGGGACCTATCCGATCCTGCAGAAGAACGCGGTCCACAAATCGAGCTTGTACGACGATGCGTCGATGCCGTTCATGCAGCGGCTGACCTGGGATGGCATCGCGATCCACGCGGGGCGCAACCCGGGCTTCCCCGCGTCGCACGGCTGCATCCGCGTGCCGCTCGGCTTTGCCAAACAGCTGTTCGGGGTGACGACGCTGGGGACGACCGTGACGGTGACGGACGATTTCGAGGGCGGCGCGATGCCGGAGGCGCCCGTCGTGGATCAGGAGACCGCAGTGGCAAACCTGCGCCAGTCGGTCTCGCTGGATCGGTAAGTTATGCCACCCCGTCATCCTGACGAAAGTCAGGATCCAGAGTAACGGACCGCGACGCTAATGGCTCTGGATCCTGACTTTCGTCAGAATGACGGGTGCTGGGCGATCGGGAGCCCAAGCTCGACCAGTCGCGCGCGGAAATCCGCGGCATCCGTGAACAGCACCGATTCGATTCCTAGCGCCTGCGCGCCCGCCACGTTCGCCGCATTGTCGTCGACGAACACAGCCTCTTCCGCCGCCAACCCGAATCGGTCGAGCGACAGCCGATAGATCGCCGCATCCGGCTTCATCATCTTCTCCTCGCCCGACACGACGATGTCGCGGAACCGGTCGAACAGCTGCGCTTCACGCGCGCGGAAGGGTAGCCAGAACTCGTGGCTGAAGTTCGTGATCGCGAACAGCGGTACGCCGGCCGCGTCCAGCTCCTCGACGATCTCCTGCATGCCGGCGATTCGCGCGCCGATGCTCTCGTTGAATCGCGGCCCCCAGGCGGCGATCAGGTCGGCATGCTGCGGATACAACGCGGCCAGCTCCGCCGAGGTGTCGGAGAAGTCGCGGCCAGCATCGTGCTGGAAATGCCAGTCGATCGTCACGACGTCGCGCAGGAACGCGTCGAGCGCCCGATCGTCGTCGATCAGGCGCTCGTACAGGATCCGCGGATCCCAGTCGTAAAGAACGCGACCGACGTCGAAAATGACGGCGGTCTTCAGGGGTTTAGCCCTGGCGTGCCTTGAAGCGACGGTTGGTCTTGTTGATGACGTAGGTACGGCCACGACGACGGATCACGCGGTTATCGCGGTGACGATCCTTGAGCGACTTCAGGGAATTGCGGATCTTCATGATCGATTCGCTTCTTTTCAAATCTAGGTGTGCGGAAAGACGGGATCGCCTAATGGCGGGGTGTGTCCAAGTCAAGCAACGGACACACTCCTGCCATCCGGGAACCCACTCGGCTGGTCGGAGCGTTACTATAGCGCAACATTCTAAGGAAGTCCCGATGGCGGTTCGTTCGATCCTGGTCCTGGCGCTGGCAAGCGCATCCCTCACCGCGTGCGCGACCGGCCCGTCGCTGCCGCCGACCGAGGTGTTGCGCTATCATCTCGGCGAGCCGATCGACCGCGGGACGATCGCGGTCCAGCCGCTTACCGGCGGTGGCCCCGCGAGCCTCGAGTTCAAGACCTACGCGGCTGCCGTACAGGGCGAACTGCTGAAGGCCGGCTATAGTGTGCCGGCACCGGGCGCGAAGCCGTTGCTGGTCGCCACCGTGGGCTTCACCCGTACCACGCAGGCGGGGCCGCCCAAGCCGGCGCCGTTCAGCATCGGTCTCGGCGGCGGGGGCTTCAGCGGCGGTCGTGGTGGTGGCGGCCTCGGTCTTGGCGGCGGTGTCGGCTTCCCGATCGGCGGCGGCGGGCGTACCGCGATCCTCGTCTCCGAACTGTCGGTGACGATCAAGCGCAGCGCCGACCAGTCGCCGGTCTGGGAAGGCCGCGCGCAGACCTTCGCCGATGCCCGCAAGGCCGACGCAACGACCGATATCCAGGCCGGGAAGCTCGCCCGCGCGTTGTTCATGGGGTTCCCCGGTGAGTCCGGTCGCACTATTCAGGTGAAATGACCGTACAGACCATGAGCCCCGTCACCATCAATGCAGCCTTCGATGGCGGCAACATTCGCGTTGTCGCCATCGAGGGAGACCGAATCGACATGGAGATCGTCACCGATTTCCAGTCCGATTTTTTCCAGTGGTTCTATTTCCGCGTTGCGGGGGCGGCCGGCCGCACGCTGACCTACCGCATCCTGAACGCGGGCAAGTCGGCCTATCCGTTCGGCTGGCCAGGCTACAAGACGCGCGCCAGCACCGATCGCCAGGCGTGGCGGATGATCGAGACACGCTATGAGAGTGGCGTGCTCGAATTCGACTTCACCGCCGATACCGATCTCGCCTGGTTCGCGTATTTCGCGCCGTACACGATGGAAATGCACGAGGCGCTGGTGGCGCGTACCGCGTTGCTTCCCGGCGTCGCGCACCGCGAACTCGGCCAGTCGCTCGACGGTCAGGCGATCGATTGCTTTACGATCGGGTCGGGGCCGAAGCAGGTCTGGATCTATGGTCGCCAGCACCCCGGCGAATCGATGACCGAATGGTGGATGGAAGGCGCGCTCGAGCGGCTGACCGATTCGGCCGATCCGATCACTGCCGCGCTGCTGGCGAAGGCGACCTTCAACGTCGTCCCCAACATGAACCCGGACGGCACGCGCCGCGGTCATCTGCGTACCAATGCGGTGGGGGTGAACCTCAACCGCGAATGGCACACGCCCAGCCCTGAGAAGAGTCCGGAAGTCCTGTGTGTGCGCAACGCGATGGATCTGACCGGCGTCGACGTCGCGATGGACATCCACGGCGACGAGGCGATCCCGGCGAACTTCATTGCCGGCTTCGAAGGCATCCCCTCCTGGACCGACGCGCACGGCGACAAATTCTACGAATACGGCCGTCGTCTCGCGGCGCACACGCCCGATTTTCAGACAGAGAAGGGCTATCCCAAGTCCGCACCGGGCTCGGCCAACCTGTCGATGTCGACCAACCAGCTCGCCGAGCGCTTTGGTGCGGTGTCGATGACGCTGGAGATGCCGTTCAAGGATCACGACGCCAACGCCGATCCCGCGTTCGGCTGGTCGCCCGAGCGCTCGAAACAGCTCGCGCATGCGATGCTCGAGACGCTCGCCGGTATGATCGACGAAATCTGATCGCCCGCATCGCCCTCGATCTGCCGTCATCCTGACGAAAGTCAGGACCCAGGGTAACAGGACGCCGTCCGTCTTGGCTCTGGATCCTGACTTTCGTCAGGATGACGGATAGGGGGGGGCACCGCACTTTTCCGTTCAGTCCCGCCATCGCAGGAGCCCGAATGCCGACCCTAGTCCTGATCCGCCACGGCCAGTCCACCTGGAACCTCGAGAACCGCTTCACCGGCTGGTGGGACGTCGACATGACCGCCAAGGGTGAGGCCGAGGCCAAGGCCGCAGGCGAGCTGATGGCCGCCAAGGGCCTCGACTTCGACCAGACCTTCGTCAGCCTCCAAACGCGGGCGATCAAGACGCTCAACATCGCGCTCGAAGCGATGGGTCGCCTCTGGCTCCCGGTCGAGAAGGACTGGCGCCTCAACGAGCGGCACTACGGTGGCCTCACCGGCCTCGACAAGGCCGAGACCGCCGCCAAGCACGGCGACGCACAGGTCCATATCTGGCGCCGCAGCTTCGACGTCCCGCCGCCCGTACTCGACGACGGCAGCGAGTTCGACCTGTCGAAGGACCGGCGTTACGACGGCATCGCGATCCCCAGGACCGAGAGCCTCAAGGACACAATCGCGCGCGTTCTTCCTTACTGGGACGAGCGGATCGCGCCCGCGCTCAAGGACGGCCAGCGCATCCTGATCTCCGCGCACGGTAACTCGCTCCGCGCGCTGGTCAAGCACCTGTCGAACATTCCCGACGACGAGATCACCAGCCTCGAGATCCCGACCGGCCAGCCGATCGTGTATGAACTCGACGCGGATTTGAATGCCACCGACCGCTATTACCTCAGCGAGCGCTGACACCGTCCCGGAAGCGACACCACCCCGGCGAAGGCCGGGGCCCAATTCGAAAGGTGGCAGTAACGGAGCGCTGCCACCGGTTAGCTCCGTTTCCCAATTGGGCCCCGGCCTCCGCCGGGGTGGTGCAATCTTGTGCGGCCTACCTCGGCCTACCTCGGCCTACCAATAGCGTTGCCCTAGGCTCCCCACGTCGCTAGGCACGGCGCTCCTTGAATCAGGGGGCGATCGTGGCTCTAGTCGGCATCATCATGGGCAGCACCTCCGATTGGGAGACGATGCGCCACGCCGCCGAGACGCTCGACGCGCTCGATGTCGCCTACGAGACCAAGGTCGTCTCCGCACACCGTACCCCGCAACGCCTATACGATTACGCGACCACCGCTGCCGACCGCGGCCTCAAGGTTGTGATCGCCGGTGCAGGCGGCGCGGCGCACCTCCCCGGCATGGCCGCCTCGATGACGCACCTCCCGGTGCTCGGCGTGCCCGTCGAATCGAAGGCGCTGAAGGGCATGGATAGCCTGCTGTCGATCGTCCAGATGCCCGGCGGCATCCCGGTCGGCACGCTCGCGATCGGCAAGCCCGGCGCGATCAATGCCGGCCTGCTCGCCGCCGCGATCCTCGCGACGTCCGACGACGCACTGGCCGAACGCCTCAAAGCCTGGCGCGCCGCACAGACCGACGCCGTCGCGACCGACCCCATCTGAGCACGATAGCCTGAAAGACGCTGACATGACGCCGCTTCCCCCCGGATCGACCATCGGCATCCTCGGTGGAGGTCAGCTCGGCCGCATGCTGGCTACCGCCGCGGCCCAGCTCGGCTATCACACGCACGTCCTCGCGCCCGACCAGGAGAGCGTCGCCGCACAGTCCGCCTCGACCATGACGCGCGCCGACTATCACAACCGCATCGTCCTCGCCGACTTCGCCGACGCCTGCGACGTCATCACCTACGAGTTCGAGAACATCGCGGTCGAGCCCGTCGAATGGCTGGCAGACCGCGTCCCCGTCTACCCAAGCCCGCGCGCGCTCCGTGTCGCGCAGGAGCGCATCGGCGAGAAACGCTTCGTGGAGAGCGTCGGCGGGCGTCCGGCACCGTGGGCGGCGGTTGACAGCCTCGCCAGCCTGCAGGCGGGCCTGAAGGCGATCGGCACCCCCGCGATCCTCAAGACCGCCCGCTTCGGCTATGACGGCAAGGGGCAGGTCAAAATCGACACCCCCGAAGGCGCGCAAGCCGCCTGGGACACGATCGGCGGCCCCGCAGTGCTCGAAGCGTTCGTGCCGTTCGACCACGAGTTCTCGATCCTGATCGCCCGCGGCCTCGACGGCAGCATCGCGCGCTACGATCCGCCACTCAACGTCCACCGCGACGCGATGCTCCGCCACTCGACCGTCCCCGCACCGGCGGCCGTGCTGGCCCAAGCCGACGAGGCCGCCGCACTGGCCGAACGGATCGCGGCCGAACTCGACTATGTCGGCGTCCTCGCCTGCGAGTTCTTCGTCGGCGCCGACGGCCCGGTGTTCAACGAGATGGCGCCCCGCGTGCACAATTCGGGGCACTGGACGATCGAAGGCGCCGAATGTTCGCAATTCGAAAACCACATCCGCGCGATCTGCGGCCTGCCGCTCGGCGCGACGACACTGACCGGGCGTGAGGCGACGATGGAAAACCTGATCGGCGACGACGCGGATCGCTGGGCGGAGTTGCTTGGCGAGCCCGGCGCGCACCTGCACCTGTACGGCAAGGGCACCGCGCGGCCGGGGCGTAAGATGGGCCACGTCACGCGGATCGTCCGCTAACGCTGGTTCCGGTCTAGGAGCTTCTCCCCCATTCCGTTCGCCCTGAGCGAAGTCGAAGGGTGTGCCCCAAGCGCAGGTGCTTCGACTTCGCTCAGCACGAACGGAATGGGGGTCCAATCTCGCGGCCTTGCGAGTGAACCGGCAGCTTAAATCACGTGGGAAAAAATGGTGCCCGGAGACGGGGTCGAACCGCCGACACTGCGATTTTCAGTCGCATGCTCTACCAACTGAGCTATCCGGGCACGTCCGGTCTGGGACCGGAGAAGCGTCCGACCTTGCGATCGGAAGGGCGCGTTTAGTCGGGGTCTTCGGCGCTGTCCAGCCCCGTTTGCGCAATTGATCGGCCGGGGATGCGATAGCCTTCGCCGAGCCACTGCAACAGGTCGCGGTCACGGTGACGACTCGAGCAGAACGGCTTGAACTCGGCGACCGCGGGCTGGTCGCAGATCGGGCATTTGATGGTCGAGGCGGTAGCGGTCATCGGGCGCTCTCCAGTTCGTGGACGACGCCCGTACGGCGCGCGAGTTCCGTGAGCCAGTCGGGGCGCGTCATCAAACGCGCATGGACGGCGGCAGGCAGGGTGTGGCGACGCGACGCGGTCGGCGGCGTGCGTTCGAGCGTGCGGAGCGCTGCGCGGGCCGCGGCGGCGACCGGATCGGCGCGGAGGATCTCAGGGATCGACGCACGCGGACGGGGCCGCACGATCTGGAGAAAGCCGAAGCCGTTCATCGCGGTGCGCTCGAAGGGTTGCGGCAGCGATTCGTCGATCGCCATAGCGACGGCGTTGCGCTGTGCCTTGCCGGCGATCGTCGGGAAATCGATGCCGATCGAGCCACCGATCCCATGCCGGCGAATCGCGCGGGCGACGGCGTGCGCGGCGGCGACCGCGAGCGCGTCGAGCGGCGGTGCGCCGTCGACGTCGAACAGCGTCATTGCCGGCGTTGGCGATAGCCGGAGCGCGCCGAGGGGGAACACGATCTCGCCGCTCACAGCCTCGTCGAGGAGTTCGGACCAGCCCGCCGCCTCCAGCGCATCAGGTTCGTGCGCGAACGGACTGCGGACGGGCAGGCCGGTCGCCATGAGGCGCTCGTACAGTGTCGGGGCGGCGCAGGGCGGCAGGTCGCTGGGGACGGCCTTGGCGAGCTTCGCACGGCCCGCTTCGGGGAGGGCCTCGCGGACGATCTCGACGGTGAGGCTGGCGCCCTGCGTGATGCCGGGGGGGAGGTGGTTGATCAGCGCCTCGCCGCCGTCGAGCGTGACGCGACCGCGGCGGCCCGGGAGGAGTTCGACGAGCCGCGCGCGGGCGACGAGGCCGACCTTCAATGCCTCGGTGTCGAGTTCGATCGCGGCTTCGACAATCTGATCATCGTCCACCAGAGCCGCGCGCGCTTCGCCGATGCCGGCTTCGTAGAGCCATGCAGGCCCCGAGTCAGGCAAGCGCGACGCCTGCGGTCTTCAACAGCGCGCGCGTTTCGAACAGGGGCAAGCCGACCACCCCCGAATGACTGCCCGACAGGAAGCGGACGAACGCTTCCGCGCGGCCCTGGATCGCGTAGCCGCCGGCCTTGCCGAGGCCTTCGCCGCACGCGAGATAGTCGTCGATCTCGGCAGGGGACAGCGGCTTGAACGCGACGACCGTGTCGGCGATCCGGGTGCGCACCTTGCCGGTCGCGTCGATCACGCAGACCGCGGACAGGCAGTGGTGGCGTCGGCCGGACAGCTTGCCAAGCAGGTCGCGCTGGATTTCGAGCGTGTCGGCGGGCGGCAGGATGCGGCGGCCGAGCGCGATCGTGGTGTCGCCGGCGAGGACGATCTCGCCCTCCGCACGTGCGACAGCGCTGGCCTTCTCGACTGCGAGGCGAAGAGCATAGGCGCGGGGCGGTTCGGCCTTGCGCGGGCTTTCGTCGATGTCGGGAGATGCCACGCGCGACGGCACGACGCCGAGCCGTGCGAGCAGATCGCGGCGGCGGGGCGAGGAAGAGGCCAGGACCAGCATTGGTGCCTCGTTATAGAAGCGGCAGGCGCCTAGGCACCCACGGGCTTATTTGAAGCGGTAGGTGATGCGACCCTTGGTCAGATCGTACGGCGTGAGTTCGCACAGCACCTCGTCGCCGACCAGCACACGGATGCGGTTCTTGCGCATCTTGCCGGCGGTGTGACCGAGAATCTCGTGGTCGTTTTCGAGCTGAACCCGGAACATCGCGTTGGGGAGGAGTTCCACCACGCGGCCGCGCATCTCGAGCAGTTCTTCCTTGGCCAAATATAATCTCTGAATTGGGGGAATTTCGGGACGAGCGCCCTTACCGCAGGTTCGCGAAAAAGGAAAGCACGGCCGAAGGCGGATACGGGCGTGATGCCCGAACCCGCTTGCTTGATCCCTATATCGGCCATCAAGCGTCGTTGGACAAGAGCACCGGTCGAGGACGACGGACGCGGAATGTCACAGCAGGCTCGGCTGAAACGCGTTGGCCTCGCGTGCTGCGCGCCGGAACGCGGCGCGGTCGACGTTGGGGATGCGCGGGCGCTTGCCTTGGAACAGATCGGCGAGCGTCAGGATCTGGAGTTTGGGAAACGTCTCGTCGACGCCGGCACGGTAGATGCCGACCGCGGCGGCACGGCGCTCCATCTCGCGCGTCGGTTTGGCGTTCATGATGAGGATGCCGATCGGTGCCTTCTCGCGCGCGATCGTCGCGGCGAGCGTCTCGACCATCGTGGTGTCCGGATTGAGCCCACCCTTGACTGATACGATCGCGCGGTGCGTCACCATCTTGCCCGATGCCGGGTCGTGATCGTTGAAATAGATCAGTCCGTCGATGCCGCCGTCCGCACCCTTTTTCCTGCCGCCGAACGGTAGCGCATCGACCATCGACACCGCCCACCACTGGAACTGGTATTTGTCGCGGAGGGCGAGGTCGTGGGCGGAGGCGAGATCCTTTGGCGTGCCTTCGACGGTGAACGTGACGGCGGGAAAGGCGTCGCGCATGCGCTTTTCAATCAGCGAGATGGCGAGGTGCGTAACATCGATCCCGATCCATTGCCGACCGAGTTTCTCCGCAGCATGGACCGCGGTGCCGCATCCGCAGAATGGATCGAGCACGACATCGCCGGCGTTCGACGATGCGGCGATGATCCGTTCGAGCAGCGCGACCGGTTTTTGCGTCGGATAACCAAGCCTTTCCTGCGCCTGCGAATTGATCGGCGAGATATCGTCCCACTGGTCGCCGAGCGTGACGCCGGGCATATCCTCGAGATATTGCTTCAGCCGCGGCATGCCCGATTTAGCGGCGAATTGAAGCCGGCCCTCGGTATCGAATTTCTCGAGATTCGCGCGCGAATAGGCCCAGTATCGACCCGACGGGGGCGTCACGCCGCGGAATTCGTAACTGACGTCGCCGCCGGGTTTCGCCGCAGTCAGATCGGACGTCTTGTAGCGGCGGCCCGCGGTGTCGATGTTCGCGTAATGCTGCTTCAGATAGGAGGCGTCGTAGCGCGAGAATTGCAGGTTCCAGCAGGCGTTGCGCTCTTTTGCGTAAAACAGGATCACGTCGTGCGTGCGGCCGAACCGCGTCATGCCCTGCGATGCGTCGTTATGCGCGTTCGTCCGCTTCCAGATGATCTCGTTGCGGAACAGCTTGGCGCCGAACACCCCGTCGAGCAGCAGTTTCAGGTAATGGCTCGCGGTCGGATCGCAGTGGAGATACAGGCTGCCGGTCGGTTTCAGCACGCGGTGGAGTTCGATCAGGCGCACCGCCATCATCGCCAGATACGCCATCATGTCGTTGTCGCCGAGAAACCCGCGCATCGCGTTCAGCAGGTCGAACGCCTTGGTGTTGCCGCTCCGCGCGACCTGGTCGAAGGCATCTTCGGCGACGATGTTCCAGTGCCAAGTGTCCTCGAACGCCTCGATCTGCGCGTCGGCACTCGGCCCGGTCGGCGATCTGAACAGGATATTGTAGTTCGCGTTCGAATTGAACGGCGGATCGAGGTAGACAAGATCGACGCTCTCGTCTGCGACCTCCTTGCGAAGCACGGCTAGGTTGTCGCCATAGAAGAGGTGGTTTTCAGGTCGGTTCCGCATCGCCGGATACTGCGGATCACAAGGCCGGTCGTCCAAGCGAGATGCATCCGAGTGTGCCGTACTGGTCCGATGTGGAGCGTTTGCCGGAATCTGACTTGCATCAAGTCTGATTTCAGGCGGAGTTATGCTTTGCCAGGAACGCCCCCATCATCGTCAGGAACTCGAGCCAGTCTTCGCTCCGCGTGAAATGGTGATTCGCGAGCAGTTGTTCGCCCAGTCCTACGGCTTGCCCGCCTCCGGTCGCCGATCAAACTCTAAAATCACCCCACGCCGCCGCCCGCCAGCGCCGCGAGCAACAGCAGCGCGACGATGTTGGTGATCTTGATCATCGGGTTGACCGCGGGACCTGCGGTGTCCTTGTACGGGTCGCCCACGGTGTCGCCGGTGATCGCGGCCTTGTGCGCTTCGGACCCCTTGCCGCCGTGGTGGCCGTCCTCGATGTATTTCTTGGCATTGTCCCAGGCGCCACCCCCCGAGGTCATCGAGATCGCCACGAACAGGCCGGAGACGATCACGCCCAGCAGCATCGCGCCGAGCGAGGCGAAGCCGGCAGCCTGGCCCGCGACCGCGGTGATGATGAAATAGACGGCAAGTGGCGACAGGACCGGCAGCAACGACGGCACGATCATTTCGCGGATCGCCGCCTTCGTGACCAGGTCGACCGTCCGTGCATAGTCGGGGCGGCTGGTGCCGAGCATGATGCCGGGGTTGTTGCGGAATTGCTCGCGGACTTCCTCGACGACGGCGCCGGCTGCGCGACCGACGGCGGTCATGCCGAATGCGCCGAACAGATAGGGGAGCAGCGCGCCGAGCAGCAGGCCGACGATGACGTACGGGTTGCTGAGGCTGAAATCGACCGTGACGTCGGGGAAGTATGTCGCGAGATCGGTGGTGTACGCGCCGAACAACACGAGCGCGGCAAGCCCCGCCGAGCCGATCGCATAGCCCTTCGTGACCGCCTTGGTGGTGTTGCCCACCGCATCCAGCGCGTCGGTGCGCTGGCGGACGTCGTCGGGAAGCCCCGCCATTTCGGCGATCCCCCCGGCATTGTCAGTGACGGGGCCGTAGGCGTCGAGCGCGACGACCATACCCGCCTGAGCGAGCATCGCGGTTGCGGCGAAGGCGATGCCGATGATCCCTGCCAGCTGGTACGCGACGATCACCGCCACGACGATGACCAGCGTCGGCAGCGCGGTGGATTCGAGGCTGATCGCGAGGCCCTGGATGACGTTGGTGCCGTGACCGGTCTCGGACGCCTTGGCGATCGACTGGACCGGGCGGTGGTTGGTGCCGGTGTAGTATTCGGTGATCCACACGATCAACCCGGTGACGACGAGCCCGATCATCATCGACCAGAACAGGTCCATGCCGGTGAAGCTCTGCGTCAGCGAGGGGGCGGCCTGCGTGGTCAAGTCGTCGGTAGCGGGATCGAGGAAGCCTGCGCCGCCGATCACGCGGTGGAGGTCGCCGAGCACGTACTGCGTGGCGAGATAGATCGCCGGGATCGACAGGATCGTCGAGGTGAAGAACCCCTTGTACAGCGCCCCCATGATGCTGCCGCCACCGAGCCGCACCATGTAGGTGCCGATGATCGAGGTGACGATGCACACCCCGCCGACGAGCAGCGGGAGGGTCATCAGCCGCATCAGCTCGGCGCCGCTCGCCTGGATCAGCAGCGCGATCGAGATCATCGTGACGCCCAAGGTGACGACGTAGGTCTCGAACAGATCGGCGGCCATGCCGGCGCAGTCGCCGACGTTGTCGCCGACGTTGTCCGCGATGACGGCGGGGTTGCGGGGGTCATCCTCGGGAATGCCCGCCTCGACCTTGCCGACCAAATCCGCGCCGACGTCCGCCGCCTTGGTGAAGATGCCGCCACCAAGCCGCGCGAAGATCGAGATCAGCGAGGCGCCGAACGCGAGTGCGGTGAGCGCCTCGACGATGATCCGGTCGTTGGGCGCATGGCCGGCGGGTCCGGTAAGGTACCAGAAGAACGCGCTGATCGCGAGCAGGCCGAGACCCGCCACGAGCATGCCGGTAACCGCGCCCGAGCGGAACGCCAGCGTCAGGCCGGCCTGCAGCGACGTCCGCGCGGCCTCCGCGGTGCGGACGTTGGCGCGAACCGAGATGTTCATGCCGACATAGCCGGCGACGCCCGAGAGCACCGCGCCGATGACGAAGCCGATCGTCGAGGTGAAGCCGAGCGTAAACAGTAGGATCGCCGCGACAATGACGCCGACGATTGCGATCGTGGTGTATTGGCGGCCGAGATACGCCTTGGCGCCTTCCTGGATGGCGGCGGCGATGTCCTGCATCTTTGCGTTGCCGGGGGAGGCGGCGAGCACCTGTCGACTGGTGACGAAACCATATAGGACGGCGATGACGCCGCAGATCATGGCCAAATAGACGGTCGTCATACGGCACTATCCCTCTTGTCAGGTCCTCTCCGGTCTCGACTTTGCCGAGTCCCGATACAGCGAACCTATCAGTGCGGGGGTATTGCGCAAGTTATCCTCGGGGGATGTGCTCGTAGCCTAGACTTGGCGGGAGCGGGACGGGGGTGCCCGAGTCGTGAAGGGTAAGGCCCGAGCCGGCTGAGAACGCGCCGATCAGAATGGCGTCGGTGATGAAATCTTGCGGTGCAGCAAAAAGGAGTTGGTAGTCGTCGCCGGCGGTCGCGGCGGCGAGCCGATCGCCGGAGAAGGCGCGGTAGGTGGCCGAGAGAGGGATGCGAGCTAGGTCGATGCTGACGGCGAGGTCGCTGGCTAACGCCATGCGGGATGCGTCTATGAGGAGGCCGTCGGATACGTCCATCATCGCGTGGACATGCGGGGCCAGGATGCGGCCATCGGTGAGTCGTGGATACGGGCGGCGGTACGCGGCGAGGAGTTCGGCGGGGCCTTCCGCGCCGAGTGCGATGGCTAGCCCAGCGCCCGCGTCGCCGATCGTGCCAGTTACGTAGAGCGCATCGCCGTCGCGTGCGCCGCTTCGGGCGGGGGCCGCGGCGTTGCTGCCGAACGCGGTGAGGGTCAGGACTCGCGGCGCATTCGGAGGGAGCGTCACGGTGTCGCCACCGATGATCCTCGTGTCGAAGGTGGTCAGGACGTCGGCGAGCCCTTCGAGAAAGGCACGGTCCCACGCGTCGTCGCTGAGCGGATAGTTGAGTAGGACCCCCTCGGGTCTGGCCCCCTTTGCCGCGAGATCGGAAAGGTTGGTCGCGACCAGCTTCCACGCGACGTCCTGTGCGGGGTCGGTCGGGAGGAAGTGGATGCCTTCGACCAGCGTGTCGGTCGTGACGACGAGCGGGCCTGCGTCGAGCAGCGCGGTATCGTCGTTGAGGCCACGCGCCGCCGGGTGCAGCGGGAGCCGACGGAGAGCGGCAATAAACTCGGCTTCGGTCACTCTCTGCTCCCTCTCCCCTCCGGGGAGAGGGCTGGGGTGAGGGGCCGTTCCAGGCGCCGCACTGCTTGGCAGCCCCTCACCCCGACCCTCTCCCCGGAGGGGAGAGGGAGTTCGTCAGGCCCGCACTTCCTTGGCGATGCCGTCGAGCAGCCCGTTCACGAAGCCGGACTCGCGCTTGTCGTAGAACGCATGCGCCACATCGACATATTCGCTGATCACCGCGGCGACCGGCACGTCCTTGCGCACGAGCAGTTCGTAGGTGCCGACGCGGATGATCGCCTTCATCGGCTTGTCGAGGCGTGCCAGCGTCCAGCCCTTGGCCAGCTTGCCCTCGATCAGCACGTCGATTTCGCCGGCGCGCGCGTTGGCGCCGGTCACCAGGTCGTCGAAGAAATCGACGTCGGCCTCGGCATATTCGACGTCTTCGATCGTCGCGCCGAGCCGGTGCTGGTGGAATTCGTTGAGCAGGACGGGCATCGCGGTGCCTTCCATCTCGTGCTGGTAAGTCGCCTGGACGGCGGCGAGGCGAGCGGCGGCACGCGCCTTGGTGCGGGGGGCGGTTCGAGTCATAAGCGGTTGCCTGTAGGCGCGGGGGGCGTGTGTGTCAGCCCTTTGCGTTTCGGTGCGGGCTGGTGAGGAAGAATGGTTCGCGCAGAGGCGCAGAGAGCGCGGAGGTGTATCGCTCGCCGCGGAGCGGCCCTCCCATCACCGTTCAATGAGGAGATCGTAGCGGCTACGCCGCGCGCAACACCTCCGCGCTCTCTGCGCCTCTGCGCGAACAATCTAACTGTTGAGCCGCAAGCGCAAAGCCACCGATTTGGCGTGCGCGGGGAGCCCTTCGGCATTGGCCAGCGCGACCGTGGCTGGCCCGAGTTCGCGCAGCGCAGCTTCGTCCAACGCCAGGAAGCTGGTGCGCTTCATGAAGTCGAGCACGGACAGCCCCGACGCAAACCGCGCACGGCGGCCGGTGGGGAGGACGTGGTTCGGGCCGGCGACGTAATCGCCGATCGCCTCTGGAGTGTAGCGGCCGAGGAAGACCGAACCTGCATGGCGGATGCGGTCGAAGAAACCTTGCGGGTCGGGGATCGCCAGTTGCAAATGCTCGGCGGCGAGGCGGTCGACCAGCGGGATCGCGTCCGCCAGCGTGTCGACGATGACGATCGCGCCGTTGGTATCCCACGCGACGCGCGCGACGGCTTCGGTGGCGAGGTCGCGCAATTGGCGGTCGACGGCGTCCGCGACCTTGTCGGCGAAGGCTGCGTCGTCGGTGAACAGGATCGACTGCGTGGTCACGTCGTGCTCGGCCTGGCTGAGCAGGTCGGCGGCGGTCCATTCGGGGTCGTTGAGCGCGTCCGCGACGACGACGATCTCGGAGGGGCCGGCGACCATGTCGATGCCGACGACACCGTAGACCTGGCGCTTGGCCTCGGCGACCCAGGCGTTGCCGGGGCCGGTGATGACGTCGACCGGTTCGATCCGGCCTGCTCCGTAGGCGAGCGCCGCGACGGCTTGTGCACCGCCGACGCGCCACACTTCGTCGACGCCGGCGAGGTGCGCGGCGGCGAGGACGAGCGGGTTGATCTGGCCGTCGGGGGTCGGCGTGACCATCGCGAGGCGGCCGACGCCCGCGACCTTGGCGGGGATCGCGTTCATCAGCAGCGACGAGGGGTAGGCGGCGCGCCCCCCGGGGACGTAGATGCCGGCGGCGTCGACGGGGAGCCAGCGTGCGCCGAGTCTCACACCCGCCGTGTCGACCGAGTCGCTGTCGAGCGGGCGCTGCTTCTCGTGATACGCGCGGATGCGGGTGGCGGCGAGTTCGAGCGCGGTGCGGAGGTCGGGGTCGAGTGCGTCGAAGGCGGCCTTGCAATCGGCGGCGTCGATCTGCCAGCCTGTGGTTTCGAGGTCGTGGCGGTCGTGTTTTTGCGTGAGGTCGCGGAGCGCGGTTTCGCCGTCGCGGCGGACGGACGCGATGATTGTGGCGACGTCCTGCGTGACGCCGGCGTCGGATTCGCGGCGGTCTTCGACGAGGGCGGTGAAGCGGGTGGCGAAGTCGGCATCGGTGGTATTGAGGCGGATCACTTGCCCCCCTCCCGCATGCGGGAGGGGTTGGGGTTGGGGTTGGGCACGCGCTCACCGCTGGCGTTACGGTTGAGGATGGCGCGAGCCCAACCCCCGACCCCTTCCCGCTTGCGGGAAGGGGAGCAGAAGAGCGCGCTCATGCCGCGATCTCCTGCGCTTCGACAGCGCGACGGAACGCCTCGACCAATGGTACGACTCTCGCGCGCGTTTTCATCGCGGCGCGGTTGACCACCAGGCGGCTGGTGACTTCCATGATCGTCTCGACCTCGACCAAGCCGTTTTCCAGCAGCGTGCGGCCCGACGATACGAGGTCGACGATGCGCGGCGCGAGCCCGAGCGTCGGCGCCAGTTCCATCGCACCGTTGAGCTTCACGCATTCCGCCTGCACGCCGCGGGCTGCGAAATGCGCAGCTGTCACATGCGGGTATTTGGTCGCGACGCGGACATGGCTCCAGCCGCGCGGGTCGTCCTGTGCCGCCATCTCGGCAGGCTCGGCGACCGACAGCCGGCAATGGCCGATGCCGAGATCGACCGGCGCGTAGAGTTCGGAATAGCCGAACTCCGCGATCACGTCCGAACCGACGATGCCGAGTTGCGCAGCCCCGTGCGCAACGAAAGTGGCGACGTCGAACGCGCGCACCCGGATCAGCGAGATCGCCGGATCGTTGGTCGCGAACCGGAGCGCGCGCGAGTTCTCGTCGGAGAAGGACGCTTCGGGATGCACCCCGGCGCGCGCGAGCAACGGCAGGGCCTCGGCGAGGATGCGTCCCTTGGGGACGGCGATGATGATCTGGGACTCTGGCACGCGCCGGGCTTTACGGGGGGGGCTTGGCGGGTGCAACAACCTGCACATGGCAAATGAACCGACTAACCGTGCGGCGTTCGACATCCAGGCGGGCTATTGCACCGCGATGGACGCGCCGATTACCGCGCGGGTCTGCACTGCGCTGGCGACCGCGGTGGATCGCGAGAGCGAGACGGGGCGGCGGGTGCTCGACTGGATGGGCGAGCCGGTCGCGGATGCGCTGGCGTTGCGGCTGGTCGGCGGATTGCATGCGCTGCACCGGGCGGGCGTCGATCCGGCGCTTTCTGCCGTGTTCGCCGGGGCGGAAACCGACCCGGTACGCGTGGCGGCCGCTTTGCAGGCGACGCTGGTCGCTCAGGATGCGGCGTTGCTGCCGTGGCTCGATGGGCCACCACAGACCAACGAGGCGGCGCGGTCCGCGGGGATGATGACCGGGATCCTCCATTTGGCCGAGCGATACGGGCGGCGGTTCGAGGTGCTGGAAATCGGATCGAGTGCGGGGCTGAACCTCCTGATCGACCGCTATCGGTTCGATCTCGGCGGCGTGAATGTCGGGCCGGATACATCGCCGGTGACGATCCGTCCCGAATGGCGGGGGCCGCCGCCGCCGAACGCGCCCGTCAAGATCAGGTCGACCCGCGGCGTCGATATCCACCCGGTGGACGTCGCCGATCCGGACGCTGCGGCACGGCTGGAAGCGTATGTCTGGGTCGATGCGGTCGAGCGACAGGCGCGGCTCGCGGCGGCGATCGCGATGGTGCGGGACGGCGGCGTCGATCTGGTCGAAGGCGATGCGGCGGACTGGGTCGAGGCGCAATTGGACGAGCCGCAGCCCGAGGGCGTCACGCGCGTGCTGATGCATTCGGTAGTGTGGCAGTATCTGCCGGCGACCTCCCGCGAGCGTATCCGGGTCGCGATGGCGGCGGCGGGTGCGCGGGCGACGGTGAAGCGACCGCTTGGCTGGGTGATGATGGAGCCGAATCGCGATCTGCACCGGCATGAAGTGCGCGTGCGCGGTTGGCCGGGGGAGCGGGCAATGGAGCTGGTCGCGCTGACGCATGCACATGGCGCCTGGGTCGATGGGTTGTCGCTGCCGTACGAGACGCGCGATTACGTCATGCGGCGTGGCGCGTACGAGAAGGATTGAGGTCCCCCGTCATGCCGGACCCTTCGACGAGCTCAGGAAATCCTTGTTCCGGCATCCACCGTTCCGCGCATCGATCGCTTCGAGTTGGCGGACCGGTGGACCCCGGAACACGCCCGGGGTGAGGGATGGGACGTCCGGCTCAGTAGAAGAAGCCGTTGTTGACCTGAACCACTTGGCCCGAGCGCGTGTCGACCAGGACGACGTCGCGACCGTAGCGGACCCAGCGCTGATAGCCGGACGCCGGGCGCGACAGGCGATAGGTCTGATAGTCGTTGATCCAATAGTTGCGGCCGTAATATTCGGGCGCGAACCGGTAGCCGACATTGACCGGGCGATAGCGATAGCCGCGCGGGCCGGCATAGGCCGGACGGCGGTAGAGGTCGCCGTGCGTGCGGCGATAGTCGCGCCAGTCCTCGCGCGCCTCGCGGCGGTCTTCGCGCAGTTCCTGGCGGGCTTCGCGGACGTCGTGGCGGTCGCCGTAGCGCCTCGCGCGCTGGAGGTCGCGCTGGCTCTCGCGGATTTCGCGCTGGTCGTGGCGGACTTCGCCGTAGCTCTGTGCGGTGGCGACGGTTGGGACGAGGGTGGCGGCGGCGACGGCCGCGAGGATCATCTTGCGCATGACTGCTCTCCTGTGTTCGACGCCGAATCGACGGCATGGACAGCGTTTTGCGCCCGTCGCGCTGAACGATCGCAGAATGCGGTCGTCAGGATTCAGACAGGTGGCGCATGCCCGATTCTGTGTTCCCTGCCCTATTAACAGTCAAACCACCCCGGCGAAGGCCGGGGTCCAATTGGAGAGGTTGCAGTAACGTAGCGCAGTTCCAAATTTCGGCCGTTACCCGAGTGGGTCCCGGCCTTCGCCGGGGTGGTTTCAACGTAGGCCAGCGGTACGTACATTGCTGACCGCAGATCGTGTCAGATACCCCAGCGGCGCATGGCGGCGATCACCGCATCGGGCTTTTGCCACGGTACGAAATGGCCCGCATCGATCTTCTCGATCGTGAGGTCCGGCACATACGCGCCAAGGTCGAGTTGGCTTGGCAGCAATGCGCTGTCCTGCATTCCCCAGATCACCAGCACCGGCATCGCGGTCGGCGGGAACGGTGCGTCGAGGAAGGCGGGGCGGGGGGGCGTTTCGTCCATCGCGGGGACGACGATCGCGCTCGCGC
Organism: Sphingomonas sp. Leaf198; assembly: GCF_001424005.1. Taxonomy (GTDB): domain Bacteria; phylum Pseudomonadota; class Alphaproteobacteria; order Sphingomonadales; family Sphingomonadaceae; genus Sphingomonas. The sequence continues at coordinate 1,110,332 of NZ_LMPX01000002.1, read as the reverse complement.
GGTACCAGTTGAGCATCGCAGTGATCGCGCTGGGCTGGCCCCATTCGTCGAGATAGGCGGCCTTGTCCTCGGCCATCGCGGCAAGATCGGCGTGCTTTGCGAAACTGGTGTCGAAGAAGGTTTCGAGGCCGATCGATTCGATGTGCTTTTCGAGATCGGGGTTGCGGAAGGCGCGGATATACTGGCTGGCGGCGCGCTGTTCGAGGTCGTCGAACATGGTCCGCTGAAAGACGAGCGGGTGGGGCGCGTTGATGATGACGAGCTTCGCGATGCGCTCGGGGTGGCGCAACGCGGCCATCCAGGCCACCGCGCCGCCCCAGTCGTGGCCGACCAGCGTGAAGCGGTCGATCTTGAGATGGTCGGCGAGCGCGATCAGGTCGGCGACGATCTTCTCGGGGGTGTAGCTGTCGACGCCTTCGGGTTTGGAGGAGCGCGCGAAGCCGCGCTGGTCGGGGGCGATCACGTAATGGTCGCGGGCAAGGTCGGGGGCGATGTCGCGCCAGGTGCGGTGCGATTCGGGGAAGCCGTGGAGGAGGATGACGGGCGGGTTTGCGGGCTCGCCGCTGATCGCGACGTCGAGTTCGACTCCCGTGGATAACGCGATGCGTTGCAGTGTCATTATTCCCCTCCCGCTTGCGGGAGGGGTCAGGGGAGGGCCTGCCTGTCGCGCTGCCCTTGGCACATGCCCACCCCCGACCCCTCCCGCAAGCGGGAGGGGAGCAGAAGGCGCGTTCTCCCCTCCCGTTTACGGTAGGGTTGGGGGTGGGCTCGCGGCCAGTTTCGAACGGAGCGGGCGGCGATAGCGCGTGCCCACCCCCTACCCCCTCCCGCTTGCGGGAGGGGAGGAGTCAGGGATAGCTGACCGTCTTCGGGATCGCCGGAATCTCGATCCATTCCTTCTCGTCGCCGGGCACTTTGGGGAAGTTGCCCGCATTCCAATCGCGCTTCGCCTGTTCGATACGATCCCGGTTCGAGCTGACGAAGTTCCACCATACGTGGCGCGGCGTCGTGAACGCATCGCCACCGCAAAGCATCGCGCGGCCGCCGTGTGCGGACCGCAGCGTTGCCGCGATACCGGGGCGCAGCACATACAGCACCTGCGGCTCCAGCCTCACGCCTTCCAGCGTCGCCTCGCCCATCGCGAGGTAGATCGCGCGCTCTTCCGCCGCTGCGTCGATCGGCACGCTCGCGCCCGGATCGAGTGCGATGTCGGCGTAGATCGTCCCCGAATAGGTCGTCGTCGGCGCGGTCTGGCCCCACAGGCTCCCCATGATGATCCGCGAGCGGGCGCCGTGCGCCTCGATCGTCGGCAGTTGCGCCTTGGTGATGTGCTCGAACGCCGGGTCGATCTCCTCGACCGCCTCGGGCATCGCCAGCCAGGTCTGGATACCCGACAGGTTCGGCCCTTCGGCGCGCTCGTCGCCGGGCGAGCGTTCGGAATGGACGATGCCGTGGCCCGCGGTCATCAGATTGACTGCGCCAGGCTCGATTCGCGCCTGCGTGCCGAGCGAATCGCGGTGATCGATCGCGCCGTCGAACAAATAGGTGACCGTCGACAGGTTGATATGCGGGTGCGGGCGCACGTCGATGCCTTGCCCCACGTCGAGATGCGCCGGGCCCATCTGGTCGAAGAACAGGAACGGACCGACCATCGTCCGCTCCTTGTTCGGCAGCGTGCGGTGGACCTTGAACCCGCCGAGATCGTGCGTCGACGGCAGGATGGTCTGGAGGACGAAATCATCGAGCATGGCGTTATCCCTTGGCAGGTTCCGTGGCGTCGAGCAGTTCGACCAGGTCTGCTGGATAGAGCGTTTCGTCATGCGCGACGATGTCGTTTCGGGAAAACCAGCGGTGACCGACGAGCAGTTGCTTCTCCTGTTCGGTGAGATTGCCCGCCTTCACGTCGCAGGCGTCGACGTCGATCCGGAAATAGCGCTCGTCCGCGGTCACCTCCACACCTTCGAAGGTGCGGAAGTCGACGACGCGGCGTGCGACTTCGGGACCGCAGTCGATGTCGAGGCCGACTTCCTCCCAGAGTTCGCGGCGGGCGGCGGCGGCGTAGGTCTCGCCCGGATCGACTGCGCCACCGGGGGTGCACCAGAGTGGTGGACGGTCCGTCGGGGTGAAGCGGAACATCAGCACGCGATCCTGGCCATCGACGAGCAGGATACGTGCGGCCGGGCGTGGGGTGCGCTTCGATCCTCCCTCGCCAGGGGGAGGTGGCGCCGAAGGCGACGGAGGGGGAGGACACGGAGCAGCGGTCATCGCTTACCGCCCCCTCCGTCTCGCTGCGCGATCCACCTCCCCCTGGCGGGGGAGGATCGAAGGTGACTCATGCCGCATCGAGTTCCGGATACGCGCGGAAGATGCCGTCGGTGTTGAAGGCAACGCGGCGGTCGCTCTTGAGATACGCCTTGATGCCGGGAAGCGCCGCGACCTGATCGTGGATGCGGACCAGGTTCGGATAGTCGGGTTCGAGCGTCTTCATCCGCTTCGGGAACATGTACCGCAGCCCCTCGATCACCTGGAACAGCGACGTATCGGCGTAGGTCCATTTGTGATCGATCAGCCAGTCGCCGGTATTGGCTTGCGCGGCATCCTCGAAATGACCGAGATACTTCGGCATCCGCGCCTCGCGGAACTGCTTGGCGGCACGCGCCGCCTCGGGCTTCTGGTCGTCGTAATAGTCCATCATCGCGACCGGATGATGGACGTTGTGGACCTCCGCGACGAGGTCGGCGATCGTCAGCTGGAGCTGGTTGAGCCACAGCCGGTCCGCCATGTTCGACGGCGCGAGGCCGTGGCGCTCGCCGAGATACATCAGGATGTTGGCGACCTGCGCGATCACCAGACCGTCGAGCTCCAGATACGGCGGCGCGAACGGCGTCCGGCCGGTGCGATCGTTGAGATCGGCCAGCAGGCCCTCTTCGCCTACGCCGCGCGCGCAATCCTCATACGCGATCTCGGCGCCTTCGAGTGCGAGCCGGACGAACTCGCCGCGACCTTGAACGGAGGGCCAGTACCAGAGCTTGTACGCCATCAAATCTCCCCAGGCGCGCGGGCCTTGATGGCGAGCGCGTGAATCTTCGTGCTCAACAGTTCGGAGAGCGCCTGGTTCACGAGCCGCTGGCGCGCGACGCGATTAAGTCCTTCGAATGCCGGTGTTTCCACTTCGACACGGAAATGGGTCTCACCGGTGCCGTCGTCGCCCATGTGGCCAGCGTGCAAGCCGCTCTCGTTGACGACGGTCAGCTGCGTAGGGCTGAGTGCGGTGGTGAGGCGGGCGGTGATCTGGTCCTGTACGGAGCCGGTGGCGAGGTCTGTCATGCTCCCTATATAGCCCGTTTTGGAAGCGCGGGGAGCCGGTGGCGGACGACGATCGAAAAGAGCGGAAAGAACGCCCCAGCCCACGGTTTCACGGCCGCGTGGAAGGGACGGGGCGCGTCTGCATGTGGCGCGACTGCGAGGAGCCCGGCGAATTTCGTGCGCCCCCGCTCGAAGGACCGAGCGACGGCGGCCCGCCGCAGTTCCGCTGGTTCTGCCTCGAGCATGTCCGCGCGTTCAACTCCGGCTATAATTTCTTCGACGGCATGACCGCGGACGAGATCCACCATGCGCAGCGGCCGATGGCGGGTTGGGAACGCGAAACGCGCGCGTTCGCGCACGGCGGCGGCGATACCCCGCCGAAATGGGCGGACTTCGCCGATCCGATCGATGCGATCGGCGCGCGTTTCGGCGAGCGGATGGCCGCGGCGCGGAAAGACGGCCGCGTGCTGTCGGATGGCGAACGGCGATCGTTGCGCGTCCTTGGGCTCGGCACGGACACCGACCGGACGGCGCTCCGCAAACGCTACAGCGAACTCGTCCGGCGCTATCACCCCGATCGCAACGGCGGCGACCGCGCCCACGAGTCGGAGTTGCAGAAGGTGATCGCGGCGTACCAGCATCTGAAGGGCGCCGCGGCGTTTGCGTGACGAAGCGGGAATGTGATCCATACTTACTCTGATCGATATTTCGCGATGCGCCAGCCGGAACCGCACGGCTGGCGAGCGGTTCGTCTAACTCTTCCGGTCAATCGCCCGACCAATCTTACAGGGGCGGTTGAGTAACTGCCCGCGCTTGGCCTAGAGCTACCGGGAACACGAGGCCAACATGACCGATATCCCGAATACCCAGCCAGACAGCCGCGAGACCACGATCCTCGACGCCCCCGACCGTATGGTGAAGGTGCGCGAGATGTTCGGAATCGATTCCGACATGGAAGTGCCGGCGTTTTCCGAAGCTGACGAGCGCGTCCCCGATCTCGATCCGGCGTACGTCTTCGATGCCGACACCACGCTCGCCGTGCTGGCGGGGTTTGCGCATAACCGCCGCGTGATGGTCCAGGGCTATCACGGTACCGGCAAGTCGACGCATATCGAGCAGGTCGCGGCGCGCCTGAAATGGCCGTGCATCCGGATCAACCTCGACGCGCACATCAGCCGTATCGACCTGATCGGCCGCGATGCGATCGTCCTGAAGGACGGCCAGCAGATCACCGAGTTCCGCGAAGGCCTGCTCCCTTGGGCATTGCAGACCCCGACCGCACTCGTGTTCGACGAGTACGACGCGGGCCGCCCCGACGTGATGTTCGTGATCCAGCGCGTACTGGAGACCGAGGGCAAGCTGACGCTGCTCGACCAGAACCGGGTGATCCGCCCGAACCCTTGGTTCCGCCTGTTCGCGACCGCCAATACGGTCGGTCTCGGTGACACGAGCGGGCTGTATCACGGCACGCAGCAGATCAACCAGGGCCAGATGGACCGCTGGAACATCGTCGTCACGCTCAACTACCTGCCCGCCAAGGTCGAGGCGCAGATCGTGCTCGCCAAGTCGGGCGAATACGACAAGCCCGAGGGCAAGAAGACCGTCGAGAATATGGTTCGGGTGGCGGATATGACTCGCAAGGGCTTCGTCAACGGCGACATTTCGACTGTCATGAGCCCGCGCACGGTGATCACCTGGGCGCAGAACGCGCTGATCTTCGGCGACGTCGGCTTCGCGTTCCGTCTGTCGTTCCTCAACAAGTGCGACGAAGCGGAGCGGCCGCTGGTCGCCGAATATTACCAGCGCGTGTTCGGCAAGGACTTGCCTGAGAGCGTGGTGGGCAAGGCCTAAACCTTTGGCCAACGAAACCCCTCTCGATCGCTTCAAGGCGGTTCTTGCCGGCACGGCGCGTGCGATCTCGGAGGAACCGGAGGTCGAACTCGCCTTCACTGCGGACGCGCCGACACAGTCGGGCAAGCACATCAAGGTGCCGATGCCCGCTCGCGCTCTGCCGCTGGAGCAGGTCGCGGAGGCGCGTGGGTTCGCGGACGGCTTCGCGCTCAGGTTAAAGCACCACGACATCGCGCTGCATAATCGTGCGGCGCCGGTCGACGCGGTTGCGCGTGCGGTGTTCGATTCCATCGAGACTGCACGAGTCGAAGCGCTCGGCTCGCGTGGCTATGCGGGGATCACCGAGAACCTCGAACGCGCGCTCGACGTCCGCCTGCGCGCCGATCCAATTACGCGCGCGCGCAACCGTGACGAAGTGCCGCTGTCGACCGCGCTTGGCCTGATGGTGCGCGAACGGCTGACCGGGCAGGAATCCCCCGCGATTGCCGCGCCCGGTCTCGCGCTGGTCCGCGAATGGATCGAGAGCAAGACCGACCTCGACGCGCTGGCCTACGCGCTCGATGACCAAAAAGCGTTCCAGGGCCTTGCGCGAAAAATGCTGCAGGAGCTCGAACTGGTCGAGGGCGATCAGGTCCCCGAGGAGAGCAACGAAGGCGGTTCCGAGGACGAGGGCACCGACGAACAGCAGCAAGACGAGGGCGACGAAGGCGACGACCAGGGCGAGGACGGCCAGGGCGAAGTCGAGGCGCGCGGCGAACAGTCCGAGCAGCAGAACGAGGAAAGCGACGGCCAGGAGCAGAGCGACGAGTCGATGGACGACATCGACGGCGAGCCCGGCGACGACGGCGAGGAAGGCATGCAGCCGGTCCGCCCGAACCGTCCCTTCGCGGACATGGGCGGCGCGTTCGACTACAAGCCGTGGACGACGCAGTTCGACGAGGTGATCGCTGCCACCGAACTGTGCGATGCCGACGAACTCGCGCGGCTGCGCGGCTATCTCGACCAGCAGCTCGTGCATCTGCAATCGACCGTGTCGAAGCTCGCCAACCGCCTCCAGCGGCGGCTGATGGCGCAGCAGTCGCGGTCGTGGGATTTCGACCAGGAGGAGGGCATCCTCGACGCGGCGCGCCTTGCACGCGTGATCGTCAACCCGACGCTGTCGCTGAGCTACAAGGCCGAACGCGAGACCGACTTCCGCGACACCGTGGTGACGTTGCTGATCGACAATTCCGGCTCGATGCGCGGTCGCCCGATCTCGATCGCGGCGATCAGCGCGGATATTCTCGCGCGCACGCTGGAGCGCTGCGGCGTGAAGACCGAGATTCTCGGCTTCACGACGCGCGCCTGGAAGGGCGGGCAGAGCCGTGAGACGTGGCTGGCTGCCGGGCGTCCGCCGCAGCCGGGTCGGCTCAACGACATCCGCCACATCGTCTACAAGCGTGCCGACGAACCGTGGCGGCGCGCGCGCAACTCGCTCGGGCTGATGATGCGCGAGGGGTTGCTGAAGGAGAATATCGACGGCGAGGCGCTGATGTGGGCGCATGCGCGGCTAGTCGCACGGCCGGAGGAACGTCGCATCTTGATGGTGATCAGCGACGGCGCGCCGGTCGACGATTCGACGCTGTCGGTGAACTCCGGCTCGTATTTGGAACGTCATCTGCGCCAGGTGATCGGCTGGATCGAGAGCAAGTCGCCGGTCGAGCTGGTCGCGATCGGCATCGGCCACGACGTCACCCGCTATTACGCGCGTGCCGTGACGATCATGGACGTCGAGCAGCTCGGCGGGACGATCATCGAACAGCTGGCCTCGCTGTTCGATACCGAATGATCCGCAGGCCGGCGGCGTGATCGCGGCGCCAGCCGGCGGGTTCCACGGACCCGTCAAACGCTCGATCACGATCGCCGGCCACCAGACCTCGATCAGCCTCGAACCGGTCTTTTGGCAGGCGCTCGAAGGCGCGGCGGTGCGTCTTGCCCTGCCGCTGTCCGCGCTCGTCGCCGAGATCGATGCGATTCGCATCGTCGCGGACGATCCCCCCAATCTCGCTAGCGCATTGAGAACATGGCTGTTTGATAATCCAGGTTGAGAACTACTCGCATTAGCGTTGACAGTGAGAACGACTCTCAATAGCGAGCCCCTTAAGAACAAAGGGGTTTGTCCATGTCGCTACCTTCGCTGCGCGCATCGTTGCCGCGCTCGTCCTCCGTACCAGCGTTTCTCGCTCTGTCGTGCGTCGGCGCCTTCGCGACCGCGCCGGCCTATGCGGCGGATGCCGACAAACCCGCGGCACCAGTGACCGATGCACAGCAACGCGACGAAATCCTCGTCAACGGTCAGCGCGAGCGCGACTCCGGCCCCAAGCAGGTCGCGCCACTCGTCAACACGCCGCGCTCGGTGATCGTCCTGCCAAAGGACGTGATCGAGCAGACCGGGTCGAACAGCCTCGCCGACGCGCTGCGGACCGTGCCCGGCATCACCTTCGGCGCAGCGGAGGGCGGCAACCCGATCGGCGATCGCCCGTTCATCCGCGGCTTCGACAGCCAGGGCAGCATCTATGTCGACGGCGTCCGCGATCTCGCATCGCAGACGCGCGAAGTCTTCGCGGTCGATTCGGTCCAGATCGTTCGTGGCTCGGATTCGACGCTCGGCGGCCGCGGCTCGGCCGGCGGCACGATCAACATCCTGTCGCGCCTGCCGCAGCTCGAGAACTTTGGATCGCTCAGCGGCAGCTACGGCGAGGCGGACTACAAGCGCATCACCGGCGACGTGAACCTCAAGATTTCCGACACCGCCGCGTTCCGCATCGAAGGCATGTGGCACGACCAGGATGTCGCCGGGCGCGATGCGATCTGGTCGAAGCGCTGGGGTGTCGCACCGTCGTTCGCGGTCGGGCTCGGCACGCCGACCCGGCTGACCGCCAGCTTCTATCATATGGAGAGCAGCGAACTGCCCGACAGCGGCATCCCGTATCTCTACACGATCGCCAACCATCCCGGCACCGGCAACATTTCGACCCAGCCTGCGCTCGGTACCGTGACGACCGCCGGCGGCCAGACCGGCTACGTCTCGCGCAAGAACTTCTACGGCCTGGCCAATCGCGACTTCCGCGATGCCAACACCAACCAGGCGACGATCCGCGTCGAGCATGATTTCGGCGGCATCACGCTGCGCAACACCGCGCGCTACACGCACAGCGACCAGAGCTATATCTTCACGCTGCCCGACGACAGCCAGGGCAATGTCTTTGGTACGGCGGCCGTCAATCCGACCAGCGGTGCCGCTGGCACGCGCGGCGACGTGCTTACCGGCGGCTATGTCTGGACGCGCGGCAACACGCGGTACGGCTATAGCGAGAGCATCGTCGACCAGACCGACCTGTACGGCAAGTTCGATACAGGGAGCATCGAGCACAGCTTCTCGCTCGGCACCGAAATCTCGTGGGAGAAGACGCGGCGCGGCGCGTTCGTGTCGGCGAACGGATCGACGATCTCGCCACGCTGCAACACCGCGACGATCGCGCGGTCCTATTGCGTGAGCCTGTTCGATCCGAACCCGAATGCACCGTGGGTGAACTACACGAGCGACACGTCGACCACGCCGACCCCGATCGTGAAGGGCGCGACGTCCGCCGAAACCCAGAACGACGCCAATACCAAGGCGGTTTATGCGTTCGATTCGATCACGCTGATGCCGGCGCTGATCCTGAACTTGGGTGCGCGCTACGATCGGTTCGAATCCACCATCACCCTTCCGGGCGCGACGCAAACCAAGGTCAAGCGGGTCGACAACCTGTTCAACTGGCAGGCCGGCCTGGTGTTCAAGCCGACGCCGGAGACCAGCCTGTACGCAAGCTATGCGACCGCCGCGACGCCGCCCAACAGCCTGCTCGGCGAAGGCCGCGAGGATAATGCGATCACGGCAGCAACGCTCAATTTGCTGAAGCCGCAAAAGACGAAGTCGTATGAGGTCGGCGCCAAGGCCAGCCTGTTCGGTGAAAAGCTCCAACTCGGCGCGGCGGTGTTCCAGACCGATATCGCCAATGCCCGCGTGCTCGACGACAACAACACCGCGTCGTTCATCGGCGAGACGCGGATCCGTGGCGTCGAGTTCAACGTCAGTGGGACGATCCTGCCCGGCTGGACCGTCTTCGGCGGCTTCACGCATCTCGATCCGAAGATCATCGACGGCGGCTTCACGACGCTGACCGCCGCCGCGCTCCCTGGTATCCAGCCGGCCCGGACGATCGGCGTCGTGTCGGTCAACACCGGCAAGCAGGTCCCGCAGACCGCGAAGAACAGCTTCACCGCTACCACCAACGTCGCCGTGACCAAGCGGCTTCAGATCGGCGGCACGGCTCTGTACATGGACGAGCAGATCGGCGGCTATGCCGACAACCGCACCGCGACGCAGACTGCCGCCGGCGTCGTGTCGGTCAACCCGGCGACCAAGGTCCTGACGCGCAGCACGCCCGACTACTGGCGCTTCGATGCACGCGCGAGCTACAAGCTGACCGACAATGTCGACCTCAGCGTCAATGCGCAGAATTTGACGAACAAGACCTATTTCTCGCAGACCTATGCCAGCCACTATGCGACGCTCGCGGCCGGTCGCACGATCTTCGGCACGGTGAACCTGCGGTTCTGAGGATGATATGACGGCGATCGATACCCTCACGCCCGACGCCATCGCCGCGCGCCTCTCCGGAAGTCCGGAGGAGCGCGCGGCGTTCGTGCGCGAGGCGGCGGACGCCGGCGTCGCCGAGGCGCAGGCGGTGTATGGGCAGATGCTGCTCGATGGCACCGGCGTCGTGGCCGATCCGGTAGCGGCGCTTGGGTGGTTCACCAAGGCGGCGGCGCAGCATCACGTGATGGCGCTCAACATGGTTGGGCGCTGCTACGATCTCGGCTGGGGCACGCGGGTCGACAAGGCGCGTGCGGCCGAATGCTACCGGGTCGCGGCGGCGCGCGGGCTCGATTGGGCGATGTATAATTACGCGACGCTTCTCGCACTGGGGGAGGGTGTCGCCGAAGACAAGCCGGCGGCATTGGCGTTGCTGGAGACGGTCGCGGGGATGGATTCGGGGCTCGCCAGTGCGAAGGCGATCAACTTCGTCGGCAGTTTTGCGGAAGACGGATGGGCGTGCGAGCGCGATCTGGTGCGGGCTGCTGAATGCTATGCACGGGCAGCGGAGGGCGGCGATTTCCGCGGATGCTTCAATCACGCGCGGATGCTGGGCGCGGCGGGGGATGTCGACGCGGCGCTGGTCTGGTTGAAACAAGCCGGCGCGCGCGGCAACGCGGCGTTTCTGGGCAAGGCCGTAGCATGGCTGGCGGCTAGCGATATTCCCGCGTTCCGCACTGCTGGCGTGGCCGCATTGCGTGAAGGTGCGGCATGCTGATCGCCGTTCCCGATGTGCTCGATCCGGCGGAAGTGGCACGAGTGCGGAGCGTCATCGATGCGGCCGAATGGATCGACGGCAACGCGACCTCCGGCCAGCAATCGGCGCTCGCCAAGCGCAACGAGCAACTGCCCGAGGACTCCGGCGAAGCGCGTGAGGCTGGCGGGATCATCCTCGACGCGCTCGGCCGCTCCGCGCTGTTCGTCGCCGCCGCGCTGCCGCTGAAGGTCTTTCCGCCGCTGTTCAACCGCTACGCCGGCGGCCAGGATTTCGGGCTGCACGTCGACACTGCGATCCGGATCAAGCGCGGCTCCGACTTCCGCATTCGCAGCGACCTGTCGGCAACGCTGTTCCTCGCTGATCCCGAGACCTATGACGGCGGCGAACTCGTGATCGAGGATCAGTTCGGGCCGCAATCGGTCAAGCTGCCCGCCGGCCATATGGTGGTGTACCCCGCCTCTAGCCTGCACCGCGTCGCGCCGGTCACGCGCGGTGTGCGGGTGGCGTCGTTCTTCTGGCTGCAGTCTATGGTCCGGGATGACGGCGCGCGGCGGATCCTGTTCGATCTCGACCAGGGCGTGCAGGCGGTTGCAGCCGCGCAAGGGCAGGGCGATCCGGCGACCGTGCGGCTGACGGGGGTGTACCATAATCTTTTGCGCCGCTGGGCCGATGTCTGAGCGCGATCCGTCATCCTGACGAAAGGCGGGACCTAGGATCCCGGGTCTTACGCTGCTTGGCTCTGGGTCCTGACTTTTGTCAGGATGACGGGAAGGGGATGGATGGACTTGCGTACGCCTGCCATGACACGCTCCGCGAGCGGGGGAATATTCGATGAGTAAATTGGCGATGCGGCGGGCGTGGTTTCAGGTCCACAAGTGGATCGGGCTGATCCTTGCGATCCTGATCATTCCGTTGTCGCTCAGCGGCGCGGCGCTGGTGTGGCATGACGCGCTCGACCGGATCGTCGATCCGACGCGCTATGCGGTGTCGGGGACGACGGTGCTCAGCCCGGACGCCTATGTCGCGGCGGCAGCGACCCGGCTGACGCACGGCGAGCGGATCGCGCAGTTGACGATGCCCGACGATGGCGGACCGGTCGTCATTGCCGCCGCCGCCGGCGGGACTGCATCGAAGCGACCGGGACCGCCGCAGCGGACGATGGTGTATCTCGATCCGCCGACTGCGCGCGTGCTGGAGGTGTCGCCGTCGAACGGTGGGCTCGTGCGGTTTCTGCACGTCCTGCACGGCAGCCTGCAACTGCCTGGCGTCGGGCGATCGATCGTCGGCTGGATCGGCGTGGCGATGATGGTGTCGTGCTTCACCGGGCTTTGGCTGTGGTGGCCGACGGTCGGCAAATGGTCGCGCGGGCTGCGGTTCCGGCGGCACCGTAACGTCGATACCAACCTGCATCACCTGTTCGGGTTCTGGATCGCGCTGCCGTTGTTCGTGCTGTCGCTGACCGGCGCGTGGATCTCGTTCCCGCAATTCTTCGGGAAGATCAACGGGGAGGCGTCGCGGCCCCGAGGCGGGCCCGATCGCGGCGCGATGATGCGTGCGAGACCGCTGGCCAAGCCTGCGCAACCGCTTGCCGTGGCGATCGGCAAGGCGCGCGCCCTGGCGGGTGGCGCGCCGTTGCGCAGTGTCGCTTGGCCGACCGATCTCAGCGCCGACTGGACCGTGACGTTCGCGCGCGGGACGACGCCGGTCGGGGTGAAGATCGCCGACGACACCGGCGGCGCGACTGCTGCCCCCGCGCGGCCTCAGGGCGGCGTGGCGCGGTGGATGCGGCGAATCCACGACGGCACCGACATGGGTGCGCTGTGGCAGGTGATCATTTTCCTCGGAGGGATATTGCCGGCGGTGCTGGCGGTGACCGGGGTGATCATGTGGTGGCGTGCACGGGGGTGGAAGGCGGAGCTGGCGGCGCGACGGGCGACCTAGGCTGTCCCTCTCCCCTCCGGGGAGAGGGAAGGAGGAGCCTCTTGGCGACGGAAGGGTGAGGGGCTGTTGGGATCAGCGTCCCGAGCCTCATTCCCCTCACCCTCCCACGCGCAAGAGCACGCGGGCCCCTCCCTCTCCCCGCAGGGGAGAGGGGTTAAGTTACCGCCCCAACAATACCCGTGCTTGCCCGGCGATCTGCGCTAGCATCGCCGCATTCGGCACCGCCGCGTGGCGCGCGCGGTCGATTACCGCCTTGAACTGCGCCACGCGCGTTGCATTTGCGGCCAGCCACGTTTCCACGGCGCCCTGCGGATCCTGCGCGCCGCGGCGGGCGAGGAATTCGAGCCGTAGCTGCTGGAAATCGCGCGCGAGGCCCGCGATCAGCAGGCGCTCCCACGGATCGGTCGGGCTGATCCGCGCGGCGTTTGCCTGCGCCCAGTCGAGCCCGAGCGCCTGCCCGAGATGCGTGAACGCGCGCGTGAGGACCGCCTCGTCGAGCGTCATCCGCTCGCCGAGATCGGCAAGTCCGACCGCGCCGTCCATCTCGAACAGGCGGACGACCTTGCGCACCAGATCGCCTGGTGCACCGACCGCTTCGAGCTGCCCCGCGATGCGGCTGCTCTGCGCACTTGCTTCCTCAAGCAGCAACGCCGCGGTCTGGCTGTCGAGCTGCGTGATGCCCTTCGCCAACCGTGCGAGCACTTCGCCCGGCACGGCGCCCGGTGCAGACACGCGCAACAGGTCTGCGATCTGCGAGCGGGTCGCGACCGCCACCTCGTCGAACAGCGCGATCCGCGCCGCCTCGGGCATCACCGCGGTCTCGATTTCCGCCCACAACGCGGGCAGGTCGAACAGGCGCTCGGCGACGACGAACATCGCCGCGATATCGCCCATCGCCGCGCCTTCCTCTTCCGCCAGTTCGAACGGGTAGAGGATGCCCAATCGGTTGACGATCCGGTTGGCGAGCTTGGTCGCGACGATCTCGGGCCGCAGCCGATGCTCGTCGATCGCCGTCGCGAAGCGCTCGCGCATCGCCGCCGGGAACGCGGCATGCAAATCCGCCTTCAAAGCGTCGTCCTTGGCGACATCACTATGCTCGATCGCATCCTGCAACCCGAGCTTGGCGGTCGCCAGTAGCACGGCCAGCTCGGGCCGCGTGAGCCCCAGGCCATCCTGGCCGCGGCGCAGCAGGATATCGTTCGACGCCAGCCCCTCGACCGCCCGATCGAGCCGCCCGGTGCCCTCGAAGATCTCGATCACGCGGACATAGCTCGGCATCGCGACCGCGCCGTCCGCTTCGGCGATCGACAGCGCGAGCGTCTGGAGGCGGTTGTCCTCCAGCACCAGGTGCGCGACGTCGTCGGTCATGCTGGCGAGCAGCGTGTTGCGGTCCTCGTACTCCAGCCGGCCCTCGATCATCTCGCGGTTGAGCGCGATCTTGATGTTGACCTCGTTATCCGAGCAGTCGACGCCTGCCGAATTGTCGATGAAGTCGGTGTTGATCCGCCCGCCGCGTGCCGAAAACGCGATGCGCGCGGCCTGCGTGACGCCCAGGTTCGCGCCTTCGCCGATCGCGATCACGCGGAGATCCTCGGCATTGACGCGCAGCCGGTCATTCGCCGGATCGCCGACCGCGACGTTCGCTTCCGATGCCGCCTTCACATAGGTGCCGATGCCGCCGAACCAGAGCAGATCCGCCGGCGCCTTGAGAATGGCCGAGATCAGCGCGCCCGGCTCCATCTCGCTCACCGTCACGCCGAGCGCAGCCTGCACCTGCGGCGACAGCTTCACCACCTTGGCGGTGCGCGCGAACACGCCGCCGCCCTTCGAGATCAGGCTGGCGTCGTAGTCCGCCCAGCTCGACCGTGGCAACGCGAACATACGGTTGCGCTCGTCCCAGCTGGTCGCCGGATCGGGATCGGGATCGAGGAAGATGTGGCGGTGGTCGAACGCCGCGATGACCTTCAGCGTCTTCGACAGCAGCATGCCGTTGCCGAACACGTCGCCCGACATGTCGCCGCAGCCGACCACGGTGATGCTCTCGCTCTGCACGTCGAGCCCGCGTTCGGCGAAGTGTCGCTGGACGCTCAGCCATGCGCCCTTGGCGGTGATGCCCATCGCCTTGTGGTCGTATCCGACCGAGCCACCGGAGGCGAACGCATCGCCCAGCCAGTAGCCGCGTTCGAGCGCGAGTGCGTTCGCCACGTCGCTGAACGTCGCGGTGCCCTTGTCGGCGGCGACGACGAAATACGGGTCCTCGCCGTCGAGGATCGTCACGCCGTCGGGATGGACGACCTTGCCCTCGACGATGTTGTCGGTGATCGACAACAGGGTGCGGATGAAGATCCGGTAGCTCTCGGTACCCTCGGCCAGCCATGCGTCGCGGTTCGACGGGGCAGGGAGTTGCTTCGGATAGAAGCCGCCCTTCGCGCCGGTCGGCACGATCACCGCGTTCTTGACGCGCTGTGCCTTCATCAACCCGAGGATCTCGGTGCGGAAATCGTCGCGACGGTCGGACCAGCGCAGGCCGCCACGTGCGACCGGGCCGGCGCGGAGGTGGATGCCTTCGACGCGAGGCGAATACACCCAGACTTCGCGCCACGGCACGGGGGCGGGGAGACCGGGGATCAGATGGCTGTCGAGCTTGAACGCGAGCGCTTCCGACGCGGCGGGCGTGAACGCGTTGGTCCGCAGAGTCGCCGCGATCAGGTTGCGATACGCACGCAGGATGCGGTCGTCGTCGATCGCCGTGACCGCGTCTAGCCCGGCTTCGATCGCCTGATCCGCCTCGATCGCGTTACCTGGGTGCTCCGGATGGTGGACCGCAGTGAACCGCGCGATCAGAGCCGCCGCAACCTTCGGCGCACGCCGCAGCGCGTCGACCACGGTGGTCAGACCATACGGAAGCCCCGCCTGGCGCAGATACCGGAACCACGCACGGAACAGCACGATCGCCTCGGGACGCATCCCGAGTTCGACGATCAGCCGGTTGAACGCATCGTTCTCGGCCGCGCCTTCCAGCACCGCCGCGATCGCGCCTTCGAGCACGGGCGCGTCGCTCTGCTGCGCGGCGTCGTTCGCCTCCAGCACGAAGTCATGGACGAACGGCACGCTGTCGTCGCGCAACCGCGTCGGCAGTTCGCCAATCACGCGAAAGCCGAAATTCTCCAGCACCGGGACTGCGTCGGACAACGGCAACGCACCGCCGAGCTTGTAGATCTTCAGCTGCGGATCGGCGCCGGCTTCACCGGGTACGAGACGCACACCACGCGCATCCGCATCGCCCAGCGCGGCGATGCGCTGGATATCCTCGGCGGCCTCGGCGGGCGTGCTGAGGTTGCGGTAGTTCTGCGGGAACGCCGCCGCCCATTTGAGCGCAAGACGCGCCGCACGCGGCGGTGGCAACGTCTCAACCAGGGCGGCCTCGACGTCCGACACCCAGCCGCGCACCATCCGCTGCAACCGGAGCGCGAGCGGCGCGACGTCGGGCATCCGGCCATCGCCGCGCAGATCGAGCGTGTAGCGAATCATCGCGACCTCGCCGTCTTCCAGCGCGATCGACCAGTTCAGCACGCTCGCATTCGCCGCTTCGGCCAGCATGTCGCCGATCGCGACGCGGCGGCTGGTGGTGACGTCGTCGCGCGGCAACCACACGAACCCGAACAGATGACGCCCGAGCGCCGATTCGACGAGCACGAGCGCCGGCCGCGGCCGATCCGCGATGCTCATCGCGGTCAGCGCCAGATCCTCGAGCGCATCGGGTGCGAACGCGATGACCAGATCGTGTGGAAGCGCAGTGAACGCGTGCGTCAACGCCTTGCCGGCATGACCGCGCGGATCGAACCCGAACTTCGCCTTCATCGCGGCGAGTCGCGTGCGGAGGACCGGCACGTCGCGCGGCATTGCGGCCAGCGCGGCGCTGGTCCAGAGCCCGCTATAGATCGACAGCCCGGCGACGGTCGCGCCTTCCATCACCGGCACGACGACGAGGTCGAGCGGCACGGCGCGGTGGACGGTCGAAATCAAGTTCGACTTCAGCAACAACGGCGCGTCGTTGCCCGCCTCGAACCACTCGATCGCGAGCGCGCGCGACGCTTCGGCAAGGATCGGCACACGGTGCTCGTTGCGCGCAATACCCAGCGCGGCGTGGCCACTCCCGTCACGATGCCAGATCTGATGTCCGAGCAGTGTCAGATGGCCGTTGAGGAACCATTGCAACAGCGCGGCGCCTTCGCCCTCGGGCAGCTTGGCGATATCGTCGTCGAGCGCGGCTTGCATCGCGCGCCAGTCGGTCACCGCCGCGCGGACGTCGGCCAATACAGCCGTGAGATCCTCGATCAGCCCGCGACGGTCACGCGCATCGGCGCGCTCCATCTCCAGGTAGATCATCGATTCGGGGCGGCCCGCGCCTTGCCCGTCCGCGTCGATCGCATGCAGCGTGCCATCGGGTGCGCGCGTCGTGCGGACGACGGGGTGAATGATCCGGTCGACCGCGATGTCCTGCGCGCCGATCGCCGCGGCGATCGAATCGACCAGGAACGGCATGTCGTCGTTGACGATCGCGAGCCGCATCCGCCGCCGCGTGTCGTCCGCGCTGATCGGCTCGATCGCGATCGCCGGCGCACCGTCGTCGCGGTGCGCGGCGGTCGCGGCGACGAACGCCGCGGCCTGCGCGACCTCGCTCGCCCCGAAGTCCCTCAGTTCGCCCGGAAGGGCCCGTTCGGTCAACCGGCCCGCGAGGGTTTCGGTGAGCGTGTTCAACGATTGGTTCGCCATAGGTCAGGGCCTATGCGCCCGCTATTCGCCTATCTCAACCCTTGTGGCAGGTGCGAAGGCGAATGCTGCGGCGCACCTAAGATGCGGCGTGTTCGGCGGCTGCGATCGCGATCAGATCGCCATCGAAACCGCCGAGAAAGCTTGCAAAACCTCCCGCGGGCACCTGATGCCGTTGCGCGTGGCGCAGCACCGCCGCGAACGTCGCCAGTCGGGTCGCCTCGAAATTGACGCCGAAGACCAGCGTGACGATCTGCATCATGACGTCCGTCTGGCCAGGCAGGCAGGCGGCGGCGAACAGCGTGGCGAAATCGCCCTCGTCGTGCTCGGTCGACACCGCGAGATCATGCGCACGACCCAGCGTCCGGTGCAGCGCCGCACGACTGCGTGCTTCGGCAGCCCGCACCTGTGCCGCACTCTCGCGCGCCATCGCCAGCTGCTCGCCGAGCGGACCGGCGAGCACATACTCGGCCGGCAAGGGATCATCCAGGACAAGCGCCGGCATGGGCGTCGGCTCGGCCGGCATGATATCGAACCCGCCGCTCGGACCATCGGCCCAGACCTGCGCGGCCGCACCCGAGACCCGTGGCGTGCCCTGAACCGCCGCATCCAGTTCGGCCGACAGCGCCGCCTGCAGATCGGCGTCCGCGAGTTCCTTCCAATTGATCACGCCGTAGATGAAGTCGATCGTCACGCCGCCCGACGCGAACGGCATCAGGATGCCGCGGTACAACGTCGTCCGCCCCCGGCTGCTGACAAATTCCGCCTCGAAACCGATCGGTGCGCGATTGGCGATGATCTGGAGATAATGGTCGGTCAGCCGCGACAGCAGCGAGCGGCTCGGCACGTCGGCGATCGTCGCGATCGGCCCCTCGAGCCCGCATTCCTCGCGTAGCGCACGCCCGAGATACGCGATCCGGGGGTCGCCCATGCCGCGACTGAAATCGAGCAGCACGCTGTGCGGGCCGAAATCGGTGATCGTCTCCGGCTCGAGATCGGCGATCGACGGGTAGGGGCGGTCCTTCAGCAGCGACACCCAGTGGTTGTACGCGCGGACGTGCATCCGCCGCTCATCGCCGCCGAGATCGAACATCACGTCGTTGACGCCCGCATCGGTCGAATGACGCGCATCGCTGGACGTCGCGCGGTCCGTGCCGTCGAAACCCGAACTTCCGAAATCGGAACTCCCAGAACCCGAATTTCCGAAACCCGAACTCACTGCATCATATCCTCCGCGAGCGACCGGACCATCTGGACCGTCGCTGCGTTCGTTGTCCAGGCCGCGTACCGTATCCATGCCCAAGGGCCCCCGTTTTTCAGCCACGCTCTTGCACGCCGTTTGGTAAACGCCCGGTAAAGACGCAAACCGCTTGTCAGCCCGCAAATCCCTTGGTATTCGCCGCGACCTCGACCGGATACGTCCGTCGTCGGGCCGCTTTAGCTCAGCTGGTAGAGCATCGCATTCGTAATGCGGGGGTCACAGGTTCGAGTCCTGTAAGCGGCACCATCGACAAGTTGTTGAGAGTACTCACATTTTAAGATTTTCCCGCATGGTCGAGGATTTCTCGGCTCCGGTGCGGTTCCGGTGCATTGCACCCGGAGCGAGCGTTTCGATCTCCGAGATGATGCTCTCCAGAGCGCGGACGACGCTAGGGAACTCGCCGATCGCGTAGACCTCAGTCTGGCTGCCGGCGCGGTGGCCCATGAAGCCCTCCAGATCCCATTTCTCGGCGCCGCGGTTGCGAACGAGCGTCGCCAAGCTGTGGCGCAGAACATAGGGGCGCCACTCGCGGCCGTTGGGCATTTCGAGCTTCGTCAGCATCGTGTCCCAAGCGCGGTCGACATCCTGCACGGGGCGGCCGTGATAGTTCACCAGCCAGCCGCAGCCCGAACGCTCGACAGGCTTGAGTGAGATGTACGTCTCGTATTCGGCGCGCAGCCAGCGATCGAGTAGCGGGAGCACAGGTAGCAGCGCGCGATGCTTCTTGTTCTGCGTCCGACCCTGCGGGTTCAGGTCGATAGTTGGGGCGCCGGGCCACCATTGCTGGCGTTCGGGGCAACGCTAATATCCATCACTGCGCCCGGTCGCGCGATCGTGCAGACTGAGGCGACCAGAAATGCGTGGAGCGAGCCGCGCTGGCGATCGGGTTCGGCCGCGTAGGCGAACATCTTCGCCAGTTCGTCAACGCCGATTCGCGTGCGGCGCTGGCGCTGCACTTGGCGGGCGGGAAGGGGCTTATAGATCGGACGCTTGTCGGAGCGCGGCGGCTCGGCGTTGGCGGCGTGGTTTAGGACCGCGATCAGTTGCGCGATCGATGCCTCGGTCGCAGCCGGTGAGCGGATGCGCGATACCGTGACCTCGCCTTTGCCGTTGCGCCATTCGACCGGCTGCAACCGCGACCACGCGCGAAACGCGTGGACGAAGACTGACGAGCAGGCGGCAGCGCAGCTGGTCGCGTGACCAAATCGGCCTTCCGCGCCCAGTGCCTGCTCGGCGTCGAGGAACGCAACGACGTGCGCCAGGCGTCCGGCGATCGTGTCCGCCGACACGCGCGTGTCGCCCCACTCGATCTTATAGTCGGCGATGGCGTCGCTCAGCAGATAGGTCTGCGCCTGCGCCAGCGACTGGCCGCAGGCGTGGCAGAAGGCCGGGGCCTCGCCTTTATCGGCAAGATAAAGCTTGTCGAGTGCGAGGATCGCCGCGGCTTCGTCTACCGTACCCGTTGACGAGCTGCGCTCGCGTCGCGTGGCGGAATCGTACCATCAGACATAGAAATTGGGGGTCCGCCGGGTTCCGTCTGCTCGTTCGTCATGAGCGAGCCAGTATTTGCCCCGTTGATAGACCGGCGGCGTGCGTCGCGACATTGTGTTCGTTCTTTCAGATAATCGGATTTGGCGCGGTGCGTCATGTCGAAGAGACCGAGACTACCGAGCAGGTCGAGGTCGGCGGACTCCAGCCGGATACCCTTTCCAAGCTCGGCAGCGCGGGCGAGCTTCTGATCGAGTCTGACGATCGAGGGAGCGCTCATTAGATCGCCTTATGAAGCTTGCGCCGGCGAGCGGGGAGCCGCTCGCCGCGCGAATCCGAGGCGGCGGCATCGTCCGGAAGTTTGGCGTCGGATGCGCCATGTTCCCCAATAGCGGACGTTCCGCTTTCCTCCCAAACCGGACATTGGGAGGGCACCGCGGAGTTGAGGTGGCATCACGCCCACCGAGTGGGGGTCGCGTTCGATTCAACGGGATGGCCGTTACCGCAACTGTCCAAGTGGGTCTGTCTGCGCCCAGTTGCGGACATCCCCGATGTCCGCCAGTCTCTCAAGCATGAGGTGGATCGCACTCACATACCTGCTTTCTCTCGCTTCCTGCCATCAGGCCGTCCCTCGCCTCGCAAGCTGTGTCGAGGCGCGTGACCCGAAACTTACCGAGGAGCGGTGCTACGGGGGTGATCTAAGGCAGGGCCGATATGTCGGCGACATCACATGCTTCCCGTTTGGACCGTCCCAACGTTTGACCGGGATTTGGCACGTGGATCTTGAGGGTTCGTACTTCACGCTTTCGTCTGACGGCAGGCAAACGAGGGATGTGTGGCTACAGGTCCCTAACCCGCCCCGGTCTGCGGTCGCCTCAATGCAGGGTGATACGCCTCGCGACTTTGCTATCACAATTGATGGCCGCCGTTCACTCTGTCCAGGCAGGTTTGGCCATATGGGAATGTCGCCTAACGAAGTTATCGCGGATAAGCTGTTATCGATCTCCCCTGCGTCTTCGTCGTGATCGAACCGGAAGGCCACTAACCTCCCCATTCTGGCCACTCCGCTTACGCCTAATTGCAGACGTTCGACGACTAGGGCAAGCTCGCGCTATGAGCGACGCCAAACCTATGACCCCATGCTGCTTCTGTGGCAATTTTGACTATTCTGGGGTCGATCCGACCTACCTGACAATCGGCACACGCTCGGAGGTCACGAAGACGTGGTGGTGCCACCTTACCTGTTTCGAGGCAAAGCTGCCCGCGATGCCCGAGCCCTGGAATATCTACTCTTATGAGGAAGATGCTGGCCACCCGTTCGCGTAAACGGAACGTCCGTTTTCCTTCCCCATCACGACATTCGCGAGCGGATAGTCGGGCTTCAAAATCGGTTTTCGCAAAGATGAACCAGCGTCCGAAGTTGGGAAGCGAGGGAAGGGGCGTGAGCGTCCGCAATTGGGTCTTGCCAGCCTTCTGCTGGCGGGGAGTTTCGCCCAAATATAGCCATTCCACCAGCGAACCGCGCCACCCGAAACCGGACATTGCTTAACTAGGGGATTTGCCCGAATATTGTCCGTGCCAGCGTAACGGAATTGGTAGACGTATCGCTACAGCGATCCCGGAGACGGGTGCGGGTTCGATTCCCTGCCGTTGGCAACTTCGCCCACACCCGGACATTCAGGCTGACGATAGGGGCGTCCGATAACGGCCATTCGTTAAGCGCGCCTTTTCCCCATTCTTCGTCTCCAAGAGCGGCTAGCGGGCAGCGCCATGGACGGTCGCCACTACGGTGGAACAATCGTCCTAGTTCCATCTGATCGGTCCGTGTTTCGGCATCAATGGAATTGATCAATTGTGCTAGGAAGCTGAGCGCGGGCCCGCTGACCGTACCATCTTCATGGGCGGCGCGCCTTCGATCATTGTGCAGCTTGAGAAGTCAGGCGCGAACTCGACCGTGACGCCAAGTCCCTCTGATCGGAAGCGCGTTGGGGACAGGGCGATCAGGCGTTCGGCCATGTTCCCGCCGACAAGCCTGGCGAACAATCCCTCGGATCGTGCTTCGAGGTCCACCTTGAGCCCGCCCCCCTCGAAGTGGCCGGCCGCCTTCGACAGTTCGGCGAGCGACAGCGTCTTTTCCTCGGTCGCGGGTGCGGCGACATCTGACCAGCCGTAATCGGTCGCGATTGCGCGGATGACCTCGCCCATCAGCCGCCGGCCGTCGCCCCCGTTGGTCAGCGCGACGATCCCGTCGCCCTTGCCAATGTAGGAGACCATGAAGGATTCGTATCCGGCATTCACGCCGTCGTGCATGAAGCGCGGCGCTCCTTCGGGATATACGGCGACCCCAAGTCCCCAATTGTCCTTGACCGGCGTCATCATCAGGCGGGTCATAGCCGGCGATAGGCGGTGCCCTCTCTTGCCTGCCGCCGACGCCTGAAGGTCGATCAGCAGGCGGGCGAGATCGGTAGCTGTCGTCCACAGGCCGGCCGGCGCGAGTTCGGGGTAGACCTGATAGTTGCTGGGCATGGGCTTGCCCTGCGCAGAGCCGAACGCCGCATTGGCCAGGATCGCCGGCGATGGTGGCATGGTGAAGGCGCTCCGCGTCATGCCGAGCGGCGATAGAACCTCGCGTCGGCCGAGGTCTGCGAAGGCGGTGCGGCCCACATCGGATAGAGCGACCTGCGTTACTACATAGCCGCCGCCTGAATATTCGAACTGGCCGCCCACGGGTAATATGCTGCGCACGGGCTGCGTGTTCGCGGGCGACACGCCGTCCAGTATCTGAACGGGCGTGGGGAGCGGTGAGCCGGGCTGGTAGCCGCCGAAGCCATGAACCCCCAGGCCGGCCGTATGGCTCAACAGTTCGCGTAGTGTGATGCCGTTTGGCGCCAGCTTCGCGTCCTTCGGCAGCTGCCAGGAACGAAGCACCTCGTTGATGTTCTGGTCGAGCTTAATCCTACCCTGCTCAACCAAGCGGAGCGCCGTCACCGCGGTCACGACCTTGCTGATCGACGCAGCCTGGAAGGCGGTATTCGGCGTTACGGGCTTGCAGCTCGTCAGATCGCGAACGCCCCAGCCTCGCGCCCAAACGATCTTGCCGTCGTGGATTACGGCGACGCTGATTCCGGGCACATCGTACTGGCGCATCCGGTCGGCGAGGCTGAACGGCCGTGCGCCGGACTTAATAACCGGCGGTTGCAAATGACCTTCGACATAGCGCGTGTGGATGTTGTCGGGGCCACCCGCCGCCAACGCGGGCACGGGGCAACGACCGGTCTGCCCACTAGCGGGAGCGGCGAACGCCACCGCAGCCGCCGCACCGAACAAGTAGCATTTTCCTAACCGCTGCATTGCGTGTTTCCTCTCGATGGCTTTGTATTCCGCCCTAGCAATGGGTCGGCGCGGATCGCTTCACTGCGACTCACGCCCGCCCGTGTGAGGACAAGGCCGCCTGGCAACGAGACCTCTTCATGTGGCCGCCTGATCGGCCTGTGGAGGTTGCGGTAGTTCGGCGTGCCAGCGCGCCAAGGCCGCGACGATCGCTAGTTCAAGGAGCAGGATCGCGACCTGGCGCAGCGCCTGACCGACATTACAATCAAGCAAGCCGATCAGGATGATGATGGTGACCGCCGCAGCCAGGCTCATTGCACCGGCTGCTTCGACACGCGCCCAGTCACAGTCGAGCAGCGTCCACGCCAGCCGCAGATGCGCCCCGCCGAGCACCAGCGAAACCACCGCTATCAATGGCGTCAGCCCTTGATAGGCGCTGGTCATAAGGTAGCCCTGAAGGCTGTTAGGCACCGCGAAGTCGCCGATGCTTAGCATGGCGGGAAAGCCGTGCCACAGGCCAACAACCTGAAACGAGCCTATCGGCACGATCAGCCCCAGCGCAAGCGCATGGATCGTAAGGCTGAACCGGCCTTCGTCGTGCGCCGGCATCCGCCCCCAGGAGGCGACGAGGCAACCGAAGGCAAACCGCAAGCCGCCTCCGTCGGCAATTGCTTCCTCTAGCTCGGATTGCATAGCGATGCCCCAGCCATAGTCTCTGCTTCTCATGCAGAGCGTGGCGAGCGTAAGGATGGCGCGGGAGAGCGCCACCCTCATGCCAGCGCCGCCCGCAAGCCCGGTCCGCTGTTCGCAGTGATCGAGGCATTCGCCAAGGCGACGCCGGCAGCCGTCAACCGGTAAGCGTGGCGAGCTGGCCGTCCTGGGCGTGTGGGCTCGCACCATTGCGCCTCGACCAAGGCTTGCTCCGTCATCCGCATAAGCAATGGATAAAGCGTCCCGGACTGGAGCCCTGTCTGCTTCATCAGGTCATAGCCGTGACGCCACTCCTGACTGCGCGCCGATAGCGCTTCCAACAGGAGCCGCATCTGTTGCGAAGGGCGTCGGGCACGAACCATGGTCAAACGTCACATATGTAGACTTAGCCGTCAATGGGTATCTGCCCGACCGAAGCACCACGAGAGCGACACTTTATAAGGCGATCGGGACTAAGCTTTTTTCTCAACTGACGTGAATTTTGGAAACCGATGCGGCTTCCCAGTTCTTGCTCCTTTTTGGGAAGTAAGCAGCCGCCCAACGGCTGCGATCGCTACCCATCTTCCCGAAAGCAGCCCGTCCGCTTTCCTCCCAAATCGGACATTAGGTGCGGCGGAGATCCCCTCCGCCGCGACTTCCCAAGCTCCGCCGAAAGCCTTTGAGGTTCATGCGACAGTAGCCGCGATATACCCCCGCGATACCCCGACCGCTTACGCCCAAACATAGACATTCAGGTGCACGATCAACTTGCCCGAAAACGGCCATTGGTTCAGCTACGCGGGATGGGTAATCGTCCAAGTTCGAGATTGGTGTCGTGGGCGTTGATCGCCGTGATCGTTGGCCTCTTCATCGTCGTGATCGAGACCCGCAACCGCCAGCCCATATACGCATCTATCGAGCCCTTCGTCGGGTGCTACTCGGATGGAGCTAATCGGCTGCTGCTCGAAGCCAACGGCAGGCTCGCCATAAACGGAACGGCGGCAGGTTCATCTCGGATTGTAAAGCCGGTGGGAGGGAAGCACGGCTACCTTGTGGAGGTTAGTGGGCTCACCCTTGCGAGCGGGCGAGGTGGTCTGGTCATAGCGACGGGCGGCACTGGCGGCTTTCTCTGGCCGATCAACGATCGGGCGATCAACCTAACCTTCGCCCCCAACGCTGCAATCGCCCTCAAAAGGACTGCCTCCTCTTCGTGTTGAATAGCTAATGCCAGCTTACCGCATTTCCCACCTGCAAGCGGTCAGACCGCTTTCCTTCCCCTTCACGACATCCAAGACGGACGATCTTTCGCCAAGCTCACTCAGCGCGAGGATGAACGAATGTCTAAATTTGGGGAGCGGGAAAGGGCGCGCGAATGTCCCGGTTTGGGTCCTTTCGTAGTGTGCGAACGGCCCCGCCTTCCGAGGGGACGGAGGCGTGGACCGACCCGCCGACGTGAGAGCGCAGCGAGTACCGGGGAATATTTATCCGCTGCTTGCGGAGTGATCAGCGTATCCTCGAATATTTTGTGAACACCAGAATAGTCCATTTTGAATGCCATCTCGGCGTCTGCTGCCCTTGAGCAGTATTTCATTAACTATCTGAGATAGGTGAATTCCGTCTTTGAGCACATAACGTTCTTGTAAATTTACGAACATCGAATGTATCGCTGGTTCAAACAGGGACGGGGCTTGCATGACTAGGGGATCGGCCAAACGAGCTAGGGGCGGATCTTGTCGCCTGCCGTGTATATGGGTTGCTGCATTTACCGGCATCGTGTTGCTGTCGACGACTGCCAAGGCACAGGTGGCCTCGCCCGCCGATCAGGAACAGGCGCGTATCCGAGCGCAGCAGCAGGCAGCAGAACGCGCGGCGCGCGAGGCAGCGCCGGTCGCGACCATCGAGCGGCACGAGCCGGCGCCGCTCGGGCCTTTTCCGGTGGAGGCCGGCTGCTTCACGGTGCGCGACATCGTCGTCGAGAATGCGAGCCTTGCGAAGTTGCAATGGGTGCCGGGGTTCGTCGCGCAGTATCGCGGGCGGTGCGTCGGGACGGCTGGTCTCGATTACATCGTCCGCAGCCTGCAGGGCGCGTTTATCGAACATGGGTTGGTGACGACGCGCGCAGGCCTGCCCGAACAGGATCTCGCGAGCGGCACGCTGCGCATCGTCGTGGTGCCGGGCGTCGTCGAGGATATCCGGGTCAACAAGACGGCACACACCAAGGTGTGGGGGCGTGCGACGCCGGTCGGGCGCGGCGACCTGCTCGATCTGCGCGCGCTGGAACAGGGGCTGGAGCAGATGCGCAGCGTTCCCGGTCGCACCGTCGCCGTCGATATCGTGCCGGGGGATGCGCCGGGCCAGTCGGTCCTCGACGTCACCGTAAACCAGGCGCGGCCGATCGCCGGATCGCTGTCGATCAACAACTTCGCCGGCGAACGGGTGGGGCGCTACCAGGGCTCGGCGCAGGTCGCCGAACTTGGGCAGTTGGGCTTTTCGGAGGTGATCAGCGCCTATTATAATCGCCGGACGGATTCGCCCGGCGTGCCCGCCGATAGCCGCGGCATCGGCGGATCGATCTCCGTGCCGGCCGGGTGGTGGACGTTCAACGCGAGCGGCTCCGCCAATCGCTACAGCCAGACCGTGGTCGGCGAAGTCAGCAGCTTCGGCACGCGTGGCACACTCGACCGGGTCGCGATCGGCGCCGAGCGGGTTCTCTACCGCAATCAGACGGCGAAGGATTCGATCAGTTTCGGGCTGGCGCGGCGATGGGGTCGCAACTTCATCAACGATGTCGAGATCGGCATCCAGCGACAGGATCTCACCGACCTCGAAGTGCGGCTGATCGATCGACGGACGTTCGGCGCGGCGCGGTTCGACGGGTCGGTGGGCGTCCGGATCGGTCTGGGCATCCTCGGCGCGCAGAAGCAGCCGGACGATCGGCCCGATGCGCTGCCAAGTGCACGCTACCGGATCGTCAACGCCGACTTCGGACTGTTCGTGCCCTTGGGCCAGGGCTTCATCGACGGATACCGTGCCGAGTTTCACGGGCAGGTCAGCGACCGGAACCTGTTCGGCTCGGATCTCATCCAGATCGGCGGCCCATACACGATCCGCGGCCTGGATACCGACACCGCCGAACTGGGGCGTGACGGCTTCTATCTGCGCCAGGAGCTGGGTGCCAAGATCACCGATGGGTTCCGTCCGTATGTCCTGTTCGACATGGGCGCAGTCCGCAAAGGGACCGGCGCGCGCGGCGGCGGCGGCCTCGGTCTGAGGGCGCGGCGTGGGCCGTTCTTCGTCGACGTATTCGGGGCGCGTCCGGTGTTCGGGCGCCAGATCCCCAATCGCAACCGCGTTCGGTTCGGCCTTTCCGCCGGTGTAGGATTTTGAGCATGACCAAGCTGACCTTCGCCGTGCTGCGTCGCCGGATGCGTTCAGCCAGCGCGCTGTCTCCGCTCGGCGGCGGCGCGGGGCTCGCCGCACTGTTGCTGGTCGCAACGGTGCCGGCGCGCGGCCAGGACGGCGGTGCGCCTAATCCTGTCGTCCCGGTCCCCGGTGGCCCGACGCATCTCGATTACGGCGCGAACGGCGTGCCGGTCGTCAAGATCGCGACGCCGGACGCCAGAGGGACGAGCTACAACCGCTACCAAGCGTTCAACGTCGACGCGCGCGGCGTGGTGCTCAACAACAGCGACAAGATCGTCCAGAGCCGGCTCGCAGGCTATATCGACGGCAACGCGCAGCTTAATGCGTCTGGAGGGGCGTCGCTGATCATCAACGAGGTGGTCGCCGCCAATCCGTCTAGCCTGCGCGGCTATATCGAGGTCGCCGGCAAGACCGCCGATCTGGTGCTCGCCAATCCCTATGGCATCTCGTGCAACGGTTGCGGTTTCGTCAACGCGCCGCGTGTGACGCTGGCGGCGGCACAACCCCTGGTTGACGGCGTCGGCGCGCTCAGCGGATTCCGGACGGCGACGGGTACGATCGACGTGTCCGGCAGCGGCCTCGACGCGACGAATGCGCGGCTCGACCTGTTCGCGCGTGCCGTCTCGATCAACGCCGGGCTGTATGCGGATACCGTAACCACCAGCCTCGGCGCTGGCGACATCACGCGCGACGGCGACATCGTGGTGGTTGGGCAGCGTACTGCAGCGCAGCCGAACCAGCCTGCCTTCGCGCTCGACGTGGCGGCGCTCGGAGGGATGTATGCGCGCTCGATCAAGCTGATCGGCACCGAACGCGGGCTCGGCGTCAACGTCGCCGGCGATCTCGCGGGCCTCGAACAGGGCGTGACGCTGTCGTTCGACGGCAAGATATCGGTGCCCGGCGCGATCACGGCGAAGACCGCTGTCGCGATCGAGACCGCCGGTGCGCTCGACGTCGCCGGCCAGATCTACGGCGAAGGCACGGCGACGCTGAAAGGCGCGAGCCTGACGGGTAACGGCCTGATCGGCAGTGGTGGCGACCTCACGATCACGACCGGCGCGCTGAGCAGCGGTGGCACGCTCGCCGCCGGGCTGACCCGTGACGGACGTGTCACGCAGGCTGGGACGTTGCGGCTCGACGTCGGCGGGACGGCGGCGTTGACCGGACGGGTGCTGGCGCGCGACGCCGTGTCGTTGACGGCCAGCAGCATCGTCAACCACGGGCTCGCGAGTGGCGGGACGCTGACGCTTCGTACCACGACGCTCGACAATAGCGGTGGTACGATCGACGCGCGAACGGCGCTAGACGCACAGGCTGGGGCGGTCGCCAATATCGGCGGTGTGATCCAGTCCGGTGACACGTTGTCGCTAAGCGGCAGCAGCCTGGCCAACGAGCGCGGCGCGGTGCTGGCACTCGGCAACGGCGCGCTGACGCTGGGCTTCACCGGCGCGATCGGCGGCAGCGGGGGGCAGATCGGCGGCAACGGCGATGTGTCGGTTGCGGCTGGTTCGCTCGGTATCGACGGTGTGGCGGGCAGCATCACGGCGAGTAAGGCGCTCGACCTTAAGGTCGGCGGCGATTTCGCGATCACCGGCAAGGGCCTGGTTGCGGGCGGCGGTGCAACGACGGCCAATGTCGGCGGCGTGCTCGGCGTCACCGAAGGCGGCTTGCAGGGCGGCAGTGCTTTGTCGGTGCGCGCAGGCTCGGTCACGATCGGCAGCGGTGGCCAGGTCAGCGGTGGCAACGTGACTGCGGACACAGTCGGCGCGATGACGAACGGGGGCCTGATCGCGAGCGCGGGCCGTGTCGATCTGACCGCAGCCACGCTGACGAACACCGGCACGATTTCGGGTAAGGGCGGCACGAGCCTCACGGCCGCGGGGCTGGTCGCGCAGGACGGTCTGGTCGCGTCCGACGGCGCTATCGCCGTAAATGCAGGAGCCTTCACCGCGCGCGGCGGCACGGTCGAAGCGGGCGGGACGCTCGGCGTCACGGCCGGATCGGTGGCGCTCGATCGCGCCAGCCTGACCGCGCTCGGATCGGGCGCACTGACGCTGGCAAGCCGGGGCGCGTTGACCGCAGCGGGAACGCGCATCGGCAGCAACGGCGCCGTGGCGATCGGCGCCACGACGCTGGCGTTCACCGACAGCCGGATCACCGCGATTGGCGCGCTCGCGCTCAATGCGACGGCGGGCGATCTGGCGTTCGGCAGCGGTGCGACGATCGAGAATGGCGGCGACCTGACGCTGACCGCGACGGGCACGCTGAGCCATGCCGCCGACATCGTCGGTCGCGGACAGAATCTGACGCTGCGCGCGGCGACGATCGACAACCGTGGCGGTGCGATCCTGCATCTCGGCACCGGCACGCTCGCGCTGTCGGGCAGCGATGCGATCGACAACAGCGGCGGTCGGATCGCGAGCAATGGCGCGCTGTCGCTGATCGCGGGCACGTTCGCCAACACCGGTGGCACGCTCACCGCGGCAGGCGGCGCCGGGCTTACGATCGGCAGCGATCTGGCGAACGAGAATGGCCTGATCGCGGCAGGCAGCGGCCTTACGCTTCGGGCCGGGGCGACCCGCAACGCCGGAGGATCGATCGAGGCCGCCGGCCCGCTGGACGCGCGTCTTACCGCGCTCGACGGCGGCACGCTGGTCGCGACCGGTTCGGCGGGAACGCTGACGCTCGACGTCCGCGATGCGATCAGTGGTTCGGTCCTGATAGGTGCCGCCACCGATGCGACGATCAACGCCAGTTCGCTCGACCTCGCCAGCGGGTCGCGCCTGACGGCGGGCGGAACGTTGACGGTGGGCGCGCGCGATGGCGACATCGCGCTCGCGGGGGGCACGCTCGATGCGGCGAAACTCAAGCTGACCGCCGCGCGCGCCATCCTCACGGGCAATGGTGGCCTGATCCAGTCGACCGGCGCGATGATGATCGCGGCGGGCTCGTTGACCACGAGTGGCGGGCGGGTTGTCGCGGGCGGCAAGCTCGATGTGAACGCGAGCACGCTGGATAATCGCAACGGTTTGCTGGCGTCGGGCGCCGATGGCGCGACCTTCACCGTCAATTCGCTGGCCAACGATCGCGGGACGTTGGGCGGTGACGGATCGGTCGTGGTGACGGCGACGAACGTCGACAATGGCGCGGGTACGCTTGCGGCAGGCGGCGATCTGACGCTGTCGGCCGCAAGCCTTGTCAACGCCACCGGCGGGCAGATCTGGGCGGACCGCGATGCGCGGGTGACCGTGACGGGGACGCTCGCCAACCGCGGGAGCATCGCCGCCGCACGCGACCTGAGCGTGAACGCGGGCACGCTCGATGGCGGCAGCGGAGCCGGTGCGGGCACGCTCGCCGGCGGCCGACTGCTCGACATCACGTCGGGCGGCGGCACATTCGGGCGGCTCGTCGCACCGACCGCGCTGACGCTGGGCATAGCCGGCGATCTGACCAACGCTGCCGGCGAGACGATCGCGACGCCGGGCGCGCTGACGCTCAACATCGGCGGGAGCTTCACCAACGCAGGCATGGTGCAGGGCGGCACCGCGATCGGGATCGCCACGGGGGGATCGATCGCCAACCAGGCCGGCGGCTCGATCGTCGCGCCGACGCTGACGCTGACGGCCGGCACGACGCTGGAGAACCAGGGGCTGATCAATGGCGGTGCGGTGACCATGAGCGCCGCGCAGATCGCCAATGGTAGCGCGATCTTCGGCGACAGCGTCGCACTGTCCGGTACTGGCGGCATCGTCAACGCGGGCGACAGCGCGGTGATCGCCACCCGCGGCGGGCTCCTGTCGCTGTCGAGCGGCGGCGATATCGTCAACCGCGATGGCGCACTGCTCTACAGCCTCGGCAATCTGGTCGTCACCGGTGTCGGTGGAACCGGGCGTGCGGGCTCGCTGCAGAACCTCTCCTCCGACATTCAGGCACAAGGCGACATCGCGATCGCCGCGACCCGCCTGCTCAACGATCGTAGCGTGTTCACCACCGAAGAGGCGCTCGTCTCCAGTCAGGACGTCCGGACGATCGACAACCGCAATCGGCGCAACAGGACCATAACCCAGTATCTGGAGACGATTACCGACACGAAAATCCTTGCCGACAGCGGGCAAGCGCAGATCATCGGCACCAACGTCACGATTGATGCCGACAGCGTCACCAACCGGCTGTCCACGATAAGCGCTGCAGGGAACCTTGGGGTTGGCGCCGCGGCCGTGACTAACACCGCGTTCACCGGGTACTACACCACCAAGCAGGACGGCGTGATCCTAGGCCAGACGCGTAGCTGCCCGCTGTTCGGGTGCGGCGATTGGCGGACGCGAACGACGACGCCGCTCAATACCGTCGATGCGCAAGCGACTTTCACGACCCCCTCGACGATCACCGCGGGGGGCACGCTGACGATCGATGCGGTCACGATCGACAACCTCGTCCTGACCCCGGACGGCAGCACCGCCGACATCTTCGCCGCGAGCGCTGGGCCCGGTGCCGTCACCGCTGGTGGCGCCGTCGCCGCCGTGACCACGGGCGCGGTCGTCGCACCCGGCAGCGCGCCTGGCGTGATCGCCGGCACCGCGATCGACCCGACCTTCGGCTTCGCGGTCAAGCCGCCGACCGACCGCGCGAGCGGCGGTGCGGGCAGCGCGACACTCGATCTGGGCGGACTGTTCCAGTTCGCGGGGGCGAGTTCGCAGGTGCTGGTCCAGGCGGATCCCCGGTTCAACAACTACGACACCTTCCTGTCGAGCGACTATTTTCTCGACAAGCTCGGCTATGATCCGTCGCGCGTGCAGCGCCGGCTCGGCGACGGGCTTTACGAGCAGCAGCTGATCGCGAACCAGCTCGTTGCGCTGGTCGGCGCGCAGCGACTGGTCGGCTATGGTGACAACCAGGGCCAGTATCGTGCGCTGCTCGATGCGGGCGCGACCTTCGCAAAGACCTATAATCTCGCGCTCGGCGTCTCGCTCTCGCCGACGCAGATGGCAACGCTGACCAGCGACATCGTGCTGCTCGTGGAAACCACGGTTCAGACCCCGTCGGGACCGCAGACGGTGCTCGCACCGCGCGTCTACCTGACCAAGGCGGCGGCTGGCGATCTCACCAGCGGCGGCGCGATCATCGCCGGGCGCGATATCCAGTTGCGCGCATCGGACTCGCTGACCAATGCGGGCGTCATCCGTGCTAGCGCCAGTGGCACGCTGGTCGGCGGCACGATCGTCAACAGCGGTCGGCTCGATCTAGGCAACCGCGGCATCGTCTCCGCGGCCGGCGACCTGATCGACCGGGGCGGTGCGATCACCGGTGGCGACCTGACGCTGGCGGCGGGCCGCGATCTGACGCTCGCCCCAGTCGCGATGACCCGCACCGTCGCTACGCGCTACTATGCCGGGCGTTCGGACCAGCAGGTCTCGCTGACGACGACCACCACCAATCGCGGCAGCGATATCGCGGCGACCGGGAACCTTGATCTGCTCGCGGGGCGGACGCTGTCGGTCACCGGCGCGAGCGCGGCGGCGGGCGGCAATCTGGTCGCCTCGGCGGGTCAGACCATTGCGATCGGTAGCGCGACCGACAGCGGCACATCGTTTGCGGTCGGCCGCGAAGGCAAGACGCTTTTCACGCAAACCCAGACCGAACGCAGCAATGTCCTGTCGGATCTGCGCGCGGGCGGCAATGTCACCTTGGCGACGCCAGGCGCGCTCGTGGTGAACGGCGGTACGGTCACTGCAGGCCGTGCGCTCGCCGTCGACGCGGGGAGCATCGGCGTGACCGGCGTGGTCGACAGCACGCAGCTGCAGCGCGACACGCAGAAGACCTCCCGCGGCTTCCTGTCCTCGACCAAGACCACCACGGCCTATACCGGCACCGATCAGAGCGTCGTCGCCTCGACGCTGTCGGGCGACACGGTGGCGCTGCGAAGCACGGGCGACACGCGGATCGCCGGTTCCAACGTGGTCGCGAACAACGGCGTCTCGATCGCCGCGGGCGGCGCGATCGACATCGGCACGCTGACCGCGACCGACACCGAGACGCAATCTACGCGCGTCAAGAAGAGCGGACTGTCGATCGGTGGCGGCGGGCTGTTCCTCGGCGTCGCAAAGAACCGCAACGACGCCGACACCACCAGCATCACCAACACCGGCTCGCTGATCGGATCGACCGCGGGCGACGTGACGCTCGATGCCGGTCGCGCGCTGACCGTGACCGGCAGCCAAGTGACCGGCACCGGTCTTACCCGGCTGAGCGGCGAGAGCGTCGCGATCCGCAATGCGACCGACGTGACGACCACCGACACGCTCAACAAGTCGTCGAGCATCGGCATCAGCGTCGGCGCGCAAAGCCCCGTGCTCAGCGGGTTGCAGGGCGTGCGCGATTCCGGGCGCATCCTTGGCAACGCCAATACGAACGCCCGGACCAGCGCGGTGGCCGGGCTCGCAGGCGGACTGGCCGCCTACAACGCCGCGGATGCGCTCAAGGGCGGCCTCACCAATCTCGCGGCGGTCGGCGTCAGCTTCGGCGTGTCGAGCACCAAGGCGACCTCGAAAACGCGCGACGAGACCAATGTCGCCAGCCGGATCGCCGGCAACGACGTGGCGATCGCGGCACGCGGCGCCGGCGCAGCCTCGACGATCGCGGTGCAGGGCAGCCAGATCGACGCGACGCGCGACCTGACGCTGTCGGCGCCCGGCGCGATTACGCTGCGCTCCGCGACCGAGACCGACACTCTGGCACAGAAGAACAGCTCGTCCGGCTTCTCCGTCGGGGTAGACTTCGGCCTGGCCGGCGGCGTGACTCCCAACGCGTCGTTCAACACGAGCAAAGGCAATGCGTCGGGCACCGACGTGCGCCACGCCGAGACGACGCTGACCGCGGGCCGCGACCTGACGATCAACACCGGCGGCGCGCTGACGCTGCAGGGTGCGC
Organism: Sphingomonas sp. Leaf198; assembly: GCF_001424005.1. Lineage (GTDB taxonomy): Bacteria > Pseudomonadota > Alphaproteobacteria > Sphingomonadales > Sphingomonadaceae > Sphingomonas. The sequence continues at coordinate 1,075,943 of NZ_LMPX01000002.1, read as the reverse complement.
AGGTCGCCGGCGAGCGCGTGGCAGTGGATGCCGCGAGCCTCGCCATCCGCAGCGAGCAGGACACGTCGACCTACGCGTCGAAGCAGAATGGCTTCGGCCTGTCGGTGCAGGCGCCTGCCGGCGGCGCGGCCGGCATCGCGGGCAACCTGTCGCGCGAACGGCAGAACGGCGACTTCACGAGCGTCGCCGAGCAGTCCGGCATCTACGCCGGTGCGCGCGGCTATGACCTCAACGTGAGGGGCAACACCGACCTCGTCGGCGGTGTGATCGCGAGCGACGCGCCGGCGGAAGCGAACCGGCTGTCAACCGGCACGCTGACCGCCAGCGATCTCGCCAACCGCGAGCGCTACAGCGCCAATTCGCTTAGCATCGGCGGCGGGCTGGGCAACATCGGCAAGAACGGCAGCGGCCAGGCGGATGCGTCGGGCGCCAACCCGGTCGCAGGCATCCGCACCGGCATCGGCACGGTCAGCGCAACCCCGCCGGTCGCGTTGGGGGCGAAGGGCAGCCAGTCGGGCACGACGCTATCCGGAATCGCGCCGGGGATGATCGACATCAGCAGCGGCGACGCGGCGAGCAGCAACGTGGCGGCGATGATCGGCCGCAACACCTTGAGCGCGAACGCCGGCGCGCTGACGCAACAATACGACGCGAACAAGCGCGAGGAGATCGCGCTTGGCTTCGCCGCCGCGGGCCAGCTGGCGAACCAGACGGGCACGTTCCTGACCGAACAGGGCCGCAAGGCGGACCAGTGGACGAAGGCCAACCCCGATGCCGCGCCCACGGACAATCCCTACGCAACCTGGACGGCGGGCGGCACCGGGCGATTGGTGCTGACCGCGCTGAACGGCGCGGCGGGAAGCAACGTCACTGGATCGCTCGGAGGGCTGGTACAGGCAAGTGCGGTAAACGTGCTGCAAGGGTTGGGAACGCAGCAGGTCAAGGCGCTCGTCGATGCGCTGCCGACGAGCACCTACGGTTCGGAAACCGGCCGCGAAGCGACACGTAGCGCGCTTCAGGCACTGACCGCGTGCGCGGGAAGCGTCGCGGGCGGATCGGGTGCCTGTGGCGGCGCAGCGCTCGGCGCGGCGGGGAGTGTGGTGCTCAACAACCTTCTCAGCGTCGGCACGAGCACTGCAACCGATGCCGATGGACGGCCGCTCAGCGCCATTGATCAACAGGGACGCAATACCCTGATTGCGACGATCGTCGCCGGCATCGCCTCCGGCGCAGGCCTTGATGCCAACGCCGCCGTCACTTCGGCTTCGATCGAAACGTCCAACAATGCGACGACCCGCACCCGCTACGGCGCGGTGTGCGTCGCAGGTACCACGAGCGGGTGCAGCTCGCTGACGGTCGAGCAAATGCTGGTGCGGGATCCTAAGACGTGGGCGCCGGTGCTCACAAGCATTTCGAGGGCGCTCGGCAGCGGCGACAAGAACGCGATCGCGGAGATTTACATGCAGCTCGCGTCGGACGCGGCGGCGACCGGCCAGGCGATCACCGACACCCAGGTAGCAAACGGGGTCGCCGCCTATACACAGCGACAGGGTAATGGCGATCAATTGGCCTCCGCGCTTAACGGCGTCCCGTCGGACGTTCGCCCGGGTGTCGAGAGCGACCTTTCCTGGATGATGCCGTCTGCTTCCCTCGACAATCCGCTAACGTGGTTGGGCGCCTACGCAACGTCCGGCCTGTCTTCGAACACACAGTCCGATCTGCTCGTCACCAGCCTCACCGGTCTCGAAACCTTCCGTCAGGCGGGCAACGGTGTGGGGTCCGGGTTGAAGAGTTCGGCGGTTGGCGCGGTAAACGGCGCCTACGCGCTCGGCCAGTTCGCCTACGACAGTTCGGCAATCGGGCGAATCCTCAATCCCGGCGCTGCCGAGCGGGATGCGGAAGCATTGGGCAACGGGCTGCTCGGCCTGCCCGGCGCCATCGCTCAGGGCATCGACAATTGCCTCGTCAACAACGCAACAGCAGCGTGCACCTCAGGAGCGACCCAAGGGCTCGTCGCCATCGGTAGCGGGCCCGCCGCCGAGTTCGCAGCGGGGCGCATCGTCGGGCTGGCGGGCGACGCTCGGGGGTTTGTGGGCGCTCGGATCACCGCTCGCGGGGTTGAGGACGCGGCGATCAATCGTGCTGCCATCGATGCGCTGTCGCCAGCCAACGCTGGAATGGTCGTCAAGCCTATGGCCGCCGCAGAAAGTGCCCTCGGTCGAGCGAGTCCGCTCTCTACCGGATTGGGTGATTTCAAGGGCACGTACACTGGTCTCGTAAAGGTTGGTGAAGCCGGGCCATTACAGAGCAATTTGGCGGAAACGTTTTCCGGTGGACGATATGACGTCGTTACGCTCACGCAAGATACGATCTTGTATCGTGCAGGAACTGCCGATCAACCCTTAGGGCAATTCTTCAGCCGAGCCGAGGCTCAGGGCGTATTGCAAACCCGTATTGATAGTGCGGTTCCGCCCACTTGGCCGAACGGCGCGACTTCGCCTCTCGACACCTCTTTCGCTGTCAAAATTCCTGCCGGGACCGAGGTTTATGTCGGTAAGATCGGAAGCCAAGGAAGTCTGTATGCCGGCGGCGCGGATCAAATAGTTGTGGTCAAGCCCTGGATCGTCAAGGGTGTTGAGGTAGTAGGAAGAAAGCCGATAAAATGAGCGTAATTGATAGACTATCCTATATTTTGAAACGCATGAGCCAATTGGCTCGGCAGGGTAATTCCGACCACGTCGGAGCGTCGCTCGATCGTGCCGCCGGGAATTTGGAGCGCGATTTTCACGAAGGGGTGAGTGCCATCATTGGCATGTATGGAGGTATGGGGTCGCTCAACGACGTGATTCTCTACGAGGCGGGGCAGCCTCAATTTCAAGAAAATGAGGAGTTCGACGCGCTAAGGTCTGAATTGTACGAACTATGTCAGAATAGTCGTAATTGAGTATATTGCGTTGCTGCAGAAGTGGCATCGACGTGGCCACGTCCCTCAGGAAGTGCGAACCTATGCACGGAAGCGCGCGGCTGAACATGAGGATCAACAACACGCTGGCCTATCCAAAGACTGCCGAGTTTGGTGGTGATCCCGGGGCGGCAGCGATGAGCGTGGCGAGCGCTGCAATCCTGTCGGAAATGGAGTCCGCCCTAGGCCGTTTCACCCCCGATGAGGCAGCCGTCACGACCGAACTGCTGCTGCGCCTGAGGGACGCCCTGGAGCCGGGCGACGAGCAATGGTTCGATCAATTCGACAGCCATGTCATGACGCTCGACGGCGGCAATACCTATCAGCCGCAAAGCAACACGGAGCGACTTGCTTTTGACCACGCCCTGCAAGCTGCGTTGCTCGCGCTGCATGAGCTTGTTCGCCGACGGCGCGAGGGTGAGGTGACGAAGCCGCCTTCGAATACCGACGAAGGCAATCGTACCGACGTCGCCAGGCGGGGGCCGTCCGAACGCGACCGGCTCCTCCACGCTGTGCAGGACACCCTGTTCATACTTACCCGAACGGCTCGCGCACCCGCCCGTTTGCTCAACGACGTCGAGGATCGTTCGGACTGGAAGGATCTGGTTCTATGGTTCGTCGAGGCGCTAATCGGGGAAGGTCTCGCGACGATCGAGGGTGGAGATCGTACGTCGACATCCCACCTCAAGCATCTTCGCGACCATCCATACGATAGGGGTGGCGAGGATCAGGCGTGGGAAACGCTGCTCGTGTCGCTCACCGGACTCGGTGTCCTGTTTACCGCCGAGATGGGGATCGTCACTCTGGGCCAGCCGCTCAGTACCTCATTAACCGCGAAAGCGGAGGGGTGGGGTATCGGTGAGTGGACGGCGCCGGCGCACCATGTCGATGCCGCGCCGTCCCACGGCACGTCGTCGGACGTTGCGGCTGCGATCGCGGATGGGCGGTGGACCATCAACACCCGAGTGCTTCTCGAGGACGGCGGACAGTTGGTAGTCTTTCTGTCGGACAATGCGAACGACCCGACGGTATCGGCGATTGTCGGACGCGAGGTATTCCGCTGCGACGTACGTGGCGCGCCTATGTGGCAGATCGCAGCTGAGGCCGGGACGACCGATTCCAGAACGCATCCTTTCGATCACGCGACCGTGACCAGCGAGCCTTTCGTCAGCGTGTTCGAGGCGGACGGAAACTATTACGCCAGCCGCTAGAACGGCGACACATTCGTGATTGATATGTCTAGCGGAAAGGCATCGTACTCGGGTTGGGCTCGGACGTGATGACGGTCGCGGTATATCTGGTGTGACTTTATAATCCGGCTTCTTGCGCGCTGATCGCGGCCGCGTCTCAAGAATACCTAAGCGACGTTGCCGCAACTGAAGATTGTCGACCCTTGGTCGCGACAGATGCGACCAAATTGGACGTTGGCACGCTAAATTTCGGTGCGAACCAGAAAGCGCATGCCATCTTCTTGATGATACGGAACAGACCACGCCGCCTTAATCAACGGCCGCAGGAGCCATTGGCCGGGCGCGACTTCTCATCTCACCCTCCCATCCGGTAAAAGCCGCCGGATTGCGGCCCCTTTGCTGTCACGCCGTACCTGAACGAACGGCTGGTTTCGGGAGACGCTTCAGTCGCTTCGAACGTCCACTTGTGGGTCCAGCCTGCCGCCGCGACTGCAAGCTACCGCTCAAACAAGTGCGCTATTCGAGAACAGATGACGCCCGCTCGCGTTATGCTGGCGCGACCCCGTCGGCTCTGACCAGTTCGGCGCCAACGAGTGTGCCGATGAGCCTAACCCGCTTCTCAACCAGGTCCACGGGCGTCCGCTGAAGTTCCAGCTGATAGCGTCCGCCTGCGTCGCGGCGTAGGTAGAAGGCACCACCATCGCGTGACAAAGTGCCCGTTTCATCAATGCGAGCTCCGATTTCTATCATGAGTGTTCCTATCAGCGATCACGTTCCTCGCGCTTGCGATCGGCTTTACGCGCGCGACTGACTGCAGCGGCATGCTCGCGCGCCCGCTTCTCCGACGGCTTTTCATAATGGCGGCGCAGCTTCATCTCGCGATACACACCTTCGCGCTGCAGCTTCTTTTTCAACGCGCGCAACGCCTGATCGACGTTGTTATCGCGGACGGTAATCAGCATGCGTGTTTGCCCTAGCTGTGTCGGTAATCTCGGCTATGCTCGTTACCGGTGAGCGGGTCGGCTGCCAAGAGTAAGGCCGCATGTAAGCGGCATATGCTTCACGCTGAAACGCGCTTCCGGCTAACCGAAACTTCTGCCAATCCCAGTGCGTTATTCCGACGCCGGAGCAGTTTGCTTCGCGGCTATCAGCTATGCGAGGACACTATCATGGGCTTGTTTTCCAAAGATATCGTGACATTCGACGACCTGTTCCTGCACCAGTTGCAGGACGTCTATTATGCCGAGAACCAGATCACCAAGGCATTACCGAAGATGATCGACAAAGCGACCGCACCGGCTCTGAAGCAGGGTTTTGAGACGCATCTGCGCGAGACCGAGGGTCAGATCGCACGCCTTGAGCAAATCTTCGATCTTCTCGGCGAGAAGGCCAAGGCCGTGACCTGCCCGGCGATCGATGGGATCATCAAGGAAGCCAACGAAGTCGCGGGTGAAATCGAGGACAAGGCGGTTCTCGATGCTGGGCTGATCGCCTCGGCACAGGCGGTCGAGCATTACGAGATCGCGCGCTACGGCACGTTGATCGCTTGGGCGAACCAGCTCGGCCGTACTGATATTGCAGCGATCCTAAAAGAGACGCTCGACGAGGAATATGCGACCGACGACGAGCTGACTGCGATGGCGACGTCCACCGTCAACGCCAAGGCGGATGCGGTCACGGCGTAAGACTTAATGTCGGGGGGCAGGGGCCCCCGACTAAATTCGATCGGGTAGGATCGAAACGACCTCCGCGTGGGAAGTGAGGCGATCCTCCTTCCAAAATGGGGCGGTTTCCTACGAGACGGAAAGTGGAGCTCAGCGGCCTGCACCGGGCTATGAGATCAGTTCAGCACGCGCTCACTCAGGATTTTCTCGACCAACGGATCGCCCGCGCGGGCCGGCTCTGCTCGGATAGCTGCTTCTTCGCGCCCAATAGCGCGCCATAAACCCTGCGAAGCCTGATCGGTGACAGCGCGCTGGATTGCTGGAATATCGATCCCGGTCGCCGCGCCGAGAACCGGTCCCAGGATCGACCCGCTCCCAAACTGGTGAAGCGCGTCGCCGAACTCAGGGAACATCGCACCGATGATCCGATCGCCGATCCTCCGCTCGAGGTAGGATGTCGCCGCGGTCGGGCCGCCGTTCACGATGGCCGCTGCATCGGAGAAGGTCAGCGACCGGATCGAGTCATAGATCAGTGGCGCGGCGCGGTCTGCTGCATTGCCCGCGGCGCGGTTTACCACGATCGTCAGTTCGCGCTGTACCGGCGCCGAACGTAACAGGGCTCCCAGCACAGCGGTCGAACGATCGTTGAGACCGGCCGGCAGGGAAATACGAGCCACCGGGTCGTTGAAATATCCGTTGTCCGTGACGAGCCGGGCCAGCGCGCGCTGGCTGGAGGTGCCAAGGAGCCGCCGGAGACCCTCCGTTAAATCCCCACCCGAACCGGTGGTGGCGCACCCCGGCAGGACAAGTAGCGGTGCCAGCAGCGCCGTGCCGAGCACCAGGAATCTGCGGGATGGTTTGTACATGCATCATGCCTTTCGTCGTAAAGCTTCAACTGATGAACTGTTGTTGGTCTGAGCCGTGATAACGCGTGCTGAACAACGAGTTTCGGACGCGATAGGCAAAGCGCTTCGGGGCTGGCGCCTCGGGCAGTCCCGGAATGTATCGTCAAAAATCATCCGACCCGTGGATGCCAAACTTCTCCGGAATGAATGCTCAAACTGAGGGTCGAATCGACGATCGCACAGGTTCTCAGAGCAAGGCACGGTGTCCCATTAGGCATGGGTTCGAAGCCAAAATAAGGACCGAATTTTGAGTGGGCCACGCAGGGACCACGGATCTAGTGGTGAGCGAAAATCCGAGCATTTCTGCGGCTTACGGCACTAAATATGAGCCCTGTAAGCGCACCATTTTTCCAAGTGACAAATTCTTGGTTTAACTCACATTCTTGTCACTCCGGTCTGCGCTGCTGCGTTTTCCTGTTCGGTGCGGCTTCCGTGCATTGCACCAGGGGCGAGCTTCTCAAAGTCGGCCAGAATGCCGGTCAGTGCGGTGACGACGCTTGGAAATTCACGGACCGCGTAGACTTCGGTCTGGCTGTCATCGCTGTGGCCAATGAAGCCTTCGAGATCCCATTTCGTGGCGCCGCGGTTTCGAGCGAGCGTCGAGGCTGTGTTGCAGGAGATACGACCGCCACTCGCGGCCCTTCGGCATTTCGAGCCTTGTGAGCATGGTGTCCCAAGCCCGATCGACATCTTGCACCGGCCGCCCATGATAATTGACGAGCCAACCGCGGCCGGTGCGGGCGGTCGGTTTCAGATTCATGGACGTCGCGTATTCCGCGCGCAGCCAGCGATCGAGCGTTGGTAGAACGGGCACGAGTGCACGGTGCTTCTCGTTTTGCGTTCTTCCCTGGGGCTTCAGGTCGATCGTCGGGGCGCCCGGCGACCACCGCTCCCGAGGTAGCAGCTCGGCATTGGCCGAGTGGTTCCGTGCCGCGATAAGTTGCGCGATTGAAGCCTCGGTCGCGGCTCGCGCCGAGAATGCGAAATGGTGATTTCACCTTTATCGTTACGCTGCTGCTTGGACTAGCGCGTAATGCGTGAACGAAAATTGACGCGCATGCCATCGCGCATGTCGAGCCATGGCGAAGCCGCCGTTAGGCACTTATGGCCTGCTCTGCGTTGAGAATGTGACGACCTAAGCAAGGCGGCTCGCAATCGTGTCGGCAAGGCTCGTGTTGCCCCACTCGATCTCATAGTCGGCGATCGCGTCGGTCAGCAGGTGCGCATTTGCCTGAGCGAGCGCTTAGCCGCACGCTTGGCAAAATGCTGGAGCTTCGCCTTAGTCAGCTAGATGCATCTTATCGAGCAACAGGATCGCAATATCCGGTTCTAGTGTATCGAGCTATACCAGCGCGGTGCGGATCGCCGATCGATAAGGGCTGATTGGGGTCTCCCTATCAGGCCGGTGCGACCCCGTCGACGATTGCCCTCAGATCTTGGCTGCTAGAGCCGTTTGCGCGAATAGCCGAGTATAGGCCATTTAGTCTTCCCGCCGGAACCTGTGCAAAGACGGTATAGTCCTGACCGGTATTTGCTCATGGCGCAGCGCAGCAGAGTTATCAACGCGTCAGCGAGCCAAGGTCGTAGTGGACTGTACGAACAGCAGTATAAAGGCTGATGGAGAGGGGCCATTGAGTACGGCGTCTACAAGCCGTCCAACGATCGAAGTCTCTATCTGATAGATCAGATCAGCGACGGATAAGCCGTGGTCTTCCGGAAACCTTCCCGGACCACCACGGCCTATCCCCCGGCCGACGAAGCTTACGCCGCCTGGTTGGACGACACAGGCTTGGCTGTGACGTCGAAGCGATCGGCGTTCATGACCTTGACCCATGCCTTGACGAAGTCGCGCACGAACTTCTGCTCATGGCCGTTCTCGGCATAGACTTCGGCCGTCGCGCGCAGTTGCGAGTTCGAGCCGAAGATCAGGTCGGTACGGGTCGCCTGCCACTTCTTCTCGCGACCACCGCGATCGTAGCCGATGAACTTCTCGTCGCTCGACGTGTCGACCAGATCCCAGAAGGTGTCGTTGTCGAGCAGGTTGACGAAGAAGTCGTTCGTCAGCTGACCCGGACGCGTGGTGAGTACGCCCTCGGGCGCATCGCCGAAGTTCGCACCGAGTACGCGCAGGCCACCGACCAGCACGGTCATTTCCGGCGCGGACAGGCCGAGCAGCGAAGCCTTGTCGAGCAACAACTCCTCGGTCTTCACCGGGTGACGCGTCTTCAGGTAGTTGCGGAAGCCATCGGCCTGCGGCTCCATCCACACGAAGCTCTCGACGTCGGTCCACTCCTGCGTCGCATCGCCGCGGCCACCGAGGAACGGCACCGCCACGTCATGACCGGCATCGCGCGCCGCCTTCTCGACCGCTGCCGAACCGGCCAGCACGATCGCGTCGGCGAGCGACATGTCGCCGCGCAACTCATTGAGCTTGGCCAGGACCTTGCTCAGCTGCTCTGGCTCGTTGACCGGCCAGTCCTTCTGCGGTGCGAGCGCGATGCGCGCACCGTTCGCACCGCCGCGGTGGTCCGACCGGCGATAGCTCGATGCCGACGCCCAGGCGGTCTTGACCAGCTGGCCGATCGTCAGGCCGCTCGACAGCACGGCGTCCTTGAACGCAGCGACGTCGGCATCCGACGGCGCGGTGCCTTCGGGAACCGGATCCTGCCAGATCAGCGTCTCTTCCGGAACCTCAGGCCCGAGGTAGCGAACGCGCGGACCCATGTCGCGGTGCGTCAGCTTGAACCAGGCGCGTGCGAACGCGTCGTCGAGTGCCGACTGATCGTCACGGAAGCGCAGCGCGATCTCGCGGAACTCGGGGTCCATCTTCAGCGCCATGTCGGCGGTGGTCATCATCGTCGGCACGCGCTTGTTGGGGTCGCGGGCGTCGGGTGCCATGTCCTCCGGTGCCGGGTTGACCGGCTGCCACTGCTTCGCGCCGGCCGGGCTCTCGGTCAGCTCATAGTCGTACTTGAACAGCAGGCGCAGGTAATCGCCGGTCCACTTGGTCGGGTTGTTCGACCATGCGCCCTCGATACCCGAGGTCGTGATGTGGCCCTGGCCAATCTCCTCGCTGTCGGTCAGCCAGCCAAGACCCTGCATGTGCACGGATTCCGAAGACGGTGCCTTGAAATGCGGTGCGGGCTTGGCGCCGTGCGACTTGCCGAACGCATGGCCGCCAGCGGTCAGCGCGACGGTTTCCTCGGAGTTCATCGCCATCCGCAGGAACGTCGCCTTCATGTCGCGTGCCGACAGGAGCGGGTTCGGATCACCGCCCGGACCTTCCGGATTGACGTAGATGAGACCCATCTGGATCGCGGCGAGCGGGCCTTCGAGCTCGGGCAGGTCCTCGCTGATACGCGTCTGCGCACCCTCGTTGACCCACAGCTCCTCGGCACCCCAGAACGTGTCGCCCTCGGAGGCGAAGACGTCCTTGCGGCCGCCTGCAAAACCGAAGATCGGTCCGCCCATGCTTTCGATCGCGACGTTGCCGGCGAGGATGAACAGATCAGCCCAGCTGATGTTCTTGCCGTACTTCTGCTTCAGCGGCCACAACAGGCGACGCGCCTTGTCGAGGTTGCCGTTGTCCGGCCACGAGTTGAGCGGCTCGAAACGCTGCTGACCCGACGACGACCCACCACGGCCATCGGTCACGCGGTAGGTGCCGGCGGCGTGCCATGCCATGCGGATCATGAACGGACCGTAGTGACCGTAATCGGCAGGCCACCAGGACTTGCTATCGGTCATCAGCGCGGTCAGGTCCGCCTTGAGCGCGGCATAGTCGAGCTGCTGGAACGACTCGGCATAGTCGAATTCTTCGCCCATCGGGTCGGGGGAGACGCCGTGCTGGTGCAGCATGTCGATCGGCAGCGCATCCGGCCACCAATCCTTGTTGGTACGACCGAGCAGCGAGCGGGCCTTGACCTCGCCGCCACCGTTGGGGCCCATTGGGCAACCGCTGCTCTTGGGCTGTTCGTAATCGGCCATCTTGGCGTCCTCTCTCGATGAGTATTCCGTGCTTGCACTGAAGATGCAGGATTTGACGGACATTTGTCCAATCGATTATTCGGGCAGGATCAATCACGCCAGTCGATCACAGGCGGGTGTCGAGCAAGTCGTCCCGGTGTGTACCGCCGCCATGACCCGCGTTCAGAGCGCCGAGATACAGCGCGAAACAGGCACGCTCGCCCGACGTAGGAGATCGTGTCGTTCACCTTGGCCTAGATGATAGCGGACACCGGCCACTATAGCATCGCTGGCACCACGATCCGCGCCCACGTACCGGCAGCGGATATAAAGGGGACTCGTCGACAGGCTCTTGGCCGCTCGCGGGGTGGTTCGCACTTAAGTCGTTCCGATGCGCTACCGAACATAAATCGGGTTGCCGATGAGGACCCGTTTTCCGTCGGGCGTGCGTACGTCGGCGCGGAGCCAGTGAACCTTGTCTCTTGCGGGGATGTTGAAGGTAATCCTCGCGTCTGAGCCCAGCACGCATCGGCGTTGGCCACGTAGAATATGCCTGCCGTCGACGATGAGATCGACGACATCGCCATCTGCCCCGGCAACGCGGACCGTACCGCGGATCGCATGTCCCGGATGGCGGCGTAACGTGCCGCCCATCACGGCGGAGGCTCGCTTGCCCGCGCTTGCCGTCAGATCGAGCACGCGTCCGGGATGTGCGCCTTCGAGATCGATGAACACTCGCCCCGACCGGACGCCTGCAAGGATGCCTGCTTGCGAAAGCTCCGAGGCGTAGACCACGGTAGTCGGGGTGCCGACGGGGGATTGCGCGCCGACCGGGGAGCTGCCCGCGTGACCGTCGATCGCATCGTGATTGTCGCTGCCGCCGATACCGGTCAGGTGGTAGCCACGGTCGAGCAGCTTTTCCCACCAGGCGGTGCCGGAACCGGCCCCATCGTCGAATGCGCCGCCGTGATCCGCGGCGATGCCGCCATTGGCCACCTCGATCGCGCCGACCCGCGTGTAATCCGTATCTGGCGCCGACCATCCGCATCCGAGGCAGTTCTCGTTGGTCGGAATCTCCGGGTGGTTGATCGAGATCACCGCGCCGGTCCCGCGTGCGCCGTCGAACATCGCGTCAATGTTCGGCGCACCGACCGAGCCAAGCCGATATTCGACGAAATCGGTGATGCCGAGCAAGTTGAAATGCCCGTATTGCGTCGTCATCTCGCGACCGGGGATCACGAGCAGATTGTCGAAGAACGGTGCGAGATTGGCGAGCTCGGCGACCTGTGAACGGACGTTGTGATCGGTCACCGTCACGAAATCGAGCTGATGATCGCGCGCGGCCTTGAGCGTGAAAAAGACCGGGCAGGGCACCGGATTACGGCTCGGCTCGCTCCGGCAGACCGCGTCGCTTTGACCGGTATGCGTGTGGAAGTCGCCGCGATACCAGCCCGGACCGGTCTTCAGCACCGTCGTCGTGATCGCCTGCGCCGCGGCGCCGCGATCGAAATGCACGGTCACCGTGTAGGGCGACACGGTAGCGGGCCGGATCGACGCCACCGCGATGCTCAACCGCCAGCGGCCCGCCGGTAGCGGCCCGGGCAGATAGGAGGTGGAGGCGAAGGTCTCGGCGATGACGATGTGCGGCTTGATCGCGCCGCCCCAGCCGCGCTCACGCGTCGGGTCGTAGACGCCGAGCACCAGATACGTGCCGTCCTTGTGATCCGCGCCCTGGACGTCGATCGTCAATCTGGTGACGCCTGCGGGCACGTCGAAGGGCAGTTCGCGGTAGCTGCCGCGGTCGCTGTCCCGCATCACGCCGCTTATCACCACGTCCTGCGACGATGCGGGCGCGGTCGTCTGCGCACAGACCGGAAGCGGTGCGACGATCAACGCCGCCGCGATACGCCGTAACCGCATCACCGGTCCGCCCGCCTTGACGGTAGCGCCTCGCAGCGCGCGGCGACCGGGTCGCAGCGGTGTAGGACATCGCCGGGCAGGCTCGCGCGATAGGCATAGCCATGCGGGTTGGGCACGCCGTCGTAATAGTCGCTGCTGACGAACTGCGCGCCAGAGGCGATCGCCGCGGTGAGCCGGGTCGGATCGTCGGCGCGCGCTTCCTTCGTGTCGGCATCGGCGCGGGTGCGCACTAGATAGCCGGCGCGGACGAGGCGAACGATATGCGCGTCCTCGCCGCGCGGGTCCTGGATGTTGAACACGGCGGCTTCGGGCGATCGCTCGTCATAATAGCCGAACATCGCACGCCCCCGCAGCGACGGGTGGTTCGCGCGGTAGAGCGCATAATGCCGCTCGTCGCCATCGAGAACGAACACGAACCGCCCTCTCGCGGCGGCCAGCGTCGGCCATGCATGCGCGCGCACGGCTTGCGCCAGCGTCGGACGATCACCGCGCACGCTGTCGGGCACGATCAGCCGATCCTCGCCCATGACGGTGCGGATATCGGTATCGAGCGCATCGAGATCGGCGGCCTCGAACTTCGCATCGTGCAGCCACGACCCGGCGATCGGCGGGAAGTCGCTGGCGTTGACCAGCACCGTGACGGGCAGGTGGTCGGGGTGCCGGTCGGACCAGCGCCGCAGGATCGCCAGGCAGTCGCGAAAGACGAGACAATGGCTTTCGGTATCGATCTGCGGAAAATGCAGCACCTTCGCGCCCGGTGCCATCATCGCCTTGCGCGTCGCAGGCGCCGCCATCTGATAGGGCGTGGCATACAGCCCGCCTTGTGGATCGGGCGCGACGTCGATCTCGATCTGACGGATGCCGATCGCGAACTGCGCCTCCAGTGGGGGATGGCCATAGTCGAGCTCGTCCCAATATTGCGGCGCCAGCGTGCGGATTCGCGCCTCTTCGTCGGCCGACGGGTAGCGCTTGTAGCTGTTGTGCGAGCCGAGCAGCTGCACCTGATCGAGCCGCAGCGTCGCCGGCAGTCCCTCGACCCGGTCGCCGTGTCGCGCCGCCGCCGAACCAGCCGCAGCGATCGTCAGAAACGCTGCGGCTGCCAATCGCCAGCCTCGTGTTTGACAGGCGTTTACCACTGGAACGAGGTCGTCAGCTTGAAGAAACGACCGGTCTCGACATACGAGCCGTTACCGCCGCCATCCTGCACACCCAGATAGCGCGTGCTCTTGCCCATCGTCTTGTAGAAGCTTTCCTTGTTGAGGATATTCTGCACCTGTCCCGACAGCGACCATCGGCCGATGTGATAGGTGGCGTTGAAGTTCAGCTGGCGGTTGGGCTGGAGATAGGTGTCGAGCTGGTCGTTGAGGCTCAGCAACTGGCGGCCGACATATTGCCAGGCGAGGCGGCCCGAAAATGCCGGACGCTCGTAGAACAGCTCGGTGTTGTAGATGACGTTGGGCGCGCGCGGCAGCACCGTCGTGCCGCGCCCGGCGACGCCGCTGTCGGCACGGCTGTCCTGCAACGTGGCGGACCCCTCGACCCCGAAGCCGCCGAAGAACCGCCCGAGTTCGAAGAACTGCTTCCGCGCATGGAATTCTACGCCGTACAGATCGGCGTCGCTGCCGTTCAGCGGCATCGTGTAGACGATCCCGCCGACGGTGTTGGTGCCGCCGCTCGAACTCGGCGTGCTGCCGGTCGCGCTGGCGGTGAACACGAAGTTCGACAGATGCTTGTAGAAGCCGGCCGTCTCGATCACCGCGCTGTGATCGGGATACCATTCGATGCCGAGGTCGAGGTTGGTCGCGGTCGTCGGTTTCAGATCGGGGTTGGATCGGTTGACGAACGCCAGCGCGCCGGTGACGTCGTTGTAGCTATAGGTCTCGGGACCCGCGACCAGCGCGAAGGCCGGCCGCGCGAAGCTGCGCCGCGCCGCGCCGCGGATGACCAGCCGATCGGTCGGGCGATAGGCCAGGTTCAGGCTTGGCAGAAATTCGTTGTAGCTGTTGCCGTCCGACGTGAAATGACCGGTATCGTTCGGCGAGGCCCCGCCGGAATCGGTGACCACTACCCAGTGGGTCGCAGTGAAGTCGGTGTGCTCGAAGCGAAGCCCTGCGACCATCTGCACGGGCCCAAGCGCGGCGTCCGCCTGCGCATAGCCGGCGACGACCGTCTCCGTGCCGAAGACCGTGTTCCGGGCATAGTCGTTGGTCGTGTAATAGCCGGGGTTGGGGGTGCCGTCGGGCGTGAACTGGTTGGTATAGGCGTAGGGCAGGATGCTCTTTTCGAAATACGTCCGGTCGTAGATCCGGAAGCCGGGATAGTTCGCGCCCATGAAATCGACGTTGCGGCCGGGCAGTGCGGACCCGGTCGGGCCTTGCCCGGCATCGAAATCGGGACGGCTGCCGTCGGCGGCGGGGATGACCAAATTGTCGCCGTTGTTGCCGAGCAGGCCGCGGTCGTATTGCGAGCGGTCCGAAAGACTGAGGTCGGTACCCCAGCGGATATGCTTGATCAGCCCGTCGGGGGCGTAATCCATATCGAGCTTCAGTTCGTAGAGATTGTCGTCGGACTCGACGTCGCGCGCCTGGAATTTCCACGCGCGGATCGAGTCGGCGCTGAAGACGGCGTTGCGCGTCGCCGGGTCGGCGAACGCGAGACCGATATTGGTCGGATTGCCGGTGTCGATCAGGACGCTGCCGCGGGGATTGCCGGCGCTGTCGGTCAACAGGCTCGTGTCGCTGTACAGGCTTCCTTCGACGTAATTCGGACGCCGCTGCTGGCCATAGCCATAGGACGCGCGCAACGATGCTGAGACTTTGTCGGACATCTTGATGTCGCTGCCGGCCTGGATCGTGCCGAGTTGCGAGATCTGGTCGCGGGCCTGGAAGTAGCTGCCGGCCAGCGTGCCGAGCGGGTTATACGCACCGTTAGCCCCGTAATAGGGGGCGGTGCCGAGAAGCTGGAGGACGCCGCCGGTAATGCTGTGCTGCACGTCGACCGACGAGACCTTGTAATGGCCATAGGTGCCGCGGATGAACGCGGAGACCGCATCGCCTTTGAAATCGATCGAGAAATTGCCGCCGAACCGCTCGATGTTCGAATCGTAGAGATCGTATTTGATCCCCATCGCGGTCAGGTCGTTGGGCCCGGAGGACGCCGTCGCGGGGATATAGGTGACCGCTTCGACGCTCTCCGCCGCCGATCGGCGCTGTTCGTAATAGCCGGTCGCGTAGACGCCGATGGCGTGGTTCGCGCCGAACGTCCTGGCGAGTTCGATCTGACCGACCCCGCCGAACGCCTTGAAGCCGAGCTTGTCGGCGCGGTCGTTGTAATTCGCGGCGCCGGTGACTTTCAGATAATGGTCGCCATATTGGAAACCGGTCGGCGTCGCGATGTCGACCGTGCCGCCGATCGAGTCGCCGTAATCGGCGGCGCCGGGGGTCTTCGATACGCTCGCCGAGCGCAGGCCGTAGGGCGCGATCATCTTGAGCGACAGCGCGCGGGTCGCCGGATCGGATTCCGCCACGCGCATGCCGTTGATCGAATAGGCGTTGTAGCTCGAATCGATGCCGCGGATAGAAATGAATTCCGCTTCGCCGGTCGCTGCCTGGCCGAGCCCCATGTCCGCATAGGCGCTGACGCCCGGCAGCACTGCCAGGATGTCGACGATGTTGCCACCCGGACGCCGGGCGATCGTCTCGCCGGACATGACCGCGTTGGTGCCAACCTGCTGTCGTTTCCAGGCAAGCGCGCGCTCTTCCTCGAGCGGCACCGCGCCGGTCACCACGATATCATTGCCGGGATCGGCGGCGGGGTCCGGGGCTGCATCGGGCGCTGTTACGGCGGTGCGATCGGGGGCCGCGGCGCCCGTGGTCAAGGCGACCGGATGACGCAGGCCAGCGCGCGCTTGCGGGTCGGCTGCGCCCAGCACGATGGTCTTCCCGTCGTCGCGCCGTAGCTGGAGCGGGCTGTTCGCAATCAACAGGCGCAATGCAGCCTGTCGGGACATCGCGCCGTGAATCGCCGCCGACTGGACCTGCGCGATCGCGGCGCGGGGAAAGAAGATCTGCACGTTCGCCTGCCGGCCGAATTCGGTCAGCGCGTTGGCCAGCGACTGGGGAGCGATATCGAAGCTGTGTATGTCGGGCGCGGCGATCGGCGCGGCATGGGCGGCAGGCGTCATCAAGAGCGTCGCGAGCAGCGACGTCCCGGCGAGTGTCGAGCGCATGGAGGAAACCTCGGTTGGAATGGTTGGTCGAGACCGTCTTCATCCCGAAAGACGATCAGCGCGGAACCAACCGCCAACTCCGACAAAACTTTCTGGCGATTTTCAGCTCGACGGCATGAGGGATCGGTCGAAGCGTCAGCGGGTCAGCAGATACGCGGTCGGCGAGCGCGATACCCGGATGCTCAAGCCGGTGGAGACCGCATCGAGGAAAGCGGTCGGGTCGCTCGTGACGAACCGTCCGCCGACTGGGATGCTGGCGAGCTCGCGATCGACGATCACGATCTTGCGGACCAGAAATCGGTTATACTCCTCGACCGCACTGCCCAGCGTCGCATCGCGGAAGAG
Organism: Sphingomonas sp. Leaf198; assembly: GCF_001424005.1. Classification (GTDB taxonomy): domain Bacteria; phylum Pseudomonadota; class Alphaproteobacteria; order Sphingomonadales; family Sphingomonadaceae; genus Sphingomonas. Next base: position 1,058,763 of record NZ_LMPX01000002.1, on the reverse strand, counting down.
GATCTCCTGGTGCTGCCACGCCGTGACCCGGTCGACCTGCTCGGCATCGGCCCGACGCACGATTGCGCCGTCGGACGATACCAGCAGGCTCGTTGCGCCAGTGCGCGCGTCTATCGTCGAACCGGGCATAGACCCAGCCTGCCCGGCGACGCGTGCCATACCTTTCTGCACCAGCAGATCCAGCGCCCCGCCCCGAGCACGCACGTTGAAGCGCCCCGCCGAAAGGACGACCATGCGCCCGTCGCCGTGTAACACGGCATTCGGTCCCTTCAGGAGACTCAGCGAGACTTCGCCGCGTTCGATCCAGAACGTTCGTTCGGTGCTCGACACGCGCCAGGATAGCCGCGAGTCCGTATTGAGCGCGACGACACCGCCGGTCGGCAGGCGGATCGTCTTGCTCTCGCCGACTGCGGTCGTTTCACTATCCCAGGCATAGGCGCGCGTCGCACTCGTACCGGCCGCGACGACGCCGACCGCCGCCACCGCGCAGGCCGCTTGCAGGAACATCCGTCGCGAACAGGGCCCTTTCGGTGCGTCGGGGACCGCGGCGGCGGTGCCGGGCGCCGAAAGTTCGCGCACAGCCCGCGGAGTCTCACTGCCGACCCTGTCCCACATCGCCAGAGCACGCGCGAAGGCGATCGCGTGCGCGACATCCTCGTCGCGCCACGTCTGGAACGCGACCTCGTCCAGCGTGCCCAGGCGATGCTGCGCCAACCATGCGGCGGCTTCGGCAGCATCGATATCGGCATCGTTACGAAGAAGACCGCCGAACCGCGTCATGCGCGATCCTCTTTCAGCACATACATACTCCCCTAGACGAACGCCGCATCGCAATCCGCCAAGATGCCGTTCAATGCGGCTTTCGAGATCCGGCGAGCCGGCGGTGTCCGATATCTGGCTCCGGCACCTCGTACGTGTCCCGACGGCGCGGCTCAAGCGCCTGGGTGAGCAGGTATATCGCACGGGCGAGCCGCTTCTCGAGCGTCGACAGGCTCACGCCGAGTTCGTCGGCGATCCGTCGCGGCGACTGGCCATCGACGCGACAGCGCTCGAAGACGGTTCGACACTTGTCCGGCAGCGCGCGTATTGCATGCGCGAGATCGTCGAGCTGCTGGCGGTCCTCGGCGATCCGGTGCTGGTCGGGGGTCTCGTCGGGAGCATCGAAGTTCTCGAATTCGACGAAATGGCGAAAATCGATGATCTTGGCGCGGCGCAGCCGGTCGATCGCCAGATTGCGCATCATCCGCAGCATATACGTCCTAGGATTGACGATCGCGCCCCACGCTTCCGTCGCGAGCATCCGCGCGAGCACGTCCTGCGCCAGATCGCGCGCTTCGTCCGTACCACGGCACAACCGATACGCCGCATCGAGCAGATCGCGTTCATGGGGGAGAACCTCCTCGACGAACCAGCGATCGATAGGGCGGACGACAGACACGCAATCTCTCACCGTGGCGGAGGGGAGCGCGTCTACTAGGCCGCGCTCGTGTCATTCCGACGACAGCCGGATGAGCCGGTGCCCGACAGGGTCGACGTCGCTCCGCTGGCTATACCATCGACGAGAAATGCAGTCCCACGGTCAAGGACATCGCTAGGCACATGGCCGCGTCGGTGGCTTTGGCCAGTCCTTCGCCGGCGGCCGGTGCGGGCTTTGTTGCGCAGCGTGTACCGGCATTAACCGTCGAGCGCAGACGGCCGCGATGCCGCAAGCATCTTGACATCGCTCAGCGATCTGATCTGATAATGCAATCGGGCATAAGTCCTTGGCTGTGGGCGGGAATATTTCGCTCTGGTCGAGATCTTCGGCGGTGCGGGGAAATTCATCCGCGGGGGAGGGGGGCATGTCCTTGACGGCAGATCAGGTCCGGCTGGTGACAGAAAGCTATGCGCTGATCGGATGCTCACCCCGCCCGTATTCCGAACTTTTCTATCATCGACTGCTGCTCGATCACCCTTTCGCACGGGCGCTATTTCCCGACGATCTGCGCCACCAGGCATTCGTGTTCGAGAAGACGATCGCTATTCTCGTCAGGGAGGTCGGGAATATTGCCGGTCTGCGGCCCACCTTAGCGGACCTTGCCCGAAAACATGTCGGATACGGCGTCAGACCCTATCAATACGAAGCCGTCGGTGCCGTATTGATCGCGACGTTTTCGGAAATCCTGGGAAGCCGTTTCACGCCGGAGATCCGCGAAGCCTGGGAGACGGTCTATGCGGAAACTGCAGGGGTGATGATCGCCGAAGCGTATCCCGACGGCTGATAACGGATCGCCCCAGATTGCCGCAAATGCCGGCTGCGGACCGCGCATGGTGGAACCGACGGTCAGGTCAGATAGGTGTGGACGATGTGAACGAGTTCGTCTGCCGCCGCAGCCGCTTGAGACGGTTGAGCAGTTTCTTCTTTTCTTTTGTCGCGAGGATATCGGCGACGGCGGGCCGCGATCACTGCGGTCTGGTGAAGCGCCGGGGGCGCGGGTAAGCGGAGCCATGCTCAGATACGCCGCCGTCGCGCTCATCCTCGCCGCTCCCGCCGTTGCCCCCGCCGCTGATCTACCGACGATCGCGGCGGGGCGCTGGGATATCACATCCACCGTCGCCGAGCTGTCGATCCCCGGTATCCCTGGGTTCGTCATGCGGATGATGCGCGGCAAGTCGAAGTCAGAGCGCAAGAGCATTGCGACCGCGCAGGCGATCGACGCACTGCTCGTGCCGGATCCCAAGGCGCAATGCCGGGTCGACGGTCAGCACGTTGCCGACGGCCACTATGTCCAGGCGCTGACATGCCCGCAAAAGCGCGGCAAGCCGGTCGAGATCGCGCGCGTGGGGACGTATGATCGCACGGGCTTCGTCGGCCAAGCGATCGTCACCGGCGTGACGCCCAAGGGACCGATGAAGATCGTGCTCAACCAGCGTGCTTCGCGCGTTGCAGACTAAGGCGCAATCGCCACAAGTTCGGCTGGAATGAACGTAGCGATTTCCGTCGCTGCGATCAGCCAGCGTCACCGATCACGCTCGTATCGGCTGCACCACGTTCTGCACGCTCCGATGGTCAGGGCGCATGACCATCGGAGCGCCCCTAACCGTTACTTCAGGCCGCCGCCGAGCGAGCGGTAGAGTTCGACCGCGTTGCTGTCGCGGACGAGGCGTGTCGCGAGCAGGCTCTGTTGCGCGGTGTAGAGCGCGCGCTGCGAATCGAGCGTGTTGAGGAAAGGGTCGATCCCGGCGCGGAAGCGGAGCTGCGACAGATTGTACGCGCCCGCCGCGTTGTCACGCAAAGACGTCTGCGCCTCCAGCTGGCTGTTGATCGTGCCACGACGTGCCAGCGCATCGGCAACTTCGCGGAAGCCGGTCTGGATGCTCTTCTCATACGTGGCCAGCATCGCGTCGCGCGTCGCCTTGGCGTATTGAAGATTACCCTTGTTGCGGCCGAAATCGAAGATCGGCTGCGTGATCGTCGGCGCGACGGACCATTGCTGGCTGCCGCTGCCGAACAGGTTCGACAAGCCGAGGCTGAGCGTGCCGAACGCCGCGGTCAGCGAGATGTTCGGGAAGAATGCCGCGCGCGCCGCGCCGATGTTCGCATTCGCGGCGATGAGGTTGTGCTCGGCCGCTGCGACGTCCGGACGGCGCAACAGCACCTCCGACGACAGGTTGGCGGGCAGATTCTCCAGCGTCGGCGTCTTGTCCGGCATCCGCGCGGGGAGCAGCTCCGGCGTCACGGTCGTCCCGGCGAGCAGGTTGAGCGCGTTCTGGTCCTGCGCGATCAGCGTGGTCGCGTCGGCAATGTCCGAGCGCGCCTGGTCATAGGTCGTGCGCGCCTGACGCACTTCGAGCTCGGAGGCGATGCCGATCCGGAAACGGTCCTGCGTGAGCTTCAGCGTCTGGCCGAACGCGCGCTCGGTATCCTGCGCGATCTTGAGGCGGTCCTGATCCGCGGCCATCGTTAGCCATGCGGTCGCGGTTTCCGAGATCAGCGAGACCTGGGCTGCGTTGCGGTTTTCCTCCGCGGCGAAATACGCTTCCTGCTGTGCCTGCGTCAGGTTGCGGATGCGGCCGAAGAGATCGATCTCCCAGGCCGAAACGCCGACATTGGCCGAGTAGATATCGATACGACCGCTGCCGGCCACCGCGCCTGCACCGGTTCCGCCACCGACACCGCCGCCAACGCCACCACCTGTGCCACCACCTGTGCCACCGCCGGCGCCACCGCCGCCGACCGCGTTGAACGGCGACTTCTGGTAGGTGGCGCTGCCGGTCGCGCCGAGCGTCGGGAACAGGTCCGCGCGCTGGACGCGGTATTGCGCGCGTGCCTGTGCGACGTTGGCGACCGCGATGCGGACGTCGCGGTTATTGTCGAGCGCGAGGCGGATCACTCCGCGCAGACGGTCGTCGGTAAAGAACGCCTCCCACGCGGTGTCCGCCGGTACGATCGCGTTCGCGGCGTTGCCGGCCGCATAGGCGGGGCCAGTCGGTCCGCTCTGCGCCACGGGAAGCTCCGGGCGGACGTATTTGGGGGCGAGGTTGCACCCGGCGAGCGTGAGCCCGGCGGCGAACGCTAGGGCGGTTTTGCGAGAGAACATCTGGATCAGGCCTCCTGCGGCCGCTGGTCGTGGGGCGGATGGCCGCCGTCACGGTTGTCGTCACGGTTGTCGTCGTCGGTGCGGACCTGGTCGCGGTCCTGCCCCGAGCCGGCCTTGTCCTGCTTGAAGACGCGCTTCACGAGCAGGAAGAACAGCGGCACGAAGAAGATCGCGAGGACGGTCGCGGACAGCATGCCGCCGACCACCGCCCAGCCGATCGCGTTCTGGCCGCCGGCGCCGGCACCGCTCGACAAGGCGAGCGGCAACACGCCGAAGATGAACGCGAACGACGTCATCAGGATCGGGCGAAGGCGAAGCTTTGCCGCCTCGACCGCGGCATCGGCCGCGTTCATCCCGTCGCCCATCTTCTCCTCGGCGAACTCCACGATCAGGATCGCGTTCTTCGCCGCCACGCCGATCGTCGTGATCAGCCCGACCTGGAGGTAGATGTCGTTGTTCAGCCCGAAGATCATCGCCGCGCCGACCGCGCCGAGGACGCCGAGTGGCACCACCAGCAGGACGGCGATCGGGATCGACCAGCTCTCGTACAGTGCCGCGAGGCAGAGGAACACGATCAGCAGCGACAGCGCATAGACCGTGGTCGACTGGCCGCCCGACAGGTTTTCCTCGTAGCTGAGGCCGGTCCACTCATAGCCGATGCCGGGGGGCAGCTTGGCCGCCATCTCTTCCATCGCCTTGATCGCGGTACCGCTGCTGACGCCCGGCGCCGGCGAACCCATGATCTCGAACGAGGCTACGCCGTTGTAGCGTTCGAGGCGCGACGGACCGTAGTTCCAGCTCGTCGTCGAGAAGGACGAGAACGGTGCCATCGCGTTGCTGGTCGTGCCGCGGACGTAGAAGTTGCCGAGATCGGCGGGCGTCGTGCGGAACGGTGCGTCGGCCTGCACGAACACCTTCTTCACGCGACCGCGGTCGATGAAGTCGTTGATGTACGCGCCACCGAACGCGGTGCTGACGGTGGTGTTGATGTCCGCCTGGCTGAGGCCGAGTGCGCCGGCCTGCGCCTGGTCGACGTTCAGTTTCAGCTGGGGCGCATCCTCCAGGCCGTTCGGGCGGACCTGCATCAGGCGCTTGTCCTGGCTGGCCATGCCGAGCAGCATGTTGCGCGCCTCGAGCAGTTTCTCGTGACCGACGCCGGCATTGTCCTTCAGCATGAAGTCGAAGCCGTTGGCGTTGCCGAGTTCCTGCACGGCGGGCGGCACGAAGCCGATCACCATGCCGGCACGGACGCCTGCAAGCGCCTGGTTGGCACGCGCCGCGACCGCGGCGACGCCGTTCTCCGCGCCGCTACGATCTTCCCACGGCTTGAGCTGGATGAAGGCGATGCCGACATTCTGGCCCTGGCCGACGAAGCCGAAGCCGCTGATCGTGAAGATACCCGCGGTATTGGCCTTCTCGTCGATCATGAAGTGATCGCGGACCTTGTCCATCGTCCGGGCGGTCTCCTCCATCGGCGTACCCGACGGCATCGAGACCTGTGCGAACATCACGCCCTGGTCTTCTTCGGGGAGGAAGCCCGACGGCAGGCGCAGGAAGATGAAGGCCATCCCGGCGACGATCACGGCATAGACCAGCATCGTGCGGACCCAGCCCTTCTCGACGCGGCGCAGGCCGTTGCCGTACTTGCCGACGCCCTTGTCGAAAGTGCGGTTGAACCAGCCGAAGAAACCCTTCTTCTCGCTATGGCCTTCCTTCGCGGGCTTCAGGATCGTCGCGCAGAGCGCAGGCGTCAGGATCAACGCGACCAGCACCGAGAGTGCCATCGACGACACGATGGTGATCGAGAACTGGCGGAAGATCACGCCGGTCGAGCCGCTGAAGAACGCCATCGGCAGGAACACCGCCGACAGCACGAGGCCGATGCCGACCAGCGCGCCGCTGATCTCGTCCATCGACTTCTTGGCGGCTTCCTTAGGACTTAGCCCTTCTTCCTGGATGAGGCGCTCGACGTTCTCGACGACGACGATCGCGTCATCCACCAGCAGGCCGATCGCCAGCACCATGCCGAACAAGGTCAGCGTGTTGATCGTGAACCCCGCGACCTGGAGCACGGCGAGCGAGCCGAGCAACACGACCGGGACCGCGATCGTCGGGATCAGCGTGGCGCGGAAATTCTGGAGGAACAGGAACATCACGAGGAAGACGAGGACGATTGCCTCGATCAGCGTGTGGATGACCTGCTCGACCGACAGCCGCACGAACGTCGAATTGTCGATCGGGAACGCGACCTTGACGTCGGGCGGGAACTGCTTGGCGATCCGGTTGACCTCGGCCTTGACCAGCTTGACGGTGTCGAGCGCGTTCGCACCCGGTGCCAGCTTTACGCCGAAGCCTGCCGCCTGCTTGCCGTTATAGCGTGCCTGGAAGCTGTAGTTCTCCGAACCCATCTCGACGCGGGCGACGTCCGACAGGCGCACGGTCGCGCCGCTGGTTGCCGAGCGGACGATGATGGCGCGGAACTGTTCCGGCGTCTGGAGGCGCGACTGTGCGGTCACGGTGGCGTTGAGCGACTGGCCCTTCACCGCCGGGAGACTGCCGACCTGACCGGCCGAGACCTGCGCGTTCTGCGCGGTCAGCGCCGACGTGATGTCGGTGACGGTGACGCCGAGGTTCGACATCTTGAAGGGGTCGACCCAGATCCGCATCGAATATTGCGCGCCGAACACCTGCGTGTCGCCGACGCCCTTGATGCGGCTGAGCGGATCCTGAAGCTTCGAGGCGATCATGTCGCCGAGATCGACCTGGTCGTGGTCGCCGTTTTCCGAATAGGCGGCGATGATGAGCAGGAAGTTGGCGGTCGCCTTGGTCACGCGGAGACCGGCCTGCTGCACTTCCTGCGGCAACAATGGCGTCGCCTGCTGCAGCTTGTTCTGCACCTGGACCTGCGCGATGTCGGGGTCGGTGCCCTGCTCGAAGGTGAGCGTGATCGCGAGGTTGCCCGAGCCGTCCGAGGTCGAGGCGAAGTAGCGAAGGTTGTCGATGCCCTTCATCTGCTGCTCGATGATCTGCGTCGTCGTATTCTCGAGCGTCTGTGCGTCGGCACCCGGATAGGACGTCGCGACCGTCACCTTGGGCGCGGCGATCTCAGGGAACTGCGCGATCGGCAGCGACCGGATCGCGAGGATGCCGGCCAGCATCAGGATGATGGCGATGACCCATGCGAAGATGGGTCGATCGATGAAATAGCGTGACATGGGCAGTTACTTCCCGGCCTGCGCGGAACTGTTGCTGGTAGCACCGGACGCGTCGCCGCCTCCGGGTGCCGCGCCGGGCGCACCGCCAGCCGGCTTGGCGACCTGCTGCGGGGCAGCGGGCTTGACGGTCGCGCCGGGACGCAGGTTGAGCAGGCCCTCGACGATCAGCTTGTCGCCGGGCTTCAGGCCGCTGGTGACGATCCATTTGTCGCCGATCACGCGATCGGTGGTGACGGTGCGCTGCTCGACCTTGTTCTGTGCGTTGACGACCAGAGCGGTCGCACCGCCGCGCGGATCGCGCGTGATGCCCGCGGTCGGCGCCATGATCGCCTGCGCGCGCGTGCCTTCGACCAGCTTGGCGCGGACGTACATGCCGGGCAGCAACAGGCCGTTGGGGTTCGGGAAGCTCGCGCGCAGCGTCACCGCGCCGGTGGTCTGGTCGACCGTGACTTCGGAGAATTGCAGCCGACCCTCGATCGGATAGGTGCTGCCGTTCGGAAGGATCAGCTGGACGCGCGCGCTGCCGTCGCCGCGCGTCACGCCACCGGTCGCCATCGCCTGCTTGAGATCGAGCAGCTGGGCTGCCGACTGGACGACGTCGACATAGACGGTGTTGGTCCGCTGGATCGTCGCGAGCGGATCGGTCTGGCCGGTCTGGACCAGCGCGCCGACGGTCACGAGCGACCGGCCGATGCGACCCGAGATCGGCGCCTTGATGCGCGTGAAGCCCAAATTGACGCGCGCCGACTGGACCGCCGCCTGTTGCGCCGCAACATTGGCGCGAGCCTGCTGTGCGGACGCGGTGGCGTTGTCCGCCTCCTGCTTGCTGACCGCGTTCAGCTGGACGAGCTGGCCGTAGCGCTGCGCCTGGAGGCGAGTCGCGTTGATCTGCGACTGGGCGGCGCCAAGCTGGCCCTGCGCGCTGGCGAGCGCCGCGCGATAGGGGGCGTCCTCGATCGCGTAGAGCACCTGCCCCTTGCTGACCATCGCACCCTCGGTGAACAGCCGATCGCGGACCACGCCGCTGACCTGCGGACGGACTTCCGAGGTTTCCACGGCAGAGACCCGGCCAGGAAGCTCGGAGGTGAGGACGACCGACTCCTCGCCAACGGTGACGACGCCGACGGTCGGTGTCGGGGGAGGCGGCGGAGCCTGCTCCTTGCTGCACGCCGTCATCAGCGCCAGCGCGGCCAGAGCCACCGTTCCCCTGAGGTTCAATTGCTGCATGTTAAGCATCCCGACGTCGTGCAGATGAGTTTTGCCGGAATGAACGTTCATTCCGCTTGCTTTGCCCGCTATGATCGTGCGAGCGGCGGGTCAACCAAAAAACGCATCGGGAATATGATTTTGAGTGCAGTGCAGCATGAGATGGGGAGCCGGGAACGTATCGTCGCCGCGGCCCGTCATCTGTTTGCGACCCAAGGGTTTCACCAGACTCCGATGTCCGAACTGGCGGTGGCGGCGGGCGTTTCCGTCGGCCAGATCTATCGCCTGTTTACCGGCAAGAACGCGGTAATCCAGGCGATCGTAATGGAAGACGCCACGGCGAAGATGGCCGAGTTGCAGACGATGAACGACTCGGTGAAATTCGAGGGATTGCCGATCGAGGAGGGGTTCGTCGAACTGGCTCGCCGCGCGTTGTCGAAGGGTGACGAAGCGCTGTCGTTCGAGATCATGGCCGAGGCACATCGCAATACCGACGTCGCCGACACGATCGCCGATCTGTGCCGCGGATTCCGCCAGATGATCCGCGAACTGGCCTGCGTCGCCAATCCGAATCTCGAGGAAAACGAGCTGGAGGGCGCTGAGGAACTGATCCTCGCCTTCATGTTCGGGCTTGGCCACCGTACCTTGTCGCGTCCTCGGCTGTCGGAAGATCAGACCGCGCGATTGACAGGCCGGATGATCCTGGCCGCGGTCCGCGCGCTTTAGAGCAATGTAGCGCGTCGCGCTGCCTAAGCAGCGCTGCGCACGACGCGCGCAGAAGCCATCCACTCACGCGCTCGATCGTTACGGTCATGTTTCAGCATGCTGCCAAGCGTGGCGGGTTTCCGTCGCGTTCGTGGTATCGGGTTCATTTATTACAAAGTGGATATCGTATATTATATTTGACTTAATCTGGTAGACATGATGGATTGCGCGCAACATCCAAACAGGGGCGCGGGCACTCATGACATTTTTGGTCGGTAAGTTGCGAAATCGGTCGAGCATCGGGGCGATGATTGCAATGCTCCTTTCATCAGGAGCGTATGCGCAGGTTTCGCCTGCGCCGCAGCCCAGCCCCGATGCGAGCGCCGACGAAGCCATCACCGTCACGGGAACGCGCATCCGCCGCCCCGATCTGGCGAGCAACAGCCCGATCACCTCCGTCACCGACCAGGAAATCAAGTATCAAGGCGCGGTCAACGTCGAGAGCGTGCTGAACCGCCTGCCGCAATTCACCGCCGACGCGAACGAGAACGTCTCGAACGGATCGGACGGTACCGCCAACATCAACCTCCGCAACCTCGGATCGAACCGGACGCTGATCCTGCTCAACGGCCAGCGACTGCTGCCGCAGCAGGCGATTGATCTGAACTTCGTCCCATCGGCGCTGATCGACCGGGTCGACGTGGTGACCGGCGGCGCGTCCGCGGTCTACGGGTCCGACGCGGTCGCGGGTGTCGTCAACTTCGTACTGAAGGATCATCTCGACGGGTTGCGGATCGACGTCCAGTCCGGGCTCGGTCTGCATACCAACGAAAACAGCGCGGTACGGAATATCCTAACCACGCGCGGCTATGCGAACGCGCCGGGCCGGGTCGCCGATGGCGGCAAGCAGGATCTCAACGCGGCGTACGGCAAGAACTTTGCAAACGGACGCGGCAACATCACCGTCTATGGCGGCTATCGCCACACCGATCCGGTGTTGCAGGCCAACCGCGATGTCTCCGCCTGCGCGCTTAATCCATCGGACTCGGCGGGCAATGGTCTGATCTGCGGCGGATCGAGCAATACGCCGATCGGAACGTTCGTGCCGCTCGGCGGGCCCAATTCGGGCACCACGCTGACCAACAACGCCAACGGCACGCAGACCTGGGTGCCGTACACCTCGGCCTATGCGTATAACTACGCGCCGACCAACTACTTCCAGCGGTCGGACGAGCGCTATACCGGCGGCGCCTTCGCCAAGTTCGAGATCGCGCCGATCGCCGAGATCTATGGCAGCTTCATGTACATGAAGGACCATACGTTCTCGCAGGTCGCGCCATCCGCGCTGTTCCTCGGCACGACCTTCACCGTGCCGTGCAACAATCCGCTCATGAGCGCCGCGCAGCAGCAGTCGTTGTGCGGGGCGACCGCGGGGACAGCGGCGACGCAGGATACGCTGATCGGGTATCGCCTGGGTTCGGGTCAGTCGCGTCGCGACGATCTGCGGCATCAGGATTACCGCTATTCGGCCGGTGTCCGCGGCGATCTCGGCCACGGCTTTCATTACGACCTGAATTACCTTCACTCGCTGGTACGCTACAACGAGACGTATCTGAACAACGTCGACAACGTGAAGGCGCAGCGCGCGCTCGACGTCGTCACCGTCAACGGCGTGCCGACCTGTCGCTCGGTCGTCGACGGCAGCGATCCGGCGTGCGTGCCGGTCAACGTCTTCCAGGCGAATGCGATCACCGACACGCAGGGCGCGTATCTGTTCTCGGAGAGCAACACCGCGTCGCGCAACGTGCTGGACGTGTTTTCTGCAAACCTTAATGGCGACCTCGGCACGTTCGGCATCTCCAGCCCGTGGGCCACGCGCGGCGTCAACATCGCCGTCGGCGCCGAACGCCGCCGCGAAACCCTGAACTTCACCGCCGATGCCATCGCGCAACAGGGTGGCACGACCAATTCGGACGGCCGCATTACCGTCAACGAAGGCTATGGCGAGATCGAAGTCCCGATCCTTCAGGACCTTCCGTTCGCCCACGAACTGACCGTGAATGGCGGCCTGCGCTATTCCGCCTATCGCAACGACCAGCAGTCGACCGGACTGAAGTCGAAATACAACGTCTGGACCTACAAGGGCGAGGCGACCTGGGCGCCGTCGAAGGATGCACGCTTCCGCTTCAGCTACAACCGGGCGATCCGCGCGCCGAACATTTCGGAGCTTTTCGGGTCGCGGTCGATCGGCAACGTATCTGCGCAGGATCCGTGCTCGGGAACCGCGCCGACCGCGTCCGTCGACATCTGCCGCCTGACCGGTGTGACGCAGGCGCAATACGGCAACATCGTCGAATGCCCCTCCGACACGTGTTCGGCGCAATATGGCGGTAATTCGGCGTTGAAGCCCGAAAAGGCCGATACCTACACCGCAGGCCTCGTGCTGACGCCGCGGATGGTGCGCAATCTGACGCTCACCGTCGATTATTACCGCATCAAGGTGAAGGATTACATCAGCTCGGTCGATCCGTCGCTGGCGATCAGCCAGTGCGTCGCGGCGAGCGATCCCTTCTATTGCGGGCTGTTCACGCGCGACCCGCGCTCGGGCGCGCTGTTCGGCAGCAACGGGTATATCGTCTCGACGACGTACAACACCGGTTCGCTCAAGACCTCCGGGATCGATCTCACCGCCGACTATACGTTGGGGATCGGCGCACTCGGCAAGCTCAACCTCAACATGGTCGGCACGCGGCTGATCTCGCAGGAGTCCGAGCCGCTGAAGGGTCTCGGCAGCTATGACTGCAAGGGGCTGTACGGCTATACCTGCGGCCAGCCCAATCCGAAGTGGCGGCACGTGATGCGCACGACATGGTCGATGCCGCAGGGCGCAAGCGTATCGCTCTCGTGGCGGCATATCGACGAGGTCCAGCTCTCGTCGCTGTCGACCAACAGCTTCCTCAAGGGCGCATCAAGCGTGATCAACCGGAAGATCTCGGCGTATAACTACATTGATCTCGCGGGGACGGTCGCGGTCGGCGAGGGGCTCCAGCTTCGTGCCGGCGTCAACAACCTGTTCGACAAGGATCCGCCGGTGATCGCTTCCGGCATCCTGTCGTCGTTCGGCAACGGCAATACCTATCCCGGCGTGTATGACGTGCTGGGCCGCACGCTGTTCGTCGGCGCGACGGTGAACTTCTGACGCTGGGATGATGGCATGACGAACATGGTCCGCCGCGACGTTTTGAAGACGGGCGGCGTGACCGCGCTTGCCGCGATCGTTCCTGTCGTGCCGATCGGCGCGGCCGGGACGGTCTCGGTAAGCCCGCGCGAGATCGTGTCGCTCGGGACCGGGTGGCGGTTCCATCTCGGCCATGCGAGCGATCCGGCGAAGGATTTCGGCTTCGGTCGCTCGCACGACACCTATGGCAAGTCGGGCGATGTCGGCACGCCGGTTGCCGAGCCGAAGTTCGACGACAGCGCCTGGACGGCGGTGACGCTGCCACACGACTGGGCGGTCGACCTGCCGTTCGAACGGTTCGGGCCAGCGGGGAGCGAGGCGGACCGCACCGGATCGTTCCAGGGGTTCAAGCCGGTCGGGCGGATGTGGCCGGCGACCAGCGTCGGCTGGTATCGCCGCGTGATTGCGTTGGCCAAGGCGGACGCGGGGCGGCGGTTGCTGCTCCAGTTCGATGGGGTCGCGCGGGATTGTCTCGTCATCCTCAACGGCTTCGTCGTGGGATCGAACGAGAGCGGCTATGCGCCGTTCGAGATCGACGTCACCGACTTCGCGAAGCCGGGCGAGGAAAATGTACTCGTCATCCGCTGTGACGTGAGCCTTGGCGAGGCTTGGTCGTACGAGGGGGCAGGGCTCTACCGCGACGTGCGACTAGTGAAGACCGCGCCGGTGCATGTGCGGCGCTGGGGTGCCACGGTGCGCTGTTCCGTTGAGGCCGGCGGCGCCACGGTTCGGGTTGCGACCGAGATCGCAAACGATGGTGCCGCCTGCGAAGCACGGGTGCGGTCGACGGTCATCGGCCCCGACGGGAAGAGCCTGGTGCTGTTCGCGGACCCGCTCGCGCTGCCGGCTTGGCGCGCGACGACCGCGACGCAGGAGACTCGTATTGTCGCGCCTGCGCTCTGGTCGCTGGAAACGCCGCATCTCTACACACTGGTCAGCGAGATTCTCGTCGACGGCGCGGTGGTCGATCGCGACACGTCCACCTTCGGCATTCGCACGATCCGGTTCGACGCGACGCACGGCTTTTTCCTCAACGGCAAGCCGGTCAAGATCAAGGGCACCTGCAACCATCAGGATCATGCCGGCGTCGGCTTCGCGGTGCCCGACAGCCTGCACGTCTGGCGGCTCGAACAACTGAAGGCGATGGGCAGCAACGCGTATCGCTCGACGCACCACTCGCCGTCGCCCGCGATCCTCGACGCGTGCGACCGGATGGGCATCCTGATGATCGACGAGACGCGGCAGATGTCGAGCAACGCCGAGGGGCTGGGGCAGCTCGAACGGATGGTGCGGCAGGGGCGCAATCACCCGAGCATCATCCTGTGGAGCATCGGCAACGAGGAGATCCACCGCGGCACCGAGACCGGCGCGCGGATCGCCGAGACGATGAAGCGCAAAATCTACGAACTCGATGGGACGCGGCCGGTGACGGAGGCGTTCAACGGCAAATTTGGGGAGGGCGCGTCGCGTGTGCTCGACGTGATGGGGTGCAATTATTACCTCGATGCGATCGATCCGTATCATGCCGCGCACCCCGACATGCCGATGATCGGCACCGAGACGGGCAGCACGGTGATGACGCGCGGCGAATATGCGCGCGACGACAAGGCTGGCTTCGTACCGGCGTATGACCGCGAGTTTCCCAAATGGGCGACGACTGCGGAGACATGGTGGAGTTTCTATGACGCGCGGCCGTTCCTGAGCGGCGGGTTCGTGTGGACCGGGTTCGACTATCGGGGCGAGCCTACCCCGTTCGAGCGCTGGCCGGAGAACGTCTCGAACTTCGGCCAGATGGACCTGTGCGGCTTCCCCAAGGACAATTTCCATTACTACCGCGCGTGGTGGAGTGGGGAGCCGGTGCTGCACCTGTTCCCGCACTGGAACTGGGCGGGGCGTGAGGGCCAGCCCGTGTCGGTCTGGGTGCACAGCAACTGCGACGCAGTCGAGCTGGTCCTGAACGGGCGCAGCCTCGGGCGGCAGGCGGTGGTGAAGAACACGCATCTCGAATGGCCGGTGGCGTACGCGCCGGGCCGGATCGAGGCGCACGGGTATCGCGGCGGCAAGCGCGTGATGCACGCGGTGCGCGAGACGACCGGCGCGCCGGCGCGGATCGGCCTGTCGAGCGGTCGGCGGCACTTGGCGCCGGGCGAGGTGGCGGTGGTACGCGTCGCGATCCTCGATGCGAAACGGCGGGAGGTGGCGACCGCATCCGATCGCGTGACGTTCGCGCTGTCGGGGGACGCCAAGCTGCTGGGGGTCGGCAATGGCGATCCGCGGAGTCTGGAACCGGATCATGCGACGTCGCGCTCGGCGTTCAATGGCCTGTGTATGGCACTGGTGCAGGCGGGTGCGACGGGCGGGCCGATCAGGCTGGAGGTACGCGGTTCGAATCTGGCGCCGGCAATGCTGCCGTTGATCGGCATGACCAAGGAAATCTGATGCTGGTACGTCGTTCGTCGCGGGCGCTCGCGCTGGTGTTGCTATGTGCATCGGCGGCGGCGCACGCTGCACCAGACGAGGCCGCGTTTCGGCGCTCGATCGGTTTGCGGCGGGCGTGGCAGGATCTCACGCGCGACGTCGCGTGGCCTGCGCACTGGACGCCGGACGGGCGGCGCTTTTCCTATCGCAAGACGGTGGCAGGCGGGTTTGCGTTCGAGACGGTGGACGCGAAGAGGCTCGCCAAGTCGCCCGCATTCGACACGGCCAAGCTGGCGGCGGCGCTGGGCGATGCGCGTCACGAGGCGGTCGATGCGATGCACCTGCCGTTCGCCGAGTTCGACTATGCCGACGACGGCAAGGCGATCGCGTTTTCGCTGGACGAGACGCGGTGGCAGTGCGGGATTGTCGCCTACCGGTGCGAGGCGGCCGTCGACCGGAGCCGCCCACGCGGCTTCGGCGTGGTGCGCGACATGGCGGTGCCGGCCGAGAACAGTCCCAAGGTTTCGCCCGACGGCAAATGGACCGCGTTCGTGCAGGGCGACAACCTCGTCGTGCGCGAGACCGGCAATGCAATCGTCGTCCCGCTGAGCGTCGACGGGACGGCAGGCGACTTCTACGATCCGGAGACGCTGCGCTGGTCGCCCGATAGCCGGCACATCATGATCTACCGCGTCCGGCCGGGGTATCAGCGGCGGGTCTTGCGCGTGGAATCGTCGCCGCGCGATCAGCTCCAGCCAAAGCTTCGGAGCCAGTTATACCCCAAGCCCGGCGACGCGATCGATCAGGAACGACCAGTGCTGTTCGATGTCGCAACGCGGCGCCAGACGGTGATCGACGACGCGCTGTTCCCCAACGCGTACGAACTCTCCGCGCCACGCTGGCGCAACGACGGGCGGAGCGTCGCGTTCGACTATGTCCGGCGCGGGTTCGGGCAGGCGCGGATCGTCGCGGTCGATGCGGAAACCGGTGTCGCGCACGCCGCGGTGACCGAGGATGCGAAGACCTTCGTGTTCGCCGACCGCCGCTATGCGCATGAGGTCAACGGTCTTGGCGACGAGATCGTCTGGGCGTCGGAGCGCGATGGCTGGAACCATCTGTATCTCGTCGACGGGCGCACTGGAAAAGTGAAGAACCGGATCACGACCGGGGCCTGGATCGTGCGCGACGTCATCCAGGTCGACGATGCCAAGCGCCAGATCGTGTTTGCGGCAAGCGGAATGAATGCGGGCGAGGACCCGTATTTTCGCCACGTCTACCGGATCGATTTCGACGGCCGCCACCTGAGCGCGCTGACGCCGGCCAAGGCGGATCACGACGTGCGGTTTTCGCCCGATGGGACGCAGTATGTCGACACCTATTCGCGCGTCGACCTGCCGACCGTCAGCGAACTGCACCGGTCGAGCGACGGCGCGCTGATCGCGACGATCACCAAGGGCGACGACAGCGCGTTGCGCGCAGTGGGGTTTCGGCCGCCCGAGGTGTTCGTCGCGAAGGGCCGTGACGGCAAGACCAACATCTGGGGCGTCGTCGTCCGCCCGCGCGATTACGATCCACGCAAGAAATACCCGGTGATCGAGAACATCTATGCCGGGCCGCACGACAGCTTCGTGCCCAAGCAATATTGGCCGTTCGGCTATCATTCCGGCGGCGACAAGGTCGTCGGGATGCAGGAGCAGGCCGATCTTGGTTTCATCGTCGTGCAGATCGACGGGATGGGGACCGCCAACCGCTCGAAGGCGTTCCACGACGTCGCGTGGAAGAACCTCGCGGACTCGGGCTTCCCCGATCGTATCCTCTGGCACCGCGCGATGGCGGCGAAGGACCCGTCCTACGATATCGGCCGGGTCGGCATCTATGGCGCGTCGGCGGGCGGGCAGAGTACGCTGAACGCGCTGCTGTTCCACGGCGAGTTCTACAAGGTCGGGGTGGCCTATGCGGGCTGCTACGACAACCGGATGGACAAGATCAGCTGGAACGAACAGTGGCTCGGCTGGCCGGTGGATGCGAGCTATGCCGCCGCATCGGGCGTCGATCATGCCGCGCAATTGACGGGCAAGCTGCTGATGATCGTCGGCGAGCAGGACAGCAATGTCGACCCGGCCTCGACGATGCAGGTCGCCGATGCGCTGATCCGTGCGGGGAAGGATTTCGAGCTGCTGGCGGTGCCGGGCGGCGAGCATAGCGTCGGGCGCTCGAGCGGGCCGATCGATTA
Organism: Sphingomonas sp. Leaf198; assembly: GCF_001424005.1. Classification (GTDB taxonomy): domain Bacteria; phylum Pseudomonadota; class Alphaproteobacteria; order Sphingomonadales; family Sphingomonadaceae; genus Sphingomonas. Next base: position 1,041,168 of record NZ_LMPX01000002.1, on the reverse strand, counting down.
TGTCGCGCGGCGGCAGTTCGGGTTTTTCGTGCGGGAGCTTGCGGGGGACGCGGCGCCGAATTGGAATGCGGTGAAGTGAAGGGGCCTGTTGGGGCCTGAAGCCGCCGCCGCCTCCTTCCAAGCACCTCCCCGGCGGAGGCCGGGGTCCAGTTGGGAGAGGCTGCTGATTAACGACAGTCCTTCATCACTGCAGCCATGCCAACTGGGCCCCGGCCTCCGCCGGGGTGGTGCTTGGCCGGGGTGATATTCCAGCTATTGAGGTGAGAGGCTGAGGTCTGTCGGTGTTGATCCCAGCGGTGCGGTGTAGCCGCCGCGTTCGATCTGCGCTCCCGTTACCGTGTAAGCGCGGCCGGTCTTGGTAGTCGTCTCTACGAAGACACGCGCTGCCGGATTGATCTCCGTCGCCGCATCAAGCGTCAGCGTAATCGCGCCTGTCGTCGGGACATACGTCGCACGGGCGATCTTCCCGGCTTCCAGGGTGATCCATAATCCGGCGGGGGCGATGAACAGGCGGGTGCGGGCGCCGTCCTTCGGGGTGATGCTCACCGCCCCAGCTGCCTGGTCCACATTGCCGCCGAAGCCTAGCCAGCCAAAGGTCGGATCGTTCACCAGATAGCTCGCGGCGGTGATGGCGTGGCCGTAGAAGCCCATGCCGTAGTCGCCGCTATACGGGTCCCACTTCATCATGTCGGGTGCGGAGTGGAAGGCGGCCGACGAGAAGCCGTCGCGGTCGATGTTGGTGATGCCGCCCATCATGCCGCCGTACGCGATGCGGAGCAGCCGGAGGTCGGTCGGGTCGGCGCGGTAGGCGTCGAACAGCGGGACGGCGTTGAGCGTCGAGCCGTAGTGGTGGAGCTGGCGTTCGATCCGCGGGTATTTGCCGCCGTAGAGGAAGTCCCAATAGCGCCGCGCATTGCCGTTATAGCCCCAGCTCGGGATCGTCGGGTCATAGGCGAGGATCACTTTCCGCGTCACGTCGGCCTGCGGCTGGTAACCGAAATAGCGCATCCACGCGTAGACCTCGGGCTGGCCGGTCGAATCCCAGGCCATCTCGCTGCCGAACGGATAGCGCAGCGTCCGCCAGTGATCGGCGCGCCGTTTCATCAGGCGCTCCATCTCGGTCGCCTCCGCGGTCAGGCCTTCGCGCTTCAGGTCGCGCAGGATGTCGACGAACACGTCGCCCTCCATCAGCCCGAACTGCGTGTAATAGGGCGCTTCGCGCATCATCGCGGTGGTGGTCTGATAGGCGTGGTCGAGATACCAGCGCCACGGGTGCGCGGTGACGATGCCGGGGTGGTTGCGCGCGACGCGGTACAGCACCCAGTGGCCGATCGCGACGTGGGGATAGTTGTACGCCCGACCGAGATCGCCGGCGTCCTTCTTCGACCAGGAGGTCCAGGTCTTCCAGTCGACCGTCGGTTCGTAATAGCCGGGATGCGCGACCGGGTCGTAGTAGAACAGGCTCTTTCGGACGGCGCCGGCGTGAGGGCCGTCCGGGACTTGCAGGTCGCCCTGGATCGTCTCGTCGACGAGGCGTTGCAGCTTGGCGATCTCGGCGGGGTCGGGGTTGTCCAGCTGTTTTGAAATCGCCGCGACCCAGCTGCCCGCGCCGCCTTCGTCGCTCATGCCCGAGATCCAGACGCGCGGGTCCTGCGTGACGACCTTGCCGGCCTCGCGGTCGTAGGTGAGGATCGCGGGGTTGCGGCCGAACGGGTCGGCCTTGTCCTCATACCACTGCTTCGTCGTCGAGAAGCGGCCGAGGTCGGCCATCGTCTGATCGAGCGGCTTGGTGATGTAATAGCTGACCGTCTGGACGCTGCCGTCGGCATAGGTGATCGCGAGCGTCGCGCGGCCCCAGCCCTTGCTGCGGACGGTGTAGCGAGCCCAGCCTTTTGCGCTCGCCGCCGGTGTCGCGACGAGTGCGCCCGCGGGGAGGCTTTCGATCTTGGCGATCGGTTGCGGGGTCTTGAGGAACAGCGACGCGTCCTGGTTGGTCGGGACGACGTAACCCGGGATGCCGACCGCGACCGGGCGGTGGTTGGCGACGAGCGTGTCCTCGATGGCCGCGATAGACGGCGCCGTGACGAAGCGGACGCCGATCGTGCGGGTGGTGCCGGGGGCGAGCGTGATGCTGGTCGGCGTGTTCCATTGCTCGCCGGCCTTCGCCCATTCCTTCTCGGCGAAGGCTTTGCTGGCGACGGTCCAGTCATAGAACCCTTCCGAGGTCTGGCCGCGCTTGCTGCGGTCGGTGAAGATGTCGCCCTTGGGGGCCTTGGCGGCTTCGAGGATCGGGCGGTAGGCCTCGAGCGGTGTGCCCTTTTCGGGGAGGACGAGCAGCGCGGGGCCGGCGCCGTTGAGGCGGGTGACCTGGAGGTAGCCGGCGTCGCGGCCGATATAGGGGTCGACGAAGCTGGCTTGTGCGTGCGCCTGTTCGAGGCTGCGGTCGGTGATGATGTTGTCGAACACCATCGGCAGCCCGAGCGCACCGATCTCGACGGGGGCGTTCGTCGTGTTGGTCAGCGTGAAGCGGAGCGCGAGGACGCCGTGGTCGTCGATCCAGCGACGCTCGACGCGCAACGGGCTGGTGGCCCCGAGCGAGGCGGTGATGTCGGCGGCGGCGAGCGTCGCGCCGGTCGCGGGCAGGCGGCGGATCGCCTTGCGGTGCTGCGCGGAGGCGTAGTCGGCCCAGGCGCCGCCGGGCTGGCGGACTCGGAGGTGGATGTCGCCGATATGGACATAGCCGTCGGCGGCGCGCTCGGCTTCGCGGGCGCCGGGGACGAAGTCGAAACCGGGTTCGGCGGCGGGGGACAGCCGGGCGAGCGTCTGCGTATCGGTGCGCAGTGCGACGCGGAAGGCGGGGGTGCGGATCGCGGTCTGCGGGATCGGGCGGTAGCTTGGCTTGGCGGGCTTGGGTTGCGCACCGCCGGGCAGCGTCGCGGTCGTTGCCAGCAGCAGCGTCAGGAGGCGGAAGGCTGTCATGGCGTTACTCGCTCGAAGTCAAAGGTGAGGATAAAGTGTCACTTGCGCTGCCTTGTCGGACGTATAGTATACGATATCCGAATGGAGATAAAGATGTTCGCAAACCGCCGGGATGTATTGATGGGGACGACGGCGGTGGCGCTGTTGTCGGTGGGCGAACAGGCGTTTGGCAAGAGCGCGACTGGCAGGGGGACGACGCTGCTCCCGGCCAAGGCCAAGCCCTTGCCGTTGTCCTCGGTGCGCCTGCTCCCGTCCGCCTATGCAACCGCGGTCGAGGTCAATCGCGCGTATCTGCTGCGGTTGAGCGCGGATCGGCTGCTGCACAATTTCATGGTGTATGCCGGGCTCCCCGCGAAGGCGCCGCTCTATGGCGGGTGGGAGAGCGACACGATCGCCGGGCATACGCTCGGCCATTACCTGACCGCGCTCGTGCTGATGCATGCGCAGACCGGCGACGCGGAGTGCCGTACTCGCGCGGATTATATCGTTGCAGAACTGGCGCGGGCGCAGGCTAAGCGCGGCACCGGCTATGTCGGTGCGCTGGGGCGCAAGCGGAAGGACGGGATGATCGTCGACGGCGAGGAGATCTTCCCCGAGGTGATGCGCGGCGAGATCAAGTCGGGCGGGTTCGATCTCAACGGGTCTTGGTCGCCGCTGTATACGGTGCACAAGGTCTTCGCGGGGCTGCTCGACGTGCATGCCGCGTGGGGCAATACGCAGGCGCTGACCGTCGCGACCGGGTTGGCCGAGTATTTCGCGAAGGTGTTCGCGGCGCTCGACGATGCGCAGATGCAGACGCTGCTCGGGTGCGAATATGGTGGGCTGAACGAGAGCTATGCCGAGCTGTCGGCGCGGACCGGGGACAAGCAATGGCTCGACGTCGCGGAGCGGTTGTACGACCGCAAGATGCTCGATCCGATGGTTGCGGGCGAGGACAAGCTCGCCAACTTCCACGCGAACACGCAGGTGCCGAAGCTGATCGGGCTCGCGCGGATCCATGAACTGAACGGCAAGCCCGCGCCCGCGAACGCCGCGCGGTTCTTCTGGAAGACCGTCACGCAGCATCACAGCTATGTGATCGGCGGCAATGCCGACCGCGAGTATTTCTCCGAACCCGACAGCATCGCCACGCACATCACCGAGCAGACGTGCGAGCATTGCAACAGCTACAACATGCTCAAGCTCACGCAGCAGCTCTATGGCTGGGCCCCGGACGGCGCGATGTTCGATTATTACGAGCGCGCGCATCTGAACCACATCATGGCGGCGCAGGACCCGAAGACTGCCGGCTTCACCTATATGACGCCGCTGATGACGGGCACCGCGCGCGAATATTCGACGCCGAAGGACGACGCGTTCTGGTGCTGCGTCGGCACGGGGATGGAAAGCCATGCCAAGCACGGCGAGGCAATCTTCTGGGAGGGCGACGGCACGCTGCTGGTCAATCTCTACATCCCGGCGGAGGCGCGGTGGCAGGCGCGAGGTGCGGTGCTGACGCTCGACACGCGCTATCCGTTCGAGCCGGAGTCGCGGCTGACGCTGACGAAGCTGGCCAAGCCGGGGCGGTTTCCGATCGCGTTGCGCGTTCCGGGCTGGGCGAATGGGCGTGCGACGGTGACGGTCAACGGTGCCGCGGTCGAGCCGGTGCTGGCGAAGGGCTATGCGATCGTCGAGCGCAAATGGAAGTCTGGCGACGTGGTTGCGATCACCGTACCGCTCGACCTGCGGCTGGAGAGTGCCCCGGGCGACGCCGATACGGTCGCGGTGCTGCGCGGGCCGATGGTGATGGCCGCCGATCTCGGCTCGACCGAGGCGAAATGGGAGCAGGCCGATCCAGCGATGGTCGGCGCGGATCTGCTCGCCGCGTTTACGCCGGCTGTTGGCGCGGGCGCGCGCTATGCGACGAAGGGGATCATCCGGCCTGCCGACCTCAACTTCGTGCCGTTCTACAGCCAGTACGACCGGCGTAGCGCGGTGTATTTCAAGCGCTTCAGCGAGGCGGCGTGGAAGACCGAGGAGGCGGCGTTCCTGACCGAGCAGGCGCGGCTGAAGGATCTCGCCGCACGGTCGGTCGACGTGATGCACCTCGGCGAGATGCAGCCGGAGCGCGATCATGCGCTGACGTCGGAGATCTCGTATCCGGTCAGCTATCGCGGGCGGAACGGGCGCGATGCGCGGTCGGGCGGCTATTTCGAGTTCGCGCTGAAGACACGGCCAGGGCCGCTGGTGGTGCAGGCGACCTATTGGGGCGACGAGCGCGCGCGCGATTTCGACATCCTCGTGGATAATGTGAAAGTCGCCACGCAGCATCTCGAGGCGGACCAGCCGGGCAAGTTCTTCGATGTTGAATATCCGCTGCCGATTGGGGTTACCAAGGGCAAGGCTAGCGTGAAGATACGGTTCGTGCCGCACGACCGGTCGTCGGCGGGGCCGGTGTTCGGGGTGCGGATGGTGGCTGCCAAGCCGGGCTCGACCGCATGAGCGGAGACGTACCAATGACGCTCGACGAGGTGCGGGGGCTTGCGCGAAAAGTCCTGCTCGGGGCTGGCCTGTCGCGTCCGCATGCCGAGGCGGTGGCGGAGACGATGGTCGCGGGCGAGCGCGATGGGTGTGCGAGTCACGGCATCTACCGGCTGCTGGTCGCGGCGAACAGCATCGCCAAGGGTGTCGTGGCGGTCGATGCCGAGCCGGTCGTGAGCGAGCCGGCGCGCGCGCTCGTGCGGGTCGATGGCGGCGGCGGGTTCGCGCAACTCGCGTTCGAGCGAGGGCGGCAACGCTTGGCGGAGAAGGCGCGCGCGTATGGGATCGCCGCGATGGCGCTGAACAACGTCGTGCATTTCGCGGCGTTGTGGCCGGAGGTCGAGGCGCTGGCGGAGGATGGGCTGGTCGCGCTCGCGGTCACGCCGAGCCATGCCTGGGTCGCGCCGGCGGGGGGCACCGAACCCGTGTTCGGGACCAACCCGATCGCGTTCGGCTGGCCGCGGCCCGGCCGCGAACCGTTCGTGTTCGACTTCGCGACGAGTGCGGTTGCGCGTGGTGAGATCGAACTGCATCGGCGCGGGGGGAAGGCCGTGCCCGACGACTGGGGCTATGATGCGGACGGCCAGCCGACCACCGACGCGGCGGCGGTGTTGAACGGCGCGATGCGGACGTTCGGCGGGCACAAGGGGTCGGCGCTGGCGGCAATGGTCGAGCTGCTCGCCGGGCCGTTGATCGGCGACATGACCAGCCGGGAGTCGCTGGAGGCCGACGCTGCGCGCGGTGGATCGCCGATCGGGGGTGAACTGATCATCGCGATCGATCCGGTCGGGTTCCTCGGCGATGCGGTCGCCGAGCACCTCGCGCGCGCGGAAGCGATGTTCGCGGCGATCGAGGGGCAGGGTGCTCGCCTGCCGTCGCAACGGCGGTATGCGGCGCGGGCGCGCAGTCTGACCGAGGGTGTGGTGATACCCGCCGCACTGTACCGCGACATCATGGCGCTGGTTCCAGGAGAATGACGATGAAGGCTTTGATCCTGTTGCTGGCGCTGGGCTCGACTGCGCTGGGGGCAATGCCTCCAAAAACTCCGAAATCGGCCGTGGCGACCTCGGCGGATGCGCGGTTCGAGGCGCTCTACACTGCGGAATATGCGTGGCGGCAACTCCAGTTCGCGCAGGGCGAGGACAATCCGACCGCCGCGCCGCGGCTGCCCGATGTCGGCCCCAAGGCGCAGGCGGAGCGCCTCGCGCGGTGGACCGACGTGTCGCGGCAACTGGCGGCGATCTCTCCGGCGACACTCTCCCCCGCCAATCGCGTCAATTATGCGGTCTATGCGCAACAGATCGACGCCTTGCTCGCCGAGCAACGCTTTCGTGATTACGAAAAGCCGCTGACCGCGGATACGAGCTTCTGGGGAGACGTCGCCGAGAGCGCGCGCGGCACTTTCAAGTCGGTGAAGGACTATCGCGACTACATCGCGGTGATGCGCCAGATTCCGCGCTATTTCGACCAGCAGACCGGCAACATGCGCGCCGGGCTCGCGCGGGGGTTCACCCCGGCGCGGGTGACTCTGACGGGGCGCGACAACGGCGTAGCACAGGTCGCGGACGCGAAGACGCCGCAGGAGTCGCCGTTCTACGAGCCGTTCAAGAGCTTTCCGTCGACGATCCCCGCCGCCGATCAGGCCGCGCTCAGGGCCGAGGGGACTGCGGCGATCTCGCAGGCGGTTGTCCCCGCCTATGCGACGCTGCTGAAGTTCCTGCGCACCGACTACATCCCGCATGCCCGCGAGGGGCTGGCGGCGTACGACCTGCCGGACGGCAAGGCCTATTATTTGTCGAAGGTCCGCGAATACACCACGCAGGATATCACGCCCGAGCAGATCCACGCGCTCGGGCTCGCAGAGATTGCCAAGATTCGCGGCCGGATGGACGGTGTGATGCGGAGCGTGAAGTTCCAGGGCGATTTGCAGGCGTTCTTCAATCATCTGCGGACCGATCCGCAATTCTATCCCAAGACGCCGAACGAGCTGCTGTACCGCGCGGCATGGATCGCCAAGACGTTCGACGGCAAGGCGTCGCAGTGGTTCGGCCACCTGCCGCGCAGCCGGTTCGCGATCAAGCCGGTGCCGGCGGACATCGCGCCGTTCTACACCGGCGGTCGCGGCGGGCCGGGGATCTATCTGGTCAACACCTACGACCTGCCGTCGCGGCCCTTCTATTCGCAGGTGGCGCTGACGTTGCACGAAAGCGCGCCCGGCCACGCGTTCCAGATGCCGCTCGCGTCCGAGAACAAGAGCCTGCCGGCGTTCCGGCGTGACACGTATCTGTCGGTCTATGGCGAGGGCTGGGCGCTGTATTGCGAGACGCTCGGCGAGGACATGGGGATGTACGAGACGCCGTACGACCTGTTCGGGATGCTGAGCTACCAGGCATGGCGCGCAGCGCGGCTGGTGGTCGATACCGGCATCCATGCGAAGGGCTGGAGCCGGAAGCAGGCGCAGGACTATCTGCACGACAACACCGCGCTGTCGAACCACGAGATCGAAACCGAGGTCGACCGATACATCGCGTGGCCGGGGCAGGCGCTGTCCTATTACATGGGGCAGATCGCGTTCCAGACGGCGCGGAAGAAGGCGCAGGACAAGCTCGGCGCGAAGTTCAACATCCGCGCGTTCCACGATGCGATGCTCGAGATGGGATCGGTGCCGGTGCCGGTGATCGAGGCGCGGACGGATGAACTGATCGCGGCGGGCGGCAAGGGGCCGTATCCTGACGAGGAGTAGGCGCTGGCTCGCGGCGGTCGGACTGATCGCCTCCGCCGGACTGGCGCAGGATGTTCCTGCCGGGACGCACATCCATGCGCCGGGCAATCCAATCCTCGCCGACGGGTATTATTCGACCGACCCGGCGCCGGTGGTGATCGGCGACACGCTGTGGATCCTCGCCGGGCGCGACGAGGCGGCGGCCGACGTCGACGACTTCGTGATGAAGGAGTGGCAGCTGCTGTCGACCCGGGATCCGGCGTCGGGCGACTGGGTCCATTATCCGGCGATCGCACGGCCCGAGACCGTATTCGGATGGGCCGAGCCGGCGCGCGCCTATGCCGGGCAGATCGTCCAGGCGCGGGATGGACGGCTGTATCTCTACGCGCCGGTGGTCGAGAAAGGCAGCGATGCCGAGGACCGGTTCGCGATCGGCGTCGCGGTTGCCGACAGCCCGACCGGGCCATGGCGCGACGCGCATCCGTTGGGCCCGATCGTCTCGCAGCGCGTGCCGGTGCGTAACGCCATCCAAAATATCGACCCGACCGTGCTGATCGACGATGATGGCCGCGTGTATCTCTATTGGGGGACGTTCGGCGAACTGCGCGGCGTCGAACTGGCGCGCGACATGGTGACGCCGATCGGGCCTGAGCGGCGGATCACCGGGCTGACCGGGTTCTTCGAAGCGCCGTGGATCATGAAGCGGCGCGGCGTCTATTACATGCTGTACGCCGGCAACACCGCGGGACCGGGCTCGGACTGTACGCCGGCGATCTATCATGCGTGCATCGCGTACGGCACCGCGCCGTCGCCGATGGGGCCGTGGACGTATCGCGGCGTGGTGTTGAAGCCGGTGTCGTCGACTACGTCGCATCCGGGCGCGGTGGACTTCAAAGGGCGCTGGTATCTGGTGTATCACACCGCCGATGCGGTCGGCGGCGGGCATTTCCGGCGTAGCGTCGCGATCGATCCGATGCTGTTCGACGACAGCGTGACGCCCGCCGCGATCCTGCCGGTGGTGGCGACGCGGCGCGCCCGGCCGGCGGCACTGCCGTCGCGCAATATCGCCGGTGCGGCGACGGTCGAGGCGTCGAACGAGCCGGTGCCGGTGCGCTATTGGCTGGCCGCGCTGAACGACGGGATCGTGCGCGCGAACCCGCTGCCGCCGGATATGTGGGGGAGCCGGGCGGGGCCTGCGCGGCAGTGGATCGCGTATCGCTGGGATGCTCCCGTGACGCTGGACGGCGCGCGGATGCGTTTTTGGGCGGACCAGCCGGCGGGATCGCGCACCGGGATAGCGCCGCCGAAGCGCTGGTGGCTGGAATATTGGGATCTCGGCTGGAAACGGGTGCGGCGGGCGCGTGGGTTCGGCACGGGGGTGGACGGGATCCAGTCCGCGAGCTTTGCGCAGGTGACGACGCGGTGCCTACGCGCGGTGTTCGAGACATCGGGCGATGCTCGCGGTCATGCCGGCGTCGCGGTGCAGGAATGGGAGGCGCTTGCCCCGCATCCACAGGCGGTCGCGGCGCGCGACCCGGCCGCCACGCCTGCGCCACCCTGCGGCTAATCCGAAAGAACTGCCTTCCGACTAACCCCGTCATTCCAGCGAAAGCTGGGATCCAGAGCCTCGAGCGTCGGCTTCGGTGGCTCTGGATCCTAGGTCGAGCCCAGGATGACGGGATGGCGGCGCCTCAGCCGAACGGGCGGTCGATCGAGGGTTGCGGTTCGGTGAACCAGGCGGCGCCGGTGTCGGTGACGTGGAAATGATCCTCCAGCCGGATGCCGAAGCGGTCGGGCACTACGATCATCGGTTCGTTCGAGAAGCACATCCCCGGCGCCAGCGGCGTGCGGTCGCCGCGGACCAGATAGGCCGGCTCGTGGATCGACAGGCCGATGCCGTGGCCGGTGCGATGCGACAGGCCGGGCAGGCGGTAGTCGGGGCCGAGCCCGGCCTTCTCCAGCACCGCGCGGGCGGCATAGTCGATCGCCTCGCACGGCACGCCCGGCTCGACCGCGGCGAACGCGGCGGCTTGCGCCTCGTGTTCGATGTTCCAGATCGCGCGCGCCTCGTCGCCGACATTGCCGAACGCGTAGGTCCGCGTGATGTCGGAATGATAGCCCTCGACCTGGCAGCCGGTGTCGATCAGCACGAGCTGGTCCTCTTCGAGCAGCTGATCGCCGGGCAGCCCGTGCGGGAACGCGGTCGCGTGGCCGAACTGGACGGCGCAGAAATACGATCCCGACGATCCGATCGCGCGGTGCGCTTCGTCGATGAAGCGGATCACCGTGCTGGCGGCGATAGCGGGATGGAGGATGCGCGCGGCGCGGCGCTGGATATCGAGCGTCATCGCCTTGGCTTGGCGCAGCAGCGCGAGTTCGGCGGGGCTCTTGATCATCCGGCACGCGTCGATCACCGACGCGCCATCGGCAACATCGAGCCCGGTGGCGGCGAGCGCGCTGGCCATGCCGTAGGGAAGCTGCGGGTCGAGCAGCAGGCGGCCGCCGACCGTGTCGGCAACCAGCGCATATGGGCTCTCGTCCTCTTCCCAGAGCCGCAGGTCGGCGTCGATCTCGACAGCGGCCTCCAGCGAACCCTGTTCGAAGCGCGGGCAGATCAGCATCGGCTGACCCTTCACTGGCAGCAGCAGCGCGACCAGCCGCTCGGTCGCGCCCCAGGGCACACCCGCGAAATAGCGCAGGCTCGCCCCGGCGCCGATCAGCAGGGCGTCGGCGCCCGCCGCCTCGGTCAGCGCGCGCGCCTTGTCGAGCCGCGCGGTGCGCTCGGCCAGCGTGATCGGTGGCGCACGGTCCGCCCAGGGGGCGATGGTCGCCAGCTCGTCGGGTATCGATGATCCGCCAATGGTCATGCGTCAGGTCCTTTTTTACCGAAGCGGTCGAGGTCGAATGGCGCGAGCGGCACCGCCGGGGTCTCCCCCGCCAGCATCGCCGCGACGAGCGTCGCAGTCACCGGCGCGAGTGTGAGCCCGAGATGTTGGTGGCCGAAGGCATAAGCGAGATTTGCGTGGCGCGTCGAGCGGCCGATCGCGGGGAGGTAGTCGGGCAGCGTCGGCCGCGCGCCCATCCAGCGTTCGAACGGCCCCTCGATCGGCAGGCCTAACGATCGGACGTGATGCTCCAGCCGGTCCCATTTGCGTGGATCGGGCGGGCCGTCGGGATCACCAAGTTCGACGAAGCTCGCCGCCTGCACGCACTCGGCATAGCGCGTGACGATCATCGAGCGATCCTCGAACACGACCGGCGGCAGGTCGGCCGGCCAGCCATCGGCACGCGCGCGGATATGATAGCCGCGCTCGGCGATCATCGGCACGCGGTAGCCGAGCAGTTCGAGCAGCGCGCGGGAGCGGACGCCCGCGGTGACCAACACCTGATCGACATCGTGGCCGAGGATGACGATCCGTCCTGAATCGTCGGCCAGCCGCGCCAAGTGGCGGACGATCCTGCCACCGCGTGCCTCGACCGCGGCCTCCAGTGTCGTGGCAAGCACGCGAAGGTCGGCGATCTGTCCGCTCCCGGTGAAGCGGATCGCGCCGCCGACCGGATCGGCGAGAAAGCCGAGGCGGTGCAGCACGTTGGGATCGGCGTCCGCGATCCGTGCCGTGCCGATCGCAGCGCGCGACCAATGGGTGCGGCCGGCGCGTGCACTTTCGGGTGTGTCCCAGACGACGATATGGCCGTCCTCGCGGAGCAGATCGCGCGCGCCGAGCGTGCCGACCAGATCGCGCCATGCGGGCATCGCGCTGGCGAGCAGTGGCGTCAGCGCCGCGGTGCCCGCCGCGAACTTCGCCGGGGTCGACGCTGCCACCAGTCGTGCGGCGAACGGCAGCCAGTGCGCCGCCATCGACACCGGCAGTCCCAGCGCGCCGCCGACGCTGAACAGACGCTTCGGCACCGAGCGCACCGCGGCGGGCGAGGCGAGCGGCTCGACCTGTTCGACCGCGATGTGCCCGGCATTGCCCCAGGATGCGGCGTTGTAATCGGCATCGCGTTCGAACACACTCACGTCGTAGCCGCGGTCGAGCAGCGCGACGGCGCAGCACAGTCCGACCACGCCGCCCCCCACGATACCGATCGTTTTCAATCCAATCTCCTGTTGCACGGCGCTTAACGAATTCGTATACGATATATATCTTGAAACGCAGGAAGGTCGATACCGAATGTCTGTCGAATGGAAGGGCGTATTTCCGGCCGTAACGACGCAGATCCGCGAGGACATGAGCGTCGATCTCGCCGACACCCAGCGCGTCGTCGACGACCTGATCCGCGACGGTGTGACCGGGGTGATCGCACTCGGCACGGTCGGCGAGAATAACTCGTTCGACTATGATGAAAAGGTCGAAGTGCTGACCGCGATCGTCGAGGCGGTCGATGGCCGCGTGCCGGTCATCACCGGCGTCTCGGAATACGACACGCGTCGTGCCGTCCGGTATGCGCAAGCCGCAGAGAAGGCCGGCGCGGACGGCCTGATGCTGTTGCCGCCGATGGTCTATGTGCCGAAGCCGCATGAATTGGTGGCGCATTTCAAGGGCGTGGCCGATCAGGTCGGTCTGCCGATCATGCTGTATAACAATCCGCCCGCGTATCGCACGCTGATCGACAACGATGTGCTCGCCGCGCTGGTCGATGTCGCCAACATCGTCGCGGTCAAGGAATCGGCGCCCGACACGCGGCGTTTCACCGACGTGAAGACCGCGTTCGGCGACCGCTACGTGCTGTTCGCCGGGCTCGACGACGTCGCGCTCGAGGGGCTGTATCTGGGCGCGCAGGGCTGGGTCTCCGGACTCACCAACGCGTTCCCGCGGGAATCGGTCGAGCTGGTCAACGCGTTCGCGCGCGGCGATCATGCCAAGGCGATGGAAATCTATCGCTGGTTCATGCCGCTGCTTCATCTCGATGCCGAGCATGACCTGGTCCAGTCGATCAAGCTCGCCGAGCAGGTCATGGGGCGTGGCTCCGAGCGCGTCCTGCCACCACGCTATCCGCTGATCGGCGAACGCCGTGCCGAGGTGATCGCGATGGTCGAGAAGGCCGCAGCGACCCGCCCGACATTGACCGCCGCCGAGCCGGCGCTAGCATCCGGCTGATGCGCCACACTTTCTTCTGCATCGACGGCCACACCGCCGGCAATCCGGTCCGCCTCGTCGCGGGCGGGGCGCCGCTGCTCAAGGGCGCGTCGATGTCGGAGCGGCGGCAGGATTTCATCAACCGGTTCGACTGGATCCGCACCGGGCTCTGCTTCGAGCCGCGCGGGCACGACATGATGTCGGGCGGGTTCCTCTACCCGCCGACGCGCGACGATACCGATATCGGCATCCTGTTCATCGAGACGAGCGGGTGCCTACCGATGTGCGGACATGGCACGATCGGGATGGTGACGTTCGGGCTCGAACATGGGCTGATCCAGCCGGCCGTACCGGGCCGGTTGCGGATCGAGGTGCCTGCTGGCGTTATCGACGTGGCGTACGAGACTGATGGCGCAAAGGTGACCTCGGTGCGGATCACCAACGTGCCTGCGTATGTCGCGGCACGCGGGATCGCGGTGGATATCGAGGGCATCGGCCCGCTCAGCATCGATGTCGCCTATGGCGGCAATTACTATGCGATCGTCGAGCCGCAGGGACGCTATACCGGGCTCGACGACCTCGGCGCGGCGGAGATCATCGCGCTCAGCGGTCGCGTTCGCGAGGCCGTGCGGGCACAGTTCGAGCCGGTTCATCCGCTCGACCCGACGATCCGCGGCGTCAGCCACGTGCTGTGGGCCGACGTGCCGCGCACAGATGGGGCGGACGGGCGCAACGCGGTATTCTACGGCGACAAGGCGATCGACCGCAGTCCGTGCGGCACCGGCACCTCCGCCCGCCTGGCGCATCTCGCTGACACGGCACGATTGTCGGTCGGCGACCGGTTCGTGCACGAGAGCTATATCGGCAGCCGCTTCATCGGGCGCGTCGAAGCCGAGACCATGCTGGGCGATACGCCCGCGATCATCCCGTCGATCGAAGGATCGGCGATCGCGACCGGGTTCAACACGATCTGGATCGATCGCGACGATCGTTTTTGGAACGGGTTTCAAGTTTCGTGAGCTATATTTCATGAAGTGTGGGCTATGCAGGGGGCGCAATCCCGTCCCCGGAGCCTTCCGTCTATGAGTATCGTCGTCCGCACCCTGTCCGAGCAGGTGTTCGAGATCGTCCGCGAGCAGATCGTCACCGGCAAGCTCGCCGGCCATACTGCGATCCGCCAGGATGCGCTGGCGACTGAACTCGGCGTCAGCAAGATCCCGCTCCGCGAGGCGCTGGCGCGGCTCGAGCAGGAAGGGCTGCTGACCAGCCACGCGAACCGCGGCTATTCGGTCCAGCCGATGTCGGCGGACGAGGCGAACGATATCTTCGCGTTGCGGCTGGCGATCGAACCGCAGGCTGCGGCCTATGCCGCGACGGTCGCCAACGACGACGATCGTGTCGCGGCGATCCTGGCGTTCGAGGAGCTCGACAGCGCCGCGAGCGAGCGGCTGGCCGAGGTCGCGATCCGCAACCGCGTGTTCCACACCGCGCTGGTCCGTCCCGGCCGTCGCCTGCTGACCACGCAGATGGTCGAGCGGCTGGCGATCCTGGCGGAACGCTATGTCGTCGCGCATCTGCGCCCGGCGGGACGCGAGGATCGGGCGCATCTGGAGCATCGCCAGATGCTCGACGCGTGGCTCGCCCGCGACGACGATCGCATGCTGGTGCTGCTGACGAGCCATATTCAATCGACGCTGACCGATCTGCGCGCGCAGTTCGACACAGCGCGAGACTAGAGACCAACCGGGGATGGGCATGTTTGGACCACGTAAATCGTTCGAATCGTCTGCTCATAACCGCGAACACAGCCTCGCCAAGACGCTGAGCTGGCCGCATCTGATCGCGCTCGGGGTGGGGGCGATCGTCGGCACAGGAATCTACACCTTGGTCGGCGTCGGGGCGGAACGCGCGGGGCCGGGCGTGATCCTCGCCTTCGTGATCTGCGGCGTGATCTGCGCGTGTGCGGCACTCGCCTACACCGAACTCGCGACGCTGATTCCCGCCGCGGGGAGCGCCTATACGTTCAGCTATACGGCACTGGGCGAGGGTATCGCCTGGGTGGTCGGCTGGAGCCTGATCCTCGAATATTCGCTCGCATGTTCGACCGTCGCGGTCGGCTGGTCGGGCTATCTGGTCGGCTGGATCGAGGCGGCGGGGATTCACTTGCCGCACGCTTTGCTGGTCGGGCCGCATGGCGGCGGGATCGTCAACATGCCCGCGGTGCTGGTGTCGCTCGCAGTGATGGGGATGCTGATCCTCGGCACGCGGCAGAGCGCGACGCTGAACATCGTCCTGGTGCTGATCAAGCTGGTCGCGCTGACGATCTTCGTGGTCTACGCGGCGCCGGCGTTCAAGGCCGACAACCTCCACCCGTTCATGCCGTACGGCTTCGGCTCGACCGAGATCGGCGGGCACAAGCGGGGCGTGATGGCGGCGGCGGCGATCGTGTTCTTCGCGTTCTACGGCTTCGATGCGGTCGCGACCTCGGCGGAGGAAACCAAGAACCCCAAGCGCGACCTGACGATCGGCATCGTCGGCTCGATGCTGGTCTGCACGGTGATCTACATGGCGGTGGCGATCAGCGCGATCGGCGCGCTGCCGTTCACGCAACTCGCCAATTCGCCCGAACCGCTCGCGCTGGTGCTGCGGCAGTTGAGCCAGCCGTTCGCCGCGCAGCTGATCGCGCTGGCCGCGGTGATCGCGCTGCCGTCGGTGATCCTGGTGATGATGTACGGGCAGAGCCGGATATTCTTCGTGATGGCGCGCGACGGCCTGCTGCCGCGCGGACTCGCCAAGGTCAGCAAGCGGACCGGGTCGCCGACGTTGATCACGTTGCTGACCGGCCTGTCGATCGCGGCGGTTGCAGGGTTTTTCCGGCTCGACGAGATCGCCGAACTCGCCAATGCGGGTACGTTGATCGCGTTTATCTCGGTTGGCGTGTGCCTGATGGTGCTGCGCCGCACCGCCCCCCAATTGCCTCGGCTGTTCCGCTGCCCGGCCGCCTATGTCGTCGGCACCGTGACGGTGCTCGGCTGCCTGTATCTGCTCGCGAGCTTGCCGACCTCGACGCTCGTCCGGTTCGTGATCTGGAACGGCATCGGGCTCGCACGGTACGCGGCCTATGGGCGGCGCAAGAGCGATGCGGGGAAAGCTTCGCCACTTTAAGCCGATAGCGCTTTCCACAGGCGCACCGACCGCTTAAGCGACGGCATCCCCGGGGGGCCGCTGACGCGCGGCTGAGAGGTGGGCAGCAGCCCATGACCCGCTGAACCTGATCCGGCTTATACCGGCGTAGGGAGGGTCCGCGGCTGGCCCGTCGTCCCTCCGATTGGAGTGGACGTGAGCGTTTTCGGTACTGGTTTTCCGTTTTTGAAGTCCGCCTCGCCATCCTGGCGATCGCGCGTCCGCCTGGGCCGGGTGGCGTTGACCCTGTCGGTGACGATGGTCTCGGCGTCGGCGTTCGCGCAAGTCGCCCCCGATCCGGGCGAACCCGCGGAGATCCGCGTCGTCGGCACGCCCGATCCGGCGGGCCTCTTGCCCGACCAGCGTACGCCGAAGGCGCAGAGCGCGATCTCCGCGGACTTCATCGTCAAGCAGGCACCGACGCTGAACGCGTTCCAGCTGGTGACGCTGCTGCCCGGCGCGAACGTCGCGTCGAGCGATCCGTACGGCCTCTCGACCAGTTCGAGCCTCACCGTCCGCGGGCTCGGGCAGGACGAGATCGGCGTGCTGATGGAAGGCGCGCCGCAGAACGACATCGGCTATTATTATGCCTATCCCTCGCAGTTCGCCGACCCCGAGAATCTGCGGCGGATCACGCTGGCGCAAGGCGCGGTGGATATCGATTCGCCGACGCTGGGCGGTGCTGGCGGGCTGTTGTCGCTGGCGCTCGACGATCCCAAGGCGCGTCCCGGTGGGCTGGTCGATCTGTCGCTCGGCAGCTACGCGGCGCGGCGGGCGTTCGTCCGCGTCGACACCGGCACGATCGGCAACACCGGACTGAAGGCGTTCCTGTCCTACTCGAACACCCGCGCGGACAATTGGCGCGGCGCGGGCTACGACACGCGCCAGCATATCGACGCGAAGCTTCTCGAGGAATGGGGCGCCGGCAACCGTGCCAGCCTCGCGCTGTCGTACAACGACGCGAACTCGTCGAGCTATCCGAGCCCGACGCTGGCGGAGTGGAACGCGCAGGGTCGCGGCTTCAACTACGATCGGCGCTACACGGCGGGGAACACCAACTATTGGCGGCTGTACCGCGCGCCGTTCCGCAACCTCTATGCGTCCGCGCCGGTGCATCTGGTGCTGACCGACCGGCTCGCGCTGGACACCACGAGCTATCTCCAGTTCGGCTATGGCAACTCGCCCTACGGTACGCAGCTCACCACCACCGGCAATTTCCTCGGGACCGAAGAGCTGGCGCAGCCGATCGCGCTGCCCGGCGCGGTCGACGGCGTGGTCGACGGCGGGGCGACCGTGCTCGGCAATTATACCGGCGACCAGATGCGGACCGGCAACGTCAGCAAGCTGACCCTGAAGACCGGCGCGCACACGCTCACCGCCGGGCTGTGGTTCGACTACGGCACCGACCGCGTCACGCAGTCGTACACGTCGATCGATGCGGACGGGCAGCCGACCGATCGCTGGGGGTATCGCGCGAAGGCGATCCGCACCGCCGATGGCCGCCTGCTCGCCTATGAGAACCAGCGGACCGTCTCCGTTACGAAGGGGGTCTTCGTCGCCGACAGCATCGCGCTGACGCCGCGGCTGACGATCGACGCGGGGTTCAAGGGCGTCGATGTGCTGCGCAACGGCCGCAATTACCTGCCGGGGCCGCAGGACACGGTAAGGCTCGATAGCTTCGCGGCGCTGCCGCGCGCCGCGGTCCATTACCGGCTCGACGATCGCCAGCAGGTGTTCGCCAACATCACCACCAATTTTCGCACGCCCAACGAGTTCACGCTCTACAACAGCTATGCGGGCGGGGTCGTTGCGACGCAGGGCACGACCGCGCTGAAGAACGAATATTCGGTGTCGCAGGAGCTCGGCTATCGCTTCATCGGCGCACAGCTCTCGGCGTCGGTGACGGGTTTCCACTACAAGTTCCGCAACCGGCAGTTGGCGACCGTCATCAACCAGGGCGGTGCGCTGATCAGCGGGACGCTCAACGCCGGCGGGCAGACCTCGTACGGGGTCGATGCCGAGGTCGATTACCGGCCGGTCGCGGGCGTCAGCCTGTATCTCTCGGGGGAGTATCTGCACGCGCGGATCGACGACGATCTGCCGGTCGGCGGGGACTTTCTCGCGACGCGCGGCAAGCATGCGGTGTCGAGCCCGACCGTCCAGTTCGGCGCGGGCGGCACCTATGACGACGGCCGGTTCTTCGGCAGCGTCGCGTCGAAATATCTCGGCCGGCAATATGCGACGTTCGTCAACGACGAGCGCATCAAGGGCTATGCGACGCTCGACCTGTCGGTCGGTGTGCATCTGGCCGAGTGGCTCGACGGCAAGCGTACCGATCTGCGCGTCAACGCGATCAACGTCACCGATCCGCACGTCCTGGCCGGCGTGCAGGCGGTCACCACCAACGCGCAGGACTCGATCGGCCGCAACGGCACGGTGATCGCGGGCACCGCGCCGGCCTATTATATCGGCAGCGGCAGGGCGGTGATGGCGACGGTGTCGCGTGCGTTCTGAGATGACGGCGCCGGCTTCGCCCGCAGGCCACCTCGTCCACGGGATGGGCACCGAATGGGAAGCGCCGACCTGGCCCGCGATCACCGCTGACGATGCGGCAAAGGCGCTTGCGCTGTTCCCGAGCGTGGGCGCGCTGACGGACTTGCGCTGGCACTCCCCACGACCGTTTTCCGCCGCCGCGCTGGTGCAGACGACGTGCGGTGTATTTTTCCTGAAACGGCACGACCATCGTCTGCGCTCGCTCGACGGGCTGGCCGAAGAGCATGCGTTCATCGCGCATCTGGCGGCCAGCGGTGTATCGGTGCCGGAACTCGTGCGCGCCGTCGACGGATCGAGTGCGGTCGCGGTCGGCGATTGGCGGTACGAACTGCATCGCACCGCGCCGGGGGCGGATCTGTACCGCGACCGGATGTCGTGGACGCCGTTCCTGTCGCTCGACCATGCGCATGCCGCCGGCGTCGCGCTCGCGACATTGCACCGGGCCGCACGCGGCTTCGATGCGCCGGCGCGTCGTCGGCAACCGCTCGTCGCCAGCTTCACGATCATCCCGGCAAGCGATCCGATGGCGGCGACCGAAGACTATGTCGCGGCGCGTCCTGCGATGGCGGCGTTTCTGGCGGATCGGGATTGGCGGCGGCAACTCGCACCGCTGTTCGCGACCTTGGGTGAGGGGCTGTCGCCCCTGTTGGCCGAGCAGGCGCCGTTGTGGACGCACAACGACTGGCATCCGTCGAATCTGCTCTGGGCGGAAGACGACAGCGTGGCGACGATCTTCGATTTCGGGCTCGCCGACCGCACCTGTGCGGTCCACGATATCGCGACCGCGATCGAACGGACCGCGATCCGCTGGCTCGACCTGGGGCAAGGGGCGGACGACGCGATTGGCGATCCCGCAGCGGCGCGCGCGCTGCTGGCAGGCTATGCGACGATCGCGCCGCTGAGCCGTGCCGACCTGACCACGATCGTCCGTCTGGTGCCGCTGGTCCATGTCGAGTTCGCGTTGTCGGAGATCGATTATTTCACGAGCGTCGTCGCCGATCCTGCCTCCGCCGCGCTGGCGTGGGACGGGTATCTGATCGGCCATGCCGACTGGTTTCGCTCGGCCGCGGGGCAGGACTTCCTGCGGGCCATCGACGTCGCGGCGAACGACCGATGACCGCGCTCGAGATCGTCGCGGTCGTCGTCAGCTTCGCGGGCATCTGGCTGACCGCGACGCGGCGGATGCTGTGCTGGCCGGTCAGCCTGGTTGCCTGCGCGCTGTATTTCAAACTGTTCCTCGACGTCCGGCTGTATGCCGACATGGTGCTCCAGGCACTGTTCGGCCTGGCCATCGTCTATGGCTGGATCGCCTGGACGAAGGGTCAGGACGATGCGGGCGAAGTCGTCGTCGCGCCGCTACGTCCAAGGCGATTGGCGGCGGGGCTGGCGGCTGGCGCGGTCGGTGCGATCGCGATCGGCTGGTTCACGAGCCGCTATACCGATGCGGCGCTGCCGTGGATGGATTCGGGTCTGACCAGCTTCAGTCTGGTCGCGCAATATTGGACCGCACGCCGCCACGCCGCCAGCTGGCTGCTGTGGATCGCGGTCGACAGCCTCTATGTCGGGATGTTCGTGTTCAAGGGATTGCTGCCGACGGCGGGGCTGTACGCGGCGATGATCGTGCTGGCGGTGGTCGGCTATCGGCGTTGGCGCGCGGCGGGCCGTAAGGACGCCTCAATAGCCATAGCCTAAGGTCGCGGTTCCGTTCGCCGGCACCGTCGCTTTCCAGGTCTGAACGCCGTCGACGCGACGGAGCGCGGCGGTCGGCGCTTCGAACGCCTTCTGCCCGGCACCGCCGATCCCGATCTCCACCGCGACAGGGAACGGGTTGGCGTTACTCAGCGTGACGACGGCGTGGCCCGTGCGGTCACCGACCTGGCGCACGAGGACCCCCGGGCTCGTGCCTGCCGCTAGCGTGAACCGCTGGCCGGTCGGAGTATCGGCAGCGCGACCGAGGCCGATCAGCCTGCGCGCGCCGTCACGCTCGACGTACAACGCGGTCGAGCCGGCGGGGAGGGGCAGGCCGAGCCCGGCGCGCGTTTCGTTGTGCATGCGCAGTTCGATCCGGACCGGCGTCTCCGCGATCGTCTGGCCTGGCTGCACCTGGCTGCGATAGCGCCGCTCGAACGGGACGTGGGTTCTGCTCAGCAAGGCGACCTGTTTCATCTGGTTCGCGGCGACCGTGACGGGCTCCGGCACGCGGTAGAGTTTCAGATCGCCAAGGTCTTCCGGCGGGGGTGGCGGCGGCGGCGGCGGAGGTGCTGGCGGGGCCATCATCACCACCGGCGCTCCCATCAGCGACCCGGTCACGACGATCTCGTCGCGCTTGGGCGCGTCTACGGTCTCGAGATCCGACGTCGTCGTTCCGAGGGGATAGCATTCCAGGCGCAGACCGGCGACCGCGTCGCGGTACGTGCGAATCTCGCGGCGTTCGAGCCGACCCGCGACGACCTGGACATCGGCGTTCGCGAAGCTCTCCGCATTGCCGTTGGCGAGCGTCATCCACGCGAACAGATCGAGCGTGCGGTCATCGGCGGCGATCGTCGCGACATAGCTCGCCGCCCAGTCGAACTCGGACGCGAGATACGAGACAGTGATCGTCGCGGTCGTCGCGCGCGGACTGCGGGTCGTCACGCTGAGCACGGGTTGCGCCGACAGACCCGCTGGAATCTTCGCGTATAACGGTCTCTCGGGAAGGCCCGAACAGCCAAGAGCTTCGACGCCCTGCGCGGTCCGCACGACGACGCCGCCCGCCGGCCCGGCGACGATCACCGCATCCTCGCTACGCACCGCGCCGGTCGCGCGCGAGGTGCGGGTCAGCGTGACGTGACGGCCGAGCGATCCGTCGATCAGCGCGGCCGGCGACAACAGCCGCGCGTCGCGGTTCTTCTCGACCGTGCCGCCGGGCAGTCCGGTTATGATCGCGCTGGCAGGAACGATTCCGCCCGCGACCCCTGCGAACGTCACGACCGCTTCGCCCGCCGGCAGTCGTATCGTCCGGGTCTCGGTCACCACCGCGAAACCGCCGAGATACCGCAGATCGGGTGCCTGCCCGCGCTCGCGATGCGGGTTGCGATAGACCGTGACGGAGACGTGCCGCGGGGGCGACGCGGCGACGGTCTTCGAGGTTGGTCTATCCGCTTGCGCCGTGGCGGGCATGACCGGAACGCCGACCAGCATCGCCAGCAGGGCGACGACACCGCGCATCAGTTGCGGGTGTCGAAGCTGGCCGTGACGACCGACGTTCCGTTGGCGGGCACCGTCACATGCCAGAGGGCGCTGTCCGCATTCTGGCGCTCGCTCTTCTGGCTCTCGGCCTGCACGCGCGTATCGGTCCACGACCAGTCGAGCCCCGCCTGGATCAGATCGACCACGACCGGCTTCGCGCGCGCGTTGCTGAGCGTGTAGCGCATCGTCGTGCGCCAGTGATCTTCGGACAACCTGGTATGCGCTTCCACCACCGGCAGCACCTTCACGTCGAACGCGTCGCCGGTGCGCAGGCTGATATCCGAGCCTTGCGGGGTATGCTCGATGCGGTTCTCGCCGGTGAACTGGGGCTGGCCGCGCTGATCGCGGACATAGACGCGGACCGTCCCCGCGGGCAGCGCGTCGCCGAGGCCGCCGGCCGCCGAATTGGCGAACCGCAGCATGCTGCCCGCGCTTTGCGGTTCGGTCTGCGTGCCGAGCCAGGCGTTGCGATATTCGTAGCCCGCGCTGGCCTTCGCGCCCTTGACGTCGAGAAAGCTGACCTGCTTGGTCTGCTTGTCGGCGATCGTGGTGCGCTCCTTGAGCGGATAGAGGTAGAAATCGCCGAGCTGTTCGCGGTTCGCGCTTTCGGTGCCGGCGCGCCGCATCGGTGCAGGGCGGCGGTTGGGGCGGAAGGTCTGGTTGTCGTCGTCCGAGGCGACCTCGCCCGCGACGAGCAGTGTCTTCGCGCTGTCGAAGCTGGTGCCGGTCGCGTTGCGCAGCGTGATCCATCCCTGCACGTCGATCGTCCCGGTCTTGTCGTCGAACAGCGTCACATAATCCGCCTGCCAGCCGAGCCCACGCGTCAGGTACGAGAGTGTCGCCAGCCGCGACCCGGCGCGGGTGCTCGCCAGCGTCACCGACAGCGTCGGCCGGGCGCGCAGATTCGTCGGGATCTTGTCGAAGATCGCGCGGACCGGCAGGCCGTCGTCGCGCAGCACTTCGATATGGTCGGCGATCTGCAGCACCACGCCGCCGTTGACCGCCAGCACCTTCGCCCGCTCGCGCGTTTCGGCACCGGTCGCGGGATTGGTCCGGACGAGCGTGATCGTCTCGCCGACCGCTTTTTCCATCAGGCTCGACGGGGTCAGCAGGTCGTAATCGAAATTCTGTTCGACGACGGTCGTGTCGGGCGCGCTCAGCGATACGGTTTCGGGGCGGATCGTCGCGCTGACGTCGGGGAAGGACTGACGCGTGCGACCGGCCGGGAGATCGAGGCGGCGGATATCCTGGATGAGCGCGATATCGTTCGTGTAGATCGTCGCGGATACATCTCCCTGCGCCGACCCGCTGGCCGGCACCGGTGGATCGGATTGCGCGATCGCGGACGCCGACGTCGAGACAGCCAGCAACAAGACTGCGATGCGTACCGTGACCATGTGATCGTCCCCTTTGGCGGCAGCATGACCGAGCGGCGGGACGACGACAATGCATAGCTTTGTCCAGCATCGCGAAACCGGCGCGGCGGTTCGACCGGATAAAATGTACGATCGGGCGAAACATTGCCGTGCGTAACGAGACTGTAGCAAAGCCTTCGCGAAACTGACCCGGAACGGACCTAGTGGCGCCGGTGGTGGCACAATGGCCGCAGGGGACGTCTTTCAATGCGCAGTTTCAAAGGCCTGCTTCGGGCATCGGTTTCGCTCATCCTGGTCGCGGGTGCCGCTACGGCACAGGCGCAAACACCCGCAACGGCGCAGGATCAGGCAGCGGTCGATCCGCAGACGGGCACGACCGCGGGCAGCGACGACGCTGGCGAGATCGTAGTCACGGGCACCTATGCGCGCAGCCTGAAGGCGGCGACCGAGACCAAGCGCCGCGCCGATTACGGCGTGGATTCGATCAGCTCGACCGACATCGGCAAGTTCCCGACGCAGAACGTCGCCGAGGCGTTGCAGCTGGTGCCGGGCGTGACGATCACGCGGCCGCGCGGCGAGGGGCTGTATGTCAGCGTCCGTGGCCTGGGGCCGCAGTTCCAGAGCACGTTGCTCAACGGCAGCACCGTCGCGCTGAACGACCTGATCGAGAACGGCGGCGCGAACGGCCGCCAGTTCCGCTTCGAGATGCTGCCCGCCGAATTCACGTCGAGCATCGATGTCGTCAAGACGCCGACCGCGAACATGACCGAGGGTGCGCTGGGCGGCAACATCGACGTGAAGACGTTCCACCCGCTCGACGTCGGCACCAAGACGACGGTCAATCTGCGCGGCACCTATACGAGCCAGACCGACAAGGTGAAGCCGAACGCGACGCTGATCACCAGCTTCGCGAATGCCGCTGGTACGTTCGGTATCCTGGCGGGCGCGCAATATTGGGCGAAGTCGGTCCGCAACGATCGCTTCATCAACTTCGGCTGGAACCTGGACAAGTTCACGTCGGCCGCCTCGGGCGGGCTGCCCGCCGGGCTGTACACGCCGACGCGGACCCGGCCGACGATCGAGACCGAGGATCGCAAGCGGATCTCGGGCATGCTGTCCGCGCAGTGGAAGCCGAATGCGGAATTCGAGACCACGTTCGACGTCCTCGCGACCCGGCTCGACGTCGCCTATGACGAATTCGGTCTCGACGTCTATCCCGACGATTCCAGCGTGTCGGGGCACCGACCCGTCATCGTGCCGTCCAGCGTGAAGCTCGACGGCGACACGGTGATCGCCGCGACGATCAACGACGTGCGGTTCATGGCGTCGCGCGAATACAGTCTCAACCGGCACGACCTGCTCAACATCGGTCTGCGCCAGACCTGGGACTCCGATGCCTGGCACGCCTCGGGCGCGGTCAACTGGTCGAGCGCGCACAGCTATCACCCGAACTATGACGAAGGCACGGTGCGCAGCCGGGCGATGTTCTTCGCACCGCTGACCTATGATGCGTCGGCCGGCTACAAGGCGATCCCGACCTTCACCACGCCGGTCGATCCGACCAACCCGGCGAACTACCAGCTGTACCAGTTCAACATCGCGCCGAAGAACAGCAAGGATTGGGATTTCTTCACGCGCGCCGATCTCGCGCATGATTTCGACGGTTTCATCACCAAGCTGGCGGCGGGCGGCGAGTATCACTGGCGCAAGCGCGACTATGCGCGGCGCGACTTCATCGTCAATCCGGCGCCCAACACCCCGCTGTCGAGCCTCGGCACCGGCGCGTACGAGCAATTGCCGTACGACGATTTCCTGAAAGGTGTTCCCGGCAACACGCTGCGCAATTTCCTGGTGCCGGTGACGCAGGCCTATCTCGACAAATTCTTCACCCCCGCGGTGCAGGCGTCGGCGTTGACCCCCGCGGATCTGCGCTCGTCGTTCGTCGTCACCGAGAAGGTGCTGGGCGCCTATGCGCGCGCCGATTACGGATTCGATGCCGGAAGCGTGCCGGTCACCGGCAATATCGGCATCCGCTATGTCCATACCGATCAGGTGGCGAGCGGCACGTTGACGACGGGTAACGTCGCGACGCCGGCAAGCTTCCCCAAGACGTTCAACAACTGGCTGCCGAGCTTCAACCTGCGCGCCGAACTGACGCATGACCTGGTCGGCCGTCTCGCCGCCAGCCGCGTGCTGACGCGGCCCAACGTCACCGACAGCGCGCCGCGGATCACTGTCTCGACCGACGCGCCGACCGCGAGCGGCGGCAATCCCCAGCTGGTGCCGTTCCTCGCGACGCAGTTCGACGGCTCGCTCGAATGGTATTTCAACCGTGCGGGTTCGCTGACCGGCGCGGTGTTCTACAAGGCGATGGACGACTACATCACGCAGCAGAACGTCAACATCGACATTCCCGGGCGCGGCACGGTGCTGCTGTCGACGCAGGTCAATGGCGGCGATGCGAAGGTGTACGGCGTCGAGGCGGCGTACAATCAGGTCTTTACGTTCCTGCCCGCGCCGTTCGACGGGTTCGGCGTGCAAACCTCGTATACGCACACCTCGGTCAAGGCGAGCTACACCGCGGGCGCGCGGCCGATCCGCGACGAGCTGATCGGGTTGTCGAAGAACAGCTTCAACATCGTCGGCTTCTACGACAAGGGTCCGTTGTCGACGCGGCTGTCCTATGTCTGGCGCGACCGCTATCTGTCGGGAACCGGCAGCACGACGCAGGCGCCGGTCTATACCGCGCCGTTCGGGTCGCTCGACGGCAACATCTCGGTCAAGGCGAGCGACTCGGTGACGTTCAGCCTGGAGGGGATCAACCTGTCGGGCGCGCATCTCTACACGTATAACGACGACGAGAACCGCTTCGGCGAGATCAACTATTGGGGCCGGACGATCCTGTTCGGCGTGCGGGCGCAGTTCTGATGCGCGCCCGTCATGCCATGCTCGCCGCGCTCGTCCTCGCCAGCGGCGTCGGTGCGCAGACCGCTAAACCGCTGCGGATGAACGACATCCAGGTCGTCGGGTCGCACAACAGCTTCAAGGCGCAGATCCCGGCGGCGGTGATGGCCGCGCTGCGCCAGCGCGATCCGAAGACCGCGGCGGCGCTCGATTACTATCACCTGCCGCTGTCCGCGCAGCTCGATCATGGCCTGCGGCAGATCGAGATCGACATCTTCGCCGACCCCAAGGGTGGACGCTATGCGAACCCCAAGGGCGAGCAGATCGCCAAAGCGGCGGGCGAGAAGACCGCGTTCGACCGCGCGGCGATGCTGCGGCCGGGCTACAAGTCGTTCCACGTTCCCGACATCGACTATATCTCGACCTGCGTGACGTTGCAGCGCTGCCTCGGCGAGGTGACCGCGTGGTCCCGCGCGCATCCGCGGCACCTGCCGATCATGATCACGATCAACGCCGCCGATACGCCGCAGTCGCCGTTGGTGGCAGCGCCGTTGCCGCTCGACGACGCAACACTGCTCGACTCACTCGATCGCGAAATCCGCCAGGCGATACCGGGACGACGGCTGATCGTGCCCGATGAGGTTCGGGGCGACGCGGCGACGCTGGCGGGCGCGGTGCACGACAAGGGCTGGCCGACGCTGGAGGCTGCGCGGGGGCGAATCTACATCCTGTTCGACGTGCGGCCTGCGGTGTCGAATGCGTACCGGGTGGGCCATCCTTCGCTGCGCGGACGGGCGATGTTCGGCTGGTATCCCGACGGCGAGCCCGAGAGCGCGATCCAGATCGTCCAGGACCCGCTGGTCGACGGCGCGCGGATCCGCGATCTGGTCAAGGCGGGCGTGATCGTGCGGACGCGGACCGACGCCAACACCGTCGAGGCGCGGGCGCACGACCTGGCCAAGGCAAAGGCGGCGGCGGACAGCGGCGCGCAGGCGGTCAGCACCGATTATTATCCGGGTGCGCCCGATCCGGCGGGGCTGAAGTTCGCGGTGACGTTGCCCGGCGGCGCGATGGCGCGGTGCAATCCGGTGCTGGTCACGACGCCTTGCAAGGTTGCGCCCTGACATGAAGCTTTCGGCCCTCTTCGCCGTGGTGCTCGGCACCGGCTTCGCGCTCACGGGCAGCACCGCGCAATCGCTGGCGCGCCCGGCCTTCGTCACCGAGCGCGCGGTGCTGTTCATGCGGCACGGCATCCGCGCGCCGCTGTCGGGTGAAGTGCCGGACGGGACGCGCACCGCGACGCCTTGGCCGCAATGGAGCGTCGCCGAAAGCCGGGTCACGCCCCACGGCGCGCGCGCGCTCGAGATCGTCGCGGGCGAAGACCGGAAATGGCTGGCCGCGAAGGGCCTGCTCGATCCGCAGGGCTGCCCGAAGGCGGGTGCGGTGCGGATCGCGAGCAACAGTTCGGAGCGGACGATCGACAGCGGCGAAGATTACGCGAACGGCTTTGCGCCAGGTTGCGCGATCGCGGTCGAGCATCGCCCGGTCGGGACGGTCGATCCGATGTTCGAGCCTCTGCGTGCGCACGCGACCGCGTTCGATGCGAAGGTGGCGATCGCCGATATCGACCGCTCCACCGGCGGCATGACCGCGTTGGTGGAGCGGCACCGACAGGCCATCGCCGAGCTCGACCGCGTGCTCGGCTGCGGCAGCGGCTGCGTACCGGGCGGGGCGCCGCGCGTGTCGGCCGAGGACGACGGACACGGCATCACGCTGGAGGGGCCGATCCGTGGCACGTCCGGCGTCGCGCAGGTCCTGCTGCTGCAATATGTCGAGGGTTTGCCCGCGCGCGATGTCGGCTGGGGGCGGGTCGATGCCGCCGGGCTGAAGCGGCTGGGCGCGCTGCACGCCGCGTTGTTCGCGGTGTTCACGCGGCCGCCGTACATGGCGGCGCATCAGGCGGCGCTGCTCGGCCGCCGCGTGTTGCAGTCGCTCGAGACTGGGCCGAAGCTCGATGTCTTGATGGGGCATGACACCAACGTCACCGCGCTGGCGGCGGCGCTCGACGTCGATCTCGTCACGTCGGGCTATGCAACCAACGACGTACCGCCGGGTGGTGCGCTGCTGTTCGAGCGCGTTCGCGAGACGCGGAGCGGGCGCGCGTTCGTCCGCGTGTCCTATCGCACGCAGTCGCCCGAGGCGCTCAGGTCGGGTGGACGGGCGATGACCGTCGCCCCGTTGCGGGTCCCCGGATGCGGCGGCGAGCTTTGCCCGGTCGCAGTGTTCGAGCGGGTGTTGTCGGCGCGCCTGGCTGCGGTCCGCTAGAAGTCGTACACGCCCCCAGGCACCGCGGCGACGAACCGGTCCGGAGGAATATCGGAGGCTGCCAGCGCCGCCGCGAGCGCACGCGGCGGCGCATCGCGCGCCTCGTCGGTGAGCTGGAACGTGCCCCAGTGGATGCCGAGCGCCCGACGTGCGTCGACGTCGCGGAAGATGTCGACTGCTTCGGCCGGATCGACATGCTGCGCCGCCATGAACCAGCGCGGCTCGTACGCGCCGATCGGGATCAGCGCGACATCGGGCGATCCGAGCCGCGCGCGCACCTCGCGGAAGATCGCGCCATCGCCGTAGCCCGTATCGCCGACGAACCAGATCGTGCCGGCGGGGGTGGCGAGGTGATGACCCGCCCATAGCGCCATCCGCACGTCGTTCGGCCAGCGGTTCGCCCAATGGCTTGCGGGCGTCAGCGTCGTCGCGATGTCGCTGCCGAGCGACAGCCGGTCCCACCAGTCGCCGACGATGCATCGGGCGTCGGGAACCGCGGCGCGGACGATCGTGTCGTTGCCGAGCGGCGTCGCCATCAGCGGCGCATGGATTGCCTGGATACGCCGCAGCGTCGCCACATCGAGATGGTCGTAATGGCAGTGGCTGAGCAGCACGATGTCGATCGGCGGCAGGTCGTCGAACGCGATCCCCGGCGCGGCGACGCGCTTGGGTCCCGCGAACGAGACCGGGCTGACCCGCTCCGACCAGACCGGATCGATCAGGATGTTGCGGCCGGCAACCTGCACCAGCAGCGAGGCGTGCCCGACCATCGTGATCCGCAGGCCATCGACCCGCGGCGATGGCTTGGCCGGGGTGACGGGTACCGAGCGCGGCCACCGCGCCGCACCTCGCGCCAGCTTCCACCGGAGGACGTCGCCGAGACCGCGATCGGTCGGCGATTGCCCGGGATTGAAGAACCGCACGCCATCGAAATGGTCGCTCGGCGGGCCCTGGTAATAGCGATTGCGCGGCATGGTCGCGTGGTAGCGGCAAAGCGGCGCGAACGCGATGCGGTACCCGCACGCCGGACCTGTTCCGCGCCTCCGCCGCAGCACGGAAACAGGGTCTGGACCGCGTTGCCCATGTGCAACGTAATCGAGGTTATTCGCAGCAAACATGCTTGGAATTGTAATATTGTCTTGCTTGATTACGCGGATGCGGCATTCTTGGGTCATAATGATACACCTGGGGAGGTGGCGTTAGGTTTCATACGGGGGGATTTATGCGGACATCGAAAAGCTTTTTGCGTCTCGGCACCGGCGGATTTGCGCTGGCGGCGATGCTGGTCGGAGCCTCGGCTCATGCGCAGGCCGTGACGTCGGTTCCAGCCGATCAGGCGGCAACAGGAACCGCCGAGGCTCCCGGCGAGGACATCGTCGTCACCGGATCGCGTATCCGGCGCAGCCCGCTCGATCAGCCTTCACCGGTCGTGACCGTGGATGCGGAATCGATCCAGCGGACCGGGCTGTCGTCGGTCGCCGACGTGCTCCAGCGACTGCCGAGCGCGGCCGGCGGTCTCAATTCGAAGGTCAACAATTCGGGTAACATCGGCAATCCGCCTGACGGCGGCGGCGTCGGTGCAGGCTCGGCCGAGATCGACCTGCGCTATCTGACCGCCAAGCGGACGCTGGTGCTGGTCGACGGGCTGCGGTTCGTCAACGGCGCATCGGCGAGCGGCATCCCCTCGACCGTCGATCTCAACACGATCCAGGTCGGGTCGATCGAGCGCATCGAAGTGCTGCAATCTGGCCAGTCGCCGCTGTACGGCTCGGACGCGCTCGCGGGCGTCGTCAACATCATCACCAAGTCGCAGCAAAAGGGGCTGAAGGCGTCCGCGCAGTTCGGCACGTTCCGCCAGGGCGATGGCCATACGCAGGACTATAACGTCAGCTACGGCATCCAGGCACCGCGCACGAGCGTGGTATTTGGCGGCAGTTACGTGAAGCAGGAAGCGGTCAGCACGCGCGATCGCAGGATCTCGCAGTTCCCCAATCCCGGCCAGCGCGCCTGCGAGGAGCCGATCGGCGGCTGTTCGGGCGCGACCCCCAACGGATTCTTCCAGGTCGGCGGCCGGAACCTGACGCTGAAGTCCGCCCCTATCCTCGGACGGCCACGCTACGACGCCGCCAACCCGACCGGCCCGAACAGCGATTTCAAGGAGTTCACCGCCGCCGACCGCTTCAACTTCTCGCCCTACAACTATTTCCTGACCCCGTCCGAGCGCTACGGCTTCTTCGTCAGCGCCAAGCAGGAGCTCACCGATACCGTGAACCTGCGCGTGAAGATGAACTACACGCGCCGCAATTCGCAGAACCAGGCGGCGTTCCTGCCGCTGGTGATCGGGCCAGATGCGGGCAACGGCAATCTGCTCGATACGATCTCGGTGGACGCCACCAATCCGTACAACCCGTTCGGCCACACGCTGTCGGCGGGGGGTGCCGGCAACGGTCCGGCAAACTATTCGACGGTCCGTCGTCGTCTGGTGGAAGCCGGCCAGCGCACCTATTCGCAGACCGTCGATACGATGTCGGCGACCGCCACCTTGGATGGCTCTTTCCATCTCGGCGAGCGCAAATTCTATTGGGACGTCAACGCGGTCTTCGGCTTCAACGACGCCAAGCAGCTGTTCACCGGCAACATCAACGCCGCCAATCTCGCCCAGGCGCTCGGTCCGGTCGCGAACTGCACCGGGGCGTGCGTACCGTTCAACATCTTTGGGGGCGCAGGCTCGGTCACGCCGGCCATGCTCGGCTATATCGCGTTCGACGAGCGTGCGCGCAGCGCCCAAAGCCTCGAGGACTATACCGCCAACATCTCGGGCGAACTGTTCAACCTGCCCGCCGGCGCCGTCGGCCTCGCCGCAGGCTATGAGCACCGCGTTCAGTATGGCAGCTTCACGCCCGATCCCCTGATTACCGCCGGGCTTGGCGCCGACATCCCCGCGCAACCGGCGCGCGGGCATTTCGATTCGGACGAGGTCTATGCCGAGTTGCGCGTGCCCTTGATCCACAACACGCCGCTCATCCAGTCGCTCGAAGTGGGCGGCGCGGTGCGGCATTCGAACTATTCGATCAGCGGCAGCAACACGACCTATACCGGCAGCGGCCTGTGGAAACCGTTCAGCGACCTGCTGTTGCGCGCGTCCTATGCGCAAGGCTTCCGCGCGCCGAGCATCGGCGAATTGTTCGGCGCGGAATCGCGGTCGGACGCGTCGATCGACGATCCCTGCACCAACGTCGCCGGATCGCCCTATCAGTCGTCGGCGACCGTTCGCACCAACTGCATCGCCAACGGCGTCCCTGCGAGTGGCAGCTATCAGGAGCCCAATGGCGGTCAGCTCAGCGTGCTGACCGGCGGCAACAAGGCATTGAGGCCCGAGACCTCGCGGACCTGGCTGTTCGGCGCGGTCTATGCGCCGAGCTGGGCACGGACCAGCGGGATCGCCAGCCAGCTGAGCATCGAGGGCAATTACTACGACATCAAGGTCGACGACGCGATCGCCGCCACCGATGCGACGCTGACGCTCAGCCGTTGCGCGCAGGCCGCGGACGCACTCAGCTGCGCGGCGATCTCACGGACGCCGAACGGCCTGATCTCGCGGATCAACGCGCAGTTGCAGAACATTGGCGGCATCCGCACCCGCGGCGTCGACGTGACCGCGGTCTATCGCTCGCCGCAGACCTCGGCCGGGACGTTCGGGCTTTCGCTCAACGGCAATATCCTGCTGAAATACGCCGAGAGCTTCCCGGCGACGGTCGGCTTCACCACCACCAACTACCAGGGTACGACGCGCGGCTCGCCCGAACAATCCTATCCGAAGTTCAAGGGCAATGCGGTCGTCGACTGGGACATCGGCCTGGCGCGCGCCTCGTTCACCGGCCGCTACATCAAGAGCGTGAAGGAAGCCGACGGCAAGACGCTCGACAACACCTTCTATGGCGACGTCCAGCTGACGCTGACGCCCGACTGGCTCGAACGCCGGCTGGGGCTGACGATCGGCGTGAACAACGTCTTCAACCAGGATCCCCCCGCATGCTTCAGCTGCACCGGGCCGAACTACGATCCGACCACCTACGACGTGCCGGGGCAGTTCGGCTATGTCCGACTGTCCTGGGGGCTCTGACCAGGTCCGGCAGCGACGCGGGCAAGGGGGCGGGTGTGGAGCGATCCACGCTCGCCCTATACCGTTCGGCCCGTCGTCTTCGGGACACGAAGCAGGGCGCGCGCTGCCGGGTGCCGCACACTGCGCGTGGTAATCCGCGCCGTCGCCCCCATCTGGCGCACTCGACAGAGTGAGCGATGGAGAACGACATGAACATCCTGATGGTGCTGACCTCGCATGATCGCCTCGGCGATACCGGCGAGAAGACCGGCTTCTGGCTCGAGGAGTTCGCAGCGCCCTATTACGTGCTGAAGGAAGCGGGCGCGGCGATCACGCTGGCGTCGCCGAAGGGCGGCCAGCCGCCGCTCGATCCCAAGAGCAACGACGAGAGCGCGAAGACCGCCGAGACGCGCCGGTTCGAAGCGGACGACGAAGCCAAGGCGCTGCTCGCGGCGACTCACCGCCTCGACACGGTGTCGATCGCCGATTTCGATGCGGTCTTCTATCCCGGAGGCCACGGCCCGTTGTGGGATCTGGCGGAGGACGCGACGTCGCGTGCGCTGATCGAAGGCGCGATCGCGGCCAACAAGCCGGTCGCTGCGGTCTGCCATGCGCCGGGTGTCTTCCGTCACGTCAAGAACGCGGACGGCAGCCCGCTCGTGGCGGGTAAGAAGGTCACCGGGTTCACCAACACCGAAGAGGCCGCGGTCGGACTGACCGACGTCGTTCCGTTCCTGGTCGAGGATATGCTCAAGGAGCAGGGCGGCATCTATTCGAAGACCGGCGACTGGGGCGTCCACGTCCTGCGCGACGGCTTGCTGATCACCGGGCAGAACCCGGCGTCGTCTGCTGCGGCGGCGCAGGAGCTGGTGAACGCGTTGGGGTAAGTACCGGGCGGTCTTCGGGTTGCCTTTGATGACTTGAGCTCCACCCACGCTCGATCGTCATCCCCGCGCAGGCGGGGATCCATAGTTGCTAGCCTTGCGATCGTATCGCGAAGTTAGCCTTTATGGGTTCCCGCCTGCGCGGGAATGACGGTGGGTGGGGCGGCGTAAGCCCCGCATCGGGCGTTCGTGATCGGCACGCATGGGACAGGATCGCAGCGAGCGGGGCGGCGGCCCGAAGCGGGAAAGGCCCGGTAGCAGGAATCCGGTATTCGCCTGCGCCGCAACCGATTAAGGCCCTCACGGTACCGCTGTTCGAGGATCGACCCTGCACGCTACCGTCCTTCTGAAATGGGTCCGTCGGCGTGTCCGTGCGAGCGAAGTCGCGTTCATCGTGCTCGCAACCGTGGTCGGCGCCGGGGCCGGGCTGTTCAGCGTCCTCCAAGGGGCGATCGCGCGGACGATGCAGCGCGTCCTGTTCGACCTGCCGATCGGCGCACGTCTCAGCGCAGCACCGGCATTGCCCCTGACCGCGCTCCTCGTGCTGCCGATCGGCGGCGCGATCCTCGCCGTATTCTCCTGGGCGACGCGCGCGCGAACGCGGCGGATGGTCGACGCGGTCGAGGCGAACGCGCTCCACGGCGGCCGCATGTCGGTGCGCGACAGCCTGATCATCTCCGGACAGACGATCCTGTCGAACGGCTTCGGCGCCTCGGTCGGTCTCGAGGCCGCGTATGCGCAGCTTGGCGGCGCGGTGGCGTCGGTGGTTGGCAACGCCTTCACGCTGCGGCGCGCCGATCTGCGCAATCTGGTCGGGGCGGGCACCGGCGCGGCGATCGCGGCGGCGTTCGGTGCACCGCTCGCCGGCGCGTTCTACGCGTTCGAGATCGTCATCGGCGCGTATACGCCGACCGCGCTGGCACCGGTCGTTGCGGCGGCGCTGGCGGGCACGCTGGTCGCGCAGCAGCTCGGTATCCATCCCTATGTGATCGATGCGGCGTCGACGATGGCGACCGAATCGCATCACTATCTGATCTATGCGGCGCTCGGCGCGATCTGTGCGGTGATCGGTATCGCGCTGATGCGTGCGGTCGGGTTCGTCGAGGCGGGAACGCGGCGGCTGCGCCTGCCCGACTGGGCGAGACTCGCGATCGGCGGGATGCTGCTGATCCCGATCGCGCTGATGTCGCCGCAGGTGTTGTCGGCCGGGCACGGTGCGCTCCACGCCGATCTCGCGGTCGGCGCGCCGTTGCTGTTCATCCTGACGATCTTCCTTGCCAAATGCGCGGCATCGATCGTCTCGCTCGGCTTCGGCTTTCGCGGCGGGCTGTTCTTCGCGTCGTTGTTTCTCGGCACGCTGGTCGGGCACCTCTTCGCCGGCAGCATGGCCGCGGTCATGGGGCATGACGTGATCGATCCCCGCAACGCAGCGCTCGTCGGGATGGCGGCACTCGCGGTCGCGGTGGTCGGCGGGCCGATGACGATGGTGATGCTCGTGCTGGAGGCGACGCATGACTTCGCGGTGACCGGCGCGGTGCTGGCGGCGGTGCTGGTCTCGTCGACGATCGTGCGCGAGGCGTTCGGCTACAGCTTCTCGACATGGCGGCTTCATCTGCGCGGCGAGACGATCAAGAGCGCGCGCGACGTCGGCTGGGTCAAGACGCTGACCGCGGGGCGGATGATGCGCCGCGAGACCAAGGTGATGCGCGCCGACCTGACGATGGCGGAGTTCCGCCGCCAGGTTCCGCTTGGCGCGACCAGCCGCGCGGTGCTGGTCGACGATGCCGCGCGCTATGCCGGGATCGTCCAGACCCCCACCGCCTACGCCGAGGGCCATGATCCACAGGCACCGGTCGGCGCGCTGGCGATCAACAAGGAGGCCGCGCTCGCGCCAGCGATGGACATCACCGAAGTCATGGCGCGGTTCGACGCGTCGGGCGCGGACGAACTGGCGGTGCTCGACGACGATCGCCGCGTGCTCGGCCTGTTGTCCGAATCGTTCGTCCGCCGACGCTATGCCGAGGAACTGGAAAAGGCGCAGCGCGAACTGTTCGGCGAGCGATGACCGGGCAATCGTGCTGATCGGCGAGAACCATCTGGACTAGCGGCGGCGACGGTACGATCGTGCGCGCAGGCTTGGCGATGGCGCCGGCCGCTGGGAGACGGACAATGAAGGTCATGTTGATGGGCGCGGTCGTGGCGATCGCCGCCGCTGCCGTACCGGTGGCGGCGCAAAAGGCGAACGCGGTCATAACCAAGGCGCTGGCGGACCCTGCACGCGCCGACCAGCAGGGCGACGACGCGCGCCGCAAAGCCGCCGAAGTGCTGGCGTTCTCGGGTGTGAAGCCGGGCGACGTGGTGGTCGATTACCTGCCGGGCGCCGGCTATTGGACGCGGATCTTCACCGGCGTCATCGGGCCCAAGGGGCATGTCTACGCAGTCTGGCCGGCGGCAGGGGCCAAATACGCCGAGAAGTCGCTGCCAGCGTTGCAGGCACGCGCGCTCGGTAACGTGACCGCCGAGGTCCAGGCGACCAACCTGCCGACCTCGCCCCAGCCCGTCGACCTGTTCTGGACGGTGCAGAATTACCACGACATTCCGAACGACGGCGCGGGCGAGGCGGCGTTGCGCGCGTTCGATACCGCGGTGTTCCGCATGCTGAAGCGCGGGGGCACCTATGTGGTGATCGACCATGCCGACGCGCCGGGCACCGGCATGACCGGCACCAGCACACGGCACCGGATCGATCCGGCGGCGGTTAAGACGCAGGTCGAGGCGGCAGGATTCAGGTTCGTGGGCCAGTCGCCGGTGTTGCGCAATCCGGCGGACGATCACAGCAAGGCGGTGTTCGACCCGGAGATCCGCGGCAAGACCGACCAGTTCGTCTACAAGTTCAGGAAGCCGTAAGCGGCGCTGTCTGGGTGGTCCGCGCTGGTCGACGTCGCTTCGGATCGTCGACCAGCCGGGAAATACTGGTGCTGCCGGTGAGGATTGAACTCACGACCTCAGCCTTACCAAGGATGCGCTCTACCACTGAGCTACGGCAGCACTCGCTGACATCGCTGCCGGCGGAGTGGGGCTAAGAGACGAGGGCGGCGCGATTGTCAAGGCATCGCGACCCGATATAGGGCGTATTTATGGACGATCGGGATCGAAAGGCGGCGGAGAAGGCCGAGCGCATGGCGGCTGCGTTGCGCGAGAATCTGCGGCGGCGGAAGGCGCAGGCGCGTGCCGTCGGGGCAGCGCCTGCGATCAAGGACGAGCCGTCTAGCTGAGGGGTGCGCACTTGGCGGTGAGCCAGGCGCGATCCTCCGCATCCGTCATTTCCGGCGTCAGGACCGCCAGCACCTTCGCGTGATAGTCGTCGACCCAGGCGCGCTCCTGCGGGGTCAGCAGCGTCGGCTCGATTAGCGTTCGCTCGATCGGGCAGAAGGTGAGCGTCTCGAAGCCTAGCATCTCCCGGTCGGCGCCGGGGATCGTGCGGGGTTCGATCAGGATCAGGTTCTCGATGCGGATGCCGTATTCGCCGGCCTTGTAATAGCCGGGCTCGTTCGACAGCATCATGCCTGCACGCAGGGGCTCCATCGCCGCGCCGCCGGGGTAGTTGGGCGCGGCGATCCGCTGCGGGCCTTCGTGGACCGCGAGATACGAACCGACGCCGTGGCCGGTGCCGTGGCCGAAATCGAGCCCGGCTTCCCAGAGCGGGCGGCGGGCAAACGCGTCGATCTGGCCGCCCATCGTGCCGTCGGGGAAGACCGCGGTGGCGATGCCGATATGGCCCTTGAGGACGCGGGTGAAGCGGTCGCGCATTTCCGCGGTCGGTTCGCCGATCGGCATCACGCGCGTCACGTCGGTGGTGCCGTCCGCATATTGGCCGCCGGAGTCGATCAAATAGAGCTGGCCGGGTTCGATCGGCGCGCTCGATGCCTCGGTGACGTGGTAGTGCGGGATCGCACCGTGCGGGCCGGTGGCGGAGATCGTGTCGAACGAGGTGTCCTTGAGGACGCCGGTCTGTTCGCGGAAGGCGAGCAGCTTGGCGGCGGCGCTGAGTTCGGTCTGGCCCCCCTTCACGCACTCGATTTCGACCCAGCGGAGGAAGCGCGCGAGCGCGGCGCCATCGCGGGCGGAGGCAGCGCAGTGGCCGGCGATCTCGACCGGGTTCTTGATCGCCTTGGCGAGGACGACGGGGTCGCGGAGGGGCAGGATCTTGGCGCCGCCGGACTGGAGGGCCTGCGTGATCGCGGCGACTGCGCGTTCGGGATCGGCGGCGACGCGCTTGCCGGTATAGGTCGCGAGGGCCGCTGAGAACGCGCTGCGATCATGGAGGCGGACCGCGTTGCCGAGATGCTGGCGGACCGCGTCGTCGAGCTTGTCGGGCGCGACGAACAGGTCGGTGGTGCCGTCCGCGCCGACGATCGCGTAGGACAGCGCAACGGGCGTGTGGTCGACGTCGCCGCCGCGGACGTTGAGCGCCCAGGCGATCGAATCGAGTGCGGTGAGGACGACCGCGTCGGCCTTGTGCTCGGCCAGCCAGTCGGCGATCGCCGCGCGTTTCTCGGCGGAGGAGGCACCGGTGAACTGGTCGGGCTGGACGGTGAGCTTGGCGGGCGAGGGCAGGGGGCGGTCGGTCCAGATTGCGTCGACCGGGTTGGCGTCGACCGCGACCAGCGTCGCGCCGCCATCGGCGAGCGCGGCGGTCGCGACGGCGACCCAGCCGCCGGTGTGCAGCCACGGGTCGTAGCCGATCCGACCGCCCTCGGGCGCATGCTGGCCGAGCCACGCGGCGGGGCTGGTCTGCGGCACGTCGGCATACGCCCACAGCGCGCCGTCGACCTGCTCGCGGACCTGGATCGTGTAGCGGCCATCGGTAAAGATCGCGGCGCGGTCGGCGAGGACCACGGCGGTACCGGCCGACCCGCCGAAGCCGGTTAGCCAGCCGAGCCGCTGCGCGTAGCCGCCGACATATTCGCTCATATGCTCGTCGGTCAGCGGGATCACGAAGCCGTCGAGGCGGTCGGTCGCGAGCTGTACGCGCAGGGCGGCGAGGCGGTCGGTCGGGGTCGGCATGGGGCGGACTCTCTGGTCTGGAAATGGCGCGTGGGCGGCAAAGCAGCGCGATAGCAGCTCGGTCGGTTCCGGGCGACCGTTTCGGGAAACGAGAGGTCGATCCGGACTATCGAGCGTGGTCGGGTATCGTACCCCTTGATCACGATGCCCGCCGCACGGAAGCCGTTCAGGTTGCCGGGCGTACACGGCGTGCCGCATCGATCCGCGATGCCGCAAGGAGTGTCCGATGAAAGCCGTGTTTGCCGTAGCCCTCGCCGTCGCCGCCCCCGTTTTCGCTACTGGCGGTGCCGACGCGCAGTCGTTGAAGCAGACCTGTCCGAGTTGCGATATTCGCGCTCAACACGCGCTGAAGGCCGAGACCGGCGGCAGCATCAAGGATGCTCGACAGGCGCACATATCGATGCGCGCGAACATCCTCGAAGCCGACCTCGGCACTGCCCGCAAGGCACGCCGGCTGACGCAGCGACAGACCGACACGCTGTTCAAGCGGGTCGAGGCGGTGCGCCATGCGACCGACCGTTTCGTGAAGAAACAGGGCTTCCTCAGCGCGGCCGAGCGCGCCAGCTACGATCGCGAGCTGGACGCGGTGGCGATGCGAATCTGTCGTTCATGAGCCGTTGATCGGGGATCTCCCTGCGAACGGTCGACCCGTCAGGCATAGGCGGCTTGCGGCGCATAGTCCGGTTTGCGTGCGGTCGACCGTGGACCATCACCCCGGGATATCTTGAAGCTCGCGGCCTGGGTGGACAGCGATCGCACTTCGTTCGCGAGATTGCGGGCGGCGGCGGAGGTTTCCTCGACCATCGCCGCGTTCTGCTGCGTCGATTGGTCCATCGTCCCGATCGCCGTGGAGATTTCGGTGATCGCCGCCGACTGCGCTTGGTTGTCCGCGGCCATCGTCGCGAGCAGTTCGTGTACCTCGGCGACGTCGTCGACGATGGTGCTCAGCGCGCCATCGACGCGGGTCACCGCCTCGACCGCGGTCACGACCTCGGTCTGCGTGACCGTCAGCTGATCGCGCGCCCGCTTTGCCTCTTCCTCGGCGCGCATCGCCAGCGCCGAGACGAGGTCGGCGACCACGGCGAAACCGCGGCCGGCGTCACCCGCACGGCCCGCTTCGACTGCGGCATTCATTGCCAGCACGCGCGTCTGGAACGCGATCTTGTCGAGCCCTTCGATCACGCTGTCGATGCCCTTGGCGCTCTCCGAAACACGCCCCATCGCCTGCACGGCCTCTTCCGCCACCGTTCGCCCGCTGCCGACCGTCGCGATGGTCTGATTCGCGCGCTGGACGGTGCGGGTCGCTGCTGCCGCCGACGCGCGGAGCCGCGCATCCATCTGCGTCACCGAGGCGGTGGTTTCTTCCAGCGACGCCGCATTGCTCTCGGTCCGCCGGGCAAGATCTTCCGACGCCTGGGCGATCTCGCCCGAGCCGGTCTGGATGCTCGCCGCGCTGTCCGATACCGAGCCGATCAGGTTGCGCATCGAGTCGATCGCAGCGTTGAAGTCGGTCT
Organism: Sphingomonas sp. Leaf198; assembly: GCF_001424005.1. Classification (GTDB taxonomy): domain Bacteria; phylum Pseudomonadota; class Alphaproteobacteria; order Sphingomonadales; family Sphingomonadaceae; genus Sphingomonas. The sequence goes on along the minus strand of NZ_LMPX01000002.1, from coordinate 1,000,730 downwards.
TCAACGGCAGATACTCCGGCATCAGGTCGGCAGTGATGCTGGCCGTCAGATCGCCCCGGCCGAATTTTTCGAGGTGGTCGCGGAAGACCGCGATCATCTCGTCCTGCGCGGCGGATTGCTTGAGCCTTGCCGCCGCCGTCTCTCGAAACGAGAACATCGCCTTGGTCATCCGGCCGACGCAATCCCGATACGCGGTGTGGGCGATCGGCGCGTCAAGGTCGCCCTTGGCGAGCGCTTCCATGCGCACCACGGTGGAGACGTACGGATCGCACACGGCCGTTCGGATCCGGGCACCGGCGCAACCGGCAGCGATCGTGATCGCGGCTCCCAGGGCCAGGCCGACGATCGGGTAGCCCGCGACCGACGCTACGAAGGTCGTCATCACGCCAAGCGCGACCAAGAGGGTCATACCGGTGAACGCGATCATCATCTTCTGACGGATCGGCGCAACCTCCTGAAACCACAGCAATCTATTTTCTCCGCTTTGTAAACAACACACATTCTAGGCGAACCTGCGGCGTGTTTAGGTCCACAACGGCAATAAATTCTTCATACTCTGCTTAACGCTCTGTTAGGGGGTTTTGGTGCCGGACGGGTCCGTATCCCGCACGGGGACGGGCGTTGGCTTCCGTCGGCTGCACGGCTAACACACCGGCATGACCACGCCCCCCATCGCCGAACAGCGCCCGCACAGATTCACCACGCATGGCGTGACGATCGAGGATCCCTATGCGTGGCTGAAGGATCCGAACTATCCGGAGGTCGATGACGCCGACGTGCTGGCGTATCTCGCCGCCGAGAACGTGTATTTCGAAGAGCAGATGGCGCCGCACGAAGCGCTCACCGACACGATCTACGAAGAGATGAAGGCGCGCATCAAGGAGGACGAATCCTCGGTGCCGCAGAAGGATGGCGATTGGCTCTACTGGACCGCGTACGAGACCGGCGGGCAGTATAAGAAATGGTGGCGCAAGCCGGTCGTGGGTGGCGACGACGAGCTGTTGCTCGACGAGCCGTCGCTGGCGGAGGGGCACGAGTATTTCCGGCTCGGGGCGTTCTCGATCAGCAATGACGGGCGCTATCTTGCCTATGCGATCGACGACAATGGGAGCGAGCGGTTCGAGGTTCGGGTCAAGGACCTGGATACCGGCGAGCATCTGCCCGACGTGATCCCGGGGATGCTCAGCGAGATCGTCTGGACTGCGGACGATGCGGGCTTCCTGTACGGGCTGGCGAACGAGCAGTGGCGGACCGACAATGCGCGGTTCCACCGGTTGGGGACGCCGATCTCCGAGGACGTCGTGCTGTTCCACGAGGAAGACGAGGGCTTTCGCGTCGGCGTCGGCGAGACGAGTTCGCGCAAGTGGATCGTGATTGCGACCAGCGATCATGTGACGAGCGAGCTGTACCTGCTGCCCGCGCATGAGCCTCTGGCGGTGCCGATCCTCGTTTCGGCGCGGAAGGTGGGCCGCGAATATGATGTGGACGAGCATGACGGGACGCTGTTCATCCACACCAACGACGTCGATCCGAATTTCCGGCTTTGTACCGCGCTGGTCGAGGAGCCGGATGCGTGGAGCGAGCTGATTCCGGCCTCGCCGCATTTCTATATGACCGGGGTGGAGTGCTATCAGGACTTCTTCGTCGTCGACGGGCGCGAGGATGGCCTCGATCAGATCGCGATCCACCGATACGAGACGCCGACCGAGGGCAAGCGGATCGACTTCCCCGAGGCGAGCTATGTCGCCGGGCTGGGGGACAATCCCGAGTACGACATGACGGTGTTGCGGCTTGGGTATGAGTCGATGGTCACGCCGGGGACGGTGTACGACTATGACGTCGATACCGGCGAGCGGACGATGCTCAAGGTGCAGGAGATCCCGAGCGGGTATGACGCGGCGAAATATGCGACCGAGCGGCTCAAGATCGTTGCGCGGGACGGGACCGAGATCCCGGTGTCGATCGTGTATCCGGCGGGGTTCGTGCGCGATGGGTCGGCGCCTTTGTTCCTCTATGCCTATGGCGCGTACGGCTATGCGATCCCGCCGGGCTTCTCGACCGGGCGGATGAGCTTGCTCGATCGCGGGTTTGCCTATGCGATCGCGCATATCCGCGGCGGCGATGATCTGGGCCAGCAATGGTATCTGGATGGCAAGCTCGAGAAGCGCGCGAACACGTTCAATGATTTCGTCGATGTGGCGAAGGCGCTGGTCGATGCGCAGTGGACGTCGGCGGGGAAGATCGCGATCGCCGGGCGGTCCGCGGGCGGCGAGCTGATGGGGGCGGTGGTCAATTCCGATCCCGAACTGTGGGGTGCGGTGATCGCGGATGTGCCGTTCGTCGACGTGCTGAACACGATGCTGGACGAGAGCCTGCCGCTGACGCCGGGCGAGTGGCCCGAATGGGGCAATCCGATCGAAGACGAGGCTGCGTTCAAGCTGATCCGGTCGTATTCGCCGTACGACAACGTGAAGGCGCAGGCTTATCCGCCGATGTTCATCAGCGGCGGGCTGAACGATCCGCGCGTCACGTACTGGGAGCCGGCGAAGTGGGCGGCGAAGCTGCGGCGCATGAAGACCGACGACAATGTGCTGCTGCTCAAGACCAACATGGGCGCGGGGCATGGCGGCAAGTCGGGGCGGTTCGAATCGCTGCGTGAGGGCGCGGAGGAACACGCGTTCGTGCTGTGGCAGCTGGGCGTCGCGGGGTGAGCCGGTTCACGCTCTCGATCACGGCGCAGGACGCGGATATCGATGAGCTTGGGCATGTGAACAATGCGGTCTGGGTGCAGTGGATCCAGGCGATCGCGACTGCGCATTGGGAGGCGGTGGCGCCACCTGAGCACAAGCTGGCGTATGTGTGGGTCGTGACGCGGCATGAGATCGATTACCGCGGGAGTGTCGTTTCGGGGGAGACGGTCGTTGGTGAGACGTGGGTCGAGGGGGCGCCGAAGGGGGCTCGGTTCGATCGGCATGTGCGGTTTTTGGGGGATGATGGGAAGGTGAAGCTTGAGGCGGTGACGACCTGGGCTTTGCTGGATCGTGCGACCGGGCGGTTGATGCGGGTGCGCGAGGATGTGGCAGCGCCGTTTTATCCTCCCCGGCACGGGGAGGGGGACCGCGACGCGTAGCGGCGTGGTGGAGGGGGAGTGCCGCAAGCGTTACGGCTGTGTCGGAGCGGTACTGGGCGCTGCGATCGGGTAAGGCGAGTCTCACGGCTGGTACTTTTGTCGCACGCCCCCTCCACCAGCTTCGCTGGTCCCCCTCCCCGTGCCGGGGAGGATTAGCCGCTGTTTCTTAGGGCGGTGGCGATGGCGTTGATGGATAGGAGGATGCCTTCGCCTATCCGCGGGTCGTCCTCGCCGGCGCGGCGGCGTTTGATCAGTTCGATCTGGAGAAGGTTGAGCGGCTCGATATAGGGGAGGCGGAGGCGGATCGAGGCGTCTAGGGCGGGGTGCTTTTCGAGCAGGCGCGACTGGCCGGTGACTTGCAGAAGGCCGTCGTGGGTCTGGTGCCAGCCGTCGCGGATCGTGGTGAAGATCTCGCGGAGTTTGTCGTCCTCGACTAGCCCGGCATAGCGTTCGGCGATGCCGATGTCGGACTTGGCCAGCACCATCTCGAGGTTCGCCAGCGCGGAGGCGAAGAGGGGCCAGCCTTGCGCCATGTCCTTCAGCAGCGCCTTGTCCTCGAAATCGGCGATCGCGCGGCCGACCCCGTACCAGCCGGGGAGCATGACGCGCGCCTGCGCCCAGCTGAAGACCCAGGGGATGGCGCGGAGGTCTTCGATGCGGTCGGACTTGGTGCGGCTGGCGGGGCGGCTGCCGATCTTGAGGCCGGCGATCTCGGCGATCGGGGTCATCTGGCGGAAGAAGGTGCGGAAGCCTTCGGTACCATAGACGAGGTCGCGGTAGCTGTGGAACGCGGTGTCGCTGAGCGTGTCCATTGCCGCAGAGAAGCTTGCGTTGTCGGCGTTCGACAGGCGTTCTGGCTCGAGGCTGGCGAGCAGCGTGGCCGAGGCGATCGCTTCGAGGTTGGTCATCGCGGCGTCGCGCGTGCCGTATTTCGCGGCGATGACCTCGCCTTGCTCGGTGATGCGAATGCGGCCCTGGACGGTGCCCGAGGGTTGCGCGCGGATCGCACGGAACGCCGAGCCGCCGCCGCGCCCGACCGCGCCGCCGCGGCCGTGGAACAGCTGCATGCCGACGCCGGCTGCGGCGAAGACGGGTTTGAGTGCGGTCGATGCTTTCGAAAGCCGCCAGGTGGAGGTGAGATATCCCCCGTCCTTGTTGCTGTCCGAATAGCCGATCATCACTTCCTGATGGCCACGTGCCTTGGAGATCGTCGCGATCTCGGGGAGCGCGAACCAGGCGGTCATGACGGCGGGGGCGGCTTCGAGATCGCCGATCGTCTCGAACAAGGGCACGGCCATGATCGCCGCGGTCGGGCTTTCACCGGGGCGGTAGAGGCCGACTTCCTTCAGGAGCAAATTAACTTCGAGCAGGTCGCTGACCGACTGCGCCATCGAGACGATGTAGTTGGTGATGCACGCCGGGCCGTACGCGGCGTGCGCGTCGGCGGCGGCCTGGACGATCGCGAGTTCGCCGGCGGTTTCTTCGGAATATTCGGCGAAGCGCGAGGTGAGCGGGCGGGCGTTGGCCAGTTCGCGGCGTAGCAGCGCGACGCGCGCATCCTCGTCTAGCGCGAGGTAATCGCCCTCGACCCCTGCGACCTTGAGCAGTTCGGCGACGACGCGTTCGTGGACGGCGCTGTTCTGGCGGAGATCCAAGGTGGCGAGGTGGAAGCCGAACGTCTCGACCGCGCGGATCAGCCGGCCGAGCGCGCCGCCGGTCTTCAGCGCGATGCCCAGGCCGTGCGCGAGCGTGACGAGGTCGGCGCGGAAGTCGGCGGGGTTCGCATAGGGCTCGCCGACGAGGCGGCCGGGGCGGGGGGCGTGCTTGCCGGTAAGCGCGTCGTGCGTCGCGGACAGGCGGGCGTAGATGCCGGAGAGCGCGCGGCGATAGGGCTCGTCGCTACGGCTGGCGGCATCGTCGCCGCTGGCGTCGGCGAGCGCCTGGACCGCGGCATCGGCGGGGGCGTGCTCGGTCGAGATCGAGAGCTCGGCGCCGAGTGCGTGCACTGCGTCGCAGTAATAGCCGAGCACGGCTTCGCTCGCCTTCGACAGCGCGGTCTTGAGCGAGTCGGCGGTGACGTACGGGTTGCCGTCGCGGTCGCCGCCGATCCAGCTGCCGGGGCGCAGGAAGCTGGGCGTGCGTTCGCCGAGTGCGCGGTCCCAGCGCTGGTAGAGCGCGGGGAGCGCGGGGAGGAACACGTCGCGGAGGTAGCTGAGCGCGGTGTCGACCTCGTCGGTGACGTAGAGGCGGTCGCGGCGCAGGACGCGGGTTTGCCAGAGCAAAGCGATCTGGCGGAGGATCGCGTCGTCGACGCTGTCGCCATCCGGCGTGGTGTCGCGGCCGAGATCGCGCAGGCCCATCAGCTCGGCGATGCGGTTGCGGTGGTCGATCATGCTTTTCCGCCGCACTTCGGTCGGGTGCGCAGTGAGGACGGGGGCGATCAGCGCGTGGTCGAGCAACGTGCGGATCTGGGCGCGGTCGATGCCTTCGGATTCGAGTTGGGCGATCGCGGAGGCGAGGTCGGCGCCGTCTTCCGCGGCGATGCCCTGGCGGTCCTCGGCGAGGTTGGCGAGCATCGAGAACAGCATGAAGCCGCGGACGAAATCGAGCGTCTCGTCGAGGCTGAGTTTTTCGAGGCTGAGATCGACGGCGCGATCGTCGCCGGGCTTGCCTTCGGAGGCGTCGCGGTGGCGCTCGACCGAGGCTTTGCGGATCGTCTCGGTGGCTTCGAACAGACGCTCGCCGCCATAGGCGCGGATGACGTCGCCGAGCAGTTTGCCGAGGAAGCGGATGTCGGAATTGTTCGCGATTGCGGGGAGGCTTGCCATGATTCCCTGCTGCGCTGCGGCAGGGATCAGGTCAACCAAGAACACCGCGCGACACGCTTAAATAGTCGCTTGTTTAGTGCTTTAGGCGACAGATTATTGCACAGATCAGCGCTTACGCGACTCCGCGCGCTCTTCCGACGTCACCGTGCCGTCGTGGTTCAGGTCCATCCTGTCGAACCAGGCGAGCGTGCCTTCGCTCCACTCGATCGCGGTGATGACGCCGTCCTTGTTGCGGTCGAACGCCTTGATGCGCGCGTTGGGCGAGGGGAGCTCGTCCTTGGTGACGCGATCGTCGCCGTTGCGGTCGAGCGTGCGGAAGCGGCGTTCCATGCTGGCGCCGAAATCGAGCCGCGAGGTTACCGAGGGCGGCACGAAGCCGACCGCGTTGGCGTCGGCCTGCGCGCGCTGCGCGTCCTTGTCGCCGCACGCGGACACCAGAATTCCCGTCGCGGCGAGCGCCGCTACCAGTTTCACCTGCATAGAATCTCCCGTCGTATCGATGCCGTCAGGCCTCGAGTTCGATGTCCCAGTACAGCCAGTCGTGCCACGTGTCGTGCAGGTAGTTGGGCGGGAAGCTGCGGCCGTGTTCCTGAAGGTGCCAGTTGGTCGGGCGGATCGCCTCGATGTGCAGCGGCATCGCCGCCTGTTTGGGCGTGCGCCCGCCCTTTTTGAGGTTGCAGGGCGAGCAGGCGGTGACGACGTTCTCCCATGTGGTACGCCCACCTTGCGCGCGGGGGACGACATGGTCGAAGGTGAGATCGCGCAGCTTGCCGCAATATTGGCAGGTGAACTTGTCGCGCAGGAACAGGTTGAAGCGGGTAAAGGCGGGAAATTGCGACGGTCGGACGAACTGCTTGAGCGCGATCACCGAGGGCAGCTTCAGCGCGAAATTGGCGCTGCGGACTTCGCGTTCATAGGTGGCGACGATGTCGACACGGTCGAGGAAGACAGCCTTGACCGCGGTTTGCCACGGCCAGACGCTGAGCGGATAGTAGGAAAGCGGCGTGTAATCGGCATTGAGCACAAGCGCCGGACAACCATCCGGATGACGCATCAGATCGGGGTGAAACACGGCTCCTCCCACTCAGGCTTCGCAGAGCGCCCTATGGACGACAGCGATGACACCGCCATGACAGCACGCCGCGTGGCGGTCGGTCAAGCGTGCTGAGCGACGGACCGGTCGTAACGCGGTTCGCGCCGAGCCCGACGGGGCGGTTGCACCTGGGCCACGCGGTGTCGGCGATCAGGGCGCACGACTATGCGCGGGAGCGGGGCGGGCGGTTCCTGCTGCGGATCGAGGATATCGACGGGACGCGGAGTCGGCCGGAGTTCGTCGCGGGGATCTTGGAGGACCTGGGGTGGCTTGGGTTGCGGTGGGACTCTTTGGTGTTCCAGTCGGAGCGGTTGGCTACGTATGATGTTGCGCTGGAGGCTTTGAAGGCGCGCGGGCTGGTTTACCCCTGTTTCTGTACGCGGGCGGAGATCGCGGCGAGCGCGTCGGCGCCGCAGGGGGACGTCGGACCGGTCTATCCGGGCACGTGTCGCCGTTTGAGCGCGGAGGAGGTCGCTGCGCGGGGGGGTGTGGCGCATTGCTGGCGGCTCGACATGGTGAAGGCCGTGGCGATTACCGGCGTGCTCGCGTGGCATGATGCGATTGCCGGGACCGTCGTGGCGGATCCGCTGTCGCAGGGGGATGTCGTGCTGGCGCGGAAGGATGCGCCGGCGAGCTATCATCTGGCGGTGACCTTGGACGATGCGGCGCAGGGGGTGACGGACGTGGTGCGCGGGGTGGACCTGTTCGCGGCGACCGACGTGCACCGGGTGTTGCAGGCGCTGCTCGGGTTGCCGGTGCCGGAATATCATCATCATCCGCTGGTGGTGGATGCGGCGGGGCGGCGGTTGGCGAAGCGGGATGGGGCGCGCTCGCTGGCGGAGATGCGGGCGGCGGGGGAGGATGGGCTGGCACTGGCGGCTCGGGTACGAAGTGGGGTGATCGCGGCTGTCTCGCGCTGCTGATCGTCAACGTCCGAGTCAGCCGCAAGGTGTGCTGAGAAACGGATGGCAGCCTATGCCTCCTTGTTCTCCCGCGAAGGCGGGGACCCAGTCTGGGTCCCCGCCTTCGCGGGGAAACAAGGTGGAGGGAGTAACGCCCGTAATCTCGCACCACCCCGGCGGAGGCCGGGGCCCAATTGGGGGACGGTGATGATGACGTTTATCGCTTCGTTACCTTGGCTTTCCCAATTGGGCCCCGGCCTGCGCCGGGGTGGTGCTCTTGCTTGGAGTGGGTGCGCTAAAGCTCGATCCCCAGCCTCGGGGCCGTCCAGGTCATCGCAGCATACAGCGCGACCGTCAGCACGCACCCTGCCACCAGCGACACCCAGAACGGCGCGCCGTGGCGGAGCAGCGCCGGGATCAGCAGGAACATCGGCAGCGACGGCAGCACATACCAGAACGTCGCCCCGGCGTGCGCGGCCATCGTCCGCGGGTCGGGCTTGTCGTGCCAGAGCCAGATCATGCCGAGCACCGACACCAGCGGCAGCGACGCCACGAGCGCGCCGAAGCCGGGATAGCGCTTGGCGATCTCCGACGCGGCGGCGATAAGAATGCCGGAAATCAGGGCTTTCAGCGTCAAGTATAACATGCAGCATTTGCACGCATCACGAAGGGTTCCGCAACACTGCTACGGCCATTGCTAGCAGCATCCGGTGCGCTTACATTCCTTTCATGAACACATTCCTCGTCATCCTCCTGATCGCGGCGATGATCGCGACCGTCGTGGCCCTGGTGCGGGGCGTCGTGTCGTTCCTGCAGGAGGGGACGGCGCAGGTTCGCGACGGCAACGGCCCGAGCGCGGCGTCGCTCAAATCGAATCGGATGATGCAGCAGCGGATCTTCTTTCAAGCGCTGGCGATCCTGATCGTGGTCGTGATCCTGTTCGCGGCGGGGCGGAACTAAGGATAGAAGCTGCGCCCACTTACGCGGTTCGGTCGCTGCTGGCGTTGGTAAGCGTCCGTCATCCTGACGAACGTCAGGATTCAGAGTAATTGGCGATGCGCTCTGGGCTTTGGTTCCTGACTTTCGTCAGCAAGACGGGTCTCGGTGTTGGTGGATAGAAATGGTCAAGCTCAACAAGATCTACACGCGAACCGGTGACGACGGTACGACCGGGCTGGTCGACGGGTCGCGCGTGTCGAAGGCCAGCGCGCTGATGCAGGCGATCGGCGATGTCGACGAGGCGAACTCCGCCATTGGTGTGGCGGTGGTGGCGCTTGGCGGCGATCCGCTCGCCGCTGCGCTGGAGCGGATCCAGAACGATCTGTTCGATCTTGGTGCCGACCTCGCGACGCCTGCAACCGACGACGGATTCGCACCATCCGAGATGGTGTTGCGGATCGTGCCGGCGCAGGTCGAGCGACTGGAGCGCGAGATCGATGCGATGAACGTGCACCTTGCGCCGTTGCGGAGCTTCATCCTGCCGGGCGGGTCGCCGCAGGCCGCCGCACTGCATGTGGCGCGGGCGATTTCGCGACGCGCGGAGCGATCCGCGGTCGCGGCGACGCACGATATGCCGCTGAATCCGGCGGCATTAGCGTATGTTAACCGGCTATCGGATTTCCTGTTCGTGGCGTCGCGGGCGGTGAACCAAAACGGGGCCGGCGACGTTCTATGGCGACCGGGGGCTACGCGCGCGCAGGCGTGATCGGCGTTCGAGCGTTGCGGTACGGGGCGACGCATTGAAGGATAATCGATGCCGCAGCCTGTTCGTCCTGATCCAAACGCCGCTCCATCGTCGGATTTGAGTGAGCGTTTTTCCGCCGTACGCGCGTTGACACTGGCGCTCGCCGCGCCGCTGTCGGATGCCGATGCGACGGTGCAGTCGATGGACGATGCGTCGCCGACCAAGTGGCATCTGGCGCATACGACGTGGTTCTTCGAAACCTTCGTATTGCGCGATCACGTCGCCGGTTATGCGCTGCATGACGAGCGGTTCCCATTCCTGTTCAACAGCTATTACGAGGCCGAGGGGCGGCGCCATGCGCGCGACCGGCGCGGGATGGTGACGCGGCCGTCGCTCGACGAGGTGCGGGCGTACCGCGCGCATGTCGATGCGGCGCTGCTCGATGCGCTGCCCGGCTTGTCGGAGGATGCGCAGGCGCTGGTGGCGCTTGGGTGTCATCACGAGGAGCAGCACCAAGAGCTGCTGGTGACCGACATCCTTCATATGTTTTCCGAAAACCCGTTGGAGCCCGCGATGTGGCCGGCGCCGCGGAAAGTACCGGTCGAGATGCCGGGGCCGATCGGCTGGATCGCGCGCGAGAGCGGGATCGTCGAGGTCGGGCATGACGGTGACGAGTTCGCGTTCGATTGCGAGGGACCGCGGCACGCCGCCTTGCTGGTGCCGCATGCGATCGCCGACCGGACCGTGACGAACGGCGAATGGGCGGCGTTCATTGCCGATGGCGGCTACACCGAAGCGCGGCATTGGCTGGCGGATGGCTGGGCGTGGGTAAACGCCGAGGGTATCGTCGCGCCGCTGTATTGGGAGCAGGGCGAGGCGGGCTGGACACGGTTCGGGCTCGACGGGCGGCGCGCGATCGATCCGGCGGCGCCGGTGACGCATGTGAGCTTCTTCGAGGCGGATGCGTATGCGAGCTGGGCCGGTGCACGACTACCGACCGAGTTCGAATGGGAGGCGGCGGCGGCCTCGCACGACGCGAACGGCGGCAACCAGATGGATGTGGCGGGGCCGGTCGAGCCTCGGCCGGCGGCGAATGGTCCGGCGTTCTTCGGCGATGTCTGGGAGTGGACCGGCAGCGCGTACCGCCCGTATCCCGGTTTCGTGACCGCGGCCGGCGCCGTCGGCGAATACAACGGCAAGTTCATGAGTTCGCAGTTCATCCTGCGCGGTGGCAGTTGTGCCACGCCGCGTGGCCATGCCCGGCCGAGCTACCGCAATTTCTTCTATCCGCACCAACGGTGGCAGTTCACCGGCGTGCGTCTTGCGAAAGATATCTGATGTTGAAGCCTGAGATCGAGGACGGCCAGCAGACGCTCGCCGACCCGCAATTCCGTGCGGACGTGCTGGACGGCCTTGCGCGGCGCCCGCGGGCGATCCCGGCACGGTGGTTCTACGACCGGCGCGGCTCGGAGCTGTTCGAGAAGATCACCGACCTGCCCGAATATTATCCGACGCGGACTGAGCGTTCGATCTTGGAAACGGCGTGCCCCGAAGTGGCGACACTTGCGGGCGAAGGTCGTGCGGTCGTCGAGTTCGGGTCGGGGTCGTCGACCAAGACGCCGATCCTCCTCGATGCCGTGGCGCCGTCGGTTTATGTGCCGATCGATATCTCGGGGGATTTCCTGCGGGAGTCGTCGAAGGTGCTGGGCGAGCAGTTTCCTGATCTGCTGGTACTACCGTTCGAGGCGGACTTCATGCGGCCGTTGAGCCTGCCGAAGACGATCGCTGATACGCCCAAGCTCGGCTTCTTTCCGGGATCGACGATCGGCAACATGATCCCGCTGATGGCGGTCGACCTGCTGCGCGCGATGCGATCGTCGCTCGGCGTGGGGGCAATGCTGCTGATCGGGATGGACCGGATCAAGGGCGAGGACGTGCTCGTGCCCGCGTATGACGATGCGCAGGGCGTGACCGCAGCGTTCAACCTGAACCTCCTCGAGCGTATCAACCGCGAACTGGACGGCGATATCCCGGTCGACGCGTTCCGCCACAAGGCGGTGTGGAACGACGATCGCGCGCGGATCGAGATGCATCTGGAGGCGGTGCGCGATGTCGCGTTTACCGTCGATGGGCGATCGTTCGAAATGATTGCCGGCGAGACGATCCACACGGAGAACTCGCACAAATACGGCGCGCGCGATGCTCGGATCTTGCTGCGGTCGGGCGGATGGACGCCGGTGGCGGCGTGGACCGATCCCGAAGGTCTGTTCGGCGTGTATCTGGCCGAGGCGCAGGTGGAGCGGCCGGCGCCCTGAGGGGCGGCTGCCCAGCGTTGCCGATCGGGGCGATGTTAGTATCGCCCACACCCGGACGTTCAGGCTGGCGATCCGGGCTCCCAATAACGGCCGTTCGTTAAGCGCGGTCGTTCCCGTTTCTCCGTCTACGATTGGCCATTTCGGGAAAGAGCAATTGGGAACAGATTTTGAGAAAGCGAAACCCGCAGGCTTCCGTCAACGCGATCGAGGCGCGAGACTCCCGCCAGACGTTCCTTTTCGAGAAAGCTAATCACTCGTTTGCCTCACTCGCCGCGAAATAAAATTACGGCCAAATGGCACCCTTTTCGCCTAATCCTCGATCTTTTAATCGAGCGATCGCGTCGTCATTCCACTTCTGACTGCCGGAAAAAAGGTTGATAGAACGTGCGGTCTGAGGCCAATCGCGATCGCGTAGTAAATTCATGTCAAGCGCAACGACAGATGCACGAAACTCTTTAAGCCTGTGCTGTCTTTCCAATCCCGGTAACTCGACTAACATTTTGCAATTAGCAAGCCATAGCCGCTCTAGATTCGCTCCATTCAAATCTACCTCGACAAGTTGCAGCTGATCCTCCACGCGTAGGGCTGACAGCAAGCTGAAGCGTGATAGATCGCCCAGCGTGCTCAAACCTCTCACGCGAAGAATTTGCAGCATCTCAAGGGTGGTGCTGGACATATCATCAATATGTAACCGCCCACCGAGAACGAGCGTTAACTCTTTGAGGCTTGGAATTGCGCCTACGAAGTCTAAGGGATGCGTTTTCGCATAGGCGCCCAAACTCAACTTCCGCAAACGCGGTAAGCCAGCAATTGCATGTATGCCTTTCGAGTGACCGTTGATGAACAAATCCCTGAGCGATTCACATTTCGATAAGGGATGTAGGTCGATATTCCGCTTACGGTTTTCTATTAAAACCAGCCGCTCTAATTTATGGAGCTCAATTGTTTGCAAAAAGTCGGGCTGATCGAATTCAAACACGCCAAATATTAGTCTTTTTAGATGCGGGAGCTTACCCACTTCCTCCTCTTGGAGGATCTTAGTAAGGCAGTCGACTCCTAGGTCGCGCACTTCAGGTAGATGACGTAGCATCGTGGCGTCGAACGCCCCTTGATAATGCCCGTAAAAACGAACTTGAAGACTATCCGGCGCAAGCCGGCACGCTTCGTTCAGAAGGCTCAGCTTGGCTGGGGTGTAGGCATCGGGCCTGCCGAATTGGACGACCAACTGTCCCCTCTTCGCGCAGGCCTCCGCGAGTTCCCCCGGATCGATCGCTATGGGGTCGTTTATCCGTCCGCCATCTATGTTGAGCATATACGTCCTTTAGCTCCAGCTATCCCGAGGGTTCCGGATCCCTGCTTTAGAGGATGTGAGGCTCAAAGGCGTTCTCGTTTACCCATCCTTTTCGGGAAAGGCGGCAACTGCCCAACGTCGGCTATCGCCACCCGCCCTCCCGAAAGCAGCCGGTTCGCTTTCCTCCCATTCCGGTCATTCCGCTTATGCCTAGTCGCAGACATGGGCTCCCTAGCCGTGATTTGGCGGATATGCCCTCGCCGAACCGCGCGCCAGTACGCGACCAAGTGCGCCGGGCGGTAATCTCGGCCCCGAGCCAATCGCCGAGATGATCGAACGCTGCGATTAATGGCCGGTTCGGCCGGATGCGCTCCCGGTCGTTGCCCTGTAGAAGCCGTCCACCTGCACGCCTCCGGACGGCCGACACCGTCTCTGGCAGCAGCGACCAAAGGAATTGCATCTGACATGACCAGCATCCTCAAGAAAATCGAAGCCTATAAGCGCCAGGAAATAGAGGCCGCGAAAGCCACGGTATCGCTTGCCGACCTCCGGGCGATGCAAGCCGATCAAGAGGCTCCACGCGGCTTTCACAAGGCCCTGGTCGCCCAGCAAAGCGCCGGCCTGTTCGGGCTCATCGCGGAAATCAAGAAGGCCAGCCCGTCCAAGGGCCTGATCCGTTCGGATTTCGATCCGCCCGCCCTCGCACGCGCGTATGAAGCAGGCGGCGCGGCATGTCTTTCGGTGCTGACGGATGCGCCGAGCTTCCAAGGTGCGCCTGCGTTCCTCACCGCCGCTCGTGCGGCCTGCAGCCTGCCGGCGCTGCGCAAGGACTTCATGTTCGAAACCTATCAGGTGGACGAAGCCCGCGCCTGGGGTGCGGACTGCATCCTGCTGATCATGGCATCGCTGTCCGATGACGACGCGGTTCGCCTCCAGGACAGCGCGTTCGCGCTGGGCATGGACGTTCTGGTCGAGGTCCATGACGAACCGGAGATGGAGAGAGCGCTGAAACTGTCCTCGCCGCTGATCGGTATCAACAATCGAGATCTGCGGACCTTCGAAGTCAGCCTGACGAACAGCGAAAAGCTGGCGCCGATGGTGCCCGGCGATCGCCTGATCATCGGCGAAAGCGGCATTTTCACGCATGCCGATTGTCAGCGGCTCCAGGCTGCCGGCATCACCTCGTTCCTGGTCGGCGAGAGCCTCATGCGAAAAGACGATGTCGAGACCGCGACGCGCGTTCTCCTGAAAGGCGAAGACGCAAGCTGATCCAGGAATAGCCGCGAGCGGAATTCTCGACCCGTCATCCGCGCCCTGCTCGTGCCCTCCCCCGAAGGGGAGGGGGCGGGTCAGGGCCGGATCACGCGGGCGCGCCAGGTCGTGATGAAATCGGCATTGCCGCGGCATTCGCGCATTGCCGACTGTTCGGAGAGGCGGAATCGCTTGCCGTCCCAGACGAAGCGCTGGTGGACGCCGCAGTCGCCCAGGCCGCGGCCCTTGGCGTCGCTGGTCAGGACGCCGTTTTCGAACGCGCCGTTTATGACGCTTTTGACGGGAGTGCCCGAGTCGGCGCCGGTCGCCTCGAAGCCTGCGGGGGCGTCGAACTGGGCTGGGGTGATCACGGCGCCGTCGACGATGAAGAGCGCGCTGATCAGGTTGTAGGCGCCGGTCGAGCAGGGGAAGATCACCAGCGACTTGCCGCCGCCGAGCGCGTGCGTTTCGGGGGTGAAGCCCTCGGCGCTGCAGGTAGCGCGTTTGCGCAGCGTTGCGATCTGGGCGGCGGTAAGCTTAGCGGCAGTGCCCGAGGGCGCGATCGTGGCGATGGCCGGGAGAGGCGGCGTGGGCGCGCGCGACGGGGCGGGGCCCTTGGCGACGATCGCGGCGGTGCTGCCGACGCGGCCTTGCTGCGCGTCGATGTAGCGGAGCGCGGCGGCGGCACCCTTCAGCGACAGCGTGGCTAGTGTGCGATTATCCGCTCCGCGTACGGTCAACGTCGTGCCGTTCGCCATCGCCGCGGCGAGGCCAGCAGCGTCGCGTACCGCGGTGGGTTTGCCGTCGACCGCAAAGCCGGCGGGTTGCGCCGCGTGGGCGTTGTCCGTTGCGATCTTGACCGAGACTGCGCCGGCGGGGCCGGGTTCGCGCGTGATGTTCAGCGTGATCGGTGATCCCTTACCCGTTGCAATGCCGGCTTCGGGCAGCAGTGCGGCGAGTGTGCATCGCAAGCCGTTGTCGCAGCCGACCGCCCAGTCGCCGAAGG
Organism: Sphingomonas sp. Leaf198; assembly: GCF_001424005.1. Lineage (GTDB taxonomy): Bacteria > Pseudomonadota > Alphaproteobacteria > Sphingomonadales > Sphingomonadaceae > Sphingomonas. The sequence continues at coordinate 985,230 of NZ_LMPX01000002.1, read as the reverse complement.
TCTTCAGCCCGCCCGGCGTCGGCTTCAAGTGGGTATCGGTGACGGTCTTGGGCGTGGCCGGTGTCTCGCGTGTCTCCGTTGGCGCGGCCGCGTTGCGCGTTTCCGGCGCGGTGGGCTGCGAGGGCGGTGAGCAACCAGCCATCGCCGTGGCGATGATCGAGACGGGGAGCAGGGCCGAGTGTCGCATCATCTGTCGATCCTAGTATTTCACGAGAGTGCCGGAAAGTCGTCGGGCAACCTTCCACCGTGCCGTGGCATCGCTCAGGCGACGATGATCGACGCGGCGCGATTGGCGTCGAACAGCAGGTGGACGAGGCCGGGGGCGGGACGGGCGACGGCGTGGACGCCGAGCGCTTCGAGCGACGATAGCGAGGTGCGGTCGGCGTCGTGCAGGCGGATACGCAGTCGCGCGCCGTGGCGGGTGGCGGCCTCGATATTGTCGGTGCCGCCAAGTGCTGCGATCGTCGCGGCTGTCAGGCGGATGTCCGCCGGGACTTCGGTTGCCGGTTCGGCGACGACCGGAGCTGGGCCACCGGCGGCGATCGCGTCGCGGATCTCGACCGCGACCGAGTCGGCGATCGGGCCGAGCACGATCTGGAGCGCCTTGTCGGACGGACGGATCAGGCCGCGCGCGCCGAGCGCCTTGAGCCGTGCCTCATCCACCGCGCCCTGGTCGACGACGATCAGGCGCAGGCGGGTCGTGCACGCGCCGACGCTGGTCAGGTTGGCGGCTCCACCGAGGGCTTCGGCAAACGCTGCTCCACGCTCGCTCTTGGCGACCGCCGCGGCGGCTACCGGCGCATCGCGCTCGCGACCCGGCGTCGGCAGGTCGAGGCGCTTGATGACGGTGCGGAACAGGACGTAGTAGATCGCGGCATAGGCTAGGCCGACGGGGATCAGCAGCAGCGGCTTGGTCGCCTTGCCGTAGTTCAGCACGTAGTCGAACAGCCCGGCGGAGAAGCCGAAGCCCAATTTCACGCCGAGCGCGTTCATCAGCGCCATCGATAGGCCGGTCAGCACCGCGTGGATCGCGTAGAGCACCGGTGCCAAGAACATGAAGCTGAACTCGATCGGCTCGGTCACGCCGGTCAGCGCCGAGGTGAGCGCAAGGCTGAGCAGCATGCCGCCGACCGCTTTGCGGCGTTCGGGCAATGCCGAATGGTACATCGCGAGACAGGCGGCGGGCAGGCCGAACATCATGACGGGGAAGAACCCGGCCATGAAGGCACCGGCGCTGGGATCGCCTGCGAAGAAGCGCCGCAGATCGCCCGTCGTGCCGTGATAGTCACCGGCGACGAACCAGACGATGTTGTTGAGCAGGTGATGCAGCCCGGTGACGAGCAGCAGGCGGTTGAGCAGCCCGAACGCGAACAGGCCGAACCCGCCGGCGCCACTGATCCCGTAGCTCAGGCCGTCGATCCCGGTACTGAGCGCGCCGAAGCCGAGGCCGACGACGATGCCGAGTACGAGGCCCGCGACGCCGCTGACGATCGGCACGAACCGGCGGCCACCGAAGAAGGCGAGATATTCGGGGAGCGCGATGGCGGAGAAGCGGTTGTAGAAACTGCCGCCGATCAGGCCGGAGAGGATGCCGATCGGGACGTCGAGCCGGGCGATCGCCTTGGCTTTCCAGGCGGCGGTGGCGAGCGCGATCGTGTCGCCGGTCAGGCCTTTGAGCGCGTCGGCGGGGACGATCATCAGCGCTTGTGCGCCCTGTGTGGTGACGAGGTAGCAGACGACGCCCGCGAGACACGCGGCGCCGTTGCCGTCGCGCGCGAACCCGGTGGCGACGCCGATCGCGAACAACAGGCCGAGGTGCGAGAAGATCGCGTCGCCGGCAGCGCTTAGCACGGCGATGTCGAGCAGGTCGGGTTGGCCGAGGCGCAGCAATAGGCCGGCGACGGGGAGCACCGCGATCGGCAGCATGAGCGCGCGGCCGAGCGGCTGGAGGGCTTCGAGCACGGACTTCATGGGCGGAACTCCCGGGCGAGCGTTCGCACGTCCGCGGCTGAGATGCAGTTCATGGCGGCTGCGGCATGGGCGCGGCAGGCGTCGATCGTGAGCGTCGCGACCAGCGCCTTGATCTCAGGCACGAGTGCCGGCGCGGACGAGAGTTCGGTAACGCCAAGCCCGATCAGGATCGGTACCGCGAGCGGATCGGAGGCGAGGCCCCCGCACACGCCGGTCCATTTGCCGTGGACCGCACCGCCTTCGCAGGTCCGCGCGATCAGGCGCAGCACGGCGGGGTGGAGCCCGTCGAGGTCGCTGGCGACCGCTGGATTGCCGCGGTCCATCGCGAGCGCATATTGCGTCAGGTCGTTGGTGCCGATCGACAGGAAATCGGCTTCGCTGGCCAGCAGGTCGGCGGTGACCGCGGCGGCGGGTGTCTCGATCATGATGCCGAGCGCGACATGCTCGGTGTGGCCGGTCGCGGCGGCTGCGGTGTCGAGGGCGGCGCGGACCGCGCGGAGCTCGGCCAAGCTCGCGATCATCGGGACCATGATGCGGCACTGGCCGGCGGGGCGCACCGCGAGGATTGCGCGCAGCTGGGCGTCGAGCATCTCGGGATGCGCGAGGCCGACGCGGATGCCGCGCAAGCCGAGCGCCGGGTTCTCCTCCGCGGCGATTGGGAGGTAGGGCGCGGGCTTGTCGCCGCCGATGTCGAGCAGGCGGACGATCAGCGGTCGACCGTCGAGGGTGTCCGCGATGCGCTGGTAGTCGGCGGTCTGTTCCGCGACGCTCGGTGCGCTGTCGCGTTCGAGGAACAGGAATTCGGTGCGGAGCAGGCCGCAGCCTTCGGCGCCGTTGCGGACCGCGGCCTCGGCGTCGTCGGCCGAGCCGAGATTGGCGAAGGCTTCGATCCGGACGCCGTCCTGCGTGCGGCATTCCTGCGCGGCGTTGGCGAGCGCGGCGCGGCGGCGTTCGGTCTGCGCGTCGAACGCGGTTTGCGCGGTCGCCTGCGTTTCGGCGTCCGGTGCGACGTGAAGCAGGCCTGCGCCGGCGTCGAGGATCAGGGGCGTGCCCGCGGCGATCTCGGCGAGGGCGGGGCCGACTGCGACCAGGGCAGGCAGGCCCATCGTCGCGGCGAGGATCGCGACGTGCGAGGTCGGACCGCCGCGCTCGACGCAAAAGCCGACGATCGAGGCAGTGTCGAGGCCGAGCAGGTGTGACGGGAGCAGGTCGTCGGCGAGCAGGATCGTGCCGGGCGGGAAGCTCAGGCGTTCGTCGAGGTCTTCGCCGGCGAGCGCGCGCAGCACCTGGCGTTCGAGATCGAGCATGTCGTCCGCGCGTTCGGCGAGGCGGGCGTCGCCGGTCGCTTTGAGCGCGTCGGCCTGTGCGCGGATCGCGGTGCGCCAGGCGTAGGCGGCGCTGTCGCCTTGCGCGATCGCGGCGTGCGCGGCGTCGGTCAGCGTCGGGTCGTCGAGCAGGGCGGTATGCGCGGACAGGATCGCGCGCTCGGCGCCGGTCGCAGTGGCCGACTTGCTCGCGAGACGGTCCGCGACCAAGGCGAGCGCGGCGTCGAGTGCGGCGCGTTCGGCGGTTGCGCCGGCACCCTCGCGCGTCACCGCGATCTCGGCGAGGCGGAAGAGCCCGGCCTGGCCGATCGCGATGCCGGGGGAGGCGGTCACGCCGGGCAGGCGACCGTCGGCGGGGAGGGTGACGACTTTAGACGCCGCGCCCTTCTGTTCTCGCGCGGAGGCGGGTGTGCGGGGCCCAGAGGCGTTATCGTTCGTGGCTACTGGGCCACCGCCTTCTCGGGGGAAAACGGACGTGGGGGCGGATGCGGCCGATGCGGTTCCGCCCGCCCCCGCCTTCTCACCCATGCCGCCGAGGATCAGGTCGCCGATTGCGGCGAGCGCGTTGGCAGCGTCGGGGCCGGTGGCGGCGAGCGTGATCTCGTCGCCGAGCTTTACGCCGAGTGCCATCAGCGAGACTGGGCTGCGGACGTTACCGTCGCGCTCGTCCTTCGTGATCTTCACGTCGGACACGAATTTCCGTGCGATCTCGCCGATCCGGGCCGCGGGCCGCGCGTGGATGCCGTGGACCAGCGGCACGACGATCGTGCGGCGGACCGTGTCGCCCTCGACCACCGCCACGTCGGCGGCATCGCGCGGTTCGAGCGTCATGATCGCCTCGCCGACGCCGACCAGCTTGCCGGTTTCTCGGCGAACGATCGTGAAGCGCTCGGGGTTGGTGACGATCACCGGCGTGATGACCGCGCGCGCCTCGCAGACCAGCAGGTCGAGGTCGAAGCGGATCAGCGGATCGAGCCGCTGGACGCTCGCACCCTCGGTCACGCAAGGGCTGAACCCGCGCCCGCCGAGCGCGACCGTGTCGAGCCCGATGTGCATCAGGATCTCGGCACCCTCGGGCGTGCGCAGCGTGATCGCATGGCCGCTTGCGTGGACGCTGAGCACGACGGCGTCGCACGGTGCGTGCAGGCAGTCGCCGGTCGGATCGACGGCGATCCCGTCGCCCATCATCCGTTCGGCGAAGACCGGGTCGGGGACCGCCTCGAGAGGCGATGCCCAGCCCTGGAGGGGCGACGTCAGGATGATCGGCTTCATCGGTTCACGTCCTGCCCGCGACGAGTTGGCCGCCGATCCAGGTGCCCGCGGGCTTCAGATCGGCGGTGAGCGCGACCCAGTCGGCGCGCAGTCTAGGCGCGAGCGCACCGCGTTCGTGCGACAGACCGAGGAAGGCGGCGGGGTTGGTCGCCGCCATCGCCGCCGCGGCAGGTACGTCGGCCTGCGTGCGAGCGACGAAGTTGCGGACCGCGCCGGCCATGTCAAGATCGGAGCCGGCAAGCGTCCCGTCCTCGCCGAAGCACTTGCCGTCCTCGACATGGATCAGCCGCCCCTGAAGGTGGAAATCCTTGTCGACCGCGCCGACCGACGGCATCGCGTCGCTGACCAGCATCAGCCGGTCGTTCGGGCGGGCATTGAGCGCGAGGCGGAGCGCGGCGTCGTGGACGTGCAGGCCGTCGGCGATCAGCCCGCAATAGACGTGGCGATCGTCGAGTGCTGCACCGACCACGCCGGGCGCCCGGTGGAGCAGCGGCGACATCGCGTTGAACAAATGCGTGATGCCGGTCAGCCCTGCGCCGACCGCGTCGATGATCGTCTCGTAATCCGCATCGGTATGGCCCGCGCTGACGATCACGCCACCGGCGACCAGCCGCGCGATCGACGCCGCATCGGTCAATTCAGGCGCGAGCGTCACCATCACGCGACCCTTGCGCGGACGGATCAACAGTTCGATCATCGCATCGTCGAGCAGACGGAACTTGGCGGGATCGTGGATGCCTTTCCGCGATGGGTTGATCCACGGCCCTTCGATATGCGCGCCGACCACGCCGGGAACGCCAGCCAGAATCGCGGCGTCCATCGCGTCGAGCGTCGCCGCGATCACGTCGGGCGTGTCGCTGATCAACGTCGGCATGAAGGCGGTCGTGCCATAGGGCAGATGCGCGGCACCGATCGCGGCGATGCCGGCGACGGTCGGCTGGTCGTTGAGCAGCACGCCGCCGCCACCGTTGACCTGCGTATCGACGAAGCCGGGGACGAGCCAGCCGCCATCCAGATCGACGACGCGATCGATCGCATCGGACGGCGTACCATCGAATGCGTCGATCGCGGCGATTCGATCGCCATCCACGGTGATCGTCGCGCCGTTCAGCAGCGCATCGCGCGTGACGATCGTACCGTTGACGAAGTGCATCCGAAGACCGTTCCTACCGTCGTTGCTCATAGTCTCGCCGCTCATACCGTCCGCGTGACCTTGCTGAGATGAAGCGGTGCGTCGGGGTTCAGCCCGCGGCGAAGCGACAGCGCATTCGCCATCCGGTAGAAGCTCTGGATCATCAGGATCGGCTCGATCGCCGGGTGGGCAGTCAGCGCAACGGGGGTGCCGTCGGCATCCGCCTTCGCATCCGCCAGGCAGACGACCGCACCGCGTGCGCGAAATTCTGCCGCCGCCTCGCGGACGCCGTCGCCGGCCGTGTCGGAGGTCGCGAACGCGATCACCGGGAAGCCGTCATTGACGATCGCCATCGGGCCGTGGCGGACTTCGGCGGCGCTGAACGCTTCGGCATGGAGCGCGCAGGTTTCCTTCAGCTTCAGCGCGGCTTCCTGGGCGATGCCGTAGCCATAACCGCGGCCGATCACGAACAGGTTGTTGGCGTTCGCCAGCGCGTCGACGATCGGCGACCAGTCGGCGCCGAATGCGAGCGTCAGCATGTCCGGCAGCGTGTCGACTGCGTTCGCCAGCGCGTCGTTCTGCGACCAGGCCGCGGTCAGGCCTGCGAACGCCGCGAGCGCGCAGATGTAGGATTTGGTCGCCGCGACCGACTTCTCCGGCCCAGCCTTCAGCGCGATCAGCGTGTCGGCCATTTCCGCGAGCGGCGAGGTCTCGTCGTTGACGAACGCGACGACATAGGCGCCTGCATTCTGATACGCGGTGACGGTGGCCAGCAGATCGGGGCTGCGGCCGCTCTGCGATACCGCGATGACGAGCGCGGTGCCGGGCGCCATCGGCGCGGCATAGACCGACGATACCGAGGGGGCGGCGGACGCGACGGGTACGCCGAGCAGCGTCTCGATCAGGTACTTGCCATAGGTCGCGGCGTGATCCGACGAGCCGCGCGCGCAGGTCACCACCACAGCGGGCGGTGCGGCACGAAGCCGTTCGCCGAGCGCGGCGAACGCATCGCGGTTGGCGGACAACAGCCGCGCGACCGCATCGGCGGATTCGGCGGCTTCGCTGAACATCAGCGTCCGGGTTTCGTCGTGCAGCGTTTCGTTTTGAAGCGTGCCGTCTTGCAGAGTGCCGTCTTGCAGAATGGACGCGCGGTCCTGGATAGTCTCGTTCACTTGATGCCCCCCGGCCGACGCGCGCGCGCCGACGTCAGATGTCGTTGAGTTCGGCGACGAGGTCGTACGCGTCGCCACGGTAATAGGATTGGGTGAATTCGGCCGCCCGACCGTCGCGCAGGAACCCGCGGCGTTCGATGAACAGACCCGCATGCCCCGCATCGACGCCGAGCATCTTGGCGTGTTCGGCGCTGAAATGGACCGCGCGCAGGCGCTGCAACGCGCGCACCTGGCGATTGCCGGCCACTTCGAGCGCCTTGTACAGCGAGTCCTGCACCGCATCGATCGATGGCAGGCAGTATCCCGCGATGGTGGTGTATTCGAGCGCCATCGGCACGTCGTCGGCATAGCGGATACGCTGGAAGCGATAGACCGCGGAGCCCGGTGACAGGCCGAGCGAGAGCGACTCCTCGGGCGTGACCATCCCCATCGTCCGGCTGACCCAGGCGCTGCTCGGCGTGCGGCCGCGCGAGATCATGTCTTCCGAAAACGACGAGAGTTTCGAGAAGCTCTTTTCGACGCGTGTTGCGACGAACGTCCCGGCGCCGCGACGCCGCGTCAGCAAACCTTCCTCGACCAACCCGCCGATCGCCTTGCGCACGGTGATGCGCGACACGTCATATTCCACCGCGAGATCGCGCTCGGCTGGAATGGCGTCGTCCTTCGCCAGCACGTTGCGGTTGATCGCGTCGCGGATCAGCTGCTGGAGCTGGACGTAGAGCGGGGCGGGGTTGCCGTCCCGGAATCGGCCGATGCTTGTGGAAAAGGACATGTAGGCGACTTTCGCTGATGCCGGAGCGGGCCTCCGATAGATGCAGCCCGGCAACCGATCTGGGATACGTTATGTATTGGTATTGTTCAAGCGGCTTGATGTAACATGTCTGTAAGAACCGCCTTGAGGGCTCGAACGCGGTCGATGTCGGTGCGGCGTTGCCCTGCGGTCGTGAAGCCGAAACGGCGTTCGCGCGCCAGGGTCTGTGCGTCGGCAACCTCGTCGAGATCGGATGCAATCGTACCGCACGAGGCGTGGATCTCGACGATCCCGACATCGAGAAACGCCGCGACATTGTCCGCGTCTATGCCGCTTCCCGCCAGGATGACGATCCGTCCGCCCGCGCGACGCTGCAAGGTGGCGAGCATATCGAGGCCATCGATCGCCTTCGGTGCGCCGCCGGACGTCAGCACGCGGTCGAACCCGAGCGCGATCGCGGCGTCGAGCGCGGCGGGCATGTCGGCGCACAGATCGATCGCGCGATGGAGCGTCAGTGATAGTGGCGCGCGCCGCGCTGTGCCTGCCGACCGGGCATGCGCGACAAGCGATGCCAGCGTTTCGGTGTCGAGCCTGTGGTCCGTGTGAGTGGCACCGATCACGACGCCGGCAAGACCGGCTTCGGCCGCCGCGGTGATGTCGCCCGCGATCATCGCCAGCTCGCGCGCGGTATAGTGGAATCCCCCTTCGCGCGGTCTGGCGAGCAAATGGACCGGGATTGGCGCGCTTGCCGCCGTGGCGATCAGCGAGGGTGACGGCGTCAGTCCGCCCAGCGCCAGCGCGGCGCAGAGTTCGACCCGATCGGCACCTCCGGCAAAGGCGGCGTCCAATCCCGCGATATCGTCGACGCATATCTCCAGCGTCATGGATGCCCTCCCGATCGTCGTAATTATATTACGTTTGGCCGATCGAATCGCCGGGTTCAATCCCGAACCGACAGTTTCTTGTAAGAAGTGGTATTACAATAACTTGGCACCGCGGCCGCGTACGTGTGTCAAAACGATACGGCAGAATCCGCTAGGCTATTGATACGACTATATATTATACGATCGCGTGATTGGCCTCCTGGGGTGGTAACCAAACTGTAATTTCCGATGGATTCTGAAAATCAATTGGTTATACATTAGGCCTGCCGGCCCACTCAGAGAGTAACCAAAACAGTACCAGGTGGCAGGTGATCGAAGCGACGCCGACAGCGTCGGGGGAAGGCGCTGCGGCGTCGATTAGGAAGGGGTTTCGACAATGATTTTCCGGAAGCAGATTTTGTTGGCGTCGAGCGCAGCGGTATGCGTCGCGATCATTCCAGCGGCGTTCGCACAGACCGATCCCGCGCCGTCGGCGACGCCGGTCGCACAGGATGCCGCCCCGTCGGCAACCCAGTCGCCCGCGCCATCAGCCGCGGCCCCATCCGCGCCATCCTCCGCAACCGGCGACGATATCGTCGTCACCGGCATCCGCGGCAGCCTGCGCAGCGCGATCGCGGTCAAGCGCAACGCCAACGCGGTCGTCGACGTGATCTCCGCCGAGGACATCGGCAAGTTCCCCGATCGCAACGTCGCTGAATCGCTGTCGCACATTCCCGGCGTCAGCATCGATCGACGCTTCGGCGAGGGCGAGAAGGTCGCGATCCTCGGCACCGATCCCGCGCTGAACCGCATGCTGCTCGACGGCCACGCGCTCGCGTCGGCCGACTGGGGCGGCAACGACAACGACCCGTCGAGCCGCACCTTCAACTATTCGCTGCTCGCGCCCGAGCTGGTCGATCGCCTCGAGGTCTACAAGTCGCCCGAGCCGCGCATCGAGGAAGGCAGCCTCGGCGGTACGGTCATCGTCCGCACGCGGCGTCCGCTCGACCTGAAGGCCAACGCGATCTTCGCGTCGGGCGGCTATTCGTACAATGACCGCTCGGACAAGGGTAACGTCCGCGGCTCGGGGCTGTACAGCTGGAAGAACAAGGACGAGACGTTCGGCTTCCTCGTCGCGGCCACCTACGACAAGCAGAGCCTGACCCGCGCCGGCGTCGAATTCTTCGGCTACGACAACGTCGCACCGAATGCCGACGGCACCTACAACAGCCCGTTCGTCAACCGCGCCGCCGATGGCACGCTGAGCCTCAAGAGCCCCGGCGCGACGATCACCGGCGGGACGATTTCGGACCTCTACAAGGCGGCGTCGCCGTTCGGCATCAACTACGCCTATTTTCAGCAGACCCGCGAGCGCAAGAGCGTGTCGGGCACGGTCCAGTACCGGCCGACCTCCGATCTGACGCTCACGCTCAACGGCCTGCACATCAACGGCAACTACAACAACTACAGCCAGTCGATGTACACGATTCCCGGCGCATGGACCGGTGACGTGCTGCAATCGGCCAACATCAGCAACGGCGTGGTCAACGCCGCCTCGTTCGGCGCGGCGACCAATCAGGGCTCGCAGCTCGACACACTGGTGCGCAAGACCAAGCTGAAGACCGACAACCTCAACTTCTTCGCGGACTATGAAGGCGACGGCGGGGCCAAGATCTCGTTCGCGGGTGGCTGGAGCAAGGCGGTCGGCGGACGCGATCCCGAATATCTGTTCAACGTGCAGACCAAGCTGCCGTACAGCTATGCCTTCACCAACAACACCGCGACGGTGAACTTCGTCGGCGATCCGACCAACCCGGCGAACTATTTTACCAACCCGAACAACAACCCGGCGCAGATCGAAGGGCGCCCGGTGATCGTGAACGGGACTCAGCTGAACGCCGCGCAGATCGGCGGGCAGGACTTCAGCGTCACCACCGACCGCGACATCTTCGGCGGCTACGACGCGACGATCCCGGTCGAGTTCGGTCCGTTCAAGGAAATCCTGCTCGGCAGCCGCGCGACCGACCATGTCAACCAGATCGACGCGCGCGGGATCAACACGTACCTCCAGTCGTCGCAGACCATCCCTCAGCTCGGTGCGACCGCGCTCGTCACCCCCAACGGCACGTTCGACGGCAGCGGCGGGCTCGGCAACGCGACGCAGTATCTGAACCTGCCGCAGCAGTCGGTGATCGATATCCTGTCGGGCGCGATCAACTCGCCGCTGGTGACCAAGATCGGCGCATCGACCAAGGTCCACGAGACGGTCATCGCCTCCTATGCGCAGGCCAATTTCGACCAGGGCGGGTTCCGCGGCAATATCGGCGGTCGCGTCGTCTATACCCGCGACGTCTCGAACTACGCGACCACGCCGAGCGCACAGGTCAACCCGCAGCCGGTGCCGACGCGGACCTCGACCGATTACCTGAAGTTCCTGCCGAGCCTCAACATCGCCTATTCGGTATCGCCGACGGTGATCGTGCGTGGCGCGGTGGCCAAGGTGATCTCGCGGCCGCGCTATCAGGATCTGGCGGCGGCGACCTCGCTCAACGACGTCACGCTCGATGGCGGCGGCGGCAACCCCAATTTGAAGCCGTATGAATCGACCAACTACGAGCTGACCGCGGAATGGTATCCGCGTTCGGGCACGCTGCTGGCGGTCGAGCTGTTCCGTCGCGACATCAAGAACTACATCATCAGTTCGCGTCAGAACGTCGATTACTTCAACGCGCTGCAGAACCGGATCACGACCTACAACGTCAGCCAGCCGATCAACGGCGCCAAGGCCAAGGTCAACGGCGTGCTGGTATCGGGCCAGGCCGAGATCTGGGGCGGGTTCGGCCTCCAGGCGAACTATTCATACCAGGACAGCAACACCTCGTCGGTCGACGTCAGCGGTGCGGCGCTCAACCTGCCGTATCTGTCGAAGCACACCGTCAACGTGATCCCGTATTTCGAGAGCGGGCCGTTCCAGGCGCGGCTGAGCTACAACTACCGCACCGCGTATTTCCGGACGATCGGTCGTCTCGGCTCGCGCGAGATGGTAGCGCCGTACAACCAGCTCGATTTCTCGGCCGGGTTCAACGTGACGCCGGCGGTGACGCTGTCGGTCAACGCACAGAACCTGCTCGACGAGACGTATCTCCAGTATAACGCTACGCCGGATCGTCCGACCGCGTTCTACAAGAACGGCCGTACCTTCTCGGCATCGCTCTCGTTCAGGATGTAGCATCACCGGGTGGCGCGCCCTCGCGGTGCGCCACCCCCGTCCATAGGGGGCACGATATCGCCGCATGACATCGGAATGGATCAAGGCAGTGCGCAAGCGGATGGGGCATCTCGGTGTCCTGTCCGCGTTTCTCGTTCCGATGGGTCTGGCAACGCCGGCCGCGGCCGAGCGGATCGATCTGGATGCGGGGTGGACGTTCTGGCTGGCAAAGGACGCGCCGGCCGATCCGGCGTGGCTGAAGTCCGATCCCGCGAAGGTCGAAAGCGTCAGCGTCCCGCATAGCTGGCCGCTGTCGCGCGGTGCCAATTCCGAAGGCGTCGGCTGGTATGCGCGGACGCTCGTCGTGCCCGAGGCGATCGTCGGCAAGCATCTCGAACTGCATTTCGACGCGGTGTTCTACGCGGCGCGCGTCTGGGTGAACGGAACGCTCGTCGGCACCCACGAGGGCGGGCATACCGCGTTCGATCTCGACGTTTCGAAGGTGCTGAAACCCGGCGCGAACCGGATCGTCGTCGCGGCCGACGACCGGCCGGGGTTCGTGACGATTCCGGGCTATGCGATGCGCCTCGCTGGCTCTGGGAACGTCTGGTACGACTGGTGGCATAGCGGCGGGATCACGCGCGACGTGTCGCTGCGGATCGCCGAGGGCGGGCTGATCCGCCGCCAGCGTATCCGCCAGGTCCTGAAGGCCGACAGCGCGACCGTGACGAGCGCCGTCGCGATCGAGAATGTCGATGCCACGCCGCACACCTATTCCCTGACGTCCGTCGCGATCGATCCCGACGGCCGCGAGGTCGCGCGCGGTGAAAAGAGCGTGACGGTGGCCGCGTCTGCCGCCGCGACGCCCGACGCTGCGCTGACGATCGCCAAGCCGCAACTGTGGCAGATAGGTGCAGGGAAGCTGTACCGGATCGTCGCCGAACTCCGCGACGAGAAGGGCATGGTGCTCGACCGGCGTGAGGACACGGTAGGTCTGCGCACGCTCGCGCTCCGTGACCGGAAACTCTACGTCAACGGTGTCGCGGTGCGGCTGACTGGGGTGACGCGGCACGAGGATTCGCCGTGGGAAGGCGCCGCCGAAACGCGCGGCACGATCCTCCACGACATGCGCGATCTGAACGCATTGCACGTCACGCTGACACGGCCGGTGCATTATCCGCAGCCGCAGAGCGTGTTCGATGCGGCCGACCGTGCGGGGATGCTTCTCGTTCCCGAAATCCCGATCTGGCAGATGACCGCGGCGCAGCTGGGCGATCCTCGGCTGCTGGTACGTGCCAAGGCGATGATGGCCGAGATGATCGCCGAAAGCGGCAACCATCCGAGCGTGCTCGCCTGGAGCGTGATGAACGAGAGCGAGGCTGCGACGCCGCAGGGGCTCGCGTTCGTGAAGGCGATGAAGGCGCATATCAACGCGATCGATCCGGGCCGGTTCGTGACGTTTGCGGATTCGCAGATCGCAGAGCGTCCAGTCCGCGTACCCGCCCTGGTCGAGGCGGACTTCGTGATGGCCAACGCCTATTTCGGGACCTGGAGCGGCGGTGCGGACAAAGTCGGGCCGTGGCTCGACGCGTTCGACAAGGCGTATCCCGACCGGATGCTGGTGATCTCCGAATTCGGCTGGCCGGGGCCGTTCTCGCACGACTCCGCGAGCGCGGACGTCGCGCGTACCGACAACCTGAAGGACCAGCTTGCGGCGTTCGCGACGCGGCCCTGGGTCGGCGGTGCGATCTTCTGGAGCTATGCGGACTACCGCTCGAACAAGAACCTCTTCGCCGGGCTGGCCGATGGCTATGTCGATCACGGCCTCGTCGATGCCGATCGCCAGCGCCGCCCGAGCTATTTCGCGTGGGAAGCCGCCAACCGCGACGTCTCCGCGAAGGTCGATCTGACGATGGCGGGCGAGACGCCGACCGGCTTCACCGCCACCGTCATGGGCGCTGCGAAGGCTGCATTGCCCTCCTATCCGCTGGTTGGCGCGCGGCTGCACTGGCGCGCGATCGGCGGCGATCGCGTCGTGCTCGGCGAGGGCGAACAGGCGCTGCCGGTCATCGCGCCGGGCGGCACCGCGACGGTGTCCGCGGCCTGGACCGGTCGTCTTACGCCGGTCACGGTGACCGTCGATATCCTCACCGCGGAGGGTGCCCGCGCAGGCGGCGTCGTCCGCGACTACGAACCGTTCAAGGCTGGCTCCGCCGTCTATCCACCCGATCCAGCGCAATTGCCGAAGGACCCTAAATGATCCGTTTCCGCCCTCTGGTGCTCGCGCTGCTGATGTCCTCGACCGCGGCGGTGGCCGAAGGGCCGAAGCTGATCCCGATGCCGGCGTCGATAGAGCCTCACGCCGGCACGCTGACGATCGGCGAAGGGGCCGGGATCGTCGCTGGCGACGCAGGCGCGAAGACCGCTGCCAAGCTGCTCGCGCAACAGGTCAAGGTCGTGCGCGGGCTCTCGCTCGCGAGCGATGCCGGCACTGGCCCGATCCGGTTCGTGCGCGATGCGAGCGTGGCGGGGGACGAGGCCTACACGCTGACCGTCGATGCGAAGGGCGTGACGATCGCGGCGAGCGGCGATGCGGGCCTAGTCCACGGCGCGATGACGCTGGCGCAGTTGCTCAGCCCCGATGCGGCGGTCGGCAAGCCCGTGACGCTGGCGGCGATGACGATCCGCGATGCGCCGCGCTTCAAGTGGCGCGGGCTGATGATCGATCCGGCGCGGCATTTCGTGCCGATGCCGACATTGTACGCGATGGTCGATCAGCTCGCGGCGCAGAAGATGAACGTGCTGCATCTCCATCTCACCGATGATCAGGGCTGGCGCGTCGAGATCAAGCGCTATCCCGACCTGACCCGGATCGGCGCGTGGCGGACGCCGCCGTCTGCGGGTGGTGCGCCGGGCGAGAAGGTCGGCGGGTTCTACACGCAGGCCGAGCTGAAGGCGCTGGTCGCCTATGCGCAGGAGCGCGCGATCACGATCATGCCCGAGATCGACCTGCCCGGCCATGCGCAGGCGGCGGTCGCATCGTATCCGGCCGAAGTCGGCGTGCTCGGCGATCGGCCCGCGGTCGGTCACGACTGGGGCGTGAACCCGTGGCTGTTCAGCCCGGAGGATCGCAGCATGACTTTCATCAAGCACGTGCTCGACGAGCTGATGGACGTGTTCCCGTCGCAGTTCATCCATCTCGGCGGCGACGAGGCGGTCAAGGACCAGTGGGAGCGCTCGCCCGCGGTGCAGGCGAAGATGAAGGCGCTCGGGCTGAAGACCGAGATGCAGATGCAGAGCTGGATGATCGACCAGCTCGGCGAGTATCTCGCCAAGCACGGCCGCCGCCTGATCGGCTGGGACGAGATCCTCGAGGGTGGCTTGCCGCCATCGGCCTCGGTGATGTCGTGGCGCGGCGAGAAGGGGGCCGTCGATGCGGCGAACCAGGGGCATGACGTCGTGCTGAGTCCGGCGCCGATAATGTATCTCGACAGCCTGCAGAGCAATCGTAGCGACGAGCCGCCAGGCCGCATCGCGAACGGCGATGCGATCGTGCCGCTCGCCCGGCTTTATGCGTACGAGCCTGAGCCGGCGGGGCTCGCACCTGACAAGGCGAAGCATGTGCTGGGCGCGCAGATTAACGCGTTCAGCGAATATCTGGTGACGCCCGAGCAGCTTCAGCACGCGACCTTCCCGCGGCTGTCGGCGCTCGCCGAGCGGACCTGGTCGCCGAAGTCCGCGCGTAATTTCGACGACTTCGTGGCGCGGCTCGAACCGCAAATGGGGCGTTATGCCCGCGCCGGTATCGCCGCGGCGGACAGCGCGTTCGCGGTCGACTTCGCGATTCAGGGCACGCGCGGCGATGCGTTGCGTCGCGGCAAGGTGCCGGTGACGCTGGCGACGCAGACCGGCTACGGCACGATCCGCTACACGCTCGACGGCAAGGAACCGACCGCGCGATCGAAGGCCTATGCCACGCCATTGTCGGTGAAACCCGGCGTCACCATCCGCGCGGCGGCCTTCACCAGCGACGGCCGCCCGACCGCGGAACCGCGGCTGTTCGAGACGAGCCGGGTCGCGCTGCTGCGGCGGTCGAGTTCGGAGCTGGTCGCGTGCCCCGATGGGGCGATCGGGCTGCGCGTGCCGCTGACGTCGGAGGCGACGGGGAATACGCCGGTATTCAACGTCAACATCTTCGACACGTGCACGATGTATCCGGCCGCGCCGCTCGATATCGCGCGCAGCTTTACCGTCGATGTCGCGCGGTTGCCGCGGCATTACGGGCTGGCGCATGACGAGAAGGCATTGCGGCGGCATTACGCGGTGACGACGTACGGCGAGCTCGTGGTGCGCACCGGCGGCTGCACCGGCACGATCGCGGCGACCTTCCCGCTGCCGAACCCGGCGACGAGCCCGAACCGCATGACCTTCCGCGGCACGCTGCCCGTGGGCAAGGGCGATGCGGACATCTGCCTGTTGTTCACGGCGTCGATGGAGTCGCCGTTCTACGCGGTCGAATCGATGCAGCTGTCGGAGAAGAAGTGATGCGGCGTACGGCTCTTCTGCTGCTCGCCGCGATCGTCGCGACGCCCGCCTGGGCGGCACCACGCACGAGCGTCGTGCTCGACAAGGGCTGGTCGATGCGGATCGATCCGACCGATACCGCCGCGGTCAAGGCGCATCCGAAGGCGGCACGCTGGCTTCGCGCGACCGTGCCGGGCAGCGCGCAGACCGACCTGATGGCGGCGAAGATCGTCCCCGATCCCTACAAGGGCCTGAACGAGGCGAAGATCCAGTGGGTCGGGTTGACCGACTGGCAATATCACACCGTCGTGCGTGCGACGCCCGAACTGCTGGCGCGCGATCATATCGACCTGGTGTTCGACGGGCTCGACACCTTCGCCGAGGTGCGGCTGAACGGGACCAAGCTGCTGGCGGCGGACAATGCGCATCGGCGCTGGCGCGTGCCGGTCAAGGCGGTGCTGAAGCCGGGTGCGAACGAGCTGCTCGTCACGTTTCGATCGCCGATCCGGACGCTGCAGCCGATGGTGCTGAAGGCGAAGAACCCGCTGCCCGGCGAATATGATTCTGTGTTCGGCGACGAGCCGATGGGCAAGCAGACCTCTCCCTATATCCGCAAGCCGAAATACCAGTACGGCTGGGACTGGGGTCCCCGGATCGTCACGCAGGGTATCTGGCGTCCGGCGCGGATCGAGGCGTGGGACGACGCGCGGATCGAGGCGTTTCGTGTGACGCAGGAAGGGCTGACCAAGTCCGAAGCCCGGTTGTCGGCCGAACTCGACGTGGTGGCGGGCGGGGAGCGGCCGGTCACTGTGCAGGTTGCGGTCACCGGTCCCGACGGCCAAGTCACGCAGGCGGCGCGGACCGTCACCGTCGCGGCGGGCGCGAGCCATGTCGCGGTACCGGTGAGCGTCGCCAACCCGCAACGCTGGTTTCCCGCGGGCTACGGCGCGCAACCGCTCTATACCGTGAAGGCGACGCTGACCGACGGAACCGCGACGATCGACACCGCGCAGCGCCGCACCGGCCTGCGCACCGTCGAACTGCGTCGCGACAAGGACGCGCAGGGGCGGGGCTTCGCGTTCGTCGTCAACGGCATCCCGGTGTTCGCCAAGGGCGCGAACCTGATCCCGTTCGACATGTTTCCGGCGCGCGTGCCCGAAAGCCAGATCCGCACCGTCATGGCCGGCGCGCGCGATGCCAACATGAACATGATCCGCGTGTGGGGCGGTGGCTATTATCTCGACGACGCGTTCTACGACCTTGCCGACCAGATGGGCTTGATGGTGTGGCAGGACTTCATGTTCGGCGGCGCCGTCACGCCGCCCGACCGCGACTTCCGCGAGACCGTCCGCATCGAGGCGGGGGAACAGGTCGACCGGCTCCAGGCGCATCCCTCGATCGTGCTGTGGTCGGGCAATAACGAGGTGCTCAGCGGCTGGGCGAACTGGTCCGACCGGATCGCCTTCAAGAAGGCGGTCGGTGCGGACGAGCAGGAGCGGATCGGCGTCGGCATGGCGGTGATCTTCGACCGCGTGCTGCGCGACGCCGCCGAACGCCGCGATCCCGACGCGGTCTATTGGCCGGGTTCGCCGAGCAGCAATTACGAGGACAAGCCCGACATCGATGGCGATGGCGACCGGCATTACTGGGACGTCTGGGGCGGCAAGAAGCCGGTCGAGGCGTATCTCGACAGCTGCCCGCGGTTCATGTCCGAATACGGCCTGCAATCAATGCCCGAGATGAAGACGATCCGGACGTTCGCGACCGACGCTGACTTCTCGCCGACCTCGCCGGTGATGAAGGCGCATCAGAAGTTCCTCAAGGGCGAGGGCAACGACCGGCTGCTGTTCTACATCCGCGAGAAATACCGCGAGCCGCGCGACTTCGCCGAGTTCGTGTATCTGAGCCAGGTGATGCAGGCGGAGGGGATCGAACTCGCCGCGCTGCACCACCGCGCCTGCCGGCCGGTGACGATGGGGTCGCTGTTCTGGCAGATCAACGACGTCTGGCCGGGCGCGTCATGGGCGAGCATCGATTATTACGGCCGCTGGAAGGCGCTTCAATTCCGCGCGCGGCATTTCTACGCGCCGCTGGCGATCGCCGCCGAGCGCAAGGACGGGTCGACCAAGGTGAGCTTGATCTCCGACGCGACGGTGCCGACCGAGGCGAAGTGGCGCGTGCGGACGATCGACGTCGACGGCAAGGTCGTCGCGACGCGCGAGGAGGCTGCGACGCTGGCGCCCTTGTCCGCAACGGCGGTGGCGACGCTGCCCGATGCGACGCTGTTCGCGGGCGGCGATCCGACGCGGACGATCGCGGTGGCGGAGTTGCTTGTGGGTGACCGCGTAACGTCGCGCGTGCTGGTGTCGGCCGCGCCCAAGACGATGACGCTCCCCGATCCGGGACTGACCGCGACCTGGGAGACCAATCGCCTGACACTGACCGCCACCAAACTGGCGCGCGCAGTGTGGCTCGATTTTGGGAAGGTCGAGGCGACGCCATCGGACAATGCGTTCGATCTGTTGCCGGGGGAGAGTGTGACGGTGACTGTTGCTTCGAAGGCGTCCGCGGCAGCGCTGCGGCGTGCACTGACGATCCGCACTCTGGCCGGTGTCGCGGCGGTGAAGTCGTGATGCGCAACCACGCCACTACCGCCTCGTCATCCCAGCGAACGCTGGGATCCAGAGTTACGGACGCCGCCGCCCGTGGCTCTGGATCCTGGGTCGAGCCCAGGATGACGGAGGGGGGGAGGGGGCGCCTCTCGACCAGGTTTGCCCGGCTCGCCTTCGTGCCCGGCCTGTTGCTCGCGTCGTCGGCGCTTGCGCAGACGGTCGATCCGGCGGTGCGGAGCATGACGCTCGACGAGAAGGCGGCGCAGTTGCAGAGCGTCGCGCCGGCGATCCCGCGGCTGAACCTGCCCGCGTATGATTACTGGAACGAGGGGCTGCACGGGCTCGCGCGCAACGGCGTGGCGACGGTGTTTCCGCAGGCGATCGGCCTCGCCGCGACGTGGGACGAGGCGCTGCTCAGGCGCGTCGGCGATGTCGTGTCGACCGAGGCACGCGCGAAGTCCAACGCGCTGCCGGCTGGGGACCGCGAACGCTATCAGGGGCTGACGATCTGGTCGCCCAACATCAACATCTTCCGCGATCCGCGCTGGGGTCGTGGGCAGGAGACCTATGGCGAGGACCCGTATCTGACGGGGCGGCTCGGCGTCGCGTTCATCGGCGGGTTGCAGGGGCCGGACCTCGCGCACCCGAAGGTCATCGCCACACCCAAGCATCTTGCCGCGCATAGCGGGCCGGAGGCGGGGCGCGACGGGTTCGATGTCGATATCTCGCCGCATGATCGCGAGGCGACGTTCCTGCCTGCGTTCCGGCTTGCGCTGACCGAGGGCAAGGCGCTGTCGACGATGTGCGCGTACAACGCGATCCACGGCGTGCCGGTTTGCGCGTCGGAGCCGTTGCTGACCGAGACGGTGCGGAAGCAATGGGGCTTCAAGGGGCTGATCGTGTCCGACTGCGATGCGGTGGGGAATATCTCGAACTACCATTATTATCGGCCCGATACTGCGAGCGGATCGGCGGCGGCGATTGCCGCTGGGATGGATTTCAACTGTGGGAAGACCTACGCGGCGCTCGGCGATGCGGTGCGGCGGGGGCTGGTGCCCGAGGCGACGCTCGACGCGAGCCTGACGCGGACGTTCGCGGTGCGGCGGATGCTCGGCGGCGCGTTCGGGACCACGAGCCCTTGGGACAGGATCAAGCCGACCGAGTTCGACACGCCGGCGCACCGCGCGCTGGCGCTGGAGGCGGCGCGGAAGGCGATGGTGCTGGTCCAGAACAACGGCGTGCTGCCGCTGAAACCGTCGGCGAAGATTGCGGTGATCGGGCCGAATGCCGACAGCGTCGACGTACTGGAGGCGAATTATCACGGTACCGCCGCGGCGCCGATCACGCCACTGGCGGCGCTGCGCACATCGTTCGGGGGCGTTCGGTATGCGCAAGGATCGAGCATCGCCGAGGGCGTGCCTGTGCCGGTGCCCGACACAGCGCTGTCGCTGCGCGGCGAGTATTTCCGGCGGAGCGATTTCACTGGTACGTCGGTGGTGCGCACCGACCGGCTGATCGACTTCGACTGGGATCGCACTGCGCCTGCGCCGGGGATCGATCCTGCCGCGTTCTCGGTGCGCTGGACCGGCACGATCACCGCGCCGGCCGCGGGTGACTACGTGTTCCGGCTCGACGTGCCGCGCTGTTTCGACTGCAAGGGGCATGATCCGTCGCGGTTGTGGATCGACGGCAAGCCGGTCGCCGATGACGATGGCAGCGGCAAGAACGTCGAGGCGGCTGTGACGCTGGCGTCGGGCCCACATGCGATCCGCGTCGAGCTTGCGCATAGCGGCGAGGACCAGGGGCTGCGGCTGACCTGGACCGCGCCGCCCGATGCGCAGGTCGCCGAGGCGGTTGCGGCCGCCAAGGATGCCGATGCGATCGTCGCGTTCGTCGGGCTGTCGCCTGCGGTCGAGGGTGAGGCGTTGCAGATCGAGGTGGCCGGGTTCTCGGGCGGCGATCGGACCGATATCGGGCTTCCCGCGGCGCAGGTGCGATTGCTCGAAGCGGCGAAGGCGACCGGCAAGCCGCTGGTGGTCGTGCTGATGACCGGGAGCGCGGTGGCGATGACCTGGGCGAAGGCGCATGCCGACGCGATCCTGGTCGGCTGGTATCCGGGGCAGGCTGGCGGGCAGGCGATCGCCGATACGCTGGTTGGCAGGAGCAATCCGGGCGGGCGACTGCCGGTGACGTTCTACGCGAAGACGCGCGATCTGCCCGCGTTCATCGACTACAACATGCGTGAGCGGACGTATCGCTACTTCACGGGCACGCCGCTCTGGGGCTTCGGGCATGGGCTGAGCTATACGCAGTTCGCTTATGCCGCGCCCAAACTCGCGCGCAGCACGATAGCCGCTGGCGAGAGCGTCTCGGTCGAGGTGCCTGTGAAGAACACCGGCAAGGTTGCGGGCGACGAGGTGGTGCAGGCGTATCTCGTGCCGCCCGAGCCAACGGTGAAGCCGCGCTTCAACGATCCCGTCCTCCAGCGCCAGCTCGTCGGGTTCAGCCGCCAGACAGTGAAGCCGGGGCAGACGGCACGCGTGGCATTCACGATCGATCCTCGTGGCATGAGCAGCGTCGATGCGGCGGGAACGCGCCGTGTCGTACCGGGCGAATACCGGCTGCATATCGGTGGCGGCCAGCCGGGCGACGGGCCCGGTGTCGATACCGTCTTCACCGTGACGGGAACGCAGGATTTGCCGAAATGATCGACCGCCGGATGCTGATTGCCGGTGCTGCGGCGCTCGGGCTCGCGGGACCGCTGCGAGCGGCCGCACCGTCGTTCGTCAGCAAGCGCCCGAAGCTTGGCGATCGTCGCTACACCAGCCGCGCGGTAGAGGCGGAGATCGCGCGCGTGTCGGCGAAGATCGCCGATCCCGAACTCGCCTGGATGTTCGGCAATTGCTATCCGAACACGCTCGACACCACCGTGTTCATGGGCGCGGTCGACGGCAAGCCCGATGCGTTCGTCATCACCGGCGATATCGACTGCATGTGGCTGCGCGACAGCTCGGCGCAGGTCCATCCGTATTTGCCGCTGGCGAAGCGCGATCCGGCGTTGCGGATGCTGTTCCGCGGGCTGATCGCGCGGCAGGCGCGGTGCATCCTGATCGATCCGTACGCCAACGCGTTCATGCACGATCCGTCGGCTAAGACGAACCTCAGCTGGTCGCTGACCGACGACACGGTGATGAAGCCGGGCGTCGGCGAGCGGAAATGGGAGGTGGATTCGCTCTGCTACCCGATGTGGATCGCGCACGCGTATTGGCAGGGGACCGGCGATACCGCGCCGTTCGATGCGCTGTGGGCGGACGGTGCGCGTGCGTCGATCCGGACGTTCCGCGAGCAGCAGCGCAAGGACGGGCCGGGGCCGTATCGCTTTCGCCGCTCGTCGCCGATCGTCGGGGAAAGCATGGCGCTCGACGGCTATGGTCCGCCGTCGCGCCCGGTCGGGCTGATCCATTGCGGGTTCCGGCCTTCGGACGATGCGTGCGTGCTCCCGTTCCTGATCCCGTCGAACATCTTCGCGGTTCGTGCGCTGCGTCAGTTGGCGGAACTCGCGACGCGCGCTCGGCCCGATGCGGCGCTGGCGGCGGATGCGACTTCGCTCGCTGACGAGGTCGAGGCGGCGTTGCGGCTGCATGGCATGACCAAGGGTGCGGACGGCCAGCCGGTCTGGGCGTATGAGGTCGACGGCTATGGCAACGCGATCTTCATGGACGACGCCAATGTGCCGAGCCTCTCGGGGCTTGCCTATCTCGGTGCGGTGAAGCCCGACGATCCGCTCTGGCGGCGCACCGCGGCACGCGCGTGGAGCAACGACAACGCGTATTTCTTCACCGGCAAGGCGGCGGAGGGGATCGGCAGTCCGCATACCGGCCTGCGCGAAATCTGGCCGATGTCGATCGTGATGCACGCGCTGAACGCGCTCGAGACCGGCGACGACGCGACCGTCGCGCGGTCGCTCGCCGCGCTGAAGGCGACGCATGGCGGCACCGGGTTCATGCACGAATCCTTCAACCAGGACGATGGCGCCAAGTTCACGCGGTCGTGGTTCGCCTGGGCCAACGGGCTGTTCGGCGAACTGGTCGTCGACATCGCCGCCAAACGTCCCGCCCTTCTCGGAGTCCGCGCATGATCTCCCGCCGTATGCTCCTCGCCGGTAGCGGTGCGCTTGCGCTGACCGCGCGCACGACGTTTGCCGTCAAGCCCCGCACGACCACCGCGCCCGATCTGTTCGTCGGGACCGGCGGCCACGGCCACACCTATCCGGGCGCGACGTTGCCGTTCGGGATGGTGCAGCTCAGCCCCGATACCGACGTCGAGCGCTGGGATGCGTGCTCGGGCTATCACCGCACCGATACGTCGATCATCGGGTTCAGCCACACGCATCTGTCGGGCACCGGGATCGGCGACATGCTCGACGTGCTGGTGGTGCCGACACGCGGTCCGGTGCAATTGACTCCGGGCACGCTCGAAGATCCCGGTGCGGGCTATCGCCAGCGGTTTTCCGATGAGCATGCGGAACCCGGTTACTACCGTGTGGCCCTGGAAACGGGTGTCCGCGCGGAGCTCACCGTGACCGAGCGGACCGGCATTCAGCGTCATGTCTTCCCGCGCGGCGCGGGCCATGTCCTGATCGATATGTCGCATTTGATCCTCGACGAGTCCGACCGCGGCGTGCTGATAGACGAGGCGTCGCTGGCGATCGACGACAGCGGTACGCTGACCGGCAGCCGCCGCGTGTTCCGCTGGGCCAAGGGGCGCCGCATCCACTTCGCGATGCAGGTGTCGCGCAAGCCCGACTGCATCGTCTTCTACGGCGATGGCGACGTCGCGCAGGCGGACGGCGCGCGCGGCGTCGCGGGCAAGCGCGTGAAGGCGGTGCTGCACTATGACGACGCCGGTGCCGCGCCGATCGTGATCCGAACCGGCATATCCGGGGTCGACGTCGCCGGCGCGCGCGCGAACCTGGCCGCCGAGGCCCGGCACTGGGACTTCGACCGGTACCATGCGCAGGCCGCCAAGCGCTGGGCGCCGGCGCTCGCCGCGGTCACCGTCGAGGGCGGGACGCCGGCGCAGCGCACGATCATGGCGAGCGCGCTGTACCATGCGCAGCTTGCGCCGACCTTATTCTCCGATGTCGACGGGCGGTATCTCGGCCTCGACAAACAGGTGCACAGGCTGTCGGGCAAGGATCGCGCGTACAGCACCTATTCGATGTGGGACACGTACCGCGCGCTGCATCCGCTGCTGACGTTGATCGAGCCCAAGCGGACCGCCGAGCTGGTCGGCGACCTGATCCGCCAGACGCAGCAGAGCCGCTATGGCCCGCCCGTCTGGCCGCTCCAGGGGATCGAGACCGGGTGCATGATCGGCTGGCATTCGGTGTCGGTGATGGCCGAGGCCCGCGCGAAGGGTGTGCGCGCCGATTATGCGGCGGCGTGGCCGAACGTGCGTCGGCGTTCGTTCGATTTCACGATGCCGGATCTCGACAACAGCCTCGGGATCGAACCCTATGATACGATCGGCTATGTTCCCGCCGACAAGGTGTTCGAGGGGGTCTCGCGTACGCTCGAATATGCGTATGACGATTACGCCTCGGCGCACCTGGCCGACGCGGCGGGAGCGACCGCCGATGCCGCGCGACTCCGCAAGCGCAGCGGCAATTGGCGGAACGTGTTCGACAGCACGATCAACTTCGCACGACCCAAGCGCGAAGACGGGACATGGATCGAACCGTACGATCCCGTCGCGCTCGGCCATTCCGCGACGTGGCGTGACTATACCGAGAGCAATAGCTGGCAGGCGACGTTCCTCAACCAGCACGACGTCTACGGCCTGATCGCGGCGATGGGCGGCGATGCGAAGTTCGAGGCCAAGCTCGATGCGCTGTTCACCGCGTCGTCGGTCCTGCCGAAGGATGCGCCGCCCGACATCAGCGGGCTGGTCGGGCAATATGCGCACGGCAACGAACCGAGCCATCACGTCGCGTATATGTACGCGTATTGCGGTGCTGCGTGGAAGACGCAGGCCATGGTCCGGCGGCTGCTGACCGAGATGTACAAGGACGCGCCCGATGGCATCATCGGCAACGACGATTGCGGGCAGATGAGCGCGTGGTTCGTCCTGAGCGCGCTCGGGCTGTACCCGGTCGATCCGGTGAGCGCGAATTATGTGCTTGGCTCGCCGCTGTTCGATCGGGCCGAGATGCGCGTCGGCAACGGCAGGACGCTGGTCGTCGAGGCGCGCGGCAATGCGCCCGACCGGCCCTATGTCCAGTCGGTGACGTGGAACCGCAAGCCGTGGACCAGGAGCTGGATCGCGCATGCCGATATCGTCCGCGGCGGGCGGCTCGTGTTCGAGATGAGCGACAAGCCCAACCGTAATTTTGGCCGCGCGCCTGCCGATCGGCCGCCAGCAACCACCGGAGTTTCGCGATGACGTTAGACCTGAACCGCCGCGCGTTGATCGCCGGTACGCTCGCTACCGCTGCGGCTGGCCGGGCCAGTGCGGTGGCCCCGGTCGGTGCGCCCGCCCCGTGGGGCGCGACGCCGAGCGTCCGCCAGCTCGCGTGGCACAAGCGCGAGCGCTACGGCTTCGTCCACTTCACGCTGAACACCTGGACCGACAAGGAATGGGGCTATGGCGACGAAGATCCCAAGCTCTTCAACCCGACCGCGTTCGACCCCGACCAGATCGTCGCGGCGGCGAAAAGCGCGGGCCTGACCGGGCTCGTCCTCACCGCCAAGCATCATGACGGCTTCTGCCTCTGGCCGACCAGGCTCACCGAGCATTGCATCCGCAACAGTCCCTACAAGGGCGGCAAGGGTGATATCGTCCGCGAAATGGGCGACGCGTGCCGGCGTGGTGGGATCTCTTACGGACTGTATCTGTCGCCTTGGGATCGCAACCGCGCCGACTATGGGAAGCCGTCGTACGTCGAGTATTTCCGTGCCCAGCTGACCGATCTCTGCACCAATTACGGCGAGCTCTTCGAAGTCTGGTTCGACGGCGCGAACGGTGGCGACGGCTATTATGGCGGCGCGCGCGAGGCGCGGAAGATCGATGCGCCGAAATATTACAACTGGCCGTCGATCATCGCGCTGGTCCATAAATTGCAGCCGATGGCGTGCACCTTCGATCCGCTCGGTGCGGATATTCGCTGGGTCGGCAACGAGGATGGTCACGCGGGCGATCCGTGCTGGCCGACGATGCCGAACCATCCCTATGTCCAGTCCGAGGGCAATTCGGGCGTGCGCGGGGCGCCGCTCTGGTGGCCGGCGGAGACCAACACGTCGATTCGTCCGGGCTGGTTCTATCATGCCGACGAGGACCTCCAGGTAAAGTCGCCGCAGCGGCTGATGCAGTTCCACGACGAGTCGGTCGGGCGCGGCACCAACATGATGCTCAACCTGCCGCCCGATCGCCGTGGGCTGATCGCGGAGCCCGATCTCGCGTCGCTGAAAGCGTTCGGCGATGCGTTGCGCGCGAGCTTCAAGACCGATCTGGCCAAGGGCGCGGTGGCGAGCGGCCCATCGCGCGGAGCCCGGTTCGCGCCGGCCAATGTGCTCGACGGCAATCGCGACACCTATTGGAGCACGCCCGATGCGGTGAAGACGCCGTCGCTGGTGCTCGACCTGCCGCCGGGGCGCCGGTTCGACCTGATCCGGATCGGCGAGGCGCTCGACCTCGGTGTGCGCGTGACGAAGTTCGCGATCGATGTGGCGGATGCGAAGGGCGCATGGCGCGAGGTCGCGGTGCACGAGTGCATCGGTGCGCAACGGATCATCCGCCTGCCCGAGCCGGTGACCGCGCGGCGCGTGCGGCTGCGGATCGTCGAGGCGCCGGCGTGCCCCGCGATCACCGAGCTGTCGCTGTTCCTGAGCGTCCCGCCGGTCGCGATCGCGGCCTCGCAGGCGACCGGCAACAAGATCATCTCGAAGACCGGGTGGACGATCGTCAGCGCGATCCAGCACAGTCTGGCGATGAAGGCGGGCAAGCCGGATTTCGCGGCCGAGAAATCGTTGGCAGGTGTGGTGAAGCCCGGATTGTCCGGGGCGGAGGCGGTGCTCGACGACGATCTGGCCACCGTTTGGACGACGCCGGCGCCGACCCCGACGAGCATTGTGATGCTGATGATCGACATGGGCAAGGCGGAGCAGGTCGCCGGGTTCAGCCTGACGCCGACGCGGCAGGCGCTGCCCGACGCAGGACCGCCGGGGCGTTACAGCGTCGAGACGAGCGAGGACGGCAGGACCTGGACGCCGGCGGACGAGGGCGAGTTCGGCAACATCGCCTACGCCCGGGCGACGCAGCGCATCACCTTCGCGAAGGCTCGGCAGGCGCGGTACCTGATGCTGGGGTTCACGACGGTGGCGACCGCGCAGCCGAAGATGGCGATTGCAGGCATCGGGGCGTTCCGGCCGTAAGACGGGGCGACTAAAAGATAGGCCCCACCCCGGCGAAGGCCGGGGCCCAATGGGGGACGGTGATAAC
Source organism: Sphingomonas sp. Leaf198 (assembly GCF_001424005.1). Classification (GTDB taxonomy): domain Bacteria; phylum Pseudomonadota; class Alphaproteobacteria; order Sphingomonadales; family Sphingomonadaceae; genus Sphingomonas. The sequence continues at coordinate 957,901 of NZ_LMPX01000002.1, read as the reverse complement.
GGCGGGCTGTGCTTCGTCATGTCGACCTTGCCGATTGGGCGCCGGCTTTTGCCGGGGTGGGCATACTCGATCGAGAGACACCTCCCGCCGTCAACCTGAACCTGTTCCGGGGTGACGTGGGACTGGGTAGTTTTTCCCTAACCCCGTCATCCTGACGAAAGTCAGGATCCAGAGCCAAAAGCGTGCCGACCATTACTCTGGATCCTGACTTTCGTCAGGATGACGGGATCTCGTCAGGATGACGGGGTTTCGGGATGACGGGCTTGCAGGGTGGTGGCCGTCTCATCGCCGGGGGCTGGGCTAGCCGGCTCCGATCGGGCATGGCCTCCCGCGACACTGTGGGTGAGCGTACAGATGGACGAGAAAGCAACTATCGCGCGGATCGCGGGGCCCGAGGATCATGTCGTCGTGGTCGGCGGCGGCTTTTCGGGCGCGTTGTTCGCGGTCAATCTGATGCGGCACGCGGGGCCGCGCGTCACGCTCATTGAGCGGCGCGACCGGCAGCTCGCGCGCGGCGTCGCGTATAGCGCGGCGCATCCCGACCACCTGCTCAACGTCCGCGCGGGCAACATGAGTGCGCTCCCCGACGATCCCGATCACTTCGTCCGCTGGCTCGACGCGCATGGCAAGGGCGACCGCAAGACCTTCGTCCCGCGCACGACCTATGGCGCGTATCTGCGCGAACTGCTCGACGCGGCGATCGCGGAATCGGACGGCCGGCTGGTGCATGTCGAAGGCGAGGTCTGCGCGATCGAGCCGGTCGCAGGAGACGGCGTGACGCTCAAAATGGCGGACGGGCGGACGATCGCCGCCGATACCGCGGTGCTCGCGCTCGGCAACCTGCCGCCGCACACCCCGCCGGGTCTGAAGCCCGACACACTGCCCGCAGGCGTGTATTGCGCCGATCCGTGGGCGGCCGATCTCGCGGAAGGACTGGGCGCGGATGACACGGTCGTGCTGGTCGGGACCGGGCTGACCGCGATCGACGCGGCGTTGCTGCTCGATGCCCAGGGGTTCGCGGGCCAGATCCTCGCCATGTCGCGTCGCGGTCTGTCGCCGCGCCGCCACGTCGACGGCGCGCCCGCGCATCGCGGTGTCGCCGACAAGCCGCAGGGCGGGCTCACCGATCTCGTCCGTCACGTCCGCGCGCGCGCCGCGGAGGAAGGCTGGCGCTGCGCGGTCGACGAGCTTCGCCCGGTGACACAGATGCTGTGGTCCGCCGCATCGCAGGAGGTGCGCGGCCGCTTCCTGCGTCATCTCCGCCCCTATTGGGACGTCCATCGCCACCGCCTCGCGCCGCGTGTCGCCGAGCGCGTCGAGGCACTCGTCGCCAGTGGGCAACTGAAATTCGCGGCCGGCAAGATCGTCTCCGCCGACGCCGATGGTACCGGCGCGAAACTGACCTGGCGACCGCGCGGCACGACCGAACCCGTCGTCACGCACGCCGCGCGGATCGTCAATTGCACCGGTCCGCAAGGCGACCTGTTGCGCTCGGAGGAACCGCTCGTGAAGCATCTGCTCGCGGCGGGTGCGATCAGGCCGGATCCGCTCCGGCTCGGCGTCGACGTCGATGCACAGTCGCGCGCGATTCGGCGCGATGGCACGCCCGACGACCGCATCCACTGCATCGGACCGATGACCCGTGGCGGGCTGTGGGAAGTCGTCGCGGTGCCCGATATCCGCGTCCAGAGCTGGGATCTCGCGCGGCGCCTGTCGAACGCGCAATGGGTCGGCGGCGAGGGGCTCTGAGCGTCTGAGGCCTTCGGTGGAACTCCGGGGCGGGGCAGGCTGCGCCTCAACCACGGCCTGTCGACGCGCGCGCGCACCCGCTATATGTTACCGCGTCGCAACATGATGATTTTCAAGGGAGCCACGGCATGATCGGTCGACGCGAAGTGATGACCGCGCTGGGTCTGTTGGGGTTCGCCCCGCAGGCGGCCGCCGCGATGGCGCGCACCGCCACGGGCAAGACCGAGCCGTTCTCTTGGGAGGCGCTGCAGGCGCGCGCCGCGACGCTCGCCACCAAGCCGTATCAGGCCCCCGCCAAGGTCGCCGCCGCCGCCGCGATCGATTACGACAAGGTCGGCAGTATCCGGTTCCGCGCCGACAAGACGCTCGCCGGCGGCATCCGCCTGTTCCCGCTCGGCCGCTATGCGCCGATGCCGGTCGCGATCAACGTGGTCGAAGGGGGGCAAGCGCAGCGCATCGAGTTCTCGCGCGCGTTGTTCGAGGCCGAAGAAGGCCACGCCGCCGCGCTCGGCATCGCCGGGTTCCGCGCGATGGCACCGGGCGGGACCAGCGACTGGATGGCGTTCCAGGGCGCGTCCTATTTCCGCACCGCCGGCGCGCAGGACCAATATGGCCTGTCCGCGCGCGGGCTAGCGATCAATACCGGGCTGCCCGGTCGCGAGGAATTCCCCGACTTCACCGAATTCTGGATCGAGCGGACCGGCGCGGACGCATACACGATCTACGCGCTGATGGACGGCGCGAGCGTCACCGGCGCGTACCGCATCCAGTCGCGCCACGTTGCGGGTGCGGGCGTCGAGCAGCAGGTCTCGTCCGTGCTCAACGTGCGCCGCGACATCGAACGGCTCGGCATCGCGCCTGCTACCAGCATGTTCTGGTACGGCGAAGGCAATCGCGCCGCGGCGGTCGACTGGCGTCCCGAGATCCACGATTCGGACGGTCTTGCGCTGCTCACCGGCGCGGGCGAGCGTATTTGGCGGCCGCTCAACAACCCGCCGCACGATACGCTGGACAGCTTCGCGGACCAGGCACCGAAGGGGTTCGGCCTGATCCAGCGCGACCGGAACTTCGATCACTACCAGGATGACGGCGCGTTCTACGATCGTCGCCCGAACCTGTGGGTCCAGCCGCAGGGCGACTGGGGCAAGGGTGCGGTGATGCTGTATGCGTTCCCGACCAACAGCGAGACGGTGGATAACGTCGTCTCGTTCTGGACCCCCGCCTCGCCTGCGAAAGCGGGGCAGCGGTTGCAGTTCGATTACTCGCTGTCCTGGAAATCCACCGATCCGACCGCGGTGGCGAGCGCGGCGCATGTCGTCGACTGCTGGCAGGGCGTCGCGGGCAGGCCAGGCGCGGAGCCGGTGAAGGGCGCGCGCAAACTGGTTGTGGATTTCGTCGGAACCGGTCTGGCCGGGCTCGATCGGCAGAGCGGCGTGACGGCAAAGATCGATGTCGTCCGTGGGAAGGTGCTCGCCAACGCGGCCTATCCGGTGGTCGGCCAGAAGAATCGCTGGCGCGTCACTGCCGACGTGGCCCCCGACGCGCAAGGACCCGCCGACGTCAGGCTGTTCCTTACGCGGGGTGGTCGTGCGCTCAGTGAAACCGTCCTGACGCCGATCTTCTGATGACCGTGCTTCCCGCCGTGATGCCCCCCATGATGCCGGGCGAAACGCCGATCGAGATGCTCCCGCAGCGTTTCGACGGGCCGCCGCCACCCTGGTCCGCACCCGAGCCCGGGCCGGGGATGGTCGTGTCGTCGGACGACATGCTCGCGCGCCGGATCATCCTCGTGCTGATGACCGGCCTGCTGGCGACCGCGGCGTCGTCGGCGGTGCAGGAATCGCTGCTCGCGGATGGGCTGAGCTTCTGGGATGTGGCGCTGCTGGCGCTGTTCTTCCCGCTGTTCGCGTGGATTTCGTTCGGATTCATGAACGCCGCGATCGGCTTCGTGCTGTTGATGACCGGCGGGCATCCGGGGTTCGTTCCGACGCCGCGCCAGTCCGAACCGCTCGAGGGTCGCACCGCGATTCTGATGCCGGTCCACAACGAGGACATCGATGCAGTGTTCGAGCGGATCGCCTGGATGGCGCGCGCGATCGCCGCCGGCGGTGTCGCCGACCGGTTCGATATCTTCATCCTGAGCGATTCCGGCGAAGCGGCGGAGGCGGCCGAGGTGGCCGCTTGGCAAAGGCTCGCACCTACGCTCGACTGCGCGCTCTATTACCGGCGCCGGACCGTGAACGTGGGGCGCAAACCCGGCAACGTCGCGGAGTGGATCCGGCGGTTCGGCGGCGGCTATCGCTACATGCTGATGCTCGACGCGGACAGCCTGATGGGCGGCAACACGATCATCGGCATGGCGCAGGTGCTCGAACGGCGGCCGGCGGTGGCGCTGCTCCAGACCGTGCCGGCGGTGATCAATGGCGTGACGTTCTTCCAGCGCTGGATGCAGTTCGCGAGCCGTTTGTACGGCCCGATTTCCACCGCGGGGCTGGTCTGGTGGTCGGGCTCGGAAGCGACCTTCTGGGGGCATAATGCGCTGATTCGGATCGAGGCGTTCGCATCGAGTTGCGGACTACCCGACCTGCCAGGGCGCGCGCCGTTCGGCGGCGTCATTATGAGCCACGACATGGTCGAGGCGGCGCTGCTCCGCAGGCGCGGCTGGCGCGTCCACATGCTGATGACCGAGGAGACGTTCGAGGAATATCCGCCGACGCTGATCGACGCGGCGGTGCGCGACCGGCGCTGGGCGCAGGGGAATATCCAGCATCTCAGCCTGCTGACGTCGTCGGGGTTCCACTGGGTCAGCCGGCTGCAATTGCTGATGGGGGCGTCGGCGTTCATCACCTCGCCAGTATGGCTGCTGATGATCGCGACGAGCGTGGTGCAGGCGCTGATCGGCGAGCGCAACATCGTCGAGGCGCAGACCTCGCTGCAGGTGCTGTTCGTCACGCTGTTGCTGCTGTTCGGGCCGAAGCTGTTGAGCGTGATCTGGGCGATCTCGAATGCGGAGCGTCGCGAGGGGTTCGGCGGGCGGCGCGGGATCGTGCGGTCGGTGCTGGTCGACGTGCCGTTCTCGATGCTGTCCGCGCCAGTGATCGCGTTAACGCAGACGATGGATCTCGCGGGGATCCTGATGGGGCGGAAGTCCGGTTGGGCGCCGCAGAACCGCGATGCGCACGAACTGTCGCTGGCAGACGTGATGCCGCGCTATCGCTGGCATGTCGGGGTGGGGGTGGCACTGTTGCTAGTGACGCCGTTCGCGCCAATCACTGCGGCGTGGCTCGCGCCGGTGACGCTGGGGCTGTTGCTCAGTCCGTTCCTGACGATGCTGACGGCGAGCGAGAAGGCGGGGCGGTGGGCGCTGTCGCACGGGATGTTCGTAGAGCCGGGCGAGCATGTCTCGGTGTTGTCGCGGCCTTCGCTGCCGGCGCATAGCGGCTAACCTCCGCACTTCGTCAGGATGACGAAGTAGGCGTCAGGACGCGGGGAGGGCCTTGTGCCCGCTCAGCTCCGCCCCCGCATCCACCGCGAACCGGCGGTTCCAGATTGTTGCCGACGCCGACACCGCGGTAACCACCAGGAACGCCAGCGTGAAGTCCGTCAGCGCCGGCCGGGTCGCGCCCGTTCCCAGCATCCCGACATGCAGCGACGCTGCGCCGACGCAGATGCCGAGCGACAGCATAAGTTGCTGGAACGTCGCGTAGAAGCTGGTCGCGCTGCTCATCCGCGACGAGGGGATCTCGTCATACGCGATCGTGTTGTACGCCGAGAACTGGAACGACATGAAGAAGCCCGAGATCATCAGCACGCCGAATATCACAGGTATCGGCCAGTCGGGGCGGAACAGGCCGGCGACCGCGTAGCCCGAACTCGCGCAGAGTCCGCCGACGATCAGGCTGTTGCGAAACCCGAAGCGTCTGAGCACGCGTGGGGCCAGGCTCTTCATCATCAACGAACCGATCGCGCCGGCAATCGTGATCGCGCCGCTCGCCGCGGCGGTCATCCCGAAGCCCAATTGGAGCATCATCGGCAGCAGGAACGGCTGCGCGCCCTGCGTGATGCGGGTCAGCGATCCGCCGATCACCGACAGCCGGAAGGTCGGGATCCGCATCAGCGACAGATCGAGGATCGGATCGCTGCGGTGTTTCGCGTGGCGGATATACGCCACGCCCGCGACCAGCCCGACCGCGATCAGCACGACGGCGCGCGACAATTCGCCGGTGCGGCTGGTCATCTCGAACCCGAACAACAGGCAGCCGAGCGAAACCCCTGACAGGATGAAGCCGGGCACGTCGAAGCGCGCCGGCTTGTCCTCGCGGACCTCGCCGATGAAGCGTGTGACAAGGACCACACCGAGCAGGCCGATCGGCACGTTGAGGTAGAAGATCCAGCGCCAGTCAAGATAGGTGACGATCGCGCCGCCGACCGGGGGGCCCAGGATCGGACCGATCAGCGCGGGCATGATCAGCCACGACATCGCCTGGACCATGTCCTCCTTGGCGACGCTGCGCAGCAGGACGAGGCGGCCGATCGGGATCATCATCGCGCCGCCGAGCCCTTGCAGGAAACGCGCGAACATCATGAACGGCAGGCTGGTCGCCTGGCCACACAGCATCGATCCGCCGACGAAGATGAGGATCGCCGCGCGGAAGATCGTGCGCGAGCCGAACCGGTCCGCGAGGCGCCCGCTAGCGGGGATGAAGATCGCGAGCGCCAGCAGGTACGACGTCAGCGCCGAACTCATGCTGGTCGCGGGCACGCCGAAATCACGCGCCATCGTCGGCAGCGCGGTCGCGAGCACGGTCGAGTCCATCTGCTCCATGAACAGCGCGCACGCGATGATCAGGGCGGTGACGCGGTAATTGCTCGGCGTGTGCGGCAACGCGTCGGGGTCCTTGGCGACGCGCGCGATGGTGTCTGCGGCGGGCATGATGCCGTCGCGGATCTCGCTGTTGATCGAGGCGAGCCCGCGCCGTCGGAGCCTCATGCCTGCCACCCCCCGCCCAGTGCCTTGAAGACGTCGACCTGGCGATCGACCAGCAGCGCGTCCGATGCCGCGAGGTTCGCCTGTGCGGTAGTCAGCGCGGCCTGCGCGGTCAGCAGCGAGAGGAAGTCGGTGCGGCCGAAGCGGTACAGCGTCCCGGCTTGGTCCGCGGCGCGTGCGGCGCTGGACTGGGCGCGGCGCAGGGCTGCGTTGCGGTCGCCTTCGCGGGCATAGGCGGAGAGTGCGGTCTCGGTCTGACGGAGCGCCTCGAGTGTGGTCGAATCGAACTGCGCGAGCGCCTGATCCGCGCTGGCGCCCGCCTGGGCGATCTGCGCGCGGATGACCGGGCGGTTGGGGAAGCTCCAGCTGATCAGCGGTCCCAGCCCGAGATGGAATGCGTTGGTCGAGCCGAGCGACGACACCGGACCGGTAAAGCCGGCCGAGCCGCCGAGGCTGACCTGCGGATAGAGGTTGGCCGTCGCCACGCCGATTCGCGCGGTCGCGGCGGCGAGCGCGCGTTCAGCCTGCCGGATATCGGGGCGGCGGAGGATTAAGGCGCTGCCGTCGCCGATCGGCAGCGGCCGGGTGAGCGCGGGCGGCTCGGCGCAGGTCGCGACGTCCTGGGGATAGTCGGCGGGCGAGCGGCCCATCAGCGTGGCTAGCCGGTACAGCGCGGCGGTGCGCGTCGCGACCTGCGACGGGATCAGCGCCTCGCTCTGGTCGACCGCGGTGCGCGCGCGAGTCACGTCGAATGCGGTGCCGCGACCGCCGCGTTGCAGGCGCTGCGTGACGTTGAGCGTCTGGCGTTGCAGCGCGAGGATACGGTTGTTCGCGGCGAGCACCATGTTGGCGGTGCAGGCGGTGGCATAGCTGCGCGCGGTTTCGGCAGCGACGGTCACGCGGACGTTGTCGCGCGCGGAGGCGACCGCCTCGGCATCGCCTTGTGCCGCCTCGATCGCGCGGCGGATCCGGCCCGAAAGGTCGAGCGGATAGGCGAGCGTGATGCCGAGATTGTAGTCGAGCGTGCCGGGCAGGTTGCCGCCGGTCGTGTAGGGGCGGTCGAGCGAGGCGCCGCCGCCGAGCACGGTCGACAGCGTTCGGCCAGCGGCGACTTCGGCGACGACCGCATCGGCGCGGCGCAGGTTGGCGTCGGCGGCGCGGAGATCGGTGTTGGCGGCGAGCGCTTCGGTGACGAAGCCGTCGAGGCGGGCGTCGCCGTAGAGCTGCCACCAGTGATCGGGGAGCGGGGTGTCGGCGAACGCCTTCTCGTTGCCGCTGTCGAAATTGCCTTGGGCGGAGTGGCGGTTGACGACGGCAGACTCGGGGAGGGCGTAGTTCGGGCCGGCGGTCGTGCAGGCGGCGAGGGCGAGTGAGGCGATGACCGTTGCGAGACCGCCGCGACTGACGTGCTTAGTGCCCCCTCTTCCGTCATCCTGATGAAAGTCAGGATCCAGAGCCACGCAGGACATCGCTTGTAACCCTGGGTCCTGACTTTCGTCAGGATGACGGAAGAGGGTGGGGCGGATGGTGGGGAGCGTCATGCCGTCGTCCCCGGTGTGACGCGCGGCTGGACCGTCACCGTCGCGGTGCGGCCGACGATCAGCTGCACCCCCTTCGGTACCTGCGTCAGCTTCACCCGCACCGGGATGCGCTGCGCCAGCCGTACCCAATTGAACGTCGGGTTCACGTTCGGCAGCAGGTTCGTCGTGTTCGTCCGCTCGCTGTCGTTGATCCCCGCGGCGATGCTGTCGACGCGGCCGTGCAGCGCCTGCGGTTCGCCCATCAGGTGGACGATCACCGGGTCGCCGAGATGGATGCTGCCGAGCTTGGTTTCCTCGAAATAGCCCTCGACGCGGAGCGAGTCGGTGTCGACCAGCGCCATCGCCTGCGTTCCCGCCGCGATATAGTCGCCGGGGTGGAGATCGAGGTTGGTGACGATCCCGTGGACCGTCGCGTGCACCGTCGTCCGCGCGAGGTTGAGCGCCGCAGTCGACCGGGCACTCTGCGCCTGCGCCAGCGCCGCGGACGCGGTGGCCACGCGCGCGACGTTCTGCTCGTGGGTTTCCTTTGCCACGAGATCGCCCAATGCCAGATCGCGCTGGGCCTCGCGCCTCGCCTGCAACAACGTCGCACGCGCGCTCGCGATCGACGCGTCGGACTGCGCCAGCGTCAGCTGGAAGCGGGGGCGATCGACCACGAACAGCACGTCACCGGGCTTCACCGCCTGGTTGTCGTGCACCGCGACCTGCGTGACCAAACCCGCGACGTCGGGCGTCACGCGGACGATGTCGGCGCGGATCTTCCCGTCGCGCGTCCACGGATCGGTCTCGTAGTGCTTCCACAGCCAGATCCCGACGAGCACCGCCAGCAGGACGATCACCAGCGTGACGGCAGAACGGCCGAGCGGCGCGAGCAGCGATTTGAAACGGGAAGCGGTCATGCGGAAGGTCCGGTGAGCAGGGCGAGCAACCCGAGGATGAGGATGAACAGCGCGAGATCGACAAGCGGGCGATAGGTCACCACGCGGTAGAATCCGGCGAAGGCGAGCAACCGCGTCGCCAGTCCGGTGAGCAGGACGGCGGCGACCGCGAGCAGCAGGATGCTCGGCAGGAAGACGCCGCCGATCGAGATTTCGCCGGTCATGGGGTTGCTCCATACGCGGGCGCCTGGGGGAACAGGTTGCGCCGGAGCGAGGTCAAAGCCAAGACGCCGGTGCGGTGGCGGTCCGACATGCCGGCAGGCGTGCTGGTCGCGAACCCGGCCATCGCGGTGTCGATCCCGGCGAGCAGATCGGGCTCGGGCGGGGCCGGCCTGTCGGGGCGCAACGCGCGGTAATGCCTGCCGACTCCGCGCAGCACCGGGGTGATCGCCGCGGCCTCGCCGGGCGTGCCATCGAGCCGCAACTGCTTGAGTTCGCCGACCGCGACGCCGACGCGCAGATCGGTCAGCGCGTCGAGCAGCGGCTTGCCCGGATCCTCGCCCTGCGCTGCGAGTCGTGGTGCCAGCAGCCCGATCCGGTCGAGCATCCGCGCGATCCAGCCAGCGGCGTCGGGACGGCCGGGCGAGTCGCTCCGCGTCGCCAGTTCGCGCCAGCCCGCGCGGATCAACCGCCGCGCGCTGGTATCCGCGCCGATCGTCTGGAACAGCCCGACCGTGACGACCGCGAACAACGTGCCGACCAGCTGCGCGATGCCGCCGTTGATGAATGCGCTGAAATCGCTGCCGAAGCGGTCGTTCAGCCCTACGGTGTTCAACCCGCCGAGCAGCGCGCCGAGCGTGACCAGCAAGGTCGCGGGGCGCGCGAGGTACATCCCGCCGATCAGCATCGGGGGCGCGAGCACCGCCATCAGCGTCACGAAATCGGTGACCCGGGGCAGGATCGCGAAGGCATAGATCGCGGAGATGACGAGGCCGATGATCGTGCCGTAGAAGAACGCCATGATCGACGGCGCGGGATCGTCGCTGTTGCCGAACAGCGCGCAGCACACGCCGGCGATCAGCACCGCGCCCGCGCCATCCGCCCAGCCGGTGCCGATCCAGAAGATGCAGCCGAGCAGGATGGTGGCGATCGTCCCGAGCGCCGCCCGGAGCGCGATGCCGCGGTCGCGGTGGAGCGGGCGCTTCGTCGTGCGCGCCAGCAGCCGGGTCACGGCGGGCGTGACGGGCGTGCGCGACGGCGAGCGCATCTGGTCGCGCAGATCGCGCGCGTTGCGATGCGCGTCGATCAACTCGGCCAGCCGGGCGAGCAGACTGAGCCGCAACGCATCGCGCCAGATCAGCGTGTCGCCGACCGGCGGCTCGAGCGCCCTGGCACGGGCAATCAGCGCGTCGGCGGTCTCGCGTCGTTCGGCGAGCGGCAGCGGATCGCGGAGCCATTCGCGGACGTCCTCGATCAGCGCGATCGCTTCGGGGCGGGGGGCATCGGCGCCGCGTCGCAGCTCGACGATCCGGTCGTCGACCGCGCTCGCCAATGGTAGCAGCATCGACAGCTCGGCCTGGAGCGCGCGGAGCGTGCGAACGCGCGGCAACAGGCGGGCGGTATCGAACGGCAGATGGATGGAGAGCTGGTGCAGCTCGTTGATGTCGAGCGCGAGCCGGCGGCGGTCGCGGCTGAGGGCCGCATCGGACTCGCCCGCGAGCGAATCGCGCGACCAGCGCTCGGCATCGCCGAGGATCGCGTCGATCCGTCCGAGCAGTACCGCGGTCACGGTCTGTGGAAAGACGAAGCCGTGGATCAGGCTGCCGCAGAGGATCCCGATCGTGATCTCCTGGACGCGCAACGCAGCCGTCGTGAACACCGCGCCGGGCGCTTCGACCGACGGGAAGCCGATGATGCTCGCGGTATAGCCCGCCAGCAGGAACAGGTACGCGCGGGGGGTGCGGTCGAGCAGCGAGATGTAGAGGCACAGGCCGAGCCACAGCGCGAGACCGAGCGACAGGAGTTCGGGCGCGTTGACCAGATTGGGCACCAGCACCACCGCCGCGACTGCGCCGAGCACGGTTCCGGCAACGCGGAACACCGCCTTCGACAGCACCGCACCCGCCAGCGGCTGCGCGACGATGTACGACGTCGTGACTGCCCAATAGGGGCGCGTCAGACCGATCCTGAGCGCGATGTAATAGGCCAGCATCGCCGCGACGAAGCATTTGACCGTGAACAGCGCCTCCGTGCTGCCGAACCGCGAGAGCATCATCGCGCGCGGTCCGCCAGGAAGCGCGCACCGAGCCGTTCGGCGACGCGCAGCGCGGTGGCGAGATCGTCATCGGACACGCCGTCGAGCATCGCGTGGCGCAAGGTCGCGAATTTCGACTCGATCGTGGTGACGAGCGTGCGGCCGCGGTCGGTGAGGCGGATGCGGCTGACGCGTGCGTCGTCGGGGTCGCGGTGACGTTCGACCAGTCCGGCGGCGGTCATCTGGTCGATCGAGCGTACCAGCGAGGCCTGCGTCACGTCGAGTTCGTTCGCGAGATCGGTCTGGCGGACGTCGTCGCCGAGCCGCCCGACCTGGACAAGCGCCCAGCCGGTCGATGCCGACACGCACATGTCGCTGAGCGCACGATCCGCCGCCTGCCGCCAGAGACGCGCGAGCGGCATCAGCGTGCGAGCATAGGAGGCTTCGAGACGGGCGCGGGCGGAAGTCATTAGCGTGCTAAGTAATGACGTTTGCCGATGCTGCAATGCGGAATTAGCGACAGGAAGGAAAAAACGTGGTGGCGCGGGTGGTTACACGACCAACTCCGTCATCCTGACGAAAGTCAGGATCCAGAGTTACACAGGATATCGCTCGTTACCCTGGATCCTGACTTTCGTCAGGATGACGGCATTAGTCGAGTAGCGCGACGATTTCCGCGGCGATCTCTGCCGGTAGTCGCGACGCGCCGTCCTTCACCGTCGACACCGTCGCCCAGCGACCGAGAAACCCAGCCTGCGCCATTGCCGCGTAGTTGGTCCGGACGCGGTCCTGCAGCCCGGTATCGGCTTCGTACGCGTCGAACGCGTCGTCGGTGTACGACCGCTTACGTTTCTTCAGGATCAGCCCGCGGGCGATCGCGGCGGGGGTATCGAGATACACCGACAGATCGGGGGTCGGCAGCGCGAACGACCCTGTCTCGAGGTCGGCGATCCACGCCATCATCGCATCGGCCTCGTCCGCCGGCACCTGCGCCGCCTGGTACGCCATGTTCGAGGCGATGTAGCGATCGAACACGACCACGTCGTTCGCCGCCATCGTCGCGAGCAGGTGATCGCGCGATTCCATCCGGTCGAGTGCGTAGAGCACCGCCGCTGCCTTGGGCGAGGTGCCGCGCGGCAGGGTGCCAGCGAGCATCGCGCCGAGCGCCCAGCCGCCGACCGTCTCTGTATAACGGGGGAACGACACGACCTCGGCGGTGCGGCCGGTGGCGCGCAACTGCTCGACCACCAGCGCCGAAGCGGTGGCCTTGCCCGCGCCGTCGGCGCCTTCGATTGCCAGGAGGAAACTCATGGGGTCTGCCCTAGCAAGGCGGGGGGCCCGAGCAAGCCTTACCGACTCACCAAAGCCTGCAAATCGATCAGCCCGCGCAACAGCGAAGTGCCGCCCGGCGAGGCGATGTAGCGCGGCGTCCAGTTCGGCCTGAACTTCTCCTTGTACGCGCGCAGGCCCGCGAACCCGTAGAATCGCTCGCCGTGGCGGAACAGGAACGCGGCCACCTTCGACCAGGTCGGCGACAGCCGCCGCGCCTCGATCCCCGACAGCGGCGCCATCCCGAGCGAGAAATTGCGATAGCCGTGCTCATGACCCCACAGCATCAGCCGGGTGAACAGGAAGTCCATGCCCCCCTGCGGCATGTCCTCGGCGTGGCGCATCAGGTCGACCGACAATTCCTGGCCGTTCGGGGTCGCCCAGATATTGGCGAACGCGACGATCCGCCCCTCGATCCGCACCACCGCGCAATCGAACGTCGTCAGATAGCCGGGTTCGAACCGGCCGACGCTGAAGCTCTTCTCGGCATGATCCTTGTCGGCCAGCCACCAGTCCGAGATCACCTGCAATTCGGGGAGGATCGCGGGCATGCCGGCGGCCCGCACGACCGCGAACTCGGCGCCCGCCCGCTCGGCGACTCGGCTCGCCTTGCGCACGCTGCGCATGTCGGGTGTCTCGAGCGTGAAGCCGCCGAGTTCGACGGTTGCCTCCTCGCCGTATTTGACGAGCTTCAGCCCCATCTCGATCGCGATCGGGACGATGCGAAGACCGATCTGGTACAGCAGCAGCCGCCCTTGCGCGGCATCGGCCCGCGCACGGATCGCCCAGAGCAGCTCGGACCACGCCTCGGCCGGGCCGACGGGATCGCCGATCACGATCCAGCTCGCGCCCTTGACCTGGTACATCAGGAACGCGTCGCGGCTGTCGGATACCAGGAAGCGCTTGTCGCCGGTGAAGGCGAGCATCGCGTCGGTCCGGTCGGCATGCGCGAGCGCGGCCTCCGCCACGTCGTCGGGCAGCACGTCGTGGACGAGCGGCACGGGCGCCGCCGCGAACAGCCGCCAGATCGCTGCACCGATCAACAGCAGTCCGACCGCAAGGCTGGTGCGCAGGAACCGCGAGGCGTTGGCGTTGGTCTCGAACTCCCACCACAGATTGCTCGAATAGCCGACGCGGTGGTATGCGAAGAACCCGATCAGCACCGACAGGCCGATCGCCGCGCCGACCCCTACCAGCCATTCGGGCGACAACGGCTCCGCGGTCAGCCGAGTCCGCCGGTAGAAGGCGCCGCGCGTCCATTGCAGCGCGGCGGCGGTCAGCAGCAGGACGGTCGCCTCCTCGTAATCGAGGCCTTTGGCGATCGACAGCAGCGCGCCGGCGATGAGCAGCGTCCGGGCCGCCCAGAAGGCTCCGTCGAGCCGGCGGTACAGCCCGAGCGCCACGAACAGCAGCATGACCCCGACGAGGCTGGCCGCGACATGCGCCATCTCGCTGATCGGCAACGGCAGGATCGTCGCCAGCGCGTTCATCCGGCCGGGCGCGGCGGGCAGCGCACCCGAGACCAGCAGCATCGCGCCGCTCATGAAGACGAGCACGCCGAGCAGCAACGGCGCCAACGGCAGCGCGATCGTCAGCGGATCGGTGCCGCGGCCTTCCTGATCCGGCGCGCGCGCCCGCTTGCGCCATTGCCGGCCCTCGTGGAACGCGAGCAGCACCGCCGCCAGGATCAGCGGCGCGACGTAATAGATGATCCGGTAGGCGAGCAGCGCGGCGAGGATGGTCGCGTTGTTCTGCGGCATGGTCGCGATGATCACCGCCTCGAACACCCCAAGCCCGCCCGGCACATGGCTGATCAGCGCGACGACGATCGCCACCGCATAGCCGAGGAACAGCACCGGATAGAGGTCGGGGGAGGCATTGGGGAGCAGCACGAACAGCGCTGCGCTCGCCGCCGCGAGATCGACCGTCGACACCAGCAGCAGCGCGAGCGCCTGCCGCGCGTCGGGCAGGGGGAGCCGCCAGCCCAGCAGCCCGATCGAACCGCCCTGGCGATAGCGCAGGACGATCGCCAGCATCGCCAGCGGGACGCCGATCCCGATCGCCCGCTCCAGCAGCGGCGGCAGCGTCCAGTGGACGATCGGCAGCATGCCCGGATGGATCGCCATCGACAGGCAGGCGACGCTGATCACCCCCGCCCAGAACGTCACCCCGGCGATCAGGACGACGCGCGCGACCCCCGCCTCGTCCAGCCCCGCGCGGCTGTAGACGCGGTAGCGCGCCGATCCGCCGGTCAGCATCGCGAGCCCGAGATTGTGGCTGATCGTGTAGCTGGTGAACGACGCGACGGCGGCGGTTCGCCAGGGTAGCGGATGACCGATCACTCTGAGTGCGATCGTGTCGTAGAAGGTCAGCGCGATGTAGCTGACGACGGTCAGGCCGATCGACGCCGACAGCGCGGGCCAGCCGAGCGCGGCGAACGCCGTACGCACCTCGGACAGGCGGATTTCCGCGGTCAGCTTGTGAATCGCCGCGAAGCCGAGCACCGCGACGAGCAGCACCGCGAGCGCGATCAGCGTGCCGCGGCGATGCGCGATCCAGTCGCGGATCCGGATAAGCATGGGTCGCGTCGTCATGACATGCGCAAACCGTGTTTCCGAACCCGAGTCCCGCTACGGGGCGGACGTGTCTGTTCCCCGGCCCCGATAGTGTCCGGCATTGGCAAGCTCATCGACGACCCCTCAGCGCGCGAACACGAACCGCGCGAGGACATCGTAGAGCGCATCGGCGTCGCGGTGAAGCGGATGTCCGCCGGGCAACGCCACGTTTTGCACATTGGGCTGTGTCAGCAAGGGGCACAGGCTGCCTATTTCCTCCTGGCCGTGCACGCACAGCAGCGGCACCCAGGTCAATCGCCGCGCGGTCGGCAGGGCATCGATCGTCGGCGTCCAGAGATCGAAGATCTCGCTCGGCGAGGCGCGGAACTGGACGTTGTCCTCGGGCACGATCAGCGCCACCCGCACGATCTTCGCGCGCAGGTCGGCGGGCAGGTCGATCAGCCCGACGTGCAGCATGTCTGCGCCGAACGACTGGCCGATCAGCACGACCTTGTCGGTCTGGCCCAGCCGCAACGCGCGGCGTTCGGCATCCGCGATCAACCGCGTGATGTCGGCAGGCGTCCGGGTCTTGCGCAGATACGTCAGCGTGTTGACCGCGACAACCGGCACGCCGTCCGCCGCCAGCCGCTGCGCGATCTCTCGCGCCATGCCGATCCTGTAGCCGACGTCGCTGGTCAGCAGCACCGCGGCGAACGGGCGCTTAGCACTGGTGGGGGACGCATTGGTCGCGGGGACGTCCGTGAACACCGGGCCGCCGAAATAGCCGAGCCAACCCATGAACCCGGTCGCGATCACCGCCAGGACCACGAGTCCGATCAGAGTACGCCGAAGACCCGTCATCGCCGCCGCCCTACCGAGAACGAGATGATCGCGAGATGGAGCAGCCGTGACGATTCCGTCACGTCGCGCCTGCCGACCGCCGCGGGTGGAGCGGCCGGCGAAGCGGGCGCGGTTCAGGCCGGATCGTGCACAAGCTGCTCGTGGTGACGGATGACCTCGTCGATGATGAAACGCAGAAACTTTTCCGAGAATTCCGGATCGAGTTGCGCCTCCGACGCGAGATGCCGCAACCGCGCGATCTGGCGCTCCTCGCGGCCGGGATCGGCGGCGGGCAGGCCGTGGGTCGCCTTGTGCCGGCCCACCGCCTGCGTCACCTTGAACCGTTCGGCGAGCATGTGGATGAGGGCCGCATCGATATTGTCGATGCTCTGGCGATATCCGGTCAACAGGTCGTCAGCCACCTAAAACACCCTTTCGTTGGTTCGGCGCGCCTTTTGCGAGGATACGGCCGGATCGGCAAGATGTCCGCGGGGTGGGCCGGGGTGAGCCGAGGGTCGGCAAGGGTTGCTTTGCAGGGGCATAGGCGGCAGAGGCTCGGGGAGATGAGCGCCACCGTCCACCGCCTCGAAACCGTACGTCCCAATCCCGAGTCCCAGCCGTCGCTGGACCCGATGGTCAAACTCGTCACCGGCGACATGGACCAGGTCAATGCGGTGATCCGCGGCCGGATGCAGTCGGAAATCCCGCTGATCCCCGAACTCGCGGGTCACCTGATCGCCGGCGGCGGCAAGCGGATGCGGCCGATGCTGACGCTCGCGAGTGCCCAACTGATCGGTTATGCGGGCACGCAGCATCACCTGCTCGCCGCTGCGGTCGAGTTCATCCATACCGCGACGCTGCTGCACGACGACGTCGTCGACGGCTCGGACCTGCGTCGGGGCAAGCGCACCGCCAACATCATCTGGGGCAACCCGGCCAGCGTGCTGGTCGGCGATTTCCTGTTCAGCCGCAGCTTCGAACTGATGGTCGAGGCCGGCAGCCTCAAGGCGCTGAAGATCCTGTCGTCGACGAGCGCGGTGATCGCCGAGGGCGAGGTCAACCAGCTTACCGCCGCACGCCGCGTCGATCTTGGCGAGGAGCGCTATCTCGACATCATCGGTGCGAAGACCGCCGCGCTGTTCGCAGCTGCCTGCCGGATTTCGGCTGTGGTCGCCGAGCGCCCCGAGGCGGAAGAGGCTGCGCTCGACGCATACGGCCGCAACCTCGGCATCGCCTTCCAGCTGGTCGACGACGCGATCGACTATGTCTCTGACGCCGATACGATGGGCAAGGACGCGGGCGACGATTTCCGCGAGGGCAAGATGACGCTTCCGGTGATCCTCGCCTACGCGCGCGGCTCGGCCGAGGATCGCGCGTTCTGGAAGGACGCGGTCGAAGGGCGCCGCGACAGCGACGCCGATCTCCAGCATGCGATCCGCCTGATCCGCTCGACCCGTGCGATCGACGATACCTTCGCAAGGGCACGACATTATGGCCAGCGCGCGATCGATTCGATCGGTGGCTTTGCGAACGGTGCCGCCAAGGACGCGATGATCGAGGCGGTCGAGTTCGCGGTCGCACGCGCGTACTAGACCCTTCCGTTCGCCCTGAGCGAAGTCGAAGGGTCTGACCAAAGCGCAGGTGCTTCGACTTCGCTCAGCACGAACGGCGGTTGTCGGGACACAAAAACGGCGGCCGATCGCTCGGCCGCCGTCGTCGTTTCTAGCGTCGGCTGAAGCTCAGCGGCACTTCACGTTGCCGCGGTCGACCGAGCGGCCAAGCAAGGCACCACCACCGGCACCCGCCAACGTACCAAGCGTGCCGCCACCGATCAGGTTGGCCAGCACGCCGCCGCCGAGCGCACCGATCACCAGCCCGGTCGAACCGTCGTTGCGCTTGCAATAGGCGCGACCGTCGCGACCACGATAGATCCGGTCGTTGCGGCCGAGGCGGCGCTCGCGGTACTTGCCGTCCTGATAGCTGCGCGACGGATCCCAGTTGCGGTCGTCGCCACGCCAGTTGCGATCGTTACCGCGGCGGTCGCTGTTGAAACGGCGATCGTCACGATCGCGACGATCGTTGTTGTCGCGGCGATCGTCGTAACGTTGCGCGGTCGCGGCGGTCGGCAGCATGGCGGGCGCTGCGACGGCGACCGACATCAACGCTGCGATAAGATGCTTCTTCATGAACTTTGCTCCTGATGCGTGACAGAGTAACCCGTGCGGCACCGGAAAAGTTCAAACAGCTAGATTTAGAATTCCAAGTTCAGACGCCGAAGTTCGAACGGCCAAATTCAAACAGTCGCCGAGTCCGCCATCGAACAGTCGTGGCCGTTGCCTGTCTCGACCTGCAACGTCGCGTGGCCGATCCCGAATTTGTCGTGGAGCATCGTCCTGGCATCACTCAGGAATCGATCGCCGGGGTGTCCGGCGGGCATCACCAGATGCGCGGTGAGGACGGGTTCGGTGGTGCTCATCGGCCAGATGTGGAGATCGTGGATCTCGGTGACTCCGGGCAGGCTGCACAACGCCTCGTCGACATGGTCGAATTCGATCCCGCGGGGGACCGCGGACAGCGACATCTCGACGGTCTCGCGGAGCAGGCCCCAGGTCTGCCAGAAGATCAGGATCGCGATGACGATGCTGACCGCGGGGTCGATCCAGGTGAGGCCGGTGCGCCAGATCACGAAGCCGGCGATCACCACGCCTGCCGACACCAGCGCGTCGGCGGCCATGTGGAGGTACGCGCCGCGGATGTTGACGTCGCCCTTGCGACCGCGTGCGAACATCCACGCGGTGAACGCGTTGACGGCGATGCCGATGCCCGCGACCATCGACACGGTCAGGCCGGCGGTGGGGGCGGGGTCGGAGAAACGCTGCGACGCCTCCAGCACGATCGCGCCGAGTGCGACCAGCAACAGCAGCGCGTTGGCCAGCGCAGCGAGGATCGTCGAGCCTTTCAGCCCGTAGGTGTAGCGCTTGGTCGGTGCGGTGCGCGCGAGCATCGTGCCGCCCCAGGCGACGACGAGGCCGAGCACGTCGCACAGATTGTGGCCGGCGTCGGCGAGCAGCGCGACCGAGTCGATGCGCAGACCGACGATCGCTTCGACGACGACGAACACGATGTTGAGGCCGATGCCGATCGCGAAGGCGCGGTCGAACGAGGCCGGGGCGTGGCTGTGGCCGCCGTGCGAGTGGCCGTGGCCTCCGCCGTGGCTGTGCGAGTGACCATGCGAATGGTCGTGCCCGTGATGATGTCCGCCCAAAGCCCGCGCTCCGCTAAATCCGGCCGTCGCCTAGCATTGCCGTATCATGAGATACTAGGACGCGAGAGACATTCTCGCACGTCGCCAAACGCGCAACAGTCCCCCCTGCCCCTCCCTGGAAGGGAGGGGTCGGGGGTGGGTCGGCCCGTTTATGTCGCAACCGCAAGGACATGCGGAACCCAACCCACCCCCGACCCCTCCCTTCCAGGGAGGGGAGCAGTTTACCCTGCCACCAACCCGCTCCGTCACCCCGGCGGAGGCCGGGGCCCACCGTCCCGCGCACTCAATTCTCTCGAATGTGTGGAACGGTGGATGCCGGAACGAGCCCGGCATGACGGAGAGTTAGCCCTCGTTCGCCAAAGCCTTCAATCGGTACAGCGCGTCCAGCGCATCCCGCGGGCTCATCGCATCGATGTCTAGCTTCGCCAGATCCTCGCGCAGCACGTCGCACGCCGCTTCCTCGACCTGTGCGGCGGCGGCGAACAACGGGAGGTCGTCCAGCCCCGCTGCGAGCCCTCCCGTCTTCGCGCGTCCGGCCTCGAGCTTCGCCAGCACCGCCTTCGCGCGCGCCACCGTGACCGGCGACATCCCCGCCAGCCGCGCGACCGCCAGCCCATAGCTCCGATCTGCCGGCCCGTCGGCGAGTTCGTGGAGCAGCACCAGCTCGCCCTTCCACTCGCGCGCGCGGACATGATGCAGCGACAGTGCCTCGCACCGCTCCGCTAACCGAGTCAGCTCGTGATAATGCGTCGCGAACAAGCAGCGGCAGCGATTGTCCTCGTGGATCGCCTCGACCACCGCCCAGGCGATCGCGAGCCCGTCATAGGTCGAGGTGCCGCGGCCGACCTCGTCGAGGATCACGAACGACCGCGGCGTCGCCTGCGCGAGGATCGCCGCGGTCTCGACCATCTCGACCATGAACGTCGACCGCCCGCGCGCGAGGTTGTCGGAGGCACCGACGCGGCTGAACAGGCGGTCGACAAGACCCAGCGTGGCCCTGGTCGCGGGCACGTACGACCCGGCCTGCGCGAGGACCGCGATCAGCGCGTTCTGGCGGAGGAAGGTCGATTTACCGCCCATGTTCGGGCCGGTGACGAGCCACAGCCGCGAACTCTCCGACAGGTTGCAGTCGTTGGCGACGAACCGGTCGCCCGACTTCGCCACCGCCGCCTCGACCACCGGATGCCGGCCGCCCTCGATCTCGAAACACGCGTGATCGACCAGCGAAGGCCGCGCCCAGGCGCCTTCCGCCGCACGCTCCGCCAGCCCCGCCGCGACGTCCAACCGCGCCAACGCATCTGCCGTCGCCGCAATCGCCTCGCGCCCCGCCAAGGCCTGCGCGGTGAGTTCCTCGAGATGCGCCGCCTCTGCCGCCAGTGCGTGTGCGCCGGCCTGCGACACCTTCGCCGCGACCTCGTGCAGGGCAGGGGTGTTGAACCGGACCACGCCCGCGAGCGTCTGGCGATGCGTGAAGCCGCTCTCCGGCTTCATCAGAGGATCCGCCGCGCGCGCGGGGACCTCGACATGATAGCCGAGCACGCCGTTGTGGCGGATCTTCAGCGCGGTGACGCCGGTCGCGGTGCGAAACTCCGCCTCCAGCGCGGCGATCGCCCGCCGCCCGCCAGCCCCTGCATCGCGCAGATCGTCGAGCGCGGCGTCATAGCCTGCCGCGATATACCCGCCGTCCGAGGCCTCGATCGGTGGCGACGGCACCAGCGCGCGCTTCAGCAGGTCGATCAGCGCGCCGTGGCCGCGCAACCTTGGCGCGAGGTCCCGGAGCAGCACCGGCGGATCGACGATCGCGTCCATCCGCTCGCCGAGGCTCCACGCCCCGTCCAGCCCGGCGCGCAACTGCCCAAGATCGCGCGGGCCGCCGCGCCCGGCTGCCAGCCTTCCGAGGGCCCGCCCGATGTCCGGCAGCGCCCGCAACGTCGAGCGCAACCGCTCCCGCGCCGCCTGGTCGTCATGGAACAGCCGCACCAGATCGAGCCGCGCATCGATCGCCGCCTTGTCCATCAACGGCGCGCCGAGATCCGCGCCGAGCAACCGCGCGCCGGCCCCCGTCACCGTCCGGTCGACCGCGTCGAGCAGGCTCCCCTTCCGCACGCCGCCAGTGGTGCAGGTCAGCTCCAGGCTCTCGCGGGTGGCGGCGTCGATCGCCATCGTCTCCGCCGCCCGCCCGAGCCGCGGGGGGCGGAGGAAGGGCATCGTGCCCTTCGCGTTATGCTCCAGATACGCGACCAGCCCGCCCGCCGCGGCGAGGCCCGCGCGACCGAACTGCCCGAACCCGTCGAGCGTCGCCACGCCGTACAGCCGCTTCAGCCGAGCCTCGCCCGCGCCGCTGTCGAAGTCGGTCTTCGGGCGCAGCGTCGTTGCGGCTTCCTCGAACACGCTCGCCTCCGACGCCACGACCTCGGCCGCGCCGAGGCGAGCGAGTTCCGCCTCGACCGCGTCGCCCGCAACCTCGACGATCTCGAACCGCCCGGTCGACACGTCCGCGGCGGCGATCGCCACCGACCCGCCAGCCTCGCCGATCGCGACGCACCAATTGTCCGAGCGCGCGTCGAGCAATGCCTCTTCGGTCAGCGTCCCCGCCGTCACCACACGGACGATCGCGCGCGCTACCAGCGCCTTAGACCCACCGCGCGCCTTCGCCTCCGCCGGGCTCTCGACCTGCTCGGCGATCGCAACCCGGTGACCGGCCTTGATCAGGCGTTGTAGGTACACCGTCGCCGCATGCACCGGCACGCCGCACATCGGGATCGGCTTGCCCTCATGCTCGCCGCGTGCGGTCAGCGCGATGTCGAGCACCCCCGCCGCGATCCGCGCATCGTCCATGAACAGCTCAAAGAAATCGCCCATCCGGTAGAACAACAGGCAATCCTGCGCCTCCGCCTTCAGGCCGAGATACTGCGTCATCATGGGGGTAGGAGCGGGGTGCGACATCAAGCGCGGGTAGCGAAAACGCCGACATCATAAAACCCCTCTCCCCTCGGGGAGAGGGAGGGGCCCGCGCGCAGCGTGGGAGGGTGAGGGGGTGTGAGGCTCGGGCGCGTGACCCAATCGCCCCTCATCCGGCGCAGGCGCGCCACCTTCTCCCCGAGGGGGAGAAGGAGTTTCTACCACTCCCGCACCATTACCACCCCGGCGAAGGCCGGGGTCCAATTGGGGGGCGGTAATAACGAAGCGCAGTCCGTCGTTACTCCACTTGGGCCCCGGCCTTCGCCGGGGTGGTGCTGGTAGGCGGCCACCCACTAGGGCGAAGTGTCCGGGGTGACGAACGGCGACCACCTGCCTAGAAGGTCCTCCAAACCTAACGACCGTGCGAGGCCCGCCCATGTCCGACGAAACGCTGCAATTTTCCGAACGCGAAGCCTTGCTCTTCCACTCGGAAGGCCGCCCGGGGAAGATCGAGATCATCGCGTCGAAGCCGATGGCGACGCAGCGCGATCTCGCGCTCGCCTATTCGCCCGGCGTCGCGGTGCCGGTGCAGGCGATCTATGACGATCCCGCCACGGTCTACGATTACACCGCGAAGGGGAATCTAGTCGCGGTGATCTCGAACGGCACCGCGATCCTCGGCATGGGCAATCTCGGGCCGCTCGCCAGCAAGCCGGTGATGGAAGGCAAGGCGGTGCTCTTCAAGCGCTTCGCCGACGTCGACGCGATCGACATCGAGCTGAAGACCGAGGACGTGAACCGCTTCATCGACGCGGTCGAGCTGATGGAGCCGACCTTCGGCGGGATCAACCTCGAGGATATCAAGGCGCCCGAATGCTTCATCATCGAGCAGGCCCTGCGCGAGCGGATGAACATTCCCGTCTTCCATGACGACCAGCACGGCACCGCGATCATCACCGCCGCCGGCCTGATCAACGCGTGTCTGCTGACCGGGCGGAAACTGTCCGAGGTCAAGATCGTCGTCAACGGCGCGGGCGCCGCGGCGATCGCCTGCACCGAACTCGTGAAAGCGATGGGCGTGCGCGGCGACAACGTCATCCTCTGCGACCGGAAAGGCGTGATCTACCAGGGCCGCGAGGGCGTCGACCAGTGGAAGTCGGCGCACGCCGCGGTGACCGAAACGCGCACGCTGACCGAGGCGCTGGTCGGCGCCGACGTGTTCCTCGGGCTCTCGGCGGCGGGCTCGCTGACGCCGGAGATGGTCAAGGACATGGCGCCCGCACCGATCATCTTCGCGATGGCCAACCCCGAGCCGGAGATTCGCCCCGAACTGGCGATGGCCGCGCGCCCCGATGCGATCGTCGCGACCGGTCGCTCTGACTATCCAAACCAGGTCAACAACGTGCTCGGCTTCCCGTTCATCTTCCGCGGTGCGCTGGACGTCCGCGCAACCGGTATCAACGACGCGATGAAGATCGCCGCCGCCAACGCGATCGCGGAATTGGCCCGCGAACGCGTGCCCGAGGAAGTCGCCGCGGCATACGGCGTCAGCCACAGCTTCGGCCCTGCGTACATCATCCCCGCGCCGTTCGATCCGCGCCTCATGGAAGTCGTCCCTGTCGCGGTCGCCAAGGCGGCGATGGCTTCGGGCGTCGCGACCAAGCCGATCCTCGATATCGAAGCGTATCGTCATTCTCTCCGCGCGCGCCTCAACCCGACCACTTCGGTCCTGTCGATGGCGTACGAGGGCGCCCGCGCGCATCCCAAGCGCGTGATCTTCGCGGAAGGCGAGGAGGAAGTCGTCCTCCGCGCCGCCATCGCGTTCAAGGAAGGCGGCTACGGCACCCCGGTGCTGGTCGGTCGCGACGACGTGCCCGACCGGTTGCGCGCGCTCGGCGTCACCGATCCCGAGAGCTTCGAACTTCACAACAGCCGCGTCTCGCCGCTCGTGCCGCGGATGGTCGACTTCCTGTATTCGCGGCTTCAGCGGCGGGGCTACCTGCGCCGCGATTGCGAGCGGATGGTCAACCAGGACCGCAACATCTTCGGTGCGCTGCTGCTCCAGCTCGGCGAAGGCGATGCGATGATCACCGGCATCACGCGCACCTATGGCGAGACGATGCGCCAGATCTACCGCGTGATCGATCCGGCCGCGGGGAAGACGCCGTTCGGCATCCACCTGCTGGTCGGCCAGAGCCACACGGTGTTCATTGCCGATACGACGGTCAACGAACGCCCGACTGCCGAGCAGCTGGCCGACTTCGCCGAGCAGACCGCGGCGGTCGCGCGGCGGATGGGGCATGAGCCCCGCGTGGCGTTCCTCAGCTATTCGAACTTCGGCAATCCGAAGGGGGAGTGGCTCGACAATATCCGTGATGCGGTGACGGTGCTCGACGGGCGCAAGGTCGGGTTCGAATATGAGGGCGAGATGGCGCCCGACGTCGCGCTGAACCCGAAGCAGCTGGCGAACTATCCGTTTGCGCGGCTGTCTGGGCCGGCGAACGTGCTGATCATGCCGGGGCTTCAGTCGGCGCATATCTCGGCGAAGTTGTTGCGGGAGCTGGGTGGGGACTCGGTCATCGGGCCCATGCTGATCGGCATGGAGAAGCCGGTGCAGGTTGCACCGATGACGTCGACCGCGAGCGAACTGGTGACGCTGGCCGTTCTCGCAGCAGGCGGTATCGCCCGGTAACTCTAACCCCTCTCCCCTTGGGGGAGAGGGAAGCTTGCGAAGCAAGCGAGGGTGAGGGCACGTGCGTAAAACAGCCCGTGCCCTCACCCTCCCACCGCTGCGCGGCGGGCCCCTCCCTCTCCCCGAAGGGAGAGGGTTTAGAAGCTAGGCGTCGATCGACGTTCCCAGCGATGCGTGGACGAGGCCGCCATCCACCGTGATCGTCTCGCCGATCACATAATCCCCCGCGCGGCTGGCAAGATAGATCGCCGCGCCGGCCATATCCTCGTCCACCCCGACTCGCTTGGCCGGGATCCCCTGCGCCACCGCATCCCCGTGATCCCGCGCCGCCTTGTTCATGTCGCTCGCAAACGCGCCCGGTGCGATCGACGTCACGTTGATCGAATCCGTCACCAGCCGCGCCGCCATCCGCTTGGTCAGGTAAATCAGCGCCGACTTCGACGCATGATAACTGTACGTCTCCCACGGGTTCAGCCGCTGCCCGTCGATCGAGGTGATGTTGATCACCTTCGCAGGCCGTTCGCGCGACCCAGAAGCCTTCAACGCTGCATGCAGAGCCTGCGTCAGGAAGAACGGCGACTTCACGTTGAGGTCCATGACCTTGTCCCAGCCGACCTCCGAAAACTCCTCGAACGGCACGCCCCACGCCGCGCCTGCGTTGTTCACAAGGATATCGAGCTGCGACTCATGCTCGGCGAACTGCTCGGCCAGCGCCTTGCACCCCGCCACCGTCGAGACGTCCTGCGGCAACGCTATGCAGTTCGGCCCGAGTTCCGCCGCCGCCGCCTCGCAAACATCGGCTTTCCGCGACGAGATATACACCTTGGCCCCCTGCGCGATGAAGCCGGCGGCGATCATCTTGCCGATCCCGCGGCTGCCGCCGGTGATCAGCGCGACGCGGCCGTCGAGCCGGAACAGGTTGGTCGTATCCATCACGCATCCTCCGAATGTTTGCGCGCTTGGTATCGCCGAGCGCCGTCCGCCGCAAACCCGTTTTTCGAACCAGCCGTCATTGACGAGTGCGGCGCCCGTACTATGCTCGCCAAAAGAGCAGGAGAGAGCGTGTGAGGTTTTCTGGCAAGCGTGCCGTTGTGACCGGCGGCGCGTCCGGCATCGGCCGGGCGACCGC
Organism: Sphingomonas sp. Leaf198; assembly: GCF_001424005.1. Taxonomy (GTDB): domain Bacteria; phylum Pseudomonadota; class Alphaproteobacteria; order Sphingomonadales; family Sphingomonadaceae; genus Sphingomonas. The sequence continues at coordinate 931,781 of NZ_LMPX01000002.1, read as the reverse complement.
ACTCCGACTCGCCGACGAAGGCGCCACCGTGCTGATCGGCGACATCGACGAGGCCGGCGGCCACGCGATCACCGACGCGTCCGGCGGGCGGATACTCTTCCAGCGTACCGACGTGCTCCAGGCCGGTGATATCGAGGCGTTGATGCAGACCGCCGACGACGCGGGCGGGCTCGACATCCTGTTCAACAACGCCGGCGCGGGCGGCTCGCGCGACCCGATCGGCGAGATTTCCCCCGAGGATTGGGACCGCACCCAGGCACTCCTCCTCCGCTCGGTCGCACTCGGCATCCGCTACGCCGCACCCCTCATGGCGAAGCGCGGCGGCGGCGCGATCGTCAACACCTCGTCGGTATCCGCGCTCGGCACCGGCTATGCGCCGACCGCCTATTCCACCGCCAAGGCCGGCGTCCTCCACCTGACCAAGCAGGCCGCCGCCGATCTCGCGCAGCACAGGATCCGCGTGAACGCCGTCGTCCCCGGCTTCATCGTCACCAACATCTTCACGCGCACGCTCGAACTCGACGCCGCCAAGACGTCGCAGGCCGACGCGATGATCGCGCATATCGCCGCCGACGCACAGCCGATTCGCCGCCCCGGCACCAGCGAGGACATCGCCGCCGCGGTCGCGTTCCTCGCCAGCGACGACGCGAGCTTCATCACCGGCACGCACATCCTCGTCGACGGCGGCATGACGATCGGCACGCGGCCGAGCTGGGACCCCGCGCAACCCTCGCTGTTCGCCATGCTCGACAAGCTGAAATGACCGCCGCGTCATGAGCGCACCCGCCCGCCGCCTCTCCAACGGCACGATGGCAAGCTACGGCTTCGGCGCGGTCGCGTACGGGGTAAAGGACGCCGGGTTCGGCACGTTCCTGCTGCTGTTCTACAACCAGGTCGTCGGGCTGCCCTCCGCGACCGTTGGCCTCGTCATCATGATGGCGCTGCTGATCGATACGTTCGTCGATCCCGCGGTGGGGTTCTTCTCCGATCGCACGCGGACGCGGTGGGGAAGGCGGCACCCATGGATGTACGCGTCTGCGCTGCCAATCATGGTCGGCTGGCTGCTGCTGTGGAACCCGCCTTCGGTGATGTCCGAGCCGCAGACGCTGATCTGGCTGTTCGTCATGGCGGTGATCGTGCGCAGCGCGGTGAGTTGCTACGAGGTGCCGTCGGTCGCGCTGACGCCCGAGCTGACGTCGGGGTATGACGAGCGCACCCGGATCATGGCGTATCGCTATCTGTTCGGCTGGGTCGGCGGGCTGCTGATGCTGCTGTCGGCGTACCAGTATTTCCTCGCGCCGACCGCGGCGTTCCCGAACGGCCTGCTCAACCGTGCCGGATACGGCGGCTTCGCGTTGGCGGGCGCGGTCTTCATCGGCGTTGCGATCCTCGTCTCCGCGCTCGGCACGCATCACGAGATCAGGCATCTGCCGAACCCGCCGATCGCCAAGCAGACCTTGCGCGAATCCTTCGCCGAACTGCGCCAGACGGTGAAGAACCGCGCGTTCGCGATCCTGATGGCGGCGGGGGTCTGCGCGTACACGATCCAGGGCATCAGCTACGCGATGTCGAACTACCTCTACACCTATGTCTGGGGCTTCAAGCGGCCGGTGTTCGTCTACCTGACGATCGCGCTGTTCTCGGGCGTGTTCCTCGCGTTCCTCGCCGCGCCCCGGCTCGGCAGGACGGGGAGCAAGCCCAAGGCGGCGATGGGCGCGGTGCTGCTCGGCGCGGCGCTCAACACGTCGCCCTATTGGTTGCGGATGCTTGGCGTGTTTCCGGAGGTGGGCGAGCCCTCGCTGCTGCCGATGCTGTTCGGGTTCTTCATCCTCGGCACCGCGTCGAACGTCACCGGGTTCATCCTCGGCGCGTCGATGATGGCGGACGTGGTCGAGGATTCGGAGGCAAAGACGGGGCGGAGGTCGGAAGGCGTGTTCTTCGCGGGCTCGTTCTTCGTCCAGAAATGCACGAGCGGGATCGGGATATTCTTCGCCGGCATGATCCTCGCGGTGGCGGGGTTCCCGGCCAAGGCCATGCCGGGGACCGTGCCGGTGGAGACGATCGACCGGCTTACGTTGATCTATGCCGGCCTTTATATCGTGCTGGCGTGCGTCTCGGCGTTCTTCTTCTCGCGGTTTCCGTTTGGGCGGGTAGAGCATGAAGCGCGGCTGGCGAGACTGGCAGGCGCGCCCATCGTCGATGCAGCCCCGCGCGAACCGTAAACCTCCTCTCTCCCTGGAAGGGAGGGGCCGGGGGTGGGGCGGCCGCTTGGGCAGTGCTCCGTCAGCCAACAGACCGACCCACCCCCCAACCCCTCCCTTCCAGGGAGGGGAGCAGGACGGTGACCGCCGCTCTTCCAGCGAGAGTGGCAAGGCGGTAGGACCGGCGCTTGGCCTTCCCCTTCCCCTTGGAACGGCGACATCGGAGTTCCCATGCGCATCCCCGCCCTAGCCACCGCCCTCGGTCTCGTCCTCGCATCCCCCGCCGTCGCGCAGACGGTCGCACCGGTCCTTACCACCCCCGACGCGCACGACCCGCACAGCTACGCCCGCCCCGCCGAGGCGCGCGTCACGCATGTCGCGCTAGATCTCGCCGCCGACTTCGACACCCACGTCATTCGCGGCATCGCCACGCTCGACATCCTCGCGGCTCCCGGCGCGAAGCAGGTCGTGCTCGACGACAACGGGCTGAAGATCGTCAACATCACCGACGCCGCCGGCAAGCCTCTCCCCTACTCGGTCGGCGCGGTCGACAAGATTCACGGTGCGCCGCTCACCGTCACGCTCAACGGCGCGAAGACAATCCGCATCGCCTACGCGTCGTCGCCCGACGCGAAGGCGCTGCAATGGCTCACCCCCGCGCAGACCGCAGGCAAGAAACAGCCGTTCCTGTTCAGCCAGGGCGAGGCGATCCTCAATCGCAGCTGGATCCCGACGCAGGACTCCCCCGGCATCCGGCAGACCTGGGAAGCGAAGATCGCCGTTCCCAAGCAACTCACCGCGGTGATGAGCGGGCTCGCGACCGGCAAGCCGACCTGCGCTGCCGATCGCTGCACGTTCCAGTACAAGATGGACAAGCCCGTCGCGCCGTATCTGATCGCGCTCGCGGTCGGCGACATCGCGTTCAAGTCGACCGGCCCGCGCACCGGCATCTGGGCCGAACCTGCGACCCTGCCCAAGGCCGCGTATGAATTCGGCGAGCTCGAAAAATTCGTCGCCGCCGCCGAAGGGCTGTACGGCCCGTATCGCTGGGGTCGCTATGACGTGCTGGTCCTGCCGCCGTCGTTCCCGTTCGGCGGCATGGAGAACCCGACGCTTACCTTCGCCACGCCGACCGCGATCGCCGGCGACCGCAGCCTCGTCTCGCTGATCGCGCACGAACTCGCGCACAGCTGGTCGGGCAACCTCGTGACCAACGCGACATGGGACGATTTCTGGCTCAACGAAGGCTTCACCAGCTATTTCGAGAACCGGATCATGGAAGCGCTGTACGGCAAGCGCCGCGCCGACATGGAGGCCGACCTCGCCTGGACCGACATGCTCGCCGCGGTGAAGGACGCCGGTGGCCCCGCCGCGAAGGACACACAGCTCCACCTAGACCTCGACGCCGCGCGCGATCCCGACGACGGCATGACGCAGATCGCCTACGACAAGGGCGCAGCTTTCCTCCGCACGATCGAGAAACAGGTCGGACGCGCCCGGTGGGACGCGTATCTGCGCAGCTATTTCGACCGCCACGCCTTCCAGCCGCAGACCAGCGCCGGCTTCCTCGCCGACCTCAAGTCGAAGCTGCTCACCCCCGCCGAAGCCAAGACGATCGGCGTCGATGCGTGGGTCTACAGCCCCGGCATCCCTGCGAACGCGGTGCACGTGACGTCCGCCGCCTTCCCCGCGGTCGATGCGGCGGCGAAGGCGTATGCGGCAGGCGGGCCAGTGTCGGGCGTTCCGGGCAAAGCGACCACGCAGGAGATCACGCGGTTCATCACGCAGTTACCGCGGAAACTCCCGGCCGAGCGGTTGAAGACGCTCGATACCGCGTTCGGCTGGAACACGACGGGCAATGCCGAGATCCGCTTCGCCTGGCTGCAACTCGCGCTTGCCAATCACTATGCGCCCGCCGACGCCTCTGCCGAGCAGTTCCTGACCTCGCAGGGCAGGCGTAAATTCGTCGCGCCGTTGTTCCAGCAGATGATGGACTTGGGCGACTGGGGCCACAAGCTCGCGATGGAGATCTACGGCAAGGCGCGGCCGGGCTATCACGCCGTCACGCAGGTCACGGTGGACCGCATAACCGGTTGGAAACTCATGAACTGAGCCTGTCTGGACGCCATTTCGGGCGTTGGTCGGCGCGGTAACACGCTTCGTCGGATATGGTTCCCGCACGGGTTCCAATTAAATCCAACCTCCCGTAGCCAGAATGCGACAAACGGGTTTTGGCCGGGGGGTCTCGATGAATTTCAAGGCGTTAGCAGCGCGTTTTGCGCTGGTGGTATCGTGCGGCCTGATGACGGCCACCCCTGCTGCGGCTCAGTTCTGGCAGTGCGTGACGTTCGCTCGCTCGGTGTCGGGCATCGAAATCCGCGGCAACGCCAACACCTGGTGGAGCCAGGCCGAGGGTCGCTACGAGCGTGGACACACCCCGAAGGCCGGCTCGGTCCTCGCCTTCTCGCCGACCTCGCGGATGCGCGTCGGCCATGTCGCGATGGTCTCGAAGGTCGTCAGCGACCGCGAAGTCCTCCTTACGCATGCCAACTGGTCCCGCCCCGGCGCGATCGAGACCAACGTCCGCGCGGTCGATGTTTCGGCTGCCGGTGACTGGAGCATGGTCAAGGTCTGGTACGGTCCGCAGGGCGACCTCGGCACCTCGGCCTACCCGACCAAGGGCTTCATCTATTCGGGCCACGCGCCTGCTGGCGATACGCTTGATGCGCCGGTGCAGCCGTCGTTCCAGATGGCGAGCCGCACTGTCTCCGCAACTCAGCGCGCCAACGCTACGCAGCTTGCGACGATCCAGCATGGCCCGACCGATCCGCGCGGCATCTTCACGCTGGTGAACGAGGCGAACTGAGGTTTGTCTCTTTGATGGTCGCCTGACGCCATCGACAGCCCACGCTCTAAAATCGAAGTCTCGCTGCCGATCACACTTCGACGGATCAGTGCACCGACCTTATCCTAACGACACCACCCCGGCGAAGGCCGGGGCCCAGTTGGAAAGGTCGAAGTGCCAGACCGCCACCTTTGTTAGCGGCGTCCCCCAACTGGACCCCGGCCTTCGCCGGGGGGGGTCTTCTAAGGGCGATCACTGTTCGACTAAACTTCTTGTTCTTCCGCGAAGGCGGGAGCCCAGTCTGGACCCCCGCCTTCGCGGGGGAACACTCTATTTGCTCAGCAGTGTGATGCGTCGAACACGTTCAATTGAACGGCCTCAGGCTGCCTTGAACGTCAGCGCATCGCCATTCATGCAATACCGCTTCCCCGTCGGCTTAGGCCCATCATCAAACACGTGGCCCAGATGCCCGCCGCAGCGCCGGCAATGCACCTCGGTCCGCCCCATCCCCATCGTCGAATCCACCCGCGTCCGCACTGCATTCGGCAAGGGCTGCCAGAAGCTCGGCCAGCCGGTACCGCTCTCGAACTTGGTCTTCGACGAGAAGTTCGGCAACGCACACCCGCCGCACGAGAAGATGCCCGCACGATGCTCGCCGTTGAGGGGGCTCGAATAGGGCCGCTCGGTGGCCTCCTTGCGCAGCGTATCATAGGCGTCGGGCGACAGCTTCTTGCGCCACTGCGCGTCGGTCAGCGTCACCTCGAACCGCTCGGCAGCCTGCGCGGGTTGCGACGAGCACCCCCACAGCGCGAAGCCGGCGACGCCCGCTCCGGTAAGCGTGAGGAAAGCGCGGCGGTCTGAAGGGGGCTGGGTCATAGTCATGATATAAGTACGATTCCGTCGGCGAACAGGATGCGGCCGAAACACCCCGTCATCCTGACGAAAGTCAGGATCCGGAGTATCAAGCGGGCCGTGCGGGGCTCTGGATCCTGGGTCGAGCCCAGGATGACGGGCGTTGGGAGTCAGTACTTACTGATCTCAACCGGCAGCGTGCGATACCCGTGGACGAAGCACGCAGCGACCCGCGTCGGTTCGGCGAGCACGTTGATCCGCATCCGGCGGGCGGCCATCTCCTCCAGCAAAATTGCGATCTGCATCTCCGCCAGCCGCGCGCCGACGCAGCGGTGGATGCCGTGCCCGAATGCCAGATGCCGCCGTGCGTTCGGCCGATCCACCACGATCGCGTCCGCATCGTCGCCGAACACGCTCTCGTCGCGGTTCGCCGAGATGTACCAGAGCGCAAGCTTGTCGCCCGCCTTGATCTGCTGCCCCATCAATTCCGCGTCAGCGGTCGCGGTGCGGCGCATGTGCGCGAGCGGCGTCTGCCAGCGCAGGATCTCGCTCACCGCGTTGGGAATCAGCGTCGGGTCCGCCTCCAGCTTCGTGCGCGACTCCGGAAACTGGTCGAGGCCGTAGGCGAGCGCCGACATCGAATTGCGCGTCGTGTCGTTGCCGCCGACGATCAGCAGGATGAGGTTCCCGATGAACTCGTTGTGATCCATATGGCTCATCGCGTCCGAATGGATCATCATCGAGATCAGGTCGGGCGTCGGCGCCTTGTCGATCTTCGCGTCCCACAAGCCTTTGAAATACGATCCGCATTCGAACATGTATGCGAGCCGCTGACCGCGGAGCTCCTCGTTCTTGACGATCTCGATATCGCCCGCCCAGTCCGACCACAACGTCAGTTTCCGCCGGTCCGCCCAGGGGAAGTCGAACAGGATCGCGAGCATCTGCGTGGTGAGTTCGATCGCGACCGTGTCGACCCAGTCGAACGGCGTGTTCCACGGCAGGCTGTCGAGCATGTCGGCGGTCCGCCTGCGAATATCGCCCGACATCCGGGACATCTCGCTGGGGGTGAAGGCCGGCGCGACGGTGCGGCGCTGGCCGGTATGCACGGGGCGATCGCGCGCGATGAACATCGGCATCGATACGTCGCGCTCGGCAATGAAATCGGCGATCGTGATCCCGCCGGCCTCGGACGAGTAGAGATCGGGGAGCGACTCGACCTCGACGATGCCCTTGTAGGAGGAGACCGACCAATAGGGGCCGTAGTCGGAATGCTCGACATAGTGGACGGGGGCCTCGGCACGGAGCCGGGCGAACGGCGCCTGCCAGAGGTCGTCGCGGTAGAGTTCGGCGCGGCTCACGTCGAGCGGATCGACCGCGTGTTGCGCCACGTCTCTTGCCAGAGTCGCCATCGTCTCTCTCCCGTGTTTTGCCGCAGGAGAGGCTTTGCTGACACCTATGTCAATAGTCTCGCTTAGTAGTTAGTCGCATGTTCTCCTGCGAACGCAGGAGTCCAAGGTAACGAGCGCTGAGCGGTGGGATCCTGAGCTCCTGCGTTCGCAGGAGAACGGTTAAGCGACTGCCTTAGCCTTGCGTCGCCAGAACGGCCTAGCACTCCCCGATTGCAGCACCCCGCGGCGGAAGAGGCGGGCCCCCACCGTTATAAAGATCGTCACCCACAAAGCCTGCCAAGCAAGCGCCGCGACGTGTGGCCACAGCTCGGGCGAGTTCGCCGCGCGGCCTGCCATTGCGAATGGCGACGACAGCGGGAACAGTTCGGCGGCGGTGGCGATCCAGCTGCCGGGGTGCGAGACCGCCGCCGACGACAGACCGAACATCGCGACTTGCAGGATCGTAATCGGCAGCGACAGCATCTGAATCTCGCGCATTGTCGAGGCCTGCGCGCCGACGCCCAGAAATACCGACCCCAACAGCAGATACGCCATGCTGAAATACGCGGCGAACAGCAGTGCGAACATCGGCGCGCCGACCGCAGGCGTCAGGTCGCCGAGCGCTGCCGCCGCACCCGCCGGCATCAGCGACGTGATTTGCGTGACGACGGTGCCCCAGAACGCAACGAACAGCACCGCAACGCCGAACATCCCGATCAGCTTGCCGAAGAATACCGACTCCAGCGGGACCGCGGCGGCGAGCACCTCGATCACCTTGTTGTTGCGCTCCTCGGCCATCGTGCCGACGACCTGCCCCGACAGGAACAGCGTCAGGAAGAAGATCCCGAACACCGCGAAGAACGCCGATTGATGCTGGCCGCCGACCGACGTGGTCGAGCGCGTGATCTGCGTCTTGGTCGCCGCGATCGCGGGCAGCGTGCCGCCGAGCTTCTGCGCGGCGAGCGTCGTCTGTGCGAGCAGCCCGAGATAGTCCGCCGAAGGACGTCCCCGTGGCCCGTACAGAATTTGCGGTGCATCGAGCGGGCCGTAGAGCACAGCCTCCGCATCGATGTCCTTTGTCTCGAACGCCCCGCGCGCCTGAGCGTTCGGATCGTTGGTCGGCGCAACGGTCGTCATACCGGGGGGCATGTCGTCTTCGCCGAAGACGCTGCGCAGCCGTGTATCTGCCTCGGCGATCGGGCGCGTGACGGCTGCGGGGACGATCGCGATGATCCGCGTCTTGTCCTGTCCGCCAGTGGCGGCGCTTCGCGCGCCCATGCCACCGATCACGCTGAACGCGCCCATTATCGCCGGCGCGAACAGGAACAGCAGGAAGATCGGCGTGAACACCGTGGCGATGAAGTCGCGCCGCGCGATCGTGAAGGTCTGGCGGAGGGTGCGGCGGAAGCGGGTCATGCTGCGTCCTCCACAGGCATGTCAGCATGCTGGCCGACGATCCGGACGAATGCCTCGTGCAAGCCGGGCCGTTCGATCGACAGTCCCGAAATCCCGTATCCCGCGTCGATCAACCGTACGAGCAAGCTCTCGATCCCCTCGTTCGGCAGCTCGAACCGCCAACTATCCCCGTCCGCTACCGCGTCCGCCGGCAGCACGCCGCGGATCGCCGGATCGGGGCGGTGCGGCGTATAGTGGACGCGTTGCGGCAATATCCCTCGAGCGTCCGCGACCGTGCCCTCGAACCGCCGCTTGCCGCCGGCGATGATCGCGAGCCGATCGCACAGCCGCTCGGCATGGCTCATGATATGCGTCGAGAACAGGATTGTCGCACCGCGATCCCGCTCGTTGAGGATCAACTTCTCGAGCCGTTCCTGATTGACCGGATCGAGCCCCGAAAACGGCTCGTCGAGCACGAGCAAATCGGGCTGATGCACCACCGAGCCGAGCAACTGCACCAGCTGCGCCATGCCCTTCGACAGTTTCCGGATCTTCTCGTCGACCGCATGGCCGAGTCCGGCGGCTTCCATCAGCACGACTGCACGCTCGCGCCCGGTCTTCCAGTCGAGCCCGCGCAACGCCCCTAGGAATGCGATCGCCTCGCGCGCCTTCATCGCCGGATACAGCCCGCGCTCCTCGGGCAGATAGCCGACCCGGTCGCTCGCATCGCGCGGATTGTCGCAGCCGAGCAATGTTCGCGATCCCTCGTCCGGCTCGATGATCCCGAGCAGCATGCGCAGTGTCGTCGTCTTGCCCGCACCGTTGGGGCCGAGCACGCCGTACACCGAGCCGCGCGGCACCATGATGTCCACCCCGTCGACCACGCGCCGATCGCCGAACCGCTTCACGATCCCGCTCGCGGTGACCGCCCATTCTTCGTTCACGCGCAATCTTCCTCCCGAGGGTGGCGTCGTGGTAGCGGGCGGACGTGGCGCAAGACAAGCTGGAACACAGGCTCAAGGCCAAAGCGGCGGAACTGGGCTTCGTCGCGTGCGGGATCGCGCATGCGGGGGCGGCGCCGCGCGCTGGCGAACGGCTCCACCAATGGCTGGCGGACGGGCGTCACGGCGACATGATCTGGATGGAGGAGCGCAAGCACCACCGTGAAAGCCCCGCCGGCCTCTGGCCCGAGGTGCGCAGCGTCATCGCGCTCGGCATGAGCTATGCGCCGAAGGACGATCCGCTGCGGCTGGCGGATGAGGACGGGGTAGGGCGGATCTCGGTCTATGCGCAGGGGCCGGACTATCACGACGTCGTGAAGCGGCAGTTGAAGGCGCTCGGCCGTTGGCTTGCCGCTGAAGCTGGCCGTGACTTGCCGCCGTTCGACTTGAAAGTGTTCGTCGACACCGCGCCGGTGATGGAGAAGCCACTCGCCGAAGCCGCCGGGCTCGGCTGGCAGGGCAAGCACACCAACCTCGTCAGCCGCGAGCACGGCAGCTGGCTGTTCCTCGGCGCGATCTACACGACGCTCGACCTGGAACCGGACAAGGGCGGCGTCGACACCTGCGGCAGCTGCGACGCTTGCCAGACCGCATGCCCGACCGCGGCGTTCCCGCGGCCATACCAGCTCGATGCCCGCCGCTGCATCTCCTACCTGACGATCGAGCATGCCGGCCCGATCCCGCATGAATTCCGCGCGGCGATCGGCAACCGCATCTATGGCTGCGACGATTGCCTCGCCGTCTGCCCGTGGAACAAGTTCGCCGCCGCCGCCAACGCGAACCTGGCCTTCCACCCCCGCGCGGAACTGGTCGCGCCCGAACTCGCCGACATCCTCGCACTCGACGATGCGAGCTTCCGCCAGGTCTTTGCCGGCTCCCCCATCAAGCGTATCGGTCGTGACAAGATGGTCCGCAACGCCCTGATCTCGGCGGGCAACAGCGGCGATGCGGCGTTGGCCGACACGGTCGCCGCGCTGCTCGACGATCCCGCCCCCTCGATCCGAGGCGCGGCGATATGGTCGCTGGCCCGGCTCGACGGTCTGCGCTGTCAGACCGAGCGCACCCGCCGTCTACCCCAAGAAGCCGACGACTCCGTCATCGCCGAATGGACCTCCGCCGCGTAGACGTGACGATCAAGCGACGTCCGACTTGGAAAGGAGAGCGGACTGGCGGCTTTCGGGCGGCATCAGGTATTATCGAAAGATCACAGTGCCAAGCTGAGCAAAGCTTGGTCAACCTCCCAAGCGATTTGTCGCATAGTTGCCCAGTGAGCGCCGGTAACTGGTTGGTTTGACCCCTCGGTGGTTATCCGGATACGAGGATCGAGGTCGAAACCTAGCCAATGATAGCTCTCATTATCTATCTTTGAATCAACATGCCCCCCGCCGTCTTGGTTTCGCATGGAAAAAACGAGGTTCATTCGCTTAAGCTTTAGCCCTTTACTTGTCGTATAGATGATTTGTTCCCACCACTTTCCAAACTTGAGCCATGGAAGACCATCCAAGTTCATCCCAATCTGGCAGAGTGGCGCTATGCGGGTGCCCTCAGGGCCTAACTGAAGAACAGTTAATGGCGGTGCACGCATCAACTCGCCTCCCGATGGGGGGTCGGGCAATTTTATTTCGGAATTGGGAAATGTAAGCGCGCGTTTCAGTCCGAGTTGGCCTAAAAGAGATCGCGAACCTCCTCCATCCTGCAACAGCACGTAGCATGATTGGGCCAGCCGCTCGGCTTCCTCGATCGCGCCCTCATCGTACGCTGCCATCGATCGACGCATATTTGAGATTTGGCGATCTAGCGCCTTTCGCAGATCATCCTCCGTTTTCGGAAACGACGATTGAGAAACCATCAGATCAACCCGTTGCTAAAATAACAAAGCGTGCGGATAAGCTACGAGGGATGTGGCTGCCTGTCGCTTGGTATCGCAAACAGTCTCGATCACCCTATTCACATAGCGCTATTTCTGGATGCCCGCATCGTAATTGCGGCCAAAGTGCAGCTTAAGCGGTCGGTTGTTAGTAGTATGTGGAACCCATGGACGGTACTCGAACCAAGCAAACGAACGCGCTTACGGGTGCCGCCCACGCTGACCGTGCCAGGGTCCGGACGCGATCCAGCACATGAATGAAGGGCCGCAATCAGGAGCGTCGATCATGGGCCGGGATGTCCGCAATTGGGCAAAACCCGCCGCTACCGTCCACCCTCGCGCCGCGTCAGTGCGGCGACGCAACTGGCGCGGTCGATCGTGCTGCCGTCGGGTTCGCGCGCGTCGAGATAGGTGACGCGGGGGGCGTCCGAACCCTTGGGATAGAGATACGCGTCGAGCACGCAGATCCCGCTCTGGAACTGGAGTTTTCGCGCGCTGCCTTCGCGGACGTCGGCATCGGGCTGGCCGAACAACTTGGTCAGGCCGGCGGCATCCTGGCCGAGGACGCGTTCCAGGCCGACGCTCGTATAGGGGATTGCGGGGCGGCCTACCGCGGGTTTCGCGACCGGGGCGGCGCAACCTGCCAGCCCGCCGCCGAGCGCCAAGGCGATCGCTATCGTCGTCAGTCGCGTCATGATCTGCCTTTGCGGGAATACGGGGTGCGGGAATACGGGGTGCGGGAATACTGGCTGTGGAGATAATGCGTTGCCATCGCGGCCCCCAACACGGGCGCGGCGATGTTGAGGATCGGAACCACGAACAGCCCGGTGTTCGCAAGCCCCAGCACGAACCGGCTCCCCTTGGTCGTCGCACGCCAGCCCCGCATCGCCGCCGCATCCATATGCCGCGCCGCGACCATGTCCCCCAGATCGCGTCCGAGCAGCCAGCCATTGACCACGAAGAACGCCGCCGCCGTGCCGACCCCGGTGACGAGCAGCGCGATATAGACCGGCAGCATCACCAGGTTGACGAGCACGACGCGGGCGGCCGAGCGGAGCCCCATTGCGAGGCTGCGCGCGAACGCGACGGGGCGGGCGGTCTTCAGCGCGTCCGGATAATGACGCGCCTCGACCGCTTCGACGACCTCGTCCGCGAAGATCCCGACGACCGCGATCGCGACCGCGCGGAACAGCAGCCACAGCGCGAGGATCGTGACGAACAGCGCGAACGCCGCCGCGAGTCCGTCGGCGTGCCAGTCGAACCACGCGGCCAGTGCGGCTTGCGTGCCCCACCACGTGCCGACACCGAGCAGCGCGAAGACGAGCAGCGTGACGATCATCGACTTGACGAACACGCGCAGCACCGGCGGATCGGTAAGCTGGCCAAGCGAAAGCAGGAGGGCACGGAGCATCGGCTCGGGATGCCGCGCGGTCGCGCGAAGGTCAACGCGGCTTTGGCTAGCGCGACTCCCGCGACTAACGGATAACCAGTTCCGCGAACACGGCGAGCCACCGATCCTGGATCCACGACGACTAGCAAATATCGGCCCGATCCGGCACCAGTTTGGGCGTGGACCTATCTTGCCACCGCGCAGGATAGCCTGCGTCACGACGGCGATAGAACGGAGACCATCATGCCACGTACGATCATCGATCTGTCGGTATTCCTGGAGAACGACGTGCTGTCGGACCCTCCCGGTCATGGTCCTCATATCGAGTATATCGATCACAAGGCGTCCATTCCCGGTCTGCTGGGATTTTTCCCCGGGTTGCAGGCTACAGACCTGCCCGATGGCGAGGCTTGGGCGATCGAGCGCGTGACGCTCATCACGCATAACGGCACGCATCTCGATGCGCCGTATCACTATGCCTCGACGATGGATGGCGGGAAGCGGGCGATCACGATCGACGAGGTTCCGCTCGACTGCTGCTTCCAGTCCGGCGTGAAGCTAGATTTCCGGCATTTCCCCGATGGCTATGTCGTCAGCGCTGCCGACGTCGAGGCGGAACTGCAGAGGATCGGGCACACGCTGTCGCCGCTGGAGATCGTCGTCATCAACACGCGTGCGGGCATGCGGTTCGGGCACGACGATTATGTTGCGTCGGGGTGCGGCATGGGACGCGACGCAACGCTGTACCTGACCGAGCGGGGCGTTCGCGTCACGGGAACCGACGCGTGGAGCTGGGACGCGCCGTTCGTGCACACCGCCGCCCGATATGCCGAGAGCGGCGATGCGACGCTGATCTGGGAAGGTCACAAGGCCGGGCGTGACATCGGCTATTGTCACATCGAGAAGCTGCACAATCTTGAGCAATTGCCAGCGACCGGATTCACGATCGCCTGCTTTCCGGTCAAGATCCGCGCCGCGTCGGCGGGCTGGACCCGCGCCGTCGCGATCCTTGACGGCTGATTGCGTCGGGTATCTCGGATCTCCCGAGATACCGCCCGACCTTTAGCCCCAGCAAGGATCCGGGTTTCGCGTGAGGTCTTGGCGCGTACCTCTGGTCGCGGCCCCGCTTGCCGCGCCGGTTGCGCCAATCCCTTCCGCGATTTACGGCAACGCTTTCCCGTCCGCCCGGAGACTTCCCCTTGTCCACCCCCACCACCGACGCTCCCACCTACGACGTCGTCGCGATCGGCAATGCCATCGTCGACATCCTCAGCACCGCCGATGACGCGTTCATCGAGGAAATCGGTGTCGCCAAGGGCTCGATGCAGCTCATGTTCTCGTCGGAAGAGGCCGACGCGCTCTACGCCAAGATGGGCCCGGGCATGGAAATCTCCGGCGGCTCGGCGGCCAACACCGTCGCCGGCATCGCTGCGCTCGGCGGCAAATGCGGGTTCATCGGCCAGGTCGCCGACGATCAGCTCGGCCAGGTCTTCGCGCATGACGTCCGCAGCATCGGCATCGAGTTCGCCACCCCCGTCCGCGCCGGCGACCCGACCACCGGGCGCTGCCTGATCTTCGTGACGCCCGACGGCCAGCGCACGATGAATACCTTCCTCGGCGCAGGGCAGTTCCTCCCCGCCGCCGCGATCGATACAGCGATGATCGCCGACAGCGCGATCCTGTATCTCGAAGGCTATCTCTGGGATCCCGAGGAGCCGCGCGCCGCGATGCGCGCCGCGATCGACTGCGCGCGCGATGCCGGCCGGAAAGTCGCGTTCACGCTCAGCGACGTGTTCTGCATCTCGCGCCACGGCGGCGATTTCCGCCAGCTGCTGTCTGACGGCCTGATCGACATCCTGTTCGCGAACGAGGGTGAACTCGCCGCGCTCGCAGAGACGGAAGACTTCGACGCAGCGGTCGCCAAGATCTCGGCACAGGTCCCGACGCTGGTCGTCACCCGCGGCGAGCACGGCGCCTGCGCGCTTCAGAACGGCAACCGCGCCGAAGTAAAGGCCGAGCCGATCGCCAAGGTCGTCGACACCACCGGTGCGGGCGACCTGTTCGCGGCGGGCTTCCTCCACGGTCAGGCGCAGGGCTACGACCTGCAGGCGTCGCTGAAGCTCGGTGCGGTCTGCGCGGCCGAGATCATCAGCCATGTCGGCGCCCGCCCGATGGTCGACATGAAGGCACTCGCCGCCAAGCATATCGGCTGAGGCAACCACGCCGTCATTCCCGCGAAGGCGGGAACCCATACTGGCTGGCCTCGCGACAGAGTCGCGAACTGCTGAGGATATGGATCCCCGCCTGCGCGGGGATGACGAGTTGGTTGAAGGCATAAAAAAAGGGTCGCGGGAGTTTCCTCCCGCGGCCCTTTTTTCTTGGGCTCGATCAGTGGCTGCCCGGCGCCGCGGTATCGACGTCGTCGACATCGATCCCCAGCCCGACATGGCTGCGCGAGCGGCTGTAGAGGAAGTAGATCGCCAACCCGATCGCGCCCCAGCCCGGCAAGACCAGCTTGGCGGTCAGCGGCAGCGACAGATACAGCCCGATGCAGCCGATGATCGCGAGCGGCGCGACGATGTACACCGCCGGTGTGCGGAACGGACGCTTGCGGCCGGGGTCGGTCTTGCGCAGCACCATCACGGAAATCGCCACCATCATGAACGCGAACAGCGTGCCCGCGTTGGAATAATCCGCGAGCTTGCCGACCGGCAAGATCGCCGCCGCGATCGCCGCGGCGATACCCGTCACGATCGTGACGACATGCGGCGTGCGGAACTTCGGATGGATCGACGCGAGCCGCGCCGGCAACAGCCCGTCACGCGCCATCGTGAAGAACACGCGGGTCTGGCCGAACATCATCATCAACACGACCGACGGCAGCGCCAGCACCGCGGCGAGACCCACCAGGCGACCCATGATCGGCCAGTTGATGACCTGAAGCACATGGACGAGCGCTTCCTTCGAGCAGACCAATGGCTCCATCGCGCCCCCTGCGACGATCGCCGCGCAGCGCCCGGCCATCTCGGCCGAGCCCGGTGCCAGGATGCCGCCATCGGCGGTCGTCACCGGGTTCGCGCCGATCGCACCGATCGCGCCCGATGCGACCAGCAGGTAGAACAATGTGCAGATGCCGAGGCTGGCGATCAGCCCGATCGGCACGTTGCGTTGCGGGTTCTTCGTCTCCTCCGCCGCGGTCGAGACCGCATCGAACCCGACATATGCGAAGAAGATCGACGCCGCCGCACCCAGCACGCCGACGCCCGAAGAGCTCAGCGGATTGCCGACGCCGTAGGGCAGGAACGGATGGAAATTATCCGCCTGGAGCACGGGAATCGTCAGCGCGATGAACGCGGTCAGCGCGGCGATCTTGATCAGCACCAGCACCGCGTTGACGCGCGCGCTCTCGGTCGTGCCGACCACCAGCAGCCACGTGACGAGGCCGATGATGATCACCGCGGGCAGGTTCATGAAGCCGCCGACCGTCATCGCGGTCTGCAGATCGACGTTGGGCGTCGCGCCGAACGCGACCTGGACGTGCGCCATCAGCGCGTCGGCGTTGCGCAACCCGTTGGGAATGTGGAAGCCGATCCCGTCGAGCAGCCCCGCCAGATGGTTCGACCAGCCGACTGCGACCGCACTCGCGCCGACCGCATATTCGAGGATCAGCGCCCAGCCGACCATCCAGGCGAGCAGCTCACCCGTGACCGCGTAGGTATAGGTATAGGCGGAGCCCGACACCGGCACCATCGACGCGAGTTCGGAATAGCACAGCGCCGCCACCGCACAGACGAAGCCAGCGACGACGAAGCTCAGCAACATGCCCGGGCCGGCTTTCTGCGCGGCTTCGGACGTCAGCACGAAGATACCCGTGCCGATCACCGCGCCGACGCCCAGCAGGGTCAGCTGAAACGCGCTGAGCGTTCGCGCCAACCCCTTTTTCTCTGCCGTCGCCAGAATGGCGTCCAGCGATTTTACGCGACCAAAAATCAACGCGGTGTCCCCCGGGGATAGCGGGGGCCGGGTCAAAAGGCCCCCTTGCTCAAGCACCCGAGCCTAATGGCAATTTTATTACGTGCAATCCTTTAGTGCGGTGAAGCTGCCCTATCGCGCCAGCATCGGCCCGAACGGGCGCCCGCCGAAGACATGAACGTGCAGATGCGGCACCTCCTGGTGTCCGTCCTGGCCGATGTTCGCGAGCAGGCGATAGCCCGGTTCGACCAGCCCCGCCGCACGCGCCACTTCGCCGACCGCACGGATGAAGCCGGCGATCTCCGCATCGGACGCGCGCGCCGAGAAGTCATCCCAGGACACGTACGCGCCCTTGGGGATCACGAGCAGATGCGTCGGCGCCTGCGGGTTGATGTCGTGGAACGCGATCGCGAACGCGTCGTCATAGACTCGCTTCGACGGGATCTCGCCGCGCAGGATCTTCGCGAAGATGTTCTGGTCGTCGTAAGGCTGGGTGGCGTCGATCGGCATATATTCCCCTCCCGCTTGCGGGAGGGGTTAGGGGAGGGGCTGGGCCATCCCGATCCCGGCGGAGCATGTGCGTCATGCCCTCCCCCGACCCCTCCCGCAAGCGGAAGGGGAGCAGGTCAGCCCGTCCGTCCAGCCTTCTCGACCAGGCCGCCAACGCCCTCGCGCCGCTCCAGCTCGGCGCGCACGTCGTCGAGACTCAACCCTGCATCCGCCAGCAACACCGCCAGATGGAACATGAGGTCCGCCGCTTCCGGCACGATGCTCGCCTCGTCGCCCGAGCACGCCGCGATCACGGTCTCGACGGCTTCCTCGCCGAGCTTCTGCGCAATCTTCGGGCGACCCTTGGCGAACAGGCTCGCGGTATAGGAGGTATCGGCGGGCGCATCGCGGCGCGCGCGGATGGTCACCTCGAGGCGGTCGAATACGGGGTCCATGCGCGGCGTGCTGGCGCAGGCGGGCAGGCGGGTCAATCCTTCTTGGGCGGCCTCGCATCGCCGCGGCGCGATTTGATGAACCGCTTCCGCAACGCCCGGCGCACGAGCCAGACCCCGATCGCTGCAAACCCGAACAGCGCTATGTCCGACATCTCGGGCCCGGTCCGCGGGTGGACCACGCCGCTATGCCCCGACTGGACCGCGAGGATCGTGAGCACCGGCATGATCTAGTCCGCCGCGCGAATCGGCGTCCGCACCGGGATCCCCGCTGCCGCCAGCGCGGCATGCGCGTCGCCGATCGACGCCTGCCCGAAATGGAAGATCGACGCCGCCAGCACAGCGCTTGCGTGCCCGTCGCGGATGCCTGCGACCAGATCGTCGAGCCCGCCGACCCCGCCACTCGCAACGACGGGCACTCCCACCCGGTCGGAGATCGTGCGGATCAGGTCGAGATCATAGCCACTCCGTGTCCCGTCGCGATCCATCGACGTGACGAGCAATTCGCCCGCCCCCAGTTCGGCGAGCTTCAAGGCATGCGCGATCGCATTGATCCCGGTCGCGCGGCGGCCACCATGCGTGAACACTTCCCAGCCTTCACCGGAACGCCGCGCATCGACGCTGGCGACGCAGCACTGGCTGCCGAACCGCTCGGCGATATCTGCGACCAGTTCCGGCCGCTCCACCGCCGCGGAATTGACCGCCACCTTGTCCGCCCCCGCCAGCAACAGTGCGCGCGCATCGTCCGCCGTCCGTACCCCGCCGCCGACCGTCAACGGCATGAAGCAGACCGCCGCTGTCCGTCTCACGACGTCGAGGATCGTCCCTCGACCCTCATGGCTCGCGCCGATATCGAGGAAACACAGCTCATCCGCCCCGGCGGCGTCATACGCCCGCGCCTGCTCGACCGGATCGCCCGCATCGCGCAGTTCGACGAAGTTCACGCCCTTCACCACGCGCCCATCGGCAACGTCGAGGCACGGAATGACGCGCGCGCGGACCGTCATGCGCTGTGCCGCAGGTTTTGTTCACGCGGAGACGCGGAGACGCAGAGACGCGGCAAAGCCGCTAAGAAGAATATTTCGCGCAGAGGCGCAGAGGCGCTGAGAGAGAGGAAGGGAGCAAGGCCTACCTTCTTACTCTCCGCGCCTCTGCGCCTCTGCGCGAACAAGTTTCTGCCTGCGGCGCTCAACTTCTCTCCGCGTCTCCGCGTCTCCGCGTGAATCATCCTGCTGCCTTCGCCACACTCAACGCGGCCGAAAGATCGAGCCGCCCGTCGTACAAAGCCCGCCCCGTAATCACGCCCTCGACCCCATCCCGAACATGCAAAGCCAGCACGTGAATCTCGGCAATCCCCTTCACCCCGCCGCTGGCGATCACCGGAATGTCCACCGACCGCGCCAGATCGACCGTCGCGTCGACGTTACACCCCTTCAGCATCCCGTCGCGCCCGACATCGGTAAACAGCAACGACGCCACTCCCGCATCCTCGAATCGCCGCGCCAGATCGACCGCGCTCGTGGTCGACACGTCCGCCCAGCCCTTGGTCGCAACCATGCCGTCCTTCGCATCGACCGCGACGACGATCCCGCCGGGAAAATCCTTCGCGACGCCGCGCACGAACTCGGGATCCTCCAGCGCCGCCGTCCCGATGACGACGCGAGACACGCCCAGATCGAACCAGCCCTCGACGCTCGCCCGAGTCCGGATCCCGCCGCCAAGCTGCACATGCCCCGGAAACCGCGCGACGATCGACCGCACCGCATCGCCGTTGACCGAAGCCCCCGCGAACGCCCCGTCGAGATCGACCACGTGCAGATGCTCCGCCCCCGCCTCGGCGAACAGCATCGCCTGCGCCGCGGGATCGTCGCCATACACGGTCGCCCGGTCCATATCGCCCTCGGCGAGACGCACCACCTGACCCGCCTTGAGGTCGATCGCAGGAAAGATAATCAGGCTCACGGCCGCCACTCCAGGAAACGTTCGAGCAAGGCCAGGCCGTAGCGCTGGCTCTTCTCAGGGTGAAACTGCACGCCGATCATCGTGTCGCGACCGATCGCCGCGGTGACCGCACCGGCATGGTCGGTGGTCGCGAGCACGTCGGCGCCCTCGAAGGCAAAGCTATGCAGGAAATACGCCTCGCCCGGCTCGATCAGCGGATGCGCGACGGAGGGAACGACGTCGTTCCACCCCATATGCGGCACCTTCGCTTCCATCGTCCCCGGCTCCAGCCGCCGAACGCGCCCTGCAACCCAGCCGAGCCCGGCATGCGTCCCCATCTCTTCCCCCGCATCGGCCATCAACTGCATGCCGACGCAGATTCCGAGAAACGGCGTACCCTCGTCGCGAACCCGCCGGTTCAAAGCCTCAACCATCCCCGGCACCGCGCGCAAAGCCGCCGCACAAGCGCCATACGCGCCCACGCCCGGCAACACGATCCGCTCGGCCTTCGCAACGACGTCAGCGTCGGCAGTGACAACCAGATCGACACAACCGGCAGTTCGCAAAGCGTTTTCGACCGAATGCAGATTGCCAGCGCCGTAATCGATCAGGGCAAGCGTCAAATCCCCCTCCCGCTTGCGGGAGGGGTTAGGGGAGGGAGTGACATAGCCGCGAGTCCGACGATCGGGGCCAGGCCCTCCCCCGACCCCTCCCGCAGGCGGGAGGGGAGCATCAGAGAATCCCCTTGGTCGACGGGATCGCGTCGGCCTTGCGCGGATCGATTTCGATCGCGGTGCGCAGCGCTCGCGCGACGCCCTTGAATGCCGCCTCGGCGATGTGGTGGTTGTTGGTCCCGTACAGCGTCTCGACGTGCAGCGTGATGCCGGCCGCCTGCGCGAAACTGTGGAAGAAATGCTCGAACATTTCCGTATCCATGCCGCCAAGCCGCTTCTGCGAGAACAGGTCCTTCCACACCAGCCAAGGCCGCCCGGAAATATCCAGCGCCACCCGCGTCAGCGTCTCGTCCATCGGCGACAGCGCATCGCCGTACCGCGCGATGCCGCGTTTATCGCCGAGCGCCTGCGCGAACGCCTGCCCGATCGCGATGCCGGTATCCTCGACGGTGTGATGCTCATCGATGTGCAGGTCGCCCTTGGTCCGCACGCGGATATCGATCAGCGAGTGGCGCGACAATTGTTCGAGCATGTGATCGAAGAAACCGACCCCGGTCTCGACGTCGTATACGCCGGTCCCATCGAGGTTCACGGTGACGTCGATCGCCGTCTCGGCGGTGGAGCGGGTGATCGTGGCGGTGCGCATGCCACCTCCCATAACGTGCGCCACGACGCATGCAATCTTGACCGGCATCCGAATGGCGCTACCCAAGGGATATGACCGATGGACTGCCCGATAGCCTGATTCCGTACGACGAGATCGTACAAGAAGCCCTGCGTGCCGTGGTCGGCCGCGTGCTCGGTTCGGTCGCGGAGGCCGGCGGGCTTCCCGGCGAGCATCATTTCTACATCACCTTCAAGACGCAGGCCCCCGGCGTCGACATCCCCAAGCGGCTGATCGAGCGCTTCCCGGACGAGATGACGATCGTCATGCAGAACCGCTACTGGGACCTCATCGTCGACGACGAGCGCTTCTCGATCGGGCTTTCGTTCAATCAGGTGCCGTCGAAGCTGGTAATCCCGTACTCGGCGATCACCGCATTCCAGGATCCGGCGGTAAGCTTCGAACTCCGCTTCCAGGCGCAGGAGGGTGCGGACGACGCGCTAGGCGACCACGACGAAGCCGAAAACGACGGCCCGACGGCGGTCCCGATCGAAGACGGCTCGAACGTCGTCGCGGTGGATTTCAAGCGGAAGAAGTAACCCAAACTCCCTCGCCCCTACGGGGAGAGGGAAGGGGCCCGCGGCACTTGCCGTGGGAAGGGAGAGGGGAGTGAGGCTAAAGCCGCTTCCTCCCAAAACCCCTCACCCTTCCGTCGTCTGCGGCTCCTCCCTCCCTCTCCCCGAAGGGGCGAGGGACCCACGCAAGCCCCGGAAGGTTATCTCCTTATGACCACCCGCACAGAAACCGACACGATCGGCCCGATCGAAGTCCCCGCCGCCGCCTATTGGGGCGCCCAAACCGAACGCTCGATCGAGAACTTCCCCTTCGCATCGCGCGAACGCATGCCGATCGAGATCGTCCACGCGCTCGCGCTCGTCAAACAAGCCGCCGCCCGCGTAAACCGCGCCCACGGCCTTGACGAAAAAATCGCCGCCGCGATCGACTCCGCCGCGCAGGAAGTCATCGACGGCAAGCTCGACGACCAGTTTCCCCTCGTCATCTGGCAGACCGGCAGCGGCACGCAGTCGAACATGAACGCGAACGAGGTCATCGCCGGCCGCGCCAACGAGGTCCTCACCGGCACCCGCGGCGGCAAGTCGCCGGTCCACCCCAACGACCACGTCAACATGAGCCAGTCGTCCAACGACAGCTTCCCGACCGCGCTCCACATCGCCGCCGCGATCGCCACCACTAACCGACTCATCCCCGCGCTCGACAAGCTCCACGCCGCGCTCGACGCCAAAGCCAACGCCTGGGACGACATCGTCAAGATCGGCCGCACCCACCTCCAGGACGCCACGCCGCTGACGCTCGGCCAGGAATTCTCCGGCTACGCAAACCAACTCTACCGCTGCCGCCACCGCATCGAGCCCGCGATCAGCCACGGCATGGTCATCCTCGCGCAGGGCGGCACCGCGGTCGGCACCGGCCTCAACGCGCCTGCCGGCTTCGGCGACGCGATCGCGCACGAACTGGCCGAGATCACCGGCCTGCCGTTCGTCAGCGCGCGCAACAAGTTCGAGGCGCTCGCGTCGAACGACCCGCTCGTCCACCTCTCGGGCACGCTCAACACGCTGGCGGTCGCGCTGACCAAGATCGCCAACGACATCCGCCTGTTGGGCTCGGGCCCCCGCTGCGGCTTCGGCGAGATCGATCTTCCCGCCAACGAGCCCGGCAGCTCGATCATGCCCGGCAAGGTGAACCCCACGCAGTGCGAGATGCTGACGATGGTCGCAGGCCAGGTGATGGGCAACCACGTCGCGGTCACCGTCGGCGGGATGCAGGGCCATCTCGAATTGAACGTGTTCAAGCCGCTGATCGGCGCCAACGTCCTCCGCTCGATCGACCTGCTTGCCACCGCGATGGAAGGGTTCGCGGAACGCTGCGTCGACGGCATCGAACCCAATCGCGGCCGCATCGCAGACCTGCTCGACCGCTCGCTGATGCTCGTCACCGCGCTGGCCCCCGAGATCGGCTACGACGCCGCGGCGAAGATCGCCAAATACGCGCACGCCGAAGGCCTGACGCTGAAGGAAGCCGGACTCGCGCTGGGCCTGGTCGACGCCGAAACCTTCGACCGCGTCGTCAAACCCGAATCGATGTTGGGCCGCTGATGTTCTCCTGCGAACGCAGGAGCCCAGGGTACCAAGCGCGCCGCCCGCAACCCTGGACTCCTGCGTGCGCAGGAGAACACGCGGGCGCGTGGGAACCCAAACGCTCCTCGCGCGCTAACCCGCCACACGGACAGGAGAAATTACGTGGGCGCAACGACCATAGGCGCGCTGATCGGCGCAGGCATCGACTCGCTCAGCGGCGACGACGGCAACGCGGACGGCGCGATCATCGGTGCGATCACCGCCAACGTACTCAAGATCGTCGTGCCGTTAGCCGTGACCTACGCGATCGGCTGGGCCGTGCTGCGCGGTGCAGCGGAACTCAAGGACCAGGTTTTCGGGGAGTCAGAAGCATGATCGGACGTATTATCAGTGCATTGGTCGGCCGCGAGATGGGCCGTCGCGACGGTTCGGGCGGCGCCTCGGGCGCAGTCAAGGGCGTCGTAGCGATGGGCCTGATGCGCCGCATGGGCCCGCTCGGCATGATCCTCGGCGGCGGCTACGCGGCCAAGAAGGCCTACGACCGCAACAAGGCCCGCAAGGCCGGCTATTAATCCGCCTTCGTAATACCACGCGCGGGCCGCGCATGGGTTGACGCCCATGTGCGGTCCGCGGCAAGGGCGCGCATGCCCCACACACTTCCGTCCGACCCGCATGGTTTCCGTCGTCGCGGAGTCCTGTTCGTCCTCTCCTCGCCGTCCGGCGCCGGCAAGTCGACGATCGCGCGCAGATTGCTCGCGGACGAGCACGAACTCGAGATGTCGGTCTCGGTCACGACCCGGTCGATGCGACCCGGCGAAGTCGACGGCAAGGATTACCATTTCACCGACCTCGAAGGCTTTCGCGTCATGGTCGCGAAGGACGAGTTCCTCGAATGGGCGCACGTCTTCAATCACCGCTACGGCACGCCGCGCGCGCAGGTCGAGGAACTGCTCGCGGCCGGCAAGGACGTACTGTTCGACATCGATTGGCAGGGCGCGCAACAGCTCGTCCAGATCGCCGGCGGCGACGTCGTCCGCGTGTTCATATTCCCGCCCTCGATGGAAGAACTCCACCGTCGCCTCTCGGGCCGCGGCACCGATTCCGAGGAGGTGATCGAAGCCCGCATGGCGCGCGCGGCGAACGAGGTGAGCCATTGGGACGGCTATGACTATGTGCTGGTCAACGACGACGTCGACAGCTGCATCCGCGGCGTGAAGACGATCCTGGCCGCGGAACGCCTGAAGCGCTCGCGCCAGACCGGGTTGATCGGTTTCATTCGCCGCCTGACGCGCTGACCACCCGTCATCCTGACGAAAGTCAGGATCCAGAGCCAAGAGCGCCAGCGTCCGTGGCTCTGGATCCTGGGTCGAGCCCAGGATGACGATGCGTCAGAGCAGCCCCAAAAACTCTACGCCCAACCCGAACTCCTTGCGCTTCAATTCCCGCAACTGAGTCGCCTGCCAGTCCTCGCCCCACATCTCGACCGACCAGTCCTCGTCGATCCCCGCGGCAGCCCAAGCCGCATCGGCATCGATCTCACCCTCGATCAGTGCCAGCCCGATCACCAGCGACCCGGTCAACGTCACCACCGGCGACAAGCCCGCCAGCCTAAAATCGTCATATGCTGCCACAGCCTCATGCAGCCGCGCGACCGTCGCGTCCGGTTGCGCAACATGCATCACGCCCGCCGTCACCGCGAACGTCACGTCATATCGCCCCCGCGCCCACGCCAGCAGCGGATCCCAGGCCGCCGCCTGCCGCTCGACCAGCAGACGCGGCCCCTCCGCGCGGTAACACAGCAGATCGCTCTCGCCATACGCGGCCAGCCGCGCGGCGAACTGCGCCGGATCGTTCGCGATCGGATCGGTCGCCGCGTTCGCCAAGCCCGTCATCGGCATCGTCCGCGGATCGATCGTCTCGCCGACCGCGCGCCATTCCGCCGCGACCGCCTCGGCCAGCGCATCGCTCGGCAACGCGAGCGGTCGTCGCCCGGGCGTCCGCACCGGATTGCCATCGAGCGTCACCACCCGATCCGCATCGATCGCGACGTCTTTCCAGAACCGCTTCACGCGTCAGGACTCCGCCAGCGATGCGCGAGACTGCGCGGCACGATCGCGATCATCGCCATCGCCGACAACACGATTGCCGTCCCGAGGATCTTCGGCCCGAGATCATGCGCGCGCGCGATCAGGATCAGCCCGAGCAGCGCGCCTGCCACCCCTGCCAGCCGGACGACGACCAGCACGAACCAGCGCCGCTGCGCCACCTTGTCCGCGTCGGTCATCGTGCAGCCACCATGTGCAGCAGATCCGGCACGGCCGTCGCGACGACATCCGCGCCCGCGTCTGCAAGCTCGTGCACGTCGTGATACCCCCATGCGACCCCGACCGCGCGTACGTGTGCCGCTCGGGCCATTGCCATGTCGAAGCTCGTATCGCCGATCATCGCGGTCGTCTCCGCGCTAGCGCCTGCCTCGGCGATCGCCGCGAACAGCATCGCCGGGTCGGGCTTCGACGGATGCCGGTCGGCGGTCTGCAACGTCACGAACCTCTCGGTGATCCCGTGCGTGGCTAGGATATGCGCGAGGCCGCGGTCGGATTTGCCCGTCGCCACACCCAGCAGCCAGCCGTCGTTCGCAAGTGTCTCGATCACCTCGGCGATCCCGTCGAACAAAGGCTCGTCGGCAAGCTCGCCGCTCGCCCGCATCGCATGGAACGCGTTCTTGTAGTCGGTCGCGAGCGACCGGTGCTGCGCATCGTCCGCCTGCGGCAGCAACACCTGCATAGCCTCAACGAGACTGAGCCCGACGATCCGACGTATCGCCGCGCGGGGCGGTGGGACCAGTCCGGCACCCTCGAACGCACGCTCGCAGGCGACACAGATATTCGCCTGGCTGTCGACGAGCGTCCCATCGCAATCGAACACGGCAAGACGGATCATGAGATTTTCCAACGCATCGCCGCCTCGTAGATCACGCGTGCACGCGAGGGAACGCCAAACCGGAACGCGCGCGTCTGCGAACGGTTCGTGTCGGATAGCTCTGGAGACACAACGATGGCGCACGCACAGACCGACACCCCGAACATCTGGGCCGCCGCCGCAGCGGGCCTGGTCGCAGGTCTCGCCGCCTCGTTCGTAATGGACCGCTTCCAGGCCGGCGTCGCCGCGCTGTTCTCGGCGGAGAGCGATGCCGAGCCTGCGACGGAGAAGGCGGCGGACAAGGTGTCGCAGGCGGTGGTTGGCCACGACATCCCCGACGATCGCAAGCCGCTTGCAGGGCAGGTCGTGCATTATGCACTCGGGGCAGGGCTGGGTATCGCCTACGCGGTGGCGGCGGAATATCGCCCTTCGGTAACCGCGGGCTACGGCACCGCGTTCGCTGCGGCGACGACGGCGCTGCTCGATGAGGCGGCGGTGCCGGCGGCGGGGCTTGGCGATGCGCCGTGGAACACTGCGCCGACCACGCATCTGTATAGCGCGGCGTCGCACATCGTGTTCGGGACGGTGACGGAGGGTGTGCGGCGGTTGCTGCTGGGGTGGCTGAAGTAGCGCGCGACTAGTTCCCCCCGCGAAGGCGGGGGCCCAGGAATCAAGCAGCGTTACGATCGTGGCCCCTGGACCCCAGCCTTCGCGGGGGAATGGAATGTGCGGAGAAGCCTACCGCTAACCAATCACTCCACCCCGGCGAAGGCCGGGGCCCAATTGGGGACGTCGGTAACGGAAATCATCGCTCCGTTACCTCAACCTTTCCAATTGGGCCCCGGCCTCCGCCGGGGTGGAGTGAAAGGTAAGGGTCGTCTCCGACGTCTCACCCTCTCCCCTCAGGGGAGAGGAAAGGGGCCCGCGGCCGCTTGGCCGTGGGAAGGGTGAGGGCACGCGTCAGCCGAAAGCCATCAATTACCGAGTCCCAGGCCCACTCCGAGGCCCAGGCTTCCCAGCTCCACCCGGACGCCCGCGCCCAGCCGGCTTGACCCCTTCAACCCGAGGCCCGCTCCGCGGCGCCCCGAACTTCGAGCCAGCCCCGGTCCGAGGCCCACCCGTCTTCGGCGCAGGCTTGCCCGTCGCCTTCTCCTCGACAATCCCACGCCCACGCCGCTCACCCTTACGGTCCTTCCGCACCGACTTCGCATGCGCCTTGGCCCGCGACTTCATCTGCTCGCGCGTCGGCGCAGTCTTCTCATCGAGCACCAGGTCGTCGCCCAGCTTCTCCTCGAAGCCCAATTGCTTGAGGCTCTCCGCGAAATGCGTCGGCAGTTCCGCGGTCACGTCGATCGACCCGCCATCCGGATGATCCACCTTGATCCGCCGCGCGTGCAGATGCATTTTCCGCGAGATCCCGCCGGTCAGAAACGCAGCAGCCCCGCCATACTTCCCATCGCCGACAATCGGGTGCCCGATCGCCGCCATATGCACGCGCAACTGGTGTGTCCGCCCCGTAAACGGCTGCAACTCGACCCACGCCGCGCGGTTGCCCGCGCGCTCGATCACGCGGTACCGCGTCCGCGCCGGTGCGCCCTCGGCCTCGTCGACGTGCATCTTCTCGCCGCCGGTGCCCGGCTGCTTCGCGATCGGCAGCTCGATCATGCCGTCCTCGATCGACGGCACGTCGACCACCAGCGCCCAATAGACTTTTCGCGCGGTCCGCCCCGAAAACGCCTTTGCGAAGAACGCCGCCGCACGCGACGTCCGCGCCACCAGCAAAGCGCCGGACGTATCCTTGTCGAGCCGGTGGACCAGCTTCGGCCGCCCCTCGTTGTCGTACTGCAACCCGTCGAGCAGCCCGTCGACATGCTGCGTCGTCTTGGTCCCGCCCTGCGTCGCGAGACCCGGGGGCTTGTTCAGCACGAACGCCTGGAAATCCTTGTGGATGACCATGCTCTGCGCGAGTTCGGTCTCCTCGTCCGACAGGATCACGCGTTCGCGGACGCGCCTGGGCTTGTCGACGTCGGCGGCGGCCTTGTCGGCCTCGGGCGGCGGCACGCGCAGCATCTGGCCCGCCGCGATCCGGTCGCCCGGAGTCGCGCGCGCTCCGTCGACGCGGAGTTGCCCGGTGCGCGCCCACATCGCCACCGTCGTGAAGCTCGTCTCGGGCAGATGCCGCTTGAACCACCGGTCGAGCCGGATGCCGTCATCGTCGAACCCGACGTTGAACTCGCGGAAACCCGTATCGCTATCGCTTTTGCCCGCAGTCATGCGACGGCCCTTACTGCGGAGAGACCCGCGAACAACGCGGCGACCGAACCGATCACCGACACCAAAACATACCCGAGCGCGACGCCGATCGCGCCTCGCTCGATCATCGTGACGACGTCCAGCGAGAACGCCGAGAACGTCGTGAATCCCCCCAATACGCCCAGGCCAAGCAACAGCCGCCACGTTTCGGACGCGGTATTGCGGGCGAGTACGCCAACCAGCACCCCCATCAGCAACCCACCGATCACATTCACGGCAAGCGTACCAAAGGGATAGTCAGGGCCGAGCAACGACAGCATCGCGCGGCCGGTCAGATAGCGCGCGCCGGATCCGACCGCACCACCGACCATGACATAGAGAAGGGGAAGCATTCTCGCGCCCTAGCGTGAATCGGGCAAAACGGAAAGGTGCGCCGCAGGGGTGGGGAGCGCGCTTCATCCGGGTCACTTTGAGTCACTGTGCGAGCGCTGTCCCAAAATGTTTCCCTGCGAAGGCGGGGACCCAGGCTGGGCTCCCGCCTTCGCGGGAGAACAAGAAGAGGGGAGGTAACATCGCGCGAACCCGCCACCACCCCGGCGAAGGCCGGGGCCCAATTGGAAAGGTCGCAGTAACGAAGAGCGGCGCTCAATCAGCAATGTTTCCCAATTGGGCCCCGGCCTTCGCCGGGGTGGTGCACTTCAAAGCCATGGAGGAGGGGCGAAAGACCTCACCGCCCAGCGTTGGACACCAGATCCACATCGCTCCCGCCACCAGCCCTTGCCGTCACGTACACCACATAAGCGTCGTTCCCCCGAACCCCGCCCAGCACATGCTGCTTGCCGTCGGTGCTATGCCCAGCCGAATATCCAGCCGCGCTAGCCTTCGTAAAATACCAGTCGAGCATCTTCTGCATCGGCGCCGCACTCGCGAAACTCACTAGGCGCAAGCGGCACCCGTCGCGATCCGCCCCAGCAGCCTCGGTCAGCCGCGCCGCCGGATATAGCGGCAGGGCCGCTGGCAACCGGTTAGCCCATCCCGCCGAATAACTGATCTTCCTCGCGCAAACCCCAGCGTCGGGCGTCTTCTGCCGCTCCGCGAGCGCGCCCAGCGTCAGTGCGCCATCCGCGGATTTGCACTCGGGGCAGTCGTTCGATGCCGCCGGTGCGCGCTTCAGCATCGCCGGATCGACCGGATCCTTCTGCAACGCCACGTCCGCGGGGACTGCGCCCGGTCCGGTCTGCTGCTGCGGGCGCGTTCCACCGGTGTTCGCCGATTGCGCCAGTCGCGGATCGACCATGATCTGTGCGCCAAGCGACTCGCCCACCGCTGGATCGCGCGTCCCATTGGTCAGCTCGGCATCGAGGCTGTTGAGATCCTGCTGGTCGGTCGACGACCCTCCACATGCGGCCAGCGCAAGCGGCAAAAGGATCAGGGCGGGGCGCAAGGGAAAACTCATCACCGCCATCCTATGCGCGAAAGACGGTGAAGAAAGCGTTTTCCGCATGTCCCCAATCGAGCGCGTGACGCCGATCTTGCCCGAACCCCCGCGACTCGCCATGTTCACCCCATGCTGAACATCGTCTCGATCCTCATCGGCCTCGTCACCCTGGTGCTTGGCCTTGTCGCGTTCATTCCGTTGCTTGGCTGGATGAACTGGCTCGTCATCCCGATCGGGATCGTCGGCGCCGCGGTCGGCGCGCTGTCATCGAGCAGCGGCGGTCGCAATCTCAACATCGTGCTGATCATCATCTTCGCGCTCCGCCTCAGCCTCGGCGGCGGGATCATCTGACGCAAGAAGGACCCGGCGTTTCCACCGGGCCCTCCTTATTGCGAAAATTACCCGCCGTTATGCGGCGAGGTTATGCTCCAGCGTGATCTCGGCGTTGAGCACCTTCGATACGGGGCAGTTCGCCTTGGCGTCCGCGGCGATCGCCTCGAACTCTTCCTTCGAGATGCCGTCGACCTTCGCGTTCAGCGTCAGCGCCGACTTGGTGATCTTGAACCCGTCGCCATCCTTGTCGAGCGTCACCTTGGCGGACGTCTCGAGCGTGCCGGCCTCATACCCCTTGCCGGCGAGCGCGAAGCTCAGCGCCATCGTGAAGCACGATGCATGCGCGGCCGCGATCAGCTCCTCGGGGTTGGTGCCGGGCTCGTTCTCGAACCGCGTGTTGAAGCCGTAGGGGTTGTTCGAGAGCACGCCCGACTGCGTCGAGACATGACCCTTGCCGTCCTTGCCGAGGCCTTCATACTTCGCCGAACCGCTGCGTGTGGTCATCGTTTTGATCCTTCACCGGACAAGAAAAAAGGCGTCGCGGTTTCCCACGACGCCCTTCCACAACGCGCAACTACCGAAATAGCGACATTGATTTAGCCGATGAGTGTCAGCGGCAACGACGGTCGTTGTTGCTCGTGCCCTTGTCGATCGCGCGACCGGCGAGACCGCCAAGCACGGCGCCGCCCAGCGTGCCGACCGTGCGGTCGCCGCGGGTGTCGACCGTGCGGCCGAGCAGTGCGCCACCGACGCCGCCGATGATCGTGCCGGTCGTGCCATTGTTCTTCTTGCAGTAGACGCGGCCGTCGCGACCACGCCATTCGCGACGATCGCGCGCGTCTGCGGCCGAAACCGGGATCAGGACGGTTGGCAGGACCATTGCGCCGAGGCCGAGTGCGAGGATGAACTTACGCATGGATAAACTCCCGTATTGATTGATCTGATGATGTAACGAGGGGACTATACCGACGGTTTCATGAACCGAAAACAACACCGCGTTCATGTTTGTTCGGTGTATCGCGTTGGCGCTCGCACTTCCGCTTTACCGTCTTGGGTCAGGCGATTACGCCGCCCTGATGCTGCCCGTTCCGCTGCCCGTCGAGATCCTGCCCGTCGCCGCGCCGTGGTTCGACCTCGCCGGCCTCGCGGTGTTCGCCGCGTCGGGCGCGCTTGCCGCAGCCAAGCGAGGCCAGACGTTCGTGACGCTGGTGTTCTTCGGGCTGATCACCGGCGTCGGCGGCGGTACGGTGCGCGACCTGCTGATCGGCGCGCCGGTATTCTGGGTGCACGACGCGCGGGCGGCCAGCGTGTGCCTCGGCATGGCGCTGCTGATCTGGGTGACGCCCGAGCGGTGGTGGAAGGGCGAAGCGCTCGGCTGGTTCGACGCGGTCGGGCTCGCGGCGTATGCGGTGTACGGCGCGGCCAAGGCGCTCGGTTACGGCGTGCCGCCGGTGCCGGCGGCGCTGATGGGCGTGATGACCGCATGCGTCGGTGGCATCATCCGCGACGTGCTGGCGGGAGAGCCGTCGATCCTGATGCGGCCGGAGCTGTACGTGACCGCGGCGGCGCTCGCGGCGGCGAGTTATGTCGGGCTGGTGTTGGTGGGCGTGCCGCTGGTGTGGGCGGCGGTGATCGCGGCGAGTGCCGGGTTCACGCTGAGGGCGGCCGCCATCCGCTTCCACCTAGCGCTGCCTGCGTATGGTGGACGCCGCTGACTCACGAAGCTTACCACGCAATCACCTTGTGTCCCCGCGAAGGCGGGGACACAGTCTGGGCTCCCGCCTTCGCGGGAGAACAAGGAGGGGAGGGGCGGTGGTTGGACTTGAACCGATAGTTACCACTCGTCGGCCTTATCTCTGCTCATTGGAGAAAGCACCTCCCAACACCGCCACCACCCCGGCGAAGGCCGGGGCCCAATTGGGGGACGTTGCTAACGACGGACCGCGCTACTTTACTACAACCTCGCCAATTGGGCCCCGGCCTTCGCCGGGGTGGTGGGTAGTTCGCGCGAGCTTTGTCCAGGTGACAAGCGTCGCTTTACCCCCGCACTACGCCAACATCCGCAAAACGCTTCGGCTCGACCGGCGGCATCGCAGGCTCGTTCAACGCGCATTGCCAATGCCCGACATCGATCCACTGCCCGTTCTTGTACCCGACCTCGCGGTACACCCCCGCGCGTCGAAACCCGACCGCCTCATGAAGCTTGATCGAGCCGTCGTTCGGCAGCGCGATCGCCCCGATCGCCTGCGTAAACCCTTGAGCCCGCAGCGTATCGATCAGCGCCTCGTACAATAGCCGCCCCGCACCCTGGCGCTGCGCCGCGTCCGCGACGTAGATCGTGGTCTCGCACGCAAACCGGTACGCCTCGCGCTTGTGGAACGCCGAGGCATAGGCATACGCCAGCACGTCACCCTCGGTGCCGCCCTCTACCCTGATCGTTGCGACCAGCCACGGGTACAGCCCGTCCGACACCGCCATCCGCGCGCGCATCTCGCCCGCATCCGGGGCCTCGGTCTCGAACGATACCGTCCCGACCAGCACGTGCGGCGCATAGATCGCCGCGATCGACGCGGCATCCTCGGGGACCGCCGCCCGAATGACGATCCCGCCGCCGTTGCCAACTGCCCGAGACGCGGGGACCACCGTCAGAACCCGATCCGTGCCAGCAGCAGGTCGAGCAGCTTGGCATCGCCGATGTCTGCGGTCGTCGGTCCCATCCCACCACACTCCAGGCAGCGGACCTGGATCGAGCCCGACGTCGCCAGCCGCTTCATGTCGCCGACCGCCCGTGCGAGCATCTGGCGACGATCCGCCGCGACATGCGCGAACGCGTCGCCACCACCTGCATCGTCGTCGCCGTCATTGCCGAAATCCTGCGCGATGGCCGCAAGGAAGCCCGGCTTCTTCTCCAGATACTCGGCGTGGACCTTGGCGGGATCGAGCTTGGCGCGCTTGGCCGCCTCGTCGATCGCGTCCTGCAACGTCCCGAACCGGTCGACCAGCCCGATCTGGCGCGCAGTGCCACCATCCCAGACGCGCCCCTGGCCGATCTCGTCGACCCGCGCCGGCGTCATCCTGCGCGACGCGGCGACGCGCGCGAGGAACTCGCGATAGCCGTTCTCGATGCCGGCCTGTGCGATCGCGTCGAACATCGGCGTGGTTCCGCCGGTGACGTCGGGCTGGCCCGACAGCGGCGTGGTCTTCACCCCGTCGCTGGTCACCCCGATCTTGGCGAGCGTGTTCTCGAACGTCGGCACCACGCCGAAGATGCCGATCGAGCCGGTGATCGTGCCGGGCTCGGCAAAGATCACGTCGGCAGGCGTCGACACCCAATACCCACCGCTCGCGGCCATGCCGCCCATCGACACGACCACGGGCAGCTTCTGGCGCTTGGCTTCGAGGATCGCGAGCCGGATCTGCTCCGATGCCATCACCGATCCGCCCGGCGAATCGACGCGCACCACCAGCGCCTTCAGCGTCTTCTTGGCGAGCCCGTCGAGCACCGCCTTCTCGATCGTCTTGCCCGCCGCCTTGCCGGGGCCGCTCTCGCCATCGACGATGTCGCCGGCGATCGTCAGCACGCCGATCGCGTCGCCCGCGGTGGGGAGGGGGTTCGCCTTCACCCAAGCATCGTATTTGATCGCGGTGTAGTTGCCGGCCGGCTTGCTGGCGTCGCTGCCCGCAATCTCCGCCACGCGGCGCCCGAACGCGGTCCGATCACCGAGCTTGTCGACGATCCCAGCGCGCAAATTCGCTTCGGCGATGTTGCCGTTCGCCGCGAGGATCACCTTATCGGGGGCGCTCATGAATTGCGCGATCTGCGCTTTGGGTCGTGCCTTCGCGACGGCCTCGCGCCACTGCGCGAACAGCGTGCCGTACAGCGCGGTGCTGGCAGCGCGCGCGTCGTCGCTCTGGTCCGCCCGCGTGTAGGGCTCGACGAACGACTTGTAGCGGCCGACGCGGTAGACGTGTGCGTTGACGCCAAGTTTGTCGATCAGGCCCTTGTAATAGAGCTGGTTGCCGCCCGGCCCCATGAAGATCGTGCCGCCCAGCGGGTTGACCCAGATCTCGCTCGCGTTCGCTGCCAGGCGATAGCCGCCATCGGTGTACGCGGTCGCGTAAGCCAGCACCGGCTTGCCGCTCGCCCGCACCCGCGCCAGCGCATCGCCGACCTCGCCGAGTGCGGCGGGATAGGCGCCACCGAAGCTGTCGAGATCGAGCACTACGACCTTCACGCGCGCATCCGTCCGCGCGGTGTCGATCGAGCGCACCACGTCGCGCAGGCGAAACTGCCGCGTCCGGCTCTGCCCCGAGAGTGCCGCGAACGCGGCCTGCTCCTCGGGTTGCTCGACGATCGAGCCGTTGAGGTCGAGCACCAGCGCGCCGTCCTTGATCACCGTCGTGCTCTGCCGTGCGTTGAGCGCCGCGAAGATCACCCCGAAGAACAGCAACATCGCGATCAGGACGAGCGCGTCCTTGATCGCCACGAGGGACTTCCACACGC
This sequence comes from Sphingomonas sp. Leaf198, assembly GCF_001424005.1. Classification (GTDB taxonomy): domain Bacteria; phylum Pseudomonadota; class Alphaproteobacteria; order Sphingomonadales; family Sphingomonadaceae; genus Sphingomonas. The sequence continues at coordinate 897,107 of NZ_LMPX01000002.1, read as the reverse complement.
CGCGCACGAGCCGCCATTTCTTCCGCGGCGGGCGGGCAGGGTCGACATAGGAGGGGGCGTAGGACGGCGCAGCGGTATCGGTCATGGCACGAGAGCTAGAGCAACGGGGCGCACAGGTAAATGCCCTGTATTACGCGTCCAACACAGGAGCGGTTCAAGCCAGCCCATCTACCCCAACCGCCACACAGTTCCCCTCCCGCCTGCGGGAGGGGTTAGGGGAGGGGAGTCCTACGAATGCTTCGCCCAAGAAACCCCTCCCCCGACCCCTCCCGCAAGCGGAAGGGGAGCAGAAGGCAGCATCGACCCAACTCTCCTAGTTCTCCTGCGGACGCAGGAGCCCAGGATACCAAGCACCGCCCTCCGTCATCCTGGACTCCTGCGTGCGCAGGAGAACGGCAGTACTCAGCAGTACCGTCACGCCCCCTCAGCCACGATGCCCGAATACCACGCCCGCCCGAAAAAATTTCACCCCCGGAACCTTTGACATGCCGCACCCCGAGGCACATATGCCGTCCGTTGGCACTCGATAACCTCGAGTGCCAGAAATCTGTCACAATCCAAAAGGACATGGACCCCATGAACTTTCGTCCGTTGCATGATCGCGTGCTGGTGAAGCGCCTCGAAGCCGAAGAGAAGACGGCTGGCGGCATCATCATCCCCGACACCGCCAAGGAAAAGCCGCAGGAAGGCGAAGTCGTCGCCATCGGCACCGGGACCCGCGCCGAGAACGGCACGATCACCCCGCTCGACGTCAAGACCGGCGACAAGATCCTGTTCGGCAAATGGTCGGGCACCGAGGTCAAGGTCGACGGCGAAGACCTGTTGATCATGAAGGAATCGGACATTCTCGGCATCGTCGGTTGACCCGACGGGCTCGGGATCGTCGGCGTCATGCTGACGTGAACGGGCCGAGAAATGCTGGCCGCGAATTCCGCGCCAGCGTCTGCACTTCCTGTACTTCACTTTTTTGAAAGGGCAGCTGACATGGCTTCCAAGGACGTAAAATTCGGTCGTGACGCGCGTGAGCGCATCCTCCGCGGCGTCGACATTCTCGCCGACGCAGTCAAGGTGACCTTGGGCCCCAAGGGCCGCAACGTCGTCATCGACAAGAGCTTCGGCGCACCGCGCATCACCAAGGACGGCGTCACCGTCGCCAAGGAGATCGAGCTCAAGGATAAGTTCGAGAACATGGGTGCGCAGATGCTGCGCGAAGTGGCCTCGAAGACCAACGACATCGCCGGTGACGGCACGACCACCGCGACGGTTCTGGCGCAGGCCATCGTTCGCGAGGGCATGAAGTCGGTCGCAGCGGGCATGAACCCGATGGACCTGAAGCGCGGCATCGATCTCGCCGTCATCAAGGTCGTCGAGGACGTCAAGGCGCGCTCGAAGCCGGTTTCGGGTTCGAAGGAAGTGGCGCAGGTCGGTATCATCTCGGCGAACGGCGACCGTGAAGTCGGCGAGAAGATCGCCGAAGCCATGGAGAAGGTCGGCAAGGAAGGCGTGATCACCGTCGAGGAAGCGAAGGGTCTCGAATTCGAGCTCGACGTTGTCGAGGGCATGCAGTTCGACCGCGGCTACCTTTCGCCGTACTTCATCACCAACCCCGAGAAGATGACCGTCGAGCTTCAGGATCCCTACATCCTGATCCACGAGAAGAAGCTCTCGAACCTGCAGGCGATGCTCCCGATCCTGGAAGCCGTCGTCCAGTCGGGTCGTCCGCTCCTGATCATCGCAGAAGACATCGAGGGTGAGGCTCTGGCCACGCTCGTCGTCAACAAGCTGCGCGGCGGCCTGAAGGTCGCAGCGGTCAAGGCACCGGGCTTCGGCGATCGTCGCAAGGCGATGCTCGAGGACATCGCGATCCTGACCAAGGGCGAGATGATCTCGGAAGACCTCGGCATCAAGCTCGAGACCGTCACGCTCGGCATGCTCGGCACCGCCAAGCGCGTCACGATCGACAAGGACAACACCGTCATCGTCGACGGTGCCGGCGATCACGACACGATCAAGGGCCGCACCGAAGCGATCCGCCAGCAGATCGAGAACACGACCAGCGACTACGACAAGGAGAAGCTCCAGGAGCGTCTCGCCAAGCTTGCCGGCGGCGTTGCCGTGATCAAGGTCGGTGGTTCGTCGGAAGTTGAAGTCAAGGAGCGCAAGGACCGCGTCGACGACGCGCTGCACGCAACCCGCGCAGCCGTCGAAGAAGGCATCGTCCCCGGCGGCGGTACGGCTCTGCTGTACGCAACCAAGGCCCTCGACGGTCTCGAAGGCGCAAACGACGACCAGACCCGCGGTATCGACATCGTCCGCAAGTCGCTGACGGCTCTGGTTCGCCAGATCGCGCAGAACGCCGGTCATGACGGTGCGGTGGTTTCGGGCAAGCTGCTCGACGGCAACGACTCGAACATCGGCTTCAACGCCGCGACCGACACGTACGAGAACCTGGTGGAAGCCGGCGTGATCGATCCGACCAAGGTCGTCCGCACCGCGCTGCAGAACGCAGCATCGGTCGCAGGCCTCCTGATCACGACCGAAGCGGCCGTGAGCGAAATGGCCGAAGACAAGCCCGCCATGCCCATGGGCGGCGGCGGCATGGGCGGCATGGGCGGCATGGACTTCTGATCCGAAGGGCGAGATCGCAGCCACTTTGGATACGATCTTGCCCAAGGACGGCCGGCGGGTCGGCGGCGCAAGCCACCGATCCCGTCCGACGACAGCAGCGGCTCCGCCGATGCTCGGTTCCAAGCCAAACACATCGACCAAGGCAAAGGGCCGGGGAGCGATCCCCGGCCCTTTGTACGTCATCCCAGCAACTTGTCGCCTTACCCAAGCATGTGCCAAGCAACGGGACCGTTTCGGCCAGAACTTGGCCAATACGTATACCATTCAGTTTCCCGAAACATCGTTCCGCATCGAACACTCGGCAGGTGCAACAGCGGCGCGATAGCGCTACTACGCGGGCATGACCGGGGGACGCATCGATCAACTGACAGAAGCTCAGCGCGCCTGCTTGCGGCTGGTGCTGACGCATCACAATTCGAAGGAGATCGCGGCGATCTTCGGCGTCTCGCCATCGGCGATCGACAAGCGGATCGAGCGCGCGATCCAGATTCTCGGCGTCGGCACGCGGTTCGAGGCGGCGCGTCGGCTTCAGGAGCATGAGGGCGCGGACGGCAATGTCGTCACGCAGGAGCGCCCTGCGCCTGATGCGGCAGACCCGACCGATACACCCATTCTGACATACGAACGGCTCCCATCCGAACCAATCGACGTTCCCATCCCCCCATCCGCACCCCCAAAGGTCGACCAGATCGAGCCATGGGGGCTCGTTCGCCGCTTTATGGGATTGTCCCAGCAGAGCGGGCCGATCGGCGCAGCGCGAAACCGGGTTTCGAGAGGCGACAGGATCGTCAGACTGATCGGACTCATGGGCCTGATTGCCATCACCTCGATGGCGCTCGTGAACATGGCGATGACGCTGACCAGCCTGTTGCGGGCGAACCGCGACCACGCTGCTCCGATACATGGCCCGTCAACGGCGGCGCCACGGGGGAGATAACGATGTTGAAAGAACGCCGCACCGCGACCGACGCGGTCACACAGCAATTCCTGAAGGCGGAAGCCGCGGTCGACGAGGCAGCCATGCTCGCCGCGTCGTGCGTCGCAACGCTGTTGCAACAGCGCGTCGCCGCCAACCTGCCCGTCGGCACGGGCGTCGCCGCCCTGCAGATGATCTCGCAGGCGTCGCTCGACATCATCAACGCCCGCCAGCGGTTCGTCGAAGCGCATCAGGCGCTCGTCCAGGTGCGGACGGATATCGGGCTGGGCCAGTTCTACGGTTACGGCGATACCGCCCAATGCCCGCCTAACGAAGGCGCACTGCGCGCCGAGACGCCGCTGCGTCTGGCAGCGGTGGCCTGATTGGCCGATTTCGGTCCTGCTTCGGAGGCTAAAGTTGGATCGGGTCTGGATCTTCTATTCGATACAACTGGCGGCTTCGGCCTACGCGATCCTTCGGGGTGGCGCACCGGAGCGGCTTACGGGTCTGGCACTGCTGCTTGCGGCAGTGTCGACCGGTATCGTCGAGCGCAACGTTCCTTCGCTGTTTTCGGGGCTGGAACTGGGCGTCATGATCGTCGACCTGATGCTGCTTGCGGTGATGATCGGGATCACGCTGAGCGCCGATCGTTTCTGGCCGGCCTGGGTTACCGCGCTGCATGCGCTGGGCACCGGGGCTCATCTGGCCAGGGCGATCAGCCCCGACGTGATCCGGCTCGTCTACGCGCTGCTCTCCGCAGCCTGGAGTTACCCCATCGTTCTGCTTCTCGTGATCGGGACAGCCAGGCACTCGCGACGAATCCGGGCAAGGGGCTGGGATCTCGATTGGAGCCGCCAGGATCCGACGATGCGCTGAAGCGTAATCGGATACAGCGCACATGACCTACGCATCCTCAATCGTTTCCGGCATCGCGCTGAAACACAGCCCACTGCCTATCCTGCACGACCCGGCTCTGGTCGAGGTCGCGCGGCGTCTCTACGCCATGAGAAAGATCCGCGACGACCTGCTCGGCACCAGCCTGTTCTCCGAACCGGCATGGGATATCCTGCTCGACCTGTTCATCTCCGACGACGACGGCCTTCGGCTCAGCGTATCGGCCGTGTGCATCGGCGCGCGCGCACCCTCGGCGACGGCGCTGCGGTATCTGACGATGCTGCAGGATTCGGGACTCGTCGAGCGGACGCGCGACGAACGCGACGGCCGCCGCTCCCACGTCCAGCTTACGACGCTCGGGCGCAGGCGGATGACGGGCCTGCTTGCGCGCATGGTCGACGTATAAGCGTGCCGACATGAGGGAATGCTGGAGCGGATGACGGGAATCGAACCCGTGTATTCAGCTTGGAAGGCTGCTGTACTACCATTGTACTACACCCGCTCGGCACGCCGTAGCGAAGCCCCGAACTAGCGTCGCCGCGCGGTCGGCGCAAGCACCCACATGGCAGCCTCCTGGCAGTTACGCCGCGAGGCCTCGCTCGCAAAGGGCCAGATGGTTCACGCGTTGCTTACCATTCCGCGCTACGGACGATGGCGATGGATCATGATGATGCGCTTTCCGCTCGACCCCAGCCCGATCCACGCCCGCGCTCCGCGGTCAGCGGCGGCGCCGGCCTCTGCGGCCTGATCGGCATCTTCGTTTGGTTGGGGATCGCGCGTCGGTATGGGTTGGACGGCCCCTATTCGGCGTTGGTCAACGTCGTCGCATGCGCGCTGCCGATGGTCGCTTGGTCGCTGCTGGTCGACAAGGTCCATCGCAACGCGAGCACGGGGATCGACTGGTCCGCCCCCAAACCCTTGCGCACGACGCTCGACACGAGCCTGACCAAGCTCGCGGGACTGTGGGCGACATGGGCCGCAATCGCGGTCATCTACGGAACCGTGCGATCATACTGGCAGGGTAATTTCGCGTTCGCGATGTGGTGTTTCACGAACGCCGCGCCGATCCTGTTCGTCGCATCGATCCCCTATGTGCTCTGGATCGATCGCCATCTGATCGAACCGCGCGACGGCGCCTGGCACCTCGGCGGCTGGATGACCGGGCAGGCGGGCGTCGAGCCCGAAGCGATCTACGGCCATCTTCGTGCCTGGGGTGTGAAGACCTTCTTTCTAGCCTTCATGCTGGCGATCGTCCCGCCGGGGTTCGCCACGTTCGTGCGCGGCGACCTGCAGTCGGTGCTGCACGATCCCGTCGCGCTGGCGAACTGGCTGATCACCTTCATGTTCCTGATCGACGTGGCGTTCGCGACGGTCGGCTATATCCTGACGTGCCGCCCGCTTGATTCGCACATCCGCAGCGCCAACCCGTTCGCGGCGGCGTGGATGGCGGCGCTGATGTGCTATCCGCCCTTCATCCTCATGAACGACGGCGGTCCGCTCGATTATCACCCGTGCACGTCGGATTGGGCGTACTGGTTCCAGGGGCATCCGGTGCTGCTCGCACTGATCGGTGCGGTGCTGGTCGCGTTGACCGCGATATATGCCTGGGCGACGATGGCGTTCGGCTTCCGCTTCTCCAACCTGACCAATCGCGGCATCCTGACGCACGGGCCCTACGCGATCTCGCGGCATCCGGCGTATCTGTCGAAGAACCTGTTCTGGTGGATCTCGACAATCCCGATCCTGACCACCGGGAGCATCGTCGATGCGGCGAGGGCGACGCTGTTGCTGGCCGCGGTCGGCGGGGTGTATTTCTGGCGGGCGAAGACCGAGGAGCGGCATTTGAAGCTCGACCCGGACTATCGCGCCTATTTCGACTGGATGACGCGCAACGGCTCGGTGCCACGGCTGTTCGCGAGGATCAAGGGCAAGGCCTGAGGACCGAGAACTTTCCGGATCTGGCGAGGACATAAGCCACCTCGCGTCCGTCATCCTGACGAAAGTCAGGATCCAGGGTCACCAGGGACAGCCGTTAATGGCTCTGGATCCTGACTTTCGTCAGGATGACGATAGACGTGCGGGCTAGTCTCCCCCGCAAGCGAAGGGGCGATTAGAAGCTCGATTCGTCGTACACTTTCGAAACGTCGCCGCCCCAGACGCCGTGATACTTCTCCAGCAGCACTTCGGCCGGTACCTTGCCGCTCCGCACGATCTCGCGCAGCGGATCGAGGAAGCCTGTCTCGTTATCGCCCGCCCGGTTGAACCGCGCGCGCGCCGACAACCCCGCACCGGCGATGTCGAGCACTTGCCCCGCGATATCGCGCAGCTTTCCGCCACCGGCGATCGGCGCGTTCAGCCCCAGCTTCGGCACCGCGTCACGCAGAGCCTGACGCTCGTCGATCGTCCAGTCCTTGACCAGGTCCCACGCCGCATCGAGCGCACCCTGATCGTACAGCAGCCCGACCCACAGCGCCGGCAGCGCGCAGATCCGGTTCCACGGGCCACCGTCCGCGCCGCGCATTTCGAGGAAGGTCTTCAACCGTACCTCGGGGAAGGCGGTCGACAGATGATCGGTCCAGTCGTCGAGCGTCGGCTTCTCGCCCGGCAGCACCGACAATTCGCCCTTCAGGAAGTCGCGGAACGACAGCCCGGCGGCGTCGATATACTTGCCCTCGCGGTAGACGAAGTACATCGGCACATCGAGCGCGTACTCGGCGTAGCGCTCGTAGCCGAAGCCATCCTCGAACACGAACGGCAGCATGCCGGTGCGGTGCGGATCGGTGTCGGACCAGATATGACTGCGATACGACAGCATGCCGTTCGGCCGCCCTTCCGTGAACGGCGAGTTGGCGAACAGCGCGGTCGCGAGCGGCTGGAGCGCGAGACCGACGCGGAATTTCTTCACCATGTCTGTCTCGGACGCGTAGTCCAAATTCACCTGGATCGTGCAGGTCCGCAGCATCATGTCGAGCCCCATGCTGCCGACGCGCGGCATGTGCCGCAACATGATCGCATAGCGCCCCTTGGGCATCGTAGGCAGTTCGGCGCGCGTTTTGTCCGGCCACATGCCGAGCCCGAGGAACCCGATGCCGAGTTTTTCGCCCGCCGCCTTCACCTGCTCGAGGTGACGCCCGGTCTCGGCGCAGGTCTCGTGCAGTGAATCGAGCGGCGCGCCCGACAGCTCGAACTGGCCTGCAGGCTCCAGGCTGATGCTGCCGTCGGGGCCCGACATGGCGATGGCGTTTCCGCCCTCCATGACCGGCTTCCAGCCATATTGCTCCAGCTCGCCGAGCAGCGCGCGGATGCCGCTTGGCTCGTCATAGGACGGGGCGTGGTGATCGCCGTTCGCGTAGACGAACTTCTCGTGCTCGGTGCCGATTCGCCATGCGTCCTTCGGCTTTTCGCCGCCCGCGAAGCTGGCGATCAACTGGTCGCGCGACTCGATCGTCGGGCTGGTCTTTTTCGGAGCGGGAATCGTCGTCATCGCCGCGCCTTACGCGTCGATGAACGAGGGTGCTAGAGGGTATCCGGACCAATCGGTACCGATGTCTTCGTGGCGGTCGGGACGCCTACCAGTCGCCCGCCGCCGCCATCCACAAGGCGACGGCAGCGCCTGCCGCGGTTTCCGCGCGGAGGATGCGGGGCCCCAGCCCGATCCCGACCGCATTCGGATGCGCGCGGATCGCCGCGCGTTCGTCGGCATCGAAGCCACCCTCGGGCCCGATCAGGATTGCCGCCGGTCCTGGTCGCGTCCGCATCGCTTCCAATGCCGGTACGCCACCGGTCTCATCCGCAAAGAACAGCGCGCGGTCCTCGGGCCAATCGCGCAGTAACGCGGCGAGCTTCACCGGTTCGGCCACCTCGGGCAGCGCGGTGCGCCCACATTGCTCCGCCGCCTCGATCATCTGCGTGCGCAGGCGTTCGGTATTGGGCTTGTCGACGATCGTCCGCCGCGTGACCACCGGCACCAGCCGCGCGACGCCCAGTTCACAAGCCTTTTCCGCCATCCAGTCGACCCGGCCCTTCTTAAGCGGCGCGGCGCAGAGCCATAGGTCAGGCACGTCCTCGCGCGGACGCAGCAATTCGGTGACGTCGAGCACCAGATCGCGCTTGCCGACGCTCGACGCCACCCCGAGCCATTCCCCAGTCCGGTCGTCGAACAGCTTCACCGGATCGCCGATCTTCATCCGCATCACCCCGACGAGATAATGCGCCGCTGCTCCATCGACCTGGAGCGGACCGGGCGCGAGCGGCGTATCGACGAAGAGGCGCGGCGTGGACTGCGGCGGCCAAGCGGGGGTTGCAGGCATAACTCGCCTCTAGCAAATCCTCCCCGGCACGGGGAGGGGGACCAGCAAAGCTGGTGGAGGGGGGATTCCACGCGAGAAGCGCTTGCGTTCAGCGTCTTCCACAAGGGTTGCGGCGCGTGCTTCGCCCTACGCCAGCGTTACGTTCGCGGCGATCCCCCTCCACCCTTCGCCAGAGGCGAACGGTCCCCCTCCCCGTGCCGGGGAGGATTTGAGGGCGCGCCTTTTCGAGAAGGGGCGTTCAGCGTCTCCGCCGCGCCCACATTTTTCGCGCGATCACCCAAGCCACAACCAGGACCACCACTCCAAGGATCAAGGCACCCGCAACTGCCCCGGCGACCCGGAATATTCCCCAGAACAACGCCTCGACGAAGCGGCCGACCGCAACCGAAAGGCCGATCATGCTGGAGGGTCCGAACGCGTCACACCCCACCGGTACCCGGCAAAGGCTTGCGCGCCAAACCCCGTCTTCCTACGCCCCCAGCATGCAGACCAAGCCGATGCACGAAGAAATCGTTCCCGACAGCGAGCATAAGGGCTTGGTCGGTCGCCTCCCGCCAACCCTCCGCGGCCTTGCGCTGCTCGCCCGTTTCGACCGCCCGATCGGCTGGTGGCTGCTCTTCTGGCCCGGCGCCTGGGGAGTCGCGCTAGCCGGTGGCGCAGTCGAGCGCTGGGACCTGATCCTCTGGCTCCTCCTCGGCAGCATCGCGATGCGCGGCGCGGGGTGCGTCTTCAACGACATCGTCGACCGCGACCTCGACGCGCAGGTCTCCCGCACCCGCGCCCGACCGATACCGAGCGGGCTCGTCTCGATCGCGCTCGCCTGGGTCTGGCTCGTCGCGCTCTGCCTGATCGGGTTCGTCGTCCTGCTGCAACTGACCTTTTTCGCCGCGATCGTCGCGCTCGCGAGCCTCGCACCCGTCGCCGCCTACCCGTTCATGAAGCGCATCACCTGGTGGCCGCAGGCGTGGCTCGGTATCGTCTTCTCCTGGGCGTTGCTGGTCGGCTGGAGCGACATCGCCGGCGCGCTCGATGCGCCGATGTGGCTGCTCTACGCGGGTTCGATCGCGTGGGTGATCGGCTACGACACGATCTATGCGCTGCAGGACCGCGAGGACGATGCGATGATCGGCATCCGCTCCTCCGCGCTCCGCATGGGTACGCATGTGAAGGCCGGCGTCGGAATCTTCTACGTCGCCGCCGTCGCCTTATGGGCCGCAGCCTTCTGGCAAGTCCGCCCCGACCCGCTCGCCATCGCCGCCCTCGTCCCCGTCGCGCTCCACCTCGCCTGGCAGGTCGCCACCCTCAAACCCGACACGCACGAAGGCGCCGGCACCGCCGCGCTCGCCCGGTTCCGCGCGAACCGTTTCGCTGGACTGCTGATGTTCCTCGCCTGCGTGGTTGTCGGCACGAGCCTGCATCCTTAAGTCGCTGATATGCTGACCCCAGACCAAGCCCGCGACCGCGCCCACGACATCGTCCAGCGCGCGAGGGCGGCGGGCGCCGACGCCGCCGACGCGGTCTTCGCCGCCGATGCCGCGCTCGACGTGTCGATCCGCCTCGGCAAGCTCGAGGATATCGGCCGCTCCGAAAGCGAAGACTTGGGCCTGCGCGTGTTCGTCGGCCAGCGTTCCGCCAGCGTCTCCACCTCCGACCTGTCGACCGCCGCGATGGACGCGCTCGTCGAACGCGCGGTGGCGATGGCGCGCGAAGCCCCTGAAGACCCCTGGGCAGGTCTGGCTCCCGCCGATCGCCTCCTTCACGGCATCACGCCAATGCTGGGTCTCGACGACGGCGGCGAAGCCAGCCCCGAGCAGCTCCGCGACGCCGCGCTCGAAGCCGAAGACGCCGCCCGTGCCGTCCCCGGCGTTTCGAACAGCGAAGGCGGCGGCGCCAGCGCCTCGCGCAGCGTCTGGGCTTTGGCCACCAGCCACGGTTTCGCGGGCGCCTATGCCGCGACCGGCTACGGCGTGTCGGCCAGCGTGCTCGCAGGCGAAGGCGGCGGCATGCAGCGCGACTATGCACACAGCAGCGCCCGCCTCCGCGCACATCTCGAATCGCCCGAAGCGATCGGCCGCCGCGCCGGCGAGCAGGCCGTCGCGCGCCTCAACCCCGGTCGCCTTGTCAGCGGCCCCACGACGATCGTCTACGACCGTCGCGTCGGCGGATCGCTGGTCGGTCACATGCTCGGCGCGATCTCGGGGCAGGCGATCACGCGGAAAACCAGCTTCCTGCTCGATTCGCTCGGCAGCCAGGTCTTCGCGCACGGCATCACCATCCGCGACGATCCGCACCGCCCTCACGGCCTGCGCTCGCGCCCGTTCGACGGCGAAGGCCTGCCCGTCTCGCCGAGCGACATCATCGAGGACGGCATGCTCGAACGCTGGCTGCTCGACTCCGCATCGGCACGCCAGCTCGGCCTCGAGCCCACCGGTCATGCAGCACGCGGCGTCGGCGGCGGACCCGGCGTATCGACCAGCAACGTGTTCATGGAGCCCGGCCACGTGCCGCTCGAAACGCTGATCGCCGACATCACGTCGGGCGTCTATGTCACCGAACTGATGGGCGGCGGCGCGAACGGCGTGACCGGCGACTACAGCCGCGGCGCGGCGGGCTTCAGAATCGAGAACGGCCAGATCGCCACGCCGGTCGCCGAGTTCACGATCGCCGGTAACGTCAAGAACATGTTCCTCGCGATGACCCCCGCCAACGACCTCGAATTCCGCTACGGCGTCAACGTGCCGACGCTGCGCGTGGAGGGCATGACGGTGGCGAGTGGCTGACCGGCGGCGTGGGCCGGAACGGTCGCCGGCATGGCTTCGCGCGATGGCGGACGCCGTCGCGGGTATTGCCGCGGAGGCCGGTGCGATGGCGCTCGACCGCTTCGACACCGACTTCCAGCGTTGGGAAAAGACCCCCGGCAGCCCGGTCTGCGAACTCGACATCGCGATCGACCGGATGCTCAAGGCGCGGCTGTCGACGTTGCTCCCCGAGGCCGGCTGGCTCTCCGAGGAAACCGCCGACAACGCCGACCGCCTCGCGCACGACCTGCTCTGGGTGGTAGACCCGATCGACGGCACGCGCGACTATATCCGCGCAAGGCCCGGCTGGTGCGTTTCGGTCGCGCTGGTCGATCGCGGCAAGCCGGTGATCGGCATTCTCGAAGCACCGTCGCGCGACGAACGGTGGCATGCAGTGGCAGGGCAGGGCGCCACCCGCAATGGCGTGCCGCTACAGGCCGGCACCCGTGCCGAGGTCGTCGGCAGCCGGACCCCCGTCGACGCGCTCCCTAAAGTAGACCGCGACCTCGTCATGGTCCACAAACCCAACTCGATCGCGCTCCGCATAGCGATGGTCGCCGCCGACGAAGCCGACCTCGTCGCCACGCTCCGCTGGGGTAACGAATGGGACATCGCCGCCGCGGTCCTCGTCGCGAGCGAAGCCGGTGCGACGGTCAGCGATGCGCTGGGCGCGCCACTCGTATTCAACAAGCCAAGACCGCAGGCGTTTGGCGTATTGACGAGCGTGGCGGGCATCCACGCCGCGGCCGTAGAACGGCTGTCCGATCGCGCTCGCGTACAGTTGCAGTAGCGACTGCTTGGCCCCCCGCGTTGGCTGACGGACAAGGTTCAAAATCGGCCAATGTCGTTACCGCGAATGGACCGCCGGTTGACGCCACGTCGATGTATCCGTCTTATCCTGTGTTGTGGTCCTCTGATAACCGGAGCGGCGCCGGAGAGAAGATATGTCCTTGTCCGTGTCGATCGCGATCCTGCTCCAGGCGATAGCGCCTCAAGCTGCGACCGAACCGGGTCCGGTCAAGCCGGACATCGTCGTCGAGGGACGCAATGAGGCGGTCATCCGCGACTTCGTCAAGCGTCTGGCGGATCCCATGCCGACTCACCAGTTGCCGCGGTGGGATCGGCAGATCTGTACGGGGGTCATCGGCCTCGATGCCGCGCAGGCGCAGATGATGAATGACCGGATCGCGCAGGTCGCCAATTCGGTCCATCTTCGAAGTGGCAAGCCGGGATGCTCGCCGACGATCCTGATCGTGGTGTCGCCGCAGGCGGACGCGGTCGCCAAAAGGGTGGCGGACAAATATCCGATCACCTTGCGCAGGGAGGGATCGGCGCGTCTCGACCGTTTCCGTCAGCCAAAACAGCCGGTCCGGTGGATCGGCACGACATACGAGGGTGCGGCGACAAATGCGTCGTCGGCGTTGAATGGATATTTCAAGGATGGGGCACTGCCATCCGCTGCTTCGTCGGGTTTTACAGGCAGCGCGACACGGATCAACGAGATCACGCGCGGTATCGTGTCGTCCATGCTGGTGATTGTCGATCCTGCGCAGATAGGATCGGTCAAGCTGGATGCCCTGTCCGACTATGTGGCGATGGTGGCGCTCGCCCGACCGGGGCTCGGACGTCCCGCGCCGACGACATCGATCCTGTCGCTGTTCGCAGACGCGACCGTCGCGCCGACGAGTATCACGCGTTTCGATCAGGACTATCTAAGCGGTCTATACACCACATCGCCTAATCATGACGCATTGTGGCAGGCTTCGAGTATCGCGAGGAGCATGAAAACGACGAAAAAACAGAATGGGCCGAAATAACCTCCGCCGATGAAGCGATTATCTTGCTGCGCGTTCATCCCTGCGCGCGAACTTCAGGAATCAGCCTCATACTGCAGGCTCGGTCTGCCCCGACCACGCGGTTTCCTCTTCGATCGAAATCATGTCGGCGACCCAGGCACGCGCTTGCCCTTCGTCCGGCTGGTCAGGTGGAACTGGAGGCACCGATCGCAGCGATAGGCCCTCAGCGGTACGCGTCCGGTCTGCGCCACGACGAGCGCGTCGGCTTCGGATACGAAGCGTGCCTTCCTGCGGCAGACGCTGAGCCGCGTGCGCTTCACCGCCTCAATCCTTGTACTTCATCTCCAGGAAGCGACCGCGAGTCGACAAATTGTCGAGGTCGCTCTGCGCAAGGCGGGCGGTCATCTCGCCGATCTCCTGTTCGATCAGCTTGAGGCCGTCGACCAGCTCGGCGTCGGGCGAGCGGCCGTTGCGCGGCGTCGTGCGGAGCGACGCCGGCACCTTCTCGTAATCCTTGACGAAGGCGGGGAGCTGTTCGCCGATCAGTTTCCGCACGTCGACCGCTTCCTGCGTGTTCGCGTCGAGCGTCGCCAACTGCGGCGTCAGCGTTTCGAGGCGCAGGCCGATCCGGTCGACCAGCGTCATCGCGGGTGCGGGGAGGGCGGGGCGTTGCGCCTCCAGCCAGCGTTCGGTCTGCGCGGGGAGGGCACGGATGTCGACCGCCGCGAGCCGTTCGGGCGTTGGGGCGCGCTCCGCTGGCCAGACCGCGAACAGCACCGTGGCCGCGACCAGCAGCGCCATCACCAGCATCGCGCCGCCGATCCCGAGCGGTACGATCCAGCCGATCACCATCGCCGCGATCAGGATCGACACGTCGGCGACCGCGATCCGGGTCAGTCGCTTGCCGATCGCCTGCGTCTGCCTCGCCCGCCCTCGTGACGGCGCACGCGCGATGACGGTGCCCGTCCGGTCGTCGGAAATGCGCGACCAGGAGGCACGGGCGCTGGCGATGGCGTCGTCGACTTCGCTCACGAGGGTTACATCGCCTCCAGCTTGAACGGGCTGGCGGAAGGTCCGCCCAACTGCCCCTGCGTCGCGCCTTCAGCACGCGCGATATACCCGCGGGATTTATCGACCTCGTTCGACAGCGCGCCGACGGTGACCTTCATCGAATCGAGCGCCTTCAGCTTGAACACGTCGATCGCGTCCATCGTGTCGTAGATATTCTGGAACGCGCGTTGCAGCGTCTCCAGCGGGATCGTCGCCGACGCCGCCTGTTCATGGATCTGCGCGGTCTGCGATTTTAGCAGCTTGCCGGTCGAATCGATGATGTTCGCGGTCGTCGTGTTGAGCGCGGTGATCTGCTCCAGCACCAGCTTCTGGTTGGTCAGCGCCTGCGCCACCGTCACCGCGGTGCGCAGCGCCGAGACGGTCGTGGTCGACGCGCGATCGACGCCCTTCACCAGCTCGACATTGTTCTTCTTGACCAGGTCGAGCGCGAGATAGCCCTGCACGGTCACCGCCATCTGCGTCAGCAGGTCCTGCGTCCGCTGGCGCGTGTAGAACAGCGCGGTCTCGCGGATCGCCTTCGCCTTGGCGGGATCGGTGTGGTCGAGGTCGTTGGCGACGTCCTCCAGCTTGGCGTCCATGGTCTTCGACAGATGGATCATCTGCTCGAGCCGGCCCATCGCGGCCCACAGGTTCGCGCGCTCGGTATCGATCGCGGCATTGTCCATCAGCAGCTCGTCCTTGCCCGAGCCGAGGCTCTTCAGGATCTGTGCGATGTGCGTCTGCGAGGACTTATAGCCGTCGAAATAATTGCGCATCTTGCCACCGAACGGGATGATCCCGAACAGCTTCTGCGGCGCGGTGAGGTTGCCCTTCTTGCCGGGATCGAGATCCTCGACGACGCGGCGCAGTTCGGCGAGGTCCTTGCCGACGCCGGTCTCCTGATCCATCGCCTTGACCGGGCGATCGAGGAAGCGGTTCGACTGGCCGGCGGCCTCGCGGATCTCCTTCGCGCCCATCGCGGTGATCGCATCGACTCGCTTGCCGAATTCGGGCGAGTTGACGTCCTGCGCGACGAGATCGGTGACGAAGCCCGACACGCGCTCCTCGAGCTGCGACTTCACGCCGGCATCGACGGGCACGAGGCCGGACGCCTTTGCGGCCGCGACCGTGGGCACCGGATCGGGCGGGGTCAGCACCAGGCCCGGCTCTTCCGTCAGCGTGTTCGGGGTCGTCGCCATGCTCGTGTCTCCGTTCGGTGGGGCATGGTGGCTGCAACCCGCCCCGCGTTCAACTGGCGTATATAGATAATACACTCAGGCTTGCCAACTGCTCTCCTTGAAACCGAGCGGCCGCGTGGACAGCTTGTCGGCGACATCACAGGAGTTCCAGCATGCGCGCCATCGGCTATACCAAGTCGCTTCCGATCGACGATCCGCAGTCGCTCGTCGACCTCGACCTCCCCAAGCCCGAAGCGGCGGGGCGCGACCTGCTGGTCGAGGTGAAGGCGGTTTCGGTCAACCCGGTCGACACCAAGATCCGCCAGCGTCGCGAAGATTCCGACGGCAAGCCACAGGTGCTCGGCTGGGACGCGTCGGGCGTCGTCGTCGCGGTCGGTGCGGACGTGACCGGGTTCAAGGTTGGCGACGAAGTGTTCTACGCAGGTGCGATCGACCGACCCGGTACCAATTCGGAATACCACCTCGTCGACGAGCGCATCGTCGGGCACAAGCCGACGTCGCTCGACTGGGCACAGGCCGCGGCGCTGCCGCTGACCTCGGTCACCGCGTGGGAGACGCTGTTCGACCGGCTCGACGTGCGCAAACCCGTTCCCGGTGCGGCGAACGCGATTCTGATCATCGGCGGGGCAGGCGGGGTCGGCTCGATCACGATCCAGCTCGCGCGGCAGCTCACCGACCTGACCGTGATCGCCACCGCGTCGCGCGACGAGACGCGCGGCTGGGTCGAGGAGCTCGGCGCGCATCACGTGATCGACCACCGCAAGCCGCTCGCCGCGCAGGTCGAGGCGCTGGGGATCGGCGCACCGGGGTTCGTGTTCTCGACGACGCATACCGACGAGCACATCGCCGAGATCGGCGAGCTGCTGGCGCCGCAGGGCCGGCTGGCGCTGATCGACGATCCGAAGACGCTCGACATCGTGCCGCTCAAGCAGAAGTCGATCTCGGTCCACTGGGAGCTGATGTACACGCGCTCGCTGTTCCAGACCGCGGACATGGGCGAGCAGGGGGTGTTGCTCGATGAGGTCGCGCGGCTGGTGGATGCGGGGACGATCCGGACGACGCTCGCGGAGAATTTCGGGAAGATCGACGCGGCGAATTTGCGGAAGGCGCATGCGCGGATCGAGAGCTATACGGCCAAGGGGAAGATCGTGCTGGCGGGGTTCTGAGCCTTCCGACTTTCCAGAGCGTTGCGTTAACTTAGGCCACCACCCCGGCGAAGGCCGGGGCCCAATTGGGGGAGGTTGCTAACGGATGGCGGCGCTCCATTATTGCCACCTTTCCAATTGGGCCCCGGCCTTCGCCGGGGTGGAATGGAGGGTGGGGCGTTGCATGTCGCCGCCACCTCACGATCCTCCCCCGCGAGGGGGAGGTGGCAGCGTAGCCTGACGGAGGAGCGGCAAGCGACCACGCCGGATTCGTGTCCTCCCCCTCCGTCCCCTTCGGCGACACCTCCCCCTGACGGGGGAGGATTGCGATATCCGCTCTGGCACCCTGGCAAACACACGATACTCTGCACCATGCTTCGCCCGCTGATCCTCGCGCTCGCCCTCCTCCCCGCGGCGGCCACGAATCGTCCCCCGCCAGCCGATCCGCTCACCGCAACTATCCACACCGAAGACGCCGACCGCTTCGCGACCCTCTTCGCCAAGACCAAGGGCAAGCCGACCACCGCGCAACTCAAACGCGACTATCTCGACAAGGGCAGTTTCGGGATCGGCGTCTTCACCCCCGGCCGGATCGTCGATGCGGACAATCTCGCGCACGCCATCGCGGCCAACCCCACCCGCTACGCGCAGGCGATCAAGACCTGCCTCCCCGCCGCCAAGACCGCCACCGCCGATCTCCGCGCGATCTATCTCGGCCTTCAAGGCGCGCTCCCCGACGTGAAGCTCCCGCAGGTCTATATAGTCTTCGGCGCGAACACCTCCGGCGGCACCGCCAAGCCCCGCGCCCAGGTACTCGGCCTCGAAGTTCTGTGCCGCATGTCGCCGACGCCCGAGAAGCTCCGCCAGACGCTCCGCCATTTCTTCGCACACGAGACGGTGCATTCCTTCCAGCAGGACGCCGGCATGACGCTCGCCCGCGATCCCCTGCTCACCGCGATCCTCGTAGAGGGCGCGGCGGACTTCATCGCGCAACTCGTCACCGGCGAGGAGCCAGACGCCGCCCGCGCCGCCTGGGCCACCCCTCGCGAGGCGGAACTCTGGCGCCAGATGCAGGCTGACATCGCGCTCACCCGCAAGCTCACCGACAAGGACGACCCGGAGGAAGGCTCGCCCGAAGCCAAGGCGTACGCCCGCTGGATCGGCAACTACTCCACGCCGCCCGCCGGCTGGCCGCCCGAACTCGGCTATTGGATGGGGCTGCGGATCTGGCAACGTTACTATGCCGCCGCGCCCGACAAACGCGCCGCGCTGAGGGCAATGCTGGCGGTCCGCGATCCCCGTGCTATTCTCGCCGCCGGAACATACAAGCGCCGCGGAGGTTCCCTCTAAAGGCGACGAAATGCCGCTGCGTCTTCCCGCGGCGCAACAATTACGCTATGGCGCGCGCCAACCCCGTTCCTCGATCAAGAGAATACATTCATGAGCCTCCGCAACGTGGCGATCATTGCGCACGTCGATCACGGCAAGACGACGCTGGTCGACCAGCTCTTCCGCCAGTCCGGCACCTTCCGCGACAACCAGCGCGTCGAAGAGCGCGCAATGGATTCGAACGACCTCGAAAAAGAGCGTGGCATCACCATTCTCGCCAAGCCGACCTCGGTCGACTGGACCCCTCCCGGCGAGTCCGAGAGCATCCGCATCAACATCGTCGACACGCCCGGCCACGCCGATTTCGGCGGCGAAGTGGAGCGCATCCTGTCGATGGTCGACGGCGTCGTCCTGCTGGTCGATTCGTCGGAAGGCGCGATGCCGCAGACCAAGTTCGTCACCGGCAAGGCGCTGGCACTCGGCCTGAAGCCGATCGTCGTCGTCAACAAGGTCGATCGCAACGACGCGCGCATCCAGGAAGTGCTCGACGAAGTGTTCGACCTGTTCGTGTCGCTCGACGCGAATGACGACCAGCTCGACTTCCCCGTGCTCTACGCATCGGGTCGCAACGGCTATGCCTCGACCGACATGGACGCGCGCGAAGGCACGCTGATCCCGATGTTCGAGACGATCGTGAAGCACGTGCCCCCGCCCGCCGTGGAAGTCGCCGGCGTGCCGTTCACCTTCCTCGTCACGCTGCTCGACCGCGATCCGTTCCTCGGCCGCGTCCTCACCGGTCGCGTCAATTCGGGTACCGTGAAGACCAACCAGGCGATCCACGCACTCGATAACGACGGCAAGATCATCGAGACCGGTCGTGCGTCCAAGATCATGTCGTTCCGTGGTCTCGAGCGCGTTCCCGTCGACGAAGCCAAGGCTGGCGACATCATTTCGCTCGCAGGCCTCTCGGTCGCCACGGTTGCCGACACGATCGCCGACATCACGGTGACCGAGCCGCTGCACGCGCAGCCGATCGATCCCCCCACGCTGTCGATGCGTTTTGCCGTGAACGACTCGCCGATGGCGGGCCGCGAGGGCAGCAAGGTGACGTCGCGCATGATCCGCGAGCGCCTGTTCCGCGAAGCCGAGTCGAACGTCGCCGTGAAGGTGACCGAGGCCGCCGACAAGGACAGCTTCGAAGTCGCCGGCCGCGGCGAGCTTCAGCTGGGCGTGCTGATCGAGACGATGCGTCGCGAAGGCTTCGAACTGGGCATCTCGCGTCCGCGCGTGCTGTTCGGCGAGGACGAGAACGGCAAGAAGACCGAGCCGTACGAGACCGTCATCATCGACGTCGACGAGGAGCATTCGGGTACCGTCGTCGAGAAGATGAACACGCGTAAGGCCGAGCTGACCGACATGCGTCCGTCGACCGGCGGCAAGACCCGCATCACCTTCTCGGCGCCGTCGCGCGGGATGATCGGCTATCATGGCGAATTCCTGTCCGACACGCGCGGCACGGGGATCATGAACCGGCTGTTCGAGAAGTACGGTCCGCACAAGGGCGCGATCGAGGGCCGCAAGAACGGCGTGCTGATCTCGAACGGTTCGGGCGAGGCGAACAACTATGCACTGGGGCCGCTCGAAGAGCGCGGCATCCTGTTCGTGGGCCACGGCGAGGCTCTCTATGAGGGCATGATCGTCGGCGAGAACGCCAAGCCGGACGACCTCGAGGTCAACCCGATGAAGACCAAGGCGCTGACCAACTTCCGCGCGAGCGGTGGCAAGGACGATCAGGTCCGCCTGTCGCCGCCGAAGCGCGCGACGCTGGAGCAGGCGATCGCGTACATCGACGATGACGAGATGGTCGAAGTCACGCCAAAGTCGATCCGCCTGCGCAAGCGCTTCCTGGATGCCAACGAGCGCAAGCGCGCTAGCCGGGCTAAGCAGAGCGCCTGAGGCCAGCGAAGGCGAAGCCGGCTGAGCCTCAGGCGCTCGGCCGGCCTCGCTCAAGCGAGGTCCGACGACGCGGCTTTGCCGCGGCGCGCCGGTTCGGAACTGAAGAAGGGCCGGGGGGAAACCTCCGGCCCTTTTCGTTTGCTTGGCCCGATTCGATCACCCAGCCACACGCCGTCATTCCCGCGAAGGCGGGAACCCATACTGATTAGCCTAACGGGTAACTTGCGGACGTCTGAGGATATGGATCCCCGCCTGCGCGGGGATGACGGACGTTGGGGCAGGGTGGCACGAAGCAGCGGTCGACGCGGTAGCGACATGCGAACTGCCGTCATCCTGACGAAAGTCAGGATCCAGAGTCACGAAGGTCGCTAGCCGTTACTCTGGATCCTGACTTTCGTCAGGATGACGGAGGGGACGATCCGCGGCAGTCGGCGCTCGCTTGCCACCCTCAAGCGGCAGTAATCCGCCCACCCCGCGCCAGTATCTCGCCACTCGTAACGATCACCCGATCCCCCAGCTTGACCTGCTCGAAGATCAACTTCGCAAACGCAGTCGGCACCCCAACGCACCCATGCGTAGCGTATTTCCCATCCATCAACGCGCTGCCATGAATCGAAACCCCATCATTGGTCAGCCGCATCATGTACGGCATCGGCGCCCCGTACAGGTTCGACACATGATGTGCGTCCTTCTGCGTGATCTTGAACACGCCCAGCGGGGTCGGCTTCTCGTCCGCGCCATAGATAACGGCCGCCGTCCCGATCTCGTACCCGCTGCGAAAGATCGACAAGGTCTGCGCCACCAGATCGACGGTGATGACGATCGGCCCTTCGGGTACGCCCTCCGTATCCCAGTAATACGCGCCATGCCGCAAAGGCTCGGGCACGTTCAGCACCCGCTTCACCACATACGCGTCGGCCGGTTCCTCGGCAGCGACAGCAACCGGCTTCGGCGCCGCCTTCGCAACCGGCACAGCGACCTGAGCCACCCGGGCAGGCGCCTCGACCGCCCGCACCTTAACCGGCGACCCGGACAGCGCCAGCCCACCGATCAGCACCGCACTCCCGCCGAGCACGGCAAAGGCGATCGCTCGCGTCGTCATCATCCTGCGCATCGCCGCACCCTATCCGATATTCGTGAACAATGCCCGGCCGGCCGCGGTGGCAATGTCCCCGCCCGGGACTGCTCCAGCTATACCGTGGGTTAACAAGCCGTTCCGAACCAGTTCAGACCGAATCGCCTAAATCCTGAAACACGGTCGGACACTTATGCGTTTGTCCCAGGCGGACCGGGCGTAACTAGTAACGGAGTTCGGAAGATGAACGGGTTTTTCAAGAAGGCAGGTTTGGGCGTCGCTTTGGCGGCTACGGCACTCACTGCCGCCGCGCCGGCCGATGCGCAGCGCTGGGGTGGGTATGGCCGTGGCTACGGCGGCGGCTGGGGCGGCTACCACCATCGTGGCGGCGGCAATGTCGCGGGCGCAGCGGTGCTGGGCGGTATCCTCGGGCTCGGCGTCGGTGCAGCGATCGCCAGCAGCAACCGGCCGCGCTATTACGACCGCGGCTATTACGACGCGCCCCCGCCGCCCCCGCGGGTCTATTACGAGGCACCGGTGGCGACCTATTATGCGCCGCGGTGCTGGAACGAATGGCGGGTCGACCCCTATTATGGCGACCGGGTTTCGGTGCGGGTCTGCAACTGATCCGACCACAAGATCGACAGGCGGCGTCGGGAGCAATCCCGGCGCCGCTTTTTCGTCAGGTGCCTTTTTTGTGGCGCGCGCCCGGTGCTTGCCGCTAGACGCGCGACCATGACCGATACGCCCAACACCCCCGAGACCGAAGCCGCCGCCACCCCGGCCGCAACCGGCGACACGCCCCCCGATCGTCTGTCGATCAACCAGCGCAGCCCGTTCTTCCAGCAGGACTTGCTCGAACGCGGCATCGGTATCCGCTTCAAGGACAAGGTACGCCACGACGTCGAGGAATACTGCATCTCGGAAGGCTGGATCCGAGTCGCGCTCGGCAAGAAGGTCGACCGCAACGGTAACGCGCTGACGCTGAAGCTGGTCGGCCCGGTCGAGGCCTGGTTCGAGCGTCCGGCAGCAGACGCGGACACCGACGAGGGCTAAGCCAATTTTCCCCCCTCCCTGAAAGGGAGGGGCCGGGGGTGGGTAGGCCAGCGTGAGCCACAACCGCCTAAACACGCGGAACCCGACCCACCCCCAACCCCTCCCTTCCAGGGAGGGGCGTAAGGAGAAGCCTAGGCCTCCACGCCCTCCAGCGCCTCGCTAGCCTCAAGCCACTTCGCCTCGCTAGCCTCAAGCTTCGCATGCACCTCGGCGCGACGCTTGCTCAGGTCCCCCATCGACATCCGCGAGAACCGCGGCTCCGCATTAGCCGGATCGACCATCGCACGGTCCAGAGCATTGCGCTCCTTGGTGAACTTCGCGGTCTGCTCCTCGATCTCGCGCAGAGCCTTGCGCAACGCCGCGTCGTTGCTCTTCGCCTCGGCCGCAGCCTTCTTGCCGGCCTTCTTGTCCGCCTTCGACGCCGCATCGCCTTTGCCGCCATCGCCCTTCAGGACGAACGCGATATAATCGTCGAGGCTGCCGTCGAATTCCTTCGCCGTCCCGTCGTCGACCAGCACCAGCCGATCCGCGGTCAGCTCCAGCATGTGCCGGTCATGGCTGACCAGTACGACAGCGCCAGTATAGGCGTTGAGCGCCTGCACCAGAGCCTCACGCGCATCGACGTCCAGATGGTTGGTAGGCTCATCGAGGATCAGCAGGTGCGGTGCATCGCGCGTGATCAGCGCCAGCGCCAGACGCGCCCGCTCGCCACCCGACAGCTTGCCGACCCGGGTCGTCGCCTTGTCGCCGGAGAAGCCGAACCGCCCCAGCTGCGCGCGCACGGCAGCCGGAGTCGCGCCCTTCATCAGGTGCGACATATGCTCGATCGGCGAATCGGTCGGATCGAGTTCCTCGACCTGATACTGCGTGAAATACCCGACCTTCATCTTGCCTGAGGACGACATCTCGCCGTCCATCGGCGTCAACTGCGCCGCCAGCAGCCGCGCGAGCGTGGTCTTGCCGTTGCCGTTGCGCCCGAGCAGCGCGACCCGGTCGTCGGGATCGAGCCGCATGTTGAGCCGCTTCAGGATCGGCACGTCGGCATAGCCCACGGTCGCCATATCCAGCGTGATCAAAGGCGGCCGCAGTTCGGTCGGATTGGGAAAGCCGAACGACAGCGTCGGATCGTTGTAGCTCTCGGCGATCGGCTGCATCTTCGACAGCATCTTCTGCCGCGACTGCGCCTGCTTCGCGGTCGAGGCGCGGGCGGAATTCTTCGCGATATATTCCTGCAGCTTCTCGCGCTGCACCGCCTGGTTGGCGCGCGCCGCCTCGATCTGCGCGAGACGCTCGGCACGCTGCCGTTCGAACGCGTCGTAGCCGCCCGGATACAGCGTGATCTTGCCGCCTTGCAGATGCAGGATGTGATCGACCACGTTGTTGAGGAAGTCGCGCTCGTGGCTGACCACCACGATCGTCGCCTTGTAGCCCTTGAGGAAGTCCTCCAGCCACATCACCGCTTCGAGATCGAGATGGTTCGAAGGCTCGTCGAGCAGCAGCAGATCCGGCTGCGAGAACAGCAGCGCGGCAAGCGCGACGCGCATCTTCCAGCCACCCGAGAAGCTGTCGAGCGTGCGCGCCTGCATGTCCTCGTCGAAGCCGAGGCCGAGCAGGATCTGCGCGGCGCGGGCGGGCGCGGTATAGGCGTCGATCGCGATCAGCCGCTCGTACACGTCGCCGAGCCGGTCGGGATCCTCGCTCGTCTCGCTCTCGATCATCAGCGCGGCGCGCTCCAGATCGGCTTCGAGCACGGTCTCGAACGGCGTCTTCACACCGTGCGGGGCCTCCTGCGCGAGGTAACCGATCCGCGCGCCCTTCGGCATGTCGGCGGAACCGTCGTCGGGCTCCAACTGCCCTGCGATCACGCGCACCATCGTCGACTTGCCCGCGCCGTTGCGCCCGATCAGCCCGACGCGCGAGCCCGGCGGCAACGCAGCGGTGGCGCCATCGAGGATAACGCGTCCGCCCAGGCGCACCGTGATATTGTTCAGGTTCAGCATGCGCGTCCCGTTAGCAGATGCAGCATGGTTTTGCGAGGGGAGGGGTGGGCGCTGTTTTCGGATCGGTCCCCAATACCGACGCTTCTCGATCCTCCCCCGCCAGGGGGGATGGCGCCAAAGGCGACGGAGGGGGAGGACATGGATCAGACGTTTCGCGCGCCTCCCCCCCGTCTGGCAAGCGCCAGCCACCTCCCCCTTGCGGGGGAGGATCAGTCGCGGGCTCGCCGGCAATTTAGAGCACCACCCCGGCGAAGGCCGGGGCCCAATTGGAAAGGTGGTCGTAACGGAGCGCCATCCGCCGTTAGCGACGTTTCCCAATTGGGCCCCGGCCTCCGCCGGGGTGGTGGCCTTGGAGTGGTTAGGTTTCGTCCGAAACTACCGCGCCCGACTGCTCAACCCCGCCGATCATCGCAGACCCCCGCCCACCAACATGAATCCGCACTCCGGAAACCAACCGCATAGGCACAATCGCCGCACCCGCCATCGTTGAGCCAGAACGCGACACCCCCCGGTGCACCGTCACCCCGTGCAGCGCATCGGCCGTCTCCGCGCCCAAGTCCGCAACGTCGTCCCGATTACCATAATGCACCGAAACCCCAGCAACCTGCGTCGCAACCGCCGCCACGCCACCACCGCTCGCCAAACCAACATCCCGAACCCCAGGCTCGACCCCAGCATAAGCCTGCCGAAACGTCAGAGCCCGCTCCAACGCCCCCTGCCAGCGATAAAACACATGCGCCCCAACCGTCGTGATCCGCGCAAGACTCGACGCCCACCAAGGCAGGATACTCGTCGTATGAAACGACGTCGCCGCCCCGACCGGCGCATATACGCTCCCCCCAAGCGCCGCGCTGGCCACCGCCCGCGCCCGATCCCAAGCCCCCGGCTCCCGCGCACGGTTCATCGAGCCGTCGCACGTGAAGCTGAACTGGCACCCGGTCCGCCGCTCGGACCCCTGATACACGACCCCGCAAACGCTGTTCGGAAAGGCCCGGTCGCGCACCCGGTTCAGCACCACCTGCGCCACCGCCCGCTGCCCATCCTCCGACTGCGACCGCGCCTCGTAATACACGGCGGCGGTCAGGCAGTCGGCCGCACGGCTAGCGTCATCGACAGAGTTCGAGGTCAAAAACGGCGGAGCAACGAACGGCGCCGCAGCCGCAAACGGCGCATCCGGTGCGGCCGTCGCGATCTTGGCCGAGATGTCGTCCGGCACATGCAACGCCATCCGGCTCAGCAAGGCTCGCGAGTTCCGCTCCGGCTGGACCCGAGCGATCGCCGCCGGCCGATCCGCCGGCACGCACGACGTCGCCATCACCAAAGCGGGCAGACTGATCAGCGCATGTGGATAAAGGCCGTAACCCGACGTCTTCATCCCCCCGCTCTAGGGCGCGGGGTTTAGGGACTGGTTAATGCGGCACCCCAATCCTCCCCTGCAAGGGGAGGTGGCAGCCCGCAGGGCTGACGGAGGGGGATCACGCTATCGAGGGGGCGATACCCCTCCGTCTGGCTTCGCCATCCACCTCCCCTTCCAGGGGAGGATCAAAAATCAGTGAACGAACCGCGCCACCACATCGCGATACGACCGCGAAACCTTCACGCTTGCCCCGGAATTCAACACCAGGAAGCATTCCCCATTCGTATGCGGCTTGACCTGCTTCACCAGATCCAGATTCACGATCGTCGACCGATGCACCCGCTGGAACCTGCGCGGATCAAGCCGCTTCTCCAGATCCTTCATCGTCTCGCGCAAAATCAGCGTATTATCGCCGGTATAAATGCACATATAATCGCCAGCCGCATCGATCCGCTCGATCGTGTCCACATCGACGCGGAAGATCTGCCCGCGATCCTTGATGTTGATGAGCTTCTCGAACCGGTTCGCCGACACCGCATCCCCATCCGGCATGTCCGCCGCCGCATCCGGCGCGACATCGGCG
This sequence comes from Sphingomonas sp. Leaf198, assembly GCF_001424005.1. Classification (GTDB taxonomy): domain Bacteria; phylum Pseudomonadota; class Alphaproteobacteria; order Sphingomonadales; family Sphingomonadaceae; genus Sphingomonas. The sequence continues at coordinate 871,015 of NZ_LMPX01000002.1, read as the reverse complement.
AGCACTTCGCGCAACCGATCGACTTCCTCGACGCCGCGCTTTTCCGACAGACGCTGCCGAACCCGCTCGATCGTATCCGCCAGCCGCGATTCCTCGACCGGTTTCATCAGGTAATCGACCGCCTGCGCCTCGAACGCACGCAAGGCATGGTCCGAATAGGCGGTGACGAACACGAACAACGGCGGTTCGACCTCCATCAGGCCCTGCACGACGGAGAACCCGTCGAACCCCGGCATCTGGATATCGAGGAAGACGAGGTCGGGCTTGTGCGTCTTGATCGCGCGAATCGCCTCGCGGCCGTTCGAGCATTTTTCGATGATCTCGACGTCTTCATGGGCCTGGAGTCGGAGTTCCAGCCCCTGGATCGCCAGCGGCTCGTCGTCGACGAGAATGGTACGGATGGTCATGAGGCCTCTCTGTTCACGTCTTCCAGCTGATACGGTATCTCGATTTCTACCGAGAAGCCGCCAGCCGGCGTGGAGCGGGTTTCGAAACGGTGGTCGGGCCCATATGCCTGAGCCAACCTGTCTCTAATATTAGCGAGCCCCACGCCGGTCGAATGGCTTGAACCGATCCGGCCCTCGATCAAGCCCGGACCGGTATCGGATACGGCGATCTGCACGCGTTCCCCGGCGAGCCGCACTTCGACGCAGATTTCGGCGCCTTCCTCCTGCGGGGTGACGGCATATTTGATCGCGTTTTCGACCAGCGGTTGCAGCAGCAGCGAGGGCAGGCGGGCGCGTTCGGCGCGCGGATCGATCTCGAATTTCGGTCGCATCCGATCCTCGAAACGCATCTTCTCGATCTCGAGATACAGCTTCAGCTGGTCCACCTCCTGCGCGACGGTTACGTGCGCGGTCGGCTCGTTCGCCAGCGTATAGCGCAGGAACGACGACAGCCGGCTGAGCATCGCATTCGCCCGCTCGGTCTGCTTGAGCAGCACCAGCGTCGAGATCGAGTTCAGCGTGTTGAACAGGAAATGCGGGTTGAGCTGATAGCGCAGCATAGCGAGCTGCGCCGACGACGCCTGATTCTCGAGATGCTCCATCTGATCGATCTGCTGCTCGACGATCAGGTAGAAGTTGATCCCGAAATACAGCGCCGACCAGCCGAACAGCACGGTGAAGGTGATGTAGATCGACACCAGCAGCCGGCCCAGCGTCACGCCTGGCGTTGCGCTGGCGATAAACGAGAAGGTGAACGCGTCGAGCACCGCGTACAGGAACGTCGCGGCAGCGAGCGTCGCGATCGTCAGGAATATCGCCACCAGTCGCGGCAACCCGCGGTACATCCCGTAGAAGGTCGAGAGCAGGAGCGTGATGCAATAGCCGAGGATCGCCTCGACGATCACCGGGATCACGACGTCGAGCGTCACGCCGTTCGAGATCGACACGACCCCGCGCAGCAACAGGTATCCGCTCCATCCCACCGCCTGCAACGTCCAGAACGCGCGGCTTTTATTCTCGAAGAACGGCCGCGCGGTGAAGGGCAGTGATCGGGTGCCGCGGACGGATCCGGCCGCGCTCGATCCGTGCGTGCTGGGTGCGGTCGGCGGGGCAGGAACGGGAAGCGTAGCCATGATGGCATCGGCTCTTACACGCCGAGGCTAGCCCACGCAAAACCAAGTCTTGGGCCGGCAACCGATCTTCCGCGCGGTCTTAACCTGTGTCGACTTGCGATCGACGGCTGTCGTCAGCGGTCGGGTGGCGGACATAAAAAGACCGCCGCTCCCGGTGGGAAGCGGCGGTCTCGTCATTCCATCACGTCAGGCGCAGATCAGAACGTGAAGCGCGCACCGATACGGATCGAGTAGAGCGACTGGTTCACGTAGATCTGGTCCTGCTGGGCGGCAAAGCTCGTACCGCCGCCGACCGGCGAGTAACGATACTGCGCGCACGGCTGACCCGCGGTGTTGGCAACGACGCCGGCGATCGACGCACCGGTTGGGGTCGGCGTCGCGATGCACTGCACGCGAACGACCGCGGTGTTGTACGGGAACGCGTATTCGCGCTGCTGGCCCCAGTTCTTGTTGATGAAGTTGGTGAAGTTCTCGATATCGGCGAAGAGCGTCACGCGCGACCCGCTCAGGAAAGTCGGGATTTCCTGCGCAAGGTGAAGGTCGAGACGCGTGAACCACTTGGAGTGGAAGGCGTTGCGCGGCGCGACCTTGCCGCGATACTTCGCCAGACCCGACGAGTCGATGAACGCGTTGACCGCATTCTCGACCGCAGTGCTGCTGTACGACACGCGCGCATCGTTCACGGTCGGGACGTACATCAGATAGCGGTTGCCGCCGACACCGGTGCCCGAGCTGACACCCGTCGTACCGAAGACCGACGACCGGTTCGCGCCGAAATCCTGGAACGTGTAGCTGAACGGATGACCAATCCGCGATTCGCCGAACAGGCCGAACGTGGTCTTGTAATCGCCGAAGAACGCGTGATCGTAGTTCACGCCGTACTTGAAGAAGTACTTAACCTGGTCGTTCGAGATGCCGTACTGAACGTTGTTGGGATCGGCGAACGCACCGTTGCTATAGTTCGAGCCGGCAGTCGACGAGGTCGCAGGTGCCGCGTCCTTGACGTCCTGATAGGTGAAGCTGCCGTTGATGTTCAGGCCGAAGTCGAACGTCTTGTCGAACCGCGCGACCGCGATATAGGCGCGGCCCTTGTTGGTGTTGGTCAACAGGATGTCGGTGTTCGTGTTGGTGCTGTTCGGACCGTCGATCAGGTTCTGGTAGCGCTGGCGGCCGTCCGGCGTCAGCGAACCGGTGATCGGCACCGAACGGATGTCGGTGAAATACACCTGCTCGCGAACCTTCGAATACAGCAAGTCCGCACCGAACACCCAGTTGTCGCCGAGCGGCCCGAGGTTGGCGGTGTATTCGCCGGTCAGCGTGGCGCGCCACTGTGACGGAATCTTGAAGTTCGGGTCGAGCGCATTGGTCGTCGAGGCGGTGGAGACCGTCGCGTTGGTCAATAGCGTGTTGACCGCGGTCGGGATGCTGGTCCCCGTAACCCCGTTCAGCGCCGCCGCACCGGTCACCGCGTTGGTGGTCGCGCCGGTGAAGCCCGATGCGGAGCGGTTGATCGAGATCGAGTTGCTCAGCACGCCGGTGTTGGAGAAGCTGTTCGACACATAGACGTCGGGGGTGCCGCCGCCGAAGATGCCGCCGCCGCCGCGGATGCTCACCCGATTGGCAGGCTTCCAGTCGAACCCGGCGCGCGGCTGGAACAGCCCGAACCCGGAGATGTTGGCGGTGTTGGTGCCGATCTGGACGACCTTGCCGTTGACGATCGCGCCGTTCGCATAGCGCGACGCGAACGCGGTGTTGAGCGTCGGATTGTCATCCATCGCATACAGGTCGTAGCGCGCGCCGTAGCTGACGTTCAGCGTCGGCGTCACCTTCCACGAGTCCATCACGCCGAACGTGTAGCTTTGGTAGCCGAAGGTCGCTGCGGCATCCTCGGGCACCAGCGACGGGATCGCGTTGCCGTAGCCGAGCGAGTTCGCGCGCTGCGCCTGGAAGTCGGCGATCGAGTCGAAGTAATAATTGCCCGACGAGTTCTGAAGGAACGAGTTGAAGATCGAGACGCTCGAAATCTCGGTGAACACGCGCACGTCGTGGTCGTTCATCGTCAGGCGTGCCTGCGCCAGGCCACCCCAAGTCTCGGTCTTGAGCGCGTTGGTCTGACGCGAGCTGTCCGGACCGAACGACACGACACCGGCGTTGTTGTCGCACGCCGTCAGCGAACCGCCGACCGGGTTGGTCGGGTTGGTGCAGACGCGGAACTGCGCGAAGCCGCGGCCGAGCACCGGCTCCTGGATACGCGTGTAGTTCTTGTAGAAGCCGCGGACTTCGGTCGAGAAGCTGTCGCTCCAGGTCGAGTTCAACTGCGCGACGCCGGTGTGCAGGCGGTTGCCCGAGACATAGGCGTTCGATGCGAGGCCAAGGCCGGTCGGCGCGGTCAGGAACGTGTTGTTGAGCAGGTTGATCGCGTCGTTGGCGTAGGTGTAGGTCAGCGACAGCCGCTGGGTGTCGGTGATGTTCGCGTCGATCTTGGCGACGACGCGGTCGTCCTTGTCGCCGAGGTTACGCAGCACGCCGCCGGTGTCGTAATTGTAGACCGACTTGGCGATCGCGCTGATCTGATCGACCGAGTTCTGCAGCACGCCGGGAACGCCGTTGCCGACATTGTTGTCGATCGGACCTTCCGCGATCGGACGACCGCCACGCAGGCGCTCGCCGGCGACCATGAAGAACACCTTGTCCTTGATGATCGGGCCGGACAGCTCGGCGCCGAAATTCTCGACCTTGAAGTTGGGGACGCTGACGGTCAGGTCCTTGGTCTTCTTGCCGACGAACTCGTCGCGCGACTGCGAATAGAAGCCGGTGCCGTGGAAGTCGTTGGTGCCCGACTTCAGCACGATGTTGACCGCGCCGCCCTGGAAATTGCCCTGGCGGACGTCGTACGGCGCGACCTGTGCCTGGAACTGGCCGATCGCATCGAGCGGGATCGGCGAGCGGCGGCTGGGAAGGCCATCACTGTTGAGCCCGAAATTGTCGCTGACCGACACACCGTCGACGGTGAAGCGGTTGTAGCGCGCATTCTGGCCGGCGAACGAGACCGAACGGCCACCCGAGGGGCTGTCGTCGAGGCGGGCGAACGGATCGCGGCGTTCGAGGTCGCGGATGTCGCGGTTGACCGAGGCGATGTTGGCGATCTGCACCGCGTTCAGCACGGTCGTCGGACCCTGCGAGATCGAGCGGGCATTGGGCAGGCGCGCCGCGGTCACGACGATCTCGTTGCCGCCACCGGCTTCCGAATTCAGTTCGATCGGCACGTCGAACGCCTGCGCGACGGTCGTGGTGATGTCGGTGACCTGCGTCGCCGAATAGCCGGTCGCGTTGACAGCGACGGTGTAGGGACCGCCGGCGCGCAGGCCGTTGACGTTGAACGAGCCCGAGTTGTCGGTGATCGCGGTCGCGCGGCTGCCGGCCAGGGTGTTGGTGATCTCGACGGTCGCGCCGACGACGGGCGTTCCGGCGGACGTCACGGTGCCGCGGATCGACGAGGTCGTCTCCTGCGCAGAGGCCGCCATCGGTGCGACCAGCGCAATCGCTGCCACACCCAGGAAAAGGTTGTTCCGCATCAGTAATACCCCTTTTGAGCCTTCGGCTCTGGATTTCGCGACTTCATGTCGTGTTAATCCGGCCCTGCACGTGGAATATTTCGGATATGTGACATTGGCGAGTCGTCTATTGTCACATCCGCACTCGGTCATGCCGCGTTGCAAAAAAGCCACGGAGTCGAACCGTTTCGGTCGCGCTAGAACCGTTTCGCAACAGGCCGTTACGGAGTTCAGCTCCCATCGTACAAAGATGATTCGGCCCGGCAGGGCCGCATTACAACCAAATTTCCTACAAGCTAACCCGGCCCATTCCGCGGGACGTGCAAGGAATGACGGCCCAGCCCCTCGGGACATGACCGGCATCGGAGGCTCGCCATTGAAACGCATGCCCTCCGGTTTTGCCGACGTAGTCACTTGTGGTCGAGTCGATCCAGCTGATCCCGCGCCGCAGGCGTTGGTCTTGGTTGGCTCGGGTCAGGAGACGAGCAGGCCGCTTCCCTCGATCACGTCCCTTTTCCATCCCGTCGCTGTCCGCACATCGGCGAACTTTAGAACCTGGCCCTTCAGGCGTCGCGGGCTCCAGCGGTTGCGCTCGCAGATTTCGGCGACCGAGATCGAGCGTTGTGCCTCTTTAAGAACGGCGCTGAGGCCGATGGCCTTCTCGGGACCGAACTGCGGACGCGATGCGATGTCGTCGGCGAACAGCTTTCGCAGGTTGCAGTTTGGGTTACCGCCGAGGTTGAGGATTTCGCGAGCACCGGTGATGTTCGTCGTCTCCGATAAGCGGAGGAGAGCATAGCCTTTCGGATCGAACGCGACGTCGTCGAAGTGCTTGATGTCGTCTGGGATCACTTGGATGCGCCGCGTCCAAGCGCTGGCGTTCTCAGCCGAGATCCAGAACCGCATAGGGGACGGCTGCAACGCTGATCCTGACAGGGCGTCGAATATAGCACCCCAGGGCTTCAATCGTCCGCCGATCCGCCGAACCGCGGTCCCGAGCGGCGTAGCACCGTGGGGCCGGACACCTTGTGTCGCGTTCTGCTTGATATCGTCCCAGAGGGTATCCCGGGAGGCGGTCGTTATGCCCCAGGCTCCCCTGAGATAATGCGCCGCGGCGTTCATCTCGCAATCCAGTTTCTCCATGCAGCAGAGCTGCTCCATGCCGTAGAGCGGAATGCCGATGGACCGCGCGATCTCGGGCCAGGTCCTGGATTCTGTCAGCGCGCGCCGGATCTCAACCAGTTCTACCATGGAATAGCGCACATGGTCGCGCGTCCGACCGGGAACCGACTCCTCCGACAGATGGCCGAGCTCGGCGAGTTCCGCGAGCGTTTCGTTGGTCGTTCCCAGCATCGCACTGGCCTCGAACTTCAAGGCCGTGGTCTGCGGCGCGGCGAAGCTGCGTTGCTCCTTGGCGAACAGGTCGCCAAGCGCCTCCCGCATGACAGTGGCCTGTGCCGGCGACACCCTGCTGCGTGCGCCGAGGAGGCGCAAGTCTGCGCGGTGTGCCAGGAAAGCATGCCTGTCGTCCCGAAGCGTCTCGGCCCGCTCCCGAGCCCATGTCCGCAGGTCGTCCGGCCAGTTCCGCAACATACCGATTCCCCGCGCGATCACGGTGCCCAGATACTCGGGCGGCAGGCGATGCATCGCCTTCCTTTGGATCTTCTGCTCCCGCGGCACCTCCGCCGCGACGATGCGCGTCCCGACGCCCAAGACCATTTCCACAAGCGTGTTGTGGTCCAGGGTCCTAAGCGATGGACCAAGTCGCAGGAGGGCGTCGCGGTGACGCTTGGGATTGGCCGAGAGGAGATCGGCGAACATGGCGTAGTTCTCGCGGTGGCCTGCGGATAGCGGCGGCTCTGCAGAGGGACACACCTCCGACTCGCAACTCTCGCACACGCCGATCCCGCAGCTGTTCTTCCAGCGCAATGGCTTGGCGCATTCCGAGCAGTCGGATCGCAGCAACTCGTAGCTGACCTCGCAATACGGTAGCAGCCGGTTCATCCACGCCATGCGGTGGAAGGGATGGGTGCGGAGCGTTCCGGGAGCGATGCGGCGGCTTGTCGTCTCGAGGTCGAACACGCGAACGGTCGCGTCCCCGATCGTGACGTCCGAGACCTTGCGTTCCGAATGGGTGCGCGTGAAGCTACGTGCGGCGATTTCGTCGAGGGTGCAGCCGATGATGCCGGTGAGCGATTCCAGCCGTTCAATCGGCAGGAGCGCCAACTGGCCCGCGGCATTCATGTTGATGCCGGCCCGGCGGAGCACGCCGTTGAGGTAGAGAAGAACGTGTAAGGCCGTGGCCCGGGCGATAAGGCCAGGCAGGCTCTCCTCGTCAAAGGGGTCTGTGGTGAATCGAAGCGCGCGCCCGACCTTCCGCTCCCTTTGGGAGACGAGGTAGCCGTTGGCGTAGCGGTGGGCCACGTCGTCCCGCTGCGAACGCTCCAAGTCGACCATCAGCGTTTGCCGTGCGGCTTCGAGAACGGATCGGTGGTGATCCACTTGGAGTCTATTGCGTAGCCCCGCGTGACGCAGCTCAGGTCGTAGGGTTCCACTGTGACGGCGTCCCGGGCTGACGCGTGGATGGCGGCGTTCTTGAGGAAGCGCGCAATGCGTCCGACATATCCACCGGCCACCTCGATGATGCCGTCGAGTATCGTCTCATGCGTAAAGTTCGGCTCGACCGCTACGGCGCCAGACGTCTTCAGCTGGGTGGCGAACGCCGTGATGAAGTCGCGAAGGAGGATGGCCTCGGGGTCCAGTGCGGTCCGTAGGGCTGGAAGTTCCAGCGGAAGTCCCAGCCGCACGCGCAGCTGCTGGTTTCTCTTGAAGACGACGGCCGCATCCTCGTTGCCGACGAGGACGATCGGCGCGATCTTGAGGTCGAGCAAACGCTTGAGCGCGTCGGTCACGTCGGAGAAGACGACGCCCGCCTTGTCATCGTCTGACTTCGTACCCTTCCCGAGGTGCTGGCATTCGTCGATAATGATGAGCTCGACCCCCAATAGGGGCACGAAGTTCTTGATGCGCTGCTTCAGCTGCTTCTCCGTCCCGTAATCCCAGTCGGGATCCTTCATCTCGATGAGCACGTCCTGCATGACACTTTTGAGGCTCGTCTTCTGATCAAGGCCGACGATGATGGTCTGGAACGGGTTGGGCTCCTCGCCGGCGTCGATGGCTTCCTGCATGAGCGTCTGCTTGACCCTCTCCATGGTGGAGGACTTCGCCGACTGGCTCTGCTGTCCCATGCACAGGCCGTCCATGGTCTTCGGAACGCGACCGAGATTTCCAAGCCGGTAAGTAAGTACGCGGCCTACGATCGCCTCTTGGGGCCGATGCGTCACCCAGATGCCATCGACGGCGATCGTCACGTTCGCTACCCGGTCCTGCACCGCCTTGTCGGCGTAGTCGGCTTGGAAGCGGCCGGTAAGCGGGCGCGGCATCCTGCCGAGTGGATCTTTTTCACTAGCCATCGAGATCATTCCTCCGTGTCGAAATAGGGGTTGGGGTCGTAGTCGTCGGGCGCGTTCGATCCGAGACTGTCCCAGTCCCGCGGAGCCTGCTCTCCCTTGCTTTCATGGGTTTGCATGGTGCCCTGATCGGGTGACATCGCAATGCCGGTGCCATTGACGTCGTGCTCAACCTGCGCCGTGTCACGGTCGGGCGAGACGCCCCGCCCCCTGTCCCGCCTAGGTGCGATGACTTTGTTCGTCGGGGGTCTTTTCGAGGCTCCGGGCGGCGGAGTGCCCGGATCGCCGCGCATGCCGATCGAGGAGTTGACGATGACGAAGTGCTCGGGGAACCGGAGGTGGGTCTTGCGCTTGGCGCGGGCGCCGGACAGCTGGCGCACCTCCTCGCTGGCCGCGAGCGCGAACATGACGGCGCGCCGACGAAACGCGGCCTTGGGCGCCTCCTTGTCGATGATCTCCAGGCTCTTCATGCGGGACTTCACGCGCTGCGCCTGCGTGTCGAACTTCTCGCGACGCTGCTTCGCCATCTCGCGATACTTGTCGTGTTCCCAGCGGCTGAGATAGGCCGTGTAGGTCGGCTGGGTCGACCAGAGGACGATGAACCTCATCTCGTCGGGATGCGGATCCCATAGCAAGATGTAGTCGAGGTTCGCCTCGATGGTCCGGATCGAGCAGATGCATTTCGCCGTGTTGTCGAGCTGATCGGCCCTGCGGGTCGTGTGATAGTTGCGCTTCAGGTAGCCTTCGATCTCGGGGCCGCGATACTGGACGCCGTCATGCTCGATGCCGTCATTCACGATCACAGCGTCGGGAACGGTCTTGCCGAGCATCGAGCGGATTCGATTGGGATCCTCGAGCGAGGCGGTTCCTTCGGCCATCATGCTGGCGATGAGAACCTGATAGGGTGATCGCCAGTTGAGCCTTTCGACGGGCGTGTGGTTATGATCCCAGATGACGCCTCGCACCACCGTGCGGATCTGGTGCATGGTGAGTTCGGCCTCATTGACCGGGTTGCGCTTGATGTCCTTCTTGTGCCGAGGCGACAGCACCGTGCCCGGCAGTCCCCGCATGCGCGCCTTTATGTGCCCGATCATCCATTCCACGAAAGCCTTGGCGTCCGAGTGATAGGTCGCGGGAAGCTCGAGGCGCGAACCCAGATCGGTCAGCGCCGGGATGTAGGCGCGGTTGATGATGACCTTCTCGTTATCCGGTAGCCAGGACTCCGGGATGCCGAACGCCCAGCCGATATGCTCGTCCTCTGCCAACTCCTCCTCGGTGAGGAAGTCGGGCGGGGTCATGACGCGCGCCAGCGCCTCCATCGACATCTCGTCGCGATGGGGGCCGGCGTAGATGGCCGGATCGAATACGAAGGTGGAGAAGGCATCGGTGCACAGCACGCCGCGGAGTTTTCCGCCCGGCAGCTGCCAGTCCTCTCCGAAGACAGCAACCTGCTCCAGTTCGAAGCCGTCGACGAACACCTTCTCGAACGCACGGTTGATCTCGAACGACTCGCCAACGGCGCCGAACATGCGCTCCGCTCTGTCCTGGCCGAACTTGGCCTTCACGGTCTCGTATGTCGCGAGGCTGTGAAAACGAAGCCTGACGGTCTCATAGGTTGGGACCTTCTCGCCCTTCTGATCGGCAGGCAGTTTGTTCCAGGCGTTCTCTAGACGGACATGTCCATCGCGAACGGATGCGCCTGGTTCAGCCCAGCAATAAATGGCCGCCTCGGTTACGGCGTCATCTTCCTGATCGGTCAGCGGGGACTGGCCCTTGGGGCGTCCGGCCAGCGAGATAAGTGCGGCTGGCTGGAATTCGTCCGCTTCGTTCGCGATCCAGCGGCGGAGCGTGGATGCACCCGGCAGATTGTAGGCCCTGCCCTTGCGATCCCTGTACTCGGCGAAGATGCGTTCGCCATGCGACTTGATGAAGCGCTCGCAGGCCGGTTCGCTCTTGACGCTGAGCTGCCGGGCCTGGCGCACCCATGTCTTGCGCCAGGAATATCGGGGATCGACGGAGTCTGCAGCGTCTTCGTCGACATGGGACATGTCGCCCCGACGATCCTCGTTCTTGCGGCGGCGGGGGCGCTGCTTGCTTATTCTGCCTGCGCGCACTTCGCGCAGCAGCCAGGCCGTCGTGGTCGTGACGAGTTCGCCGGTCTTGGGATCGGGGACGCGCAGGCGCGCGCCGGTGCGCACGTCCGTGAAGTGCAGGTCGCCTTCTCCGAGGTCGGCCTCGAACCGGATCTTGCGCCTCTCGGACATGAGGATGTCGCCGACCACCAGGTCGCAGGGTAGAGACATGGTTAGCCATCCGTCCTGGTCAGCCGGCGCGTCGGACGCAGCGGGATGTGGACGGTAGTGTCGGGTGTGATGGCGGCGTCGAGATGAAAGCCGATGTCGCGCCGCAGAAGCATTGCGTTGGCCATGGCTGCGCCACGCAGCCGGTTGTTGGAGAGGATCGATGTGATCCTGCCGAGGGGTGCACGTCCGTCGTGCTGAAGGATCAGGGCATGTGCCTTGGCGACGTCCGCGTCGTCATAGGGGACGTTGCGGAAGCGCAGGACCTCCGTGACGCGGCGCATGCGCTCGGGATCCTCAAGGAGCTTCGACCCATCGACCGTTTCGAGCTCGATCCCGTGTTCCGCTAGTACCAGTTCAGCCTGCGCGAGCAGGTCAGCGGTTTCCGGGAGCTGGAAATAGCTCTCATGGGCCTTGATCTCGAACCAGATCTCGCGGCCATCGCTTGTGATGCGACCGCCATCGGGCGTGTAGCTGCGTTCGCCTCCGTCCTTCGTCGTCCAGCTGATCTCACCGATCTGGAACTGGAACTCGACGGTGTCGCAGTCCGCGGTCAGGCGAGAACGATAGATGCCCTCGAACGGTCCCTCCCCGAAGACGTCCTGCCCGATCTTGGGGCTGAAGTCCGCGGAGGTGATGAAGCCGTTCGTGTAGGTCATGTTGATCCGCATCGGTCGTCCGTGCGGATCGGTTCGCAGGCGCCCATCGCGCCATCCCTCGTCGACGGAACGCGGACGCATGGTCATTCCCGCGTCGCGGCGGGGTGCATGCCGAACCCAGCGCGCTGGGCGCCTAGGCTGGCAGTCGCGCCAGTGGGGAACCACGACCGGCCGAGCATCGTCGTGCTCGCGCGCCGCATTGCCGTGGGCGGCCGGCGGAACGGCGGTGCCGCCATGCTGGGTACGCGCACGGCTCACGAGGACCTGCTGCGGCAGCGGGATGCGGACCTGCCCCGTCTTGAGCTGGTGGCTGCCGGCGGGGCGGGAATTGCCCTTACGTTTGATTCTCACGCGTCATCGCCGATGGCGAAGCCGAGTGAAGCGAAGGGCGGGGTCCCATGGCGCCAACCGAGGAAGGCGCGCGTGTGCGGGGCGATATCTACGTCGGCGAGCAGGTGGCGGAGGGTGCCGTCGTCCTGGATCATGAAGGTGTCGATGGGCGCTTTGCCCGAACGGGCGGCGCGGCGCAGGCGGCGGCCGCTCACGATCTGCTGCTCCTGCGGGATCGTCGCTCCCGTGCGGCGGGCGCCGCCCCGGAAGGCGATCGCCTTCCGGGCGTTGCGGTTCTCGGTCGAGTGAGACTTACGGTGCGTCTTCATGGGCGAAACCTTCTAGGGAGCATCGATGCTGAGCGGGCTGATGGTCAGGCTCGGGGCTTGGAAATGCTGCGAAGGTCGAAGCCGAGCGACGCGAGGGTGCGGCCGCCGCGGCACCAGCCGCGGTCGAGGTTCCACTGCCGTGCGCTGACACCGAACATGACTACGACGCGGTCCTGGTCGATCAGGTCTTCGAGATCGCGGACCTGGATCGCTCTGCGCGTGGTGCGCTCCTTGCACCGCATGTGTTCCCGGCCGCGAAGGACCAGAAGATCGGCCTGCTGACCGCGCTTCGACGCGATTACGCGTTCGACGTGATAGCTGTCGCCGTCGATTTCGAATGGTTCTCCTTTCATGAACAGGAGCGCGGCCGGGGTGATCGAATCGTCAGCCGGCCAGATCGGTGCCCCGTCTTCGCGATCGGGGTCGCGATGGAATTGCGTGGCAGGGCCGTTGGGAAGTGGGCGGCGCATGGCGGCACGCCGATAGTTGCGCTTCATCCGGGATATCGCGCGCTCCAGCGCTGGCTTGGCGGCGGCGCTCACGAACGGCGCCCCTCTACCACTTTGCTGCCGGCGACGCCCCCGCAGCGGTTGCGCCAGTCCACGAGAGTGCGGGGACGCGGCGGCGCGCCAAGACGTTTCCATACCTGATCCGTCCACAGGATCCCGTATGCTCGGCGATGCGCCTTCTCGGTGTTCGGGATCTCGTGCTCGTCCATCATCCTGCAGATCGCGAGACGGCGACGCCTCTCGGCGTCCGTCTTGCTGACCAGCGTCGGCCGCGCAGCGTTGAGATTCGACTCGCGCCATGGGCGTACGGGTGTGCGCCGCCACGTGGCGGTGCGCCGGGCGGCTGCCTTGCAGTCCGAACCGAAGTTCACGATATCCATCCAGACACTCTCCTACGTTTATCCGGATGAATCACAGCAATCATCCAGAACGCCGCATCTATTCATTGTGAGAGCGGATGGCAAGCGGGATTCTGGAACACCCTTGTAAAAATTACGGAGGCGGATAGGACGGGCTGATGAACAGCCCCGACGGACCATCTCCTCCGGACACGCCGCTTCTAGCCGCGCGCTCGCATGGCGCGGCGAAGCTGGATCCTGACGCGCGCCTGAGCGGCGCTCTCGGGCGCGCGCCGCATAAGGACGAGTTGACCTTGTGGGCGGGAATGCCGACCGACCGGCGAGAGTTGGCCATGCTGCGCATCGCCGTGCTGCGACGGTGGGTCGACGAGCCCGGTGAGATGACGGCAGCCGAGGCGGCGGGGCAAGCGCAGGTCAAGGTCTCCCGGTTCTACGAGATCGCCGCGGCATGGAAGGCGGAGCCCACGCTCCAATCGCTCGGTGCGTTCGCGAAGCGGCCCGGCCGGTCGGGACCGAGGCTTGCAGGAGACGTCGTCAACACGATCCAGTCGATCCTGCCGGAACTGGTCAAGGTGGACGAGGATGCGAAGATCGCGACCATCGTGCATCGGCTGCAGTCGCATCCGGCGCTGCGCGACGCGTCGCTCCCTCACGTCAACACGCTACGCACGATGGTCCAACGCGAGAAGCGGCGGCTCAAGGGCGAGAAGCAGGCCGGCGGACGGCCTGGCTTCGACGCGGTGGCCTGCGAGCTTCTGCGGCCCGACGGCTCCTATCACGTCGTTTTCGCCGTGGTTGATCGAACGTCGCGGCTTCTCTTGGGATTCAGCGTAGGGACGCTGGACGAGAGCAGGTCGGCGTACGCGCGCGCCGCTCAGGATGCGCTGGATCGCATCGTGCGACCGGACGCGCAGCGGATCCCATGGGCGGACACGACGACGCGCATCGACGTAATCGTGGGCGAAGATCCCGAAGCCTGGGCGTCGACGCGTGCCGAATACGGTGCCAACCCGTTCGGCTTGGATTTTGGTCTCGTCGAGAAGGGGCGGAGGTACGGCCGCTACCTAAAGATGGTTGCTGGCGACGCCATCGGTGGCATGAGGATCTTTCCGGCGCGAACCGATGCTTCTGCGCTGCCAGAGGCGGGTCACAGGTTCTCGGATGCCGAGGCGACGACGGCCATCGAGGTCGAGGTCGCTCGTCACAATGCCGAGGTGCTGGCCGAGAGTGTGGCCGAGGGGGCAGCCCGCCCGGCGCCCGTGACGATGCGGATCCTGGAGTTCATCGCCCGCGGATAGTGGTGCCGGGCGGCTGGTCTTCCGCGATGGACGTAGGCGTAGGCGTAGCCACCACGCGTCGCGTGCGGCCTGCGCGTCTAGTGATCGAAAAGCCGGATTTGGGGAGCGAAGGCACCTGAGCGTTGTGGGCTTCGATGGCATCTTCGATGGCACGTACCGCGTCGTCGTCGCCAATCGCCGTGGCGTGGCGTGCGGCGACGAGGGTGTCGCTCAATCGCGCCTTGCCGACCTGATAGATCACGGCAAGGTCTCCGATGCGCGGGCCAAGGACGCGGCCGAGCGTCGGCATGCCATGGCCGTCTTCGCGCGGGACCGCACCGATGGCGCTGCGTTCCACGCCGCTTCGGTGCGGCGCTCGCATCTGCAGCGGCGCTCCGTCTGGCGTGGAGTTCTCTTTAAGGGCATCGATCAGCCCGGCAAGGGACGGAGGCTTGTTCGGATCGCAACTGATCTTCGCCGCAAGGATGCGACGTTGCGGTAGCGCCACCGCGAGCAACACACGCGGCATCGTCACGGACGTGCCCGTAAGCACGGGCAGCTTCACGATGCATTCGTCGATCAGGATCTCCGGTGCGAAGGGGGTTTCCGCTTCCATCGCAGCGCGGGCCTCCGCCAGCATGTTCGCGATCGTCGAATTGGACGGAGGCTCGACTCGCTCTCTCCGGCATCGCGCCACGGTCTCGGCCAGCACTACCTTGCGGCGGGCCATCGCGCCGAGATCGGCGATGGCCTCCCGCATGATCTCGAACGAGCGGGCGGGGATGCGTCGCGCCGTCGGGATCGCGTTGCGCGATCGCGCACCGGGGATGTCCGCCGCGCGGCGGCTCGTCCGCCACACCCGAGCCAGCATCATGAACTGCGACTCCGAGATGCCCATGCGGCTGGCGAACGCCGCTCGGACCGCCTTCGGTGCCCGGTGGATCGCCACGAATTCGTCGAGGATGGCCACGCGCCGACGGATCTCGGGCCAGCGTGCGGGCTCGACTCCGGACAGATCAATGTCCTTTTCCATATGCCTTCTCCTTCAAGGGGGGGCTCTTCGATGGGTGATTTTGGGCGCGGTGGGCGGATGCCGGGCGCAGGCCACGGTGCCGCGGTCGCTTCACGCGCTCGCTGGCGCGTGCGCGAACTTTCAGAGCGTGGTCATCCGGTTGTGGTGGCCGGTCATGATGATGGAGACGACCGCACTGGCTTTTTCGGGGGCTTGCCTTCCCGCGTCCCATCATGACGGCGGCCACCTCGCCGATCATGACGCCCGACGGGCGTTATCCGGTTTTGTGGGGAAGCCTGTGGCGGCGTGCCGATCCAGCCTTGGCCGATGAAGCGCGCGAGGGACTGGTCAACGAGCTGATGGCCGCGAGGCGCGACGTGCGGGCTATTGGCAAACGACGGCGCGGCGCTCGCGACGAGATGCGCGTTGACGGAGCGATGTCACGCTGCGTCAGCGCCGTCACGCTTGGTGGAAGGATACCGCATCGGGAGCGTTGATCTAACCGGCGCGAATTCGGCGCGCGTGGGCGTTACGGTGCGCCGACCGGGTGACGCATGAGGACGGATGTCCCGTCGGATCAGTTAAGGCGATGACGAGTATGCGAGGCCAAAACACTCGAATTCTCGGTAAGCCGAGTTATTTCTACCTAGCGTCTTACCTGGTTCTTCAGTTCGATGCTCATCCCGTCTCGGAACAGCGTCGCTGATATTGCGTAGCTCTTCGGTGGGCGACCGCCGATGATGACGAGGATCGGCGATGGACAGCGGTATGCATCCTCACTGGCGACTTTCTGCATCGCTCGAATGTCGGGAGCGCTCGGGGTGGGCGCGCCGCCGGGATGAAAATGCCATTCCCCGAGATAGTGCTGGCCTACGCGCCAACGTTCCGCCAGCAGTTCGGCGAGACCGTTGTTCGATCGCTGAAACCAGAACCAGCCGGAACGAGATCCCTTCGGCTTCGGCGTCGCCTCGAGGATGTCCGCGTTCCAGCCATCGGGTCCGTAGCGCCCGATGAGAATTCCGCCGGTTTCCTTGCGCCCTGCATTGGCGGCAGCCTCGATCATGGATGCAATGCAGTCTGGTGACAGCCAGATCGACGCGCCAGCCGGTCCGCCTTCTCGGAACTCCAACGGTTCAGGCATACGATCGCACAACGCTGCCGTCATCCATCTGCCTGTAGAGCGACGCGGCCTCTCCAGGACTGAGGATCGCGCGACGTACGAATTTCGAGCCGATCGCACCCCACAGACTCACGTCATCGGCGGTGGCGGGGAAGACAGGGTGCCAGCATCCGATTCCTTCCATTTCTCCCACGCGCTCGATCTCGGGAGTCGGAGAGACGGCGGCGTATCGCTCCATGGCGTCGATCGCCGGGAACCCGGTCTCCGACGCCGTGTATGCGAACAGACCTTCGGCCTGCCACGTCATCGCCAAGCTGACGAAGATGCGTTCGGTACCCCAGGGAAAGGACGCCATGTCATGGAGCACGGCATCGGATGCCGTGCAGTCGACGATTACATCCCACTCTTTCAGCCGGTCTGCGTCGGCGGCCTTTGCGGGTGGGAAGCTGAAGGGCATCGCGACGACGTTCGCATCCGGAGCAGCCAGGTTCAACCGCACAGCCATGCGTTCGGCCTTACCGCGTCCGGCGTCGCTCATCGTGAGGAGATGGCGGCTTAGATTGCCGACATGTATGGTGTCGTGATCCAGCAGGCCCATGCGGGTGACGCCCATCCTCAGGAGGTTCTCCGCAACCGCGGCGCCGAGGGTCCCGCAGCCTATAACGAGCACGGATTTGGCACGCACACCATCTTCCGCTTCGCCCCGCTTACGTAGCTGATCGGGAGCCCAGTTCGCGGTTCGCTGCCATTCCAGTCTGCGGTTCGAGGTCGCAAGTTCCCTATCCCAAGCGCGGCGAGCCTCGGGCGAGCCGGAGAAGCCCATGCGCACATCGTCCCGGGTGCACAGCCTCAGGTTTTTGACGGCGATCCAGTGAAAGCGCTCGGTTGGTCCGCCAATCTCGGCTTCGAGCGGAAACCCGATCAGTAATAGGACCGGCGTGGCATGCTTGCGCCGCTGTGTCCGGCGCAGCCGCGCACCTGCGTCTGCCAGGATGGATGCCAGGTCGATAGAGACACCGTCGCAGAGCTCGGAGAGCTCACGCCAGGTAGCAGCCGTCCGCCATGGCGCGAAGACGACGAGACCGGGCAAAGTGAGCCAGACGGCGTCGACGGCTTTTTCTACGAAGGGTATTGCCCCGCTCCACGGGACCCGCCTGATGCTGCGGCGGTGGGGGTCCATGAAGTCGGCGATGACCGCGGTGGCACGCGCGCCGGGAATTTCAGCGATCGTCGCGAAGCCCCAGTGCTGGTCCGGCGTGACCCACCAGTCGATGTCGGCGGCTGTCTCGCGGAAGCCGAGTACGCTGCTGGTGTCGAGCGTCGGATACATGGGAAGCTCGAGCGGGTCGCCGTCAGTCAGCAGCCGGTCCTGGGCGGCCGCATCGATCCATGCGAAGAGCCGACCGATCCGCCAGATTAGCCGCTCCCCCGCTTCGTTGGGTTCACCGGCCCATCCCTCGCGCCGGAAAACCGCGGCGGGGCGCTCCAGGCATGGCTTGCCTGTGCGCCATGGCCGGCCTTCCGGCGGCTCGCCATTGAAGTTCTGGTGCGGGAACGTGGCGACGATGCCAGCGTCGGCGTCAGGGTAGATGTCGAACTCGCGGTCGGAGGCGGCACCTGTCGCGATTACGTGCCAGCCGGTCCATTCCGGCATGTGCACGGTCGCAGTGACCGACAGTTCCGCACGGAAGCGGAACGACCAGACGCCTTTACCGCGGTCGACCCAGCCATCGAGGATTTCGAAACGGGGATCCTCCGGCAGCGATTCGATGGCCGCCGCCAGATCATGGGGAATCGCCATTCCTTAGGCGAAGCGATCCGATTGGCGCGGAGTCGCCGCAGCGGCCGGCGTGGTGAAGCCCCGCCCGCGATCACCACCGCCTGGGCCAGGCAGCGGGAAGCACTTGCCCAGCAGTTCCTGCCAAAGTGCGCCGCTCGAATCCTTGTCCAGCTCGTCGAATGCGCGACGGGCAACATCGGCGGCCTTCGTGGCTTCGTTGTAGAAGGCCACGAAATCCTTCGCGTCGAGTCGCTTCAGCACATCATGGCTTGGCACACCGTGATCCGGCAACCTCGGCACCACACCCGCGGCCGCGTTGAACCTGAACGTATCGCGGATGCCTTCGAACGCCTTGAGCACGCCTTCGGCAACGCTGGTGATGCCGTCGGGCAGGACATGCCCGATCATATGCTCGAGCGGGTACCCCTTCGGATATTTAGGCAGCTCGTCGGCGTGCTCGTGACGCCACCATTTCAGGGCGCGGACGACGTTGACGAAGTCGCCGTTGCAACGCCGGTTCTTGTCTGCCGCCCATTGGATCTGGGCCAGCGGATGGGTCGGTCCCCAGTCCCGGATCGGTCGATCGGGAAGCATGAGGGGGTCGTCTCGCCAACCGGTGGCGGTGTCCTCCGTGAGCATCGTGGCGGTTTCGAAGTGCCGGGAAGGATCCCAGCTCTTGTTGACCACCCAGTCGCTCGCTTCTTCGATCGACTCGTCGGTCGTGACCGCCTGGCTCCGATAGAGGGTGGCGAGGGCTGCGCGTGCCTCGGGCTCGGCCGGGAGCGCGGTGATGACGAGGTCCAGATCGACATACGACATCTCAATGCCGAATGACCGATCCTGCTGCACCCATTTGCCGGCGTAATGGCGCTCGAGGAATGGTTCGAATCGCTTCATGGCAACCTGCGGCGTCTCGACGTTGTGATCGATGGTCGTGACGATGACGACGTCGACGTCTGATCGCTTCCCGCCTGTCGGTCGCACCGCAGTGGATCGACGCACGCTGCCCTGCAGGAACGAGTTGGTGATGATCGGCGACAGGTCAGGATCGGCCAGCAGCCGGGCCCGCAGGGTGTTCGAACCCCGCTTCCACTCCTCCCTGTTCCGCTCGCTCGGGCGGATGTCACGGAGGAAGGCATCGAATTGTGGGCGGAGTTCCATGTCTATCCTCAGATGTCGAAGGTGGGGCGATAGCTACCGTCGACGCGGCCGCTGAAGTCGAATTCGTAGGGAATGCAGCGCCCCATCGACTCGGCCTGCTGACCGAGTAGGAACGAGAAGGCGTTCGGGCCGGATACGAAGACGTGGACCGTGCCGCCCGGCTTCCGGATGCTTGCGACGGCGCGCGCTACGGTGGCCGCGATGGCGGCCGCGTGCGCGCCTCCTCGGACCGCCTTCTGGTCGTCGCCGCCGTCGGGTAGCACGTGAAGGATCGTACCGACGTTCGGCAGAGCCGAGGCCGCGTACTCGCGGACCTGAACGAGAGGATCCCGTGCGAGACCGATCGCCAATGCTATGTCCTTGCCATCACCTACGGTCTCGGTGGCGATGACCGGGTCGGGGCCATCGACGCCATCATGGGCGTTCCAGACCTGCCCAGGATTGTTCTGGCCCTTCTGTACGACTTCGACGTCCGCGCCTGTCTTGAAGCCAAGCGTCGCGCCCGCGAGGAACGCAACGGACGCGTGTGCGTCAAGGAACAGCCGCATGTCGGGTCGTGCCGCGAGCATGCGGCGCAGGAAGTCAGTGATCGGGACTTGCAGCTCACCCCAAGTCCGACCTTCGCGCAGATGGCGTCCATCGAAGTGATCGGTGAGAGTCATGGTGCAGTCCGGCATGGCCTCGAGCATGTCGATGGGCGTGACGCCGTCCTGGAACGTTCGTATCGCCACGCCCCGCCTGGATGCTGGCCGCGTCGGCAGGAACCAGTTCTCCCCCCGGCACCACTGCTCGAAACTTTCCCGATCGAACCTGTTCAGGTTCTTGATCTTCAGCTGCTTCGCTGCATCGTCGTACAGGAAGGTGGTGGACGTCTCCGCACCGACGAGGCCAACCACGCGAAAGCGAAGACTAACGTGCTCGCGCAGCATCTCGAGGTCGTGGTGATTGTCCTTGATGTGGAAACCGGCCAGCACTTCCAAGAGCTGCTCATCGGTCTCGAGTTTCAAATGCTCACGCCAGCACTTCCGCACCTTGCCCATCCAACTCGCGGCGGTCTTCCCGACCATCAAGTCCTGTAGGCGGAGCGAGCCATCTTTCGGGGAGAGGAGCTTCGCGAGCTGATCGTCGTCCTTGATCTTGTCGGTGGTGATCAGCGTGAAGGCCGCCCCTTCGGGCGCACCCGCCTTCGCATTTCTGAGCCGTTCTAAGATGGACACCGAAGCCGCGTTGATGAACTCCGGCTTGGTGAGATCCTCGAAGCCGAAGCGGCCGCTGCGATCTGCGTGCCATTTTATCTGGTGGTAATCGACGGTGACCCGCCCGGGGCCGGAAGCGCTGGGCCGACCGGGATCGTAGCGGATGACGACATCGTCGAATGCCTTGGGACCGTCTGCCTCGAACGTCACCTCGACCACGTCAGGCCGCTCCGCATCCAGAAGCGACGCTGCATGGATCCAGAAGAAACGCGACTGATAGTTGTCACCGTGCCATCGAGGCTCGACTGCGTTCGCCATGGATCGTACCCCCGTCATCATGTCCAGCATCCCCATGCTGGCACGCCCCGGATATGGTTACTCGCATTTAACCTTTGAAGAGTGGGTGACGGTTATTCTGTGTCGATGAGACGAACACGCAACCAACCGATCTCACAATGCATCCCCTGCGTCTGCTGCAACTGGGTCTTTGTTAAGTTCAAGCAGGCGTGCGAACTGATGCTGGAGTTCAATAAGGGGGGCGGCCACGTTCGTTGTCATGACCGGAAGGCAATGCGCCAGCACCAGCGCCACGCCGCGACCATATTCCACCGCAGCCGTGAGGGCGCGGAAAACCTGGATCGAGTCTCCAGGGTAGATGCTGCCCTGATCGAACCTTTTTTGGTCCGCGGTCGGCGTGATCAGCGCTATCTTCCAGCTGCTCGAGCGCGACCGCTTCGCCAATCCAGGCGCCGGTGCGGCGCTCGATCGGTTGGACCTTTCGCTCGGCCTCAGTCCGATGGACACCGCCGCCGTGCCTACCAACGCGATGCTGGAGGCCGACCGCATCCCCTTGCCGCTCACGCGTAGGGCGGGCGTCGAGGGATACGACAAGGGCTTCCTGAGCGTGCCGATCGACTTGTCGGCGGTGTACGCGCCAGCGCTCGCGGCAGGGCTGGTCGCGCCGCTGCTAGATGGCTTGGGCCACGAATTGGCTTATCACCACTTCAGCGCCGTCATCCGCGCGGACCGGTGTTTCCCGTTGCTGACGGCGGTGAACATCTCGGGCAAGCGCCTGGTCCATCCGGGTGCCCGCAAGGACACATGGCGGCGCGATGCCGGCATCGATGCCCGCTATCAACCTGACGGCGACTTCTACGAGAAGGCGAAGGGGCACGATCAGGTGCAGTTCAGCCGCGGCCACCAGGTGCGGCTGCTCGCCCCCTGCTGGAGCGATTCGGACGATGAGGCCACCGCTCTCGCCGAGGCGCGGCTGGGATCCGAGGACACGTTCCACTACACGAACGCCGCGCCGCAGGTGCAGCACTACAATGACATCGATTGGGGCGACGCGGCGTACGCGCTGGGTGAACTCGGTAGAGGACGTCGTGATCTAGTATGGCTGCAGGGTTTCCGCGCGCTTGTCGCTCTGGACGATCGCCGCTTTCCGTTCAGCCAAGTCCGACAGGTGGTACCGTGCTCGCGCACCGCGACAGGAATGCTTTCGTGAACTCGATGATCGGCTTCTTGCCCTTGCCGCGCACGGCATAGGTGAACACTTCGACGCCCGCCTCGCTGAGCGCGCCGGCCATCGCGGGGCGCAACGGTGGCGTGTCGGGCAGGAGCGCCACCTTGGCGAGGTTCCGATCAAGGCCGATGAGCGACGGGTAGAGGGCGAGCTGCCCCACCGCCTCGTAGCAGTGGTGGGCGAATGTGCCGGTCTTGATCTCGATGAGCGCATTGACCGACGCGACCATACCATCCACCGCGTAGCCGTTGGCGGTGGGTTTGGTCAGCTCTTCGCCTAGCTGCTTGCGGAGGGCCTCGAAGACATAGCCCTGGAGCGCGCGAACCTTGGATGTCCCGCCCTGTCGCGTCACGATGACGATCCGCCCCTTCTCGTCGAGCCCGAAGCCGTACGGCTTCGGCTCGACCGGCGCGGCCGTGCCCGTCGCCGGTTCGCGGCCAGCCGCTGCCGAACGTGCACGTACGCATGCGAGCGTGAACGCAGTGGTCTGACGGACGATGTCCTTGGTGGCCCCATCCAGCTCCGCAACGACGTACCACCGGCGCTTGGAGACGATGCCGCCAACGCGCACCGGCACTGGGGCAAGCCCGCTCAGCGCCTCGAAGTCCGCGCGAATTGCGGGCGATATGTTGTTGCGCTTCAGCCAACCCTCGCGAAGCAGCACGAGACGCCCGTCGTCGTCACGACCGACCGTGGTCAGCTTGCCGCGATCGCCTTGGGATACATCGGGGCAGACGATCTTGACCGTGCAATCGCCGGTCTGGGCGTCGACGCCGAGCATCAACTGGTTCTCGACGACGCCGTGCGCACCATGACCGTAATTCGTGAAGAGAAGGCCGCTGCCGTCGATCCACCAGCCCTCGTCGCGAAGGGTGGAATGAGCCACCATGGCGTCGACCCACAGGCGGAACGCCGCGTTGGCTTGCACTTGGGTGGTCAGCAGCTCGATCGACATCCATGTCCCTTCGTTACGTCCAAAACAGCACGGTGCAGCGCGACCGTTCAACCCTCGGTGGTGAACTTCCTGTCTAGCCGTTGGCCTCGCCTTCCAGATCTTCCAGCATGTCGTCCTGTATCGGGAGGACCTCGGCGAAGCCGCCGTCGATGAACGCGTCGTGCGCGAGCAGCGCCCGCAACAGTGTCGGCCGCCAGTGATTCCGGTGAAAGGCTTTGGTCTCGAAGCGGGTCTGAAGCCGCAACGTCTTCTTGACGCCTGCCTGCCCTTCCGCCCGATGCGCGAGATGCAGCGCGGCGGCGTGCGACGAGATGTAGGTGTTGACCTCCTGCTGGTAGCGCGCGTCGAGGTCCAGCGCTTCCATCTGCCCGGTGAGCCGGTCCGCATACCCCGCCGGCAATGCTGCCGCGACGTCGATCGCGAAGGTTACGACTAGCGCCCCCTCAGTCAGATTGACGACCGCCTGAAGGAAGTCGAGGTCAGGCAACGAGTCGTAATAGGGGTGCAGGAACCCCGAGCCGTCAACATCGAAGCCAGCCAGCTTCGCGTGGTTGCAAGGATGACACATAGGCACGAGGTTGCGCGTGTGTATCGCGAGCGGCTTGAAGGCGGATTGGGGAAGGTGGTGGTCAAGTTCCGTGGCGGGATTGATGCCGCACACGGGACACAGGTCGACACCCTTGAACAGCAGCTCGCGCACCGAGAAGAGAACCCGGTCCTCCTGCGTTTTCTCGTAAGCTGCGTGGATGGTGTCGCGGAGGGATGCGGGCAGGGCCGGGCCCTTGAGCTCGTCGCACGCCGCGCCGAGATCGACCTCGTACCTGTCATAAAGCGCGACGACGGCTTCAACCTCCGCGTCGGTGATGTCGTGGCCGAGGGTCTGGCCGCCATATCTGTAGCGGCGCACCGCTTTGCGGAGATCCGCCCGGTCGCTGTCCCGGGAAGGTTCGGGGAGGTTCCTCACGCCTTGCGGGCGAACTGGCTGAGGACGTATGCCCGGCCCTGCGCGCTGAGCCCCGGCTCGAATAGGGCGTCGACTTCCTCGGGCGTCTCGCATCCGGCGACCAACAGGTCCAGGACCTTGTGGAAGTCGGTGCTGGACGCGGTCAGTCCGAACGCATCGTAGGTGAGGACGCCGACGTTCTCGCCGAAGGTTTCAAGGGCGGGCTGCCTTACCTCCAGCGTTTTCCCGGTGCGGCGCACTCGACGGACGTGCCGGGACAGCGTTTCTTGCAGGAGCACGGGCGAGTGCGTGGCGGCGACGCAGAGTGCGTTCACCTCGGTGAGCACGATCCTCACCGAGTGCATCAGCGCTGCCATAAGCGGCGGATGGAGATGCGCTTCGGGTTCGTCGAAGAGCACGAGCGCGCGCGGTCTGGCATGGGCAACGAGTGAGGCGACGACGTGGAGCGCGATCTTGTGGCCGGTGCTCCAACTGAGGAATAGCGATCGCGCCGACCTCGTCGATCCGGTTAGCCGATCCATTTGATCCTTTAGTTCGGCGAACGACGGATCGCCAAGTAGGGGCTCCAGAGCGGCCTCCAGCAGCGCGAGGCGCTCTTCCTTTTTGATGCGCGAGGCGAGTGCGGCGAACTCGTCCGCCAGCTGCTCGACCGGCTTCAGACGCGTGGTGGTACGACGCTCGACAGGTCCGTCGTCACCGTCGTCGGGTTGAGCCGCCTCGTCCTGCTGCACGTCGGCACGCGCCTCGGCGACCACGTCACGTAGTCCGCAGAATACGAACCGCCCCTCGCCGCTGGCGAGATCCTGCGTCGTCTGTGACAGCTCCTTGGAGTCGATGCCTGGCACGACGAAACTGTCGAAGGCGCTGTAGGAAATCGTGATGACGCGCATGAAGCCGATCGACGCCGGCGTGAGCGTGCCGAACGCCTTCAACTGCTTCGTCGCGCGTTCCTGCGGCGATGCGAACGCGACATGGGCCAACCGTGCGAGCAGTGTGCTCTTCCCCGAACCGTTACGGCCCACCAGCACGAAGATGCGGTCGGGGAGCAGGGTCTTGCGTCGGCTGGGCCCCAGCCGACGATACGGCCCGAAGTAGCCCGACGGCTCGGGTGAGCCGAAGTCGAACTCGATTGGCTCGTCGGCGCCTGCCGGTGTGTAGGAGAACAACTCGCTGATGTCCGCAAGCGCGGAGAAGTTGCCTTCGTAGAGGGCACGGGCGTCGTCGAGGAAGACTCGCCAGTCGCGATTGTCGCGAAAGAGCGAAGTCTCCCAACCATCCTCGCTTTCGAAGCGCTCGACGAGTTCGGGATGCGCGACCGCGTCGTTGAGCGCGTCCATGATCGCCTTGCGCCGCGCCACCGGCAACTCGTTGAGCCGCTGGTAGTAATCAAGGCTGGTGCCAACAGATACCCAGTCGGCGGAGAGCTTGTTGAACGGATCTTGGATCAGCGCTGCGCCGCCCGTTTCCTGCCCCTTCTTCAGGATCTTGACCCCACCGACGTACGTCACGTCGGTGGGGTCGTCGCCGTGCCTGTAGTGGAGATGGTAGAGGGTGCGGAAGCTGTAGTCGTTCCAGTCGTCCTGCTGGAGCGCGAAGCGCGTATCCATCCGCTTCAGCAACTGTCTCGATGGTGGCTCGATGGCTATGGCCAATTCTCAATTCCCCCCGTCCGTCGTCTTTCGACTTCATATACATTTAGATGGCCATTGGCTCATTAAGCGGAAGTGGAGATCAAGCTACCCAACTGTAGCTATAACTTTCAAGCGGCCACGGATTCTCCATCACTGTAGGCCTGCGTGGATCCTTCATTCCCGATGTCGCCGAGCTAGTCATTGTCCGGATGCTTTGCGGCAATGTCTGCCCCGTCGCCGTCAATCAGGCGATCGCCGTCCCAGATAGCAGTAATCTCGCACCATCCGTCGTGTTGTTCAACCCTGCCTCGCCAAGGCTCGAAACTCATCGCGCATCTTGCGTTCCATGATGGATGCCACGGCTCCAAAGCCTCCGATTACGTCGCCGGAAATTTCGCGACCGTCATCGGCGGTGACTACGGCACCTTTGATTTCTGCGACGCATCTCGACGCAACAGGCTTCGAGTGGACGTCTATCGTCACAACGATCTCGTTCGGCGGAAGACTGTTGTTCGAAGTGTCCGTTATCATCACGACCCGTTTTTGCCGACGATTCTTGCTTGGTCTCCTTGCGAGACGCGCGCTTGCGAAATGCGGTCGTGCCATGCCTGGAGTTCCTCCGGCTTCCAGGGCCTGACCCGGATATTCTGGCGACGGCGCGAGCCGACCTCGTTCGCCAGCAGGCGGTCGAGATACTCGCCGGCGCGCAGCTTCATGTCGCGTGCGAAGCCGAATACGACGTCGTGGGCCTTCTGCAGCATGGCGGGGATGAAATCGATCCGGCCCGCCGCCCCGAACATGTTGTGGTCCTGCGACACCCCGTACCCAGTGGTGGCTAGCGCCGTCAGGAGCCGGTCTCGGTGCTCGAACACGGCTTGGGGGAACGCGCCGGTCTCGCCGGTGGCCGCGGGAACAAGCAGTTCAAGTCGTGGCAGCGCGATTCCCTGATCCAGCTTCTGCACTGTGATCGCGTAGAAGCCAGCGAACCAGGCGTTGTCCAGCAGCTGGGTATATGCGTTCGGGATGCGAGCCTCTGCCCAGCCGTGCTGATCGCTCGTCCGCCGTTCCGGCTCCGTCCCCGCCGCCCGGCGGATGCGGTCCTCGATCTCCCGTGCCGGCGCGCGGTCGGCAGCCCGCTCGTAGTAGCGGGAGAAGGCGGTCGTGGTCGCGTGGAACGGGCGCATGAAGATGGCGCTGCGTGCCCACGTCCCCTTCTCGTGGCGCGTGTGCGACAGCAGCCGGGACAGCAGCTGCTGGTCGGGGATCGCGTTCATTGCATCGAGCGCCCAGCTGGTCAGCGTAGTCTGGGGCGTGCCCGCTGCCTGCGAGATGACGTAGTTCAGGATCGGCCCTACCACCCTCAACTGGCTTGCCTTCACCGCACCCGCGACGGTGTGCGCGTCGTCGCGGCACTTCTGCGTCATCTCCCAGGATAGGCTCACCATCTCCCGAACGATGCGTCCGTAGGAGTCGAGCTGCGCGTAGTGGCTTGGGTCGCGATCGTTGGGGACGACGGTGCCATCGCGGATCACCACATCGGCCGGGTTCACCTCGATTTCGCCGCCCGGCATCGGCCAATGGTCCATGGCCTTGCGTGCCGCGCGGCTCTCGAGCACGTCCATGGCGTTCCATGCCGAGTGCATGTACTCAGCTTCCGACAGGTCCGGATAGAACATCGGCGACATGATGGTGTAGGCATTCTCACGCCGCTGGATGTCCTCGGGCGCGCTGGGCAGGCGCAGGAATACATCCGTCTCCCGACCCGATCGGCGCAACTTCCTGTTCAGCACGGCCGCCGCCGTATTCAACGTGATCTGAGGCGGCCCCCCGAACGCGTAATCGCCCGCAGTGCCGTCGACCGACAACAGGCCACCCTGTGTCGAACCGTCAACGCCCGCGACGATCATTCGCTCATCCACTTCCGGCACGTCGAGAAGCATGATGGCTGGTGCGTCCTCGACGCGCCGTCCGATTTCGTCGGCGAGCAGGTCGGCTGTTACCAGTGAGCGCCCGTGCTTCGCGATGTGAGCCATCCCGGCGTCCGGTGTCACTGGAATATGTATCGCATCCCGGCTGATGCCGAGGCCGTCGCGGCAGATCGCCGTCAGCATCTCGATGCAGCCCTCGCACCGGCGCTTTACACGTTCGCGCTCCGCAGCGCTGTGGTCGGCGCTGTTCGAGATGATGTCGCCAAGCACCTCTAGGTGGTCGACCAGGTCGTCCGCGTATTCGGTGATGGCGGTGATCGCCGCGTCGCGGGCGTTGATCCCCTGCAGCACGGCGGCGGCGGCGCGCCACGCTTCGGGGGGCACGGTCCGCAGCTGGCGGGACGCTTCGCGCAATACGGTCAGCGATTCGATCGGCCGCTCGGCATCCACCATCGACTGGAGATATTCCTCGTCGATCCAGGCGCCGCTGACGTCCTCCTTCGCGAAGTACAGTCTGCGGGATCCGCTCTCGTCTACGACCAGACGGCCGCTCCGCGCCAGCCGGCGACCGAGGTTGTGGAAGGCCTCCACGGTGTCGGTGCCGCCCTCGGCCTGTGCCGCGGCGTGCACGTCCTGCGCCGTCGCGCCCTCAGGACGCGAGGCCATGGTGATGAACAGCTGGCGCTTGGCGGGGCCGTCGAGACTCACTTGCCTACACCACGATCGCGCTTGACGCGCGTTGCGAAGACCGGCGGGGTGCCGCCGCCGACCGGGGTGCGGCGTTCCCGCACCTTCATCATGAAACCGTGCCGGATCTGATCGCCGTTGCCGCTGACTGCGCAGATGCCTCGGCTGAGCTTTGGCAGGGCGTCGACGAGCTCGTCGCCGAGATCGGATCGCACCCCGCCGATCGCCTTGAGCTGGTCCCGCTCCAGCGCGAAGATCATCCGGGTCTGCATGCGCTTGAGGATGCTGGCGTCCAGGTCGACCGGCGACTGGCTGGCGAGGATCAGGCCGGTTCGGCTGTGACGACCCATCCGGGCGAGTTCGCGCAGGACGTTCGAGGTGACCGTGGTCTGGCCTTCGGGCACCACGTTGTGTGCCTCGTCGATGAAGAGGACCGCCAGCCACTCGGCATCGCCCTCTTCGGGCGTGCCCTGCTCGACTCGACGCGCGCATGTACGGCCGTAGTTCTGCAGCTCGCGCGCGGCCGCTGCCGCGACCAGCCGGGTCTCGCTGAGCTGCAGGCGGCGGCAGTCCAGGCAGATCAGGCGATGCTTCTTCAGCTGTTCGATGAAGGCGAAGTTGGGCCCGATCAGTCTGCTTTCGCCGAGGCGCTTGACGCGCGCGATCGCGATCTCGGACGTCGCCTTGGTACTGCGCGAGCTCTGGCCGAACAGGGTTACCTTGGCGACGATGTCTTCGATGGTGATGTCATCGGCTTTCCCGGTCGTCAGTTCCTCCTGAATACGTTGCGTGCGCAGCGCGTCATGGGCGCTTTCGATCAGCTCGGCGTACTGACGGCCAAGATCGACCTGCGGCGTAATTGACGCCAGTTCCTGGCCGGTGATACGGTTGAGGGCGAGCCCGAAGCTGTTCTTGTCCGGCAGCGATATGACCTTCCCTCCGAGGGCCTCAACGGCGTCGACCATCTCGCCGTTGACGTCGAGGATGATGCCGGGGACGTCCCAGTCGGACATCTCCTCGATGATGGTCCCGGACGCGTAGCTCTTACCCTTGCCCGGATTGCCGAAGACGCCGATGTGGAGCTGCAGGATCTCGGGGCTGAGCGTCATTGGGGATGTGGTCCCGAGCAGCGTGCCGAGGTTGAGCCCCTTCGAGGGATGGTCGAGCCCGCCCAGGGCGGCTGTCACCAGATCGTCGGGCAGCCGCACCGCAACGTCGCCGGCGCGGCAGAGCATTTCCGGAGCGCTGGCCCCGGCGCCGGCCGGCACGCCGGGCGAGGTGTCCAGGTCTTCGATCGTCTTGCAGGTCGCCACGCGGAAGATGCGGGTTGAACTCTCCTCGTTGGAAGCGACGGGACCGAGTTCGAGAGCGCGCCGGGTGTGGGCCAGCTCGGGGGTCTCGTTGGGATTGTGCTCCTTGCAGTCGTCGACCTGAATTACCGTCAGGACATCGCCCTTGCCACGCCGACCGTGCCATACCGCGAGGAACTCGCCTGGGCGAACGTCACGCCCCGGCTCGAGCAGAATCGCGAGCTTCTGGAACGACGGCCCGCCTTCGGACTGTACGACCATCCCGACGCGGGAGAAGCGGTCCGATGGCTGTGGCTCGGCACCACCGTTCGGGTTGGATGGGACGATCTCGACGACACTGGACACGCGTAACCTCCGCCTTCTTGAGCTAACAAGATAAGCGTTAGTGTTAGTAAGCGCAATAGGCTTGGTTAACGTTCGCTCACAGCAACCTCATCAGCGCGTCAAAGCTCGTATCCGCGAGAGCCTTGTCGAGCGCGTTACCGATCATCCAAGTGTTCGCCTCGGCGGCGCCACCGGGGAACGAGAAATCGTCCTCGAAGCCCTGCAGTCGGGCAGCTTCGCGAACTGTTAGCGATCTGTTGGCGGTTGGGTGCCAGAAGCGCCCGCTCCCTGCGTTCGAGAAGTAGCGGGTCAGCGTCTTGGCCAGGCCGTCGCCGTGAAGCCGGCCGTAGGCTGCGCCATGATAGCGTCCGCCCGTGTCGAGCTGGCCGCCTTCAGGCACCGTGGCCATCTGTGCGAGCATCGCTGGCCCATGGGCGTAGGGCACGTGGGCGAGCGCGAGCGCACCCGGGCTGCCGGTCGCTGGCAGGTCGCCTATCGTGTCCGACAGCTTTGGGGTTGGTAGCACGATGTTGATGTCGCGGTGGAAGGTCGTGTCGAGGACCGGGGCCGCCCGCCGGGCACTGCTTGTCGTGCCGAGCAGGGCATCGTCGCGATCCTCGGCATCACGCACCTTTCCGAGCGCATAGTCGAAATACTTCCCGATGGGTGCATGGGTCGGGGAAGGCAACGACACGGACAGCCCGCTGCCTCTGCCACGCCGGCCGACGACCACCAGGCGCTGTCGAGCCTGTGCGCTGCCATATTCGGCAGCGTTAAGGACGGCCGCTGACATCTCGTATCCCGCGCCCTCGATGATACGGCGGAAAGTCGCGAACTGCTCCGAGATGGCGGCGAGGGGCACGTTCTCCATTGCGAAGCCGAGCGGGCGAAGCGTCCGGATGGTCCGCGCGAACTTCACGATGTGGTCATTGCGGGGATCGTCGGTTTCGCGCCGACCACTCTCGCTGAAACCCTGACACGGCGGACAGCCGAGGAGGATGTCGATCTTGCCCTGTGCCTTGCGCTCGATTTCGGCGGCAGACGCGTTTTTGAGATCGATCAGCGCGTAAGGGCTGCCCTCGTGATTGGCGAGGTAGGTCTCCCGGGCCTTGTGGCTCAGGTCGGCAAGAAGCGCCACCTCGAACTCTGGGCGCGAGCGGTACGGCTCGATGCTGCGGCCGGTTCCGGCATACAGCTCAACCACCCGCAGCTTTCGTTTGATCGCCACCATGACAGTAGTATAAGACAGGAATATTCCAAATGGAAGGGCCATGGTGGCGGAATCGGGCAGCGAGTTGGCGGCAGCGAAGAAGGCGATCAGGTCCATGCTGGACGAGAATCCGCGCCCTACCCAGACGCAGATCGCGGCGGCGACCGGGCTTACACAGAGCTACGTGGCGAAGATCAACGGATGCACCTTCAAGAGGATCAACGCCGGCATTCGAAAAGTCCTGGAATATTCCAAACTGCAGCCCGCTGAGCGCGCGAGCGCCGAAGCAAGGGCGCGAGGTCTAGCGGATCGGATCAGCGCGGGCGCGGGACGGCTGGCGGCGCGCGATGCCGATCTCGCCGAGGCGGTCGCGGACTTCATCGATCGGGTGTCGCGGAGCGGCCCGGCATGATGCGCCTGATGCCGTTGGCGCCGAAGCCCCCGTGGCAACTGATCTGATTGGGCAGACCCACGATGGAGTGCGCCCAACTCGACGACCGCCATGAATATGACTATGACTATGACTATCGTTGCGGACACTTGAGCTAGTGCAGGTCCCTCGCCGTCAAACGCTCCAGGGCCGCGCTGGGGGGCGCCCGGTCAATGTCGCGAACCTCTCGGCGAGCGTGCCGGTCAGCACTTCGAGCCCTTCACCGTTGGCGAGATAGGTGCTGTAGCGGTGATGCCGTAGATCGAAGGGAATGTCGTCCGGCTGCTGGGTGATGGGCACGACGTGCTTGCCAAGCACGTGGGCGATGCCTGCCTCGTAGAACACGTTCGGATTTTTGCCGGTGAAGTCGCACACCACGATAGTCGAGCGGTATATCAGGGAAAAAATGTCCTGGATGACGACACTGTTCTCCCACATGTTGTCGGCGCGCTTGCAGGTCAGGCCGACCTGGGCGGCGGCCTTTCGGATCGCTGCATGGACGGCGTCGAACCGGACGTCGAATGGCATCATCACCGCTACCAAGCTGGGGTCAGGCTGATCGGCGGGGACCTCGAATACCGACGGCGTGATGTAGATCCGGCGCCCGCTGCCGGCGGAACTGGATGCGTTCTCGCCACCGCCATCGACACCACCGTCCACATAGTCGGCGATGCGTTTCAGGTTGCCCGGATCGCGCTCGACCATAGCCAGCAATACCTGGAAGACCGCGCCTTCGTAATCTGCGTCCCCCCACTGCAATGCGCGGAGCAGGCGCCCATGGTTGCGGACGGCGTCCAACGCATTGGTAAGCGCGCCTAATTCAAACCAATTGTTGGCGGTGAAACGTTCTGCCACGAGGCGTTTCAGGTCGAGGATACGCCGGCCTGCGGCTTCATTCGGCATCATCTCTGGGCCTCATCACTTGTCAGCGGCATAACGATATCAACGAAGAACGCGTCGCCGCGCCAGTCGTGCTTCACCCCCGCAGCACCGGCATACTTGCCCTTGGCAAGTATCCGCTCGTTGCCGTCTATCTCGATACGGACCGCTAGGTCATGACTGTCTGGCTCGTCGTCCGCCAATCCGAGCGCGCGTCGCGATAGCATCACCGACCCATCCGGCCGAACTGCTCCTTCGATCACATATGTCGCTATCGGAGTAACGGTCTCTCCCGCCGAGTAGAGGGCGCGTTCGGGGAGGAATGATACGGTTACCGTCGCTCGCGGCAGGTCGGGCGGTAGCGGGAAGGCCTTCGGCAGCACCCGTCGGACTCGCAGCTCGTCCGGCCTGCGCCAGTTGTCATACTGCTCGAAGCCCATCCGATTCCAGAAACCAAGCGATGTCTCGGGTGCGCACTGACCCTCGAGGACGTTGACGTCGTCGCGCACTGCACGTTCGAGCGAGGCCTGGAACAGGGCGGTGCCATAACCGCCGCCGCGGCAATCATGGCGCACCGATACGATGTCCGCAGCGTGATCTCCGACTTGGAAGGCGACAGCCTGATCGTTCTCACGGATCACCCAAAGCTCGCCATCATCGTGCGCTCGCGCGATGATGTTGCGGTTGCTCCAGAACCCCGAACCGTGCTGTTGGTGTTCGCGCTGCAGCCAATCGAGAACGAAGTCGCGATCAGCGTCGGTGCTCTTAACGACATCCGCCGCGCTGGGCGTAGCTGGGGTCACGCCGCAAGCCCTGGGAAGGTGGTACGCCCTCGTTCGCCCAGCTGCCAGAGGATGTCGATAGACTGCAGGTAGGCAACGACGACCGGCTCGTCATCCGCGATGATGCCGGCGGCATTGGTCAGTCGGCCGTCGTTCGCGGGGTCACGGTGGAACGTCCCGAATCGTACATCCCACACGTCGTGATCGACGTCTTGGACGATGGCACCAACCGCCTCGACATAGCCGGGCTCGTCGAGCTCGATCGGTCCCGCGCCGTGGGCGAGAAGGACCGTCATGTTGCCCTTGCGCTCACCGATGAAGACCACTGGCCACAGCAGGCCCGCGAGGTGCAGCCGCTCGATCACCCCGATGATGCGCTCGTCGTGGTCTTCGTCCCATATGACCGCGAAGTCGTGCAGTCGGCCGCGCTTGCTCTCTTCGCCGCTTAACGTGTGCCACTGAACGCTACGGAAAATAGAGTGGTGTGCGCCGCGTCCAATGGCCCCAACGGGCGCGTCCTGGTCGTGAAGGCACGAAATCAGATGGGAATATTGGTGCTGGTTCAAGGCTCTCTCCCGGTCGAGGATCATCGCGGCTTCCGCCGCCGCGCTTCGGCTTTCGGCCGACGCGCGACGCGGTGATACGCGATAGCGCGTGCCGTTAGAAGTCCATGAGGCAGTCCTTCGACAGCGTCCGCGATCGCCTAGCGAGATGATGGGAGCCGCCATCCGGGAACGCGCTCTGGCGGGGCCTGATCGCATGGCTATGCGTCGCTTCAGCAACGGTTGAGGATCGCGGCAGCGAATCCTGCGTCACCCTGACGATCGGTGACGAAGATTGGGTGGATCGGCAGGTTGCCGGTCAACATTCGCTTGGCGACCGCGTGTGCCGTCATTGGTCTAGTCTAGAGCTTGGCTTGGCGTCCTCTATGATGGCGGTCACCTTCTCGGCGACCTCGGCCAGCGTCGCAGTAAGTCTATTCAGTTCGGTAGTTTCGGTCGCGACCGGATCGTATCGTGTGGTGAGATACTCCCGCCGCTCGGACAGCGCCATCAGATGCGCCATCGTGCGCTTCCGCAGGATAAGGCGTGTGCTGATCGCCAGCTGGGTACGGGATGCAATGTCATGGTGCATCCGCCGGAGGTCCACAGCCTCGCGGCCAGTCGCAAGCAACAGGGCGTCGAGATAAAGCTCGATCGCGTGGATAGCTACGAACCGGTATGGCGCGCGGGTTATCGGATCACCTCTTCGCCCAACGCCGAGCAGGGCATCGGCCGCCTGTCGGTGGGGAGTCAGCAAGATCCGCGATCTGCCGAGCAGTGGCGGTCTCCCCCGGAAAGAACTTCTGACCTTCTAAAGACATCCGATCGGATTACGGTTGAATAAAACAACGAACTCTAAAGCAGCACTGGCAGCGGTTGCTCGTTGCGCCGCGCGGCGCGGCCGCTCAGAACCGTGCCTCGGATAGCTAGGCGAACACGGGGGGGATACATGCTGACCGACATCAGCAGGGCGCTTGCACTGATCACGGACTGCTCAGATCCGGAGAAGCTTAAGAAAATGGCGGCCAACGCGCGTCGTCTGGGCGAAACGGACATTGAACGCGCGGCATCGCTGAAGCTGTACTCGGTAATGCCATCCGCAGAACCCGGTACTCTGGAGCACGACGTTTGGCGCAGCATCTACGCCCTAGAAGGCGCGCTGAAGGATGAGCGCGGAAAGACGACCATGCTCGGCCGGACGCGACAGAAGGTCGCCCGTGACGGCGAGGCCAAGACCGTGGCAGACCTCGTTCGGGGGACGCCATCTGACGGGTTCCGCATGTTAATGGAGCGCGACATGGAAGACCATACGTTCGAGGCGGTGGCCCTTCGCCATCGCAACCGCTTCGACGACGACATACTGGCAGCTGCGTCGGCAAGGCTTGGCTCGCCGGATGGAGCTGCATCGCCAGGGATTGCACCGACGCATGAGTGACGCCTCCCACGCAGCGGCTTCCGCCCCCGATCCAGTCGGCACAGTGATGACGTCCACGAAGAAGAGCTGCATATTCTGCGGCGCCGCCTTCGCCGGCCAGAAGCGCAATTTCGAGCACATCATCCCGGCCTGGCTGGTCAGGGAGGCGGATCTCCGCAGTCGAGACATGCAGGTGGAATTGCCCGGGATCTCGCGGAAGGTCGCGATGAGCCGCATTGGGCTGAAGGTGTGCAAGGGCTGCAACGATGCGGATAGCGACCTCGAGGCCCGAGCTAAGGAGGCCTATCTTGCGGTAAAGGGCGGTGAAGATCTTTCCGACGCGCACATCTATGCGATGCTCGACTGGCTCGACAAGGTGCGGATCGGCCTATGGCTCTGGCTCATAGAGCAGGTCGGCGAAGAGTTCAGGACAGGCGCGCCCAAGTTCCGCATAAACGGTCGGCTCGGGCGCAAGGATCGACTTCTGCTTATTCAGCGGTATCCCGAAGGGCCGCCGATGCGCGGGCTTGCGTTACAAGGACTCGGCGAGTTCTATATTGGTCTGCCAAGCGCCATTGGGTTATTGGTCAACAACATCTCGCTGACCAGCATATCGTCGGATTTTCTTGCTTTAAGACACATCCGAAATGTCCGCGTGCTCCAATCCTCTACCATGGGCGACCTAACCGGCTTCTCGCTGGTGCCCGATGCAGTGGATGAACCGAGGCTCAAGCTGCTCGGTGGAGCGTCGACGTTCGCGCAATGCATCTTGCCGGACGCGGACTTCGCAGAGTTTGACATCCCCGTGCACGCTTCGAGTTCACGCGAGCCGGGCTGGTCCGTGAGCCCAGTCCTGCGGCTGGACGGGAACTTGCGGGAAGCCGCCCCGGCGACCGCGTCCGTGCCCGTCTTCACAGGAAACGTGGCCGCGAATTCAGTCCTGATGGAGCGCAATGTTTATGAGGCGGCCGCCTTCCTGATCAGGGATCTGCAGCGTGCCGATAACCACGAGCTAGACACAGAGGCGAAGGAAGCACTTTCAACGGATTTGCGGAACGCGCTCGCGTCAGTCGAGGCGGGCAGGCGGGAGCTAGGGATGGAATACCAGTCTTTAACCGGGCTGCAGCTGCCTTGAGCCGCGCCTAGGCGAGCGACAGGTAAATGTTCGGCCTCGCCAGGGGAAGGTCACTTTTAATCTCGCGGCTCCATCGAGGTGAGCATCAACAAGCGAAAGTGGGCAACCTCGCGGTTCGCTGGAACGGTCACGATCCTGTAGCTGGGAGGTCAGTCGGCCATCGCCGGCTCCCAGATGCCAGCCAAGTAGAAAAAGTTTCCCCGTCGAGGGTGACGCGGTAGCGCGTAGCACGGGCCGTGATATGGAACTCGGACGCCGCGATCAGGCACCGATGGCTTGGGAATGTCCGCCCCTCCGAACGGAACGATATGACTCACCAGCGCCGAACCGGGAGTCGGAGCCCCAGTTCGCCTCGACCATTTCGATCTCCTGACCATCTCTCGGGTTTCGCCGGATGATGGCGCGGCGGTCGCCGAGGGGCGCGTCCGCATTGAAGGGTGTCGGCCTCGGGTCCATTGATGAAACCTAGTGAAACGATGGCGACCGGCAAGAAGAGGTGTGCTGACCGTGTGCAATGATTACCGACTCGAGGTCGACATCGTCTCAATCGCCGCGGACTTTTCCGACCTTATGTCGGCGGCGGTCGCGACACGGTAGGGCTGGATGTCGTTCACGGTGCGTGACGGCGCGGGCGGGACCTGCGCGAAGGCGTTCGCCGCAGGCAATGCCAGCGACGCTGCGATCATGGCTGGCCATAGTCCTCCACCCATGCGAGCCTCCTAGGTTGAAGTTAACCGCAGCTCCGGCGCGTGGAAACTAGTTCCGACATGGTGTCGACCTAGGATGTGGATGTCGAAGGCGGCTTCCTAGCGCGACCGGGGCTGCTAAGCAGGGCGATGTTTCAAGAATTCGCTCACGCCCTCGGCGGCTACGACTTCGCGTCGAAGGTGGCGCTCGCCATGGTGCCGCTATTCGGCGTCATCGGTGGCGCGCTCGCATCCTGGTGGGTCGCAGGACGCAATGTCTACATCAACAGCATCACCGCGGAACGGTCCAAGTGGCTGGAGAAGCTGCGGACCAGCATATCGACGTTCCAGGGTGCGATCTCGACCTACAACTTTCGGCACAACATGCCCGACGTTGTTGAGACGACCGACGCGACCGATACGAGCGACGTGATCAAGACCAACGCGGCTGTGGATCAGACCAAGCTGTACGAGCAGTTGGAGCGCGCGACGCAGCTCGCATCCAACATCCAGTTACAGCTGAACCCCGAAGGTGCCGTCGATAAGAATATCATTGCTCTAGTACGGGGTCTTTCGATTGCGCGTCACGGCAGCAACCGGGCACTGACCGCGGTCGACGACTTGCTAACGCTGCACTCGCAGTGGCTGCTGAAGGCGGAATGGCAGAAGGTGAAGTGGGAGGCGGGCGGTTTCTGGTACCGGCTCTGGAACTGGTTCGACGAGGATAACCGGCGCGTCGCCTATAAGGCGTTCGTGCGTGGGCGGGGTGCAATCCGCGAGCCGCTGCTCGCCCTCGGCGGCTCCGCGGACCTGGATTGGCGAAGTGGTGGCCCTAACCCGAAACTGGTTACGGAAAAGGCGCCGTGCTGGCTTCGGAAGCCCAAGCCTGCCCCTGCAACAGTGCCACCGGCAATTTAGCACGCCGCCGACTTCGACTGGACCCAAGCGCTCGGCTGAGCGCTGCTCAGATTTCTTTAAGTCGGGTTGCCAAGTGCCGCATGAGTGCCGCATCAGTGCGCGTACTCGTCTGGTGGGTGTCCTCATGATCATGGTCGCGATCGGCTGGCCGATGATCCTGCTGTCGCACGGATGGACAAGAACGGGCTTGGACGTCGCCCTTATCACCACCGCTTGGGAGGTAATGAGGTCAGGCGGGAAGAGGTGGATGTGATCGTCGCGATAACTAAACATTAGTCCCGCGAGATTAGTATTCCCAAAAGTGCAAACGGAGACGTGCAACTATGTTCGACGAAGAAGACGTACCGGATTACAGCAACGGCTGAACCAGTGAACAAGCCGGTCGACGCCCGGGCCATCTGGTCCGAACAGCTGGATCGCGGTTGGCATGGAGTGAAGGTCGCTGACTGGGCCGGCCTCTATCTGCCGGCGAAACTGGACGCCGACATCCGCTTCCTCGACCTGCTCGTTGAGAAGGTGCCAACCTTCGCACGTGTTGCCCAGCGGCGCCGGCGCGAGGCAGTCGGCGATCTCATGCGCGATCAGTATCTACTTCCGTGGACAAGGAAGAAGTGCCCGCAGTTCTTCACCGAGGAACGTGCAGGTCAGATGCTCGATCTCAAGGATGTCGAGCATGGCTTTCCGGTCGCCCAGGTCAAGTCGCTGGTGCTGATGGCACTCGAATCTGGTGACGTTGAGCAGGCCCGCAAGCGCCTAATTTATTGCTGGCTGATCCCGACGATCAATTGCACGAGCATCACGCATCGTGCGCTCCCGGCACGCTGCGAGGACTTCGACCGCCCGCTCGACCGGTACTCGAATTGCCACGAGAAACTGCAGGTTCTCGCGCAGCAGCACTTCCAGGGCGTTGCGATGACCCTCCACCGATACGACGGCGCCGTCATCGACCCCGATAAGTACAGCCGGTTGCAGATGCTCGACGACCTTCGCGTGATCGAGCAGCTCCGTCCCATTATCGATGGCCTGGACGGGCTGACATTCCCGACCCCGGACGAGGAATTGGCCTATACGAAACGGATGACCGATCGCGCGAGGAAGCCTGAAGCCTGATCAACCAGAGGTACGCCGATGGGCCGGTGAGGGACGGTACATCGGACGCCTTCCGCGCCGGATCCGCTACCGTTCCCTTTGCTAAATTCCTAGTCGCACGCGGCCGAGTTCGTAGTGGGTGGCGGGGTGTGTGGTCGGCGGTGTTCACACTTGGGGTGGCGACTGCAACCGACGAAGGTCGCTCCCCCTGCATCGACGCGGTCCGTCAGTTCGCCGGTTATGCAAACCGGGCACTGCCAGAGCCTCGTGCCGTCTATGCTCTCGAACCGTACGTCATCGCCGGCGAGATCGCATAGCTCCGCTATGTATCGGGAGGGCTGATCTCGGTCATAAAGCAGGAACGTGCCGCGACTGGCCCGGGTCAGCGCGACGTAGAACAGCCTGCGCTCCTCCGCATACTCGAAGGTCTCGGGGCGCGGAATCACGAGATTGAGCAGCTCGTCGTCCTCGATACGGCTCGGCACCCCGTAGT
Source organism: Sphingomonas sp. Leaf198 (assembly GCF_001424005.1). GTDB lineage: Bacteria > Pseudomonadota > Alphaproteobacteria > Sphingomonadales > Sphingomonadaceae > Sphingomonas. The sequence goes on along the minus strand of NZ_LMPX01000002.1, from coordinate 831,478 downwards.
CACCCTCGCTCACGTGGAGCAGGATTGTGTAATCCGCCTCCAGGCCCTTCGAACTGTGGAACGACTTGCCCGTCACCTCGATGTTGGCGAACTCAGGGGATGCGCTTTGGAACGGATTGAGCAGGTTGTAGCGCCACAGCACCAGCACCTTCAGCTTGTGCCCGTCGCGTTGCCGCCAATGCCCGGCGTTCCCGGACAGGAAGGAGTCAAGACGGTCGAGCACCTGATGGCATGCTTCTGCGAAGCTCGACTTGTTCTTGCCCGCCTTGACCGGGATCGCCCGGATAGAGCGCGGGATCGCCGGACGGGAGGATCGGACCGTCTTCGTCAGCTGTGCCGGGTTCCTCTGGATGAACGCCGAGGCCGCGTCGGCCAGCGTCTGGTTGCAGCGGTACGTGCTTTCCAGCCGCCCCTGCCAGGATGCCCCGAAGTTTTCCTCGAACTGGGTGAAGATGGTCAGGTCCGAACCGGTGAAGCGGTAGATCGACTGCCAGTCGTCCCCGACCGCGAACAGCTTCGTGAACGGCTTCTGGTGCTTCAGCGCCTTGATCAGCTTGGCGCGTGGGCCCGAGATGTCCTGGAACTCGTCGACGAGGATTAGCGAGAACGGGCTGCGATACCGACCGGTCTCGATCAGTTTGACCGCATCCCCAATCATCGAGTCGAAGTCGATGCAGCGCTGCGCGTCCAGCTTGCGGGTGTAGACGTCCTTGATCTTCGACACGACCCTGGCGAAGCGCTGGGCCCGGTTGGGATCGTGCAGCGACTTCGCCTTCTCCAGGAGCATGTCCAGCGACAGGCCGCTCGCCCGTATGTGCTTGATGCATACGCCGATGATCTTCTTGTAGTGGGCCAGCACCACGGGCCTGGTCGCCTTCAGCACCTCCTCGTGCGGCCGTTCGACCAGCGCGATCTCCCGATGCTCGAGTTCGGCGCGTAAGCGGTCCAACAGCGACCCATCGCTTGCCTCCGCCGACGTCGTCTCGAACAGGTCGGCGCCGAGTCTCGCGTAGGCAGCCCGCTTGAGACGGGCGTGCTCGACGTAGTTCTCGAACGGCGACGTCCCGTCCGCACCGATCGCGAAATGCTCGTGGATCGTCTTCGATGCTGGATAGTAGAAGTCGGGCTTCAGCCAGCGGGCCGTCCCGTCCTCGTCGCGCGTCTCGGTCTGGCGCTCGTACTCGAACTCCACCGTCTGCAGCCACAGCCAGTTGACGATGCGCTGCTCCTCCAGCGACTGGACGTAGATGCCCGGGTAGGTTGCGATCTCCTCGGGGCGCTTGCCGTCGTTGTCGGCCATGTAGTTGCGGTATTCCTCCGCCGTCCTGAGCTCGGCCGGCGGAATGTGCGCCTTCGGGAAGAGGAGGAGGATTTCGATCCAGAGCCGGCGGAACTCCTCGTCCGTGTCGACGAGCTCCTTGATGATGTCATCGACGAAGCGTGCCTCGCCCGCGGGCTTCTCGGCCCAGTTCACCATCTGCGGCGGACGCCCCTCGACCTCCTTGATGATGCTGAGCCCCAGCGCGTGGAACGTGGTCACCCGGCACTTCAGCTCGCTTGGCTTCAGTCCGAGTTGCCGGGCGATCCCCTCCTTCAGTTCCTCCGCTGCCGGCTTGCCGAACGCCATGACGAGGATCTCGCTTGGATCGTGCAACTGCTTCTCGAGGACGTAGGCGACCTTGCCCACCATCGTCGCAGACTTTCCCGAGCCGGCCGATGCGACGAGGAGATTGCTGTCCTCCAGCCTGATGCATGCCTCGCGCTGCTCGCCGGAGAGAGGGAAATCACCGAGGCTGTCGAAGAATGGAGCGAAGGCATCCAGCTCGTGGATGACGAACGCCTCGTTGTAGCGCCGGCGGGCTTCTGGGTCGGTCAGCAGGCCGATAGCGCTCGGCAGGTGCCGCCGCACGGTTGCGGGCATTAGTGCGGCGTCGAACAGGGGATGCGAAAGGGCTCGCGCAGCGTTGCCCGGCACTGCGGCGATGGCGCGACCGATGTCGGATTGAGCCAGATACTGCCGCTGGGAATCAACGATGGCACCGACGATCCTGTCGACCTCGCGGAGTTGATGCTTGTCGTGGTCGATCAATCTGGCGAGATGGCCGTTGACGAAGGTGTGAAGGTCATCCCGCAGACGTCGAGCAGCATTGCCGGTCAGGCCGGTCAGCGTCTCGACGCCAGAGGAGCTTCGGATTTCGACTGCATGCCAAAGCAGGGCGCTGGTCGTCTCGATAGCGGTGACGTCAAGACACGGAATCTCGGCACTATCCAGTGTCATTCGCGTGTCTCGTCGGGGATCGAGCGTGAGTTTCCAGTCGCCGGCTAGGAACAGCCGAGCCCATATGCCGGGACGATATGACCGGGCACGGCCGAGCATCCGTATCCCCTATCGCGCCTAGGCGGCAGGGTGGCGCTTGCGTGCCGTCCTGCCGCGTTGACATGCGTGGGCCAGGAACTCGCTCAGCCCTTCAGCCGTGCTAGTCTCCGCCCGGTAGATGACGCTGCGACCGATCTTCTCGGACGACACGAGCCCGGCGCGCTCGAGGATCGCGAGGTGGGCGCTCATGGTGTTCGGCGTCGTGTCGATGGCGGCAGCGATGTCGCTCGACGCCATGCCTTCGGGCAATGCATCGACGAGGACACGGAACGCCTCGAAACGGCTGGTCTGCGCAAGTGCGCTCATAACCTGCAGGGCGTTCATCTTTTCCACTCCTCATGTTCTAGGCTGGCTCCGCCGACCTGCAAAGCGGTTCTCCAGTATCGTAAACGACTTGGTAACACTACAATAATTCGCGAAGCGTTGTATTATTCCGTGGCCGTTCCATATTGGGGGCGTCGGTGGCTGTCGCCATCCCCGACAGATCATCATCATCGGCGACGATGGAGTGAGCTATGAATGCGATTGTTGCGGAGCGTACCGCCGGCATCAACCCGAAGGCCGATCCCGTCCTGGATCATATGGAGGGCAAGCTCAGGATCGGCGCGCTGTTCCCCGATCCTCTCGACGACGATGACGACGGTGATGAGACGATCACCACCACCCGCCGTGCGATCGGCCGCGTCGCGCTCGTGGCATCCGAGACCGCGACCCGTTTTCAGCGCGAGGCGGTCGAGCACGACCCGATGGCATGGATGTTTTCGCCCCGCCGGCTCTTCGATGGCGCGGCGGCTATCGACGCCTGCCTCGACCGCGATGCCTGCATGCGTGGCGTGCTGGCTCATGGGCTCGGTCTTGGGCTCGACGTGTCACGTGCCGCCATCGATGCGCTGATGGCGTCCGAAGATGATGGACTCGACGAGCACGAGTATGAGTATCTGTACGGCAACATTCCAAGCAACGGGCGCCGGTCGAATCGTGATCGCGCCGGCCGCCAGACCCGTCTCCGCCTGTACACGGCCACCATCGCCGAAACGCGGGACAACCGCATGCTCCAGGCCTTCCACGCGTCTGTCGCGCGGAATGTCGACGAGGTCCGCGCCCGTCTCGTGGGCCGCTTCGGTCCCGATCTGGCCGCAGCTGCCGATATCCGTACCGGCCTTCATTCGACCGCCCCCCTCGTGATCGCCCTCGTGCCATCCCCGGTGGCTGCGATGATCATCCAGATGGGCAACGACTGCGCCTCGTCCGCAGCCAAGACCTTCGCCGTCGACATCCAGCAGGTGATTCAAGCCTGACCGGGCGGCGATGACGGAACGGTCGGGGCTGCGCTGACGATCGACGTCGCGCCGCTGCGGTCCCCGCGCGCCGGCATCAAGAGGAGATAGACATGAACATCCATGCCGAAGCCGGCTGCGAGGACGCAGCCGGCACCGGAAACGTACGCGTGCTTCGCCCCTTGCGTCTTACCGAAGGTCCGACCGGCGAAGGCACGGGCCGCGGCTCGCATGTCGGCGTAGCGCTGGACTGCGAAACGACTTCCCTCGATTCCTCGACCGGCAAGATCGTAGAACTCGCCCTCCGTCGCTTCCGGTACGATCCCGACGGGGTCATCACGGACATCGACGCGGCCTATGAGTGGCGCCAGGATCCGGGCGAACCGCTTTCTCCGGAGATCGTAGAGCTCACGGGCCTTACCGATGCCGATCTTTCCGGCCGCGAGATAGAGGAAGACGTTGCGGCGCGGCTGCTGAAGTCGGCCAGCTTCGTTGTGGCGCACAACAGTTCCTTCGACCGGCGCTGGCTCGAAGATCGCCTGCCGGACGCGCGGGGTCTGAACTGGTGTTGCTCTATGCGACAAGTCGACTGGCGCAGGCGCGGCTTCGATGGTCGGGTTCTGGGGTATCTACTGCTTCAGCGTGGCTACTACTTCTGCGGACATCGCGCCTCTGCGGATGTCGATGCCCTGATCCAGATGCTGCGCCACCGCGACGCTGCCGGCCGTACCGCTCTATCCGAGATGATCGAGCGTGGCGCCGCACCGACATGGCTGGTCCGGGCTAGGGGAGCCGCCTTCGAGGTTAAGGATCTACTCCGGGCACGAGGTTATCGCTGGTCCGCCGACCTGAAGGTCTGGGCGAAGGAGGTCGAAGACGGGGACCTCGTGGGCGAACAGTTCTGGCTCGCTGCCAACGTCTATGCCGTCGAGGCCAATCCGAAGGCGATTTGCGCCGAACTCATCCGCGTCACCCCTCGCACCCGCTTCATCTGAGCGGCATCCGCGCGCCCATCAACGGAACATGGAGAAGAGAAAATGGCTCGTAAGAAGACGCCCCCCGCCAACAAGGCGACCACCACCGCGCTGGCGAACATCACCGGGTCCGCGCTCGTCCCACTGTTCGGCTCCGAACGGGCGCTGACGAAGATGCCCGGGAAGGATGGTGCCGCCGTCCGCGATGGTGACGTCACCCTGGTTACGGGTCGCCCCTATGCGACGAATGATCGCGTCATCCCGGCTAGCGAGATCTTCTTCGTGAACGGCGCGAAGCCGAACCGTGACGGGCCTTGGATCGACGAGGCGGATAAACTGAGCTGGGTTGATGACGAGACGGGGTTCGAGTGCATCATGCTCCGGGAGACGGGGGATGGCTATCTCAGCGGTTTCGTAGGCGTGCCCCGCGGACATCCGCTATGGGGCTGGAACCACGAAGCAATCCCTACCGATCTCGGCATCGAGGTGCACGGCGGGCTGACGTATTCGCGGATCTGCGATGAAGGCCCCGAGCCGACGCGTCGCATCGCCGTGGAGGCGCGGCGGATCTGCCACGTTCCGCGGGTTCCGTACCAGTTCGAACCCATCTCCCATGCGACCGATCACCGCCCCGAGGACGCCCACGTCTGGTGGTTCGGCTTCGACTGCAACCACCTATATGACGTCATTCCGGGCGAAACTAGGCACGGGCTCCGGTTCCTCGGTGCGGAAACCGGGGCCGAATATCGGGACGACGGCTACGTAGTACGGGAGGTCATCAACCTCGCCCGTCAGCTCCGCGCGATCGCCGATCGCGAGCCGGTTCCCGAACGTGATGGACCGCCGCTCCCGCCGATTGGGCTCGACCCGCAGAGGGGAGGCTGATCATGGACCGGCGAGATCGCCATGCCGGCGACCTGCCCTGGGGCTGGTGGTTGAGGGCGCGTGATCGCGGTCTCGAGGATGACTCGGGACGCACCTGGCGGACCGTCAGGGAAGCGTTCTGGGTCGGAGAGCTCGGCTTCCCCGCTATTCACCTCGCCGGCGAACAACAGGAACTGATGACCCGTGTCCTGACTGCCATCGACGCCCGCTGGCTTGCAGGCGCGGAGCACAGGCATGACCTGTTCGAGGGCGATATGCTGTTCTGGCGCTTCTATCTGTGCTGGCTGGCGTCGATTGGAATGCTGGATTCCGCCGACGGGGCGCAAACTCTAGGCGCTCCCCTCAGCCCTGAGGGAAAATCAGTCATGCTGATGATGCAGGCGACCCGCGAACCGGGTTGGGAGGATCTGCCGATGGCGGAGGTGGTCAACGCGGTGGCGTCCGCCAAGCGCGGCGAGGCGGATGCCGCGCGCGAACGCGCTCTCGTGGTCTTCGAACGTTCCGTGACCAGTCGTCGGCATGTTTTCGCACGTGAGCGTGTTGGTCGATCGCATCTGATCACGCTGACCGGCATCGCCACGGATGCACGAATGCCGACGCGGAGAGTGGCCTGGTCGCAATCGTTCGCCGAAGATCAGCATCGCGACGACCTCTTTGCATGGATCGCGGAAAGGGTCGACCGGTGGGACGACTGGTGGGACCTGGCGCATCGTCAAGGCGGCGAGGCGCTGACACAGCGTCTGCTTATGCTCGTCGTGCAGACCGGGGGACTGGCATCATGACGATGGTGGTGCCCGCGATCCCGGTCGATGGTCGAGATGCCGACGATCTCAGGAGGTGCGAGGAAGCCGGCCGTACCGCGCGCAGCGAAAAGATGATGGTTGACCAGCTCGTCGCGAAGATGCGCCTGGCCAGCTTCCGCACGTATCTCTGTGCGACGGTCCGGACGATGTCAGCGATCGTGCCCGACGTTCTTGGACTCGCCGGCTGCGATGCGCCATCCGCTCTGCAGCGCATCCGGCCGAGCCATAAGTGGCCGGAGAGTACTCAGCCGCAGCCTTCAGGGCGCGCCTTGTTCATCCGCACCAATCAGAAGGTAGGATTCTCGAACGCGGCACCGCGTCATGGGGATGCGGTGATTGCCGATGGCTTGAAGGACTGGATCGAAGCCGCGATCGTCGGCTGCTCGCTCGAAGTCGTCTTCCGCAGTTCGGGGTTCGAGTTGTCTACGCGGGACGGCTGCGCGAGGCTCAAGCTGAAAAGCCTTCCGGACACGATACTCGCCGCATGCCTTGGCCGCTCTCTGGACGAGGTCGTCGACCATCCGCTGCTGCGCGATCGAGGATACGTCATCACCCGAACGGACCAACTGGCGTCGGAGTCGATGCTGGAATTCGATGTCGGAAGGCTGCGGCTGGAGATGCCGTGGCGGCCATGAGCCGCACTTTGCGCGGCGAGGTTCTTCATCGTTCCGAATTAATGAAGCCGCCGCTCAACAGACGTATGGCTCTTCGAAATTCTGTGTTGCCGAGCGAGGCGACACGTCCGAAAACCGCCCCTGTATGCGGACTGTTAGTCCGATCAGGGAATGGTGGCGAAAGATGATACCGATTTACGAGCAGGGCGGCGGCAGAGGCATCGGCCTCATGCTCGAAGCATTTCTGCAGCGCGTGGAGGAGATTTGCGCCGAGCACGTGAAGGATGGCAGGGCGCGGGCATTCGCGATCATCCTACGGAATGCTGAGGACCGCGATCTAAAGCGGGTACTCGCCGATCAGGGCGCCTATGCCAAGCTCGACAGATTGTCCGGCACCGCCCTCAGCGTCTTCTTCGTCCACACCGCCTCGGATGAAGCACTTGCCCGATTTAACCACATCGTCGGTGCACGCCTCGGCGTGGAGGATGCGAAACTTCCCGCAGTCGCGTTCTTCCGGACGGCGGCGATCGACGACGGTTCCGTGGGCTTCACAGATGTCGAGGTGGTCCCACTAGACAGCGCGGACATCATACATGGGCTGCACGAGCTCTATCAGCGTATCGAGCAGTACATCGCGGCCATGGACAAGCCGGCCAAAGTCGTGCCAGCCCGTGGGGCGAAGGCCTTCGCTGCGGGAAACTTCGTAACCCTTGAGATGTTTAGGGCCGCGCTGCGCGAAGGCATAGGCCTGCTTTTCTAGCCGTCTAAACCTTATTCAACCCCTGTGGGCTTCCGAGTTATTCTGGGTCATTAACCTTGTAATGGGCCGAAGTTAACTTGTGCGAGGGAGCTCGCGGCGACGATCTCCGCCCATTCGGCTTCGGTGATGACGCGGATGCCCAGTTCGGTGGCTTTTTTAAGCTTGGAGCCCGCCCCCGGTCCGGCGATCACGAGCCCGGTCTTGCTCGACACCGACGCCGCGACGCGCGCGCCGAGCGCTTCCGCCTGCGCCTTGGCTTCGTCGCGGCTGAGCGTTTCGAGGCTGCCGGTGAAGACCAGTATCTGACCGGTGACCGGCGATTCGCGGGTTTCGTGGACGACATCCGCCGGCTTCACTTCGCGGAGCAGGTCGAACACGACTCGGCGGTTGTGCGGTTCGGCGCAGAACCCGATCAGCGCGCTCGCCACCTCGGGGCCGATCCCGGCGGTCTCGATCGCGCCAACCAGCAGCTTGTCGCGGCGAAGCACGAATTTCCGCTCGGGTTCGCCAATTGCTGCTTCGATCTGGCCGCGCAGGAAGACTGCGTGACGCAGTACCGCGCCGAGCGCCTTCGCCGACACATAGCGTCGCGCAAGGTCACGCGCGGTAATCTCGCCGACGTGGCGGATGCCGAGCGAGAACAGGAACCGGTCGAGCGGGATCGTCCGCTTGGTCTCGATCGCCGCGATGACCTTGGCCGCCCAGACGCGCCCGTCCTTCTTGCGCGCGGCTAGTTGCTCCTCGGTCAGGCGGAAGATGTCGGCGGGCGATTCGATCAGGCCGTCGCGGAAGAACGCCTCGATCAGCGTCTGCCCGAGCCCGCCGATGTCGAACGCGTGGCGGGAGGCGAAGTGGATCAGCCGCTCGACGCGTTGCGCCGGGCAGATCAGCCCGCCGGTGCAGCGATACACGACCTCGCCCTCCTCGCGCTCGGCGGCGGACCCGCATTCGGGGCAGACATGCGGGAAGACATACGCCTCGCGCTCGGCGTCGGGGGTGAGGTTCTCGACGATCTGCGGGATCACGTCACCGGCGCGTTGGACCAGCACGCGGTCGCCGGGGCGCACGCCGAGCCGCTCGATCTCGTCGGCATTGTGCAGCGTCGCGTTGGTTACGACGACGCCACCGACGGTCACGGGCGACAACCGCGCGACCGGAGTCATCGCGCCAGTCCGTCCGACCTGGATGTCGATCTTTTCGAGCAAAGTCTGCGCCCGCTCGGCGGGGAATTTGTGCGCGATCGCCCAGCGTGGCGCCTTGGCGACCTGACCGAGTCGGGCCTGCCAGTCGAGCCGATCGACCTTGTAGACCACGCCGTCGATGTCGAACGGCAGGTCGGCGCGTTCGGCTTCGATCTTACGGTACACGTCGAGCGCCGCGGCCGTTCCTTCGACCCGCGCGAACCCTTCGGCGATCGGAAAACCCCAGCCGCGCAACGTGTCGACGACTTCGGCCTGCGTCTCGCCCGGCACGACGCTCGCCTCGCCCCAGCCATGCGCGAGGAACCGGAGCGTGCGGCTCGCGGTGACGGCAGCATCCTTCTGGCGCAGCGACCCGGCGGCGGCGTTGCGCGGGTTGGCGAACTGCCGTGCGTCCTTGCCGGTCTCCTCGGCCTCGGCGAGCAGGCGCGCGTTCAAGGCGGCGAAGTCGTCCTTCGCCATATAGACCTCGCCGCGAACCTCGAAGATCGCGGGGGCCTCACCCTGCAAGGTCTGGGGGATATCACTAATGGTGCGGACATTGGCGGTCACGTCCTCGCCGACCTGCCCGTCGCCTCGCGTGAGGGCCTGGACCAGCCGCCCGTCCTCGTATCGCAGCGAACACGACAGCCCGTCGATCTTCGGTTCTGCGGTCAGCGCCACCGGCGCGTCGTCCGCCAGCTTCAGGAACCGGCGCACGCGCGCAACGAACTCCTCGACTTCCTCGTCCGCAAACGCGTTGTCGAGGCTCATCATCGCCTTGGCATGCGCGACCTTCGCGAGGTGCCCCGCGGGTGCAGCACCGACGGTCCGGCTCGGCGAATCGGTCCGCACCGCCGCCGGATACGCCGCTTCGAGTGCCGCATTGCGCCGCACCAGCGCGTCATAGTCGGCGTCGCTGATCTCGGGCGCGTCGTCGGTATGATAGCGTGCGTTATGATACGCGATCTGCGCGGCGAGCGTCTCCAGTTCGGCGGCGGCTTCGATCTCGGTCGCGGGAAGGTCGGTCATCGCGCCGGGTTAGGGGAGGGGGGCGTCTTTCGACAAGACCTCGATCAACATGGCGTGAACATTCGCCCGACTTGCGCGCTGACATACCAAGAGAATTTTTCGCAGGACACGCCATCATGACCGACACCAACCGCCGAGACCTGTTCAAGGGCGCCGCCGTCACCGGCCTCGCCGCCGCCGCCGCACCGGCCTTCGCGCAAGGCGCCGCGCCGCTCGCCGATCCGCAGACGCGCTTCGTCTCGACGCCGTTCCCAGAGCAGCGCCAGAAATGGCCAGCCCTCCAGCGCGACATGCACCCCGTCCCCGATTGCGGCGAGACGAGTTACCGCGGCTCCGGGCGGCTCGCGGGGCGCAAAGCGCTGGTCACCGGCGGCGATTCGGGGATCGGCCGGGCGGCGGTGATCGCGTTCTCGCGCGAAGGCGCCGATGTCGCGATCAACTATTACCCGACCGAGGAGCCCGATGCGCAGGACGTGGCGAAGCTGCTCCGTGCCGAGGGCCGGAAAGTCGTGCTGATTCCCGGCGACCTGACCGATGCGAAATTCTGCACCGACTTGATCGCACGCGCGAACCGCGAACTCGGCGGGCTCGATATCCTCGTCAACAACGCCGCGTACCAGCAGTCTAAGGAGTCGATCGCCGAGATCAGCTTCGAGCAGTTCGACCGGACGATGAAGACCAACGTCTATGCGATGTTCCACCTCTGCAAGGCGGCAATCCCGTTGATGAAGCCGGGCGCGTCGATCATCAACACCGCCTCGGTCAATTCGGTCAGTCCCGGTGAAGAACTGCTCGATTACGCCACCACCAAGGGCGCGATCCTGATCTTTACCAAGGGGCTGGCCAAGCAGCTCGGCAAGAAGGGGATTCGCGTCAATGCGGTCGCACCGGGGCCGGTATGGACGCCGCTCCAGGTCGCGGGCGGGCAGCTGCCGGGCAAGATGGGCGAGTTCGGGCAGGACACGCCGCTCGGCCGGGCGGGTCAGCCGGCCGAACTCGCGTCGCTGTACGTCACGCTCGCGGAGACGGGGACGAGCTTCACTAGCGGCAGCGCGTTCGCGGCGACCGGCGGCACCGGGGTGCTGTAACGGAGGCGTCCACCGCTTCACCCAACCGACTCCACCCCGGCGAAGGCCGGGGCCCAATTGGCGAGGTCGCAGTAACGGAGCGATGCGCATCGTTATCTCTGTCCCCAAATTGGGCCCCGGCCTCCGCCGGGGTGGTGGTATTTACGAGGTGCGACGGCTCACCCGGCACCCCATCGCCGCAGACCTTCCGCATCCAACACCCTGATCCGCGCATATTCCAGCGCGATCACGCCTTCGCGCTCCATCGCCTTCAACGCCTTGTTGAGCGTCTGCCGAGACACCCCGATCATCGCCGCGATATCCTCCTGTCGGAGTGCGACGCTGTCGCCCCCAGCCGCGCGCACCATGCCGCCGAGCATCCTCGCGAGCCGCACCGGGATCGGCTGCGACAGCGTGTTCATCATGAACGCGAGCGACGCGCGCTGGTGCGCGCACGCCAGCAGCGCAATGTCCCACCATAATTCGGGCGTGTCGCCGGCCAGCCGTCGGAACGTGTCGATCCCGATATGCAGCACGCGCGCCGGGCCGAACGCGATCGCGTCGTGCGGCCTCGGCCCCGCATCGAGCGTCGACAGCTCGCCGAACCACGTCCCCGGTCCCATCATCAGCACCACCATTTCGGCCCCGATCGCGGGATAGCCGATCAGCCGGACCTGCCCGTCAAGCACCGCCCAAAGCCCATCGGGTGGATCGCCGACGCCGTAGAGCCGCGTGCCTGCCGGCACCGATCGGACGCTTGCCTCCTGCAACAGCAGCGCGCGTCGCGCGGCCGGTACCGCGCCGAACCACTGGTCGGCCTCGAGCAGCGCAGGATCGATCGAAGACATCGCGGAAGTGTCGGCCAATCACCGCGATTGTCAATCCGACGACATTTCCGTGATCCGCGCCATGCTATGCCACGCGCATAACAAAAGGAGATGGATGATGGCGACCGCACTCAGGACCGAGCCGACGATACGCGATCTCGTGTCGCCCGAGGAATGGGCGCTGCGCGTCGACCTGGCCGCGGCGTATCGCCTGATCGCCTATTACGGCTGGGACGATCTGATCTTCACGCATCTGTCGGCGCGCGTGCCGGGGCCCGAGCATCATTTCCTGATCAACCCCTACACGCACATGTTCGAGGAGATCACCGCGTCGTCGCTCGTCAAGATCGACGTCGACGGCAACAAGGTCATGGACACGCCCGCGCCGGTCAACCGTGCCGGGTTCGTGATCCACTCCGCGATACACGCCGCGCGCGAGGATGCGGTCGCGGTGCTGCATCTGCACACGCCGCACGGCCAGGCGGTGTCGGCGATGGCGGAGGGGCTGCTCCCGCACACGCAGACCGCGATGATCGCCGGGCACGACGTCGCGTATCACGACTTCGAGGGCATCGCGACCGAGCTCGAGGAGCGCGAACGACTGGTCGCGGATCTCGGCACGAAGCACAGCATGATCCTGCGCAACCACGGCACGCTGACGGTCGGCGAATCGATCCCGCAGGCGTTCCTCCGCATGTATTTCCTCGAACGCGCGTGCGAGGCGCAGGTGTTGATGCTGAGCGCCGGGCGCGAGAATCTCAACACCCCGAATCAGGGCGTGGCAGAGAAGGTCGAGGGCCAGTCGAGCGGCCCCGGCATGCGGATGCTCGCGGACGGGCTGGCGTGGCCGGCGCTGCTCCGGAAACTCGACCGGATCGATCCGAGCTTTCGCGACTGAGCTAGACCGCGAGAAGACATCCGAATTTTTGCCACACGCCAGCCAAGCCCACCACCCCGGCGAAGGCCGGGGCCCAATTGGCAAGGTCGTCGTAACCGCTCCCGGCCTTCTAAGAGCCATTGCCCAACTGAGCCCGGCCACCGTCGGGGTGGTTAGACGTGAGAGTGCCGAAAACGTCGCCGGCATTAGCGCTCGCGCTCTTCCCGACCACCCCCATCCGCAGCAGGCGATGCCCTGATCGGATCGACTTCAGATGACCGCGCCCGAGACTATGTCGGCTCCCCTCCCTGAAAGGGAGGGGCTGGGGGTGGGTAGGTCGGCTTGTGCCACCACAGTCCGAAAGCGCGGAGACCGACCCACCCCCGACCCCTCCCTTTCAGGGAGGGGGGAGAAGTTGGCGAGGCGTCCCGACTTCAGGCCCGCTCGAGCAGCCGCTCCGCCTGCGCGCGGGCTTCGTCGGTGATCTGTGCGCCGGACAGCATCCTCGCGATCTCCTCGCGGCGTTCGTCCTCGGACAAAGCGCGCACGCCGGTCCGCGTGACGGTGCCGTCGCTGCTTTTCGCGATCAGCAGATGTTTCGCCCCACGCGCCGCGACCTGCGGGCTGTGCGTCACCACCAGCAACTGCGTGCTCTGTGCCAGTCGCGCGAGTCGTTCGCCGATCGCGCTGGCCACCGCGCCGCCGACGCCGCGGTCGATCTCGTCGAACACCATCGTCGACGCGCCGCCTTCTTCCGCCAGCGCCACCTTCAGTGCGAGGATGAAGCGCGACAATTCGCCACCCGATGCGATCTTGGTAAGCGCGGCGAACGGCGCACCCGGATTAGTCGAGATCTCGAACTCGACGCGGTCCTTGCCCGCCGCCGACCAGCCCTCGTCACCAAGCGGCGCCACCACCGTCTGGAACCGCGCCGCATCCAGCTTCAACGGCGCGAGCTCGCCCGCGACCGCCACGTCGAGGCGTTTCGCCGCCGCCAACCGCCGCTTCGTCAAAGCATCCGACGCCGCATCGAAAGCCTTCCGCGCAGACGCCACGCGTGCCTCGATCTTCGCGATCCCGCCTTCGCCCGCATCGAGCCGCTCCAGCCGTGCGCGCATCTCGTCCGCCAGCGCGGCGAGGTCATCCGGCTGCACGCGGTGCTTGCGTGCCATCGCCCGAAGCTCGAACAACCGCGCCTCGTCATCCTCCAGCGCGCGCGGATCATACGCCATCTCGGCCCGCGCATCGCGCAGGCTTTCCTCGGCAACCGACGCCTCGATCACCGCGCGATCGACCGCCGCCAGCGCATTGCCGAGCGCGACATGATCCTCCGCGATCCGCTCGAGCACACGCGCGGCCTGGCGCAACTTCGCCATCCCGCCGTCCTTGCCCTCGAGGAAATCGTCGATCGCCGCCAGGTCGTCCGCGATCTTCTCCGCGCGCTGCATCGACCGCCGCGTATCCGCCAGCGTCTCCTCTTCGCCCGCGACCGGCGCCAGCGCGGTCAGTTCGGCGACCGTATGCTCCAGCCACTCGCGATCCCGCGCAGCCGTCTCGATGTCCGCGCGCGCCGCCGCCAGTTCGGCCTCGGCCGCCCGAAACGCCGCGTAAGCCTTGCCCGTCGCGCCCGGCTCGGTCCGCCCGAAGATGTCGAGCAGCGCCCGGTGGCCCCGCGCATTGAGCAACCCGCGCTCGTCATGCTGCCCGTGGATTTCGACCAGATGCGGCGCCATCTCGCGCAGCAGCCCCGCCGACGCCGGCTGGTCGTTTACGAAGCCGCGGCTGCCGCCGTCCGCCTTGACGATCCGCTTCACGATCAGCGGCTCGCCGCGCTCGATCTCAAGCCCGTTCTCGTCGAACAACAGCGCGAGCGGCGACTCGGGGGCAGGGGCATCGAACGTCGCGGTCACCACAGCCTGCGTCGCGCCGTGCCGTACCAGTCCGCTGTCGCCACGCCCGCCGAGCGCAAGGCCAAGTGCATCGAGCAGGATCGACTTGCCCGCCCCGGTCTCGCCGGTCAGCACGCCAAGCCCTTCGCCGAATCCCAGATCCAGCGCTTCGATCAGCACCACGTCGCGAATGGAAAGTTCGGTCAGCATAGGATGTCCGCCATAGACGAACGGGCGCGCAATGCGATCCCCCTATGTTCCAACCGAACGGCCTGTACTCGCGTCAGCTGCCGGTGTTGGACGGCTGGCCCGCCGAACGCGGCTTGTCGGGCGTACGCACCGAAGGGCCGGTCGGCGTCGAGCCCGGCTCGTCGAGTTCGACCATCACCGACGGCGTCCCCTTGGTCCCGACCGGCACCACCTGTTCGCCGGGCTTCAGCGGCGGCACGGCCGGCACCTGCTTCTTCTTCAGCAGGTCGTAGGCATGCTGATACCAGTCGGTGCCGGGATAGTTGCGCCCGAGCACCGCGCCTGCCTTCTCGGCCTCGACGGGCACGCCGAGCGCCAGATACGTCTCGGTCAGCCGCATCAGCGCCTCGGGCGTGTGCGTGGTCTGCTGGAACTTGTCGATCACGGTGCGGAACCGGCCGTTCGCGGCGAGCCACTGGCCGCGCGTCTCGTAGAACCGCCCGATCTCCATTTCCTTGCCCGCGAGATGATCGTTGACCAGATCGATCTTCAGCCGCGCATCCGACGCATAGCGCGTGTTCGGATAGCGGCGCATCAGCTCGCCCAGCGAATCGAGCGCCTGCCGCGTGATCTTCTGGTCGCGCGTGACGTCGGTGATCTGCTCGTAATAGCCGAGCGCGATCAGGTAATAGGCGTACGGCGCATCGCGGTTGCCAGGATGCACCGCGAGAAAGCGCTGCGCCGAGCTGATCGACGCGGTGTAATCGCGCGCCAGGTAATAGCTGAACGCCGACATGATCTGGGCACGGCGTGCCCAGATCGAATAGGGATGCTGGCGCTCGACCTCGTCGAACAGCTGTGCAGCCTCCTTGTAGCGCGCCTGATCGAGCCGCCGCTTGGCGGTCGAGTACAGCGTACCCACGTCGCGCGCGACATAGGGCAGATCGCCCTTTGCGGCACGACCGCCCGCGCAACCAGCCATGGGGAGCGCAAGCGCGGCGACGAGCGTGACCACAAGGGCACGGGGCATGCTCGGAAAGGACTGGGGGATACGCATTGGCGTTGTCCTTAGCGTAACCGGGGCTTCGCGAACAATCCCTTTCGCCAAACACCCAAGGAGGCTCTCGAGCGGGCGACTTCATGGGGCAGGGGGGCTTTCGCTGGCGCGGATCGCACGGCAAAGGTCGTGCGTTGGCGAAACGCCATTCCAATCGAGGACGATCCCATGCCCGCCACCCTGTTGCACACCCACCGCGTCGAGAAGCCCTGGGGTCGCGACACGCTCTGGCCCGGTTTCGAGGACGCGGCCCCCGGAACGCCGCCGATCGGCGAAGTCTGGTTCCAGGAGCCGGGCAACACCACGCCCGACCTGTTGATCAAGTACCTGTTCACCAGCGAAAAGCTGTCGGTCCAGGTCCATCCGAACGACGAGCAGGCGCACGCCCGCGGCCTGCCGCGCGGCAAGGACGAGTGCTGGACGGTCCTCGCCGCCGAACCGACATCGACGATCGCGGTCGGCACGAAACAGGCGATCTCGAAGGACGAGCTGCGCCAGTCGGCGATCGACGGCACGATCGAGGACAAGCTCGACTGGAAGCCGGTCAAGCCGGGCGATTTCATGTATTGCGCCTCGGACACGATCCACGCGATCGGCGGTGGCCTGACGGTGATCGAGGTCCAGCAGAATTCCGAGACGACCTATCGCCTGTACGATTACGGCAGCGACCGCGAACTCCACCTGAAGGACGGCATCGAGGTTGCCGATCCGACCCCGTACGTGCCCGTCGCGCCGCCGATCGAGGTCGAAACCGGCCGGACGATCATGGTCGAAGGGCCGAAGTTCGTGCTCGAGCGCTGGAAGGGCGGCGATCATGTCGTCAACCTGCCCGAGGGCACGACCGGCTGGGTCATCCCGATCACCGGCTCGGGCGATGTCGCCGGCGTTGCGTTCAAGGCCGGCGAATGCGCGACGATGACGGGTAGCGAGACGGTCTCGACCAGCGCGGATGCGGATGTGCTGTTCGCGTATCCTTTGGCGAAGCGGATTTGAGCAAGGGCTAGATCGAGGGAGAGAAGGAGAGCGCTTCCCGCCCCTCCTTGTTCTCCCGCGAAGGCGGGAGCCCAGTCTGGGTCCCGCCTTCGTGGGGAAACATCGTGGTTCAGGCCGAACGCCATTCCCACGAGCGACCACCTCATACCTTCTTGCTCCACCCCGGCGAAGGCCGGGGCCCAATTGGGGAACGTTGCTAATGAAGCGTGGCACACTGTTATTGCCACCTTACCAATTGGGCCCCGGCCTCCGCCGGGGTGGTAAGGGCGGATGGCACGGCGCCTCGTTCGCCGCCAATTAGCCCTTCATCATCTGTGGCACATGGCCTCCACTCCGCGCCCTTTGCCGGGTGGTAGAAGGGGACGACTCACCACCCATTAACCGCCGCGCTATACCCCCGCGCAATGCTGCGCGTTCTCACCCTCTCCACGCTGTTTCCCGACGCGACCCGTCCGAACTTCGGCGGCTTCGTCGAGCGGCAGACGCTGGGGCTCGCCGCGCATCCCGATGTGGACCTGACAGTGGTTGCGCCGATCGGTCTTCCGCCCGGCATCCTGCGCAATGTCCGCCATTACGCGCCGCTCGCCAAACTGCCGCACCGCGAAACCTGGAAGGCTGTCGCCGTCCACCGCCCCCGCTTCACCGCGATCCCCTTCACGCAAGGCCGCCATCACGCCGCAGCACTCGAACGCGCGCTCGTACCGCTGCTCGACGCCCTCCGCGACACCTTCGCGTTCGACGTGATCGACGCGTCGTTCTTCTTCCCCGACGGCCCCGCCGCGGTCGCACTCGGCAAACGCTACGGCGTGCCCGTCTCGATCAAGGCACGCGGCTCCGACATCCACCATTGGGGCATGGTCCCCGCCACCGCCGCGCAGGTTCGCGATGCGGGGCAGGGGGCGGCAGGGCTGCTCGCGGTCGGCGCGGCGATGAAGGCGGACATGGTCGCGTTAGGCCTCCCCAAAGACCGGATCCGCATCCACCATACCGGCGTCGACCAGACTCGCTTCCAACCGACCGACCGGGTCGCCGCCAAGGCGCGGCTCGGCATCACGGGGCCTCTGGTCGTCGCGATCGGCGGCCTGATCGAGCGCAAGGGCCATCAGGTCGTGATCGCCGCGATCGCCGCGCTCCCCGGCGTGACGCTGTTGATCGCGGGCGAGGGGGCCTATCGCGGCGCGCTCGAATCGCTGATCGCCCGACTCGGCGTCGGCGACCGGGTCCGCCTGCTCGGCGCGATCCCGCACGCCGACTTGCCCGCGCTGGTCGCCGCCGCCGACGTCACCGCGCTCGCCTCGATGTCGGAGGGGCTCGCCAACGCGTGGATCGAATCGCTCGCTAGCGGCACGCCGATCGTCATCACCGACGCCGGGAGCGCGCACGAAGTGGTAACGTCGCCCGCCGCGGGCCGTGTGACGATCGGCGATCCGCTGGCGTTCGCCGCCGCGATCGGCACGCTGTTGCGCGACCCGCCGGAGCAAGCCGCGACGCGGGCGATGGCGGCCGGCTTCACGTGGGAAAAAAACACCGCCGCGCTCTACGCGCACCTGACGGCGTTGGTCGCGGCCTACCCCTCGAGCGGATAGAGCGCCGCGACGATCCAGCGACCCTCGCCGCGCAATACTGCCCACGCGCGGGCGGCGGCACGACTATCCATCGCCTCGATCCCGAACCCGCGCGCCTCGACCGCACGCTTGAACGCAAGCGGCGGCTGACGCAGCGCATTGCCGGTCCCGAGCAACAGAAACTCGGGCGGCGGATCGAGCGCCAGCAACGCTGCGACATCGGCCTCGCCCAGCGCCTCGAACGCCGGCGGCTCCCAGCCATCCGCGCGCTCGGGGCTGATCGCCAGCGCGGTGTAATAGCCGTCGTCGACCTTGAACCCGCCGCGACCGAACGCCGAGATCATCGGCCCATCGGTCTTCTCGCGGTCCATCCTCAACGCTCGACCTTGGGACCAACCCGCTCGGCGCCGTCCTGCACGCCACCCTTGCGCGGTGCAGGATCGGCCCGCAGACCCAGCGTGATCAGCAGCGACGACGACACGTAGATCGACGAATACGTCCCCACGACGATACCCAGGATCATCGCCGCGGTGAACCCGCGCAGCACGTGGCCGCCCAGCACCAGCATCGCAACCAGCGCGAGCAGGATCGTCACCGACGTCATCACGGTACGCGGCAGCGTCTCGTTCACGGACAGGTCGATGATCTCGCGCATGTCCATCTTGCGATAGCGGCGCATGTTCTCGCGGATACGGTCGTCGATCACGATCTTGTCGTTGATCGAGTAGGAGATGATCGTCAGCACCGCCGCGACGATGTTCAGGTCGACCTCGAAATCATTCCGCATCAGCGCGAAGAAGCCGAGCGTCATCAACAGATCGTGGACGATCGCGACGATGGTCGAGACGCCGAACTGCCACTCGAACCGCACCACGGCGAACAAGGCGATGCCCAGGATCGCCAGGCCGACCGCGAGCAGTCCCTTGGTGATCAGTTCGTCCGAGACCTTGCCCGAGATGGTGTCGTATTTCGAGAAGGTCGATCCCGGGAATTTCGCCCCGATATCATCCGACACCTTCTTCACCAGGCGGTTGGTCGCACCTTCGTCGCCACTGTCGGGCAACGGCAAGCGGATCGACAGCGTCTTGGGATCGCTGAACGACTGGATCGAGGCTTCGCCGACACCGAGGCGGTCGACTTCTGTCCGCACCGCCTCGATCGACGGCGGCGTCGCGAAGTTCTGTTCGATCAGGACGCCGCCGACGAAATCGACGCCCATGTTCAGGCCGCGAAAGGCGACGAGGCCGACCGCTAGAAGCGAGAGGATCAGGGTCAGCCCGAACGCCCATTTGCGTAGGCTGACGAACTTGAGGTTCGTGTTGTCGGGAACGAGTTTCAGCAGGCGCATGGTTATCTCCCGCCTCAAATATTGATCGTGGTGGGGCGGTTCTTCCGCAGCCACAGCGCGACCATCATCCGCGTGAACGTGACGGCGGTGAACACCGACGTGCAGATCCCGATCAGCAGCACGACCGCAAAGCCCTTCACCGGACCCGAGCCGAGCAGCAGCATGATCACGCCGGTGATGGCGTGCGTCACGTTGGCCTCGAAGATCGTCCGCGATGCTTCCTTGTAGCCGAGCTCGACCGACTGGATCACGCTACGCCCGCGTCGCCGCTCCTCGCGAATACGTTCGTTGATCAGCACGTTGGCATCCACCGCGGTACCGATCGTCAACACGAACCCGGCGATACCGGGCAGCGTCAGCGTCGCGTTCAGCATCGCCATGACCGCGACGATGACCAAGATGTTGATGACCACCGCGAGGTTCGCATACAGGCCGAACCGGCCATAGGTCACGAACATGAACACGATCACGAGCAGCGCGGCGACGATCGACGCCAGCACGCCGGCGCGGATCGAATCCTTGCCGAGGTCGGGGCTGACGGTGCTCTCTGCGATCGTCTTCAGCGCCACCGGCAGCTTGCCTGAGCGCAGCGAAATCGCCAGCGAGTTTGCCGATTCGACGGTGAAATTGCCCGAGATCGACGCGCGACCACCAAGGATGGGCTCGTTGATGTTGGGCGCGGAGATCACCGAATTGTCGAGGATGATCGCGAACGGTTTACCCGTGTTCTCGGTCGTGACCTTGGCGAAGCGACGGCCGCCGACCGCGTCGAACGTGATCGCCACCTGCGGCGCGTTGGTCTGCGGTTCGAACTCCTGGCGCGCATCGGCGAGCTGGTCGCCCGAGATGATCACCGAGCGCTTGACCGCGATGAACGGCACGCCGCGCGGATTGCCCGGATACGGGAGGACCTGGCTGCCGATCGGCGCGATACCCTTGACCAGATCGGCCGGGTTCGCGGTCTCGTCGACCAGCTTGAATTCGAGCTTGGCAGTCTTGCCGAGCAGGTCCTTCAGCGCCTGCGGGTTCTTCAGCCCCGGCACCTGGACGACGATCCGGGTCGCGCCCTGGCGGACGATCGTCGGCTCCTTGGTGCCCAGCTCGTCGATGCGGCGGCGGACGACTTCGGTCGCGTCCTTCATCGCCGTGTCGACCGCCTGGGTCAGGCCGGCTTCGGTGGGCTTGAGCACGAACCGGCTCGTGTCGACGACGGTGATGTCCCATTCGCGCTGGCCGCTCATGCCAGCGCCACCGCCGGTGATCGCGAGCAGGCGCTCGCGCGCCGCATCGACCTGGCTCGGATCACGCAGCAGGAAGCTCAGCTGCCCGCCTCGCGTCGAGATGTCGCCGATCTCGATCCGCGGCGTCCCGTTGCGCATCGTCCCCGCGACGCTGTCGCGCATCGCCTCGATCCGCGTCGCGGCGAGGTCGGCGGTATCCGCCTCGAGCAGCAGATAGCTGCCGCCGGCGAGATCGAGTCCGAGGTTGATGTGCGGATGCGGGATCCGCCCCCATTGGCTCGTGGTGCTCTCGGGGAGGAAGCTCGGGATCGCCAGCAGGCAGAGTGCCGCCAGCAGCCCGATGATCGACCCGATCTTCCAGCGCGGAAAATCCAACATCAGTCGTTTGCCGGCTTCGTGTTCGGGCTGGTGATGTCGGTCAGCGTCGCCTTGACGACGCGCACGCGGACATTCGGCGCGATCTCGACCTCGACGACGTTATCCTCGACCTTGGTCACCTTGCCCAGGATCCCGCCCGAGGTCACGACGCTGTCGTTCTTCTTCACCGCGGCGACCGACGCCTGCAGCGCCTTCATGCGCTTTTGCTGCGGGCGGATCATCAGGAAATAGAACACGACGAACACGAGGAAGAGCGGCGCGAGGCTCAGGAACGAGGCGATCCCGCCCCCCGCCGTCGTGGCGCCGTCTGCGGCCTGGGCATAAGCTGGTGAGATGAACATGAAGGTCCGTATCTGGCTGGGCCGTGGAAGGCGCAAGGTTGGGTCGGGCCGGACGTCGCGCGTCGCGCCCGCATTGGTCCGCCCGCTATCATCGCTTGGAACCTCGCGCAACAGATCGCCACAGGATGAGACGTGGGCGTCATGCGACCGGGCGCATCCGAGATGGCTGCGGATATCGCTGCGGTGTTCGGGCTTGCATCGGGCGCAGACCCCGCGTAGTGCGCCCCCCTCGGGTCGCCTTGCGGCCCGTTCGGTCGGAGCGTAGCGCAGCCTGGTAGCGCACCACACTGGGGGTGTGGGGGTCGCAGGTTCGAATCCTGTCGCTCCGACCATTTTCTTACATCGATGAAAAGACGCGGCGTTGCTCAGGCAGCATCGACGCTGCTCACTTGCGTGCCACGCTCACCTCGCCCGCAACGCGCTCCCTTCCCTGAAAGGGAGGGGCTGGGGGTGGGTAGGCCGGCTTGAGCCCCACCGGTCCGAACATGCGGAAGCCGACCCACCCCCAACCCCTCCCTGCCAGGGAGGGGGGCAGAAGGAGAAGGTTTACGCCGTCTCGCGCACCGTAGCCGCATGCCCCACAGCGATCGCGCTCAGGTTCACAATCCCGCGTGCGGTCACGCTCGGCACCATCATCTGCAGCGGCTTCGCCAGCCCCAGCAGCATCGGCCCCAGCGGCGCCGATTCGGTCGACGCCGACAGCAGCGACACCGCGATGTTCGCCGCGTCGATGTTCGGCATCACCAGCAGGTTCGCCGACCCGGTCAGCGGGCTGTCGTCGACCAGCCGCCGCCGCAGCGCCTCCGACAGCGCCGCATCGCCGTGCATCTCGCCATCGAACTCGAACTCGGGCGCCATTTCCTTCAGCAACGCGTGACCCGCGCGCATCTTCTGCGCCGAGGGCGACCGCGACGCGCCGAAGCTCGAATGCGACAGCAACGCCGCCTTCGGCTCGATCGCGAATGCGCGCACCGCCTCGGCCGCGAGCATCGTCATCTCGGCGATCTGCTCGGCGGTCGGGTCGATCGTCACGTGCGTATCGCAGAAGAACAGACTGCCGGTCCGCAGGATCACTGCCGACATCGCGTACAGCCGCGACACGCCCGGCTTCCGCGGCAGCAGCGGCATGACGTACGTCATCTGCGTCCACCAGTCGCCGATGCCCCCGCACAACGCCGCATCGACTCGCCCCTCGCGCAGCAGCATTGCTGCCGCCACGCTCGGCCGCGTCCGCAGCGCACGCTCGGCGCTGTCGGGCGGCGTGCCGCGCCGCCCGACGAGCGTGCTGTAGCCGGCGAGCAGGGGGTCGAATACCTCGCGGTCGGTGCCCGGATCGAGCACCTCGACATCGGTGCCGATCGTCATGCGCAGCCCGCTCGCCTCGATCCGCTCGGCGATGACCTCGCGCCGCCCGATCAGCACCGGCCGGCCGATACCCTCGTCGATTACCGTCTGCACCGCGCGCAGCGTCCGCGGGTCCTCGCCCTCGCCATACGCGATCGAGCGCCCCGCCTGCTTGGCGCGCGCGAAGATCGGCCGCATCAGCTGGCCCGAACGATACACGAACACTTCGAGGTCACGCAGATATGCGTCGAAATCCTCGATCGGCCGCGTCGCCACGCCCGACTCCATCGCCGCCTTCGCCACCGCCGGCGCGACGTGCAGGATCAGCCGCGGATCGAACGGCTTGGGGATGATATAGGTCGGCCCGAACACCGGGGTCGCGCCGCCATAGGCCGACACGACCACGTCCGAAGCCGTAGCGCGCGCCAGGGCCGCGATCGCGTCGACCGCCGCGACCTTCATCGCCTCGTTGATCTCGGTCGCGCCGACGTCGAGCGCGCCGCGGAAGATGAACGGGAAGCACAGCACGTTGTTGACCTGGTTCGGAAAATCCGAACGCCCCGTGGCGATGATCGCATCGGGCCGGGTCGCATGCACCAGCGCCGGCTGGATCTCCGGCTCCGGGTTCGCCAGCGCCAGGATCAGCGGATCGGGTGCGAGCAGATGCAGCCATTCCTGCTTCAGCACGCGCGGTGCCGACAGCCCGAGGAAGATGTCCGCCCCCTCCAGCACGTCCGGCAGGGTCCGCGCGTTGGTCGTGCGCGCGTACCGCGCCATGTTCGGCGGCATCACGTCGCCGCGATCCTTGTGCACCACGCCCGCGATATCGGTCAGCGTCACGTTCTCGGGATTGAGCCCCATCGACACGAGCAGATCGACCGTCGCCAGCGCCGCCGCACCTGCGCCCGACGTCACCAGCTTCATCTGGTCGAGCCGCTTGCCGCGCAGTTCGAGCACGTTGCGGACCGCGGCGGCACACACGATCGCGGTGCCGTGCTGGTCGTCATGGAACACCGGGATGTTCATCACCTCGCGCAGCTTCGTCTCGATCTCGAAGCACTCGGGCGCCTTGATATCCTCGAGATTGATCCCGCCGAACGTCGGCTCGAGCACGCGGACCGCTTCGATGAACGCCTGTGGGTCGAGCTGGTCGATCTCGATGTCGAAGCAGTCGATCCCCGCGAATTTCTTGAAGAGCACCGCCTTGCCCTCCATCACCGGCTTCGACGCGAGCGCGCCGATCGCGCCGAGCCCGAGCACCGCGGTCCCGTTGGTAATGACGGCCACGAGATTGCCGCGCGCGGTATAATCCCGCGCCTTGTCCGGATCCGCGGCGATCTCCTCGCACGCCGCGGCGACGCCCGGCGAGTAGGCGAGCGCCAGATCGCGCTGCGTCGCCATCCGCTTGGTTGCCTCGACCGAGAGCTTACCAGGCTTGGGATAGCGGTGATAATCGAGCGCGGCTTTGCGGAAATCGTCTTCCATGGTCTTCCTAACCTGTCGGCCGCGGCGGCGACCGGGTGGGCGCGGGCAAGGCCCGCGGCGAATGTTCAAGGGAGCGCATAGCCTTAGGGGCACCAATCCGCCAACCCCGCGCGGACGTAGCGTCGGTTTGGCCGCACACGGTTGAACCATACGGTACCACCCCGGCGAAGGCCGGGGCCCAATTGGAACGTCGGACCTAACGAAGCGCCGCCCTCAGTCAGCACCGTCCCCCAATTGGACCCCGGCCTCCGCCGGGGTGGTGCAGAGGATGAAAAGCGCTTCTCGCCCCCTCCCTGGAAGGGAGGGGCAGGGGGTGGGTCGGCTTCCGCATACGAACGCACCAGACTCAAGCAGGCCGACCCACCCCCAACCCCTCCCTTCCAGGGAGGGGAGCAAGAAAGGCGGAGGGCGAACGTCAAGAATTCCCTATCCTACAGCGAACCAATATGGTTCGCTCCCGCCAACAAAACCGGGAGCCAGCCATGA
Organism: Sphingomonas sp. Leaf198; assembly: GCF_001424005.1. GTDB lineage: Bacteria > Pseudomonadota > Alphaproteobacteria > Sphingomonadales > Sphingomonadaceae > Sphingomonas. The sequence continues at coordinate 806,491 of NZ_LMPX01000002.1, read as the reverse complement.
CCATCGACCACCTAATCGACGCCGTCATCGACCGCGAAGGCGGCTACTCCAACCACCCCGCAGACCGAGGCGGCCCCACCAGATACGGCATCACGCAACAAGTAGCCCGCTCCAACGGCTACCCCGGAGACATGCGCAATTTCCCCCGCGACCAGGCCGAAACCATCTACCGCCGCCTCTACTGGACCCGTCCCGCCTTCGATCAGATCGCCGAGCGAGCCCCCAAAATTGCCGAAGAACTCTTCGACACCGGCGTCAACATGGGCCCCGCGGTCGCCGCCACCTTCCTTCAGCGCGCGCTCAACGCGCTCAACCGCGGCGCCACCGACTATCCCGACATGATCCTGGATGGCCGCATCGGCCCCGCGACCCTGACCGCGCTCGAAGCCTTCCTCGCCCGCCGCAAACCCGGCGGCGAAACCGTGCTTCTGAAAGCGATCGAGGCGCTCCAGGGCGAACGCTACGTCGCGCTCGCCGAGACCCGTCCCGCCAACGAAGCCTTCCTCTACGGCTGGCTCGCGAACCGCACATGACGCTCGTGACGAAACGCTCCCAGCGTCTACACTTCCTATACTTCACTTTTGCCGGAGGCAGCCAATGACCCCGCAACCCCTTGATCCCGCACCAGATCCCTGGATCACCCGCGCTCGCCCGACGTTCCTCTACGTGATGTACACATTGCTGCTCGGCGCGATCCCCGCAGGCCTGATCGCCGCGGTCCGCCCGCAAACGGCACAGGCGATCGCGGCCGGCATGGCGGCGTACCTGAACGCCATCCCCGAACCCCTCTACGCGCTCTTCGGCACCGGCTATCTCGGCTACACGGTGGCGCGGGAATGGGGAAAGGGGCGCTGACCTCCCGCTTCCGTCATCCTGACGAAAGTCAGGACCCAGGGTTCCAGCCGACACGTCCGTGGCTCTGGGTCCTGACTTTCGTCAGGATGACGGGGAGGGCGCGTGATAAGCGGTCCTGCCGTTGCGGCCCCACCGTTGCACCCCGTCATCCACACCCTACATCGCTGGCATGAGCAACGACCCCCACGCCATGCCGACATGGCACGGCACCACGATCCTCTCGGTCCGCCGCGGCGGCAAGGTCGTCGTGATCGGCGACGGCCAGGTCTCGATGGGCCAGACCGTCATGAAACCCAACGCGCGCAAAGTGCGCCGCCTAGGCGACGGCAGCGTAATCGGTGGATTCGCCGGCGCTACAGCCGACGCCTTCACCTTGTTCGAACGCCTCGAACGCAAGCTCGAAGCGCACCAGGGCCAGCTCCTGCGCGCCGCGGTCGAGCTCGCCAAGGACTGGCGCACCGACAAGTTCCTCCGCAACCTGGAAGCGATGATGATCGTCGCCGACAAGGACGTGACGCTGATCCTCACCGGCAACGGCGACGTTCTCGAACCCGAGAACGGCGTCGCCGCGATCGGCTCCGGCGGCAACTACGCGCTCGCCGCCGCCCGAGCGCTGGTAGAATACGAGACCGACGCCGAGGTGTTGTGCCGCAAGGCGATGCATATAGCGTCCGAGCTCTGCGTCTACACCAACGACCGCCTCACGGTCGAAACGATGGATTCGACCACGTAATCCCTCTCCCGCTTGCGGGAGGGGTTAGGGGAGGGGCTGAAATACACCCCACCCACGCCTTCCGCTGCGGCCACGCCCTCCCCCGACCCCTCCCGAGCGGGAGGGGAGAAGGTAACAAAATGAACGAACAGCTCACCCCGAAGGCCATCGTCGCCGCGCTCGACGCCCACATCATCGGCCAGGCCGCCGCCAAGCGCGCAGTCGCCGTCGCGATGCGCAACCGCTGGCGCCGCCAGCAGCTCAGCGAAGACCTCCGCGACGAGGTCACGCCCAAGAACATCCTGATGATCGGACCGACCGGCTGCGGCAAGACCGAGATCAGCCGCCGCCTCGCGAAACTCGCCGACGCGCCGTTCGTGAAGGTCGAGGCGACCAAGTTCACCGAGGTCGGCTATGTCGGCCGCGACGTCGAACAGATCGCCCGCGATCTCGTCGAGGAAGCCATCCGCCTCGAAAAGGAACGCCGTCGCGTCGCCGTCAAGGACAAGGCCGAGGAGGCAGCGATGTCGCGCCTCCTCGACGCGCTGGTCGGCAAGGATTCGAGCACCGCGACGCGCGAAAGCTTCAAGCAGCGCTTCCTAGACGGTCACCTGAACTCCGCCGAAGTCGAGATCGAGGTCGAGCAGGCACCGACCACGCCGTTCGAAATCCCCGGCGGTGCGCCGCAGATGATCAATCTCGGCGAGATGATGAAGTCGTTCGGCGGCGGCCAGCAGCTGAAGCGGCGGAAACTGACGGTCCACGCGGCCTGGGACAAGCTCGTCGAGGAAGAGGCCGACAAGCGCCTCGACCAGGACGAGGTCAGCCGCGCAGCCCTCGCCGACGCAGAGGCCAATGGCATCGTCTTCCTCGATGAGATCGACAAGATCGCGGTCTCCGACGGCCGCGGCGGTTCGATCAGCCGCGAAGGCGTTCAGCGCGACCTGCTGCCGTTGATCGAGGGCACCACGGTCGCCACGAAATACGGCCCGATGAAGACCGACCACATCCTCTTCATCGCCAGCGGCGCGTTCCACGTCGCCAAGCCGAGCGACCTGCTCCCCGAATTGCAGGGCCGCCTTCCGATCCGCGTCGAGTTGAAGGGCCTCACCGAAGCTGATTTCGTTGCGATCCTGTCGGACACCAAGGCGTCGCTGCCGCTGCAATACAAGGCGCTGATCGCCACCGAAGGCGTCGGCATCGAGTTCACCGAAGACGGCATCGCCGCGATCGCGCGCATCGCCGCCGAAGTGAATTCCGAGATCGAAAACATCGGCGCCCGGCGTTTGCAGACGGTGATGGAAAAGCTGCTCGAGGAAGTAAGCTACAACGCCGAAGACCGCGGCGGCTCGAACCTCGTCATCGACGGCGCGTACGTTGACAGCCAGCTGAAGGAAATCGCCCGCAACACCGACCTGAGCCGGTTCGTGCTGTAACTAATGGGGGAAGGCAAACCTTCCCCCATCCGTTCGTGCTGAGCGAAGTCGAAGCACCCTGAGTTTCATGCCCTTCGACTTCGCTCAGGGCGAACGGAGTGGGGGGTGTTTAGGAGAACACCATGGACGTGACCGAAGCCATAGCTGCTCGCCGCTCCGTCCGAGGCTTCCTCGACACCCCCGTCGACCCGACCCTACTCCGCGACCTCGCGATAAAAGCATCCCGAGCCGCAACCGGCGGTAACCTCCAGCCCTGGCACATCGCCATCGTCCAAGGCGACTCGATGGCCCGCCTCAAGGCGACGATGGCGGACAAGCTAGCCGCCGGCGAAACCGAAACCCCAGCCTACGACGTCTATCCAAAAGACCTCACCGCCCCCTACCGGGACCGCCGCTACGCCGTCGGCGAGGCGATGTACGCGCACCTCGGCATCTCCCGCGATGACAAGTCCGCTCGCCGGGACTGGTTCGCCCAAAACTTCCAGTTTTTTGCCGCCCCCGCCGCCTATTTCTGCACGGTGGACCGCCGCATGGGCCCGCCGCAATGGTCGGACCTCGGCATGTACCTGCAGAATCTGATGCTGCTCGCGGTAGACGCCGGCCTCGCCACCTGCCCGCAGGAATGCTGGGCGATGTATCCGGAAACGGTCGGGCGGTTCTTGGACTTGCCCGAAGACCGCATGCTCTTCTGCGGCATGGCGGTCGGGTACGAGGACAAGGGCGCGCCTGTTAACGCTCTGCGCACAGAGCGCGCAGACGAAGCGGAATGGCTGACGACGATCAGCTGATTTAGGCCATCGAAGCTAACCAAGACACCACCCCGGCGAAGGCCAGGGCCTAGTTGGGGGACGATTGTAACGGATGAAAGCGCTTCGTTACGCCGGCCTTGCCAACTGGGCCCGGGCTTCGCCGGGGTGGTGTATATGGGCCGGGTGCGTCGCCCCCATTTTGTTCACCCGCGAAGGCGGGTGCCCAGACTGGGTCCCCGCCTTCGCGGGGAAACAACCTTTTAGAGGACTACCGTAACCGGCTTGGCACCCTTGATCCCCGCAAGGATCATCGCTTCCCAAACCGCAGGGTCACCCGCCGCGGCCATCGCCTTGTCAGGCTCGCGCAACGTTTTCAGGACCGCCAGCGCATCGGGCAGATAGTCCGCCCACGCATCGTCGATCAGCCGCGAAGCCGACTCGGCATCGCCGCCGGCATTCGCGCTGATCCGCTGTCCGGCCAGCACGCGTGCGACGCGTTCGGCAACAGGTGTAGTGGAAACGTCCATGAGCATTCTCCTCGCGGGCTAGCGTATAGCAAACCCGCGAGGCGAACGAATGCTCCTTAGCGTGCCGAGCTCGGACCCGCGCCGCGGCTCGGACCACGACCACCGCCGCCGCCACCAGCCGGACGACCGCCGCCCTGACCACCAGGACGACCACCGCCCTGGGGACGACCGCCGCCGCCGCCCTGACCGCCGCCACCCTGGCCACCACGGCTAGCACCCGCATAATTGCGACCAGTCGTACCGGTCGCCCTAGGCGAATGCGTCGCGCGCGGCCGTGCCGGATCGCGCGGACGGTCGATCCGAACCTCGGGATCGGCGCCCATCGTCTTCACGCGCGTCTGCTTGATCTGGTTCGACAGGTTGACGAAATCCTCCGGCAGCGACCGGACCTGAACCTTCTGGCGGGTGATCCGCTCGATGTCGCGCAAGTACGCCTTCTCGTCATCCGCGCAGAACGCGACGGCGATGCCGCTCGCGCCGGCACGTGCGGTACGGCCGATGCGGTGGACATACTGCTCAGCGACGTTCGGCAGCTCGAAGTTGATGACGTGCGAAACGCCCGAGACGTCGATGCCGCGTGCGGCGATATCGGTCGCGATCAGGACCTTGACCTTGCCCTGCTTGAACTCGCCGAGTGCCCGCTCGCGCTGGCCCTGGCTCTTGTTGCCGTGGATCGCGTTCGAGGCGATGCCGTTGCCCGCGAGCAGCTTCACGACGCGGTCGGCGCCATGCTTGGTGCGCGTGAACACGAGCGCCCGGTCGATCGCCGGATCGGCCAGCGTGATCGTCAGCAGCGCCTGCTTCTCCGACTGGTTGCAGAAGGTGACATACTGGTCGACGCGCTCGGCGGTCGTCGCAGCGGGCTTCACCGACACCGTCTTAGGGTCGAGCAGGAACTGCGACGCCAGCTCGCGGATCGCGACCGGCATCGTCGCCGAGAAGAACAGCGTCTGGCGCTTCTTCGGCAGCATGCGGACGATCTTCTTCAGCGCATGGATGAAGCCGAGGTCCATCATCTGGTCGGCTTCGTCGAGCACGAGGATCTCGATCATCGACAGGTTCACGAAGCCCTGCTCGATCAGATCGATCAGGCGGCCCGGCGTGGCGACGAGGATGTCGACGCCGCGGCTCATGTCCTGGCGGTTCTTGTTGATGCTGGTGCCGCCGAACACGGTCGTCACCGACATCTTGCTGAACTGGCCGTAAGCGCGCGCACTGTCGGCGATCTGGCTGGCGAGTTCGCGCGTCGGCGCGAGCACCAGCATGCGGCAATGCGTCGGCAGGACGCGCTTCTGGTTTTCGGTCAGGCGCTGGATCGACGGCAGCACAAATGCGGCGGTCTTGCCGGTGCCGGTCTGCGCGATGCCGAGCAGATCGCCGCCCTCAAGCAGGATCGGGATCGACTGTGCCTGGATCGGCGTCGGCTCGGTATAGCCCTTGGCTTCGAGCGCACGGACGAGCGGCTCGGCAAGGCCGAGGTTTGCAAATGACATGAATAGTCTCTCAAATAGATGCCGGGCTCGCGAATCCACACAAGGACGCGCGAGGGGCGGTGGTGTTTTGACACCCCGCGTGAAAAGGGAAGCCCGTTGGAAACGACCGAGGCGGAGCTAAGACCGTAAAGGTCCAATCACGCTGCATTACGCTTCGATGAGCCCCATCTGGCGTGTCATCGTCGAAAAGTCAACCTGTGGTGCCGATCGGGACCGTGGCGGTGTCAGCTCCGGATCTGCCCCAGGTGCAGATAGCGTTCGTTGAACTCCGCGGCGTCGCGCAAGCGAGGCCAGTCGGTCACGCTGACCTGGCGTTTCTTGCGCGCGATCAGGCCGTCCGATTCGAGCGATTTCAGCACGCGGTTGACGTGCACCGGGGTCAGCCCGAGCGCATCGCCGAGCTGCTCCTGCGTCATCGGCAACTCGTACGCCATCCCGCCTCCCAACGCCGATGTCCTGAACCGTACGGAGAACTCGCACAGCAGATGCGCCAGCCGGCTGCGCGCATTGCGCCGCCCGACATTGAGCAACCACTCGCGGTGGATCGACGCCTCGACCAGCGCGTCGATCCACAATGCCTGACCCGCCGCCGGGCACGTCTCGATGAACTGCCGCAACGCCACGATCGGCACCTCGGCCAGCGTCAGCCGGGTCAGCGCCTGGATATCGTGATCGGATTCATCGAGGAACAGGTTCTGCAGGTCGACGAACTCGCCGGGCATCAGGATCGAGACGATCTCGCGCTCGCCATTGGGCGTCAGCTTCTGGCGATAGGCAAGGCCATCGAGGATGAACGCGCACCGCGTCGGGCGTTGGCCCTCGCGCAGCATATACGTCGACGCATCGAGCGTCCGAACCTTGAACGGCAATGCGGCGATTTGAACGCGATCGTCCGCACGCAGCGTCGTTCGCGACTCGAATTTCCGTATAACCTGTTCAGTCACGGTGGACATATCCACGTGCACTCTCCGCATCCAGGGCAGGAGCACTCGTTTCTCGCTGTCACCCTCTCTGGGATAGCGCGTCGCAGGGGAACGCACCTTATCCCAGGATTGAGAAGCGTGACAAAACCCATGTTATAGTATTGCGAGACCATCGCGCGGTGCGTCGAGTCGGCCCCGCGCGGCGATATCCGCTCAAGACATAGGACGATTTGGGGTCAGAGCGGGGAGCTGTCGCCTGGTTCGTCGATCGTGACGGCAACCGCCAGAAGCACGCTGCCTCGATCGTTACGGACCGCAACACGGAAGCGCGCGCCGTGACGGGCGATCGCCGGATGGTCGCTGAGATAGTCGCCCGCGAAGATCACAGCCTGGACGCGCGCTTCCTCGTCATTGGCCAGATCGGTACCGTCGTCGTCGTTGACGTGTTTATGGTTGTCGATGTCGAAGAAGTATCTGGGCATGCTCGACTTCCTCAACCGTTACGCAGGCCTGTTTGTATCAGGCCGGAAATCGCTCCGCTCTTACTAAAATCAGGTTTGTCGGGCGCGGCGTGCTCGACTTGAACTCCGTCACGGGCGTAGGATGCGTACAAACATATAGAGGATCCGCACCATGAAACTGGCCAGCCTGAAGCATCCCGACGCTACCCGCGGACGAGACGGGAAGCTCGTGGTCGTCTCGAACGACCTCGCCTGGTACGCCGATGCGAGCCATATCGCGCCGACGTTGCAGGCCGCGCTCGACGACTGGGACCGGCTTTCAATCGACCTCAAGAACCTGGCGACCGATCTCGAGCACGAGATGATCCCGATGCGGCGCTTCCACGAGCATGACGCCGAGTCGCCCTTGCCGCGTGCGTATCAATGGGCGGATGGCTCGGCATATGTGAACCACGTCGCCCTCGTGCGACAGGCGCGGGCGGCGGATATGCCGGACAGCTTCTGGCACGATCCGCTGATGTACCAGGGCGGCTCGGACGGGTTCCTCGGCCCACGCGATCCGATCCCGCTCGCCGACGAGTCCTGGGGTTGCGACATGGAGGGCGAGGTCGTCGTGGTCACCGGCGACGTCCCGCTCGGCGCGAGTCGCGACGAGGCGCTGGCGGCGATCCTGCTGGTCGGGCTGACCAACGACGTCTCGCTCCGCAATCTGATCCCCGGCGAACTCGGCAAGGGCTTCGGCTTCTTCCAGTCGAAACCGGCTAGCGCGTTCTCGCCGGTCTTCGTTACGCCCGACTCGCTCGGCGACTGGTGGAAGGACGGCAAGCTGCACCGCAAGCTGATGGTCGACCTCAACGGCCAGCCGCTCGGTCGCGCAGAGGCGGGCGAGGACATGACGTTCGATTTCGGCACGCTCGTCGCCCACGCCGCCAAGACGCGGAAGCTTGGCGCGGGGACGATCATCGGCTCGGGCACCGTCTCGAACCGCGGTGCCGATGGCGGCCCCGGCAAGTCGGTTGCCGAGGGCGGCGTCGGCTATTCCTGTCTCGCCGAAGTGCGGACGATCGAAACCATCCAGGGTGGCAAGCCCGTCACGCCGTTCCTCAAGCAGGGTGACGTCGTCCGCATCTGGGCGGAGGACGACAAGCGCCATCCGATCTTCGGCGTGATCGAACAGACCGTCGGCAGCTGATTTCCTGCCGAGGGGGAGAAAAATCCGCGCGGCATATCGTGAATGCGCAACTCCCCCTCGCAATCTGCGTTGAAATTTAATAACAAGCCTCGGTAAGAGTGTTCCGCGGTCACAGCGGCCTCATGGAGATGGAATGACGATGGCAAGCGAGCATCCGCGCGCCAATTTGCAGCCACTTACGCTGCATATCCCCGAGCCGAAGTTCCGCCCCGGCGACGCGGTGGACTTCGCCGAAGTCGACGTGCCGCCCGCCGGCGAAGCGCGCCGTCCCGACACCGCGGACAAGGCGTCCGACTTCATCGATCTCGCCTACACGCTGGTCCGCGTGCTCGACGACGACGGCAACGCGGTCGGCCCCTGGGACCCCAAGCTGTCGCCCGACGTGATGCGCCGCATGCTGCGCAGCATGGCGCTGCTCCGCGCGTTCGACGAACGGATGTTCCGCGCGCAGCGCCAGGGCAAGACCAGCTTCTACATGAAGGCGCTCGGTGAGGAGGCGGTCGCGGTCGCGGCGGCCTATGCACTCGATTACGAGGACATGTGCTTCCCCTCGTACCGCCAGCAGGGGCTGTTGATCGCACGGGGCTGGAGCCTCGTCGACATGATGAACCAGATCTATTCGAACACGGCCGATAGGCTCGGCGGCAAGCAGCTGCCGATCATGTATTCGGTCAAGGAAGCTGGGTTCTTCTCGATCTCGGGTAACCTCACAACCCAGTATCCGCAGGCGGTCGGCTGGGCGATGGCGTCCGCCGCCAAGGGTGACACGCGGATCGCCGCGACCTGGTGCGGCGAAGGCTCGACCGCCGAAGGCGACTTCCACTCGGCGTGCACGTTCGCCGCGGTCTACCGCGCGCCGGTGATCTTCAACGTCGTCAACAACCAGTGGGCGATCTCCAGCTTCTCCGGGTTTGCGGGCGCTGAGGCGACGACCTTCGCGGCGCGCGCGGTCGGCTACGGCATCGCGGGGCTCCGCGTCGACGGCAACGACGCACTGGCGGTCTACGCAGCGACCGAATGGGCCGCCGAACGCGCGCGCACCAACCAGGGCCCGACGCTGATCGAGCACTTTACCTACCGCGCGGAAGGCCATTCGACCTCGGACGACCCCGGTCAGTATCGCAGCGAAGGCGAACCCAATGCCTGGCCGCTCGGCGACCCGATCAAGCGCCTGAAGGATCACCTGATCGCGATCGGCGAATGGGACGACGAGCGTCATGCCGCGCAGGACAAGGAACTGGCTGAGCAGGTTAAGGCCGCGCAGAAGGAAGCCGAGAAGAACGGCATCCTCGGCCACGGACTCCACCAGCCGCTCGAGTCGCTGTTCGACGGCGTGTTCGAGGAACTGCCGTGGCATCTGAAGGAGCAACGCCAGCAGATGCTCGACGAGGAAACGGCCAGCGGCCGTCCATGGGATCGCAAGGCATGAGCGACATGATCGAGGCACCCGAGTCCAAAGCAGCGGACGCCGAGCCCACCACCCGCATGAACATGATCCAGGCGATCAACTCCGCCATGGATATCATGATGGAGCGCGACCCGGACGTGATCGTCATGGGCGAGGACGTCGGCTATTTCGGCGGCGTCTTCCGCGCGACCGCCGGGCTCCAGGCCAAGCACGGCAAGACCCGCGTGTTCGACACGCCGATCACCGAATGCGGCATCATCGGCGTCGCGGTGGGCATGGGTGCGTACGGCCTGCGCCCCGTCCCCGAGATCCAGTTCGCCGACTACATCTACCCCGCGCTCGACCAGCTCGTCTCCGAAGCCGCGCGCCTCCGCTACCGCTCCGCTGGCGAGTTCACCTCGCCGATCACGGTGCGCTCGCCGTTCGGCGGCGGCATCTTCGGCGGCCAGACGCACAGCCAGTCGCCGGAGGGGCTCTTCACCCACATGTCCGGCATCAAGACGGTCATCCCGTCGACGCCGTATGACGCCAAGGGCCTGCTGATCGCCGCGATCGAGGACAATGACCCGACGCTCTTCTTCGAACCCAAGCGCATCTATAACGGCCCGTTCGACGGCTATTGGGATCGCCCGTCGCAGAACTGGTCGAAGCACCCGGCCGGCGAAGTCCCGACCGGCTATTACAAGATCGAGCTCGGCAAGGCGAAGATCGTCCGCGCGGGCGAGGCGCTCACCATCCTCGCCTACGGCACGATGGTCCATGTCTGCGCGGCCGTCGTCGCCGAAGCCGGGATCGACGCCGAGATCGTCGACCTGCGCACGCTGGTGCCGCTCGACATCGAAACGATCGAGGCGTCGGTGAAGAAGACCGGCCGCTGCATGATCGTCCACGAGGCGACGCGCACCAGCGGGTTCGGCGCGGAGCTGTCGGCGATCGTCCAGGAACGCTGTTTCTACCATCTCGAGGCGCCGATCGAGCGCGTGACCGGGTTCGACACGCCGTACCCGCACAGCCTCGAATGGGCGTATTTCCCGGGGCCGGTCCGCATCGGCGAAGCCCTGAAAAAGATCATGAAGGACGCATAATGGCCCGCTTCACCTTCAAGCTGCCGGACATCGGCGAAGGCATTTCCGAGGCGGAGATCGTCGCATGGCACGTCGCCATCGGCGACCGCGTCGAGGAGGATTCGCCGATCGCCGACATGATGACCGACAAGGCCACTGTCGAGATGGAGTCGCCGGTGACCGGCGTCGTCGTCGAACTCGCGGGCGAAGTCGGCGACCAGGTGTCGATCGGCGCTGCGCTGGTGGTGATCGAGACGGACGCGGTGGACGCCGCGGACGAAGTCGTCGCCGCGCCGCTCACTTCGGCGCAGGCCGAAACCGCCGAACAATACGAAGCCGAAAACCCGGGCGTCGAAGAGGTGGCAACAGAAACTCCCTCTCCCCTCCGGGGAGAGGGTCGGGGTGAGGGGCAGCCCCAGGCGGAAACGCCAGCAACTGCCCCAACCCCTCACCCCAGCCCTCTCCCCGCAGGGGAGAGGGAGCAGAAGGGCGCCGCTCCCGCAGGCAACGCGGAGCAAAAGGCGCACGCGCTCGCATCCCCCGCAGTCCGCGCCCGCGCCCGCGATCTCGGCATCGACCTCGCCTCGGTAAAAACCGACTCCGACCGAGTCCGCCACGCCGACCTCGACGCCTATCTCCGCTACGGCTCGGGCGAAGGCTACCACGCCCCGCACGCATCACGCGCCCGCGAGGACCAGCCCATCAAGGTCATCGGCATGCGTCGCCGCATCGCCGAAAACATGGCCGCGTCGAAGCGCGCGATCCCGCACTTCACCTATGTCGACGAGATCGACGTCACCGCGCTCGAAGCGATGCGCGCCGACCTCAACGCCAACCGCGGCGGTCGTCCCAAGCTGACGATGCTCCCGCTGATGATCGTCGCCATCTGCAAGACGATCCCCGACTTCCCGATGCTCAACGCGCGCTATGACGACGAGGCGGGCGTGGTCACGCGCCACGGCGCCATCCATCTCGGCATGGCCGCGCAGACCGACGCCGGGCTCACCGTCCCCGTGATCCGCGACGCACAGGACCGCAACGTCTGGCAGCTCGCCACCGAGATCACGCGCCTCGCCGAAGCGGCGCGTGCCGGCAAGCTAGCCCCCAGCGAGATGGGCGGCGGCACGATCACCGTGACCTCGCTCGGCCCGCTCGGCGGCATCGCCACGACCCCGGTGATCAACCGCCCCGAAGTCGCGATCATCGGCCCCAACAAGATCGTCGAACGCCCGGTCTTCAAGGGTGACGAGGTAGTACGCGCCAAGCTGATGAACCTGTCGATCAGCTGCGACCACCGCGTCGTCGACGGCTGGGACGCGGCAAGCTTCGTCCAGGGTCTCAAGAAGTACCTCGAAACCCCCGTCCTGCTCTTCGCCGACTGAACGCGCATGAAGGGCATGCACCGCGGCGACCTGACGATCGAGGGTAAATTCGAGGGCATGCTCGACGGCACCGCGATCGTCCCGGCCGGCGCCACCGCCGAGATCGCCGGGATGATCGACGGCACGCTGATCGTCGAACCCGGCGCAACCGTGCTCGTCAGCGGCATGATCGACGGCGAGATCGTCGATCGCGGCGGGCAGATCACCGTAACCGGCATGGTCAGCCGCTAACCGTCGCGCAACGACGCCGCAGACGTGAAGTGCCAAAACAATCCTCCCCCGTCAGGGGGAGGTGGCAGGCAAAGCCTGACGGAGGGGGCGGCAAGCGGAACCGCTGTTTAGGTCGCGCCTTACCTACGAGCCTTCTGCAAGGACCCCGCAATCCGCCGCGCAAGACTCCGCGGCGTAAACCGTATCCCCTCGGCCATCGCGAAGTTCAGCGCACCCGACACCTTCACCGCCCGGTTTGCGGCCAGCGCCGCCAACCCGTCACGCACCACCGCCGCCGGATCGCTCGCCAGTCGCTCGAACAGCGCGGTATCGCCGAGCCCAGCCACATCGGCGAACTCGGTCCGCGTGGGCCCGGGGCACAGCGCCGCCACGCGCACGCCCTTGCCCTTCACCTCCTCGTGCAACGCCTCGGAAAAGCTCAGCACGAACGCCTTGCTCGCGTAATAGACCGCCATCCACGGCCCCGGCTGGAACGACGCGACCGAGGCAAGGTTGAGGATCCCGCCCGACCCACGCGCGATCATCTGCGGCAGCACGGCATGCGTCAGCGCCACCAGCGCACGGCAATTCAGGTCGATCATGCCCAGTTGCAGCGCGCTATCCAGCTCCGCGAAATCACCCCGCGCACCGAACCCGGCATTGTTGACGAGTATGTCGACCGGCAACGCGGCGGCTGCGATGGCAGCAATGAGTGTGTCCGGACCAGCCTGATCCGCAAGATCGGCGGCGAAGACATGCACCGTGACGCCGTGCGCCGCACGCAGTTCGGCCGCCAGCGCCTCCAACCGATCAACCCGACGCGCCGTCAGGATCAGCGCATTGCCTTCAGCCGCAAGCGCCCGCGCAAAACCCTCGCCCAAACCCGCCGATGCGCCGGTGATCAATGCCGTCGTCATAGCCCGCATCCCCATCCGAGAAGCCACGAACCTGCGCCGCCGCTGATGTCTTGGCAACTACACCCTCTCCCATCGGGGAGAGGGAAGGGGCCCGCGGCGTCTTCGCCGTGGGAAGGGTGAGGGCACGGCTCCATCAGCCCCCGCGTCAAACGATCTCGAACAACCCCGCCGCGCCCATGCCCCCCGCGGTGCACATCGACACCACGACATAGCGCACCCCGCGCTTGCGCCCCTCGATCAGCGCATGGCCGACCAGCCGCGACCCCGTCATCCCGAACGGGTGCCCGACCGCGATCGCGCCGCCGTTGACGTTGTACTTGTCCGGATCGATCCCGAGGAAATTGCGGCAATACAGGCACTGCGACGCGAACGCTTCGTTCAGCTCCCACAGCCCGATATCGGCCACCGACAGCCCCGCGCGGTCGAGCAGTTTCGGGATCGCGAAGATCGGCCCGATGCCCATTTCCGCCGGGCTGCACCCCGCCGCCTGGAACCCGCGATAGATCCCCAGGATGTCCTTCCCCTCGGCCTCGGCGGTCCTGCGATCCATCAGCAGTTGCGCCGACGCGCCATCGGAAAGCTGGCTCGCATTGCCCGCAGTCACGCTCGATCCCGGCCCCGAGAACTCGCCGCCCGGCCACACCGTCTTCAGTCCGCGCAGACCCTCCAGCGTCGTCCCCCCGCGAATGCCCTCGTCCTGCGACAAGGTGACGCTTTCGATCCCGGCATGCGCGCCCTGCTTGTCGTAAAGCGCCTTCTCGACCGTGATCGGCACGATCTCCTCGGCGAATGCCCCGCTAGCCAACCCGGCCGCGGCACGCTGCTGGCTCATCGCGGCATATTCGTCCTGCGCTTCGCGACTGATGCCGTATTTCTCCGCGACGATCTCGGCGGTCTCGATCATCGGGATATACGCTGCCGGCTCCTTGGCGATCACGCTCGCATTGACGTAGCGCGGCGCATCCTTGGTCACGGTGAAGCTGATCGACTCCATCCCGCCGGCCAGCGCGACGTCGGCCTCATTGCAGATGATCGTCCGCGCCGCGAGCGCCACCGCGGTCAGCCCCGACCCGCATTTCCGGTCGAGCGTGAACGCCGGCACCGACTCCGGAAGCCCGCCCACGAAGATCGCCATCCGCCCGGCATTGCCGCCTTGCGTGCCGTGCTGGTTGCCGACGCCCCAGAACACCTCGTCGATCCGCGCCGGATCGATCCCTGCACGTTCGACGACCGCGTTCATCACATGGCCCGCGAGTACCGGCGCCTCGGTCGCGTTGAACGCGCCGCGATACGCTTTGCCGATGGCGGTACGGGCGGTCGAGACGATGGCGGCTTCACGCATGCTGGAACCTTTCGAGGATCGGGTATGCCATTCCTCTAGGCGGTCCGGCGTGGCGGGGAAACCCCTCAAGGGACGCGGGCGAGCCATCCCCCGGTAAACCCGGCACGATCCAGCCCGCGACGGATATGCGGGTTCTTCCGCATCGTGTTCCAGACCATGCCGGTCCGCCAGTTCTCGATCATCGCGACGATCGGCCCCTGGTCGATCCCGAGATAGTCCGAGTCCACCCAGCCGACGTCGGGGACGATCCGGCCGTGCTTCAACGGTTCGCCCATCTCGGTCAGCGTCGGGTTGAACGCGTCGAAGAACCCGTATTTCCCGTAGATGCCCTTCCCATAGCGATCGTGCATCGCGGTGATCGCCGGAATGACGAGATCGGGCGCGAACACGATTGATCCGACCGCGGCGGTCGGCGCGAGCGTCCCGTCGTCGCGCGCGCCGGGGCCGCGCTCGGAATAACTGAAGAATTCGCGTTGCCGCCCGCCGATCGTCGCCTTGAAATCGCCGGGCCCGTCGCACGCCGTCAGCCCCCAGATGTCCGGTCCATAGCCCGCGAACCCGGCGCCGTTGCTGCCGCCGTTGGCGATCGCATAGTCGCGCTGTGCGATCGTCGCGCGCTTGCTGTTCTCGAAATAATCGATGTCTTTGGTCGCGATATACGCGTCGCGAATGCCGCGGAAATCGACCCAGACATGGCTGTACTGGTGCACGAACAGCGGCGGGTAATGGAGATAGGCCGCACCGTACCGATCGGTCCAGCTCGGCTCGAACTTCGCGGTCAGCGCGGTCCAGGTCGACGGCGGCAGCGGATGCGTTGGCGAGCCCAGCGCGAGGAGGTACATCAGCATCCCCTCGTTGTAGATGTTCCAGTCGCTCGCGATGAACCCGCTCTCGGGGTGCCAGCCCATCGACAGGAACGGCGCGCGCGGCGTGATCCAGGTCCAGTCGACCGCACCGTAGATCTGGTCGGCCAGCGCCCGGATCCGTTGTTCCTCGGAGTGATCCGCATCGAACCAGCTCTGCGCGAACAGCATGCCGGCGAGCATCAGCGCGGTGTCGATCGTCGACACTTCCGCGCGCGCGAACCGCTGGCCCTTGGTGATGCCGAGGAAGTGGTAAAAGAAGCCCTTGTAGCCGCTGTTGCCGGTCGGCTCGGGACCCATCCGCGCGTCGGCGAAGAACGACAACGTCGCGAGTGTCCGCTTGCGCGCCTGTTCGCGCGTGATCCAGCCGTTGACGACGCCGATCGGATAGGCGGTCAGCGCGAAGCCGACCGCGGCGATCGACGAGAAGGACGGCGTCGGCCAGCGATCGAGCGCGAGCCCGGTCACCGGATTCGTCGTATCCCAGAAATACAGGAACGCGCGCTCCTGCAGATTGTCGATGAGCGGGTTGGCGGACGGCGCCGGCGAAGGGGTAAAGCCCGTAACCTCTTGAAACGCTTTGACGATCGGTCGTCCGACCGATGTACACCCTGCTGTCAGTCCGCCAAGTGATAGTGCGCCGGTGCCCAGAAACTGCCGTCTGTCGAGCATGGATACTCCTGATCGGGGACCGCCGATGGCGGCAGGCGACCAACATGGCCGCCCGTCGATTAACGCATCAGAAACGATATCCGACCCTGAACTGGAAGCGACGCGGCAGGGTGAGCAGCCCGGTCGGCAGGTTGGTCGGCCCGCCGAACCTATAGGTCTCGCCGACCCCGAGGTTGCCCGAATAGCCGGTATAGTTCTTGTTGTTGAAGGCGTTGAGCAGGTCGACCGCGACGTTGATATTGTGCGTGTTGAACACCTTGATGTTGTTCTGCAGCGTCAGATTGACCTCGCAGAACGCGAACACGCTGCCGAGGCAGTTCTTCGGCCGGTACAGCGATCGGATGGTCTGCTGGTTGATGCTGGTGCCCGCGGACTGGTCGAGCAGCTGGAACGCGGTGCCGCTGCCGAGCGTCGTCAGCGTCGAGAACTGGAACCCGACCGGCAGGTCGACGATGCCCGACAGGACGATCCGGTGGCGCTCGTCCTGATCGGCGATCGGCCGCCAGCCATATTTGTCGGGCGTCACCTTATCGAGGCTGAACAGATCGCCGCCGTCCTGCTCCGCCTTCGACAGCGTGTAGGCGAGGTTCAAGCCCCAGCCCGACGACACGGTGTAATCCTTGTCGATCGTCACGAGCAGCGCCTTGTAGCGCGTGCGCAGGCCATCATAGCCGATCAGCACGTTGCCGAAGCCGTTCTCGCGCGGGATCGACGTGTCGCAGCACGATCCGTCCGCATTGCGCGTCGCGAACAGGTGCGTGTAGCCGTTCTGTCCGCGGACATACGACCCGGTCACCGAAGCGCGGAAGATGCCGAACTTCTGGCGCAGGCCAAGGCTGAACTGGTCGGTCGACGGCGCCTTGGCGTTGTTCTTGACGGCGAACAGTTCGGGCAGGCCGGTCTGCGCGGTCTGGCGCAGCGCGAGCAGGCCCTCCCGCGTCTGATAGCTTTCGTTCCACACCACCGTCGGATTGCCGTCGCGCGGCTGGCCATCGCGTGAGAAATAGAAGATGCCAGTCTGGTATTGCAGGCGGAATTGCTCGTCGAGCGTGTTGTTGAAGACGTTGCGGTCGTAATATTTGCCGTAGCCGCCGAACAGGACGGTGCGCTGGTCGTCGTTGAAGTCGTAGCTGAAGCCGACGCGCGGCTGGAACATGTCCTTGCGCGTCGGGCGATCGGTGCCGTCGGTGATGTAGTTCGCGGGATCGAAATAATCGGTCCGGGGCAGCGCGTTCAACGTCGCGACCGCCGCGGCGGGCGTGCGATACTTGTTGTTGAACAGGTTGCTCTCATAGTCCCAGCGCAGGCCGAGGTTGAGCTGCAGCTTGTTGGTGATATCCCAGTCGTCCTGCAGATATACGCCGAGCTGCGAGTTCGACGCGATGATCCGCGGATTGCCCACGCCGAGCTGCGCGGTCGCCGGGAAGCTGAAATCGAGCCCTCTTTTCGCGTCGTTCTGGAAAAAGTAGTTCGGCTGGACGTAGAAGTTCTTGGTAAAGTCGTAATCCTGGAAGGCGAAGCGGATGCCGCCCTTGATCACGTGGTTGTCCAGACCGTTATACGTCAGGTCGTCGCGTAGCGTGTAGCTCTGCTGGCTGATCCGCTGTGTCGAATCCTTGCCGCCGAAGGTAATCACACCCTCATATTGGAAGCTCGGATCGTCGGGGTTGAGCGACGACGGGTTGTAGACCGTATCGAGATAGGTTGCGTTGAATTCGTTGACGAAACTGTCCCCGGTATAGGTCCATTTGTACATGTAGGTGTCGGTCTTGTTGATCTTGTTGACCGCCGCCGAATACGCGATGTTGGCCGAGCCGAAATTGGCGCCGAACCCGGTGATGTCGGTCTCCTGGCGGCGGCTGAACGAGAGGTCGAACACCTGGCGTTCGTCGGGCGTGAAGGTCAGCTTACCGAAGTAGAAATCACCGCGATACGGGCTGACATAGGTGCCTTCATACTGGCCAAAGCGCGCGAGGGTTTCCGGGTTAGGGTTGCCGACGGTCACGCTCGACGCGCGATCCTGGTCGTTGCCTTCGTACGCGCCGAAGAAGAACAGCTTGTCCTTGATGATCGGGCCACCGAGCGAGATGCCGTATTGCTTGCGCTCGAACTTCGGTTTGCCGCGACCGGCGCGCTCGTCGATGATGTTCGCGGCGGTCAGGCTGCGGTCGGTATATTGACCGAACATCTCGCCGTGGAAATCGTTGGTGCCCGACTTGGTGATCGCGGTGATGATCGCCGACCCGGCCTGCTCGTACTCAGCCTTGTAGTTCTGCGTCAGCACGCGGAATTCGCCGACCGCGAGCTGTCCGAACGGGTTGCCGCGGCTGTCGGTCTGGCCGGCGATGCCGCCCAGCGTCTGGCTCTTCAGGCTGGTGCCGTCGATGAAGACGTTGACCTGGCTCGCGGGCGAGGCACCGGCGGTGATGCCCTTGTTGGTCTCGCTGTCGTTGTAGCGGACGCCAGGTGCGAGCGCGGCGAACGTCAGGAAATTGCGATCGCCCTGCGGCAGGATGCGGATCTGGTTCTGGCTGACGTTGGTCGCGACTTCGGAGGTCTTGGTCTCGACCAGTTTCCCCGCGGTGACGACGATCTCGCCGCCTTCGTTGGCCCCGCCGGTGGTCGTGCCACCCTCGGCGGTCGCGCCGGCAGCAGGGGCCGCCGCGGTCGGTGCGGCGAGCACCGCGTCGAGCGTCGCGGACTGGCCGACGCCGACCGAGATACGCTGCGCCGAAATCTTGCCGTCGGGACCGGTGAACGTGATCGTGTATGTGGCGGGGCGCAGGCCGTTCAGCACATAGCTGCCGGTCGTGCTGGTGGTCGCGCGAAACGTCTGGTTGGTCCCGTCATTGACCGCGACCACGGTCGCGCCGGCGACCGTCGCCCCGGTCGCATCGCGCACCTGCCCGCGGATCGCCGCGGTCGTGGTCTGCGCCGATGCGGGGGCAACCAGTGCAGCCGCAGTGCCGAGTATCGTCGTCGTCGCCAGTGCGGCGCGCAACGCCGTGGCCATCATCGTCTTCATGTCCCAAAGTCCCCTGTTGGAAGGCGCATCGGGACAGACGGTACGCGCATCGCACCGTCAGGTCGGGCTGTGCGCCGACTGTCGGTATCCTGCGTCGCGATTTCCCGCGCTTCCATGCCCTGATCCACTCCCGCGAACCGCTCCTCATGGAGACGGTCCCGGCGCCGCGCATGTTTGCGTATGCTGCCGGGAGAGGGGGCTTACGCCGCGTTTTGGCCAGCATCCAGCCTTCGGCCAGGGGGCGTGGTCGTTGCGCGACAAGACGTGTCTTTTCCGCAACAACCCATGTGTGGCAGGTATTTGCTGCTCACCTGTGACTATCAGGACGGTGATCCGCCTCGACGTTTGCTCGCCGAAAGCAGAGAATCCCTTATTTCATAAGGACTAATTCTTCCGCCATCGTCGGATGCAGTGCGACCGTCGCGTCGAAGTCCGCCTTGGTCAGTCCGGCCTTTACCGCCACCGCGGCGGATTGCAGGATTTCCGGGCAGTCGGGCCCGATCATGTGGATACCCACCACCCGGTCGGTCTCGCCGTCGCAGATCATCTTGTACAGCGAGCGCTCGTTGCGGCCCGCCAGCACGTTCTTCATCGGCCGGAAGTCGGACGTGTAGACCTTCACCGATCCCAGCGCCTGCTTGGCCTGCGATTCGGTCATGCCGACGCCGGCCATCGGCGGGTGGCTGAACACCGCCGCGGGAACGTTCGCGTAATCGACCCGTGTCGGCTTGTTGCCGAAGAACGTGTCCGCGAACGCCTGCCCCTCGCGGATCGCGACCGGGGTCAGCTGGATCCGGTTGGTGACGTCGCCGACCGCGAAGATCGATGCACAGCTCGACATGTTGTCCTCGTCGACGATCACCGCGCCCGCCGCGTCCATCTCGACGCCAGCGCTCTCGAGCCCGAGCCCCTTGGTGTTGGGCAAGCGGCCGGTCGCGAACATCACGAGATCGACGACGATCGGCTCGTGGCCCTTCATGCTGACCGTCAGGCAGCCATCCTCACCCTTCTCGATTCGCTCGAACGCGGCGTTGAAGCGGAAATCGATGCCCTTGCTCATCGAGATCTGGAGCAACCGGTCGCGGATCGACTCGTCATAGCCGCGCAGGATCACGTCGGTCCGGTTGACCAGCGTCACGTGCGAACCGAACTGGTGGAAGATCCCGGCGAACTCGTTGGCGATATAGCCCGCACCGGCGATCAGTACGCGTTTCGGCACGTCGTCGAGGTGGAACACCTCGTTCGAGGTGATGCCGTGCTCGGCGCCCGGGAATTCGGGCACCAGCGGATGTGCACCGACCGCGATCAGGATCTTCGCGGCGGTCTTGACGGTGCCATCGGCCAGCGTGACTTCGTTGGGCCCGGAGACGACCGCGCGCTGGTGGATGATGTCGACATGGTTGTTCTGGAGCGTCTGCGTGTAGGCGCCGTTGATCCGGTCGACCTCCTCCATCACGTTGTCGCGCAACGTCGGCCAGCTGAACGCGCAGTCGTCGGGCACCTGCCAGCCGAACCGCTTCGCGTCCTTCAGATCCTCGGCGAAGTGCGCGCCGTAGATCAGCAGCTTCTTCGGTACGCAGCCGCGGATCACGCAGGTCCCACCGACCCGATACTCCTCCGCGACCGCGACGCGTGCGCCGTGCGCGGCGGCGACACGCGACGCACGTGTCCCGCCTGAGCCTGCGCCGATGACGAAGAGGTCATAGTCGAATGTCGAGTCAGTCACGCGTATTCCTTCACCGTCACCCCGGACTCGTTCCGGGGTCCACCGTGCCATCGGTTCGGGTGCCACTTGGGGCACGGCGAAGGCCGGAACAACCCCGTCGAGGCGATCGGTGTGATCGGTTTCCTAGCGCTGGCCAGCCTTGCGCATCGGCATCGCGTCGATCGTCTGTTCGAGAACGGCGGCGGGGAAGGGCGTGCCGCTGCGCAGTTTCTCGCTGCCATCCTTGCCGATCAGGATCGCGGTGAACCCATCGGGAAGGCGGTATTTGTGGCGGATCGATGCGGCGGTGTCGCCCGCCCCGCGGATTTGATCGCCCACAACCTCGACGACGGTGAGGTCGCGCGCGTCGCCCCTGGTTTTCCAACCGGCGAGGATGCGACGTTGCGCGGCGAGCGACGCGTCTCCGGCGGTCGGTGCCGCAACGATCAACACCCGCCGCTCCCACTTCATCTGCGCGATGGTGGGAGAGGCGGCGAGCGCTACGGCGAGGAAGATCGACATGAAGGTGAAACGCGCGAGTAACGCGAGCGCTCCTCTCCAATACCACCCCGGCGAAGGCCGGGGCCCAATTGGGAAAACTGGGGTTTGATCCACCGCGGTTCACCCAATCGGGCCCCGGCCTTCGCCGGGGTGGTGTAGTGGGGTGGGGTCGCTACCCCACCCCAAACCCTCACCCAAACGCGCGCTTGATCAGATCGTCCGTCGAAGGATCGAACGTCTGCCCGCCCTTCTCCGCAGCCTTCGCCATTTCCTTCCCCAGCTCGACCCCGAACTGATCGAACGAATTGATCCCCAACAGCACGCCATTCACGAACACCCGGTGCTCGTAGAATGCGATCAGCGCACCCAGCGTCCGCGCATCCAGATCGTCCAGCAGCACCGTCGACGACGGCCGGTCGCCCGAATAGCTCCGCGCCGGATCCTCGACCTGCTTGCCCGCCATCAGCGCAGCCCCTTGCGCGAATGCGTTGAGCAACAGCGCCCGATGATGCTCCTCGGGCAGCGTATCGCCCGGCTCGATCACCGCGATGAACTCGACCGGCACGAGATGCGTGCCCTGATGGAGCAACTGGAACACAGCATGCTGCGCCTCCGTACCGACGCCACCCCAAGTGATCGCCGCCGACGGACGCCCGAGCGGCTGCCCGTCGACCGTCACCGACTTGCCGTTCGACTCCATCTCCAACTGCTGGAGATAGCTCGGCAACAACCGCAACCGCTCGTCATACGCGAACGGCGCGCGCGTCTCGGCATGACGGATCTGCGTGTAATACAGGTCCGCGAACGCCGCGAGCGCCGGCGCGTTCTCGTGAAGCGCCGATAGCCGGAAATGCCGATCCATCTCGGCCGCCCCCTCGAGCAGCTCCTCGAACCGGTCCCACCCCAGCGCGATCGCCGCCGGGAACCCGATCGTCGACCACAGTGAATATCGCCCGCCGACGCTCTCCGCGAACGGCAGGATACGCGTCTCGTCGACACCCCATTCCATCGCCTTCTCAGGCGACGCGGTCAGCGCGATCACGCGGCCATACGGATCCTCGACATTATGCTCGGTCATCCACTGCAGCACGCTTTCGGCGTTCATCAGCGTTTCGGTCGTGGTGAAGGTCTTGGACGCGACCACCAGCAGCGTCGCCGCCGGATCGAACTTCGCGAACACGTCTTCCAGCGCCACGCCATCGACATTGGCCACGATCGCGACGTCGTAGCGCTTGTCGTCACGCCCCAGCGCATCGACCAGCAACTGCGGCCCCAGCGCCGACCCACCGATCCCGACGTGCAGGATATGCCGCACCGGCCCGAGCGCTTCCGCCTCGATCGCATCGATCAGCGTCCGCATGCGCTGGTGGCTCGCCTGCGCGATCGCGACGCTCTCGGGCTTGCCCTCGCCGCGCTCGGCAGTGTGCTCGACCGCGCGGCCCTCGGTGACGTTGACGACCTCGCCCGAGAACAGCGCCTGGCGCTTGCCCGCCAGGTCCTGCGCCTTCGCCATTTCCTCGAACGCGGTGACCATGTCCGTCGTCAGGTGAGTCTTCGACCAGTCGAAGTGGATCCCCGCGACGTCGAGGCTCAGCTTCGAGAGGCGCTCCGAGTCCGCCGCGAACAGGTCGGTCAGCTTGGTGGCGGGCAGGGCTTCGATCTTGGACCAGTCGGCGGTCATGCTACTTCTCCGAATAGACGTGCGCGCCGGTCATGCTGCAAGCGCGAGACCGCGACAACGCTCTTTCGGTGACTGGTATCCCGCACACGCTTGACGATAGGCGCGGTCTGGGCAAACCCGCGCACATGGCAAATGACGTGAAGACGAAACCCCAGCGGTCCGAAACGAGCGAAACCTTCCGCTTCCTGCTCAAGCTGGCGGTGGTCGTGCTGATCCTGCGCAGCTTCATCTTCGCGCCGTTCAGCATCCCGTCCGAATCGATGCTGCCCCGGCTGCTGATCGGCGACTATCTCTTCGTCTCGAAGTGGAACTATGGCTATTCACGCTGGTCGCTCCCCGCCGGCGTGCCGCTGATCCCCGGCGGCGTCTTCGGCAGCACGCCGACGCGCGGCGACGTCGTCGTCTTCCGCGCACCCGAAGTGCTCGACCATGACGTCATCAAACGCGTCATCGGCCTCCCCGGCGAGACCGTCCAGATGCGCCAGGGCACCGTCTACCTCAACGGCAAGGCAATCCCGAAGCTCCGCATCGCCGACTTCACGATCCCGCTGACCGCCAATTTCAACGCCGAAAAATGCGGTGCGCCGTTCGTCGACGTGCTCAACAACGTGCAGATCTGCCGCTACCCCCGCTTCCGCGAAACCTTGCCAAACGGCCGCAGCTACGAAGTCCTCGACCAGGCCGAACTCCCCGACCGCGACGACACCGGTCTCTACACGATCCCCGCCGGCCACATCTTCGTGATGGGCGACAACCGCGACGACAGCGGCGACAGCCGGTTCCCCGCACCGCAGGGCATGGGCTACGTCCCGCTCGAGAACGTCGAGGGCAAGGCGGTCGTCAACTTCTTCTCGACCGACGGCGACGCCGAATGGCTAAAGCCCTGGACCTGGGTCAGTGCCGCGCGCTGGAGCCGTATCGGGGAAGGCTTTTGAGCGACCTCGCCGGCTGGCTGAAGACGCTCTTCGGCCGCGTACCAACCGACCTCGCCCCCTATGAGCGCGCGCTGACCCACGGCAGCCAGGCCGCGGCGAACTATGAGCGACTCGAGTTCCTCGGCGACCGCGTCCTCGGCCTGATCATCGCCGAATGGCTGTACGAACTCTTCGCCACCGATCCCGAGGGCTCCCTGTCGAAACGCCTCAACGCGCTCGTCACCGGCCCGGTCTGCGCCGACGTCGCCCGCGAACTCGGCGTCCGCGCGCATCTGAAGCTCGGCAAGCAAGCCCGCGACGACGGCGCCAGCGACAGCGACAACGTGCTCGGCGACGTGATGGAAGCGCTGATCGGCGCCTGGTACCAGGAAGCCGGCCTAGACGCCGCCCGCAAGTTCGTCCGTGGCGCCTGGGGCGATCGCGTCCAAGCCGGCGCAAAGGCCCCCCAACACCCCAAGTCCGCGCTCCAGGAATGGGCCGCCGCGCACAACCGCAAGCCCCCCGAATACACCATCGTAGAGCGCACCGGTCCCGGCCACGCCCCGAAATTCACGATGTTGGTGTCGGTCGGCAAACTCGCCGAAGCCACCGCGACGGGCTCCAGCAAACAAGAAGCCGAAACCGCAGCGGCCAAGGCATTGCTCGATAAGCTCGGCTGAGAAGGTTGGTTCAGGCGGAGACGCGGAGCCGCGGAGGTGATGCGGTTGGAACTCTGGCCTTGCCCCGAACGCCTCCGAGCTAATCGGCGGCGCATGATCGCAGACGGCGCGAGCCCCATCCACACCATCTCCGCGCCTCCGCGTGAACCAACTTCTCTTTCCTAAACCGTGAACCGCGCGATGACAGGCAGGGCCACAGTTCGGCGGGAATGACGCGAGGGCGTTTTGTCTGTATGACCGTCTCCGAATATCCCGATGCCGAAAAGAGCCTAAGTGACCGAACCTACCACGCCTGAAATCTCCACCCCCAAGCATTGCGGCCTAGTCGCCATCGTCGGCGCGCCGAACGCGGGCAAGTCGACGCTCGTCAACGCGCTCGTCGGCCAGAAGGTCGCCATCGTCAGCCCCAAGGCGCAGACGACGCGCGCGAAACTGATGGGCGTCGCGATCGAAGGCGACACGCAGATCCTGCTCGTCGACACCCCCGGCATCTTCGAGCCCAAACGCCGCTTCGACCGCGCGATGGTCGCCGCCGCCTGGGGGGGCGCGGAAGGTTCCGACATCATCGCGCTGGTGGTCGACGCAAAGGGCGGCATCGGCGGCAAGGTCACGACGATCGTCGAGTCGCTGGTCGGCCGCACCGAGCCGATCTGGCTGATCCTCAACAAGGTCGATCTCGCCGACAAGACCAAGCTGCTGATCCACGCCGAGAAACTGAACGCGCTGCTCCCGTTCGCCGAGACGTTCTTCATCAGCGCTGGCACCGGCGACGGCCTCGCACACTTCAAGACACAGCTCGCCAAGGCGATGCCAGAAGGCCCGTGGCACTACCCCGAGGACCAGGTCTCCGACTCGACCGAGCGCGCACTGGCCTCCGAAGTCACGCGCGAGCAACTCTACCTCCAGCTCCACGCCGAACTCCCCTATGCGAGCACGATCGAGACCGAGCAGTATATCGAACGCCAGGACGGGTCGCTGGAGATCCACCAGCAGATCCTCGTCGAACGCCCCACCCAGCGCGCGATCGTCCTCGGCAAGGGCGGCGTCCGCATCAAGGAGATCGGCGCTCGCTCCCGCATCGAACTCGCCTCGATCACCGGCAAGCCCGTGCATCTGTACCTGCACGTAAAGGTCAAACCCGGCTGGGACGAAGACCGCGAAGTCTATCGCGACATGGGCCTCGACTGGGTCGACTGATCCCGCGAAAATATCCCCCCCCCCCCGGCGAAGGCCGGGGCCCAATTGGGGGACGTTTGTAACTACGGACAGCGTTCCGTTACTGCGACCTTTCCAATTGGGCCCCGGCCTTCGCCGGGGTGGGAGCGGAGTTGTGTGGCGTAGCGTTAAAATAAAAGAAGGATGTTCCCCCGCGAAGGCGGGGGTCCAGTCTGGGCCCCCGCCTTCGCGGGGGAACAATCTCGGGTCAGTATTTCGTGATCCGATCCCGCAATAGTCAAACCGTTACTTGATCGCCTGGTCGAAATCGCGCCGTCCTCTCGGCCGCGCATGCTATCGTCCCAACGCCCGCTCAGCCGGACGAGGATCCCACGATGCCGACCATGATCGATGCGACCTCAGCGATCCGCTACGACCAGCTTCCTCTTTCCCCGGTCGCCTGGGATTTCGGCCTGTTCCAGCTCAGATGGTACGCGCTCAGCTACATCGCGATGATCGCCCTCGGCTGGTGGTATCTACGGAAAATGCTCCGGCGATCCGCTGCGCCGATGGCCGAACGCCACGTTGACGACCTCGTCTTCTACCTGGCGCTCGGCATCATACTCGGCGGCCGCCTCGGCTATTGCCTCTTCTACCGGCCCGAAATCTTGCGCGATCCGCTGGAGGTGCTGAAACTCTGGCAGGGCGGCATGTCGCTGCATGGCGGGTTCCTCGGCGTGATCGTCAGCCTCATTGTGTTCACCCGCCGCCATCGCCTCTCGCTGCTCCGCGTCTGCGATTATGTCGCGTGCGCGACGCCGTTCGGTCTCGTTCTGGTGCGGATCGCCAATTTCGTGAACGGAGAATTATGGGGCCGGCCGAGTTCGCTGCCCTGGGCGGTGATCTTCCCCGGCACGCAGGACGGCATCCCCCGCCACCCCAGCCAGCTATACGAAGCCGCGCTCGAGGGCGGCGTCACCATGATCGTGCTCGCATATCTGTTCTGGCGCACCAACGCGCGGCTTCGTCCGGGGCGGCTGCTCGGCACCGGACTGATCCTCTACGGCACAGCGCGGTTCCTGCTCGAATTCGTCCGCCAGCCCGACGCCGGGCTGGATCACCTGTGGTGGGGCCTGACGATGGGGCAGACGTTGAGCGTGCCGATGATCGTTGCGGGTATCTGGTTCTGGGGGCGGTCCTATACACGATCGTCCGTCACGCCCGTGCCTGCCTGACTATCGGCTCAGCACCTCCTCAACCCAAGCCGGCACCAACACCCCAGCCGCACCGATCCGCGTCTGCTCGAAAAACACGCTCCCCATCGACGGATCTAGGCTCAGCTCCAGCGTCCGCGCCCCATGATACGCCGCGGTCTGCACGAACCCCGCCGCCGGATACACCGCGCCCGACGTCCCGATCGAAACGAACAGATCGGCCTTGGCCAGCGCCGCCTCGATCCGCTCCATCTGGTACGGCATCTCGCCGAAGAACACGATGTCCGGCCGCAACGTCGCAGCCCCGCACGCGCCGCAAACCGATCCCTCCGGCAAAGCCCCCGTCCAAGCCTCACGCGCACCGCAAACGGCACACAAGGCCGACAGTAATTCCCCATGCATATGCAGCATCCGCGTCGCCCCCGCCCGCTCGTGCAAATCGTCGACATTCTGCGTGACGATTAGCAACTCGCCCTCCCAAGCCGCATCCAGCCGCGCCAGCGCGTGGTGCGCGGCGTTGGGCTCGACCGTCGCCAGAGCCGCGCGCCGCAGATCGTAGAACCGGTGCACCAGTTCCGGATCCGCCGCGAGCGCCTCGGGGGTGCACACGTCTTCGACACGGTGCCCCTCCCACAAGCCACCCGGTCCGCGAAACGTCGCGATCCCGCTCTCCGCCGAGATGCCCGCGCCCGTCAGGACGACGATGTTTCTGATATCCTGCATCGGCGCATTCTAGGCGGAGCAGCGTCGCGCGGAAAGCCGAAGTCGCCCTGCCGCCGCCAAAATGGCCTTCCAGTCGCCCGCACGCCCTGTCCATCCGATGCGACCGATTGTCCCTTCCGGCGTTGAGGTACATCGACCATATCATCATGGCCGTCTGCGAACCGATCGCCGGTGCCATTTCGGCGCTACGCTTTGATATTGTGAAGGATTTACTGCGATGTTGACGAAAAAGCTGATGCTGCTGAGCGGCGTGGTCGCGGTCCTCGCCGGCTGTGGTCAGACGACTTCGACGGACTCGAACACCACGACTGCGAACATCGCCATGGGCAACACCAGCGCAACGGCGAGCGCGACCCCGGCTGTCAACCGCGTCCGCGGCGTGATCACCGCAATCGGCGCCGACGCGCTCACGGTCCAGACCTATGACGGCAAGTCGGCCGCCGTGCCGCTCGACGCCAACACCAAGTTTGCCTGGGTGGTGAAGTCCGACCTGTCGACGCTCAAGGACGGCGACTTCATCGGCACCGCGACGACCGGTCCCGACGACGCCCTGCGCGCGGTCGAACTGGTCATCTTCCCCGAGGCGATGCGCGGCACCGGCGAGGGTCATTATCCTTGGGACGTCCCCGGCGCGGTTGCGGCTGCAGGCGGCGGCACGAACGGGTCCAGCGCGATGACCAACGGCACCGTCGACGGGCAGAGCGCGATGACGAACGGCACGGTCGCGCAGCAGAGCGGCATGACCAATGGCACCGTTACCGGCGGCGCAGGCAAGCCCGGCGAGACCAAGCTGAGCATCTCGTACAAGGGTGGCAAGGCCCAAGTCGTCGTTCCCGTCGGCACGCCGATCGTCCGGTTCGAGCCGGCCGAGCGCACCGTCCTCGCCAAGGGCCAGAAGCTGTTCGCGATCATCTCGGCGGACGCCAAGGGCGCCAGGTCGGTCGCCGTCGGCAAGGATGGCTTGACGCCACCGATGTAATCGCACCGATGCAGGATGTGCCCCGGCAGTCATGCAGGGGCGCTGGCAATGAAAGCGGGCTGGAATGATCGCAGGGTCATTCCAGCCCGTTCTCGTTTCATACTGTAAGTCTGTCGCCAGCGTATGCGTGTTGCAGCGCCGAGCGCGACCGACGACCAAAAAAGCGGCTCGGCGGGAGATCCGCCGAGCCGCCGAGGGTCCGTCCAGGGAGCTTCACTTCGCCTTGACGTTGCGACTTTGTAATCCACATCGCCGTGATAGGAATACGCTGAACTATTGATCGGCGACGAGCCGCCTTAAAAACAAGACAAGATTACAAACAGGCAAGTAAAGGATAAATCTGTTCGTTGCCCTGTTTGTAAAACGACTAAAACTCCCCCGAGGCGGGGGAGTAATATTGCTAAACTCCCAAATAAATCAGCAGTCGTATTGCTTCGCTCGCTGACTTACGCGATTATTGGGCGTTCGTCGTACCATTCGACAGCTCGGCATTGCCGAGATCGGTATCATTAGCGGTATCGATGCCATCGACCGCAGAGAAGTTTGCATCCGACTCTTCGACCACCGTGTTCGTCTCGACCGAGCTCGTGTTGGCCGTATCTGCGGTCTTGTTGCAGGCAGCGAGGCCAAGGCCGAGGACTGCAAGTATCGGTACGAATACGATCTTCTTCATGGATAATCTCCGTGTTGATCCGGGCCGAGCGTCGTGTTGCTGTGTGCAACAGGGTGTTTCGGTAGCAAAGGCTACAAGGGACCGACATCGCGCGCAATACCCTATCTACGAGATGGGATATGAGCGGAGCCCGCGTGCTTCCTTCGCGTCGCGAACGCCGTTAAGATGCGCGTATATCCGTATCTTAAAGGCGCTGCATGACCGTCATCACCGAAGCCGACCTGATCGAAAGCGTCGCCGACGCACTCCAGTTCATCAGCTACTACCACCCGATGGATTACATCCGCGCACTGGGCGTCGCGTACGAGGCCGAGCAGAGCCCCGCCGCCAAGGATGCGATCGCGCAGATCCTCACGAACAGCCGGATGTGCGCGGAGGGCCACCGCCCGATCTGCCAGGACACCGGGATCGTCACGATCTTCGTCAAATGGGGCCAGGATTGCCGCCTCGACTCGACCCGCTCCTTGCAGGAGGTCGTCGATGAGGGCGTGCGGAAGGCGTATCTCAACCCCGAGAACAAGCTGCGTGCGTCGATCCTCGCCGACCCCGCCTTCACCCGGCGCAACACCAAGGACAACACACCGAGCGTGATGCATGTCGAGATGGTGCCCGGCAACACCGTCTCGATCGACGTCGCGGCGAAGGGCGGCGGCAGCGAGAACAAGTCGAAGTTCAAGATGATGAATCCATCCGACTCGATCGTCGACTGGGTGCTCGAGATGATCCCGCAGATGGGCGCCGGCTGGTGCCCACCCGGCATGCTCGGGATCGGCATCGGCGGCACCGCCGAGAAGTCGATGATCCTCGCCAAGCAGTCGCTGATGGGCTCGATCGACATGGCGCAGCTGAAGGCGCGCGGCCCGAAGAACGACATCGAGGCGCTGCGGATCGAGATCTATGACAAGGTCAACGCGCTCGGCATCGGCGCGCAGGGGCTGGGCGGGCTGTCCACCATCCTCGACGTGAAGATCTTCGACTGGCCGACCCACGCCGCGTCGAAGCCGGTGGCGATGATCCCCAACTGCGCCGCCACGCGCCACGCGCATTTCGTGCTCGACGGCTCGGGTCCGGTGTATCTGGAAGCGCCGAAGCTGGAGGAATGGCCCGACGTCAACTGGACACCCGACAAGGCCGCGATCCGCGTCGATCTCGACACGCTGACGCCCGAAGTCGTGCAGACGTGGAAGCATGGCGACCGCCTGCTGCTCAACGGCAAGATGCTGACCGGGCGCGACGCGGCGCACAAGCGGATCAAGGACATGCTAGACGCGGGCGAGCCCCTGCCGGTCGATTTCAAGGGTCGCGTGATCTATTATGTCGGGCCGGTCGATCCGGTCGGCGAGGAAGTTGTCGGACCTGCCGGCCCCACCACGGCGACGCGGATGGACAAGTTCACGCGGATGATGCTCGATCAGGGCCTGCTGGCGATGGTCGGCAAGGCGGAGCGTGGGGGCGATGCGACCAAGGCGATCGCCGAGGCCAAGTCCGCGTATCTGATGGCGGTCGGCGGTGCGGCGTATCTGGTCGCCCGCGCGATCAAGGGCTCGAAGGTAGTCGGCTTCGCCGATCTTGGCATGGAAGCGATCTACGAATTCGAGGTCAGCGACTTCCCGGTGACCGTCGCGGTCGATTCTGCAGGCGAGAACGTCCACCAGCTCGCACCTTTGGTCTGGCGTGAGAAGATCGCGCGTGAGGGGTTGCTGACGCCGGCATGACGATGCGCGCAGGCAGAAGGGGGCGGGGGCCCGTCCGATGGATCGTGACCGTCTTCCTTCTGCTTGCCGTCGCGGTTGTCTACGCGCCGCAGTTGCTCGCGTTTCCGTATAAGCAGCACGTCGGCACCGTCACCGTCTATGCCGAGCGTCCGATCGATCCGCGTATCGCCAGCGAACTGGCGCGCGCGGAAGGGTTGCTGCGCGCCAGCCCGATCTACACCGGGCCGCTCGATCGGTCGCTGTTCCTGACGGACGGTGGCTGGCGGTGGCGCCTTTTGGCGATCCAGTCGCCGGGCGCCTTCGCGTTCCGCCGGCCCTTCAGTTCGGCGATCGTCTTCAACTGCAGCGACGTCGCCGCCGACCGCGTGACGAACGATCGTGCGGTCGGCGGCATTCGCACGCTGTCCGGCGGGATTGCGCACGAGACGACGCACATCATGATCGCCAATCATCTTGGCGAAGTACGTAGCGCGATGCTCCCGACCTGGCAGCAGGAGGGGTATGCGGATCATGTTGCGCGCGAGAGCAGCCTGACGGACGCGGAGGCCGCACGCCTTCGCAGGACCGATCCGGCCGCGCCGGCACTGGTATATTACGATGCCCGCCGACGGGTCGCGGCGGCGTTGGGCGCCAGGCGCGGATCGGTCGACGCGTTCTTCACGGGCGGCTGAACGAAGCCGAGCCCGGAACGCACCCCGGCCAGTCCTGTTGGTGATACGACCTCATCGGAGCACGCTCATCATGCCCAAGACCGCAATCGCCCTCGTCGCAGCCTTCGCCCTCGCGACTTCCGCATCGGCCCAGACCAGCGCACCGGAATCGGCGTCGACGCAAAACGGTCTTGGCGGTCTGGGTGGACTTGGCGGCCTGGGTGGCCTGCTCGGTGGTGCGTTGCCGAGCGTCGGATCGATCGGTGCCGGGAACGCCGCCGGCCTGCTCGGCTATTGCCTGAAGAACAATCTGCTCGGGCAGGGTGGTGCGCTTGGCGCGCTGACCGGTGGGCGGAATGCACCGCGAGCGGGCAGCACCACGAAAGCCCCGGCGACCGGCGCGCAATCGATCCTCCAGCGACTGACCGGACGACAGGGTGTGCAGACGTCGCCGGGCTATGCCGCCGGGCAAGACGGCGAAGTGCAGGCGCCGAACGGACAGGCGTTTTCGCTCGACGATCTCGGCGGGCAGGTGAAGACGCGGATGTGCAGCATCGTCCTCAATCGGGCGAAGTCGTTCCTGTAGGGGGCGGATAAGGGGGGACGGTCGCAAGCCGCATGGCGGATCGAGAGAGTGCATTGGCGGCGCTCTTAGCCCTGGCTACTTCACGTCATCCTGACGAAAGTCAGGATCCAGAGTAATCAGGTACGGCCCATGCGACCCTGGATCCTGACTTTCGTCAGGATGACGGTGGAGGAGTTGGCACGCATTGTTTCCCCCAGGCTGCTTCACCGTCGTCTGACGCAAGCTTACTTTCCAGGTCCTTACCTTGAGGCGGAACACAAGAAGTAGCTGGCACAGCGAAGAAGCAAGTCACCCGCTCAGCCTGCTCCTACCAACATGGTCAGCTATGAGGGCCGGGCTGACTTCGACGACGGTGGACATCGTCAGCCTACGCAATGTCGTCGTAGACGGCAACTGGGTCGACCACCGCCACCCCGACACCCCACAAACGAAAAGAGGCTGCCGGATCGTCTCCCGACGACCCGACAACCTCCTGACATGGTCAGCGGCCGGAGAGCTCCAGCCCGGAGGACCATGCGTACCGCCTATCCTATGGACCACGTGTTGACTGGGAGAGGATACTCCCCACGCGGACCGGCGGACTTAGCGGTGCGTCCCCCGAACGAACCGAACCGAACTCACTGCTGAACCATGAGACATCGGATCACCTCCTTTCGCTTGTTGAAACAACGCGGCCAAGCCTGACCGCAACGCCAATGTGTGCCGACCGCGCCTGCGATACAAGCCTTGTTTTACGGAAGTTTTCGGGCAATCCTGTGCGACTGCCAGCCACCCGCTGACTCGATCGAAATCAGCCGCGGCAATCCTCGGTGACCCGCTCTATCTCGGCCCAGGCGGGCACGACGAGCGGCGGCAGGCCGGGCTGCTGGACAACGAACCGTCCGCGACTGAACCCCATCGCCTCCAGCAACGAATCGTTCGGCATCAGCGCGGCCGCGACATAGGGCGGCGTGCCCCCGGTCGGCTGGACCGACACCGCGCGCGTCACGCTCGACGTGCGGATCGTCAGCGGCGTCGCCATGCTTCCCGCGCGCGACAGATAGATCGCGCGCGCCGCCGTGTCGCAGCGTAGCGTCAGCGACGCATCGGCATTGGCCGGCCCGAACAGTGCGATCGAACCGCGCGCATCGCGGCGATACACCCATGTCCCCGGTGAATACGGCCAGTCGCGCCAATCAGCGGCGATCGGTACCGGGCGCGGCGTCGGCGCGGGCGGGGCCGCCACAGTGCGCGGCGGAGGCGGCGGCGCTTCGGCCCGCGGCGGCGGGACACAGCCGGCGATCGACGCGAGCGCCGCCAGACCGGCAAGACGCGCCAGGACGCGGGGGTTGGCAAGCGATCGAAAGCCGACGAGGGAAGGAGACGGGATGCGCATCACATCGCTATGCGGCACGACCGGCGGTCGCTCAAGTACGACGAAGCGCGCTAGCCGGGAACCGCCGCACGGTGATACCGGTTCAGCGACGGAAGAAATCAGGAGAACGTCCATGTCCGATACCGCCGCCCAGACGCCGACCCAGCTGCTCGTCCAGTCGAACATCTCCGGCACGATGAAGGTCGAGAGCCGCGACGGCGACAATGTCGGTTCGGTCCACGCGTTCATGGTCCACAAGGGCACCGGCCGCGTCACCCACGCCGTGCTCAGCCTCGGCGGCTTCCTCGGCATGGGCAAGAGCTTCTACCCGCTGCCGTTCTCGCTGCTCCAGTTCGACGCCGTCCGCGACCTCTACGTCGTAACGATCGACAAGCGCGTCCTCGAAGGCGGCCCAAGCTGGGCGAACAATGCACCGGTGTTCGACCAGGCCTATGCGGACCGCGTCGCGAGCTATTACGGGTCGAGCAGCGAAGACCTCGTCGTCGGCTGAGCCTTGCGCTAGCCTTGGTCGATGCTGAAGATTTCGCCATCGTCGTCGACGATATAGGCCTGACCATCGCTGGCCACGCCAAACGAAACCGGGCGATCGATCGTGCCCTGATCCGGCGCAAAATCCTCGTTGCGCCGCTCTAGCATCGGCCCCTCGATCGTCCCGGCACGGCGCAGTGGATCGGCGGGCGTCGTGAACAGGGCGCCGTTGCGATCGGCGAAAACATAGACGCCCGATAGCGAGGCGATCGTTGGCGAGCCGACGAATCCGCCCACGATCGCTTGGCCGAAGTGCGTGCCGCCGGTGTGCGGATATTGGATCGAAGGGTCTACGACGTCGGCCGGAGGGGTGCCGCGGACGATCTTGGTCCCTTCCTTGAACGGCCAGCCGAAATTCGTCACGGGTGCGCCGAGCGCCAGGAAGTCGACCTCCTCGGCGACATCCTGTCCGCTGTCGGCGATCAGCAGGCCACCGCTGTAATACGCGCCGCCGTTCGGATTTCGCAGGCCTTTCGCAATCGCCGAAACCAGGAAGAACTGCGGAGAGGCTCCGGCATAGGGATCCGGATTGTTCGTCACGCGAAGGATCTTCCCCAATCTTGACGATGAGTCCTGCGCGCTGCCAGCCGGGTCGCCGGCGCCACCGGCATCGCCCGTCGCGATGATCAGGTTGCCGGCGTCGTAGCCCAGCCAACCCCCGCCGGGATATTGGGGTGCGGACACTGCCAGCAGCGGACCGCTATTATCCGGGACAGTCGGCCCCGCCTGGTTGCGGAGATAGCGCTGAACGATCAGGAATCCGTTGGGGTTCGTGAACATCACGTGGAAGATACCGGTGGTGGCAAACGTCGGTGCAACCGCCAGTGCGATCACCCCGCGGTCGCCGGTTCCGACATTGGCGACCTGATAGAACAACGTCCGCGCACCGGTCTGCGGGTTCAAATCGTAAATCGCGCCGGATCGTTCCACGACCAGCATCCGCGTCGCACTCAGGCTGGCGATCGCGACAGGGTGGATGAAACCGGTCGCGACACGATGGACGGCGATCCCCTCCTTGCTGTTCGTCACGGTGACCTGGAGTGCGATCGTGCTGGTTGCCTGACCGTCGCTTGCGGTCAGCTGGACCAGATAGACGTTGTTTCCGTCGAGGTCGGTCGGCAGTTCGAAATTCGGCGGTGCCACAAAGCCGAGCTGGCCGGTTCCGTTCAGCGTGAATTTCGCGGCATCCGCGCCGCCGCTGATCGCGTAGGCGACCGGGGCGCCCTCGGGATCGGTTGCAGCAGCCTGATAGACGATGGCCGTCGTATTCTCGACTACGCTCACGGCATTGGCCGATGTGAAGACCGGGGGCGCGTTCACAGGAGCGGGGGGCGGCGTCGGGGCCGTGGGCGGAACGGTCGGCGAACTTGCCGAATCGCTACCGCCACAGGCCGTCAGCAGTAAGGCCGCGATCGGCGCCGTGATCGCGGCAACTGCTGCCCACGGACGCGATGCGCCGCGCGAACGCGTGACGGCTTTGATGGTAGCGATAATCGTTACTCCCCAGAACCCGGCCCCCGCCGGATCAGCGACGCTACCGTGGATCCGGGCGGACGCCAAGGGGCGGGGCGACCGAAGTTCGACCGATTATCGCGACCGCGAGCCCCCCATCCGCATCTTCTGGCTCTTGCCGTAGCGTGTCTTCCGCGTGCCCGGCTTGCCCTCGTTAGAGCGGCCCATGACCGGCGCCTTCTGCTGGTCGACCGGCAGGCCCAGTTCCTCGTTCTCCAGCTGTCGGATTTCGTCGCGCAGGCGCCCGGCGGTCTCGAACTCCAGATCCGACGCAGCCTTGCGCATCTGCTTTTCGAGGTCCTCGATGTACGCGCGCAGGTTGTGGCCGACCATGTGCGGGCGGTCCTCGTCGATCGGGATCGTCACCTGATCCTGGCTCGCGACGTGCGCGATGATGTCGCCGATGTTGCGGCGGATCGTCGTCGGGGTGATGCCGTGCTCGGCGTTGTACGCGACCTGTTTCTCGCGGCGACGCGACGTCTCGTTCATCGCGCGCTCCATCGATCCGGTGACGCGGTCGGCGTACAGGATCACGCGGCCATCGACGTTGCGTGCCGCGCGACCGATCGTCTGGATCAGTGATGTCTCGGAGCGCAGGAAGCCCTCCTTGTCCGCATCGAGGATCGCGACCAGTCCACATTCGGGAATATCGAGCCCTTCGCGCAACAGGTTGATGCCGATCAGCACGTCGTACACGCCCAGACGGAGATCTCTGATAAGTTCGATGCGTTCCAGCGTCTCGACGTCGCTGTGCATGTAGCGGACCTTGATGCCCGCCTCGTGCATGTATTCCGTCAAGTCCTCCGCCATCCGCTTGGTTAGCGTGGTGACCAGCGTGCGGTAGCCGAGCGCCGTGGTCTTGCCGACCTCGACGATCAGGTCCTGGACCTGCTCCTCGACCGGCTTGATCTCGACGGGGGGATCGATCAGCCCGGTCGGGCGGATGACCTGCTCGGCGAACACGCCGCCGGTCTGTTCCATCTCCCAACTGCCGGGAGTCGCCGAGACATAGGTCGTCGGCGGCCGCATCGCGTCCCATTCGTTGAAGCGCAGCGGGCGGTTGTCGATCGCGCTCGGCAGGCGGAAGCCGTATTCGGCGAGCGTTAATTTACGCCGGTGATCGCCGCGCGACATGCCATTGATCTGGCCGATCGTGACGTGGCTCTCGTCGACGAAGAGCAATGCGTTGTCGGGGAGATATTCGAACAATGTGGGTGGCGGCTCGCCGGGCATGCGTCCGGTCAGGAAGCGGCTGTAATTCTCGATCCCCGCGCAGGAGCCCGTCGCGGCGATCATCTCCAGATCGAAGTTGGTGCGCTGCTCGAGGCGCTGCGCCTCCAGCAGCTTGCCCTCCAGCACCAGCTCCTTCAACCGCTCGGCCAGCTCATGCTTGATCGCCTCGCCCGCCTGTTTGAGCGTCGGACCGGGGGTCACGTAATGCGAGTTTGCATACACCCGAACCGAGTTCAGCGACGCGACCTTCTTGCCGGTCAGCGGATCGAACTCGATGATCTCCTCGATATCGTCGCCGAAGAACGAGATGCGCCACGCACTGTCCTCGTAATGCGACGGGAAGATCTCGAGTGTGTCGCCCTTCACGCGGAAATTGCCGCGCTGGAACGCCGCGTCGTTGCGCTTGTACTGGAGCGCGACGAGTTTCCGCACGATCTCGCGCTGGTCGACCGTCGTGCCCTTCTTCAAGTCGAAGATCATCGCCGAATAGGTCTCGACCGAGCCGATGCCGTACAGGCAGGACACCGACGCGACGATGATGACGTCGTCGCGTTCGAGCAGCGCGCGGGTGGCGGAATGCCGCATCCGGTCGATCGACTCGTTGGTCGAGGATTCCTTCTCGATGTACGTGTCGGAGCGCGCGACATACGCTTCGGGCTGGTAATAATCGTAATAGCTAACGAAATATTCGACCGCATTGTCGGGAAAGAAGGACTTCATCTCGCCGTACAGCTGTGCGGCCAGGATCTTGTTCGGCGCAAGGATCAGCGCGGGTCGCTGGACGCGGTTGATGACGCTGGCCATTGTGAAGGTCTTGCCCGAGCCGGTGACGCCGAGCAGCACCTGGTCCTTCTCGCCGTCGCCGATCGCGGAGACGAGTTCGGCGATCGCGGTCGGCTGGTCGCCCGCGGGTTCGTATTCGCTGACGAGGTTGAACCGCTTGCCGCCCTCGACCTTGTCGGGGCGCGCGGTCGGGCGGTGCGGGACGAAGCTTTCGCCGGTTTCGGGCTCGGCGAGACTGGTGCGGATCTGAATGGCCATCGAGGGGGAATATGGGGAACATGGCCTGAGTCGGCAACGGCCACGGGACCTGTTTGGCCGATGCCAAGTTTAGCTGTTGTTGACCCGTCCGGCTCGCGCCCATAATGCGACCGTCTCGCAAGCCATCGATCCGCCAGCGCCCGCGCGCAGGCCAAGGAATAGACGCATGACCGCCCCGACCGTCGAAGCAACCCGCGCGCCCGCGCTGATCCCCGAGACCCCCGCGTTCCTCAACGCCAAGGTGCTGTGGGTGCGTCACTGGAACGAACATCTGTTCAGCTTCGCGATCGAGCGGCCATCCACTTTCCGCTTCCGCTCGGGCGAGTTCGTGATGATCGGTCTTCCGCAGGAGGGCGGCAAGCCGATCATGCGCGCCTATTCGATCGCGTCCCCGCATTATTCGGAGGAGCTCGAGTTCCTGTCGATCAAGGTCGAGGACGGCCCGCTGACCTCGAAGCTCCAGCTGATCCAGCCGGGCGACGAGGTGTATCTCGGCAAGAAGCCGACGGGTACGCTGGTGCTCGACGCGCTGCTGCCGGGGAAGCGGCTATTCATGTTCTCGACCGGCACCGGCCTCGCGCCGTTCCTCAGCCTGATGCGCGATCCCGATGTGTATGCGGCGTACGAGCAGGTGATCGTCGTGCACAGCGTGCGGCGCGTGAGCGATCTCGCCTATCACGACGAGATGGTTGGGCTGCTGGCGGAGGATCCGCTGATCGCCGAAGAGGCGCAGACGCAGTTCCACTATATCCCGACCGTGACGCGCGAGCCGTTCCGCACCACGCGGCGGATCGGTGCGCTGATCGAGGATGCGTCGCTGTTCGGCCACCCGGTCCGCGGCGAGCAGAAGCTCAACCCCGAGACCGACCGCGCGATGCTGTGTGGCTCGACCGAGATGATCAAGGAGTTCGCGGTGATGCTCGAGGCGAATGGCTTCGAGGAGGGCGCGAATTCGAAGCCGGGTACGTTCGTGATCGAGCGCGCTTTCGTCGGCTGACGGTCCGTCATCCTGACGAAAGTCAGGATCCAGAGCCCCATGCGGTTTCGATCGTGGCTCTGGCTCCTGGATCAAGTCGAGGATGACGGTTTGGGTGGATGGCAGCATGCGGATGGATTGTCTCCGTTGCTGAACGGGCCGATAGGCCTCTCCACCAAACAGGAGAGACACATGATCGGTTACGCGACGCTCGGCACCAACGACATCGACTCGGCGCTGGCGTTCTACGACGCGCTGTTCGCGACGGTTGGCGGCAAGCGGCTCATGCAGATGTCAGATGAGCGGAAGCTGACCTTCTATGGCGCGGGTGCGGACAAGCCGATGCTGGTGATCGGCAGGCCCTATGACGGCGCGGCGGCGACCGCAGGCAACGGCACGATGGTCGCGCTGGCGGCGGATTCGCGCGAGCAGGTAGATCAGGTTTACGCCAAGGCGATCGAACTGGGCGGCGCGGACGAGGGTGGTCCGGGGTCGCGAGGGCCTGAGCAGATGGGGTTCTACGGCGCGTATTTCCGTGATCCGGACGGCAACAAGCTTTGCGTGTTCAAGATGGGGTGAGGGACGGGCTGTGTTCGCCGCCTATCGCGTCCGAGCGGGTACACCTCCCCGGCGAAGGCCGGGGCCCAATTGGAAAGGTGGCAGTAACGAGGGGCTGTCCACCATTAACAGCCTTCCCCAATTGGGCCCCGGCCTTCGCCGGGGTGGTCGGACGTGTGGCCGGCGTCACTTTTCTCTATCGTTGTTCTCCCGCGAAGGCGGGAGCCCAGTCTGGGTCCCCGCCTTCGCGGGGAAACAGGCTTACTTGGTCGCAGGGGATACCCGACGAACAGCTTCGGGGTGACGGAGAATTTAGCGCAGGTCCCGCACCACCGGCGTATCGAGGCACTGCAACAAGGCCGCCCGAGCCATCGGCGTTACCGTCACCGGCTTCACATACCCCGCAACCTCCGTCGGCCGCCCGATCGCCACGGGCGCGAACCCAGTCTGCCCCGTGCACCGCATCGCCGCCGCCAGCAGTTTCGGCGGGGTATCATACCCCTCGAACGACAACCGGAACGTCCCCCAGTGAATCGGGATCGCGTGCGCCGCGCCCAGTCGGCGATAGACCTCGACCGCATCGACCGGCCCGATATGGCTGCCCGACTCCATCTGCCCGTCAACGAACCGGAACGCACCGATCGGGATCAGCGCCAGCCGGATCGGCCCCAGCGCCGCCGCCTCGACCGGCCATTGGCCGTCGCCCATCCCGGTATCGCCCGCAAAGAACACGTTCCCGCCCGGTAGCGTGACGACGAAGCTCGACCACAAGGCACGATTGCGATCGGTGAACCACCGGCTGCCCCAATGATGGTTGCGCGTCACGACGACGTCGACGCCCGGCTTGATCGCCACCCGCTGCCCCCAGTCGAGCGCAGTCGCCTGCGCCCCGGTCTGGCCGATCACGCTGTCGTTGCCCAAGCTCGTGACGATGCGCGGCCGATCGCGCTCCCACAGCCGCTTCAGCGTCGCCTTGTCGAGATGGTCGTAGTGATTGTGGCTGACCAGCACGACGTCGATCCTGGGCAGCGCATCGAACGCGATCCCCGGCTCGGCGACACGACGCGGACCCGTGCCGAGCGGCCCGGCCTTCTCCGCCCAGACCGGATCGGTGAGGATGTTGAGACCCTGCGTCTGGATCAACACGCTGGCATGGCCGACCCACGTCACGACCATCCGCTCGCCCTCGACGCGGGCGGGCGGCGCGATGCGGTTTACCGCGACCGATGTCGGCCACGCAGGCCGCCCATCGCAGCCGGTGAAATAGCGCCAGAAGAAGCTCGCACGCCCCCCGCCGGCCGGCTGGATCTGCTGCGTGTCGGCGTCGTTGTCGGGATTGGCGAAGTGCGCGCCGTCGAAATGGCCACTCGCGGGCCCACGATAGTAAATGCGGTCGAGGAAGCGTGGGACGATCGTCACCGCCAGCGCGACGGCCACGACCGCCAGCAGCACGATGCCCCCGACGATCTTCAACACGAGACGCACGCCATTCCCCTATCCGTTGCCGATCCGTAACGCATCGTGTCGAGCATCGTTCAGACCGCTTGGCGCAGGCCCGCAACCCCGATAGCCTCGCGCCAAAGGGGATTCGCAAAATGCGTAAGTTTATCATCGGCCTATTGCTCGCAAGCTCCATTCCAGCCGTCGCGAGCGCCAAGACGGTCGCGGTCGAGGAACAGTCGATCGACCAGCTCCAGGCGATGATGACCGCGGGCAAGGCGAGCAGCGTCGATCTCGTCCGCGCCTATCTCGCGCGGATCGCGGCGATGGACCGCAAGGGCCCGACTCTCCGCGCCGTTATCGCGCTCAACCCCGATGCACTTGCGCAGGCCAAGGCGCTCGACGCCGAACGCAAGGCCGGGCGCATCCGTGGTCCGCTCCACGGCGTGCCGGTGCTGATCAAGGACAATGTCGAGACCGCGGACGCGATGCCGACCACGGCCGGCAGCCTCGCGCTGAAGGACAATCTGACGCGCCGCGATGCGCCCGTGGTCGCGCAGCTTCGCGCGGCGGGGGCGGTGATCCTGGGGAAGACCAACCTCAGCGAATGGGCGAACATCCGCTCGACCCGGTCGATGAGCGGCTGGAGCGCGGTCGGCGGGCTGGTGCGCAACCCTTACGCGCTCGACCGTACTGCGTGCGGATCGTCGAGCGGGTCGGGCGCGGCGGTCGCGGCGAGCTTCGCGGCGGCGGCGATCGGCACGGAGACCGATGGCTCGGTGGTGTGTCCGTCGTCGCTCAACGGGCTGGTTGGGTTGAAGCCGACGCTGGGCCTCGTGAGCCGCACGCATGTCGTCCCGATCAGTCACAGCCAGGATACGCCGGGACCGATGGCGCGCAGCGTCCGTGACGTCGCGACGCTGTTCTCGGCGATGATCGCGGCCGATCCTGCCGATGCCGCGACCGCGGGGGCAGGGGCTTACAAGCGCGACTATGCGGCCGGGCTGTCGACCAGCGCGCTGTCGGGTCTGCGCATCGGCGTGATCCGGCCGGAGATGACCGCGGACCTTGCCGCGAAATACCAGGCCTCGCTTGATGTGCTGAAGGCTGCGGGCGCGGTGCTGGTCGAGGTCAAGCAGCCCAAGCTCGACGGGCTTGGCGAGGCGGAACTGCTGGTGCTCCAGACCGAGTTGAAGGCCGACCTCGACACCTATCTCGCGACCACGCCAGCGGCGGTCGGCACGCGGACGCTCGATCAGGTCATCGCGTTCAACACTGCCAACGCGGCGACCGAAATGCCCTTCTTCGCGCAGGAGACGTTCGAGGCTGCGGCGAAGACCAAGGGGTTGAACGATCCGGCGTACAAGGCAGCGCGCGCCAAATCGCTGCGGCTCGCGGGTGCGGAGGGGGTCGACGCGATGCTCAAGGCGGCGGGCGCTACATTACTGGTCGAGCCGACCTATGGCCCCGCGTGGCTGAGCGAGCCTGTGTACGGCGATCAGTACGGCGGGCCGAGCTCGAGCGGACTGCCGGCGGTGGCGGGCTATCCGAACCTGACCGTGCCCATGGGGCTGGTCCGCGGGTTGCCCGTCGGGCTGTCGTTCATCGCGACGAAGTATGGCGACGCGGCGGTGCTGGGCGCGGGCTATGTGTACGAACAACGGGCGAAGGTGCGGGTCGCGCCACGGTATCTGCCGACCGCCGATGTAGGCGCAGGGATGGAGGCTTCCCGCTAGTATGACCCGGTTAGTCTGTTGGCCGCCAGACCGCGATGCCGCACACGTTCCGTCATCCTGACGAAAGTCAGGATCCAGAGCCAGGCGGTCCGTACTGCGTGACCCTGGATCCTGACTTTCGTCACGATGACGGCGAACCGATAGCCCGCTTCGCGAAATTCCACTGCCAGAGCATCAGCAACGGCACGACCACCGTCTCCATCACCAGCCCGAGCACGTGCCCCTGCGACGGCACGCCCACCGCGATCAGCGAGATCCCGCGCGATACGCCTCCGACGAAGATCAACCCGCCAAGCAGCCGAAACCGCGGCCCCTTGCGCTCGATATGCGGAATGCAGCTCAAAAACCCCAACCCGGTCGCAAAAAAGATCCCCGAGATATACCGGAAATGGCTGTCCAGATCGCGCGGCACATCGCTCAGATGCCCGAACGGGGCCGGCCCGTGCAGCACGCCTTGGCCGCCGACGATCAGCGGCAACAGGCACGCGACCGCGATCACCGCCTGCAATATGCGTTTCTCGATCACAACAGGTCCTTCAGCAATTCAGGCCGGATCCGGAAGGCTCTCAACGACATTCTGACCTCGAAGATGAAGGAGACCAAGGCCGCGATCAGCAGGATCATCGCGAGAATGAAACAGAGCGCGACCGCCGTACCGAAATGAAGCTTGGCGAGTTCGGCGATGAACAGCAGCGCGATCAGCACGCAGGTCATGATCGCGCTTGACACCGCCAGGAACAGCGCCGCGTTGATGATCGTCATCCGACGGTCGAGCAACCGCAGTTCCCAGCCGTAGCGGGTCCGATCGGCGGCCGAGAAATTGGGGTGCAGCTGCTCCAGTTTTCGCGCGCGGTCGATCACGCGGGACAGCCGCCCGGCCAGCACGTTGAGCAACTGGCCGATGCCCGCGAGCATGAACACGGGCGCGAGCGAGAGCTGGATCGTCTGGGCGATGGTCGAAATGGCGGGGATCGTCGGCATGACGGCCACCATGCTGGGGAACGTCGCCGATTGCAAAAGGGCCGGCCGCAAAAGAGCATGCAATCGTAACCTTCTCCGCGGTATCGACGGCGAATGTCCAAG
Organism: Sphingomonas sp. Leaf198; assembly: GCF_001424005.1. GTDB lineage: Bacteria > Pseudomonadota > Alphaproteobacteria > Sphingomonadales > Sphingomonadaceae > Sphingomonas. The sequence continues at coordinate 762,602 of NZ_LMPX01000002.1, read as the reverse complement.
CCGATGCTTCTGGCCGACTTCGTCCGGCTGCCGCCGATCGTGCGCAGCGACGTGGTCGAGGGGCTGGCCGCCGCGATCGACAGCGTGGCGGAACGAGGCGCGCCGAGCCATCGCTTCCTCCGCTTCGGCTGGTACGCCGCCGCGCTCGCCGCCTATGGCGGGCAGGCCCGCACGCTGGTCGTCGAACAGGACGATGCGCCGGTGCTGACGCTGCCGTTCGTCCCGCGTGGCCCGCCCGCGTTGGGGATCGCGGCGATCCCCGGATGCTACTGGCCGTTCCGCAGCTTCGGCCTCGCGCTCGAACATGGCGACGCCGCGCTGAAGACCGCGCTGTCGACGCTGTCCGCGCACATCAACGGCCTGCGCATCGGCCCGGTCTATGACGATGATTTCGCCGCCACCGCGCTGATCGCCACCGCCCGCGCAAACGGCTGGGTGGTGATCGATCGCCCGATCGGCGAGAGCTGGTCGCTGGATCTCCACCCGGTCGTCGATGGGAAGCCCTGGCCGCGCCGTTCGACGCAGCGCAAGAACCGCTTCCACGAAAAACATCTTGCCGACCATGGTGCGCTCGAGTGGCGGTTCCTGTCGGGCGGCGATTGGCCTGCCGCGTTCGAAGCGCTCGGCACGATCGAGGAGAGCAGCTGGATCGCGCATGCAACCGATCGCACGGGCATGAAATTCACGCGCGACGGTCACCTCGCCTTCTGGCAGGCCGCCGTCGCCGACCCGGTCCTGGCCGCGATGTTCCGCGCGGCGCTGCTCGGCGTCGATGGCAAGCCCGCCGCCTTCTCGTTCGACATCGACACCGGCGACCTGTTGTATGCGATCGCGAACAGCTATGATCCGCGCTTCGCCAAGCATTCGCCCGGCAAGCTTCTCTACTGGCGCAATATCGCCGCCGCGCTCGCGCGTGGCACGCGCCGGATCGACTGGGGGGCGGGCGACAGCGGCTACAAGCGCGTGATCGGCGCGCGGGTCGACGCCCCGATCCGCGACTGGCTGCTGCTCAGGCCGGGGTTACCCTCGCTCGCCGGTCGCGCGTTCGGTTGGCTCTGGCGCCGCAGCGGGCATCACACCCGCAGCTAGCGCCCGCGCGGATCACACCCGCAGGTAGCGATAATACCAGACCTCGTGCCCCTGCCGCCGCGCTTTCCGCTCGTACCGCGTCTCGGGCCAGTCGTCGGGACGAGTCAGGAAGTCGTGCGGGGTGTTTGCCTGCCATTCGAAATCGCGGCGGGCGTTCATGATCATCATCGACCACCGGCAATAGGTCGGGTCGTCGGTGCCGAGCCGGAATTCCGCGCCCGGCTTCAGCTTGGCGGCGATCGTGTCGAGCGGGCCGTGATTGACCATGCGGCGCTTGGCGTGGCGTGCCTTCCGCCACGGATCGGGATGGAGAAGATACAGCCGGTCGAGGCTCGTATCGGGCAGGCGCTCGATCACCTCGAGCGCATCGCCCATGTGCAACCGGACGTTGGTCAGTCCGCCGTCGCGGATGTGCGTCAGCGCGCCGACGACACCGTTGAGGAACGGCTCGCAGCCGATGAAGCCGACGTCCGGGTTCATCGCGGCCTGTCCCGCCAGATGCTCGCCCGCACCGAAGCCGATCTCGACGTGAAGAGGGCGGTCTTCGCCGAACAGGGTCATCGCATCGATCGGACCCTCTTCGGGCACCGACAGGTCGGCAAGCGTTTCCTCGACGAGCGCAGCCTGCCCGAGACGCAGCTTGTGGCCCTGGCGACGGCCATAGAGGCGGCGGATAACAGAAGGATCGTTCATCGCGCGTGCCCTAGCGGGCGATTGCGTCGGAGCAAAGCATGACGCGAACCGTTGCACGCTCGTAATGGTCGACAACGCTTCCAATCCGCCCGGCGAAGACGTCGAGGACCTCAAGGCCGCCGATGCGCAGGACCTGCACAAGGCCGTGCGCGAGGCGGGCGAGGAGGAACTCGACCGCCCGGTGTCGTCGCTGTTCTTCTCGGGGCTTGCCGCGGGCATGGCGATCTCCAGTTCGCTGATTGCGGAGGGCGCGCTGCATCAGGCACTGCCCGAGACGCCGTGGCGGACGATCATCGTGTCGCTCGGCTATCCGATTGGCTTTCTCGTCGTGATCCTCGGGCGGATGCAGTTGTTCACCGAGAGCACGATCAGCGCGATGCTGCCGCTGGTGACGAAGCCATCGGGCTGGGCGCTGAAGCGGACGCTGCGGCTGTGGGGCGTGGTGCTCCTCGCCAATCTGATCGGGACGGCGATTACCGGCGGTGCGATCGCGGCAGGGGTGCTCGGCAACAGCGAATTGCGCGGCGCGATGATCGAGGTGTCGATGCGGATCACCGAGCTTTCGGCTTGGGCGACGTTCGTCAACGCGATTCCTGCCGGGTTCATGATCGCGATCCTCGCCTGGTCGCTGCCCAACGCGCGGCAACAGGCGTTCATGGTGATCTTCGCGATCACCTATGTCGTTGCGATCGGCGGATTCAGCCATTCGATCGTCGGTTCGGACGAGGCGTTCCTGCTGCTGTTCTCCGGCAATGTCGGCGTCTGGCAGGCGTTGGGCGCATTGATCCTGCCCGCGGTGCTCGGCAACTTGCTGGGCGGTGCGGGGTTGTTCGCCTTGCTAGCGCATGCACAGGTGCGCGGCGAGATGGACGGACAGGGCGAGACGTGATGGGCAAGACCAAGCAAGCCGCAAAGGCTGTCGAGAAAGTGGACCGCGACGCGACGCACAAGGCCGCCGAGCACCGCGACGAACCGCTGGTCAAGGCGACCGGGTTCCTCGCCGAGATCGGCGACCAGCCGCAGCTCGTGGCGACGTCGATCGGCACGGTCGTGATCGGCCTGATCGCGCGCAGGCCGGAGGTGATACGCGGGGGCGTTCGCATGCTGGCGGCACACGCGGCGGCAACCTTCGTCAAGTCGGCGATCAAGGCGTCGATCGATCGCACACGCCCCGAAAAGGCGATCGAGGACGGCAAGGCGCGGTTCGAACCGGGCAAGAGCGATGAGCACGAACAGACGTCGTTTCCCTCGGGCCACACCGCGGGTGCGGTTGCGGTCGCGCGTGCCGCGTCGCGCGACATTACCGGCGCGGGCGGTCCGGCGGCATTGATTTCCGGCGCAGTCGCAGCGGCGCAACCGGTGAACGGGAAGCATTATCTGTCCGATCTGGTCGTCGGTGCGGCGGTCGGATGGATCGCCGAGGCGATGGTCAGCGCGGTGTTCGACCGGGTCGCACCGGTGATCGAAAGCGTCGCCGCGGAAAAGCTGCCTTTGCTCGGCGCGCCAGTGGTTCTCGACGCACCGGTGGTTAAAGCCTGATTAGCCCGACTTTTTTCTACAGTACGCGGCTTCCCGCGGAACCGTTACGAGCCCGTGACGGTTTGCGATCTCGTCATAACAGGGAAATCCGCATCATGAAGAAACTCGCCATCGCCACGATGATCGCCGCCATCGCACTTCCGCTCGCCGCCTGCGGCGGCAAGGGTGACGACAAGCTCGGCAGCCAGGTCGAGAAGGCCGCCGACAACCGCGCCGACGCGCTCGACGCCGCTGCCGACAATCTCGAGGATCAGGCCAAGGCTGTTCGCAAGGACGGCGATCGCCAGTCGGACGCGATCGACGATGCCGACGTGAACGCGCAGGCGATGCCGCAGGCGCAGAAGGATGCCCTGATCAACGGCAGCGAAAAGCTCCGTTGATCCACTAGGCGCGTATCGGCGCCGACGTCATGGCCGCCTCCCGGTACCCACCGGGGGGCGGTTTTGACGTTTTGAATGACCGGATGCGTCCGGTCGATACGATGAAGGGGACACGGCAATGATCGACAGGCGTCGACTGGAATCGGGGGGCTTCATCGTCTTCCTGGTGGCGATCACGATTGCTCTATGCGTGGTCGTGTCGTCGTTCGCGGTGGCCCTGCTGTGGAGCGGGTTGGCGGCGATCCTGTTCCAGTCACTGTACCAGTGGCTGCTCAAGCGCTGGCCGGGCCGCCGCAATCTCGCGGCGGCGATGACGCTGCTGATCATCTTCGTCGCGGTGATCGTGCCGACGCTGATCATCGGCAGCCTGATGATCGACCAGTCCGCCTCGGTCTATGCCAGGCTGCAAAGCGGCCAGATCAACTTCGGCGCGTATTTCCAGCAGATCCACGACGCGTTGCCGCGCCGGATCCAGGGTGCGCTCGACAAGGCCGGGCTCAACAGCTTCGAACAGGCACAGTCGCGCGTGTCGACCATTCTCGGCAACAGCGTCCGCTCGATCGCTGGGCAGGCGCTGTCGATCGGTCGCAACGCGGCCGCGTTCGTGCTGTCGTTCGGGATCGGGCTGTACGTGACGTTCTTCCTGTTGCGCGACGGCGACAAGGTGGGACCCGCGATCCGCCGTGCGCTGCCGTTCGAGCATTCGGTGGCGGTGAAACTGGTCGACAAGTTCGTCGCGGTGGTGCGCGCGACGATCAAGGGATCGGTGATCGTCGGTCTCGCCCAGGGCGCACTCGGCGCGGTGACGTTCTGGATCGTCGGGGTGCCGGCCGCGCTGCTGTGGGGGCTGTTGATGGCGCTGACGTCGCTGCTGCCGGCGTTGGGCCCCGCGCTCGTCTGGGTCCCGGTCGCGGTCTATCTGCTGGCGACCGGCGCGATCTGGCAGGGCGTGGTGGTTGTCGTATCTGGCGTCGTGGTGATCGGTCTGGCCGACAACATCCTGCGCCCGATCCTGGTCGGGCGGGACACCGGGATTCCGGATTATATCGTGCTGGTGTCGACGCTCGGCGGAATCGAAGCGGTCGGGATCAGCGGCATCGTCGTCGGTCCGTTGGTCGCGGCGTTGTTCCTGACCGCGTGGCAGATCCTCACCGAGCAGCGGCATGCTCAGGTTACCGACGCCGTTCGTCCTGAGTAGCCGCTGAGCTCTTCGAAGCGGCGTATCGAAAAATGGGTTGGTACGTGCCTCGCCCTTGATGACCCCTCTCCCCTCGGGGAGAGGGAGGGGCTCGCACGGCGAAGCCGGGTGGGAGGGTGAGGGGGAGTGAGGCTCCGACCCTCTCCCCAACGCCCCTCTCCCTTCCGTCGCCAAGCGGCTCCTCCCTCCCTCTCCCCGGCGGGGAGAGGGACTAGTAAGGCTCAATTTCCGCGGTGCGAACCAACCCCTCCCGTCATCCTGACGAAAGTCAGGATCCAGAGCCATGATGGACGCCGCCTGTTACCCTGGATCCTGACTTTCGTCAGGATGACCGAGTGAACAAAAAAAAGCCTCCCGCGGACCGATCCGCGGGAGGCTTTTTCATATCATCAAAGGCGTCGTTATCAGGCGACGGCAGCCTTCAGCGCATCGACCAGATCGGTCTTTTCCCAGGTGAACGTGTCGCCCTGCGGCTCGCGACCGAAGTGACCGTACGCCGCCGTCTTCTTGTAGATCGGCGCGTTGAGCTTGAGGTGCTCGCGGATGCCCTTGGGCGTCAGGCGAACGAGCTTCGGCAGGACCGCCTCGAGCTTGGCTTCGTCAACGGTGCCGGTGCCATGCGTGTCGACATAGACCGACAGCGGCTCGGCGATGCCGATCGCGTAGCTCAGCTGGATCGTGCAGCGACGCGCGAGGCCGGCCGCAACGACGTTCTTCGCCAGATAGCGGGCGACATAGGCTGCCGAACGATCGACCTTCGTCGGATCCTTGCCCGAGAACGCGCCGCCGCCATGCGGGGCAGCGCCGCCGTAGGTGTCGACGATGATCTTGCGCCCGGTCACACCGGCGTCGCCATCGGGGCCACCGATCTCGAACTGGCCGGTCGGGTTGATGTAGATCGCGGTCTCGTCGGTGATGAAGCCGTCGGGCAGCACGTCCTGGAACACGCCCATGACGTAGTCGCGCAGCACGGCGTACTTGGCGGGATCAGCGTTGTCGCCCTTCTCGCAATAGCCCGGTGCGTGTTGCGTCGAGACGACCAGTGCGGTCGCGCCGACCGGCACTTCGTTCTCGTACGACAGCGTGACCTGGCTCTTGGCGTCGGGCTCGAGGAACGGCGCGGCGCCCGAGTGACGATCTTCGGCCATCTTGGCGAGGATCTTGTGGCTGTAATACAGCGTCGCGGGCATCAGGCCGGGGGTTTCGTCGGTCGCATAGCCGAACATGATGCCTTGGTCGCCGGCGCCCTCGTCCTTGTTGCCGCTCTCGTCGACGCCCATCGCGATGTGCGCGGACTGGCCGTGGAGGTTGTTCTCGAAGCGGAACGTCTCCCAGTGGAAGCCCGACTGCTCGTAGCCGATTTCCTTGACGGTGTTGCGGACAGCCGCCTCGATCTCGTCGAGTACGCCATCGGCCCACTGGTCGTTCTCGTAGATACCCTTGCCACGGATTTCACCGGCGAGGACGACGAGCTGCGTGGTCGTCAGCGTCTCGCAAGCGATGCGTGCCTGGGGATCCTTGGCGAGGAACAGATCGACGATCGTGTCGCTGATCTGGTCGGCGACCTTGTCGGGATGGCCTTCGGAGACCGATTCGGAGGTGAAGAGAAAGGACTTGCGCATGAAACCTCTTCGCAAAGGCTCGCCGGCAAAGCGCCGGGGAGCGACATATAAGGAAAGCTTTATATGTCCTTCTAGCGCTGGCGAGGGCGCAGGGCAACCGCGCTTGCTCGCGAGCGGACAACCCCAGCGATGACGAGCATGAGCACGGCAACGATCGCCGCCATCGCATTGCCGACGCGCGAGAACAGGGTCGGGGGCAAAGCGGACGGCATCGGCTGCTCGATCGCGCCGGCGGTCTCGTGTGGGACGGTCGCGACGAGGCGGCCATCGGCGGCAATGATCGCCGAGATCCCGGTCGGGGTCGCGCGGAGGATCGGCAGGCCCTCCTCGATCGCGCGCATCCGGGCTTGTGCGAGATGCTGCGGCGGCCCCCATTTGCCGAACCACGCGTCGTTTGACGGGTTGAACAGGATCCGCGGGCGGTGCGTGCGATCGACCACGTCGCCCGAAAAGATGATCTCGTAGCAGATCTGTATGCCGATCGAACCGAAGCCGGGCAGCGTCAGGTTCGCAGGCCCCTTGCCCGAGGTGAAGTCGATATCGCCGGGCACGAGGCGGGCGAGGCCGAGTGGCTTCAGCAGCCACGGCATCGGCAGATATTCGCCATATGGCACGAGGTGCGCCTTGTCGTAGCGGCCACGGAGCCGGGCTTGCGCGTCGAGGGCGAACACCGAATTGGCCGCGCCGGAGATTTGATCCCTGGCGTTGAACTCCAGCGCGGTGCCGCCGATCAGCAGAATATCCCGGGGACCCAGCAGTCTTGCCATCCGGCGGCGCAGGTAGAGCGGGCTCGACCAGCCATAGGCGTAGAACGGGTAGCCATCCTCGACATAATCGCGGACCACGCCCTCCGGCCAGACCACGAGACGCGGGGTGGCGCCGCCCTGGCCGCTCAGCTTTTCGAGCGCTGTAAGGACACGTTCGCCGTCGGTTTCGCTCCGGTCTTCCTGGCCGATGTCGGGCTGGACCACGCGGACCAGCGGCGTGCCGGGGGCGGGGGGCGGTGCATTGGTCCAGAGCGCGGACAGCGCCGCGAGACTGAGGGCTGGAATGGCGATGGCGGGGAGGGTCCAGCGACGTACCGCGAGCATCAGCAGCGCGCCTGCCGCCAATATGGTCACGCCGGACAGCGCGTAGGTGCCGATCCAGGCGGACAGCCGCGCGATGCCGATCGCGGGGAGCCAGACGACGCTCAGCGGATCCCAGGCATAGCCGGTGAACAGCGTCGCGCGGAGCCATTCGGTCGCGATCCAGGCCGCGGCGAAGACGAGCACGAACGTCGCGTCTGGCGTGCCGGGGCGACGTGCGGTCCGCCAGGCCAGCCCTGCGGCGAGCATCGGGAACAGCGCGAGATACAGCGCCAGGCCGACCGCGGCGAAATAGCCGAGCACCGGCGGCATCGCATCCTGGAAGTCGAACGCGTGCTTGAACCAGTTGTTGTTGACGGTGAAATGTCCGACCCCGAACACCCACCCGCGCCATAGTGCACCGCGCTGGGTCGGCGCATCGTGGACGAGCTTCATCCATAGCGCGAAGGCGACGAGAGTCAGCGGCCAGAGATCGAGCGGGGCGAACCCGGTCGCGGCGAGCGCACCGAGCACGAGGCAGGCGAGGGCAGGGTAACGGTTCACGCTCGCGCTATGCCGTGGCGGGGAAGGGGGGGCAATGTTTTCGGTGTGATGGGGTGGCGGCATGAAGAGCGCCCCCAACGACGTCTAGCACCACCCCGGCGAAGGCCGGGGCCCAATTGGAAAGGTAGTCGTAACGAAGCGCTTCCCTGCATTAGCGACATCCCCCAATTGGGCCCCGGCCTTCGCCGGGGTGGTTTGGGGTGGGGGAAGGCCATCCTCACCAATACTTGTTTCCCCGCGAAGGCGGGGACCCAGACTGGGCTCCCGCCTTCGCGGGAGAACAAGGAAGGGCCACCGTCCCGGTGAGTGAAAGCACCCACACAATCCTCCGGGTCGACGAACCTTCCATCCCAACCTATCTTCCCTCTATGACCCTACGCCCCTTCCACCTCGCCTTCCCGGTCCACGACCTCGCCGCCGCGCGCACCTTCTACGGCGCGACCCTCGGCTGTCGCGAAGGCCGCTCCAGCGACCAGTGGATCGACTTCGACCTGTTCGGCCACCAGATCGTTGCGCACCTCGACCCCGCCGCAAAACCCATCGCGGTCGAGAACGCGGTCGACGGCCACGCCGTCCCGGTCCCGCACTTCGGTGTCGTCCTGACGATGGACGACTGGACCGCGCTGTCCGAACGCGTCACCGCCGCCGGCGTCCGGTTCGGGATCGCGCCGTACATCCGCTTCAAGGGCGAGCCCGGCGAGCAGGCGACGATGTTCTTTCTCGACCCGTCGGGCAACGCGCTGGAGTTCAAGGCGTTCGCCAACGACGACATGATTTTCGCGACTTAAGGAACGCACATGGGCACTCCCATCACCGTCGACGTACCCCATCAGCTCGGCAAGGCGGCGGTTCGCGCGCGGCTCGACGGCAGCATCGACAAGATCGGCGCGAACATTCCCGGCGGCTCGGTGACCGATCACCGCTGGGACGGCGACACGCTGCACTTCACCGTCAAGGCGATGGGCCAGACGATCGCCAGCGCGGTCACCGTGTTCGAGACCAACGTCCACGCGGTCGTCGACCTGCCCGGCATCCTCGGCCTGTTCGCGAGCAAGGTGCAGGACATGATTCGCAAGGAAGCGCCGAAACTCCTGCGCTGAGATCAGGGGGCTAGGGATGCCAGGGAGCTCAGGGAGATCAAGCCGGCGCGCGCCGATACAGGTCGAACGCCGCCTTGGCGCCGACGATGGCCTGCTCGACCCAGGCCTCGTCGGCGGTCTCGCCGTCGATCGCGGTCAGCAATGCGCGCCACTCGCCCGACAGATGTTTAGCGCCGAGATACGCGGACGGCATCCCTTCGGGGACCGACCGCGACAGCATGACACCACCGAGCCGCGACCCTTCGACCACATACATCGCACCCCACCCGGCGGCAGCGCTCGCCGGGACGTCGAACGCCATCGGCGCGGGCATGTCTTCGCCCAGCGCGGCGAGGTCCGCGGCAAGCTCTGTCCCGCGCGACCGAACCGTCGCCAGCCCCGGAATAGCGGTCAGCCAAGCCTCGACCGCGGGCAAGGCCTTCGCGTGCGCGATCAGGAACGCGCGGTAGTCGTCCGCATCGGTCAGGTCGTAGCGCCCGAACCCCGCATCGACCGCGTCGTGATCCGCTGCCGTCGCGCTCCGCAATCGCGCGACGGTGGAAACCACATCGGTCAACAGCAGCGTCCCCCGCCCTTGCTGCCGTATCGCGCCTCCTGCCGATCGCGGAAGAACGTGCGTTCGTCCATTGGCGCGTGGTCGGGATGGCGCTCGGCCATGTGCTGACAATACGCAGCATAGGACGGCACGCCGACCATCAGCAGCGCGGTCTCGCGTGCCTTTGCGTAGAGCGCGCGGATCATTCCGCAGCCACCAGCTGAGGCGGGACTTCGGTCACCGTCGGTCGGTCGATCTTCAGCGCCGCGAGACAGGTACGGATCCCGAAGAAGACGATCGACAGCACCACCGCCAGGAACAGCGCGCACAGCCCCGCATCGATCCGGTCGTTGAGCACGATCCGCTCCATCTCCGCCATCGTCTTGGCCGGCGCGAGCAGTTCCCCCCGCGCCGCCGCATTGGCGAACTTCGACGCATGTGCGAGGAAGCCGACCTTCGGATCGCTCGCGAACAGCTTCATCAGCCCGGCGGTGATCGTGCACAGGCACAGCCATGCGGCGGGCAGGATCGTCACCCACGCATAACGCTGGCGCTTCATCCGGAACAGCACCACCGTCGCCAGCACGAGCGCAACCGCCGCCAGCATCTGGTTCGAGATGCCAAACAGCGGCCACAGCGTGTTCACGCCGCCCAAGGGGTCGGTAACGCCCTGGTACAGGAAGAAGCCCCAGGCGATCACGCAGAGCGCGGTCGCGATCAGCCCCGGCACGATCGCCGAGGCATTGCGGAACGACGGCACCGCGAGCCCGATCAGGTCCTGCAGCATGAACCGCCCGGCACGCGTCCCCGCATCGACCGCCGTCAGGATGAACAGCGCCTCGAACAGGATCGCGAAGTGATACCAGAACGCCTTCATCGCCTGCCCGCCGACGAGGTGGCTGAAGATCTCCGACATCGCCACCGCCAGCGTCGGCGCGCCGCCCGTGCGGCTGACGATCGTGGTCTCGCCGACGTCCTTCGCGGTCTGCGCGAGCAGTTCGGGCGTGATCGGGAAGCCCATCGCGGTGACCGCTGTCGCAGCCGACGCGAAGTCGGTACCGACCACCGCCGCCGGGCTGTTCATCGCGAAATACACGCCGGGATCGAGGATCGACGCCCCGACCAGCGCCATGATCGCGACGAAGCTTTCCATCAGCATCGCGCCATAGCCGATGAACTGCGCATCGCCTTCGCTGGCGATCAGCTTGGGCGTGGTGCCGCTGGCGATCAGCGCATGGAAGCCCGACACAGCGCCGCACGCGATGGTGATGAACAGGAACGGGAACAGCCCGCCCGACCAGACCGGGCCGCTACCGTCGATGAACGGGGTGAGCGCAGGCATCCGCAACGGCGGCGCGACGACCGCGATGCCGATCGCGAGCGCGACGATCGCGCCGATCTTGAGGAAGGTCGACAGATAGTCACGTGGTGCGAGCAGCAGCCAAACGGGGAGGACGGAGGCAACCGCGCCATAGCCGACCATCAGCACGCAGAGCTGCACCGGCGTCAGCGTGAACAGCGGCGCGAGCGTCGGCGAGGCGGCTACGGTGCCGCCATAGACGATCGCGGCGAGCAGCCCGATGACGCCGAGAACGGAGACTTCGCCCACCTTTCCGGGCCGGATCCAGCGCGTGTAGATGCCCATCAGGAACGCGAGCGGGATCGTCGCGGCGACGGTGAACAGCCCCCACGGGCTGCCGGCGAGCGCGCGCACCACGATCAGCGCGAGCACGGCGAGGATGATGACCATGATCGCGAATGCACCGATCAGCGCGATCACGCCGGGGACTGCGCCCATCTCCATCCGGATCAGCTCACCGAGCGACCGCCCGTCGCGCCGCATCGAGATGAACAGGATCATGAAGTCCTGCACCGCGCCGGCCAGCACGACGCCGGCGAGGATCCAGAGAGTGCCGGGGAGGTAACCCATCTGCGCGGCAAGCACAGGGCCGACGAGCGGACCAGCACCGGCGATGGCGGCGAAGTGGTGACCGAACAGGACATTGCGGTCGGTCGCGACGTAATCAAGGCCGTCGGCGCGGCGCAGGGCTGGCGTGGCGCGCGACGGATCGAGCTGCATCACATGCCGCGCGATATACCGCGCGTAGAACCGGTACGCGATTAGCTGGACGGAGACGGCGGCGGTCACGATCCACAGCGCGTTGACATGCTCGCCGCGCTCGAACGCGACGACCGCGAGCGCGCAGGCTGCGAGGAGCGCGAGTGCGCCCCAACCGATCTTCTCGCGTAGTGTCATCCGTGCGCCCTCCCGTGCGGTCCGTCATGCGCGGCATCGCGTATTCCCGCGCGGAGCGCTAGCCTAGATCGGGTTGTGACGCGCCATTGCGGTGACGCCTATCTGCGGGGCACTATGCTGAAGATCGACACGCATTCGGGTCATGCTTCAGCGCGATAAGGCTCCGCCCCGGCGGAGGCCGGGGTCTAACTGGAAAGGTGGTCGTAACGGAGCGGAGCGCATTGCCGTTACCGTCCCCCAATTGGGCCCCGGCCTTCGCCGGGGTGGTGGCGATTGGGGAACAGTTCTTCGCTCCATTGGCGTGCCGGAAAATCTGTCCGGTTGCGCGCCGTCTGTCGCCCAGGATGGCGCGGTTCGACACGAGCCTTGGACGGCGGGCTTCGTACCGAACCGAGAGTCATCACAGAACACCCAAGAGGCTCAAACCCCCTCCCGTCACCCCGGCGGACGCCGGGGCCCACCGTCCCGCACGATCCAACGCGGTTGGCCTGCGGCACGGGGGGATGCCGGAACTAGCCCGACATGACGGGTTGGGGCGCGGGCGCTTGGTGGTGCCGCAATTAGGGTGTTCGGCCGTCAAAACCGCACGGAAGATCGGGCTACCGACGCGAGCCCAATTCGAGAGAAACACCTACCGCCGCAGCTTCACGACAAGGGGCAAACCAACGCCGCTATCCACTTTGCTCCCCTCCCTGGAAGGGAGGGGCTGGGGGTGGGTTGGCCGGTTTAGGCCACTAGCGTTGGACCGTGTGAAGCCGACCCACCCCCGACCCCTCCCTTCCAGGGAGGGGAGGAGAAGGGGGAGCCGCACCTTGGCTCGTCGCCCCCACCGCCCCCAAAGCTCAAACCTGCGAATGATGCCCCTTGAGCTCATCGCCAACAATCCGAACCACATGCAGCACGTTGGTCGACCCAGGCGTCCGGAACGGCACGCCCGCGAGCACGATCACCCGGTCGCCCGCCTTCGCCATCCCATGCCGCAATGCCATCCGCTTCGACTTCGCGACCATGTCCTCGAACGATTCGACGTCGCGCGTGTGGACCGCATGCGTCCCCCACAGCAGTCCGAGCCGGCGCGCGGTCTCCTGGCTCGGCGTCAGCACCAGTAGCGGCACCGAAGGCCGCTCGCGTGCGATTCGGCGCGCAGTCGAGCCCGACGTCGTGAAGCAGATGATCGCCACCGCCGACACCGTCGCGGCGATGGTCTTCGCGGCCTCGGCGAGCGCATCCGCGGTCGTCGGATCGGGCTTCATCACGGTGAAGTGCATGCGGTCGCCATGCTCGGGATCGGACTCGACCGACACGCCGATCGCATCCATCATCGCGACGGACTCGACCGGCCACGCGCCTGCCGCGCTCTCCGCCGACAGCATGATCGCGTCGGCGCCGTCATACACGGCCGTCGCGACGTCCGACACTTCCGCCCGCGTCGGGGAGGGCGACGTGATCATCGATTCGAGCATCTGCGTCGCGACCACCACCGGGCGGCCCATCCGGCGGGAGACCTCGACGATGCGCTTCTGCAGCGGCGGCACCTGCTGCGGCGGCAGCTCGACGCCGAGATCGCCGCGGGCGACCATCACGCCGTCGCACGCCTCGACGATCTCCTCGAGCCGCTCGATCGCCGCGGGCTTCTCGATCTTCGCCATCAGCGCCGCCTTGCCGCCGATCAGTTTCCGCGCTTCCCACAGATCTTCCGGGCGCTGGACAAACGACAGCGCGATCCAGTCGACGCCCTGGTCGACCGCGAAGTCGAGATCGCTGCGATCCTTCTCGGTCAGCGCCGCCATCGGCAGCACGACGTCGGGGACGTTCAGACCCTTGCTGTTCGACAACGCGCCGCCGACCTCGACCCGCGTCGTGATCTCTCGCGGGCTATGCGACACGACGCGAAGGACTAGCTTGCCGTCGTCGAGCAGCAGGCGCGCGCCCGGCTCGATCGCCGCGAAAATCTCGTCGTGCGGCAGTTCGACACGCGTCGCGTCGCCCGGCGTCGGGTCGCGATCGAGCAGGAAGGTCGAGCCGGTTTCGAGTACCGTGCGGCCGCCTTCGAACTTGCCGACGCGCAGCTTCGGCCCCTGAAGATCGGCGAGGATCGTCGACGGCCGACCAAATTCCTTCTCTAGCGCGCGAATCGCCTGGATCACGGCGATCTTCGACTGCTGGTCGCCGTGGCTCATGTTGATTCGGAACGCGTCGGCGCCGGTGCGGAACAGCGTCGCGATCATCTCGGGCGTGCTGCTGGCAGGGCCTAGCGTCGCGAGGATGCGGACTTTCCGCGAACGGGGTGCGATGGCCTTGGTCATGCGGTGCGTTTTCCTCGGCGTTTCCTGGGGGAGATCTTTGCCGCGATGGGCCTTAAACCCTATCTCCGCGGGATCAACCACGGAGCACAGTAATGAACCCCGAAACCGGCTCGCTTGATACGCTCGACGATGCCGTGGCGGCACAGGCCTTTCGTCGCCTGATCCGCCACCTCCGACACCGCGAGGACGCGCAGAACGTAGACCTGATGGGTTTGGCCGGTTTCTGTCGCAACTGCCTGTCCGACTGGGTCGAGGAAGCGGGCGGCCTGTCGAAGGATGCGGCACGCGAGACGGTGTACGGAATGCCGTATGCGGAATGGAAGGCGCATCATCAGGGCGACGCGACACCCGAGCAGCTCGAACGGATGAAGGCGAGCGTTGCAAAGAACGCGCCCAAAAACGGGGCCGTCTGATTCAGGCGATTGAGCCTAACACGGTAAACGCCTAGACGCGGGCCCGCACCCAATTCGGCATGATTCAGGACGTCTCCGGACGACGATCACCGGTGCGGGCTTGTATCTTGATTGGCTTTTGACCGGCGCGTGGGCGCTGGCGAGTGGGGAATTTTCGATGTCTGACGAACGGCAACACGGCATGGGCGGCGGCGCGGTCGCAGCGGACGAACTGCGCCTGCTGATCGAGCGCGCCGAGCGTCTCGAAGAAGAGAAGAAGGGTATCTCGGACGACATCAAGGACGTGATGGCCGAAGCCAAGGGCCGCGGGTACGACCCCAAGGCGATCCGCAAGATCCTGTCGATCCGGAAGAAGAAGAAGGAAGAATATCAGGAGGAGGAAGCGATCCTCGAAGTGTATCTCCAGGCGTTGGGGATGATCTGAGGATTCTGATCTCGCGCGGTGCCTCCCCCGATATGGTGTCGGGTCGCGAGGGGGCACCGCGTTAAACCGCTCGATGTACCGGTAGAGAATGTTTCTCCCGATCTTCGCGGTATCCGTCCTGTTCCTGATCATCAACATGATCACCGTCGCTGCGTTCGCGATCGACAAACGGCGATCGTCGACCGTCGCGTTGCGGATTCCGGAGTCCCGCTTGCTTTGGTTCGCGGCGCTCGGCGGTAGCCCCGGTGCGTTCTGGGCGCGGAATCGCTACCGGCACAAGACACGGAAGCAACCGTTCGTCGGCCGGCTTCAACTGATCGCGATGGTACAAGTCGGCGTCGTCGCAGGTCTCGCCATCGCTTTCGCATTCTAGGTTCGACAACTCGCAGCTTCATTGCCGCACCTCAAGCTTAGGTGTATTGCCGTTATGCAACATTGCACCGGGGGCAAGCATGCGGGTATTTCTGGGAATTGCGGCGGCATTGGTCAGTGCTCCCGTTGCGGCGCAATCGGTCGAGACCGATGCGCACAACCTCGCTCAGCGGGCGGAGGCGTTCGTCCAGGTCCGCAACCGGTTCGACCAGGCGGCGATGATCGCGATGATGGCGCCCGAATACCAGGAAGTGTCGCCCGTCGGCGAGGTCGATTCCCGCGAGCGCGTGATCGGGTTCTATGCGCCCGACAAGAAGAAGCCCGCGCCGCCGATGACGATCACCGAAACCGTCGCGCGCCCTGCTGGCACGATCGGTGTCGTCACGATGCGGATCGCTTATGCGGTACCCGGCAAGGACGGCCAGCCACAGTCACGCGCGCTGCGCGCCGGCTTCGTCGCGCGGCGGATCGGCAAGGAGTGGCGCTTCGTGTCGGCGCAGTTCACGCCGATCCGCTAGGCCGCTTCCGCCGGCAGCGTCGTCCAGCCCAGCCCGGGGATCGTGATCGAGCGTTTGCCGGCGAGATCGGTGCGGCAGACGATCAGTTCGCGGCTTTCTATATAGCCGATCAGACGCTTCACCCGACCCAGCGAACTCGTACCGTACGTGGCCGCAATGCGCGCGTCCGACGGACACGGCTCGCCTTCCCGAGCAGCACGCGCGACCAGCAAGAACGCACCGAGCATGTCGTCGGGCAGCCCGCTCGCCACGTCGAGCGCGGCGGTCCAAGCCTCGTCGGTCATGTCGAAGATGCCGGCGCGTGCGCAACTCAGCCGCCGCACGAAACCTGGCAGGTCGAGCGGCGGCTTGGCGAGACCGCCCATCCGGCACCGCACCTGGAAGTCTTGGAACAGCACAGATGGCGGGCGCAGCGTCGATTCCGGATCCTCGACGATCGCGCGGAACACGTCGGCGTAGACCGCCTCGACCTCGTCGTCGGTCTTCTCGGGCGGCGGCGGTGCGGCGGTGCGAGGCTCGGGCGGGCGGGCGATGCCGTCGAGCAGTTCTTCCGCCGGCACGCGACGCGGGCGCGAATCGAACATCAGGCCGAGTTCGGGCGCGTCGACCACCGGCTCGGACAACAGGTCCTGAAGGTCCATGGGCGCGGCGCTGGGGAGGGGGGTGAGCTTTGGGCTGCCGCTGCGCGCGGAGGTCGCGACGTCGCCGATCTTCACCGTGATCGGCCGGCGCGACACCGCCGGCCCGAGCGCCATGAACGTGCCGCGCTGGAGATCGCGAATCGCTTCGGCCTGGCGTCGCTCCATCCCGAGCAGATCCGCCGCGCGCGCCATGTCGATGTCGAGGAAGGTGCGGCCCATCAGGAAGTTCGACGCTTCCGCCGCGACGTTCTTAGCAAGCTTGGCGAGACGCTGCGTCGCGATCACCCCGGCGAGGCCGCGTTTACGGCCACGGCACATCAGGTTGGTCATCGCCGCCAGCGACGCCCGGCGGACCTCTTCCGAGACTTCGCCGCCGGTGACGGGCGCGAACATCTGCGCTTCGTCGACCACCACCAGCACCGGGTACCAATGCTCGCGCGGCGCATCGAACAGCGCGGAGAGGAACGACGCGGCGCAACGCATCTGGCCCTCGACCTCGAGGCCTTCGAGGCTGAGCACCGCGGACGTCCGGTGTTCGCGCAACCGCGTCGCGATGCGCGAGATTTCGCGTTCGCTATAGTCGCCGGCTTCGATCACGACATGACCGTGCGGCCCCGCGAGCGTCACGAAATCGCCCTCCGGATCGATCACGATCTGCTGGACATGCCCCGCCGATCGCTCGAGCAAGCGGCGCAGCAGATGCGATTTTCCCGAGCCCGAATTGCCCTGCACCAACAGGCGGGTGGCGAGTAGTTCCTCCAGGTCGACGCCGACGGCAGTACCATTGCCGTCGGTGCCCATATTCACGCTAACCGTCATGCCGCGCGTTTGGCAGGTGCGGGCGTGTGGGAGCAAGGAGTCTTTGTGAGTTCGGTCGCAACGCCGGCTTTGCGCGCTGGCATAATCCGCATTCCGGGCTAGGGCGCAAACATGGCCACGAAATCCTCCCCGCTCGCCGATCTCTCGCAGCGACTGCTCGGCAAGGCGCCAAGCGATCTCGACGAAGAGGAGCGTCGCGTCCTCGCCGGGATCGAGGCGGGGACCACCGTCAGTCGCGATGCCGCCGACGTGTCCGACGAGCGCGCCACCTTCGGCGAGCGACTGTCGGACCGCGTCGCGGCGATCGGCGGGTCGTGGGGGTTCATCATTGCGTTCAGCGCGGTGCTGATCGGCTGGATGCTGCTGAATTCGGACATCCTCGCGCATTTCGGCCGCGCGTTCGATCCGTATCCCTACATCTTCCTCAACCTGCTGCTCTCGACCGTGGCGGCGATCCAGGCGCCGGTGATCATGATGAGCCAGAACCGGCAATCGGCAAAGGACCGCCTCGCGGCCAGTCTCGACTACGAGACCAATCTGCGCGCCGAACTCGATATCCTGCGCGTGCATCACAAGATTGATCACCTGGTGCTCGCGCGGCTCGACGCGATCGAGCAGAAGATCGACGCTCTGGCGAAAACGGCCTCACCGTCCTAAAGCCACCGCATCAGGCTATTAGAGGCACCGATGGCAGGCCATTCCAAATACAAGAATATCATGTACCGCAAGGGCGCGCAGGACAAGAAGCGCTCGTCGGCGTTCAGCAAGCTCAGCCGGGAAATCACGGTCGCGGCCAAGATGGGCCTGCCGGATGTCGACATGAACCCGCGCCTGCGTGCGGCGGTCAATGCGGCCAAGGCGGCGTCGCTGCCGAAGGAGAACATCCAGCGCTCGATCGACAAGGCGAGCCGCGGGGATGCGGAGAATTACGAAGAGATCCGGTACGAGGGCTTCGGTCCCGGCGGCGTGTCGCTGATCATCGAGGCGCTGACCGACAACCGCAACCGCACCGCGACCAACGTGCGCGTCGCGGTCGGCAAGAACGGCGGCAATCTGGGCGCGGGCGGTTCGGTCAGCCACGCGTTCGACCGCGTCGGGCTGATCTCGTATCCGGCAAGCGCGGGCGATGCCGACACGGTGTTCGAAGCCGCGCTCGAAGCGGGCGCCGAGGACGTCACGTCGAGCGAGGACGGCCATGAGGTCTGGACCGCGCAGGGCGACCTGCACGAGGTGGCCAAGGCTCTGGAAGCGAAGCTCGGCGAGGCCGAAGGCGCAAAGCTCGCCTGGCGCCCGCAGGTGATGGTCGCGGTCGGTGCTGACGATGCGGCGACGCTGTTCAAGCTGATCGACGCGCTCGACGACGACGACGACGTGCAGACGGTGTGGGGCAATTACGAGATCTCCGACGAGATCATGGAGACCTTGGGTTGAGATGAAGAAGGTTTGTTCGCGCGGAGGCGCGGAGGCGCGGAGAGTGGCGCTTCGTGGCTACGTCCTCCGCGCCAGCGGCCTCATTTCTGTCGGCCGGCCCGGAGAATCGAAAGTCCCGCTGACGCGAGACGATCGCCAGGAACGCACCACCTCCGCGCCTCCGCGCCTCCGCGCGAACCAATCTTCTTTCTTCTCATGATCATCCTCGGACTCGACCCCGGCCTCGGCACCACCGGCTGGGGCGTCATTCGCGCCGATGGCAACCGCCTGAGCCATATTGCCAACGGCCAGATCAAGACCGATCCGTCGATGGCGCTCCCCCGCCGCCTCACCGCGCTGTACAATGCGCTGATCGACGTCATCCGCACCGAACGCCCCGACGGCGCGGCGGTCGAGGAGGTGCTCGGCAACACCAACGCACAGTCGACGCTGAAGCTCGGCCAGGCGCGCGGCGTCGTGCTGCTCGCTGCGGCCGGCGCCGGGCTGCATATCGGCGAATATCATCCCTCGACCGTCAAGAAAGGCGTCGTCGGCACCGGTGGCGCGGACAAGAAACAGATCCAGGCGATGATGGCGGTACTGCTGCCGGGCGCGAAACTCGCCGGCCCCGATGCCGCCGACGCGCTGGCGGTAGCGATCACGCATGCGCATCATGTCGCCAGCGCGGCGGCGATGTCGCGACGGAGCGGCTTCGGCCTCTGACCTGCCCGTTCCTGCCCGAGATGGCAGCTCGGATCCGCGTTCACGTCCTTTCGATCGGGCCGCTGCCTTGCAGGGCTGCGCGTGTTGTATGGATCGTCGCTACAGTAGCCCGCCCCGTTTAACTTGAATAAAGCTCGCACTGCCGCGTAACGATGGGCTAAGGATCGTGCGGGGTTCGGCTGCCGCGGTTCAATCGCCGTGGGTTTTCGGTGCCGAAAAGAAACTTTGCTACGCCGTTCAGGGGGAATGATGCTCGTAGATCACGTGCGCGGGGGCACCAATAGCCCGGCCGTGCCCATCGAGGCCTTTGCGATGCCACCCGGCATGCGCATGCGCTACGACCTTCCCGATCCGGCGCTGGCGGAGTTGGTGACCGGCTACGCGATCTATAGCAATGTCGACCGCGCACCGATGATCAATTGGTATCTGCCTGCACCGGCGATGATCTCGGTGCTCGTCGACGCCGGCCCTCTCGACGTGTCGATCGGCAACCACCGCTTCGGCCCGCTCGATCGCGCGAGTCTCTATGGTCCGACCAGCAGGGCGTTCCGCACCGAGACGCACGGTGGCATCGCCGTCGGTATCGGCTTGAGCGCGCTCGGATGGGCACGGATGACGGTGCGATCGGCGGGCGATTTCCATAACCGCGTCGTACCGCTCGCTGGCGTGGCGGGGCCCGCCATATCGACCAGATTGGCCGACGGGCTGGACCTGCTGGACGACGACGCCAAGATCAAGCCGCTGCTCGATTCCATCCTTCCCTCGCTGTTCCGGCGACCCCACCCGCGCGAAGACCTGATCCGCGCGTTCGGTGCGCTCACCGTGACCGACGGCGTGATCGAGATGAAGGATGTCGCCGATCGGCTCGATATCCCGACGCACGAACTCAGGCGGATGGCGACGCGCTATTTCGGGATGCCGCCGAAGCTGCTGCTGCGGCGAGCGCGGTTCCTGCGATCGTTCATCCGGTTGATCACCGATGCGGGGCTGAACGATTATTCGAAGATCGACAGCAGCTATTTCGATGCCTCGCACTTTCTGCGCGATGCCGGCACGTTTCTCGGCACGACGCCGCGGCGGTTCGTCGCATCGGAGACGGTGTTCCTGAAGGCGAGCCTGCGCGCGCGCGCCGCGGTCATCGGTGCGCCTACCCAGGCGCTCCACGGTGTGCACAAGCCCGCGCCGTCCACGGCATCGCGTTCCCAGGCCAGCGAACCCGCGGCGAGCCAATTGCGAGGGTGAGGCGATCGAACCGGTCATGACGGTCTTGTTTTGCCGGGATGACGCGCCCGCGGCATTGTTCTACCGCCATCGATCATGATCGCGCATCTCAAAGGACGTCTGGACTCGACCGGTATCGATCATGCGGTGATCGACGTCGGCGGAGTCGGTTATCTGGTCGGCGCCTCCGCGCGGACGCTGTCGACACTCGGCCCGATCGGCGAGGCGGCGACCGTCTTCACCGAGATGCTCGTGTCGGAGGATTCGATCCGTCTCGTCGGGTTTTCGAGCGGGTCCGAACGCGACTGGTTCCGATTGCTGACGGGCGTGCAGGGTGTCGGCGCACGCGTTGCGCTGGCGATCCTGTCCGCGCTCGAACCCAATGATCTGTCGCGCGCGATCGCCAGCGGCGACAAGGCGATGGTCGCGCGCGCCAATGGTGTCGGACCCAAGCTCGCGCAGCGCATCGTCATGGAATTGAAGGACAAGACCGGCGGTATCGTGCTCGGGCCAGGCGGCACCACCGCGGCGCCTGTCGTCGGCGCCGGCGCGGATGCGGTGTCGGCACTGCTCAACCTCGGGTTCCGCCCCGCCGAAGCCTCCACCGCCGTCGCCGCGGCGGAAGAGGAACTGGGGACGGACGCCACGCTCGACGCGTTAGTCCGACTGGCGCTGCGCAAGGCGTCGCGGTAGAGCCGGATCGTTCAAGAAGGAATGTGCCATGCAGGTCACTGCTGTTCTTACCGTTGCGGAGGAAGGCGGGTTCGTCGCCTATAATCCGGAAACCGGCACGACCAGCCAGGGCGAAACGGTGGAGGAGGCGATCGGCAATCTGCGCGAGGCGGTCGAACTCTACCTCGACGTCTTTCCGATGCGGATAGTCGGCGCGCCTTTGGTGACGAGCTTCACCGTCGCCGAACATGCCTGAGCTTCCTGTTCTTTCCGGCGCTGAAATGATCAAGCGGCTGGAACGGCTCGGGTTCGAGCAGATACGGCAACGCGGTAGTCACGTGATCCTGCGCCGCGGCACAGTCGGCTGCGTCGTACCGATCCACGATCCGCTTAAAAAAGGCACGATGGCCGGCATTTTGCGACAGGCGCATGTAAGCCGCGAAGAGTTCGTAGAGGCGGCAAGGTGACCATGCCACGTATTATCGTCGTTGATTTCGCTACCGCACCTCCGCTCGTCGCTGTCGGCGCAAACTGGGATTATTCTATCATCGACAAGGGTCTGGACGGCGACGGCCCGCAGAGCGGCGCAGTGCTATGTGAGGGGTCGGCGCGGTGACAGACGACCGCATCCTGACTGCCGCCAAGCGCCCCGAAGACATCGACGCCGCGCTGCGCCCCAAGACGCTCGACGAATTCGTCGGGCAGAAGGCCGCCCGCGAGAATCTGCGGATCTTTATCCAGGCGGCGAAATCGCGCGGTGATGCGCTCGATCACGTGCTGTTCTTCGGGCCGCCGGGGCTCGGCAAGACCACGCTCGCGCAGATCGTCGCGCGCGAGATGGGGGTGGGGTTTCGTGCCACCTCGGGGCCGGTCATCGCCAAGTCGGGCGATCTCGCCGCGCTGCTGACCAATCTCGAGGATGGCGACGTGCTGTTCATCGACGAGATCCACCGGTTGCAGCCCGCGGTCGAGGAAGTGCTGTACCCGGCGATGGAGGATCGTGCGCTCGACCTGATGATCGGCGAGGGGCCATCCGCGCGATCGGTGCGGATCGACCTGCCGCGGTTCACGCTGATCGGCGCGACCACGCGGCAAGGCCTGCTGACGACGCCGTTGAGGGATCGCTTCGGCATCCCGTTGCGGCTGCAATTCTACACCGTCGAGGAACTCGAGCGCGTCGTCACGCGAGCGGCAGGGTTGCTCGGCCTGGGCATTGCCAAGGACGGCGCGATGGAGATTGCGCGCCGTGCCCGCGGAACGCCGCGTATCGCCGGCCGGCTGCTCCGCCGGGTGCGCGATTTCGCCAATGTCGCGGGACACGAGACGGTCGACGCGCGGGCGGCGGATGCGGCGCTGAACCGGCTGGAGGTTGATTCGCTCGGGCTCGACGCGATGGATCGGCGTTATCTGATGATGATCGCCGACATCTACCGCGGCGGCCCGGTCGGCGTGGAGACTCTTGCCGCAGGGCTGAGCGAACCGCGCGACACGATCGAAGAAGTGATCGAGCCGTATCTGATCCAGCTCGGCCTGATCGCGCGCACCGCTCGCGGGCGGTTCCTGAACGCGGGCGGCTGGAAACATCTGGGCCTCAACCCACCCACCGGCAGCCAGGACGGCTTGTTCGACACCTGACTTCTCCCCCCTCCCTGGAAGGGAGGGGCAGGGGGTGGGTCGGCGTCCGCACATTCCAGACCTCGGGGGCTAAACTGGCCGACCCACCCCCAACCCCTCCCTTTCAGGGAGGGGAGAAGTCGCCATTCACAAACACTTGTAAGAAACCACACCCAGAGATCGATCGAACTTGGGTGCGACACTGCTTTTGTTGCGTGGCACCCAAGCGCTTCATCTGATAGCCAACCCGAATGCCCCTTTCGGCCGCCGCCTCCGCCCGCGAAATCCTCACCAGCCTTCACGACGTGATGGCGTCGCGCACGTCCGCGCAAGCCAAGCTCAATTCGGTCGTCGGCATCATCGCCACCGCGATCGATAGCGAGGTGTGCTCGATCTACCTCCTGCGCGAAGGCGTGCTCGAACTGTTCGCCACGCGTGGCCTCGATCAGGCCGCGGTCCACGTCACCAAGCTGGCGATGGGCGAGGGGCTGGTCGGGACGATCGCCGAGGACATCGAGGTGCTCAACCTCGACGAAGCCGCCAGCCACCCCGATTTCGCCTACAAGCCCGAGACCGGCGAGGACCGCTTCCACAGTTTTGCGGGCGTGCCGATCATCCGCCGCGAGCGCTCGGTGGGGGTGCTGGCCGTCCAGCACACCGATCGTCGCAAATATGCCGACGTCGAGATCGAGGCGTTGCAGACGGTCGCGATGGTGCTGTCCGAACTGATCGCCAACGCCGGGCTGATCGACACCACCGGCGGCGGCGCGGACCGGCCGCAGTCGACCGCGGCGATGCGGATCCCCGGCCAGAAGCTGGTCGACGGCATGGGCGCGGGCTACGCGGTCTATCACCAGCCGCGCATCCATATCGAGCACACCGTCGCCGAGGACACCGACGCCGAGCGCCACCGCGTCTACGCCGCGTTCGACAAGATGCGCGAAGGCATCGACCGGATGACGCGCGATGCCGAATTCGGCGTCGGCGGCGAGCATGTCGAAGTGCTCCAGACCTACAAGATGTTCGCCTATGACGAGGGTTGGGCGCGGCGCATCAACGAAGCGATCGACTCCGGCCTGACCGCCGAGGCGGCGATCGAACGCGTCCAGCAACGCACCCGTCAGCGCATGCGCCAGATCGACGATCCGCTGCTCGCCGACCGGATGCACGATCTGGAGGACCTGTCGAACCGGCTGCTTCGCATCGTCTCGGGCCAGATGGGCACCGCTGCGCAGATGGGCCTGCGCCAGGACACCATCCTCATCGCGCGCAATCTCGGCCCCGCCGAACTGCTGGAATACGACAAGCGGCGATTGAAGGGCGTGATCCTCGAGGAAGGTTCGCTCACCGCGCACGTCACGATCGTCGCGCGCGCGATGGGCGTACCCGTGCTCGGCCGCGTCCGCGATATCCGCAGGCTCGTGGCGGAAGGCGACATGCTGTTGCTCGACAGCGCCGAGAGCAACGTCTTCGCGCGGCCGTCGGCGGCGATGGAGGAGGCGTTCGAGGCGCGGCTCGCGATGCGGCAGAAGCGCAAGGCGGCGTTCGCGGCGCTGCGCGACGTGCCCCCGATCACCAAGGACGGCCACCGGCTGACGCTGATGGTCAACGCCGGCCTGCGCGACGACGTGGCCGCGCTCGACATCACCGGCGCGGACGGCATCGGCCTGTTCCGCACCGAGTTCCAGTTCCTCGTCTCCGCCACGCTGCCGCAGCGCGAGCGCCAGCAGCGGCTCTACCGCGAAGTGCTAGATGCGGCGGGTGATCGTCCCGTGATCTTCCGCACCGTCGATATCGGCGGCGACAAGGCGTTGCCGTATCTCAACAAGCACGATGCGGACGAGGAGAATCCGGCGATGGGCTGGCGCGCGCTGCGTCTCGGCCTGGAGCGCGACGGGTTGATGAAGGTGCAGGCCCGCGCGCTCCTGGAAGCCGCGGCGGGTCGCACGCTCAACGTGATGTTCCCGATGGTCAGCGAGCCGTGGGAGTTCGACGAGGCGCGCGCACTGTTCGAGGCGCAACGTCACTGGCTCGAGGGCCGCGGCCGAAAGATGCCGCTCGCGATCCGCTATGGTGCGATGCTCGAGGTGCCGGCGCTTGCCGAGATGCTCGACATCCTGCTGCCGAACATCGATTTCCTGTCGATCGGCACCAACGATCTGACGCAGTTCCTGTTCGCCGCCGATCGCGCGAACCCCAAGCTTGCCGAGCGTTACGACTGGCTCAGCCCGTCGATCCTGCGCTTCATCGCCCGGCTTATCGCGCCGGTTCGTGCGGCGGGCGTCGACCTGGCGGTCTGCGGCGAGATGGGCGGGTTGCCGCTGGAAGCGATGGCGTTGATCGGTCTCGGGATCGAGCGGTTGTCGATCACGCCGGCCGCGGTCGGCCCGATCAAGGCGATGACGCGCTCGCTCGATCGGTCGGCGTTGGCGCCGGTCATAACAGCGCTGCTCGCCAACCCGCCGCGCGACATGCGCGCCGCGCTGACCGCATGGGCGGTGGAAAACGGCGTCGAACTCACCTGAACCGCGTTTGCCTGCCGGCTGCGCGTTGACAGGACACGGACCGTCGTAGAAACGGAAACCATAGCGGGCGACGCTTTGAGAGCCCGGTTTCGGAGATAAGAATGGACGAGGTCGAACCCGGCCAGAACGCTGTGCCCGCTCCGACCGAGCGTGCTGGCGACATTCTTCGTACCGCACGCGAGGCGCAGGCGTTGAGCGTTGCCGATATCGCGACGCGGACCCGCGTACCGCTCCGCCATCTCGAGGCGATCGAGGCTTCGGACTATAGCGTCTTGCCGTCCGCGACCTATGCGATCGGTTTCGCGCGCGCCTATGCGCGCGCGGTCGGCGTCGACGAGGTGCCGATCGCGCAGATGGTCCGCGAAGACGTCGCCAAGCTCGGTCGCCGGACGCCCGAATACGAACCGTATGAGATGACCGACCCGTCGCGCGTGCCGTCGCGCGGGATCACGATCGTCGCGCTCGGGATCGCGATCGCCGTGCTCGTGCTGGTTGGCCTCTGGTACGGTACCGACATGTTCCGCGGATCGCGGACGTCGCCCGCCGACGTATCCGTCGCGCAGGTTCCGGCCGCGCCCGCAGCGAAGACCGCGCAGTCGGTGCCCGCCGCGCCGCGCCCGGCGAACGGGCAGGTGACGCTGACCGCTTCGGACGAGGTCTGGATGCGGGTCTACGACGCCGATAACAAGACGCTGTACCTGGGGACGATGAAGCCGGGCGAGAAGTTCGATGTGCCGCGCGATGCGAAGGACCCGAAGATCAACATCGGTCGTGCCGATAAGCTGGCGGTGACGCTCAACGGCGCCGCGGCGCCGGCGCTCGGTACCGGCGAGCGTGCGATCAAGGACGTTCCCGTCGGTGCGACGGCGATCGCCGCGCGGATCGCGGGAACACCCGAGCCACAGGCCACGCCAACGGCCTCGTCCGCGACCACCGAGCGGTCGCGCTCACGTCGCCCGAATACGCCCCGCCGTCCGCTCAGCGAAACGCAGCGCGCGAACCTCGACTCGGCTGAGACCCCCGCGCGGGCCACCACGAACCCGTGAGCAACGGCAGGCATCGCCAGGGTCTTAAGGCTGGCGACAGGAGGGGTAGTGTAGCTATACCCGGACGATTAACCAATTCACCGGGGGGCGTGGCCCATGCGTAAGTCAATTCTGGTCGGCGTCTGCCTCGCGGCTCTGTTGCCGGCGACCGCGCAGGCGCAGAACGTCGAGGGCCGCGTCGGCAAGCTCGAGAGCGAGATGCGCGCGGTGCAGCGCAAGGTGTTTCCCGGTGGCGCAGGCCAGATGCTCCAGCCCGAGGTCCGCGCGCCGCAAGGCGAACAGGGCCCCGGTCCGGGCTCGCCCGTGAACAGCGCGATCATCGATGTGACGCAGCGCGTTACCTCGCTCGAACAGCAGATGACCTCGCTCACCGAGCAGATCGAGCAGAACCAGAACCGCGTGCGCCAGTTGCAGGATGCGTTCGACAGCTATCGGCGCACCAACGATGCGCGGCTGAAAGCACTCGAAACCGGCCCCGCGACGATCGCGGCGGGCGGTCCGATCGAGCCTGACGACGCGTCGAACGGCGGTCCCTCGCGCCCGACACCGCGGCCCGATACGGCGGCCAAGCCAGGCGCGACTGCGCCGACACCGGCCAAGGTCTCGGTCGAGAAGCCGTCCACCGGCGACGCTGCGGAAGACGACTATATGTACGGCTATCGCCTGTGGGCGGCCAAGCAATACCCGCAGGCCGAGGCGCAGTTGAAGAAGGTCGTCGCGGACTATCCCAAGAGCAAGCGCGCCAGCTATGCGCAGAATCTGCTCGGCCGGTCGTATCTCGACGAGGGCAAGCCGAGCCTCGCGTCGATGGCGTTCTACGACAATTACAAGAAGATGCCCGATGGCGAACGCGCGCCCGACAGCCTGCTGTATCTGGGGCAGGCGCTGACCAAGCTCAACAAGCCTGCCGATGCGTGCAAGGTTTATGACGAACTGAACGACGTCTACGGCGCCAAGATGGCCGCGGCGATGAAGGGGCAGGTCGCTGCCGGACGCAGCGCGGCGAAGTGCAAGTAAGCGATCCCTCGATGCGTGTGCGAGATTCCCTGTTCGTGACTTCACGTCGCACACCAGCACTACCCCGGCGGAGGCCGGGGCCTAGTTGGGAAGGCCAGCGTAACGGCGGGCTGCGCTCAGTCATTACCGCTCGCCAATTGGGCCCCGACCTCCGCCGGGGTGGTGGCCGCTCGACGGTCAGGGCCCCTGCCGCATGACCGAAGAAGGACGCCGGTTCGCCGCCGACTTCGCGCGGCTCGCCAGCGACATCGCCAACCCGCTGTTCGCGGTATCCGGCGGCCCCGACAGCATGGCGATGCTGACGCTTGCGCACGAATCGCTCCCCCCCGGCTTCACGGTCGCCAGCATCGACCACCGCCTCCGCCCCGAAGCGGTCGAGGAATCCGCGATGGTCGCCGCGTATTGCGCGACGCTCGGCATTTCTCACGCCACGCTCGCGCCAAGCGAACCGATCACCGGTGCCAGCATCCAGGCGCAAGCCCGCACCACGCGCTATGCGCTGCTGACGGAGCACGCTCGCGCGATCGGGGCGGGGGCTCTCGTCACCGGACATCACGCCGACGATCAGGCCGAGACCTTCCTGATGCGGGCGGCGCGCGGTTCGGGTCTGGCCGGTCTCGCCGGCGTGCGGGCGCGCACCCACGTCAACGGCGTCATCGTGATTCGTCCATTGCTCGACTGGCGCCGCGCCGAACTCCGCGCGATCGTCCGTCGTGCCGAGGTGCCGTTCCTGGACGATCCCTCGAACCATGACGATCGCCATGATCGCACGCGGTTCCGCCGGTTGCTCGGGGAGAACGAATGGCTCGGCACGCCGAATCTCGCGCGCGCCGCCGCCGCGCTGGCCGAGACCGACACCGACGTCCGCGCGATGGTCGACTGGGTCTGGACCGAACGCGCCAAGGTCGGCGGTGGCGAGGTCAAGCTCGCGGTCGAGAATCTGCCACGCGAAATTCTCCGCCGTCTTGCCCGCCGCGCGATCGGCACGGTCCGCACCGAGGCGGGCATCGTCGCGCCCGAATGGACCGAGGCCGCCAACATCGAAAAGCTGCTCGACTCGCTCACGACCGGCAAGCGCACGACTCAGGCCGGCATCATCGCCAGCGTCCGCGGCGATGTCTGGCGGTTCCGCGAAGCACCGCCCCGCCGCGTTCTTGACTAACCTGCGTTCACGGCCAAACCAGAGCCTCTGCGTCCGGTAACATGACCGCCCGTTCACACTGATCAACGCAAGTCGCGCGTTGTTCCATTGCCATTAACCTGCGCGCGCTTATCTTGTGCGCTGAAAGGTATCGTGCACCCATGAACGACAACGAGAACCGCGGGCAGAAGCCCCAGGGCCCCGGCAACGGCGGTCCTGACAATGGCGGCGGCGGCAATCCTTGGATGAAGAGCCTGTTGATCTGGGTCGGCATCCTGCTCGCGCTGGCGCTGTTCGTGACCATGTTCGACGGCCGTACGGCCACGTCGGGCGGCAACACGATCGCGTATTCAGCGTTCCTCGACAAGGTCGACGAGGGCACCGTCAAGGACGTTAACATCTCGCGCGACATGATCTCGGGCACGTTGTCGTCGGGCGAGAAGTTCAAGTCGTACCCCATCCAAGACTCGACGCTCGTGCCGAAGCTGCGCGAGAAGGGCGTTGCCATCAGCGCGAAGCCCGAAGAGGGCCCGTCGATGCTGGCGCTGCTCCTGTATCAGTCGCTGCCGTTCCTGCTGTTCCTTGGCATCGCGTTCTTCGTGCTGAAGCAGATGCAGAAGAATTCGGGCTCCGGCGCGATGGGCTTCGGCAAGAGCCGCGCGAAAATGCTGACTCAGAAGGAGGGCAAGGTCACCTTCCAGGATGTCGCTGGCATCGACGAGGCTCGCGAAGAGCTCGAAGAAATCGTCGAGTTCCTGAAGGATCCGACCAAGTTCGCGCGTCTCGGCGGCAAGATCCCCAAGGGTGCCTTGCTGGTCGGTTCGCCGGGTACCGGCAAGACGCTGCTCGCCCGCGCGATCGCGGGTGAGGCCGGCGTGCCGTTCTTCACGATCTCGGGCTCCGACTTCGTAGAGATGTTCGTCGGCGTCGGTGCGAGCCGTGTCCGCGACATGTTCGAGCAGGCCAAGAAGTCCGCGCCGTGCATCGTCTTCATCGACGAAATCGATGCGGTCGGTCGTCACCGTGGCGCAGGCCTCGGCAACGGTAACGACGAGCGCGAGCAGACGCTGAACCAGCTGCTGGTCGAGATGGACGGCTTCGAGGCGAACGAAGGCATCATCATCATCGCCGCGACCAACCGTCCCGACGTGCTCGATCCGGCGCTGCTGCGGCCGGGCCGTTTCGATCGCCAGGTCACCGTGCCGCGTCCGGACATCGAGGGCCGCATAAAGATCCTCGAAGTCCACATGAAGAAGGTGCCGCTCGCACCCGATGTCGACGCGCGAGTCATCGCTCGTGGTACGCCTGGGTTCTCGGGTGCCGATCTCGCGAACCTCGTTAACGAGGCTGCACTGCATGCCGCGCGCAAGGGCAAGCGCTTGGTGGCGATGGCCGAGTTCGAGGAGGCCAAGGACAAGGTCATGATGGGCGCAGAGCGTCGCAGCATGGTCATGACCGACGACGAGAAGCGGATGACCGCGTATCACGAGGCCGGTCATGCCGTCGTTGCGATGCACGAGGCGGCGTCGGATCCGATCCACAAGGCGACGATCATCCCGCGCGGTCGGGCGCTGGGCATGGTCATGCGTCTGCCCGAGCGCGACTCGTACAGCTATCACCGTGACAAGATGTACGCGAACCTCGCGGTCTCGATGGGCGGTCGCGTCGCCGAGGAAGTCATCTTCGGCTACGACAAGGTGTCGAGCGGAGCCTCGGGCGACATCCAATACGCCACGGGTCTGGCGCGCGACATGGTCACGCGCTGGGGCATGTCGGACAAGGTTGGTCCGCTCGAATATGGCGAGCCCGAGGGTGAGTCGTTCCTCGGATACTCGTCGAGCCGTCCGTCGCGTATGTCCAACCAGACCGCGCAGCTGATCGACGACGAGATCAAGCGGATCGTCGAAGGTGGTCT
Source organism: Sphingomonas sp. Leaf198 (assembly GCF_001424005.1). GTDB lineage: Bacteria > Pseudomonadota > Alphaproteobacteria > Sphingomonadales > Sphingomonadaceae > Sphingomonas. The sequence continues at coordinate 731,781 of NZ_LMPX01000002.1, read as the reverse complement.
CGACCGCGCCAAGCAGGTGTTGAGCGATCACGTCGATCAGCTCCACACTGTGGCCGGCGCGTTGCTCGAGTTCGAGACGCTGACCGGCGACGAGATCAAGCAGTTGATCGCGGGTGAGGACATCGATCGTCCTGATCCAGGTGCGAAGGCATCGACCGTGCCACGTGCGGGGACGTCGATCCCCAAGACGCGTCGCCCGAACGGTCCGTTCGGTACGCCGTCGCCGCTTGGGGCCTGATCGGTTCATCGAGGCGTAAGCCATTGATGTGTATGGGCAGTCGTTCTCCGGAAAGGCTGCCCATGTCGTATCTGCCCAAATCATTTCCTGTGGCTCTGATCGCCGCCGCGACGATCGTAGCGGCCGCCGTCCCGGCAAATGCGGCGATGACCGTCCAGACCTTTCTCGCGCGCGCCAATGCGCTCCGCGATCAGGGGCCGATGGCGTTGATGTCGCCCGACCTGCCGGTGCTCAAGGCGGAAGCAAAGGCGGCGACCACGCAGTTGAAGGCGGATCGCGCCGCGCGCGCCGCCGCGGGTAAGCCGCCGATCGCGTGCGTGCCGGAGGGCGAGAGCGTCGGCATCATGGACATGCTCGATGGCCTGTCGCAGCTCCCCGCCGCCGATCAGAAGCGCCCGCTAAAGGACGGGTACGCGCGAGTGCTCGCGAAGCGGTTCCCCTGCAACTGAGGCGCCAGGCGCGCTGCCATGTTGATAACCGACGAATCCGGTCATACCGTCGGTCGATGTCTTGCGCGCCTCGGCTTTCCAGCATCCGCTCTTGTCCTGCCGAGGTTTGACCCACGTCGGCATTCTCGGCGGGTCGTTCAATCCTGCGCACCGCGGCCACCGCGGCATCACGCTTGCGGCGATCGACGCGCTTGCACTCGACGAGGCGTGGTGGCTGGTGTCCCCCGGCAACCCGCTCAAGGATGCGGCCAACGACATGGCGCCGCTCCCCGCGCGCTTCGCCTCGGCGCGACGCATGGCTCGTCGTGCGCCGATCCGCGCGACCGATATCGAGGCGCGGCTGCATACCCGCTACACGCTCGACACGATCCGCAAGCTCAAGCGGCGGTACCCCAAAATCCGCTTCATCTGGCTGATGGGCGCGGACAATCTCGCCGACTTTCACCGCTGGAAGAACTGGCGGCAGATCGCCCGCGAGGTTCCGATTGCGGTAATCGCGCGTCCGGGATATGACGGGCGCGCCCTCGCGGCCCCCGCGATGGGTTGGCTGCGGCGCTTCCAACGGCGCACAGACCATGCGAAGAGCTGGACGACGTGGAGATTGCCGGCCCTCGTGCTGTTGCGCTTCCGACCCGACCCGACCTCCGCAACCGGCCTGCGCGCCAAAAATCCCGACTGGGTTCAGCAAGTTGCTGACCCGGTAGTCTTACCCAGGAGCTGACTTGGCCACTTCCCCTACTGCCCCTCGCGCGACCGACCCCGAAGAGGTTGAGGCGCTGCATCGCCTGATCCTCGCGTCGCTCGACGACGACCAGGCGGTCGAGACCATCTCGATCCCGCTCGCGGGCAAGACCAGCATCGCCGATTACATGGTGATCGCCAGCGGTCGTTCGACCCGCCAGGTCGCCTCGATGGCGCAGAAGCTGGCCGAGCGGATCAAGGCCGAGTTCAAGCGCCCGGTGAAGATCGAGGGGCTCCCCACGGCTGACTGGGTGTTGATCGACGCGACCGACGTCATCGTCCACCTGTTCCGCCCCGAAGTCCGCAGCTTCTACAATCTGGAGCGGATGTGGGCATTCGGCGACGCACCCGCGCCGCCACCCTTGCCGACCTTCACCGACGAAGACTAAACCGACTTCGAGGCGGCGGTGCTGCTCCACATCGTCGCCCGCGGTCGGATCGGACGCTCGCCCGAGGCCGATCTCGTCGACCGCTATCTGAAGCGGATCGTCTGGCCGACCAAGGTCAGCGAGCTCCCCGACACCGGCGGCAAGATCCCGCTCGTCGGCGACCAGACCAAACGCATCCTGCTCGACGAAAAGGGTGAGACGCTGTCGTCGACGCAGTTCGCGCAAAAGCTCGAGCGATGGCGCGACGACGGCGTGCGTGAGGCGCGGTTCATGATCGGCGCCGCCGACGGCTTCGACGATGCGGCGCGCGACGAGGCGGACCTGCTCTTTTCGTTCGGCCGCGCGACCTGGCCGCATCTGCTCGCCCGCGCGATGCTCGCCGAACAACTCTTCCGCGCCACCAGCATCCTTGCCAACCACCCCTATCACCGCGAAGGGTGATGCATGAGGGTAGGGGGCGTTCTCGCGATCGCGGCGCTGTTCGCGGCTGCGGGCGTAACCGCACAGACTGACGCGCCCGAGTTGGCGACCGAGCAGCAACGCCTGGTCGCGGCGAAACGCGACGCCGCACTCGCCGCCGCCCGCGCCGCCAAGCTCGCCGCTGCTGCCACGCAGGAGCGCAACGCTGCCGACAAGGCGCGCCGTGAAGAGCAGGCGCTCGCCGCCCGCGTGACCGCCGCCGAAGCGAACCTGGCCACTGCTAGTGCGCGCGTAACGCTGGTCGAGCGCCTGCTGTCCGATCAACGCGCCAAGCTCGGCCGCGCGCAAGCCCCTGTCGCCCGGCTCCTCGCAGCGTTGGAATCCCTCGCCCGCCGCCCGACGATCGTCGCAGTCGCGCAGCCGGGATCGGTCGACGACCTCGTCCACGTCCGCGCGGTGCTCGGCAGCGCGCTCCCCGTCGTCCGCCAGCGCACCGAAGCCGTCCGCACCGAACTCGCCGAAACGCGTCGCCTGCAGACCAGCGCCACGCTCGCCGCCAAGGCGCTGTCCGACGGCCGCGCGCGCCTGGAGAGCGACCGCATCGCGCTGGCCACCCTGGAGGCACGCCATCGCCAGCGCAGCCGGTCGCTCGGCCGCGGTGCGCTCAGCGAGTCCGACCGCGCGCTGGCACTCGGCGAACGCGCGCGCGATCTCGTCGATGGCATGGCCGCCACCACCAATGCCAAGGCGACCGCAGCCAGCCTGATCGCGCTCGCCGGTCCGATCCCCCGCCCGATCGCGCCCGGCACCACGCGCCCGGCGCCCTTGCGCGGCGTGTACCGTACGCCGGTAGCGGGCAGGCTCGTCACCGGCTTCGACGAAGTTTCGGACTCCGGCGTCCGATCGCGCGGCCTGACCTTTGCCACCGCCCCGCGCGCGCGCGTCGTCGCCCCCGCCGCCGGCACGGTCCGCTACGCACGTCGTTTCCGCGACTACGGCACGATCGTCATCATCGACCACGCCGACGGTTGGACCACCCTGGTCACCGGCCTTGCCTCAACGATCGCAAAACCCGGCAACCGCGTCACGATGGGCACAACGATCGGCACCGCTCCCAGCGAAGACCCCCGCATCACCGTCGAACTTCGCCGCCGCGGGCGGCCGGTCGACGTCGCCGCGTTGATAGGATCGCGCTGATCGGCCAACCCGATGGGCGCCTGGTTTCAATCCTCCCCCGCCAGGGGGAGGTGGCCGGCGCTTGCCGGACGGAGGGGGAGGAAGAGGCAACCGCTGTTCCGTGTCCTCCCCCTCCGTCACCTTCGGCGCCACCTCCCCCTTGCGGGGGAGGATCGATCCAATACGCGATCGTTAACGACCAAACCCCCAGTCAGCCGCCATTAACCCCGGCCCCGCTTTGCTCCGCGCGTTGCCGCCAGCGTTCCGCTACGCTACGCCGTCACGACCGTACGACACGTCTTTTCTCAGGTTGCAGGACCATCGATGCCTCGTCCTATACTGCGTACCCCGTTGCTTACCGCGACCGCCATCGTCGGCGCACTGACGCTGATCCCGCTCGCCACCTCGGCGATGGCCGCGGTCGACACCGACACGTACCGCGAGTTCGACCAGTTCCTCGACGTGTTCAACCGCGTGAAGGCGGACTATGTCGACAAGGTCGATGACAAGACGCTGATCAAGGGCGCGATCCAGGGCATGCTCGCCAGCCTCGATCCGCACAGCTCATATGTCGACGCGCTCGACTACGAAAACCTTCGGATCATGACGGAGGGCAATTACGGCGGCCTCGGCCTGACCGTCCAGATGGAAGACGGCGCGATCAAGGTCGTTTCGCCGCAGGAAGACTCCCCCGCCGCCCGTGCGGGTGTGAAGTCCGGCGACTACATCACGCATATCGACGGCAAGCTGATCTACGGCGATTCGCTCGACGAGGCGGTCGGCAAGATGCGCGGCAAGCCCGGCAGCAAGATCACATTGGGCCTCGTCCGCCCGGGCCGCGACAAGCCGCTCGACGTGACGATGATGCGCGAGATCATCGTCCAGAAGCCGGTGAAGTGGGAAGTCCGCGGCGACGTCGGCTATATCAACATCAACACCTTCAGCGAGAACACCGGCGCCGACACCCGCGCGGCGATCATGGCGATCGACAAATCGCTTGGCCATCGTCCGCTCGGCTATGTCGTCGACCTTCGCGAGAATGGCGGTGGCTTGCTGACTCAGGCGATCGAGGTCAGCGACGCATTCCTCGATCACGGCGAGATCGTCTCGCAGCGTGGCCGCGAGAAGACCGATATCGAGCGCTATTACGCCAAGCCCGGCGACGACGCGCACGGCCTGCCGGTCGTCGTTCTCACCGATCCCGGCACCGCGTCCGCGTCCGAGATCGTCGCCGGCGCGCTTCAGGATCATCACCGCGCGCTGATCATGGGTGAGCGCAGCTTCGGCAAGGGCTCGGTCCAGACCGTGCTCCCGCTCGGACCCCAGACCGCGCTCCGCCTGACCACCGCGCGCTACTTCACGCCGTCCGGCCGATCGGTGCAGGAGGGCGGGATCGAGCCCGACATCAAGGTGCCGCAGCTCACCGATCCCGACTACAAGTCGCGCCCGGTGTTCCGCGAGGCAGACCTCCGGAAACATCTGATCAACGAGGTGAAGGCCGACAACGCGGTGCTGGAGGAGGATACCAAGACGGACCCGCGCTTCTCGCAGACGCCCGAGCAGTTGAAGAAGCAGGGCATCGACGATTTCCAGCTCTATTACGCGCTGAAGACCGTCGCGCGTCTCGGCGGCCCGACCCAGGTTGCCGCCGCGACCAAGCCGCGCCCGATCAAGCCTGATTCCGACGCTGCCAAGGCCGCCACCAAGTGAGCGTGCGTCGCGGGTTGGGCATGACCAAGAACGAAGAGATCGCGCGCGCTATCGCGCTCCTGCTGCCAGCGTTCCTGCTGCTCGGTGCGCTCGGCTCGCAATATCTCGGCGGGCTGTATCCGTGCGAGATGTGCCATTGGCAGCGCTGGCCGCATTATTCCGCCGTGCTGATCGCGGGGGCGACGTTCTTCGTTCCCGGACGGTCGCTCAGGGCATCGCTGGTGATCATCGCCGGGGTACTGATCGGGCTCAGCGGACTGATCGGCGTCGCGCATGCTGGTGTCGAATATCATTGGTGGAACGGCTTCACCGCCTGCACGACGACCGTCTCGATGGCCGGCACCACCGCCGCTGAGCGTCTTGCCGCGATCATGAACGCGCCGATGGTGCGCTGCGATTCGCCGCAGTGGAAGCTGCTCGGCATTTCGCTCGCCGGGTTCAACGCGATCTTTTCCCTCGTCGGTGCGTTCACCATATTCGCACTCATGAGGAAGACGAGATGAGCGGCTGGAAGCCAGGAGACGCCAAGCGGGCGACGGATTCGATGATCCGCGTCGACCAGGCCGGCGAATACGGCGCGATCCGCATCTATGCGGGCCAGCTTGCCGTGCTCGGCGATCGTCACCCGGCATCGCGCTCGATCCATCACATGGCGCAGCAGGAAGAGCGGCACCGCGCGTTCTTCGACAAGATGATCGTCGATCGCCGCGTGCGCCCGACGGTGCTGCAGCCGATCTGGAAAGTCGCCGGCTTCGCGCTCGGCGCCGTGACCGCGGCGATCAGCCCGCGGGCGGCGATGGCGTGCACCGCCGCGGTCGAGACCGAGATCGACAAGCATTACGAGGAACAGCTCGTTCAGCTTGGCGCCAGCGATCCCGAGCTATCCGCAGCGATCCTCGATTTTCAGGCTGAGGAACTCGAGCACAAGGCGACTGCGATTGCGGCTGGGGCCGAGGAAACACCGGGTTATCCCGTACTGAGCGCGGCGATCCGGCTCGGTTGCAAGGTCGCGATCGCTACCGCCAAGCGGATCTGAGATGCGACGTTTGAGATGAGAATACGGATTGTGGGAGTGATGCGTATGAAAATGCTTTTTGCGGCGGCGTTGCTCGTCGCCGGACCTGCGGTGGCGCAGACGTCGCAACCCGTGCGCCGCGCGCCGCCGACGCTCGCACAACTGCCCGCCAAAGCGCCGACGCTGGCCCCGGCGTTGCCCGGCGCTACCGGCAAGCCGAACACGATCTCTGCCCCTGGCGAAGTCTCACGCAGCGCGCCCGTCAACGGCGTGCTCACCCTGTTCGGCAACGAACGCTGCCCGACCAACCAGAACGGCGAAGAGATCGTCGTCTGCGTCCGCCGCAGCGCGCAGGAGCAATACCGCGTCCCCAAGGAACTCCGCGAGTTCGTCGTCACGCCCGAGAATGCCAGCTGGGCGACCAAGGCCCAAGGCACGATGGACGCCGGGTCAGGCGTGAACACCATCGGCAGCTGCTCCGCGGTCGGCGCAGGCGGCGCCACTGGCTGCTTCGGCCAGCGGGTGCGGGAATCGCGGCTGGAGAACAAGACGCGAGCAGCGGAAGTCCCCGTCCTCCCATAAGAAATTCGAGAAACAGTTCTGCTACTCACCCCTCCCTGGAAGGGAGGGGCAGGGGGTGGGTCGGGTTCCGCAAGCGGCTCAGTCAGTGGCACCAGCAGGCCAACCCACCCCCAACCCCTCCCTTCCAGGGAGGGGGGCACGTTTTGACCCTGGCGAGGTCGGCGGCACAAATGCCCCTTGGCTTCCGCGCTGCGCACCCCGTACCGTCCCCCTGGGACATACAAGGGGGCACGAATGGCACTAACACTCGGAAAACGAAAAACCCGTCTGCGACCGATCGCTGCCGACGGTTACGAAAAGCTTCTCGCCTACGCCGCGATCCTCCTCCTCGCCGCCGTCATGACCGCGCTGATCCGCGGCCGCCCGCACTGGCCGGAGGTCCCGACGATCGTCTGGTTCCACCTCGCCACCATCCTCGTCGCGCTCGCGCTGACCCCCCTCATGCTCCTGCGCAAACGCGGCGACCGTCCGCACCGCGCGCTCGGCACGATCTGGGTCGTCGCGATGCTCGCCACCGCGCTCGCCTCGTTCGGCATCCGGACCAGCACGGGTGGCTTTGGCATCATCCACCTCCTGTCGATCTTTACGCTCGTCCAGGTCCCGATCATCTGGTGGTCGGCACGCGCGCACGACCTTGCACGGCACCGCACCAGCGTGCGCGGGATGGTCACCGGCGCGTTGCTCATCGCGGGCGTGTTCACCTTCCCGTTCGGGCGCATGCTCGGGACATGGCTGTTCGCCTGATACCCGCGCGCGCTGTTCCCGAGGTAACTGTCCTACAGGCAGAGGGGATGGCATGATGCGCGAATGACGTCGGCAACCATCCGAAGCGCGTTCGCTAAAACCGCCCCCTACGGTGCGTCGGGTGCCGACGAAAATGCTGCACCAGCGTCTGCACTTTCTGCACTTCGGTTGAGCGCGCTCCTTGCTCGGTGCCGGACTCGCGTTGTTTGTCAGCGAGTTAAGCCAATCCGGAGCGATGTCGCGGTTTTCGATCGTGAGAGCCCATCGCAAGGCGCAATGGCATGACTAAACCGCTCAGCATCGCCTTCCTGCTGTTCCCGAACGTGACCCAGCTCGACCTGACCGGCCCCGCGCAGGTCCTGTCTCGGCTCGGCAACGCTCGGCTCGATCTCGTCTGGAAGACGCTCGATCCGGTCCCGACCGACGCCGGCTTCTCGATCCTGCCGACCGCGACCTTCGCCGATGTCCCGCGCGCCGACATCCTGTGCGTCCCAGGCGGCTTCGGAACCAACGACGTGATTGCCGACGACGAAGCGATGGCGTGGGTCCAGGCGGTCGGGGCCGAGGCGACGTGGGTGACGAGCGTCTGCACCGGATCGCTGATCCTCGGTGCGGCGGGCTTGCTCGACGGCTATCGTGCCGGGTGCCACTGGGCGCAGCGCGACATGCTGCCGCTGTTCGGCGCGATCCCGGTCGACGCGCGCACCGTGGTCGACCGTAACCGCGTGACCGGCGGCGGCGTCACAGCCGGGATCGACTTCGCCCTGACGCTGACCGCGATGATCCGCGGCGAGGCGCATGCCAAGGCGGTCCAGCTGGGTCTCGAATATGATCCAGCACCGCCGTTCGACAGCGGATCACCGGAGAAAGCCGGTGCCGAGATCGTCGCGGGCTATCGGCGTCGCGTGCGGGCGCTCGCCCCGACCCGCGACGACGATCTGCGTGCGCTGGCGAAGCGTTGCGGTTACCCTCGAGAGACTTAAGGGTGGCGCTTCAGACCACGCACGCGGTGCCAGATGTAGAAGCCGACGAGAGCGATCAGGACCACGCCGATCAGCAGGTCGGCGCTGTGGAACGCAGCTTTCACGCGCGGATCGCTGTCCCACTTATCGCCGAGCTTCATGCCGACCCATGCCAGCCCGAAGCACCACGGCCACGACCCGACGAAGGTGTAGACGTGGAACGGCACCAGCTTCATCCGCGCGACGCCGGCGGGGAAGGCGATGAACGAGCGGATCACCGGCAGCAGGCGCCCGATCAGCACGGCGATCGAGCCCCAGCGGGCGAAGAACCGATCGGCCGCATCGAGCTCGCCCGGTCCGATTAGCAGATAGCGGCCCCAACGCTCCGCCATCGGCCGGCCCCCGCGCTTGCCGATCTCGTACGCAACGATCGAGCCGAGGTTGCACCCGATCGCGCCCGCGGTGGCGGCGAGATACAGGTCGAAGCGCCCGGTCGAGACGAGGTAGCCGGCGAATGGCATGATGATCTCGGACGGCAGCGGGATGCACGCGCTCTCGATCGCCATGAGCAACGCGATGCCGACATAGCCACCCGACGAGATGACGCCGATCGTGAAGGTGGCCAGCACGGCCAGGATCTTTTCGAACATGGCTCGGTCGATTGCGCGAACCGGGCGCGGAAGGGAAGAGCCAATCGGAACCGTCGGCCGTGTCGTGCGCTGTTTGCGGCATGACAGATCTTACACTCAACGACGGCCGCACGATGCCCCAGCTCGGCATGGGCACGTGGCAGATTCCCGACAGTCAGGCTGCGGCGATCGTCCGCTCGGGGCTCGATATCGGCTTCCGGCTGGTCGACACCGCCGCGATCTACGAGAATGAACGCGGCGTCGGTGACGGCTACAAGGGCTCTGACGCGTTCCTGACGACCAAGCTCTGGAACGACCGACAGGGTGATGCCGAAGTGGCAATGGACGAGAGCCTCGCGCTGCTCGGTGTCGAATCAGTCGATCTGTACCTCATGCATTGGCCGGTGCCGAAGCAGGACGAGTATGTCGATGCGTGGAAGGCGATGATCGCGCTGCGCGATGCCGGGAAGGCCAAGTCGATCGGCGTCTCGAACTTCCTGCCCGAGCACATCGACGCGATTGTCGCTGCGACCGGCGTGACGCCGGCGGTCAATCAGATCGAACTCCACCCGAATTTTCAGCAGCGCAAGCAGTGCGCCTATCATGAAGCGCATGGCATCGTGACGCAGAGCTGGAGTCCGTTGGGGCAGGGCAAGACATTGTTGCAGGACGGCGCGATCGTTCGGATCGCGGACAAGCATGGTCGGAGTGCGGCGCAGGTCATCCTGGCGTGGCATCTGGCGAACGGCTTTTCGGTCATCCCGAAGGCGTCGGATGTTGAACATCTGGCGGACAATTTCGCGGCGTTGGATCTGACGCTCGATGACGAGGACATGGCTGCGATCGAAGCGCTCGACGATCCTGCTGGCCGATTGGGACCAGAACCGAACGCGATGTAAGTAGCGGAGACGCCCCTCTACTTGCTCCGTCATCCTGACGAAAGTCAGGATCCAGGGTCACGGGGAAAGCGGTTGTGGCACTGGATCCTGACTTTCGTCAGGATGACGGGCGGGAGAAATTAAACTGGTACAATATGCCGCCGAAGATCAGCCGATCCGCCCCCCCACAATTCGCAGATCTTCGACGAACCGCGCATATTCTTCCGCCGCCTGCGCTGGGTCCGGCAGCCGCAGCAGGTAACTCGGATGCACCGTAATCCACGCCTCGCCGCCGTCGGGCAACTGCAGCGCCCGTCCACGCTCCCGTCCTATTGTCATCACCTTGCCGAACAGCGACCGGGCCGCGGTGGCGCCTAGCGCCACCGTGACCTTCGGCTTGATCAGCATCTGCTCCTGCTCGATCCACCAGCGGCATGCGTCGATCTCGCCAGCGCCGGGCTTGGCGTGGATGCGTCGTTTGCCGCGTTGTTCGAATTTGAAGTGTTTTACTGCGTTGGTGACGTAGGCGCGGGAGCGATCGACGCCCGCTTCCGCCATCGCCTTATCGAACATCTGGCCGGCGGGGCCGACGAACGGGCGGCCGGCGATGTCCTCCTGGTCGCCGGGTTGTTCGCCGACGAACATCAGTGGGGCGTCGACTGGGCCTTCGCCGAACACGGTTTGCGTCGCGGGCTTGTAGAGCGGGCAGCGGGTGCAACCGGCGGCCTCGTCGCGTAGCGCTTCCCATGCAATCTGGCTATTGCCGCCGACCGTGTCGCGCGCGCGCTGGATCATCCCGCTCTCCCGTGCCTGCGCGGCCGCCAGTAGCCCCGGCACCAGCGCAGTTTCGGGCATGTTCTTCCAGTATTTCTTGGGCATCTCCTTCAGCATCGCGCCGATCTTCATGCGGGCCGGGTTGAAGATGCTGGCGTAATAGGTCTTCCAGACTTCCTCGGTTGGGTCGCCGTCGGGGGCGTCGGCCTTGCTCGCGCCGGGGCCTTCGTTGAGCGCCTTGCCATCCCAGTGGATCGAGACTTCGGGCGTCAGGATCGACCAGCGCATGCTGGCGAAGCGGTTGACGAAAAAGGCTGCGTTGGCGCGGACGATGTGGTGGTCGGGTTCGAACCACGCGACGAAGCGCGTTCCGCCGTCCTCCTCGACCTCGCGAAAACGGAGGAATGCGCGCATCTTGTGGATGTCGCGGCGGACGTCCTTGGCGATCCGGTCGAGCCTGCGGACGAGCGGATCGGCGCGGTCCTCGATCAGTTTCTGCTCGCGACGGAGGCGGAAAAGTAGCGTGTAGAGCAGTGCGAACCGCTCTGGGTCGCTGCCGAGAATGGCGCTGCGGGCTAGGTCTATGAAGGCGCGGGGTACGGAGAACGCGCCGGGGGGCGGGGCAGGGGCGGGTTCCGCCACGGTTGCGAACAGGTCGACCGGCTCGTCGCCGACTTGCCAGACGACGTCGTCGGGGGGGACGTCTTCGGCGATCAGGCCACGCGCGGCGTCGCGCCAGCCGTCAAAGTCGTCGGGTTCGGAAAGGGTTACGACGCGCATAATCTTCCCCAGCACAGGGAGGAATGCGTCGGCGTCACGCGAACATTTCCATTTGCTTGGGTTTTGGGGCGATGATGGGGCGGAGCTCGGCTTTGTCCGCCAGAGCTACCGGGCGCCAGTCTTCGGCGATGATGAAGGGGCGGAGCTTGGCGACTGACACGGTCAAGCGGGCGATGTCCGCCAAATGCAGGCAGCGCCAGCGGCGGCTGGTTAGGATGCCGTTGACTGCCTTTACGCCGAGTCCGGGGACTCGGAGAAGCATTTCGCGGGGGGCGCGATTGACGTCTACTGGGAACGACCCGCGAAACTTCAGTGCCCAGGCTAGCTTGGGGTCGATGTCGAGCGGCAGCATCCCGGTTGCGTCGTCGGCGGCAGCGACGACTTCGTGCGGCTGGAACTCGTAGAAGCGCATCAGCCAGTCGGACTGGTACAGCCGGTGCTCGCGCATCAGCGGCGGGCGTTGCAACGGGAGGACGGCGCTCGCATCGGGGATCGGGCTGAACGCGGAATAATAGACGCGGCGAAGGCCGAAGCGGTCGTACAGGGTCGACGCCTTCCGGACGATGTCGCCGTCGGTCGCGGCGTCTGCACCGACGATCATCTGGGTCGACTGGCCGGCGGGGGCAAACTTCGGCGCGGACTTGTACTTGGCCTTGGCGTCCTTGCCGTCGATGATCGAGGCCTTCACCTCGGCCATTGCGGTCTCGATGCGGACGCCGTCTTTCTCGGGGGCGAGACGCTTCAGGCCGTTCGCAGTCGGGAGTTCGACGTTGATCGAGACGCGGTCCGCATACAGCCCGGCCTGGTGGACGAGTTCGGGATCGGCGTCGGGGATCGTCTTGAGGTGGATGTAGCCGCGGAAATGATGGTCCTCGCGCAACGACCGCGCGACCTCGACCATCTGCTCCATCGTGTAGTTCGACGATGCGATGATGCCTGAGGAGAGGAACAGGCCCTCGATATAATTGCGCTTATAGAAGGCGATGGTTAGATCGACGACTTCCTTTGCCGTGAAGCGGGCGCGGCGGACGTTCGAGCTCTTGCGGTTGATGCAGTAATGGCAGTCGAAGATGCAGCTGTTGGTCAGCAGGATCTTCAGCAGCGAGATGCAGCGGCCGTCGGGCGCATAGGCGTGGCAGATGCCCATCCCTTCGGTCGAGCCGAGCCCCTTGCCGTCCTTCGAATTGCGCTTCGTCGTGCCGGACGACGCGCAGGACGCGTCGTATTTGGCTGCATCGGCGAGGATCTCGAGCTTTTCGCGGGTGTCGAGTTGGGCCATTCGTTCGTCTTACGTTCCGCGAAAAGGGGTGTCGAGTGATGGAGATCAACTTGTTGCTATGTCGCTGATGCGGGGCGGTTCTCGGTCTTGGCGGCAGAGTGAAGTATAGAAAGTGCAGACGCTGGGAGCGTTTTCGCAGGGGCGTTTTCTCGGGTATGAAAGTCTAACGATCGAGGCGTCGGAACGCTGTCAGGATCGGGGCGTGTAGGACAGCGATCAGTCAGTCGAACACGTAGCGGATCAGGTCGACCATGCCGCCGAGGCTCACGGGCAGGAGCAGCAACAGGAATAGATAGACGAAGATCAGGCGGGTGAGCGCCTTCTCGTGACGATACACGGGCTTGCGCGGAGGCAGGTCCTCCTTGCGCGGCCAGATGCTGGATTCGTCGAGGAACATCAAGGGTCAACGTCGCGAACGGGGATTGTCTCCCTACGCCGTTGCAATGAGTCCGGTCGCGGCTTGCAGGTCGACCGAGACGAGGCGGCTGACACCGCGTTCGATCATCGTCACGCCGAACAGGCGGTGCATGCGGCTCATCGTGACGGCGTTGTGCGTGACGACGAGGTAGCGCGTGTCTGTGTCGCGCGACATGCGGTCGAGCAGGTCGCAGAAGCGCTCGATATTCGCATCGTCGAGCGGCGCGTCGACTTCGTCGAGGACGCAGATCGGCGCGGGATTGGTGAGGAACAGGCCGAAGATCAGCGCGACCGCGGTCAGCGCCTGTTCGCCGCCCGACAGGAGGGTGAGCGACTGGAGGCGTTTGCCGGGGGGTTGCGCCATGATTTCGAGGCCGGCTTCGAGTGGGTCGTCGGAATCGATCAGTTCGAGGTGCGCGGCGCCGCCGTCAAACAGCGTGGTGAAGAGGCGTTGGAAATGGCCGTTCACCGCCTCGAACGCAGCGAGCAGGCGCTGGCGACCTTCGCGGTTGAGCGTGCCGATCGAGCCGCGCAGGCGGTTGACGGCTTGCCCGAGTTCGTCGCGCTCGACCGCGTTGCCCCGCGCGGACTCTTCGAGTTCGGCGAGTTCGGTTTCGGCGACGAGGTTGACCGGGCCGATCCGCTCGCGGTCGGTGGTGAGGCGGTCGTGCGTGGCGGACTCTTCGGCTGGCGCGCGGACGTCGGCGACCGCGAAGCCGAGGCGTTCGGGGAGGACGGGCGCGGGGCACTGGAAGCGCTCGCCCGAGAGGCGGCCGAGATCGAGGCGGCGCGCTTCGTGGTTTTCGACGCGGGCGATCGCGCCGGCGCGGGCTTCGCGGGCGACGGCGAGCGCTTCAGTGGCGGCGTGGTGGGCGTCGTCGGCGGTGCGGGCGGCGGTTTCCGCCGTGCGTTCGGTGGCGAGGAGCGCGTCGGCGGTTGTGCGCGCGTCTTGGTGTTCGGCGTCAAGCGTCTCGATTTCAGCGTCGAGGGCGGCGGGGCGAGCGGCGATCGCGGCCAGGTCGGCGCCCAGCGTCGTTTCGCGCGCGTCCATGGCGGCGATGCGCTTGGCGGCTTCACCCGCGCGCGCGCGCCAGCTTCGGGCGTCGGCCTGGGCGGCGGACAGGCGTTCGCGGTGGATGGCAATGCTGCGGTCGAGCGTCGTGCGATCGGCGCGGGCCTGCGCGACGGCGGCGCGGGCACGTTCGGCGTCGTATTGGAGCGTGGCGACCTGACGCGCGTTGGCGGTGCCGTCGGGGACGGCGGCCATCGCGGCTTCGGCGCGGGTGCGATCAGCGTGCGCGTCGGCGACGTCGTCGGCGATGCGGTGCGCGCGGACGTCGAGGTCTGCGCGCTGGGTGGCGAGGCGTTCGAGCGCGGCGGCGGCGCGGTCTTCCTGGCGAACGGCGTCGCGCGCGGCGGTTTCGGCACGTTGCAGGGCGGCGCGGGCGGTTTGCGACTGGCCTCTAGCTTGGGCGATCCGCTCGTCGATCGCGGCGCGGGTTCGTTCGGCGTCGTTCAGCGCTTCGGCCGCAGCGGGGCGGGCGGCGTGGAGCGCGGCGAGGCGGTTGCGGCGGACGAGGCGTTCGGCGGCGGCCGCGCCGGTGCCGGTTGCGGTGAAGCCGTCCCAGCGGCGGAGTTGGCCGTTTCGGGTGACGATGCGCTGACCGACGGCGAGGTGTTGCTGGCCATCGGTGCCGACGACGAAGACCTGCGCGAGTCTGCGGGTGAGGGCGGGGGGCGCGTCGACATGCTCTGCCAGCGGTTCGGCGTCGGCGGGCGGGGCGGGGTCGTCTTCGCGGGGCTCGGCGCCGGCCCATGCGTCGAGGCTGGTGTCCAGATCGTCGCCGAGTGCTGCGGCGAGTGCGCGTTCGTAGCCGGTGCTGGCCGAGACATGGTCGAGCAGCCGGTCGCGGCCGCTGCGCTGCGTTGCCTTGGTGAGCGCCGTCACTTCGCTGTCGATCGCGGCGAGGTCTGCGCGGGCGGTGGCGCGGGTGATTTCGGCGGCGTCTCGCGCGCTGGTCGCGGCGGCTTCGTCGGTGTCTGCTTGTGTGATGGCGTGGCGGGCGGATTCTGTTGCTGCAGTCGCGGTGCGTCGGGCTTCGGCGGCGGTTTCGCGCTCTGTGGCTAGCGGGGCGGGGTCGCCGAGCGCGCGGAGAGCGGCGGCGATCTGGGCGGCATCGCGATCGGCGCGGTCGGCGCGGGTGCGGGCGGCGGCGAGGGCTGCGCTGGCGACGCGGACTTCGGCGGCGTCTCGGGCTTGCGTGGCGAGCGCCTGGGCGAGGGAGACTTCGGCGTCGCGGGCGCTGCGTTCGGTTTCGGCGAGTGCGGCGTCGAGATCGGGAATCGCGGCGGTGGCGTCTGCGATCGCGGTGTCGAGCGCCTTGGCCTCGTCGGCGAGGCGGGCGAGCGCGGCGGCGGCGTCGCTGGCGAGCGATCCTTCGCGCGTGCGGTCGTCGGCGATCCGGGCGCGGGCGTCGGTCAGGTCGGCGATCCTGCGCTCGACGCTGGCCTTCTCGGTTTTGAGCGCGGCGAGGCGGTGGGTGAGATCGCCGACCAGGTCGCGCGCGGCGAGTGCTGCGGTGCGGGCGGTGGCGACGGCTTCGATCGCGCGGTGCTGGTCTGCGGCGGCTGCGCGTTCGGCTTCGGTGGTGGCGTGGACGCGGGTTTCGGCGGCGGTGGCTTCGGCCTTGGCGGCGTCAGCGGCGGTAGCGGCTTCGCGCCAGCGGGCGAACAATGTGCGCGCTTCGGCGACGCGGATCTGCGCGGAGATGAGGCGGTAGCGTTCGGCGGCGCGGGCTTGGCGTTTCAGCGTGGCGGCGCGCGCGTCCTGATCGGCAATGATCTCGTCGAGCTTGGCGAGATTGGCTTCGGTGGCGCGGAGTTTCCCCTCGGCGTCCTTGCGGCGGACGTGGAGGCCGGCGATCCCGGCGGCTTCCTCCAGCATCGCGCGGCGGTCGGCGGGTTTGGCGGCGATGACCGCGCCGATCTTGCCCTGGCTGACGAGCGCGGGGGAGTGCGCGCCGGTGGCGGCGTCGGCGAAGAGCAGGCCGACGTCCTTTGCGCGGACGTCGCGGCCGTCGATCCGGTAGGCGGAGCCTGCGCCGCGTTCGATCCGGCGGACGATCTCGCGTTCGTCACCGGCTATTTCTGCGAGGATCGAGACTTCGGCGAAGTCGCGCGGGGGGCGGGTTGCGGTGCCGGCGAAGATGACGTCTTCCATGCCGGCGCCGCGCAGGGATTTCGCGCTGGCCTCGCCCATCGTCCAGCGGAGCGCTTCGAGCAGGTTCGACTTGCCGCAGCCGTTCGGGCCTACGACGCCGGTGAGGCCGGGTTCGATGCGGAGATCGGCGGGGTCGACGAAGCTCTTGAAGCCGGTGATGCGGAGGCGCTTGATCTGCATTCTTGCGCCCCCCGGCTGTAAGCGATGTTGTTCTGATACCGAGCCGTTGCACCTTGTGTCCCCGCGAAGGCGGGGACCCAGACTGGGCTCCCGCCTTCGCGGGAGAACAAGGAAGGCGGTGCTGCCCGTGGGCACGCTTACCGCCCTTGCCTCCACCCCGGCGAAGGCCGGGGCCCAATTGGAGAGGTCGCGGTAACGAAGCGCTGATCTCCGTTAGCAACGTCCCCCAATTGGGCCCCGGCCTTCGCCGGGGTGGTAGTTAGCCGGGGTGGTAGTTACTTGTGGAGCGGTTAGCTTACGCCCCAGCCGCCTTCAGCGCCTTCTCCATCTGATCCCAGCTCACGACCTGGTCGAGCTTTTTGTCGTTGATCAGGAACGTCGGCGTGCCAGTCACGGTACCGGCCTGCATCGCGTTCTCGGTCGGCTTGGCCATCACTTCGAGCTGCTTCTGATCGGCGAGGCAAGCACGCGCCTTCGCCTCCGGGATCCCGCGCTGCTTGACGAAATCGATCGCGCCCATCTGCTCGGCGAGCTTGGTCGCGACGACCGTGGGCGGCTGGTTGGCGAGCGCCTTCTGCTGGTCGGGGGTCATCGCCTGGAGCTTGTCGAGGAAGGCGATCTGGTTGCCGTACATTTGCTCGAGGATCGGGAAGAACGGCGCGACGCCGCCGCACTGGCCGAGCAGGGTCAGCGCCACGTCGGGGGCGCCGTGGACGAGGAAGTCGCGGAATTCGAAGCTGACTTTCCCGGTCGAGACGTACTTCTCGGTCAGCGGCTTGTACGCTTCGCGACCGAACGCACCGCAGGTCGGGCACGAGCGCGCGCCGTATTCGACGAGCTTGATCGGCGCGTTCGGGTTGCCCATCAGATAACCCTCGGGGGTCTTCACGACCGTCTCGGTCCAGTTCTGGCCGGCGGGGGCTGCGGCGGCTGCTACCGGTGCGGCGGCGGGCTGGTCGACGTTACCGGTCGAATCGTTCTTCGAGCAGGCGGCGAGCGCGAGCGGCAGGACGGCGAGCGTGGTCAGGAACTTCATCGGGTTACTCCAGTGGATCACGTGAATTAACGGGCGCCGGCCTTGCGGAGCGCGGGTTCGAGCTGTTCCCAGCCGACATGGGGTACGATCTTGCCGTTGAGGTAGAAGGTCGGCGTCGAATCGATCTCCTTCGGCGCGTCGGCGGTCAGCTTGACGATGCGGTCGATCTCGGGCTGGTTGGCGAAGCATGCGTTGATCGCCGCATCCGACAGCCCGCGTGCCTTGACGAACGCGGTCAGGCCGGAGCCGTCGGCGTTGGCGCGAATCTGTGCGGCCGCCGGGTACATGTTCAGGCGTGCGGCGTTACCCTGCTGGTATTGGATCCCGCGTTCGAGCCATTGCGGCTGTGCGGCGAAGATCGCGGATGAGGTAGCGGAGAAGCCTTTCGGGCCGGTGCAGCGGGCGAGGATCGCTGCTGCCAGATCGAGCCGGTCGCGGATGAAGCTGCGAACTTCGAGGCTGGTCGAGCCGGACGCGATCATCTGGCGCTTTAGCACGGGCTCGGACTTCATCGAGAAGTCGGCGCAGTGCGAGCAGGTGTAGCTGGCGTATTCGACGAGCTTCACGCGCGCGGCGGGGTTGCCGATCAGGTAGGCGCCCGAGGGGAGGATGCGCGCGGTTTGCGACCAGTCTCGCTTGGGCGCGGCGCCGGTCAGCAGGAAGAGGGCGAAGACGGCAAGCAAGACGCGCATCAGTTGATCCTGGGAAGGCCGTGCGTCGAGGCGACGCCGGCGGCGAGGGATTCGAGGACGGCGCGCAGTTCCGGATCGGCGATGCCCTTCAGGCTCATACCGAGATCGACGGGGACCGGGCGGATCGAAGGCGGGGCCTTCCGCGGGACGGGGGCGGCGACCTCGCCTTGGCGGATCGCGACCTTCACGATCGCGGCATAGCCGAAGAAGCGGTTGACGCGCTCGATGATCTCGGGCGCGATGTGCTGCATCATCGGGGCGTGCGCGCCGCGGACGGTGAGGGTGAGGACGCCGTCCTGCTTCTTGCCGACCGGGAAGCGGATCGATTCGGGGACGCTCGCGCCGGCCAGTTTCGCGCCGACGATCTCGGGCCAGCGGCTGACGATCGACGACTGGACGAAGCCGAATCGCCGGAATGCCGCGCCGCCGATCGCGGGCAGCAGTTCGGCGACCGCGCGCGAGCGGTTCTCGCGCGGGGCGTCGGGATCGGTCCTGCCTTTAATGCGCTTCGTCGCCGGCTTGGGCGTCGCAGATTTAGGCACAGAAACGGGCGGCTTGCTCATCTGCGAACCCATGCCATAGGCGACGCGTGAACGCCAAGCGCTCTTCGGTCTCCGGGGCCCTGCTCGACTGGTATGACGCGCATCGTCGCGACCTGCCGTGGCGCGCGAAGCCGGGCGAGGCGGTCGATCCGTACCGGGTGTGGTTGTCCGAGGTGATGTTGCAGCAGACGACGGTGGCCGCGGTGACGCCGCGGTTCCTCGCGTGGACGAGGCGGTGGCCGGATTTCGCGAGTCTGGCAGCTGCGGACGACGCCGATGTGATGGCGGCTTGGGCTGGGCTTGGGTATTATGCTCGGGCGCGCAATCTCGTGAAGGCGGCGAAAGCCGTGGTCGCGGAGCATGGCGGGGAATTTCCGCGGACGGAGGTGGAGCTGCGCGCTTTGCCTGGGCTCGGCGCTTATACAGCGGCGGCGGTGGCGGCGATCGCGTTCGGCGAGCGGGCGGTGGTTGTAGACGCGAATGTCGAGCGGGTGGTCGCGCGGCTGTTCGCGATTCAGACGCCCTTGCCGACTGCGCGACCGGCGATTCGGGTGGCGGCGGATTCGATCACGCCGGATGCTCGGGCGGGTGATTTCGCGCAGGCGATGATGGATCTGGGGTCGGGGATCTGCACGACGCGCGCGCCGAAGTGCCTGCTGTGTCCGATCCGCGCGTTTTGCGAAGGTTTTGCGCAGGGCGCGCCCGAGCGGTTGCCGGTGAAGGCGAAGAAGGCGGCCAAGCCTCAGCGGTACGGGACGATATTCTGGCTGGAGCGCGACGGGCAGGTGTTGCTGGTGCGGCGGCCGGACAAGGGTCTGCTCGGCGGGATGCGCGCGTTTCCGACCGGGCCTTGGGGTAATGTTGCGCCCGGTTTCGAGGATGCACCGGCGCAGGCGGATTGGCGGATGCTGGACGCAACCGTCGCACACGGATTTACGCATTTCGATCTGCAACTGACGCTTGCGGTGGCGACGGTCGAGGCGCATCAACCGCTCGTTCCAACGGCAAGCGAATGGTGGCCGATCGACAAGCTGGATACCGCCGGCCTCCCGACCGTTTTCGCCAAGGCCGGCAAGACCATACGGAGAGCTGCATGAAACTGATGCACTGGATTTCGACTGGCGGACTTGCCGCATTGGCTGCCGCCACGGCCTATGCCCAGCAGGCGCAACCGCGTCCGCAAATGAGACCGCAGGCTCGGCCGACGCCGCGGATGACGATCCCGGTCAATGCGCTTTTGCCTGCCACGTCCGCGTTGTTCGACAGCTATGTCGCGCAGAACAAGATGCCGGGGATCGTCGGTGCGTTCGGGGCTGGTGATGGTCCGACGCTGTTTCCGTCGGCGGGCAAGATCAGCGACGACCCCAATGCTCCGGCGGCAGGCCCCGATTCGCTGTGGCGCGTCTATTCGATGTCCAAGCCGATCACCGGCATGTCGGCGATGATGCTGGTCGAGGACGGCAAGCTCAACCTCGACGATCCGGTCAGCAAATATATCCCGGCGTTCAAGGACATGAAGGTCGCGACCAGCCCCGACACGTCGCTCGCCACGCGCCCGGCGACGCGGCCGATCACGATCCGCAACCTGCTGACGCATACCGCCGGGCTCGGCTACACGATCGTTACCAAGGGGCCGCTGCTCAAGGAATACGAGCGGCTCGGGATCCTGCCGCTGTCGGTCAGCGCGGCGATGGAAACCAAGATGCGGCCCGTCCGGCCGAAATCGCTCGAGGAGTTCGCCAACCGCGTCGCGACGCTGCCGCTGATCGCGGACCCCGGCACCAAGTGGAGCTATTCGATCGGGCTCGACGTGATGGGCCGCGTGATCGAGGTCGCCAGCGGCATGAGCTTCGAGCGGTTCGTGCAGACGCGGCTGTTCGATCCGCTCAAGATGAAGTCGAGCTTCTGGCAGGTGCCACAGAGTGAGGTTGGGCGGCTCGCGACCAACTATGCGTTCGTCGGTGACACGCGGACGCCGCTCGATCCGGCTGCGACGTCGGTGTTCCTGCAGAAGCCGAGCTTTCCGTATGGCGGTGCCGGCCTCGTGATGTCGGCGCGCGATTACGATCGGTTCCTGCACATGATCCAGGACGGCGGCATGCTCGACGGCGTCCGCGTGATGAAGCCCGAGACGATCGCGCTGGCGACGTCGAACCTGTTGCCGGCGGGCGTCGTGTTCGGCGGAGTTGGCGGCGGTACCGGGGGGACGCAGGGGAGCAACATGGGCTTCGGCGCGGGCGGTTCCGTGGTCCTCGCGGATACGCCGAACGGGCCGGGCAAGGGCACCTATGCCTGGGGTGGTGCGGCGGGCACGATCGCATGGGTCGATCCGTCGAAGCATTCGCGCGGCAACGTGATGGTCAACTATTTCCCGGCGGACCGGATACCACTCCGCCAGCAGGTGGTCGCGGCGCTGCTCCAGGATGCGGCGAGGTTGCGCCGATGAGCGTGATGGAGGCACCTGGATTTACCGGCGGGACGCTCGATCGGTCGGATGCACTCCGGCATGACCCGGAGGGGCTGGCGGCGGCGCAGCGCGACTGGCGTGCTCGGTTGCTGGTGCTCGACGGGCTGCTGCCCGGCACGACCGACGACGGACATCTCGCCTGGACGTCGATGGCGGATATGCCGGACGATGCCGAGCCGATCCTGCTCGGGCTCGACGAAAGTGGTCGGCCGCATTTCGCGGCGCTGCTGAACGGGATGCGTGTCGACAACGCGCCGGCGATGCGCTCGCCGGCGCTGATGGCGGTGCTGGCCGCGCTCGCGCCCGGTGAGGCGGCGACGTACGCTGGCGCGCGCAGTGTGATCGACTGGCATGTGCGTCATAGCTTCTGCGCGAAGTGCGGATCGCCGACCGAGGTGTTCCGCGCCGGGTGGGCGCGGAAGTGCCCGAACTGCGGGACCGAGCATTTCCCGCGGGTCGATCCGGTGGTCATCATGATCGCCGAGCATGACGGGCGTGCGCTGCTCGGACGCGGCAAGGGGTGGCCGCCGGGGCGGTATTCCGCGCTGGCCGGTTTCGTCGAGCCGGCCGAGTCGATCGAGGAGGCGGTTGCGCGCGAGATCCTTGAGGAGTCGGGCGTTCGGGTGGGCAAGGTGCGGTACGTCGCGAGCCAGCCCTGGCCGTTTCCGTCTTCGCTGATGATGGCATGCGTCGCGGAGGCGGAGGACGATGCGATCACGCTCGATGTAAACGAGCTCGAGGATGCGATGTGGGTACCGCGCGAGATGGTGCGTGCGGTGTTACGCGGGGAGGAGGGGCCGTTCGTGGCGCCGCCGCCTTATGCGATTGCGTATACGCTGTTGAAGGAATGGGCGGGGGAGTAGGTCGCGACCCTCCCGCGTGCACCACCCCGGCGGAGGCCGGGGTTCAATTAGGAGAGGTCGCAGTAACGACGTGCTGCCCTCCGTTACCACCATCCCCCAATTGGGCCCCGGCCTTCGCCGGGGTGGTGTCTTAAGCGGGAACGGTGGCAGCCGACTTACGCAGCGATCTTCAGTTCCTGCATCACGTCCGCCGTGATCGACAAACTCCGCTTGCGGGCCTCGTGGTCGTAGATCGCGCTGGTCACCATGACCTCGTCGACGCCGGTCCGCTCGACGAATGCCGCGATGCCGCGCGCGACCTTGGCCGGGCTGCCGACTGCCGAGCATTGCAGCACGTGGTCGAGGATCTGGTTGCCCTGCGCGCCGAGCGACTCGCGGTAGCCGGCGAGGGGCGGCTTCATCTGGCCGGGGTTGCCGGTGCGCAACGCCACGAACGACTGTTGCTGCGAGGTGGCGAGCAGTTCGGCTTCCGCGTCGGTCTCGGCCGCAAACACGTTGAAGCCAGCCATGACGTGCGGCTTCGATAGGCGTGCCGACGGGCGGAAGTCGCGGCGGTAGATCGCGAGCGCGGCATCGAGCGCATCGGGCGCGAAGTGCGAGGCGAACGCGTAGGGCAGGCCGAGTGCCGCCGCCAACTGAGCGCCGAACGTGCTGGAGCCTAGGATCCACATCTCGACGTCCGAGCCTGCGCCCGGAGTCGCGACGATGCCGGTCTGGCCGTCGTTGGCGAAGTAGCTCTGGAGCTCCATGACATCCTGCGGGAACGCGTTGGCGTCGGTTTCCAGTGTGCGGCGCATCGCGCGCGCGACGCGCTGGTCCGAACCGGGTGCGCGGCCGAGGCCGAGATCGATGCGGCCGGGGAACAGCGCGTCGAGCGTGCCGAACTGCTCGGCGATCGTCAGCGGCGCATGGTTGGGGAGCATGATGCCGCCCGAGCCGACGCGGATGGTCTTCGTGGCGGCGGCGATGTGCGCGATCACGACGGCGGTTGCGGCGGACGCGATGCCGGTCATGCCGTGATGTTCGGCGACCCAGTAGCGCTGGAACCCGACGCTCTCGGCGTGCCGCGCGAGGTCGGCCGCGTTGGCGAGCGATTGGGAGACGGTGCCGCCTTCGATGACGGGGACCAGATCGAGCAGGGAATAGCGTGTCATGCGGCAGAGATAGGTACCGAGCGGTAGCTTATCCAGCCCCGCCGGTCTGTTACGTCCGTCATCCTGACGAAAGTCAGGACCCAGAGCCAGATAGGGCAGCGCTTGAAACTCTGGGTCCCGACTTTCGTCAGGATGACGGATTGGGGGGCGGGGGGATCAGAAGCCCAGGCTGTAGCGCATCGCCATGCCGTAGTCGTTCGGGAGCGCCGCGAAGTTGCCGGGGTCGCGGCGGAAGAACAGGTTGGTGTCGAGGCCGCCACCAAACGCGGGCACGCCGTAGCGCATTTCGACATCGAGCTCGCGGCCTTGCGGGGCGAGGTTGAGGCGTTGCGTGGTCCAGTCGGTGACGGTGTTGCTGGCGTAGTCGAAATAGGTCGGGAGCCCGAGGTCGATCCCGCCGCGCGCCACACGCAACGGTTGCGCGACGCGGAGGCCGAGCGTGTCGTGGCCGAACACGCCGTCCTTGCCGATGTCGGCCGCGAAGGCGTTGGTGCGGACGAGACCGTCGCCGCTGAGACCGCCGCGGACGGCCGCGCGGGTCCAGCCCTGGCGCATCGATCCGCCGATGCTCCAGCCGCTCCCCGCATCGAACCGCGCCTTGGTATCCACGAACCACGTTGCCGCGCGGGTCGCGCCGAGCGCCGCGTCGAAGCGCGCGCCGAGGACGGTGTCGCGCTCGTCCATGCGGGTGGCGGCGACCATCGTCGAGAGCGCGCCGAAGCGGCGGTCGACGGTCAGCGAGGCGCGGTTGTAGCCCGAGCGCTGCCAGCGGTCGCGCAGGCGGAAGTCGCCGTCGCGCTGCGTCAGGACATCGCCATTTTCGATTCCGGCGGTGAAGCCGAACCCGCCGAAGCTCTGCCGCATCGCGCTCGAGGCTTTCGTGTTGTTATCGAAGCCAAGGCCGCCGGTGTTGGCGATCAGGAAGGCGGGTTCGGACTGGCCGGAGAGCTGTGCGCTGAGCGCGCCCGAGCCTTGCGCGAAGCCGAACCCGAACGACAATGTGCTGCCGAGCTTCTGCGTCACCATTCCGGCGATCGCGCGCGCGCTGGTCGCGTCGGCGGTGGAGAGCGAAGTGCGATCGAGCGCGACGTCGCCGTTGGCGCGCGGCGCGAGCGTCATCGATACGGTCATCCCCCCTTGCGCCAGCGCCACGGTGCGAAATCGCGACTGGAGTGCGCCGCCGAGCGAGCGGTCGGGGCTGCGACGCGCGATCGTCTTGGCGAGGTCGATCGCGAACGCGCGGCTATAGCCGTCGAGGATGACCGCGCCGAGTTCACCCTGCGCGGCGTCGCCCATCGGCGCGGACAAGCTGGCGTTGCCGGTCGTCGAGACGACCGCCTTCGATCCCGCGATCGACGTCGCGCCGAGCGGCTGGAACGCGCGCGTCAGGTCGAGCACGCCATTGCCGTAGACCGCGTCGACTCCGGGGGCGCCGACATCGCGCGCGCTGCGAAACAGGATGTCGACGATCTGTGCGCCGGTGAGGTTGGGGAAGGCCTGTGCCAGCAACGCGACCGCGCCGGAAATCTGCGGCGCGGCAAACGATGTGCCCGACCACAGATAGGCGGTATCGGTCGCGTCGGGCGCACGGACGCTTTCGCCGACCGCGGTTAAGAAGTGCGCGGCGCCGGTCCCCGCGCGGTCGCTGAAGGTGGATATTCCGTCGCTTGCGCCGACCGAGCCGGCAATGATCACCTGGTTGCGGCCCTGCGCTTCGCCTGCGACGTTGGTGAACGGGTCGGGATTGACCGAACCGTCATTGCCCGCCGCGATCACGACGACCAGCCCGGCGGCAGTCGCGCGGCCGATCGCATCCTTCAGGCTTTGCGGCATCTCGGAGCCGCCGAGCGAGATGTTGACGACCTTCGCACCGGCCGTACGGGCCGCATCGAGCCCGCGGGTGATCGCGTCGGTGCCGAACTTGCAGCCCGAATCCTCGTCGTCCTTGCTCGCGGTGGCGCAAGTCCCGGGGCGGTCGGCGCGGAGGACGATCAGCGTCGCGTCGAACGCCACGCCGTGCGAGCCCGCGCCATTCCTCCGGCCCGCCAGCGTGAAGGCGACCGCAGTGCCGTGGCCGCCTTCGTCGTCGATCGAGCTATTGCCGGCGACGTCCTGCGAAGCCGACGAGATTCGGGTGCCGAATTCCTGACTTTGCAGGTCGATACCGCTGTCGATCACGCCGACTCCGATCCCCCTGCCGGTCGCGCCGACATTGTACGCGGCCAGCGCGTTCATCGAGACCGCGCCGACGGTCGCACGATATTCGCTGGTGTCGTTGCTGGACGGGGTCGGGGTCGGGGTCGGCGCGGGAGTCGGAGCAGGGGTGGGCGCTGGTGTCGGAAGCGGTGTCGGCGTCGGGGTGGAAACCGTGGGAGGGGCGGGCGTGCTGTTGACGCCACCACCGCCGCCGCCTCCACAGGCGGCGAGCAGCAGGCCACTTGCCACCGCCGCCGTTCTCAGCAGCCCCGCCTTCGTGCCGCGCATTCATCCGCCCTTTTGTGATTTTCCGTAACATACTGGAATGCAAAGCCTTACGCGATCGTAAACATCGGCCATAAAGGTCGGCAGTGTCGCACCCCGCTTGTCGCCGCGCGCGGCGGTCCGTAGAGGTTCCGGCCGATGCTTGCCCGCCTTGACCCCCGCCTCGACCATGTCCGCAACTGGATCTTCGATCTCGACAACACGCTGTACCCGGCGAGCGCGGACCTGTTCGCGCAGGTTGACGCGCGGATGACCGGGTTCATCCAGGACCTGCTCGGGCTCGAGCATGACGAGGCGCGGCGCGTGCAGAAGGGGTATTTCCACAATCACGGCACGACGCTGTCGGGGTTGATGGCCGAGCATCACGTCGATCCGCACGCGTTCCTGGCGCATGTCCACGACATCGAGATGGACGTGTTGGAGCACGACGCGCCGCTGGTCGCCGCGATCGCCAAGCTGCCGGGGCGGAAACTCGTCTTTACCAATGGCGACAAGCCGTATGCGCTCAAGATCCTCGACCGGCTCGGGCTCGGCGAGAGCTTCGAGGCGATCCACGACATCCACGCGATGAACCTGATGCCGAAGCCGCATGCTTCTGCCTATGCAGGGTTCTGCGCGGCGTTCGACATCGATCCGCGGGAGTCGCTGTTCGCCGACGACATGGCGCGCAATTTGACGCCGGCCAAGGCGATCGGGATGACGACCGTCTGGATCGACAACGGCTCCGAGCAGTCGCCCGACGCAGCGCGCGATCACATCGATTTTACCGTGCCGGTGCTTGCGCCATGGCTCGAAACCATCCTGGAGACATCATGACCTTGCAGACCATCATCGACGCCGCCTGGGACGACCGCGCGAACCTTGGCCTGGATACCAAGGGCGAAGTACGCGACGCCGTCGAGTCCGCGCTGGCTATGCTGGACGCGGGGACCGCGCGCGTTGCCGAGCCGACCGCTGATGGCTGGCAGGTCAACCAGTGGCTGAAGAAGGCCGTGCTGCTCTCGTTCCGGCTCAACGACAACGTCGTGATCGACGGCGGTTCGGCGGGATCCCCGGGGTTCGACAAGGTGCCGTCGAAGTTCTCGAGCTGGGGTGAAGCCGAGTTTCGATCGGCTGGCATCCGCGTCGTTCCTGGCGCGGTCGCTCGCCGCGGCAGCTTCATCGCCAAGGGCGCGATCCTGATGCCGAGCTTCGTCAACATCGGCGCCTATGTCGGCGAGGGGACGATGGTCGACGCCTGGGCGACGGTCGGGTCGTGCGCGCAGATCGGCAAGAACGTGCACTTGTCGGGCGGCGCCGGCATCGGCGGCGTGCTCGAGCCGTTGCAGGCCGACCCCGTCATCATCGGCGATGGCGCCTTCATCGGCGCGCGCGCGGAAGTCGCCGAGGGCGTCCGCGTCGGCGAGGGCGCGGTGCTGTCGATGGGCGTGTATTTGGGCGCCTCGACCAAGATCATCGATCGCGCGACCGGCGAAGTGTTCAAGGGCGAAGTGCCGCCCTATTCCGTCGTCGTGCCGGGCTCGATCGGCGGTGGAGACGGCAAGCCGTCCTTGTATTGCGCCGTGATCGTCAAACGGGTCGACGCGCAAACGCGGTCTAAGACCTCGATCAACGACCTGCTGAGGGACTGACCGGGTCGACAACCGGATGGCCGCTGCCTATCCGGGACGAAACATACCGAGGAGAAATATTTTGACCGCTGCCGCCAGCCAGGTTCTCGACCGCGTTCTCGTCCTCGAAATGGTCCGAGTGACCGAAGCAGCGGCGATCGCCGCGTCCACGCTCGTCGGTCGTGGCGACGAGAAGGCGGCGGATGCGGCCGCGGTCGAGGCGATGCGCGAGGCGCTCAACTCGCTGTATATGGACGGCACGGTCGTGATCGGCGAGGGCGAGCGCGACGAGGCCCCGATGCTGTTCATCGGCGAGAAGGTCGGCTCGGCGATCGGCAAGGGCCCGAAGATCGACATCGCGCTCGATCCCCTGGAAGGCACGACGATCTGCGCGACCGCGGGGCCGAACAGCCTCGCCGTGCTGGCGATCGCCGAAGAGGGCGGGCTGCTCAACGCGCCCGACGTCTACATGGACAAGATCGCGGTCGGGCCGGGCTATCCGGAGGGCATCATCGATCTCGACAAGACGCCGACCGAGAACATCAACGCCGTCGCCGCCGCCAAGGGCGTGCCGGCGCGCGACCTGATCGTGTGCGTGCTCGATCGTCCGCGTCACGAGGCGCTGATCGCCGAGCTGCGGCAGGTCGGCTGCGGGATCATGCTGATCGGGGACGGCGACGTTGCCGGCGTGATCGCGACGTCCGATCCCGAGACCACGGTCGACGTGTACATGGGCTCCGGCGGCGCGCCTGAGGGCGTGCTGGCGTGCGCGGCGCTGCGCTGCGTCGGCGGACAGTTCAAGGGCCGGTTGCTGTTCCGCAACGACGACGAGCGTGGACGCGCTGCGAAGTGGGGGATCACCGATCTCGACAAGCAGTACGACCTGTCCGAGCTGGCGAAGGGCGACTGCATCTTTGCGGCGACCGGGGTTACCGATGGCTCGTTGCTGGCTGGCGTGAAGCGGAAGAAGGGCAAGATGACCACCGAGAGCGTGGTGATGCGCGCGTCTTCGGGGACGGTGCGCTGGGTCAAGGGCGAGCATCGCACGGCTTGATCTTCCAATACCACCCCGGCGAAGGCCGGGGCCCAATTGGGAAGTTCGGAGTAACGAAGCGCGGTGCTCAGTTACCGTCGTTCCCCAATTGGGCCCCGGCCTTCGCCGGGGTGGGATACTTGTTTAGGGCGGTGAACCAACCTCCCATGTTTCCCCGCGAAGGCGGGGACCCAGACTGGGCTCCCGCCTTCGCGGGAGAACAAGGGCGACTGAACTTACACTACCGACTTGGTCGTCGTTAGCGCGATCAGTTCTTCATCCGCCAGCCGGTCTTGAAGATCCACGCGATCGCGATCAGGCATACCGCGAGGAAGCCCGCCGTCACCGCGAGGCTGACCCCGACCGCAACGTCGCCGACGCCGAAGAAGCTCCAGCGGAAGCCGCTCACCAGATAGACAACCGGGTTGAACAGGCTGAACGTGCGCCAGGGCTGGGGCAGCATGTCGATCGAATAGAACGCGCCACCGAGGAACGTCAGCGGCGTGATCAGCAGCGCGGGGACGAAGTTCAGCTGCTCGAAGCCGTTCGCCCAGACGCCGATGATGAACCCGAACAGGCTGAACGCGACTGCGGTCAGGATCAGGAACGCGATCATCGCGAACGGGTGTTCGATCCGCAGCGGCACGAAGAACGAGGCGGTCGCGAGGATGATCAGCCCGAGGATTACCGACTTGGTGGTCGCCGCGCCGACATAGCCGATCACCATCTC
Organism: Sphingomonas sp. Leaf198; assembly: GCF_001424005.1. Lineage (GTDB taxonomy): Bacteria > Pseudomonadota > Alphaproteobacteria > Sphingomonadales > Sphingomonadaceae > Sphingomonas. The sequence continues at coordinate 702,590 of NZ_LMPX01000002.1, read as the reverse complement.
CATCGCCGAGACGGGCGCCGACAACAGCTCGTAGATGGTGCCGGTGAACTTCGGGAAGTAGATGCCGATCGACGCGTTCGAGATGCTCTGCGTGAGCAGCGAAAGCATGATCAGGCCGGGGACGATGAAGCTGCCGTAACCGACGCCGCCGACCTGCTGCATCCGGCTGCCGATCGCGCCGCCGAAGACGATGAAATACAGCGAGGTGGTGAGGACGGGGGTGACGAGGCTCTGCCACAGGGTGCGCAGCGCGCGCGCCATTTCGAAGCGGTAGATCGCCCAAATGCCGTGGGTATTGATCAGCGAGGGGGTCATGCGCGTTCTCCGACGAGATCGACGAAGATGTCTTCGAGGCTCGATTTGCTGGTTTCGAGGTCCTTGAAGCCGATGCCGAGTTCGCTGAGTTTGCGCAGCAACGACGGGATGCCGGTGTGGTCGGCCTGTGCGTCGAATACGTAGCGCAGGCGCTTGCCGTCGTCGTCTAGCGACACATCCCAGTCGGCGAGGTCGGTGGGGATCGTCATCATCGGGTCCTGGAGGGCGATGTCGAGTTCGCGCTTGCCGAGCTTCTTCATCAGCGACGCCTTGTCGTCGACCAGCAGCAGCTTGCCCTTGTTGATGACGCCGACGCGGTCGGCCATTTCCTCGGCTTCCTCGATGTAGTGCGTCGTCAGGATGATCGTCGTGCCGCCTTCGCGCAGGCGGTGGACGAGCTTCCACATGTCCCGGCGGAGTGCGACATCGACGCCTGCGGTGGGCTCGTCGAGGAACAGGATTTCGGGTTCGTGCGCGAGCGCCTTCGCGATCAGCACGCGGCGCTTCATCCCGCCGGAAAGTTCGCGGATCTTCGCGTCGCGCTTGTCCCAGAGCGAGAGGTCTCGGAGCACCTGTTCGATGTACGCGCTGTGGCCTGAGCGGCCGAACAGGCGGCGGCTGAAGGTGACGGTGGCGAGCACCGTCTCGAACATGTCGACGTTGAGTTCCTGCGGCACCAAGCCGATGCGACTGCGCGCCTGCTTATAGTCGCGGATCGCGTCGTAGCCGGCGACCTTGATCGTGCCGGCGGACGGCGTGACGATGCCGCAGATGATGCTGATGAGCGTCGTCTTGCCCGCGCCGTTGGGGCCGAGGAGCGCGAAGATCTCGCCTTTCTGGATGTCTAGGTCGACGGGGTGGAGGGCGGTGGTGCCGCTCTTGTAGGTCTTGGTGACGCCCGCGATGGACAGGATCGGTTCGGTCATTGGCACCCCTTTTTGTGAGGGGAAGATGGGGGTGGGGAGGGGGTAATGATAGGGGCGGCCAAACCCATTCCCGTCAGCCACCCCGTCATGCCGGGCTTGTTCCGGCATCCACCCTTCCGCGTATCAGCGGCCTGAGAGTTTGCGGGACGGTGGCCCCCGGAACCAGTCCGGGGTGACGGAGTGGGAGGGGTTAGCTTGCGCGCGCTGCCGCTACCGCTTTCTGGAGGTCCTCAAGCGGCAGAGCCCCCGACAACACGCGGTCGCCTACCACCCAGCTTGGCGTACCAGTCATGCCGAGTTTGGCCGCTGTTTCCATGTTCTTGGCGATCTCGGCGTCGGCGGTCTTGGTGAAGCTCGCCTGCGTCGTGTCGACCCCGGCCTTGCTCGCGGCCGCAGCGATCGAGGTGTCGCTGACCGGGCCGCCGGCGTAGAGCGCGTCGTGGAAGGTGGCGAACTTGCCCTGTTGTGCGGCGGCGAGGCTGGCGCGCGCGGCGATGCGGCTTTCGGCGCTGAGGATCGGGAGTTCGCGGAAGACGACCCGCACCTTCGGATCGGCGGCGATCAGCTTGGCGATCATCGGCAGGCTCGCGCGGCAATATCCGCAATTATAGTCGAAATACTCGACGAGCGTGACGTCGCCCTTGGGGTTGCCGGCCCAGGCGCTGCCGAACGGGGTGACGATCGCGTCGCGGTTGGCGGTGACGGTCTTGCCCGACTCGCGGTCGCGCAGTTTCTCCATCGCCTCGGGGAGGATCTCGGGGTGCGCCAGCACATAGTCGTGGACGATGGATTCGACCTGCGCGCGCTCTACGCCGCCGCCCTGGCGGTCGAAACCCCAGACCGCGAGGCCTCCGATGACGGCGCCGGCAATAGCGATCGCCGGGAATGTAAGTTTGCTCATTTGCGGCGCTTATACTGCTTGGGATTGTCGTCCATCTCGTTCTGCGCGGCCATCGCGATATCCTGCGCGCGGATCCAGTCGGTGGTGTTCGCCGGGATGTTCGCGAGCGCATATTGTGCGCTCGCCGAGGCAGTCCGCATGTCGCCGCCCATGCTGGCGCGCTCGGCGGTGGCGAGCGCGGCGCGCGCGGTGTCACCGGTCAGTTCGTAGACCGTGCCGAGCTGCATCCAGGCGAACGGGTTCTGGTCGTCGCGGCCGACTGCGGTGCGCAACACGCGAGTCGCCTCGGGGTAGTTCGCCTTGTTCTCGGTCGCGATCAGCGCGTGGCCGAAGGTGGTGGCGATCAGCGGGTTGTTGCGCGAGCCTTCGGTGGCCTCGCGCAGGGGGACGAGCGACTCGGTCGGCTTGCCCGCCTCGAGCAGGATCTGCCCCTTGATCTCGAGGAAATACGGGTCGGTCGGCTCGGCCTTTACCAGTGCGTTGGCTTCGGCGTCGGCTTTGTCGGGGTAGCCGGCCTTGTGATACGCGTAGGCGCGGGCGTAGTGGGCGTAGATCGACTGGTTGCTGGGCGGGTAGGCTTGCAGCGTCTGGTCGGCCGGCATGACGTAGCCGGCGAGCTTGGCCTTCACGCGGCGGAAGCGTTCCTCCAGCGCGGCGTCGGGCTTGTTGGCCCAGGCGGGCGACGCTTGGAGGTCGGCGGTGAGCGTCGCGACGCGCTCGCCCGAGAGCGGATGCGATTGCATGAAGGGATCGATGTTGGCGGTGCCGAAGCGGTATTCCTGCTGCTGCAATTTCTTGAAGAAGCTGAGCATGCCGCGGCCCGAGACGTTCGCCTCGCGGAGGAATTTGGCGCCGGTCGCGTCTGCGGTCGATTCCTGGACGCGGCTGAACGAGAGGTAGCTGCCCATCGCCGCCTGCTGGCCCGCCGCCATGATTCCGGCGCCTGCTTCGCCGCTGCCGGCTGCCATCGCGGCGAGGCCGAGGACCATCGAGAGCAGGTACATGCCCATTGCCGGCTTGGTGCCGCGGTCGGCGAGGACGACATGGCCGTCGGCGATGTGGCCGAGCTCGTGCGCGATGACGCCCTGGACTTCGTTGGCGTTGTCGGCGGCCTGGATCAGCCCTGAGTGGACGTAGACGGTCTGGCCGCCGGCGACGAACGCGTTGATCGATTCGTCGTTGATGAGGACGACCTTCACGTCGCGCGTCGAGAGGCCGGCCGCCTTGATCAGCGGGTTCGACATCTCCGCGAACATGGTTTCGGTTTCGGCATCGCGGAGGATCGACTGGGCCTGGAGGGGCGTCGTCCAGAGGAGGAGGGCGGTGGCTGCGGCGGCTACGAAGCGCTTCATATTACGGGGTATCGTCGATTGGGGGCGGGGGGGCAATGGTCGTGCGGTCGGGCGTGCGGTGGAGTGAAGTACAGGAAGTGCAGACGCTGGGAGCTGTTTTGCGGTCGGTTGGGAGTGTGGGTGGCATTGGGGGAGGGGAGCAGGGTTTGGGTGTGTAGGACAGGGGTTTGAGAGGGGCATTGCGGGTTGCTACGCCGGCTGTCGGCCACTTCCCCGGCAATTGGTTTCCTCCCTGGCTATCAGGGCACCGCCCCGGCGGAGGCCGGGGTCCAGTTGGGGGACCGGGCTAACTGAGGGTGGCGCTTCGTTATTGCCACCTTTCCAATTGGGCCCCGGCCTTCGCCGGGGTGGTGGTTGGTGGGGGGAGCTCGGCGTGCATCATCAGAGGAGCTAGAACACAAACCCAGGGCCGCCCTCCTGTCGTGTTCACCCGCGAAGGCGGGTGCCCAGTCTGGGTCCCCGCCTTCGCGGGGAAACAAATTTCTTGCTGTCGCCGTAGGGCGTCGGTTGCTGACAGACACCGTACAATCTTAGGGGCGATCCACCCCGCAAACGAAAACGGGCGCGGCCTTTCGGTCGCGCCCGTTCGTCGTGGCTAGGCTCCGGCGTTAGCCGAAGGTGCGCTGCCACCAGCCGCGGCGGGGGGCGCCGTCGGGGTCGTCGTTAGCGCCGTCGTTGGTGTCAGAAGTCGCGACGTCCTGGGGCTGGACTTCGGCCTTGGGCGGGGTGGTTGCGATCGGCTCGGCGAGGGGCTCGCTGGTCGGGGCGGCATCGCCGGCATCGACCACGGCTGCTTTCCGCGGACGACCGCGGGGCTTGGCGACCTTGGCGGGGGCTTCCTCGACGACCGCCTCTTCAACCGCTGGCGCTTCCACCACCGCGTCCGACGCCTTGCGACGTGCACGCTTGGGCTTGGGCGCCGAGGCTTCGATGGTCTCGGCGGGCGTTGCGCTCACCTCTTCCATCGTTGCTTCTGCAACCGCTTCGCGACGACGACGACCGGGCTTCGGTGCGGCCGGCTCGGCCGCGACGGGCTCCGGAGCGATCGGCGCCGGAACCACTGGCTCCGGTGCAACCGTCTCGGCGTCTGCCTCGACCGCGCGTGGCTTGCGGCCACGGCGCGCCTTGGGTGCTGCATCGGCGACCGCCTCGGCGATGTTCGCCGCTGCGGCTGCCGCACGGGCACGTGGACGACGGCGCATCTTCGGACCCTCGGCGACTTCCGCGACCGGGGTTTCTTCGACCACTGGTTCGAACGCCGGTTCGTAAGGCGGCTCGGCATAGGTCGACTCGACCGGCTCATACGCTTCCGGCTCAGGCGCCTCGGCGATCAGCTGGGCGTCGTCGACGCTGCTGACGGCGACCGACTGGCCGTTCTCGGCGCCCTGCTCGTTACGGCGACCGCCACGACGTCCCCGACGACCGCGACGACGACGGCCTTCGCCCTCTGCGCCATTGGCCTGCTCGGATGGCGCACCAGCCGAGACCATTTCGCCACCGCCGACTTCGACGATGTCGCCCTCGACCTCGTCGATCTCCTCGACGTTGGTGTCGGCGTCCTCGAACGTGCCGTCCTCGTTGACGCCCTCTGCTGCACCTTCCTCACCGGGACGTGCACGACCGCGACGACCGCGACGACGGCGGCGCTTCTTGCCGCCTTCACCATCCGCATCGCGACCGTTTTCACGCGGTGCACGCTGCTCGCCATTGCCTTCGCGAGCTTCACGACGGCGCGGCTGCTCGGCTTCGGCCTCCTCGACCTCTTCTTCCTCGATCTCGTCCTCGATCTCCTCGGGGAGGTCGTCTTCGTCTTCCTCGATGATCTGGACGAACTTCGGCGCGTGCGCGGGCGGCGGGCCGCTGGCCTCGACCGTCATGTGCGCGCCCTCCTCGTCCTGGCCGGGGATGATCTCGACGATCACGCCGTAACGATCCTCGATCTCGGCGATGTCGGCACGCTTGCGGTTGAGGATGTAGACCGCCGCTTCCTGGCTGGCGCGCAGGGTGAGCAGCGAACCGCGACCGCGGGCGGCCTCGTCCTCGATGAGGCGGAGTGCGGAGATGCCCGACGACGAAGCGGTACGAACGAGGCCGGTGCCCTCGCAATGCGGGCAGGCGCGCGTCGACGCTTCGAGCACGCCGGTGCGCAGCCGCTGGCGGCTCATCTCCATGAGGCCGAAGGACGAGATGCGGCCGATCTGGATGCGCGCGCGATCGTTCTTGAGCGCCTCCTTCATCGCCTTCTCGACCTTACGGACGTTGGAATTGTTATCCATGTCGATGAAGTCGATGACGACGAGCCCGGCCATGTCGCGCAGGCGGAGCTGGCGGCCGATTTCCTGGGCGGCCTCGAGGTTGGTCGCGGTCGCGGTCTGCTCGATCGAATGCTCGCGCGTCGACCGGCCGGAGTTGATGTCGATCGAGACGAGCGCCTCGGTCGGGTTGATGACCAGGTAGCCGCCCGACTTCAGCTGGACGACGGGGTGGTACATCGCGGCAAGCTGATCCTCGACGCCGGCGCGCTGGAACAGCGGCACGGGGTCGGCGTAATGCTTGATGCGGCGGGCGTGCGTCGGCATCAGCAGGCGCATGAACTCGCGCGCCTGGCGATAGCCGTCCTCGCCCTCGACGATGACCTCTTCGATTTCCTTGTTGTAGATGTCGCGGATCGCGCGCTTGATCAGGTCGCTGTCGCCGTAGACGAGCGCGGGGGCCGACGCCTTGAGCGTGGCTTCGCGGATGCCGTCCCAGAGGCGGGCGAGGTAATCGAAGTCGCGCTTGATCTCGACCTTCGAGCGCTGGAGGCCCGCGGTGCGGACGATGCAGCCCATCGACGGCGGCAGCTGCATGTCGGCCATGATCGTCTTGAGGCGCTTGCGATCGCCCGCGTTCGAGATCTTCCGCGAGATGCCGCCGCCGTGCGACGTGTTCGGCATCAGCACGCAGTAGCGACCGGCGAGGCTAAGGTACGTGGTCAGCGCCGCGCCCTTGTTGCCGCGCTCTTCCTTGACGACCTGGACGAGCAGCACCTGGCGGCGATGGATCACGTCCTGGATCTTGTAGCGGCGGCGCAGGTTCATGCGACGCTCGCGCAGGTCCTCGACCGCGGCATCGTCGGCGCTCGGCTTGCGTTTCCGTCGCGGGGCGTCGCCGGACTCGCCGCCCTCGAGTTCTTCGGCGACGTCGGGATCTACCCCGCCATCGTCCTCGAAGCGCTCGATGTCGTCCTCGTCGTCACCCTCGTCTTCGTCCGAGTCGTAGTCGGCGCGCAGGGCGGCTTCCTCGGCGGCGTGCTCGGCTTCCTCACGGAGCAGCGCGTCGCGATCTTCCTTGGGGATCTGGTAGTAATCGGGGTGGATCTCGCTGAATGCGAGGAAGCCGTGGCGATTGCCGCCGTAATCGATGAACGCCGCCTGGAGCGACGGCTCGACCCGCGTGACCTTGGCGAGGTAGATATTGCCCTTGAGCTGCTTGCGTTCGGCACTCTCGAAATCGAATTCCTCGATCCGGTTACCCTTGACGACTGCGATCCGGGTCTCTTCCCGGTGGCGTGCGTCGATCAGCATGCGCGTTGTCATTATAGGTTCTCCGCGCGCGCGCCGGGCCTGTCGGCAGCCGTCGCGCGCTTGATGGTGGTGCGGTCGGGCACGGACGCCCGGACTCGCGGATGGTATGCGAAACTGCCTCTGCGCGAAGTGCATGCCGCGGGAACTCTCCCTGCGGCGCCCGCACGACCGCGAGTCCGTCGGCGAAGGCCGGTCGGAGTGCGGGGCGGGGGGAATGCGTCATTCGAGCGTCAACCTGAATTGCCGCGCCGGCGAGGATCCGCTGGCGGGCGTCGAGACCGGCGCGTCGCTGGTAAAATCCAGGCGACACACGGCTGTACGACAGGACTAGCACTGCATACCCGATCTCGCAACTAGCCCCGGAACCGTCGCTTTCGTGGACGTTTCGGCTCGAAATAGGGGCAGCGAGGCGCAGACTTGCCGGGGCGGCAGAGCCTTGCCGGCCAATACGTGGCAAACGGCAAATTAACCGCACTGCGCAACCGCGTCTTGTGATGCGAAGCGCTATCGCTCGCACACAGAGATCGGATGTATCGATCAAAGGGGTGTAGCATGGGTTTTCGCTGGACCGGCGGCAGGGCCGCACGGCAAGGACGCGAGGTGTTGACGGTCATCGCCCTCATCGCCGGCTGGCTGGCGAGCGTCCCCGCCTGGGCGGCGACCGTGCAGAGCGTTGCGATCAGGGACGGGCGGATCGTCATCCGCTTCGACGAGGCGGTCGGCGATGCCGCCAGCCGCGTGCTGACCGGCCCGCGCCAGATCGCGGTCGATGTGTCGGGCGCTACGCCGGGGCGCGAGGTTGTCGGGCGCGGGTTGGTGACCGGCGTCACGCAGATGCGCAGCGGGCGATCTGGGATGCGGATGGTGTTCGATCTGGCCGAGCCGGCGATCGTCACCGACGGCGGGTTCGACTCCGACGGCCGCGAGCTGACGCTGGCGCTGCGCACGGTCGATTACGACCAGTTCGCGGAAGCCGGCATCGCCGGGCCGCTGAACTTCTTCCCGTTCAATTTCGGGGCTGCGTCGCGGCCTAAGTACAAGGTGTCGGTGCCGGTGCCGCCCAAGGCGCGGGGCATGAAACTGCCGCGGGTGCAGGGCGACGATACGCGGCCGCTGGTGGTGATCGATGCGGGGCATGGCGGTGTCGATCCCGGCGCGATCGGGCCTAACGGCCTGCGCGAGAAGGACGTGACGCTGAAGGTCGCCAAGGCGATCCGCGACGAGCTGCTGGCGTCTGGGCGCGTCCGCGTGGCGCTGACGCGGAACGACGACCGCTATTTGATCTTGCGCGAGCGGTATGGGGTTGCTCGGCGGTTGAAGGGCGATCTGTTCATCTCGATCCATTGCGACAGCACTGGGTCGGAGAACGCGACCGGCGCGACGGCGTACACGTTGTCCGAGGTGGCGTCGGACAAGGAAGCCGCGCGGCTGGCGGCGCGCGAGAACAAGGCGGACGTGATCTCGGGCGTCAATCTCGGCGAGGCGCCTGCGGACGTGTCGTCGATCTTGATCGACCTGACGCAGCGCGAGACGATGAACGCCTCGGCGACGTTCGCGCGGTTGCTCGGGCGCGAGGCCAGGCCGTTGATGCCGTTGAAGGCGAACTTCCACCGGATGGCGTCGCTGATGGTGCTGAAGGCGCCGGACATGCCGTCTATCCTGTTCGAGACGGGGTATATCTCGAACCCGCAGGATGCGGCGTTTCTCGACAGCGAAGAAGGGCGGCACCGGATCGCGGAGAGTGTCACTCGGGCGGTCGAGGTGCATTTCGCACGGCGGATGGCGGCGCGGTAGGTTCGGGGAGGGGGGCTCGCTCTTCCTTGTTCTCTCGCGAAGGCGGCAGCGCAGTCTGGACTCCCGCGTTCGCGGGAGAACATTCTTCTGATGCACGATCGGCTTCCCCAGCCCTCCGTCACCCCGGACTCGTTCCGGGGTCTACCGTTCCGCGAACTCACGTCTCTCGATCAAGTGGAACGGTGGATGCCGGAACGAGCCCGGCATGACGGACGGGGGGGCGGCGGTAGTTGCGCTCCAACAGCTTACGCGGCATTCGGGAACCTGAATTTTCAGGACACATCAGATGACCGACGCGACGCGGGGCGTAACCGACACGGGCCCCGAGACCAGCATGCGCGAACTGACCTTTCGCGGGATCGTGCTCGGCGGGATCATCACGCTGCTGTTCACCGCGGCCAACGTGTATCTCGGGCTCAAGATCGGGCTGACGTTCGCGACGTCGATCCCGGCAGCGGTGATCTCGATGGCGGTGCTGCGGTTGTTCAAGGATTCGACGATCCTCGAGAACAACATCGTCCAGACGATCGCGTCCGCCGCCGGCACGCTGGCGGCGATCATCTTCGTGCTGCCGGGGCTGGTGATGATCGGCTGGTGGCAGGGCTTTCCGTTCTTCACCACTGCGGCGATCACGATGTTCGGCGGCGTGCTCGGCGTGCTGTTCTCGGTGCCGCTGCGCCGTGCGCTCGTCGTCGACACCGTGCTGCCGTATCCGGAGGGGCGCGCGGCTGCCGAAGTGCTGAAGGTCGGCGCCGGCAGCCGCGAAGGTGGCGAGGAGAGCGCGCGCGGGCTCGGCATCATCGTCGCCAACGCGGTCGTCTCCGCCGGGTTCGCGATCCTGACGCAGACCAAGCTCGCCGCCGCCGAGGCCGCGACGTGGTTCCGCGTCGGCGCGGGCGCGACCGGGATCTCGGGCGGGCTGTCGTTCGCGTTGCTGGGGGCCGGGCATCTGGTCGGTATCTCGGTCGGCATGGCGATGTTCGCGGGCGTGGTGATCGGCTGGTGGGTCCTGCTGCCGATCCTGACCTCGGGTGGCAGCGTCACCGGGACCGCGGAAGTGATCGCCAACACCGTGTTCCGCTCTGACGTCCGCTTCTTCGGTGCAGGCGTGATCGGGGTCGCGGCGATCTGGACATTGTTGAAGATCGCCGGGCCCGTCGTGGGTGGCGTACGCTCGGCGTTGGCGGCTTCGGCGGCGAAGCGTGGCGGCGAAGTGCTGGCTCTCGAAGAGCGCGACATTCCGATCGGGATCGTCGGGATCGGTTCGCTGGCGATGCTGGTGCCGATCGGCATCCTGTTGTGGACCGTGCTTCAGGGTGGTCCGCTGGAGGCGTCGGCGATCGGATTGATCGCGGGGAGCCTCGTGTTCATCCTCGTTATCGGTCTCGTGATCGCGGCAGTGTGCGGGTACATGGCGGGGCTGATCGGCGCGTCGAATTCGCCGGTGTCGGGGATCGGCATCCTCGCCATCCTCGCCGCGTCGATCCTGCTGGTGTCGTGGTTCGGCCGCGCGGTCGCGCCGGGGACGACGCAGGCGCTGGTCGCCTACGGGTTGATCGTGACGGGTATCGTGTTTGGGATTGCGACGATCTCGAACGACAATCTGCAGGATCTGAAGACGGGCCAGCTGGTCGGCGCGACGCCGTGGAAGCAGCAGGTCGCGTTGCTGATCGGCGTGGTGTTCGGGTCGATCGTCGTGCCGCCGGTGCTGAACTTGCTGGGAAGCACGCTCGGGTTCGCGGGCGCGCCGGGGGCGGGGCCGAATGCGCTCGCGGCGCCTCAGGCGGCGTTGATCTCGGCGCTGGCGAAGGGCGTGCTGGGGGGCAATCTGAACTGGGCGATGATCGGATATGGGGCGCTGACTGGCGTGGTCGTGATCGCGGTCGACGAGTTGCTAGGCAAGGCAGGGAAGCTGCGGTTGCCGCCGCTGGGGGTCGGGCTCGGTGTGTATCTGCCGATGTCGGTGACGTTGCCGGTCACGATCGGGGCGGTTGTGGGGTTCGCGTATGATCGTTGGGCGGACCGCGCTCGCGATCCTGAGTTGGCGAAGCGGATGGGCGTGCTGACCGCTACCGGGATGATCGTCGGGGAGTCGCTGTGGGGCGTTGGCTTTGCGGGGATCGTGTATCTGACCAACAAGGAGACGCCGTTGGCGCTCGTTGGGGACGGGTTTGCGAGCGTGGCGCTGGTTGGCGGGACGCTGCTGTTCGCGGTGCTGACCTGGGTGATGTACCGGCGGACTATGGCGGCTTCGCGGTAAGCTTGTTTCCCCGCGAAGGCGGGGATCCAGACTGGGCTCCCGCCTTCGCGGGAGAACAAGATTGGGTCAGGACCTAGCCCACTCTACCACCCCGGCGGAGGCCGGGGCCCAATTGGAAAGGTGGGAGTAACGGAGCGCAGTTCGCCGTTATCTGCGTCCCCCAATTGGGCCCCGGCTTTCGCCGGGGTGGTGCTTACGCGGGGCTGGTGCTTACACGTGGGAGAAGGATGGCGTCCGTGGAACGCCCCCTTCACTTCATTGCCGCAAGCATGTCCTTGATCGGCACGAACGCGAAGCCCACCGAGCTGTCGGCGATCCCGTACGGCATGAAGATCGTGTCGCCATGCTTCAGCGCACCGCAGCTATAGACGACGTTGGGCACATACCCCTCGCGGTCCTGGTCCTTCGCCGCCAGAATCGGCTGGCTCGTCCGGCCGATCACCTTCGACGGATCGTCCTTGTCGAGCAGCACCGCGCCGATCGAATATTTGCGCATCGCGCCGACGCCGTGGGTGAGCAGCAGCCAGCCCTCGTCGAGCTCGATCGGCGGGCCGCAATTGCCGATCTGCACCAGCTCCCACGGATATTCGGGCGTCAGGATCTTTTCGCCGTCGTCCCAGTCGGTCAGCGTGTCGGATTTCAGCAGGAACAGGTTCTCGCCGTCCTGCCGGCCGATCATCATGTACTGGCCGTTCACCTTCCGTGGGAACAGCGCCATGCCCTTGTTCCGCGCGGCAGGGCCGGTCATCGGCACGAGGTCGAACGCGCGGAAATCGCGGGTGCGCATCAGTTCGGACTGGATCACCGAGCCGTTATACGCGGTGTAGGTGCCGATCCACTCGTAGTCGCCGTCCTCGTGCTGGAAGCGGACGATGCGGAGATCCTCGAGGCCCTTCGACTGCGCCTGCGTGATCGGGAAGATCACCGTGCCGCTCAGCGTGCTGTCGCGGTGGCGATAGACGGTGACGGGGCCGATCGGCATCTCGTCCTCGCCGCTGCCGACCGCATCGGTCGCGGTCGCGAACGGAGGTTCGGGCGCGAGCTTCATCTGGTTTTCGCAGGTGATGATGCCCTCGCGGAAGGCGACCGACGAGATGTGGCCCTCGCCGACGGCCCGCAGGCTCATCAGAATCCGCATCGAGCCTGGCGGCATGCCCGACTGGTCGAAATGCGGCACCGCGCTGGGGTTCATCAGCGCGGCGGCGGCATAGCTGTATTCGTGGCAGAAATACGCGCCGATCAGCTGGCGCTTCTCGTCGCCGATCTCCGCGCCGTTCAGCCCGAGCATGTCCTCGATCTGGTCGTAGCGCGTCATGAACACACGCCGCGTCTGCCAGTGGCGTGCCTCGAAATCCTTCAGCACGACCTCGAGCTGCGCGCGCGCCTGTGCGGGCGACATTTCCAGCACTTCGCCGACGAGCCGCTCGGTGCGGCTCGGTGCGCCGCCATGACCGCCCCAGGCGATATGGAATGGCCGCACGACGACACGCGAAGGGTCCGCGTGCAGCCGCAGCTGGTGGTTGAACAGATCCATCGTAGCAGTGCCCCGCGTCGTTCCACTCAGCGCACCGTCGCCTGTCAGGCTGTCTCTAGCGTGGCTAGGCGACGACGCGCGCCGCTCCTGCCACGCTTTGCGCTGCCTTTGATACCCCTGAAATGGCACAACTTGCGAGTTGGAGCGCCAAAATCGACTCGGCACCCTGGTTTCGGTTGAGCCCGGTCGGCATCAGGCCGTCATAGCAACCGCCGTCCGCGACGCTCGCAAGCGGCAGGTCGAGGTCGTTGACGCCGAGGAACCAGCCATAGGCGCGCAACGCTTCGTCACGCCAGCGCACGTCACCGGTCGCGTCGTACGCTGCAGCACATGCGTCGACGGTCGCCTGCGCCTCCAGCGGCTGCTGGTCGAACTGCAACGGCTCGGCATAGGGGCGGTTGAAGCTCTCCGAACCGACCGCGCGGAAACGGCCCTCGGGCGAGGTCTGCTTCGCGACGATCCAGTCGAGCGTGGCGAGGCCGCAGTCGATCAGGTCCTGACGCCCGAGCGCCTGGCCTGCGCGGATCAGCGCCTGCGGAAGGCGCGTATTGTCGTAGGCAAGCACGATCTCGAACCACTGCCACTCTGGACGGCGCGCCTTGGCGAGCAGGTCGAGATGGACCTTGGGGAAGGCTTCGAGGATCGACAGCGACAGCTGGTGACCGGGCTTGGCCTCCAGCATCGCCGCCGCGCCGAGCATCGCGAACGCCTGCGCGCGGAGACTGCCGAGCTCCAAGGCCATCGACGCGGTGGAATCGAACATCGCGGTCGCCCAATCGCGATGCTTGGCGGCCTGCGCATCGCGCGCGGTGACGCCGAGCGACCAGAGCGTGCGACCGTTCGAATCTTCCGACCCCGAATCCTCGCACCAGGTGCGATCGAAGTTCATGAAGTTGCGGAACCGGCGCGTGTCCGGGTTCCAGGCGTATTGCACGAACGACGCGTAGATCGTCATCCACTTGTCGCGGGTGACGTCGTCGAGGTCGGGCAGCGCGCTCATCAGCATCAGCGCGCGGCAATTGTCGTCGATGCAGTAGCCGTGGCGACGATCGGGGATCGAGTAGATCGAATGCTGGAGCATACCGGTCGAATCGCTCATCCGCTCGACTGCGGCGAAATCAGGCGTCAGCTGCTTCAGCGGGGCTGGCACCTTGGCGAGGCGAAAAGGGCGCGCCGCCACGATCGCACGGATCTCCGTCATCATCGCCTCGGCGAGCTTCGGCCAGATCATCGTGCGGCCGCGCGCATAGGCACGCTCGGCCAGACGGTTGCGATCGCGGTCGTTCGACATCAGCGCATCGATCTCGCGTGCGAATGCATCGACGTCGCCGAACGGGACGAGCACGCCGTGGCCATCCGCGAGAATCTCGGTCGCGTGCACGTACGGCGTCGAGATGACGGGCTTGCCGACGCCGATCGCGTAGCTGAGCGTGCCCGACGTGATCTGCGCCGGGTTGGTGTACGGCGTCACATAGACGTCCGCCGCCTGGAGATAGTCGAGCAGTTCGCCATGCTCGAGGAAGGCATCGACGAACGAGACGTTGTCGGCGACACCCTTCTCGGCGGCGAGCGCCTTCAGCTTGTCGCGGTACTTCTCGCCCTCGTACGCGACGAGGTTCGGGTGCGTCGCGCCGAGTACGACGTACAACAGGTCGGGATGCTTCGCGATCACCGCGGGCAGCGCGTTGATGACCGTCTCGATCCCCTTGTTGGGCGCGAGCAGGCCGAACGTCAGCATAACCTTCCGGCCTTCCCAGCCGAACTTGTCCTTCAGCACGGCGGGATCGAGCAGATCGCGGTCGGGCACGCCGTGCGGGATCATGACGATCTGGCGCGAGTTCGCACCATAGACACGCTGGAGGATGTCGCGGCCACGCTCGGCCATGACGATCACGCGCGCGGCGCGACGCAGCAGCCCTTCGAGCACGCGGCGCTCATCGGCGTTGGGCTTTTCGAGGATCGTGTGCAGCGTGACGATGACGGGCAGCGTGGTGCGATCGAGCAGCGCTAGGATGTGCTCGCCTGCCGGGCCGCCGAAGATGCCGTATTCGTGCTGGAGCCAAATCGCCTGCGCGCCACTGGCTTCGATCTTCCGCGCGGTGTCGATATAGGCCGACAGCTCGGGCTCGGGGATCGTACCGGTGACTTCGGCCGGGTAGTCGTATTTGCCGGGGTGATCGTCCATCGCATAGACGTCGACGGCGATCTCGGGGAAGCGCGCGCGCATGGCCGTGAAAACGTCGGTCGTGAAGGTGGCGATGCCGCACTGTCTCGGCAGGAAATTACCGATCAGCGCCAGTCGCGCGATATTCCCACCGTCCGCCGGTTTCACCATACCCTGTCCCTCGTTTGAGCGCGCACTTCTCGGAGAACCCGGTCGCGCATTCATTTGAACGGTTCAGGTAGCATAAAGTTTCATCACATACTGCAGTGCAGCACGGGAATAATATCAATCTAAATCAAATCGATATTTCGCGTCGTCGACTTGGGCCCTCATCCACGACCGCGATAGGGGGCGACACCCTGATCCGGCAGCCACAGATCTTGCGGCGGTGCACTCGATTGCCAGAACACGTCGATCGGGATTCCGCCGCGCGGATACCAATAGCCGCCGATGCGCAGCCACACCGGTTTCATCTCGTCGAACAGGCGCTCGCCGATGCCGACGGTGCAATCCTCGTGGAACCCGGCATGGTTGCGGAAGCTGCTCAGGAACAGTTTCAGCGACTTGGATTCGACGATCGTCTCGCCGGGGACATAGTCGATCACGAGGTGCGCGAAGTCGGGCTGGCCGGTCACGGGGCACAGCGACGTGAACTCGGGCGCCGCGAACCGCACCAGATACGTCCGGCCCGGCCGCGGGTTCGGAACATAATCGAGCACGGCCTCTTCTGGAGAGGCGGGGAGGGCGCTGTTCTGGCCGAGATGCAATGGGTTCTGGGGAGCGGTCATGTGCCGCCATGTAGGATGCGATTCGAATGCCGCAAAGTGGTTGATGCTTTCCTCCGTCATGCCGGGCTCGTTCCGGCATCCACCCGTCCGCGGACTCCACGGGCGGCGAGCGTGCGGAACGGTGGACCCCGGAACAGGTCCGGGGTGACGGAGTGGGTGCTGATATGACGACGACACTCGTACCGATCCTCGGCGACCAGCTCACGATCGACCTCGCCTCGTTGCGGGATTGCGATCCGGCGACGACGATCGTGCTGATGATGGAGGTCGACGAGGAGACGACCTATGTCCGCCACCACAAGCGCAAGATCGCGTATATCCTCTCGGCGATGCGGCACCACGCCGAGGCGCTGCGCGAGGCCGGGTGGACGGTCGAATACACGCAGCTCGACGACCCCGATAATGCGGGCAGCTTCACCGGCGAGATCGCACGCGCGATCGAGCGGCATAACCCCGAGCGGATCGTCGTGACCGAGGGCGGCGAGTGGCGCGTGATGGCGATGCTCGAAAGCTGGGAGACGCTGTTCGGCATCCCCGTCGAGATCCGCAGCGACGATCGTTTCCTCGCCAGCCATGCCGATTTCGAGACCTGGGCGGCGGAGCGGAAAACGCTGACGATGGAGTGGTTCTATCGCCAGATGCGGACGCGCACCGGGCTGTTGATGGCCGCCGGCAAGCCCGAGGGCGATCGCTGGAACTTCGACAAGGAGAACCGGAAGCCCGCCAAGAACGACCTGCTGATGCCGCGCCCGCTGGTGTTCGCGCCGGACGCGATCACGCAGGATGTGCTGGCGCTGGTGGCGGAAAGGTTCGCGGATCATCCGGGGAGCCTCGACGGATTTGAGTACGCCGTGACCGCGGAGGATGCGGAGCGGCAGGCGGCGAATTTCTTCCGCCACGCGCTGGCGCAGTTCGGGGATTACGAGGACGCGATGCTCACCGGCGAGCGGCATCTGTGGCACTCGATCCTGTCGCCGTACATCAATTCGGGGCTGCTCGATCCGCTCGATTTGTGCCGGCGCGCGGAGGCGGAATACCGTGCCGGTCGAGCGCCGCTCAACGCGGTCGAGGGGTACATTCGCCAGATCATCGGCTGGCGCGAATATATGCGCGGGATCTACTGGCGTGAGGGGCCGGATTACGTCGAGCGCAACTTCCTCGATCATCACCGCGAGTTGCCCGGCTGGTACTGGACCGGCGAGACCGACATGCACTGCCTGCGCGAGGCGATCGGCCAGACGCTGGAGACGGCACACGCGCATCACATCCAGCGGCTGATGGTGACGGGCAATTTCGCGCTGTTGATCGGCGCGGACCCAGCCAAGGTGCACCAATGGTATCTTGAAGTGTATGTTGACGCGTACGAGTGGGTCGAACTCCCTAACACGCTGGGGATGAGCCAGTTCGGCGATGGCGGCTTGTTGGGGTCGAAGCCGTATATCTCGTCGGGCGCGTATATCGATCGGATGTCCGATTATTGCGGGTCGTGCCGGTACAACGTGAAGCAGCGGATCGGGCCCGATGCCTGTCCGTTCAACGCGCTGTACTGGGATTTCCTCGCGCGGCACGAGGACAAGCTCGGCCGCAACAACCGGCTGGCGATGCCGTATCGCAACTGGGCGAAACAGTCGGAGGCGGACCGCGAGGCGACGCGTGCGCAGGCGGCCGGGTTCCTCGCCTCCCTCGACGCGAGCGGCCCGGCTGGCTACTGACCGATCGAGCACAAGGAGCCGCATATGGACGCGTTGGTGAGCACCGAATGGCTGGCGAACGAACTGGGCGCGAGCGATCTCAGGATTGTCGATGCGACCTACGCGGAAGGGCGCGATGCGGCGGCGGAGTATGAGGCGGCGCACATCCCCGGTGCGGTGTTCATGAACCTCAGCGAGTTGCGTGATACCGACAGCGACCTGCCTAACACGCTGCCGTCGGCGGAGAAGTTCGCGAGCCGGATGCAGACGCTGGGGCTCGGCGATGGCAGCCGGATCGTACTGTACGACAGCTCCCCCTGGCACACGTCCGCGCGGGCGTGGTGGTTGTTGCGACTGTTCGGCGCGCACAATGTGGCGATTCTCGACGGCGGGTTCGCCAAGTGGCAGGCCGAGGGGCGGGAGATCGCGACGGGGAAAGAGACGCCGCGGCATCGGCACTTCACGACCTGGGCGGACCTGAAAGGCGTGCGCGATCTCGACCAGATGAAGGCGAACGTTGAAAGCGGGGCGGAGCAGGTGCTCGACGCGCGCTCCGCGTCGCGCTTCACCGGTGCGGAGGAAGACCCGCGGCCGGGCACCGCGCCGGGGCATATTCCGGGCTCGAAGAACCTGCCGCAGGGGGCGGTGTTCAACGCGGACGGCACGTGGAAGACCGGCGACGCGCTGAAGGCCGAGTTCGACAAGGCGGGCATCGACCTGGCGAAGCCGATCGTGATGACCTGCGGCTCCGGCATCACCGCGTCGGTACTGGCGTTCGGCGCGCACCTGCTCGGCAACGACGCAGCGCTGTACGACGGCAGCTGGTCCGAATGGGGCGGCGATCCCTCGACACTCAAGGCGACAGGCACGGCATGAGCGACACGAACAAGCCGGTCGGCGACGCGACCAAGGTCGTCCTCGCCGGTCGTCGCCCGGAATGGACTCAAGGTATCGTCAGCCCGCCGGTCTGGCGCGCCTCGACGATCCTCTACGATTCGGTCGGCCATCTCCGCGACAGCGCCACGCGCGATACGCATCACCGGCTGTTCTACGGCCGCAAGGGTACGCCGACGCAGTGGAGCCTCGCCGACGCGCTGACCTCGCTCGAGCCCGGCGCGGAGGGCACGTTCCTCTACTGCTCGGGTGTCGCGGCGATCGCGGCGGCGTTGCTGTCGGTGCTGTCCCCCGGCGACGAATTGCTGCTGGTCGACAGCGCCTACGACCCGACGCGCGGGATGGCGGGCGGCCTGCTCAAGCGGTTCGGCATCACCACGCGCTATTACGACCCGATGATCGGCGCGGGCATCGCCGACCTGATCGGCGAGAACACGCGGGCGATCTTCATGGAAAGCCCCGGATCGCTGAGCTTCGAGGTGCAGGACGTCCCCGCGATCGTCGCCGCGGCGAAGGCGAGGGGGGTGACCACTCTGCTCGACAACACCTGGGCGACCCCGCTGTTCTTCCCCGCGATCGAGCGCGGCGTCGACCTGACGATCCTCGCTGGCACCAAATACGTCGTCGGCCATTCGGACGTCATGCTCGGCTCGGTCACCGCCGCGTCCGGCCATTTCAAGAAACTGCGCGAGACGAGTTTCCAGCTCGGCCAGGTCGCCAGCCCCGACGATTGCTGGCTTGGCAGCCGCGGGCTGCGGACGATGGCGGTGCGCCTCGCGCAGCACCAGTCGAGCGCGCTCCAGATCGCGAACTGGCTCAAAGGCCGTCCCGAAGTCGCGCAGGTGCTTCATCCCGCGCTTCCCGACTGCCCCGGCCACGACCTGTTCGTGCGCGACTTCAAGGGCTCCAGCGGCCTGTTCTCGTTCGTCCTCAACGGCGGCGACGAGGCATCGCGCGCCGCCCTGATCGATGCACTCCAGCTGTTCGGCATAGGCTATAGCTGGGGCGGCTTCGAAAGCCTCGCCATCCCCGCCGACCCGCAGCGCCACCGCAGCGTCACAAAGCGCGACGCCGCAGGCCCGATGGTCCGCCTCCAGATCGGCCTCGAAGACCCCGCCGACCTGATCGCCGATCTCGAAGCCGGGCTCGCCGCTTTCTCTGCCGCAAAGGTCTAGACGATTTCCGATCGAGGCGTGTCCGCGCGGGAGGCTGACGCACCCATCTTCGGCCCCGCGTTCCAGGCCGAGCTGGACGCGCTGTTCCGCTGGCGCCGCGACGTCCGGCGGTTTCAGCGCGATGCGTTGCCAGACGGGTTGCTCGACCGATTGCTGGCGACTGCGAACGCCGCCCCATCGGTCGGACTCAGCCAGCCGTGGCGGTTCGTCACGGTCGACGACCCTGCACGCCGCGCCGCGGTCCGGGCCGATTTCGAGGCGTGCAATGCAGTGGCGTTGACGACGCAGGACGAGACGCGGGTGGCCAACTATGCGCGGCTCAAGCTCGCCGGGCTCGAACAGGCGCCGTGTCACGTCGCGGTGTTCGTCGAACCCGACCCGGAGCAGGGCCACGGTCTCGGCCGCCGGACCATGCCCGAGAGCGTGGCGTATTCCGCCGTCATCGCGGTCCACACCCTGTGGCTGGCGGCGCGCGCGCAAGGGATCGGCCTAGGCTGGGTCTCGATCCTCGACCCGTCGCGTATCCGCGAGATCCTGGACGTGCCCGAAACGTGGCAACTGGTGGCGTATCTCTGCATCGGGTATCCCGAGATCGACGCGGTCACCCCGGAACTGGAGCGCGACGGCTGGGAAAAACGGCGTTCGATCAGCATAGAGGCGCGCTGAGACGTACCCGCCGCTGGCACCGGCTATCCAGCGCGACTGTGGCGCATGCGCAACATGCGTGCTGTCAAAGCCCGATTGTACGCAAGATTCGCTTGTGCGCTGCACCATGCGCTGTCATCCCGATGTCATCGTCGGAAAGACCGCGCTGGGGTTCGGCCCCTAAAGATGCGGCGTCCGCGGATGCAGGGCGGACATCGACTTCCGGTATCGAAAGGGAAACGATGCGCTTCACCACACTTCTTCTCGGCGGCATTGCTTTGGCTGCCGCTACGCCAGCGTTCGCGCAGGATGACACCGCGCCTCCCAAGGAGGTTACGGTCACGGGCTCGGTCGGTCTCGTCAGCGACTATCGCTTCCGCGGCGTGTCGCAGTCGGACGAGAACCTCGCCGTCCAGGGCGGCATCACGATCGCGCACAAGAGCGGCGTCTATATCGGCACCTGGGCGTCGAACCTGTCCGGCTGGGGCACGTTTGGCGGCGCCAACATGGAGCTCGACCTGATCGCGGGTTACAAGGTTCCGGTCGGCGGCGGCGCGATCGACGTCGGTGCGACCTGGTACATGTATCCGGGCGGCTTCGACAACACCGACTTCATCGAGCCCTATGCCAAGCTGTCGGGCACCGCCGGCCCGGTCGCGTTGCTCGCGGGCGTCGCCTATGCGCCCAAGCAGCAGGCACTGGGGCCGTGGTACACCAACGGCACGTCGGCGGCGAACGGCGTGTACGACCGCGTCAACGCCAAGGACGACAACCTCTATCTATGGGGCGACGTCAGCAGCGGGATCCCGACCACCGGCGTGACCGTGAAGGCGCATGTCGGCTATTCGCGCGGCAACAAGGGCCTCGGGCCGTTCGCGACCAGCGTGTCGCCGACGGGTGAGTATTGGGACTGGCTGCTCGGCGCCGATTACGTGATCCCGACGACGCCGCTGACGCTGGGGGTCGCGTATGTCGACACCGATATCTCGAAGCGCGAATCGGCGTATCTCCAGCCGAGCTTCAGCCGTGGCCAGGACGGCACCGGTTCGATCGCGGGCGGCAAGGTCCTGGTGTCGCTGACCGCGGCGTTCTGATCGCTCTGAGGAGAGGTCTCCCCTGAACCTTGTTTCCCCGCGAAGGCGGGGACCCAGACTGGGCTACCGCCTTCGCGGGAGAACAAGACGGGTAGAGGTTCCGCAATATCAAGACCGTCATCCTGGGCTTGACGCAGGATCCAGAGCCGCAGGCGTTCCGCTCATGGCTCTGGATCCTGACTTTCGTCAGGATGACGGGGTGCCGGACCAAGACCGGCAGACACGAAAAAGGGCGGTTCCTCGAGGAGCCGCCCTTTTTCGTACGACGGGAAAATCCCGATCAGTTCGCCTTGGCGCGCGCGTCCTGGCCGTCGCCTTCGGGGGCGGCGACGATGTCGCGGGTCGTGCTGCCCTTGTCGACGACGGTGGTGTCGGGATCGCCCGCGCTGGAGCGGATGCCGGGATCGTCCGAATCGGCGCCGGCGTCGTTGAGTACGCCGGTCTCGGCGGGGCTGCGTGCGGCGGTGCCGCCGAACAGCGCGTCGAGCGTCTGCGCGTTGGCCGCGGTATCCTGCGGGCGGGCGGCGCCGGGCTGCGGCGGGACCAGCGCGAAGTCGGGCGGGATGACCAGCGGCGCCTGGCGCGCCACCGCGAACTCGTCGGGACGCGCACGATCGAGGCTCTTGCTCGTCGCACAGCCGGACAGGAGGACGACGGCGCTCGCCAAGGCGACGACGGGCCCGGCGGCCAGGGGTACGAACTTACGCATGGGAATTCTCCACAGGGGGCTTCTCGCGCACGAGGAGCGCCCGAACAAGCAGGACGAGCACGCCGACAGTAATCGCTGCATCGGCGACATTGAAGACCAAAAACGGACGCCATTCGCCGATATGCAGGTCGCAGAAATCGACCACATAACCGAGCCGGATCCGGTCGAGGATATTGCCGATCGCCCCGCCCAGCACGAAGCCCAGCGCGACCTGGTCGGCGGGGTTCTTCTCGCGCGTCATCCACACCGCGACGCCGACCGCGATCGCGCCGGTCACCAGCACCAGCGCCCAGCGGGTCAGGTGGCCGTCGGCGGGGAGCAGCCCGAGCGAGATGCCGATGTTGGGGACGAAGCGCAGGTCGAAGAACGACGTGATCGTCTGCGAATCGCCGAGCGAATCGATCCCGAGCGGCTTGGTCACCGCCCATTTGCTGAGCTGGTCTGCGAGGAAGAGGGCGGCGGCGGCGGCGAACCCGGCCTTGGGCAGGTTACGCATCGGCCACTACCTCGTCGCATCGGTTGCAGAGTTCGCCATCGACGGTCACCTCGGGGAGGTGGCGCCAGCAGCGGCCGCATTTGTGGAAGTCGGTGCGCGTCACGGTGACCGCGTCGCCCGGCGTGACCTTGGCGACGATGAACGCTTCCGCCAGTTCCGCAGCTTCAGTCGGCGCGAGAGGCGACATCGATCGGATCGTGACCTCTGCCTCCAAACTCGAACGCACGGTCTTTTCGCGACGCATGGGTTCGATGGCTTCGGTAACCGTTTCGCGAAGGGCGCGGATTTGCGTCCACTTCTTCCCGACCTCGACGCCATCCTCCACTTCCGGCAGCGACGGCCATTCGAGGTAGTGCACCGAGCTATTGTCGTTGGGAAAGCGCGACTGCCAGACCTCCTCCGCGGTGAAGCAGAGCACCGGCGCGGCGTAGCGGACGAGCGCGTGGAACAGCACGTCCAACACCGTGCGGTACGACCGGCGCTTGATGTCGCTCGGCGCGTCGCAATAGAGCGAGTCCTTGCGGATATCGAAGAAGAACGCGGACAGATCCTCGTTCGCGAAGTCGGTCAGCAGGCGCGTGTAGCGGTTGAACTCGTAGGCTTCGGCCGCCTGGCGCAGTTCGGTGTCGATCATGCCGAGGCGGTGAAGCACGTAGCGTTCCAGCTCGGGCATGTCGGACACCGCGACACGCTCCGACTCGTCGAAGTCTTCGAGCGCGCCGAGCATGTAGCGGAACGTGTTGCGCAGCTTCCGATACGCGTCGGAGGCGGTGGCGAGCACTTCCTTGCCGATCTTCACGTCGTCGAAATAGTCGGTCGAGGCGACCCACATGCGCAGGATGTCCGCGCCGGACTCGCCGATGATTTTCAACGGATCGACGACGTTGCCGAGCGACTTCGACATCTTCCGACCCTGGCCGTCGAGCGCGAAGCCGTGCGTGAGGACCGTGTCGTACGGCGCGCGACCGCGCGTGCCGCAGCTTTCGAGCAGTGACGACTGGAACCAGCCGCGATGCTGGTCCGAGCCTTCGAGATACAGGTTCGCGCGTGTGCCTTCGCCGTAGCGTGCTTCGACGGTGAAGACGTGCGTGCAGCCGGAGTCGAACCAGACGTCGAGGATGTCCTTCACGACCTCATAGTCGGCGAGGTCGTAGTCGGGGCCGAGCAGTGCCTGGTGGCCGTCGGCGTACCACGCATCCGCGCCGTTCTCGCGGAAGGCTTCGACGATGCGCGCGTTGACGGCGGGGTCGTTGAGGTATTGGCCGGTGACGCGGTCGACGAACAGCGCGATCGGCACGCCCCAGGCGCGCTGGCGCGAGATGACCCAGTCGGGGCGGCCCTGCACCATCGACGTGATCCGGTTTTCGGCGCGCGCGGGGATCCAGGTAGTCGCGGCGATCGCGTCGAGCGCGATCTCGCGGAGAGTGGCGCCGTTACCACTTTCTGACTCCCTCTCCCCTGCGGGGAGAGGGCTGGGGTGAGGGGCTGTTCCGGGCGCAGCATTGCTGGGCTGCCCCTCACCCCGACCCTCTCCCCGCAGGGGAGAGGGAGCAGAAGACGCATCCATCGGGATGAACCATTGCGGGGTCGCGCGGAAGATCACCTTGGCCTTCGAGCGCCACGAATGCGGGTAGCTGTGCTTGAAGTCGTCGCTCGCGGCCAGCAACGCGCCAGCTTCGCGCAGGTCGGTGCAGATCGGGCCGTCGGCGCTCACGAACTTCTTGTTGATGACGCTGCCCTGGCCACCGAGCCATGCCCAGTCTGCGCGGTACATCCCGGCGCCGTCGATCGCGAAGACCGGGTCGATGCCGTATTGCTTGCAGAGTTCGAAATCGTCCTCGCCGTGATCCGGCGCCATGTGGACAAGCCCGGTGCCGGCGTCGGTCGTGACGAACTCGCCGGGGAGGAACGGACGTGGCTTCGCGAAGAACCCGCCGAGTGCGTGCATCGGGTGCCGTGCGGTTGCGTCGGTAAGGTCGGAGCCCTTGCCCCGCCAGATCACATTGCTGCTCGTGAAGCCCATGCGCTTCGCAACCAGCGGGAGGAGCCCCTCCGCGATCACCAACTTCTTGTTGATGACATTGCCGCCATTCTCGAACGACGCATCGGTTAGCTCGCGATCCCAGCTCGCTTCAACGGTAACGTACTCGATCTCAGGCCCATAGCTCAGCGCCTGGTTCACCGGGATCGTCCACGGCGTCGTCGTCCAGATCACCGCATGCGCACCGACCAGTTCGGGCGCGTTCGGCGCAGAGTCGATCTCGAACGCCACGTCGATCTGCGTGGAGACGATGTCCTCATACTCGACCTCGGCCTCGGCGAGCGCGGTCTTCTCGACCGGCGACCACATCACCGGCTTGGCACCGCGGTACAGCTGGCCGCTCTCGGCGAACTTGAGCAGCTCGCCGACGATCGCGGCCTCGGCCTCGTACTTCATCGTCAGATACGGATCGGCCCAGTCGCCCATGACGCCGAGCCGCTCGAACTCGGCCTTCTGCACGGCGACCCATTTCTCGGCATAGGCGCGGCATTCGGCGCGGAACTGGTCGACGGGGACGTCGTCCTTGTTAAGCTTCTTCGCGCGATACGCTTCCTCGACCTTCCACTCGATCGGCAGGCCGTGGCAGTCCCAGCCGGGGACGTACGGCGCGTCCTTGCCCATCAGCGACTGCGAGCGGACGATGATGTCCTTCAGGACCTTGTTCATCGCATGGCCCATGTGGATGTCGCCGTTCGCGTACGGCGGGCCGTCATGCAGGATGAACCGCTCGCGCCCGAGCCGCTGTTCGCGCAACCGGTCGTAGATGCCGAGCTTGGCCCAGCGCTCGAGGATCGCCGGTTCCTTCGCGGCGAGACCCGCCTTCATCGGGAAGTCGGTCTTCGGCAGGAAGACGGTATCGCGGTAATCGCGGGCGGGCGCGGGAGTATCGATCATAAGTGGGCGGGGCTGTAGCCGGTAGCGGCTCACGTTGCCATCCCTCTCCCTCGCGGAGAGGGGCGCGGTTATGCCAGGATCGTCCGCGCGCGCGCGCAGTCGGCGTCCATCTGCGTGATGAGCGCATTGAGGTTGGCGAACTTCGCCTCGGGGCGGAGATACTCGATCAGCGCAACCTCGATCCGCTGGCCGTACAGGTCTTCGCCGAATTCGAAGAAATGCGGTTCGAGCAATTCCTTTGGCGGATCGAAGCTCGGGCGGATGCCGAGGTTCGCGGCGCCCTTGAGCACGCGACCATCCTCCAGCCGCCCGGTCACCGCGTAGATTCCGTAGGCGGGGCGCAGGTAATTGCCCATGTCGAGGTTTGCGGTCGGATAGCCGATCGTGCGGCCGACCTTGTCGCCGTGCTGGACGAAGCCCTGGATCGCGAACGGGCGCGTCAGCAGGCGGGTGGCGGTGGCCATGTCGCCAGCGCGCAGTGCCTCGCGGATGCGGGTGGAAGAGACGGTCTCGCCTTCCAGCTCGATCGCGCTCACCGTTTCCGCGCGAAATCCGTGCGCGGGGCCACGCGACGCGAGCGTGCGGACGGTACCGGCCTTGCCCTTGCCGAACGTGAAGTCCTCGCCGGTGACGACGCCGGCGACGCGGAGGTTGCGTTCGAGCCGTTCGGTGATGAAGCGTTCGGCCGTCAGCGCGGCGAGATCGCCGTCGAAATTGAACACGACCATCGCATCGGCGCCGGCCTTCTTGAACAGCTCCAGGCGTTGATCGAGCGTGGTCAGGCGGAACGGGGGGGTATCGGGTCGGAAGTGGCGGACCGGATGCGGATCGAATGTCGCCACCAGCGCGGGGCGCCCCTCGGCACGCGCCCAGGCGACCGCGCGCGCGACCACCGCTTGGTGACCGAGGTGAAATCCATCGAAATTCCCCAGCGCGACGATCCCGTTCGCCAGATACGACGGGAGCACCGCACCGCCGTCGAGACGTTGCATGCGCGGGTCAGTAACCAGCCGTCGCGAAAGGCGATAGTCCTTCCGTGCGGTTGCCTGCTGCGCCTCGTTGTTCTCCCGCAAAGGCGGGGGGCCAGTCTGTCTCGCGCCGTCGCGGGAGAACAGCTCAGGGTCGGGTGAGCGTGACGAAGCTGTAGGCCGGGCGGTCGTTTTCGGCGGGGTGGTCTTCGCGGGCGATCTCGTGCCAGCCGTCGAAGGCGGGGACGGTCGCGTCGCCGTCGGGGGCGGCGTGGACTTCGGTCAGTTCGATGCGATCCGCGTGGGGGAGGAACTGCGCGTAGATCTGGGCCCCGCCAATGACGGCCACATCCTCGCCTGCCAATGCCAGCGCGTCTTCGACCGAGTGCGCGACTTCCGCACCGTCCGCGCGCCAGTCGCCGCGCGTGAGGACGATGTGGCGGCGGCCGGGGAGGGGGCTGGGGAAGCTCTCGAACGTTTTCCGGCCCATCACCATCGGCTTGCCCATGGTCAGCGCCTTGAAGCGCTTCAGGTCGGCGGGGATGCGCCAGGGGAGTTGCCCGTCGCGGCCGATGACGCCGTTGGTGGCGCGGGCGAGGTAGAAGGTGATCATGCGGCGGTCATGCCGGAACGAGGGGCGAGGTTCTAGTGCGGGGTTACGCCCGAACCTAACCCTAGCACCTCCCCGGCGGAGGCCGGGGCCCAATTGGGGAACGTCGTCGATGAGCGCTGCGCTCCGTTACTTCGGCCTTGCCAATTGTGCCCCGGCCTTCGCCGGGGTGGTAGATAAACGATGTGGTTCAGCTCGGCGCGTGTTCCTTCGCATACGCCTCGGGATCCTTGTCGATGACCTTCACCCCGTTCAGGTGGTTCGCCTCGAACGCCGCGAACCGCACGCCAAGCTCATGCCGCTCCTCCAGCGTCGCATGCTTGCGGAAATCGGTGAGGCCCTGGCGTTCTTCCTCCGCCAGGTGATCGCTGTTCGCCTTGTTGCATTCGCCGACGGCCGCGAACCACGCGTCCGAGCCGACCGGGTGCTTGTCGACCGCCTCGCCGGTATCGCGGATGTCGTTGTGATCCTCGATCGCGTCCTCGGTCTCCTCGGCGGCCGAGTCGGCGTCGTTGCCGCCGGTGCCGATCTTCATCAGCCGCGGGTAGAAGAAGCGCTCCTCCGCCTCGGCATGCGCGTCGAGCAGGTTCTTGAGGCGGGTCCAGAGCGCAGAAAGGGCCTCGGTGTCCTTGGCGTCGATCGAATCGATCTGCGCGAACAGTGCGCGCTGCTGCGCGTGTTCGTCGAGAATGAGCTGTGTAATATCCATGCGCATCTGAACCGCACAGCGGACGGGCGGTTCCTATTGCGATTCGGTCGCGCGGCGCTGCCGCGAGGTCGCTCTCTGTTCAGACCGCGACGGGGGCCTTGATGTGCGCCTGCGCGACGTAGTCGTGGAGGACGAAATCCTCATACTCGTACGCGTCGATCGAGGCCGGCTTCCGGAGAATCTCAAGGCGCGGGAGAGGTCCCGGCGAGCGGGTTAGTTGCAACTGCGCCTGCTCGAGATGATTCGAATAGAGGTGGCAATCGCCGCCGGTCCAGATGAACTCGCCGACCTCGAGCCCGCATTGCTGCGCGAGAATGTGCGTGAGTAGGGCATAGCTGGCGATGTTGAACGGCACGCCGAGGAAGATGTCGCCCGAGCGCTGGTAGAGCTGGAGCGAGAGCTTGCCGCCCGCGACATGCGTCTGGAACAGGCAATGGCACGGCGCGAGCGCCATCGCGTGGAGGTCGCCGGGATTCCATGCGCTGACGATCTGGCGGCGCGAGGCGGGGTTGGTCTTGATCTGGTCGATCAGCTCGGCGATCTGGTCGATGTGGCGGCTGTCGGCAGTGGCCCAGTCGCGCCATTGCTTGCCGTAGACCGGGCCGAGATCGCCCGCCTCGTCCGCCCACTCGTCCCAGATCGCCACTTTCCGGTCCTGTAGCCAGCGGACGTTGGTGTCGCCGCGGAGGAACCACAGGAGCTCGACGATGATCGAGCGGAGGTGGAGCTTCTTGGTGGTGAGCACGGGGAAGCCCTGCGCGAGATCGAAGCGCATCTGCGCGCCGAACACGCTGAGCGTGCCGGTGCCGGTGCGGTCCATCGTCTCGACGCCAGTCGAGAGCACGCGGTCCATTAGGTCTAGATATTGGCGCATGCTGGGGGCGTAGCGATGCGGGGGCGAGGGCTCAAGCGGATGTAGTTGCGCGTGCGGTCGTTGGCGGCGCGGGGCAGGCGAGTATGTGCCGCCGTCGTCCGAGTCTTCGTGTCGTATCGCCGACCTCGCTGCGGCGCGGGCGCTGTTCGCTGGGCTGCGTTATGCGACGGTAGAGACGGTCGCGGTCGCGTATCTTGATCCGAATCGGAGGCTTCTCGGGATGCGGCATGTCGTCGGGGGGCGGGATCAGGTGGCGATCTCGATCCGGACGGTCGCGGTGGATGCGTTGGCGTTCGATGCGTGCGGCGTGATCGTCGCGCATAACCATCCGAGCGGGGATGCGACGCCGAGCGTGCGGGACGTGGCGTTCACACGGGCGCTGGCGGTGGGGTTGCGGACGTTGGAGGTGGTGTTGCTTGATCACTTGGTGATCGCGGGGGACGAGGTGACGAGTTTGCGAGCGGTGGGGGTGGTGTGAGGAATGCTCGCCATCTGCAGCACCACCCCGGCGAAGGCCGGGGCCCAATTGGGGGACGATGATTGCGAAGCGCAGCGTGCCGTCACGGCCACCTTTCCAATTGGGCCCCGGCCTTCGCCGGGGTGGTGCAATTGGTTGGGTTAGGGTTTGGGAACGAAGCGAAGTTGAGGCCGACGTCTCGCCTCACTTCAGCCGGCACGCCCTGATCGCTTCCGGCGCGGGCCGCGGGCCGGTCGCGCGGAACGTCGCGAGATACCCTCCGGCCGACGGCATGTCATCCATGTCGACCTGCGTATACCCCACCGACGCGAACTCGCATTTCAACAGCGCGGGCGGCGTGCCGTGGTTCTGCGTCGGGCGATTCGCATCCACCACCACCACCAGCCCGTCGGGCTTCAGCGACGGCCGCAACCGCCACAGGAACTCGTAGGGCTGCTCGATCTCGTGATACATGTGGACCATCACCACCCGGTCGAAGCTCGCTTCGGGCAACTTGGGATCGTTCGCCTCGCCGAGCTTCACGCTGACGTTCGCCAGATCCTCGCGGGCGACGCGTTCGGCCAGCTGGTCGCGCACCGCTGGGAGGATGTCCTCCGCCAGCACGCGGCCGGTCTTGCCGACGCGGGCCGCCATGCGGATCGTGTAATAGCCTTCGCCCGCGCCGATGTCCGCGACCGTCATGCCCTTGCGGATCTCGGCCTTGTTCATGACCTCGCCAGCCTCGTTGAGCCGGTCGCGCGCTTCCTCGTTCGACCAGCGCGCAGAGACGATCGACGCGACTGGACGATCGGCAGCGGGGAACACCGGCTCCTTGGGCTCGCGCTTGATCAGCGGCTTGCTGCCGTCACACGCTGCGAGCAGGAACACCGGCGACAGCATCAGGGCAAGGGCACCCCGCAAGCTCAATCGACGTCCTCCACCTCGACAGCCTCGCCGGTCACGCGCTGCGACAGCGCCGCCGCCATGAACATCTCGAGGTCGCCGTCGAGCACGTCCGACGGACTGGTCGACACCACGCCGGTGCGCAGGTCCTTCACCATCTGGTACGGCTGGAGCACGTAGCTGCGGATCTGGTGACCCCAACCGATGTCGGTCTTGCCGGCGTTCTCGGCATTCGCCGCAGTCTCGCGGATCGCCAGTTCGCGCTCGTACAGACGCGCGCGAAGCTGGTTATACGCCTCGGCCTTGTTCTTGTGCTGCGAGCGCTGGTTTTGGCACTGCACGACGATGCCGGTCGGGATGTGCGTGATGCGCACCGCCGAGTCGGTCGTGTTGATGTGCTGGCCGCCGGCGCCCGACGCGCGGTAGGTGTCGATGCGCAGGTCGCTCTCGTTGTACTCGACCTCGATATTGTCGTCGACGACCGGATAAACCCAGACGCTGGCGAACGACGTGTGCCGCCGCGCCGCCGAGTCGTACGGGCTGATCCGCACAAGCCGGTGCACGCCGCTCTCGGTCTTGGCATAGCCGTACGCGTTCTCGCCCTTGAGCAGCAGCGTGGCCGACTTGATCCCGGCCTGCTCGCCCGAATGCTGGTCTACCAGTTCGACCTTCAGACCGTGGCGCTCGCCCCAGCGCGAATACATCCGGCTGAGCATGCCGGCCCAGTCCTGGCTCTCGGTCCCGCCGGCGCCCGCGTTGACCTCGATATAGGTGTCGTTCGCGTCGGCTTCGCCCGCCAGCAACGCCTTGATCTTGTCCTTGTCGGCACGCGCGGCGAGTTCGGCGAGCGACGCAACGCCGTCCGCCTCCATCTCGGTATCGCCCTCGGCCTCGGCCATCTCGATCAGCTCGGCGGTGTCCGACAGCTCGCTCTGGATCGCGCGCGTCGCGCTGATCGCCTCGTCGAGACGACGACGCTCGCGCATCACCTCCTGCGCGGCCTTGGGATCGGACCAGAGCGCCTGATCCTCGACGCGCGCGTTCAGCTCGTCGAGACGACGCAGCGCGCGGTCCCAGTCGAGGAAGCGGCGCAGCAGCGCCAGCGCGTCGTTGATGGTGTCTACGTGAGCCTGCGCTTCGGCGCGCATGATATTCTCCAAAAATTCCGCCGCCCCGGCGGAGGCCGGGGAAATTCCGTCGTCCCAGCGGAGGCCGGGATCGCCGTCCCAAGCGAGCGGGGCGGGTCTCCGGCGGGCGCCGGGATGACGTCTATATAAGCGCGCTAGTAGATTCCGCCTTGTCTTTGCAAGAAATCGCTGTCGCGCGGGGCTTCGGCCTTCTTCACCGCGGTCGTCGTCGTAGTAGCCGTGGGGGCGACATCCGAGCGTCGTGCAGCGCGGCGTGGTTCGCTCTCGGGCTTGAACGCTTCCCAGATCACCGCGGGCTTGGGATCGCTGGTGTCGGGCCACGTGCCATAGACCGGTCGACCGCTCGCGCGATCGATCCGGACCATGCGGATCCCGGCGGGGGCACGGAACGGCAGCTTGGGCAGATCCTCATACGCCTTCGTCGCGAACTGCTTGAAGATCGGCGCGGCGAGCGTGCCGCCCTGTGCCGCGCCACCGAGATTCTTCGGCGTGTCGAAACCGATGTACAGCCCGCCGACGAACTGCGGCGTGCCCCCGACGAACCACACGTCGGTCGGGCCGTTGTTCGTGCCCGTCTTGCCGAACATCGGCCGGTCGAGATCGCGCAACGTCACCGCAGTGCCGCGCTGGACCACGCCTTCGGTGATGTGGACCATCTGGTAGGCGGTCATCGCGTCGAGCACCTGACGCTGGCGCGTGATCGGCCGCGGCATCGGCTTGCCGTCCCAGTCGGGCGCGTTGCAGCGATCGCAGGGCCGCCAGTTCTCCGGCCAGATCACCTTCCCGTGACGATCCTGGACGAAGTCGATCAGCGATGGCGGGCCGCCCTTGCCGTTGTTGGCGAGGATCGAATACGCGTTGACCATCCGCCCGACGGTCGTCTCGCCGGCGCCGAGCGCGTAGGAGAGATACGGCGCGTAATCGCCGACGCCCATCTTCTTGATCGTCGCGACGACCTTCGGCATGCCGGTCTGCGCGGCGGCGCGCACGGTCATCAGGTTGCGCGACTGCTCGATGCCCCAGCGCATCGTGTGCGGTCCGGACCCGCGCGAGTTGCCGAAGTTGCGGAAGCATTTCTGCCCGAGCCGTGCGCCCTGATAGACGCAGAATGGCCCGTCGACGATGATCGACGCGGGCGTCATCCCGTTGTCGAGCGCGGCGGAATAGACGATCGGCTTGATCGTCGAACCCGGCTGGCGCATCGCCTGAGTCGCGCGGTTGAACGCCTGCAACCGGTCGTCGAAGCCGCCCTGCATCGCCAGCACGCGGCCCGACGCCGGCTCCTCGACGACGAACGCGCCCGAGACTTTCGGGATCGCCCGCAGCGAGAATTCGCCACCTTCCGGCGCCACCGCGATGATGTCGCCCGTCTTGATCGCGCCGAACGCGTTGCCGCCCTTGCCGCGCACCGGCATCTGCGCAGCATAGCGCGGCAGCGTGCCGGTCTTACCGGTGCGGAAGCCGAGGCTCCAGGCGTTGCCGTCCTTGCCCGTGACGATCGCTGCGACCCAATCGCGGTAATCGAGCGCGATATTGCTGTTGAGCAAGGGCTGGAGCCAGTTGTCGTCCTCGATCTCGACATGACGGATCGGCCCGTTCCAGCCGCGCCCGCTGTCGAACCGCACCAGCCCGTCGCGCAACGCCTGCTGCGCCAGGTCCTGCAACTTTGCGTCGAACGAGGTGCGCACCCACAGCCCGCCCGAATAGACGCTGTACGGACCGTCCTTCGCGTTCTCGCCGAACTTCGCCATCAGCTGGCGGCGGACTTCCTCGACGAAATAACCGCCGACGCTCTCGAACTTCGGCGTGCGCCGCATCACCGCGCCGAGTGGCTCGGCATTCGCCTGGTCGTGCTGCGCGCGCGTGATGAAGCCGTTGTCGAGCATCCGGTTGAGCACGTAGTTGCGGCGGATCATCGCGCGCTCGGTGTTGCGCACCGGATCGTAATTCGACGGCCCCTTGGGCAGGATCGCGAGATACGCCATCTGCGCGAGATCGAGCTGGTCGAGCTCCTTGTCGAAATACGCGTGTGACGCCGCCTCGACGCCGAACGCGTTACGCCCGAGCGCGATCTGGTTGAGGTACAGCTCGAGGATCTGCTCCTTGGTCAGCGTGTCCTCGATCTTGTACGCCAGCACCGCCTCGCGCAGTTTGCGCGATGGCGAATAGGCGTTGCCGATCAACAGGTTCTTGGCGACCTGCTGCGTGATCGTCGAGCCGCCCTTGGCGCGCTTGCCGGTACCGAGCTTGGTCGCATAGTCGTACACCGCGCCGGCGAGGCCGGGATAGTCGACGCCGTGATGCTCGAAGAACGACTTGTCCTCGGCGGCGAGGAACGCCTTCACCAGCAACGGCGGATATTCGGCGTAGCTCAGCTCGACGCGGCGCTCGCGCGCGTAGGAATGGATCGGCGCGCCATCGATCCCGCGGACGTTGGTCGGCAGCGGCGGCTCGTAGGTGCGCAGCGTGTCAACGGAGGGCAGGTCGCGCATGACCGCGAACCAGAACGCGAAGATCGCGACGAAGCCGAGCACCACCAGCACCAGCGCGGCCTTGGTCCACCGACTCGCCCAGGCGCGCGCGACCCTGCCGCGCAGCCGGTCGGAAGTGCGGCCTGTCGCCGTCGTCGAGGGGGGGGAGGGATCGGACGCCATGATTACTGGGGGAGCGTCTAGCAGGTTCGCGGGCGCTTGCCAGCCTTCGGTGGCGAGGGTGGGGTAGGCTGTCGCAACGCGTTCGTCGGCGACTTGCTATTCCAAGCTCGCCCGGTGCTGAGTCCTTCCGCCTATGTCCACCACCCCGGCGGAGGCCGGGGCCCAATTGGAGAGGTGGCAATAACGGAGCGCAACAGCAGTCAGCGCCGTTTCCCAGTTGGACCCCGGCGTTCGCCGGGGCGGTGCTGTTGGCGGGTAGGTAAGCCATCGACGTCCGTGAGCTTGAACGATCCTCCCCCGCCAGGGGGAGGTGGCACCGAAGGTGACGGAGCGGGAGGACACGGAGCTGAGGTCGTCGCTTACCGCCCCCTCCGTCAGGTAAGTGCCTGACACCTCCCCCTGGCGGGGGGGGGATCGAAGGCGCGCGATCATCGGTTGAACCCGCACCTTCCCAAGGGACCGCCCAAGCAAAACCTGTCGCCAACCCCGCTACTGTGGCAGCAGGCGCACATGACCCCGCCGCCGCTCCCCATCCTAGCCGTACTGCCCGAGCTCCTCGCCACCCTCCGCGACCGCACCTCCGCGGTCCTCGTCGCTCCCCCAGGCGCTGGCAAGACCACCGCGGTAGCGCCGGCCTTCCTCACCGAACCCTGGTGCACCGGCGAGATCCTCCTCCTATCCCCCCGCCGCCTAGCCGCCCGCGCTGCCGCCGAACGCATGGCCTTCACTGCGGGCGAACCCGTCGGCCAGACCTTCGGCTACGCCACCCGGATGGACAGCAAGCGCTCCGCCGCGACGCGCGTGACGGTCATCACGGAGGGCATCTTCGTCGCACGCATCCAAGCCGACCCCGAACTTGCCGGCGTCTCGGCCGTGCTGTTCGACGAAGTCCACGAGCGCAGCCTGGATGGCGATTTCGGCCTCGCGCTGGCGCTCGACGTGCAAGCCGGCTTCCGCCCCGACCTCCGCATCGTCGCCATGTCCGCAACGCTCGACGGCGCGCGTTTTGCGGCATTAATGGATGGCGCCCCCGTCATCGAGAGCGAAGGCCGAAGCTACCCGCTGACGCTCCGACACATTGGGCGGCAGGCGGAACTGCGCATCGAGGACTCGGTCGCCGCCGCCATCCGCCGCGCGCTCGGCGAAGCGGAGGGCGGCGTGCTCGCGTTCCTACCCGGCGTCGCGGAGATCGAACGGACCGCCGACCGCCTCGCCAATTTGCCCGACGACATCGTCCTGCACGAACTCCACGGCAGCCTCGATCCCGCGGCCCAGCGCGCCGCGATCCTCCCCGAACCCGACGGCCGGCGGAAGGTCGTGCTCGCCACCAGCATCGCCGAGACCAGCCTGACGCTCGACGGCATCCGCATCGTCGTCGACTCCGGGCTCGCGAGACGCCCCCGCTACGACCGCGCCGCCGGCATGACGCGCCTGGTCACCGAGCGCGCAAGCCAGGCGGCGGTCACGCAACGCGCCGGCCGCGCGGCACGCCTCGGGCCGGGGATAGCGTATCGCTTGTGGGAGGAAGCGGCCACCGCCGGCCTTCCGCGCTACGATCCGCCCGAAATTCTCGAAGCAGACCTTTCCGCGCTGGTGCTCGCCTGCGCACTATGGGGCGTAGGCGATCCGCGAGACCTCCGTTGGATCGACCCGCCGCCCGCCGCGGCTATCGACGAGGCGATGGCGCGGCTGACGACGCTGGAGGCGATCGAAGACGGTCGCCCGACGTCGCATGGCCGCGCGATCGCGAAGCTGCCGATGCCGCCAAGATTGGCGCCTGCGAGCGGGGCAGCGCGGCTTGGCAAATGTAGCGGCGCAAATCGCGGTCCTGCTAGGCGAACGCGGCATCGGTGGACAGGACGTCGATCTCGAAACCCGCCTCCGCCGCTGGAAAACTGAACGCGGTTCGAAGGCGCAGGCGGCACGCGCCATGGCGGATAGGTGGGCGAAACTTGCCCCCCCTCCCGCAAGCGGGAGGGGGCTGGGGGGTGGGCGCCCGGCCTCAACGTCAAATAACGCGGATGGCGCGGGCCCACCCCCCAACCCCCTCCCGCTTGCGGGAGNCGCGCTGCCCCGCTCGCAGCAGCATGTGCGCCAATCTTGGCGGCATCGGCAGCTTCGCGATCGCGCGGCCATGCGACGTCGGGCGACCGTCTTCGATCGCCTCCAGCGTCGTCAGCCGCGCCATCCGCGTTATTTGACGTTGAGGCCGGGCGCCCACCCCCCAACCCCCTCCCGCTTGCGGGAGGGGGAGCAGAAGTGTGCGTTGCGCTTGGTTTCCCGGACCGTGTCGCACGCCGCCGAGACCCATCCGGTGAAACCTGGGCCTCGGTCGGCGGCCGCGGGTTCAAGCTCGATCCGACCTCGCCGCTCGCCCGCTCCGAATGGCTCGCCGTCGCCGACACGCAGGGCTCCGCCGCCGGCGCGCGCATCCTCTCGGCCGTGGCGATCGACCAGGCCACCGTCGAAACCCTCTTCGCCGACCGCATCGACTCCCGCCGCACCGTCACGTTCGACCCGACGACCGGCGGCATCCAGACGCTGCGCGAACGCCGCCTCGGGGCGATCCGTTTGTCGAGCGGCCCCGACAGCGGCGCCGACCCAGACGCGATCCTTGCCGCGCTCATCGACGGCGTCCGCGAGCACGGCCTCGCGCTGCTACCATGGAGCGACGGCGCCCAGGCCCTGCGCGACCGCGCCGCCTATGCCGGCGTCCCGCTCGACGACGCGACCCTGCTCGACCGCGTCGACGAATGGCTGGCACCGCTCCTGACCGGCAAGCGCCGGCTCGACGCGATCGCCCCCGGCGCGCTTGCCGAAGCGCTCCGCAACCTGCTCGGCTGGGACGCGATGCAGACGATCAACCGCCTCGCCCCGCCCGATTTCACCAGCCCCGCCGGCAGCACGCACGCGATCGATTACGCAGCCGAAGGCGGCCCCCGTGTCGAGCTCCGCGTGCAAGCCCTGTTCGGCCTCGCGGTGCATCCGGTGATCGGCGAGGCGCGCGTGCCGCTGGTGCTGAGCCTCACATCCCCCGCCGGCCGCCCGATCCAGACGACGCGCGACCTCCCCGGATTCTGGGCGGGCAGCTGGACCGCGGTGGCGAAGGAAATGCGCGGTCGCTACCCCAAGCATCCCTGGCCTGACGACCCCGCCGCGGCGTCCGCCACGCTGCGCACGAAAAAGGCGGATGCAAGGGCCGCCGGTTCACGATAAGGAGGCATTTATGCCAACCGCCCGTATCTTCCAGCGCCCCAAGAACGCCATGCAGTCCGGCAAGCACCGGACCGACGCCTGGCAGCTCGAATTCGAACCCTCGGAGCCCAAGCGCCCCGACCCGCTCACCGGCTGGGCCGGCAGCGGCGACACCCGCGACCAGCTGCGCCTGCTGTTCCCGACCGCCGAAGCGGCGATCGCGCACTGCGAGCGCGAGGGGTTCGGCTACACCGTCGTGCCGGCGCCGCAGAAGACGCTGAAGCTGCAGAGCTACGCGGATAATTTCAAGTAAGCCCGCGGGAGCGGCGCTAGGCCCTCCCACACCTCCTTGTTCTCCCGGGAAGGCGGGAGTCCAGTCTGGGTTCCCGCCTGCGCGGGGACACAAATCTTGGTTAGAGTATCGACCCCGCCAGGATCAGCAGCATCTTGGTATCGATCGCCACGCCAGCCTTGCGCTTCTCGGCCACGAACGCCGGCACATTCGCTAGTGCCACCCGGTGTACGGTGATGTTCTCGTCGCCATCCCCGCCGCCATCGCTCACCTTGGTCAGCCCGGTGGCGCGGACCAGCGTGAAGCATTCCGACGTCATCCCCGGCGACGAATAGAACACGCCAAGGTCCTCGATCGCGTCCGCGCGGTAGCCGGTCTCTTCCTCCAGCTCACGGCCGGCGGCGACCGCGACGCTCTCGCCCGCGGTTTCGTCACCCACCAGCCCGGCCGGCAGTTCGAGACACGCGCGGCCCAGCGGCACGCGGAATTGCTCGACCAGGATCACGTCGCCGTCGTCGATCGCGACGATCACCGCCGCCGCGATCTCTCCCTGGCGCGCGGCGAATTCCCATGTGCCTTCGGTTTGCACGGTCAGGAATTTTCCGGCCCACACGGTCTTGCTCATAATTCGATCAGCCTGTCCGGAAGTTCGTTCACCGGCGCACCGGTCCGCGGGAAATGTTCCGCCAACACCGCGCCGATCTGCGCGACCGCATCCGCCATGCCGTCGGCGGGACGATCGTCACGGACGCCGGCGAGTACCGCCGCCATCGCCGCGCCCCAGGTCTCGTTCGGCACGCGCGAGTGGATCGCGTCGTCGGCGATGATCTCCGCGCGGTGCTCGGCCAGCGACAGGTACAACAGCACGCCGGTCGAGCCCTTGGTGCGCTTCTCGGCTCCCGCACGGAACAGGAGCAGAGCCCGCCGCCGCACGCGCCGCGCCTTGGTCGCACCCGGGGTCAGCGCGAGCCGCGCCGGCGTCCATGCCAGCACAAGCCGCACGGCCAGGAACACAAGGGTGACCAGCACGAGCGCCACCACGTACAGCGCACCCTGCGGTGCTGCCTGCCAGGGATCGACCAGCGCGTAGATATGGTCCGCCGCGACCGGGTGGTATGCGAGCAACGCCAGCGTCAGCAGCATCGCCAGCACGCCCCAGTGCATCGATACGTCGTGATACGCATCCGACTGCCGCGCGACGATCGTGATGATCTCGCCGGTCGTCGCGGCTTCAGCCTCGGTCACCGCCGCGGTGACGCGGTCGTGGTCGGTGTCGCTCAATCGCATGTCACCATCCCCCCGATGCGCCGCCGCCGCCGCCGGATCCCCCGCCGCCGCCGCCAAAACCACCGCCGCTCCAGCCGCCACCACCGCTGTCGCCACCGCCGCCCCAGCCTCCGCCGCCGCCACTACCGCCGCCACGGGTCATCGCGTCGGCGATGCTCCACAACACGATCGGCAAGGCGCCACTGCCACCGCTCCGGCTGCCGCCATCGACGTAATGCTTGCCGCCGGCGCGCCGCGAGATCATCGGAATGACGATCGCCGCCAGCACGATCCCGAAGAAAATCAGCCCGATCGGCACGCCGCCGCCGCCCGAGTTCGCGCGACGATGCGTCTTGTCATACTCGGCCGCTGCCGCCGTAACCTTCGCGCGCGCCTCCGCATCGGGTAGCGCAAGCTGGTCCGCGACCGCGTTCGTCCCCGCGACGATGCCGCCGGGGATGTCGCCCGCCTTGAAGCGCGGCAGGATCTGCTGGTTGATGACGACGCTGGAGAACGCATCGGTCAGCACCGGCTCCAGGCCATAACCGACCTCGATCCGCACCTTCCGGTCGTTCGGCGCGACCAGCAGGATCGCGCCGTTGTTCGCATCCTTCAGCCCGACGCCCCAGCTTCGGATCAGGCGATTGCCGTAATCCTCGATCGGATAGCCTTCGAGATCGGGCACCGTCGCGACAATCAGCTGGTTGCCGGTCGTCTTTTGCAGGTCGTCGAGCCGTTTGGTCAGCGCCGCTTCCTGATCGGGCGGGATGACGTTCGCGGTGTCGACGACGAAGCCGGTGAACTTCGGGAAGGTCTGCGCGGTTGCGGCGCCGCTTCCCAGCAGCACCGCGAACGCCAGCGTGGCAAGGTAGCGGATCATCGCGCAGACCCCGTTATCAGCTCGCGTTGCCGAAGTTCACCGTGGGTGCGGTCTCCGCGCCCGGCGTGGTCGCCGCGAACGGCACCATCGGCTTGGCACCATAGAAGATCTTCGCGCCGACCGCGTCGGGGAAGGTGCGGATCTTGGTGTTGTACGCCTGCACCGCGCCGTTGTAATCGCGCCGCGCGATCGTGATGCGGTTCTCGGTGCCCTCGAGCTGGCTCATCAGCGTGGTGTAGTTGGCCTGGCTCTTCAGCTCGGGATACGCCTCCTGCAAACGCTGCAGCGACACGCCGACGGCACCCTGGACGCGCTGATACTGCTCCATCTTCGCCGGATCGGAGAGATCGGCAGCCGAAACCTGCACCGAGTTCGCGGCAGAGCGCGCCTGCGTCACCTGGACGAGGATATCCTTCTCCTGCGCGCCCGCGGCCTTCACCGTCGCGACGAGGTTGGGGATCAGGTCGGCGCGGCGCTGATAATTGTTCTGGACGTCGGCCCAGCGTGCCTTCGCGGTCTCTTCCGCGGTCGGAATGCTGTTGATCCCGCACCCGGCCAGCGCCGATGCGAGGAGGATCGCGGCGGTACCGCGGGCGATTGGGGCACGTGACATCGGGGCTCTCCTGAATACCTGTGTCACCCTCATAGGACAGTCCGCAGGGTTGGCGAAACCGAAATCGGCGGTTAGCTTTGACCGGCAACAAAGGGGGCGACATGCTCAAGGAATTCGCCAATGTTTAAAGAGTTTCGGGCGTTCATCATGCGCGGCAACGTGCTCGATCTCGCCATCGCGGTGATCATCGGCGCGGCGTTCGGGAAGATCGTCACGTCGCTCACCGACGACGTGCTGATGCCGGTGATCGGCAAGATCTTCGGCGGGCTCGATTTCTCGAGCTATTTCTGGCGGATGGGGCCGGTGCCGGCGAACTACGTCGGCTCGCTGAGCGACTACGCGGCGTTGAAGAAGGCGGGCGTGCCGCTGCTCGGCTATGGCGCGTTCGCGACGCAGCTGGTCAATTTCGTGATCGTTGCGGGTATCATCTTCATGATCCTGCGCGTGGTGAACCGGACGGCGGCGCTGATCGAGCGCGAGACCGCGCGGTTGAAGCGTGAGGAAGAGGCGGTGGTTGTTGCACCTGCGCCGGAGCCGGTCGAGATCGCGCTGCTCCGCGAGATCCGCGACGAGTTGAAGGCCCGGGGGTAACTTACTTGTCCCTCGCCCCTGCGGGGAGAGGGAGGGAGGAGCCGTAGGCGACGGAAGGGTGAGGGGCGTGAGGCTCGGGAGCGCCTCCCAACTCCCCCTCATCCGACGCTGCCGCGCCACCTTCTCCCCGAGGGGAGAAGGATAGAGTTACGCTGCTACCAGTTCCTCGGCGTTCGCATCCGCCAGGCTCGTGCCATCGAGGATTCGCGCGGTCTCGTCGCGCACGCGCATCATCGCAAAGCGGATCGCGCAGTCGGCTTCGCTCTTGCAGTCGAGGCATGTCCGGTACGCGGTCCGGCTCACGCACGGCACCAGCGCCAGTGGCCCCTCGATGATGCGAATGATCTCGCCGAGCGAAATCAGATGACTCGGCCGCGACAGGCGGTAGCCGCCCATCTTACCGCGATGGCTGTGGAGCAGGCCGGACTCGCGCAGGTCGGCGAGGATCAGCTCGAGGAATTTGCGCGGCACGTTCGCCTCGGCGGCGATCCGCGTCATCGGGATGGGAGGGCCACCGGCGGGAGCACCGCCAAGGAAGATCATCGCGCGGAGCGCGTAGCGGGAGCGCTGCGTCAACATAATGCAGGTTGCTATGCACGCGCTTTGTGGCGAGCGAAAGGCGGTTTGGCACGCTGTGTGTTAACCCACTGGAGATTTATCCCGGAGAGTGCCGCCACCGCGCCAGTCTTTTCATTTGGCCGGGCTTTTCAGATCGATGCGGCCCCCCTATATCGGTCAAGCCGTCGGGGGAATCTTCTCTTGGCGGCTATGGCGATAAACCGTGGCGTGTCATAGACACAGCGGACCCGGGGGCAGTACCCGGCGACTCCACCACCGCTCTCTTCGCAAGAGGGGGACGATGACGGGGTCGAACTAGGATCGACGTGTGTTCAACGACGCTATGTTTCGCTCGGAATGGGACCACCGCAACGGCCCATACACAAGTGCCAACGATAACGAAGCACTCGCAATTGCCGCATAACTGACGGTCTAACGACCTAAGTTATACGGACGAAAGCGCGGTTCGGGCCACACCGGGCAACAGAAGTGGACACCGGCGGTACGGGGGGCACCGAGCAACAGAAGCTCCCCACTCACCCGACACTTGGCCTCATCACGCGGCTCCGATTACGCAGTAAGGCGCTCGACCAGTCGCAGCACCGGCGGGCTGAAGCCGAGCGGGCCCACCAGCACGTTGGTCACAACGAGCACGCTGCCGCCCCAATAATAGGCCGGATGTATTTTCCCGCGCACGCGCAGGTCGAAGATCATCCCTGCGATGACGAACACCGCCATCGACGCGAACACCGCAAGCGGCGCGAACCTGCCCAGCTGCGGCATTGGCAGGAGCCGCCCGAGCGCCGGCGACACGACCAGGATCGTCCCGCATAGCATCAGGCGCTTGTGCCACGCCGCCTGCTTGCGCAGCACGATAGCCCAAGCGGTGAGGATGCCGAAGCCGATCACCCCCAGCACATCGAGCACGAGGAAAATGCCCGGCGGGAAGAACGGCGGCACGCGCTGCTGCTGGATCGCCATGACGGTGGTGACGATGCCAAGCACGACCATCGCCACCGCGATACCCGCGCCGAGCACCCCCAACTGGCGATGGCGCGTGATGGAACCGCGCACGACCAGCCAGTTCTGGACGACGTAAAGTATGATCCATGATAGAAAAGCGGCGGCGTGAACATGAACCTGGAGGGGTAACGCAAAGAACGTCCAGTGCATTCGCGCGGCGTTCACCGTGAAGCCTAGGATCACCGTCGCCGCGATCGCTATCGCCATGCCGAGGAAGAAGCGACGCTCGCTGGCGACAGCGTTTCGCGGCGTTCCCGCCAAAGTGTTTGCCGTCGCCATCATACCGCCCCCACGAGTCGATGCTCAGGGAGCCGAGGGTGATCCCAATTATCGTCGGCGGCAATGACTATCGTCGGCGGCGTGTATTAAGGCCAGTAACCGGGACATCGCTATCAGGTCTATGCGCGCACTGTCTGTCCGTGCTGGAGCATCTGGCTGAGCTGCGTCTTCGTATAGGGCTTTTGCAGAAACTGCGCGGCCGCGGGGAGGGCGGACGACGCACCGTTGTCGGCGCCCGACGTGACCAGGATCGCGATGTCGGGACGTTGCGCGTGGACCGCGTGGGCTAGGTCGATGCCGTTTAGAGCTCCCGGCATGCGCACATCGGTGAACAAGGCGGCGATATCGGGCCGTTCCTTGAGCTTGACCAGAGCGTCGGCCGCATTGGTCGCTTCGACGACTTCGTAGCCGGCATCCTCCAGCGCGAGGTTGGAATGGACGCGGACGAGCGCGTCGTCGTCGACGATCAGTATGACAGATTTGCGAATGGCGTTCATATCGGTTCGAACTTCCGGCATGCCGCTCCGTTCCGACATTAATCGTCTTATCGGACCATAACGCGGCAAAGCGAGCCGGACATGAGAAAGGGGCCCGGTTTCCCGAGCCCCTCGATCATTTGCCGTTAGGCGGCAAAGGCTTAGTCGCGATCGCCGGTCAGGAAGGCCGGTGCGAACTCGGGGGCCTTGTCGCCGTCGGTGCGTGCAGCACGCTCGCCGCCGCCGTTTCCGCCGCCGTCGCGACGCGGACCACGGCCACCGCCGTTGCCACCTGCGTCACGGCCACCGTCGCCATCACGACGCGGGCCACGCGAGCCGCGGTCGCCCCCATCACGACCGCCGCCGCCTTCGCCGCGCGGACCACGACCACCGCCGTTGCCGCCAGCATCACGACCGCCATCGCCATCACGACGCGGACCGCGCGGACCACGATCACCGCCTTCGCGGGGCTCACGAGCAGGACGCGTGTCCTCCAGCTCTTCGCCGGTTGTCTGGTCGACGACGCGCATCGACAGGCGAACCTTGCCGCGCGGATCGATCTCGAGAACCTTGACCTTGACCTCCTGGCCTTCGGTCA
This sequence comes from Sphingomonas sp. Leaf198, assembly GCF_001424005.1. Classification (GTDB taxonomy): domain Bacteria; phylum Pseudomonadota; class Alphaproteobacteria; order Sphingomonadales; family Sphingomonadaceae; genus Sphingomonas. The sequence continues at coordinate 659,257 of NZ_LMPX01000002.1, read as the reverse complement.
GGGCGTCCGACACCTTCTCGACGCGCTCGTTCTTGATTTCGGACACGTGGACGAGACCGTCCTTGCCACCCATGAAGTTCACGAACGCCCCGAAATCGACCAGGTTGACGACCTTGCCGTCATAGACCTTGCCGACTTCGGCTTCCTCGACGAGGCCCTTGATCCACTTGATCGCGGCTTCGATCTGCGCGGGGTCGGACGACGACACCTTGATCACGCCCTCGTCGTCGATGTCGACCTTGGCGCCGGTCTGCGCGACGATCTCGCGGATCACCTTGCCGCCGGTGCCGATGACTTCACGGATCTTCGACTTGTCGATCTGGAAGCTCTCGATGCGCGGTGCGTGTGCCGACAGTTCCTCACGGGTGTGGTCGAGTGCCTTGGCCATCTCGCCCAGGATGTGCGCGCGGCCTTCCTTGGCCTGCGCCAGCGCCTTGCCCATGATCTCCTCGGTGATGCCGGCGATCTTGATGTCCATCTGCATCGTGGTGATGCCCTCGGACGTGCCCGCAACCTTGAAGTCCATGTCGCCGAGGTGATCCTCGTCGCCGAGGATGTCGCTGAGAACCGCGAAGTTCTTGCCCTCGAGGATCAGGCCCATCGCGATGCCCGACACTGGACGCTTCAGCGGCACGCCGGCATCCATCATGCTCAGCGAACCACCGCAGACCGTCGCCATCGACGACGAGCCGTTGCTCTCGGTGATGTCCGACAGAACGCGGATCGTGTACGGGAACTCTTCCTTGGTCGGCAGCACGGGGTGCAGCGCGCGCCATGCGAGCTTGCCGTGACCGACTTCGCGACGACCCGGCGCACCGAAGCGACCGACTTCACCAACCGAATAGGGAGGGAAGTTGTAGTGCAGCATGAAGTTTTCGTAGCTGAGGCCGTTCAGACCGTCGATCATCTGCTCCGCGTCACGCGTACCGAGCGTGGTGGTGCAGATCGACTGCGTCTCGCCGCGCGTGAACAGCGCCGAGCCGTGCGTACGTGGGAGGAAGTGGACCATCGCCTCGATCGGGCGGATCTGCGTGGTGGTGCGGCCGTCGATGCGGGTGCCGTCCTTGAGGATGGCGCCGCGGACGATCTCCGCCTCCAGCTTCTTCATCAGCTTGCCGGCTGCCATCTGGTCCTGCGGCGAGGCATCGGCGAACGCCGTCTTGCCCTTCGCACGAGCGGCATTCAGCAGGTCAGACCGCTTGGACTTGTCGGTCACCTTGTAGGCGGCCGCAATGTCCTTGCCGATCAGCTTCTTCAGCTTGTCCTTGGCGGTCGAGAGATCAGCCTGCTCGGCCATTTCCCAAGGATCCTTGGCAGCCTTCTCGGCCAGATCGATGATCAAATTGGCCGCTTCGCGGCAGGCCTTGTGGGCGAACTGCACGGCGCCGAGCATGATCTCTTCCGAAAGCTCCTTGGCTTCCGATTCGACCATCATCACGGCCTGGCCGGTGGCGGCGACGACGAGGTCGAGATCGCCAGCCTTGGCTTCTTCGAGCGTCGGGTTGAGGATGTACGCGCCATCGACGTAACCGACGCGCGCTGCGCCGATCGGGCCCATGAACGGCACGCCCGAGATCGTCAGCGCTGCCGACGCCGCGACCATCGCGAGGACGTCCGGCTCGTTCTCACCGTCATACGACAGAACCTGGCAGATCACGTTGATCTCGTTGTAGAAACCCTCTGGGAAGAGGGGACGGATCGGGCGATCGATGAGACGGCTGGTCAGCGTCTCCTTCTCGGTCGCGCCACGCTCACGCTTGAAGAAGCCGCCGGGGATGCGGCCGCTCGCGGAGAACTTCTCTTGGTAATGGACGGTGAGCGGGAAGAAATCCTGCCCTTCCTTGACGGTCCGTGCAGCCGTCACGGCACACAGAACGACGGTCTCGCCGAGCGTGGCAAGCACTGCGCCGTTCGCCTGGCGCGCGACGCGGCCGGTCTCGAGCGTCAGCGTCTTGCCGCCCCACTGGGCGCTTACGGTCTTGGTATCGAACATTCTTTTTCCTTCACTCCAAACGCCAGATGCGTTTGGGGCCTATGTGCGGGCTTAGCCGGCCCGCGGCGGTGTGGGATGAATTGTCATCCCGGAAGGGGTGGCCGAATTGCCGCCCCTCCAGTTCCTTGTTCCCCCGCGAAGGCGGGGGCCCAGTCTGGACTCCCGCCTTCGCGGGAGAACAACCCTATATACGAAAACGGCCCCCCGAGGGGAGCCGTCTAAGTTACTTGCGGAGACCGAGCTTCGCGATCAGATCCAGATAGCGCTGGCCGTCCTTGTGACGGAGATAATCCAGCAGCGTCCGGCGCTTGTTGACCATCATGAGAAGACCACGACGCGAGTGGTTGTCCTTCTTGTGGCCCTTGAAATGCTCGGTCAGGTTCTTGATGCGCTCGGTCAGGATCGCGACCTGGACTTCCGGCGAACCGGTGTCACCCTCGGCGCGCGAATGCTCCTTGACGAGCTCGGTCTTGCGTTCAGCGGTAATCGTCATGAATTCATGTCCTCGACATCACAGATTGAAACCGCGAACGACCCGGACGTCTCCGTCCTCGACCTCGACCAGCGCGACCGGGACAGCGTCCAGTTCGGCGAAGTATTGGCCATCGTCTGCGGCGATCCCGGCCAAGATACGCCCCTGTCGGAGCGCCCCTGCCTGGTCGGGGGTGAGGGAGAGAGCCGGGATGTCGTCCAGCGCCACCCTCAAGGGCAGAAGTACATCTTCAAGCGCGAAGGCCTTAGCGAGTTCGTCCAGTTTGTCCAGCGATATCGCGGACGTGAGGTCGAACGGACCGGCTTTGGTCCGGCGCAGCATGGTGACGTGGCCGACGGTGCCGAGCGCGAGCGCGATGTCACGCGCGAGGCTGCGGATGTAGGTGCCCTTCGACACATGCGCGGTGAGAGTAACTTCCTCGAGGGGGGAGTGGGGCAGGAGTGCATCCTGCAATTCCTCCCCGGCACGGGGAGGGGGACCGCCGTCCGCTTGGACGGGGGGGGAGGGGGGCGCGCCACCCGCGGAACGCTTGCGGAAGCCCCCCTCCACCAGCTGCGCTGGTTCCCCTCCCCGTACCGGGGAGGATAGCGAATGAATCGTCACATCCCGGCTCGCGAGCACCACGTCACGCCCGGCCCGTGCCAAGTCATAAGCCCGCTCCCCATCCACCTTCAGCGCGGAGTACGCCGGCGGCACCTGGGAAATAGGCCCGGTAAACTGCGCCAGCACCGCCTCGACCGCCGCCAAGGTTGGCCGAACATCAGACGTAGCGATGCTCACCCCCTCGGCATCCAACGTATCCGTCTGAACCCCGAACATCACCGTAAAATCATAGATCTTGTCGCTATCGAGCATCCGCCCAGCCAGCTTGGTCGCCTCCCCAATGGCGATCGGCAGAACCCCGGTGGCCAGCGGATCGAGCGTCCCCCCATGCCCCACCTTGAACTTCCCATACCCGCCGCTGCGCAAGGCACGCTTCACCGCCGACACCCCCTGCGTCGAGCCAAGCCCCAGCGGCTTGTCGAGAATGATCCAGCCATGCATGTGCGTAAGTCCTAGAATTCAATTGAGGCGGGAGCGGCCGCCCATCTACGGGGAGGAGTGAAGCCTACCCCAAAGCCTCACAAAAATGCCGCCGACACAGCGCGACATAGCGGTCGTTCCCGCCAATCTCGGTCTGCTGCCCCTCGGCAATCGCCCGGCCACTCCCGTCGACCCGCAGGTTCATCGTAGCCTTGCGCCCACACCCGCAAACCGACTTGATCTCGACCAGCGAGTCCGCCAGCGCGAGCAACCGCGCCGATCCCGGGAACAGCGCCCCCTGGAAATCGGTCCGCAACCCGTACGCCAGCACCGGTATCCCGACCACATCACAGATATGCGCGAGCTGATCCACCTGCGCAGACGTCAGAAACTGCGCCTCATCCACCAGCACGCAGGAAATCGCGTCCTCGCCGTGCTGCCGAACCACGCAGGCCCCGATATCCGTCCCCGCATCGAACGCGATCGCCGGCGCTTCCAGCCCGATCCGCGACGTGATCGTCCCCGCCGCGAACCGATCGTCGATCGCTGCGGTAAACAGCATCGTCCGCATCCCCCGCTCGCGATAGTTGAAGTCCGCCTGCAACAGGTTCGTCGACTTCCCTGCGTTCATCGAGGCGTAGTAGAAATACAGCTTGGCCATCAGATCAGTGTCTCGATGCGGGCAGGCGGGGCGTCACCGGCTCGGCGGTTTAATCGGCGTTCGAACGTGGCAAACCGTCCGACCTGCCGCGCCGCTGCGATATGGATATAGTCCGCCAGTTCGCCCGCCTCCGCATAGCGGGCCAGAGCCCAGCGGATATCCTGATCGGCTTCGAACTGGACGAACGGCAAATCGCCAAAGTCGAGCAGCGCTGAGCAAACGCTGGTGCGATCGAAATGATATTTGGAACGCAGGACCCATTCGGTCTCAAGTAAAACCGTCATCCCTACGTAAAGAAGCTCGCGATTCGCCAGGCCGAGGGCAAGCGCGACCTGTGCGTCGTCATCGGCTACGATCAGGCGGACGACGATATTCGTGTCGACGGCAATCACGTCGCTCAGACTTTCCAATCGCGAAACAGCGTGCCGATGTCCATTGTCATGTCCTCGATGGCGATCGTTGGACCGTCATAACGAGGAACGCGCCGTCGGAATTCCTCGTAGCTGATCGTTTTGCGTGGCGGCTCGGGTGCTTCGAGGACGATGTGATGTCCGACTTGGCGCAGCATCAGCTTTGCACCAGCCTTCAGGTTCAACGCATCCCGCACGTCCTTGGGGATAACGACCTGACCCTTCGATGAAATGGTGACTTCGTTACCCATGGCCAAGCTTGCGCCTTACCCGGCTTACCGTCAATCTTCGGTCAGATCCCGTGCAACATGCGGATCACGCAACAACTGGTCGATGTGCGTGCCTTCGTCGAAGCTCTCGTCCGCGAGGAACTTCAGCTTGGCGGCATATCGCATCTGCACCCGGTTCGCGACTTCGCGCTGGAGGTAAGCGGTGTTGGTTCGCAGCGCCTTCAGCACTTTTTCCTCGTCCTTGCCGAGCAGCGGCTTCACGAAGACGGTGGCGTGGCGGAGGTCCGGGGACATGCGGACTTCGGTGATCGTCACAAGGTGCTTTTCGAGCACCGGATCGTGGACGTCGCCGCGCGCGAGGATGTCGGACAGCGCATGACGCGCCTGCTCGCCGACTCGCAACGAGCGGACGGCTTTTGCTTCTGGGGTATCGGTCTTCATCTTAAGCTCCCTCTCCCCCTCGGGGAGAGGGCGGGGGTGAGGGGTGCCGCATACGCCAGCGCCTGGGACAGCCCCTCACCCAACCCTCTCCCCGCAGGGGAGAGGGCTTTAGTCGTTACAAAGTACGTTCGCGCATCTCGACTTCAAACGTCTCGAGGACGTCGCCGGCCTTGATGTCGACGAAGTTCGACGTGAACGTCACGCCGCACTCAAGCCCCGCCCGGACCTCGGCGACATCATCCTTGAAGCGACGCAGCGATGCGATTTCGCCCTGGTAAATGATGACGTCGTTGCGCGTGATGCGTGCCTTGAGCGCCTTGCGGATGTTGCCCTCGGTGACGAGCAGACCTGCCGCCTTGCCGTGCTTGCCCGCCGAGAAGACCTCGCGGATATCGGCACGACCGACGACCGTCTCGAACGCTTCCGGCCCAAGCTCACCTGCCATCCCCGCCCGGATCTCGTCGATCAGGTCGTAGATCACATCGTAATATTTGAACGCGACCTTCTGGCGCTCGGCGATCTCGCGTGCCTTGGCGTTCGGACGGACGTTGAAGCCGATGATCGGAGCCCCCGAAGCGGCCGCCAACGTGACGTCCGACTCGGTGATGCCACCAACGCCCGAGCTCAGCACGCGCGCCTTGATCAGATCGGTGGAGATCTTGTTGATCGCCCCGACGATCGCCTCGACCGTGCCCTGCGTATCCGCCTTCACGACCAGCGGATATTCGATCGCCTGCTTTTCCTTCAGCGCCGAGAACATGCTCTCGAGGCTGGCAGGAACCGAAGCGGTCCGCTTGTCGGTCTTCACGCTGCGACGATATTCCGCGACTTCGCGGGCGCGTGCCTCGTTCTCGACCACCTGGAACGGATCGCCCGCCTGCGGGACACCCGACAGACCCAGGACCTCGACCGGCATCGCCGGACCCGCTTCCTTGATCTGCTTGCCCTTGTCGTCGACCAGCGCACGGACCTTGCCGCTCTCGCCACCGACCACGAAGATGTCGCCGACCCGCAGCGTACCGCGGTTGACGAGGATCGTCGCGACCGGACCACGGCCCTTGTCGAGCTTGGCCTCGATCACCGTACCCTCGGCGGCGCGATCCGGATTGGCGCGCAGTTCGAGCAGTTCGGCCTGGAGCTGGATCTTTTCGATCAACGCATCGAGGCCGATCTTCTTGGTCGCGGAGACTTCGACGTCCTGGACGTCGCCGCCCATGTCCTCGACCACGATCTCCTCGCTCAGCAGGCGCTCGCGCACCTTCTGGGCATTGGCGCCTTCCTTGTCGATCTTGTTGATCGCGACGATCATCGGCACGCCCGCCGCCTTGGTGTGGGCGATCGCCTCCACCGTCTGCGGCATCAGGCCGTCGTCCGCCGCCACCACCAGGATGACGATGTCGGTGACGTCCGCGCCACGCGCACGCATCTGCGTGAACGCCTCATGGCCCGGGGTGTCGAGGAAGGTGATCTTCGACTTGTCCTTCAGCGTGACCTGATACGCGCCGATGTGCTGGGTGATGCCACCCGCTTCGCCGCGCACCACGTCTGTGCCGCGCAGGGCATCGAGCAGCGACGTCTTGCCGTGATCGACGTGACCCATGATCGTGACGACCGGCGCGCGTGGCTTCAGCGTCTCCTCGGCATCGTCGATCGTGTCGTTGGCCAGATCCTGGTCGACATCGCTGACGCGCGTCAGGTTGTGGCCGAACTCGGTGACGAGCAACTCGGCGGTATCCTGGTCGATCGTCTGCGTCATCGTGACGGGCATGCCCATCTTGAACAGCGCCTTGACGAGGTCGGCCCCCTTCTCGGCCATGCGGTTGGCGAGTTCCTGCACCGTGATCGCCTCGGGGACGACGACGTCGCGGATCTGCTTGGCCTGCGCCTCGCGCGGACCACCGGTGCCACGACGCTCCTTCTCGCGCGCACGCTTCAGTGCGGCGAGCGAACGGGCGCGTGCACCATCACCATCGCCGAGCGCGCGGTTGACGGTGAGCTTGCCCGAGGTGCGACGATCGTCACCCTTGCGGTCACGCTGCTGCGGACGCGCAGGCACCGCATCGCGACGAACGCCACCAGCCGGAGCATTGATGCCCGTCGCGCCGGGGCGAGCCGCGGTCGTGCCGGCATTGGCAGCCGTGGTCGGCGCTGCGGCAGCGGGTGCTGCGACAGGCTTTGGCGGCGGCGGAGGACGCTCGGGACGCGCCACCGGCGAGAACCGGCGCGGTGCCGGGAACGCCGGATCGCGGGTCAGTTCCAAAATGGGCGGCGGTGCCGGCGGAGCAACAGGCGCCGGTGCAGGCTTGGGAGCCGGCGCAGGAGCCGCCACTACCGGAGCCGGCTTAGGTGCAGGCGCAGGTGCCGCGGCAACCGGTGCCGGGGCAGGCGCCGCAGCAACGGGAGCTTCGACCGGAGCCGGCGCAGGCGTGGGTGCCGCGACCGGAGCAGGAGCCGCTTCGACCACAGGTGCCGGTGCGGGCGCGGGTGCGGGCGGAGCCTCGACCGGCTTCGGCGCCTTGGCCTCAGCCTCGGCACGCGCACGATCGGCGACGCGGTTACGCTCGTCCTCGATCGCCTTGGCCCGTTCGGCTTCCTGGCGACGACGCCCTTCTTCCAGCGTGTTCATGCGCTGCTCTTCGGCCTCGCGGAGCAGCTTGGCCTGGCGCTCCTGCGGCGACAGATTGCTCTGCTGCTGACGCACGGGGGCGGGCGCAGGCTGCGGTGCGCGCGCCTGCGGTGCCGGGGCTGCGGGGGCAGCCGCCGGGGCGGGCGCGGCAACCGGTGCGGCATCCGCGACCTGCACGTCGGGCTCGCCCGGACGGCGCAGGACGCGCGCGCGCTTGGTTTCCACGATCACCGTATTCGATCGGCCGTGGCTGAAGCTCTGCTTCACCTGGCCGGTCTCGACCGTGCGCTTCACACCCAAAGGTGCGCGCATGCCAAGTTTCGGCTTCTCGTTGTCCGTGTCGCTCACTCAAATTCCTCAGTCATGTCCACGGCCGGGCGTGTTCCGGTCGATCCGGACGCCTGTTGTATCGGTGGCGCCCCATTTTGTGGTGACGCCGATGCGCCCTGCGAGGCCGTTTCGCAAGACACGGAAGAAGGTTCGGGGCCGATAAAATGCAGCCAACGGTCGAGCGCTTCGCTCACCCGCTTTGCTGCAGCGCGGTCGGTCAGGCCAATGTGTACCACATTTTCCCGCCCCAGCGCCAACGCCAATATGGTGCGCGATACCGGGAGTGCCAACCCCCGCAAACCCGAGCCCTCGACATCGTTGCCGATGCGCCACGCCTGATCGAGCTTGCGGTTGCCGTCCTCGGCCGCGTCGGACGCATGATACAGCGCCTTCAGCTTGCCCTGGCGTGCGTTCTGCTCGATCCGGTCGGAACCGATCAATACCGTCCCCGAGCGTGATTCGAGCCCGAGCCGGTCGAGCGCGTTACGCTCCAACGCGGATTCGATCTTGGCGGGAAGCTCGGGATCGATGGTGAACTCGCCGGTCTTGAACGCGCGGGAAAGAGCGCCCTTGAGCTTACCCTTCTTGATCGCGGCTTCGAGCTCGATCCGAGTCACGCCGATCCACGCGCCACGGCCGGGAGCCTTGGCGCGGACATCGGGCAGGATCTGGCCATCGGGCGACAACGCGAGTCGCACGAGGTGGGGCCGCACGTCGCGCTCACCCGAGAGAATGCATTTGCGGATGGGTTCGTCGGTCATGCGGCGATCCCTTCGACACGCGAATGGGTGGATGCCGGAACTAGTCCGGCATGACGGAGAGCGTTAGGCCGACGGATATATCCGTCACCCCGGACTTGTTCCGGGGTCCACGGTGCCGCACTCTCCAAGCCATGAGGAACAGACAGCCCTGCGTCTATATCCTCTGTAACGCCTACAATGGCACGCTGTACGTCGGCGTCACGTCCAACCTGATTGGCCGAATCCTCCAACACCGCGAAGGCACCTTCGAAGGCTTTACCAAACGCCACGGCATCATCCGCCTGGTCTGGTACGAAATGGCCGACACGATGGAAGCCGCGATCGCGTCCGAGAAGCGAATCAAGAAGTGGCACCGCGACTGGAAAATGAACCTGATCGAGCGCGACAACCCCCACTGGGACGATCTCGCAATCGCGTTGGGTTTCGACCCGCTGCCCTAAGTCACCCCCGACATGCCGGATTAGTTCCGGCATCCACGGCTCCGCAAACCCATCAGCCGTAGAGAATGCCGGCCGGTGGACCCCGGAACAAGTCCGGGGTGACGGAGAATAGGTGGTACGGCCTAGCGCCTCATCGGGAGGGTTCCGCATGTGCGTCCTCCTGCGCCGGAGTTGCTTTCGCGGCGTCGCGATCGACCAGCAGATGGCCGCCCGCGCCGTAATTCTCGGTCGAAACCTCCTCGATCACGATCTGCACCGCAGCCGGGTTCTTTCCCAGCCGCTGCACGAGCGACTGGGTGACGTCGGCGACGATGCCGGACTTCTGGTCCTTGGTGGCGGACCCCGAGATGCGGATGCTGACGAACGGCATCAGGCCTTGTCGCCCTCGCTCTTCGTGTCGGTCTTGTCCGCAGCGTCCTCGACCGAAGCGTCGTCCGCCGAAGCGTCCTCAGCCACGGCGTCGTCGGCCGTCGCCTCTCCAGTCGCAGTGTCCTCGACCACGGCGTCATCAGCCGAAGCCTCTTCCACCGGAGTCTCGTCCGCCTCGACTTCTTCAGCCGAAGCCTCTGGCGCCTCGTCCTCGAACCAGTGCGCACGCGCGGCCATGATGATCTCGTTGCCCTGCTCGTCGCTCAGGCCGTACTCCGCGAGAATCCCGCCCTTGGGCTCGGGACGCTTCGGCGCATCCTCGTTGCGACGACGTGGCTCGACGCGCTTCTTCTCGACCAGCTCGTCGGTCGCCAGATCGGCAAGGTCGTCGAGCGTCTTGATGCCCGCCTTGCCGAGCGTGACCAGCATCGCCTCGTTGAGATACGGCATGCCGGCCAGCGCGTCCTCGACGCCGAGCGCGGTACGCTCCTCGCGGCTTGCAGCGTCGCGACGCTCCAGCGCCTCGGTCGCACGGTTCTGCAACTCGCCCGCCAGGTCCTCGTCGAAGCCCTCGATGCCAGCGATCTCCTCGACCTCGACATACGCGACCTCTTCGAGGTTCGTGAACCCTTCGGCGACCAGTAGCTGCGCGAGCGTCTCGTCGACGTCGAGCTCCTTCTCGAACATCGCCGAGCGCTCGACGAAGTCCTTCTGGCGCTTCTCCGATGCATCCGCCTCGGTGAGGATGTCGATGGCCTTGCCGGTCAGCTGCGACGCGAGCCGCACGTTCTGGCCACGACGGCCGATCGCCAGCGACAGCTGGTCGTCGGGAACGACCACCTCGATGCGCTCTTCTTCCTCGTCGATCACGACGCGCGACACGGATGCCGGCTGCAATGCGTTGACGACGAAGGTCGCGATATCCGGCGACCAGGGGATGATGTCGATCTTCTCGCCCTGCATTTCCTGCACGACGGCCTGAACGCGCGAGCCCTTCATGCCGACGCACGCGCCGACCGGATCGATGCTCGAATCATGCGAGATGACGCCGATCTTCGCGCGTGAACCCGGATCGCGGGCCGCGGCCTTGATCTCGATGATGCCGTCGTAGATCTCGGGCACTTCCTGCGCGAACAGCTTCTTCATGAAATCGGGGTGCGCGCGGCTGAGGAAGATCTGCGGCCCACGGTTCTCGCGGCGGACGTTCAGGATCAGCGAGCGGATGCGGTCGTTGACGCGCACCACTTCGCGCGGGATCTGCGCGTCGCGGCGGATGACGCCTTCTGCGCGACCCAGGTCGACGACGACATGGCCGAACTCGACACGCTTGACGACGCCGGTGATGATCTCGCCCGCGCGGTCCTTATACTCTTCGAACTGGCGCTCGCGCTCGGCGTCGCGGACCTTCTGGAAGATGACCTGCTTGGCGGCCTGTGCGGCGATGCGGCCGAACTCGATCGGGGGCAGCGGATCGACGATGAAGTCGCCGAGTGCGGCGTCCTTCTGGAGCTTCTGCGCGCCCTTGACGTCGACCTGCTTGAAATAATCGTCGACCGCCTCGACCACTTCGACGACGCGCCACAAGCGCAGATCGCCGGTGTTCGGATCGAGCTTCGCGCGGATGTCGTTCTCGGCGCCGTAGCGCGAGCGCGCGGCGCGCTGGATCGCGTCCTCCATTGCCTCGATCACGATCGCCTTGTCGATCATCTTCTCCGACGCGACCGAATTCGCGATCGCGATCAGTTCCGCGCGGTTTGCGGTGACTGCCGTGGCCATCAATGCTGTCCTTCTTCGGTGTCGGCCTCGTGAGCATCGGGCTCATCGGTGGGCGTATCTTGATAGAAAACCTCGTCCGCGCCTTCGATCGAAAGCGGCGCGGTCGCGGCGATGAGACGGTCGGTCATGACGAGCTTGGCGTCGGCGACCTGCGAAAAGTCGATCGTCATGAGCTTGTGCTTGTTGACGTCGACGGTGATCTTCGTCCCTTCGACGCCCATCAAATTGCCCGAGATCTGCTTGCGATCCTCGAACGGCTCGACGAGGCGGATGCGCGCCTCCTGGCCTTCCCAATCGGCAAAGTCCTGCAACCGCGTCAGCGGGCGATCGATACCGGGGCTCGACACCTCGAGGCGGTACGCGTCCTCGCCGACCGGATCCTTGCCCTCGGCTTCGAGCGCATCGAACTTGTCCGAGATGCGGCGCGACAGCTCGGCGCAATCCTCGATCACCAGCTGGCGGGTGTCGGGGCGCTCGGCCATCACCTGCAACGTCGGATCGGACTTGCCGCCCTGCATGCGCACGCGCACGAGGCTGAGGCCGAGCGCGGTCGCCTCGGGTTCGATCAGGTCGGTCAGCAGGGCGATATTCGCCATCGAAATTCCAAACAGGGCCAAAGCACAGGTGATTGCCGCCGCGGAGCAAGCCCCGCAGCCTCTTCATCTGGCGATGTAGAGAAGTGGTGCCTCTATACGCGGGGTGGCGCTGCTCCGCAAGCGGGAGCAACCTTCGTTTAGTACGCTGCGTTAGCGCAGGGATTTCCGGGAGAAGATCATGATTCGCCAAACGCTGTTTGCCACCAGCCTGCTGACAACCACACTGCTCGCCTCGACCGCCTGTTCCGCGCAACCGGCCGCGGCGGGCAAGCCCTTCAAGGAAACCGTGGTCGCCGACTTCGATTCGCCCTGGGCAATGACGTTCCTGCCCGACAAGCGCATGCTCGTGACCGAGAAGAAGGGCCAGATGCTGCTGGTCTCCGCCGACGGCAGGTCGCGCCAGACGGTCGCGACGCTCACCGTCGATTCGGCCGGGCAGGGCGGTCTGATGGATGTCGTCCTCGCGCCCGACTTCGCGACCAGCCAGCGCGTGTATTTCAGCTATTCGACGGCCGGCGAGGGCGGCAAGGGCGTCGTCCTCGCGCGCGGTCGCCTGCGTCCGGATGGTGGCGGCGGCACGCGTCTCGGCGAGATCGAGGCGCTGTTCAGCGCGCGGCCCTTCGTAGAGGGCAACGGCCATTACTCCGGCCGGATCGCCTTCTCGCCCGACGGCAAATACCTGTTCTTCACCAACGGCGAGCGCCAGAAATTCACGCCTGCGCAGGACCCGAAGGTGACGCTCGGCAAGGTGCTGCGCCTCACGCTTGACGGCAAGCCCGCCCCCGGTAACCCGCTCGTCGCAAAGGGCTTCGCGCCCGAGATCTGGAGCTACGGCCACCGCAACCTACTCGGCATCGCGTTCGACGCGCAGGGCAATCTCTGGGAGCAGGAGATGGGGCCGAAGGGCGGCGACGAGGTCAATCTGATCAAGCCCGGCCTCAACTATGGCTGGCCCAACGCGTCTAACGGCAGCAACTATGACGGCACCGACATTCCCGATCACAAGCCCGGTGACGGTTACGAGCCGCCCAAGGTGTTCTGGAACCCCGTGATCTCGCCCGGCGGCCTGATGATCTATTCGGGCAGCATGTTCCCGCAGTGGAAGGGCGACGCGTTCATCGGCGGGTTGTCGTCGAAGTCCCTCGTCCGCGTAGACCTTAACGGTACCAACGCGGCAAAAGGCGACCAATGGGACATGGGCGCGAGGATCCGCGAAGTCGAACAAGGCCCCGACGGCGCGATATGGGTGCTCGAAGACGGCGGCGATTCACAAGGCCGCCTGATCAAACTTACCGCGAAATAACCTAAATTCCCCTCCCGCTTGCGGGAGGGGTCAGGGGAGGGCGCGACGTACGTACTGGCGTCCGGTCTGTGAGGCACACCCCTCCCCAGACCCCTCCCGCTAAGCGGAAGGGGAGCAGAAGCGTGCTAGTCCCGCACGATCAGGTAGTTCATCCGCGCCGCGGCAATCGGCTTCTCCCGCTCGTCCTGCCACGCGGTCGCCTCGACATTCGCAACCCGGTTTCCCAACCGCGTCACCACGCCCGCCGCCCGCGTCGGCTTGTCCCGCCCACCGCGCATGAAATCGACCGTGACGTTCACCGGCTTGATCCGGGCTTCGGAGCCAGTGGCACCCTCAGCCTCCAACGCATGCTGCAAAGCCGCGATCGCCGCCATCTCCAGCAACCCCGAGATCGCACCACCATGCAAAAACCCCGGCCGCCCCAGCACGTCGTCGGCAAACGGCATCAGCAACACAGGAGGCGCGCCGTCCTCGGCTTCGACCGACACGCGGAGAATCTCCGCATAGGGCGGCAAGCCGATCGTCATGCCTCGATCCTTCTGTTGAGACCCATGCCGGCGACATCGCCCACCACCATGAACGTCCCCGCGACATGCGCCAGCGGATCGTCCGGATCGCCGTCATGCGCCTGCCCGCGGACGAACGCGATCGAGCGCGTGATCCGGTAGCATTCGCCGCGCCCGATCACCGTCTTGCCCGGCGTCGCCGGCCGCAGATAATCAACGCGCAGGTCGAGCGTGGCATGCGGCACGAACGCGTTGCGCTTGATCCAGATCGCCAGACTCGTCGCCATGTCCATCATCGTGATGATCGGCCCCGACGCGATCACGCCGCTCGCGCGGTCGCCGATCAGCCGTTCGTCATAGGGCAGCGCAAGCTCCGCCCAGTCGTCGCCATGCGCATGATAGCGCATCCCCAGCGCGGCGCCGTGCCCGCCGAACCCGCGCGTCGCAAACCATTGTGGATCAAAACCAGCCATTGCCCGCCTCTACACGCCGGGTGGCCGCGCGCAACATTGCGGGCGGACCCAGGCGCGGTTAGCGTTCGCGCAAAGATCGAGAGGATCGCTACTATGAACGACCGGGTCACGATCACCGTCACCGAGGGCATCGCCGACGTCCGCCTTGCGCGCGCCGACAAAATGAACGCGATCGACCCAGCGATGTTCGAAGGCATCGCCGCCGCGATCGACCGGCTCAAGGGGATGACGGACGTTCGCTGCGTCGTCCTCTCGGGCGAGGGCAAGGCATTCTGCGCCGGCCTCGATATGGCATCGATGGCGAACGGCGGCTCGGGGTTGGCGCTAGGCGACCGCACCGAGGAGGGTGCCAACCTCGTCCAGCAGGTCGCGTGGGGCTGGCGCACCTTGCCGATGCCGGTGATCGCCGCAGTCCACGGCGTCGCGTTCGGCGGCGGCTTCCAGATCATGTCGGGCGCCGACATCCGCATCGCGCATCCGGGTGCGCGCTTCGCGATCCGCGAGACGTATTGGGGTCTCGTCCCCGACATGGCCGGCATCGCGTTATGGCGCACGCTCGCCCGCGACGACGTGCTCCGCGAGCTCACCTACACCGCCCGCGAGTTCGATGGCGCGGAAGCGTTGCGCTACGGCTTCGTCACGCGGCTGTCCGAAGACCCGCTCGGCGAGGCAATGATGCTCGCCCGCGAGATCGCGGCGAGGAACCCCCACGCGATCCGCGGGTCGAAAGCGCTCTATAACCTCGCGGCGGATGCGGACGCGGTGGCGGTACTCCACGCGGAAACCGAAGAGCAGCTGAAGGTCATCCGCACGCCCAACCAGGTCGAGCAGGTCCGCGCGAACATGGAAAAGCGGGCGGCGGTATTCGAGGACTGAGCCCTCCCGCCCCTCCGTCATCCTGACGAAAGTCAGGATGACGGAGGGGGGCGACGTTCGGCCTTACTTCTACCACCCCGGCGGAGGCCGGGGCCCAGTTGGAAAAGTCGTTGTAACGGAGCGCTATCTTGCGCCATCATCGTCCCCCAACTGGGCCCCGGCCTCCGCCGGGGTGGCGAGTGTGTAGCGTGGGACGCCCCTACTTCACCTTGTCGTACGGCGTGAAATCCCGGAACCGGCAATATCCCGACGGAATCGACATACCCCCGGACACCGTCCGAAACCGATCGTTCCGACATAATTGCCCGCCATAGACGTCAACGATCAACGTATCGAGCGGCCGCAACGAAGCACACTCGCCGACCGGCCCCGTCTTCCAGATCCGCTTGCCCGATTGCCGATACAGGATCGTCTGCGAATCGACGATCTCAGGCCCGTTGAGCTGCTGAAGGTCGATGCACCGCACCGGTGCCCCTGCAATGCGCCCCTCAAGCGGGTCCGATCGGCCGGCGAGAAGAGGCAGCGCCAACGCCGCGAGGAACAGCGCGCGCATCATGGCTTCCGATACGGCACGAAGTCGCCAAAGCTGCAACTCCCGGTCGGAAAGCGCGAGGTCTGATCGAACGTCTGCGCGATATCGCCGCGGCACAGCTGCCCGCTTGGCGTCCGTGTCACCAGGATATCGCCGCGCGCGATCCCCTCGCAGCCACCCACGGTGTCGCTCCGATAGACCAGCCCCCGATTCACTCGGTACAGGATAGTCGCGCCGTAGCCCGAGCTCTGCTTCTGCGGAAACTGGCTGATGCACGATTCAGGCTTGCCCGGTACCAGCCCGGCGAGTTCCTTCGCCAGCTTCTCCTGCACGCCAGCCTCGCGGACCTGCGCGCGCTCGACCTCCGCCTGGGTCTGCGTGCAGGCACCGAGCATGACGGCCGGCAATATCAAGAGTGGCAGGGTTCGCATCCGCATCGCAACGCTCCTCAAAATCCCCGCCACCCTCATGCGCTCTTTATCCGCGAAACGCATCCTTCGCCGCACGATAGTCCGCAAGCTGCTCGACCGATGTCGCCCGCAGGAACGGGTTGGTCGCCCGCTCGCGCCCGATCGTCGTCGGCACGGTAGGCTCACCCTTCGCGCGCGCCGCATCGACCTCGACCATCCGCGCGACGATGTCCGCATTGTCCGGCTCGGCGACCAACGCATAGCGCCCGTTGCTCTGCGTATATTCGTGCCCGCAGAACACTTCGGTCTCGTCCGAAAGCGTCGCGTATCGCTGCATGTTCGCGAACATGTCCGCCGGCGTGCCCTCGAACAGCCGCCCACAGCCCATCGCGAACAGCGTGTCCCCGGTGAAGATCGCCGCATCGTCGGCGAAGTGGAACGCGATATGCCCCTGCGTATGCCCCGGCACCGTCATCACGGTCGCCTCGTGCGCACCCAGCCGGACGACATCGCCTTCGCCGACCTGCTCGTCGAGCGTCGGGATCTTGTCCGCCTCCGCCGCCGGGCCGACGACGGTTGCGCCATACGCCTTCATCTCGGCATTGCCGCCGGTATGATCGGGATGCCAGTGCGTCGTCCACACCCGGTCGATCCGCCAGTCGCGCTTCTTCGCGGCGGCGATCACCGGCCCCGCCTCGCCCGGATCGACCACCACCGTCTCGCCCGAGACGGTGTCGTGGATCAGCCAGGCGTAATTGTCGGAGAGGACGGGGACGCGGACGATATCAAGCATCAGCGTGTTACCACTTGCCGGTGTTCGGCATCGACGCCCACGGCTCGGCGGGATCGAGCGGACGATCGGCCTGCAACAGTTCGATCGAGATGTTGTCGGGCGTCCGCACGAACGCCATGTGACCATCGCGCGGCGGCCGGTTGATCGTCACGCCCGAGTCCATCAGCCGCTGGCAGGTGTCGTAGATGTTGTCGACGCGGTAGGCGAGGTGACCAAAGTTGCGACCCTCGTCATACTCCTCGGGGTCCCAATTGTGCGTCAGCTCGACCTCGGCACCCTCGTCGCCCGGGACCGACAGGAAGATCAGCGTGAACCGACCCTTCTCGTTCTCCATCCGGCGGACCTCCTTGAGGCCGAGCGTCTCGAAGAACGCGATCGTCTTCGCCGGGTCGGTCACGCGGATCATCGTGTGGAGATATTTCATGCTGGCTCCGAGGGTTGTTCGGACCAGCAGATAGGAACGGCTGGAGTGGCGTGAAAGGGTAGGGCTCCCAAGGAAGCTTGTTTCCCCGCGAAGGCGGGGACCCAGTCTGGGCTCCCGCCTTCGCGGGAGAACAAGGAAGCGGGCGCTAGCGTCCGATCGGCGTGCTGGGACGAGGCGCGCTAGCCTGCCCGTCGAACTGCTTCAACGCCGCCACCGCACTACGCCCCACCGGCGTATCCGGCGCCAGCCGAGCCGCCTGACCCCACGCCGCCCGCGCGCCGTCCTCGTCGCCCGCCAGCGCGGCGATATTCCCCGCCTCCAGCTGCACCGAAGCATCGTCCGCCGACCGCCGCAACGCCTCGCTGATATCCTTCTTCGCGCGCGCCGGATTGCCCTCGCGCCGCGCCAGCGTCGCCGACAACAGCCACGCGAGCGGATCGTCCGCCGCATTGGTCAGCGCCAGATCGATATCGGTCCGCGCCGACTCCAGGTCCCCCGTCGCGACCAGCGCGCGCGCATGATCGAGCTGCGCCTCGCCCAGCGGCAAGCCGGTCAGCGTCCCCGCGGTCAGCGCCGAATCGAGCGCCACACGCGCCTTGGCCGGGTCGGCCGCCGCCAGCCACGCATTGCCCGCCTGCGCCCAATAGGTCGCAGCGCCGGCATTCTTGGCGAGCTGCGCCGCCCGCGCGGCCTCCTCGAATTCGCCCGCCGCCGCCGGCCACGCCTTTTCCGCGGCAAATGCGAGCCCCGCACATTCGCGCGCGGCAAAGCGCCCGCCCGCGATCCGCCACCGCGCCGCCTCGGCCCGCGCCGCCGCCGGATCGGTCTGGACGAGCGCGATGCAGCGCTGCAACCGGTCGGTGCGGATATCGAGCGGCCCGGCCTGCGCCGGCGCCAAGCCAGAGGTCTGGCCAGTGGCTTGGCCAGCGGTCTGAGCCGCAGCGAGAGCGAGCAAAATCAAGATCATAGGGCGGCGATCACATCCTCGACCGCCCGGATGATGAGGGAGATGTCGCTGTCGCGCGACAGGCGGTGGTCGCCGTCCTTGACCAGCCACGTCTGCACGTCGGCTGAACGCAACAGCTCGGCGAGGCGCGCGGTGCGGTGCCACGGCACGTCCGGATCGCGCTGTCCCTGGACCAGCCGGACCGGACCATCGAACGCGATCTCGCCGAACATCAGCCGGTTCGCCTCACCCGACGACCAGAATGCGCGGGTATATACCGTCGGTTTGGGACCATAGGGGTTCTTGCGCTCGAGCCGCCCATTGCTGAGCAGCGTCATCTTCTCGTCGGTGGTGAAACCCCAGTCGGTGAAGTCGGGCGCCGGAGCGATCCCGACCAACCCCTTGACTAGGTCGGGGCGCAGCTTGGCCACCATCAACATCAGCCACCCGCCCAGCGACGATCCGAGCAGGATCGCGGAGCCCTCGGCCAGCGCGTCGATCATCGCCAGCACGTCGTCGCGCCAGTCGACCAGCGTCTGGTCCTCGAACGCCCCCTCACTCTGGCCGCACCCCCCATAATCGAACCGCAGGAACGCGCGCCCCTCGGACTTCGCCCAGGCTTCGAGCGTGACCGCTTTGGTCCCGTTCATGTCCGACGCATAGCCCGACAGGAACACCAGGGTCGGACCCGTTCCAGGCGTGTGATGATAGGCGAGGCGAGGGCGCTCCTTGACGGGAGGCGTGGGCGTGGATGGAAGCGTGTCGGTCATTGCCTCGCCTTAGCTTGGCTGCGCTGCTGTTGGTAGCCGAACCCATGAACTGCGCATCCAATGATATCCCCCAGGCGGATCGCACTTCTACATGCACGAATGATATGGAACATTACGAGACGGTTGGGGGTGTGGCATAAGTTTGGGTGATAAGGTTTGACCCAAATCCCAAACCTGTTACAACGACCCAATAGGAGCGACCGATGGTGGATTCGTCATGGCTGGAGAAGGCGAGAGATTTGCGTCAGCAGGCCTATGAGGCACTGCAGGCTACGCCGGCATATGCGGCATTCAAAGCCTTCGATGACGCAGTTGTAGGTCTGGGCGGGGCACCATTCTTCGAGGCCAGCCCTCACGCGCAGCCAGTTAAGGTTGCAGCGGCACGCGCTTTGGACGCTGCGGTAAAGCGCACCGCAGATAGTCGTAAGCTATCTCAAGGCGATGCAGCCGAACTAGTGCTGATGCAGCATCAAGAGCCTCTGCCGATCGTCCGGTTGATGGAGGAAGTGCAGGCGAAAGGTGCAGAGATCGGTGGAACGGATCCGCTGAACAATTTTCGTTCGACGGTATCGAAGGATCCTCGGTTCCGCACCTCGAAGCGCAACAACATGTATTTCTGGTGGCTGACGGATCAACCGTTGCCGCCTCAATGGAATGAACCGACAGACCCAGATTTGCTTACCGCGTCTGTCGGATCATCATCGCACTCAGACCAGGAGACCGCCAATGCGGATCATAATACCTAGTTGAGCCTAAAGGCTACCGGGGGAAACAGGTCTGGACACCTGCCAACCTCGCAGCCCCGTTGGGGGTGAAATAACTATCATCAATCATTTCCGCCGGGCGTCGGGAAGACGCCCGGCCATTTCAGTTTATACGCCAAGCAAGGAAAAGCGCAACTGACCGTGTCTCACTTGCTGGGTGGGCGAGTTCGACGTTCGCAATCTTCACATCTTATTTTAGCGGCTGTCGACGGATAGCTTTTTTCAAGCGCTTTAAATGATGAACTCGACCGTCTTCATCTGCGTCTGATCGGCCGCCACCGCGCCGCGCTTCTCGACCATTTGCCGGTGCAGTTCGGCGACCGTGTCGCTCCCGCGCGTCTTGCACCACGCGGGCACGAACGCGTGGACCAGCGCACCGAGGCCGCCCTTGATCATCGTTATGCCGAACCGCCCGGCGACGCCGAAATGCTCGGTGTAACTCTCGCCGACGGTGTCGGGGTGGTCGAGGAACAGGCGGCGGAACATCATTGGTCTCCTAAGCGGTGATCGTATCACCGTGCGGCCAAAGCGTCGACCATGCCGCTGGCGAGCACGCTCAGCGTGTCGTCGCGCGCGCCCATCACGACGATGCGGTCGCCCGGACGCGCTTCCGCGACCAGCGCCGCGGCGGCTTCGGCGCGGTCGGCGATGTGCCGCGCGTCACGACGTCCCTCCATTATCTGCGCGACGATGTCGGCGCTGGTGACCTCGCGCGCGACCGTCCCGCCATAATAGGCCGGGTCGGGCAGGACGAGCACGTCGTCCTCTGCCATCCGTTCGACGAAGGTGGCGACGAGTTCGGGCCCCATCACCTTCAACGGGCCATAGCCGTGCGGCTGGAAGAACAGCAGCAGTCGCCCAGGGAACGCGTGGAGCGTATCGAGCGTCGCGGCGATCTTGTCGGGGTTGTGCCCGAAATCGTCGATCACCGCGACCCCACCCGCCTCTCCGACGAGATCGAAACGGCGGCGCAGGCCCGTGAACCCCGCGATCGCCTTGACCGCATCGGCCAGCGATACGTCCGCCGCCATCGCCGCACCGATCGCGGCGAGCGCATTCGACACGTTGTGTCGGCCGGGGACGGCAAGCTTCACCGGCGTCCGGACACCGCGCGAGACGATGTCGAAGCGGATCGCGAACGGCTCGGGCTTCAAATTCTCGGCGCGCAGATCGGCCGACGCGTCGATCGCGAACGTCGTGACCTGACCACGTGGCAGGCGCGCCGCGAGCGCCGCCGCATCGGGATCGTTCGCGTTCACTATCGCCGTCTCGGCCTTGGCGATGAAGTCCCCGAACAGCACGCGCAGTTCCTCGAGCGACTTGTGGTCGAGGCTGACATTGTTCAGCACCGCGATCTTCGGCGCATAGCCCGCGATCGATCCGTCGCTCTCATCCACTTCGCTGACGAACGCTTCACCTTCTCCGACCAGCGCACTCGCGAACGGCGCGTCGGGGGTTGCGAAGTTCTTCATCACCGCGCCGTTCATCACCGTCGGATCGCGCCCGACGGCGTGGAGGATCCAGCCGATCATCCCGGTGACGGTCGACTTGCCGCTCGTGCCCGCGACACCGATCGACAGGCGGCTGTCGTTGAACAGCGACGCCAGCATGGCCGCGCGGGTTGAGCGCGTGCAGCCTAACGCGTCCGCGGCGATCATGTCCGGCACGGTCGCCTCGATCGCCGCGGAGGCAATGACGAGCTGGTCGGCCGTGACGATCCCGCTGCCGTCCTGCGGGAACAGCGCGACGCCCTTTGCAGCGAGGTCGTCGAACTTGGCGGGGACGCGGCCCTGGTCGAGGTTGCGGTCCGAACCCGCGACGGTCGCGCCGCGGCCCGCGAGGATCATCGCGAGCGGCATCATGCCCGAGCCACCGATGCCAACGAAGAAACAGGGTTTGCTGATATCCATCGGCCCGCGATATGGGCGGTTTGGTAACGGGGCAAGGTCGGGAACAACAATGCGCATCGGTGTCCTCGCCGCGTCGAGCCGAACCAATCCCGCGGCGATCGCCAAGATCACCGCGTATGCGGCTAGCGCGTTCCCCGAGGTTGAACTCGTCTTTCACCCGCAGTGCCTGGAGACCGACGGCCATTTCGCCGGCTCGGACTTTCGGCGGGCGGGGGCGTTCCTCGAATACGCCAACGATCCTGCGTTCGATGCGCTCTGGTTCCTGCGTGGCGGCTACGGGGCGAACCGGATCCTCGCGATGGTCATGCCCGAACTCGGCCGTGCGGCGCGGCACAAGACATATCTCGGCTATTCCGACGTGGGCTTCCTGCTCGGCGCGCTGTACGCACGGCGGATGGGGCGGCCGGTCCACGGGCCGATGGTCAGCGACATCAACCGGCATGACGGCGAGGCGACGGTCGCACGGTCGCTCGGCTGGATGGTGCGCGGCGATCGGGCTGGGCTGGAGCCGGGGCTCGACGGGCGGCCGTCTGCGGCGTTCAACCTCAGCATCCTGACGTCGCTGATCGGCACGCCGTGGCTGCCCGACCTGACCGATCACGTGCTGATCGTCGAGGAAGTGTCGGAGCCGCTGTATGCGATCGACCGGATGTTGTTCAAAGTCGCCAACGCTACGCAGTTGAAGGGGGTTGCGGGGCTGCGGCTGGGTGCGGTAACGGCGGTGCAGGATAATGATCCGCCTTGGGGCGAGACGCTCGACTACATGATGATCCGCTGGTCGCGGGACATGGGGGTGCCGTATTTGGGACGGGCGGAGATCGGGCATACGCAGGCGAACCATGTCGTGCCGTTCGGGGTGGTCTGAGCGAGGCATCTGATTGCATCTGACCTTGCTCTACCCAGGCGGAGGCCGGGGCCCGATTGGAACGGTGGTAGTAACGGGGTGCAATCCTCCGTTAGCGACGTTCTCCCAATTGGGCCCCGGCCTTCGCCGGGGAGGTAGTTGCGGTACGATCGCCTGCTATTGTGCTGCAATCGGATCGATCACCTGCATTCCGCCGAACGGCACCTTGGGCTGCCCCGGCACCGTATAGCTCCCCGCGACCTGCTCCACCGCCCAGGCGCGTAAATTCGCCACCACCTCCACGCGCTGCAACCGATCCCGCTCCCGCATGAACACGACCAGATCGTCGCGCCGGTTGCAGTCGCGCGCGTCGGTGGTCGCGCACGGCGTATAAAGGATCGCCAGCGCCACGATCTTCCCGCTTGGATCGAGCACCGTCGCGCCTTTCTCCGGACAGCTGTGCGCGCGGCACGCGGTGAAGCGGTACAGTTCCCCGATCCGCGTCGGTTCGTCGGGTGGCCCGTGCAGCACCTCGATCTGCTGATCCGCGACGTCGCCGTTTGCGTAAAGATACGACGCCTTACGCTTGCCGATGAACCTTCGGACCGCGGCGGTGAACGCCGGCGCCATGACCAGCTCGTTCGTATCGCGGCAGGCCGCCAACCTCGGCGGCGCGCATGTCCCAGCAGGGCCAGCAGCAGGCGCGGCAGCGGCAGACAGCATCATCAGCAGACCCAGCATCGCACTCTCCCAAAACGCCCAGGCACTCCCCGGTCCGGCGCATGTCCGTCTGGAGTAGCCCTGTGCGCGTATCACCTTATATACACGCCGTGCGCGGATCGGTCCGCGCACGTCATCCCGAGAGAAAGTCTCCCATGTCTGCAATGTTCCGAATCACGCTGCCCGACGGTTCCGTCCGCGAGGTTGCGCCCGGGACTACCCCCGCGGATGTCGCCGCGGCGATCGGGCCGGGCCTCGCCAAGGCCGCGCTCGCCGCGCGCATCGACGGGCAGGTACGCGATCTCAACCGGCCGTTCGAGGGCGACACCGCGCTCGCGCTGGTGACCGCGCGCGACGAGGCGGATGCGCTCGAATTGGTCCGTCACGATCTCGCGCACGTCATGGCCGAAGCGGTGCAGCACCTGTTCCCGGGCACGCAGATCACCTTCGGTCCGGCGACCGACGACGGCTTCTACTACGACTTCGCGCCGAAGGATCGCCCGTTCACGGACGAGGACCTGCCCGCGATCGAAGCCGAGATGCGCGCGATCATCGCCCGGAACGAGCCGTTCCTGCGCGAGGTCTGGTCGCGCCAGCAGCTGATCGACCGCTGGACGCAGCAGGGCGAAAGCTTCAAGGCCCAATGGGCCGCCGAACTGCCCGAGGGCGAGGAACTCACGATCTACCGCCAGGGCGAGTGGCTCGACATGTGCCGCGGGCCTCACATGGCCTCGACCGGCAAGCTCGACCCCGCCGCGTTCAAGCTGACGCGCGTGTCGGGCGCGTACTGGCGCGGCGACCAGAAGAACGCGATGCTGTCCCGCATCTACGGCACCGGCTGGCTCAACAAGAAGCAGCTCGACGCGCATCTGCTGCGGATTGAGGAAGCGGCCAAGCGCGATCATCGCCGCATCGCGCAGGAAATGGACCTGTTCCATCTGCAGTCCGAAGCGCAGGGCTCGGTGTTCTGGCATCCCAAGGGCTGGGTGATGTGGCGCCAGCTCGAGGCGTATATGCGCCGCAAGCTCGACGCGGCCGGCTATGCCGAGATCAAGACGCCGCAGCTGATGGACGCCAAGCTCTGGGAGGCGTCGGGCCATTGGGGCAAATTTCGCGAGAACATGTTCGTGGTCCCCGACGAGGTGCCCGGGATCGATCCGAACGCCCCCGTGCTGACCGGCAAGGGCGACCTGATGGCGCTGAAGCCGATGAACTGCCCCGCGCACGTCCAGGTCTTCCGCCAGGGGATCAAGTCGTACCGCGACCTGCCGCTGCGGCTCGCCGAGTTCGGCTGCTGCCACCGCAACGAGCCGCACGGCGCGCTGCACGGCATCATGCGCGTCCGCCAGTTCACGCAGGACGACGCGCACATCTTCTGCACGCCCGAGCAGATCGTCGCCGAGACGCGCGCGTTCTGCGAACTGCTCGACGCGGTATACCGCGACCTGGGTTTCGCCGATTACATGGTGAAGCTTGCGTTGCGCCCCGACAATCGCGCCGGCGACGACGCGCTGTGGGACCGCGCGGAGGGTGATCTGCGCGAGGCATTGACGCTTGCCGGGCTGATGGAGGATCGCTTTCAGTTCGAGGAGCTGCCGGGCGAGGGGGCGTTCTACGGTCCGAAGCTCGAATTCCACCTGACCGACGCGATCGGCCGGACGTGGCAGTGCGGGACGTTGCAGCTCGATTACGTGCTGCCAGAGCGACTCGACGCGTCGTACGTGGGCGCGGACGGCGAGCGGCATCGCCCGGTCATGCTTCATCGCGCGATCCTCGGCACGTTCGAGCGCTTCCTCGGCATCCTGATCGAGCATCATGCCGGTCGCTTCCCGCTCTGGCTCGCGCCGGTACAGGCGGTGGTGGCGACGATCGTGTCGGATGCCGACGACTATGCACTGGAGGTCGCGGCGAAGCTGAAGGCGGCCGGGATCCGCGTCGAAACCGATCTCCGCAACGAGAAGATCAACTACAAGGTGCGCGAGCACAGCCTTGCGAAGGTGCCGAACCTGCTGGTCGTCGGCAAGCGCGAGGCCGAGGAGGGCAAGGTCGCGCTCCGCACGCTAGGTAGCCAGGCACAAACCATCCTGACGCTCGACGAGGCGATCGCGCGTCTTGCGGTCGAGGCACGCGCACCCGATATGTGATCCAACGGGGCCGGCTATTCGCCATCTGTTCGGGCGCACGTTTCTGCGCTATAGACCGGCCCAAATATTGTCTGAAACTTCAGGAGCAACCCCCATACGTCCTCCCACGATACGCCGGCCGATGCAGACGCCCGCAATGAACGGCCCGCGATTCAACGAATTCATCCAGAGCCAGAAGGTCCGCGTGATTGATCACGAGGGCGAGAATCTGGGCGTGATGTACACGCGCGAAGCGATCGAGCAGGCAGCCGAGCATGGCCTCGACCTGGTCGAAGTGTCGCCCAACGCCGATCCGCCCGTCGCCAAGTTCCTCGATGTCGGCAAGTTCAAGTACGAGGCGCAGAAGAAGGCGAACCTCGCACGCAAGTCGCAGAAGACGCAGGAGATCAAGGAGATCAAGATGCGTCCGAATATCGACGACCATGACTATGACACGAAGATGAAGAAGGTGAACGACTTCATCGGCGAGGGCGACAAGGTCAAGATCACGCTGCGGTTCCGCGGTCGCGAACTCAGCCACGGCCAGCTCGGCATGAATCTGTTGAAGCGCGTTCAGGACGATGTCGCGGAGATCGCCAAGATCGAGGCGTATCCGCGCATGGAAGGCCGCCAGATGCTGATGGTGCTCGCACCCAAGTAACTGCGTGGCGGCTTCGTGCCGCGACGATGTGAGCTTTGAAAGGCTGGTTGGTCCCGACGGACTGGCCGGCCTTTTTCTTGTCTGCAATTCTTCCGGGCGCGCATCGGTCAGGCGACGGGAGCGTCCAGCTGGTCGCCGTCGCGGCGATCCGCAGGATCGGCGTCACGGCCGCAACGATGCTTTGCTGCCAAACATATTGCGCGCTGCCTGGCACATGCGGCTGGCTTGAGCCGGTACGTTGGTCTGCTCCAAGGTCGTTCGGTAACGCCATGTAACGCCGCCGGACAAAACGTTGCAATTTGAAACTAGGGTTTGGCCGCTGCCACGGTGTGGCGGTTTGGAGACACGATCTTCGAAAATCTATTTCCGTATGCGGAAATCACTAGACGCGCAGGGCGTAATCTCTCTACCAATGCTCCAAACCATAAGTTCGAAAACATTCGAACACATCAGGAGAGAGTGCCGATGCGTATGATCGCATATCTGTTGTCCGCTGCTGCGACTGCGGCCATTGTAACACCGGCACTCGCGCAGCAGGCGACCTCGACCGTCGAGGCGCAGGCCACGCCATCGCAGGGAACGGCGAACGCATCGGTCGCCGGCCAGACCAATGCGGCGACGGATGCCGACACGACGCGTGCGGCCACCGCGGCGACCGATGCCGACGCCGGGGTCAATGCGAGCGACATCGTGATTACCGCGACCCGCCGCTCCGAGCGTCTGTCGAACGTGCCGATCGCGGTTTCGGCGGTCGGCCAGGAAGCGCTCCAGAATTCGGGCGGCAGCGACATCCGCTCGCTCAACCAGCTTGCGCCGTCGTTGCTCATCTCGTCGACCGGTAACGAATCGAACGCGTCCGCGCGTATTCGCGGAATCGGTACGGTGGGCGACAATCCCGGCCTCGAAAGCTCGGTCGCGGTCTTCATCGACGGCGTCTATCGCAGCCGCACCGGCGTCGGTCTCAACGAACTGGGCGAGATCGACCGCGTCGAGGTTCTGCGTGGCCCGCAAGGTACGCTGTTCGGTCGCAACGCCTCGGCGGGTCTCATCAACATCATTACCCGCTCGCCCGAGTTCGACTGGCACGGCAACGCCGAGGCGACCTATGGCAATTACGATCAGAAGCGCCTCGCCGGCGGCATCACCGGTCCGCTGATCGCCGACAAGCTCGCCTTCCGCGTCGACGGCGTCTTCGTGAAGCGCGACGGTTTCTACAAGAACGTCACGGCGGCGAACGGCAGCGAAAGCCGCGTCAATGACCGCGATCGCTATTTCGTTCGCGGGCAGTTGCTGTTCAAGCCGACCGAGACCTTGAGCTTCCGCCTGATCGGTGATTATTCGCACCGCAAGGAAAGCTGCTGCGGTGCGGTGTATTACAACCAAGTCGAGACGACCGATCCCACGCCGAACGCCGCGGGCGTCGCGCCGTTCTTCGGAACGGTCAACGCAGATGGCGCGGTGGTCAACAACGCCACCAACCGCATCGTCGATATCCTGCGTCGCCAGGGCGCGGCGTTCCCGCTGGCCGGCAACAGGCCCGATCCGTTCAACCGCGATGTCGCGATCACGCCGGGTCAGACGTTCCGGAATACGACCAAGGATTATGGCGGCTCGTTGCAGGCCGACTGGGATCTCGGCGGCGCCACGCTGACGTCGATCACGTCGTATCGCCAATACAAGTCGGGCAATGCCGGCGATGTCGATTACACCAACGTCGACCTCACGCACCGCGCGGGCGACGGCAACGCGTACCGCCAGTTCAAGACTTTCACGCAGGAAGCGCGCCTGCAGGGCTCGCTGTTCAACGACAAGCTCGACTGGCTGGTCGGCGGCTTCTACTCGAACGAGAAGCTGAAGCTGGTCGATAACGTCGTCTTCGGCGCGCAATACGGGCAATTCGCTGCCTGCCGCCTCGTCGCAACGGTCAGCCCGGTTGCTGCGCTCCAGAACCAGAACAATCCGGGCTGCATGAGCGCCGCTGGACGCGCGACGATTGGCGGCGCCTTTGGTCCGGCAGGTGGCCTGATCACGTCGGCACTCGATCGTCTGACCGGCGGTCCGGGCCTTGGCGGCGGCGTCAACAACGTCGGCGACTCGGGCTCGATCTATCGCCAGAAGAGCGAGAATTATGCGTTCTTCACACACAATATCCTGCATCTGACCGACACGTTGTCGCTGACCGGCGGTCTGCGCTACACGCATGAAACGAAGAAGTTCAACGCCAAGTTCAACAACAACAACACCGTCTGCCCGATCCAGCAGGCGGCACTCGCACCGCTGACGCTGACGCAGAGCGGCGCCACCGGGTTCGCGCAGGGCATCGTCACGCTGACCTGCACGGGTAACTCCAGCCCCGCGCTGAACGCCTTGAACCTGAACGACAGTTTCGGCGACGGTGAATTCACCGGCACCGCGGTCCTGTCGTGGAAGCCGTTCACCAAATTGCTGACCTACGCATCGTACGCGAAGGGCTACAAGGCGGGTGGCTACAACCTCGATCGCTCGGATCTGGGTGGCGTCAACGGCGTGCTCTCGCCGCGTAGCAACGCCGATGCGTCTGGCCTGCGCTTCAACGCGGAGAAGGTGAACAATTACGAGATCGGCGCGAAGTTCAACACGCGTGGCTTCACCTTCAATGTCGCCGCGTTCCGTGAAGAGTTCACCGATTTCCAGCTCAACACCTTTAACGGCTCGATCTTCGTCGTTCAGAACATCGAGGCGTGTAAGGACAATCTCAACGGGCTCGACAGGGACAATGGCTTCAACCCCGTTACTGGCGCGCAGACGGGAACATGCCCGACCAACCGCTCGAAGAAGCCTGGCGTGATCTCGCAGGGCGTCGAACTGGAAGCGACGATGTCGCCGATCAAGCAGGTCACGTTCACCGCAGGCTACACCTATGCAGACACGCATTTCCGCAAGAACCTGATCGGCAGTTCGACGACCGGTGAAGCGCTCGACCGCGCACTTTTCCTGCTGCCGGGCAGCCAGCTGTCGAATGCGCCCAAGAACGTCGTCACCACGTCGTTTGCATGGACTCCGGATATCGGTGCGAACGGCATGTCGGGCCTGTTCTACGTCGATAGCCGCCTGTCATCCGACTATAATACGGGATCGGACTTGGCCCCGGAGAAGAAGCAGGACGGCTTCGCTGTGGTCAACGCGCGCGTCGGTCTGCGCGGCAAGGATCAGGTCTGGGCGCTCGAATTCTGGGCGCAGAACGTGTTCAACAAGAACTACATCCAGGTCGCGTTCAACACGCCGTTCCAGGGCGCGGGGTCTTCGGCCAACGTTGCAGCCTATGGCGGCACCGGCAACGCGCTCTACTCGGCATTCCTCGCCGAGCCACGCACCTACGGCCTAACGCTGCGCTCGCGCTTCTGATCGGGTGACTGCGTGAAGAGCCGGTTCGCAGTTCGCTGCGGGCCGGCTTTTTCGTGTCTATGAGAGGCGCGAGGGCACAGCCTCTTGTTCTCCCGCGAAAGCGGGAGTCCAGGATACCAAGCGCTGCGTTCCGTTGCCCTGGACTCCCGCTTTCGCGGGAGAACGAGGCGAGATTACGCCGCTAGATCGATCTCTTCACCTGCAGCCGCCGCCAGCAACCGTCGCTCCAGCGTTCTCAACCGAGCGGGCTGGGTGATCCGGTCGCCCGTCAAATCCGTGATGTAGAATGTATCCACCGCGCGCTCGCCGTACGTCGCGACATGCGCGGAGTGGATCGTTACCTTCGACTGGAACAGCGCGTTGGCGAGCTGGTTGAGCAGCGCCGGTCGATCGCGCGCATTGACTTCGACCACCGTGAACCGGTTCGACGCCTTGTTGTCGACCAGCGCATTCGGGACGATGTCGAACGCCTCCGCGCGCGTGCGGGGCAATGGCTTGGCCACCAGCCGGTCGGCGAGCTTGCCGCGGTTGGCGAGCGCATCCTCGATCGCGGTCTTCAGCCGCGAGAGCTGACCGGATTCGTCGAACGGCCGTCCGAACGGGTCTTGCACGAGGAAATTATCGATCGCCATGCCGTCACGGGTGGTATGGATCCGTGCATCGATGATGTTGCCGCCAGCGACATGGATCGCACCGGCGATGCGGTAGAACAGCCCCGGGTGATCGGCCGCGTAGATCGTCACCAGTGTCGCGCCGCGCCCCGGATAGACATGCGCGTCGATCGCGAGCTGAGCTTCGCCGGTGGCGGCGAGGAAGCGGGCGTTGTGCGCGAGGACGTCTTCCGGTTCGGCGATCCAATACGCTTCGGGCAGGCGGTGGACGAGCGTCGCGAACGTCGCTTCGTCCCAGCCAAGTGCGTCGCGCAGATGCTCCTGCTTGGCGGCGATCCGCTCGGCCCGCCCCTTTTGTTTGTGACCAAGCCGCAGAACCTCCTCCGCCGCCTCGTACAGGTCGCCGAGCAACTGGCGCTTCCAGCCGTTCCACACTCCGGGCCCGACCGCACGGATGTCGACGATTGTCAGCGTCAGCAGCAGGCGCAACCGCTCCGGGCTTTGCACTACGTCGCAGAAGTCGAGGATCGTCTTGAAGTCGCTGAGATCACGCTTGAACGCCGTCGCCGACATCAGGAGATGCCAGCGAACAAGCCAGGCGACGGTCTCGGTCTCGGCCGGTGTTAAGCCGAAACGTGGGCATAACCGCTGTGCCACCTCCGCGCCCAAGATCGAGTGATCGCCGCCCCGGCCCTTGGCGATGTCGTGCAGCAGCACCGCGACGTACAGCGCGCGTCGCGACACGATCTGTTCGAAGATGGCGCTGGCTAGAGGATGATCCTCCTTCAAAACGCCGCTCTCGATCCGTGCTAGCAGCCCGATCGCGCGGATGGTGTGCTCGTCGACCGTATAGTGATGATACATGTCGAACTGCATCTGCGCGACGACACGCGCGAAATCGGGCACGAACCGGCCAAACACGCCTGCCTCGTTCATCCAGCGCAGCACGAGCTCGGGATCGCGCGGCGAGGTCAGCACGTCGAGGAACAGGGCGTTGGCGGTTGGACTGTTGCGCACGTCGTCGACGAGTTTCGCGTCGCGAGCGGCGGCGCGCATAGCCAGCGGGTGGATCTCGACGCCATGCTTGTCGGCGAGCTGGAAGATCTCGATCAGCCGTTCGGGATCGGCCTGGAAGAAGTCGTCGCTCGGTAGCGCCAACCGTCCGCGATCGAGCACGAAGCCATTGAGCTTCCGCGGCGAACGGCGGATCGTCGGTAATCCGAAGCGCCGGCCGCGTGCCGCGAACTTTTCGTCGAGATGCGCGAGGAAGACGCCGCTGAGCGTACCGACGGTCTTTGCCTGCAGGAAGTAGAACTGCATGAACCGCTCGACCTTCGACTTTCCCGGTCGGTCGGAGAACCGCATCCGGTCGGCGATCTCGCGTTGCAGGTCGAACGTCAGCCGGTCCTCGGCGCGCCCAGTGATGCTGTGCAGGTGGCAGCGTACCGCCTGGAAGAAATTGTCGGCACGGTGGAACAGCCGATATTCGGCCTTGGTGAACAGTCCGACCCCGACCAGTTCGGCGGCGCGCTGGACGTCGTAGATGTATTTGCCGATCCAAAACAATGCGTGAAGATCGCGCAGGCCGCCCTTGCCCTCCTTGACGTTGGGTTCGACGACATAGCGCGTGTCGCCCATCTTCCGGTGGCGCGCGTCGCGCTCGGCGAGCTTGTCGGCGATGAAGGTGCGCGCGGTGTCGGCCTGGACCTCGGTCTTGAAGCGGTGCGACGCCTGTTCATACAGTTCGGTGTCGCCGCAGACGTAGCGTGCTTCGAGAAGCGCGGTGCGGACGGTGACGTCGCTCTTGGCCTGGCGGACCATCTCGTCGAGCGATCGGCTCGATTGGCCGAGCTTCAGTCCGAGATCCCATAGCGCGTAGAGCATCGATTCGATCACGCGCTCCGCCCAGGGCGTCTGTTTGCCGGGGGTGAGGAAGCCGATATCGACGTCAGAATGCGGTGCCATCTCCGCGCGGCCATAGCCGCCGACTGCGATCAGCGTCAGGCGCTCGCCGCTCGTCGGGTTGGGGAGCGGATAGAGCCGCTGTGTAGTGAAATCGAACAGGATGCGGAGCAGCGCGTCGATGAGATATGCCTGCGCACTCGATGCTTCCAATCCCCGCGAGGGGTGTTCGACCAGACGACGTTCGACCTCGACCCGGCCCTTCTCCAGCGCGGCTTTCAGCAGGGCAGTTGCGTCGCGGCGAAGCGCGGTGGGATCGACGCCTTCCAAGGCGGCAATCGTTTCGGCGACGGCGCGGCGATCTATGATCGTGCGACGGTTGGGGAGGTGATCGAAGCGGCCGGACATGACGCCCAGATAGGGGCGCCGCGCGCGTGCGTCATCAGGATTGCGCAAAACGTCCGCGAAACGTAACCGGACGCGCGAGTGGAGGACGAAAATGAGCGAACCATTGCGCGTGGCCCTTGCGGGTCTGGGAACCGTTGGCGGCGGTGTGATCCGATTGCTGGATGCCAACCGCGAGTTGATTGCGCGGCGGGCTGGTCGCGAGATCGAGATCGTCGCGGTCTCCGCGCGCGACCGCGGCAAGGATCGCGGCGTCGATCTGTCGCGGTTTGCGTGGGTCGATGACACGACGGCGCTGGCGAAACAGCCGGGGGCTGATGTCGTGGTCGAACTGATCGGTGGTTCCGACGGACCTGCGCTGACGCTCGCGCGCAGCACGCTGGCGGCGGGGCGCAACTTCGTCACCGCGAACAAGGCGATGATCGCGCATCACGGGCTCGAACTCGCGCAGGCGGCGGAGACGGCCGGGGTCGCGCTTAAATTCGAAGCGGCGGTCGCAGGCGGCATCCCGGTCATCAAGGGGCTGCGGGAGGGCGCTGCGGCCAACGAGATCGCTCGCGTGTACGGCATCCTCAACGGCACCTGCAATTTCATCCTGTCGAAGATGGAATCGGAAGGCCGCGACTTTGCCGAGGTGCTCGCCGAAGCACAGGCGCTGGGGTTCGCCGAATCCGATCCGAGCTTTGACATCGACGGCGTGGATGCGGCGCACAAGCTGTCGATCCTTGCGGCGGTCGCGTTCGGGACGCAGCCGGCGTTCGACGACGTTGCGATCAGCGGCATCCGGCATCTGCTCGGCGCGGATATCGCCGAGGCGGCGGCGTTGGGGTATCGCGTGCGACTGCTCGGGCTGGCGGAAGCGGGCGCGGACGGACTGTTCCAGCGTGTCCATCCGCATCTGGTGCCGATCGATCATCCGCTGGCGCACGTCACCGGGTCGCTGAACGCGGTCGTGGCGGAGGGCAATTTCGTCGGCCGGTTGCTGTTCCAGGGCGCTGGCGCGGGCGATGGCCCGACCGCGAGTGCGGTAGTGGCCGACCTGATCGACATCGCGCGTGGCGAGTTCGGTCCGCCGTTCGCGATGCCGGTGGTGTCGCTGACCGCCGCTCCCAAGGCGGACAGCGGCGAGCGGAGGGGGCGTGCGTATTTGCGGTTCACCGTCGCGGACCGGGTTGGCGTGCTGGCCGAGATCGCAGCGGCGATGCGCGACGCGGGTGTCTCGATCGAGAGCCTGATCCAGCGCGGCGCGATCGCCGATGGCAGCGTTTTGGTAGCGATCGTGACGCACGAGAGCCCGGAACGCTCGATCGCGCAGGCGCTGGAGAAACTGCGCGGGTCGCAGAGCCTAGTGGGCCAGCCGATGTGGATGCATATTCTGGATTGAGGGGAGGGCGGTAATGACCGCCACGCCCGCCTAAAGGCTACCACCCCGGCGGAGGCCGGGGCCCAATCGGAAAGGTCGCAGTAGCGGCCATGCGCCTCGTTACTAACGTCCCCCAATCGGGCCCCGGCCTTAGCCGGAGTGGAGGACAGCTAGGCAACCTCCTCCTTGTTCTCCCGCGACGGCGGGAATCCAGACTGGGTCCCCGCCTTCGCGGGGCAACATTCTGCCTTTGTCAGCGGAGGCGCGTCTACCTCACCGGATCATTCAGCACGATCGGCATGCGGTTCGACGTGTCCGGCTTCTTGCGGAACTTCCGTCCGACATCGCGCACCAGCGCCATGGCATCCTTCCCCTCGCCATTCTCGCAGCAGCTATGCGGATCGATCAGCGCGCCGATGCCGCGGATCAGCACCACCGGCACCGTCAGCAGATCGACCCCGGTGCACCCACCCGGCGGACACACCGGGCCCGCATTGTCGAGCGCAGCACGCGGATCGCCGGTCGGCTGGCGCGGTCGATCCTGCGGCGGGCGTTCTTTGGGTAGCGGAAGGCGTTGCTCGGCCGTCCCCTTGCCGCCGCAGACGATGATTTCGGTCGGGCTCGAACCGGGACAGGCCGGCGGGTTCAGGATCGACCAGCGCTGCGGCGGGGGAGCGACGATCGGGATGGCAGGCACGGCGGTTTGCAGCAGGATCGGCAGCAGGATCACAGCGTCTCCAAAGCCTTAGTTGACGGTGCCGACGGGGCCGTCGAGGTCGATCGGCACGCGACCACGCTTGTCTGGTTTCTTCGCCAATGCGCTCTTGATCAGTCCGACTGCCGCCTTTGCGATCGGGGCGATCGGTGGGCCAAAGCCAACCTGGCATCCGCGCTGGCTGGCCGCGCAGGGCGTGCCCTCCAGTTGCAGCGCACGGACGGCGCTGAGTTCGGGATTGGACGCGACCGCACGGTCGGGCGGGCCGCGTTCGTCCGGCAGCGGCAGGCGCGGGCTGTTCGCCGCGGGGCCACCGCAGACGATGATCTCACTGCCGTCCTTCGACGCCGCCGCACATGGATCGACCAAAATCGAAAAGCGCTCGGGCAGGGGTGTTTGCGTAGACGCAGCCGTTGGTGCGGCTTGCGCGAGCATCGAGAGCAGGACGGTTATGATCATCGGGCCGTCACGGTGCTGTCGGACGCATCCCGCCGGCTTTAACGTCCCCGGAGCCCTCGCCGGGACCGAAGCCAACGGTTGCCCGCACGCCAGCGCTACCCCCGCCTACCAGAAATGGCCCCATATCTTCCATCGGCGTACGCGCATGGACCAAAGCTGACCGCTGTTCGGTTACCATATCCCGACGTTCGACGACACGCGTAGCAAGCGGCACACGGAACCGGTCGGCATGTCGCATCCCACAGACCGTGATATCGGTCTCGTCAGCGCTCTGGATACAGGGTTTCTCGGCGGCCATGCGCGCCTTTGCGGTGGCGATCAGCGGGTCCTCGATCAGTAACGACAGCAGCATCGCGAGCATGAGCGCCTCCAGCCAGATCCGCAGCCTGACTGCGATCGGCCGGGGTAGCAAGCGTCATTCGCTGGTGGTTGCGTCAATCTTGGCGACACCAAGCCGGGGAATGTCGATTGCCGGACACCGATCCATCACCACCTTCAGTCCCGCGGTTTCGGCACGTGCGGCAGCGTCTTCGTTGATGACGCCAAGCTGCATCCACACCGCTTTTGCCCCCGCCGCGATGGCCTGGTCGACGGCCTCACCGGCAGCCGCCGAGTTGCGGAAGATGTCGACGATGTCGATCGGATCGCCGAGTTGCGACAGGTCGCGAAAGACGAACTCGCCGTGGACATGCTCACCGGTGATCTGCGGGTTTATCGGGATCACCCGGTAGCCGTGCGCCTGGAGCTTGGCCATCACGCCGTAGGAGGGGCGATCGGGGCGGTCGGAGGCGCCGATCAACGCGATCGTTCGTGCGCCTTCGAGCAAAGCCTTGATGTCGGCATCGGCGGTCAACGGCATCGATGCTCTCCAAAGAACGGGCCAAAAAAGGGGCCGTCGGGAAACCTGGTCCGCTCGTACCGCAACTCAACACGTCGGGTACGACCGGTAATCAGACAACGTGGATCAGGCCCGTGGGTTTCACAGTTTCCCGAGCCATGCGACGACCTGAGCCGCAATCGGCATGAACACCGTATCGCCCGGATCCGACGCCGGCGGCGTGCCCGCATCGGAGGCGGTGCGGATCGAGATCGTCAGCGGGACGCGGCCGAGAAACGGGATGCCGAGTTCACGCGCCGCTGCTTCCGCGCCGCCATTGCCAAACGGGTCCGATGCCTCGCCGCAATGCGGGCAGATATAGCCCGCCATGTTCTCGACCAGTCCGATGATCGGGATGCCGGCCTTCTCGAACAGATCGATCGCGCGGCGCGCATCGATCAGCGCGAGATCCTGCGGGGTCGAGACGATCACCGCCCCCGCCGGCCGATATTTCTGGACCATCGTCAGCTGCACATCGCCGGTACCAGGTGGGAGGTCGAGCACCAGCGTATCGGTGACGCCCCAGTCGGCCTCGACCAGTTGGCCGAGCGCCCCCGCCGCCATTGGCCCGCGCCACGCGATCGCCTTGCCCGGCTCGACGAGCTGGCCCATCGAAAGCAATGGCACGCCATACGGGGTGGGGACGGGGTCGAGCACCTTGTCCTTCGCGGTCGGTCGCGTGCCCTCGACGTTCATCAGCCGGGGCTGCGACGGACCGTAGATATCGGCGTCGACCAGCCCGACGCGGCGCCCCGCACGCGACATCGCGATGGCGAGGTTGGCCGCGAGCGTGGATTTGCCGACGCCGCCCTTGCCGCTGGCCACCGCGATCAGCCGGCGGGTCGAGCGTTCCGCAGTGACGGCGATCCGCACTTCGGTCACGCCGGGCTGCGTCGCGGCCATCCGGACGGTCGCCTCCAGCGCATCGCGCGCCTGCGGGTCGAGCCCGGTCGCATCGATGATGATGCCTGCTCGCGTCCCTTCGAGCCGGACGGTCGCCCGCTTGCCCGCCACTACGGCAACCGCCGCCTTTACCGCTTCGATGTCGATCATCCGCGCCAGATAGGGCCGCGAAGGCCGCTTGGCACTGTTTTTCCGCCAGCGCACACCTATAAAGGTTGGTATGACGATCTTCTCGCGCTGGTTCCAGCGCCCCGATATCCTCGCCACCGAAACTCCGAAGGGCCCTTGGGGCGGCTCGGGCGACGACGGTAATTCCGGCCCGCGCAATCCTTGGGCGCAACCGCCTG
This sequence comes from Sphingomonas sp. Leaf198, assembly GCF_001424005.1. GTDB lineage: Bacteria > Pseudomonadota > Alphaproteobacteria > Sphingomonadales > Sphingomonadaceae > Sphingomonas. The sequence continues at coordinate 622,087 of NZ_LMPX01000002.1, read as the reverse complement.
GTGGTCGCAAGCCAGCCGCCAAGCCAACCGCGCTCGACGAGTTCCTGCGTAAAGCGCGCGGCTCTGGCGGCGGCGGTGGCGGCACTGGAGGCTTCGGCGGCCTGCCCTCGGGCGCTAACGCCCGCGCGCTGTGGGCGATCGGCGTTGCGATCATCGCGGTCGTGTGGATCCTGTTCACCTCGGTCCACCAGATCGGTCCGCAGCAGCGCGGCGTCGTCACCTATTTCGGCAAATACGCCGGCACGCTCGATCCGGGCGTTCGCCTGACGATGCCCGCGCCGATTTCCGACGTGACGGTGGTCGACGTACAGAAGATCCGCACCGACAATTTCCCGACCGGGGACGGCGAGAATTTGACGCTGACAGGCGACCAGAACATCATCGATCTCGCATATTCGGTGCGCTGGGATATTTCCGATCCACGCGATTACGTGTTCCAGCTCGCGGAGCCGAACGAGACCGTCCGCGCTGCCGCCGAGAGCGCGATGCGCGCAGTGGTCGCGACGACGACACTCGACCAGGCGATCGGCACCGGTCGTACCGTGATCGAGCAGCGTGTCGCCGACCTGACCCAGCAGATCCTCAACGACTACAAGTCGGGCGTCCGTATCCAGGGCGTCGCGATCAAGCAGGCTGCCGCGCCGGCAAGGATCGTCGAGGACTTCAACGCGGTTACCGCCGCGCAGCAGGAGGCGATCGCCAACCTCAACCAGTCGCGCTCGTACGCGCAGCAGGTCGTGGCGCGCGCGCAGGGCGAGGCCGCGTCGTTCGACAAGGTCTACGAGCAGTACAAGCTCGCGCCAGAAGTGACGCGCCGTCGTATGTATTATGAGACGATGGAGGCGGTGCTCGCCAAGAGCGACAAGACGATCGTCGAGACGCCGGGCGGGGTGGTGCCGTATCTGCCGCTGTCGAACGCCAAGCGCCTACCGAATCCCGAGGTAGTCACGCCAGCGCCCGCCGCTGCCGCCGCGGCACCTCAAGCTCAGCCTGGAGCTGCCCAGTGAACGCCGTGAGTTTCCGCAATCCGATCGTCGCGGGTATCGTCGCGCTGCTGCTGGTGATCCTCGCTGCATCGACCTTCGCGATCGTCCCCGAGACCAAGCAGGCGGTGATCCTGCGCTTCGGTCAGCCGATCCGTACCGTCAACGCGTGGCAGCCAAACACCCCGTTCGGCCAGACCGGCGCCGGCCTGATCGCGCGCATTCCGTTCGTCGACCGGATCGTCTGGATCGACAAGCGCGTGCAGGACCTGGAGCTCGACAACACGCTGGTGCTGTCGACCGATCAGCTCCGCCTCGAGGTCGATGCGTATGCGCGCTACCGGATCGTCGATCCGCGCAAGATGCGTAATGCGGTTGGTAGCGAGGACCGGATCCCCGATCAGCTTCGCCCGATCCTCGGTTCTGCGTTGCGGAACGAACTCGGCAAGCGGCGCTTCGTCGAACTCCTGAGCCCCGAGCGGTCTGAGCTGATGGACAACATCCAGAAGGGTCTCCAGCGCGTCGCCAGCCAGTACGGCGTCGAGATCGTCGACGTCCGTATCAAGCAGGCGAACCTGCCCGTCGGTCTGCCGCTCGAAAGCGCGCTCAAGCGCATGTCGAGTGCGCGCCAGCAGGAGGCGATCACGATCCGTGCCGAAGGTCAGAAGCAGGCGCAGATCGTTCGTGCGCAGGCGGATGCGGATTCCGCGAAGATCTATGCCGAAAGCTTTGGCAAGGACGCGGACTTCTACGACTTCTACCGCGCGATGCAGTCGTATCGCCACACATTCGGCGCGGATGGCGGTCCGGCACCCGAGGGATCGACCTCGATCATTCTTTCGCCGAACAACAGCTATTTGCGGGAATTCGAGGGCCGCGGGCGTTGAGCCTGCGGAACCTTTGAACGCCCGTTCATATTCAAGCATCATTCAGGACGGTGTCCCTACGGGATACCTGTTTCGATTGATGAAACGAGAGGACAACATCTAGTGCGTTACGCCTACGCCATTACCAGTGCTCTTCTCCTCGGCGGCGCGACCGCGACGCTCGCGCTTCAGCCGAGCGGCGCGCAGGTCGCGCAGAACGAACCCGGTGCGATCCAGGCGGTCTCGCCTAAGCCCGGCGCGCCGATGAGCTTCGCCGACATGGTCGCACGGCTCCAGCCTGCGGTCGTCAACATCTCGACCAAGCAGACGATCGTCCAGAAGCAGCAGGCCAATCCGTTCGCGGGCACGCCGTTCGGCGACCTGTTCGGCGGCATGGGCGGCGGTGGTCAGGGTGGCGCGCCGGTGAAGCGCGAAGGCGCCTCGCTCGGCTCGGGCTTCCTGATTTCGCCCGATGGCTATGTCGTCACGAACAACCACGTGATTTCGCCGGGTGCACAGGGTGCGACGGTCGATTCGATCACCGTGACGCTCAGCGACAAAAAGGAATATGTCGCCAAGGTCATCGGCAAGGATCAGGAATCCGATCTCGCGCTGCTCAAGATCGATGCAAAGAACCTGCCGTTCGTGAAGTTCGGCGATTCCAACGGCGCGCGCGTCGGCGACTGGGTCGTCGCGATCGGCGAGCCGTTCGGCCTTGGCGGTACCGTCACCGCGGGCATCGTCTCGGCGATCAACCGCGTCACCGGCCAGGGCGGTGCTTATGACCGCTTCATCCAGACGGATGCGTCGATCAACCAGGGCAACTCCGGTGGTCCGATGTTCGACCTCAACGGCAACGTGATCGGCGTGAACTCGCAGATCTTCAGCCAGTCGGGTGGTAACATCGGTATCGGCTTCGCGATCCCCGCAGCGGTCGCCAAGCCGATCATCGCGACCTTCATGAAGGGCGGCACGATCGAGCGCGGCTATATCGGCGTTCAGCTGCAGCCGGGCGGCACGATCAACGAGGATACCGCCGCGGCACTCGGCATCCCCAAAAACCAGGGCGAGCTGATCAACGACGTGACCGCGGGCGGCCCGGCGGCAAAGGCCGGCGTGCGTGCGGGCGACGTCGTGACCAAGGTCAACGGCCAGCCGGTGACGGTCGACCAGTCGCTGTCCTATCTGGTCTCGAACGTGAAGCCCGGTCAGACCGCGCGTCTCGACATCCTGCGCAACGGCAAGCCGACTTCGGCGAACGTCGTCGTGGTGCCGCGTCCAAGCGCGGACAAGCTGGCGGCTGTGGTCGGCGGCGATGCGCAAGGCTTCGGCTCAGACGACGGTGACGACGGCGATGACTCGGCCACGCCCGCCGCACCGGTGGCAGGCGCAGCGCTTGGCATCGGCGTCCAGCCGCTGACCCCGGCGATCGCGCAGGCGGTCGGCGTCGAAGCCAGCACGCAGGGCGTCGTTATCGCCGTGGTCGCGCAGACCAGCGACGCGTATGGCAAGCTCAAGCGCGGCGACGTCATCATCTCGGTCAACGGCACGCCCGTTCGCACCGCGGTCGACGTCCAGAACGCTGTCAATACGGCCAAGTCCGCCGGCCGCCCGCAGGTCCTGTTGCAGGTCAAGCGCGGCCGTAGCCCGGCCACGTTCCTGCCGGTCAAGATCAAGTAATCCACGACCGATACGATCGACACGAAAGGACCGCCGCTCCCCCGAGCGGCGGTCCTTTTTCTTTGCGGCGCGCGAGGTTAGGGTCGGCGCTGGATACAGAGGACGAGACGCATGACCGACGGCATCTTCATCGGCGCGAGCGTGGACGGCAAACCGCAGACGCTCGAACTGAAGCGCGCCAACCGTCACGGCCTGATCGCAGGCGCGACCGGCACCGGCAAGACGGTGACGTTGCAGGGGATCATCGAGGGCTTCTCGGCGAACGGCGTGCCGTGCTTCGTCGCCGACGTGAAGGGCGACCTGTCCGGCCTCGCGATGGCGGGGTCACCGACCGCGAAGACGCATGCGAGCTTTGCCGAGCGCGCGAAAGCGATCGGCGACGATGGCTGGGCCTATGCCGACAACCCGGTGCAGTTCTGGGATCTGTTCGGCGAACAGGGGCATCCGATCCGGACCACGATCAGCGAGATGGGGCCGCTGCTGCTGTCGCGGCTGATGGACCTGAACGAGGTCCAGGAAGGCGTACTGACGATCGCTTTCCACGTCGCCGACAAGGAAGGGCTGCTGCTGATCGACCTCGATGATCTGCAGGCGATGTTGACCGAATGCGCGGGGCGGGCGGACGAACTGACGGTGACGTACGGCAACGTCTCGAAGCAGTCGATCGGCGCGATCCAGCGCTCGCTGCTCCAGTTGCGCACGCAGGGCGCGGAGAATTTCTTCGGCGAGCCCGCGCTCGAGATGAACGACTTCATCGGCGTCGACGACAAGGGGCGGGGGATCGTCAACATCCTCGCCGCCGACAAGCTGATGGCCTCGCCCAAGCTGTATGCGACGTTCCTGCTGTGGCTGATGAGCGAACTGTTCGAGCATCTCCCCGAGATCGGCGATCCCGACAAGCCGGTGCTGTGCTTCTTCTTCGACGAGGCGCATCTGCTGTTCGACGAGGCGCCCAAGGCGCTGCTGGAGAAGATCGAGCAGGTTGTCCGGCTGATCCGCTCGAAGGGGGTCGGCGTGTATTTCATCACGCAGAACCCGATCGACGTTCCCGACACCGTCGCGGGACAGCTCGGCAACCGCGTCCAGCACGCGTTGCACGCATTTACGCCGCGGGACCAAGCCGCGGTGCGCTCCGCGGCGGAGACGTTCCGGGCGAACCCGGGCGTTGACGTCGCGACGATCATCACCGAGTTGAAGGTCGGCGAGGCGCTGGTCTCGCTGCTCCAGGCGGACGGCGCGCCGACGCCGGTCGAGCGCACGCTGATCAAGCCGCCTGCGTCGCGCGTGGGCCCGATCACGCCGGCCGAGCGGAAGGTGATGATCGAGACCGACGCGATCGGTGCGAAGTACGACACGCTGGTCGATCGCGAGTCGGCGGAGGAATTGCTGGCGGCGAAGACGCAGGAGGCTAGCGCTGCGGCGGCCGAGGCCAAGGCGACGACCGAGGCGGAAAAAGCCGCGGCGGCGCAGGCGAAGCTTGATGCAAAGGCGGCAAAAGAGGCGGAACGCGCGCGCATCGCAGACCAGCGCGAGGCGGATCGCCAACAGCGTGAAGCCGACCGTAAGGAGCAAAACTCGCTTGGAAATACGATCGTCAAGTCGGTGACTCGTACGGCGGCTACGTCGCTGACCCGCCAAGTCACTAACGAACTTACAAAGCAGGTGTTCGGAACGAAGTCCCGCCGCTCGTCCTCCAGCGGTGGCCTGGTAGGTACAGTCCTGCGCGGGGTGTTAGGCGGCCTGTTCCGGGGGTAGACTGCCCGCATGATCGGGGGAGAGCTGCCCCCAACCAAACAGCACCCCGGCGGAGGCCGGGGCCCAATTGGGGAACGGAGGTAACGTCGGACGGCGCTTCGTTACATCGACCTTTCCAATTGGGCCCCGGCGTTCGCCGGGGTGGAAGCCAGTTTTCAAGGAGTCAGATATGTCCCTCGATTTCGAATCCACCACCGACTGGGCCCCGACCGACTGGACCGCCGTCGGCGAGGACAGCCTCGACGATGCGATCACACTGCGTCGCGCGATCCATGCCGATCCCGAGGTCGGACTGCATTGCCCGCGCACTTCGGACAAGGTGAAGGCCGCGCTTGCCGGTCTTCCGCTCGAAATCCGCGGGGGGACCTCGACCACTGGCTTCGTCGCGATCCTGCGCGGCGGTCGCGGTGGCAATGCCGGCGGCAACGGCCGCACGGTGCTGCTCCGCGGCGACATGGACGCCCTCCCGATGCAGGAGGAGACCGGCCTGCCGTTCGCCTCCAAGATCGACGGCGCGATGCACGCCTGCGGCCACGATTCGCACACCGCGATGTTGGTCGGCGCCGCCAAGGCGTTGTGCGCACGGCGTGACGAACTGCCCGGCACGGTCGTGTTCATGTTCCAGCCGGGTGAGGAGGGGCATCACGGCGCTCGCCACATGATCGCCGACCGCCTGCTCGATTCGCCGCTGCCCGAGGCGGGTTTCGCGCTACACATCTCGCCGAACATGCCGATGGGTCATGTCGTCAGCCGCGCGGGGACGCTGATGGCGTCGACCGATACGCTGCGTGCGACGATCACCGGGCGCGGTGGCCATGCCGCGATGCCGCACGACTGCCTCGATCCGCTGCCGATCGCCTGCGAGATCGTCACGGCGTTGCAGACCTATGTCGCGCGGCAGGTCGCGGTCACCGATCCCGCGGTGCTGTCGATTACCAAGCTCAACGCAGGGAGCGCACACAACGTCATCCCGTCGAGCGTCGAGATGCTCGGGACGATGCGTACGCTCTCCGAACGCACCCGCGAACAGGTCCGCGCGGCGTTCATCCGCATGGTCGAGGGGATCGCCGCGGCGCACGGTGCGGTCGGTACGCCGACGATCGAGGAGGGCTATCCGGTCACGGTCAATGACGAGCGGGCGACCGATCTGATGAAGGCGTGCGCGACCGCCATCGGTGGCGAGGGCGCGTATCAGGTGATGCCGCCGATGATGGGCGCGGAGGACTTTTCGTACGTCCTCCAGAAGCTGCCCGGGGCGATGGCGTTCATCGGTGCTGCGCCCGAGGGTAGCGATCCGCGTACCAACCCGCCGTTGCATAATACCAAGATGACGATCGACGAGCGCGTGATGGCGCACGGGATCGCGATGCACTGCGCGGTGGCGGAGCGGTTCCTAGCGAACGGGTTCGGCTGAGGGCTCGCCGCATCCCCCCATTCCGCGGCGTCCCCCCGCTCCGTCATCCTGACGAAAGTCAGGATCCAGGGTTACCAGCGATGCCGTATCTGGATCTGGGTCCTGACTTTCGTCAGGATGACGGGGGGTTGCGGGACGGGAGTTTCAGTGCAGCGGGCGGGTGGTTCCGGCGTAGTGGGCGACTGCCGCTGCAGCCTGTTGGATCAGGCGCTGGCGTTCGGGCATTGGCCGGATCGTGTCCCCGATCATCACCGCGATCGCATAGCGGCGTCCGTCCGGCGCGGTCAGCAGACCGACATCATTGAAGCCGGCGTTGCGGCGGCCGAGGTCCTGGCCCGTACCGGTCTTGTGCGCGATCTCCCAGCCGCCGGGGAGCGCCGCGCGCAGACGGGCGCGACCGGTGACCGAACGCCCCATCGTATCGAGCAGGATCTTGGTCGATGTCTCGGACAGGATATCCCCCTTCGCCAGCCGCGCGATCGCGTCGGCGATCGCGATCGGTGCGGCGCCATCGGGCGGATTGCGGACATACGCGTTCAGCGCAGCCTCGCGCACGGCTGGGGACAACCGGTTGCGTGCGGTCATGAAGCCGCCATTGACTGCATAGGAAGGCTGCCAGACCAGCCCCGCCGTGCCACTCTGCAACAGCCGTTCGCCCGGCCCGAACCGGATCGCGCCAAGCTGTTTCCGCGCGATCATCGACCGTACCGCGGACGGCCCGCCGACCCGCGTGAGCAACCGGTCGTTCGCCGTATTGTCGCTATGCGTCAGAGCCCGGGTGAGCAATTCGCCGACAGTGGTGCGATAGCCGTCGCCCTTGACGAGCATCGCGATCGGCTGATGGAACAGCGTGAGGTCCTGGGGCCGCACGACGATCGGTTCGTCGAGGCGGATCCTGCCCTGATCGCGCAGGTCCATCACCGTCATCGCGACCCAGAGCTTGCTGACCGATTGCTGGGGCAGGAGCTGGCGCCCGCCGGCTTCGACGGTCCAGCCATCGTCGACCGCGCGGATGGCGATGCCCGCCTTACCCTGAAAGCCGCTGTGCAGTTCGGAGATCGCGTTGACGAGGCTGAGCGGGGCGGGGCGCAGGGCGCGGGGCAGCGGTGGCGGAACCGGGATCGAGACGAACCCTTCGGACTGGTGCATCGGTCCGACCGCGGGAGGGCTTGGCCGCGAGGCCGATCCGCAACCGGCGAGCGCCGCGCCGAACAGCGAGGTTACCAGAAGACGCTTGAACGCACTCGCCGATGTCATGATGGAACGCCCTGCACTGAAGCACCGACCCTTATCCGTTGATCCGCTGTGCGAAACAGGACGCACGTGCCGCTGCGACGAAGCGCGCCGACGACACGGCCAGTCGCGCAGGGATCAGGGAACGAGAACGGTATCGACCGCCTCTGGCAGCGTCTCGGGGTAATCGAGCGTGAAATGCAGCCCGCGGCTTTCGTGCCGGTGCAGCGCGGATCGGACGATCAGTTCGGCGGTCTGGAGCAGGTTGCGCAGCTCGATCAGGTCGGGCGTGACGCGAAAGTGCTGGTAATATTCCGCGACCTCGTCGTTGAGCAGTTCGATGCGGTGCTTGGCGCGTTCGAGCCGCTTCGTGGTGCGGACGATGCCGACGTAGTTCCACATGAAGCGGCGGATCTCGGTCCAGGTCTGCTTGATCACCACCTCTTCGTCGGAATCGGTGACGCGGCTTTCGTCCCACGGGCGGATCGGCGGGGGCGGGGGCAGCGAGTCCCACGCGGCTGCGATGCTGTCCGCCGCGGCTTCGCCGAACACGAAGCATTCGAGCAGCGAATTGGAGGCGAGGCGGTTGGCACCGTGCAGGCCGGACTCGGTGCATTCTCCGGCCGCATACAGCCCGGGAAGATCGGTCTTGCCGTGTTCGTCGATGACGATGCCGCCGCATGTGTAATGCTGCGCAGGCACGACCGGAACCGGCTGCGTGGTCATGTCGATGCCGAGACCGAGCAGCTTCTCGTGGATATTCGGGAAGTGATGGCGGATGAACTCGGCGGGCATGTGGCTGATGTCGAGATGGACATAGTCGAGGCCGTAGCGCTTGATCTCGGCGTCGATCGCGCGCGCGACGATATCGCGGGGGGCGAGCTCCATCCGCGTAGGGTCGTAGTACGTCATGAAGCGCTTGCCGGTCGACGGGTTGATCAACCGCCCGCCTTCGCCGCGGACCGCCTCGGTGATCAGGAAGTTCTTGACCTCCAAATTGTAGAGGCAGGTTGGGTGGAACTGCATCATCTCCATGTTGGAGACGCGGGCGCCCGCGCGCCATGCCATCGCGATGCCGTCGCCGGTCGCGCCGCGCGGGGCGGTCGAGAACAGGTACGTGCGGCCCGCGCCGCCGGTCGCGAGGATCGTCGCGCGCGCGGTGTAGAGCGCGACGCGCTCGGTCTTGCGGTCGACCGCGTAGACGCCCCAGACGTTGCCCGAGCCCGAATAGCGTTCCTCGTGGCGGCCGGTCGCGAGGTCGATCGCGATCTGGTCGGGCACTAGCGTAATGTTCGGATGCGCCTCGGCGGCCTTCTGCAACGCTTCCTGAACCGCCCAGCCGGTCGCGTCGGCGACGTGGACGATGCGGCGGTGCGAGTGGCCACCTTCGCGAGTGAGGTGCAACGCGTTGCCTTCGGTCTCGAACGGGACGCCGAGATGCGTGAGGCGTTCGATCGCGGCGGGGGCGCCTTCGACGACCATCTCGACGATCGCGCGGTCGTTGAGGCCTGCGCCGGCGACCATCGTGTCCTCGACATGGTTCTCGAACGTGTCGCCGGGTTCGAGCACCGCGGCGATCCCTCCCTGCGCCCAGGCGGTCGAGCCTTCGTTGAGGGCGCCTTTCGCGAGAACGGTGACCTTGAAGCGCTCCGCCAGGTTGAGCGCCGCGGTGAGCCCGGCGGCGCCCGAGCCGACGATCAGGACGTCGCTATTCATGGTGGGAGAGCCTCGACGTAGGTGGTGATAGGCGCGCGCTGCGGCACGGCGCGGAAAAACGATCCTGCATTCGCCCGATGTGGCACAAAATACCGGGTGCAGGACAGCAGATAGGACGGGTCGTGCGAGAAAACTGTGACGCCTCAACCGATTGAGTCGACGGCAGCGAAACGCCAGTCCCGATCGACGGCGAAACCGACGATAGCCGGCTTTGACCCGCTGCGATTTGGGCGTCAGGCTGCGATCGGTATGGTCCGGGGATCGATTCTCCGCGCAACCGACCGGAACGGGCGAAGCATGTGACGAAGAACAAGGAACTGGGCTCGGGCGCGCCGGGAAAGTCTGTAGGGATCGATCGCAGCGCGCGGCTTGGCGATCGCGGTGCGCGGCTCGGCATCAGCCTGTCCGGCACCAACCTCGAACGCGCGGGCGACTACAACCAGCGGACCGTGCTGCAGGCGATCCGCGTGAGCGGCGAGGCGAGCCGGACCGATCTCGCGACGATCACCGGGCTGACCGCGCCGACGATCGCCAACATCACGCGGCGGCTGCTCGAGGAGGGGCTGATCAGCGATGCAGGGCGGCGGCAGGGCGCGCGCGGTCAGCCGGCGGCGCAGCTCGTGATCAATCCGGCGGGCGGCTTCTCGGTCGGGATCAATATCGACCGCGACCACATCACGATCGTGTCGCTCGACCTCGCGGGCACCGTCCTGACGCGCGCGACGCGTGAAATCGCGTTCGCGATGCCCGACGCGGTCTCGGCCTGGCTACGCGACGAGATCGCCGCGATCCGATCGTCCGATCTGATCGACGAGGCGCGGCTGCTGGGGGTCGGCGTGGCGATGCCCGACGACCTCGGACGGGTGCCGTTTCCGCATCGCCCGGCGGCGTACGAGCACTGGAACGACGTCGACGTCGTCGCGCTCGTCGGGGCGATCGTGCCGTGGCCGGTCTATGTCGACAACGACGCTGCGGCGGCGGCGATCGGCGAGGCGCAATTCGGATCGGGGATGGTGCTGCCGAGCTTCTTCTACGTCCTGGTCAGCGCAGGTCTCGGCGGCGGATTGGTGATCGACGGGAATTACTTTCGTGGCGCCGGGGCGCGCAGCGGCGAGATCGGTTTCATGCCCGACATGACCAAGCGTGCCCAAGGCCGTACGGTGCAGGAGACCGTATCGCTTTCCGCGCTCTACGACCGGCTGGAGGCGGGGGGCTGCGATATTGCGGGGGTCGGCGCGCTGACCGGCGATGACCCGGCGGTGTCTGCGATCGTCCGGGACTGGGTCGAGGATGCGGCGCAATCGCTGATCGCACCGCTGATCGCGGTGAGCTGTTTGGTCGATCCCGGTGCGGTCCTGATTGGGGGACGGTTGCCCGGGCCTCTGGTCGACGCGCTGGTCGAGCGGCTCAATGCGATGCTGGTGGATTTGGCGCTACCGTCGGCCGCGCGGGTGATGCGCGCCGCGATGTCGGACGATGCGCCCGCGATCGGCGCGGCGATCCTGCCGTTCCTCCACCATATCCTTCCGTCGGACGCCATCTTGATGCAGGCGGGTCGCTCCGGCTGACCGATTAACGCAATTTAACTTTTTAATTCCCTGGTGCTTGGCTAGATTGGTCTCACACGTGCCGCTGCGACTGGGCGACGGTGGGAGCGATTGGCATCGGCGGTTCTGATCGCAGTGAAGCCCCTGTGCCTCTTTTACCGAGAGACGCTGCACTCCCCCCTCCGGTTTCGACGTCGCCGACGGCGTTCGAAGGGAGAGGCGATCGATGGTTCAGATTGGTATTGATTTTGGCGGGACGAAGATCGAGGCCGCGGCGCTCGACGAGGGCGGCCAGTTCCTCAGCCGTCTTCGCGTGCCCAACCCGGGCGATTACGATCGCGCGGTGCGCGACGTCCGCGACCTCGTTCTCGCAGTCGAGGCGGAAGCCGGCGCGTTAGGCACGATCGGGATCGGCACGCCCGGATCGATCTCGCCGCGTACCGGCCTGATGCGCAACGCCAATTCGCTCTATCTCAACGGCCGCACGTTCCGCGAAGACCTGGAGACCGCGATGGCGCGGCCGGTGCGGATGGCGAACGATGCCAATTGTCTCGCGCTATCCGAGGCGGTCGATGGTGCCGCAGCGGGGGCGCGATCGGCGTTCGCGATCATCGTCGGGACCGGCTGCGGCGGCGGACTGGTGATCGACGGGCGGATCGTCGAGGGCGCGAACGGGATTGCCGGCGAATGGGGCCATGTCCCGCTGCCGTGGCCGACGGGCGTCGAGGTGCCGGGACCGGCGTGCTGGTGCGGCCTGCATGGCTGCCTGGAAAGCTGGGTGTCGGGGACGGGGTTCCGTCGCGATCACGAGAGCGTCACGGGGCAGGCACTCGACGGCGCGGCGATCATGGCTGCGGCGCGCGCCGGCGACGTGGACGCGACCGCGACGCTCGATCGCTACATCGACCGCCTGGGTCGCGCGCTCGCGCTGATCGCGAACCTGATCGATCCGGATTGCTTCGTGCTGGGCGGCGGCATGTCGAACGTCGTGGAGATCTACGAACGGCTTCCCGCGGTGGTCCGCAGCCACACGTTCTCGGATGGCTGGGACGCGAAGATCGTCCAGGCGGTGTGGGGCGACAGCAGCGGGGTCCGCGGCGCCGCGCGGCTCTGGCCAGCCTGACGCCGTTCGACGTCAGGGCGCGGCGCGCAGTCCGCAGATGGCGCCGCGCAGATCGTTGCCGGGCTGCGGACCGCCGTTGACGAAACCGAGATACGTCTTGCTCGCCAGATCGTAGCGTTCCCAGGTCGGCAGTCCGGCTGCGTTCGGGGTGCCGGTGCGCGCGAAGGCGAGCCAATAGGCCTGCATCGGCGGCGCGCCCGGTTCGAGTTCGTCGCTGCCCGCCATTACGTAGCGGATCTCGCTGCCATGCGTCACCGGCTTGGCGTCGGGGGCGGTATAGTCGAACTGGTACTGCCAGACGGGCTGGCCAGCGCGGGTTCGCGCGGCGGCGACGGTCGTCACCGGGCAGCGGAAGGTGATGTCGTTCGACAGGATCAGGTCGAGATCGCCCATCCGCGGGTCGGCGACGGGGATCGAGTCCACGCCATATGCTTTCTGCGCGAGGCCGGCGTTGCGCCCGAACGCGTCCGCGATCGCCTCGCTGGCGCGCGATACGCCGCCGTGGAGAGTCAGTTCGCGCGCGTTGTTGCCGACGATCAGCGGGGCGGGGTTGCCGCCTTTCGCCAGGGTCTCGGTCGGGGTTTCGGTAAGAACGCGGCCGTCGACGATCGCCTGGAGCCAGATGAAGCTCTTGTCAGCGAAACCGGGAACGTCGACCGCCTCGGTCGCTGCGATCAGGCGCGCGACGGGGAGCCTGCGGAGCGTGGCGGCGGTCTGCGCGACGCCGGCCTTTGCCACGATCATCGTGCCAAGGCGTTCGTTGTCGGCAAGGCTGCGCGGCGGCGTGCCGAAGCCGGGCGTGCCGCTTTCCTCGATCGCCTTGGCGAACAGTCCGCGCGAGCCGGGGCTGAGCAAATGCAGCCCGACGTCCATCGCGCCGGCGCTTTCCCCGAACAGCGTGACGTTGGCGGGATCGCCGCCGAATGCGGCGATGTTGGCGCGGACCCAGCGGAGTGCTGCCTGCTGGTCCATCAGCCCGTAATTGCCCGAGGCGCCGCCGCCCTCGCGGGTGAGCGCAGGATGCGACATAAAGCCGAGCGCACCGAGCCGGTACTGGATGCTGACGAGCACGACGCCTTTGCGGACCATGCCCGACTCGATCGTGCCCGCGCCGCCGCCGGCGTAGTTCGAACCGCCGTGAATCCAGACCATCACCGGCAGCAGCCTGGCGGGTTTGGGATCGAGGGTCGCGACTTCGAGATAGAGGCAGTCCTCGCTCGCGAAACTGGCCGCCTTGGTGTTCCAGCCGCGATCGACCTGCGGGCAGGAAGGCGCGGACGCGGTGGCGTCGCGGGTGGTCTGCCAGGCGCGGACCGGCTGCGGTGGCTTCCAGCGGAGCGGCCCCGTCGGTGCCGCTGCGTAGGGGATGCCGCGGAAGAGCCGGCGATCGTCCGCGGTGACTTCGCCGCGCACCGGACCGTGATCGGTGGAGACGATGGCGGTCGACAGGGCGGTCGACAGGGCTAGCGCGGCGAGCAGCATCAGCGGGCGATCACCGCGCGGGTCGGGGCGGGGTGCGACAGCGCCGCCTTGAACGCGCGCTCCGCGACGGGCGCCATCACCGCATACCCGGCCACCGTCGGGTGGACGTGATCAGAGGACAGCCCCTCGCGCATCCCCAGCGTGCCGGGCGCGACCAGCGCGGACCAGTAATCGGCATAGGTCGAGCCGGTCGCCGCCGCATAGGATTTGAGCCACGCGTTCATCGCGACGATCTTGCTGCCGGTATCGAGGCCCGGCCGCCACGGATAGCGATCCGCGGGCGGGATCGAGGCGAGGATTACGCGGATGCCGTTGGCCTGCGCAAGTTCGGTCATCGCGCGGATGTTGGCCTTGCTCTCGTCGGGCGTCATCGGTCCGGTATTGAACGCGATGTCGTTGGTCCCGGCCATGATCTGCACGACCGCGGGCTTGAGCGCGATGACGTCGGCGGGGAAGCGGACCAGCATCTGCGGCGTGGTCTGCCCGCCGATCCCGCGGCCGATCCGGCCGGGCGTGAAGAACGCCGGGACGTGATCGAACCAGCCCTGCGTGATCGAGTCGCCGATCAGGACGATGCGGGGTTGCCCGGCGACGGGGGCCGGAAGCGCGGCGTTCGCGTCGCGGTAACGGCCGACCCAGGCCCAGTCGGTGTGCAGCCGGTCCTCGGCTTCCTTCGCTGATTTCTGCTCGGGCGTCGGGTCGGCGGCGAAGACGGGGAACGCCACCGCGACGGCGAGCGCGGCGAGCAACAGGTGGGTCGGCTTCATCGGGTCATCCTATCGGATCGGCGGTTATCGGATCGGCATCGGTCGATCCTGCGCCGCCGCCGCTGCTTGGGCTGCAAGCAAGGCGAGGGCGGCGAGGATCTTCATCGGTTCAGCGGACCTTGACGGCGGTCGGCGTCACGTTCCAGCCGCGCAGCGCGACCGTCGTCCTGCCCTTGGTCGCGGCGGCGGGGTAGCGGATCTCGATCCGACGCCTGGCACCGGGCAGCAGCGAGACGTAATTGTCGGTGAAATAGGCGGGCAGGACCTGCGTCCCGTCGCTGTTCATCACCGTCAGCTTGGTCGCCAGCGCGGCGACGCTGTCGGGATTGGACAGGTCGAGCGTGGTCGCGATCTCGTCGCCATCGCGGCGGCTGGTCGCGGTCGAGGTCAGGCGGACCTTCGCCATCGTCGTCATGCCGCGATAGGCGGCGTCGTCGGCACCCTGCCAATAGACATTCTGCGAGACGATTTTCCCCGCGGCGTCGGTCACGTCGAGCGACACCAGCACCATGCCCTGCGTCAGCAGCGGTGCGAGATCGAGCGTGAAGGCATCCGCGACGAGGCCGGCGCCTGCGCTGACCGTCGCGCGCTGTTCGGCGAGCACGCGGTTGTCTAGCGACGTTACCTTGGCATGGACGACCGCACCCGCCAGCGCCGGGCCGTTGTTGACCAGCACCACCTTGTGATCGGGCAGGTTCATCTGGACGTGGACCGGCTCCGACGCCTTCTTGGTGCCGTAGAACGCTGCGTGCGTGTCATAGTCGGACGATAAGATCTGCCACGCCGAGGACGGCCAAGCGGGCTGCGTCATCCACAGCATCCGTGCGGAGTTGGTGGTCCAGAGCCCGGCGTTAAACCCTTCGAAGATCGCGCGATAGGAGTCGTACTCCATCATCTGCGCCTTGCGTTCGAAGTCGGGCAGGCTGGTGCCCGCACCATAGCGAGTCGCTAGCGCATCCATGTACGTCTTGACCGCGCCGTTCCCGGTCTGGTGCCAGTCGTGATACGCCCAGGCATCGCCGATCGGCCAGAGATCGGCCTTGGGCAGCGCGCGCGTCCACGCCTCCAGCGTCGGGAAACTGGGCGTGCCGAGTTCGACCGAGAAGCCCTTGGCGTGTTCGATGAAATAGGTCGATTCCGGGCGCCAGTTGTACGGGCCGCTGTTCTGCAGGTTCACGCGGTTCGACGAGCCCATGTAGAGGCGCGTGCCGTCGTCGCGGTTGATGATCCCCTGCAGCGCCTCGTTGAGGATTGGCTGCGGCACGCCTTCGTTGCGCCCGAACCAGACGACGATCGAGGGATGGTTGCGGAACCGCTTCACCACATCCTCGGCATTGGCGGTGAACAGCGGCACGTCCTGCGCCTCGATGTTGTAGTCCTGAGTCGATTCCCAGAAATCGTTGAGGATCATCAGACCGTGCTCGTCGGCGAGATCGTAGAAATTCTCCTCGGTATTCTGCCCGACCCAGTTGCGGATGATGTTGAGGTTCGCATCCTGATGCAGCCGGAAGAAAGGCAGCAAGCGCTCGCGCTCGGTCCGCTTCATGAAATCGTCCATGCCAATATTGCCGCCGCGCGCGGCGATCCGCACGCCGTTCACCTTGATCAGCAAATACGGCGCCAGCCCGGCGTCGCCCGCGATCGGCGTCACTGCCGGCGAGCTTTCCGCACGAGGGACGAGCGAGGCGGCCCAGCCATTGTCGGTCTTGCGGATACCCTGGTGCGTGCCGTCGACGATCTGCGTGTGGAGCGCGCGCGCCTTGGACAGGTCGATGCCGACGCGGCGCAGCGTATCGGTCTTGTCCATCAGCGAGATCTCGTACGTCACCTGCCGCATGCCGAAACGCAGGGTCTTGGTGTCGGAGACGGCGTTGTTGGCGGCAGTCGTCAGCGTCAGGTCGTGCAGCGCGGGCGCGCCGTAGCCGTTGGGCCACCAGAGCTTCGGATTGTGGACCGCAAGCGCGGGAAACTCGGCAGGCGTCATCGTCACGTCGGCGCTCGCATGGGGCGCGAGCGGCACCGACTTGCTGACCGTGACGGCGTCGAACTTCGCGGTGACCATGGCGGTGGTCGGCTGGTCGGTCAGGTTGCGGACGGGGACGGTGATCTCGACGTTCGCGACGCTGTTGTCGGCGTTCGGCAAGGTCGTCACCACGTGTGCATCGCCGAGCGCGGTATCACCGGTCGCGATCAAGTCGACGCCCTGCCAGAGCCCGGTGTTGCGGTCGCGGATCGACGGGATCCAGTCCCAGCCCTCGCTCGCGACGAAGGTCGGGCCGTCGAGCATCTGCATCCCGCCATTCTCGCCGACGCCCGCGGTCATCGACTCCTCGTGCGCGACGCCGGGATGGGGAGGCGGCGACACCTTGACCGCGATGACGTTGCGGCCCGCTGCAAGCTTGCCGGTGACGTCGAACCGACCGCGGATGAACGCGCCCTTCATCGTGCCGAGACGCGCGCCGTTCAGCCAGATCTCGGCAGCGTAGTTCACACCCTTGAAGTTCAGTTCGAGATGCTTGCCGGTCGTTTCGGCGGGAACATCGATCTCGGTGCGATACCAGTAATCCTGCCGCGCCAGGCTTTCGGGGATCGTCAGGTTGTTCAGCCCGAACGCGGGATCGGCATAGACGCCGCGATCGACCAGCGTCGTCAGGACGGTGCCGGGAACGGTGGCGACATACCAGGATTTCGCGTCATAGCCCACGCGCGACAGGGCGGCACCATCCGCTTGAACCTTGGGGGCTTCGGCGAGACGCCAGCCGGCGACGGTCCACAGGCCGGGGGCGCGTCTGGCGAGTGCGGGACCCCGCGGGATCGGCTTGGCGACGGGCTTGGGCAACGGCGCGCGGGTCCGGGGGATGGTTGCGGGATCCTGGGGGGTGACCTGTCCGGCCATCTGGCGCACCTGGACCGGCCATTCGGACTTCACCGTGCCGCGATCGGCATAGCCGGCGGGCAGTGCCGCGGGTCCCGCCAGCGTCTGCGCCGACGCGGTCGATGCGAGCATCAGCCCAAACAGGGAAACGCCAAGCCCGGTGGCAGAACGGTCGGTCATCAGTCATCCCCCATATCGGCAGCCGGATCTGTGGCCGGGCTGCGCTATCAATCCATCAGAGCATGACCGACTGAGAAAGCCAATTGATTTGGCGAATTAGGTCTCATGAGGAAATTCGACGTCAGCCGAGCGGGCGGTGCGACCGCCCGCTCGGCCCGATCAATCGCCGCACTTCGTCATCGGCACGGGCGCGGAGTCGATCTTGACGTCGGAGATCGAGAGGCCAAGCTTGCCGTCGGTGGCGATCACGAATGGTGCGGTGACGTGCGCCATATCGATGCCGCGCTTGGCAAAGCATTGCACTGGAACGATCACCTGCTGCCAGTCGCCCGGCTTGCCGGCCGCGAGCGTTTTGGTGATCGGGACGGTGACCGCCTTGCCGTCGTTGCTGACCATGCCGAGACCGATCGGTGCGCTGCCAGCGCGATCGACGCGGACGTCGACGACGAGGCTGAGTTCGCCGTTGCTCTCGCGCGTGAGATCAAGCGGGCCGGACGCCTCGACCCGCGTTTCGGCGGGGCCGCCGGTCCAGACGAACGCGCGCGCGTCTTCCTGGCGGCGGCGGTCGACCGCGGAGGCGGTAAGGCGCTTGGTCGCGGTCGTCGCGTTGACGCCGAGCAGGCGGACCTTCGACTGGCCTTGCTCGACCAGCGCAAGCGACCAGCCCTCGGGAACGCGGCCCTTGCCGAAGATCGTGCCGTTCGACGATGCGGCCATGCCGGCGGGGCGGGTTTCGTCGAGCTTGGGGACGGTGCCGGGCTTGGCGTAACTCAGGCCGTAGCCGAACGCGAACAACGGGTCGTAGCCGGGGTCCGAGCGATTGAGCACATATTGATCGGGGCGCTTCGGCCAGGAGAAGCTCAGTTTGCCGCGGAAGTCGTTGGCGACGCTGCCGTCCTTCTTGCGGAACAGCACATCGGCGACGCCGCCGCCTTCGCTACCCGGCAGGAACGCCGCGACGAACGCATCGGAGGCGTTGAGTTCGGCATTCACCCAGAGTGGGCGACCCGACAGGAATACCGCGACGACGGGGACACCCGCAGCCTTCAGCTTGCGCAACAGTTCGAGGTCGGACTTGTCCTCGGGGCTGAATTCGAGGTTCGGGCGATCACCCTTGAACTCGGCATAGGGTTGTTCGCCGAACACGACGATCGCCGCGTCGGGCTTCTTCGCGAAGCTGCCATCCGCCGACAGCGTCACGGTGCCGCCAGCGTCCTTGACCGCGGTGCTGATCCCCGACCAGATCGTCTCGGCGTTGGGGAAGTTCGCGTTGGTGGTGCCGCCGCCCTGCCACGTCAGCGACCAGCCACCGGCCTGTTGCGGGATGTTGTCCGCACCGCCGCCTGCGACGAGGATGTTGGCGGAGGGCTTGAGCGGGAGGAGTCCGCCTTCGTTCTTGAGCAGCACCATCGATTCACGCGCGGCACGGCGGGCGATCGCGCGGTGGTCGGCGGCACCGATGAGGTTCATCTTGCCGGCGAGCGCGCGCGACGACGGGCGACCGCGATCGAACGTACCGGCACGGATTTTCACGCGGAGGATGCGGCGGACCGCGTCGTCGAGGCGGGGGGCGGGGATCTCTCCGGATTGCGCCTGCTTGAGCGTGTTGGCGTAGAGCGTCTTCCACCCGCTGCCCGAATACATGAACATGTCGAGCCCGGCATTGATCGCCGCGGCGCAGCTCTCGTTCGAGCAGCCGTCGACCTGGCCATGGCCGTTCCAGTCGCCGACCACGAAGCCGTCGAAGTGGAGGCGATCCTTGAGCACGCCGGTCAGCAAACTCTTGTTGCCGTGCATCTTGGCGCCGTTCCAGCTCGAGAAGCTGGCCATCACCGACTGCGTACCCGCCTCGATCGCTGCCGGATAGCCGCCGAGGTGGATATCACGCAGCACGGTCTCTGGGATGCGCGCATCACCCTGGTCGCGTCCACCGGTGCCACCATCGCCGAGGAAGTGCTTCGTCGTCGCGATGACGTGATCGGGGGCGAGGAACTCCTTGGTGCCGACCTTGCCCTGGACGCCTTCGATCACCGCACCCGCGTAATCAGCCTGGATCTGTGGCTCTTCGGAATAGCTCTCGTATGTCCGGCCCCAGCGGTCGTCGCGGACGACGGCGAGCGTCGGTGCGAAGGTCCAGTCGATGCCCGCGGCGGCGGTCTCGATCGCGGTGACGTGGCCGATCTCGCGCATCAGGTCGCGGTCGCGCGCTGCACCGAGCCCGATGTTGTGTGGGAAGAGCGTGGCGCCGGGAATGTTGTTGTTGCCGTGGACCGCGTCGGTGCCCCAGATCACGGGAATCGCGGGGCGGCCGTCGCTGCGTGCCATCGACGCGTCGTAGAAGTCGTCGGCGAGCTTCAGCCACTCGACCGGCGGCGCGAGATCGTTGCCGTGCGGCCCCGCGTTGCCGCCGTTGAGGATCGAGCCGAGCTTGTAGGTGCGCAGGTCCGACGGCTCGATGCTGGCGATGTCGACCTGGATCAGCTGGCCGATCTTGTCCTCCACGGACATGCGTTTCAGGATCGCGTCGATCCGTGCCTCGGCCTTCGGATCGCGCGAGGGGCGGGCATTCGCGGTCGGCCAGATCTCCGGGTGCGCGACCGCGGACAGGGTGGCGGTCGGTGTGGTAGTCGGGGCTGGTATCGACGTTGCTGCCGATTGCAGCAGCAGCGCGATCGTGACCGTGGAAAAGCCTGCCGACATCATAGTCCCCCCGAGATGGCACGCGATTTGGTATCGGTACCTTATGGCCTCTTCGTACCGGTGCGGCGCGGTAGCATGCAAACGAATTGGTCGTGCGGTGGCGGGCGTTGCCGCGCGGGGGTGGCGTTGCTCAGAAGCCGATCGACAGGCTCAGCGTGATCGCGCGCGGTCGGACCGGGACGGTCTGCTTGATCGACGCGAGCGTGAACGGGTTGCCGAAGCCGAAACTGTTGCCCCGTCCGTTCAGGAGATTGTCGACCGCGAGCGACCAGTGGCGCGGACCGTCGTCGACCGTCGCGCCGGCAGCGACCGTCGCATAATTGCCCGCCCGACGATCGAGCGTCGGGTCGAAGCTCAGCCTGGTCTGGCCGATATAGCGCGCGGTCAGATAGGCGCTGGCGGGCAGCGCGATCAGCGAGAATTTCCGCGTCAGGCCGAACCGTGCGGAAAAGTCGGGGACCACCGGCAGGCGGCGGTCGTCGTCGTTGCCACGCTGGTATTCGCTGGGGGAGGTCAGTCGTGCACGCTGGATGGTGGTACCGACATCGATCGTCAGCGGTCGCGCGTCCATCCGCGCGCCGAACTCGATGCCGTAATTGGTGGCGTTGCCGACGTCGATCGTTCCGAACAGTCCATCCGAATCGACCACATCGCTGCGCAGATGCTTCCAGACCGATCCGAAGACCGCGCCGGTAAGGCTGACCCGGTCGTCGAACGCGCGGACCCGCCAGCCGAGTTCGAGGCTTTGCAGTTCGTCGCCTGGAATTTTCTGGTCTTTACCGGGCAGATCGCGCGAGACCGCAGCGGGCCGGATCGCGCTGGCGTAGCGCAGCCAGACCAGACCGGTCTCGTCGCGGTGCCAACTGAGCGTCGCGCTGGGGGTGATTCCGAGCTTGGTCGCGCTCTGCTCCTGCGGGCCCTGTTGTTCGATGTCGTTGGTCGTGACGAAGCCGCGCAGGCCGAGCTTGAAGTCGAGCGCGGAGGACAGACGCTCGGTGCCTTCGGCGAACAGCGCTGCCTCGAAGACCGCCTCCTTGTCGTCGCGGGCTTCGATCGCGTCGCCGGCCGCGACGAAGCTGCCCTTCAGCCGGGTGGTGCCCTTCAGCAGCGACGCACCGATGATCCAGGGATGGCGCGCGGACGGATCGCTGACGCGAAACTCCTGAGTCAGCAGGCGAATCTCGCGACTCTCGTCATAGGCGAGCGGCGTGGCGGTATCGAGCAGGCTCGCCCTGCTGCTCGCGTCGTAGGTGCTGGTGAAATCGTGCGATACTACCGAACTGGTCGACTGTACGTCGAGCCGGCCGATCGACCCGCGGATGTCGAGCGATCCCGTTACGAAATCATTGTCCTGCGGCTCGGCAATCGAGGTCGCGCGCGTCAGGCCGCGCGTGGCGTATTGGCTGTCGCGGGTGTCGATCCACTGGCCGACGCCGCTCGCGGTCGCGGTCCAGCCGTTGCCGATCGCCCAGCGCAGTGCCGCGCGGGCGCCGGTTCGCCCGGTGCGGTTGACGTTGCGTTTGCCGCGTCCGCTGTCGTCGATCCAGCCGGGCATCGTCTCCGCCCAGGCCGACGCGCGCAGCGCGACGCTGCCTGTGACGATCGGCAGGTTGACGGTCGCATCGAGCGCGCCGCCCAGCGCGCCGTCCTTGATCCCGGTGACCTCGGTCGAGAGCGTCTGGGACACGGTGTTGAGATCGGGCCGGGTGGTGACGATCCGGACCACACCGCCGAGCGCGCCGGTGCCGTACAGCGTTCCCTGAGGCCCGCGGAGGATCTCGATATGGTCGATATCGACCATCCTGAGGTCGGGATCGGGGGAGGAATAGCCGATCCGCGCGTCGTCGAGATACAGGCTGACGAGCGACTGGCTGGTGCCGTTGAACGCGCTGTCGGCGACGCCGCGCAGGAACACCCGGTCCCGGCCCGGCCCGAGATTGGTCGAGAACGCGCCGTCGGTGGCGGCGAGGAGATCGACCAGCCCGCGCTTGCCGCTCAGGCGGTCCAGCGCGGGCGCACCGAAGATACCGATCGAGGCGGGGAGGTCGGACAGGCGCTCGTCGCGTTTGCTGGCGGTGACGATGATATCGCCACCGGCGTCGGCCGGTGGCGCGACCTCGCGGTTTCGTTCGACCGGGTCGCGGTGCGGTGCGGGTTCGATCCGCCAGGTCGTCGCGTCGACGCGGACCGCGCGCAGATGCGTCCCGGCGAGCAGCTTGCGCAGCGCCTTGGCGATATCCGACACATGGTCGATGCGTTTGACCTGCACGGCGGGCAGCGACCCGGCCATGCCGATCGAAATGCCCGTCTGCCGCGCGAGCGAATCGAGGGCGGTGCGCAGCGAACCCTGGGCGATGCTGATCCCGCCCTGAGTCGGTTTATCCGCGTAGGCCGGCGCGCTCGATATGGACGACGCCGTCAGCGCGACGCAACCGTACAGGCAGAACCGCGCGAAGCTGATCGAGGAGCCGCGATCCATCGCCAATCGTCAAAACCCCGGAAAAGCGCAGCCCAGCGGCGGACGGATCGACCACCAGCGGGGCGGTCGCATACCGCGATATGTCCGCGACAACCAGCGGTAACGGCGCACCGTCGTAGTTGAGGCGGCCGTCTGTCCAATCGGCGACCGAGGCGGGCGAGACCGACCGCCGCTCAGCGATCCCGGTCGTGGTGTCGATGTCGAGCCGCTGCCCCGCACTCACCGTCGCAGGAACCGACCCGTCGGCGGTGTGCGGCGCGACGCTGACTTCGCCTTCGGCGACGGCGACCGACAGCGTTCGACCGGCGTTGACGACCGAGAACCGCGTGCCGACGTCGCGGATATCGTAGTCGCCGGCGCGGACGATCAGCGTTCGCGACGGATCGTGACGGACGGTAAAGCTCGCCGCGCCGTTCGCCAGCGTGATCAGAGGGGTCGTACCACCAGCGACCGAAACGCGCGATCCGCGATCGATCCGCATCGCACTGCCATCCGCCAGCGTCAGCGCGCGCGTATCGCCGGCGTTCGTCGCATAGACCTGCGCACCGTCGCCGCCGAGCTGCGGCGCGACGAACAGCAGCGCCAGCCCGGCCGCGAGCGCGCCGCCGGTGCCGGTCGCCGCCCAGCGCCAGCGCGACGTCCGAGGGGGCAGGGCGAGCGGTTGCGCTTCGACCACCGCGTCGTCGTTTGCCGGTAACAGCGCGGCGATCGACGGGGCGGCCTCGCCGATCTCGGCATCGAGCAGCGCGATCGAATCATAGGCGGCGCGGTGCGTGTCATCGAGAGCGAGCCAGTCGCCGAACCCCACCCAATCCATGTCGGGCGCATCGATCCGGGCGTGCCAGGCTGCCGCTGCGTCGATCGGGTCTTGGGTCGTCGCATCCATCAAGGTGCCCTCGTTCCAAGCGGATGCCCCCCGCTCGTGCCATAGACGCCACCGTTCATCTCGCACCGCAGTCGGGCGTGACGATCAATCGTCGATTCGATCATCGAGCGCCTTTCTGAGGTGCCTGAGCGCGACGGCGATGTGCTTTTCGACCGCACTGCGCGTGATGCCGAATTCCGCGGCGACCTCGGCATGCGACAGGCCATCGATCTTGTGGCGCCGGAATACCCGCATCGCCCCCTCGGGGGGGCCGGCGAGCGCGGTCGCCAGTTGCGCGATCCGCTGCCGCCCCGCGACCGCGTCGAAGGCGGAGGGCGTATCATCGACCGCTTCGTCGCCCATGATGGTCGTCATGCTCTCCGCATAGCCGGTATCGCGGCGCGCCCGCCGTCCGGTCGCGCGCACCCGGTCGAGGACGATGTTCAGGCCGATCCGGTGGAGATAGGCGAGCGGGTTGGCGATCGGCCCGGCGGCGGGTTCGGCGGTGCGCAGCCAGATCTCCTGCACCACGTCTTCGGCTTCCGCAGCACTCCCCGTCCGCCCGGTGAAGAACCGGACGAGCTGCGGGCGGTGCGCCGCAAGCACTGCCGAAAGCCCGGCAGGCTGAAAACTTTCCGCGTCGGCTACGGCATTGCTCCGAACTTCAGGAACCGAGACCGATACCGCGTCTCGCGGCGTCTGTCGCTACCGAAGGACGGTGGGGCGTTTCACAGGCTGCGGGACCGCGTGACGACCCGCCACAGCAGCACGATCGCGACCGCGATCAGCAGGAAGACCGCGGCGATCGGGGCGAGGTAGAAGAGCGGCGCCCGCCACGGCGTCGCGGCGACCGGTGGCGATCGGGTCAGGTCGTCGCGGATGGGTGGTCGCGCCACGGTGGTCGCGCTCGGCAGATCGTCCTCGCTGGTGTCCGGCATCGAGATCAGAGCCATGGCGGTCATCATGCCACGTCCAGCCGGCGTTCGGGCTGCGCAACCATATTGTCCTCGTACAAGGCGAGCAGCGCGTCGAAATGATCGTCCATCGTCCGGACCGGCCGGTCGAGGGGACCCGCCGCCGAGGCCAGCCGCGTTCCAGCAAACGCCAGGATCGCATCGGCGACCGCCTGCGTATCGCCGGATCGATAGAGTACGCCGTCATTGGCCTGCGCCAGATCGGCGGCGCCGCCGCGATCGGGTGCGATCAGGGTCAGCCCCGACGCGATCGCCTCGGCCGCGACGAAGCAGAAGGTCTCCGCCTCGCAGCCGTGGACCAGCGCATCGGCACTCGCCATCAGCCGGGCGATCGCGGTCCGGTCGCGGATCGGTTCGAGCAGGCGGACATGCGGGTTGTCGCCGATCGCGTCGATCACGCGCCGTTGCCGCGAACCGCCGCCGATGATCAACAGCCCGACCGGGGTATGCGTGCCCGCGACCGTCGCGGCCTGCGCGACCATGTCCCAGCGCTTCTCCGGCGCATGGCGACCGACGCCGATCAGCAACAGCGCATCCTCGCCCAGCCCGCACAGTGCCAGCATCTCGCGCCGCAGGTCGGCGTCGCGCAAGCGCGGCGAGAACTGGCCCGGATCGACGCCCATCGGATCGGTCGTCACCTTGTTGAGGCCGCCTTCGCGCAACCGCTGCGTCAGGCTATCGCTGGCGCTGACGATATGGTCGAACTGCGCGTCGAGCCGGCGCAGATGCCGCCAATACCAGTCGAACGCGCGATCGATCGCCTGGGTCGAGGCGACGTTGCCGAACCAGCGATAGGCGTAGGCGGACAGCGGATCGGCATGTGCGATCAGCGACAGCCGCGCGCGCGACCCCGACTGCGTCCGCCAGTCGGCGACCATCGATGCGCTGCGCCACGGCGACGACACCTCGACCACGTCGGCGTCCTCCTCGTCGAGCATCGCATGCAAGGCGGCGCGGTCGGCGAAGTAGCGATAGGAGCGGTCGAGCGGGAAGCGTGGCGATTTAAGCCAGCGCACGCGGGCGTTGGGGCCACGCTGTTCTTCACGATCCTCCTCGCCGGGGGCGATGACGACGACCTCGTGCCCGCGCGCGGCGAGCGCGACGAGCTTGCGGTCGATATAGGTCCGGACGCCGCCGCCGGTCGGCGTGTAGAATGCGCAGACGTCGACGATCTTCATGCTGCGATCCTCTCAACCGGTGCAGCTGACATCTGGTCGGCGACCAGGTCGGCGTAGCGCGATACCGTGCGGCGCTCGGCGAGCGTGCGCAGCGTGCGGTCGATGCTGGTCAGCAGCGATTCTTTGGTCACGTCGCCGGGGTGGACTGCGACTCGCATCGTCGGCATCCAGTCGGGCATGACGCGCGCCGCCGCCGCGACCGCGAGCGAACTGGCGGTCCGTGCGCGCGTCCGGCTGGCCCAGGTCACGACCGGGCCGCGCGAGACGATCGCGCCGGTGGCAGGCTGCCAGACGCGGAAATGATCCTCGGCCAGCGCGAAGTCGCACGCCTTCAGCGCGGCATGCGCGCCCGGTCCGTAGAGCCAGGCCGGCGCGATGAAGCCCGCGACCGAGCGGCCGATCGCGTGCTCGACCATGTCGCGACCCGCACGCATTCGGTGTTCGGCTTCGACCGCGTCGAGCCCGAGGAACTCGCCTTCGCCGGCGGTCATGTAGCGTGCCTTGAGCGCAGTGGCCGCATTGCGGTGATCGCTTGCGTCGCGGTGGAACCAGCCGTGCAGGAACATCTCGACGCCGGCATCGGACCATGCGCGCAGCCGCCGCTCGAACGCCGGGGCACGATCGAGCCGCGCGGCGCCCCAGTGATCGGGGACCACCAGCATCGCGAACTTCGGTCCGCCGAGGATCGCGTCGATCCGTTCGGCGAGCAGGTCGATCGGCGCGACGAAGGCGGGCGAGACGTCGTGGATCGAGACGACCAGACGCCGTTGCGCCGCCGATTTGCGTGCCATCGGCTTGGCGCCGGACGCTGAAAGACGCTGCCCCCCGCTCTGGTCGCCCCCGTTCTCGCTCTGGTCGCCCCCGCTCCGGTCGAATGTCGCCATGGTCTCGCCTTCATACGTCGCGCACTGATGACGGGACGGCGCCGCCTCGATGCTTCCGCAGTCCGCGCCGATCTCTACCGGCAAATTATTTCACTGATGGGACGGGCATCGCTGCGGCTCGGCGTTGCTGGCGGCGTCCTGTGGGCATGACCCGATCCGGATCACTCGCTTCGGCGTCGCTTGGCACCACACGCCTCTGCCGCCCGCCGCTGGCCCGATCCTGTTTCTACCGGAGCAATGTCGCATGACAGAGATGCCGCTGACGCTGACGCGCGCGCAGGTTTTTCCCGCCCTTACCCCGACCGTCGTCCGCAAGGGCTTCGTCGGCCGCTGGCTCGCGCCGCTGTTGTCCGCCGCGATCCTGATCGGCGCGCTGTGGCAACTGCGCAGCCTCGACGTGCCCGGCATTCTGCGCATGGTGCCGATGTCGCCGCTGTTCTGGGCGATCTTCGCGCTGGGCTATCTGGTCACGCCGTTCAGCGAATGGATCATCTACCGGCGGCTCTGGCGATTGCCACCGAGCGGCATTCTCGCGTTGCTGCGCAAGCGGATCAGCAACGAGATCATCCTCGGCTATTCGGGCGAACTGTATTTCTACGGCTGGGCGCGCAAGCACGCGACGATGGTCGGCACGCCGTTCGGCGCGATCAAGGACGTCGCGATCCTGTCCGCGGTGGTCGCCAACGTCTGCACGCTCGCGCTGGCAGCGGCGAGCTGGCACGCACTCGCCGCGCTGCACCTAGGTACCAGCGCGAAGGTCATGATCGTGTCCGCGGCGAGCATGGCGATCCCGTCGCTCGTCACGCTGGTGCTGCGCAAGCGCCTGCTGACGTTGCCGCGCCCGGAACTGACCCGGATCGCGGTCATCCATTTCCTGCGGATCGTCGCCACCACCGTGTTGGCCGCGTTGCTGTGGGCAGCCGTGATGCCCGCCGCACCGCTCGCCTGGTGGCTCGCGCTGGCGACGTTGCGGATGCTCGTGTCACGCCTGCCGCTGTTGCCGAACAAGGACATCGTGTTTGCCGGGCTGGTCGCGTTCACCGTCGGGCGGACCTCCGAAGTAACCGCGGTGCTGACGATGATCGCCGGGCTGTGGCTGGTCACGCATCTTCTGCTCGGCGCGGCGCTGACCGCGGTCGAACTCGCCACCATGGAGCGTAACAAGTGATCCTGTTTTCGATATTGGCGCTCGCCGCTACGCCTATTCCCTCGACGCCCAGGCTGGGCACCGTCGAGGCGCGCTGCCGACCTAACGAACCGGGGCCTGCGCTGATCGTCGACGTCGATGGGCTGAAGGACCGGGTCGGCGTGCTCCGCGCCGAACTCTACCCCGCGCGCGACGGCGACTTCCTCGCCGACGACAACGTCCTGATCGGCACCGGCAAGACCTTCCGGCGGTCGGTGATCACCGTGCCCGCGACCGGCGTGGTGTCGCTCTGCCTGCGCGTGCCCGCACCGGGCACCTACGCGCTCAGCGTCGTCCATGCGCGCGATGGCGGCCACGGCTTCAGCCTGCTCCACGACGGGATCGGCTTCGCCAGCAACCCCAAGCTGGGCCATTCCAAGCCGCATGCCGATCAGGCCAAGGTCGTCGTCCATGACGGCATCACCACCACGCACGTCGTCATGAACTATCGCAGCGGACTGTTCTCGTTCGCGCCGATCAAGCGCTAGTCACGGACCCGCCGGGCCCGTGAATCAGCGGGTCCGGTCCTTGACGGTTTCCATCGCCACGAAGGTCGACGTGCTCGCGACGTGCGGCAGGCTCGAGATCTTCTCGCCGAGCACCGCGCGGTAGCGGCGGATGTCGGCGGTGCGGACCTTTAGCAGATAATCGAAGCTGCTCGCGATCATGTGGCATTCCTCGACTTCGGGAATGCGACGGACCGCGGCGTTGAACGCCTTCAGCGCCTGCTCGCGCGTGTCGTCGAGCTTCACCTCGGCGAACGCGACGTGATCGAGACCCATCTTCTCGGCATCGACGATCGCGCAAAAGCCGCGGATCACGCCGCTTGCGATCAGTTTGCGCAAGCGAACTTGGCAGGGCGTCTTCGAAAGCCCGACAGCGGCCGCGAGATCGGTGACCGACATCCGGCCGTCCTCGAGCAGCGCAGCGACGAGCTTGTGGTCGAAGCCATCCATTTCGACTGTTGCGGGCATCAAATCACTCCGATCGATCTGTGGATGGCGCGTACAAAAGCGATATAGCCCGCCCGATGCCGATACATAAGTCGGATCGACTTTTGGAAGCGATCTATGGCGGTGGCATGACCAGTCAGCCCTTCGCCGCCTTCGCCCCCGCTATCCGTGAGGCTTCCCCGTTGCGATCGGCGATTACCGCCGCCTACCGGCTGGACGAGGCCGAGGCGCTCGCACCGTTGATCAAGTCCGCGACGCTCGACCCCGAAACGCACGCCGCGGTGCGCGAGACGGCGCGCGATCTGGTGACGCGGATGCGCGCCGAACATCGCGGTACCGGCGTCGAGGGGCTGGTGCAGGAATATTCGTTGTCGAGCCAGGAGGGCATCGCGCTGATGTGTCTCGCCGAGGCGCTGCTGCGGATCCCCGACGATGCGACGCGCGATGCGTTGATCCGCGACAAGATCGCCGGCGGCGACTGGACCGCGCATCTCGGCGGTGGCAAGTCGCTGTTCGTCAACGCCGCGACCTGGGGGCTGGTGGTGACCGGCAAGCTGGTCGGCAGCGTCGACGATCGCGGGCTCGGCGCGGCGTTGTCGCGGCTGGTCGCGCGGGTCGGCGAGCCGGTCATCCGCCGCGGCGTCGATCTGGCGATGCGGATGATGGGCGAACAATTCGTCACCGGCGAGACGATCAAGCAGGCGCTGAAGCGCGCACGCGAGCTTGAGGCCAAGGGCTTCGGCTACAGTTACGACATGCTCGGCGAGGCGGCGACGACCGCCGCCGACGCCGCGCGCTATTATGCCGATTACGAGACCGCGATCCACGCGATCGGCAAGGCGTCGGCGGGGCGCGGCGTGTATGCGGGGCCGGGCATTTCGATCAAGCTGTCGGCCCTGCACCCGCGCTACGTCCGCGGGCAGGCGGCGCGCGTGATGGACGAATTGCTGCCGATGGTGGCGCGTCTCGCCGTGCTGTCGAAGCGCTACGACATCGGCTTCAACATCGACGCGGAGGAGGCCGACCGGCTCGAACTGTCGCTCGACCTGCTCGAGAGTCTGGCGCTCGATCCCGATCTGGCCGGCTGGAACGGGCTCGGGTTCGTCGTCCAGGGCTATGGCAAGCGGTGTCCGTTCGTGATCGACTGGATCGTCGATCTCGCGCGGCGATCGGAGCGGCGGATCATGGTCCGGCTGGTCAAGGGCGCGTATTGGGATGCCGAGATCAAGCGCGCGCAGGTCGATGGCCTTGCCGACTTCCCGGTCTATACGCGCAAGCTCCATACCGACATCGCCTACATTGCGTGCGCGCGGAAACTGCTGGCCGCGCCCGCCGCGGTGTTCCCGCAGTTCGCGACGCATAATGCGCAGACACTGGCGACGATCTATCAGCTTGCCGGACCCGATTTCGCGATCGGCCAATACGAGTTCCAGTGTCTGCACGGGATGGGCGAGCCGCTGTATCAACAGGTGGTCGGCAAGGATAAGCTCGACCGGCCGTGCCGGATCTACGCGCCGGTCGGCACGCACGAGACGCTGCTCGCGTATCTCGTTCGGCGGCTGCTCGAGAATGGCGCGAACTCGTCGTTCGTCAACCGGATCGCCGATCCCGCAATTTCGATCGACGCGATGATCGCCGACCCCGTCGATATCGTGTCGGCGATGCCGAACCCCGGCGCGCGCCATGACGAGATCGCGCTGCCGGGCGGGTTGTTCCCCGATCGCCGCAACTCGGACGGCATCGATCTCAGCGACGAGACTGCGCTGGCGGCGTTGGGCGACGCTCTGCGAGAAAGCGCGGCGATCGCGTGGTATGCCGGTTCTAAGGACGTCAGTGAGACGCGTCCGGTGCTTAATCCTGCCGATCACCGCGACGTCGTCGGTCACGTTGCCGAGGTCTCCGTCGAGGAGGCGCGCGCTGCCGTGGCGCTGGCGGCTGCGAGCACCTGGTCCGCGACGCCGGCGGCCGATCGCGCGGCCGCGCTCGATCGTGCGGCGGACGCGATGCAGGCGCGGATGCCGATCCTGATCGGTCTCGTGATCCGCGAGGCGGGCAAGTCGGCGGCCAACGCGATCGGTGAGGTCCGCGAGGCGATCGACTTCCTGCGCTATTATGCACAGCAGGCGCGGACGACGATGGGGCCAGCGCAGATCGCGCTCGGGCCGGTGGTGTGCATCAGCCCGTGGAATTTCCCGCTCGCGATCTTTGCGGGGCAGGTGGCCGCCGCGCTGGTCGCGGGCAATCCGGTGCTCGCCAAGCCTGCCGAGGAAACCCCGTTGATCGCCGCCGAAGCGGTGCGGTTGCTGCATGAGGCGGGGATCCCGGCAGATGCGTTGCATCTCGTTCCCGGCGACGGCGCGATCGGTGCGGCGCTGGTCGGTGCGCCCGAGACGGCCGCGGTGATGTTCACGGGGTCGACCGACGTAGCTCGGCTGATCCAGCGCCAGTTGGCGACGCGGCTGTCCGCCACCGGCGCGCCGATCCCGCTGATCGCCGAGACCGGGGGGCAGAACGCGATGATCGTCGATTCCTCGGCGCTGGCGGAACAGGTCGTCGCGGACGTGTTGGCGTCGGCGTTCGATAGTGCGGGACAGCGGTGCTCTGCGCTGCGCATCCTGTGCCTGCAGGAGGAGGTCGCCGATCGCACGCTGGCGATGCTAAAGGGTGCGCTGCAGGAGTTGCGGATCGGCCGTACCGACCGGCTCGCGATCGATATCGGTCCGGTCATCACCGCCGAGGCGAAGGCGGGGATCGATTGGCATGTCGCGCGGATGCGCGCGGCGGGGCACCGGGTCGACCAGCAGGACCTGCCGGCCGAATGCGCGCACGGCACGTTCGTCGCGCCGACGATCATCGAGATCGGTCACATCGGCGACGTCGAGCGCGAGGTGTTCGGGCCGGTGCTCCACGTCATCCGGTTCAAGCGCGATAAGCTCGACGCGCTGATCGATGCGATCAATGCGACCGGGTATGGGCTGACCTTCGGGCTGCACACGCGGCTCGACGGGACCGTCGCGGACATCACCGCGGGGGTGAAGGCGGGCAACATCTACGTCAATCGCAACGTCATCGGCGCGATCGTTGGCGTGCAGCCGTTCGGCGGGCGTGGGCTGTCGGGGACTGGTCCCAAGGCGGGCGGTCCGCTGTATCTCGGGCGGCTCGTGACCGAGGCCGCGAACGCGCAGATCGGGTCCGGCACGGCGATGCCGCTGCTCGACTCGTTCATCGCGTGGCTGGGGCAACGTGGCCATCGCGCAACCGCCACCGCCGCGCGTCTTTATCGCGACGAGTCGGCGCTGGGTGTCGAGACGCTGCTGCCGGGCCCGGTCGGCGAGCGCAACGTCTATGCGCTGCATCCGCGCGGGCGTGTGCTGTTGAAGCCCGCCACGCCAGCGGGGTTGCTGGAGCAGATGGCGGTCGTGCTGGCGACGGGCAATCGTGCGCAGGTCGAGGGCATGGCGTTACCCGAGGGGATCCCTGCTGCGGTCGCTTCGGTGTTTGCAGAGGACGGCGATGCGCCGTTCGCCGCGGTGCTGGTCGAGGGCGATGCGGCGGTGGTGACGCAGATGGTCGAACGGGTGGCGGCGATGCCCGGGCCGATCGTCCTCGTCCATGCGGCCAAGCTTGGCGCGCCGCTCGCCTACACGCCCGACTGGCTGCTGGAGGAGGTATCGACCTCGATCAACACGACTGCCGCAGGGGGCAATGCAAGCCTGATGATGATCGGCTGAGGCGGCGCCCAGGGTAGGCGGGCATGAAATTCATGCCGAAGCGCGTATTAATTGTAAAAATGTCGCTCGAACACGCGACCGACATATCCCTGCAACATATCGGCGCGAAAGGGAGAGCGTCGCCGCTCCCTCTCCCCCTGTGGACGGCGACTTTGACCGGGTCCCCCCTGTCCCGGTCTTCTCCCTGAACTACGGGGCGACCTTCACGGTCGCCCCGCCTTTTTGTGTTCGGGAACACGCGGGATCTCGGCGCTAGACGCCCGGCAATAACCTGAGATTTTGGGACTCTATCGATCCTTCCCCGCCAGGGGGAGGTGGCAGGCGCTTGCCTGACGGAGGGGGAGGTAAGGGAAACCTCTGTTCCGACGTCCTCCCCCTCCGTCGCCTACGGCGCCACCTCCCCCTTGCGGGGGAGGATCGTAGGGCAGTCTTACGCGGCCAGCTTGCGCAGGACGTAGTGGAGGATGCCGCCGTTGAGGAAATATTCCAGCTCGTTGACGGTATCGATCCGGCACTTGGTCTGGAACGTTTCGCTGCTGCCGTCGGCGCGGGTCATCTTGACCGTGACGTCCTGGCGCGGGCGGATGCTCGCGACGTCGAGGATCGTGAACGTCTCCGAGCCGTCGAGGCCGAGCGTCTTGCGATCGGTGCCTTCGGCGAACTGCAACGGCAGCACGCCCATGCCGACCAGGTTCGAGCGGTGGATGCGCTCGAAGCTCTCGGTGATCACGGCGCGGACGCCGAGCAGGTTGGTGCCCTTCGCCGCCCAGTCGCGCGACGAGCCGGTGCCGTATTCCTTGCCGGCGACGATCACGAGTGGCGTGCCGTCCTGCTTGAAGCGCATCGCGGCGTCGTAGATCGCCATGACTTCGCCGTCGTACTTCGACATGCCGCCCTCGATGCCGGGGACCATCTCGTTCTTGATGCGGATGTTGGCGAAGGTGCCGCGCATCATCACGTCGTGGTTGCCGCGGCGTGCGCCATAGCTGTTGAAGTCCGCCTTGCTGACCTGATGCTCCTGCAGGAAGCGACCAGCGGGGCTGTCGGCCTTGATCGAACCGGCCGGCGAGATGTGATCGGTGGTGATCGAATCGCCGAGGATCGCAAGCGGCTTGGCGTCGATGATGTCCTGCACCGGCGACGGCGTCATGCTGAGGCCCTCGAAGTACGGTGGGTTGGCGACATAGGTCGACCCTGCGCGCCATGCGTAGGTGTCCGAGCCCGTGACGTCGATCTCGCGCCACTTGGCGTCGCCCGCATAGACGTCGCCGTAGCGCGCACCGAACATGCCGGCGTCGATGTTGGCGTCCATCGTCGTGCGGACTTCCTCGTTGGTCGGCCAGATATCGCGCAGATACACGTCCTGGCCATCCGAACCCTGACCCAGCGGCGTCTCGATCATGTCGGTCGTGACGGTGCCCTTGATCGCATAGGCAACGACCAGCGGCGGCGAGGCGAGGAAGTTGGCGCGGACGTCGGGCGAGACGCGGCCCTCGAAGTTGCGGTTGCCCGAGAGCACCGACGCGGCGACGAGGTCGTTCTCGTTGATCGCGGCCGAGATCGCAGGGGCCAGCGGCCCCGAGTTACCGATGCAGGTGGTGCAGCCGTAACCGACGAGGTTGAAGCCGAGCGCGTTCAGGTCGGCGGTGAGCCCGGCCTTGTCGAGATAGTCGGTGACGACCTGCGAACCGGGGGCGAGCGAGGTCTTAACCCAAGGCTTCGACTTGAGGCCAAGTGCGTTGGCCTTGCGCGCGACGAGACCGGCGGCGACCAGCACCGACGGGTTCGAGGTGTTGGTGCAGCTGGTGATCGCGGCGATGACGACGTCGCCGTCGCCGATGTCATGCTCGCGACCCTCGACCGCGACGCGCGCGGGCTGCTCCTTGTGGTACAGCTTGTGGAGGTCGCTGTTGAACACCTCGTCGACCTTGTTGAGGCTGACGCGGTCCTGCGGGCGCTTCGGGCCGGCAAGCGACGCGACGACGGTGCCCATGTCGAGCTCGAGCGTGTCGGTGAAGACGGGATCCTCGGCGTTCTCGTCGCGCCAGAAGCCGTTGGCCTTGGCATAGGCCTCGACCAGCTCGACATTTTCATCGGACCGAGCCGTGAGGCGCATGTAATCGAGCGTCTTGTCGTCGATCGGGAAGAAGCCGCAGGTCGCGCCATATTCGGGCGCCATGTTGGCGATCGTCGCGCGATCGGCGAGCGTCATCGACGACAGGCCGGGGCCGAAGAACTCGACGAAGCGGCCGACCACGCCCTTGGCGCGCAGCATCTGCGTGACGGTGAGCACGAGATCGGTGGCAGTGATGCCTTCGTTCAGCTTGCCGAGCAGCTTGAAGCCGACGACTTCGGGAATCAGCATCGAGACGGGCTGGCCGAGCATCGCGGCCTCGGCCTCGATCCCGCCGACGCCCCAGCCGAGCACGCCGAGACCGTTGATCATCGTGGTGTGGCTGTCGGTGCCGACCAGCGTGTCCGGATACGCGATCATCGTGCCGTCGCCGTGGTCACCCGACGACGCCGACGACCAGACGGCCTGGCCGATATATTCAAGGTTCACCTGATGGCAGATGCCGGTGCCGGGGGGAACGACCTGGAAATTGTCGAGTGCCTTGCTGCCCCACTTCAGGAACTCGTAGCGCTCGATGTTGCGCTCGTATTCGAGGTCGACGTTGTCGTGGAACGCCTGCGGGGTGCCGAACTCGTCGACCATCACCGAGTGATCGATGACGAGGTGGACGGGGACCTGCGGGTTGATCTTCTCGGGGTTGCCGCCGAGCTTGGTCATCGCGTCGCGCATTGCGGCGAGGTCGACCACGCAGGGCACGCCGGTGAAGTCCTGCATCAGCACGCGGGCGGGGCGATACTGGATCTCGCGGTCGCTGCGACGCTCCTTCTGCCAGTCGACGATCGCCTGGATATCCTCGCGCGTGACGGTCACGCCGTCCTCGAAGCGGAGCAGGTTCTCGAGAAGGACCTTCATCGAGAAGGGCAGGCGGCTGATGTCGCCGAGCTGTTCCGACGCCTTGGCGAGGCTGTAATAGTCGTACGACTTGCCGCCGGTGGAGAGGCTGGTGCGGGTCTTGAGGGTGTCCTGGCCGATGGCAGTCATAGGGGTCCTTCCCGTGGGCGTCGGGCCGCCGGGCGCCGAGGGGAAAGCAGCCGTATAGGCCACGCGGGCGCGTCGGGGACCGAGCGAAAAATGCTGTTACCGGAGGGGCCTTAGCAAGGGGGAGCGCATCGGGGAAGGGTGGGGTTGCCGCGCTGCAAGGTATTCGGTCATCGCGGTATGCGCGGTAGCGCTACCGGTCGTTCGCGGTCGCGCGTAGAAATTTTGGTCTCCGCGGTCTGTCGGATCAGCCCGAGAGCACCGTAAGGGCGGTCGATCGGCCTGTGTCATATTTAACGCGTTTGTTACGAATAATTACAAAGGTGTGAAAGTCGACGGATCATCGATTGCGTTCGCAAAATGGTCTGCATAGCTTCCCTTCATGGTGCACGTTTCCGAAAATGGACGGCACGAACAGGGGGTTATACAGATGACGATCGTTTCTGCGGGCGCAACGAACTGTCTCACGCGTCGGTCACGGCTGAACCTGCTCGCGTCCACTGCGATCCTGATCGCGGCCGCCGTTCCAACGCTGGCGTCGGCGCAGGAGCGCCCGACGAGCGTCGACGTGATGGCGTATGGCAGCACGCTCAACCCCGCCGATCTGGTTACCCAGCCGAGCATCGTCATCAGCGCTCCGGGTACGCCGACCACCGCACAGGACGTCGCGGGTGGCGTGAACGGTGTCGGCCAGATGACGATCGATGCGGGCGGTGGAGGCCTCGGGATCTGCACCGGGTCGCTGATCAACCCGCGCACGGTCATCTTCGCCGCGCATTGCGTCAACGAGAACGGCGCCGGCACCGGTGCGCAGGACCCGTGGCAATATGGATCGAAGGGCGGTGGCATCCCGATCGCGTTCGGGTTCGCACAGAACAACCGCCCTGCGGTAATCGACTGGTTCCTGCCGACCACCGCGACCGGCGCGGTCAATGCTCAGCAGTACAAGACCAACACCGCCAACTTCCTGTATAACGTCAATCAGGTCGTCTATAATGCCGACTCGCTGAAGCTCGGTCTGTCGCAGAACTTCATCCAGGGCGATGTCGCGATCGCGACGCTCGATACGCCCGCCGCCAACGTGCCGACCTGGGCGCTGCTGCTCTCCGCGCTGCCGGCACCCGCGACGATCGGCGCGACCACGGGCACCGGCTATCACGTGACGATCACCGGCTACGGCCGCAGCGGGCAGGGCGGCACGCTGGTCGGCGATACCAACGGCATCGATTATCGCCGCCGCATCGCCGAGAACACGATCGGCATCCTCGGCTCGTTCGACGATCGCGACGCGTTCCTGTTCGGATCGACCAGTGGGCTGCCGCAGAACCTGTACCAGCTCGATTTCGACGATCCCCGCCGCGGTACCGCCGCCGCCAGCCCCTACGATTTCAATCTGTTCAAGGACGACGCGCTGCCCAACGAGGGTACGACCGCGGGGGGCGATTCGGGCGGTCCGCTGATCCTCGATCGCACCTTCGCCAAGCAGGTCGTGATCGGCGTCCTGTCGGGCGGTAACCGGTTCTACGGCGCGCAGCCGTTCGGTGCCTATGGTACGGCCAGCTTCTATCAGCCGCTCTATCTGTTCTCGGATTATATCACCGCGAACAATCCGTATCGCTATGCGCAGACCAAGGCGGGCGACGGTCAGTGGACCGACGCATCGCACTGGGTGACCGCGCTCGACCCGAACTACCAGATCATCGTCGACGGCAAGCTGGTCAACGGCGTCCCGACCAGCACCGGCGCTGGTATTGCCGGCGATGGCAACAAGTTCGGCCAGGTGTGCTTCCAGACCGATTGCGTCGACGTGAAGACGGGCGTCCAGACGGTCGACGGCGTTCCGGTGACGACGACCGCCGCCTCGCCGGCAGTCGTGACCAAGGTCGCGACGGGCGGTGTCGCCGCAGCCGGCATGATGCTGGAAACCGTGGCGCAGGGCGGCAAGGCCGACGCGTCGCTGCTGGCCAGCGCGGAGAACGTCGCGCAGGCCGGTAAGGACGTGACGGCGCTGGCGGTGCTGTCACCGACGCTCGCCAACGGCCTGCCGGGCGCGACCAACTTCGTCCCCAACAACATCGATCCCGATCGCGCTACGCAGCGTAGCGCGCGCTATTACGATGTCACGCTGGCAGCGGCGGGCACCACGACGCTCGCATCGTCGGTGACGGTCGACAAGTTCACCGTCGCGGGCAGCACGGCCAAGCTGGCGGTGACGTCGGCCGGGTCGCTGACCAGCCTGATGACGATCAACCAGGTGACCGGCACGGTGCAGAATGACGGCACGATCTCGACTCCGGGCGATTATTTCATGCTCGCCGGCCTGCTGACCGGATCGGGGCGGATCAACACGCCGTTCTTCACCAGCGTCTCGGGCATGATCGCGCCGGGCACGATGGGGACGATCGGGACGCTGACCGTTGCCGGCAACGGCATCCTGGCCTCGGGTACCAACCTGCTCGTTGATCTCGGCGCCAACGGCACGTCGGACAAGCTTGCCTTCGTGGCGACCACGTTCAATGCCAGTGGCGCGGCGACCAACGGGATCGTCAATCTCGGCGGCAGCGTCGGGTTCGCGCCCGTCGCGGGGCAGACCATCCGATCGAACGATATCTACACGATCGTGACCGCGCAGGGTGGGGTCAGCGGGGCGTTCAATGCGGCGACGCCGCTCAGCGCGATCCTGACGCCGAATTATGTTTACAGCGCCAATGCGGTGCAGGTGCGAATTGCTGCGGGGCAATACAGCAATGTCGTCGCCGCGACGCCGATCCAGACAGCGTATGCCGGACTGCTTGATCGCAACCGGTCAAACTATGCGGCGCTGAGCGGGCTGTACGGCACGCTCGACCTGCAGACCGCAGCGACGATCCGCTCGACGCTGGAGGGGCTCGCGCCCCGCGCGGAAACGCTGAAATCTAGCCTCGGCGTGGCGTCGGTCGACACGATGTCGCGGTTCTACCGCGATCGCATCGCGCAGATCGATACGCGCCACGGGCTCGGGGGTACGCTCGCGCTGATCGGCAAGCCGTTCCAGGTGGCCTCGCTGATGGCGAGCGACCTGCCGGGCGGGCAGGACATGATGAGCGACACCGGCGGTCCGGTCGTCCAGTCGGGCAAGCTTCCCGACGACATGGGTGGCTTCATCGCCGGCGGCTATATCGACGGCCGCAGCCGCTCGATGCCGACCGCGATCCCGTTCGGCGGCCACGACAAGTTCGACGGCTATTTCATCGCTGGCGGTCTGGAGAAGCAGGCCGGCGAGGGCGCGGTGGTCGGCCTGTCGGTCTCGTACACCGACACCGACGGCACCACCGGCGGGATCGCGCAGCGGGCGAAGGGCGCGCTGTACCAGGGGACGGTCTACGGCAAGCTGGAGACCGCGTCGGGGATCATCCTCGACACGCAACTCAGCGCGGGTGCGTTCGTCGCCAAGACCGATCGCAGCGTCGGCTTCGTCGGCACCAGCTACCGGTTGCGCAGCACCGACAACGCGCTGACGCTGGTCGGCGAGGTCGGCCTCGGCAAGGCGTTCGACCTGTCGATGCTGAAGGTCGGCCCGCGCGTGTCGATCCGCGCCAGCCATATCGGCTTCGGCAAGTCGATCGAGACTGGCGGCCAGAACGGGAGCGGCCCGGCGATGTTCGTCGACCGCGACAGCTTCGACAGCGTGCAGGGGCGTGCCGGGCTGTTCCTGAGTGGTGGCGCGTCGCTCAAGCCCTATGTCGCGGCCAACTATGTCCACGACTTCAACTCGACGCCGGGTGTGTTTGGCGCGAACTTCGTCGGCGGGATCGGTCCGAACGCACTGTTCGCGCTCGCGGGTCAGGACAAGAACTGGGGCGAAGTCAGCGGCGGACTGACGCTGGTCGGTGACCGAGTCGACGTCTCGATCGGCGCCGATACCACGATCGAGCGCAGCGACGTGTCGAACCAGACCTACAAGGGATCGATCAGCATCCGCTTCTGACAGGGCACCTCGATTTGGCGATAGGCGCCGATCCGGAAAGGGCCGTCCGCTGTAGCGGATGGCCCTTTTCGTTGTGCGTTCCGATCCCGAAGTGGCATTCCGACTCGAGCGAGACGTTCGGCATCTTTCGTCCGACCATCGATGCGGCGGCGTATTGTTGCCTGATGAAAGGATGATATTGATATTGGATAGTTCTTTCAGAACTAACAAATATTATGGTTTATTCGCGGGATAGCCGTTGCTGGGCTGCCTAAAATCCCAATTATACTTGGTCGATGTCTTGGAATTATCAGGCTTGTTTTGAGATCTTGATCAATTACTATGACAAAGATAAGGTTTGGCCCGTCCGCTTCATTAACTCGCGTCCTATAATGTCGTGATCGACCGTCCTCGGCATTGCCGATCGGCACGTGGCGATGCTGAGCAAGTCCTGCGAGGGGACGTGGCGGCTAAACGAGCGAAGGGTGTCGGTCCGGCACTCCTGACATAGGCAAGCGAATAGGGGGAAGTCCGATGCGAAGCGCAGATCAAGCTATCGAACGCCTGACGGCTATCAGCCGCCTTATCAATGAGTCGCGCGACATCGCCGACTCGGAGCAGGAATTCATGCTCGGCGCGAAGCTGGACGATTGCCTGCTGTGCGCAGAGGAACGGATCGCCACGCTCGCGGCGTAAGTCCGCGGTCCGTCGGCGGCCCGACGTCCTCGATTGCAGTCCGCAATTGACTGCCGAGGCAATGGTTGTCATGGCAGCCATATGGACTTTTTCACACCCGCGGAATTCGGCCCGGAATGCTCGCTCGGCTATCTGTCGCGGCGCGTCCACCAGATCGGACAGAGTTTGATCGAACCGATCTTCGTCGACGAAGGCGTGTCCGGAACGCAGTGGTCTGCGCTCATGTCGCTTTTGGCCGGACGGTCGTCGACCTGCGCGGATCTTGCGCGCGACCTGTCCTACGACAAGGGCGCCAGCACCCGGCTCGTCGATACGATGGAGCAGCGCGGATGGGTGACACGGTCGCGCGCGAACGACGACCGGCGGGTGCTCAATCTCGAACTGACCCCCGACGGCGAAGCGATCGCGATCCGGTGTCGCGACCGGATCGTCGCCTATTGGAACGTCCTGCTCGCCCAGGGATGGGCAGCGGACGAGATCGACACCTTGATCGGCCTCCTGCAGAAACTCCGCACGACGCTGGACGATGCTCTTACGGAAGGTCGTCGACCATGACTGCTCGAAACCGGATTTTTGCGACCACGCTGCTGACGGGGATGCTCGCGGGATGCGCGGTGCCTGCATCCGAGACCGTCGTGGCGCCGATCGCACCCTCGACGCTTGGTCTGTCCGCCGAGCCGGCGCCGGTCGTCGCGGCGGACTGGTGGCGCGGATTCGGCGATCCGCAACTCGATCGCCTGGTGCACGATGCGGTGGCGGGCAATCCGACGCTCGACGCCGCGCTGGCGCGGGTCACGCAGGCGCAGGCGGTACTGTCGACCAACCGCGCGGACAACGGCCCCGAGGTGACGTTCGACGCGCAGGAGCAATATGCGCGGCTGAGCGGCCGCTACACCATTCCGCCGCCGTATGCGGGAACGACCCAGTTCGTCGGGACGGTCGCGGCGAACCTCAGCTGGAACCTCGATCTGTTCGGGCGTCAGAAGGCGGCGATCGCGGGCGCGCGTGCGTCGGTACGCGCCGCCGCGCTCGACGTCGCGGCGGCGCGGTTGGCGCTGTCGGGGGCGGTGGTGCAGACGTATGTCGATCTCGAGCGCGCCGAAGCGCAGGCGGCGATCGCGCAGCGGACGATCGCGACGCGGCAGAATACGCTGCGGCTGGTCAATGTGCGGATCCGCAACAAGCTCGGCAGCAAGCTCGATGCGCAGGCGGCGACGACGTTGCTGGCGCAGGCGCAGCAGGCGTTGCTGCGTGCGCAGGCGGCGCAGGTTCTCGCCAAGAACGCGCTGGCGGCGCTGGCCGGGCGCGGTGTCGATTACCCCGCGACGATCGGCGCGACGGCATTGAAGCTCGATGCGGTCCTGCCGTTGCCGAAAACGGTGCCGGCGGATTTGCTCGCACGGCGCGCCGACATCGCTGCCGCTCAGGCGCGGATCGACGCCGCGGCGGCGGGGCGTCAGGTTGCGCGGCGGGCTTTTTATCCGAACGTGAACCTGGCCGCGATGGCGGGGTTCCAGGCGGTCGGGCTCGGCAATCTGGTGTCGTTCGGTGCCGGGACGGTGGGCGCCGGTCCTGCGATCCATCTGCCGATCTTCGACAATGGTCGGCTGAA
Organism: Sphingomonas sp. Leaf198; assembly: GCF_001424005.1. GTDB lineage: Bacteria > Pseudomonadota > Alphaproteobacteria > Sphingomonadales > Sphingomonadaceae > Sphingomonas. Next base: position 580,150 of record NZ_LMPX01000002.1, on the reverse strand, counting down.
GGCGGGGCTGGCGGGGGCGACCGCGGCGCTCGATCTGGCGACTGCGGACTATAACGATCGCGTGATCGGGGCGGTGCGCGAAGCGGCCGATGCGGTCGCGCGGATCGGCGCGCTGGAGGCCGACCGTGCGCGCCAACGCGAGGTGGTGCGCGGCTATGCCGAGACCGGGCGGCTGAACGCGATCCGCGTCTCCAGCGGTCTCGATAATCGGCTCGACCTCGTTGACAACGATGTGCGCTTGCTCGCCGCGGAACAGGCCGATGCCGACCTCGCCGCGAATTCGGCGCAACAGCGTGTGCAACTCGTGCTGGCCTTGGGCGGCGGTTTCGATTTTCAGGAAGTGACACGATGACCGATACCGAAACGCACGCGACTGCGCCTGCCGGCAATCCACGGGGGCGCAAGCTCGGGCTGACGATCCTCGGCATCATCGTGCTGGTCGGCGTGATCGTGTGGGCGGTGTTCCACTTCCTGCTCGCGGCGCCCGAGCAGGAAACCGACGATGCGTATGTCGCGGGCGATGTCGTCTCTATCACCGCACGCGATCCGGGGCAGGTGACCGCGATCCACGCCGACAACACGCAGATGGTGAAGGCCGGGCAGCCGCTGATCGACCTCGATGCGGCGACCGCCGATGTCGGGCTGGCATCCGCCGAAGCGGAGCTCGCGCGGGCGGTGCGTGCGACCCGGTCGGATTTCTCGAAGGTCAACGAAACCGGCGCAGCGGTGGTCCAGGCTGAGGCCGAACTGGCGCGCGCGCGGAACGACTTGGTGCGGCGTCGGGGTGCCGCCGCGGAAGGCGCGATCTCGGGTGAGGAATTGAGCCATGCCGCCGATCAGGTGAAGGTGGCGGCGGCGACGCTGCAACTCGCGCGCAGCCAGCAGGTGCAATCGCGCAGCGGTGTTGCGGGCACCACCGTGTCGACCAACCCCGCCGTGATGGCGTCGATCGCGGCGTATCGGCGGGCGGCGATCACGCGCAGCCACATGCACGTCGTCGCGCCGATCGACGGCGTCGTCGCGCAGCGGACCGTGCAGCTCGGGCAGCAGGTGTCGGCAGGGATGCCGCTGATGGCGGTGGTGCCGCTCGACCGGGTGTGGGTCGACGCGAACTTCCGCGAGACGCAGTTGCGCGATCTGCGGATCGGCCAGCCGGCGACCGTGACGGCGGATATGTACGGCGACGATCTGGTCTATCACGGGCACGTCGTCGGGCTGGGCGCGGGCAGCGGCAACGCGTTCGCGTTGTTGCCGCCGCAGAATGCCAGCGGCAACTGGATCAAGATCACCCAGCGCGTGCCGGTCCGCATCGCGCTCGACAAGGGCGAGCTGCGCCGCAATCCGCTACGGGTGGGGCTGTCGGTGAACGCGACCGTATCGACCGCGGACAAGTCGGGGACGATGGTCGGGCGGCCGGCGGCGGCGGCCTACAAGGGGCTGGCGACGGGCGGCGGCGACCCCGCGGTCGAGGCGAAGATCCGGCAGATCATTGCGGCTAACCGGTGATGTTGGGGCGGCTTCTATCCTCGGACTGCGAGATGAGCTCGCGTCTTCTTGTTCTCCCGCGAAGGCGAGAGTCCAGTCTGGGCTCCCGCCTTCGCGGGAGAACAAGAAGCGGGCGGTTCGCTTTGTTGGGGGCACCACCCCGGCGGAGGCCGGGGTCCAATTGGAAAGGTGGCTGTAACCGAACACCGTCCCCTTTCATGAGCGTTCCCCAATTAGGCCCCGGCCTTCGCCGGGGTGGTGGCCTAGTTGGGATGTATTCTGCTCACCGGAGCGCTACCTGATGGCCGCCCCCTCCGGACCCGGTCCCGCCCCTCTAGTCGGTGGTTCGCTCGCCCTCACCGCGTTCGCGCTCGCGCTCGGCACGTTCATGCAGGTGCTCGACACCACGATCGCCAACGTGTCGCTGCCGACGATCGCCGGCAACCTCGGCGTCAGCAGCGACAATTCGACCTGGATCGTCACCGCGTTTGCGGTCGCCAACGGCGTCGCGGTGCCGCTGACCGGGTGGCTGATGGGCCGGTTCGGCGTGGTGCGGACGTTCTGCGTCTCGGTGTTCCTGTTCACGATCGCGTCGTTCCTGTGCGGGATCGCATGGGACCTGCCGTCGCTGATCGGCTTCCGCATCCTTCAGGGCGCGGTGTCCGGGCCGATGATCCCCGGTAGCCAGGCGCTGCTGATCGCGATCTTCCCCGCGCACAAGCGATCCACCGCGCTCGGCATCTGGTCGATGACGACGCTGGTCGCGCCGATCATGGGGCCGATCCTCGGTGGCTATATCTCCGACAATTATCACTGGAGCTGGATTTTCCTGATCAACGTGCCGTTCGGGATGTTCTGCGCGTTCGTCTGCTGGAACAAGCTCGGCAAACGCGACACGCCGACGCGGAAACTGCCGATCGACCAGGTCGGGCTGATCATATTGGTGGTATGGGTCGGCGCGTTGCAGATCGTGCTCGATCTCGGCAAGAACGACGACTGGTTCGCCTCTGAGCGCATCGTGATCGCCGCGCTCGTCGCCGCGATCGGGTTCGTCGGCTGGCTGATCTGGGAGCTGACCGACGCCAATCCGGCGGTGAACCTGACGCTGTTCAAGAGCCGCAATTTCGCGATCGGGACGATCGCGTTCTGCCTCGGTTATGCGGTATTCTTCGCCAACACGCTGCTGCTGCCGCTCTGGTTGCAGACGCAGCTCGGCTATACCGCGACCTGGGCGGGGCTGGTGGCGGCACCGTCGGGGGCGGTCGCGGTGATCCTGACGCCGTTCGTCGCGCGGCTCAGCGGCAAGATCGACGCGCGCATCCTGGCGACGGTCGCGTTCGCGTCGTTCGGCTATTCCTATTACCTGCGCTCGGGCTACACGACCTATGCGAGCTTCTACGATCTGATGCTGCCGATGCTAGTGCAGGGGATCGCGATGAGCACGTTCTTCCTCGCGATGCTGACGATCTCGTTCGACCGGATCCCGGCCGAGCGGCTGCCGTCGGCGACCGGCATCTCGAACTTCGCGCGGATTACCGCGGGCAGCTTCGCCGCGTCGCTGATCACGACCGCATGGGACCGCCGCGAGACGCTGCACCAGGCGCACTTGTCCGAAGCGGTCGGGTCGGGATCGCCCTATCAGCTGGCGCGGGGTGCACTCACGCGGATGGGGCTGACCGATGTCCAGGCGGCGGGGGCGATCACCCGGCAGATGGTCGGGCAGGCGTATCTGCTGGCGTCCACCGACATCTTCCGCGTTTCGGCATGGCTGTGCGTGGCGCTGATCGCGATCGTCTGGTTCACGCGCCGTCCGACCCCGCAGGAAGGGCCGATCGCGGCGGACTGACGACCGATATTAAGCATGATCGAAACACAATCGAAACGAGTGTGTTCTATAAGACAGTCACGACTTCTGAAACGCCTGTGGGGGGCCAGACCAAATGACGATGAAATCAACCGCTTCGCGGCTCGCTGTTGCGTGCCTGCTGTTTACCGGCGCACCGGCTTTGGCCGGCGAGCGCGTGTGCCTGACGACCGTGAGCAAGCCGCGACTGGTCTGCGACGAGGGCGCCTGCGTCCGCGTCTCGGTCCGCGACCTGTGCGACGCGGTGCAGGCTTCCTATCCCGGCAAGCGCCGGATCGCGAAGCCTACGCCAGCGGTCGGGATCGATCCGGTCCGCAACGAACTGACGATGCTGATCGCCAGCGTCAGCTAACAAAGGCGTCAGCTGATAAAGGCGAACGCCGCGCCGGGAACGGTGACGGCGAGGTCGGTCGGGGCGAGGGTCCCGTCCGGCCGCACGTCGAGGATCGTGACGCGGTGATCGCGTTCGTGCGCGACGACCATCCGCCGGCCCTCGTCGATCATCGTGAAGAACCGCGGTGAGGCGCCGCCGCTCGCGACATGCTGGATGAGTGATGCGTCGCCGTTCGGATCGAGCGCGAAGACCGCGATGCTGTCATGGCCGCGGTTGGACACGTAGAGGCGATCGCCCGCGGCATTCGTGTCGATATGCGCAACGATGTTCGCGCCCTGCCAGCCTGCGGGCAGCGTCGACAGTGTCGTGCGATTGTGCAGATCTGCTCCGTCGACATCGAGGATCATCAGCGTGCTCGACAGCTCGCAGATCAGATACGCGGTTCCCGGATGCGCAGCGGTGAACAGCATGTGCCGCGGCCCTGACCCGGGCGGCGCGACTAAGGCGATGTGCGGTGGTCCGAGCCTTCCCAGCTCAACGTCGACGGCGAACGCGCGCACGACGTCCGCGCCGAGATCGGCGACATACAGACACCGGTTGTCGAGACCGAAGCCGACCCAATGCGCGTGCGGCGAAGTCTGGCGTTCGCGATCCGGGCCGTGTCCGACAGCTTTATGGATATCGGCCGGGAGGATCGGTAGCCCTGCTGCGTCGAGACGGTACAGCGCCGTGGTGCCGCTGCCGTAATTGGCGATGGCGATACAGGATTGCGTCCGGTCGAGCGCGACGTGGCACGGTGCTGCGCCGCCGCTGCTCGACGAGGCCAGCATGCTCCATCCGTCGGATGCTCGGCGATAGACCCCGAGCGCGCCGTCGTCCTGCTCGTCGACGAGATACTGCGCATCGAACCGCGACGAATAGACGCCGAACGATGCGTTGCGCGCTACGGCATCCGCGGCACCGATCACGAGGCGATCGGCTTCGATCGAAAGCGGATAGAGGCCCGCGCCGCCGCCGCCCGCATAGGTTCCGATCCACAGCTGCCCCGATATGGAGGCGGCAGTGGAAGAGGGTTCGGGCCGAGCTTCAGCGAAGGTCATGGCGAGCGTCTATCGCGGTTTTGCCGTGGGGTCGCTTCGGATCGTCGCGCGGCCCGCGCGGATCAGATCGTCAGCAGAGCAACCAGCTGCTCGCGGTACAGCCTCGCAAGATCGCGGTGCATCTCTGCGATCAGCGTGTTCGGTGCGCGGCGGGCGAGGACGGATTGGTCGTCCATGCGGCGTTCGATGATCGAGGGATGCGGGAGAAGATCCATTGCCGCCCTGCTGCACCCGCGATGTTTCCGGCCAATGTCCCAAGACGGTTAACGCCCCGAAATGCGCGATATTCCGTGTCGTGGCAGGCTGGTATTGCTGATAGCGTTGTCCTACCGCCAGCCGATGGGCGATCTGGACAGACTGGTTCCTTCGGGGATCATCGAGCAATGGGTGTATCACCTGCGACGGCAGCGATCGCGTGCGTCGGATGCGATCTGGCTGATCGATCAGGGGTTCACGCTGCACGACGGGATGGACGGCGTGCCGCAGAACGACGCGACCGCACGCTGGCGCGCCGAACAGGAAACCGTCGTCGAGGAAGTCACCGCGCTGCTCGCGCTGTACGACGGCATCAATCTCGGCAAGATCGACATCGACGCTATCGACGACATCGCTTGAGGGCCGCACCACCACTATCGCCGCCGCCATCGTCCGAGGCGCCTAGCCCGCCTCGCTGTAACTCTCGCGAATAAGCCTGCCGGTATCGTGCAGCGACGTGCTGCGCGGCATTTCCGGGTCGGGCATATCCGTTACCAGCTCGGCGGACGCCGCCAGTTGCAGATGACGCTCGCTGAGCGCCTGATGCGCCGCACGTCCGGCATCCGTACGCGACCGGCTAGCCAGCCGCTGTTCCTGCTCCGCACGGCTGCGATGATAGGCAACCTGCGCCTGCCATGCCTGCGTGCGCGTCGCCGCGTGATCGTCGGTCATAATGTCTCCGCTTCGACCGCGGGTTTGCTGTCGGTTGCTTTATAGAGTGTTAACGCGCCGGTTTAATGCGGCACGGTGCGACGCGCATCAGACGGGGCGCGGGGCCGGTGCCTGCCAGCCGCCGCCCAGCGCGCGGAACAGGTCGACCTGCGCCCCGGCGATCCGCGCGTCGGCTGCCGCAAGGTCCGTGTCCGTATCCGCCAAAGTCCGCTCGGCGTCGAGGACATCGAGGAAGTCGATCTGGCCTTCGCGTTGACGGGCACGGGTGATGCGGGCGGCGGTGGCGGCGTTGTCGTGCGCGGACTGTAGCTGCGTGCGACGATCGAGTTCGCGGGCGTAGTTCGACAGCGCGGTCTCGGTTTCCTCGAGTGCGGTGAGGACGCTGCCGTCGAAATTGGCGAGTGCGCCACGCGAGTCCGCCTCGGCGCCGGCGATCCGCGCGCGCGCCGCCGACTGGTTGAGCGACCAGTTCAGCAGCGGGCCGAGCAGCCAGCGGATCGGGCCGCCGGTGAAGATGTCGCCGACGCTGAGTGCGGTCGAGCCGATCGAACCGCCAAGCGAGATCTGCGGATAGAGCTGGGAGGTCTGGACGCCGATCCGTGCGGTGGCGGCAGCGAGCCTGCGTTCGGCGGCGTGGACGTCGGGGCGGCGGGCTAGCAACGCGGCACCGTCGCCGATCGGGATCGGCTGGTCGAGGCGCGGCGTAGTCACGCGGGCGCCGGCGGTTGCGGGCAGGTCCTGCGGGGTGCGGCCGGTGAGCGTGGCGAGGCGGAAGAGCGCGGCTTGGCGCTCGGCTTCGATCTGCGGGATGTTGGCGGCGCGCTGATCGCGCAAGGCTGCGATCCGGACTTGGTCGAGGCGGGCTGCGCGACCGGCGTCGACGCGCTTGCCGGTCAGCGTGTTCGACTTGTCGAGCAGGTCGACGATGCGCCGCGCGACCGCGAGGCGTTCGGCGGATGAGGCTGCGTCGACATAGGCGCGGGTTGTTGCCGCGACGATCGAGACCCGGACGGCGTCCGCATCGGACTGCGCCGCGCCGACGTCGCCGCGGGCGGCTTCGACGTTGCGGCGGACCCGGCCGGCGAGATCGACCTCGTAGCTGACGTCGAGACCTACGTCGTAGGTGGCGCGCTCGCGGTCGAGACCGGGGAGGTTCTGGAGTTGCGAGGTGCGGGCGTAATTGCCGCTCGCGCCGGCGTTCACTTGTGGCTCGCGGTCGGTCTTGGCGCCGCGCAGGGACGCCCGGGCGCTGTCGAGCCGCGCGACGGCGACGCGGAGATCGGTGTTCGCCGCCAATGCATCCGCGACGAGGCCGTCGAGGACCGGGTCGCGGTACATCCGCCACCAGTCGTTATCCGGCGCAGTCGTGACGGTGGCGGCATTCGCGGTGACGAACGATGCCGCCGCCTTGGGTGGGGTGATCGGCGCGACATAGTCGGGGCCGGCGGCGCAGGCGGCGAGCGTCAGCGCCGAGAGGCTCGCAAGGAGGGCGGACTTCATGATGCTGGTCCTATTCGGCTGGCTGGAGCGTCGGGGCGGCAGCGGTTGGCTTGCGGCGTTCGAACCGCAGCGCCAGCGCCCGTGCGACGACATAGAAGGTGGGGGTGAAGAGCAGGCCGAACCCGGTCACGCCGATCATCCCGAAGAACACCGCGGTCCCGAGCGCCTGGCGGAGTTCCGCACCGGCACCGGTCGCGATCACCAGCGGCACCGCGCCGAGGATGAAGGCGAAGCTCGTCATCAGGATCGGCCGCAACCGGTCCTTGGCCGCGCGTACCGCCGCCTCGACGGGGGTGAGGCCGTCCTGTTCCTCGGCCTGTTTGGCGAACTCCACGACCAGGATCGCGTTCTTCGCGGCGAGCGCAATCAGCACGACCAGGCCGATCTGCGTGAGGACGTTGTTGTCCATACCTCGCAGGTTCACGCCGGTCATCGCGGCCAACAGGCACATCGGCACGATCAGGATGATCGCGAGCGGCAACGTCAGGCTCTCGTACTGGGCGGCGAGCACGAGGAAGACGAACACCACCGCCATGCCGAAGACGAGCGCGGCGGTGCTGCCGGCGGCCTTTTGCTGGTAGGCGATGCCGGTCCATTCATGCGCGTAGCCTGCCGGGAGCGACGCATCGGCGAGCTTCTCCATCGCGACCAGCGACTGGCCGGACGAATAGCCCTTGGCGGTATCCCCATCGACCTCGACCGCGGGGAAGAGGTTGTAGCGGACCACGCGGTACGGGCCGGTCTTGTCCCTGAACGTCGAGACCGAGCCGACCGGGACCATCTGGCCCGAGTTGGAGCGCGTCTTGAGGTTGGCGATGTCCGCGGTGGTGTTGCGGAACGGTGCGTCGGCTTGGGCTGTGACTCGGTAGGTGCGGCCCAACAGGTTGAAGTCGTTGACGAACGCCGAGCCGAGATAGACCTGCAACGCCTCGAACACGCGCTCCGGGGGGACGCCCAAGAGGTTGGCCTTGGCGCGGTCGACGTCGGCGAAGATGCGCGGGGTGGCGGTATCGAAGAACGTGTAGATCTGGGCGAGACCCTTGGTCTGGTTCGCCTGGCCGATCAGCGCGTAACTCGTCTTGCCGAGGTCGGCGTAACCGTGGCCGCCCTGGTCCTGCACCATCAGGCGATAGCCGCCGGCCGAGCCGATGCCCTGGATCAGCGGTGGCGGGACGATCAGCAGACGCGCTTCGGTGATGTCGCCGGTCGCCTTCTGCGATTCCGCCATGATGCTGGCGAGCGTGACGCCGAGCTTCTTGCGCTCCTCGAAGCTTTTCAGCGGGATGTAGGCGGCGGCCGAGTTGGGGGCGAGCGTCTGCGAGGGGCCGTCGAAGCCCGCGAGCATGACCGCGCCCTTGACGCCGGCGAGCGGCAGGATGCGTTTCGCGACCTTCTGCATGACGGCGTCGGTGCGCTCGACCGACGAGCCGGGCGGAAGCTGGATGACGGTCAGGAAGTAGCCCTGGTCCTGCGCGGGGACGAAGCCCGACGGCGTGATCGTGAACACGCCGACCGTGACCGCGATCAGCGCGGCATAGGCGATCATCATCCGGCGCGGCGCGGTGACTAGGCGCGCGGTGAGGCGGGCATAGCTCTCGCTCATCCGCTCGAACCCGCGGTTGAAGGCATCGCCGGCACGCCGCACCGTACGGGTCAGGCGGTTGCCGGAGTCGGCGGGGGCAGTCGGCTTGAGGAGCATTGCGGCGAGTGCTGGCGACAGTGTCAGCGAGATGAGCAGCGAGATGATCGTCGCGGTCGAGATCGTCACCGCGAACTGGCGGTAGAACGCACCCGACAGCCCGGTGAGGAACACGGTCGGGATGAACACCGCGCACAGCACGAGCACGATCGCCACGAGTGCGCCCGACACTTCGTCCATCGACGTGCGCGCCGCTTCGAGTGGGGAGAGCCCGTGCTCGAGGTTGCGCTCGACATTCTCGACCACGACGATCGCGTCATCGACGACGATGCCGATCGCGAGGACGAGGCCGAACAGCGACAAATTGTTGAGGCTGTACCCGGCGGCGGCGAGCACCGCGAAGGTACCGATCAGCGAGACCGGGATCGCCACGATCGGGATGATCGCCGCGCGCCACTTCTGCAGGAAGACGAGGATCACCAGTACGACGAGAACCATTGCCTCGAAGAGCGTGTGCTTCACCGCGTCGATCGATTGCGCGATGAACTCGGTCGGGTTGTAGATGACCTTGTATTCGAGGCCCTTGGGGAAGCGCTTCGACATGCTCTCCATCTCGGCGGTGACGGCCTGTGCCGCGCCAAGCGCGTTCGACCCGGGACGCTGGAAGACCGCGGCGATGACCGTGGGCTTGCCGCTGAGATAGGTGTTGGCGCCGTAATCCTGTGCGCCGAGCTCGACGCGCGCGACGTCCGAAACGCGGACCTGACGGCCTTGCGCGTCGGTGCGGATCACTACGTCGGCGAACTGCTTGGGATCGGTCAGGCGACCCTGTGTCTCGACGTTGAGCTGGAACGCGCTGTTGCCCTTGTCATAGGGCGGCTGGCCGAGCGTGCCGGCGGCGACCTGGACGTTCTGTGCACGCAACGCCGCGACGATCTCGCCGGCGGTGAGGTCTAGCGCGGCGGCGCGGCCGGGATCGATCCAGACGCGCATCGAATAATCGCGTGCGCCGAACAGCTGCACGTCGCCGACGCCATCGATGCGGCTGAGGCGATCGCGGACCTGCGTCAGCGCGTAGTTGGAGATATAGCCGCGATCGAGCGAGTTGTCGGGCGAGACGAGGTTCACCACCATCAGGAAGTCGGGCGACGTCTTGCGCGTCACCACGCCGAGACGCTGGACGTCCTCGGGCAGGCGCGGGACGGCGACCGCGACACGGTTCTGGACGAGCACCTGCGCGGCGTCGAGGTTGGTGCCGATCTTGAAGGTGACGGTGATCGTGACCTTGCCGTCACCGGTCGATTGCGACGACTGGTACAGCATGTTGTCGACGCCGTTGATCTCCTGCTCGATCGGCGCGGCGACGGTTTCCGCGACCGTCTCGGCGGAGGCGCCGGGATAGGTCGCGCTGACGGTGACGGTTGGGGGGACGATGTCGGGATATTGCGACACCGGCAGCGTCATGTAGGCGATCGCGCCGACGATCGTGATGATCACCGCGATCACGCCCGCGAAGATCGGCCGGGTGATGAAGAAGCGCGAGAAGCGCATGGTTTGTGTCCTCGAAAGAAGAGCGACGGACACGCCCCAACACCACCCCGGCGGAGGCCGGGGCCCAATTGGGCGAACCGCAGTGATTTAGTCGAAACGCTAACCCAATTGGGCCCCGGCCTTCGCCGGGGTGGATAGCTATTTCGCGAGGGTAGCTTCACCCGATATGGGTTGGACGGAGGCTGGCGCAGTGGTCCCCGAGGCCACGACGATCCGGCCAGTCTTTGGCGCGACGGTCGCACCCGGCATCGCCATCTGCGTACCCTGGATGATGATCCGGTCGTTCGGCCCGATCCCCGAGCGCACGATCCGCAGGCCATCGACCACCGGGCCGAGTTCGACCGGCTTCTGGCTCACGACGTTCTTCGCATCGATCGTCAGCAAGACCTTCCGCGCCTGATCGGTCTGCACCGCATCGTCCGGCACCAGCAGAGCCTGCCGCGTACCAGCACTCGCGAGGCGCATGTTGCCGAACATCCCCGGCGTCAGGAAATACCCCGGGTTGGCGAGGACTGCACGGCCGCGGATCGTGCCCGATCGCTGGTCGAGGCCGTTGTCGGTGAAGTCGAGCTTGCCCTTCCAGCGATGCTCGGTCTCGTCCTGCAACTGGATCTCGACCGCCGCCGGCGTCGCGCCGGGCTGACGTGCGCGTTGCGTCTTGAGGTACAGCGCCTCGGAGCCGTCGAACGTGAAGTAGATCGGGTCGAGCGCGTTGATTGTCGTCAGCACCGTGCCGCCGGTGCCTTCGCCGCCCGCGACCTGGTTGCCCGCATCGACGCGGCGATCGGATATGCGACCGCCGATCGGTGCGCGAACCTGGGTGAAGCCGACGTCCAAGGCGCGGGCGCGTTCGCGTGCCTGGGCTGCGGCAAGCGCGGCCTGGGCTGCTTCGAGCCGGCCGCGCAGGGCATCGACTTCGCCTGCGGAGACCGCTTCGTCGGCCACCAGTCGCTGGGCGCGACCAAGATCGGTGCGGGCGAGCGACAGAGCGCTGCGGGCGCTCGCGACGTTGGCGTGAGCCTCGGCCAGAGCCGCGGCGAACGGGCGGGAGTCGATCGTGAAGAGCAATTGCCCCTTGCTGACGATCTCGCCGTCGCGGAAGTGGATGCCGGTGACTTCGCCCGCCACGCGCGGGCGGATCTCGACGGTGCGGCTCGGTGCGAAGCGGCCGACATAATCGTCCCACTCGCTGACCTGCCGGACGAGCGGCGACGCGACCGTGACGGAAGCAGGCGGGGGTGCCGCCATCGCTGCGTCGGGATGGTCGAACATCTTCACGCCGACCGCACCGAGCAGCGCGATCGGCACGAGCACCATCGCGCCGCGCTGCCATGCCGGTCGTCGGTGACGGTCCGCGGGCGGCGACGCGACGATGTCGGCGTCGTTCGCGGCCGTGATCGTGGTAAGTTGGTTCACGCTGCGATGCTCCGCTTCTGCTGGAGGCCGACGCGCATGCCGGTCACGCTCTCGACGAGCGTTTCGATCTGAGCCTCGGCAAAACCGGCGGCGAGGAAGCCCTGGATCTCGGCCATCGGCAGCGCGAAGCCGCGGCGCCAGGCGTACACGGCCATCCGCCGCAGCGCCTCGAGCCGGGGGTCGGCGAGCCGCGATGCGGTGCTCAGCCCGAACAAGCTGCCCATCGCGCGCGACATGCGGCTCGGGCCGGACAGGCTGCGCAACGTGTCGCGCTTGGCGAGCGCGATGACGCTCCATTCCAGCGCGGAAAAGCCGGTCGGGGCAGGGGCGGGGACTGTCTGCGTGCGGCTGGTGACGGGCGAAGCGAACATGTTGTCGAGGTCGAGATAAGCCATGGGATTGTCCCCCTTTTGATCTTGGGCAAGCGCTGGCCTTCGTCGGTGGACGGTCCACCGACGTCAGCTGGTCGCAGGGCGTGCGCGGTCGTTGCCGGCACATCACCGTGCCGCGCTTGCCCGCTTGGAATTTTCGAAAGTTCGGCCGAAGCCTAGGTTTTAACCGTGGTCATGGGTGGGTGTCCCCGGTTGCCCCATCCGAAGTAGGAGAGAGCTTCGATACCAGTCGGTATATAAACCTGGCGTTCATCTAGTCAACAAGACTTTTGTACCGGCCGGTATTTTTTTGCGCGGCGCGGCAGAAACCGTGTCTATTGGGTTGGCCACATCAGCATGCTGGTCTCGACGAGCTGCTGAAGTTCGGTGCAGCTAGCGCCCGAGCCGGCCTGAATCGACAGCCCCTGCATGATCGCGAAGAGGTAGCGCATTAGCGCGTGCGACTCGAGACCTTCGGGAAATTCGCCTGCCGCCTTGGCTTCGTCGAACCGCTTCATAAGCGCGGCTTCGGACGACGCGCGACGCTTGGCGACCTCGGCCTTGATGGGCTCGGCTTCCGCACTGCACGCGACGCTACTGATGACGCTCAGGCACCCCTTGGGGTCACAGGTGCTCATCTGCATCTGTAGGGCGCCGCGCAGCAGGTTTTCCGCTACGGCACGTGCGGTCGGCGCGTCGAGCGCGGACGTCATATAGGCCAGCTTCTCGCGCTCGTAGAGGTCGAGCGCCTTGTGGAACAGCGCCTCCTTGTTGCCGAACGCGGCGTAGAGACTGGGCTTGGTGATCCCCATCTCGGCGGTCAGTTCCGCCATCGACGCGCCTTCGTAGCCGTTGCGCCAGAACACGCGCAACGCCCCCGCCAAAGCCTGATCGAGATCGAACTCGCGGGGGCGGCCCTTGGGGGCGGTGAGCGTGCAAAGCCTATTCATACCGGTCGGTATATAGGGCCGACACGTCAAAAGGTCCAGTTACCGCAAGATCATACTGGCGATCGGTGTTTCGTTTGTGCAACCATTGCGGCGCGCGCCGGTTGAAAGAGCCGTGACCGGTGGAATCGAAAGGAACGAGATCATGGCCGACGAAGTCAAAAGCGCGATCGATCAGGGTGCGGACTATGCCAAAGCGACCGCCGACCGGATTCGCGAAGGCGCCGACACCGCGCGGGCCAGCTTTTCCGAGAAGGTCGCCGAGCCCGCCAAGCGTGCCGGCGAGGCCATGAAGCAATCGGGCGAGAAGATCGCGGAGGGCGGCGCGACGATTGGCAAGACGATGATCGATCAGGCCGAGCAGAACGCGCGCGAAGCATTCACCGCGATGCGCGAAGCCGCAAGCGCAAAGGACCTTCAGCAGGTCATGAAGATCCAGGGGGACTATCTGCGCGAGCAGAGCCAGCGCAGCATGAGCCAGGCGCGCGAGATCGGCGAACTGATCATGCGCTTCGGCAAGGATGCGGTCGCGCCGCTGCGGAACGGCGACACGTAACGGTCGTCGTATGTCGGTCCGGGACGTCTTGTTGGGCAGGGTGTCCTGGTTCGGTCTTGAGCTGGAAGGCTTCGGATCATCTCCCGAACTCCTGCAGACGTGAGCGATGCAACCTTCGACATTCCTTGGACGGGCGACGCGGACCAGCGTCATGTTGAGTGCGGATGTTTTTCAGGCCGGCCGAGCGGGTAGCACCGCTCACCGGGTGACCAACATCTCCGAGATGGGGATGTGCATCGTGCAACCCGTCAAAATGGCCGTTGGCGACGTGGTCGTGCTGGTGATCGGCAGGGTCGAGCATATGGTCGCCGATGTGATGTGGGTGAGGGCGGGCCTTGCCGGCTTGCGGTTCCACGAGCCGATCGATCTCGCACTTGCCAGGGCGCGACGGGTGGCAGGGCACGTCGTTGCCCCACCCTCCGCCGGCTGGCTGGCGGCGTTGAACGACCCTTACGCCAAATGACTCGAGGGGAATAAGGCCTCTCCCCGCACATGCCGTATTGTCCGCGGCCGACGGCGATGCACGGGTGCAGGAATTCTAACGACCCTGTAGTTTGGCCAGGATGCTCATCGACTGTTCCGACCCCGACTGGGGAACGATTTCCCCGGCACGGTCGATGATCGCGTCCCAATGCGCGGCAACTCCTTCGACCGATAGATCGTCGCCGGTCAGCAGTTTGCCTTGCGTCAGCGTAACATACGCAGCCTGGAACACGCCCGCGCCGGCGCCGACGATCATGTTGGTGGGCGCATCCTCCGACACGAGGAACACCGCGGCGGGCGCGACCTTGTCCGGCGAGAAGGCCTTGAACGCTTCCTCGGGGAAGATGTCCTGAGTCATGCGCGTGCCCGCGGTCGGCGCGATCGTGTTGACCCTGATGTTGTTCTTCGCGCCCTCGATCGCGAGAGTCTTGGTAAGGCCGGCAAGACCTAGCTTGGCGGCGCCGTAGTTGGCCTGCCCAAAATTGCCGAAGAGACCGGTCGACGACGCGGTCATCAGGATGCGGCCGTAGTTCTGGCTGCGCATCGTGTCCCACACCGCCTTGGTGGCGTTGGCCGAGCCGTTGAGGTGGACGTCGACGACGAACTTGAAGTCGGCGGGCTCCATCTTGGCGAAGCTCTTATCGCGCAGGACGCCGGCGTTGTTGATGAGGATGTGGACGCCGCCCCATTTCTCCGAGGCGCGCGCGACCATCTCGACCATCTGCTCGTAGTCAGTGACGCTGCCGCCGTTCGACATCGCCTCGCCGCCCGCCGCCTCGATTTCCTCGACGACCTTCAGCGCGGCGTCGGAATGGCCGGTACCGTCGCGTGACGCACCGAGATCGTTTACGACGACCTTCGCACCACGACGGGCGAGTTCGAGCGCGTATTCGCGACCTAGGCCGCCGCCTGCGCCGGTGACGATCGCGACCTGATTTTCAAAGCTGATAGACATGGAAAAGGCGCCCCCTCTTATAGTTGGAGCGCCTTTCCTAGAACGTAAAGCTGTCTGCGCAAGCGGCAGCATCACTGCCGCCTGCGCGAGAGAATTACTTGCCGCCGCGGTTGCGGCAGCCGTCCTTGACCGTCTTCGAGCAGACCGGATAGTCGGCTGGTGCGGGCGTCGGCGGCGTCACGGTCGGCTGACCGAAGACGATTTTGCCTGCACCTGCTGGTGGTGCGGGAGGCGCCATCGGCGCGGCCGGAGGTGCGGCGGCATCGGCAGGTGCGGCCGCTGCCGGATCGGCAGGTGCCGGCGCCGCCTGGTCGGCGGGTGCGGCCTGCGCGGCGGGATCGGCGGGTGCCGTCTGCGCTGCGGGATCGGCCGGAGCCGTCTGGGCGATCACGGGCGTCGCGAGAAGAGCGGCGGCGGCGAGAAGAATGGACTTCATACGAATCTCCTAAATGGGTGCACCATTTTGGTAGCGCGACGGTTGAACGCACTAAGTCGCGCTTGGGTCCTTCGTTTCGCAACCGATTCCATTCGGCCCGCCGCTAGACCCATATCGGGACAGCGGTTCAGCCGCCCGTGTCGAGCGAATAGCCTGCCGAACGAACGGTGCGGATGATATCCGGACGCTCGCCGACGTTGATCGCTTTCCGCAGTCGCCGGATGTGCACGTCGACCGTGCGGCTCTCGATATCCGAATCGTGGCCCCACACCGCATCGAGGAGCCGTTCGCGCGAGAACACCCAGCCCGGATGCTCGAGGAAATGCTTGAGCAGCCGGAACTCGGTCGGTCCGAGCGACACGACTTCGCCCGAGCGACGGACCTTGTGGCCGACCGTGTCCATCTCGATGTCGGCATAGCTGAGCGCTTCACCGGCGAGGGCAGGGCGGACGCGGCGGAGCACGGCCCCGACCCGCGCGACGAGTTCGCGTGGCGAGAACGGTTTCGTCACGTAATCGTCGGCACCGGTTTCGAGGCCACGGACGCGATCTTCCTCCTCACCGCGTGCGGTCAGCATGATGATGGGCACGTTCTGCGTCTCGGGCGCGCGACGCAGGCGACGACACACCTCGATCCCCGACAGCCCCTCGACCATCCAGTCGAGCAGGACGATGTCGGGCACCTTCTCCTTGGCGAGCAACAAGGCTTCCTCGCCATCGGGGGTATGCGCGATCTCGAAATCCTCGCGCTTGAAATGCCAGACCAGCAATTCGGCGAGGGCGGCGTCGTCCTCGACCAACAGCATCTTTGCGCGCGCCATTATGCCTGCTCCTTCTTTATGCCGCGTTCGCGATCGACCATCTGCGTGCCGGTCGCGGCGAAATAGACCATCTCGGCGACGTTGGTCGCGTGATCGCCGATCCGCTCAAGGTTCTTGGCGACGAACAGCAGATGCGCGACCTGGCCGATCGTCCTGGGGTTCTCGACCATGTAGGTGACGAGCGTGCGAAATATGCTGTCGTAGAAATCGTCTAGCGCATTGTCGCATTCGACGACGCGGACGGCTTCCTCGGGGTCGCGCGCGGCAAACGCGTCGAGCACGTCGTGAACCATCTCGCTCGCCATCCGACCCATCGCGGGCAGGATCGAGATCGGCTCGATCCGGTGCTCGCTCTCGATCATCGGCACGCGCTTGGCGATGTTCTTGGCGTAGTCGCCGATCCGCTCGACGACGCCCGCGATCTTCAGCGCGGCGACGACTTCGCGCAGGTCGACCGCCATCGGCGCACGCAAGGCGATGATCCGCACCGCGAGTCGCTCGACCTCCGCCTCGATGACGTCGATCTGCTTGTCGGCTAAGCGCACCTGCTCCGCGAGCGCGAGGTCGTTGCGTTGCAGCGCCTGCATCGCCTTGTCGATCGCGTCCTCGGCGAGCCCCCCCATCTGCGAAATCAACCCGCGGAGCTCGCCGATGTCGTTGTCGAAGGCCTTGACCGTATGCGTGTTCATGGTCGTTTCCCGACTCAGCCGTAACGGCCGGTGATGTAATCCTTGGTCCGCTCTTCGCGGGGATTGGTGAAGATGTCCGAGGTGTTGCCGTATTCGACCAGCGTGCCGAGGTGGAAGAACGCGGTCTTCTGGCTGACGCGCGCCGCCTGCTGCATGTTGTGCGTGACGATCACCATCGCATAGCGCCCGCGCAGTTCGTGGATCAGCTCCTCGATCTTCGCGGTCGCGATCGGATCGAGTGCCGAACAGGGTTCGTCCATCAGGATGACCTCGGGATCGACCGCGATCGCGCGCGCGATGCACAGGCGCTGCTGCTGGCCGCCCGACAAGGCGGTGCCGCTGTCCGAGAGGCGATCCTTGACCTCGTCCCACAGGCCCGCACGGCGCAGCGACTTCTCGACGATCCGGTCGAGGTCAGCCTTCGCGCCCGCCAGCCCGTGAATGCGCGGGCCATAGGCGACGTTCTCGTAGATAGATTTCGGGAACGGGTTGGGCTTCTGGAACACCATGCCGACGCGCGCGCGGAGCTGCACCACGTCCATGTCGGGCGAATATATATCCTGGCCGTCGAGCTTGATCTCGCCGGTCACGCGCGCGCTCGCGACGGTATCGTTCATGCGGTTGAGCGTGCGCAGAAAGGTCGACTTGCCACAGCCCGACGGACCGATGAACGCGACGACCTCGTCCTGGTCGACGTCGATCGAGACGTCGTTGATCGCGATCTTGCTGCCATAGGCGACGGAGACGTTGCGCGCCGTCATCTTGAGGACGGGAGGCTTGAAAGGTTTTGGCATCACCAGCGGGTCTCGAATCGGTTGCGGAGGTAGATCGCGACGCCGTTCATCGCGAGCAGGAACACGAGCAGGACGATGATCGCCGCGGAGGTCTTCTCGACGAAGCCGCGGCTGACCTGATCGGACCAGAGGAAGATCTGGACGGGCAGCACGGTTGCGGGATCGCTTAGCCCGGAAGGCGGGGCTGCAATGAACGCGCGCATGCCGATCATCAGCAACGGCGCGGTCTCGCCTAGCGCGCGTGCCATGCCGATGATCGTGCCGGTGAGGATACCGGGCAGCGCGAGCGGCAGGACGTGGTGGAAGACGACCTGCACCGGCGACGCGCCGATGCCGAGCGCGGCGTCGCGGATCGACGGCGGCACGGCCTTGATCGCGTTGCGCCCGGCGATGACGATCACTGGCATCGTCATCAGCGCGAGCGTCAGGCCGCCGACGATCGGCGCTGAGCGCGGCATGCCGAACGTGCCGAGGAACACGGCCAAGCCGAGCAAACCGAAGATGATCGAGGGCACTGCCGCGAGGTTGTTGATCGACACTTCGATCAGGTCGGTCCAGCGGTTCTTCGGCGCATATTCCTCGAGATACAGCGCCGACAGCACGCCGATCGGGAACGCCAGCAACAGCGTGACGATCATCGTCAGTAGCGACCCCTTGAACGCCCCCCAGATGCCGACTCGGGTGGCATCGGTGGAGTCCGCCGAGGTGAGGAAGCCGGCGTTGAACCCTCGGGTCAGCGCGCCGCTCGCCTTCAGCCGCGCGACGACCGCTTCTGCATCACGCGTGCCGTTGCCCTTGGCGGCGACGTCAATCGGGCTGGAGACGGGGACCTCGAACACGGTCTTGCGCTGGAGCAGCGACGGGTCGGCCTTGATCGCATCGCGGACCACCACCCAGGCGCCGTCGGAGAGAAGGTCGGTGCCGTCCTTGCCGAACGCCTTCGTGGCGGCGAGGTCGACGGTGCCTTCCAGCCCTGCGCCGGCTAGCGCGAGATCGGCGCCGCGACCGACGAGGCGGGCGGGCTCGATCGGCAGTTTGGCGGCGGCGAGATCGATCGGGAGCGACACGCGCGTCTCGACGAACCCGCTCGCGCCCTGCATCACCATCGTGATCAGCAGATAGGCGAGGAACGCCGCCGACAGCCACACCGCGGCGAGCCCGGCGAAGCGGAAGCGGCGCTCGGATGCATAGCGACGGCGGATTCGCGACTGCATCGCCTGCGTCGTCCAGTCGGTCGGCACGCGGCGGACCGGCTCAGCATTGGTAACCGGAATCTGGGGCACGAGCGTGTCACTCATAGGCTTCGCGGTACCGTTTGACGACGCGCAGCGCGACGATGTTGAGAAGGAGCGTGACCACGAACAGCGTCAGCCCTAGCGCGAACGCGGCGAGCGTCTTGGGGCTGTCGAACTCGGCCTCGCCGGTCAGCAGGTCGACGATCTGCTTGGTGACGGTGGTGGTGCTGGCGAACGGGTTGAGCGTCAGCGTCGCAACACCGCTGGCGGCCATCACGACGATCATCGTCTCGCCGATCGCGCGCGACACGGCGAGCAGCACGCCGCCGACGACGCCGGGTAGGGCGGCCGGGAGCAGCACGCGGCGGATCGTCTCGGACGAGGTCGCGCCCATCGCGAGGCTGCCATCGCGCATCGACGACGGGACCGCGGCGATGGAGTCATCCGCCATCGACGACACGAACGGGATGATCATGATGCCCATCACGAGGCCGGCAGCGAGGGCGCTTTCCGACGACGCCCAGCTGATCCCGACCGACACGGCAAGGTCACGCACCGCAGGCGCGACGGTCAGCGCGGCGAAATAGCCATAGACGACGGTCGGCACGCCCGCGAGCACCTCGAGGATCGGCTTCATCCACTTGCGCGTGTTCGGCGCGGCGTATTGCGTCAGGTAGATCGCGCTCATCAGTCCGAACGGGATCGCGACGATCATCGCGATCACCGCGCCGATGAAGAACGTCCCCCAGAACAACGGCACCGCGCCGAGCGACGCGCCCGGATCGCGGCCGTCGATGACCTGCGGGCTCCAGTGCGTGCCGAACAGGAAATCGGTGATCGGCACCACGGAAAAGAACCGCGCGGATTCGTACAGCAGCGACGCGACGATGCCGACCGTGGTCAGGATCGCGATCAACGACGCGCCGAGCAGCATCAGCATCACGACCCGCTCGACCTGCGTCCGCGCGCCGAACCCGGGCTTCACGCGCGTAAAGGCGAACGCGCCGCCGGCAAAGGCGAGCAGCAGCGCGGCGGCGGTCGCGATCCAGTCGTAGCGCGATTGCGCCGCGGCGTAGGAGGGGGCGAGCGTGCGGGCGAGGCCGTGGAACGCACCGAAGCTGCGGCCCTCGGCGAGGCTGCGCGCTTCGGACAGGATCGATGCGCGGTCGAAGCCTGGCGGGGGGAGTTGGATCGCTGCCGGGGTCGCAAGCACCGCATCGGTGACGAGCGCCGGCGCGGTCATCGACCAGACGACGAGGAAGACGAGCGGGGGGATCGCGGTCCACAACGCGACGTACCAGCCGTGGTGCGACGGCAGCGAACTGAACCGCACGGTGCTGCCGGCGCGGAAGCGGGTGGCGCGGACTCGTGCGGTGAGCCAGCCGATGAGGCCTAGCCCTAGGACGAGGAAGAGGAGGGCGATGGGGGACATCAGGCGTGTCCTCCCAGAGCAACCACCCCGGCGGAGGCCGGGGCCCAATTGGGGAGGTCGCAGTAACGACGGGCTGTGCTCACCAACGCAACGGCGCCCAACTGGGCCCCGGCCTTCGCCGGGGTAGTTGTCCTATGATGTGGGGCGAGCGCCACTACCATTCGGTTCCCCCGCGGACGCGGGGGCCCGGCTAAGTTCCGATGGCACGCTTGGCTCCTGGGCCCCCGCGTTCGCGAGGGAACTAGGAGGGGCGTGCGGTTGGACGAAACAAACATCACGACAACACCGCCGGATCCAGCACGGTCTCGTTCGCGATGATCGCCGCCGATCGAGCCTGGATCGCCGCCGGCGAAGCAATCAACCCCCGCTTCACCAACGGCCCCGTCACAACCCAGTTGGCCGCATACAGCTTCAACAAGTTCCGCAGTCCCGGAATCGCGGTCAGATGCGCCTTCTTCACATAGATATAGAGCGGCCGAGACCCCGGATACGCATTGTCCGCGATCGTCGCGTAAGTCGGCGCGACGCCCGAGATCGACACCCCGTTCACGTCGTCCTTGTTCTCTTCGAGATAGCTGTACCCGAACACGCCGATCGCATTCGGGTTCGACTGCAATTTCTGGACGATCAGATTGTCGTTCTCGCCCGCATCGACATACACGCCGTCCTCGCGCACCCGCGTGCACAGCGCCTTGTGCGCCTCGGCATCCGACTTCGCGAGCGCCTTGGCCGAAGGATCGCTCGCCTCGCACCCCTTGGTCAGGATCAGCTCGGCCAGCGCATCGCGCGTGCCACTCGTCGCCGGTGGCCCGTAAACCTGGATCGGCACCGCGGGCAGCGCAGGATTGACGTCGCGCCACACCCGAGCGGTATTCACTTTGCCCCCCGGATTGGCGGCGAGCGCCTTGTAGAGATCGGTTGGCGTCAGTTGCATCTTCGGGCCGTTCTTCGCCTCGGCAAAGGCGATGCCGTCGATCCCGACCTGGATCTCGATCACGTCGCGCACGCCGTTTTTCGCGCACGTCGCGTATTCGCTCGCCTTCATCCGCCGCGACGCGTCCTCGATATCGGGATGCGCCGCGCCGACGCCTGCGCAGAACAGCTTCATCCCCGCCCCGGTCCCGGTCGATTCGATCACCGGCGCCTTCGCATCGGGATCGTTGGCAACGAGCTGCTCGGCGATCATCGTCGTGAACGGATAGACGGTGGAGGACCCGACAGCGGTGATCTGGTCACGCGAGCCCGCACCGCCGCCGTTCGCCTGATCGACGCACGCGGCCAGAGCACCCAACACCCCAAGTAGAACGAACCGCTGCACCAGAATTCCCGTCATGCACCGGCCTTAGCGGTACTTAAGACGATCCTGTGTGACAGTTGGGTTACCCTTTTATGACAGCGCCTTTGGCCGCGCCGCCACTCGGGGGCAGGATGACCGAAACGACCGTCCCGACACCGACCTGACTGGCGATATCGAGCCGCCCGCGATGGCGCTCGACGATGTGCTTGACGATTGCCAGACCTAGCCCCGTGCCGCCCAGCGACCGGCTGCGCCCAGCGTCCGCGCGATAAAAGCGCTCGGTCAGCCGCGGGATATGTACGGCCGCGATCCCGTCGCCTTCGTCGCGGATCGACAGGCGGATCATGCTCAGATCGTCGCGCTTCAGATCGATCGAGACCGGCGTTCCCGCACGGCCGTATTTCATCGCATTTCCGATCAGATTGTGGAGCATCTGCGACAATTGCGCCTTGTCGCCCGACACCGGCGCGAGACGGGGATCGATCGTCGCGACGAGATCAAGCCCGCGATCCCCAGCGGCGTCGGCCACTTCCGCACAGACGTCGGTGACCAATTGCGCGAGGTTGACCGCCTGATCGGGCAGGCGGAACTTCTCCGCCTCGATCCGGCTCAGCGAGATCAGATCCTCGACCAGTCGCTGCATCCGCCGCGCCTCGTCGTCCATCACCTTCAGGAACCGCGCGCGAACCTCGGCATCCTCGCCGGCTTCGTCACGGAGCGTCTCGATAAAGCCCAGGATCGACGCCAAGGGCGTGCGCAGTTCGTGGCTCGCATTGGCGACGAAATCGATCCGCATCCGTTCCGCGGCGTAGTTGCCGGTCTGGTCGACGAGGTGGACGATTCGCTGGCCGTCCGACGCCTCGCCCAATCGCATTTCCCAACGCTGATCGCGCGTCCCGAGCCCGACCAGCTCGATCGGCCGCTCACCGTCGATCGGCCCGGGAGTGCCGAGTCGCTCGGCGGCGGCGGGGTGGCGGATCGCGACGCGCGCATCCTCGCCGAGAATGTGCGCGCCCAGTAGCGTCCGCGCCGCGCTGTTGGCCAGCGTGACCCGCCCGTCCTGGACCAGCATCACCGGCGCGACGATCGCGTCGAGTACTTCGTCCATCACCGAGGGCACGGCGGACAGGGTGTCGTCCGGGGCGGGCGTCTCGTCGCCGGTCCCGGCGGCCACCAGCGCGGCGGCGACGCCGCCGACCACCGCGACGATCGCACCCTGGATGTCGCGCGTGATAACGAACACCGCGATCGACGCGACGATGACGACGACGATCGCCCAGAAGGTACGCAGGCCAAATCCGGAAAGCATGGTGATCTCCAAGGCGCGCGGACGGGGCGCGCACCCGTCCTAGTTCGGTACGATCGGTGCGGCTATATTGTCAGCGCTTCAGGATTGTGAAAGGGCTTGGGAATAACAGGGGCATCATGAGCGACGATACGCGACCAGAGCAGGATCCGGCCATGATCCCGGAGCACCGCGAGGACGGCGTGCCGACGCGTCGGCGCGTCCTGGCGCTCGGCGCGGTGACGGCGGGTGCGGTCGTGTCGATCCGGCCCGCGCTCGCGCAGACCGCGGGTTCGGTACTGAATTGCGAGATCCCGGTGCCCGATCCGGGCCGCGCCGGCAGCTATATCGATGCGAACGGCAGGGTCGTTCCGGCGCGCACCAAGGGCGCGTTTCCGTCGTCGTCGCGCCCGTTCAAGGGCGAAGAGGTCAAGCGATCGATGGCGACCGGCAGGAGCCTGCCCGGGACCGATTCCGAGCGTAGCCGTGCGTACGTGAATTATATCCGCCGGTTGCAGCGCGGCCAGGGCGGCTTTACCTGCTTCGCGTCGTTGCAGATGCCGCGCGCCTGAGACCGTGGACGACGCGGTCTATCGAGCGCCGCCGATCGACGGATTGCTGATCGCGCCGCTCGACGAGTTCACCGCGGTCTATCATCGCGCGTCGGGGATCACGCATCTGCTGACCGAACCCGCGCCGCAGATCCTGGCCGTGCTGGGTGAGGGCGGACTATCGCTCGATGCGCTGCTCGATCGGCTAGGGCAGGACTATGACCTGACCGAAGGGACGCGCGAGGCGCTGGCGGCGCGGCTCGACGAACTGGTCGAAGCCGGACTGGTCGAGGCGGCGTGAGGCACGCGTTTGCCGTGCGCATCGGCCCGATCGGGTTCCGCATCGGTTCCGACTGGCGGTCTCCGATCGCGCAACTCGAGACGCTGTACCGCGACTACCCCAGACCGAACGACGGCGTACCGGACTTCACCGTGCGCCTTTTTGCACGCCGACCCTGGCGGCGGCTCATCCGCCCCTCGGTCGAGATCGGCGGCGACTACATGCTGCCCGAAGCGGCGCCGTTGCCATTGCGGCAGGGTCTGCTCGCGGCCGAGATGGCGATGAACCTGCAGATGGCGCTCGGCGCGCGGCGGTATCTGCTGCTCCACGCATCGGCGGTCGAGCGCGACGGGCGCGCGCTGTTGATGACGGGGATTTCGGGGGCGGGGAAGTCGACGCTGGCAACGCTGCTTGCGGCGAAGGGCTGGCGGTTCATGGGCGACGAGTTCGCGCTGCTCGATCCGGCGACCGGGCTGGTCCACGCGTTTCCGCGTCTCATAAGCCTGAAGAACGAAGCGATCGCCGCGGCCGAGGCGGCATGGCCCGACGCGCGGATGGGGCCGCTGATGCCGGCGACGCCAAAGGGCGACATCCGCCATATGGTTCCGGATGCAGGCGCGATCGCGGCGATGGATGTTCCAGCGCGCCCGGCGTTGCTGGTATTCCCTCGCTACGGGTTCGAGGCGGAGACGCGACCGGTGCCGCCGGCCGAGGCGTTCGTGCGGATGACGCAGGCATCGACCAATTATGTTGCACTGGGCGAGGCCGGGTTCCGTGCGCTGACCGGCCTGATCGCGGGGGTTCCCTCAGTAGCGGTCGACTATCCCGACGGGGCGAGCGCGATCGAGCAGGTCGAGGCGCTGTGGGCCGCACTGTGACCAATGCCCGCATGCTCGCGCGCGCGCTCGCCGATCCGGCCAGCGTCGTCGGGCTCGATGCGGATGGCTGGGCCGCATTGCTGGCGATCGCGCGCGCGGAGCAGTTGATCGGGACGCTGGCCATCCGCCTCGACGGCCTGCCGATGCCGGGCGCGGTGAAGACGATCCTGGCGGATGCGCGCGCCTCCACCGAGCAGGGCCGCCGCGTCGCGCTCTGGGAGGGGGAGATGGCGCGGCGGGCGCTCGCCGCGGTCGACTGCCCGGTCGTGCTGTTAAAGGGAACCGCGTTCGTCGCGGCGGGACTGTCCGCGGGGCAGGGGCGGTCGATCGGCGATCTCGATATCCTGGTGCCGCGCGCGTCGCTCGATACGGTCGAGGCGGCGTTGCTCGCGGCGGGCTGGGAATGGGTGAAGCCCGATCCGTATGACGACGTCTATTATCGGCGCTGGATGCACGAACTCCCGCCGCTGATCCACCGCGAGCGCGACCGGATGATCGACGTGCACCACACGATCCTGCCGCTCACCGCGCGGGTCACGCCAGATGCGCCGGCGCTGATCGCGGGCAGCGTGGCGCTGGAGAACGGGCTGCGCACGCTGTCGCCGAACGGGATGATCGTCCATGCCGCGGCGCATCTGCTCGCGGACGGCGATCTGGCGGGCGGCTTGCGCAACCTGTGGGACATCCGGTGTCTCGTCGAAGAGTTCGGGACCGATGGACTCGATGCGGATGCGCGTCGGCACGGCCTGGAAGAACAGGTGGCGCGGTCGCTACGGCTGGTCGATGCGCTGTTCGGCGCCGGCAACGCGCGCGGTATCGATCGCCTCTACGTCCGTCGGCTTACCGCTCGCGACGGCTGGGGCAGGCCGACGCGACCGGTCACGCGGCTCGCCTTCTACATCCGCTCGCACTGGTTGCGGATGCCGCCGGCAATGCTCGCACGGCATCTCTGGACCAAGTTCCGCAAGGGTTAGGGCGCCAGACCTACGGTAACCGCGCGCCACGCTGGCGCCGCACCGACCAGACGATCAGCAACACGACCGTGATCGCCAGCGTATCCGCGATCCAGTCGTGGATGTCGCAATCGCGGTGCAGCGACGGAATCGACTGCAGCACCTCGATCAGCGCGCCCAGAAATGAGAATCGCTCGCCGATCCGCGACAGCTTGGCGGTCGGATACGCGAACGCCGCCAGCAACGACATCGTCGCGAACGCGAGCATGTGCTCGAACTTGTCGCCGAACTGGTCGATCGGCATGTGCGGCGGCTTGGGCAGCAACGCCATCGTCACCGCGAATACGATCGCCAAAACCAGCGCGATGCGGAGAAACAGCGGCCGGTTCATGCGCCGAGCCTTTCGAGCGTCGGCAGCAGCTCGGCATAGCCGTCGATCACCGCGTCGGCGCCGAGGTCCGCGACCGGCTGCATCAGGAAGCCGAAGCTGCACGCGATCGTCGGCAGCCCCGCCGCCTGTCCCGCCTGGATATCGAAGATCGAATCGCCGACGAACGCGGCGCGTCCTCCGCCGCCCCCGCTGTCCCGACAAAGTCGGACCATTTCAAGGATGGGCATCGGCGATGGCTTCGACTCGGCGAGCGTATCGCCGCCGAGGATGCACGCGAACCGATCGGTCAGGCCGAGCTGGTCGAGCACGGTCCGCGCGAAGCGCTCGATCTTGTTGGTGACGATCCCCAGCGTCACGCCGTTCGCCGCCAGCGCATCGAGCGCCTCGATGACACCCGGGTACGGCTTGGTCAGCACGCAGATGTTCGCCTCGTAATAGGCGAGCAGCTTGGCATGCAGCGTGTCGAGCATCGCCTCGTCATAGCCACCGGTCGCGGTCAGGCCCTGTTTCAGCATATGCCGCGCGCCGCCGCCGATCATCGGCTTGACCTGCTCGACACTCAATGCCGGGCGACCGGCCGTAATCAGCGCGTGGTTGACCGCGGCGGCCAGGTCGCCGCTGGTATCGAGAAGCGTACCGTCGAGGTCGAACCCGACGATATCGAAAGAAAAATACGTCATTGCAGCTACGCCTGCCAGCGGCGCTATGGAATTGGCAAGGCTTTCGTGGCAGCGATCCTTCCATGATGACGCATTCCAACGACCAACCGTTTTCGGCGCCTTCCCCCGCACACCCGATTGCGGTCGTTATTCTTGCCGCTGGCAAGGGCACGCGGATGAGATCGGACCTGCACAAGGTCCTCCACCCGATCGCCGGGCGGCCGATGCTGTTGCATCTGGTCGCAAGCGCGGCCGCGCTGCAGCCGGCACAGACCGTCGTGGTGACCGGCGCAGGGCGCGAGCAGGTCGAGGCGGCGGTCGCACCGCTCGGTATTTCTACTGCACTTCAGGCGGAGCAGCTCGGCACAGGCCATGCGGTCGCACAGGCTCGCGACGCACTGGCGGGATTCGAGGGCGACGTCCTGATCCTCTACGGCGACGTTCCGCTCGTTACCGCGGCGACGATGCAGCGGATGATCGGCCGGTTGCACGGCGACGACACGCCCGCCGTCATCGTGCTCGGCTTTCGCCCCGCGGATCCCGGCGCCTATGGTCGCGTGATCGCCGATGCCGCGGGCCGGATGGACCGGATCGTCGAGTATAAGGATGCGTCGGAGACGGAGCGCGCGGTGACGCTGTGCAACTCCGGGCTGATGGCGGTGCGCTCGGCCGACCTGTTCGCGTTGCTCGACCGGCTCGGCAACGACAATGCCGCAGGCGAATATTACCTCACCGATATCGTCGGGCTGGCAGGTGCCGCCGGCCGCTCGTCCGCTGTCATCGAGACTGGCGCGGACGAAGTCGCCGGCGTCAACAGCCGCGGTGAACTCGCCGGTGTCGAGGGCGCCTGGCAGGCGACGCGGCGCGCTCAAGCGATGGCGGACGGCGCGACGTTGATCGCGCCCGACACCGTCTGGTTCTCACACGACACTCAGATCGGCCGCGACGTCGTGATCGAGCCTAACGTCGTGTTCGGCCCCGGCGCACGGATCGAAGACGGCGCGACGATCCATGCGTTCAGCCACATCGAGGGCGCCTCGGTCGGCAAGGGCGCCAACGTAGGGCCTTTCGCGCGCCTCCGCCCCGGCGCGGACTTGAAGGCGGACGCCAAGGTCGGCAATTTCGTCGAGATCAAGAAGGCGATCATCGGCGAGGGCGCGAAGGTCAGCCACCTCACCTATATCGGCGATGCGGACATCGGTGCAGGCGCGAACATCGGCGCGGGCACGATCACCTGCAATTACGACGGCTATTTCAAGTATCGCACGGTCGTCGGCGAAGGCGCGTTCATCGGCTCGAATTCCGCGCTGGTCGCGCCGGTCACGATCGGCGCAGGCGCGATCGTCGCGGCCGGGTCGGTGGTGACGCAGGACGTGGAGGCCGATGCGCTGGCGCTGGTCCGCCCGCCGCAGACCTCGAAGCAAGGCTGGGCAGCGCGCTTTCGCGAGAAGATGATCGCACGCAAGGCTGCTCGATGAAGTTCGCAAGCGAAATCCTGTTTCCCCGGAGTATGATCTGATGTGCGGCATCGTTGGAATTTTGAGCGGCGAAGACGTCGCGGGTCGGTTGCTCGACGGCCTGAAACGGCTCGAATATCGGGGCTATGATTCGGCGGGCATCGCCACCGACAACGACGGCGCGATCGAGCGGCGGCGGGCGTCGGGCAAGCTCATCAATTTAGCCAATGAACTCGCCGCGCATCCGCTGCCCGGCAAGACCGGCATCGCGCACACGCGCTGGGCAACGCATGGCGGCCCGACCACCAACAACGCACATCCGCACGCGACCGGCGAGGTCGCTGTCGTCCACAACGGTATCATCGAGAACTTCAAGCCGCTCCGCGACGAACTGATCGCGCGCGGCCGGACGTTCACCAGCGAAACCGACACCGAAGTCGTCGCGCATCTGATCAGCGAGAAGGTCGAGGCGGGCATGGACCCGGTATCGGCCGTCCGCGAGATCCTGCCGCGCCTCCACGGCGCGTTCGCGCTCGCGATCCTGTTCCGCCAGCATCCCGACCTGCTGATCGGCGCGCGCCTCGGGTCGCCTTTGGTCGTCGGTCACGGCGATGGCGAGATGTATCTCGGCTCGGACGCGCTGGCGCTCGCGCCGCTGACGCAGCGGATCGCGTATCTCGACGAGGGCGACTGGGTCGTGCTGACGCGCGACGGCGCACAGGTCTACGACCGCGACAACGCGCCCGTCGAGCGCGCGATCACGCTCTCGGGGATCACCGGCGAGGTGATCTCGAAGGGTAACCACAAGCATTACATGCTGAAGGAGATCTACGAGCAGCCGATCGTCGTCGCGCAGACGCTCCGCTCGTACCTCAAGCGGATGGAAGGCGAGGTCTCGCTGCCGATCCCCGAGTTCGACCTGTCCACGATCAAGCGCGTGACGATCGTCGCGTGCGGGACGAGCTTCTACGCCGGCATGGTCGCCAAATACTGGTTCGAGCAGTTCGCGCGCGTCCCCGTCGACCTCGATGTCGCGTCGGAGTTCCGCTACCGCGCGCCGGTGATGGAAGACGGCGGCCTCGCGCTCTTCATCTCGCAGTCGGGCGAGACCGCCGACACGCTCGCGGCACTGCGCCACGCGAAGGCCGAGGGCCAGAAGATCGCGGTCGTCGTCAATGTGCCGACCAGCTCGATGGCGCGCGAGGCGGACCTGTTGCTGCCGACGCATGCCGGCCCCGAGATCGGCGTAGCCTCGACGAAGGCGTTCACCTGCCAGCTCGCGGTGCTTGCCGCACTCGCCGCCAACCTGGCGCGCGCGAAGGGTTTGCTGACGAGGGACCAGGAACGCGAGATCGTCCGCCACCTCGCCGAGGCGCCCGCTGCGCTCAACGGCGCGCTCGCGTATGACGAGGCGATCGAGGCGATGGCGCACAACATCGCCGGCGCGCGCGACGTGCTGTATCTCGGCCGCGGCACGGATTACCCGCTGGCGCTCGAAGGCGCGCTCAAGCTGAAGGAGATCAGCTACATCCACGCCGAGGGCTATGCCGCGGGCGAGATGAAGCACGGCCCGATCGCGCTGATCGACGAGCACGTCCCGGTCATCGTCATCGCACCGTCGGGACCGCTGTTCGACAAGACCGTCAGCAACATGCAGGAAGTCATGGCACGCGGCGGCAAGGTCGTGCTGATCTCGGATTACGACGGCATCCAGGCGGCCGGCGAAGGCTGCATGGCGACGATCACGATGCCCAAGGTCCACCCGCTGATCGCGCCTTTGGTGTACGCGGTACCGGTCCAGTTGCTCGCGTATCATGTGGCGGTACTGAAGGGCACGGATGTCGACCAGCCGCGGAATCTGGCGAAGTCGGTGACGGTCGAATAACGCGCCCGTACCCCACCCAATACACCACCCCGGCGAAGGCCGGGGCCCAATTTGGGGACGGAGGTAACTGAGGCGCGCTCCTCCGTTACAGCGACCTTTCCAATTGGGCCCCGGCCTTCGCCGGGGTGGTGCTAATGGCGGGGTATCCACCGATTTCTTCCCGTACTCCCAAACCCTCGATTGACTAAGATTGTGCGCCGCGTCACAACTCGCGGCGTCGATGTCGGGCAACCGGCATGGCACCGCGCGGGAGAGCGTTTCCGGTCCTTTCAGGGCTGATGGAACCGCCGAAGGAGCAACCACCCCGGAATCTCTCAGGCACCAGAGACCGCGCGGGGCTGATCGACACTCTGGAAAGCGTCCTGACGTGAGTCGAGGGCCACCGAAGGGGTAAGCGCTGGACATATCCCGCGCGAAAGCTCTCAGGTCCCGTGACAGAGGGGGTTCGGATCGTTGCACCCATTGGTGCCGCGCGCCCCTTCGACGGAGACGACCATGAGCGACCCAGAACTGCGCGATTACGCCAGCATCATCGACCAGGCCGACGACTACGTCGAGCCCGAGATCCTGCCCCTGCCGCTCGACGCATGGCACCGCGCACAAGGCGCGCGGATGGTCGAGTTCGCCGGCTACGAGATGCCGATCCAGTATGAAGGCATCATGGCCGAGCACGCCTGGACGCGCGATTCGGCCGGCCTGTTCGACGTCAGCCACATGGGCCAGCTCATCTTCTCCGGCGAAGGCGTCGCACACGCGCTCGAAACCGTCCTGCCGGGCGACATCGCCGGGCTTGGCGAGGGCAAGATGCGCTATTCGCTGCTGCTCGCACAGGACGGCGGCATCCTCGACGACCTGATGGCCACGCGCCTCCCCGACGACCAGCCGTCGCCCTTCTCGACGCAGGACGTCGAGCCCGAGGCGTACGACCCGCTCCACCCGTCGCCGACCGCGAGCGGCAGCTTCTACGTCGTCGTCAACGGGGCGACCAAGTATGACGACATCAGCTACCTGATCGAGCATCTGCCCGACGACGTCACGATCAACATCCTCGAAGACCAGGCGCTGCTCGCGGTGCAGGGCCCCAAGGCGGTCGAGGCGGTCGCGCGGATCGTCCCCGGTGTCGACGCGCTCGTGTTCATGACCGCCGGCGCGTTCCACTGGAACGACGTCCCGCTCTGGATCAGCCGCTCGGGCTACACCGGCGAGGACGGCGTCGAGATCTCGCTCCCCGCGGAGCACGCGGTCGCGTTCGCCGACGCATTGCTCGCGCTCCCCGAGATCAAGCCGATCGGCCTCGGCGCGCGCGACTCGCTCCGCCTCGAAGCCGGCCTGCCGCTCTACGGCCACGACCTCGATCCCGAGATCACGCCGGTCATGGCCGACCTCGGTTTCGCGCTGTCGAAGCGTCGCCGCGAGGCCGCCGACTTCCCCGGCGCCGATCGTATCCTCACCCAGCGCGAGCACGGCCCCGCCACCAAGCGCGTCGGCCTGATCGTCGAGGGGCGCCAACCCGCGCGCGAAGGCGCGGAGGTGATCGACGACACCGGCGCGACGATCGGCCGCCTGACCAGCGGTGGCTTCGCACCCACTCTCGGGAAGCCGATCGCGATGGCCTATGTGCCGCTCGCGCTGTCAATGCCCGGCACCCGCATCGAGATCGCGCAACGCGGCAAGGTCCACACCGCCACCGTCACAGCGATGCCCTTCATTCCCCACCGCTACGTCCGCGCAGGAGCCAAGTGATATGAGCCGTTACTTCACGCAGGATCATGAATGGGTCGACGTCGACGGTGATGTCGGCACCGTCGGCATTTCCGAATACGCGCAGAGCCAGCTCGGCGACGTCGTGTTCGTCGACGTTCCCGAAGCCGGCAAGACCCTGTCGAAGGGCGGCGAAGCTGCGGTCGTCGAGTCGGTCAAGGCCGCGTCCGACGTGTACTCCCCGGTCTCGGGCACCGTCACCGAGGGCAACGCTGCTTTGACCGACGACTCCAGCCTGGTGAACTCGGATGCCGAAGCGGCGGGCTGGTTCTTCAAGCTGACGCTCAGCGACCCGAGCGAACTCGACAGCCTGATGGACGAAGCCGCCTACGCAGCCTTCGTCGAAGGGCTGTAAGTCCTAGAACCCCCTCCCGCTAGCGGGAGGGGCAGGGGGTGGGCACGCGCTCTCCTCCAGCGTTTCGCCCGTTTGATGCCGGGCGCCCACCCCCGACCCCTCCCGCATGCGGGAGGGGGGAGTCGATGCCGATGCGCTACCTTCCCCTGACCCAGCCCGACCGTGCGGAAATGCTCGCCGTCATCGGCGCCTCGACCATCGACGACCTCTTCGTCGACGTCCCCGAAGCTGCCCGCCTCGACGGCCCGGTTCGCGACCTGCCGATGCACGCCTCCGAAATGGCGGTCGAACGCCACATGTCCGCGCTCGGCAAGAAGAACCTCACCGCCGGCGAAGCGCCGTTCTTCCTCGGCTGCGGCGCGTACAAGCATCACGTCCCCGCGTCGGTCGACCACCTGATCCAGCGTGGCGAGTTCCTCACCGCGTACACGCCGTACCAGCCCGAGATCGCGCAGGGCACGCTGCAGATGCTGTTCGAGTTCCAGACGCAGGTCGCACGGCTGCTCGGCACCGACGTCGCCAACGCCTCGATGTACGACGGCTCGACCGCGTGCTGGGAAGCGATCGTGATGGCGCGTCGCATCACCAAGCGTGGGCGTGCGATCCTGTCGTCGGGCCTCCACCCGCATTACGTCTCGGTCGCGAACACGATGGCCAAGTTCACCGGCGA
This sequence comes from Sphingomonas sp. Leaf198, assembly GCF_001424005.1. Taxonomy (GTDB): domain Bacteria; phylum Pseudomonadota; class Alphaproteobacteria; order Sphingomonadales; family Sphingomonadaceae; genus Sphingomonas. Next base: position 547,194 of record NZ_LMPX01000002.1, on the reverse strand, counting down.
CGTGCTCGACACGACCGCACCCGAACTGGTCGCCGACATGGACCTCGACCAGCTGATCGCGAAGATCGACGACGATACGTCGTGCGTCGTCGTCCAATACCCCGACATCCTCGGCCGCATCGCCGACCTGCGCCCGCTCGCCGACGCCTGCCACGCCAAGAAGGCGCTGCTGATCGCCGTCGTCACCGAGCCGGTCGCCTTGGGCGCGATCACCTCGCCGGGCGAGATGGATGCGGACATCGTCGTCGGCGAAGGCCAGTCGCTCGGCGTCGGCCTGCAGTTCGGCGGACCTTATGTCGGCCTGTTCGGCTGCAAGGACAAATACGTCCGCCAGATGCCAGGCCGTCTCTGCGGCGAGACCGTCGACGCCGACGGCCGCCGCGGGTTCGTCCTCACGCTGTCGACCCGCGAGCAGCATATCCGCCGCGAGAAGGCGACGTCGAACATCTGCACCAACTCCGGCCTGTGCGCGCTGGCGTTCTCGATCCACATGACGCTGCTCGGTGAAGCCGGCCTGCGCCAGTTGGCCGAGATCAACCACGCGGGGGCGGTCGCGGCCGCCGAGCGCCTCTCGCAGATCCCCGGTGTCGAACTCGTCAACGACAGCTTCTTCAACGAGTTCACGTTGAAGTTGCCCGTCGAAGCCCGCCCCGTCGTCCGCACGCTAGCCGATCGCGGCATCCTCGCCGGCGTATCGCTGGGGCGTCTTTACCCCGGCCAGGACGCCCTCGCGAACGGCCTCGTCGTCGCCGTGACGGAAACGACCACCGCGGAGGACGTCGAAACGCTTGCGTCCGCACTCCAGGAGATACTGGCATGAGCATCAACCAGAGCGGCTGGCGCCCGACCTCGCCCGAGCAGAACACGGGTAACGTCCCTGCATCGGTAACCGGCAACAAGGCCCTGATGCTCGAAGAAGCGCTGATCTTCGAGATCGGCGACACGCATACCACCGGCGTAGATTTCGCTGCTCCCTCTCCCCTCCGGGGAGAGGGCCGGGGTGAGGGGCAGCCCAGCAATGCTGCGCCTAGAACAGCCCCTCACCCAACCCTCTCCCCGGAGGGGAGAGGGCTATCGCGCCTCGGCAACCTGTCGCGCAAGGCGCCGATCGGCCTCCCCGGTCTCTCCGAACCCGAAACCGTCCGCCACTACACGCGCCTCTCCCGCCAGAACTACGGCATCGACCTCGGCTTCTTCCCGCTCGGCTCGTGCACCATGAAGCACAACCCGCGCCTCAACGAGAAGATGGCGCGGCTGCCCGGCTTCTCCGACGTCCACCCGCTCCAGCCGGTCGACACGGTGCAGGGCGCGCTCGAAGTCATCCACCAGCTCGCGCACTGGCTCGTCACGCTCACCGGCATGACCTCGGTCGCGATGAGCCCCAAGGCGGGCGCGCACGGCGAACTCTGCGGCATCTTGGCGATCCGCGCCGCGTTGGAAGCCAAGGGCGAAGGTGCGCGGAAGATCATCCTCGTTCCCGAGAGCGCACACGGCACCAACCCCGCCACCGCAGCGTTCGCCGGCTATAGCGTCGAGGACATCCCCGCCACCGCCGAAGGCCGCGTCGACACCGCCGCGCTCAAGGCCCGGCTCGGCCCCGACGTCGCCGGCGTGATGATCACCAACCCCAACACGTGCGGCCTGTTCGAGCGCGACATGCGCGAGATCTCCGACGCGGTGCATGCGGCGGGCGGCTTCGTCTATTGCGACGGCGCGAACTTCAACGCGATCGTCGGCCGCGTCCGCCCCGGCGATCTCGGCATCGACGCGATGCACATCAACCTGCACAAGACCTTCTCGACGCCCCACGGCGGCGGCGGTCCAGGTTCGGGCCCGGTCGTGTTCTCGGAGGCTTTGACCCCCTACGCACCGCTCCCGTTCGTCGAGAACCAGGACGGCCAGTTCGTCCTCGTCGAAGAGGAAACCGCAGGTGAACATCACGCCGGCAGCTTCGGCCGCATGGTCGCGTTCCACGGCCAGATGGGCATGTTCACGCGCGCACTGACCTACATCCTCAGCCACGGTGCGGACGGTCTGCGCCAGGTGTCGGAGGATGCGGTGCTCAACGCGAACTACATCCTGCGCAGCCTCGACGACACGCTCGACGCACCGTTCGGCCCGTCGGGTCCGTGCATGCACGAGGCGCTGTTCTCGGACTCCGGCCTCGCCGCCGGCTTCTCGACGATCGACATCGCGAAGGGCCTGATCGACGAGGGCTTCCACCCAATGACGATGTACTTCCCGCTCGTCGTTCACGGCGCGATGCTGGTCGAGCCGACCGAGACCGAGTCGAAGGCGGCACTCGACCAGTTCATCGCCGCGCTCCGCTCGGTCGCCGAACGCGCGAAAGCCGGCGATCCCAGCCTCAAGACCGCCCCGCATTTCGCCCCCCGCGCGCGCCTTGACGAGACGCTCGCGGCACGGAAGCCGGTGCTTGTCTGGAAGGACCCCGCCCCGCTGGCGCAAGCCGCGGAGTAAACCTCGCGGTTCTCCTGCGAACGCAGGAGCCCAGGGTTACGAACGCTGCGTGCCGTAACCCTGGATTCCTGCATACGCAGGAAAACGGATTGCCCAGAACACCGCAACCGATCTAGCCTCCGCCCCAACAGGGGTGGGGGCCAGGATCGATGCAGGCGCACGAAGCACAAGGCTGGATCAGCTACGCGATCACTGCGGTCGTCATCGGCATAGTCTTCGCGGTCCGCTGGCGCCGCATGAGTATCGTAAAGCCGCTCAAGCTCGAACGCCTCTGGGTCTTCCCCGCGCTCTACGCCGCCGTCGCGCTGTACATGTTCGTGATGTACCCGCCGCACGGCTTCGCCTGGTTGTTCTGCGCACTGGCCCTGCTCATGGGCGCAGCGCTCGGCTGGCAGCGCGGCAAGCTCATGCGGATCACGATCGATCCCGACAGCCACGCGCTCAACACGACGTCCTCCCCGGCAGCGGTCCTGTTCATCGTCGCGATCGTCGCAGTCCGCACCGGCGCGCGCGCCGTCATCGGCGACGGCCACGTCCTCCACCTCGACGCCTTCGCCATCACCGACCTGCTGGTCGCGCTCGCGCTAGGCCTGTTCACCACCCAACGCATCGAAATGTACCTCCGCGCCAAGCGGATGCTCGAACACTAACCCGAACCGTCATCCCCGCGAAGGCGGGGACCCATACTGGCAAGCGTCAGTAATGCAGACGATAGGTCCGCCAGTCTGGGTTCCCGCCTCCGCGGGAATGACAGAGAGTGGCCTCAAGCGATCGCCTGCTCAGTCTCTTCCCGCCGCCGCACATGCTCGCGCCAGACGATATACAACCCACTCGCTACGATAACCGGCGCCCCGACCCAGGTCGCCTCCGCCGGCAGCGTGTCGAACACCAGCCACCCCAGCAGCGTCGCCCACAACAGGCTCGAATAATCCATCGGCACCACCACCGACACCGGCCCGAGCCGCAACGACGTCGTCATTGCGATCTGCGCCAGCCCGCCGAAGATCCCGACGCTCGCCAGACACACGCACGCGACCAGATCATGCGACTGCGCCGCCCGCCCGTAAAACACGGACAACGGGATCAGCGACAGTGCCGAGAACCAGAATACCGTCGTCAGCGCGGTCTCGGTCTTGCCAATCTGCCGCAACAGGATCGACACGCTCGCGGTCCCGAACGCCCCCGCCAGCGCACACCCCGCACCCCATAACGGAAAGTGATCGCCGCTTCCGGGCTGTGCAACGATTAACACGCCCGCAAAGCCGGTCGCGACCGCCGCCCAGCGATGCCACCCGGTCGGCTCGCGCAACACCAGCGCCCCCAGGATCGTCGCGAACACCGGCACGGTGAACCCGATCGTCGTCGCCTCCGCCAGCGGCAACGCGACGATCCCATTGAAAGTAAATGCCATCGCTGAAAGCCCCACGATCGCCCGCACGACATGCGCAGGCAACCGCTTGGTCTTGACCGAAGGCAGACCAGGCCCCGCCACGATCACCGCCGACACAAGCAAACACGCGCCGAACTGCCGGAAGAACAGGATTTCCGACACACTGGCGCCGTGCCGCTCGGCCAGCTTGATCGCGGTATTCATCAACGCGAAGATCACGACCGACAGCAACCGCATGCCGATGGCGGGAAGGATGCGGTCGGTGGGCATGGGGCCTCCTAACCGAGCATCCCGCTCACGTCATTCCGCTTTCAACCCTCAAAGTGTTTGGCAACGGCAGACATGCCTGTTCGCAGGATCGGCAATGGTTGCCTCGCTAGCACTAGCTTGGCTCGGCCGGGCTGGCTCACTGGAGTGCGCCCCTCGACGTTCGATTGCGAACGTGATCGCAGTCCAGATAGAGCCTTTCAAAACGCATGTAGCCGTTAGTTTGGTAGTCATGAGGCTAGCCCTCCTACAATCGCCGGCAAATGCCAGCGGCTCGTAAAGGATAGAGCGGGAGACGGCAGGATGCTGGAAAACAGCCGCCAATTCGGCTGAACTTTGCCTTGCCCCGGAAACAGATAATACCGAAAACATAAGACGAACAAAAACGACACGAGGCGAGAATCTGTGGCATTCAGATTGTTGATCCGCGGCGACCGCGCGTGTTTCCGGCGTCCGGAGTTCGGCGCCGATCTCGTGAGTTACGACGCGATGCCGCCGGTCGCGGCCCGCAATATCTTTCAGGCTATCCATGGGCCGCCGTCGATCCGCTGGGCGATCGAGCAAATCACGATTTTGCATCCGATCCGGAGTCAGTGGGCGAAAGTCGACCACCGAGGGGCGGGGACTCGTCGCGCGAACATTCTGCTCGATGTCGGCTATCTCGTCACGGGACGCTTCGATCTGACGGCGGTCGCAGATACTACCGATACGGCGGCGGGGCATGCCGGACTATTTCGACGCCGAGTCATGCAGGGGCGGTACCGTCATCCACCCTTTCTCGGACTGACCGAATTTCCAGCTGCGATCACGTTGCTGGACAAGGATGATATGCCCCCTGTCAGCCACTACGCGTCGGAGTCGATCGACCTTGGCTGGATGATCTACGATACGCGCAACGGGCTAGATCATGGGGCACGGTTCTTCAGGGCGTCGGCTGTCGGAGGTACGATGACGATACCCCCAATAGATTCGAGCGACTTCGCAAGCTGATCTGACGAGACCGGCGCTGTAGACGGGGTGACGAAACCACCCACACCCGCTATCCGCACCGCATGATAAAGCGCGCACTCCCCGTCACCCGCGAGGCGGATTTCTCCGCCTGGTACCAGGCCGTCATCTCCGAGGCCGATCTCGCCGAGGAATCCGGCGTCCGCGGCTGCATGGTCATCCGCCCTTGGGGCTACGGCATCTGGGAGCGCATCCAGCGCCTGCTCGACGACCGGATCAAGGCGACCGGTCACGAGAACTGCTATTTCCCGCTGTTCATCCCGCTCTCGTATTTCGAGAAGGAGGCCGAGCACGTCGACGGTTTCGCCAAGGAAATGGCCGTGGTCACGCACCACCGCCTCAAGGCCGACGGTTACGGGCGCCTGATCCCCGATCCCGACGCGAAGCTCGAGGAGCCGCTCGTCGTCCGCCCGACCTCGGAGATGGTCATCGGCGCGGCGTTCGCGCGCTGGGTCCAGTCGTGGCGCGACCTGCCCGTGCTGATCAACCAGTGGGCCAACGTCGTCCGCTGGGAAATGCGCACCCGCATGTTCCTGCGCACCAGCGAGTTCCTCTGGCAGGAAGGCCACACCGCGCATTCCACGCCCGAAGAGGCGCGAGACGAGACGCTCAAGATGCTCGAAGTCTATCGCGACTTCGCGGAGGAATGCCTTGGCGTCCACGTGATCGCCGGCGAGAAGCCGGAGAACGAGCGCTTCCCCGGTGCCGTCGCGACCTACTCGATCGAGGCGATGATGCAGGACGGCAAGGCGCTCCAGGCCGGCACCTCGCACTTCCTCGGCACCAACTTCGCGTCCGCACAGAACATTCGCTTCCAGAACGCGGGCGGCGAGTTCGAGCTGTGCAACACGACCAGCTGGGGCGTGTCGACGCGGATGATCGGCGCGGTCATCATGGTCCACGGCGACGACGACGGCCTGCGCGTGCCGCCGATGATCGCGCCGTGGCAGGTCGTGATCGTGCCGATGCTGCGCGACGTCCCCGAAGATGCGGCGATCGTCGAATACTGCAAGTCGCTCCAGGCCGAACTCGCCAAGCAGTCCGCGCTCGGCGAACCGGTCCGCGCGCTGCTCGACCTCAAGCCTGCCAAGGCCGCGACCAAGCGCTGGGGCTGGGTCAAGAAGGGCGCCCCGATCGTGATCGAGGTCGGCGGCCGCGACATGGCCGGCGGCAACGTCACCGTGATCCGCCGCGACCGCCTCTACCGCGAGGACGGCAAGCTCGACAGCATCGCCACGCCGCGCGACGCGTTCGTCGGCGACGTCTCGGGGATGCTCCACGACATCCAGGCGACGCTCCACGTCGAATCGATGAACCGCGTGAAGGGCAACATCGTCCCCGCGAACGACTTCGCCGCGGTCGAGGCGCATTTCGCCGACGGCGTGAAGAACCCCGGCTGGGTCGACGTCCGCTGGTCCAAGCCGACGGGGGCGGCACTCGACAAGGTCGTCGAGCGGTTGAAGGCGCTCAAGCTCACCATCCGCAACGCGCCGATGGGGCAGACAGGCTGCGTCGACGGCGCTTGCATCTTCACCGGCGAACCCGCGGTGGAACGCATCCTGATCGGCCGCGCTTACTAAGCGCGCTGATCGGCTACGGCCGAAGGCAGGTCCAGGGGCTCGCCCGAAGTCAGGGGGTGTCGAAACGGCCCGGATACCCAGTGCTACGCAGCAACCGAAACGGACCGGTCTATGGGCGGCGTCGCGGTGCTTCGTGAGGTATCATCGCATCGGCTTTAAGCGGTGCGACCTTGGGGGCAGGTATGAGCGTGACGGGGATCGGCGGCTTCTTCTTCCGAGCGAAGGACCCGGAGGCGATACGCGCCTGGTATGTCGAGCATCTCAGAGTCGGGTCGGTGCCGTATGGATCGTGGGAGACGCAGGCAGGGCCCAGCGTCTTCGCGCCGTTCGCGGTCGACGCCGACTATTTTCCGGTGGATCGCCCTTGGATGCTCAATCTGCGCGTCGACGACCTCGATGGCCTGATCGCGAGCCTTCGTGCGGCAGGAGTCGCGGTGATCACCGATCCCGAATGGGACATGCCTGGGTTCGGCCGCTTCGCGCGTATCCATGATCCGGAAGGCAATCCGATCGAACTTTGGCAACCCGAGGACCCAGAAGGTTGAGGAAGCGCCCGAGTTTGATCTGACGATCAGCGGTAGATCGGAATAGGGCGCTTTTGGTCTCGACCTTGCCGACGTGGAGACTTTCCCCCCTCCCTTGAAGGGAGGGGCCGGGGGTGGGTTGGCCTGCTTGAGCCGCGATGGTTCGGATGTGCGGAAGCCGACCCACCCCCAACCCCTCCCTTCCGGGGAGGGGGGAACAGGTCGGCCAGTCCTCTCTAACCGGCAGGTTGCTACGGCGCTTTAGCCGAGCTCGGAACCACCACGCTTCTTCTCAGAACAGCTCCCCCTGCGGCCCCCTTGGCGCCCGGAACAGATCGTTCCGCAAAGCCACCCGCTCGCGGTTCAGCCCATGCTTCGCACACGCAATCCGGAACCGGGTCCCGAGCAGGTCCGCCCAAGGCCCTTGCCCCTTCATTCGCGTGAAGAAGTTCGGATCATTGTCCTTGCCCCCGCGCAACGACGCGATCGTGGCCATCACTTTCCCCGCGCGATCCGGAAAATGCTCGTCGAGCCACGCGCGGAACAGCGGTGCCACCTCATGCGGCAATCGCACCGGAATGAAGAACGCGCGCGTCGCCCCGGCCTCCGCCGCGCGCGCGATCAAATGCTCGATCTCATGATCGGTGATTGCCGGGATGACCGGCGCGATCGACACGTACACCGGCACGCCTGCATCCGCGAGCTTGCGCACCGCCGCCAGCCGTCGCTCGGGATGTGGCGCGCGCGGCTCGACCGTCGACGCGACCTTCGGATCGAGCGAGGTGATCGACATCGCCACCGCCGCTAGTCCCTTGGCTGCCATCGGCGCGAGCAAGTCGATATCGCGCACCACGCGGTCCGACTTCGTCGTGATCGTCAACGGATGATCCGTCTCGCTGAGCACCTCGATGATGCCGCGCGTGATCCGCCAGTCGTTCTCGATCGGCTGATAGGGATCGGTGTTCGTCCCTAGCGCCATCGGCGCGACGACATAGCCCGGCTTCGACAGTTCGGCCCGCAACAGCGCCGCCGCCGAAGGCTTGGCAAACAGCTTGCTCTCGAAGTCCAGCCCCGGCGACAGGTCGTGGAACGCATGGCTCGGCCGCGCGAAGCAATAGATGCAGCCGTGTTCGCACCCGCGATACGGATTGATCGAGCGATCGAACGGCACGTCGGGCGACGCGTTGCGGCTAATAATCGTCCTTGGCGTCTCGACGGTCACCGTCGTCCGAAGCTTCGGCGCGATCCCGTCGATTCCTTCGCGCATGTCGAGCCAGTCGCCATCCGCTTCGGTCTGCGGCAGATTGAACCGGCGGCTTTCGTCATTGCGGGTAGCACCACGAACCGGGCGGGCGTGTTTCATCAATAGAAACTAGGCGCCGCCACGGAACATAGCAAGAACGATATTAGAAGCGGAAGCCGATCCCGGCGACGACCTGGTGACGGCTGAAATCGAGGCTCGCCTTGTCCGACCCGTCGACGACTTCGTAGCCGTTGTAATCGGTGTAGACGTATTCGAGCTTGCCGTAGAAATTGCGCCCGAACCCGGCCTGCACGCCCGCACCGACATGGAAGCCGCTCAGGTTGTCCGAGAGGCGGAAATTGTCCTCAGGGAAGGTCGGATCGGTGTAGTTGAGGCGGATCTGGCCGTTCGAATAGCCGCCCTTGATATAGACTACCGTCGTCGGGTTGATCAGAAAGCCACCGCGCACGCCGGCGGTCAGGTTGCGGCCGGGCTTCAGGCAGGTGTCGACACCGTCGCCGCCGTCGAAGCACTGCTTGGCGCTCGACCCCTCGATACCGCCATAGACGCCGAGCATGGTGCCGCCGTTGACGACCATATCGTAGCCGACCTCGCCGCCATAGGTGACGCCGCTCTTGCCTTCGCTCAGACGGCCCGAGTCTTCGCCGGCCTCGACGTTCAGTTCGGTGATGACGCGGTCGTAGCCGATCCGCGGCTCGACGCGCAGGCCGCTGACGCCATCGGACTGGCCATACGCGGACGCAGCGTCGCTGGCGCCATTCGGACCGACGTCGGACTGTGCGAAAGCCGGCGCGGCCGGTGCGGCGGCGAGTGCCGCGATAAGCAGGTACTTGTACATTCGATAGGTCCCCTGTGAACCAGCCCCCTGGCTGATCCCACGGCTGTCTCTCTCCCCGGCACGTGGTTTCGACAAGGTTAACCCAGCACGGTTGCGTCCATTTCCGATCCATCGGTCGGGCTTCGAATGAGCGCTCGCGAAGGGGCGACAGAACGCCTAGGGCGGTATGATGACGGAACAGATCACCACCGTGGAGCGCGCATTCGAACTGGCACGATCCGGCGCCTGCAGCTCGGTCAACGACCTGCGGCAGCGCTTGCGTCGCGAGGGCTATGATGCGGTGCATCTTCACCTCCACGGCGCATCGATCAACAAACAGCTGGTCGACCTGATGCACGCCGCAAAAGGATCGTCGGGCGCAGAGTGATGGGTGTGGCTGCCGGTTAAACTGCGTCGCCGCAGTGGCATCGCTGGCTTCGATCAACGGGCAGGCCCATTGGGCGGGATGGTGCGGGCGGGGGGACTCGAACCCCCACGGGCCTAGGCCCAACGGATTTTCGTACCAGCTACGGTTTTCACCGCCGCCCGAGGGCGTTTGTGGTCTGGACTATCCCTTCACCATGTCCCGGCAGGCCGGGATACAGGTGCTGCCCGTCTAGTCTCTACACCTTCCCGAGATCGCTCTCGGGCTTGGCTCGGGATTCCCATTTTACAGGCTTCCCCGAATTTGAGCAGTTCTACGCCGCGGGTTTCCCCGTGGGCACTCAAGCATGTCTAAGTCCGGTGCGTCTACCATTCCGCCACGCCCGCATCCGAGGCGGTCTTAAGGCGCTTCGGTGCCGCCGCCAAGACCTCACACGTTGAGGCGGGCGCGCATTTCCTTGCCGGGTTTGAAATACGGCACGCGCTTGGCGTCGACCGCGACGACCTCGCCGGTACGCGGGTTGCGACCGGTACGCGCATCGCGCGCGCGCGTCGAAAATGCGCCGAACCCGCGCAGTTCGACACGACCGTCGCCGGCGAGCCGCTTCGAAATCTCGTCGAAGAACGTGCTGACGATCAGCTCGACTTCGTTCGGTTGCAAGTCCGGATGCGCTTCGGCGATCTTCAAGACTAGTTCAGATCGAATCATTCGATTTCCCGCTCATGTGGCAGTTCCGCTCGTTGATGTAAGTCAACATGCGAAGCGTTAGCACTAATCCGGACGCAGTCAAAAACCAAAATGGGGTAGATACGAAAAAGCCCGACATGTTCGCGACATGCCGGGCCAAATCTTGGTTAAGCCGTTGAGCTTACTTCTTCTCGGCTTCCGTGCGGGCCTTGAGAGCCTCGCCCAGGATGTTGCCGAGGGTCGCGCCGGAGTCGGACGAACCATACTGCGCGACAGCCTGCTTCTCTTCCGAGATCTGCATAGCCTTGATCGAGAAGGTCGGCTTCTTCGAACGATCGAAGCCGGTGACCATCGCGTCGAACTTCTGGCCGACCTGGAAACGCTCCGGACGCTGTTCGTCGCGATCGCGACCCAGATCCGTGCGCTTGATGAAGCCGGTCGCGCCATCGTCGCCCTGCTGCACTTCGAGGCCAGCGTCGCGGACTTCGAGAACGGTCACGGTGACGATCGCGTTCTTGTTCAGCTTGTCGCCTGCTGCTGCGATGCCGCCGGCCGATGGCCCGCCACGCTCGAGCTGCTTCATGCCGAGCGAGATACGCTCCTTCTCGGCGTCGATGTCGAGCACGACGGCTTCGACGGTCTCACCCTTGCGATGCAGGTTGAGCGCGTCCTCGCCCGAAACACCCCATGCGATGTCGGACATGTGGACCATGCCGTCGACGTCGTTGTCGAGGCCGATGAACAGACCGAACTCGGTCGCGTTCTTGACTTCGCCTTCGACGGTCGAACCGATCGGATGAGCGGCAGCGAATGCCTCCCAAGGATTGGCCTGAGCCTGCTTGAGGCCGAGCGAGATGCGACGCTTCTCGGAATCGACTTCGAGGACCATGACGTCGACTTCCTGCGAGGTCGACACGATCTTGCCCGGATGGACGTTCTTCTTGGTCCAGGACATTTCCGACACATGGACGAGGCCTTCGATGCCCGCTTCCAGCTCGACGAACGCACCATATTCGGTGATGTTCGTGACGCGGCCGGTGAGCTTCGCGCCGACCGGGTACTTGACCATCGCGCCATCCCAGGGATCGCTCTCCAGCTGCTTCATGCCGAGGCTGATGCGCTGGGTGTCCTTGTTGATGCGGATGATCTGCACCTTGACGGTGTCGCCGATGTTCAGGACTTCGCTCGGGTGACCGACGCGCTTGTAGCTGAGATCGGTGACGTGCAGCAGGCCATCGATGCCGCCGAGATCAACGAACGCACCGTAATCGGTGATGTTCTTGACGACGCCGTCGATGATCTGGCCCTCGGCCAGGCTGAGGATCAGGCCCGAACGCTGCTCTGCGCGCGTCTCTTCGAGAACGGCGCGACGCGACACGACGATGTTGCCGCGCTTGCGGTCCATCTTCAGGATCTGGAACGGCTGCGGGATATCCATCAGCGGGGTGACATCGCGCACGGGGCGGATATCGACCTGCGAACCGGGCAGGAACGCGACGGCGCCGTTCAGGTCGACGGTGAAGCCACCCTTCACGCGGCCGAAGATCACGCCTTCGACGCGGGTCGTCTTGGAGAATTCGGTTTCCAGCTTGTCCCATGCGGCTTCGCGACGGGCGCGATCGCGGCTGAGCATCGCTTCGCCGTGGACGTTCTCGACGCGGTCGACATAGACTTCGACTTCGTCGCCGACCTTGAGGTCAGCCTTCTGGCCCGGCGCTGCGAATTCGCGAAGCGGCACGCGGCCTTCCGACTTCAGACCGACGTCGATGACGGCCATGTCGTTCTCGATGCCGGTCACGGTGCCATGCACCACGCGGCCCTCGAAGCTGTCGGCGTCGCCGAGCGTTTCGTTCAGCATCGCCGCGAAATCGTCGCGGGTCGGCATTACCTGGGTTGCCATAGAATTCAGTAATCCTAGTCTGTTTCCGGCCAAGCGGTTGGGTCCGCTGGTCTTGGCCTTCGTTGCCGCGACGACCGAACGCCGGCGCAGCATCCGGACGGCACGAGGCGCGGAGGACGTAGACGCTGAATGCGAAAACGGCGCGTGAGACTCGAGGGTCTCCGCGCCTTCCTCCACGAGCATCGCTCGCCGGACGGTTCCGTATAGCCGAAACCCCGTCTCGGAGCAAGTTCGCCGCTGCTTCGTTAGGGGCCGCTCACAACAGGAGCGAAGATTTGAACGAACGCGGCATTCTCGTGCTGGGCTGGGTCGCCACCGTGACGGCGATCGTGATGTACCTGTCGTACATCGACCAGATCATGCTGAACCTCGCGGGGCAGAAGGGATCGGTAGTCCAGCCGTTCGCGACGATGGTGAATTGCGCGCTGTGGGTCGGGTACGGGTTTCTGAAGGACAAGCGGGATTGGCCGATCGTCGTGGCGAATGCGCCGGGGGTGGTGTTCGGGGCGGTGGCGCTGGCTACTGCGCTTTAGGGGTGCGCGCGCCGGCAGCGGCGCTTTAGGCTGCGAGCGGGTAACTGGCGGAAGCTCCTACTTCCTTGTTCTCCCGCGAAGGCGGGAGGCCAGTCTGGGTCCCCGCCTTCGCGGGAGAACAATATTGGGTTGCGGTAGCTCCCCCCAACAGAGCAACCACCCCGGCGGAGGCCGGGGCCCAATTGGGGGACGGTACTAACTGAGGATCACGCTTCGTTACCGCGGACGTTCCAATTGGGCCCCGGCCTTCGCCGGGGTGGTGCGCTCGCCCGGGTGGGCGGAAGCTCTAAACCGAAGCCGCCTTCTTCGCCCGCTGCGCCTCCACCAGCGCAACCGCCCTTTGCACCGAAGCCTCGATCGACAAAAAGCTCGTATCCAGCAAAGCAGCATCCGCCGCCATCACCAGCGGCGCGGTCGACCGCCCACTATCCCGAGCATCCCGAGCCCGAATATCCGCCAGAACCCGATCCTTGCTCGCAGTCCCACCCCGAGCCTGCAACTCCGCATGCCGCCGCTGAGCCCGAATATTCGGCGTAGCCTTCACGAACAGCTTCGCATCCGCATCCGGCGCAATCACCGTGCCGATATCGCGCCCGTCAAGAATCGCGCCACCCTCCTGCGCCGCAAACCGCTTTTGCCGGTGCAGCAGCGCCGCCCGCACCAGCGGATGCGCTGACACCACCGACGCCAGCGCGCCGATATCGTCATCACGCAACGCCGGATCGCTCAACAGCGCATCGCTGAAATCGCACGCCGCGACTGCGTCGGCCTCCGTCTCCGGATCTAGCCCCATCCGCGCCACGCTCAACGCGACCGCGCGGTACAACAGCCCGGTATCGAGATACGGCAGCTTGTAATGCTTGGCCAAGGCGCGCGCGATGGTGCCCTTGCCCGATGCCGCCGGACCGTCGACTGCGATGATCATCTTAATTCCCCCGGCCGGTAAGCGCATCGAGCGACCGGAAGAACACGGGATAGCTCGTCGCCACCGGCGATACATCATCGATCGTGACGGGCTCGCGGGCGCCAAGTCCAGCCACGACCATGCTCATTGCGATGCGGTGGTCGAGTTTCGAGGCGATCCGAGCGCCACCACGAATCGCCATGCCGCCCGACCCGGTGATCGCCATGCCATCCTCATACTCTTCGCACACCACGCCGCACGCTTCGAGCGCGATCCGCATCGTCGTGATCCGGTCCGATTCCTTGACGCGCAATTCGTGCGCACCGCGTGCGATCGTCGTCCCGCTCGCGAACGCTGCAGCAACGAACAACACCGGATATTCGTCGATCATGCTCGGCGCGAGATCGGCCGGCACCTCGATCGCGGTCAGCGGTGCGTGACGAACGCGCAGGTCCGCGACCGGCTCGCCACCGACAGTGCGCGGATCGAGCTCGGTGATATCCGCGCCCATCATCCGCAGCGCCGTGACGATCCCGATCCGCGTAGGGTTCAGCCCGACATTGCGAACGACGATATCCGACCCCGGCACGATCGACGCCGCGACCAGCCAGAACGCCGACGACGACGGATCGCCCGGCACCACGATATCTTGCGGCCGCAACTCCGCTTCGCCAGTGATCGAAATGATGCGACCCTCGTTCGTCTCCTCGACGGTCAGCTTCGCGCCGAACCCGGTCAGCATCCGCTCGCTATGATCGCGCGTCGCGACCGGCTCGATGACCCGCGTGATCCCCGGCGTGTTGAGTCCCGCGAGCAGGATCGCCGACTTCACCTGCGCCGACGCAACCGGCAGCGTGTATTCGATCGGCACCGCCGGGCACATCCCGCGCACCATCAGCGGCAGCCGCCCGCCCGGCGAGGACGTGATGTCCGCCCCCATCTGCGACAGCGGCTCGATCACGCGCCCCATCGGTCGCCCCGACAGCGACGCGTCGCCGGTAAAGGTGCAGGTGATCGGATGGCTCGCCACGAGGCCCATCAGCAACCGCGTCGACGTTCCCGAATTCCCCATGTCCAGCGCGGTCTCGGGCTGGAGCAATCCGCCCACGCCGACGCCGTCGACGACCCAAATGCCGTCCTCACCACGCTCGATCGTCGCCCCCATCGCGCGCATCGCAGCCGCGGTGGCGAGCACGTCCTCGCCCTCCAGCAGCCCCTCGATCCGGCTGGTGCCGACCGCCAAGCTCGCGAACATCAGCGCGCGGTGACTGATAGACTTGTCGCCGGGGACCGCGATCGAGCCGGTCAGTGGACCGCGCGCGACGACGTCCATCGAAGTGGGGAGGGGGTGTGCCATGGGGCCGGGCTTTTGACAGTGGCCTTGCGCTATGGCAAGGCGCGCCCACTTTGCGAGGGTATCCCCCCGCAATCCATTCATCCGAAAGGTTCTATCGGCATGATCAAGCCGGAATGGGGCACGAAGCGTTCGTGCCCGAAATGCGCGACGCGTTTCTACGACCTCGAAAAAGCCGACCCCGTGACCTGCATCGAATGCGGGTATGCGTGGGAGCCCGAGCCCATCCTGAAGTCGAAGCAGCCGCTGCCGTTCG
This sequence comes from Sphingomonas sp. Leaf198, assembly GCF_001424005.1. GTDB lineage: Bacteria > Pseudomonadota > Alphaproteobacteria > Sphingomonadales > Sphingomonadaceae > Sphingomonas. The sequence goes on along the minus strand of NZ_LMPX01000002.1, from coordinate 531,847 downwards.
AGGTCGCCAAGCCCGACACCAAGAAGCCCGACGCGGATCTCGAGGGTGACGAGGAAGAGGACATCGCCTCGATCACCGGCGAGGACGAAGAGCCATCGGCGGACGACGAAGTCGATCTCGGCGGCGACGACGACCTCGGCGTCGAGACGCCGCAGGACGAGCACGAGCGTTAAGTAGAATAAATTTGGCAGGCGGCATTTACGCCGCTTGCCAACCCGGGCGGGTCCGGTTAGTGACCCGCCTCCCAACGGGAATGGGGCCGTAGCTCAGCTGGGAGAGCGTTCGCATGGCATGCGAAAGGTCAGGGGTTCGATCCCCCTCGGCTCCACCATTTCCGTTGATGACCGGTTCGCCGGATATTTTTTAAACTGACATCGCAAATTGGTCGAACGCGGTTCGGGATGCGGCATCGCCACACCCCGAGACGAATGCCGCACGTCTAGAATGCAGCGGATAACCCTGCGAACGCCGAAACGCTGTTGCGGTCGTCGCGCAGCGCATAGCCGGCGACACCGGCGCGGAGCGACAATTGTCCCGCGACATTGCCGTCCACCCCCATCGCATAGCTCATGTAACTGCGATTGGCGCGTTCGACCGTGCTCGTGAAGCTGATCGGGGCGCTCGTTGGCGTCATCGTCAGCGTGTGCGGATCGCCGTCGAATTCGCGCTCGTACCCGGCGCGGGCGAAGAACCGCACCGGTTCGCCCGGAATGGTCCGGATCACGGCACCGAAGCGGCCGGTCAGGCTTTTCACTTCCTGTTTGCCGAAGCTCGCCGCCGTCGAGAGCCCGCCGGTCTCCGCATAGCCGGCGATGCGAACCCGGTCATACTGCGCCGCGAGGTCCGGCCCGAACGCGAGCCCGCCGAACTTGATCAGGTCGACCGCGGCAGTGACTCGCCCGGCGACGTAGGTGCCGTCGGTTTCACCCTCGTGCGATCTGATCGCCGGGCCGAGCTGGACGGTGCGCCGAATGTGGCGGTAATCGATCTCGCCATAGGTCCCGTCCGCAAGCAGCCGTACCGGGCCGAGGTCACCGCGCGCGTAGCCGCTGATCGACCAGGCGCGGGGCTTGTAGCTGCCGGCGCCGGTCTTGAAGTCCCCGGTGCCGTCCGAATAGCCGCCCGCCAGACCGACTCCCGATGCACTGCCGATCGCGAGGTCGGCGCCAGCGGTGCCGCTGAGGCCGCGCTCGGTGATGCCGACGCGCTGGGCCGAGGTGCCGCTCGAGTAATAATGATAGCCGGCGCTGCCGAACACCGACACCGCGTGTCCGTCGCGTTGCGCGCCGCCACGCTCGGCGGCCTCGAACAGGTCGCGCTGTCCGCGGAACATCGCCTGCGCCGCATAACCGAGCCCGGCGATCTGGTCGGGCGCCTGGACCAGGCTCGCCAATGCCTGCCCCTGGATACGCTGTGTGATGCCGGCGGGGTGGACGCTGTCCGCCTGGATATACGTCTCGTTGGCGTTCGGCGACACAAGCGTCGCGCGCGTGCAGGCGAGCGACGAGGGGACGGTGCAGGCGACGCCGGTGATGTTGGTGTAGCCATAGGTCGTAGGGCTGGCGACGAGTTCGCCGAACAGCCGGTCGGTATCGAAATACAGCGCGTTGACGTTCGCCGCCGCCAATGCCGCGGCATAGGTCCGGTTGAACAGCTGGAGCCCGGCCGCGCCGCCGGTCTGAACCGCGAGCGTGACGATCCGGGTCGCACCGGCGGCCTGGAGGCGGCCGACCTGCGCGGCGAGCTGCGTGGCGGCGGTCGTCAGGATCGCGGTATTGGTGCTGCCGGCTGCCTGGAACGCGAAATAGTCGTTGCCGCCGCCCTGGATGTAGACGAGATCGCGCGGTCCGAAACTGCCACCTGCGGCCAGGAAATTGCTGATCTGGGTCGCGACCGGGATCGACAGCGCGTTCGCGACGGTCACGCGGGCGCCGCCGACCGCGTAGTTGGTGCCGCCCTTGCCATAGACCGGATCGAGCGACAGCCCGAGTCGCGCCGCGAGGACCTCGGGTGCGACCGGGTCGGGGTTGGTCGTGAAGCTGCCCGCGTCGCGCGGCAGGCGTGGGTCGAGCGTCAGGTAATAGCCGCCGTCGGCCAGGCTGTCACCGAACACGACCATGCGATTATAGGTCTCGGTGCTCGCGATGCTGGTCGGGTTGGCGGTCTGTGCCTGGCCGGGACTCGCGACGCTCAGCGCGGTCCCGAACAGCAACGCCGTGTAGGTCGTCTTCATGATACCCTCTCCCTGGCGGCGAAGGATCTTTGTCCTTCGCTCGACAGGGAGTGTCGGAGCCGTTTACGTCCGCGTCAATAGAGTGCCGATTGGGCGCGGGAGGCGGTCGTTCAGACGAACAGGCCGACGAGCAGATACGTTCCCGCGCCGATCAATCCGGCGGCGGGCAGGGTGAGCGTCCAGGCGACGACGATGTTGCTGGCCACGTTCCAGCGGACGGCGGACAAGCGTCGTGCTGCACCGACGCCGACGATCGAGCCGGTGATCGTGTGCGTCGACGACACCGGGATGCCCCAGAAGGTCGCGGCGAACAGGGTGATCGCGCCGCCGGTCTCTGCGCAGAAGCCCTGCGCAGGCGTGAGCCGCGTAATCTTCGAGCCCATGGTGTGGACGATCCGCCAGCCGCCCGACAGCGTGCCGAGCGCCATTGCAGCCTGGCAGGACAGCACGACCCAGAGAGGGACGTGGAATTCGCCGCCGAGCAGGCCCTGCGAGTAGAGCAGCACGGCGATGATCCCCATCGTCTTCTGCGCGTCGTTGCCACCATGGCCAAGCGAATAGAGCGCGGCGGAGATCAGCTGCAGTTTGCGAAAGCGCTTGTCGACGCCGAGCGGGGTGAGCTTGAGGCTGGTCCACGCGACGATCAGGACCAGCACGAGCGCGAGCATCAGGCCGATCGCGGGCGAGGCGAAGATCGCGACGACGGTCTTGATCACGCCGCTCCAGACGATCGCGCCGAAGCCGACCTTCGCGATGCCGGCGCCGAGCAGCCCGCCGATCAGCGCGTGGCTGCTGCTCGAGGGGATGCCGAGCACCCAGGTGATGACGTTCCACGCGATTGCGCCCATCAGCGCGGCGAAGATCACCTGTGCGTCGATGACGTGCGCCTGGACGATGCCGGTGCCGACGGTCTGCGCGACGTGCAGGCCGAACACTGCGAACGCGATGAAGTTGAAAAATGCCGCCCAGAGCACGGCGTATTGGGGCTTCAGGACGCGCGTGGAGACGACGGTGGCGATCGAGTTCGCGGCGTCGTGCAGGCCGTTCAGGAAGTCGAACAGCAGCGCGATGCCGATGAGGCCGATGAGGAGCGGGAGGGAGAGGATCATGCGCTGATGCCTGTCGGTGCGCGCATGTGACGGACCGTCGCACGCTCTACCACTCTACCACGCCGGCGAAGGCCGGGGCCCAGTTGGAGAGGTCGCAGTAACGGCGCGCGGTCCTTCGTTATTGCCGTCCCCCAGTTGGGCCCCGGCCTTCGCCGGGGGGGAGCACCTGCAGGGGAGCCGACTTCAAGCATGGTCGATGACCAGCCCCTGGATCTCGTTCGCGACGTCCTCGAAGCGGTCGACGATCTTTTCCAGGCTGCTGTAGATCTCGCGGTTGATGATGAAGGTCATCGGGTCCGCACTGATCTTCGACGCCTGGAACAGCGCGCGCAGGCCGGTGTCGTGGATGTCGTCGGCATGCCCCTCGATCTGGATCAGCCGTGCGGTCAGGTCGTGCAACCGGCCCGCATTGGTGCCGAGCGAGCGGAGCAGCGGGATCGCCTCTGCGGTGATCCGAGCGGCCTCGACGATGATGCCAGCCATGTCGCGCATCTGCGGCGAGAATTCGGTGACCTCGTACAGCGCGATCGCGTTGGCGGTGCCGTTCATCTGGTCGATCGCGTCGTCCATCACGCCGATCAGGTCGGTGATCGCGCTGCGGTCGAACGGCGTGACGAACACCCGGCGGACGTCCTGGAGAACCTCGCGCGTGATATCGTCGGCCTCGTGCTCGCGCTTGACGATCTCGGCGATCTGACCCTCGATCGAGCCTTCGCCGTGGAGCAGCCTTGCAAGCGCATCGGCGCCGGCGACCAGGGTCGCGGCATGCGCGTCGAACAGTTCGAAGAACCGTCCCTGCTTCGGCATCAGCGACTGGAACCAGCCCAGCATCGGAATTCTCCTTTTCGCACTCGTGCGCACGACGGGTAAGATACGTTGCGCGAGCGACGCCGGGATCGGCGGCTCACGGAAAGCAGCGATCAGCGCCTTCAGGCCGGGCTCATTGACAGCCTCCGCCGCACGATCAAGCGTAAACCAGCGTGTGTCGCGCTGATGACGCTCGGGCCAGTCGTCGACCTGCTCGACGAAGGCGAGCGGAAATACGGTGACGATCATGTCGCGGTAACGGCCGGTGCGGCGGCGCTTGCGATAGGCGAATTGCCCCACGGGAGAGGGGCAGGGGATGCCGCGGATGCCGGCTTCCTCATAGGCCTCCTGCGCGGCGGCCTCGTGGCTGGCGAGCCCTGTGATGGGGTTGCCCTTGGGAATCACCCACCGGCCGGTGTCACGCGACGTGATCAGCATCACGCGCGCATGCCCGGTCTCGTCGATCACATAGGGAAGTGCGCCGATCTGCTCGATGGTCCGGGTCCTCACGCCCGCGGAATCACGGGGAAAGACCGGAGCTTATACGCGGTTTTTACGCAAGGATAGCGGATCGGCGGCGGGTTTATGGGCCGTTAGCTGGGGCCCATTTCTGTCCCATTGCCGGACGCCGCCAGCTTAACCACTTTTGCCACTGGTCGAATTGGTAAACGCGACGTTAACGTTTTCATCATGACCAGACGCCTAGTCCTTACCAACGAAGCCGCCCGCCATCCGCTGCGCCGTTCATTGCCGCCACCGGTAATCGCCAGCGCGAAGAACGACGATCACGACGTGAAGCTTTTCCTGCTGAGCTTCGCCGCGTTCTTCACGTGCTTCTACAGCTTCATTTTCTGAGGCCCACGCACCCCTTTTTCCGTTCGTGCTGAGCGCAGTCGAAGCACCTGCTTTTGGGACTCACCCTTCGACTTCGCTCAGGGCGAACGGACTCAGGGGTGAGGCTACCCCCTCAGCGTCGGCAAACACCCGATCGCGTCGTCGTCGCAGGCCCGATGCAGCTTCTGCGCGAGCCATGCCGAGACCAGGCACATCGCCGCGACCAGGAACAGCATGTCCTCGGGCGTCACGCCCATCGCGGTGATGCCGATGACGAGGATCGAACCGACCGTCATCGCGCCCGAATTGACGACGTTGTTCGCCGCCACGGTGCGCGCGGTCTGGTCCTTCTCGACGGTCGTCGTCAGGAACGCATAGAGCGGCACCACGAACATTCCGCCGGTGATCGCGATCGCCAGCAGCGTCGCCAGCACGGGGATCGCACCCGGCTGATGGATGAAGCCCGCCCAGTCGTAATAATGCCCCGGTGGCGCCGGCGTCCAGGTCCGCGCGAGGAACGAGAATAGCACGACGAACCCGCCCATCGCGATCACCGACGCGGGCGAGAACTTAGCCGAGATGCGCCCGCGCAGCATCGTGTTGATCACCACCGATCCGATCGCGACCCCGACCGAGAACACCGCGATCACGAAGCTTGCGACTCGCTCATCGGCGGTCAGCACGTTCTTCACTAGCGGCGGGAAGACGATGATCAGCACCGCGCCGATCGTCCAGAAGAAGCTGATCGCGATGATTGCGAGGAACAGCCGCGGGATGTGCAGTGTTGCGCTGATCAGCCGCCACGACGCTGTGAACGGGTTGTAGTCGAGCTTGAGCGGCGGGCCTTCGCGTGGCGCCGGCGGCACCTGGCGTCCTGCAAACCAGCCGATCGCGGCGACGACCAGCACGCTGGCAGCGGCACCCTCGATCGGGATCCAGCCCGCGGTTACAGTGCCCAGCAGGATCGCGAGATACGTCCCGGCCTCGACCAGCCCGGTGCCGCCGAGCACGTCGCACGGTTTCAGATGCTGCGGCAGGATCGCGTATTTGATAGGGCCGAAGAACGTCGAATGCACGCCGAGGCACAGGACCGCGCCGAGCATAAGCCCGATCCCTAGCGACGGATGCCCGGCACGCGCGACCATCAGCCCGGTCGCGCCCAGGATCATGATGCCGATCTCGACCGTCTTGACGATCCGGATGATCCGCGCCTTGTCGTGGCTGTCCGCCAATTGCCCGGCGAGCGCGGACAGCAGGAAGAACGGCAGAATGCCGAGTCCCGTCGCCAGCGCGTTGAAATTGGCCTCCATCTTCGGGTCGTTGAAGACCGCATAGGTCGCGAACAGGACCATCGAGGTCTTGAACAGATTGTCGTTGAACGCGCCGAGAAACTGGGTCGTGAACAGCGGGAGGAAGCGACGTTGCTTCAGCAACCCAAGGGCATTGAGCATGACGGGAAATAGCCCTGATCGTTGCGGTAATATGTCTAACCCTTAGCCGAGCGTCATCCGCGCGCCAACGCTTAAACCGGTTTCGCCGCGCGACCGACCGGTATAGGGGTAGTGGGTGTTGAGCTTGCCTAACCTCCTGACATTGTCGCGGATCGTCGCGGTGCCCCTGCTGGTCTGGTTCCTGTGGTGGCCCGACTGGGAGGCGGGCTACGGCATCGCCTTCGTGCTGTATTGCCTGATGGGTATTACCGATTATTTCGATGGCTATCTCGCGCGGTCGAGCGGCGCGGTGTCGCGACTGGGGATTTTCCTCGATCCGATCGCGGACAAGATCATGGTCGCCGCGGTGATCCTGATCCTGGTCGGGACGCGCGATATTCCGGGCGTCCACGTGATAGCCGCGCTTGTCATCCTGCTGCGCGAGATCGCGGTATCCGGCCTGCGCGAGTTCCTGGCGCAGGTGCAGGTTTCGGTGCCGGTATCGCAGCTCGCCAAGTGGAAGACGACGTTGCAGCTCGTGTCGCTCGGCGGCATCATCCTCGGCGGCGCGGTGCCCGAGATGGCCTGGGTCCACACCGTCGGCATCGTCGCGCTGTGGGGCGCGGCCGTCCTTACGCTGATGACCGGTTGGGATTATCTCCGCGTCGGCCTGAAGCACATGGACTGAGTAGGCATTACGGGCATGACGATACGAATGGTGTATTTCGCCTGGGTGCGCGAGCGTATCGGCACGGGTGAAGAGTCGATCGAGCCGCCGACGAGCGTCGTGACGGTGGCCGATCTGGTCGACTGGCTGGCGGAGACGAGCGCGGCCCATGCGGGGGCGTTCGAGAACCGCTCGCGACTACGCGCGGCGATCGATCAGGATTTCGTGCCGCTCGATACGCCGATCGGTCGCGCACAGGAGATTGCGATCTTCCCGCCGGTGACTGGCGGATGATCCATATCTCGGTCCAGCAATTGCCGATCGATATCGCCGCCGAGATGACACGCGCGGAAGCGGCAGGGGCGGGCGCGGTGGCGACATTCACCGGGCTGGTGCGTGCGGATGACGGTGTGGGGACGCTCGAACTCGAACATTATCCCGGCGCGACCGAGGCTGCGTTGCTCAAGGTTGCCGAGGGCGCGATCGAGCGCTGGTCGCTGAGCGCCGCGATCATCGTGCATCGCGTTGGGCCGATGCATCCGGGCGAGCGGATCGTGTTCGTCGCGGCGACGGCGGCACATCGCGGCGCAGCGCTGGAGGCCTGCGCGTATCTGATCGACCGGCTGAAGACCGACGCGCCGTTCTGGAAGCGCGAAACCCGTGGGGTTGAGAGTAGCTGGGTCGAAGCGCGTGATCACGATCACGCCGCTGCTACGCGCTGGGATAAGCCGAGCACTTAGCCGAAAATCTGCTCTCCCGCCTTCGCGAGGAAACAAGAAACGGGCCGCAACCTCCGTAGAGATCCCGGCCCGCACTCAAATCAGCCGAGCTTCGGAACGCTCATGCCGTTGGTGAGATGAACGACACCGTTCGTCTCCTTGATGTCCGCCGTATCGACGAACGACTTGATCCCGGCGGTATCGGTCAGCGCGATATTACCGTTCGCTTCGAGCGAAGCGATCAGCGGTTGGCCTGCCAGCGTGGTCAGCGTGGCCTTGCCACCGCCTGCGGTGATCTGCGCCTTCAGCTGATCCGACGTCAGCGCACCGGCGACGACGTGATACTTGATGATCGTCGCCAGCGTCGGCACCGACTCAGGCTTCAGCAGCGTGTCGAGCGCACCGGCGGGCAGACGCGTGAACGCTTCGTCGCTCGGCGCGAACAGCGTGTACGGGCCGGGGCCTGCCAGCGTCGTCTGCAACTTCGCCGCCGTGACCAGCTTGGTCAGTGTCGCGCGGTTCGGCAGCGTCGGGAGAGCGGCCGCGATCGTCGTGGTCGCTGCGGCCGTCGACGCGGTGGGCACACCGGCAGCCTGAGGCGCTGCGGTCGTCGCGCCCGGAGCCGCTGCCATCGGAGCAGCCGTCGTGGGCGCGCCCGTCCGCGGCGCTGCCGGTGCGGTGGTCTGTGCGGTCGCGCCGGTTGCGAGGAGCAGGCTCGATGCGGCTGCGATCATCAGGTTGGTCTTAACAGTCATCTGCAACTCCAGAGATTGTGGAAGGGACGTGTGAAACTCGAACGGAAAAACTTGGGGAGATATCAGTCGGACTCAATGATTTTGCCGACAAGTCGTAGCATCGGCGCGATGAATTGAGCCTAATTCCACCCGGATCAACTCAGCTTGGGCACGATCACGCCGTTGACGACATGAACGATGCCGTTCGACTGACGGACATCCGCAGTCTCGACATAGCTCTTGTTGCCGTTGACGTCGGTGAGCGTGATGACCGCGCCGACCAGCGTCGCCGTGATCGGATCGCCCTCGACCGTGGTTAGCGTCGCGGTACCGCCGCCTGCCGTGATGCGGCGGCGCAGATCGTCGGCGGTCACCACACCGGGTACGACGTGATAGGTCAGCACCTTGGTCAGCGAAGCCTTGTTCTCGGGCTTCAACAACGTGTCGACCATGCCGGGGGCAAGCCGCCCGAACGCGTCGTTGGTCGGTGCGAACACCGTGAACGGTCCCGGCCCCGACAGGGTCGGCACGAGGCCGGCGGCCTTCACCGCGGCGACCAGCGTCGAGAGATTGGGCGCCGCGGACGCGTTGTCGACGATCGTCTGCGTCGCCATCATCGGCACGCCGCCGACGGTCGGATTGGCCACCGCGGGCGGTCCGTTCGGGACGGCGAGCGCGGGATTGATCGGCGTGGTCGACGCACTGGCGACGTCGTCCTTCGATTTGCCACTGCACGCCGCAAGCGCCAGCGCACCCGTGATCAGCAGTAGCGGAAGCGTCTTCGACATCGTTAGGTCTCCAGCGGGAACTCGCGAAACATACGATCGAACGCCAAGTTGGTTGCGCAAGCGTGCCAATCTCCGGTCGAGGTGAAGACCGAGCGCGCCCGGTTCGCAACGGTCTCCCATCCCTGAAAGGGAGGGGCAGGGGGTGGGTCGGCTTCCGCATCGTGGACCGTCAGCGACACAAGCTGGCCGATCCACCCCCGACTCCTCCCTTTCAGGGATGGGGGCAGAAGTGAGGGCAGGGCGCTACGACAGTGTAGTTACTGAACGTCGGCCAGCGCCTTAGCCATCAACCGGAAGTCCTTCTCGCGTGGGCTCGCCCGGCGCCACACCAACGCAATCTTGCGTACCGCATTGATCTCGTCGAGCGGCCGCGCGGTGATATTGGTGTTGTCGAGGATCCCCGCCTTCAGCGCCATCTCCGGCAGCATCGTGATGCCGAGGCCGTTATCCACCATCTGCACAATCGTATGCAGCGACGTCCCCAGCATCGTCGCCTCCGCACGCAACTCCGGCCGGTTGCAGGCGCCGAGCGCGTGATCCTTGAGGCAGTGTCCGTCCTCGAGCAGCAGCAGCCGCGTCTCGTCGATCGCCGACGCCGGGATCGCGGGCAGCGCGGTCGGCTCCTCGCCCGAAGGATACGCCACGAACAGGCGATCCTCGAACAGCGTCTCGAACGTCACCTCGCCGCACGCATAGGGGAGCGCGAGCAGCACGCAGTCGGTCCGGCCATTGTGCAGCCCCTCGCATGCCGGACCGCTCGGCTCCTCGCGGAGGAACAGCTTCAGGTCGGGATAGTCCTTCCGCAACCGTGGCAGGATCCTCGGCAGCATGAACGGCGCGATCGTCGGGATGACGCTCATCCGCATGTCGCCCGACAGCGGCTGGCCGGCGGCGCGCGCCATGTCGCCCAGCTCCTCCGCCTCGCGCAGCACGCGCCGCGCCTTGTCGGCGATCCCGTCGCCCAGCGGCGTGAACCGCACGACTCGCCGGGTGCGCTCGACCAAGACCACGCCGATCAGCGTTTCAAGCTCGCGCAGGCCAGCGGACAGCGTCGATTGCGTCACGAAACACGCCTCCGCGGCGCGTCCGAAATGGCCGTGGTCCTTCAGCGCAACCAAATATTGCAACTGTTTCAACGTGGGTAGGTAGGTCGCAGCCATTAATCGCCTCTATCGATCATCAGATGATAAATAGAGCGTTGGATCGATTACACCAGCCCCCTATACCGCAATGCACAACAACCGAGCGGGCCAACCGCCGCCTTTGAGGATGCCTGGAGCTAAGTTTATTTCCAGGAGGCTTCCATCATGTTGACCATCGGCGACCAGTTCCCCTCGATGACCATTCCCGTCCAGCAGGGCACCGCTGCGCTGCCCGCCGGCGAGACGCTCGACCTGACGACCGCCTATCCCGGCAAGTGGAAGGTGCTGTTCTACTGGCCGAAGGACTTCACGTTCGTGTGCCCGACCGAGATCGTCGGCTACAGCGACATCCGCGGCGATTTCGAGGACCGCGACGCCGTCCTGATCGGCGCGTCGACCGACACCGCGCACGTTCACCTCGCCTGGCGCAAGTCGGACGCGGATCTCGCCGCCGCGGACTTCCCGTGGCTCGCGGATAACGGCGCGAAGCTCGCCGACGCGCTCGGGATCGTCGACAAGAACGAGCATGTCGCGTTCCGTGCGACCTTCATCATCGATCCGGACAACGTCATCCAGGCGGTTCAGGTCAACGGCCTGAACGTCGGCCGCAACCCCGCCGAGACGCTCCGCGTGCTCGACGCGCTGCAGACCGACGAGCTCTGCCCGTGCAACTGGAACAAGGGCGACGACGTCCTCCAGCTCGCTGCGTAATTGAAATATTCTTTCCCCTTCCCGCTTGCGGGAGGGGGCAGGGGGTGGGCCCGCGCGCTCCCCGAACGCATCCGTTCCTGGTGAGCGCGGGCCCACCCCTCGGTCCCCTCCCGCAAGCGGGAGGGGAGGAAGAATAATATGTCGCTCAAGGAATTCGCAGGGCAACTGCCCGACTACGCCAAGGACATCCGCCTCAACGTCGGCTCGCTGCTGAACGAGACGCATCTCACCGACCAGCGCAAATACGGCTTGTTGCTCACCTGCGCGCACGGCTCGGGCTACAAGCCGCTGGTCGAGGCCGCAGAAGCCGAATGCGCGCCGAAGCTCTCGCCCGAGGCCGCGAACGCAGCGCGTGCAGCCGCTGCGGTTATGGCGATGAACAACGTCTATTACCGGTTCACGCACCTCGCCGGAAACCAGGAATACCGCAACATGCCCGCCAAGCTGCGCATGAACGTGATCGGCCAGCCCGGCATCGACAAGGTGGATTTCGAGCTCTTCAGCCTGGCCGTGTCGGCGATGAACGGCTGCGGCATGTGCATCGACAGCCATGAGCAGATCTTGAAGAAGGCCGGCGTTACGGCAGAGGCGATCCAGACGTCGGTGCGGATCGGCGCGGTGATGGCCGCGGTCGCGACGGTCCACGCGACGCTGTGACCTTCAGTCCCCCTTCCGCTTGCGGGAGGGGTTAGGGGAGGGGCTGGCCTCAAGCACGGCGTCATATTTGGCACGCCCTCCCCCGACCCCTCCCGCAAGCGGGAGGGGAGTTGGGTCAGTGCCAGATCGCGCGGTAGAGGCCGAACAGGCTGGTGATCGTCAGGATCACACCGACCAGCACCATCAGCGTCTTGGCCGGCACGCGCTTCGCCAGCATCGCCCCGAACGGTGCCGCCAGCACCCCGCCGATCAGCAATCCCACGGTGGCCTGCGTAAACGCCGCCCAGCCGAGCTGTGTGATGAACGTCGCCGAGATCGTCGCGGTCAGGAAGAACTCCGCCGTGTTGACCGTGCCGATCGTGGTCCGTGGGCTTGCGCCCTGCACCAGCAGGTTCGAGGTCACCACCGGTCCCCAGCCACCACCGCCCGCCGCATCGAGAAACCCGCCGACCAGCCCGAGCGGCTCGACGATCTTCGGCTCCTTCTGCTTCGGCGGATAGCGAAGCCCGCGGTACAGCAGATACACGCCGATCGACGTCAGATACGCCAGGATGAATGGTTTCGCCGTGCTCGCATCGATGTTCGACAGCACGTACGCGCCCAGCACGCCGCCGATAACACCCGGGATCATCAACCGCAGGAACAGCGTCCAGTTGACGTTCTTGTGCAGCACGTGGCTGATCCCCGACACCGCGGTCGTGAAGGTCTCGACGGTATGCACGCCCGCCGACGCCGCGGCCGGCGGTACGCCGACCCACAGCAGCAGCGTGTTCGAAATCACCCCGAACGCCATTCCCAGCGCGCCATCGACGATCTGCGCGGCGAACCCGACCAGGATGAACGGCAACAGCGTCTCGAAGCTCAAGGTCGTCAGGTCGAACATCGGCATCCCCTCAATATCGCGCGCAGAGTGCAACGCGCGGGCTTATCCCACAACAAAGATAGGCTTTACCCCGATCCCGATGGGGTGAGGCGGCTCATGCGCGCGGTTCTGGAAATCGGTCGTTCGATACCCTAGATACGGAAATCGCGAAGGGGACTGCGGATGTCGAGCGGATTACTGGCCTATCTGGATTCGATCCGCGCCCGCGATCCTGCTCCGCACTCGCGCGCCGAAATCATGCTGTACCCCGGCGTCTGGGCGCTCGGTTATCACCGGATCGCGCATTGCCTGTACAAGGCGAAGCTTTATTTCCTCGCGCGCTGCGTCAACCACTGGTCGCGCTTCACGACGGCGATCGACATCCATCCGGGTGCGACGATCGGCCGCAATTTCTTCATCGACCATGGCTTCGTGGTGATCGGCGAGACCGCGGAGATCGGCGACGACGTGACGATCTATCAATGCGTGACGTTGGGCGGCACCAGCCCCGACAACGGCGTGCAGGGCAAGCGCCACCCGACCATCTCCGATGGCGCGATCATCGGCTCGGGCGCGCAGGTGCTCGGCCCGATCACGCTCGGCAAGCGCTCGCGGGTCGGGGCCAACGCGGTGGTGACGCGAGACGTCCCGGCGGGCACGACGGTCGTCGGCATCCCCGCCCGCGCCACGACGATCGAGGGGGGAAACGCCCCCGAGGTGCCACGCTTCGTGCCCTACGGTACGCCGTGCAGCGAGATGTTCGATCCCGCGACACAGAAGATGGAGATCATGCGCTGCGAGCTGGAGACGATGCGCAAGCGGCTCGACGCGCTGCTCGCCGACGAGCATCCAGAGGACCGTCGCGACCGCGCATGATGGTGGATAACTGATGGGCGTCGTACCTTTCCCCACACCGTCCAAGGCGACGCAGGTCGGCTTCGAGCGCCTCGAACTGAACCGCATCCTGGACCTGTACGGCCGGATGGTCGCGGCAGGCCATTGGCGCGACTACGCGATCGATCTCGGCAAGGACGCCGCCGTCTTCGCCGCCTTCCGCCGTGCCGCCGAACGGCCGGAGTTCCGGATCGAAAAACGCCCGTCGCTGCGTAACAAGCAGGGGATGTGGGCGCTGATCGGCGAGGCCGGCGCGGTGGTAAAGCGTGGGCATGAACTCGGGCCGGTGCTGGCGCCAGTCGAGCGGCGTTTCATGAAGCTGGTCGAGGACTAGGGCGAGACTTCGTGATCCTCCCCCGCAAGGGGGAGGTGGCAGGCGCTTGCCTGACGGAGGGGGAGGAAAGGGAAACTTCTGTTCCGTGTCCTCCCCCTCCGTCACCTTCGGAGACACCTCCCCCTGGCGGGGGAGGATCGATAGGGTTACACCAGCACCGGAGCCGTCTCGCGGTCCGCTTCCCCGAACACCCGGAGATACCGCGCGATCTCCGCGGGCTCGCCGGTCGCCTTGGCGGGATTATCCGACAGCTTCACCGCCGGTCGCCCATTCGCCTGGATCACCTTGCACACCAGCGAGATCGGCTCCAACGCCGCCGCCCCATCTGGATCGCAGCCGCGAAAATCGTTGGTCAGGTTGGTCCCCCAGCCAAAGCTCATCCGCACGCGGCCGTGGAAATGGCGATACGTCTGCTCGATCGTGTCGATGTCCATCCCGTCGGAGAAGATCAGCAGCTTGGTCTTCGGATCGACGCCTTGTTCCTCCCACCAGCGGATGATCTGCTCGCCGCCCGCGATCGGCGGCGCGCTGTCGGGACGAAAGCCGGTCCACTCCGCCAGCCAGTGCGGCGCGTTGCGCAGGAACGCGGTCGTACCGAACGCATCGGGGAGGGCGATCAGCAGATTGCCGTTATAATGTTGCCGCCAATGCTCGAGCACGCGGTACGGCGCTTCCGCAAGGTCGGCGTCGCTGTCGGCCAGCGCGGCTGTGACCATCGGCAGTTCGTGCGCGTTCGTGCCGATCGCTTCGAGGTCGGCGTCCATCGCCAGCAGCACGTTGGACGTGCCGATGAACCGGTCACCGAGCCCTTCCTTGAGCGCCTCGACGCACCAGCGCTGCCACAGGAACCCATGCCGCCGCCGCGTGCCGAAGTCCGACAGCACGAGGTCGGGCAGTTCGCGCAGCCGTTCGACCTTCTCCCACAGCTTGGCCTTGGCGCGCGCGTAGACGATATCGAGCGCGAACCGGCCGCGGTCGCGCAGGGCTGCGCGCGATTTGAGTTCGTTGATGATCGTCAGCGCGGGGATTTCCCACATTGTCGTGTGGCTCCAAGGCCCCTCGAAATGCAGTTCATATTGGCCGTCGACCTTGCGCAAGTCGTAGGCGGGCAGCTGGAACTCGGCGAGCCACGCCAGGAACTCGGGCCCGAACATCTTCTGCTTGCCGTAGAAGCTGTTGCCCGCCAGCCAGATCAGCTCCTTCTTCGCGAACCGCAGCGTCCGCGCGTGATCGAGCTGCGCGCGCAGTTCGGCCTCGTCGACGATCTCCGCGAGCCGCACCGTCTTCGTCCGGTTGATCAGCGCGAAGGTGGCGCTGACGTCGGGATACACCTGCCGGATCATCTGCAGCATCAGCAGCTTGTAGAAATCGGTATCGAGCAGGCTGCGGACGATCGGATCGAGCCGGAAATTGTGATTGTACGTCCGGGTGGCGATATCGGTCACGGCCATGCGCGTGGGCTCCTGCGTTGTTGCGGTGCGGGTGTCCGAGAAGACGCGTTTGTGTCAAGCAGCGGGCAAAGGAGACGGGCGATGGCGCGGTTCGTGGTCGTGGTGGATACGCAGTGGGATTTCATGGCGGGCGACGGCGCGCTGAGCGTGGCGGGAGCCGACGCACTGGTCGCGCCGATGCAGGCGTGGCTGTCGGCACTGCAGCCGGACGAGACTGCGGGTGTCCTCTTCACCTTCGATACGCATTTTCGCGAAACCTACGCCGCCTCACCCGAAGCGCAGATGTTCCCGATCCACTGCGTCCGCGGCACGCAGGGCTGGAACAACATGCTCGAGGTCGCGCTGGTCGACCCGGCGATCCCGGCGTGGCGGATCGAGAAGGGCGTGTTCGACATGTGGGCCGAACCAGAGCTGGCGATCGAAGACGCGCGCGATGCGAGCAAGCCGACGATCCTGCGCGAAGACTTTTTCGCGGAGCTCGCAGCCAACAGCATCACCGACGTCACGGTGATCGGCGTCGCGGCGGATTACTGCGTCCGCTGGGCCGTCGACGGACTGATCGCGCGCGGCTTCGCCGTAACCGTGCCGGCAGGGCTGACGCGCGGGATCGAACGGCAGATCGATATAGTCGCCGCAGAGGATTTTGCCGGTGCGCGGCTGGTTGTCGAGCCACTCCTCGCATAAGCCGGCGTCCCCAAGTCCAGCGATGTTCTTCCCCCTTGTTCTCCCGCGAAGGCGGGAGCCCAGGCTGGACCCCCGCCTTCGCGGGGGAACATGCTTTCACGCTGCCGGCGTTCACGCCATCGCCGCGATCAGCCGCCCGACATCCACCGTCGCGAACGAGGCGAAATTGTCGGCAACCCCGAACGGCAGCAATAGCGTCCGGTCATGGACGATCCCGCCGCAACTATAGACGACGTTCGGCACATACCCGTCGCGCTCCTTCGGGCTCGGCACGATCAGCGGATCGGTCATCCGCGCGAGCAGCTTGGTCGGATCGGCCTTGTCGAGCAGGCACGCGCCGACGCAATAGTTGCGGACGCTGCCGACGCCGTGGGTCAGCACCAGCCAGCCCTCGTCGATCTCGATCGGTGAGCCGCAATTGCCCATCTGGATGAATTCCCACGGCCATTTCGGCTCGACGATCTTCTCACCGCCCTCCCAGGTCAGCAGGTCGTCCGAGGTCAGATACCAGATATTCTCGTTGTCCTGCCGCCCCAGCATCGCGAAGCGCCCGTCGATCTTGCGCGGGAACAGCGCCATCCCCTTGGTATCCGCGACCGCGCCGCGCATCGGCTGCATCTCGAACGTCTTGAAGTCCTCGCCGCGCAGCAGTTCGCAGCGCGTCTCGGAGCCACTGAACGCGGTATAGGTGCCGAGATACTGGACCTCGCCGACATCCTCGAACCGGACGAGCCGCAGATCCTCGATCCCCTGGCGCTGGCTCGGCAGGATCGGGAAGATCACGGTTTCGGACAGCTCGCGACTATTGCCGCATTGCAGCCGGGTGGGGCCGCCATCGGTCGCGCCCTGATCCGACGGTTCGATCCGCGGCGGCACTGCGGTCCGGCTGGCGGGATCGACCGAGAAACCGTCCTGCGGCGACCAGCTCCCGGTGCGGAACGTCACCGACGAGACGTGACCCTCGCCGATCCCGCGCAGCGACAGGATGAAGCGTAGACCATCGTCGGGCGCGCCTGTCTGGTCGGGATGCAGCACCATGCTCGGGTTGAACAGCGCGGCGGCCTCGAACGAATATTCCTCGCTGAGATACGCGCCGATCAGCACCTGCTGGTCGCGCGTGATCGTGCGGGCGTCCGGCGTCCTCGCCATGACCTCGCCGAAGCGGTGGAGCAGCAGGTCGTCGACATCGCGGTGGCGCTCGTCGAGCGACGCGGTGACGCGCTCGCGTTCGGCATGAAGCTCGTCGGGGGTCAGCGACAGCACGCGGTCGATCACGCGCTCGACGCGGGGGTGGCCCTCGACCTTGAACGGACCGGGATAGTCGACGTTGAACGGGCGGATCACGGTCCGCGACGGATCGGGGCGAAGCTGGATGTTCGAGAAGGTGACGAGGTCCGTTACGGCCATGATCGGCTCCCTTGTGCGCCGACCGGCGCGGTGCGGTATCGACTGCAAACGCCGGAGCACCCGGATCGCCGCATGACAAACCTTTCACCGCACAGACATACGCCGGAAAACATGGCGCGCCATGACCGATGCTTGATCTTGGGGTGGAGGCGGCATGCGCGGACTATCGACACACGCCAGTGACTGCGCGCTGGGGTTGCACGCACCGCGGTCACGCCATCGCGATGTGGCCGATCAACCGGTGCAGCACTCCGCCTGTCGACGCTGCGGCGCGGCGATCGTCAAATCCGCGGTCAGCCGCCGCTGGATCGTCTCGGGCGTGCTCGGCTGATGCGGTCGCGATATTGGTAAAAGGGGCGTCCGATCCGCCGCCGTCGCCACGATTACGGCGTATCGCGATCCGGTGACGGTGGGGCGGCGGGGCGGTCCGATCCGTTCCGCCACGTTTCGGCGCCGGCCTTCGGCAATTCGCCGCGGGTCAGCGCACCATCGCGATTGCGGTCGAGCGCGGCGAACCGGGTCGCCGCAGCCATCGCGAATTCGGATCGATCGACACCGCGGTTCAGGTTGCGATCGGCCGCGATGACCGGTTCGGGGAAATCGAAGAACCCGAACTTCGCGGCGCCGAGCCGTTCATGGACGGCGGCATCGGTCTTCTTGCCGTCGTCGCTGCCCCTGTGCATCCCCTGACCGCCGCCGCCGCCGCCGCCGCCGCCTTGCCTCCGTCCACCACCGGAGCCGCGTCCGCCACGCCCCCCGGGGCCGCGCGCGCCGGATGAAGTACCGCCGCCGCCCGACCCTACACGGATCTCGGGAACCAGGACGTTTTCGTAATAGGCGATGTCGTCGGGATCGATCTCGCCGTCGTTGCCACGATCGAGCACCGCGAAGAACCGCATCGCATCGCGCTGGAATTCCGCCTCGGTGATACGACCATTGCCGTCGGCGTCGGCACCCGCGAACCAGAGCGCCTCCGCCGCGCCGGGATGTTGCGACGCCCTGAACGGTTCGCCCATCGGACTGACGAACAACTGCCCGCGGCCGTGGTCGGCCCCCGCGTCGGCAAGGCGATGTGCTGCATCACCCTGCGCGCCCGATCCGCGAGGTCTTGGCAGGTCGCCAGCGCATCCCGCCAGCGCGCCGGCCAGGCCGATAAGAAATACTGTGCGCATGACGCCTCCTCGATACCGTGACGACCAGCTGGCACGCGAAACGTTGCCCCGATATGTCGGGTCGCGCCGGTCCCGACGTATCGCTCAGGTCATACGGGCAACGTCACCCGCACCAGCAGGCCACCGTCGGCGCGGTTTTCGATCGTCGCCTCGCCGCCGTGTCCGCGGGCGACCGCACGCACGCTGGCGAGGCCCAGCCCGCTGCCACCCGTATCGCGGTTGCGCGAATGTTCGGCGCGAAAGAACGGCTCGAACGCGCGCGCCAGGTCGGCGGGCGCCATGCCGCTGCCGGAATCGAACACGTCGAGCACGGCCATCCCGCCGGCGCGGTGGAGCAGGACTTCGGCATGCCCGGCATAATTGACGGCATTGCCCACCAGATTCGCGAGCAGGGCCTTCAGCGACGGCGTGTCGCCTTCGATGATCAGCGGCGATCCGGGATGCAGCACGACCTGGTCGCCGCGATCCGCAAAATCGTCGGTCACGCTTTCGGCGAGCGATCGAAGGTCGAGCTTCTGGCGGCGGACATGGCGGGTCATGTCGCGGACGAACGCCATCGCCGAGCCGATCCGCTGGCTCATCTCCTGGATATCGCCTTCGCTTGCGATCCGAATATCTTCCGGCGCCTTTTCGAGCCGCAGCGACAACCGCATCAGCGGCGTCCGGAGATCGTGCGCGACCGCCGCGATCAGCGTGGTGCGATCCTCGACGTACCGGTTGAGCCGTTCCTGCATCAGGTTGAACGCGCTGGCGGCTTCGGCGATCTCGGGCGGACCGGTGACGGGCAGGGGGGCGGCCCGCGGATCGCGGCCGAGCCGTTCGGCGGCGGCGGCAAACCGCCCGATCGGAGTCGCGACGCGGCGGGCCAGCAGCAGGGCGATCGGCGCGACGACCGCCATCGCCGCCAGGAACCACAGGACGATGCGCGCGCGCCAGGGCCCGATCGTGCCGTTGGTTGGCCGGATCACGAGCCACCGCCCGTCCGGCCGCTCTATCGACACCACGAACGGTCCGAACAAGGCGTTTTCGAACAGGTGATGACGGGATCGGACCATGCCCATCGGCACCGGGGGACGAAGCGCTCCCGCCAGCATCGGCATCGCCGAGGGTTCGGTCTCGACGGTCACGCGCTCTGCGGGCAGTGCAAGGTCGTTGGCGATCAGCTTGGCGAGGCGTGCATCCCGCGAACTGTCGGATGGCCGAGGAGGGCCGCCCGTGATCCTCATGGTCAGCAACTTTGCCGGGTCGCTGCCTGAGCGGACCACGCCGGCAACGCGCGCCGTCGTGTAGATCACGGGCATCGGCGGCGGCATCAACAGCACGATCGCGAAGTTCAGGATCTGGACCAGCAGCACCGTCGTCAGCAGCAAGGCGAGAATCCGGACGAACAGCGTCCACGGACGCAGCCTGCCGAGTTTCGACGGCGTGTAGATCGTGGCAGGTTGCGTCACTGTCGGGCCACGCGCGGTACGAAAAAATAGCCTTCGTTGCGGATCGTGCGGATGATCTCGTCACCGCGCGAGCGAAGCTTGCGGCGCAACCGGCTGACCTGCACGTCGATCGCGCGATCGAACGCGTCGGTGTCGGGTCCGCGGGCAGCCTCCAACAGCGCATCGCGCGCCAGCACGCGTCTCGGCCGCTCGACGAACGCGCGCAAAACCGCGAACTCGCCGTCGGTCAGGTCGATTAGCGTACCGTCGGGATCGAACAGCTCGTGCGCCGCGAAATCGACTCGCCAGCCGAGGAATGCGAACGACCGGCTTTCACCCGCATCCTGGATTTCGCGCGCGCGCAGTGCGGCGCGGACGGTCGCCAGGATCTCCCGCGGGCTGCACGGCTTGGACAGATAGTGGCTCGCGCCGATTTCGAGGCCGAGGATCCGATCGGGTTCATCGCCGAGTGCGCTGAGCATCACGATCGGCGGCGCGCCGACCCGCGCGAGCCGGCGACAGACGGACACGCCATCTTCGCCGGGCATCATCACGTCGAGCAGGATCAGCGATACCGGGCATCGTGCCAGGACGGCGTCCATCTCGTGCGCATTGGTGGCGGTTTCGACCTGAAACCCATGCATGCCGAGGCTCTGCGCCAACAGCGTCCGGATCATGTGATCGTCGTCGACCACCAGCAGCACGGGCTTCGCCGACTCTTGAACAGACGTTGAATTCATCGGTCTTTCTTAGGTCGGCGATGTGTTCGTGATGTTTCCGCGCCGATCCTCATCGGGATATCAGGCCATATGGTCGGCGAATAGCAGGGAACGGTCTTCGCGATCTCAGCGCAATCGCGCCGGCGTCCCCCCAGAACAGCTGTGTTCCATACTGCCGTCAGCGCGCTGTAATGTCGGGTCGGCACGATGTGCGGCATGATGCCGTCGAGTCTTCCTGCGCTTGCCATCCGGATCGTGAGGATCGTGAGGATCGTCGCGACTGCGGCGGCCTACGCGCTGCCCGCATTTACCGGTACGGCGGCGGACGATCCGTGGCGGCCTTACCGTATCGAGATTGGCAGGCAGTGTCCGGCGAAGCATCTGGAATGGCTGTCCCCCGCCGATCTCCGCGACGTGCTCGAGACGTACGAGGCCAGTGCCGCGCCCGGCACACTCGCCGCGATGTCGGTTGCCGAAGCCGGCCGATGCGCCACGACGATGGCCGGGGCGACCTGCGGCAATTTGGCCGAGATAGACGCCGTGCGCAGCGCGCGAGAGTTGCCCGCGTTCGCTAAGTCGGTGTGCGCCGCCTTCGTTGAATGTCACGGCCAGTCCGACTGCATCGCCGCCGAACCCCCGACTACCGCGCCCAAACACTAAAAAGGCCGCCGCCCGGTATCCCGGACGACGGCCTCTTATTTCAATCAGAGCCGAAGCGTCTGACGAAACCGATTACTCGGCTTCGTTCAGATACTCGCCGGCATCCGCGTCGGTGCCGGTGCCCGAGGTGACGACCGCTGCGAGCGGATCCTCACCCGTGCCGCCTGCATCGCGCGGCGAGCGCGCGAGTTCGGCGGCGTGCTCGTCGGCAGCCGACATCGGTGCCACGATCGACACCTCCGCCATCTTGCGCTGCTGGACGCGCATCGCGGCGTCGCGGCTGTTGGCCACGACCCGCAGGCGGTTGAGGCCTGCACCGGTGCCTGCCGGGATGAGCCGGCCGACGATCACGTTCTCCTTCAGGCCCATCAGCATGTCCTGCTTACCCTGGACCGCTGCCTCGGTGAGGACGCGGGTGGTCTCCTGGAACGACGCCGCCGAGATGAAGCTGCGGGTCTGCAGCGACGCCTTGGTGATGCCGAGCAGGATGGGCTTGCCCTGTGCGCGGGTCTGCTTCTTCTCCAGCTTCTCGTTGGTCGCGTCCATTTCCTCGCGATCGACCTGCTCGCCCTTCAGCAGCGTGGTGTCGCCGCCGTCGGTGATCTCGACCTTCTGCAGCATCTGACGAACGATCGTCTCGATGTGCTTGTCGTTGATCTTCACGCCCTGGAGACGATAGACCTCCTGGATTTCCGACACGAGATACTCGGCGAGGGGTTCGATGCCCATCGTCTCGAGGATGTCGTGCGGATCGGGCGAGCCGCCGATCAGGTTATCGCCGCGCTTGACGTAATCGCCTTCCTGGACGTCGATCACCTTCGACTTCGGCACCAGATACTCGACGACGTCGCCGCCATCCTCGGGCTGGATGCCGATCTTGCGCTTCGCCTTGTAGTCCTTGCCGAACACGACGCGGCCCGAGATCTTGGCGATGATCGCCGAGTCCTTGGGGATGCGTGCCTCGAACAGCTCGGCAACACGCGGCAGACCACCGGTGATGTCGCGCGTCTTGGCGCTTTCGCGGCTGACGCGGGCGACGACGTCGCCGCCGAACACCTGTGCGCCATCCTCGACCGACAGCGTAGCGCCGATCGCCAGCATGTAACGACCGGTCTCGCCCGACGTCTCGTCGAGCAGGGTCATGCGCGGACGCAGATCCTCCTTCGACTTGGTCGCCGCACGATATTCGATCACTACGCGCTGGGCGATGCCCGTGGCTTCGTCGGTCTGCTCGGTGAGCGTCTTGCCCTCGATCAGGTCGACATACTTGATCGTGCCCGGATTCTCCGTGATCACCGGCATGGTGAACGGATCCCACTCGGCCATCCGATCGCCGCGCGACACGATGTGACCATCGTCGAACAGCACGTACGCACCGTAGGGGATACGATCGACCGAGAGCTCGCGGCCGTCCATGTCGACGATCGCGATTTCACCCGAGCGGCTGAGCACCACGCGACGGCCACGCTGGTCGACGATGATACGCAGATCGCGGAACTGCACCGTACCGTCGGCATGCGCCTCGAGGTTCGACGTTTCGTTGAGCTGCGCCGCACCACCGATGTGGAACGTACGCATCGTCAGCTGCGTGCCCGGCTCACCGATCGACTGCGCGGCGATGACGCCGACAGCTTCACCGATGTTGACCGGCGTACCGCGGGCGAGATCGCGCCCGTAGCACTTGCCGCAGACGCCGATCTTCGACTCGCAGACCAGCGGGCTGCGGATCTTGCACGACTGCGTGCCGAGTCCCTCGATCGTCGTGATCATCGGCTCGTCGAGCAGCGTGCCCGACGGGATGACGACCTTGCCGGTCTTCGGATCGACGATGTCCTCCGCGGTCGTACGACCGAGGATGCGCTCGCCGAGGCTTGCGATCGTCGAACCACCCTGAAGAATGGCCTTCATCTCCAGCGCACGGGTCGTGCCGCAATCCGGTTCGATGATGACGCAATCCTGCGACACGTCGACCAGACGACGCGTCAGGTAGCCCGAGTTTGCCGTCTTCAACGCCGTATCCGCGAGGCCCTTGCGAGCGCCGTGGGTCGAGTTGAAGTACTCGAGGACGGTCAGGCCTTCCTTGAAGTTCGAGATGATCGGCGTCTCGATGATCTCGCCCGACGGCTTGGCCATCAGGCCGCGCATGCCGGCAAGCTGCTTGATCTGCGCCTGCGAACCACGAGCACCCGAGTGAGCCATCATGTAGATCGAGTTGATCGGCTTTTCACGGCCGGTCTCCTCGTCGACCTTCACCGCACGGATCTCGTCCATCATTGCGTTCGCGACCTGGTCGCCGCAACGGCTCCAGGCGTCGATCACCTTGTTGTACTTCTCCTGCTGCGTGATCAGACCGTCCTGATACTGCTGCTCGAAGTCCTTTACGAGCGCCTTGGTGTCGTCGACCAGACCAACCTTGGCGTCCGGAATGATCATGTCGTCCTTGCCGAACGAGATGCCGGCGCGGAATGCGTGGCGGAAGCCGAGCGACATGATCGCGTCGGCGAACAGCACGGTCTCCTTCTGGCCGGTGTGACGATAGACCTCATCGATCACGTCGCCCACGTCCTTCTTGGTGAGGAGGCGGTTGACCGTGTCGAACGGCACCTTGTGGCTATGCGGCAGGCACTCGCCCAGCAGCATGCGGCCCGGGGTCGTCTCGTACCGCTTGAGGTACTGCTTGCCCTTCTCGTCGGTCTGCGGAACGCGGCTGATGACCTTGGTGTGCAGCGTGACCGCCTGAGCGTTCAGCGCCTGGTGCACTTCGGCCATGTCACCGAGCAGCATCCCCTGGCCCGGCTCGTTCTCCTTCATCATCGACAGATAATAGAGACCG
Source organism: Sphingomonas sp. Leaf198 (assembly GCF_001424005.1). Taxonomy (GTDB): domain Bacteria; phylum Pseudomonadota; class Alphaproteobacteria; order Sphingomonadales; family Sphingomonadaceae; genus Sphingomonas. The sequence goes on along the minus strand of NZ_LMPX01000002.1, from coordinate 507,570 downwards.
AGGACCATGTCCTGCGACGGCACGATGATCGGCTTGCCGTTGGCCGGCGACAGGATGTTGTTCGTCGACATCATCAGGACGCGCGCTTCGAGCTGGGCCTCGAGGCTCAGCGGGACGTGCACGGCCATCTGATCGCCGTCGAAATCGGCGTTGAACGCGGAGCAGACCAGCGGGTGAAGCTGGATCGCCTTGCCCTCGATCAATACCGGCTCGAACGCCTGGATGCCCAGACGGTGAAGCGTCGGTGCACGGTTCAGCATGACCGGATGCTCGCGGATCACCTCGTCCAGGATGTCCCAGACTTCCTTGCGCTCCTTCTCGACCCACTTCTTCGCCTGCTTCAGGGTCATCGACAGACCCTTTGCATCGAGACGCGCGTAGATGAACGGCTTGAACAGCTCGAGCGCCATCTTCTTCGGCAGGCCGCACTGGTGCAGCTTCAGCTCAGGCCCGGTCACGATGACCGAACGACCCGAATAGTCGACGCGCTTGCCGAGCAGATTCTGGCGGAAGCGGCCCTGCTTGCCCTTGAGCATGTCGGACAGCGACTTCAGCGGACGCTTGTTGGCGCCCGTGATCGTGCGACCGCGGCGACCATTGTCGAACAGTGCGTCGACGGCCTCCTGGAGCATGCGCTTCTCGTTGCGGACGATGATGTCCGGCGCGCGGAGCTCCATCAGGCGCTTCAAGCGGTTGTTGCGGTTGATCACGCGGCGATACAGATCGTTCAGATCCGACGTCGCGAAACGACCACCGTCCAGCGGCACCAGCGGGCGCAGCTCGGGCGGGATGACCGGAACGACTTCGAGGATCATCCACTCGGGGCGGTTGCCCGAATCGATGAAGCTCTCGACGACCTTCAGGCGCTTGATGATCTTCTTGGGCTTCAGCTCGGACTTGGTGACCGCGAGCTCTTCGAGCAGCGCGGTGCGCTCACCGACGAGATCGAGCGATTCGAGCATGATGCGGACCGCTTCGGCGCCGATACCGGCCGAGAACGCGTCCTCGCCATACTGGTCCTGCGCGTCGAGGAGCTCGTCCTCGGTCATCAGCTGGTACTTCTCGAGCGGGGTCAGGCCCGGCTCGATGACGATGTACGCCTCGAAGTACAGCACGCGCTCGAGCTGCTTCAGCTGCATGTCGAGCAACAGGCCGATGCGCGACGGCAGCGACTTCAGGAACCAGATGTGCGCGACCGGGGCGGCGAGCTCGATATGGCCCATCCGCTCGCGGCGAACCTTCGAGACGGTAACCTCGACGCCGCACTTCTCGCAGACGATGCCCTTGTACTTCATGCGCTTGTACTTGCCGCACAGGCACTCGTAATCCTTGATCGGACCGAAGATGCGCGCGCAGAACAGGCCGTCACGCTCGGGCTTGAACGTGCGGTAGTTGATGGTCTCGGGCTTCTTGATCTCGCCGAACGACCACGAACGGATCTTGTCCGGGGACGCGATGCCGATCTGGATCTGGTCGAACGTCTCGGTCTTGGCGACCGGATTGGCGAAGGGGGTCATCTCGTTCATTTTATTCTCCATTCCCCTTCCGCATGGCGGGAGGGGCTAGGGGAGGGGATGTCGTAGCCTCTCGGGGTGGTGCCTGCGGGGACAGACCCTCCCCCGACCCCTCCCGCAAGCGGGAGGGGAGGAGTTGAGGCTTACTCCGCCGCGATCTGGATGCCGTCGCTGTCGAAGCCGGGCTCCGACTGCTTCAGGTCCACATTCAGGCCGAGCGAGCGCATTTCCTTGACGAGCACGTTGAAGCTCTCCGGAATGCCGGCCTCGAACGTGTCGTCGCCCTTGACGATCGCCTCGTAGACCTTGGTGCGGCCGACCACGTCGTCCGACTTCACCGTCAGCATTTCCTGCAAGGTGTACGCTGCGCCGTAGGCCTGGAGTGCCCAGACCTCCATCTCGCCGAAGCGCTGCCCACCGAACTGCGCCTTACCACCCAGCGGCTGCTGCGTGACCAGCGAGTACGGCCCGATCGACCGTGCGTGGATCTTGTCGTCGACCAGATGGTGGAGCTTCAGCATGTAGATGTAGCCCACCGTCACCTTGCGATCGAACTGATCGCCGGTGCGGCCGTCGAACAGGTCCGACTGACCCGACGTGTCGAGGCCCGCCAGCGCCAGCATCGCCGAGACATCGGCTTCGCGGGCACCATCGAACACCGGCGTCGCCATCGGCACGCCGCCCTTCAGGTTCTTGGCGAGCTCGACGATCTCGTCACCCGTGCGGGCGTCGATCTCGGCGTGATACTGCTCGCCGTACACCGTCTTGAGACGATCGCGGACCGCCTCCGGCATCGCACCCGGCTTGGCGTCCGGATTCTCTTCGCGCCACGTCTCGAGAGCCGCGGTGATCGACTGACCCAGGCCACGTGCGGCCCAGCCCAGATGCGTCTCGAAGATCTGGCCGACGTTCATGCGCGACGGCACGCCCAGCGGGTTGAGCACGATATCGACCGGCGTACCGTCGGCGAGGAACGGCATGTCCTCCGCCGGCAGGATGCGGCTGATGACGCCCTTGTTGCCGTGACGGCCGGCCATCTTGTCGCCCGGCTGCAGCTTGCGCTTCACCGCAACGAACACCTTGACCATCTTCAGCACGCCCGGCGACAACTCGTCACCACGCTCCAGCTTCTCGCGACGATCGTGGAACTTGTCCGTGATCAGCTTGGCGGCATCGTCATACTGGATCTTGACCGCTTCCAGATCGCTCTGGACCTTGTCGTCGGCGACCGCGAACTTCCACCACTCGTGGCGGTCGACGCTGTCGAGCAGATCCATGTCGATCACGACGCCCTTCTTGACGCCCTTCGGCGCCGAGGTGGCGGTCTGGTCGAGCAGCATCTCGCGAAGACGCGACCAGGTCGCACGGTTCAGGATCGAACGCTCGTCGTCCGAATCCTTCTTCAGGCGCTCGATCTCCTCGCGCTCGATCGCCATCGCGCGCTCGTCCTTGTCGATGCCGTGACGGTTGAAGACGCGAACGTCGACGACGGTACCCGACACGCCCGGCGGCAGGCGAAGCGACGTATCGCGCACGTCGCTGGCCTTCTCGCCGAAGATCGCACGGAGAAGCTTCTCCTCCGGCGTCATCGGCGATTCACCCTTCGGCGTGATCTTGCCGGCGAGAATATCGCCTGGCTCAACCTCTGCACCGATGTAGACGATGCCCGCCTCGTCGAGGTTGCGAAGCGCTTCCTCGCCGACGTTCGGGATGTCGCGCGTGATGTCCTCAGGCCCGAGCTTCGTGTCGCGAGCCATCACCTCGAACTCGTCGATATGGATCGACGTGAACACGTCGTCCTTCACGATCCGCTCGGAGATCAGGATCGAATCCTCGTAGTTGTAACCGTTCCACGGCATGAACGCGACGAGGCTGTTGCGACCCAGCGCCAGCTCGCCGAACTCGGTCGACGGGCCGTCGGCGAGCACGTCGCCGGCACGGACCGCATCGCCCACCTTCACCAGCGGACGCTGGTTGATGCAGGTCGACTGGTTCGAGCGCTGGAACTTCATCAGCGTGTAGATGTCGACGCCCGACTTGCCGGCATCGATCTCGCCGGTCGCCCGGATCACGATACGCGCCGCGTCGACCTGATCGACGATGCCCGCACGCTTGGCCGAGATCGCGGCGCCCGAGTCACGCGCCACGGTCTCTTCCATGCCGGTGCCGACGAACGGCGCCTCGGCCTGGACGAGCGGCACGGCCTGACGCTGCATGTTCGAGCCCATCAGTGCGCGGTTGGCGTCATCGTTTTCCAGGAACGGAATGAGCGATGCGGCGACCGAGACGAGCTGCTTGGGGCTGACGTCCATCAACGTGATGTTGTCGGGCAGCGCCATCAGGAATTCGCCAGCCTGACGCGACGACACCAGCTCCTCGACGAAGCCGTTCGACGAATCGAGCTCGGCGTTGGCCTGCGCGATCGTGTGCTTGGCCTCTTCCATCGCCGACAGATAGACGACGTCGTCGGTGACCTTGTGGTCGACGACCTTGCGGTACGGCGTCTCGATGAAGCCGTACTTGTTCACCCGCGAGAAGCTGGCGAGCGAGTTGATCAGACCGATGTTCGGGCCTTCCGGCGTCTCGATCGGGCAGATGCGGCCGTAATGCGTCGGGTGAACGTCGCGGACTTCGAAGCCAGCGCGCTCACGCGTCAGACCACCTGGTCCAAGTGCCGACACGCGACGCTTGTGCGTGACTTCCGACAGCGGGTTGGTCTGATCCATGAACTGCGACAGCTGCGACGAGCCGAAGAATTCACGAACCGCGGCAACCGCAGGCTTCGCGTTGATCAGGTCGTTCGGCATGACCGTCGAAACGTCGACCGACGACATGCGCTCCTTCACGGCGCGCTCCATGCGGAGCAGACCGACGCGGTACTGGTTCTCGAGCAACTCGCCGACCGAACGGACACGACGGTTACCGAGGTTGTCGATATCGTCGATTTCGCCCTTGCCGTCCTTGAGGTTCACGAGCGTCTTGATGACCTCGAGAATATCCTCGGTGCGCAGCGTCGTCACGGTGTCCTCGACGTCGAGGTCGAGACGCATGTTGAGCTTCACGCGGCCGACGGCCGACAGATCGTAGCGGTCCGGATCGAAGAACAGACCCGAGAACAATGCCTCGGCGGTCTCCAGCGTCGGCGGCTCGCCGGGACGCATTACGCGGTAGATGTCGGACAGCGCCTGCTCGCGCTCCTCGGCCTTGTCGACCTTGAGCGTGTTGCGGATCCACGGACCCGTTGCGACGTGATCGATGTCGAGCAGGTCCAGGCGCTCGATGCCTGCCTGGTCGAGCAGTTCGAGGTTCTCGGCGGTCACTTCGTCACCGGCTTCGATGTAGATACGGCCGGTCGACTCGTCGATCAGGTCGTAGGCCGAATAGCGGCCGAAAATTTCCTCGGTCGGGATCAGCAGGTCGGTGAGACCGTCCTTGAACGCCTTGTTGGCAGCGCGTGGGCTGATCTTCTGGCCGTTCGGGAACACGACTTCGCCGGTCTTCGCATCGACGATGTCGAACATCGGCTTCTGGCCACGCCAGTTCTCGACCTGGAACGGAACGATCCAGCCACCCTGGCCGCGGACGAACGTCACGCGGTTGTAGAAATAGTTGAGGATCTCTTCCGACGTCATGCCGAGCGCGTAGAGCAGCGCCGTGACGGGCAGCTTGCGCTTGCGATCGATGCGGACGTTGACGATGTCCTTCGCGTCGAACTCGAAATCGAGCCACGAACCGCGATACGGGATCACGCGCGCCGCGAACAGGTACTTGCCCGATGCGTGCGTCTTGCCGCGATCGTGATCGAACAGGACGCCCGGCGAACGGTGCATCTGCGAAACGATGACGCGCTCGGTGCCGTTGATGAAGAACGTGCCGTTCTCGGTCATGAGCGGCATGTCGCCCATGTACACGTCCTGCTCCTTGATATCGATGACCGACTTGGCCTCGGTATCGGGATCAACCTCGAACGCTGTCAAACGCAGCGTGACGCGCATCGGCGCGGCGTAGGTGATGCCGCGCTGGCGGCATTCCTCGACGTCGAACTTCGGCGGCTCAAGGACGTAGTCGTCGAAATCGAGATAGGCGGTGCCGGCGAAATCCTGGATCGGGAACACGCTGCGCAGCGTCTTCTCGAGACCCGAGACGTGGCCGATCGACTTGTCGGAGCGCAGGAACTGCTCGTAGCTCTCGCGCTGGACTTCGATCAGGTTCGGCATCTGCACGACTTCGTGGATGTTGCCGAAAACCTTGCGGATACGGCGCTTTGCAGTGCCGTGTTCGATCGCCTTGGAAGCCATAGGTTTTGTTTCGCCCTATAAAAACTGACGGATCAGTCGTAATTTCGTGCTTGGGAACCCCCAAGCGGGACGCACGTTCACGCAAAAAGGCCGCGCGCATCAGGTGCGGCGGCTCTCAGCGTATGAAACCTCGGTATCCAATACGATCGACACGCTGCGCGACGGCATGTCATTTCCCGGATGCTGTGGTGAGATGCGGATATAGGCGCGCCGCGGCGTCATGTCAAAGGGTGGACGCGACACGGTCGTTTCGACACGACCGCACTGCCGGAAATACTATAGCTATGGTCAAACGCCTGACGCTATTGCATCTTTGGTAATATTTGACGCGTATATTCAGTGTTACCGTTTGGCATTCGCAGGGGAGTAGCGACGTCATGAACGCGAAGATCGCAGAGCGAGAAGTATCCGATCAGGACCGTGCGAATTGGATTCGGTTGATCGAAGATCACGAGAAGATTGCCCGGCAATGTTCGGAACTCGTTAATTTATCACGAGAATCTAATACGCAAAGCGCGTTCGCGTCGCGCAAGCTGATCGAGCTGGCGGTGACCGTCGCCGATCATCTGGGCGTCGAGGACGAAGTCATCGATCGCACCGTCGTGGCGATGGAAGCGCGATGCTCGGCCGATACGATCGCGATGATGGAGGAGGATCTCGACATCCTGCGCTCGGACTGGAAGGCGTTCATCGGCCACTGGCTGCCGACGATTTCTCCCGACGACTGGGCTGCGTTCGGCATCCAGGCGGAGTCGATGCTCGACCGGCTGTCGCTCCAGGTGAAGCTGGAGACCGAATTGCTGTACGATCACGCGTTGCAGGACGGCGTCGTGCGTACGGGCGGACTGGTGCTGCACTGATTGGGTAGAGTGGGGCATCCAATGGGATCGTAACTCAAAGGTGCCCCCCCAAAAAACTACCACCCCGGCGGCGGCCGGGGCCCAGTTGGAAAGGTGGCAGTAACGAAGCGCTGCCCGTCGTCAGCAACGTTCCCCAACTGGGCCCCGGCCTTCGCCGGGGTGGTGCCGTCGCTAGCGATGTGCGTCGCTAGCGAAACGTCGAAATCGCCTACCGCCGCTTCTTCTTCGACGGCACCACCACGACCGGAGCCACCGGCACCGGCGGTTGCGCCGACACCTTCACCACCAGCGGCAGCACGGCGGGATCCGCCGGATACAACCGCCGCGCCCGCGCGAACACGAACCGCGCCTTCGCCGCCCCGGGCGCACTGCCGCTCGTGCCCACCCAGCGCCAGTGCCAGGGCTCCCATTTCACGTTCTGCTTGTTGCCACCGGGAAAGCTCTGCTCGAACCCGAACCGCGGCGCGTTCAGCCGCAGCCAGCGCGCGGCAGGCGTCGCGGCCATGCACGCCTCCGCATCGGGACACCCGTTCGCAGGCCGGACCGCGAAATCGAGCGCATAGCCGGTCGAATGCTCGCTATATCCAGGCGGCGCGACTGAGATCGCCCGGTTGGCCGCGGTGCTGATTTCGCCGCGGCAGAACACGCTGCGCTGGCGCGCGATCGACCGCTGACACGAGAGCGCGCGGAGCTGGCCCATCACGGAAGAATCGCCCTGCGCCGCTGCGAACAGCCGGAGCAGATCGGGCAGGATATCGGCGCGTACGACGCATGGATTGCCCACCGAATATTCGGACGGCAGCGTGACCAGTTCGGTTTCGGCGGCGTCGCCATACGGCAGATGCCCGAACGCGCGACCGTCGGGGGCGATCGCCGCGCTCTGGCCTTCGCACAATTGGGCCTCCGCGACGGTCGGGGCGAAGAGGAGCGCGAGGGCCAGCGTGCGGTGCAACATCGACGCGGGCTCTGGCACGCAGGCGCTAATGATGGCAAGGGCGGCGCCATGCATGGTGAACGCGTACTCTTCCTCGACGGCGAGGCCCTGGTAATCGACAAGCCCGCAGGGCTGCCGGTCGATCCGCCCCGCGATGGCTCGCTGAGCCTCGAAAATCATCTCGAAAGCCTGAAGTTCGGCTTCCAGCGCTGGCCGAAGGCGGTGCACCGGCTCGACCGCGACACGAGCGGCTGCCTTTTGTTGTCGCGCAATCCCAAGGCGCATGCCCGGTTGCAGCAGGCGTTCGAACAGGGCCTCGTCTCGAAACGCTACGTCGCCCTCCTCGACGGCGTCGTCGAGGGCACGTCCGGCCTGATCGAGATGGCGCTGGGCAAGGTCAGCACCGCCGAGACCGGCTGGCGGATGGTCGAGGACCCTGACGGCAAGAAGTCGCGGACCAAGTGGCGCGTGCTCGAGATCAGGGACGGGCGTTCGCTGGTCGAGTTCCTGCCCGAGACCGGCCGTACGCACCAGATCCGCGTCCACGCGGCGAGCGGCCTCGGCGCGCCGGTGGTCGGCGACGGCGTCTACGGCAAGGCGGACGGGCTCGGCATGATGCTCCACGCGCAGCGGCTTATCGTCCCGCGCCCGGGCAAGCCCGACGTGCTCGCCGAAGCGCCGCTGCCCGAGCGGTTCGCCAAGGCCGGGTTCGCCGATGAAGCGTCTGCTGACACTGCCGATACGCCGATCCTCCCAATTGCTCACGGCGATGCGACGCCGGACTCCGTCGACGGCTGAGGCTGGCGAGGGCAGGGGCTGATGGTCGCGATCCCGATCACCCGATCGATCTCGATCGACGACAGTGAACTGATCGAGAGCACGACGCGCTCGGGCGGTCCCGGTGGTCAGCACGTCAACACCACCGACAGCGCGGTGATCCTGCGCTTCGACGTCGGCCTGTCGCCGGGCTTGCCGCTGGCGGTGAAGAACCGCATCGCCGTGCTGGCTGGATCGCGATTGACGCGCGACGGTGTGCTGGTGCTGCGTAGCGAGGGATCGCGGTCGCAGTTACTCAACCGCCAGGAGGTCCGCGAACGCCTCGTCGCAATGATCAAGGAGGCGACGATCGTCCCTAAGGCGCGTCGCGCGACCAAGCCGTCCAAGGCAGCGAAGGCGCGTCGGGTCGACACGAAGAAGGTGCGCAGCGGTGTGAAGGCGGGCCGGGGAAAAGTGCGCGACGATTGAGCGATTCATGATCAGGTGCCATCCCTCCGCACCGTCACCCCAGCGAAAGCTGGGGTATCCTTGAGGAACGGGCCGCCGACGCCAACATGGAGGTCCCAGCTTTCGCTGGGATGACGGATTTTGGAGCGTGCTAGTTCCATCAAGACGCCGACCAAGGAAGATCACATGTACCAGTTCGATATCTCCGCCGGCACCAAGGCCGATCTCTACCGCGACCTGCTTGCCGCGCTAGACGCGCTGACCGCAGACGAGACCGATCCGATCGCCAACATGGCGAATGCCGCCGCGCTGGTGTGGGAGTATCTGCCCGATCTTAATTGGGCAGGCTTCTACCGGCTGGTGCCCGAAGCGCAGAGTGGCGAACTCGTCCTCGGGCCGTTCCAAGGCAAGGTCGCGTGCATCCGTATCCCGGTCGGCAAGGGCGTCTGCGGGGCCGCTGCCGCGACGCTGACCACGCAACTGGTCGACGACGTGCACGCATTCCCGGGACACATCGCCTGCGACGCGGCAAGCCGGTCGGAACTGGTGGTACCGGTGATCAAGGACGGCACGCTGGTCGCCGTGCTCGATCTCGACAGCCCGGAGCCGGCGCGGTTCGACGCTGAGGATGCGGCAGGCTGCGAGGCGCTCGCGGCATTGTTGGGCCAGCGTCTGTAGGCGCTGCTCCGTTTCGGGACGGTACGCTTGCTGGTGACTCGCCCCCGGCTTTGGTAAGCAACCCCTCAAGACATCCGGCGTTTGCGCGGGATAGGGTGGCGGAACCAGGGAGATGAACATGCGGAGCCTTATTCTCGCGAGCGCAGGGCTCGCCTTGGTCGGCGGCGGCGCGGCGTACGCGCAGCAGCGGCCCGGCGCCGGCTACGGCATGCCGGGCGCGACGATGCAGGCACCGATGGCGAATCCCCGCCGGCCCGGTCCGATAGCCGCCAATCCTCCCATCGTGCAGACCGCGTCGCGACAGGTGGGACCGCACCGCCAGCCGCGTTGGGGCAGCAAGATCGGCGGTCGCTGGTGGGCCGGTGCGAACGCGCCGGGCGGCTGGACCGGCTACCGCCGCCCGCATCGCGGCTGGGCGGTGCCCGGCTATTGGAATGCGCCGCGCTTCTACGTGGGCGACTGGTCGACCTACGGTCTTCCGCAACCGCCGCAGGGGTATAACTGGGCGCGCTACTACGACGACGCCGTCCTGATCGACCCGCGAGGATCGGTCTACGACACCGTCGGCGACGTCGATTGGGACCGCTATGATTCGAGCAGTTCGGTGACGATAAGTCCTCGAGATTATGCGGCAAACGACACGGTGTACGCCGGGCCGAGCGAACGCGGGTATGCGCCGCCATATGATGATGGTCGCACGCCGCGGTCGGACGATGGTCGCTACAACCGGCGCGACACGGGTTTGGGCGGTGCCGCGATCGGTGCTGTAGCCGGTGGCGTCGCGGGCAACGTCATCGCCGGACGTGGCAACCGTCTCGGCGGTACGCTGATCGGTGCCGGCGTCGGCGCAGCGGCGGGCTACGCGATCGACAAGGCCGAGGATCGTGGCCGTCGCACGCCGCCACCACTCCGTGCGGGATACGGCGCAGGCTATCCGCCGCCCGCGCCGTATGCTGACGATTATGCGCCGCCCCCGCGCACATATGCGGACGACTACGCGCCGCCCTATGGCGCCGGCTATCAGCCGCCGCGTACCTACGCGAGTGCGCCGGGCGAAACCTGGGTTTCGCGCGATGGCGCCACGACGGTCACGACGACCAGCGGCCCGGCCTATCCGGCAGGCTCAACGACGGTGGTCGTTCAATCCGTCCCGGTGACGACGACCACGACGACCACCGAATATTACGAGACGGTGCCCTATCCGCGGCGCAAGCTACGCCGGCGCTAGGGGCGCTGCCCGTGGCTTACCCCAGCATGCCGGCATAGGACTGGGGCGGGAGGGGTAGCGTCAGGCGCGCCGCCAGCCCGCTGCAGATCACGATCGTCAGCGCAATTGCGCCGATCATCAGGACCCGCCGCCGCGGTGAGCGATCGGCGAGCAGGACGACGGAAACCGCCGTCGCGATCATCGGCCACAGGTGATAGCGCAGGTCGGACGCGATGCTCAGCACCGCGAAGCTGACTTCCAGCGCTAGGGCGGATACCAGCAATGCGGTGGCGAGTTCGCGGACAGGATCGCGCGGGCGCGACAGGCTTGCGGCAAGCGCGGTGATCGCGACGACGATCCAGGCGATCGGCCAGCCGAGCGGGGTCTCGACGATCATCGCGGTCAGCACCTCCCACGCGCGGGCCGCTGCACTGGGGTTGGCGAGCCCGATCGTGTTCGGCTCGGACGCGACGGGCGGCGCGGCGCTCGGCCAGTGGAACGGGACCAGCCACCGGTCGGTCGAGTTCAGATGCGCGAAGCGGTGCCCGGCATAGGCGATCGGATGATGCAGCGCCGCCGACGCCAGCGTGACGTACAGCGTCGCGGTCGGCAGCGCGCGCAGCCGTGCCATCGTCGTTCCGCAATGCGCATCGTCGCCGAGCGGATCCCAGAAGAACGGCTTCGCGCACCGCCGCTGGATTACAGTCTCGGTCTCTTGCCGGGTAAGGCCGATGGTGTTGCCGTCCGGCGTACGCGCGGCGATGCCCGCTATGTCGTAGAGCGCCTGCGTCGCTTCGACCCCACTGGGTTGCGCGCGGAGCAGTTGATGGTTCACGATCGGCGCGACGCCGAGCACGGCGACGACCGCGACGAGACCGGCGACGAGCTTGGCGAAGGGGTGTACCGGGCGCGGGGCAAGCGTCACGATCAGCGGAACGACGATGAACACGGCGTTGGCGCGGACCAGCACGGCGTAGGCGAGCAGCAGTGCGACCGGGATGTACATCGCGCGGGGCGGCGGGCGCCGCGCGAGCCGCCACCAGCCTATGATGCCGACTGCAGCGAGAAGCGCGCCAGCGAGTTGCGCATCCTTGAGCACGACGCCCTGCCAGCCGAGAAAGGGCGGGAGCAGGCCGATCGCGAGGATCGCGGCGGCGCCGCGGGCGCGACCGATCCGGGCCAGCGCTGCGGCGATCAAACCGAGCCCGAGCCAATAGGTGACGAGTTGCAGGACCAGCATCGGCGTCGCACCGGGCCCGAGCGGCGCCAGCAGCGCCCAGACTCGCGCCATCGCCGGTGGGTGCCAATCGTCGTACACGCCCGACAGGACCTGCTGATATTGCGTGACGGTGTCGTACATCGCGGTGCCCGGCCAGAACAGCGCGAGCGAGGCGATGCACAGTGCGACCGCCGTTATCGTGATATGGCGGTGCGTGAGGCGGGAGTCTGGTTCGATCGACATTCGCGGGTCCCGCACCGGTGGCTTATGCACCGCGAAATCCTGAAAGCGGGATGTCGTGGCCGGCGCGACCCTTTGACGCGTCGCGCGCAAGGGTCAAGAGAGATAGGGCCGAAACGGGATGGTTCGCTCGGATCGGTCGGTCGGCCGGATATCAGACTGGTCTCGACTTCGTGCCTGACAAGAACAATGCCGCCCCACTCGCCTCCGTCATCCTGACGAAAGTCAGGATCCAGAGCGATAAAGCGCCGCGGGCGGTACCCTGGGTCCTGACTTTCGTCAGGATGACGGAGAAGGAGTACCAACCTCAAGTCGTCCCCCGCTATAGAGTGGCTGGCGCTTGCCAGACGGAGGGGGCGGAAAGGAAGGACCTCGGTTCCGTGTCCTCCCCCTCCGACGTCTTCGGCGTCACCTCACCCTTACGGGGAGGATCAGTTGCTCAGTAGTGGATCGCCCGGCCATAGGCGGCGAGGACGCTTTCGTGCATCATCTCGGACAACGTCGGATGCGCGAACACCGTCTCCATCAGCTCCGCCTCGGTAGTCTCGAGCTGGCGCGCGACGACATAGCCCTGGATCAGCTCGGTCACTTCCGCGCCGACCATGTGCGCCCCGAGCAGTTCGCCGGTCTTCGCATCGAACACCGTCTTCACGAAGCCCTCGGCCTCGCCTAGCGCGATCGCCTTGCCGTTGCCGATGAAGGGGAATTTGCCGACCTTCAGCTCGTACCCGGCTTCCTTCGCCTTCGCCTCGGTCATGCCGACCGACGCAACCTGCGGGCGCGAATAGGTGCAGCCGGGGATGTTGGCCTTATCCATCTGGTGCGGCGAGCCGCCGGCGATCTTCTCGACCGCGATGATGCCCTCATGGCTTGCCTTGTGCGCCAGCCACGGCGCGCCGGTGACGTCGCCGATCGCCCAGATGCCGTCGACGTTGGTGCGGCCGTAGCCGTCGGTCTTGATATGGCCGCGGTCGGTTTCGACGCCCAAAGCCTCAAGCCCGATATTCTCGGTGTTGGGGACGATGCCAATCGCGATGATCGCGTGGCTGAAGGTCTCTTCCGAAACCTTGCCGTCCTTCGCCTTGATCTTGGCCGTGACGCCGTTCGCCGAGGGCGCGAGACCCTCCAGACCGGTCTGGGTCAGCAGCTTGATGCCCTGCTTTGTCAGCGCCTTGTCCATGAACGCGGAGACTTCCTCGTCCTCGACGGGGAGGATCCGCGGGAGCATCTCGACGATCGTCACGTCGGCGCCCATGTCGTTGTAGAAGCTGGCGAACTCGACGCCGATCGCACCCGAGCCGATGACCAGCAGCTTGGTCGGCATCTCGGTCGGGACCATCGCGTGTCGGTAAGTCCAGATCCGCTCGCCGTCAGCCTTGGCGAACGGCAGGTCGCGCGCGCGGGCGCCGGTCGCGACGATGATGTTCTTGGCTTCGAGCTCGACGGTCTTGTCGCCCTGCTTGACGCTGAGCTTGCCCTTCGCCGTCACGGTGCCGACGCCTTCGACGACGGTCACCTTGTTCTTCTTCATCAGGCCCTTGACGCCCGCGTTCAGCTGGCCCGCGACCTTGCGCGAGCGGTCGACGATCTTGGCGAGGTCGAAGCCGACATTGTCCGCCTTGAGGCCATAGCTCTCGGCGTTCTGCATGTAGTGATAGATTTCCGACGTGCGCAGCAGCGCCTTGGTCGGGATGCAGCCCCAGTTGAGGCAGATGCCGCCCAAGCGCTCGCGCTCGACGATCGCGACCTTCAGGCCGAGTTGCGACGCGCGGATCGCAGCGACGTAGCCGCCGGGGCCCGAGCCGAGGATGACGAGATCATAGGTATCAGCCACGGTAGAGTCCTTTGAATTAATTGGTTTCGGGCGGCACGGGCCGCGGTTTGCGATCGTCGCCGACCGCTACGAAGATGAAGCGCGCCTGGGTCACCTTGCAGCTGTCGTTGCTGTGCCGCGCGCGGCGCCAAGCCTCGACCTCGATCGTCATGGAGGTGCGACCGACCGCGCTCAGGTCGGCATAAACCGAGACTTCGTCACCGACGACGACGGGCATGTGGAACTTCATCGCGTCCGCTGCGATCGTGACGGCACGACCGCCGCTGCGCCGGGACGCGACCGAGCCCGCGGCAAGATCCATCTGGCCCATCAGCCAGCCGCCGAAGATGTCGCCATAGGGGTTGGCGTCGGCCGGCATCGCGGTAACGCGGATCGTCGGGGCCTTGTTGGGAGGCAGGTCGGTCACGCTTCACTCCTGCGGGTCGTTTGGTCGAGACGGCGGGCGCGGCGCAGCGGTCCCACGCCCATCAGCATGGTCGCCACCATCGCCGCGGCACCGCACGACCAGATCACGTCCTGCCCGAGCGGATAGGACCATGCCGCCGCCCAGGTGATCGCGATTGCTACTACGAGGCCTGCGAGGATGTGCAGGATCTCGATGGTCGTCTTCTTCATGTCGAACACCCCCCTAAACCGTTCGTGCCAAGCGCAGTCGAGGTACATGAGTCTCATGCCCTTCGACTTCGCTCAGGGCGAACGGAGTGGAGGCGGTGGTCACGATCTTACGCCAGCATGCCCAGCGGGTTCTCGACGAGATGCTTGAACGCCTTCATGAACTGCGCGCCGTCCGCACCGTCGATCGCGCGGTGATCGAAGCTGCCGGTCGCCGACATCACGGTCGCTACGGTCAGCTCGTCACCGACTACGTACGGACGCTTCTCGCCAGCACCGACCGCGAGGATCATCGCCTGCGGCGGGTTGATCACCGCATCGAACTGCGTGATGCCGAACATGCCCATGTTGCTGATCGAGGCGGTACCGCCCTGATATTCCTCGGGCTTGAGCTTGCCGTCGCGAGCGCGGGCGGCGAGGTCCTTCATCTGCGTCGAGATCGACGACAGCGACGCGGTGTCCGCACCGACGATGATTGGCGTGATAAGGCCCGACGGCGTGCTCACCGCGACCGAGATGTCGGCCCGCTGGAAGGTAATGAGCTGGTCGGGCGTGAACATCACGTTGCAGGTCGGGACCTGCATCAGCGCGACGGCCTGCGCCTTGATCAGCAGGTCGTTGACCGACAGCTTCACGCCGCGCGATTCGAGGCTTTTGTTCAGCTCGCCACGCAGCTTGAGCAGCGCATCGAGGCGGATGTTCACCGTCAGGTAGATGTGCGGAACGGTCTGCTTTGACTCGGTCAGGCGACGCGCGATCGTCTTGCGGACGTTGCTGAGCTTGGTCGTCTCGTGCGGGATATCCGGCACGGTCGCAGGCTTCGCGGCAGGGGCCGGAGTAGCGGCAGCCGTCGGCACAGCAGCGTCGGTCTTCGCAGCGACAGGCGCAGCACCCGGCTTCGCGCTCTCGACGTCGGCCTTGACTATGCGACCCTTGGGGCCGGAACCCGACACGGCGCCGAGATCGATACCCTTGTCGGCGGCAAGACGGCGCGCAAGCGGGCTCGCCTTCACGCGGTCGCCGCTGGCGGCAGGCTTGGCTGCACCGGCATCGTCGGGACGGCCATGATCCTCAGCCGAAGCCTCGGTCCGCTCGACCGGCTTGGCCTCGGTCCCGGTCTTGTTCGGGTCCGTCGGATCGGGCTTGGCCTCCGATTCCTTCGCGGCGGGCTCGGGCGTCTCGCTCTTGGTCGGCGCGGAAGAGATCGACGACGCGTCCTCGCCCTCTTCGGCGATGATGGCGATGACCGTGCCGACCTTCACGTTGTCGGTACCCTCGGCGACGAGGATCTTGACCACGGTGCCTTCGTCGACGGCTTCGAATTCCATCGTCGCCTTGTCGGTCTCGATCTCGGCCATCAGGTCGCCGGATTTCACGACGTCGCCCTCCTTGATCAACCATTTGGCGAGGGTACCCTCCTCCATGGTCGGGGACAGCGCAGGCATCTTGATCTCGATCGACATGGATTTCCCCAGGGCGTGACGTAACGGCATGCCTACTCGCGCCCTCGTCCGCTCGGGTCAACCCCGGCGCACTTGCGTATCGACCCGCCTCGGCCCAATTACCGGCGATAACGGGGGCGAAAATGCGCATTTATCTGGTGGTGATCGACGACAGTCCCGAAGCTGGCATCGCGTTGCGCTTTGCCGCGCGGCGTGCGGTGAAGACCGGCGGCGGCGTCGAGATTCTCACCGTGATCCCGCCGCAGGAGTTCATCGCGTTCGGCGGCGTCCAGGCGACTATCGAGGAGGAGGCGCGGTTGCACGCCGAGGGGTTGGTCGCCGGCGCCGCGGGTACGTTGCTGGAGGAATCCGGTCTGCGTCCGTCGATTACTGTCCGCGAAGGCGAAGCACCCAAGATCATCCGCGAGATGATCGCGGCCAACCCAGAGATCGCCGCACTGGTGCTCGGCGCGGCCGCGATCGGCGCGCCGGGCGAGTTGATCGCGCATTTCGCGGGAACCGACGCGGGCGCGCTGCCGGTCCCCGTCATGATCATTCCCGGGTCGCTGACGCGCGAGGCGATCGATCGTCTTAGCTGACGTCCACCAGCGATCGGGTCGACAACAGCCGTTCGACATCATCGATGCCGGAGCGTGTCAGCTGGAGTGCTTCGCGCATGCTATCGGGCGGATCGACCAGCGATTTGGCCTCCAGCACACGAATCCAGCGATCCAAGGTCGCGCGATTCAGACCGAGCTGGCTGGCGACCGAGTCGACCGTTGCGATCCGACTCTCGGCCTCCGCCACATAGACGCTCAACAGCAGTGCCCAGGCATGATCGGCGAACAGATCGCCGCCCAGCGTCTTATCGCGTGCCTGCATGACCGCGAGCAGATCCTTTGCGCGGCGCCAAAGACTATGCGGCAGGCGATCGTCATGACGCGGACCTGCAATCATCGAGCCGAGTGGGGCGGCGGCCGACATCGTGCCGACGAGATGGCCGCTCTCGCCGCTGCCGATACGCAAAACCTGGACGGTGAGCGTGATGATACTGCCATCGCCGCCAAGATATCGCTTGCGGATCGATTGCGACTGACCATTCGGACGAAGAGCCTGGACCTGCGATACGTTGCGAGCGATATCCTCAGGATGCGTGATTGACGTATACGACATGCCGATCAGCTCTGTACGCGTACGTTTCAGCACACGAGCCACCGGTTCATCGATGGCTTGTATGATACCGTCCATATTCGAGATTGAATGGCCTATAATCACTATCGGTCCCGGATTTCGATAAGTACCTCTACGCATTTGATTAAAAAGTATCAAATCTGAATCATGTTCGTGCGATTTATCGATTCCGCCGAAAGTGATCTTCGGCTGAATTCCAGTTTCAGTTGGTTCGTCTCAGCGATATTAAACACTTGAGGCAGGCCTGCGATCCGGGCACGATCATTCGATGTCGATCTTTATCGTTCCGCTGCTTCTCGCAGCCGCCGCCCCGCTCGCCCCCGCACCTGCGACCCAATCCGCTACCTCTGCGACCCGATTGAAGGCGGACGTCGCAACGATGGTCGATTTCGGCACACGCCACACGGCGTCGACCACGACCGACCCCAAACGCGGTATCGGCGCCGCGCGGACCTGGGCAGCGCGCCGCTTTACGGAGATCGGTGCATCGTGCGGCGGGTGCATCACGGTCGACCGGATTTCGCGACGTTTCACCGGCCCGCGGGCACCGACCGGCGTGGTGGTAGAAGACGTCCTGGGGATCCAGAAGGGCCGCGATCCGAACCGGGTGGTGATCGTCGGTGCGCATATCGACAGCCGCGTGACCGATGTCATGAACGCGACCTCCGATGCGCCGGGCGCGAACGACAATGCCTCGGGCGTGGCGCTGGTCCTGGAGGCCGCGCGCTTGCTGTCGCAACGTCAGTTCGACGCGACGATCGTTTACGCGGTGTTCTCGGGCGAAGAACAGGGCTTGTGGGGCGCCGAACTGCTCGCCGATACGGCGAAGGCGCGCGGCTGGCAGGTGTCGGCGATGCTCAACAACGACATCGTCGGCAACACGGTCGGTCAGGGCGGCGTCCGGGTCGCGGACAAGGTGCGCGTGTTTTCGGAAGGCATTCGCGCATCGGAAGACATGGTCGCGCAACAGGGACGGCGTGCGGAGGGCGGAGAGGACGATGGCCCGAGTCGCGCGCTGGCCAAGGCGATCGATGGGATCGCCGGCGGCATTCCGGGCGGGCTCGACGTGATGATCGATCGGCGGCCGGATCGGTTCGGTCGCGGTGGCGATCACGAACCGTTTCTCAAGCTCGGCTATCCCGCGGTACGGTTCTCGGTCGCGGCCGAGAACTGGGATCGCCAGCATCAGGATCTGCGTACCGAAAAAGGTGCCGTCTACGGCGACACGATCGAGGGCATGGACTTTCCGTATCTGGCCAAGGTGACGGCGATCAACGTGACGACGATCGCGCAGATTGCCGCCGCGCCGGCGGCGCCCGAAGACGTATCGATCGCGGGTGCCTTGTCGCGCGATACGACGGTCAAATGGACTGCCGTGCCGGGCGCTGCACGCTACCGCGTCCGGTGGCGTCGCAACGATTCGCAGGGCTGGACGGACGTCCGCGACGTGACGGGTACGCAGACGGTGCTGGTCCAGGTGCCGGTCGACGACACGTTCGTCGGCGTGTCGGCACTGTCGGCGGATGGCGCCGAGAGCCTCGTCAGTTTCGGTGGGCGGGAGCGCCGCCGGTAAGCGCGGTTGGAGATTACGGTCGGTAATCGGGGTTGGCAGTAGATGGCGGCTGTCGGATCAGGCGGCCGCCGACTTTTGCCAACCGCGGTTGGCCAGCGCGCGGGCTTCGTCGACCGGAAGCGGGCGACCGAAATAATAGCCCTGAACCTTGGTGCAGCCGAATTGCCGGACCATCCGGTGTTCGGCCTCGGTCTCGACGCCCTCGGCGGTGGTCGCCATGCCGAGGCTCTCGGCCAGCGCGACGACCGCACGAATGATCGCGATCGCCTCGCGCATCCCCTTGGCCGCGTCCTGGACGAAGCTGCGATCGATCTTGATCGATGAGAACCGCGTCCGGCTGAGATAACCAAGCGACGAATAGCCGGTCCCGAAATCGTCGAGGCTGAGCCGCACGCCGAGATCGAGGACGCGCTCGAGGACCTTAGCGACGCCCAGCCCCTCATGCATGAACACGCTCTCGGTCACTTCGAGCTCGAGCCGTTCGGCGGACAGGCCGGAGCTGGCGAGCGCGCCGGTGACGGTCGTCACGAATCCGGGGTTGTGCAGCTGGTCGGGCGATACATTGACCGCGATCCGGATCATTGACGGCCAGCGCGCAGCCTCCTCGCACGCGGTGCGCAGGACCCAGGCGCCGATATTGGCGATCAGCCGGGTTTCCTCGGCAAGCGGGATGAACTTGTCGGGCGATACGATGCCGAATTCCGGGCTGTTCCAGCGCAGCAACGCCTCGAAACCCAGCAGGACGCCGGTTTCGGCGTCGACGACGGGCTGGTAGACGAGATGCATCTCGCCATTCTCGACTGCGGTGCGGAGCGCAATCTCGAGGACGCGGCGCTCTTCGGCCTGAACGTGAAGCGCGGGTTCGTAGCTGCGGTAGACGCCGCGACCGGCATCCTTGGCGCGGTACAAGGCGAGATCGGCCGAACGGATGAGCATTTCCGCGGTCCGGCCATCGCGCGGACCGACCGCGAGACCGATGCTCGCGCCGATGTAGAGCGTGTGCGCATCCATTTCATAGGGCAGCGACAGTGAGTCGATGATCCGCTGGGCGAGCGATTCGAGCGCGACCTGATCGCTGGCGTCGCGGACGATGACCGCGAACTCGTCGCCACCGAGCCGGCCGCACAGTTCATTGTCGGTCATCAACTGGCTCAGCCGTTCGGATACGCGGCTCAGCAGGCGATCGCCGAACGGATGGCCAAGCGTGTCGTTGACCGCCTTGAACCGGTCGAGGTCGAGCATCATGAACGCGTACCGGCCGCCCCATTGGCCGGCCTCGCCGATCGTCCGGACCAGTGTTTCGTTGACCATCAGCCGGTTGGGCAGCCCGGTGAGCGTGTCGAAGCGCGCCATTCGGTTGATCTTGTCGACCGACTTGCGCTGTTCGGTGATGTCGGAGCCGACCCCGCGGAACCCGCTGAACATGCCGCGGTCGTCGAACCGCGGCGAGGCCGCGATCTCCCACCAGCGGTCTTCGCCCTTGATCTGCACGGGCAGGCGCAGGTCGCGAAAACTCTCGCGTTTCTTCATCTTGTCGGCGAGCGTGCGCAATCCGGTGGCGAAATCGCCGGTCTCCCAAGTCGGCCCGGCGAGCAGCTGGAGCAACGGCATGCCGTCGATGCTGGCTGGATCGAGGCCGGCGGCGAACGCGAAACGCGGCGAGGCGCGGACGATGCGGCGCGTGGCATCGGTCTCCCACAGCCAGTCGGCGCCGGTCTCCTCGAACTCGCGCAGCAGCAGGCTGACGGTCTCGTCGCGCTCGTCGAGCGCCATCTCGCTGGCGTGGAGCAGCATCAGCGTCCGCGCGCGGCTCACGCAGACCAGCATCAGCAGCAGGGTGAAGACGAACACGCCGACCGAGGCCGCGATCGTGCCTGCCATAGCTAGCTGGAGCGTGACAGCACTGCCAAGATACCCGAGGAAGACCAAGGTTCCGAGCGTCAGCGGCGCCATCGCGAACGCCGCGCCAGTCATCAGTGCGCACAGGGTCAGCCCGAGACCCGCGGTCGTCCCGGACGGCGCATGGGTACAGAACAGCACGGGGACGGTCGACCATGCCAGTGCCAGCAGCAAGCCTTCCCAGCCGGTGTTGCGGACATCGCGCAGCACGATCTGGCCATCGCCGAGTTGAGGTGCTCTGAGACGCCGGGCCGCGATGCCGACGACGACGAGCAGCAGCACGCCGAGCCAGCTGGCGATCTGCCATTGCGGCGACGTGTCGTCGACCAGCAGCGCCGTGGCGGTTGCGGCGACACCGTTCGCCGCGAGCATCACCAGCGCCATCCTGCGCCCGCCGTGCAGTTGCGCAGTCCGGATCCGGCTCCATTCGACCGGATCGGAGCCGTCGCGCAGACCTAACAACAAGGGAAGCGTGACTGCGATCCCGCGCAACGGTGAAGGGGTTTTGATGCTCACGGAGCGAACCCTAATAAGCTTTAGTTAGCAGACTGTTGGCGTACCGTCGCCGATATCACGATTCATCGCGGATCTCTGTCCTACCGGCGCTTCTGCCCAACTAAGAACCGCGGAGCATCGCAATCGAGGCGCTATCTCAGGCTGCGATATCGTATGGTTTGATATCGCCGCTGAGATACAGGTTGCGAGCCTTAGCCCGGCTGAGTTTGCCCGACGAGGTGCGCGGCAGGGTGCGTGGCGGGATCAACTCGATCAGACAGTTCATGCCGGTCACCGAGCGGACACGCTCGCGGATCTCGTCGCGCAGGCGCAGGCGTTCGGCTTCGTCGGAGCTGCGGCACTGGACCAATACGGCGGGGGTTTCCTCGCCGCCGGGCGTCGTGATCGCGAACGCGGCGATGTCGCCGGCCTTGAAGCCGGGAAGCTGTTCCACCGCCCATTCGATATCCTGCGGCCAGTGGTTCTTGCCGTTGACGATGATCATGTCCTTGGCGCGGCCGACGATGTAGATGTAGCCGTCCGACATATAGCCCATGTCGCCGGTATCGAGCCAACCGTCCGCCATGCACGCCTCGGTCGCGGCATCGTCGCGGAAATAGCCGACCATCACCGACTTGCCGCTGCACCACACCTTGCCGATCGCGCGCTCGGGGAGGGGGGTGCTGTCCTCTTCACGGATCTCGATCTGCATGTCGCGGACCGGCTTGCCGCAGTTGACGATCGCGCGGTAGCGCTGGGGGCGGTCACCACCGCGCGAGCCACCCGAGAGCTGTGTTTCCTCGACGAGTTCGACGCGGATGCCTTCGCCCGGCGGCATCAACGAAACCGCGAGCGTCGCCTCGGCAAGGCCGTAGCTCGGCAGGAACGCGCTGGCCTTGAAGCCTGCATCGGCGAACGCGTCGACGAACGACTGCATCACGTCGGGACGGATCATGTCGGCGCCATTGCCCGCGACGCGCCAGCGC
The DNA here is from genome assembly GCF_001424005.1 of Sphingomonas sp. Leaf198. GTDB lineage: Bacteria > Pseudomonadota > Alphaproteobacteria > Sphingomonadales > Sphingomonadaceae > Sphingomonas. Next base: position 485,364 of record NZ_LMPX01000002.1, on the reverse strand, counting down.
GACAGGTCGAAGCGGTCGCTGGCCTTGGTTTGCGAGGACATGCGGCGCGCGCAGATATCGTAGCCGAAGGTCGGCGAATAGCTGAGCGTCGTGCCTTCGTTGCGGCTGATGAGATCGAGCCACGCGAGCGGACGGCGCGCGAAATCCTCGGTCTTGAGGTAGTCGGTGGAGACCTGGTTGGCGATCGGCGACAGGAAGCAGCCGACGAGACCCATGTCGTGATACCAGGGCAGCCAGGAGACACAGCGATCGGTGTCGCAGACTTCCATGCCGTGGCTGTGCGCAGCGAGGTTGTTGAGCAGCGCGGCATGCGTGATGACGACGCCGTGCGGGAAGCGCGTCGAGCCGCTCGAATATTGCAGATATGCGATGTCGTCCGGCTTCGCTTCGGGGAGCGTTGCAGCAGGCGCCTCGCGCGTCGCGAACTCGGACCAGTCGATCCCGATGTTGCCAGACAGGCGCGCGGCCTCGCCCGCCATCTGCGCGAGTTCGGGCGGGAAGATCAGCATTTTTGGGTCGCAGCTTTCAAGCTGGACGCGAAGCTGTTCGATGTACGAATCGCGGCCGCCGAACGAGGTCGGCAACGGCAACGGCACGGGCCATGCGCCGGCATAGACGACGCCGAAGAACAATGCGGCGAACTCGGGGCCGGTCTCCGCGACCAGCGCGATGCGATCGGCGGGGGCAACACCGGCGGCGATCAGGCGATCCGCCATCGCACGCGCGTCCGCACGGAGCTGGCTGTAGGGATAGGGTTGCGACAAACTGCCACGCGCGTCGTGAAAATTAAGACCACGGTTACCGCTCGCGGCGTAGTCGAGGGCTTCGCCCAGCGTGCCGAAATCGGCGAAGCGGCGCGGCAGGGCGTCTGCGGTCGGCGTGGCGACAGGCGCCGCTACGGTCTGGCCGTGCTTGCCGTCGGTGGTGGCCGTGTCGGTCGTTACCGTTTCGGTCGTCATCGCAGTTCCTGCCTTGCTCCGTCGCGGCGATCGAACACGCCACGCCTATCTCTAGTCTAGCCGTTCAACTTCGGGTGTCAGTGTGGCACAATGATGGCGTGGACGACGATGACGATGCCCTCGACCCGCAACGGGGTGCTAGCGACTCCGACAATAGTCGCTCGACGGATGGTCGTGGCGCGGCGAAGCGCGGCGGATGGGGCAAAGGCCAGGACAGTAGCCGATCGCGCGAACGGCCTGCGCCCAAACCACTCGATGCCGCCGCGCTCGAACGTTTGGCGCTCCGCTACGTCGAACGATTCGCGACGACGCGGGGGCGGCTGACCGATTACCTCAACCGCAAGATCCGCGAACGCGGCTGGGCCGACGAGGCTGCCGGCGCCGCCGCAGACCCTGCCGAGTTGGCGCACCGTATGGCCGAACTCGGATATGTCGACGACCGGGCCTTTGCCGAGCAGCGCGCGGCGGCGATGCAGCGACGGGGCCTTGGGGCGCGACGTGTCGCGGGCGCATTTCGCGAAGCGGGCATCGATGAAAGCGACGCGGACTCGGTCGCGCCGGCGATTGCCGACCGCGCGGTCGAATCGGCGCTGGCGTTCGCACGTCGCAAGCGGATCGGCCCATACGGCAGCGGGGACGGCGATAGGCACGGGGACCGAAAACTGCACGAGAAGCAACTTGCGGCAATGCTTCGCGCCGGTCACCGTTTCGATCTGGCACGCCGGATCGTCGCCGCCCCGCCGTCGACGGTTGTAGAAGCATCAGATTTCGAGTGATGTCCGTTATGGATTCGTTGCGATTGCGACGAAGCGTGCTAGCTAGGCGGCTAGGGGTGTAATGATGCGTATAGTGACGCAAACAGGGGCGGAAATGCCGATCGAAACTGCGATCGAAGCCACCATCGACAACGGGGGACTATTGGCCGGACTTGTCGGCGGCGTCGATGTGCGTGCGATCGGCGGCGTCATCAAGTGGTTCGACGTGACCCGTGGGTTCGGCTTCGCCGTCGCGGATGACGATAGCGTTGGCGATATCCTCGTCCATTTTTCCGTCCTGCAGCCTCATGGTCGCCGCAGCCTGCCCGAGGGCGCACGAATCGAGACCCTGTCGGTTCAGCGTGGACGCGGGTTCCAGGCGCGCGAGATCGTCTCGATAGACATGACCAATGCCGTCGCCGAGGTGGAGCGTTCGTCGACATCGTCGCCGGACCGGGTCGATCCGATCGCGATGATCGATGCCGCTGGCCCGTTCGAGCCGGTCGTCGTCAAATGGTTCAACCGCCTCAAGGGCTATGGCTTTCTCGTCCGTAGCGCTGACGGCAGCGATATATTCGTCCATATGGAGACGCTGCGTCGCGCAGGGATCGAATCGGTCGAGCCCGAGCAACCGCTCCGCGCGCGGGTCGTCGCAGGACGGAAGGGGCCGCTGGCGGTCGTGGTCGAAGAGGGTTTGTAATGAGCGTATTTGCCAAGGCCGGTCTGGCCGCGGTTCTGGTTGGCGGAGCGGGAGCGGGCGGGATCGCGTACATGCATGCCGATACCAAGACCGAGAATGCCCCGGTGCTTACGCTCACGATCAAAAGCGCGAACGGCCCGCATGTGTTCGTCGTCGAGCGCGCGAAGACGGCGGCCGAACAGGAACGCGGGCTGATGTACCGGACCGATCTTAAACCCGATGGCGGGATGTTGTTCTGGCCCTATCCGGCGGACGGCGGCGCTCCGGTGAACGCGAACTTCTGGATGAAGAACACGCCGAGTCCGCTCGACATTCTCTACATCCGTGCAGACCGGACGATCGCCCGGATCGCGGACAACACCGTACCGTTTTCCGAGGCGCCGATCCCGTCGGGCGAACCGGTCGGCGCGGTGCTGGAACTGATGGGTGGACGGTCTGCGGAATTGGGGATCGCCGAGGGTGATCGCGTAACCTGGGACGAGAGCGCGAAGTAGCGCGGTAGGGGCTGCCGGATCGCCGAGCCGGGCTGATGGGGAAGGCTGCGTCTCTACGCGGGTAAGATGTTTCCCCGCAAAGGCGGGGACCAGACTGGGTTCCCTCTTTTGCGGGAGAACAAGGGGGAGCGGCATGCCGGTCGAACGTCGGCACCTCCTTGCTGCAAAAGGGTGAGCAACGACACGCCTCTCGAATAACACAGGAAGCGAGGCTTCGCCTGACCTCGGCCATCATCATGGTTGATGCCCGCCCTCACTCGGGTTAAGCGCATCGGCATGGGCTTTCTTGCATCGACTTTCACGTGGTGGAACGGCGCCACCCTCGGCACCAAATTCGGCTTGCGCAGCATGGCGAAGAAGGGCGAGGACGCGCTTGGCAACGTCTATTACGAGGGCGGCAAGGATACCGCCGGCAACCCGCGTCGCTGGGTGATCTATCAGGGCGCGACTGACGCCAGCCGGGTCCCGCCCGCGTGGTTCAGCTGGTTGCATCATCAGGTCGACGACGTTCCCGAGCGCGCTTTGCCGCCGGTTCGGGCCTGGCAGAAGCCGGCGATTCCCAACATGACCGGCACCGCGCTCGCGTATCGTCCTTCGGGTGCGCTCGAAAAGGGCGGAACGCGTGCGGCGGCCACCGGTGACTACGAAGCCTGGGTCCCCGAAGGGTGAATTTGCGCTGGCTTGCCGCGGCCGTGCTGGTCGCGGTGCTGGGGATCGGCGGCTGGTTCGGCTATCGCGCGTTGCAGACGCCGAATAAGCCTGCCGGGGTCGTCCAGCAGGATCTGCCGATGGCGGACGAGTCGGCGAGTTCCTCCGTCGAAACGATCGATACCGGGGCGGCGGCGATCGCGAATGGCGGAACGCCGATGGCGCAACGCGTTGCGGTGATCGGCATCCTGAACAAGCGAAATGGCGAAACGCACGACGTTACGCTGAAGCCCGGTCAGGCGACGCGGATGGGCGATGTGGTGCTGCGGCTGCGCGCCTGCGAACAGACCGCGCCGTGGGAGCAGGAGCAACTGACCGGCGCGTTCGTCCAGGTGCTGGTGCGCGGCGTCGACACGCACTGGCGCCGGACGTTTTCAGGTTGGCTCTACAAGGAACGCCCCGCGCTGAACGCGGTGCAGAACCCGGTCTACGACGTCTGGACCAAGAGTTGCGCGATGACGTTCCCCGCGACCGGGCCCGATACCGCGTCCGATGCGGAGGCCTTGCCCGCCAAGCGATCGAGCGCGCGAAAGTCGCCGGCCGACGCCACGCCCGCAGCCGCCGATGCGCCGAGCGCGCCGTCGAGCGACGCGGCCAGCAACGCGACATAATCCGCGCGATCGACTTCGACCGCGCCAAGCGAGGCGAGGTGCGAGGTCTGGAACTGACAGTCGAGCAGCGTGAACCCACCGACGCGTAGCCTCGCGACCAGATGCGCGAGCGCGACCTTCGACGCGTCGGTCGCGCGGCTGACCATGCTCTCGCCGAAGAACGCACGGCCGAGCGCGAGTCCATAGAGCCCCCCGACCAATTTGCCGCCGTCCCAGCATTCGACCGAATGTGCAAAGCCCATCGCGTGCAGCGTCGTAAAGACGCGTTCGATACTCGCGTTGATCCAGGTCTCGGGCCGGCCAGCGACGCTTTCGGCGCAGAGTCGCAGAATAGGCTCGAAAGCGGTATCGACTGTGACCTGGAACCGGTCGGCAACGATCGTCTTGCGCAACGACCGCGAGAGCCGGAACGAATCGAGCGGCAGCACGGCGCGGCGGCGCGGCTCGACCCAGTAGACGCTGGCGGCATCGCGGCTGTCGGCCATCGGAAAAACGCCGACCGAGTAGGCGCCGAGGACGAGCTGCGGGTCGAGTCCATTTTTCGGATCGAGACCCTCGCTCATGCGGCCAGCCGTTGTTCGATCCGCCGCCACAGATCAGCGAACGCGCGCGCCGCCGACGACTTTGGCAAGAAGACGCCGACCGGTGCTCGCCGCGATGCCATCGCCTCGATCCCGCTTGCCATCGGGATCACCGGCCAGTCGGGATGCATGGCCAGCGCCTCGGCATGGAGCGCGCGGCGCTTGTCGACCATGACATGGACCGGCAGCAGCGGCGTCCGGCCGCCGAGATGCGCGACGACGGCATCATAGGCACGAGTCGACAGCGGCGAGGGGATGACCGGGATGACGATCAGGTCGGCGGCGCGCATGACCTGATCCGCGGTCTCGGTCAGGCCGGGCGGGCAGTCGAGGACAACGCGGTCGTACCCGGCGAGGTCGGACACCAGTTTGGCGAGGCGCTTCTTCTTGTCGAGTTCGTGGAACAACTGGTCGAGCCCGCGGAGCGATGCATCGGCGGCGATCAGGTCGAGCTGCGGATATGCGGTCGGCCGTGCCTGCTTGGCGACTGCGATATCCTTCGAGAACATCGCCTGCGCCTGGTCGACCTTGCCCGGCCCCCCGAGCACCCAGGTCGCCGCGGCCTGCGGGTCGAGATCCCAAAGCAGCGTACGTCTTGCCGACAGCGCGGCGGCGCACCAGGCGAGGTTCACGGCGAGCGTCGTCTTACCGACGCCGCCCTTCAGGCTGTATATCGCTAGTGTTGCCATGGATCATACGGTGCCGGGCCGGCGGCGTCCGGGCAAGGGTGCACGACACAAAGAAAAACGGCCGGCGGAAAGACCGCCAGCCGTTTCTGAAACCGTTCACGCCAAAATATTGGCCGATCGAGCCTTATGCGTGGCAGATCTGCGCCGACTTGCCCGGACGAGTCAGCGTGACGCTGTCCTCGTTGCCGGTCATCGACCAGCCGCCCTCGGCGGTCTTCGGCGAACCGGCGACGTCCGACTTCAGCGTGGTTGGCGTGCCGTCCTGCTTGGTGCGGACCACGGCCTGCTTGTCGCCCTGGAAGAACGTCACGTACAACAGGCTGTTGTCCTTGCAACGCAACGTCTTTTCTGACTTGATCGCGGGCGGCAGTTCGACCGGCGCGGCGTTCGCAAGCGTGTTCGCCATCGGATCGGGATTGGTGTCGACCACCTCTGGCGAGGCTGGCTTGGAGTTGCAGGCAGCCAGCACGAGCAGCGCGGCAACGGCGGTGATGGGGATGATCTTCATAGCGGACCTCGCTTCGCGCATGCAGCATAGGGCGTCAAGGTTTAAGCGCTACCATCGCATCCCCGGACGACGAACAGGTCAGCCTTGCTGACGGGCTGATCAAGGCGCGCGGCATGTCGAGCGCGCGTCGGACGGGGGTCAGGGCTTCTGCATGCCGCGCAATGCGGTGAGACGCGTTTCAATGACGTCGATCGGTGTCGCGATGTGCGCGGCGACCAGCGTGTCGCCGACAGCGAGCATGATCCGCGTTGCTTCCTCCAGCAACGACAGCGCATGTTCGTAGTTTTTCATCACCGATAGCCCTTTTCCTGGCCGCGACTTGGACAGGTGGCGAGGCTAACATGGATCAATCCACCCTGGAAGCACGTTATGGGTTTGCGCGAGAGGCGTTCGGCACGACCTGTCGGCTTGGCGTATCGTGTTTAGCACGCAAAACTTTCGATGGGTTGCCCGCGGCGGATGGCAGCGCCATTTGTCGGCGATGCACACGACATCTGATACGCTCGCCCTGATCGGCAACACACCGCTCGTTCGACTGAAAGGGCCGAGCGACGCAACGGGCTGCGATATCTTCGGAAAGTGCGAATTCGCCAACCCCGGCGCGTCGGTCAAGGATCGCGCGGCGCTGTTCATCGTCGAGGATGCGGAGGAGCGGGGTCTGCTCCAGCCCGGCGGCACGATCGTCGAGGGGACCGCGGGCAACACCGGTATCGGTCTCGCGCTGGTCGCCAACGCCAAGGGCTACAAGACGATCATCGTCATGCCCGAGACGCAGAGCCGCGAGAAGATGGACACGCTCAGGGCTCTGGGCGCCGAACTGGTGCTGGTGCCTGCGGCGGCGTTCTCGTCGCCGTGCCATTTCGTCCATACCTCGCGCCGGATCGCCGACGAGACGCCGGGCGCGATCTGGGCGAACCAGTTCGACAATATCGCCAACCGTCGCGCCCACATCGTCGGCACCGCCGAGGAAATCTGGGCGCAGATGGAGGGCCGGGTCGATGGCTTCACTTGCGCGGCCGGTACCGGCGGGACGATCGCCGGCGTCGGGCTGGGGCTGAAGGCCAAGGACGAGGCGGTCTGCATCGCACTTAGCGACCCGCACGGCGCCGCGCTCTACAACTATTATGCGCACGGCGAACTGAAGTCCGAGGGATCGTCGGTCGCCGAGGGGATCGGGCAGGGGCGAATCACCGCCAACCTCGAAGGCGCGCCGATCGACACCCAGTTCCGGATCTCGGACCAGGAGGGGTATGCCTGGGTTCGCCGGCTGCTCGACGACGAAGGACTCTGCCTCGGCTTGTCGTCGGGTATCAACGTCGCGGGAGCGGTCGCGCTGGCGCGGCATCTGGGTCCGGGAAAGCGCATCGCGACGATTCTGTGCGATACCGGATTCCGATATCTGTCGACGCTGTACGATCCCGAATGGCGCGCAGCCAAGGGCCTGACTTGAGCCGCCCTGCGTCGAGAATCGACAGCGGGACGATGGTCGGGTATCGGAACGCGACAAGATGAAGTCACCCAACGATCCCTATCAGCGCATGCAGCGCATCAAGGTCGGCCTGATCGGCCTTGCGGCTGTGGTGCTTTTGATCGGGCTTGCCAGCGCGATCATCGGCTCTGCAAGCCGCGAGCGGCCGGTCGCGGCGGTAGGGGCCGCCCAGCCGGACGTGGTGGCCAACATGGGCGTGACGAACAGTGGGGACGCCGCGGATCCCACCGAACCCCTGGCCGAAATGGGCGTAGCTCCCAGTGCAAATGGTCAATCCGCGACTCGCTGAGGCTGATTGCTGCCCTTGATTGCACATCGATGATTGCACATCGCCGGACACGATCCATGGCGCGTTGAACATTCGCGCGTGCCCATCGAGGCTGCCCGTTCGAACCGCCGATTGTGCCTGATCCCCGGAATTCCCCAGCCGAACGTCCCTAACGGCGCGTTAATCCGCGGTGTGGGGTGCAATTTTCCCCGCTTTGGTCGACGAAACCTGTCATGGATTCCGTCCAATCCCCAAAAATCCCGTTGCGTCCCCAGTCCGCTATGGTAGATGGAGATTAATACAGGGGCATGTTTCACCGTCGGCGATTGCTGCGGTCGAGGCGCGACGAGGGTCGCGGCTCGGGACGGTGAATCATGTGCGCCATTCGAAGGGTTTTGGCGTGTCGGTGCGTGGTCGCTATCAAGGAGACGGTATCGGCCTTGTCGACGACAAGGGCCGGGTAGCCATCCCCTCGGCGCTCCGCACCACGCTCTCGGCAAATGCGCCCAAGGCGAACGGCAAGGACGGCGGGACCATCATCATCGGCGCGCATCAGAAGAATCGCTGCCTGGTCGCGTATGATCCCGGTTACGTCGACATCCTCGCCGAGCGCCTCGATCGCCGCGAATCCGAGAACACGTCCGAGAACGGCGAATACGACTACAATATCAAGCGCGCCGCCGCGTCCGGCGAAGCGGTGCCGTTCGACGGCTCCGGTCGCTTCATCATGCCCGCGTTCCCGCGCTTCTATGCGGGCATCAAGGGCCATGCGTTCTTCTACGGCGTGCTCGACTACATCGAGATCTGGGACCCCGCGACGCTGATCGCCACCGACGGCATGCCCCCCGTCGTCAAGGAGATGGCGCGCTTCTACATGGCCGAGAAGGGGGTGCAGCTGTGAGTTCCCCCGACGCTCCGCACATCCCCGTTTTGCTCGACGAAGTCCTCGCTGCGCTTTCCCCCGAGCCCGGCGAGACGATGGTCGACGGCACGTTCGGCGCGGGCGGCTACACGCTGGCGTTGCTCAAGTCGGGCGCGCGGATCGTCGCGTTCGATCGTGATCCAGACGCGATCGCCAATGGTCGCGCGATGGAAGAGGCCGAAGAAGGCCTGACCCTGATCGCCGCGGACTTCTCGGCGATGGCGTCCGAACTCGAATCGCGCGGCCTTGCCCCGGTGGACGGCGTGACGCTCGATATCGGCGTGTCGTCGATGCAGCTCGACCAGGCCGAGCGCGGCTTCTCGTTCCAGTCGGACGGCCCGCTCGACATGCGGATGGCGCAGGCCGGCATGTCGGCGGCGGACTTCGTCAACGAGGCGGACGAGAACGAGATCGCCGACGTGCTGTATCAGTACGGCGACGAGCCCAAGTCGCGTCGCGTGGCCCGCGCGATCGTCGCGGCGCGCCCGCTGACGCGGACCGGCGAGCTGGCGCACATCGTCCGCCGCGCGCTCGGCTACAAGGCGCACGACAAGAAGGATCCCGCGACCCGCGCGTTCCAGGCGATCCGGATCCACGTGAACCGCGAGTTGGGCGAACTGGCCGACGGGCTGCTGGCGGCCGAACGCGTGCTGAAGCCCGGCGGTCGGCTCGCGATCGTGACGTTCCACAGCCTCGAGGACCGGATGGTGAAGCGCTTCCTGCGCACGCGGTCTGGGGGCTCTCCTTCAGGTTCGCGTCATCTTCCGCAGGTGAAAGCCGTTGCAGAACCTAGTTTTTCTCATGTCGGCCGCGGTGTTCGCGCCGGCGAGGCTGAGATCGCACGCAACCCGCGGGCGCGCTCGGCGACATTACGGACGGCGCGGCGGACCTCCGCGCAACCCTGGACGGAAGAGGTGACGACATGACGGCGGCGTATCGGATGAAGGGTGTGGGCTGGTTCGGGGGCTGCGTGGCCGTCGTGCTCGGTTTCTACCTCGTGTCGCTGCAGGTCGCCGCCGAGCGCAAGAAGCTGGAGGCGGTCAATGGTCAGATCCGCTCGGCGCAGCGCGACATCCGTGCGCTGGAAACCGAGTTCGATACGCGGGGCAATCTGGCGCAGCTCGAGCGCTGGAACGGCGATACGCTGGCACTGTCGGCACCGACGGCGGGCCAGTTCGTCGTGAGCGAGGCCGCGCTCGCGGCGCTCGACGTCAACAGCCTGCGCGCGGACGGGGTCCAGACCGCCGCGCTGCTCGTGCCGTCGGGGGCGGGGTCCGTCGTCTCCACGTCGGCCGTGCCGGTCACCGCTGCTCCTGCCGTGGTGAAGCTTGCTCCGGTGCAGATGGCGCAGGTCAGCGCACCGCGCGCGATGAACGTCGCGATCCAGGCAGCGTCCAAGACGGCGCTCCAGCCGGTCGTGATCCGCGCTTCGGTTTCGACGCCGCGCTCCGCGGAGGCCGCGCTTGTCAGCGCCGCTAAGACCGAACGCCTCGCAGCAGTCTCGAAAGTCCGCCCGCAGGCGGTCGCGATGCTCGACCGGAAGCTGCTGTCCGACACGACGCTGGGTGACATCATGAGCGGCGCCCGCTCCGAGAGCCGTAAGCGGCGGTGACCGCCTTGGTCGCCCGGCCCGTCTCGCAGCAACGTAGCGCCAACCAGCGTCATGCACTGGTGGCGACGGCGCACACGCGCCTGATGATGCTGATGTTCCTGTTCGGAGCAGCGGTGCTGGTGGTGGTCGGTCGGCTCGGAATGCTGGCGGTGCAGGCGTCGCTCGCCGATCCGCAGGCGCGCTCGGCGGCGATCGCGGCACGCGGCGATATCGTCGATCGTAACGGCGCGCCGCTCGCGCGGACGATCGATGCGTGGACGATCGCGGTGCACCCGAAGAAGCTGATCGGCGACCCGACCGAGATCGCCAGCAAGCTTGCCGCGCTGATGCCCGAGGCGGGCGACCAGGCGCATTATTATGCGCTGCTGACGTCGGACAAGAGCTTCATCTATCTCCAGCGGCGCGCGTCGCCGGCGCTGGTCGAGCAGGTCAATGCGATCGGCGAGCCGGCGATCGTGTTCGACCGCGATACGCAGCGGCTGTACCCGCAATCGACGATGGCGGCGCATGCGCTCGGCTTCCTGTCGACCGCGGGCCACGGCATGAGCGGGATGGAGCGCGTGCTCGACGAGCGGCTGACCAATCCCGCGCTCAACGGTACGCCGGTCGCACTGTCGCTCGACAACCGCGTCCAGGCGGCGATGGAGAGCGAACTCGGTCGCGCGATGACGACGTTTTCGGCCCGCGGGGCTGGCGGCATCGTCCTCGATGTGGCGACCGGCGAGGTGATCGCGATGGTCTCGTTGCCGACCTTCAACCCCAACCGCGTCGGCATGTCGGGTAGCGAACAGCTTCGCAACATCACGACTCAGAGCGTGTTCGAGCTTGGCTCCACGTTCAAGCCGATCACGATGGCGACCGCGATGGACACGGGTGTCGTCACATCGTTTGCGCGGCGCTTCGATGCGACGCATCCGTTGCAGGTCGGGCGCTTCACGATCCATGACGAGCGCGGCGATCCGAAGCGCTGGCTCAACATGGCCGAGACGCTAATCTATTCGTCCAACATCGCCACCGCACGTGTGGCCGACGAGGTCGGGCCCGCGAAGATGCAGGCGATGTTCAAGAAACTTGGCTTCGATACCAAGCCCGATATCGAACTGCGCGAAAAGGGCCGTCCGTTGTGGCCGAAATACTGGGCGCGGACGACGACGATGACCACTGCCTATGGCCACGGCATCGCGGTGACTCCGCTGCATCTGGCGAGCGCCTATGCCGCGTTGGTCAATGGCGGGATCTGGCGGCCGGCGACGTTGCTCAAGGTCGCGCCGGGTCATGCGGTTGCCGGTCGTCGTGTTATCAGCGAGCAGACGAGCGCGCGGATGCGGCAGATGCTGCGGCTGATCGTGCAGCGCGGTACGGGTCGCAAGGGCGATGCACCGGGCTACCGCGTCGGTGGCAAGACCGGGACGGCCGAGGCCGCTGTGTCGGGCGGGTATGATCATTCGCGCAACGTGGCGACGTTTGCCGCGGCATTCCCGATGGATGCGCCGCGCTATGTCGTGCTGGCGATGCTCGACTCGCCGCTCGGGACGAAGGAAACCGCCGGGTGGAAGACGGCGGCGTGGAACACCGCGCCGGTGGTCGGCCGCACGATCTCGCGCGTCGGTGCGATCCTGGGCGTGGTGCCCGACGCGCACCGCGACATCGACGTGTCTGACATCCTGCCGACTTTGTGGCAGGACCCGTCGCGTACACAGCCGACCGGGCAATGAGGACTATTGCATGAAACTCGCAGCGCTGACCGACGGGACGGAAGAGGCGCAGGTGACGGGGTTCGCGATCGATCACCGCAAGGTCGCGCCGGGCACGGTGTTCGGCGCGTTCGAAGGCGCGCGCGTGAATGGTGAGGACTTTATCGAGGACGCGATCCGCTCGGGTGCGATCGCGGTGGTCGCGCGGCCTGGGCTGACGGTCGAGGGCGCGACGTACATCGCCGACGACAACCCCCGCGAGCGGTTCGCGCAACTGGCGGCGAAGTTTTTCGCGCCGTTTCCCGAGACGTCGGTGGCGATCACGGGGACCAACGGGAAGACGTCGTGCGTCGAGATGACCCGGCAGCTGTGGCGGATGGCGGGGTTTCATGCGGCGTCGATCGGTACGCTCGGGGTTACGACGGCCGACGAGCGGGTGACGACCGGGCTGACCACGCCGGATGTGGTGACGTTCCTGTCGAACGTGGCTGGGCTTGCGCGTGAAGGCGTGACGCATCTGGCGTTCGAGGCTTCCAGTCACGGGCTGACGCAGTATCGGACCGAGGGTCTGAAGGTGGCTGCGGCGGCGTTCACCAACCTCAGTCGCGACCATCTCGACTATCATGGCGACATGGCGGCGTATTTCACGGCCAAGATCCGGCTGTTTTCTGAGGTGTTGTCGACCGACGGCGCCGCGGTTGTCTGGGCGGATGATCCGCAGTCGGCGCGGGTGATCGATCTGGCGCGCGAGCGCGGCAATCGCTTGGTGACGGTCGGCACGCAGGGTGAGACGCTGCGGCTGGTGGGGCGCGATCCGACGTTGCTCGGGCAGGGGTTGACGATCGAGGCCGACGGCCAGACGTACAAGGTCACCTTGCCGCTGATTGGTGCCTACCAGGCGGCGAATGCGCTGGTATCGGCTGGGCTGGTGATCGCGACCGGGGGCGATGTGGCCGCGACGATCGCCAATCTCGCGCGCCTGCAACCGGTACGCGGGCGGCTCGAACGCGCGGTTATCGCGAAGTCGGGTGCACCGGTGTACGTTGATTATGCGCATACGCCCGATGCTCTCGAAGCAGCAATCGCTGCGCTCAAGCCACATGCTGGCGGCAAGCTGATCGTCGTGTTCGGCGCTGGCGGCGACCGCGACACGGGCAAGCGCGAGACGATGGGGCAGGTCGCGGTACAGCATGCTGACCGTGTGATCGTGACGGACGACAACCCGCGGACCGAGGACGCTCGCGCGATCCGTTGCGACGTCCTGAAGGGCGCGCGGGGGGCTGAGGAAATCGGCGACCGGCGCGCGGCGATCGGCGCGGCGGTGCGCGAGGCTGGGCCCGAGGATATCGTGCTGATCGCGGGCAAGGGGCATGAGCAGGGGCAGATCGTCGGGGACATGGTCCTGCCGTTCGACGACGTGAGCGTCGCGCGGGAGTGCGCGGCGTGAGGGCGGCGACATCATCATTCCCCTCCCGCCTGCGGGAGGGGCTAGGGGAGGGCGCGACGTACGTACTGGCGTCCGGTCTGTTTGGTCAGCCCCTCCCCCGACCCCTCCCGCAGGCGGGAGGGGAGCAGTGAGTCTGTGGACTTCAGCTGAGATCGCAGCCGCTACCGGTGGTGTGGCGTCTGGTGACTTCGCCGTCACTGGCGTTGCGTTCGACTCGCGCGAAGTTGGGCCCGGCGACCTCTTTATTGCGATGAAGGGCGAGGCCAGCGACGGGCACCTCTTCCTTGACCAGGCCTTCGCACAGGGCGCGGCGGGGGCGATCGTGTCCGAGGCTTGCAACCATCCGCACGTCCTTGTTGCAGATAGCTTCGCCGCATTGAACGAACTTGGCCGCGCCAGCCGCGCGCGCTCGTCCGCCAAGATCATCGGTGTCACCGGGTCGGTTGGGAAGACCAGCGCGAAGGAAGCGCTGTTCGCCTGCCTCGACCGCGCTGCCCCCGGCGACGTGCACCGCTCGGTCAAGAGCTACAACAATCACACCGGCGTCCCGCTCAGCCTCGCCCGGATGCCGCGCGCCGCGAAGTTCGGCGTGTTCGAGATGGGGATGAACCACGCCGGTGAGCTTGCCGAGCTGACCCAGCTCGTCCGCCCGCACATCGCGATGATCACCGCGATCGCGCCTGCGCATACCGCGTTCTTTCCCGACGAGAGCGCGATCGCCGATGCCAAGGGGGAGATCTTTGCCGGGCTCGAACCGGACGGGACGGCGATCGTCCCCTCCGACAGCCCGCACCGCGATCGCCTGCTCGGCCATGCCGCGCCGCACGCCGATCATATCGTTACGTTCGGCAGTGAAAAGAGCGCTGACGTTCGCGCGATCGAGGCGATGCGGCTGCCGACCGGCGGGACGTTCGTCACCGCGCGGATGGGGCAGGGGGCCGAGCACGAGCTGAGCTTCACGATCGCGCAGCCCGGCGCGCACTGGGTGTCCAATGCGCTCGGCGTGCTGGCCTGCGTGCAGGCGGCCGGCAGTGATCTTGGACTCGCCGGCCTCGCGCTGGCCGAACTCGGCGGATTGCAAGGTCGCGGCGCGCGGTCGCTGGTGACCGTCGGCGAAGGCCAGGCGCTGGTGATCGACGAGAGCTACAACGCCAACCCTGCATCGATGCGCGCGACGTTAAGCGTCCTCAGCCACGAGCCGGGCCGCCACATCGCGGTACTCGGCGAAATGCGCGAGCTGGGCGAGGGCTCCGACGACTATCACGCCGGCCTCGCCGAGCCCATTCTCGCCGCGCGCGTCGAAATGGCGCTGCTCGTCGGTGAAGCGATGGCGCCGTTAGCGCAGGTGCTTGAGGGACAGATCGAAACCGTCCATGTGGGCGACGCTGCGGCCGCGCTCGCGTCGTTACGGACGATCCTGGCGCCCGGCGATGTCGTGCTCGTCAAGGGATCGAACGGGGTGGGGCTCGCTCGCGTCGTGGCGGGTCTCCAGACTGGCCTCAAAGGCGGGATTAACTGAATGTTGTACTGGCTCGCCGAGCATCTGGGGTTTCCCGGCCTGCTGAACCTCATCCGTTACCAGACGGTGCGGACCGGTGGCGCGGTCGCGACCGCGCTGATCATCGGCCTGATCATCGGGCCGAAGTTCATCGGCTGGTTGCGCGTGCGGCAGGGCAAGGGCCAGCCGATCCGCGCCGACGGCCCGCAGTCGCATCTGTCGAAGCGTGGCACGCCGACGATGGGCGGGCTGATGATCTTGACCTCGATGTGCCTCGCCATCTTCCTGTGGATGGACCTGAGCAATCCGTACGTCTGGGCGTGCCTGTTCGTGACGCTCGGCTTCGGGACGATCGGGTTCCTCGACGACTATGACAAGGTGCGCAAGGCGAGCACGGCGGGGATCAGCGGGCGCACGCGACTGCTTCTCGAGTTCATCATCGCCGGCGTCGCCGCGACGATTATCATGTCGCAGAACGGGCCGCATCTGTATCTGCCGTTCACGTCGCGCATGTACCTCGATCTCGGCTGGTTCTTCCCGGTGTTCGCAGCGTTCACGATCGTGTCGTTCGGCAATGCGGTGAACCTCACCGATGGGCTCGACGGGCTGGCGACGATGCCGGTGATCATCGCCAGCGTCGCGTTCATGGTGATCGTGTACCTGGTCGGGAACGTGAAGTTCGCGGACTATCTCGGCATTCCGCATGTCCCTCGCGCAGGTGAACTGGCGATATTCTGCGGGGCTATCGTTGGGGCAGGGCTCGCGTTCCTGTGGTTCAATGCGCCGCCGGCCGCGGTGTTCATGGGCGATACCGGTTCGCTGGCTCTGGGCGGTGCGCTGGGGACGATCGCGGTCGTCGCGCACCATGAGATCGTGCTGGGGATCATCGGCGGCCTGTTCGTGATCGAGGCGCTCTCGGTGATCATCCAGGTGTTCTTCTACAAGCGCACCGGCAAGCGCGTGTTCCGGATGGCGCCGATCCACCATCATTTCGAACAACTCGGCTGGGCCGAGGCGACCGTCGTGATCCGCTTCTGGATTATCGCGCTGGTGCTGGCACTGGTCGGTCTGTCGACGTTGAAGTTGCGGTGATTGTTGCGCAGGCCTGGCGCGGGAAACGCTATGCGGTGCTGGGGCTGGCGCGGTCTGGGGCTGCGACTGTGCGGGCGTTGGTGGCTGGTGAGGCGAGCGTTGTCGCGTGGGATTCCGACGAGGCGAAGCGTGCCGTCTTTGCTCCCTCTCCCCKSMGGGGAGAGGGCTTTTAGAAGTCGCTCCGTTGGATGATCTCTCGGGCTTTGACGCTCTGGTCGTATCGCCGGGGGTGCCGTTGAACACGCATCCGCTTGCCGCGGCCGCGCGCGCGGCGGGCGTCTCCGTCATCGGCGACATCGAACTCTTCGCGCAGGCCCGAGAGGACCTCCCGCCGCACAAGGTCGTCGGCATCACCGGCACCAACGGCAAGTCGACCACCACTGCGCTCGTCCACCACATTCTCCGAACCGCCGGCATCCCCACGCTGATGGGCGGCAATATCGGCCTGCCGATCCTCGAGCAGGAAGCGCTCCCCGAGGGCGGCGTCTATGTACTCGAACTGTCGAGCTACCAGATCGACCTGACGCAGACGCTCGATTGCGACGTCGCGGTGTTGCTCAACATCACGCCGGATCATCTCGACCGCTATGATGGCTTCGAAGGCTATGCGGCATCCAAGGCGCGGCTGTTCGCGATGCAGTCGGCCGAGCATGACGCGGTCATCGGCATCGGCGATGCGTCGTCCGCCGAGATCGCGCGCGGGCTGTCGGCGAAGGGCGAGCACCTCACCAAGATCGCCCCGGGCGTGTGCATGGATCAGCGCGATTGGCCGACGCTCCAGGGCCCGCACAACGCCCAGAACGCACTCGCCGCGATCGCCGTGGTCAAGGCGCTGGGCGTGAGCGAAGTCGATATCGACCGCGGACTCACGAGTTTCACGGGCCTGCCGCACCGGATGGAGCAGATCGCCGCGTATGGCGGCGTTGCCTATGTCGACGACAGCAAGGCGACCAATCCCGAAAGCACTGCGCCGGCTTTGGCCGCGTTCGACAGGGTCCACTGGATCGTCGGCGGCCGCGCGAAGGGCGACGACCTCGACGCCTGCAAGCCCGCCTTCGGCCACGTCGTCCACGCCTACACGATCGGCGAGGCTGGCCCGAAATTCGCCGAGATTTTGAAAGATTCCATGCCCGTCGAGAACGTCGGCACGCTCGACGCCGCCGTCCGGACTGCCGCCGCAAACGCCAAGCCGGGCGACACTGTTTTGTTATCCCCAGCCTGTGCTAGCTTCGACCAGTTTCGCGATTACGAAGCACGCGGGGCCGCGTTCCGCGCTGCGGTGGAGTCGCTGGCATGACCGATATGCGCGCTGGGACCATGGATATGGGTGTGTCCGGACAGAAGAACGGGATCGTCGCGAAGATGAAGCGGCGCGGCGGGCGGGGCGATCAGTCGCCGCTCGGCACGTGGTTCTGGGATATCGACCGGATGCTGTTGCTGCTGACGCTGTTCCTGATTGCGATCGGGCTGATTGCGGTCGCGGCGGC
This sequence comes from Sphingomonas sp. Leaf198, assembly GCF_001424005.1. Lineage (GTDB taxonomy): Bacteria > Pseudomonadota > Alphaproteobacteria > Sphingomonadales > Sphingomonadaceae > Sphingomonas. Next base: position 467,850 of record NZ_LMPX01000002.1, on the reverse strand, counting down.
GTCGCCGGCAAGCGCGGTCCGTTATTCGGGCGAGCACCACAAGATCGCGCCGCTCTACTATTTCTGGCGGCAGTTGATGTGGGTCGGCGTGTCGCTCCCCGTACTGTTCGGCGTGTCGATGATGCCCGTGTCGATGGCGCGGCGGATGGCGATCGGCGGGTGCGCGCTGTTCGTGCTGATGCTGATGGTGACGCCGTTCATCGGGGTCGAGGCGAACGGCGCGCGACGCTGGCTCGGCGTCGGCTTTGCGCAGTTCCAACCGTCGGAGTTCCTGAAGCCGCTGTTCATCGTCACGGTCGCGTGGCTGTTGTCGCTGCGCGCGAAGGATGCCGAGCTGCCGACCGTGCTGATCACCGGCGCGATGACCGCGGGCGTCGCGGTGCTGCTGATGCTGCAACCCGATTTCGGCCAGACGATCATCTTCTGCTCGGTGTGGATGGCGCTGCTGATGATCGCGGGGACGCCGGCCAAGGTGATGCTCGGCCTCGTCGCGATGGCGCCGGCGGGGCTCATTGCCGCCTATGTCTTCTACGGCGTGGCGCGGTCGCGGATCGATGCGTTCCTGTTTCCCGGTGTCGAGGGCGAGGGCGCGGGCGACCATTTCCAGACGAATGCGGCGCATAATACGCTGACCGCGGGCGGCTGGACCGGAACAGGCCCCGGCGCTGGTGCGGCGAAATTCGGGCTGCCCGAGGCGCATACCGACTATATCTTCTCGGTGATCGGCGAGGAATTCGGGCTGATCGCGTGTTCGGTAATTGCGGTGATCTTCCTTGCGATCGTCGTGCGGGTGTTCGTCAAGCTGCTGGATGAGCAGGACGAATTCAAGCTCCTCGCCTCCGCCGGGTTGGCGACACAGTTCGGTGCGCAGGCGCTGGTCAGCATGGCGGTGAACACCGGCCTCGCACCGTCGAAGGGTATGACGCTGCCGTTCATCAGCTATGGCGGGTCGTCGATGATCGCGTTGTCGGTCGGCATGGGGTTGCTGCTGGCGTTTACCCGGCGCAATCCGTTTCTCACGCGGAGCCCCTATGTCGTCCGCTGGAGTGGTGAATGAGTAAGCATTACGTCCTCGCAGCCGGCGGTACCGGGGGACACATGGTCCCGGCAGCGGCGCTCGCCGCCGAACTGACCAAGCGTGGCCACCGTGTCGCGCTGGTCAGCGATGCGCGCGGCGTGCGCTTTCCGGGGCTGTTCCAGGACATCCAGACGCATGTACTGCCGGCTGGACGCTTTACCGGCGGGCCGCTCGGCTGGGCTCGGGCCACGCGCGAGATGTGGCGCGGGCGAGCGATGGCGCGCGAACTATACCGGACCTTCAAGCCGGCGGCCGTGATCGGCTTCGGCGGCTATCCTGCGCTGCCGGCGTTGCTGGCGGCGTTCGCGGATAAGATCCCGACCGCGGTGCACGAGCAGAACGCGGTGCTGGGGCGCGTGAACCGCTTCGTCGCGGGGCGCGTGGACGCGATCGCGACCTCGTCCGAGCCGACCGAGCGCCTCGCGCCGAAGCTGCTGGGCAAGGCGCATCTGGTCGGCAACCCGGTGCGCGAGGCGGTGCTGGCGCTGCGCTCGCGGCCGTATCCGCTGTTGGAGGAAGACGGCATCTTCCGTGTGCTTGTGACCGGGGGGAGCCAGGGGGCGAGCATATTGTCGCAGGTCGTGCCCGACGGTCTGGCGATGCTGCCGGTGACCTTCCGGCGGCGGTTGCAGGTGACTCATCAGGCACGGATCGAGGATATCGATGCGGTGCGCGCCAAGTACGCCGAGCATCATATTCCGGCCGAGCTGGCGACGTATCTGCCCGATATGCCCGAGCAGCTGGCGTGGGCGCATCTGGTGATCGCACGCGCGGGCGCTTCGACGATTTCGGAACTGACGGCGGCGGGTCGGCCGGCGATCCTGGTGCCGCTGCCGGGTGCTACCGACGACCATCAGACCGTGAACGCGCGCGAGATCACGCGGGCGGGCGGCGCGCGGACGATCGCGCAGGGAGACTTTACCGCAGTGGAACTGGCCAAGCAGATGCAGAAACTCGGGCTCGATCCGGCGGCGTTGCAGAATGCGGCGGGGCGTGCGCGCAGTTGCGGGCGGCCGAATGCGGCGAGCGATCTGGCCGATCTGGTCGAGAGCCTGGATGCACCGTTGTCGCGGATTCCGGTCGCTGCGCCCTCCACGCCCAAGGCGCAGTTCGCATGAAGGGCGTCGCAACGGATATCGGCACGATCCACTTCGTCGGGATCGGCGGGATTGGCATGTCGGGCATCGCCGAGGTGATGAAGAACCTCGGCTACCGCGTGCAGGGCTCCGACGTGGCCGAGGGCTATGTGGTGCAGGGGTTGCGCGACAAGGGCATTCCGGTGGCGATCGGCCATGCCGCGTCGAACATCGGCGACGCCGCGGTGGTGGTCGTGTCGACCGCGATCGTGCGCTCGAACCCTGAGGTCGAGGCGGCGCTGAATGCACGTGTCCCGGTCGTGCGGCGCGCGGAAATGCTCGCCGAACTGATGCGGTTGAAGTCGACCGTCGCGGTGGCTGGCACGCACGGGAAGACGACGACGACCTCGATGGTAGCCGCGCTGCTCGATGCGGGCGGGGTCGATCCGACGGTCATCAACGGTGGGATCATCAACTCTTACGGTTCGAATGCGCGGCTGGGCGCGAGCGACTGGATGGTGGTGGAAGCGGACGAGAGCGACGGCAGCTTCCTGCGGCTCGACGGCACGATCGCGGTCGTCACCAACATCGATCCCGAGCATCTCGACCATTACGGCTCGTTCGACGCAGTGAAGGATGCGTTCGTCGAGTTCGTCGAGAATGTGCCGTTCTATGGCGCGGCGTTGCTGTGTCTCGATCATCCGGAGGTGCAGGGGATCCTGCCGCGGGTGCGCGATCGTCGGGTCGTGACGTACGGTTTCTCGGCGCAGGCTGACGTGCGCGGGGTGGAGGTTACGCCGATCCCGGGCGGCAACCGGTTCGATTGCGTGGTGCGTGAGCGCGATGGCGCGACGCGGACGATTTCGGGGATCGAGATGCCGATGCCGGGGCGGCACAATGTGCAGAACGCGCTGGCGGCGATCGGCGTGGCGCTGGAACTGGGAATTGCGGATGCGACGATCCAGCAGGGGTTTGCCAAGTTCGGCGGCGTGAAACGGCGCTTCACCAAGGTCGGTGAAGTGGCTGGGGTCACGATAATCGACGACTACGGCCATCACCCGGTCGAGATCCGGGCCGTGCTGGCGGCGGCTCGCGAGGGCGTGAAGGGTCGCGTGATCGCGGTCGTGCAACCGCATCGCTATTCGCGGCTTGGCAATCTGATGGAGGATTTCCAGACGGCGTTCAACGATGCGGATCGGGTGTTGGTGACGCCGGTCTATGCGGCGGGCGAGGCGCCGGTCGAGGGCGTCGATGCGGCGGCTTTGGTCGAGGGGTTGAAGCGGCGCGGGCACCGGTTCGCGGGTGTGGTCGCGGATGCGGATGCGCTCGCGGTGGAGTTGGCGGCTACGATCGAGGCGGATGACATGGTCGTTTGTCTCGGCGCTGGTGACATTACCAAGTGGGCGGCTGGCCTCGCAGATGCGATCGCGGCCGAGCGCGCGAAGGTGATGGCGTGAGTGGCGCGTCGCAAATCCTCCCCGGCACGGGGAGGGGGACCATGCAGGGCATGGTGGAGGGGGGCGTCCACGAGCGTAACGCTTCTGGCCGAGCCCCCTCCACCGCCTTTGGCGGTCCCCCTCCCCGTGCCGGGGAGGAGCTGCGTGGTACTCTAACGGCTAATGGCAGTCTGGCGGACTTCATCTGGTTTCGTACAGGTGGCCCGGCGGAGTGGCTGGTGCGGCCTGCGGATGTCGAGGATTTGGCGGAGTTGCTAAAGACCCTCGACCCTTCGACTTCAGTGCTACCGGTCGGCGTAGGCTCGAACCTGATTGTACGCGATGGCGGCGTACCGGGGGTCGTGGTGCGGCTTCCCAAGGCTATGGCGAAGGTTTCGGTGCAAGACGGTCGCGTTCGTGCGGGTGCGGGGGCGATGGGGATTACCGTTGCCAGTGCCGCGCGGGATGCTGGGATTGCCGGGCTTGAGTTTCTGCGTGGGATACCGGGTACTGTCGGCGGTGCAGTTCGGATGAACGCGGGGGCTTATGGACGGGATGTCAGCGACATTCTGGTCGAGGCTACCGTCGTCACGCGCGACGGTTCGGTCGAAGTCTGGTCCGCCGAGAAACTCGGGTTCACCTATCGCCATTCCGACCTGCCCGCTGGCGCGGTGGTGGTCGAGGCTCTGTTTTCCGGCACGCCCGGCGAGCCAGCCGTGATCGGTGCGGAGATGGACCGGATTGCGGCCGAGCGCGAGGCTTCGCAGCCTTTGCGGTCGCGCACCGGCGGGTCGACGTTCAAGAATCCCGAGGGGCACAAGGCTTGGGCGTTGATCGACGCGGCCGGGTGTCGGGGGCTGACTCGCGGCGATGCGCAGGTCAGTGAGAAGCATTGTAATTTCCTGCTGAACCTCGGGTCCGCGTCGAGCGCGGAGATCGAGGCGCTGGGTGAAGAGGTACGTGATAGAGTGAAGGCGCATTCGGGGGTGACGTTGGAATGGGAAATCCAGCGGGTCGGCATCGCTGCTCCCTCTCCCCTGCGGGGAGAGGGTCGGGGTGAGGGGCTGCCAAACAGTGCAGCGCCCGGAACTGCCCCTTACCCAACCCTCTCCCCGGAGGGGAGAGGGCTATGACATCGCCTCTTCACATCGCGGTGCTCATGGGCGGCTGGTCGGCGGAGCGTGAGGTTTCGCTGATGTCGGGTAATGGCTGTGCCGATGCGCTTGAGTCGCTCGGGCACCGGGTTACGCGGATCGATATGGGGCGGGATGTTGCTGCCAAGCTGGCCGAGGCTCAGCCCGACCTCGTGTTCAATGCGCTGCATGGGACGCCTGGCGAGGACGGTTCGGTGCAGGGGCTGCTCGACCTGATGGGCCTCCGCTACACCCATTCGGGTCTCGCCACGTCGGTGATCGCGATCGACAAGGTGCTGACCAAGCTGCTGCTCGTCCCCGCGGGCGTGCCGATGCCAGGTGGGCGGATCGTCAAGTCCGCGGACCTGTTCGAGAGCGATCCGATGGCGCGGCCCTATGTGCTGAAGCCGGTCAACGAGGGTTCCTCGGTCGGCGTGGCGATCGTCACGGACAGCGGCAATTACGGAAATCCGATCGCGCGCGATAGCGTCGGGCCGTGGGGCGAGTTCGAGGAATTGCTCGCCGAGCCCTATATCCGTGGGCGCGAGCTGACGACTGCGGTGCTCGGCGGCAAGGCGCTCGGCGTTACCGAGTTGAAGCCCAAGAGCGGCTGGTATGATTACGACGCGAAATACACCGATGGGATGACGGTCCACGTCTGCCCGGCGGAGATTCCCGACGAGATCACCGACGCCTGCAAGAGCCTCGCGCTCGAAGCGCACCGGTTGCTCGGCTGCAAGGGCGCGTCGCGGTCGGACTTCCGTTGGGATGACGAGCGCGGCGTCGACGGACTGTTCCTGCTCGAGGTGAATACGCAGCCGGGGATGACGCCGCTGAGCCTCGTTCCCGAGCAGGCACGGCATATCGGCATGAGCTATGCCGAGCTGGTGCAGGCGATCGTCGACGAGGCGATCGCGGATCACCCCTCTCCATGAGCCGCACGATCAAGCGCGGTCCGCCGCCCAAGCGGCCCGCCCCGCGCCGGAAGGTCGCGGTCAAGAAGGTGTCGGTCATGGACCGGCTGGTCGGGATGCTCCCGGTCAGCGAGGACACGCTGCGGAAAATCGCGACGTGGTCGATCCTCGGCGCGGGCGGTGCGGTGGCGATCGCGGCGGCGACGTGGGTCGGCATTCCTGGCATGATCGGCGCGGCGGTGGCAGAAGGTGCCGGGCGCGCGGGCTTCAAGGTCGAGCAGATCGAGGTGACGGGCCTCAAGCGGATGGACCGGATGTCGGTCTATGCGGTCGCGCTGGAGGACAAGCAGAACCAGACGTCGATGCTGTCGGTCGATCTTGAGGCGGTGCGGCAGAAGCTGCTGCGCTATGGCTGGATCGCGGACGCGCACGTCTCGCGGCGGCTGCCGAACACGATGCTGGTCGATATCGTCGAGCGGACCCCCGCGGCGGTGTGGCAGGACAATGGCCAGCTCACGCTGATCGATTCGTCAGGGGTGCTCCTGGAGCCGGTTCAGCCCGATGCGATCCCGAATCTGCCGCTGGTGATCGGGCCGGGCGCGGATCGGCAGGAGGCGTCGTACCAGACACTGCTCGCCGCCGCGCCTGCGCTCAAGCCGCGCGTGAAGGCGGCGACTTGGGTCGGCAATCGGCGCTGGGACCTGACGTTCGAGAGCGGCGAGACTTTGGCGCTGCCCGAAGACGGTGCGCCGCGTGCGCTGGTAAAGTTCGCCGAACTTGACGGGGCAAGGCCGCTGCTGGGGCGCGGCTGGATCCGGTTCGACATGCGCGATCCGACCAAGCTGGTCGCGCGCAAACCGGGCGCGAGCCTGGCGCACAGCGTCGACGTGCCGGCACCTGCCAGCGCGCCAGCAACGGGCGAAACTACGAATACTCCGTCGCAAACGGCGGGCGCGAACGTAACGGGCGGGGAGGGATGACATGGCGAAGGTGGCACCGGAAGGGCTGATCACGGCGCTCGATATCGGGTCGTCGAAGGTATCGGCGATGATCGCGCAAAAGGGAGACGGCGGCGAGCTGATCGTGCTCGGCACCGGCCAGCGCGAGAGCCGCGGCGTCAAGCGCGGCTATATCGCCGACATGGCGACGACCGAGGCGGCCGTGCGCGAGGCGGTCGAGCAGGCCGAGCGGATCGCCGGCATCAACATCGAGAACGTCTGGGTCGGGTTCTCGGCCGGCGGGCTCGTGTCCGACGTCGCCGAGGTCGAGTTCGAACTGGGCGGCCACCGCGTCGAGCAGCAGGATATCGATGCTTTGCTCGCTGCCGGACGCAACTCGATCGATCCGCAGGGCCGCATGGTGCTGCACGCGCAGCCAGCGCTCTATACGCTCGACGGGCTGACGGGGGTGAAGACGCCGCTCGGTCTGCATGCGGACCGGCTCGGGGTGCACATCCATGTCGTCGCGGCGGACGGTTCGCCGGTGCGCAACCTCGATCTCTGCGTGCGATCGGCGCATCTCGAAGTGAAGTCGATCATCGCCTCGCCGGTCGCGACGGGCTTGGCCTGCCTCAGCGACGAGGAGCGCGAGCTTGGCGTCGCGCTCGTCGAGATGGGGGCGGGGATCACCAACGTGTCGCTGTTCGCCGGCGGCATGCTGGTCGGGCTGACCTCGATCCCGATCGGTGCGCAGGACATTACAGACGACATCGCCAGCGCGTTCGGGACGCGGCGGCAGAATGCCGAGCGGATGAAGTGCTTCCACGGCTCGGCCAATGCGAGCCCTCGCGATAATCACGACATGATCCCGGTCATGCCGATCTCCGCGGAGGACGGCGCGGGCGAGGGCGCTCAGATCACCAAGGCGCAGCTGATCGGGGTGATCCGCCAGCGGCTCGAGCATCAGATGGGCGAGGTGCGTAACGCGCTCACCAAGCTGAAGTTCGAGGGGCCGGTCGGGCGTCAGGTCGTGCTGACCGGCGGTGGTGCCGAACTGAAGGGCATCGCCGACTATGCGCAACAGGCGCTCGGGCGGTCGGTGCGGATCGGTCGACCGCGTGGTCTGACCGCGCTGCCGGAAGCGCATGGCGGACCGGCGTTCGCGACGCTAGCGGGGTTGGCCTTCTACGCGGCGACCAACCCGATCGACCTTCGCGGGCTCGCGCCGCAGCGGACGACGGTGCATCGGCCAAAGGGTATGGGCATGATGCGCAAGTTGATTCAGGCGGCACGCGCGAATTATTAAGAGTTTCGAGGGTGCTGGCGTTATTTCGGCTGGAACAGGCCGTGACGTTGGTGCACACAGATTAATCAGGGGCCCGGCCGTAGCGTATCTACCGGGTTGTGCGGAGAACGGCGATGAGCATCGAATTCCTTAGTCCCGAAGTGGACGATCTGGCCCCCCGCATCGCGGTGATCGGCGTCGGCGGCGCGGGCGGCAACGCGATCGCCAACATGATGCGGGCCGACGTCCAGGGCGTCGACTTCCTCGTGGCGAACACCGACGCGCAGGCGTTGAAGCAGTCGACCGCACCGCAGCGGATCCAGCTCGGCACCAAGATCACGCAGGGTCTCGGCGCCGGCTCGCGTCCCGAGATCGGTCGCGCAGCCGCCGAAGAGACGATCGATCAGCTCGCCAAGATGCTCGAAGGTGCGCACATGTGCTTCATCACCGCCGGCATGGGCGGCGGTACGGGTACGGGCGCAGCGCCGGTCATCGCCAAGGCGGCGCGCGACATGGGCATCCTGACGGTTGGCGTCGTGACCAAGCCGTTCGCGTTCGAGGGCAATCGTCGCGCCAAGTCGGCCGAGGGCGGCATCGACGAGCTGCAGAAGTATGTCGACACGCTGATCGTCATCCCGAACCAGAATCTGTTCCTCATCGCCAACGCGAACACGACCTTCAAGGAAGCGTTCACGATGGCGGACGAGGTGCTCCAGCAGGGCGTCCGCAGCATCACCGACCTGATGGTGATGCCGGGCCTCATCAACCTCGATTTCGCCGACGTCCGCTCGGTGATGCAGGAGATGGGCAAGGCGATGATGGGCACCGGCGAGGCAAGCGGCGACAACCGCGCGCTCGAGGCCGCGCAGAAGGCGATCTCGAACCCGCTGCTCGAAGGCGTCAGCATGCGCGGCGCGAAGGGCGTCATCATCTCGATCACCGGCGGCGACGACATGCGCCTGCTCGAAGTCGACGAAGCCGCGAATCACATCCGCGACCTGGTCGATCCCGATGCGAACATCATCTGGGGTTCGGCGTTCAACCAGGAACTCGAAGGCAAGATCCGCGTCTCGGTCGTCGCGACCGGGATTGACGCCGATGCGCGCCCGCCGGAAGTCGCACCCGAGCCGACCCGCTCGTTCAGCTTCGGATCGCGCAAGACCGACGAGAACACCTCGTTCCGTCCGAGCGAGCCCGCCGCGTCGTCGGCCGCGCCTGCTGCTTCGTCCGCCGACGAAGAGCCGCTCGACCTGAACGCGTCGTCGGAAGTCGAGCCGTCGGCGTCGAAGTCGGATGACGAGCTGGTGCTCGGTGCCGAGACGATGGTGCCGCAGGCCGCGCCTGCGCCGGTTGCTCCTGCTCCTGCTCCTGCTCCTCAACCTGCTCCCGCGCCGCGTACGTATGGCGACGAGCCTTACGGTCGTGGTCCGATCGCGCGTCCGGCTTCGGCATCGTCGGTGCCGCCCGCTCGCGCGCCGATCGCGCCGGCTGTTCCGGTGCCGACGCCGGCTGCGGACGAAGGTGGTGCACGTCGCCGCTGGCTCGCTCCGGGTGCCGAGGCTGCCCCCGAGGCGGTTCCGGCCGCCCCGCGCGTGAAGCTCGGCGGTACGCTGTTCGAGCGCATGTCCAATGCGGCGCGTGGCGTGGCGAAGGAAGACGGCGAAGCGGCCCCTCAGGACCCGCTCGATATCCCGCGCTTCCTGCATCGCCAGAACAACCAGTAAGCCGGGAATCATCCTGTCGGCGGCAGGTCGACTGACGGGTTTGAGTTTGAAGCACGCCTCGAAAGCTCCGTCATGCCGGGCTCGTTCCGGCGTCCACGGCACCGCATGCTCGCCGATCAGCGATACGCGGCACGGTGGACCCCGGAACAAGTCCGGGGTGACGGAGCATCTAGGAGGAAGGCGTGTCAGAAGCTGATAGATACTGGTCTTGAGCGAATGACTCTGCCCAACACAGCGTTCGTCGCCACCGCGCCCCGGTTCGCCGCGACCCGCGCACGCAAACATTGCCGGTTCGGTCGGGCTGGCGTCTAGACAGATGATCCTCATGACCCGCTCGTCCCATCATTTCCTGACCGCTGCGCTGGCACTCGTGCTCGCGACCGCGCCAGCCGCCGCGTCCGCGCAAGGCGTCGTCCAGGCACTTCCGGGCACGACCGATGCGGACAAGCTCGGCGACGTGATGCGCCAACTGGCAACCAATCCGCGCGACATCGATGCACTGATCAAGGCCGGCGATCTGTCGATGGGCCTCGGCGATCTCAGCGGTGCCGCGGCGCTGTTCGCGCGCGCCGAGAAGGTGAACCCGCGTGATGGTCGTGCGAAGGCGGGGATGGCGTCGATTCTCGTCCGGTCCGAGCGTCCGGGCGAAGCGCTGCGTTATTACGCGCAGGCGGAGGGTCTAGGCCTCGATCCGCGCAAGTTCGCCGCCGACCGCGGCCTCGCCTATGACCTGATCGGCCAGCAGGACCGGGCGCAGCGCGATTACCGCGTGGCACTCCGCGATGCGCCCGATGACGAGACGATCAGGCGCTACGCGTTGTCGCTCGGCATTTCAGGGAAGCCCGAGCTTGCGATCCAGCAGCTCAATCCATTGCTGCTCAAGAGCGATCGTGGCGCATGGCGCTCGCGCGCGTTCATCATCGCGATGAACGGCGACGTCGCCGGTGCCGAGAAGATCGCGACGACGATGATGCCGGCTGGCACCGCACAGGGCCTGCAACCGTTCTTCCAGCGCCTGCCAAGCCTGCCGGCGAGCGACCGCGCCTTCGCTGTGCATTTCGGGGAGGTCCATGCGACGCCCACGCGTCTGGCCGACGCGCGGATGACCCCGCCGCTGGGCATGCTGGCGCCCGATCCGACCGCGCCGGTCATGGTCGCCGCCGCGCCCCGAGCGGTGGTCGTCGCGACCTCCGGCAAGACCAAGCGTAACCGGCGCGGCAAGCCGGATCGGACCGAAATGGCCGCGGTTACCACGCGTGCCGCCGCGACGACGCCTGTTGCGGCGACACCCGCCACGACTATTCCCGCGGCGATCGCGCCACCGGTCCAGCTGGCGTCGTCGTCGGTCCGGACGGTGCAGGCCACTCCCATGCAAGCAGGAGAGCGCATCGCAACGCAGCAGCCGACCTATCGCGCGCCGCAAGTCGCGCAGGCAGCGACTGGAGGGCCGCAAACCGCATCGCCGGTTTCGGTGGCGCGGGCCGCGCTGACGCCGACCGGGGCTTTACCGGCGACTACCGTGACGCAGATGGCCGCCGTGCCTGCCGGGCGCATACAGTCGGAGAGCAACACGCGGGTGGCCAATGCGGTCGCTGCCGCAGCGACGCGTACGCCCGCCCAACCGGCGACGACGAGCCCCGTGCAACCCGCGCCGGTTCAACAGGCTTCGGTTCAGTCGCAGCCAGTCCAGGCGGTGCCAATGCGGCCGGCCCCCATGCAACCGGCGCCGGTGCAGCTGGCAGCGGCCCAGCCTACATCCGTACAGCCGCTGCCCGTACGGCAGGCCAGCGCCGCGCCGCTGCCGAGCCCCGGTTTCTCCGCTGGTGCGACACCCTCGACGCCGCCGGTCGAGGTGGCGGCTGCGATCCCGCCGCGCGCGGTCGCGTCGAGCGAGGATTCGATCCTCGCGCGGATCGTCGCGGGGCTGTCGATACCCGCTTCCGAACTCGGTGTCGCACCGATGCATCCCGCGCCCGTCGTGACGCAGGCTGCGGTGCCGATGCCCGACGATGCCGAACGCGTGCTTGCGGAGGCCAAGGCCAAGACCGAGCGTGACGCTGCGGCCAAGAAGATCGCCGCTGAGCAGCTCGCCGCAGACAAGAAGGCTGCCCTCGATAAGAAGGCAGCCGCGCGAAAAGTCATCGCGGACAAGAAGGCGCTCGCCGAGAAGAAGGCCGCCGCGGCGGAGAAGCTGGCTGCCGACAAGGCCGCGGCCGAGGAAAAGCGGATCGCGCGCGCCAATCCCGAGCGGGTCTGGGTGCAGGTGTCGACCGGCGCGACCGAGGGCGATCTGCCCAAGGCGTGGAAGAAGGCGAAGGCCAAGGCGCCGACCGTGTTCGGCACTCGCGGCGGCTGGACCGCGCCGTGGAAGGCTACCAACCGCGTGCTCGCCGGCCCTTTCAAGACCGATGCCGAGGCGCGGACGTTCGTCAACCAACTCGCCAAGGAAGGCGTCTCGACGTTCACCTTCACCAGCGATCCCGGCGAGATCATCACGAAGCTCCCTTCGAAATGAGCGCGTTCGCGCTTGGGCAGTCGAAGTGAGCTACCGCGCGCCCTGGGCTTCGGACCCGGCGCGCAGCAAAGGACGCCTTCACGAGGAACAGAACGGGTCCGTCCGCGGGCCTCGCGATGCCTTCCAGCGCGACCGCGACCGGATCATCCACTCGATCAGCTTCCGTCGCCTGCGCCACAAGACCCAGGTGTTCATGGCGCCCGATGGCGATCATTTTCGCGTCCGCCTGACGCACAGTCTCGAGGTCGCGCAGATCGGCCGGACGATCGCGCGGACGCTGGCGCTGAACGAGGACCTGACCGAAGCACTGTGTCTCGCGCACGACATCGGTCATCCGCCGTTCGGCCATGCCGGCGAGGATGCGCTGAAGGCGGCGCTGAAGGGGCAGGGCGGGTTCGATCACAACGGCCACACGCTGCGCACGCTAGTGACGATCGAGCGGCCGTATCCGTTGTGGAACGGGCTGAATCTGACATGGGAAACGCTCGAAGGGCTGGCCAAGCATAATGGACCGGTGCGGCATCCGGGCTGGGCGCTTGCCGCGGCGGATGCCGAGTTCGGCCTCGCGCTGACCAGCTTTTCTTCGCTCGAAGCGCAGGTCGCGGCGATCGCGGACGATATCGCCTATGACAATCACGATATCGACGATGGTCTTCGCGCCGGGCTGCTGACGCTCGACCAGATGCTCGCGGTGCCGCTGGTCGCGCGCGGCTGGGACGATGTGCGGCGGCGCTTCCCCGACATCGAGCCGAAGCGGCTGGTCGGCGAACTCGTCCGCACGCAGATCGGGACGATGGTCAACGACCTGATCGCCGAGACGCGCCAGCGGATCGCGGCGAGCGGCGTCACCAGCGTCGACGACGTCCGCGATGCGGGCCAATGCTTGGTCGGCTTCTCGCCCGAGATGCGCGAGGCGGAGCGCGACCTGAAGCGGTTCATGTACGCCAATCTCTATCATCATCCGCGGCAACTGGCGGCGGCCGATGCGGCGCATGGCATCGTGTCGGGGCTGTTCGCGGTCTATCGCGACGATCCGATGACCATGCCCGAGGAATGGCGCGAGCGGCTGCCGGCGGAGGATCCTGACCGCAGCCGGCATATCGCGGATTTCATCGCGGGCATGACGGACCGGTATGCCGTATCGCGCTACCGGGAACTGGTCGGCCCGATCGACCTGCCCGAAGGGTTTTGAGGCAGGGACATCGTTCGTCCGTCATCCTGACGAAAGTCAGGATCCAGAGCCGCTAAGGACATCGTTCGTTACCCTGGATCCTGACGTTCGTCAGGATGACGGGGGTGTCTGAAACCAAACGCAAAACGGCAGCCAGACCTAAGTCCGACCGCCGTCATGTCGTCTTAGGAAAAACTCAGCTCAGCGCGTAACCGCAGCGATGCCGCCAGCCGCGCCATTGGCCTCGATGGTCTTGAACGCGACCGGAACGCCGCCCGACACACCCGATACGCGATCGCCGTGGACGATCAGGTGAAACTTCTGACCCGACGGATAGCGACGGCCATCGATGACCTGGCGGCTGCCGTCCTGCGTCGAGGTATATACATACGTGCTGCCCTCGTGGACGAAGCTCTGCTTTGCGTCGGCGGCCATGCCGATCGTCGAGGTGAGGGCTGCCGCTGCTGCTGCGATGATCTTGATAGCGTTGCGCATGATCGTGTCTCCCGCGTGGTGCATCGAGCCGGATCAAGTCTCCACCCAACTCTCGATCCAATGAAATATTGCGGTGCAGCATCAGTTGCAATTGCAAACCTATCCGTCGCGATTGCGTACCGTGCAACGATGAATTGCCGCCCGGATGCGACGAGCGGCGTGCGTGACATACTTGCACGACATTTGACGCGTACGCCGGGTGACGAAGGAGAAGCGTCGTGTCTGCTTCCAGTATCGCGCTCAATCGGTTTGGCCTCGGCGCACGGCCCGGTGATACCATTGCCGGCGATCCGGCGAAGTGGGTGTTGGCACAGTGCGAAGGGTTCGAGCCGCGGCCGGCGGTGATTGCAACCGCGCCCTCGACTGCCGGGATTTCGGTCGGGCTCGTCGCCTATTATGCGCAGGAAAAGGCGATCAAGGCGCAGTTCGGACCCCGCACGCCGAAAGCTGCGATCGGCATGGATGGGAAGTCTGCGGTTTCCGGTCCCACAATGCCCGGTGCGATGAGTCCCGCCCCCGTGTCCCTGGGCGTTGCCCTCCCCGCGACGGCGCAGCCTCCTGCCATGCCGGGCGCGCTCGATCCCGGAGCGGCCGCGCGGCAGGAGGCGCGACAGGTTATCGGCAAGCAGAGCCGCAACGATTACGGCGCGGCGGTCGCGGCGCGGACGATGGCCGCGCTGACCGGCGAGGCACCGTTCGTCGAGCGCCTCGTGCATTTCTGGGCGAACCATTTCGCGGTCTCGACCGAGAAGTTCGAGGTGATGGCGCTCGCCGGGCCGATGGAGTTCGACGCGATCCGTCCGCATGTGCTCGGCAGTTTCGCCGACATGCTGAACGCGGTCGAGCGGCATCCGGCGATGCTGCTGTATCTCGACCAGGCGGTTTCGATCGGCCCGGACAGTCCATTCGCGGTACGGAAGACCCGGCGTCGCACCGGGCTGAACGAAAATCTAGCGCGCGAGATCATGGAGTTGCACACGCTCGGCGTCCGCAGCGGCTACAGCCAGGCCGACGTCACCGAGTTTGCGCGCGCGATGACCGGCTGGACGGTCGCGGGCATCGGGCGCGGTCCCGGTGCGCGCGTCCAGGACGATTCGCGCGCGGGCGCCTTCCTTTTCCTCGACGACGTTCATCAGCCCGGCGATCGAACCGTCATGGGCAAGCTCTATCCCGCGGCGGGGGAAACGCAGGCACAGGCGGTGCTGTCCGATCTCGCGGTCCACCCCGCGACGGCGACGCACATCGCGACGAAGCTTGCACGGCATTTTGCCGGCGATACGCCGCCGCCTGCGATGGTCGCACGGCTGAAGACGGCCTTCCTGAAGTCGGGCGGCGACCTGCCGACGGTCTATCGCGCGCTTGTCGCGTCGCCCGAGGCGTGGGTGCCGCAGCGGATCAAGTTCAAGTCGCCCTGGGAATGGTATCTCTCCACGCAGCGCGCGCTCGGCACGACTGTTGTCCAGCCCGGCGTCACGGTCGGAATGATGAACCAGCTCGGCCAGCCGATATGGCAGCCGGGGCAGCCGATCGGATATGATGACGTCGCCGCAGCCTGGGCCGGTCCCGACGCGATCCTGCGGCGCGTAGAGGCAGCGGAGCGGTTCGCGGCACGTGCCGGGCCGGTCGATGCGCGGGCGTTGGCGCCGACGCTGTACCCCGCCTCGCTCAGTCCCACCACTGCGCAGGGCCTGTCGCGCGCGGAAAGCCCCGCGCAGGCGCTCGCACTGTTGCTCGTTGCCCCCGAATCGCTGCGGAGATAGTCATGCTTGACCGTCGTTCCTTCCTCACCACCGGGACGCTTGGCGTGCTGGCGTCCGCCTTCGCGCCTCGCATCGCCTTTGCGCGCGCGGCGACCGACAAGCGGTTCGTCTTCATCATCCAGCGTGGCGCGGCCGATGGTCTCGGCACGATCGGCGCGGTCGGCGATCCGGCGTTTGCGGGCGCACGGGGCGATCTCGCGGCGGACTTCGCCACGGGCGCCAAGCTCGACGGCATGTTCACGCTGCACCCGGCGATGACCGCGAGTGCCGGGCTTTACAAACAAGGTCAGGCGCTGTTCGCGCATGCGATCGCCTCGCCCTACCGCGATCGCTCGCATTTCGATGGCCAGAACGTCCTCGAGACCGGCGGCGCGAGCGCATACCAGGTCCGCGACGGCTGGCTCAACCGGCTGCTCGGCGTGCTGCCGGCCGACGAGGCACGCGCGATCGCGGTCGCGGCGACCGTGCCGATGGCGCTGCGGGGGCGGCGCGAGGTGGCATCCTATGCGCCGTCGAGCTTGCCGGACGCGTCCGACTATCTGCTGCAACGCGTCGCGATGCTGTACGAGGGCGATCAGCAACTTCACGGCCTGTGGAGCGAGGCGATGGCCACGCGGCAACTCACCAGCGATCTCGCGCAGGATGGCGGGCGCAATGCAGCGGCGACCGGCGCGCTCGCCGCGCGCTTGCTCAAGCCCGACACCGGCGCGCGGATCGCGATGATCGAGACCGGCGGCTGGGATACGCACACCGGCCAACGCGGCCGACTGACCGCGCAATTGAAGGGCCTCGACGCGATGGTCGCTTCGCTACAGGCGGGGCTGGGACCGTTATGGGCCGACACGATGGTGCTGGTCGCGACAGAGTTCGGGCGGACCGTCGCGGTCAACGGCACCGGCGGAACCGATCACGGCACGGGGACGTCTGCGATGCTGTTCGGCGGCGGCGTGAAAGGGGGCAGGGTAGTGTCCGACTGGCCGGGCCTCGCGCCCACCGCGCTGTACGAGGCGCGCGATCTGAAACCGACGATGCAACTCGACGCGTTCATCGGCGGCGCAGTGTCGTCGCATTTCGACGTCGAGCCGGTCCGCGCGATGGCCGCGTTGTTTCCTGCGAGCGCAAGGACGGCGGTGGTTGAGGGGCTGGTGCGGGTCTGAGTGTTGGGGGGCTGTAGATGCGCCCGACCGAGTCGCCGCTCGCCCGCGCTTCTTTACCGGAAGAGCCGCAACCTTCACCAAGTCCGTCATCCTGACGAAAGTCAGGACCCAGAGCACTACTACGTCGCCCCTTTTAACCCTGGGTCCTGACTTTCGTCAGGATGACGGGGGTGGTCGCCTAAAAATGTGCCTCATCCTATCTGTCATCCCCGCGGAGGCGGGGACCCATATTCTCGGACGGCAGCTACACCTCGCACGGCCAGCCAGTATGGGTTCCCGCCTTCGCGGGAATGACGGTGAGACTGGTCGACACGTATCACGCCGCCCCCCGGCGGGATTAAAATTGAGCGCAAAGCCGCGATGGTCTAGAGCGCGCGTTTCCTTGACGTACCGGGACTGCCATGACGCTCTACACCCGTTTCGCCGCGCATATCGATGCGGCGCTCGACACCCTGACCGACGCGGGAACGCTGCCGGCTGGGCTCGACCGCAAGAACGTCACGGTCGAGCCGCCGCGCGACACGAGCCACGGCGATCTCGCAACCAACGCTGCGATGGTTCTGGCCAAGCCCGCCAAGACCAATCCTCGCGTGCTCGCCGATGCGCTGGTCGTCGAACTGTCGAAGCTCGAGGACGTCGCCTCGGCGAGCGTCGCGGGACCGGGCTTCATCAACATGAAGCTCACGGACGACGCCTGGCGCGCCGAACTGGCCGCGATCCCCGAGGCGGGCGCCGACTACGGCCGGTCGAAGCAGGGCGACGGGATCACCGTCAACATCGAGTATGTCTCGGCAAACCCGACCGGTCCGATGCACATGGGGCATTGCCGCGGTGCGGTCGTCGGCGATGCGCTCGCCAGCCTGCTCGAATTCGCCGGCCACAAGGTGATCCGCGAATATTACGTCAACGATGCCGGTGGTCAGGTCGACGTGCTCGCGCGCTCGGTCCACCTCCGCTACCGCGAGGCGCTCGGCGAAACCGTCGAGATCCCCGAGGGGCTGTACCCCGGCGACTATCTCGTCCCCGTCGGCCAGTCGCTCGCGAAGGAGTTCGGCGACCGCTATGTCGGCGCGCCCGAGAGCGAATGGCTGGTCATCTTCCGCACGCAGGCAGTCGCCGCGATGATGGTGATGATCCGTGCCGATCTGGCCTTGCTCGGGATCGAGCACGAGGTGTTCGCGTCGGAGGCCGAACTTCAGGCTGCGAAGAAGCCTGAGGCAGCCGAGGCGGAATTGCGGTCGCGCGATCTGGTCTATGACGGCGTGCTCGAAGCGCCGAAGGGCGAGACGCCCGACGATTGGGAGCCGGTCGAGCTGCCGCTGTTCCGCTCGTCGCAGTTCGGCGACGACCAGGATCGCCCGATCAAAAAGTCGAACGGGTCGTGGACCTATTTCGGCGCCGATCTCGCCTATCATTTCCAGAAGAGCCAGAGCGCCGATCAGCTCATCGACATCTGGGGCGCGGATCATGGCGGCACAGTCAAGCGGATCGTCGCGGCAGTGGCGGCGCTGACCGGCGGCAAGACGCGGTTTGACGTCAAGCTCGTCCAGATGGTCCGGCTCCTGCGCAACGGCGAGCCGGTCAAGATGTCTAAGCGGTCGGGCAATTTCGTCACGCTGGCGGATGTCGTGCGCGAGGTCGGCAAGGATGTCGTGCGCTTCACGATGCTGACGCGGCGGTCGGATGCGCAGATGGATTTCGACTTCGCCAAGGTGGTCGAGGCGTCGAAGGACAACCCGGTTTTCTACGTCCAGTACGCGCATGCTCGTATCGCATCGCTGCATCGGCGTGCGGAAGAGGCGGGAATCACACCTATTTCTGCGGATTTGTCCCGGCTTGATACGGACGAACTTGCTCTCGTACAGCTTGCAGCGCAGTTTCCGCGGCTCGTCGAGATCGCCTCGACCGCGCGCGAGCCACACAGAATTGCGTTCTATCTCTACGACTTGGCGGCAGCGTTCCACGCGCTATGGAATGTCGGAAACGACCGTCCCGACCGTCGTTTCCTGGTGATCGAGGATCCACAGGCGACCGCGGCACGGCTTTTCTTGGCGTCCGCTATAGGGCAGATTATTCATAACGGCCTCGCCATCATGGGTGTCGAAGCGGTTTCGGAGATGAAGTGATGGCCGAAGATATGGATCTGCGCGAGGAAGACCGGCTCCCCTGGCTCGAAACCGTCGAGCCGGACGAGCAGGAAACCGTTGGCATCGGCCGCGTCATTGCGCTCGTCGTGCTCGGTCTCGCGGTGCTCGCGGCGATCATCTTCGGCATCTACAAGCTGCAACAGCGCGCCCCGACCGGCGACGGCCAGATGATCGTCGCACAGGAAGGCGACTACAAGGTCAAGCCCGACGACGCCGGCGGCCTGAAGGTCAAGGGCGAGGGCGACTCGGCGATCGCGACCAGTGCAGGCAAGTCCGGCAACGGCGCGATCGATCTGCGCGGCGTGCCGGAAGCGCCGGTCGACGGCAAGCGTGCGGTCGCGGCCAAGGCTGACGACGCAGCGGGTCGCAACGCGGTCGCACAGGTTCCCGCATCGGGTGGTCGGCTGGTCGCCACGGCACCGCTGTCAGCGTCGAAGCCGAGTGGCGCTGGCGCGGCTACTGGCGGTTCGCTGGTCCAGCTCGGTGCGTATCCGAGCGAAGCAGTCGCCAACGCGGCCTGGACGAACTTCTCGAAGCGGTTCGCGTATGTCGGCGCGCTCGGCAAGTCGGTCCAGCCGGTCGCGACGGGCGGTCGGACTCTGTATCGTCTGCGCGTGAACGCGGGGAGCGCGAACCAGGCGGCGGATATCTGTGGCCGGTTGCGGGTCGCTGGCGAGACTTGCTTCGTCGCCAGCTAAGAGCTGTGGCAATCGGCGGGTGCTGACTGTTTGCTGCTGAGGTCGGCTGGACGCCGGTTGTCATAGATCTATTCGCGCACGGTTCAGTGGCGTGATGACACCGCCAAGGTGCGGCCGGCCTCGCGCACGGCGCTCTGCTTGAGGTTGTGCGCGTCGCGCTACGGTCGCGCGACGCTATCGCACAGTCGATCGTCTTTGCCGGGCTTGGCGACCCGCTAGGGCATCACACCACGCGACGATGCTTTCCACCGTATTTGCGCCCGATATAATCGCCGATCTGTGCGACCTCGGTGGCTGCGGCGAGCGCGCCGTTCATCTGGCAAGGGAGTGGATCGCTATCGTGATTGGCGACCCGGGCCTGAACCTTGTCGCACAACTCCTCGATATCCGCGCGCGAGAGAACGTTCTTCTCTCGCAGCAGGCAGATGAGGCTTTGCAGGATGACGAGGTTTTTGTCCTCGGGGTCCGCTTCGAGCTTCAGGGGCGTTGCCATCATGCCTCTCCTTCAATGTTTTCAGTAGACTATGCCCATCTGGACCCGTTGCAAGCCCTAAAGCCAAAAATGGCGTACCGATTGCTCGAAACCGGAGGACTATCCTTCCGGTCGGCAGGCGTTTCGAGCATCAATCCCGTACCGGATAAGTTATCTGCCATTCCTTCCGGATGCTGTCGGTCCGAGTGAAGCCGGGGTGACGGAACGGGTTGGCGTGCTTATCTGTGTGCGATGTACAAACCAAAAGCCGGTCTTCCGACGCGCGAGCAGATCCTCGACTTCATCGCCACGTCCGACGTGCCCGCGGGCAAACGCGAGATCGCCAAGGGCTTCGGGCTCAGCGCGCAGGACAAGATCGGGCTGAAGGCTTTGCTCAAGGACATGGCGGACGAGGGGCTGATCGACAGCGCTCCAGGCCGCGCGTTCCACAAGATGGGCGGGATCCCGAAGGTGACGGTGCTGCGGATCGCGGATGTCGACGATGGCGGCAACGTCTGGGCGGTTCCCGAGCGCTGGGAGGCAGAGGGCG
This sequence comes from Sphingomonas sp. Leaf198, assembly GCF_001424005.1. Lineage (GTDB taxonomy): Bacteria > Pseudomonadota > Alphaproteobacteria > Sphingomonadales > Sphingomonadaceae > Sphingomonas. The sequence goes on along the minus strand of NZ_LMPX01000002.1, from coordinate 447,301 downwards.
TGCCGCCGCCGCGTCTGCGCGTGCGCGAACGGAAACGCGGGGCGCTGGGCGTTGGCGAGCGGATCCTCGCGCGCACCGAGGAGGCCGGGAATGGCTGGATCGCGCATCCGATGAAGGTGCTCGCGCCGGCGTCCGAGCAGGTCCTGGGCGTGTTGCGCGAAGAGGCGGGGCGGCTCTGGCTGACGGGCGTCGACAAGCGCGAGCGGCGTGAGTTCGCGGTTGCGGACGCAGGTGGCGCGGCGCCGGGCGATCTGGTGTTGGCGGAACTCGCGGGCAAGCCGCCGAAGATTACCGCACGTGTGGTGTCGAAGCTTGGCGATCCGTTTGCGGCGCGCAGTTTCTCGCTGATCGCGATCCACAAGCTCGGTATTCCGGATGTGTTCTCGCAGGACGCGCTCGACGAAGCGGAGCGGGTCTCGAAGCTGCCGCTTGGGGAGGGGCGTGAAGATCTGCGCGACCTGCCGATCGTCGCGATCGATCCCGAGGATGCGCGCGATCACGACGATGCGGTCTGGGCCGAGGCGGACGACGATCCCTCCAATGCGGGCGGGTGGAAGGCGATCGTGGCGATCGCCGATGTCAGCTTTTACGTGCGGCCGAAGTCGGAGGTCGATCGCGAGGCGCGGCGGCGCGGGAACTCGGTGTATTTCCCCGACCGCGTCGTGCCGATGCTGCCGGAAATCCTGTCGGCGGAGGTGTGTTCGCTGAAGGAAGGTGCCGACCGTGCCGCGCTCGCGTGCCATTTGCGGATCGGCAAGGATGGCTCGCTCAAGTCGTGGCGCTTTACGCGCGCGGTGGTGCGGATCGCCGCGAACCTTGCGTATGAAGAGGCGCAGGCGATCATCGATGGAATGGCGCGAGATGCGTCTACGGCCGACAGCGTCACCCCGTCACCCCAGCGAACGCTGGGGTCTCATTCCACGGAGGGTGCCCCTGCCGCACAAGGTCCCAGCTTTCGCTGGGATGACGAGCGCGTGGCCGCATCGCTGGTCCCCCTCTGGGCCTGCTGGCATGCGCTGGCGAAGGCGCGCGACGCCCGTGCGCCGCTCGATCTGGATCTCCCCGAACGTCGCGTGGTGCTCGACGAGCAGGGGCGGATCATGTCGGTGTCCCCGCGCGAACGGCTCGATGCGCACCGGCTGATCGAGGACTACATGATCGCCGCCAACGTCGCCGCCGCCAAGGCGCTGGAGGAGAAGAAGGCGCCGGTGATGTACCGCATCCACCAGCCGCCGAGCCGCGAGAAGCTGGCGGCGCTGAAGGAATATCTCGAGACGTTCGACGTGCCGTTCGCGTTCGGGCAAGTCGTTCGTCCGGCGACGTTCAACCACATCATCGAGCGGATCGGCGATGCGGACTTCCGCCCTCAGGTCATGGAGCAGATCCTCCGCACGCAAACCCAGGCCTATTACGCGCCGGGCAATCACGGGCATTTCGGGCTTAGTCTCGGCAGCTACGCGCACTTCACCTCGCCGATCCGGCGCTATGCCGATCTGCTCGTTCATAGGTCGCTGGTGTCCGCCTATGGCCTCGGCGAGGGCGGGTTGCCGGCGGACGATGCGGCCAACATGGAGTCGGTCGGCGAGATCATCAGCCGGCTGGAGCGCCGCGCGATGGAGGCCGAGCGCGACACCACCGATCGCTATGTCGCGGCGTTCCTGTCGGAGCGCATCGGCCAGGTGATGGACGTGCGGATCACCGGCGTCACCAACTTCGGATTCTTCGCGACGGTCGAGGGGATCGGTGGCGATGGCTTGATGCCGGTGCGTGATCTCGGCGGCGAGTATTTCCGCTTCGACGAGGGCGCGCGCACGCTGACCGGCGAGCATAGTGGTGACGTTTTCGCGCAGGGCCAGACGCTGGAACTGCGGCTTGCAGAAGCGAACCCGGTGTCGGGTGCGCTACGCTTCGAGATGCCCGAGGGGAAAGGCGCGGCCCAGCCTCCCCGTGGCGGACGCAAACCGGTGCGCGAGATCAAGCGGCGTGGTCGCCCGGCGAACATCCGCCACCAAGGCAAGCGACGTTAGGATTTGCGCAAACCCCCCGCGCTATGCGAGATCGGCGCGGGGGGAAGAATATGAGGGGACTTATTCTAGGCCGATCGCGTCGACGGATCGTCAAGGATTTCGTTGCGGCACGGGCCACGTCGGCTGGTCGTGCGATCCCCTATGTCGCGAACGACGCGCGGATATTTCGCCGACTTCGAGTCTATGGCGCGATCGTCGACGACGGGGCCGGGCGTTACCATCTCGACGCCCGCAAACTTGGCGCATTTCGCGCTTCGGTACGACTTCGAGCCGCAGCGATCGTCGGAGTATCGGGCGTCGCTGCAAGCGTTGCGGCGGCGGCGACGGTCTTCGCGCTTGCCGAATAGGCTCTCGCCGGTAAATCCGCGCCCATCCGGCGTGCCGATGGCGTTGCGTCCGCATCGGATCCGTGGAGTGATCCCGGCGCTGTTTCTGGCGCGCCACGCGATCGGACCCGACGATGCGATCGCGTTCCAACCTCGTAACGCTTCGGAGCAGGCAACGTTCGATCGGCTGCGCGCCAACGGCATTGTCCGCGGAACCGCACCAGGCCGCTTCTATTTCGATCTCGACGCGCATTATGCTGCGATCGAGCGACGCCGACGTCTCGCCGTGCCGATCGCGATCATCGTGTCGGTGCTGATCGCCTGGATCGCCACGCGGTTCTTCCGCAGTTGATCACCCGACCGTGAAGGTAAGCCCCGCCTTCGCCACCAGCCGATCGCGCAACTTCGCCCCCATCAGCGCACCCGGCGTCCAGATCCCGCCATCGCCCTCCACGTCCTGGACGAGGCACAGCGCCGCCTCGGCGATCATCTTGCTGGTCGAGCCATAGCCCGGATCGCGGTCGCCGGTGACGACCGCGTCGATCCGCTCGCCATCGGGCATGATGCCTGCGAACAGAAGGTCGTAATGGCCGGCGTCGCGCTCCTCCTTCGACGGCCCTTCGCCTGGCTTCGGCCCCTTGTCGCCCGAGAATGGATTGAACTTCGCGATCGCCTCCGCCGCGACCTTGCCGATATCGCCAAGGCCGGCGACCATCATCTCGTCATAGACGAAGTCCGCGCCATACGCCTCGCCGAGCAGGAAGTTCGTGCGGTGGACGTTCTTGGTATTGATCGGCGCCATCACGAACGGCGCGACCCACGCCGAGAGGGTCGTGTCGTATTCGGGGAGCAGCCCGGTGGGCTGGTGCGGCCCCTGGAAGCCAGGGGTGAGCGCGAACGGGCTGGTCAGCAGCTTGACGATGCCGGGATCGCGGGCGGCGGCGGCGAGCGTCGCCTTTAGGCTGGCCGCGGTGCCGCCGGAGAACGTGCCCTGCATTTTGCGCACGCGGCCTTTCACGCGGGGTGCGGGTGCGCCGTATTTGGCCTTCGCCGCCTCCTGCAATGTCAGCACGCCGAGATCGAATGGGATCGAGTCGAACCCGCAGGAGAACACGATGCGCGCACCGGTCCGCGTCGCTTCGCCTTCGTGCGCGTCGATCATGTGTCGCATCCAGGCCGGCTCGCCGCATAGATCGACGTAACCGGTGCCGGTCGCGGCGCAGGCGGCGACGAGGTTGGAGCCGTACAGTTGGTACGGTCCGACCGTTGAGATAACTACGGTGGCGCGTTCGGCCATCGCGCGGAGGCTGGCGGGATCGTCCGAGTCGGCAGCGATCAGCGCCGTGTCGGCGGGGGCACCGATCAGGTCGCGGACCTCCTGCAGTTTTGCGAACGATCGCCCGGCCATCGCCCAGCGAACGCCGGTCGGGTAGGTCTGGACGAGATACTCCGCCACGAGTCGCCCGGTGAACCCGGTCGCGCCGTAGATGACGATGTCGAAGTCGCGCATATCCATCTCCTGTTTTGCCGAGTTTGCGCGCGCGGGCATGGCATCGCAAGTGGAACGCCGTCGTCGGCATGGCTCGCCAAGGCCGCGGCGATCTGCGAGGATTGCTTGATGGCATCCGATCGCAAGACCGTCGCATTCATCGTCGACCAGCTCGCCGCGGCGGGGGAGGTCTCCGCAAAGCCGATGTTCGGCGAATACGGCGTCTATTGCGACGGCAAAATGGTCGCGCTGATCTGCGACGACCAGCTGTTCGTGAAGCCGACACCGGGCGGCCGCGCGTTCGCGGGGGCGATCGAGGAAGCGCCGCCCTATCCGGGCGCGAAACCGTGCCTGCTGGTCGACGCGGACCGCTGGGACGATGCCGAGTGGCTGGCGGAACTCGTCCGTATCTCGACCGCGGAACTGCCGATGCCGAAACCGAAGAAGCCCAAGCCCACGAAGGTTTAGGCGGCCTCGTTGAACTGCAGGCTCGCCAGCCGCGCATACAGCCCGCTGTTGGTCATCAGCGACGCGTGCGAGCCTTCCTCGACGATCTGACCATCGCTCATCACGATGATCCGCTCGGCCGCGCGTACGGTCGCTAGGCGGTGCGCAATGACTAGCGTGGTGCGGTTCGCCATGAGCCGTTCGAGCGCTTCCTGCACCAGTCGCTCGCTTTCGGCATCGAGCGCACTGGTGGCCTCGTCGAGCAGCAGAATCGGCGCATCGCGGAGGAGCGCGCGCGCGATCGTGACGCGCTGGCGTTGGCCGCCGGAAAGGCGTGCGCCGCCCTCGCCGAGGAACGTGTCGAGGCCTTCGGGGAGTTTGCGTAGGAATTCGGCGGCGTTGGCGGCTTCAGCGGCGGCCCAGAGTTGGTCATCGGTTGCCGACCAGTCGCCGTAACGGAGATTGTCGCGGGCCGAGGCGCCGAAGATGATCGTCTCCTGCGGGACCATTGCGATGCGTGCACGGATGTCGGCGGGGTCGGCATCGCGCAGGTCGATGCCGTCGAGCGTCACGCGGCCGGCGTCAGGGTCGTAGAAGCGCTGGACCAGCTGGAAGAGGGTCGTCTTGCCTGCGCCGGAGGGGCCGACGACGGCGACCGTCTCACCGGGCTTCACGTCGAGCGAGAAGCCGTTGAGGGCGGCGACGTCGCGCCGCGTCGGATAGTGGAACTGCACGCCCTCGAACGCGAGCGCGCCGCGTGGCGGCTGGGGCAGGGCGACAGGGTTGGCGGGCGCGGCGATCTCGGGTTTTTCGCGTAGGAGTTCGGACAGGCGTCCGGCGGCACCGGCGCCGCGCAACAGGTCGCCGTACACTTCGGTCAGCGCGCCGAACGCGCCGGCGACGATGCCGCCGGTCAGGACGAACGCGGCGATCGCGCCGCCGCTGATGCGCCCGGCGGCGACGTCGATCGCGCCTTCCCACAGGACCAATGTGATCGATCCGAAGACGAGGCCGATTACGATCGCGGTCATCACGGCGCGGAGCATGATCCGAGCGCGAGCCGCGGCGAAGGTCGCGCTGACCGCGTCGGAGAAGCGGATCGCCTCGCGGTCTTCCTGCCCGAATGCCTGCACGACCTTCATTGCGCCGAGCGTCTCGGTAGCGATCGAGCCGACGTCGGCGACACGGTCCTGCGAGGTGCGGGAGTAGTTGCGCACGCGCTTGCCGAGCAGCGCGATCGGCAGGATGATCAGCGGGATGCCGATCATCAGCATGCCCGCGAGTTTGGGCGAGATCGCGAACAGGTAGATCAGCCCGCCGATGCCGGTAAAGGTGTTGCGGAGCGCTATCGACACCGTGCTGCCGACGACCTGTTCGATCAGCGCAGTATCTGACGTGAGGCGCGAGGCGATTTCCGACGGGCGGTTCTCCTCGAAGAAGCGGGGCGTCAGGCGGAGCAGGTGGCGTTGCACGTTGGTGCGGATATCCGCGACGACGCGCTCGCCGAGCCACGACACGTAGTAGAAGCGCACTGCGGTTGCGAGCGCGAGTACGACGACGATCATCAGCAAATAGTGGAACGAGTTGGCGACCGAACCGCCCGCACCGGGGCCGAAGCCGCGGTCGATCACTCGCTTGAACCCGTAGGGAATTCCGATCGTCGCGGCCGAGGTCATCATCAGCGCGAGCCCCGCGAACGCGATCTGGCGGGGGTATTGGGAGGCGTGACGCCACACCATCGCGAGATCGCCGATCCGGCGGGAGGTCTTCTCTTCGGGTATCGGCTTGGCCATGCGCGGTGCCTAGCAGTGGCGGGGGTGGCGCTCAACGAGAACCGGGCGTCGCAGCGAGCGGTGATCCGGTCGCGCGGGACGGAGCGGCGGTCGATCGCGCGTTGCACTGCGGCAAAATTGCGTTACCACCGTGCAAAGCCCGATGAGGCGAGAGGATACCGCATGCTCTACGATGCCTATGAATTCCAGCGTTCGATGATGGCCGGCGCCAGCAAGATGGCGAGCTTCGGCGCGGATATGCTGAACAATCCGGCAAACCCGTTCGCCTATTTGGGCGGCGGCACGGTGGTCGCATCGGCGCTCGAAGTGTTCGCACACGCGAATGCGACGCGGGGAAAGCCTGCCTTTGGTCTCGACACGACGACGATCGACGGGCGCGAGGTCGCGGTGCGCGAGGAGATCGTGCTGCGGAAGGGCTTCGGGCAGCTGAAGCGCTTCGTGCGCGCCGATGACAATGGGGTCGTCGAGGGCGGTCCGAAGCTGCTGATCGTGGCGCCGATGTCCGGCCATTACGCGACATTGCTGCGCGGCACCGTCGAGCGGATGCTGCCGTTCGCCGACGTCTACATCACCGACTGGCGCGATGCGCGCAGCGTGCCGCTGTCGGCGGGGCGGTTCGATCTCGACGACTACATCGATTATCTGATCGCCTTCCTGGAAAAGATCGGTCCCAACGAGGGGCAGGGGGGCACGCACATGCTCGCCGTCTGCCAGCCCTCGGTGCCATGTTATGCCGCGGTCGCGTTGATGAGTGCGGACAAGAACCCGTGTCGTCCCAAGACGCTGACGATGATGGGCGGACCGGTCGATACGCGCGAGGCGCCGACGTCGGTCAACACGCTGGCGACCGAGCGGCCGCATGCGTGGTTCGAGCAGAACGTCATCGCGACCGTGCCGGGCAATTATCCGGGTGCGGGGCGGAAGGTGTATCCCGGCTTCCTGCAACTCGCCGGGTTCATGTCGATGAATCTGGGCAACCACATGGTTTCGCACTGGGAGATGTATAAGCATCTCGTCCAAGGCGATGGCGAAAGCGCGTCGCAGAGCCAGGATTTCTACGAAGAATATCGCTCGGTCTGCGACATGACCGCGGAGTTCTATCTCCAGACGATCGACGTCGTGTTCCAGAGCCATGCGCTGCCGCGTGGGATCATGACGCATCGTGGTCGGCTGGTAGATCCGGCGGCGATCACCGATATCGGTCTGCTCGCGGTCGAGGGTGAGCGCGACGACATTTCGGGCTTGGGCCAGACCAAGGCGGCACTGACGCTGGCGACTGCGCTACCCGACGAGAAGAAGCGCTATCTGATGGCGGAAGGGGCCGGTCATTACGGCATCTTCAACGGGTCGCGCTGGCGCGACAAGATCGCGCCCGCTGTGGAAGAGTTCATCACCGCGAACGGGTGATGGAAAACGGGCAGCCCTTGCAGGCTGCCCGCAGTCGTTACGCGATCGAGTTTACCACTGCGTGGCTGCTCGACTCGTCCGAGCGGATCGTGCCGCCGAACAGCATCTTGAGGCGGCCGCCGATCGAGATGTCGGTTTCCCACAGCTCGGCGCTATCGATGTCGAAGCGCAGCAGCGTGAGGTTGGGATCTTCCTTGCCGCCCGGAAACCATGCCTCGACCTGGTTGTTCCAGAGCTTGTCGATCTGCGTGCGGTCGTTCGACGTCGAGACGTCGCCGGCCATGCACGCGAAGAAATCATGGCCCTTGCCGACGAACTGCGCCATCGCCGCGCCGCCCTTGGCGATGCGGTTGTCGCGGCCGGCGAAGAAGAACAGCGTGTTGGGCTGATCGTCGTCGATCTGCGCGGTCATCGGCTCGGAATGCTGGCCGTCATGCAAGCCGATCATCACGAACGGGCTGGCCTTCAGCTTGTCGATGAACTTCGCTGCGACTTCCTGCGGGGTATCCTTGTCGGCCATCGTCATTCTCCTATTGGCTTGGATTGCCACTGAGAACGGGCGGGGCGGAGGTTGGTTGCGCGGGGGCGGCCGGATCGGCTTATGCGATGCTGCTTGGTGAAAGCGCGCGGAGGGCGCCATGATGGCGACGGCAGTAGTTCTGCTGCCGAACAAGAAAGGTAAGGTGTATGCAACTTGCCGATCTGTGCCTCATCCTCGGCATGCTCTTCGCCTTCGCGACATTAGTCGTGAAGATCATCGAAGTGTCACGCAAAGGCTAGGTGCACGGGAGGGGCTCGATCTAGCAGTCGAGTCCCAAACGTATTGAGCCCCGGCCGCTAGCACGACCGAGGCTCAGACAAGAAAGGCGGTGTATGCAACGCCGGTATAGTACATGCGCTACACCGGCGTGGATTTCAAGGTCACAGTACTTCGAACAACCCGGCTGCGCCCATGCCGCCGCCGACGCACATCGTGACGACGACATACTTCGCGCCGCGCCGCTTGCCTTCGACCAGAGCGTGGCCCGTCGCGCGGGCGCCGGTCATGCCGTAGGGGTGGCCGATCGAGATCGCGCCGCCGCTGACGTTGAGCAGCTCGTCGGGGATGCCGAGATGGTCGCGGCAATACAGGACCTGCACCGCGAACGCCTCGTTCAGTTCCCACAGGCCGATATCGTCCATCTTGAGGCCGAAGCGCTTAAGCAGCTTGGGGATCGCCACGACCGGGCCGATGCCCATCTCGTCGGGTTCGGTGCCGCCGACCGCCATGCCGACATAGCGACCGAGCGGCTGGAGACCGCGCTGCGAGGCGATCTTCTCTTCCATCAGTACCGACGACGACGAGCCATCCGACAGCTGCGATGCGTTGCCCGCGGTGATCGTGAAGTCGGGGCCCATCACTGGCTTCAGCGACTGGAGCCCCTCCAGCGTGGTGTCGGCGCGGTTGCCCTCGTCCTTGGTGATCGTCACGTCCTTGTACGTGACTTCCTTCGTCTCCTTGTTGACGATCGCCATGTTGGCGTCGACGGGGACGATCTCCGCGTCGAAATAGCCAGCGGCCTGCGCGGCGGCAGTGCGTTGCTGCGACTGAAGCGCGTACGCGTCCATCGCGTCGCGGCTGATGCCGTAGCGTTTGGCGACGACCTCGGCGGTCTGCAGCATCGGCATGTAGACGTCCTTGTGCATCGCGATCAGCTGGGGATCGGGGGCGACGCGCATCTGCGGGGTCTGGACGAGGCTGATGCTCTCGACGCCGCCGCCGATCGTGATGTCCATGTTGTCGGTGATGATCTGCTTGGCCGCGGTGGCGATCGCCATGAGCCCGGATGCGCACTGGCGATCGACCGACATGCCCGAGACGGTGACGGGGAGCCCGGCGCGCAGCAGCGAGGTGCGGGCGATGTTGCCGGCCTGGTGGCCCTGCTGGAGCGCGCAGCCGAAGACGACGTCGTCGACTTCCGCCCCGTCGATGCCGGCGCGCTCGACCGCGGCCTTGATCGAATGCGAGGCGAGCGTGGGGGCGGGGGTGTTGTTGAAGCCGCCGCGGTAGGCGCGGCCGATGGGGGTGCGGGCGGTGGAGACGATGACGGCTGAACGCATGATTTTATCCTTATCTGCTCCCTTCCCGCTTGCGGGAGGGGTTGGGGGAGGGGGGGGCAGAGCAGCCGGCGCAATCGCGGCTATCTCGGACCCTCCCCTGACCCCTCCCGCAAGCGGGAGGGGAATTAGTTTCAAACGAAAATCTGGCTGATCCATTCGGCGATCAGGGCGGGCTTTTCCTGGCCTTCGATCTCGACCGAGAAGGCGTTGGTCTGCTGCCACTGGCCGGGGCGCTTTTCGTCGAACGAGAGCAGCTTGAACCGGCCGCGGACTTTCGAGCCGGAGCGGACGGGGGTCAGGAAGCGGACCGAGTTGCCGCCATAATTGACGCCCATCTTCGCGCCTTCGATGGTCGGCGCATCGGGGACCTTCGACGACAGCAGAGGCATCAGCGACAGCGTCAGGAAACCGTGCGCGATCGTGCCGCCGAACGGGGTCTGCGCCGCGCGTGCAGGATCGATGTGGATGAACTGGTGGTCGCCGGTCGCGTCGGCGAACTTGTCGATCATGGCCTGCGTGACCTCGACCCAGTCGGAGACCGTCTCGGTGCCGATGCGGGCCTGAATTTCGGCAGTGGTGATCGTGGCCACGGGGTTCCTCTCTGGTTGGCGCTGGGCGCTGCTGCGTCTTTAGGCGCGTCGGCGGGGGTATCGCAAGGCCGGGTTGACCGGGAAGAGGAAAATGGTGGGTTTGTGGAGGTGAGGCGGCGAACCCGATGTTCTAAAGAGGGCGAGCGACGGCATTTGATCGCTCGTTCCGCATTGGTGTTCTCGCGCGAAGGCGGGAGCCCAGTCTGGGTCCCCGCCTTCGCGGGGAAACACGCTGATCGAAGGGAAAATGCCTAGCGTTTGACCAAGTACACCGCCCCGGCGGAGGCCGGGGTCCAGTTGGAAAGGCCGCAGTAACGGTGCGCGTCCTTCATCACAGGCGCCTCCCAACTGGGCCCCGGCCTTCGCCGGGGTGGTGATTGGGGGGCGGAGCGTGAAACCCGTCATGCCGGGCTTGTCCCGGCATCCACGGTTTCAAATATTCTCGGGCGTGGAGATTGAGGAGCCGTGGAGCCCGGGGTGACGGGGTTTAGGCCGGCGTTGCTTGCGTCTCCGCCCGTCGCCCTTCGGGATACGGCATCACCACCGAGCCATCGGGTGCCGCCATCATGTTGACCTGCGTCGGGAAGGCTATCTCGATCTTTTCGTCGTTGAAGCGCTTCAGGATCGCGATTCCGACCGCGGTGCGACCATCGTAGAAGCTCGCATAATCGGGGCCCTTGCTGTCGAACTGGACCTCGAAATCGAGGCTAGACGCGCCGAAGCCGGTGAAGCCGGCGCGCGTGAAGATCTTGTCGTTGGCCTCGACGATCTCCTTCAGCATCGCGGGGATGCGCGAGCAGACTTCGGGCGGCGTCGAATAGGTGACGCCGATGACGAACTTCGCGCGGCGGTGGTTACGCTGCGTGTTGTTGAGGATCTCCTTGTTGAGGAGGTTCTTGTTCGAGATCACGCGCTCTTCGCCGTCGATGCCGCGGATGCGCGTCGATTTGAGGCCAATCGCTTCGACGCTACCCGAGGCGGTGTCGTAGCTGATCGAGTCGCCGCGGCGGAACGGGCGGTCGAAGATGATCGCGAGCGCGGCGAACAGGTCGGCGAAGATGCCTTGTGCCGCCAGGCCGATCGCGATGCCGCCGACGCCGAGACCCGCGACGAGGCCGGTGACGTTGACGCCGAGATTGTCGAGGACCACGACCAGCGCGACCGCGAACACCACGAACGTGACTAGCAGGCGGATCAGGCCCATCGCCGAGAGCAACGCTTCACCCGAATAATGTTCGGACTGCGTACGGTGCTCGATCGCGCCGAGGATGATCTCGCGGACCCAGACGGCGGCTTGGAACACCGCGGCGACGGTGAAGAGGAAGTTGATCGTCGTCGCGACTTCGCCCGGGGCGGCGGAGTATCCGGCGACCAGCTTGGCGGCTAGCATGACGATGAAGAAATTGCCGGTGCGGGCGATCGCCTTGCCGACGACGATGCCCCAGCCGTTCAGCGCACGCGGGCGTTCGCAGAGCTTGCTGCCGAAGCGGCGTGCAGTGTGGAGCGCGACGACGATCACCGCGCCGATCCCGAACGCAATCAGGATCTGGAGCCAATAGGCCTGGACCCAGGCGAAGCTGGCGGTGACGAAGCCCTGGGCCTGGTCGCCGACATCGCCCGCGTCGAAGATCGGTTGCTTGGCGGCGGCAGTGGTATTGGTCATGGGAATACTCGTCAGGCCGCTTTGGCCAGTGTCGCGACAGCGGGCGTGCCGGCTTCGAGGAAGGTGATCAGGCCACATTCCTCGCGGCTGAGATAGCGCTTGGCGCGCGGAAGGCGGAGCGCCTTGCGGAAAGTCGACTGCCCGGTCTTCACCAGCGCGATCAGCGACGGGTGGACGTAGCTTTTCCGCGCGATCGCGTGGGTGTTGCCGAGGCGGGCGACGACGGGTTCGAGCATCGTCTTGAGGCTGAGGTCCCGCTCGGCGGACGCGAGCGCCTCGAACGCGGCAACGCTGGCGGCCCAGGTGCGGAAGTTCTTGGCAGTGAAATCGGTGCCCGTGACGTCGCGGATGTAGCAGTTGACGTCGGTCGAGGTGACGGGGTGCGCGACGCCGGCATCGTCGAGCCATGCGAACAGATGCTGTTCGTCGAGGTCCTGGCATTTCTTGACGAAGCTGCTGAGCGATCGGTCGGTGATCCTGAGCGTCCGCATCTTGCCCGACTTGCCCTTGTACTGGAGCTTCAGGGTCGAGCCCTTCACCTCGCCGTGGCGCTTGCGCAGCGTCGTGGCGCCGAAGCTTTCGTTCGCTTCGGCATAGGCTTCGTTGCCGATGCGGATGTGGCCGCCGTCGAGCAGGCGGATGACCGCGGCGACCGCGCGTTCGCGGGTCAGCGAGCGTTTGCGGAGGTCGGCCTCGACCGCCTTGCGGATCTTGGGGAGGGCGTGGCCGAAGTCGGCGCAGCGTTCGTACTTGGCGGCTTCCTGTGCCTCGCGGAAGCCGAGGTGGTAGCGGTATTGCTTGCGCCCCTTCTCGTCCCAGCCGACCGCCTGGATATGACCGTTGGGCTTGGGGCAGAACCAGGCATCGCGGTAGGCGGGGGGAAGGCCGACTGCGTCGAGCCGGTCGATTTCTTCGCGGTCGGTGATGCGTTCGCCCTTGGCATCCCAATAGCCCCAGCCGTTCCGCATCTTCTTGCGGGTGATGCCGGGCTTGGAGTCGTCGGAATACACGATCTTGGTGGGCAATGCGGTGGTCCCTTGGGGGCGTCTGATTCTGACTATCTCTGCAAATGTTCGGGAAGGCGCATCGTTCCGGAACGAGGCGGGCTGCGCTTGGTTGAGGGAGCACGGGATTTCACTGGAGACATGACATGGCCGATCTTTCCCAAGCTCGCGTATTGATGCTCGCTGCCGATGGTTTCGAGACCGTCGAACTGTTCGAACCGCGCAAAGCGCTGGAGGCGGCGGGCGCGAAGGTGACGCTCGCGTCGATCAAGACCGATCCGATCCAGGGCATGAAGGGCGACATCAACAAGGCCGAGACGGCGACGCCCGACCTGACGCTCGACGAGGTCGATACCGACGATTACGACGCGCTGGTGCTGCCGGGTGGCGTCGCCAATCCCGACACGATGCGCCAGGAAGAGCGCGCGATCGAGATCATCACCGAGTTCATGGAGGACGGCAAGATCATCGCCGCGATCTGCCATGCGCCGTGGCTGCTGGCCGAGGCGGACGTGATCGACGGACGCCGCGTGACGAGCTTCCCGTCGATCCGCACGGACCTGGAGAATGCGGGGGCGGACGTGGTGGACGAGGCGGTCGTGGTCGACGGCAATCTGATCACGAGCCGCAAGCCGGATGATATTCCTGCGTTCAACAAGGCGATCATCGATGCGCTGGAGGAAGAACTGGCTGACGAGCCGGTCGACTGATGTGTTCCCCTTCCGCTTGCGGGAGGGGTTAGGGGAGGGGACGGGGTTGCGGCTTTTATCGCAGCCCCTCCCCCGACCCCTCCCGCAGGCGGGAGGGGGGCCTGTTGAGTTTGCGTTGCGCGGGGCGTTCTACCAGGTGGTAGAGCGCGATCGAGGCCAGCAGTACCAGGCTGAGGTATAGCGCGATCAATATCGGCGGGACAGCCGCCACGTTGCTGACGAACAGCAACTTGAACACCACCCACAGCATGAAATGGCCGAGATACGTGGCGTAGCTGATCTCGCCAAGATAGTGGATCGTCCGGCTGGAGAGCGGATTGTGATTTGCCGCGGTTGTGAGCGCCAATACGAGTAGCAGGCAAGCGAACGCAGCCGGGACCATCAGCGTTTCGGGTGCTCCAGCCGCCCAGGCCGCGAGAAGCGCGATGCCTGCGGTCGACGCAGCGATAACGATCGGCCTTTTCCTAGCATCACGCCACCGCAGCCAGAGCGCGCTCACGATCGTACCGGTCGCGAACTCGGTCAGGCATCGCAGCAATCCGTAGCGCGGGATATCGGTACCGAGCGTCGGGGCGGCCGTCGTGAGGTAGAGCAGCACGAGGATCGCCAGTGCGACGACCAGCAAGACCGGGCTGGCTAGCCGCCGCCAGTCGACCGTCGCAATCAGCAGCGGAAACAGCAGATAGGCGCCGAGTTCGGCGCTGATCGACCAGCTCGGATTGTTCCAGGCCAGGCGGTCCGTGAACCCCCAATTCTGCACGAGCAGTATGTCGAGCGGGAGTCGTGCGAAGGGATAATCGACCGGGTCGGCGCGGCCGGTCGCGACGAACACCAGCGCTAGCGCCACCGCACCCGCCAGCACAACGATGTGCAGCGGCCAGATCCGCGCGATCCGCTTGCGCAGGAACGGGCCGATCCCGGCGACGCCCTGCACACGCAGGCGTTCATGCCAGGTCAGCCAGATCACGAAACCGGACAACAGGAAGAAGAAGTCGACCGCGAGATAGCCCTTGGCGATGATGACGAGCGCCGCCTGCGGAAGCCCGGCGATCGACAGCCTGATGTGGTAGAGGACGACCAGCCACGCGGCGAGACCGCGCGCGCCGGTCAGCGCCCGAAGCTCGGTCTTCACGCGCAGGTCTTCACAGGGGGGCGGGTCGCGATTGCGGTACGCGGCGCATCGGCCGGAACGTCTGCTCGCTGCGCTTGCGGCCGAGATACGTGTCGAGGCCGATCTGCGCCCCGATCAGCATGTAGATGAACGGCTGGAACGCGATCGCGATGAACGCGGCGCCCAGCAGATAGACGATATGTGCGCTCTGCAATGCGGCGGCGAGCGGTCCGGCCCAGGCGAGTTCGTCGTCGGGATCGCGGTAGCGGCGGCGCAGTACCTCCATCCGGACGATGCCGATCAGGTTGATCGCCAGCCAGAGCGCCAGCCCCGGATAGCCCTGTTCGCCAAGCATCTCGAAATAGGCGCTGTGATACGCGCGCGCCTTGTCGACCTCGACCTTCGTTCCGCCGGTGATCGCGCCACCCTCTGCGGTCTTCAGGTCGTAGCGGATCCGGTTGCCGAGAAAGGCGTTGAACCCGCCGCCGAACGGATGATCCTTCGCATAGTCGATCGTCCATTTCCACACCGCCAGCCGGGTCGAGGCGGATTCGTCCGCCTGATAGGTCTTGATGGTGTTCATCCGGTTGGTGAAGGTCGACGGGAGGAACGGCACGGCGGCAACCCCGAGCGCGGCAATCGCCGCCAGATACAGACCCTTGCGCTTGACCGCGCGCAACGACAGCAGCGCCAGCAGGCCGATGCACAATAGCCCGGTACGGGTCGATGTGCCGACCGGGATCAGCAGGCACGCAAAGACCAGCGCGAGGCAGAAGCCCTTCAGCCGCCAGTCGCGCTTGAAGATCGTGCCATACCCCATGAACCAGAAGATCACCGGGATGATCGCGATCGCGACGGTGCTGATCGTGCTGCCCTCGTACAGGCCGGAATTATTATCGACCATCAGGTTCAACTGGCCATAGCCGCCGCCGCCGCTGGCGATCGTCTTGATCCCGCCGACGATGATGATCGACGAGGCGGACAGGACCATGAACACCAGCAGCGCCTCGATCCGCAACCGCGTCCGCAGCGTCAGCGGCAGGAACGCGGCGAAGATCAGCGCCTTCCACACCCAGTCCCACTTTTCCAGTGCCTCGACCGGGAAGTCGGCTGCGAGCGTGGTGGCCCAGCAATAGAGCATCAGCACGACGATCAGGATCGACCGCGCGCCGACCCGCGTATCGCGCTTGTCGTCGGCGAGCACCCAGCCGCCGACCGCGAGCGCAACCGCGATCAACGAGATCGGGATGGTGTTGAGCAGCAGGTAGGTGAGGCGCTGCGGCGAGACGATATCGATATAGACGTAGACCAGTACCAGCAGGAACGGCCGCCGGAAGCCCATCCCGAAAAACGCCAGCAGGAACGCGATGAAGGCGAGATCACGCACCGGGGCGGGTCTTCGGGGCGGGCTTCTCGGGCGTATCGTGCGGGCTCGGCTCGCGATCGAGGTCGGGGCGCTTGAGCAAAAGGAACGCAGCGAGCATCATCAGCCCGTGGCTGAGGCCGAGTGCGAGATTGTCGATCATAAGGCGGCCTCCTTCCGGCAACGATGCTAGGACCGACAGCTTTAGGTCGGGTCGGTTGACGCGCCGTTAAGCGATGTGGTGGCAAGCGGATAGCACGATGCGCATTCTTCATATCCTCGATCACGGCCTTCCGTTGCAGAGCGGCTATACGTTCCGCACGCGGGCGATCCTCAAGGCGCAGGAGGGGCTAGGGTGGACCGTCGCGGCGGTGACCGGGCCGCGGCACGGCGACGCGTCGGCGTCGGTGGAGTCGGTCGACGGGCTGACCTTTCATCGCACGCCGGCGGCGCTGACGTCCGGCCCGATCGGCGAGGTCGCTGGGATCGCCGCGTTTGCCCGGCGCATCGAGGCCGCGGTCGATGCCTTCAAGCCCGACATCCTCCACGCGCATTCGCCGGTGATCGATGCGCTCGCCGCGCTGATCGTGGCGCGTAAGCGGAAGCTGCCGCTGGTGTATGAGATCCGTGCGTTCTGGGAGGATGCGGCGGTCGGCAACGGAACCGGTACGGCGACGTCGCTGCGCTACCGGGCGACGCGCGCGCTCGAGACGTGGGCGGTGCGGCGCGCGGATGCGGTGGCGGTGATCTGCGAGGGCCTGCGCGGCGACCTGGTCGTGCGCGGGATCGCGGCGGACAAGATCATCGTGTCGCCCAATGGCGTCGATCTCGACCTGTTCGGGACCGCCCCGCCACGCGACGATGCGCTGGGCGCGGAACTGGGGCTCGATGGCGCGGACGTGATTGGGTTCATCGGCAGCTTCTACGATTACGAGGGACTGGACGACCTGATCGCGGCGATGCCGATGCTGGTGGCGCGGCGTCCGAACGCACGCCTGTTGATGGTCGGCGGTGGCCCGATGGAGGCTGCGTTGCGCGCGCAGGCGGGGGCATCGCCGGTCGCCGACGCGATCCGCTTTATCGGCCGCGTCCCGCACGACGCGGTCGAGCGCTATTACGGGCTGGTCGACATCCTCGCCTATCCACGCAAACGGATGCGGCTGACCGAGCTGGTCACGCCGTTGAAACCACTCGAGGCGATGGCGCAGGGGCGGCTGGTCGCGGCGTCGGATGTCGGCGGTCACCGCGAACTGATCCGCGCCGAGGGCAAGGCGAGCGATACCGGCACGTTGTTCGCGCCCGACGATCCCGCCGCGATCGCCGCGGCACTGGGTGCGATGTTCGACGATCGCACGGGTTGGGACGCGCGGCGAGCACAGGGCCGCGCCTTCGTGCAGGCGGAGCGTAACTGGTCGTCAAACATTCTACGCTATGCACCTGTCTATCAGCGGCTCGTTTCAGCCGCGGCACGGGAAAATTGATGGTCGCATTCCTCCGCCAACGCCTGATCCGTTCGGTCCCCGTCTACGGCGCGGTCGTCGGCGCCGTGATCGTCGCGGGCGGCGTCTTCCTGTCGCCGACCACCACCCTCGAAGGCCTGGTCTGGACCACCGGGGTTGCGTCGTTGATCCCGGCCGCCGCACCGCCGCTCGGCATGACGGCGCGCCTGTTGCTGGCCTTGGGCGGTGGCATGCTGGCCGCGGCGCTGCTGTGGTCGTCGATGTTCCTGTTGGTAGGGCCTGGCGGTTTGCTCGTCCGGCGGCCGCGACGCGACGATGATCTGCCCGTGGTCCGTCGCGCCGATGCGCATCCCGACGCTCCGCCGCGCAAACCGATGTCGGCTGCCGATCTCGGCACGCCGATGATGGAGGTCGGCGTCGGCAAGGCGCGTGACGAGCGCGGCATTCCGGTCGATCTCGATCTTCCGCTGGCCGCGTTCGATCCGACGGCGATCCTGCCGACACCGATGGCACCGGCTCGACCGGTGTCGTCGCTGATCCACATCTCGCTGAACGCGACGGAGAGCGTCGCCCTCAACAGAAGGGCGGCAGCCGGCAACGCCGATCCCGTGGCGATGCTCGAGCCGGGGGACGTGCCTGTGGCGAAGGGGCACGCCGATACCGAACTGCCGATGCAGGAGCCGACCGTCGTCGCCCCGGCAACGCCCCCGGCCGAGCCGACCACGCCCCCCAACGAGGCGGCGCAGCCGCAAACGATCGAGACCTTGTTACGCCGGCTTGAGAAGGGCGCGAGCCGTCGGCGGCGGCTTGGGGCACACTGAGGGCCGGGCGTACCCGATAGGGTCGAAACAGCTTTTTCTATCTGGTAAGCTCTGATACCCAAGCTTCGAAAACATCGAGGAGGGATCATGGCGGCGACTATAGACGAGCTTGCTGACCGGTCGGGCGATAGCTCGGGCGTCGTCCCGCCCTCCGAACAGGGCGCATCGCGCTACGCCTGGTACGTGCTGTCGGTGCTGTTCCTGGTCTATGTGCTGAACTTCGTCGACCGGCAGATCATCTCGATCCTGGCGGAGGACATCAAGCGCGACCTCGGGCTCAAGGACCAGGATCTCGGGTTCCTGTATGGCACCGCTTTCGGCGTGTTCTATTCGCTGTTCGGCATCCCGCTCGGGCGGCTGGCGGACAATTGGCACCGCGTCAGGCTGATGACGATCGGGTTGTCGCTGTGGTCGGTGATGACCGCGCTGTCGGGCTTTTCGAAGACCGGCGGGCATCTTGCCGCGGCGCGGATTGGGGTGGGGATCGGCGAGGCTACCGCGAGTCCGTCGGCGTATTCGATCATCTCCGATTATTTCCCGAAGCGGCTGCGCGCGACGGCGTTGTCGATCTACTCCGCTGGATTGTACGTCGGTGGCGGCTGTTCGTTGTTTATCGGCGGGCTGATCGTGCAGGGCTGGAACAAGGCCTATCCCGGCGGCGGACCGCTCGGGCTGGTCGGCTGGCAGGCGGCGTTCATGGCGGTCGGCGTGCCGGGACTGTTGTTGGCGGTGTGGATTGCGACGCTGAAGGAGCCGATCCGCGGGCTGGTCGAGGGTCTGCCCGAGCCGGAGAAGCATCCGGCGCCGTTCCGCGCGTTCGGGGCCGAGCTGGTGACGATCGTGCCGCCGCTGACCTTGATCGGCGCGGCGATGGGGGGAGCGCGAGCGCTCGGGTATAATCTGGTTGCGCTTGCGGCGGTGGTCGCGGCGGTGTCGGGGCTGGTCGCGGCGGGCGAGCCCTGGCCGCAATGGGTGGCAATCGGGATCGGCGTGTATGCGGTGTTCTCGTGGGCCTCGGCGCTGAAGCGGCGCGATCCGCCGACCTTCGCGCTGATCGTAGGGACGCCCGCGTTTCTCTGCACGGTGGTGGCGTATGGGCTGAACGCGTTCCTGAGCTATGCCGCGAGTTTCTGGGCGGCGCCCTATGCGTTGCGCGAGCTTGGCGCGACGCCGGCGTCGGCGGGGTTCATGATCGGCAGCCTCGGCGCGACCGCGGGTTTCCTGGGGCTGACGATCGGCGGGGTGGTGTCCGATCGGTTGCGGCAAGGGAATCCGGCGGGGCGGTTGTGGGTGGTGATCTTCGGTGCGGTGGTGCCGGTGCCGTTCCTGATCCTTGCCTTCACCGCGTCGTCACCGGTCGCGTTCTATACCGGGATATTCCTCGCGCAGTTGACCGCGTCGTGTGCGCTCGGGGCGGCGGCGGCGACCACGCAGGACATGGTGTTGCCGCGGATGCGGGGGACGGCGACCGCGACGTTCTTTATCGGGACGACGCTGATCGGGCTCGCGCTTGGGCCATATATGGCGGGGCGTGTGTCGACGCTGACCGGGAGCTTGTCGATCGGGATGCTATCGTTGCTGGTGGTGACGCCGATTACCTTGGCGTGCGCGGTTGCGGCGTATCGGCTGGCACCTGGGGCTGAAGCTACGCGGGAGGCCCGAGCGCGGGCCGCGGGGGAGGCGGTTTAACCGCTCCTGTTGACCCCATCCCGGCCACCCTCTTCCGTTCGTGCTGAGCGAAGTCGAAGTACCTACGCTTGGGGCGTGCCCTTCGACTACGCTCAGGGCGAACGGGGAGGGGCAGGTCAGTGCGCGAGAGATGTGCTTCGATACGAGCCCTCGATACGCCGCCTTCGGCGACTACTCGGTCTCTACTCAGCACGAACGGAAATTATACACGCGAACACGCCCCTCCCGAAGCGTTAGGAGGGGCTACGTGCTTACCCCGCCTGGAACACCCCGCAGGCGATGCGCCCGCCACTGTTGCCGGACGGATCGGTCATCAGGTCGTCCGGACTCGCGTGCACCACGAATGCCGAGCCGTCCGTATCCATCAGGCCGGCCATCGTCGCGCCTGGGATCGTGATACCGATCGTGCCGCGGCCATCGGTGCCGATCACGAGGTTGGGCAGGTCGCCTTCATGCGGGCCCTGCGGGTTCATGCTGCCGTGCTTCATGCCGGTCGGGTTCCAGTGCCCGCCCGCGGTCGTGAAGTCGGGGGCTTCGCAGCGGCCGACCATGTGGATGTGTGCGCCGTGCGTGCCGGGGGGCATCGCCTTGGCGTCGAGCGTGAAGCGGAGGCCGCCCGCGACTTCGGTGGCGGTGGCGCGGCCGACGTCGGTGCCGGTCGCGGTCTGGAGCGTGGCGGTGGCGCGCTGGCCGCCTGCGACGGGTGCGCCGGTCTCCATGCCATTCTTCTCGCAGGCGGTCAGCCCGATCGTCGCCGCGCCGAGCAATGCCAGTGTCGCAATCCGCATAGTGTCTCTCCCTGTTGTCTCTTGGCGAACCCTTCGCCGTGGCTCAGGTTCCACCCCCGGTATCGAGCGCCCAGCGCGCGACCGGTTCGTACGTCGCGCCGTCGCGGCCGAGATAGCTCTGGTACAGCACGAGATGGGGCAGCGGGAAGGGCGCGCTCGACAGTGCGGCATGCGTCGCGAGCCAGTCCTCGAGCGCGAACCCGACGCCCGCCGACCGTGCCAGCCGCGCGACGGTGATGTGCGGGAGATAGGCGCGATGTTCGGGCGGGAGGCCGGCGCAGACGCATGCCTGATCGACCTTGCGGTGGAGGGCGGCGAGCGCCTCGTGCGGCGACACGCCGGCCCATAGTGTATCTGTCCGTCCGCGCTTCTCGAAGCGGCCGACTCCGGTGAGCGCGACGCTCGGTACCGGCGCGACGATCTGGCTCAAAGCGACGGCGACGTCCTCGGCGACCGGTCGTTCGATCTCGCCGATGAAGCGGAGAGTCACGTGCAGCTGCTCCTCGTCCTGCCATCGTGCGGTGGGCACGCCCTCCATTATGTCGAGCAAGCTCTGACGGATAGCGGGCGGCGGGCGGAGGGCGACAAAAAGGCGGATCATGGATTGCGGCAGGTTAACCGCGAACCACCATGCCGATGCAACCACTCTGCTTGAAAAGCGTCCTGTAAAAGACGATATTCACTGTAACCGGCACCATGCCGGACAAAGGAGCTGATTTCACCATGGCTAATTGGTCTGACCCCCGGCCCCGCGCCGCGCCGTTCGGAACGACGGCCACGGGCCAGCGTACCGAGGCCTATGACGCTGGTCTCCGGTCGTACATGCTGTCCGTGTATAACTACATGGGCTCGGCTGTCCTGCTGACGGGCATCGTCGCGATGCTGTTCGCATGGGGCGGCGCAGAGTCGCCTGCCGCACAGGTGTTCATGAGCGGTGGCATCCTGAAGTACGTCATCATGTTCTCGCCGCTCGCGATCGTGTTCGGCATGAGCTACGGCCAGAACAAGATGTCGACCGGCACGATGCAGATGCTCTTCTGGGGCTTTGCCGTCCTGATGGGCCTGTCGATGTCGACCATCTTCCTGGTCTATAGCGGCACGTCGATCGCGGGTGCGTTCTTCGCTACTGCAGCCGGTTTCGCTGGTCTCAGCCTGTACGGCTACACCACCAAGCGCGACCTGTCGGCGTTCGGGACGTTCCTGATCATCGGTGTCGTCGGCCTGCTGGTCGCGAGCCTGATCAACATGTTCCTGCAGTCGGGCGTGATGCAGCTGGTCATCAGCGGCGTCGGCGTGCTGCTGTTCGCGGGCCTCACCGCCTACGACACGCAGCGTACCAAGAGCCTGTACGCGCAGGTCGCGGGCACGGACATGGTCGGCAAGGTCGTCATCATGTCGGCGCTGAGCCTCTACCTCGACTTCATCAACATGTTCATGTTCGTGCTGCGTCTGTTTGGTAGCAGCCGCAACTAACTCCCGCTAAGGGTGTGACGAACGCAGGGCTCGGCGGGACACCGCCGGGCCCTTTTCTTTTGGCCTCGGGACAGGAATGGGACGCGCAATGCGGCTCTCGATCGACGTGCGTCTGGATTACGGGATCACGGGGGATGCCGATGTGCTCCTCCAGATCGAGGCTGCGGCGATGGTCGACCAGACGATCGAGTCCGAGTCCCTTACCCTGTGGTCCGACAGTCCGATCCGGGCGGTGCGCGGCGAGGACGGGATCGGCCAGCGTTGCTGGTCGCGCGGGCATGGGCGGTTCACGGCCGAGTATAAGGCCATCGTCGCCGTAAATCGCGAGCGGGTGCAGCTCGAGCTGTATCCGGCGACGCCGCCGCGGATGCTCGATGGCGAGCTGACGCCGTATCTGATGCCGAGCCGCTATTGTCCGTCGGACCGGTTCGAGGGCTTCGTCGCGCGCGAGTTCGGGGGGCTGGAAGGCGGTCCGCTGGCGGCGGCGCTGACCGAGTGGGTGTACCAGTCGCTCGACTATCGCTGCGGGTCGAGCAGTGGCGAGACGACCGCGCTCGATACGTTTGCTTCTAGGTCTGGGGTGTGTCGGGACTATTCGCATCTGCTGGTGTCGCTCGCGCGGGCGGGCGGGATCCCGGCTCGGTGCGTGTCGGCCTATGCACCGGGGGTCGATCCGCCCGACTTCCATGCGGTCGCGGAGCTGTGGCTGGCAGGCGACTGGCGGTTGATCGATGCGACGAAGATGGCGACGTGCAGCGATATCGCGCGAGTTTGCGTCGGGCGCGATGCGACCGATATCGCGTTCATGACGGTGTTTGGTCAGGCGTATCTGTGGGAGCAGACGGTGAAGGTGACGCCGCTGGATTGAGCCGCTCCCCGGCGCGGTTCGGGGGAAACAAAGCGCCCTTCGACCGTTGGTCACCGCCAAGATTAAAAAGGGACGTCGCAATGACCGACATAGACAAGAGCGCGCTGGATAGCCTGTCCGTAGCGCCCGACGACAAGGATGCGGAGGGCAAAAGCTCGGGTCGCGATCCGCGCCAGGAAGCGGGCCAGGACAAGTCGATCGGCAAGCGCCTGCAGAAGAACCCCGACAGCGCCGACGCGCGTCTCGACAACGGGCTCGACGAGTCGATGGACGGCAGCGATCCGATTTCGGCGACGCAGCCGGGGTCTGGTACCGAGCCGGCGAAGTCGTCGGGCTATGACGAGGATGCCGAGCGGGCGCTGCGCGAAAAGCAGGCGTAAGCCTCGCATCTGCTCAACGAACGGGCGTCGGTCGGCAACGACCGGCGCTTTTTTGTTGCCCAAACGCCGCGCAAGACGATCAAATCGCTTAGTTTCGTTCGGTTCGTCGCAGCCTTGTTGCAGCGCAACAGCTTTCATGGTCGCTTGGTGTTACGGAAAGATGACGCGCGATAGGGTCGTTGTTAACCATCTGAGCGCATAGTCTGCCGGTTCCTTGACGAGAGCGGGGTGACGACATGGCTTCCAGAATGAAACCGGCACAGGGGTCGATGACCCTCGCCGAAATGAAGGAATTCGCGGCTTTTCCGAGCGCTGCGCAGCGCTACATCCGACGGTCTCTGGATGTCGGGCTGGACCGTGACGACGCGACCGAGCGGTGGTCCCGCGATGTCGTCGAGGCGGCAAGCATCCGTGCCCAGGCGAGACTCTACAATGCGCTGCCCGATCTTCGCGTCATGGTGCCCGACGACAGCGGTCTCGACGCAATCGAGCCTTTCCTCGCTCCGCTGATGACCCTCGTCGCGTTCGATCTGGGGCAGGGGCGGTTGACCAGCTTTTCCGCATTGCGCTTCCTGTACGAGCGGCTGATCGGGGCGGAGGTCCGGCCGTGGCTGCCGTCCGCGTTCTGCGCTGCCGCCGCGCTGCCGCATCTGCATCCCGAACTCCGGCGAAAATTGCTCCAGTCGATCAGCGAAGCCGCGGCGACCGCGTCGGGCTGGTCGAACCGTCAACCCGCGTTCTTTCCATATTGGGTGGAGAAGGTCGATTCGGGGACGACGCTGGCGAACTGATCGAAGACTTAACGACACGCGCGCCAGCCGATCGATCCGCGTTCGGCCTGGTCGAGGTGGAGATGGTCGGCATGTGCGGCATTGTAATCGGGTGACAATGTCGTCGCGAACAGCGTGCATGCGCCGTCGCGCACGTCGTGAAGAAACGCCGCTTTCGCCGTGTCGCCCCGCCAGTCGCGCGCGATCGTGATGCGCGTGCCGTCGCTGAGCCGAAACCCCGCGATGTCGGCGGCGTCCGCGGTCGAATGCTCGCTCCAGCCGGTCGCGCCGCTGCCCAAGATGCGGCGGCAACTATAGCTGCCGAGATGATCGATCCGTGCGACTTGGGCGCCAAAATGCCGCTGTGCGGCAGGCTGCACGACATTCCACTCCCACATCGCTAGCGCCGCCGCGACCGGGCAGGATAGGCGCAATCCCGCCGGGATGAACGCGACCCGCCGAACATTGCCATCTGCCGTGCGGGGATCTTCGACCAGGCGAACCCCATCGGCATAGCCGCATCGATCCCCGTCCCGAAGGGGCGGCAGGACCGCATAGGACACGCCGGCCTGGTCGAGCAGCGCCCGGCATGCTGGAAAATCCCGGGTCAGCGCCGTCAGCTTGCGGCCGGTGAACGCGCCGATCGGTTGGCCGAGATCGAGCGGAGTCCACGGCAGGTCCTGCGGTCGCCCCCGCAGGTTGGCCCACAGCACGAGGCAGAGCGCGACCAGCAATGCGAGCCCCGTAAGCCCGCCGATCGTACGACGAAGCGCCCGCATGCGATCAGCCGCGGACCGCGTCGCTGAGCCGCTCCACGGTCACGGGATAGCCGAGATGGTCGGGAATGCAGAGATGATCGACGCCGTCGCGCGTCTCGATCCACGGGGTAATCGTGCGAACCGGGTGACTCCGCGCCTGCGCGATTGCCGCCTCGACATCGGCGAATTGCGCCAGCCGTTCGAGATTGCGACGGGTCGGGAAGATGATCGTGGCCCGGCCTGCATCGGCATCCGCCAACACGTCGGCGGCGGTGGACCAAAACAGGCGGACATTCTCCGTTGCGTCGACGCGGGGTGCGGGCGCACCGGCGGGCAGGCGGGCCAGATAGAAGCGCGTGTCGAAGATCCGCACGGCGGCGTGCGCGGGCAGCCATCGCGCGAAATACTCGAGCGCATCGAGATCGACCCGCGTTTTGGCCTCCGCCAGCACCTGCGCGAACGGGAACCCCGCGTGCAAGGCGGCCCTGAGCGTCGCGAGCGTCGATGCCGACGGTGCCGGCGACAGGCCGATCGCCAGTCCGACTTCCTCGATTGTCTCGCGGATCGCTGCGATCCGCGCGGCGGTATCGGCGTCGGGACGCCCCAGCAACGCAGCCAGCGTATGATCGCCCGGATCGACCCGCCCGCCTGGAAACACGAGTGCGCCGCCCGCGAACGCCATCGCCTTCGCGCGCTCGACCATCAGGATCTGGGGTGGCCCTACCGATGCTTCGCGGAACACGATCAACGTCGCTGCAGGAATCGGGGGCGTCGGGTCTGAGTCGGGCATGGCCCGCGATACCTCGCGAACGGCCGGTCCGGTAGCGTATGCGCGAAGTCTGCCAATTGGTCTCGATCGGCGGGGTTCAGGACATTGAAGGCTCGAACGTCTGTAAATCTCGGACGGATCTCCGTTCAGCGGGGGCGCCCATAGCGTTATTGGAGCCACCGCCGATAGCCCGCTTCAGTTCGGCTAAGCTTTGATCCAGAGACGCAGCGTGCGTTACCCGAAAGAGTAAACGACGGTCAGTCTCGGGCATACAATCCTGTCGCCGATTTCTATCATCGAGGGCGAAGTGCCGCGGTGCTTTTCCTCACCACGAGTTCGTGATGGAGTGTGACTTGCTGCGGGGGGCCGTCGACGCCGCGCAGGATGTCGACGAGCAGTTCGACCGTGCGGCGCCCGATCATGCCCTTGGGCTGGGCGATGGTGGTCAGCGGCGGCTGGAAATAACGGGCGAGCGGCAGGTCGTCGAAGCCGATCACCGAGATGTCGGCGGGGCACGATAGCCCCGCATCGCCGATCGCTTTGAGCGCGCCCATCGCCATTTCGTCGCTGAAGCAGAATAGCGCGGTGACGTCGTGTGCGAGCAGGTCGCGGGTGTGATCGACCGCGGATCCGGCGGAATAGTCGCCGATGCGGATGTGCAGGCTGTCGCGCAGGCCGGCGCGGGTCGCGGCGATGATCGCGCCGGCGAGGCGGTCGCGGCTGATCGGGCTTATCTCGGGGCCTGTGATGACACCGATGGTGCGGTGGCCGAGCACGATCAGATGCTCGATCGCGTCGGCGCTCGCCGCGGCGTTGTCGATATGGACGCTGGGGACGCCCAGATCCGGGCTGTATTCGCAGCCGTTGACGATCGGCGCAGCGGTCCCCTTGCGTGCCAGCAGCGGGGCAAGGCTGGCGGGCAGGCGGTGGCCGAGGAAGATCAGCCCGTCGACTTCGCGGCGCGAGAGCATATCGGCGTACTGATCCTCGACGTCTGGATCGTGCCGCGTGTCGCCGACGACGACCGAATACCCCGCGTCTCGCGCCGCCTCCTCCGCGCCGCGGATGACGCTGGCGAAGAACGCGTTCGAGATGTCGGGGACCGTCAGCAGGATCTTCGCCGCGCGCAAAGTCCGCAGGCTGCGCGCGGCGACATTGGGCGCATACCCCGACTCGCGGACGACCGCGAGCACCCGCCGCCGTGTTTCCTCGGACACCTGTTCGGGGCGGCTCAGTACGCGCGACACGGTGGCGGTGGAGACGCCCGCGAGTGCGGCCACTTCGATAATCGTCGGCATCGGTTCGTCATGGATCCGGTTGGGGGCAGTGTCGATATATATCCGATGTAATCCTTTACATTCGTTTCACGCCTCCGTAGCCTTGTGTCCGACAAGCAGGAAAACTGCGATCGGAGAGGTGGCGAATGGCCGTGACGAACGATGGATTTCAGGCCGCGCCCGCCGTCGGTGGGATGCTGACCGGCCGCCTGAGCGTGATGATGTTCATGCAGTTCTTCGTCTGGGGCGCCTGGACCGTCACGCTCGGCCTCGTCATGCAGACCGTCGGCATCGGCAACCTCATCGGCAACGCGTTTTCGGTCGGGCCGATCGCGTCGATCGTCGGGTCGTTCCTGCTTGGCATGGCGGCAGCGCGCTATGTCAGCCCGCGGATGCTGATGGTGACCCTGCACCTGATCGGCGGCGTATTGTTGTTCGTGCTGCCGTCGCTGGTCACGCCGGAAAATGGCGGCACCTTCGTCTGGCTGCTGCTCTGCTACATGATCCTCTACATGCCGACGGTCGGCCTCGCAAACACGATCGCGCTGAAGAGCTTTGGCGAGCGGACCGACAAGTTCCCGTTCGTCCGGGCGTTCGGTACGCTCGGCTGGATCACCGCCGGGCTGATCATCGGATGGGCAGGGTTGTCGGCGAGCCCGGAGATCTTCCGCGTCGCGGCGGTCGTCTCGATCGCGTTGGGGCTCTACAGCTTCACCTTGCCGAACGTGACGGCAGACGCGCCGCGCGACGAGAGCGTTCTCCGCCAAGTGTTCTGCGTGGAGGCGTTCGGGCTGCTCCGCCAGCGCTCGTTCCTGATCTTCATGAACTGCGCGACGCTGATCTCCGTCCCGCTGGCGATGTATTACGCTTATGCCTCGCCCTATGTCGGCGCGACCGGCATCAGCAACGTCGGCGGCACGCTCGCGATCGGCCAGATGTCCGAATTGGTGTTCATGTTCTCGATGCCGTGGCTGTATCGCCGGTTCGGGGTGAAGCCGCTGCTGCTGGTCGGCATGGCCGCCTGGGCGTTGCGCTACGCCCTGTTCGCGATCGGCGATGGCGGTTCGTCGATCTGGGCGGTGTATCTCGGCGTCGCGCTGCACGGCGTGTGCTATGATTTCTTCTTCGTCGCCGGCGCGATCTACACCGGTACGATCGCCACGCCGAAGGGGGTCAATGCGCAGGCGCAGGGGATGCTGACGCTGTTCACCTACGGCGTCGGCATGCTGCTCGGGTCGCAGATCGGCGCGCTGCTGTATGCGCAACTGCCGGCCTCGCCGACCATCACCGACTGGCAGCATATGTGGTGGTATCCCGCCATCGCCGCGGCGGTGATCGCGCTGCTGTTCCAGTTCACGTTCCGCGACGACACCAGGAAGATCGCAGCATGACCGGCATGAAGGGGCCGGGGATATTCCTCGCCCAGTTCCTTGGCGACGAAGCGCCGTTCGACACGCTCGACGGGCTGGCGGAATGGGCGGCAGGGCTCGGCTATGTCGGCGTCCAGATCCCCTGCAACGCGCAGTTGATCGACCTGAAGCTCGCCGCCGAGAGCAAGACCTATTGCGACAACCTTCGCGGGACGCTCGCCGAGCACGGCATCGAAGTCACCGAATTGTCGACGCATCTGCAAGGCCAGCTCGTCGCTGTGCACCCGGCGTATGACACGCTGTTCGACGGCTTCGCGCCCCCCGAAGTCCACGGCAAACCTGCCGAGCGCCAGCTCTGGGCGGTCGAACAGGTCAAGCTCGCCGCGCGCGCCAGCGCCAATCTCGGCCTGTCCGCGCACGCCACCTTCTCCGGCGCGCTGGCATGGCCGTACGTCTATCCATGGCCGCAACGCCCCGCCGGCCTAATCGAGGAAGCTTTTGCCGAACTAGCGCGGCGTTGGACCCCAATTCTCGACGTGTTCGAGGATGTCGGCGTCGATTGCGCGTTCGAGGTGCATCCGGGCGAGGACGTCCATGACGGCGCGACCTGGGAGCGGTTCCTGGCGGCAGTCGACAACCATCCCCGTGCTCGTCTGCTGTTCGATCCGTCGCATTTCGTGTTGCAGCAGCTCGACTATCTCGACTTCATCGACCGCTATCACGACCGGATTTCGTGCTTCCACGTCAAGGATGCCGAGTTCAACCCGAACGGGCGCACCGGCGTCTATGGCGGCTACGAGAACTGGGTCGACCGCGCCGGCCGGTTCCGTTCGCTCGGCGACGGGCAGGTCGATTTCTCCGCGATCTTCAGCAAGATGGCGCAATACGGCTATGACGGCTGGGCGGTTCTCGAATGGGAGTGCGCGCTCAAACGATCCGATGACGGCGCCCGCGAAGGCGCGCCGTTCATCCGCGACCACATGATCCGCAAGACCGAACGCCCGTTCGACGACTTCGCCGCCAGCGGCATCGACCGGGCATCGATACGCAAGCTGCTCGGGCTGTCGGAGAAGCAGGCATGAGCCGGCTTCGTCTCGGCATGGCCGGCGGCGGGGAAGGGGCCTTTATCGGCGCCGTCCACCGGATGGCGGCGGCGCTCGACGGCGATTGGGACCTGGTGGCGGGTGCGTTCAGCACCGATGGCGGGCGCAACACGCGCACCGGCGAGCGGCTCGGACTGGATCAGCGGCGGGTCTACCCATCGCTCGACGCGTTGATCGCGCACGAACGCACACTGCCCCTGGACGAACGGATCGAGGCGCTCGCGATCGTCACGCCGAACCACCTTCACGCGCCGATGGCGATTGCGGCACTGGACGCCGGCGTCCACGTGTTCTGCGAAAAGCCGATGGCGATGAGCGTCGTCGAGGCCGAAGCGATCGCCGCAGCCGCCAAGGCCAGCGGTCGCCAGTTCGCGCTGGCGTTCACGTACAGCGGCTATCCGCTGATCGAGGAAGCGCGCGCGCGCGTGGCGCGTGGCGATTTCGGCGCGATCCGGTTGGTGCAGGTCGAATATCTGCAAGGCTGGCTCAGCCAACCGATCGACACCGACGGCAACAAGCAGGCCGAATGGCGGACCGATCCCGCGCGCGCCGGTCTCGGCGGCTGTCTCGGCGACATCGGCACGCATGCGTTCCAGCTTGCCGAGCATGTCTCCGGCCTGTCGGTGGAGTCGGTCTCGGCGGACCTCACCACGCATGTCGAGGGCCGGCGGCTCGACGACGACGTCAGCGCATTGCTCCGGTTCCAGGGCGGCGCGCGCGGCGTGCTGAAGGCGAGCCAGGTCGCGGCCGGCGAGGAGAACGGGCTGCGACTGCGCATCCACGGCGAACGCGGCGGGCTCGACTGGTCACAGACGGAGCCCAACACGCTGACACTCCGCTGGCTGGATCGTCCGGCCGAGATCGTACGGACCGGCGGGCCCGGCATGCTCGACGCCACCGCCACGCTGGTGCGGACTCCGGCTGGGCATCCCGAGGGCTATATCGAGGCGTTCGCCAACCTCTACCGCGCATTCGTTTCAGCGATCCGCAGCGATGGCAACGACCGTTGGTTTCCAGGCGTGACCGATGGCCTGCACACGATGCGCTTCATCGAAGCGGTGATCGCCAACGCCGCATCGGACCAGAAATGGACTTCAGTAAATCCGGGAGACTCTGAATGAAGTTGCTCATGGCCTTGGTCGCGGGAAGCATCGCGGCGGTTGCGGCGGTCACGATATCCGCGCCGACCACTGCACAGTCGACCGCGGCCTCGCCCCCGGCGTTCGCCGCTTGCCGCGCCTGTCATACCGTGGCGAAGGGCGGCCGCAACGGCATCGGCCCGAACCTATACGGCGTGGTTGGCCGTGCGGCCGCCGCTACACCCGGCTTCAACTATTCGGCTGCGATGAAGGCGTCGAAGCTGCGCTGGGACGAGCAGACGCTGAACGAGTATCTCGCCGCCCCCCAGAAGAAGGTGCCCGGAACGCGGATGCCGATCGCGACGCCCGATGCGGCCAAGCGGGCTGCGATCATCGCGTACCTCAAGGCGGAGGGCGCGAAGTGATCGCGCGGCGCGCATGACGCTCTCGCGCCGTACCTTGCTCGCCGCTGGTGCAGCGGCATCGCTGGTACCCGCCGGGATTGCCGCCCAGCGTCGCGGCAGCAACGCCGCACGCTTCTCGCTCGGCTATGCGCCGCACGAGGGCAGCTTCGCCAGTCGCGGCGGACGGATCGAGCAGATCGCCTACGCCGCCGATCAGGGCTTCACCGCCTGGGAGGACAACGAGGCGGCAACGCGCTCGGTGGCCGAGCAGGAGCAGATGGCCAAGGCACTCGCGCAACGCGGCATGACGATGGGCGTGTTCGTGGCCAGCATGCCTAAATGGTCGCAGTCGCGGCCGCTCCTCGGCGCCAATGACGGCGCCGAGCGCGAGGCGTTCCTCGCCGACATTCGCGCGTCGCTCGACGTCGCCAAGCGGCTGAACGCGTTGCGGATGACCGTCGTCACCGGGTTCATGGACCCGAAGGTGCCGGTCGATATCCAGACCGCCCGCGTGATCGACGTAATGCGCCGCGCGGGCGATATCGTCGCGCCGTCGGGTACGGCAATGGTGATGGAGCCGCTCAACACGCGAACCAATCATCCCGGCGTCTACATGCAGACGATCTCGCAGGGCTATGCGGTCGCGCGCGGGGCCAACAGTCCGGCGGTGAAGATCCTCGCCGACCTGTATCACGAGCAGATCCAGTCGGGGAATCTGATCCCGACGCTGGCGACCTGCTGGAGCGAGATCGGCTATATCCAGTTCGGCGACAATCCGGGCCGCAACGAGCCCTCGACTGGCGAGATCAACTTCGCCTCGGTCGTGAAGTGGCTGAAGGCGCAACGCTACACCGGCGTGATCGGCATGGAACACGGCAATTCGATCGCAGGCCGCGCAGGCGAAGATCGCCTGATCGCCGCCTATCGCGAGATCGACGCAGCATGAGGGGGATGGGGATGAAGACGGTGTTGATGGCGAGCGTCGTCGTAGCGCTGGCGGGACCAGTTGCGGCGCAGGACAAGCCCGGCTTTAAGGACACGCCGATGTTGCCCGGCGGCCAGTGGCACGTCCATGATACCGACCGCCCCGCACCGATCGTGGTTGCGCCAGCCGCTACCCACGGTGGTCCGCCCGCCGACGCGGTCGTGCTGTTCGACGGCCGATCGCTCGGCGCGTGGAAGCCAGATCGCATCGCTTGGCCGATCGCGAGCGGTGTCCTCACGATCCCCTCGCGCGCGAAAAGCGGCGGCGAGAACAACCTCGTCTCGAAGCAGAGCTTCGGCGACGTGCAGATGCACCTCGAATTTCGCTCGCCCAACCCGCCGACGAAAAGCTCGCAGGATCGCGGCAACAGCGGGATCTGGTTCATGCAGCGTTACGAGCTGCAGATCCTCGATGGCTCGCAGAACCCGACCTATGCCGATGGCACGGTCGGCGCGGTCTATGGCTGGAAGCCGCCACTGGTGAACGCCGCGCGCCGTCCCGGCGAATGGCAGACCTACGACATCGTGTTCGAGCGCCCCCGCTTCGCCGCCGACGGCAGCCTGCTCCGCCCTGCCTACGTCACCGCGTTGCTCAACGGCGTGCTCGTCCAGAACCACCAGGCGATGCTCGGCACCACCATCTGGCGCAAGGTGGCCAGTTACACTGCGCATGCCGATGCCGCACCGATCCAGCTCCAGGATCACGATTCACCGGTGTCGTTTCGCAACATCTGGGTCCGTCCGCTGACCGAAGCGGCGATCGCGCAGGACCTTGGAAAGGACGGTAAATGATCGACCGCAGAACTGCCCTCGCTGGCGTCGTCGCCATGTTCGGCACGGCTTTGTATGCGCCGATCGCACGCGCCGCCGGGATCGCGGCAACACCGGGCGCCGCCGCCGGCATCCCTGTCATCAGCGAAGGCCCGCCCAGCGTCGCGGTCTTCACCGTCCCCCAGCGCGCGCTGATGACCGCGCTCAGCGAACGCGTGCTGCCGACCACCGATACGCCCGGTGCGATCGCCGCGGGCGTGCCGGCCTATATCGAAAAGCTGCTCGCCGACTGGGCCGCACCCGTCGACCGCGTCCCGATCCTAGCTGGGCTCGACGCGATCGAGGCGCGCAGCCTCAAAGACTACAAGGTCCCCGCCGCCAAGGCGACTGCGGCACAGCACGACGCGCTCCTCACGCTGGCGATGAACGACCAGATCCCGTCCGGCGGCGTCTTCTTCGAGGCGTTCCGCCAGCTCGTCATCACCGGTTACTACACGTCGGAAATCGGCATGACGCAGGAGCGCGAATATCTGCCGGTGCCGGGCGAGTATAACGGCGCATTCCCCTATTCTCAGGTCAACAAGGTGTATTCCGCATGATCCTCAGCCGTAGAAACCTGCTCGCCGGCTCAGGCGCGGTCGCCGCGCTCGCGTTCGTGCCGACCGCCTCCGCGGCACAGTTGAAGGCGATAGGCCTGCAACTCTACACGATCCGCGACATCTTCTCGAAGGACCCCGTCGGTACGCTCGGGCAGGTTGCCAAGATTGGCTACCGCGAGGTCGAGTTCGGCGGTGGCGGCTTCGAGGGCATGGACCATGCGATGCTGCGCCGGACGATGGACAAGCTCGGCCTGACCGCGCCCTCCGTGCACATCGGCTACGACGCGCTGCTCCAGCGGTTCGACCAGTCCGTGACGATGGCCAAGACGCTCGGCGCCACCACGGTCGTGCTGCCGTATATGACCGACGAGCATCGCAACGAGGCGGGCTGGACCGCAGCGCTGCCGAACTTCAACCGGTTCGCGACCGATCTGAAGAAGGCCGGGCTGGGTTTCGCCTATCACAACCACGATTTCGAGTTCACCACCAAGCCGGGCGGCGTCAGCCTGTACGAGCGGCTGCTCAAGGAAACCGACCCCACGCTCGTGAAGCTCGAACTCGATCTCTACTGGGCGCTGCACGCTGGTGAAAACCTGGCGACGCTGATCGAGCGCCTGTCGCAACGGATCTACGCCTACCACGTCAAGGACATGCGCCCCGATCGGAGCATGACCGCGGTCGGGCAGGGCACGATCGATTTCGCCGCGCTGTTCAAGCTGAAGGGCAGCGCCGGCGTCCGGCATTTCTACGTCGAGAACGACGAGGCCCCCGCGCCCTATCTGCCCGACATCACCACGAGTTTCCGGACGTTGCGCGCGCTTCGTTTCTGACCGGCCGCGCTTCTGACCGGCAGCGTTTCTGATTGGGTGCGTTTCTAAGTAGTAGGAGAGGAAGATCATGGCCGAGACCAACAGGTTCGACGCGATCGTCATAGGGTCTGGCGTAAGCGGTGGTTTCGCTGCCAAGGAACTGACGGAAAAGGGCCTGCGCGTCCTGATGCTCGACCGCGGCAAGATGGTCGAGCATGGCGAGGGCTACACCTATGACGGCAAGCCCGCCTACGAGGTGCCCGCGCGCAACATCATGCCCAAGGCGTTGCTCGACAGCGATTACTTCATCGGCAAGCACGGCTATGTCCAGCCCAGCAACCGCGAGTTCCACAATGACGACCGGCTGAACCCTTATGCTTATGACGAAGGCAGCAAGTTCTACTGGATCCGGCCGGGCGCGGTCGGCGGCAAGTCGCTGATCTGGGGCCGCTGGTGCTTCCGCTGGAGCCCTGAGGATTTCGAGGCGAACAAGCGCGACGGCATCGATGGCGATTGGCCGATCCGCTATGACGATGTCGCGCCGTGGTACAGCTATGTCGAGAAATACATCGGCGTCTCGGGTTCGCGCGAGAACCTCGCCTATCTCCCCGACAGCGAATTTCAGCCGCCGATGCCGATGAACGTCGCCGAGAAATGGCTGAAGCACGGTCTCGAAACCAAATTTCCGGGCCGGAAGCTGATCAACACGCGGCTGTCCAACATGACCGAGGACAAGGCCGACCAGAACCGGACCAAGTGTCAGTTCCGAAACCAGTGCGGCAATGGCTGTTCGTTCGGCGCCTATTTCTCGACCCAGGCAGTGACGTTGCCGGCCGCACGCGCGACCGGACGGTTGACGCTCAAATCGGACTCGGTCGTCACCAACCTTGTCTACGACGCGGCGCGGAAGAAGGTTACCGGCGTCCGCTACATCGATACGAAGACCGGCCAGGCGGAGACGGTCAACGCCGATCTCGTCTTCCTCTGCGCGTCGGCGATCGCATCCACGCAAATCATGCTGAACTCGCGCGCGCCGGGCAGCGACCGAAGCTATTTCGACGATAGCGGCACGCTCGGGCGCTATGTGATGGACCACATCTTCCGCGTCGGGATCGAGGGCGACATCCCCGGCATGGAGGAGTTCATCGAGTTCGGTCGCCGTCCGGGCGGCGTCTACGTGCCCCGCTTCCGCAATATCGGCGGCGACGAGGGTGTCGGCTTCAAGCGTGGCTATGGCTATCAGGGCAGCGCCTATCGCAACCCCGCCGCCCCGGTCGGGTTCGGCGCATCGATGAAGCAGGGCATGCGCAAATACGCGCCGTGGCGGTTCAGCATGGGCGCGTTCGGCGAATGCCTGCCCTATGCCGACAACAAGGTTTCGCTGCATGCGAACAACGTCGACCGGTACGGCGTCCCCCTGATGCGCTTCGACGTTCGCTTCCGCGAGAACGAACTGAAGATGATGACCGACGCGAGGGCGCAAGGTGAGGCGATGCTCAGGGGGGCGGGCCTGACCAATGTGAAAAGCACGGAAAGCGAGCACGTTCCCGGCGACGCGATCCATGAAATGGGCGGCGCGCGCATGGGCCGCGACCCGCGCACGTCGGTGCTCAACGAGTGGAGCCAGGCGCATGCCGCGTCGAACCTCTACGTCACCGACGGGGCGCAAATGGCGTCGATCTCGTGCGTGAACCCGTCACTGACGTTCATGGCGCTGACCGCTCGTGCTGCCGATCATGCTGTTCGTCAGAAAAAATCGAACGCCTAGCGAGGGTGGGTTAAGCCGCTGACTGGAAAATAGGCGGACCGGCATGCGTTATGCTGCGGACGTCGTGGCCCGCTAATTATGTACTTTGGGATATTGAACGACGGCGCATATTCTAGCGCCACGTATTCTCAGGAAGAGCTGGTGACCCCTACGAGAATCGAACTCGTGCTTACGCCGTGAGAGGGCGTCGTCCTAACCGCTAGACGAAGGGGCCGTTAGCAGATGCGGGCGTCTACGGAATGGTGTGGCAGGCGTCAAGACGCTTGCCGATAATTCCGTAGACGCCCGCCCGTTTTTTCAGGCGTCCGTTTTGTCAGGCGGCGGCCTTCTTGCGCTCGGCCATTTCCTCGTTGAGCATCTCGGCCAGCAGGAAGGCGAGCTCGAGGCTCTGGCTGGCGTTGAGGCGGGGGTCGCAATGGGTGTGATAGCGGTCGGCTAGCGACTGCTCGGTCACGTCGACCGCACCGCCCGTGCACTCGGTCACGTTCTGCCCGG
Source organism: Sphingomonas sp. Leaf198 (assembly GCF_001424005.1). Taxonomy (GTDB): domain Bacteria; phylum Pseudomonadota; class Alphaproteobacteria; order Sphingomonadales; family Sphingomonadaceae; genus Sphingomonas. The sequence continues at coordinate 410,836 of NZ_LMPX01000002.1, read as the reverse complement.
TCATCTCGGCATGGATGCCGCCGGCGTGCGTGCCTTCCGCGCGGTGGACCGCGAAAAAGCCGCGGACTTCGGCGAGGATGCGATCGAACGGCCGCGTCTTGTAGCCGTTGGCGGCCTTGACGACGTTGCCGTGCATCGGGTCGCAGCTCCACACCACCGGATGGCCCTCCCGCGTGACGGCGCGGACGAGGCGGGGCAGGTTCGCCTCGATCTTGTCATAGCCATAGCGCGTGATCAGCGTCATCCGGCCAGGGATGCGGCCGGGGTTGAGTGTGTCGAGCATCCGCAGCAACGCATCGGGATCGAGGCTCGGGCCGCACTTGATGCCGATCGGGTTGCCGATGCCGCGCAGATATTCGACGTGGCTGGAACCCTCGAAACGCGTGCGATCGCCGATCCAGAGGAAATGCGCGCTGGTATCGTACCAGTCGCCGGTCAGCGAATCCTGCCGGGTCAGCGCCTGCTCGTACTGGAGGAGAAGCGCCTCGTGGCTAGTATAGAAATGCGTCTGCGCGAGCTGCGGCACGGTCTCGGGATCGATCCCGCAGGCGGCCATGAACTCGAGCGCCTCGCCGATCCGGTCAGCGGTCTCGGCGTATTTCTTCGACCAGGGGCTGCGGCCCATGAAGTCGTGCGTCCAGCGGTGGACCTGGTGGAGGTTCGCGTAGCCGCCCTGCGCGAAGGCGCGCAGCAGGTTGAGCGTCGCGGCCGACTGCGAATAGGCACGGATCATCCGCTGCGGGTCGGGCGCACGTGATTCTGCGGTGAAGGCGATGTCGTTGACGTTGTCGCCGCGGTACGAGGGCAGCTCGACGCCGCCGATCGTCTCGGTGTCGGTCGAGCGCGGCTTGGCGAACTGGCCGGCCATGCGGCCGAGCTTCACGACCGGCAGCTTCGACGCGTAGGTGAGCACCACGGCCATCTGGAGGATCACGCGGAACGTGTCGCGGATGTTGTTCGCGCTATGCTCGGCGAAGCTCTCGGCGCAGTCGCCACCCTGGAGCAGGAATGCCTTGCCGGCGGCGACTTCGGCGAGCTGCGCGGTCAGGTTGCGCGCTTCGCCGGCGAAGACGAGCGGCGGGAACGTGGCCAGCTGGTCGGTCGCGGCGGTCAGCGCTGCGGCGTTGGGATAAGAGGGGAGCTGTCGTGCTTCGTGACGCGTCCAGCTGTCGGGGGCCCAGTTCGCGGCCATATCATGTCGTCCGATCGATGAATTGTGGGGCTGGCCATGCGGGAAAATGCCTTTTCGCGCAATGAAGTAAAGCTTTGGGGCGGGTATCGCAGCCGGCTTCAATAGCCCGCGTCGAGGTCCGCGACGTTCCTCATTGGGCTGCCGGCGAGGAATGCCGCGAGGTTTTCGAGGAACAGTGTCGCGCCGCGCGCGAACATCGTAGTCTGACTGCGGCCCGACAGATGCATCGTCACGATGGCGTTGGGCGTCGACCAGAGCGGATGCTCGGGGGGCAGGGGTTCGGGGTTGGTCGGGTCGAGCACCGCGCCCGCAATGCCGCCACCGGTGAGCGCGGCGATTAGCGCGTCGTCGTCGATCATGTCGCCGCGGGCGATATTGATCAGCCATGCGGACGGTTTCATCGCCGCGAGTTCGTCGCGGCCGATCATCGCGTGCGTGGCGCCGGTCGAGGGGGCGGCCAGGATGATCCAGTCGAAGTCGCCGAGCCGATCGCGCCACGCGTCCGGCGTAAGCGTGCCGTCGCGGCCGGTGCGCGTGACGCCGGTGACGTCGACGCCGAACGCGCTCAGGCGATCGCCGATCATCTTGCCGATCGTGCCGTAGCCGATGACGAGGGCCCTGGTGCCTGCGAGTTCGATCTTGCCGGGTGCGTCCTTCAGCCATTCGTGGCGGTCCTGCGCACGAACGACGGTGTCGAAGCGCTTGGCGACGACGAGCACGGCCATTACGGCGTATTCGGCGACTGCGACGGCATTGATGCCGGCACCGTTGGTCAGCGTGACGCCGTTGTCGCGCAACCAGTCGAGTGGGAACGCGTCGAGCCCGGCGTAGATCGTCGAGACCCATTTGAGGGTCGGTCCGGCGTGGCGGATCGCGTCGGCGACGAGCTCGGTCGGCTGCATGTCGACCCAGGCGATGTCCGCATCGGCGATCATCGCGTTCGCCTCGGCGGGCTTGGTGAACCAGGCGATGTCGATGTCCGCGGGGAGGTGCGGTTCGAGGAGCGGGCGGGCGGCGGCGGGGAGGACGGCTTTCATGTGCAGAGCATCGGCGCGCGGCGGGGCATGTCAAGTTGTGCCGGGATGGGGAGCGAGTTGGTTCGCGTACGACTCTCCATCCTCCCCGGCCAGGGGGGGGTAGCGCCGTAGGCGACGGAGGGGGGGGCACGCATAAAGGTTGCGTTTTCCTCCCCCTCCGTCTGGCAAGGGCCAGCCACCTCCCCCTGGCGGGGGAGGATCGAATAGCGCCGAAGCAGGTCGGCTTTACCTAAAGCGCGATCTTCCAGTCCCAGCCGAGCGAGTCGCCGTCCATCACCTCGACTCCGGCGGCGGCGAGTTCGTCGCGGATCGCATCCGACCGTCCGAAATCCTTCGCGGCGCGCGCGTCGCGACGGTCCGAGAGGCGTGCGGCGATGGTGGCTTCGTCGATCGTTGCCGTTACCGGGCGGATCCGCAGGTCCTCGCGGCTGATCGTCGCGAGATCGAGTCCCAGCACCGCGTCGAAATCGTCCAGCGCGGCGATCCGGTCCGCTGGCGCGACTCGCTTGTCCGCGAGCAGTTCGTCGAGGATCGGCAGCGCGCGAGGAGTTGCGAGATCGTCCGACACGGCCTCTTCCAGCCGATCGGCATAGGCATGCGCGCTGCCCGACGGACCGCCGGGCTCGCGGGCACGCAACGTCTCGACCGCCTGCACCATCCGCTTCAGGCGGATCGCTGCCGCCGCGAGGTTCTCCCAGGAGAATTCAAGCTCGCTGCGATAGTGCGCCTGGAGGCACATCAACCGGTAGGCGAGGGGGTGGAAGCCGCGGTCGACGATCGTCTGGATCGTCGTGAACTGGCCGGTCGACTTCGACATCTTGCCTGCACGTTCGACCAGGAAGTTGTTGTGCATCCAGAGGCTCGCACCGGTATCGGCGCACTCGCAATGCGCCTGGTTCTGCGCGATCTCGTTGGGATGGTGGATCTCGCGGTGATCGATCCCGCCGGTGTGGATGTCGAAATGCGCGCCGAGGTAATGCTTGCTCATCACCGAACATTCGAGATGCCAGCCCGGCGCGCCGCGACCCCAGGGTGAATCCCATTCCATCTGGCGGTTCTCGCCCGGAGTCGAGGTGCGCCAGATCGCGAAGTCCTGCGGGTTGCGCTTGCCGGCGACGGGTTCGATTCGGCTTTCGATGTCGTCGTTCCCGGCACGTGCGAGGCGGCCATAGTCCGGGACCGTCGCCACATCGAAATACAGCCCGCTGTCGAGCATATAGCAGTGCTTCGGTGCGATCTGTTCGGCGAACGCGATCATCTCGGCGATATGATCCGTCGCGACCGCCCAGCGTGCTGGCGAAACGATGTTGAGGCGCGCGACATCGCGTTTGAACACGTCGGTGTAATAGGCCGCGATCTCCCAGATCGAACGTCCTTGTCCGGCGGCAGCCTTCTCCATCTTGTCGTCGCCGACATCGGCGTCGGAGGTCAGGTGCCCGACATCGGTGATGTTGATGATGTGAGTCGTCGGCCATCCCTTCCACCGCAGCACGCGGCCCAGCGTGTCGGCGAACAGGAAGGCACGCATGTTGCCGATATGCTGGTAATTATAGACGGTCGGCCCGCAGGTGTAGAGCCCGACATCGGTCGGGTCGATCGGCTGGAACGTCTCGAGCTGGCGCGTGAGGCTGTTATACAGGGTCAGGGGGATGCGGGTCATGCGGCCGCTCTTAGCGATGCATTGGTCCTGCCGCAAAGCGGGCAAAGTGGCGTGTCGCCGTACCGGCACGCGCGGTTTGGCTTGAAACCCCCGCACTCCCCTGATAGGGGCCCCAGTTCATGCGGCGCGGACCTATTCGCGACGGCAAAAATCTATTCGACCGGAGCTTAACGGGTTTATGCAGATCATCGTACGCGACAACAACGTCGACCAGGCCCTTCGCGCGCTCAAGAAGAAGCTGCAGCGCGAAGGCGTGTATCGCGAGATGAAGCTGCGCCGGCACTATGAGAAGCCGTCGGAGAAGCGGGCGCGCGAGCGTGCGGCGGCGATTCGTCGTTCGCGCAAGCTCGACCGCAAGCGCGCAGAGCGCGACGGCGCACGGTAAGATTGGTCGGCCACGCCCGGCGAACGGGCAGGCCGATAGTTTCGGGGGGTGTCGTGATCGGCGCCCCCGTTTGCTTTCCAACGGCACGCACGGCGCTCCGGCGTGACCAGATGACCGGGGCCTGATCCGATGTCGACCGTCACCGCAGTGCCGCTGCAGCCTACAAAGCGCAGCTACCTCGTCTATCTCTGGGTCGGTATCGCGCTCGCGCTGATCGCCGCGGTCGCACTTGCGCGCCAAGGCGATGATCCGCTGGCCCGCAATGCACGCGCACGCGGTGTGGTCGTGACCGCGTCCGGGTTGCAGTACAAGGTGATCGCGCCCGGCAAGCCCGGTGCGGCCAAGCCCACCGATGCGGACGTCGCGCTGGTCAACTACGAGGGCAAGCTGCTCAACGGCACGACCTTCGACAAGTCGCAGCAGCCGATGCCGATGCCGGTGACCGGCGTCGTCCCAGGCTTCTCCGAAGCGCTGAAGCTGATGCCCAAGGGGTCGAAGTACCGCTTCTGGATGAAGCCGTCGCTGGGTTATGGCGACAAGGCCGCCGGCCCGATCCCGGCCAACTCGACGCTGGTGTTCGATGTCGAGCTGCTCGACTTCCTACCGCAGAGCGTCGTGCAGCAGATGCAGGCACAGGCGCAGATGGGGCGTGGCGCACCGGGCGCGATGCCAGGCGGCGTTCCGGGTGGTCCGGCCGGTATGCCGGGTGGCGCGCAGAACCAGCCGCAGCAGTAAGCCGCTGCGATGTAAGCCGGACGGTCCTCCGGCTTATCGACTTTATGATCGAGACATGAAAAAAGCGCCCGCGGCCTATGCCGCCGGGCGTTTTTTCGTTCGGGTAGGTGATCAGTGCCGGGGCGGGAGGACCGGGCGCGGCTGGTCCGGCCAGATGCCGCGCGTATCTAGCACGGTCTTGTCGGCACGTTCCTCCAGCGGGATCGACTTGAAGACGTCGTGGTCGACCAGCACGACCATGATCGCACACGTCTCGATCGCGCTATCGACGTCGATCAGTATCGCCCCCGTCTCGGCCAGCGCGACCGGCAGCGACTTGGCGTAGGGCTCGACGATCCGCACGCGGTCGCCGAACGCGTCCGCCACCGCCTGTGCAACTTTCAGCGCTGGACTTTCGCGGAAGTCGTCGATGTTCGCCTTGAACGCGAGGCCTAGGCAGGCGACCACCGCATCGGGCGTCGAGTCGACCAGCGCCGAGACCTGCGCGATGACATGGTCGGTCTTGCCGTCGTTCACTTCGCGCGCGGTCCGGATCAGCGGGGTCTGGTCGGGCGCGGCGTGGACCAAAAACCACGGGTCGACCGCGATGCAGTGTCCGCCGACGCCGGGGCCGGGCTGAAGAATGTTCACGCGCGGATGGCGATTGGCGAGGCGGATCACCTCCCACACGTCGACGCCCATCGTATCGGCGATCAGCGACAATTCGTTGGCGAACGCGATGTTCACGTCGCGAAACGCGTTCTCGGTGAGCTTGGTCATCTCCGCCGCGCGCGCGGTCGTGGTGACGCAGGCGCCGCGGACGAATCGGCGATAGAAGGTCAGCGCTTTGCGCGCACACCGCGGCGTGATCCCGCCGATCACGCGGTCGTTGTCGATCAGCTCGACCAGGATGCGGCCGGGCAGCACGCGTTCGGGGCAATAGGCGATCGCGATGTCGGCCTGTTCGCCCGCGCGTCCGGGCACCCGGATATCGGGACGCAGCTTGGCCAATACGTCACGCACCTGTTCGGTGGTGCCGACGGGGGACGTCGATTCGAGGATGATCGTGTCGCCGGCTTTGAGCACCGTCGCGATGGTCGTCGCGGCGTCGAGGACATAGCCGATGTTGGGCGCATGATCGGCGTCGAACGGCGTCGGGACGGCGATCACGAACACATCGGCCGGCTCGATCGTCATCGACGCGCGCAACGTGCCGCGCGCGACGACGCCGGAGACGAGGCCGTCGAGATCGACCTCCTCGATATGCACGCGGCCCGAATTGACGGTCTCGACCACCGATTCGGTCACGTCGACGCCGAGTACGCGCGCGCCGGTGCGGGCGATCACCGCCGCGGTCGGGAGGCCGATATAGCCTAGGCCCATGACGACGACGGAGAGTTCGGGATCAGAAAGCATGCGCGGCGGCGTCCTTTGGGGTGAGAGTCTGGGCGATGACGTCGGCGATCCGCGCGGCGGCGTGACCGTCGCCGAACGGATTGTGCGCGCGCGCCATCGCGGCATAGGCGCTGCGATCGTCGAGGAGGGCGAAGATCTCGGTTACGATGCGGTCCTCGTCTGTGCCGATCAGCTTGGCGGTGCCGGCGGCGATTCCCTCGGGTCGCTCGGTCGTCTCGCGCATTACCAGGACGGGTTTGCCGAGCGCGGGCGCCTCCTCCTGCACGCCGCCCGAGTCGGTCAGGACGATGTCGGCCATCCCGAGCGCGCGGACGAAATGCGGGTAATCGAGCGGCGCGATCCGCGCGACGTTGGCGCGGTCGCCGAGGACCGCGTCCATCACCGAGACGACGTTCGGGTTGGGATGGACCGGAAACAGGACCGCGACATCCTCGCGCGCCGCGATTCGCCCGATCGCGCGCGCGATCGCCGCCATGCCGTCGCCGAAATTCTCGCGGCGATGCGTCGTCACCAGGATCAGGCGTTTCCCCGCGAACCGCATCGCGATGTCGTCGAGCCCGGCAGCCAGCGAAGGATCGGCGGCGACCCGGTCGGCGGTCCAGTGCAACGCGTCGATGACCGTGTTGCCGGTCACGTGGATCGTCTCGGCGGCGATCGTCTCGCGGCGCAGCGCCTCGGCCGCAGTGTCGGTCGGCGCGAAGTGGAGCGCGGCGATCGGCGCGACGATCCGGCGGTTCACTTCCTCGGGCCAAGGTTGGTAGATGTCGCCCGAGCGCAGCCCGGCCTCGACATGCGCCACCGGCACCTTGCGGTAATAGGCGGCGAGCGCGCCGGTCATCGCGGTGGCGGTGTCGCCCTGGACGACGACCAGATCGGGGCGTTCGGCGTCCATCACTTCGCCGAGCCCGGTCAGCAGGCGAGCGGTCAGGCGGTCGAGCGTCTGGCCCGGCTCCATCAGGTCGAGATCGATGTCGGGGGCGAGGTCGGCGATCGCGAGCACCTGATCGAGCAAGCCGCGATGTTGCGCGGTCACGCAGGTTCGCACCGTGAGCCCAGATATCGCCGCCAGCGCGCGGATCACCGGAAAGAGTTTGATCGCTTCGGGGCGCGTTCCGAAAATGACGAGGATCTTGGACATGGAACCTCTCTAGCCCAGGATATTTAAGGACGCGCTAACCGGTTACAGCGTTTCTTTGGTCGGCTGTTCGGAATTGCGCGGGTGCGTAACGATCGGTAAATGGTGCACCGCAACTAAACGACCTCGACGACATAATTGGAGCTCCGAATGACGATCAAGCCGCTTCGCAAGGCCGTATTTCCCGTCGCCGGACTCGGCACGCGCTTCCTGCCGGCGACCAAGTCGATGCCCAAGGAAATGCTGACCGTCGTCGACAAGCCGTTGATCCAGTACGCGGTCGAGGAAGCGCTGGAAGCGGGGATCGAGCAGATCATCTTCGTGACCGGCCGCGGCAAGGGCGCGCTCGAGGATCATTTCGATATCTCGTACGAGCTCGAAGCGACGATGAAGGCGCGCGGCAAGTCGCTCGATGCGATCAGCCATATCCGGATGAAGCCGGGTTCGCCTGTTTACGTTCGCCAGCAGGAGCCGCTCGGCCTTGGCCATGCTGTGTGGTGTGCGCGCGAGATCGTGGGCGACGAGCCGTTCGCGGTGCTGCTGCCCGACGAGCTGATGGTCGGCAAGCCTGGCTTCATGAAGCAGATGGTTGAGGCGTATAACCGCGTCGGCGGCAACGTGATCGGTGCGCTCGAAGTCGCCGATTCGGAGACGGACAAGTACGGCATCATCTCGCCCGGCGCGATCGATGGCCGGCTGACCGAAGTGAAGGCGCTCGTCGAAAAGCCCAAGCAGGGTTCGGCGCCGTCGAACCTGATGATCCCCGGCCGCTACATCCTGCAGCCCGGCGTGATGCGGATCCTCGAGACGCAGGAAAAGGGTGCTGGTGGCGAAATCCAGCTGACCGATGCCATGGCGCAGCTGATCGGCAACCAGCCGTTCCACGGCTTCACGTTCGACGGCCAGCGCTACGATTGCGGCGACAAGGCCGGCTACATCCAGGCCAATCTGGCGATCGCGCTGTCGCGCGCCGATATTGGTCCGGCGGTTCGCGACTTCGCCAAGGGTCTGCTTCAGGGCTGACCCGAACCGGCCCGCCCTGTACCTTCGCAGGAACAGGGCGGGTCGATCAGTCTGCTGCGGTAGCCGGCTGCGAGGCGTCTCGCCCACAGCCGCGGCATCCGGGGTCTTTGGGCAATCGGATCGTGCGAAACCGCAGGCCGAGCAAGTCGATCAGCAGCAACTTGCCCGCCTGATCGTCGCCGAACGGTGCGATCGCGCGCAGGACTTCGAGCGCGGCGAGGCTGCCCAGCACGCCGGTGACCGGGCCGAGTACGCCATCCTCCGCGCAGCTTGTCTCCGCGCGCTCGGGATCGTCGCCGACGAAACAGCGGTAACATGGCTTGTCGAGTTCCCACCCCCGGTAGGTTGCGAGCTGCCCTTCGAACTGGCCGACGGCGGCCGATACGAGCGGGATGCGTCCCGCGTAGGCGGCATCCGCGACGCAGAACCGGGTCGCGAAATTGTCGCACCCGTCGAGCACGACGTCGGCGCCCGCCAACAGTGTAGCGGCATTGGTCGGGTCGATGCGCGTGCGGTGCACGTCGACCGTGACGTAAGGATTGATCCGCCCGACCGCCGCCGCCGCCGCGTCGACCTTGGCGAGGCCGGTGTCGGCGGTGGTGAAGATCGTCTGGCGCTGCAGGTTGGACGGTTCGACCGAGTCGTCGTCGATCAGGATCAGGCGACCGATCCCGGCGGCGCCGAGATACTGGAGCGCGGGCGAACCGATCCCGCCCGCACCGACGATAGCGACGGTCGCGGCCTTCAGTCGGGCCTGGCCGGTGCCGCCGAATTCCTTGAGGACGATATGCCGCGCATACCGGGTGAGTTCGTGGTCGGAGAGGATCATGCGCCCCAGGCGAACGTCAGGCTGGTGCGATACCAGGTGTCGGTATCGGTATCGACCACGTCGATCGCATCGCGCGCGCCGAGGATGACGCCGGCCGCATATTGCTCCACGGTCGGGCAGTCGATCGCACGCGGGGTGATCCGCCGGACGCGGCCGTCGGGGGTCATCAGCACCGCAAGGTCGATGCTGAGCGTCCAGCCCTGTGTCGTCCGGATCGCCCTGGCGCACCGCCCGGCCACGACTTCGCCGTGCACATAGGCCGAGGTGTTGGCCAGCGTGGTCGAGCGTTGGCGGATGCGCAGGACCGGCAAGGCACTCCAATCCTGCGGCGCCAGCGGTACGCCGGCAGAGGCCCCGCCGCCCGACGGCATGCTAGGCGATGTCTGGGCAGCCGGAGGCGTGGGTAGGATCGCACCGGGGGGGGCGACGACCTGGAGGAGGGCGAACAGGGCGCCGATCATCGTCCGGTCGATCCGAAGCCGCCCGCGCCACGCGTCGTGTCGTCGAGCGTCGCGACTTCGATCAGCGTCGCACGCAGGACGATCGCGGGAACGAGCTGCGCGATGCGGTCGCCGCGCGCGATCGCGAACGGCTCGCGGCCGAGATTGGCGAGGATCACCTTCACTTCGCCGCGGTAGTCGCTGTCGATCGTGCCGGGCGTGTTGAGGCAGGTGATGCCGTACTTCAGCGCGAGACCAGAGCGCGGGCGGACCTGGACTTCGTGACCGGGCGGGATCGCGATCGCGAACCCCGTCGCGACCGCAGCGCGGTCGCCGGGCGCGAGAGTCAGCGCTTCGGCGGCGACCACGTCCATTCCGGCGGCGCCATCCGTCGCATAAGCAGGCAGCGGCAGGCCTTCGCCGTGCGGCAGGCGTTTGAGTTCGATCCCGATCATGACTCGGGTTCTAGCGCATCGGCGATGCGGTCCGCCAGTCGGGCCGCGACCGTATCCTTCGGCAGCCGCTCCCAGCTTTCGACGCCGGTCGCGGTGACCAGGTGGACGCTGTTGTCGGCGCCGCCCATCACGTCGCCCGATACGTCGTTCGCGACGATCCAGTCGGCCGACTTGCGGAGGCGCTTGGCGGTCGCGTGTTCGATCACGTTTTCGGTCTCCGCGGCAAAGCCGATCACCAGACGCGGGCGCTGTGGGCTGTGGGCAAGCGTGGCGAGGATGTCCGGGTTCTCCGCGAGCGAGAGCAGCGGGGTCGCACCGTTTTTCTTGATCTTCTGCGGGGCGGCGTCGACGTGCCAGTCGGCGACCGCCGCGACCATCACGGCGGCGTCGACGGGCAACGCTGTGTCGACCGCGCTCGCCATCTGCCGCGCGGTCTCGACGTCGATCCGGTCGACTCCGGCAGGCGTGGGAAGCGTGACCGGGCCTGCGACCAGCGTGACGCGCGCGCCGAGATCCGCCAGCGCCGCAGCGATCGCGAACCCCTGTTTGCCTGAGGATCGGTTGGCGATGTAGCGAACCGGGTCGATCGGCTCATGCGTCGGGCCGGCGGTGACGAGGATACGACGACCGCTCAGTCTCAGGGGGCGGGGCGGCGCCAGCATCGCCTGAACCGCGGCGGCGATTGCCGGCGGTTCTGGCAGGCGGCCGGGGCCGAATTCCCCGCACGCCATCATCCCCTCGTCGGGTTGCAGGACGGTAATCCCGTCGGCCCGAAGCTGCGCCACGTTGCGGACGGTCGCGGCGTGCTGCCACATGCGGACGTTCATCGCCGGCGCGACCAGCACCGGCGTGTCGGTCGCCAGCAGGAGCGTCGTCGCGAGATCGTTCGCCATGCCGGTCGCCATACGTGCGATCAGATCCGCGGTCGCGGGGGCCACGACGATCAGGTCGGCCTCGCGGCTGAGCTGGATATGGCCCATCTCCGCCTCGTCCTTCAGGTCCCAGAGCGTCGTGTAGACCTTGTCCTCGCTGAGCGCGGCGAGTGTCATCGGCGTCACGAAATGATGCGCCGCCTCGGTCATCACGCAGCGTACCGCGTGGCCGCTGGTCTTGAGCAGGCGGATGAGTTCGGCGGCCTTGTAGGCCGCGATCCCGCCCCCGACGATCAGGAGGATACGTTTCATCGGCGCAGTTCTAGCGGATAACGCGCGTCACCGTAATGCGTCGCGTATCGCGTGCGGCGGCGATCATGTCGCGCAGGCCGTCGACCGCGAACACCAGCCCGACCAGCAGCACCGGCGTGGTCATCAGCGCCCAGTAGAAATTGTCGCTGCGCGCGAACAGCGAGATCAGCGCGGCATAGGCGGCGAACACGACCAGCGCGCGCGTCGCGACCGCATCGCGCCACGCGAGCCAGCCGAACAGCGCCATGCCGAGGACCAGCGAAGCGAGCCATTGCGGCAGGATGTCGAGGCCCGACGAGATGGTCGCGAGCCGGACGTAGAACCCGAACCCTTCGAGCCCGCTCCAGCCTTCCGACACGCGGTCGAGCGGCCCGCTGACCAGCGACACCGCGTGCGCGTGGGCGGCAAGGACGACCGCGAAGATGGCGATCGCGCCGAGCCAGCCAAGCGTCTCGCGGCGCTCGCCCTCGATCCACGCGAAGACGGCCATGATCGCCACGTACAGCAACGCGGTCTCGCGGATCAGCATCGCCGACAGCCCGAACGCGACCGCGGGCAACCAGTGGCCGGGACGGCGCAGCGCGAGCGACACTGCGATCAGCGGGCCCGCCCACACCTCGTGGAACACCACGAAACTCGGATCGAGGTTTACGAAGAGCCCCGCGACGGCGAGCAAGCCCGCCGCACCGAGCGGCACGAAGCCGGTCATCGCCGGACGAAGCCGCGCGACCCAGGCGAGGATCGTTCCGACGCACAACCCCAGCAGCAGCACGTTCACCAGTATCGGGGGCAAAGCCGCCTCGACGACCGCCAGCGTCGGCAGGCGGACCGCGAAGAAGGGTTTCAGGGGGTAATGCCCCATGCGCTGCGCCTCGGCGGCGGCCGTGTAGTAGGGCGAGCCGCCGCGGATTCCGGCAACGATCGACTGGTACAGCAGGAGGTCGGTCTGGCCCGGCGGCGGCGGGTCGGCAGCGACCGAACCGGCGGCGATCCCGGACGCGCTGCTCGGTCGCGGGCCGGGTGAGGTGATCGCGCCGAGGCACGCCACCAGGAACACGAGCAACACCAGGATACCGATCCGCGCGTGCGCCGACGGCATGCCCGCGAACCGGGTCGCGCCGGTCGCCCATACCGGAGCGCCGCGGCGCGTCTTCATGCCCTCAACCAAGAAGCAGCGTCGTCGCGACCCCGGCACCGGCAGCGAGCACCGCGACCAGACCGTAACGCCAGCCGCCACCGATCCGGATCACCTCGATCTCGCGGAGCGGCATCGTCGGGGGAGCGCCACCGGGGGCGGGGTAGTGCGCCTCGATCCGGCGGACCAGTTCGGGGAGCCGCGTCAGCGTCTGGACGTCGGCGATCAGGCGTTCGGCGATCATCGCCTCGGGGCCGAGTTCACCGCGGATCCAGTCGCGGACGAACGGCTCGGCGGTTTCCCACAGGTTGATGTCGGGGTTGAGGCTGGTCGCGACGCCCTCGACCATCACCATCGTCTTCTGGAGCAGCAGCAGGTGCGGCTGCGTCACCATGTCGAAATCGCGCGTGATCGAGAACAGGCTGTCGAGCATCATGCCGATCGACATGTCCTTGACCGGCAGGCCGCGCATCGGCTCGCCGACTGCGCGGAGGGCAGTGGCGAACTCGGCGACGTCGTGGTGCGCGGGGACGTAGCCCGCCTCGAAATGGATCTCGGCGACGCGTTTGTAGTTCCCCGTGATCAGGCCGTAGAGGATCTCGGCGAGCCAGACGCGTGCGCGACGGTCGATCCGGCCCATGATGCCGAAGTCGATCGCGGCGATGCGGTTGCCGGGCAGCGCGAACAGGTTTCCCTGGTGCATGTCGGCGTGAAAGAACCCGTCGGCGATCGCTTGGCGCAGGAACGCGCGGACTAGGGTCTGGGCGAGCGCGGGGAGGTCGTAGCCGGCGGCGACCAGCGCCGCGCGGTCGGACAGCTTGATGCCGTCGATCCACTCGATCGTCATCACCTTGGCGGTCGAGCGCGCCCAGTCGATCGCGGGGATGACGAAATCGGGCTCGGCGGTCATGCCCTCCGCGAGTTCGGAGGCGGACGCGGCTTCGCGGCGGAAGTTGAGTTCGCGCAGGGTCCAGCGCTTGAACGTCTCGATCGTCAGGCGCGGGCGCAGGCGCATCGCCTCGGGGCTGAGCGCCTCGAGTTGCGCGGCGGCCCAGCTGTAGGTGTCGATCGCACGCGCGAAATCGTCCTCGACGCCGGGGCGGAGGACTTTCACCGCGACCTGGCGGCCGTCGGTGGTGACGGCGCGGTGGACCTGCGCGATCGACGCGGCGCCGACCGGGATCGGTTCGATCCGCGAGAACAACGTCTCCAGCGGCTTGCCGAAGCTCGCCAGCATCGCCGCCTCGATCGTCTCGTAGGGGACGGGGGAGAGCTGGTCCTGGAGCCTGAGCAGGTCGTGCGCGGCGTCCTCGCCGACGAGATCCGGCCGCGTGGCGAGCGTCTGCCCGAGCTTGATCGCTGCCGGCCCGATCGCCTGGAACGCATCCGCATAGCGCGGCACCGCGGGCACCCGCGCCCCGAACCGCGCGATCCGTGCGAGGCGGCGAACGGGTGGCGGGGTGTTCGGATCACGTTCGATGCCCCGCAATGCTCCGTGGCGGGCGAGGATGCGGCCCCATTTGAGGAGGCGCCAAACGTGGGTTGTGGACGCGGTCACTGGGCGAACGCGCCTTGAGAATGGCTTTGTTCACGCGAAGGCGCGAAGGCGCGAAGAGAGATTTGTTCACGCGGAGACGCGGAGACGCGGAGAGAAGGAAGAACTGGTTCGCGCAGAGGCGCAGAGGCGCGGGGGTGTTTGGCTTCGCCGCGGATGCGGCTTTTTATTATTGGCGAATGGCTAGCAAAGCGCTGACGCGCGCAAGACCTGGCGCCTTCGCGCCCACTTACTCTCCGCGTCTCCGCGCCTCCGCGTGAACCACTCTTCGCGCCTTCGCGCCTTCGCGTGATCACTAGATCTTCCAACCGCTGTGGATCGCGACGAGGCCACCCAACAAAGGTTCGACCTTCGTTTGTACGAAGCCGGCGTCCGCGATCATGCCCTTGAACTTGGGCATGTCGGGGAAGCGGCGGATCGATTCGATCAGGTAGCGGTAGCTGTCGGCGTCCTGCGCCAGAAGCTGGCCGAGCTTCGGGACCATCTTGTGCGAATAGGCATCATAGACCTCGGCGAAGCCGGGCCAGACGGTGGTCGAGAATTCGAGGCAGTAGAAGCGTCCGCCTCGGCGCAGGACGCGGTGGGCTTCGCGCAGGGCCTTGGGGATGTCGGTCACGTTACGGATGCCGAACGCGATCGTGTAGGCGTCGAAGAACTTGTCGGGGAAGGTCAGCGTTTCCGCGTTGGCTTCGGTCCAGACGAGGCCGTCGATGCCGCGCTTCTGCGCGCGCTGCATGCCGACTTCGAGCATCTGCGGATTGATGTCGGCGACCGTGATCGACGCGCCCGACGGCTCCATGCGGAACGCGATGTCGCCGGTGCCGCCGGCCATGTCGAGGATCTGCTCGCCCTCGCGCGGCTTTACGCGGCGGACGAAGCGGTCCTTCCACAGCCGGTGCATGCCGCCCGACATCGCATCGTTCATCAAATCGTATTTGCCTGCGACGTTCGAGAAGACGCCGCCGACGCGGGCGGTCTTCTCGGTGGCGGGGATGTCTTCGTAGCCGAAGGAGACGGTATCGGGCGTGAGTGCGGGCGCGGGCGCGATCAAGTCGTTCATATCCTGCGCTCTAGCCGCGCCTTGTGGCGCGAGCAAACGCAACCTAGCTGCAAACCGTGCCAGAATTACCAGAAGTCGAAACCACCGTGCGCGGGCTGGAGCCCGTGCTGAAGGGCCAGCGCCTGACCTCGGTCGAGCCGCGCCGCGCCGACCTGCGCAAAGCGATCCCGGTCGACCTGCGCCAGCGGATGACCGGGGCGACCGTCACGACGCTTGGACGGCGTGCGAAATATGGGCTGATCGATACCGATCGCGGCGACACGCTCGTCTTCCATCTCGGCATGTCGGGGCGCTGGCGAGTCGATCCGAGCGAATTGCTCGCGCACGATCACCTGCTGATCGGCACCGAGGCGGGCCGGACGGTCGCGCTCAACGATCCGCGGCGATTCGGCTTTCTCGATCTGTGGGCGACGGAGGACATCGCGAACTACCCGCCGTTCCTCAGCATGGGGCCGGAGCCGCTTGGACCCGACCTGACGGCGGCGTATCTGCTTGAGGCGCTCGAAGGGCGGGGGGCTTCGATCAAGGCGATGCTGCTCGACCAGCGAATCGTCGCAGGGCTCGGCAACATCTATGTGTGCGAGGCGCTGCACATGGCGAAGATCGCGCCGTCACGCGCGGCGGGGCGGATCTCGCTGTTTCGACTCGAGCGACTCGTCGAGGCGATTCGAACGGTGCTGACCGCCGCGATCCTGGCCGGCGGATCGTCGCTGCGCGATTACGTACGACCCGACGGCGAACTGGGTTATTTTTCCAAGCAATGGCGCGTCTATGGGCGTGAAGGGGAGGCGTGCGAATGCGGTGCCGTCGTCAAACGGCGTACCGAGGGCGGGCGCTCGACCTTCTGGTGTGCGAAGTGCCAACGCGGCTGAGCGTTTCGGTTGACGCGCTGGAGCAAAGTGGGTAGGGCCGCGGCTTCGAGAGGGCGTAGGAGCAATCCGGCGCCCCTTTTTATTCATTCGAACATCCAGAGGGCTTCATGGCGAACACGCCGCAGGCGAAAAAGCGTATCCGTCGCAACGACCGTCGCGCGGAAGTGAACGGCAACCGCGTCGGCCGTATCCGTACCTTCATCAAGAAGGTCGAGGCCGCACTGGCATCGGGCGACAAGGGCGCAGCGACCACCGCACTCGCGGCCGCACAGCCTGAGCTGCAGCGTGGTGTCGCCAAGGGCGTGCTGCACAAGAATACCGCGAGCCGCAAGTTCGCGCGTCTGACCAAGGCCGTGACCGGGCTCGCCTAAGCGACCGATCACAGTCGAAAGCGGATCACCCGTCGGGACATTCCCGGCGGGTTTTTTGCGTCTGCGAAGGGAACCAAGTGCGGCGGTACGTAACCCACGGATTCCCCGCGATTCGAGTGGTCCGAAGTCAAGTCATGGAATGATTGAATTCGCAAAAAATACGTAAACACAGCCACTTATAAAAATATCGACGCATTTCCGCGGCTTGATCAAGTCAACCCGCTTTATTTCGAAAATGTGACGCGTCGGGGTCTTGCCCGGATCGCCGATCGCTTCATAACGGGGCTCACAGCGACGGTGGTTTCCACCGCTGCATCAAACACACAGGGCGAAGATGCCGGATGACCCTTGGGGTCGTCGGGGGACCATTTTCTGTCGGGACTATATCACCCGCGCGAGCAATCTCGCGGGGTCGGAGAAGCGTGCGCGTGACGAAGTGGCAAGGATCAATGACGCACGCGACCGAGGCCGAGAAGGCCTGGGCCCGCGTGCGTGCATCCTTGCGCGAGTCGGCGGGGGCACGCCTGTTCGAGCAGTGGCTGAAACCGATCGAACTCGTTCCGGGTGACGATCGCGATACGATCCGGCTGGCGCTGCCCTCGGCGTTCATGACGAACTGGGTCCGCAATCACTATGCCGACCGACTCGTGCTCGAATTCAAGCAGATCCTGCCCCACGTCCGCACCGTTCAGATCGAGACCCGGGCGCCGGGTCGCGCGCCCGTCGTGCTCGCGATCGAGCCGGTCGCCGACGCCATTCCAGCCAAGCCCGTCGCCGATCCGGTACCGGTCGAGGCCAAGCCGGCTCCCAAGCCGGTCGCGGAGCCTGCGCAGGTCTCGATGAAGTTCGGCGTCGATCCGTCGCTGAAGCCTGCGCCGGCGCCTGTCGTGGCCGCCGCGCCGGTCGGCGTGCCGGCCGAGCGGCCACCACTTGATCCGCGTTATACGTTTGCGCGATTCGTCGTCGATCCGTCGAACAAGGTCGCGTTCAACGCCGCCAAGGTGCTCGCCGAGCCGGGCCCGGTCCGGTTCAGCCCGTTGTTCCTCCACAGCGGCACGGGGCAGGGCAAGACCCACCTCATGCACGCGATTGGTCACGCGTTCCTCGAGCATAACCCGAACGCGATCGTGCTGTGCATGTCCGCCGAGCGGTTCATGTACGACTTCGTCGCGTCGATGCGCGCGCGCGATACGCATGCGTTCAAGCAGCGGCTGCGCGGTGCCGACCTGCTGCTGATCGACGATCTCCAGTTCATCGCCGGCAAGGATGCGACGCAGGAAGAATTCTTCCATACGGTCAACGAGATCATGGCGGCGGGCAAGCGGCTGGTGATCTCCGCCGACCGCTGCCCGCAAGCGCTCGAAGGCGTCGAGGCGCGGATCGTCAGCCGGATGTCGGTTGGCCTGGTCGCGGATATAAAGGCGCCTGATCTTACTTTGCGCCGGACGATCCTCGACCGGAAACTCGTCGACCTGCCCGACATGCGGGTGCCGACCGACGTGCTCGACCTGCTCGCGGCGCGCATCCATGCGAATATCCGCGAGCTGGAGGGCGCGCTGAATCGGGTGGTGGCGTATGCGCAGCTGACCGGCGACACGATCGACCTCGACTTCGCGGTGGCGACGTTGGGCGAAGTGTTGCGCGGCGCGCAGAAGCGCGTGACGATCGACGAGATCCAGAAGCTGGTGTCGGCGCATTTCGAACTGAAGCCGCTTGATCTGATTTCCGCGCGGCGCGCCCGGGCTGTCGCGCGGCCGCGGCAGATCGCGATGTACCTGGCTAAGCGGCTGACGACGCGGTCGCTGCCGGAGATCGGGCGGAAATTCGGGGGACGTGACCACTCGACGGTGATCCATGCGGTGCGGAAGATCGAGGAGCTGCGTGATTCGGACCGCGATATCGACGCCGCGGTTCGCGTGCTGATGCGCGAGTTGGAAGGCTAGGCGGGCTCTCCGTGTTCTCCCGCGAAGGCGGGAGCCCAGACTGGGCCCCCGCCTTCGCGGGGGAACAAGCTTGTGTGCGCGATATCGCGGCATGTGGCCGCGGGACCGGGCACACCATAAACTCCCCCGTCATCCTGACGAAAGTCAGGATCCAGAGTTACGGACGCTGCGCTTGATGGCTCTGGATCCTGACTTTCGTCAGGATGACGGGACCGGGGAAGCGGTCGTTAGACCTGCAACCCCATCGCGTCCTGCGTCTGCTTCAGCACCGGTGCCGCCAGCGCGCGTGCCTTTTCTGCACCCGCCTGCAACACCGCCGTCACCGCGCTGCGATCGTCCAGCAGCCGCACCATCTCGTCACGGATCGGGCCAAGTTTCGCCACCGCGAGATCCGCCAGCGCGGGCTTGAACGCGCCAAACCCCTTGCCGCCGAACTCGCCGAGCACCGTCGCCACATCGCTATCCGCCAACGCCGCGTAGATCGTCAGCAGGTTGCGGGCCTCGGCGCGGTCGCCTAGTTCCTCGACCGTCGCGGGCAGCACGTCGGGATCGGTCTTCGCCTTGCGGAACTTGTCGGCGATCGTGTCGTCGCTGTCGATCAGCTTGACCACCGACTGCTCGGACGGGTTCGACTTCGACATCTTCGCCGACGCATCGCGCAACGACATGATCCGCGGCGCGGCCTTGCTGATCAGCGGGGCGGGGAGCGTGAACAGGTCGACGCCGTAGTCGCCGTTGAACTTGGTGGCGATGTCGCGCGCGAGTTCGAGATGCTGCTTCTGGTCCTCGCCGACCGGCACGTGCGTCGCGTTGTAGAGCAGCACGTCGGCCGCCATCAGCACCGGATAATCGTACAGCCCGACGCTCGCGCCCTCACGGTTCTTGCCCGCCTTGTCCTTGAACTGCGTCATGCGGTTCAGCCAGCCGACGCGCGCGACGGTGTTGAGCAGCCACGCCATCTCGCTATGCGCCGGCACGCGCGCCTGGTTGAACAGGATCGACTTCGCCGGATCGATGCCGGCGGCGATCATCGTCGCGGCGACCTCGATCGTGTGCGACGACAGCTCGGCGGGCGCGATCCATTCGGTCGGTGCGTGGAGATCGGCGATGAAGAACATCGACTCGCCGCCTTGCGCCGCGACGTCGTCCTGCAGCGTCACCCACTGCTTCACCGCCCCCAGGTAATTGCCGAGATGGAGATTACCGGTGGGCTTGATGCCGGAAACGACGCGCATGGAGAAACCTTACTTGGAACGACGCAGAAGCGTGGAGATGTCGCCCAGCCGGAACGCGCCGGTGAGCAGGGTCGCGATCGCATAGACGACACCGCCGGTCGTCACCAGCACGAGCATCGCCCCCCAGCGCTGGATGCTGATGCCCGTCACGAACGGCTGGAACAGGTCGTTGAGGAAATACATCACGACGCCCATGATCAGTGCGGCGACGAGCAGCCGCCACGTTCGCCGGCGCAGCCGCGCGTCGGGCGTGAAGTGTCCGCGACGGACCAGCGTCCGGTACAGCATGGCGACATTGACCGTGCTGGCGATCGCGGTGGCGAGCGGCGGGCCCATATGGCCGAGCGGCTTGATGAAGGCGAGGTTGAGGACGAGGTTCACGACCATCGACATCGTCGCATAGCGGACCGGGGTCTTCGTGTCGGAGCGCGCGTAATAGCCCGGCGTCAGGACCTTCACGAGAATGTACGAGGGCAGTCCGATCGAGAAGGCGGCGAGCGCCTGCGCGGTCGGCAGCGTCTGCGCGGCGGTGAACTTGCCGTGCTGGAAGAGCGCGGCGATGATCGGCCCGCCGCACACGATCAGCGCGACCGTCGCCGGCAGGGTCAGGAACAGCGCCAACTCCATCCCGCGGTTCTGCGTGGTCATCGCCTCGGCGTCCTCGCCGCGGCCGAGCTGGCGCGAGATGGTCGGCAGCAGGACGGTGCCGAGGCCGATCCCGATCAGCCCGAGTGGGAGCTGGTTCAGCCGGTCGGCGAAATAGATGTATGAGACCGAGCCCGCGGGCAGCAACGCAGCGGCCAGCGCGGTCGAGACGACGAGGTTGATCTGTACCGCGCCCGCGCCGGCGGCAGCAGGCCAGATCAGCGACATGAGCTTCTTCACGTCGGGGTTCATCTGCGGACGCTTGAGCCGGAGCTTCACGCCCGATGATCGGCACGCGTAGATCAGCCAGAGCAACTGTAGCGCGCCGGAAACGGTTACCGCGATCGCTTGGTTGCGGGCCGTCAGCAGCGGCTGGTGCTCGTGGAACAGCAGCAGCGCGGCGATCAGCGTCGCGTTCAGCAGGATCGGCGCGGCCGCGTTGATCCAGAACTTGTGCAGCGAATTGAGGATGCCGCCGAGCAGCGATACGAGGCTGATCAGCGGCAGATAGGGGAGCATGATCCGCGAAAGATGCACGACATAGTCGAACCGCTCGGCGCTCGCGCCGTTGAAGCCGAAGGTGAGCAGCCACGTCAGCGGCCATGCCGCGATCTCGAAGAGCACGGTCATCAGGATCAGCGTCGGCAGCAGCACCGACAGCGCATCCTCGGCGAACGCGATCCCGTCGGGCAGCCCGCGGCCGGACTTGTCGCCGACCTTCCGGTTGAACATCGGGATGAACGCGGCGGAGAATGCGCCCTCCGCAAAGAGGGCGCGGAACATGTTGGGAAGGCGGAACGCGATCAGGTACGCGTCCGACGCGAACCCCGCGCCGACGAACCGCGCGAACAGCGAGTCGCGTACCAGCCCCAGGATCCGGCTGGCGAGCGTCAGCCCGCCGACCGATCCCAGCGCCTTGGTAAGGTTCATTTATTCCGCCTCCGGTCGCTCAGGCCTGGCCGAAATCGCCGACGTTCGGCTGGACGCCCTGCTGCTCCGACTGCGTCAGGTACAGCTGGCCGAAGTCGATCGGCTCGAGCAGCAGCGGCGGGAAGCCACCGTCACGCACGGCATCCGACAGCACGCGGCGGGCGAACGGGAACAGCAGGCGCGGCGCCTCGCCCAGCAGGAACGGCTGAACGTGCTCGGCCGGGATGTTGCGCAGCCCGAACAGGCCCGCGTACGAAAGGTCGACGATGAACGCGACCTGGCCCTCGCTCTCGGCGCGGACGTCGATCTTGAGCACGACCTCGTGCACCTCGTCGCCGACCTGCGCAGCGCCGATGTTGAACTGCACGTCGATCGCCGGCGGGGTCTGGTTCTGGTAGACGGCCGGCGCGTTCGGGTTCTCGAACGACAGGTCCTTGACGTATTGCGAGATCAGCCCGGCGGCGGGGATCGTGTCCTCGCCATTCGCCAGCATCTGGTCGGGCGTCGTCACGCCGTTATCCTGGTCATCCATTCGTCATGTCCTTGAAGCTGTGGCTAGGCCGTAAAATCGGGACCGAACCGGAGCGCTGGCGCGTTCCCATCGGTCGAGCCGGTGCGATTAGCAGTGCCGGGGGGGTGTTTCAACGGGCGCGGGTTTGAATAACCACAGCTTTGGCCTATGTTGGACGCAAGATCGGAGGCACCGTTGTTTTACGTAGTTCTTCTCGCGATGGTGGCCGGGTTCCTCGCCATGCGTCTTTACAGCGTGCTTGGTAAGCGAACCGGGCATGAACAGCCGTTGCCGCGCGCGGCCGAAGAGCGTCCGGTGCCCGTGTCGGTGCCGCGGACGATTGATGCCGTCGCCGAACCGCGCGACGTCGCCAACCGCAATATCGAGCCGCAGGCGGAAGCCGGGCTTCGCGCGATCGTCGCGGGCGAGCCGGGCTTCGACGTCGGCCGCTTCCTCGAAGGGTCGCAGGCCGCGTACCGCATGATCCTCGAAGCGTTCTGGAAGGGCGACGAGGATGCGCTGGCCGATCTCGCGATCGACGACGTCCGCGCCGCGTTCGTCGAGGCGATCGCCGCGCGTCGCGAGGCAGGCGAAGTGCTCGACAACCGGCTCGTGTCGATCGAACGCGCGGTGATCGCCGATGCCAGTGTTTCCGGGCGCGATGCCCAGATCACGGTACGCTTCGATGCGGACATCGCGGCGGTCACGCGGGACGCGGAGGGCGTCGTCCTCGCCGGCTCGCTGACCGATGCCGTCGAGACGCATGACGTCTGGACGTTCGCGCGGACGCTGAAGAGCAGCGATCCGAACTGGAAGCTCGCGGACACCGACGAAGCCTGATGCGCGATTTCAGGGGGGGCGGGCTCGCGGGCCTGGGACTGGCGCTGCTGTTGAGCGCGTGCGTCGGCGGCGTCGAACCGCCCCGATCCGGGCCGGCACCGATCGACGGCCCAGCCAAGCGACCGAGCGAACCGGTCCGCGTCCATCCGTCGCGCGATACCGGGGCTTCCCCGAACATTCGTGGGATACAGATGCCGGCGCGGATCGTCGGTGCGGTGCCTATGCTGGCAGCACCGGTCGTGCCTGCGATCGAGCCTTTGAATGCTGCGGCCGCTGGCGTGGTGCCGGGCCCGGCCGTTGCCACGCTGCCGATCGATGACGGCCAGGCGCAGGCCGCGCTGGCAGCGTTCGTGACGAGCTGTCCGTCGCTGATGCGCCGAAACGATTCCTCGGGTCTGACGCGGGGTGCGGATTGGCAACCGGCATGCACCGCGGCGGCGTCCACCGATCGTCGCGATGCCCGGGCGTTCTTCGCGCAATGGTTCGAGGCGGCGCAGGTCGGTGACGGCAAGGCGTTCGCGACGGGCTATTACGAACCCGAGATCGCCGGGTCGCTCGAGCGCCGCGATGGCTATGCGCCGATCTACGGACGGCCGAACGATCTGATCGATGTCGATCTCGGCGCGTTTTCGACCGCGCTCAAGGGCAAGAAGGTTCGCGGTCGCGTCGATGGCAGCAACCTCGTACCCTATTACGACCGGACTGCGATCGAGCAGGGTGCGATTTCGGGGCGCGCGCCGATCCTTGCCTGGGCGCGCGATCCGGTCGAGCTGTTCTTCCTCCAGATCCAGGGCTCCGGGCGGTTGCGGCTGCCGGACGGCGAAATCCTGCGGATCGGCTATGCGACGCAGAACGGCCGCGATTATACGGGCATCGGCGCGCTGATGAAGTCGCGCGGGCTGCTCCAACCGGGCCAGACCTCGATGCAGGGCATCGTCGCGTGGCTGCACGCGCATCCCGCCGACGGGCAGGCAATCATGCGCGAGAACAAGAGCTTCGTGTTCTTCCGCGAACTGGAGGGGGCACCGCTGGGGGCACTCGGCTTGCCCGTCACGGGTCAGGTGAGCGCCGCCGCTGACGTCAAGTTCGTGCCGCTCGGTGCGCCCGTGTTCCTGTCGCTCGATCGTCAAGACGCGAGCGGCCTGTGGATCGCGCAGGATACCGGCGGCGCGATCAAGGGCAGCAATCGTTTCGACACCTTCTGGGGTGCGGGCGCGGCAGCCGAAGCGACTGCCGGCGGCATGGCCGGACGCGGCACCGCGTACCTGCTGCTGCCGATCGGGACGGTCGCGCGGTTGAACGCTCAGGGTAATGGGGCGCGATATGGCGGGCCGACCACTCAACCCTGACGAAGCCCAGCTTTGGGCGAGGGTAATGCAGACCGTGCGACCGATGCGCGTGGTCGCCGTGCGGATTCCTGAGCGCGCGCCGCCTTTGCCGCCACCGCCAAAGCCGGTCATCGGTCCGAACGGCAAGATCGTGCCCGCGCCGCCTGCGCCGATGGGGCGGGTGAAGCCGCTCGTTCGTACCGTCGTGACGCCGTACGCGGCAAGGGCGGGGGGCGGCGCGGGGGGCAAACCTGTCGTCGCGCGGCCGGCGGCCAAACCGATCACCGCCAACACGCTCGATGGCGGCTGGGACAAGCGCCTCACGCGAGGTGTGGTGAGCCCTGACAGTTCGATCGATCTGCACGGGCATACGCTGGCGTCCGCGCATGCGCTGCTCGATGTCGGCCTGGGCCGGGCGATCGCCCGTGGCGACCGCGTGTTGCTGCTGGTCACGGGAAAGCCGCCGCGGCCCGAAAGCGAACGCCCGCACGCCAGAGGCGCTATCCGGTCCGCGGTCGCCGACTGGCTGGCAGGTTCGCGTCATGCGGATTCGATCGCTGCGGTCCGCGGCGCGCATCCGCGACACGGCGGGCAGGGCGCGTTGTATATCGTCCTGCGCCGCGGCCGGGAGTAGACGAGTGCATTGATCCTCCCCTGGCGGGAAGGATCGAACGGGAATATCCGACTCAGGCCAGTGCGCGCGCGATCACGTCCGCATAGATATCCGTCAGCGTCCGCAAATCCTCGACCGCGACCGCCTCGTCGACCTTGTGCATCGTCGCGTTGATCAGCCCGAACTCGACCACCGGGCAGAGCTTCGAGAGGAAGCGCGCGTCGGAGGTGCCGCCGGTGGTCGACAGTTCCGGGGTGATCCCGGTTGCGCCCGCAATGGCCTGCGACAACAGCGTCGAGAACGCCCCCGGCGCGGTAAGAAACGATTCGCCCGACACCTTGCCCGTCACCATCACGCCCGGCGCGTGTCGCTCGGCAATCGTGCGGATACGGTCGATCAGGTCCGCCCCGCGGTGGCGATCGTTGAACCGGATGCTGAGCCGTGCGGACGCCTTGGCGGGGATGACGTTGTGCGCGGGGTTGCCGACGGTGATGTCGGTGACTTCGATGTTCGACGGCTGAAACCAGTCGGTCCCCTCGTCGAGCACCACGGCGTCGATCCCCGCGAGGATCGCGATCAGCCGCGGGATCGGATTGTCGGCGAGATGCGGGTAGGCGACGTGACCTTGGCGTCCCGGTACGTCGATCCAGATGTTGACCGAACCGCGCCGGCCGATCTTGATCATGTCGCCAAGCCGCGCGGTCGAGGTGGGTTCGCCGACCAGGCACAAGTCCGGCACGATCCCGCGCGCCGCCATCCGCTCCATCAACGCCACGGTGCCGTAGGTGGCGGGGCCCTCCTCGTCGCCGGTGATGATCAGCGACAGCGTACCGGCATCGCTCCGGCTGGCGGCAGCGACGAACGCGGCGACCGCGCCCTTCATGTCAACCGCGCCGCGACCGTATAGCAGACCGCCGCGGACCTCGCCGGACCAGGGCGAACCGGTCCAGCCTTCGCCGGGCGGCACGACATCGACATGGCCGGCGAAGGCGAGATGGCGGGGGCCGTCGCCGCGCACCGCGAGCAAATTCTCGACCGGCCCGTCGGGCGCATCGCCGCTCATGAAGCGATCGACCGCGAAACCGAGCGGGACGAGCGCGGCTTCCAGCACATCGAAGACGGTACCGCGCGCGGGCGTGACGCTATCCGCGCGGAGCAGCGCCTGTGTCAGCGCGACCGGGTCGATCGGCCCGCTCATGCAGGCGTCGGAACCGGCTGCTCGAATTGTTCGAGGACCCATTCCTCTTCCTGCGCCGCAGCGATCCAGTCCTGCATGAACGGGTGTTCGAACATCGCCTGCATGTAGCCCGCCGCAAAGCGTGCGATCGGCAGCTGGTACGTGACGATCCGCGTCACCAACGGCGCAAACATAATATCTGCCGCCCCAAACTGGCCGAACAGGAAATCGCCGCCGCCACCGAAACGTGCGCGCGCCTGCGCCCAGATCTCCATGACCCGCTGCAACTCGGCGAGCACGTCGTCGTCGGGCGTGCTTGCCGGAAACACCTGGCGCACGTTCATGCTGTGCTTGCGACGCAGCGCGGCAAAGCTCGAATGCATCTCGGCCGCCATCGACCGTGCCATCGCACGTGCGGCATTGTCCTCGGGCCAGAAGCGGTCGCGACCGACCTTGTCGGCGAGATAGTCGACGATCGCCAGGCTGTCCCAGACCACCGCGTCGCCGTCCCACAGGATCGGCACCTTGCCCGAGGACGGCGCGAACTCGTCGCCCGAGCGGCGCTTTTCCCAGTCGGCGTCGTACATCGGCACGACCACCTCTTCGAAGAGCAGCCCGGATTGTTTGCAGGCGAGCCAGCCGCGAAGCGACCAGGACGAATAGGCCTTGTTGCCGATGATCAGTTTCATGGCAGCGGTGCTAGCCGCGTCGGCGGGCGGGGGCAACGTCGGGCATCGGCACGACGCCAGCGCGTTCACGCGGCATGATCCGGTGGAGCACACCGATGGCAGCCAGCGCCACGACCGTGCCGAGGATGATGTCGATGAGATAATGCGTGCCTTCGACCGGTGTCGACAGCAGCATCGCGGTGTTGATCGCGACGACCGGCCAGCGCAGTCGCGGCAACCGCCATGCGGCGTTGATGTAGAGCGTCGCGGCGGCGGCGTGGAAGCTCGGCGCCGAAACGATGCCGCGCAGATGACCGAGATCGACCACGCGCACGCTGTGATCGCGTAGCGCCGGGATCAGCCCCTGCTGCCACTGCTCGCTCTCCGGCATGTAGGCGATCGGGCCGTGCCACAGATACGAGAACGGACCGATCGCCGGCATGAACGCGTAAAGGATCAGCGTGCCGATCGCGGTCAGCCAGAACGTCGCGAGGAAACGGTGTGCAGCAACGCGGTCGCCGGTGAAGGCGAAGGTCGCGAACAGGATGACGGGCGTCAGGTAGATGCTTCGATACGCCGCGAGACCGAGCGATTGCAGGATCGGCGTCGCCGCGACGAGCCGGTACCAAGCGAGCCAGTCGAACTGCAGCAACGCGTCGATCCGCTGCAGCGCGGCGTCGTGGAACCCGTGGGTCATCGCCGCGACGGGATAGCTCGCGACCGCGCCCATCAACGCCAGCAGTGTGAAGACGCCGTAATATTCGGCACAATCGGCGATCGCTCGGGCGTGGCGCCAGGGCCGGTCGCGAAGGCCGAAGCGCAAGGCAAACAGCCCAATGCCGCTGACGTAGAACGGCATGTTGTCCGCGTCGTACGGGTCGATCGAGAGACCGGCGATGCGCATCATCGCGGTCAACAGCGCCAGGCTGAGGATCATCCCGCCGCCGACCCACCACCCGTAGTCGGGCAGGCTGGCGTTCGCGGGCGCGGTGGTACGGTACTCGGCGGCGCGCGGCCGGGTGGCTGTAATGGAAACGTCACTCATGGTCGGCGAACGCGTATCACATCGGGAAAAACAAGCGACCCCCGTCGGCCGGATCAGCTTTCGCTTGGCTGAACGGGATCGAGTGGGCCTCGGTTCACCCGCGGGACGTCGCCTGTTGCTATGCAGGCGACGTCCCCGGTATGCGACCCCTTGTTAGAACGAGCCGGGGACCATCCGTTGTGCGGTGGTCGGGGCGGCGGGGATCAGCAGGTCCTTCCGCGTGCTCGCGGTGGTCCGTGCCGATTGCGCGCTGACATCGCTGGTGATCGCCGAGCATGTGCGGCCGGCGAGGAAGTCGAGCGCGCGACGCGTCGAGGCTTCACGCGAATCGCCGAGCGGATAGCCGATGTCGTCGTCCGCGCGGCAGGTCGCCTCGACGGTCGATGCCAGGCCATCGAAGTAATTGCCGTTGCGCGCCGCGTTCTGCGTGGCGAACGCGATCACGCGGAGGCGATCGTCGCAGGCCGGTTTGTCGAGCGCTATCTGGCCGACCGGCTTGCCATAGGTGTTGGTGCCGATCAGCGCGGCATTGGCGTGGAGATAGGGGGTGAACGCGTTGATCACGAGTTCGCTCGCCGATGCCGTCCCCCCGCTGCCGATGAACGCGATCCGTGTCGGGGCGATCGATTCGGGCTGTGGCGCGAAAAAGCGCGTCGTGTTGTTCGACGCCTTCTCGGTGCGGAACGTCGTGTAGTCGAACACTTCCGACGTCGATCGGCCGCCGCCGAGCAGGTCGCCGAGATACTCGGCGGTCCCGACCAGCCCGCCGCCATTGTAGCGCAGATCGACGATGACGTTGGTCACGCCCTTGGCGCGGAAATCGGCGAACGCAGCCTTCAGCGCGGGTTCGGCGGTCGAGATGAAGGTGCGCAGGTTGATGTAGCCGACGCGTTGGCCGTTATCGTCGATGATCTTCGCGCCGTACCGCGTCGACACCGGCAGCAAGGTGAAGTCGGCCTTGGCAACCGTCACGTTCCGGGCTCCCGCAGCATCGGACACGCGGAATACGCGCGCCGTGCCGGTGGTGTCGGGACCCAAGGCCGTGGTCAGTCCTGCGGTGCCTTCGGCGGCGATGATCGCGCTGACCGTGCGGAGATTAGCCGCCGTCGTGCCGATCGCCAGGATCTCCGTGCCGCGATCGATCCCGGCTGCAAGTGCGGGAGCCCCCTCGAACGACTCGGTCGCGAACAGCCGCTGGCCGGTCTGATCGAGCGCGAACCGGATGCCGAACCCCGCGCTCGACCCCGACGTATAATAGGCGGTCTCTTCCTTGATCGACGTCAGATAGGTGAAATACCGGTCCTTGCGCTGCGCCCGCGCGGTGGCGGTCAGCGCATCGATGTAATCGTCGACCGTGCTGTACGCCGCGGGGCTCAGGGTTGCGGGCAACGTGTCCGGGAAGAGATACCATTCGCGCAATTGTGCGGCGGCCCAGTCCTGGCGCTCCCGTAACGAGCAGCCCGCAGTCGGGGTTGGTGTCGCGGATGTGCTGCCTCCCGTCGAGACCGACCCGCTGTCGCTACCCCCGCAACCCGACAGCATAGCCGCCATCGCCAGCATCGCCCCTGCACGCATACGCATCCCGTATTCTCCCCTTTGACGGGGCGTTACGGAGTTTGACGAACGGTGTCAGGCGGAATCAGTCGATCGATCCGCAATCGTTCTTTTAGCTGACCGCTTCGACCACCGCAGCGCGGAGTTCGGGGATACCCATGCCGTATTCGCTCGACGTGACGAGGATGTCGGGATGCGCGGCCGGACGCTTGCGCGCCTCGATTGCGGTGCGCTCCGTCACCTCGACCAGCTCGGACGCCTTGATCTTGTCCGCCTTGGTCAGGACCATGCGGTAGCTCACGGCAGCCTTGTCGAGCATCTCGAGAATCTCGCGGTCGACGTCCTTGATGCCGTGGCGCGAGTCGATCAGCACGAGTGCGCGCTTGAGGACGTCACGCCCGCGCAGGAAGTCGTTGATCAGGAAGCGCCATTTCTTGACGACGTCCTTGGGCGCCTTGGCGAACCCGTAGCCGGGCATGTCCACGAGCCGGAACGCGAGCGGCGCGCCGACGTCGAAGAAGTTCAGCTCCTGCGTGCGGCCCGGCGTGTTGGACGTGCGCGCCATCGAATTGCGCCCGGTGAGCGCGTTCAACAGCGACGACTTGCCGACGTTCGAGCGACCCGCGAACGCCACTTCCGGCACCGACGCGTCGGGCAGGAACTCGAGCGTCGGCGCCGACTTCAGGAAGCCGACATGCCCCGCGAACAATTTGCGCGCGTGCTCGAGCATCTCGGGGGTGAACGGTGCGTCGGTCTGCTCGAGGTCAGGACCTAAGTTGGGAACGTCGTTCACTTGGTCACCGGCACTTTCAGGCCCGGATGGCGGGCGTAGAGCAGCTTCTGCTGGATGATCGTCAGGCAGTTCGAGGTGATCCAGTAGACCTGGAGGCCGACCGCGAACGGCGCCATCACGAACATCAGCACCCATGGCAGCAGCGCGAAGACCTGCTTCTGCGTGTCGTCCATCGGCGTCGGGTTCAGCTTGAACTGGAAGTACATGCTGATGCCGAGGATGATCGGCACGACCCCGATCGCGATCATGTGCGGCGGCGTGAAGGCGAGCAGGCCGAACAGGTTGAGCGGCGTCAGCGGATCGGGTGCGGACAGATCCTTGATCCACAGCACGAAATGCTGATGACGCATTTCGATCGTCAGCATCAGCACCTTGTACAGCGCGTACATGATCGGGATCTGGAGCAGCGTCGGGGCACAACCGGCGAGCGGGTTGACGCCCTCGGCCTTGTACAGCGCCATCGTCTCCTGCTGCAGGCGGACCTTGTCGTCCTTGTGCTTTTCCTGAAGCGCCTTCGCCTTGGGCTGGACGGCGCGCATCGCCGCCATCGACTTGAACTGACGCTGCGCGATCGGGAACAACAGGCCGCGGATCGTCACGGTCAGCAGGATGATCGCGACACCGAAGTTGCCGATCGTGCGGAACAACAGGTCCAAGTAATAGAAGATCGGCTTCTCGACGATCCGGAACCAGCCCCAGTCGATCGCGTAGTCGAGCTTCGCGACGCCTTCCTTGTCGGTGTAGCGATCGAGCAGCCGGACTTCCTTGGCGCCCGCGAAGAAGCGCGAGGTCTGCGTGATCGCCTGGCCGGGTGCGAGCTGCTTGGGCTGGAGCGCGTAATCGGCCTGGTACGCCTTGTTGGCGCCGGCGCGGAACTGGCCGTCGAACGACTGACCCTGGTCGGGGATGATCGCGGTCAGCCAGTATTTGTCTGTGAAGCCGAGCCAGCCGCCGGTCGTCGTGAACTTCTGCGCGGCGGCGTCGATGTCCTTGTAGTTCGGGCGGTAATGCGCGCCGCCATTGTCGACCGACATCGGCCCGACATGGATCGTCATCGATGACGGATCCTTCGAGATCCCGACGCGGTTGACGAGGCCATAGGTGGCGACGGGGACGGGCGCGGTGCCGGCGTTGAGGACGGTCTGGCGGACCGTGAACATGTAATCCTGGTCGACCGCGATCTGGATGCGAAACCGTTGCCCGGTGGCGTTGGTCGCGTCGAGCGTGACCGGCGTGGTCGGCGTCAGCGTGGTCGCGCCCGAGGGCGTCCAGACGGCGTCGGCGGCGGGCGGGGTCAGCCCTTGCGCGCGCCAGCCGAAGCTTGCGAAATACGCGTCGGGCGCGCCGGCGGGCGAGAGCAGGCGGATCGGCGGCGAGTTCTTCGCGACCGTCTCGTCATAGCCCTTGAGCACGAGATCGTCGATCCGCGCGCCCTTCAGGTTGATCGAACCGGACACGCGCGGAGTCTCGATGCGGATGCGCGGCGTTTCGGCGATCACCGCGGCGCGATCGCGCACCGCGGCGGCACCGTCCGCGGCCGGATCGGCGGCGGGGTTGGCGACGGCCTTGGTCTTGCCGGCTTCGATCTTCGTGACCGGCGGATTCGCGGTCGGGAAGAACTTGCCCTGGATCAGCGGCCATCCGAACAGGATCAGCGCCGCGATCACCGCGAACAGCACGAAATTCTGCTTGTCGTCTTTCACAGGGCGGCGTCTTTCAGTTTCTTGTCGATATCTGGGACCGGATCGGGGCCGTACCCGCCCCACGGATGACAACGCGCGATACGCTTCGCCGCCAACCAGCCCCCCTTGAGCGCGCCATAGCGCCCAACGGCCTCGATTGCATAGGCGGAACACGAAGGATCGTAGCGGCAACTCGACGGCAGGACGAGCGAGGGCCCGAGTTGCCATGCGCGGGCGAGGAGGATGAGGAGGCGGGCTAGCATGTCAAAACCGACGCTCGCGCACGTCAATAGCGTGTTTCCCCGCGAAGGCGGGGACCCAGTCTGGGCTCCCGCCTTCGCGGGAGAACAAGGAGCGGGGGAGGCGCGTCGAGTAACACTCGTTCTTCCGCCATCCCAACCCCAAAACCACCCCGGCGAAGGCCGGGGCCCAATCGGGGGACATTGGTAAAGAGGCGCAGCCACTCATCACGGCCGCTTTCCCACTTGGGCCCCGGCCTTCGCCGGGGTGGTGGCCTGTGCTGGGCTGGTAGTTTCTGCTGAGGTGTTCGCAGCAGCTTGCGGCGTAACCTTGCGAAACGCCTTTTCAAGCTCGGTCCGCAACAAAGCGTAATCCCGCTCGACCCCGCCGTTACGCCCGATCAAAACATGATCGGCCCCAGCAACGCCGCGTTCCGCCAACAGCTCGCGCGCCAGCGCCCGCAACCGCCGTTTCATGCGGTTGCGGACGACGGCGTTGCCGATCTTCTTGGTGACGGTGAAGCCGATTCGCATCGTCTCGTCACCGTCATCGCGGGGGCGCATGAGCAGGACGAATCCCGGCATCGGTGCGCGCTTCCCCGCATTCGCCGCGAGAAAATCGCGGCGCTTGTCGAGAATTTTTAGGCCGACAGCTTCTTGCGACCGCGGGCGCGGCGTGCGTGGATCACTGCCCGGCCGCCGACCGTCGCCATCCGTGCGCGGAAGCCGTGACGGCGTGCGCGTACCAGGTTGCTCGGCTGAAAGGTCCGCTTCATTGGTCATTCCCTAGGTCATCAAATAGAAAACGGCCGCCACGGGGACGGCCTTGATGGCTGGGCGCTTACGGAAAGGGGCCGGGGAAGTCAATTCACACCGGTCGCGGCAGTGGCGCTTTTAGCCGCCTTCGCGCGCTCGTGCCGGCGCATCGCGCTCTGCCGACGCATCATCCGATCGACGAAATGCCCGGTCTTCGGCCAGCGCCGCTTCAGCCGCGCCCATTTCAGCCGCGCCCAGCGCGAATTGCGCAGCACCAGCACCATCCCACCCGCGAACAGGAATATCCCCGCCGGTCCCGGCAGCGGCGCGAGAATCGGCGCACTCAGGATCAGCACGATCCCGAGCAGCAACTGGCCGAAGCGAAGAACGGGGGAGCGGACTGCTTTCACGGAAGGCATGTGGGTCCGGTGTATTAGGATGGCAAGACGGTGGGGCGATCGGTGCGACGCGTCCTTGCAGACATGGCAAATCGGGTATGAATAAGGCGTGACGTCGTGTCGCGGGGGAGCGGGCATGGCGGCGATCGTGGCGACGGTGGCGTATCTCGGGCTGGAAGCACGCGCGGTCGAGGTGCAAGTCCAACTGATTCCAGGACTTCCTGCATTCAACGTCGTCGGCCTCGCGGACAAGGCGGTCGGCGAAAGTCGCGAACGCGTGCGGGGCGCGATCGCCGGGATGGGGCTGTCGCTGCCGCCGAAACGCATCGCGGTGAACCTGTCGCCCGCCGATCTCCCGAAAGAAGGATCGCATTTCGATCTTCCTATCGCGCTAGCGTTGCTCGCAGCGATGGGCGTGGTCGATGCCGAAGCGTTGGCGGACTACGTGATCGTTGGCGAACTCGGGCTCGATGCGCGGATCACCGCGTCGCCGGGCGTGCTGCTCGCGGCGCTGCATGCGTCGGAAGTGGGGAAGGGGCTCGTCTGTCCGGCGGCGCAAGGATCGGAGGCGGCATGGGCCGGCGAGATCGAGGTGATCGCCGCGCCGGACCTTTTGTCGCTGCTCAACCACTTCAAGGGCCACGGCCTGCTCAGCCCACCCAAGCCCGGCGTCGCGGAACAGTCCGACCGTGGCCCGAACCTGCGGCAGGTAAAGGGGCAGGAGACTGCCAAGCGCGCGCTGGAGATCGCTGCCGCCGGATCGCATAATTTGCTGATGGTTGGCCCGCCCGGCTCCGGCAAATCGCTGATGGCGTCGTGCCTGCCGGGCATCCTTCCGCCTCTAGACCCGGCCGAAGCGCTGGAAGTGTCGATGGTCCAGTCGGTCGCCGGCACTCTCTCAGGCGGGCGTTTGACCCGAACCCGCCCGTTCCGCGCGCCGCACCATTCTGCATCGATGGCGGCACTTACCGGCGGCGGGCTGAAGGTGAAGCCGGGCGAGGTCAGCCTCGCGCATCTCGGCGTGCTGTTCCTCGACGAACTCCCCGAGTTCCAGCGCGCCGTGCTCGATTCGCTGCGGCAACCGCTGGAAACCGGCACGGTCAGCGTCGCGCGGGCCAACGCGCACGTAACGTTCCCTGCTCGCGTGCAATTGATCGCAGCGATGAACCCGTGCCGATGCGGCCACCTCGGCGATGCGAGCCTAGCCTGCGCGCGCGCCCCGAAATGCGCCGCGGATTATCAGGCGAAGGTCTCCGGTCCGCTACTCGACCGAATTGATCTGCACATCGACGTCCAGGCGGTCAGCGCCGCCGACCTGATCCTCCCGCCGCCGACCGAAGGTTCGGCCGAAGTCGCCGCTCGCGTCGCCGCCGCCCGTGCGATCCAGGCAGACCGGTATCGAGACCACCCGGTTCGCACGAATGCGGAGGCTGACGGCGCATTGCTCGACGCCGTTGCCACGCCCGACGAAGCCGGCCGCAAGCTTCTCGCCCAAGCCGCCGAAGCGATGCGGCTGACCGCGCGAGGCTACACGCGCATCCTCCGTGTCGGCCGCACCATCGCCGATCTCGCCGGCAGCGAGACCGTCGGCCGCATCCACATCGCCGAGGCGCTCAGCTACCGCCGCCAACCGCCGAGAAACTGAACGGTCACAATTCCTCGCCGAGATGGCTTGCGGCGAACGAAAGCTTCGTCTAGCCAACCCGCCGCTGCCCCTGTGGCGAAATTGGTAGACGCGACCGACTCAAAATCGGTTGCCGCAAGGCATGCTGGTTCGATTCCGGCCAGGGGCACCATCTCTCTCCGACGATCACGCTTCGACCCTCGGGCGAGCGTCATACCCACCGTTCCCTTGCGAAAATTTCGTGGGTAAGGACGCGGGATGGCGAAGCGACCGGTCCGATATGTCTCGTCGCGACGGCGCAAGCGATCCGGGCTGAGGCCATCGTCCGAGCATTGGCTCCTCCTGCTCGGCGCGGTCGTTGCGTTCGCGGTCGTCATCGGATGGCTGACCGATGTGCCCTGGCCGACCGAAACCACCACGGGCAACCGGAAACCGCGGCTGACGATGGCGCAGGCGCGCGCTTCGAATGCGCTCGTCCCGATCGCGACCGCCAAGCGCCGGGCGGCGGCGCCGTTCCGCTTCCGTGGCGGTCCGGCCGCGCGGCTCCAGGCGACCGAATGCCTCGCGACCGTCGCGCTGTACGAGGCGGGCGACGACCGCGACGCGCAGCGCGCGGTGATTCAGGTCGTGCTCAACCGCGTCGGCGCGGCGGGCTTTCCCAAGACGGTGTGCGGCGTCGTCTATCAGGGGGCGAACCGGACGACCGGGTGCCAGTTCTCGTTCAGCTGCGACGGGTCGCGCACGCGGCGGCCCGAACATGACGGCTGGGAACAGGCGCGGCGTGCCGCCCGTCGTGCGCTCAGTGGCTATGTCTACGCGCCGGTCGGCCGCGCGACGCACTATCATACCGACTGGATGGTGCCGTATTGGCGCAGCTCGCTCGTCAAGGTGGCGATCGTCGAGTCCCATATCTTCTATCAACGGCGATGACCTGCATGCACAGATTTTCGACACCGCTGGCCAGGGTCGCCTGCCTCGCCGTGTTCCTCGTGGCGGGGTGCGCAGGCGGATCGTACCGTCCGGTCAGCGACGCGCAGGTCAAGCTCGGCGGGCCTTATCGGGTCCGCGGCACGACCTATGTTCCGGCCGCGGATCCGAGCTACGACGTGCTGGGCTATGCGAGCTGGTACGGTAGCGAATCGGGCAACCGGACCGCCAATGGCGAGCGTTTCCGTGCCGAGTGGCCGACCGCCGCGCATACCACGCTGCCGCTGCCGACCTATGTCGAGGTCACCGCGCTCGACACCGGACGGCGGATCATCGTCCGGATCAACGATCGCGGGCCTTTTGCCGGTCATGCGCGGATCCTGGACCTGTCGCGCGGCGCCGCCGAACTGCTCGGCATACGCACCGGTGGTCTGGCTGCGGTGCGGGTGCGCCGCGTCGAACCGTCCGAGAAGGATCGCGCGCGGTTGCGCAAGGGGAAGGCCGCACGGCAATTGCCGCCGATTTCCGAGCACGACCGGCTGAGCTTCCGGTCGCAGCTTTCGGCCGCGGGCTTCTGAGGCGCGCGCCCTACATCGCCAGCGCGCGATCGTAGCCGGTGAGTTCGAGATACCCCCGGCCGCCACGCGTGCGAACCGCACCCTCCCAATAGACCGGCAATCCGCTGCGGCGCGCGTCGAGTTCCTGTGCGGCGAACATCGGCGTCAGGCGCCAGCGTTGGATCCGGTTGGCGATACGCACGCTGAGCTCCTGTGCCACCGGATAGGTCGCACCGGTCGCCTTGCTCCGCCATGTCGCGAGCGGGCGGAACGCGACGTCGTTGGGCCCGAACACCGTCGTCGTGCCATCCGCGCGGCGCAGCGACCCGCCCGACCACAGGATCCCGCCCCCCTTGCGGCGGATCCGGAACGCCATCAGTGCCGAGCCGTCGTCGAAGTTCAGCCCCGTCCAATCCCAGCCTTGCGCGGTCGGCGCGAGATAGTTCGACGACCATTCGCGATCGAGCCACGCCTCGCCGCGTACCGCGACCGCCCGCCCGCTACGCATCACCCGCCCGGTCACGCGCAGATGGGGGATCGAGTAGTAATAGCTTGCTTCCTCGGGCCGCGGCCCCTTCTGGCTGTAGCCGCCACGACCCTGCGGCAGCGGCGGCTGCGTCGGCTGGAGATCGAGCGCCAGGCCGAAACCGTCGGCGGTCACGCGCGTCGTCCAATGCCCGTCCTTCGCACGCAGCATCCGCCAATCGCGGATCGCGATATCGGCATCGCCGGTACGCGCCTGCGCCAGACCGAAGCCGGCGCGCGCGGCGCGTTCGCCGTGCAGCAGCCGGCCGGTCGCGGGATCGGACAGTGCGGCGTGCGCGAACAGCACCTGGTTCGGCGCGAACCGGCTCGGATTGCGCGCGTCGCCCGGTGGCCGCGTGCGGAAGAAGGTGACCTGAAAGCCGAGATCCTCGCCCGCATCGGTCTTCAGCCAGCCCGTGACGTACCACCATTCGGTGCGAAACTGCGGATGTGCGCCGTGATCGGCCGGGAAGCGCAGGACGATGCCGGGCCGGACGACGGGGTAG
This sequence comes from Sphingomonas sp. Leaf198, assembly GCF_001424005.1. GTDB lineage: Bacteria > Pseudomonadota > Alphaproteobacteria > Sphingomonadales > Sphingomonadaceae > Sphingomonas. The sequence goes on along the minus strand of NZ_LMPX01000002.1, from coordinate 373,877 downwards.
GGCGTCGCGGCGGGAGCGGCGACGCCGACCGTCGCGATCAAGCCGAGCAATAGCGGCAGCTTGCGGCGCATCACCAATCCTCCCGTACCGATTGCACCGCGCTGTTCGCGGTCGCGCGGCGTCCTGCCAGCACGGCGGTGATCGCGGCCGCCCCGGTCAACGCCGCGGCGACCCCGAGCAGCGTCTCGTAGGGAATTCGCGTCGTCATCGTCCAGTTGAACGACTGGGGGTTGATGACGTGGATCAGTACCTGCGACAGGATCAGCCCGAGCCCGATCCCCGCGAGCGCACCCGTCAGCCCGACGATCGCGCCTTCGATTCCCAGCATTGCGGTCAACTGGCGCCGCGTCAGCCCGAGATGCCGCAGCATCCCGAACTCGCGTTCCCGCGCGATCGTCTGTGCCGACATCGTCGCCGCGACGCCGGCAAGCCCGACCAGAATCGCGACCGCTTCGAGCAGATAGGTTACCGCGAAACTCCGGTCGAACAGCGTGAGTGCGAGTTTTCGGAGCGTCGCCGGGCGACCTACCTCGACCTGGTCGCGGAGGCTCGCCGGCAACCGCGCGGTCATTGCGTCGGCGACCTTGCCGATATCCTGGCCGGGCGCGACCATTGCCGATATCTCGTCGCGGCCCTCGTCGCCGGTGAGCTGTTGGTAATCGCCCTCGTCGATCAGCACCGCGCCCGCTTGCCGTCCGTAATCCCGCCAGACCCCGGCAACCACGAACCGGGTCCGTCCGGCGATCGGCAGCGTGATGGTCTCATCCGGATCCCAGCCGTAAAGCCGTTGCGCGGGTTCGGAGACCCAGACGGGCAGAGCGTTGGCGGGCAAGGCCGACCCCTTCGCGATCAGGACCAGCAGCGGATCGCGACCGCCGCGTTCGGGCCGCGCGATCAGGCTGATCGGCGGACGGTCGGGCGTGATGGTCAGCGGGATCTGGCGGCTGAAGGCGAGCCGCGCGACGCCGGGCGTGGTGCCGAGACGCGTCCGCGTCGCCGGATCGAAACTCGCCCCCGCGGTCGTGCGCAGATACAGATCGGCACCGAGCACCTGCCCGAGCCATTCGTCGACCGCGCCGCGAAAGCTGGTCACCATCGTCGCCATCGCGATCATCAGCGCGGTCGACGCGACGATCCCGCACAGCGCGGTCGCCGCTTCGCCGGGGGCACCGTGGAGATGGCGGATCGCCAGCATCCCGGGCACGCTACCGCGCGTTCGCTTCGCCATCGGCGCGAGCAGCGTCCGGGCGAACCAGGGCACGCCGGCGACGCCACCCGCGAGCATCGCCGCCATCCCGGCGAAACCGAACAGCGGGAGCCCGTTTATCGCTGGCAGCATCGCCACGCCGCCACCGACCAGCAACAGCGCGGCGGCGGGCCACCACGGCACGGCGCGACGCGGGTCGAGGACGTCGCCTGCGTTCTTCAACGCGGCGGCGGGCGCGGCGCGGGCGGCGGCACGTGCGGGGAGCGCACTGCCGAGCACCGCGGCGAGCAGCCCGAGCGCGAAGAAGCCGAGTGCCGCTTCCGGCTGGAACACGACGTGCGCCGCGCCACCACCGAAATAGCCCGCGCCGAGGTCGCCGCCGAACCAGTGCAGCGCCGCCCAGGCGAGGCTATAGCCCGCGGCAAGCCCTGCCGATGCGCCGACCAGGCCGATCGCCAGCCCTTCGACCACCACCGCCGCGACGATCCCGCCGCGCGGCATGCCGAGCGTCCGCAGCAACGCGAACGCGCGCTGGCGACGCACCACCGACAGCGACTGCGCCGAGTAGACAAGGAAGCCGCCGGTCAGCAGCGCCACCAGCGCCAGCATGTCGAGGTTGACCCGGTACGCGCGCGACAGCGAGTCGCCCTGCGCGTTCTGCGTCTGCGCGGTGGAGAGGATCGCATCGGCGGGAAGGATCGCGCGCAATGCCGACTCCGCGGCGGGCCGATCGGCCAGCGCCAGGTCGATCCGATCGATCCGGCCGAGGCGCCCGAACCGCCACTGCGCGGCGGCAATGTCGATCACCGCGACTGCGGTTGCGGCATCGGACGCGGGCAGCGTGCCGGCGATGCGCAGCGGCACCGACCGGCCGTTCGCGGTCACCACGATGCGCCGCCCTACAGCTGTGTTCGCCTGCGTCAGCGCGGCGCGCGACAGGAACACCGAGTCCTCGTCGAACGGGGTGTCGTTGGACGCGTCCTGTCCCAGACCCGGCGGACGCACGCCGATCAGCGACGGCGTCACCATCGCCGCGCGGATCACGTCGACCCCGAGCAGCGTCAGTCGGGTCTTGCCGATACGCGCCTCCAGCGTAACGACCGGGCTCGCATCGGCGACGCCGTCGGCGCGTGCCACGTGTGGATAGAGGCGCTCGTCGATCCCCAGCGGACTGGTCGCGCGGACCGACAGTTCGGCGGCACCACTCACGCCGCGCATCGCCCCGTCGAACGCCGCCAGCGCCGATCCGTTGACGAGATGCACTGCAAATCCGAGAGCCACGCCGACCAGGATCGCGACCGCGGTCAACAGGAAGCGGGCAGGGTGGAACCGCCACTCGCCGCCGATCAGCCAGCCGAGCGCGAGGCGGCTCGAGCGGAGGCCTGGTTCACCCCGTTCGCCTGGCTTAAACGCCACGGTGCTCCACCAGCCCGTCGCGTCCGAGCGTCAGCACGCGGTCGGCGATCGCCGCGGTCGCTGCCGAATGCGTCACCATGATCCCCGCCGCGCCGTTGCCGCGCACCGCGTCGGCGAACAGCGCGAGCACGCGCGCCGCCGTCTCTGGGTCGAGATTGCCGGTCGGTTCGTCGGCGAGGATCAGCGCAGGCCGGTGGACGAGCGCGCGGGCGATCGCGACGCGCTGCAATTCGCCGCCCGACAGATCGCGCGCATAGCCGTCGCCGCGGCCACCAAGGCCGACCGCATCGAGCATCGCTTCCGCGCGCAACTTCGCCGCGGCTGCGTCCGGCGCGATCAACGCGAGCGGCAGCGCGATGTTCTGCTGCAACGTGAGATACGGCAGGATGTGGAAAGCCTGGAACACGAAGCCGATCCGCTCGCGCCGCAGCCGCGTCCGCGCGGTCTCGTCGAGCGGGCCGAGCACCACGCCGTCGATCGCCACGCTGCCTTCATCGGCGTCGTCGAGCCCGGCGAGGATGTTGAGCAAGGTCGACTTGCCGACCCCCGATTCGCCGATGATCGCGACCAGCTCGCCGCCCGCGACCTCAAGATCGAGATGCTCAAATAGCCGCCGCGGCCCCGGCACCGATTTGCCGAGCGCCTTGACCGACAACAGGGGCGCGGGTTCGCTCATGATCCAAGCCGTGCAGGAGGAGGGCGGGTCGGGCAAGTCCGATTTCGCGGATATCGCTGGATACTGTTCAGCGATGTTACCGCTCCGGTATTTCATGCGGGTATTCCGCCGCTTGCCCGCGCCGCTCCACTCCTGCACGATCGCCGCAATAAAAAACGCGAGAGGGTCCGATGGCGCAGTACGGTGATTTCCAGAACGCGATCTATGGTGCTGGGCTGCGCGGTGTCGTGCCGAAGCTGCCGGTCGATTTCGCAACGCTCGAACGGCGCGCGAGCGCGGCGCTGCCGCCCGCGGTGCTGTCGTATCTCCAGGGTGGGTGCGGGGATGAGTTCACGCAGGACGAGAATGCGCGCGCCTTCAGCCATTGGGGCCTCGTACCGCGGATGATGGTCGACTGCCGGACGCGTGATCTGTCGGTCGAGCTGTTCGGGATGACGCTGCCGACGCCGCTGTTCATGGCGCCGGTCGGGATCAACGGCATCTGCACGCAGGATCAGCACGGCGATCTTGCCGCCGCCCGCGCTTCGGCGATGACCGGCGTGCCGCTGATGGCGTCGACGCTGTCGAACGATCCGCTCGAAACCGTGGCGCAGGCGTTGGGCGATACGCCGGGGTTCTTTCAGCTCTACACGCCGAAGGACGTCGGTGTCGCCGAGAGCCTGGTGCACCGCGCCGAGGCGGCGGGGTACAAGGCGATCGTCGTGACGCTCGACACCTGGGTGACCGGTTGGCGACCGCGCGACCTGAATGCGGCGAACTTCCCGCAGCTTCGCGGCCATGTGCTGATGAACTACTTCTCCGACCCCGCCTTCCGCAAACTGCTCGCCAAACCGCCCGAGGAGGATCCCGCGGCGGCGATCGGCGCGTGGGCCGCGACCTTCGGACGCGTGCTGACCTGGGCGGACATGCCGTGGCTGCGTTCGCTCACCACACTGCCGATCGTGCTGAAGGGCATCTGCCACCCCGACGATGCACGGCGCGCGATCGACGAGGGCGCGGACGGGATCTACTGCTCCAACCACGGCGGACGCCAGGCGAATGGCGGGATCGCCGCGATCGACATGCTTGCCGATATCGTTGCCGCCTCGGGCTCGACGCCGGTGCTGTTCGATTCGGGCGTGCGGTCGGGCACCGATGTCGTGAAGGCGCTCGCGCTCGGTGCCACCGCGGTCGGGGTGGGCCGCCCCTATAGCTACGGTCTGGCGCTCGATGGCGCGGACGGTGCGGCGCACGTCCTGAAGTGCCTGCTCGCCGAGGCCGATCTGCTGATGGCGGTCAACGGATACCCGAGCATCGCCGACGTGCGCGCGGCCGGCGCGGTCCGCCAACCGCGCTGAGCCGCTCAATCAATGCGGTACTGGATCGGCTTGAAACTGCCGCCGTTCGATTGCAGCGCGGAGCAGGCGGTCATGCCGATCACCAGGTCCATCGCCGCGCGGAAGACGATCGTGTCGCCGGCCTTGCTCAACGGCGGCTCGACCGTGAAGGTGCCCGTTTCGCCATTGATCGGCACGTTCATGAAGCAGTTGAACGCCACCGGGATCTGGTCGGGCTCGATATCCCAAGGCGCCAGCGCCTCGGCCAGGTTGCCGAAGCACCCGCGATGCGGATCAGTGTCGCCATAGATGATCGCGAACGTTTCCTTTGAACACGGCGTCAGCAGGAAATCATGCCGCCCGACATCGTCGGAAACGATCTCCAGCATCACGTTGCTGCGGTTCGAATAGAGCAGGTCGCCGGTCGTCAGGTACAACCGGCTCGCATAATCGAGCGTCCGGCCCGACGAGATCGCCTCGCGAACGTCGGCGCGGTTGTAGGCGAGCAAGTCCGATACCTGGCGGCCTTCGGGGTCGATCACGGTCAGCGTCTGCCCCTTGTCGAGCGTGAACCCGGCTCCCGAACGCGGCGGGATCGTCTTGATGTCAGCCACGGGCTTCGCCTCGCTTGAAAGGGCATTTCCAGGATTCGTCGACGACGCGTCCGCTATATTGTCGCGCTTCGCTCGATTCGCCGTGGCGCGCCAGCATCGGGTTCATCGAACCAGCATATTCCAGATCACGCGCGAGGATCGACGAGCGCAATTTGTCGTAGCGTTGTTGGTCGCGCAGCACCTCGAACTGATCGTGCAGGTTGAACACCATCGCCGGCGACTCGAATTTGCGCGCCGGGCGGCTCGCATTCGGATGCAGACCGACGACGAAGAAGGCTTCCCCTGCAAAGCTCAACGAAAAATGTGGATCGTCGGGATCGCTGCTCACCGACGGGTCGGGACGATAGCCAAGCCACTCGTCCTTGTCGCTGAGCGACTGGGCACGCGCCCAAAGATGCGCTTCGAATTCTTCTTCGGACAGCAGGGCGGGCGCCTCGAACAGGATGATGAGCGTCCGGAAGATCGCGCGGTCTTCGCGGTATTTCCGTACCGTTTCACCCAGCGCGGGAGAAATTCTCATGTCGTCCCAAGCAGATCGCACGTCACGGGCGACCAGGATATCCATCTGGCCCTTGGCGAGCGCCGATTTCGCGCCGACACACGGAAACTGCGGCGCCTGCACCGTTTCGATGAACTTGCGCGCGAGCGGATGATCGTTCTGAAAGATTGGCTGGTACATGGTCGGGGAGGAACCCGCGAACCGCCGCAATGTTTCGCATCCGGCATAACCTTTGATATTGATCAGTACGAATCCCGATCTGTTCTTCTATCGCGCGGGGCGGTACGAGGCCGGGTGATGAAGGGGTGTCGATGATCTCGGAAAAATTCCTCATGGGGCGCGGCCGCCATGAGCTGAGCAACGAAGAAAAGCAGGTGCTGGAAGACGGCATCGAATCCGTGCGGCAGGTGCCCGCGCGCAAACAGATCGTCCGCGCAGGCGACCTGATCGAGACGAGCACGCTGCTGATCGAGGGGTTCGTGTGCCGGTATATGGACGACCGCGAAGGCCAGCGTCAGCTGGTCGCGGTGCATGTCCCGGGCGATTTCGTCGACCTCCACGCCTTCCCGATGAAGCGGCTCGATCACGACATCGCCACGCTAGGGCCGGTGAAGATCGCCTGTTTCGAACACCGCACGCTCCAGACGATCACCGAGCGCTATCCGCATCTGACGAAAAAGCTCTGGTTCAGCACGCTGCTCGATGCGGCGATGCACCGCGAGTGGATCTTCCGGCTCGGGCGGCTCGGCGCCGAAGGGCGGATCGCGCATCTGTTCTGCGAACTGAACGCGCGGCTCGAGATGATCGGGATGGCCGAGGACGGACAGTTCATGCTGCCGATGACGCAGCCGGATCTGGCGGAGGCGACGGGGTTGACGGGAGTCCACGTCAACCGCGTGTTGCGCGTGCTGCGCGAGCGTGAATTGCTGACGTTCAAGGGCGGGCAGGTCTGCATTCTCGACCAGCAGAAACTCGCCAAGCTTGCCGAATTCGAACCGCAGTATCTGTACGGCACGCACACGGACGGGTGAACCGGAATAGTGTCGCGGATCGGCGAAGATCGCGCCCGATCCTGCGGCAGGGTTCCGCATTGTGACTTTATCACTATGCTACCCGGGACATCGACCGGGAGATCCATGTGCAATTTCTATACTTCGCCGCCAGCGCATTCGCGCTGATGGCGTCTACCTCCGTCGTCGCGCAGCTCGCGCCCGCCGCCCAGCCACCGACGACGCCTGCCACGAACCCCTTGCTCGCCGACTGGACCGGGCCGCTGGGCGGAGTGCCGCCGTGGGACAAGGTTCGCCCCGAGCTTTTCCCGCAGGCGTTCGAGACGACGCTCGCCGAGCGCGCTGCGGACTACCGCAAGATCGCCGACAATCGCGCCAAGCCGACCTTCGCCAACACGATCGTGCCGATGCAGCTGGCCGGCAAGCGCTACGGTCAGGTGATGACGCTGTTCGGCGTGATGACCGGCAACATGAACACCCCGGCGTATCAGAAGCTCGACCGCGAATGGTCGCCCAAATTCTCCGCGGCGTCGGATGCGATAACCTTCGACAAGCCATTGTTCGCGCGCATCCAGGCGATCTATGCAGCGCGCAATTCGAGCGGGTTGAACGCGCAGCAGATCCGGCTCGTGACGCGGATCTACGACAGCTATGTACGCCAGGGCGCCAAGCTGACCGACGCGCAGAAGACGCAGCTTTCGCAGTATAACCAGCAACTCGCGACCGCGTTCTCGACCTTCGGCGAGAAGCTGCTCGCCGACGAGAGCAAAGCCATCTCGGTTACCGACGAGGCGCAACTCGCTGGGCTTCCCGACAGCGTGAAGGCGGTGGCCAAGGCGGCTGCGACCGAGCGGAAGCTGCCGGGCTTCGCAATCGTCAACACGCGGTCGGCGGTCGATCCGGTGCTGACCTACGCCACCGATCGGGCACTTCGCGAGAAGGTCTGGCGCGCGTTCGTCAACCGTGGCGACAATGGCGATGCGAACGACACGAACACGACGATCGCGCAGATCGTGAAGCTCCGCGCCGACCGCGCGCATCTGCTCGGGTTCAAGACGCATGCCGACTGGCGCATGCAGGACACGATGGCGAAGACCCCCGCCGCGGCGATGGACCTGATGATGCGCGTCTGGCCTGCCGCCAAGGCGCGCGTGGCCGAGGAAGTCGCGGACATGCAGAAGGTCGCCGGCACTTCGCTGACGATCGAGCCGTGGGACTACCGCTTCTACCAGGAAAAGGTGCGCAAGGCCCGGTATGACCTCGATCAGGCGCAGCTGAAGCCGTATTTCGAGCTCGGCAACATCATTCAGGGTTCGCTGTACGCTGCCAACCGGTTGTACGGGCTGAACTTCAAGGAGATCACCGGCACCGTTCCCGTGTTCGAGCCCAACATGCGCGTGTGGAGCGTGACGGACAAGAACGGCAAGGACGTCGGGCTGTTCTACCGTGACGATTTCGCGCGGACCGGCAAGCGATCGGGCGCGTGGGCGAACACGTATCGTGGGCAACGGGGCCTCGCGCCGGCGCAGCTCGTGCTGTCGTCGAACAACAACAATTTCGCCAAGGGTGCGCCCGGCGAGCCGATTTTGATCAGCCTCGACGATGCGCAGACGCTGTTCCACGAGTTCGGCCATGCGATCCACGCCATGCTCCAGAACGTCTATTATCCGGGGCTCGCCGGCACGCCGCGCGACTTCGTGGAATATCCGAGCCAGGTGAACGAGCATTGGCTGCTGACCCGCGACGTGCTCGACAAATATGCGCGGCACTACCAGACCAAGGCGGCGATGCCGCAGGCGTTGCTCGACAAGATCGAGCAGTCGAACAAGTTCAACGAAGGCTTCAAGACCGCGGAATATCTGTCGTCGGCGATCGTCGACATGAAGATCCATACCGTGCCCGACGGCGTGATCGACCCCGACAAGTTCGAGGCGGCGACACTCGCCGAGATCGGCATGCCGCAGCAGCTGGTGATGCGTCACCGCGTGCCGCAGTTCCAGCATCTGTTCGCGTCGGACAGCTATTCGGCGGGCTATTACAGCTACCTCTGGTCCGAGACGATGGACGCCGACACCTTCGCGGCGTTCGAGGAGGCGGGCAGTCCGTGGGACAAGCCGACGGCGGACAGGTTCGCCAAGATCCTGTTGTCGACCGGCAACGAGACCGATCGGGCCGAGGCGTATCGCGCGTTCCGGGGGCGTGATCCCGATGTGAACGCGCTGCTCAAGAAGCGCGGCTTTCCGACACAAGCTCCGCAGGGGACGAAGTAATGGCACCCGATCAGAAAACGCGCCTCAAGGCCGTCATCGGTGGATCGACGGGCAACCTGGTCGAGTGGTTCGACTGGTACGTCTATTCCGCCTTCACCCTGTATTTCGCGCCGCATTTCTTCCCGTCGACCGATCGCACCGCGCAGTTGCTCAGCACGGCGGCGGTCTTTGCGGTCGGCTTCCTGATGCGGCCGATCGGTGCATGGATCATGGGCATCTATGCGGATCGCCATGGTCGCAAGGCCGGGCTGACGGTGTCGGTCACGCTGATGTGCGCGGGCTCGCTGATCATCGCGTGCACGCCGGGCTATGAGACGATCGGCGTCTTCGCACCGACGATGCTGGTGATCGCGCGGTTAATGCAGGGTCTGTCGGTCGGCGGCGAATACGGCGCGTCGGCGACGTATCTGACCGAGATGGCGGGCAAGAACCGCCGCGGCTTCTTCTCGTCGTTCCAGTACGTCACGCTGATCTCGGGCCAGCTGCTCGCGATCTGCGTGCTGCTCGTACTGCAGTCGACGATGAGCGAGGCGGCGCTCGATTCCTGGGGCTGGCGCATTCCGTTCGCGATCGGCGCGGTGCTCGCCGTGGTCGTGTTCTACATCCGTCGTGGCCTCGCCGAGACGCAGAGCTTCGAGAATGCCAAGGCCGATGCGGGCGACGGCAAGCCCAAGTCGGGCTTCATCCAGCTGATCACCAAGCATCCGCGCGAGACGATCACGGTCATGCTGCTGACCGCGGGCGGTACGCTCGCCTTCTACGCCTACTCGATCTACATGCAGAAGTTCCTGGTCAACACCAGCGGGTTCAGCCGCGAGGTGGCGAGCCAGATCAACGCCGCGACGCTGTTCGTGTTCATGCTGTTGCAGCCGATCGCGGGTGGGCTTTCGGACAAGATCGGGCGGAAACCGCTGATGGTCGGGTTCGGTATTGCCGGCGTGCTGTTCACCTACCCGATCTTCGCCGCGCTGGAGACCGCGACCAACCCGATCTATGCCGGGTTGCTGGTGATGGCGGCGCTGGTGATCGTGACGGGCTACACGTCGATCAACGCGGTCGTGAAGGCGGAACTGTTCCCGGCGCACATTCGCGCGCTGGGTGTCGCCTTGCCCTATGCGCTGGCCAATACGCTGTTCGGTGGGACCGCGGAGTTCGTCGCGCTGAAGTTCAAGGGCGCGGGCTTCGAACGCGGCTTCTACTGGTACGTGACGGCGATGATCGCGGTGTCGCTGGTCGTGTATCTGCGCATGAAGGACACGCGGACGAACAGCCAGATCGTCGAGGATTGAACTTACTGCTCCCTCTCCCTTTCGGGGAGAGGGCTGGGGTGAGGGGCTGTTCCAGGGGTGGCACTGCTTGGCTTCCCCTCACCCCGACCCTCTCCCCGGAGGGGAGAGGGAGAAGGAATTAGCGCGGGAGCTCGATGATCGCGTCGAGGCCGCCGCCAGCCTGATCTGACGGGGCGCGGTTCACCAGTCGGATTTCTCCCCCAGCCTCGCGCACGATCGCGCGGGCCAAGGCCAGTCCAAGCCCGATACCCCCCGTCTCCCGGTTGCGCGAGCTCTCCAGCCGCGTGAAGGCATCGAACACGTCGCCCATCCGGTCCTCGGGGATCCCCGGCCCCTGGTCCGCGACGACGATCGCCACGGTCTTCGCCCCAGCTTCGACCCGCACCTCCGCCGAGACGCCATACTTCACCGCATTCTCGATCAGGTTGCGTACCGCGCGGCGCATCAGCGACGGGCGCAACCGCATCCGCAGCCGGTCCGCCTCGACGAAGCTCACATCGCTGCCGATGTCGCGAAAATCCTCGACCACCGCATCGACCAGCGCCGCCAGATCGACATCGGTCGGCGGCTCGCTCGGCCGCCCAAGCCGCGCCAGCGACAGGATATCGTCGAGCGTCCGGTTCATCTCCGCCACCGTATCGATCATCTTCGCGCGATCGGTATCGTCCTCGACCGACTCGATCCGCACCCGCAGCGCGGCGAGAGGCGTCCGCAGGTCATGCCCGATCGCGCCGAGCATGCGGTCCTTCTCGTCGAGCATGCCCGTCACGCGCAACCGCAGCGCATTGAACGCGGCGATCAGCGCGGCGACGTCGTCGGGCCCTTCCGCTGGCATCGGCGCGCCGGGCTCGCCCGGTCGGAACCGCTCCGCCGCAACACGCAGGTCGCGCAACGGTCGTGACAGCCGGCGGACGATCCACAGCACCGGCAGCAGGACGATGATGTAGAGGATCGCGGTCTGGCTCAGCAACGCGAACAGCAGGCGCGCGCCGGGTTGCGGCCACGGCGCGGTGATCGTCAGCCAGCCGCGGCCGGGTTGTTCGACCGCGATCAACAGCGTGGCGCCATCGCGCTCGCCGCGGCGGATCCCCGCGCGGCGGCGATTGTCGCGGTCGCTGTCGTCGTCGAGCGTCGAGGGCTGCAGCCCGGTATCGATCCGCCCGACCGTCACGCCCTGATCCGCGAGCTGGCGGCGAAGTTCGGCGGCGACCTCGGGATGGCTCTCGTTTCCGGCGTTTCCGATCCGTCGGATCGGATCGGCGGGAAGACGGCGGACGCGGCCGCGATCCGCGGTCAGGGGACGCCCGCCATGCGCCTCGCGGTCGAGCGCATCGGCGATCCGGGTCGCGACCGGGCGGGTTGCCTGCGAGAGACGAAACTCGATCCGATCGCGCAGGACCAGACCGAAGTTGATCGCCTGCGCGACGAACAGCGCGAGCGCGATCAGCAACGCCATCTGCCCGGCCAGATTCGGCGGCCAGGGGCGGGTCATGAGCGTAGGATCACGGGCGGGCGATCACAGGCGGGCGATCACAGACGGGCGATCACAGGCGGGTCACTTCGGCGGCCAGCGTATAGCCGCCGCCCCAGACCGTCTTGATCAACTCGGGCGTCTTGGCATCGGTCTCGATCTTACGTCGCAACCGGCTCACCTGATTGTCGACCGCGCGATCGAACGCCGCGGCTTCGCGTCCCTGAGTCAGGTCGAGCAACTGGTCGCGGGTGAGCACCTGGCGTGGGCGCGTGACCAAGGCGAGCAGCAGATTATACTCGCCGGTCGACAGCGGCACCGACACGCCCTCGCGGTCGACCAGCGCGCGCTCGCCCGATTTGAGCACCCAGCCCGCAAACGCATAGGCGTTCGCCTCGGGCGCATGCTGGCGTGCACCGCCCGCGGTCGCGCGCCGCAGGATGACCTTTACCCGCGTCGCCAGCTCTCGCGGCGAGAACGGCTTCACCACATAATCGTCGGCGCCCATTTCGAGCCCGATGATCCGGTCGGTCTCCTCGGTCCGCGCGGTCAGCAGGATCACCGGCACGTCGCTGGTCGCGGCGATGTGGCGGCACAGCGACAGCCCGTCCTCGCCCGGCATCATGATGTCGAGGATGACGAGATCGATCGCATACGCCGTCAGCCGCGTCCGCGCGCTCTCCGCATCGCCCGCCTGCGTGACGCGAAACCCCTGTTTGGTGAGGTACGCGGCCAGCGGCTCGCGGATCGAGCGCTCGTCGTCGACGAGCAGCAGATGCGGCATATCTCCCATCGGGGCAGTGTCTAGCATGGCGGCTGTCCAGGGGAAGCACCGGGGCGTGGTGCTTCCCCCCCTTTCCGATTATTGCGCGGGGGTGGGCGCGGGTGCGGGCGGGGTGACGCGCTCGCGGCGTTCGCGACGATCGACGTGGCGCATCTCGGCGGCGTTGGCGCGTTCGGTCGCGTCGATCGTGCCGTCGTGATTGGCATCCATCCGGTCGAACCGTTTGAGCGCGCGCGCCTCGAACTCCTCGCGCGTGACGCTGCCGTCGCCGTTCGGATCCATCCGCCGGCCCATGCCGTCGTGCTTGCGACCACCGGGCGGGGGTACGGGTACGTCGCGGCCGCTGGCCACCATCCGGTCGTGCAGCGCCGCACGATAGGCCTGCATCTCGCCACCGCTTACCCGGCCGTCATGGTCGGTGTCCATTTGTGCGAACCGGGCGTCGGCCTGCGCGATCGCTTCCGCGCGTGTGGCGACGCCATCGTGGTTCGCATCCTGCCGCATCGGCGGGCGCGGAGTTGCAGGTGCGGTCTGCGCGCTGGCGGCGGAGGTGATCGCGCTGGCGGCGAGCATCAGGGTGAGGACGGTCTTGCGCATGTCGGACTCCGGCTGTGTGGGACGAATTCCCATCGAATGACGCCGGTCTAAACCCCGGTTGTCGCAGGGTTTTGCCGCCGGGCCGCCAATGTGTCGCAAGATGTGCCGGCGTCAGGCGAAGATCGCGACGCTTTGCATCTGTTCGGCGACCGGCGTGCCGCCGGCGTTCCAGATCGCCATCTGCTGGCTCGAACTCCCCTCCCGCGTGTAGTCGGTGGTCGCGCGGAGCAGCCACCAGCCGTCCTGCGTCACCGGCTGAGGCCCGAGGATGTTGAGCAGCCACGTCATCGAACTGAGCGGGGCGGGGCCGCCGAGCAGCTTCACCGCGGCAGGCGGCAGGCAGTCCGCGATCGCGATCAGCTCGACCATCGGATCGAGCCCCTCGCGCTCGACCAGGCGCGCCCAGCGCAGCCACTCGGCGGGCCCGACGCTGTCGTCGCGACGATCGAGCAGATCGAAGTTGCGCGAGAACGCCACTGCACTGTGGCCGCGGAAGGTCTGCGTGTCCGGCTCCGGCATCGGGAAGTCGGGGGCGCGGCCGGTCTGGTGATCGACCCGCGACTCCACCGCGCGCATGAACACGAACGTGGCGCGCAAGCCGAGCCCGGCCTCGCTCTCGACATCGGCCTGGACGAACGCCGCGTTGCGCCCGCGCCGCAACCGCTGCGCCCGGATCGTGATGTCACCCGACAAGGGCCCGATGAACGACACCTGCGCGGACCGCAGCGGCGGCAGATCGACGTCGGATTTCTGCGCAGCGTGGAGGGCAAGCGCCGCGGAGAATCCGCCATACGCCGTGCGGCCTTGCGTCCAGTTCTCCGGCACGGTGCCGCGCCAGCCACCTTCGATCGGCTCGAGCGCGTCGATCGCGTGTTTAAGACTGGTCACTGTAATCCTTTCAGTCTTCGTCATCCTGGGCTCGACCCAGGATCCAGAGCCAAGCATCGGAGCATTCGTGGCTCTGGATCCTGACGTTCGTCAGGATGACGGGAGGAAGGCGGCCAGCCGATCGCGCAGGTCGCGTTTGAGGACCTTGCCGATCGCGCTGCGGGGGAGTTCGTTGGTAATGTGGAGTGCAGACAGTCGCTGCGTCTTGCCGAGCTGACCGTTGACCCAGGCGAGGATCGCCGTCCCATCCTCGCCTACGCCGTCGCGCGGCACGTAGAACCCCACCGGCGTCTCTCCCCAGGCCTCCGACGGCACCCCGATTACCGCGCAGTCCGCCACCGCGGGATGCTGGGCGAGCACCGCCTCCAGGTCCGACGGATAGATGTTGAACCCGCCCGAGATGATCAGGTCCTTCTTCCGGTCCATCAGCGTGAGAAAACCGTCCTCGTCGAACCGGCCGACATCGCCGTGACGGATATAACGATTGCCGTCTGCGTCATGCCATTCTGCGTCGCGCGTCGCCTCGGTGCGCCCGTGATAGCCGTTCATCATGGCCGGGCTGCGGCCGACGACCTCGCCCATCTCGCCCGGCGCGACCTCGATGCCGTCGTCGTCGATCAGGCGGATCTCGTGGCCCGGCATCGGCTGGCCGACGGTGTGGAGCTTGGTCGGGTTCGCGGTCGCGTTCAGCGCGCAACTCGCGCCGCCCTCGGTCATGCCGTAGAACTCGACGAGCACGCCCGGCCAGCGCGCGACGACATCGGCCTTCAGCGTCGCGGAGAACGGCGCGCTGGTGCTGGTCTTGAAGCGGAATGCGGAGAGGTCGAAGCTGTCGAAATCGGGCAGCGCCATGATCCGCTGATACTGGACCGGGACCAGCATCGTGTGCGTGGCGCGGTACCGCTCGGCAAGGTCTAGATACGCGCGCGCCTCGAACTTCTTCATCAGCACTACGGTGCCGCCCCAGCCGAGCGTCGGCAGGAAGCTGACCAGCGTGGTGTTCGAATAGAGCGGCGTGGCGATCATCGTCACGGCGGTGTCGAACCCGGCGGCGGTGTTGCGCGAGATATGCGCCCAGCGCATCGCGTGACTCTGGACGATGCCCTTCGGCGTGCCGGTGGTGCCGGAGGAATAGATGATGTTGAACGGGTCTTCGGGTGCGATCGTGACGGGGGTTGGTTTGGTCTCTGGAGGAGTGAGCCACGCATCAAAAGATTGTTCTCCCGCGAAGGCGGGGGCCCCGCCTCCGCGGGGGAACAATACGACGTTGGCTGCAAAAGTTTGACCTTCCAACGCCCGCGCATTCTCCGCATCCAGGAACACCAACGGCGCACCGCTGTCCACAATCATCGCCGCGATCGCCGCCGGCGTAGCGGATGGCGCGATCGGCGTCGCGACGCACCCCGCACGTACCGCACCAAGGAATATTGCCGCATACTCCGTCGTCGGCGCCGCGACGATCGCTACCGCAGTCCCCGGCGCCACGCCGTCGCGCTGCAACGCCGCCGCGACCCGGTCCATCATCGCGTCCAGCGTCCGATAGTCGATGCTGCCCTGCGCGTCGGCCACCGCGATGCGATCCCCCCGTTCGAGCGCGTGCGCACGGATCAGATCGGGCAGGGTGGCAAAGCCGGTGGCGAGCATGTCTGCGGCGATCGTCATCCGCGCATCGCTAGGCGAACGCGTCCGGCAATGCCATACGGTATATTCGAAAACCGGACTCGAGGAGACGCCGTTGCTGTTCTACGATAGCGCGCTGCCAGCGCCCAACCCGCGCCGGGTCCGCATATTTCTGGCTGAAAAGCATGTCCGCGTACCGATGGCGCAGATTTCGATCCCCAAGGCCGAGCACAAGGCGGACGCGTTCCTGTCGGTCAACGCGCTTGGCCAGACGCCCGCGCTCGCGTTCGATGATGGCCGCGTGCTGACCGAGAGTGTTGCGATCTGCCGCTATTTCGAGTTGCTGCACCCCGAACCGCCGATGTTCGGGCACGGTGCGCACAACATCGCCGAGATCGACATGTGGACGCGGCGGATCGAATTGCGGCTGATGACCCCGCTGTCGATGGTCTGGCTGCACACGCATCCCTGGACCGCGCGCATCGTCCAGCCGCAATATACCGAGTTCGGCGAGAGCCAGCGCCCCCGCGTGCTCGCGGCGATGGCGGAATTCGATCACGCGTTGGACGGTCGCGATTGGCTTGATGGCGAACGCTATACGATCGCCGATATCGTTCTGCTCACGACGATCGACTTCGCCAAGTTCGTCGGCATCGCGATGCCCGACGATCTGGCGCACCTGAAGGCCTGGCACGCACGTGCGTCGGCGCGCCCCAGCGCGAGTGCGTAGAGCTATCTTGATGCGAACAGGCTGGATTAACCAACTCGTTTGACGAGATCGCAGTCATCGCGACCTAAAACTTCCGGCAGGCTGATTGCACAGTTCGGGGAGCATCGATGAAAGCGGCGTTACTAATCGGAGCGATCTGCGCGCTGCCGACGGCGGCATTGGCCGAAGATGTACGGCCCGGTATCGCCTCCGTGGCGGTCGCCCCGGTTTCGCAGATCGTCGTGCCCGCGCATACCGAGATGATGTTGCGGCTGGACGAGGAAATCGGCTCCGACCGCGCTCGCGTCGGCCAGCCGGTCGCCGTCTCGGTGGCGCGCGATGTCGTTGTCGACGGTCTGGTGGTGATCCCACGCGGCACCGCGGGAACGGGTGCCGTGACCTATCGCACCGGCAAGGGCGCGTTCGGCAAATCGGGCAAGATCGATATCGAGCTAAGGTCGGTCGACGTCGGGGGACGCATGGTTCCGGTGGTCGGTCGCTATCATGCCGCAGGCGACGGGCGGACCGGCGAGACGATCGGTACGATCCTGATCGGCGGAGTCGTCGCTGGCGCATTCGTCACAGGTCATCACGCGATCTTCGAAGAAGGCCGCGAGTTCACCGCCTTTACCGGCGCCGCGACTCCGATCGCCCGCCCGACCGTTCGGATGGCGCGGTTCGTTCCGCCCGTCACGATGCCCGCTATGCGCAACGCGATGTTCGAGCGTGTGGGGTCGAACGGACCGCTATTCGGGGATGCTGCCTCCATGGCTGCTCCTAAACTCGCGCCCGCCTACGTCGCCTATGGAACCTTGGCGCAGCGTCTCGCTGCCGCGCAACCCGTCCGTGGCGGTGATCCGCGTCTGGGGTGGACGATCAGCGACTGACGAGCCGGCAGGCGTCCGGCACGATGCGATCGGTCTAGCGCATGTACGAAAAGACCCTTT
The DNA here is from genome assembly GCF_001424005.1 of Sphingomonas sp. Leaf198. Classification (GTDB taxonomy): domain Bacteria; phylum Pseudomonadota; class Alphaproteobacteria; order Sphingomonadales; family Sphingomonadaceae; genus Sphingomonas. Next base: position 356,564 of record NZ_LMPX01000002.1, on the reverse strand, counting down.
GCAATCCCGGTTTTCTGTGCGAGGGAGCCGCATACCCGGTATTCAGATTGCCCGGACGCTCCGCTCCATCGTCGATGGACCGACGAGCCCGGCCACGAGGTTGGAGAGGGGATAAGGCGGAAGAGCGACCCACGGAGGTCGCATCTTCCGCCGTCCTTCTTCGCATCCCACCGTTTCACGCCAGACGCGTCAAAAACCCCGCCAGCGGCGCGCGCTTCAGCCGATTTGCGCGTGCCGTGGTAGTCGCTAGCCGCGCCATGATGCAAGTTTGGCTTGTCTGGTACGCGACCAATGCCTTAGCCTCGGGCAATATTCGATGTCGAGGTATCGTAATGGCAGTAGCGTATCAGTCCCATCCCGAGATCGCCGACGCGTTGGCGATGAAGCGACGGGGCCTGACGCTCGCGCTGCTCACCTTCACCTATTTCTTCAGTTACATGGACCGTCAGATCCTCGCGATCCTTCTCGAGCGGATCAAGGCGGACCTGGTGCTGACCGATACGCAGCTCGGGCTGCTGTCCGGACTCGTCTTCGCGATCTTCTATGCTACGCTCGGCATTCCGGTCGCGCGACTCGCGGATCGGACCAGCCGCCGCAACATCATCGCCGCCAGCCTGACGATCTGGAGCGCGATGACCGCGCTGTGCGGGCTTGCGCAGAACTTCACGCAGCTGATGCTCTTCCGGATTGGCGTCGGGATCGGCGAGGCGGGGTCGAGCCCGCCCAGCCATTCGATCATCGCCGATCTCTATCCGCCCGAGAAGCGTGCGAGCGCGATGGCGGTGTATTCGCTTGGCGTGGTGCTCGGCGCTGGCTTCGGCACGCTGATCGGCGGGGTTGTCGCGCACTCGTACGGCTGGCGGATCGCGATGATGACCGTCGGCTTGCCGGGGATCGCGCTCGCCATCCTCGTTCGCCTCTTCATGGTCGAGCCGCGCCGCGGCCTGTCCGACGCCGCCCGCGCTGTAGCGACGCCGATGCCGAGCGTCGCACAAGGGTTTGCGTCGATGTGGGCGAGTGCCCCGGCGCGGCATCTGGTGGTCGGCGTGACGCTGACGTCGATGATCGGCTACGCGCTGACCGGCTGGGGTCCGAGCTATATCCAGCGGTCGCTCGGCATCTCGATGCTCGACATCTCGCGCTACATCGCGCTGCCGGGGGCGCTGTTCGGTGCGGTCTCCGCGCTGGCGGGCGGCAAGATCGCCGACATGCTCGCCAGGCGTCACGGGCTTCACGTCCAGGCCTGGGTGGTGCTGGTGATGAAGGGCCTTTCGCTCCCGTTCGCGCTCGCCTTCTACCTGATCGATGCGCCGGTGATCGCGATCGGCAGCTATTTCGTTTCGCTGATCTTCGCCAATTCGTATCTCGGGCCGAGCTTCGCGCTGATCCAGCACCTCGCGCCGTTGCAGATCCGTGCGATGTGGGCGGCGATCACGCTGCTGGTCATCAATCTGGTCGGGCTGGGGCTTGGGCCGACGATGGTCGGGTGGTTGAGCGATCTGTTGAAGCCCGGCTTCGGCGAGGATTCGCTGCGCTATGCGCTGATCATCATCGTGCTGATGACGCCGTGGGCGCTCTTCCACTATTGGCGCGCCGGGGTTCTGCTGAAGCGCGCGGAGGATGCTGCGAGGTAACCGCCTCTTCGTCAGGCCGGTGGAGAGGCGGCCGCCGCGACAGGGTGGGCCAACGCATCCGCCAACAACCATGTCATCGCGCTTGTCCGGTCATCGAACACCGCCATGTCGTCGCGCACCGCGACGATCCGCTTCACCTGCAACCGCGCGAGCTTGCCGTCGGTGAACAAGGCGACTTTCCGCGATTTCAGCGGGATGGTCAGAGCCACGCGCTGGAGCATCGCGACCACTTCCTGAGGCTGGATCGCGGACCGCGAGAAATTGCCCAGCAGCATGTGACGCTTGCCGGTCGCCAGCACGCGTCGCGCCTCGCCGTCCAGATCACGGAGGAAGCCCTCGACATGCGGGATCGTCCAGAATCCGGACGCCTCGACCTCGATGATGCCGGTGTCGAGATCGGTCGTGATCGTGTGCATGACGCCCTCCGTGGAGGTGTCGGGATCGGCCGCTCGGCGTTAACGACGCGTAACCAAACCGTTACGAGTGCGATTGTCGCCGCCGATGTCGTCGTGGCGACCGGCGTCAGGCCTTCGCCATCCGATCGTCGAACAGCCCGAACATCAGCGTCGAGGCGTACATCGCGATCGCCCGCTCGCGCGGCATCGTCGAGGCCCATTTACGCATGTCGAACGCGGCGTTCTGGAGCGCCATCAACGCCTGCGCCGCGATCAGGGCATCGACCGCGCGGATCGAGCCTTCGCCGATGCCGTCCATCATCATCCCCGCATAGCGCCGCGCGATGCCGTTCGAGCGGTCGACCATCGCGTTGCGTACGCCGACCGGTAGGCCGCTCAACGCCGTCGTTCGTAGCAACGGCCCGCGCTCGGCGAACTGCACGTCGAGCAAGGTCGCGACGGTGCTCGACAATTTGTGCCAGTAACTCCCGCCCTCGGCCTCGCCGCGGCTTTGCGCATCGGCGATCGTGTCGAAGCTGCGGCGGTAGCACGCGATGACGAGATCGTCCTTCGCATCGAGATGGTGGTAGAAGCTGCCCTTGGTGACGTTCAGCTCGGATGCGATCTTCTGCACCGACGCGCCGCGATAGCCGAGTTCGTTGATCAGGCGCGTCGCCGCCAGCAAGAACGCCTCGCGCCCCGGCTCGGCCTCGTCATGGCTGAGATCGAGCAGGGTAGGGGACCATTTGGCGTCCTTGCCCGCGATGCCGTGCGCGAACACGCCCATCAGCCGTTCCTCGACGCGGCCATATTGATCGGGCTCGTACCGCGTCAGCCAGATCGGCAGCCAGAACGTGTTTTCCAGCAGCACATGCGCGCGTGCGCCGTTGAGATCGGTCTGCGCGCGCGACGAAGTCGGCCCCCACAACAGCCGCGTGCGACGGAACACCTCGCGCCAGCCCGCCATCAGCCGGCCGCGCATCGGCTCTTCGGTCGCACGCAGATCCGACAGGACCGCGAACGCCTTCTCCTCGCCGCGCTGAATCCGCCCGAGCCGGTCCATGTTGAGCGCGAGATAGCGCCGAACGCGGTCCTCCGGCGTCGCTTCTTCCGCCGCGACGTCGAGCATCGCGATCAGCGATTCGAGCGTGTTCTCGAACGCCGCCGCCGCGAGGTCTTCCTTGCGCTTGAAATAATAGGTAACGCTCGTCGTGTTGAGTCCGACGCGCCGCGCCACGTCCGCGAACGTCATGCCCTTGGCACTCTGTTCGTTGATCGCTTCTGCCGCCGCGGCGAGGATCGCGTCACGCTTCGCACGGAAGCGCTTGGTGCCCTGTTCGCTCTCGTCGCTGGCCTCTGCCGGAACCTTCATCGAAACACCCTAACAGCTTCGATTTGAAGATACAGTGCTTTTTAGGCGCTTTCAGGGCGGACTTGAAAACATGCTTTCCGGGGCCCGTCACACGCTTTACCGAATGTGCGGTATGGTCTACCTCGCCTTCAAAGCGATGACGAACGGAGAGCCCGCATGGATTTTACGCTGAGCGAACGAGAGATGTATTTCCGGGATCGGGTCCGGGATTTCATCGACCAGAATATCCGCCCGCGACAGGCCGATTACGACCAGCAGGCGCATGAGGGCGAGCGCTGGAAGGTGATTCCGGTGATCGAGGAGATGAAGGAGAAAGCCAAGGCCGCCGGGCTCTGGAATTTCTTCATGCCGCCGCATTCTGGCCAGACGCATGTCGACGATTCGTTCGCGTTTGAGGGCACGCAGCTGACCAATCTCGAATATGCGTTATGCGCGGAGGAGATGGGCAAGATCAGCTGGGCGAGCGAGTGCTTCAACTGTTCGGCGCCCGATACCGGCAACATGGAGGTGTTTCACCGCTATGGCACGCGTGAGCAGAAGGAGGCCTATCTCGGCCCGCTGATGCGCGGCGAGATCCGCTCGGCGTTCCTGATGACCGAGCCTGCGGTGGCGTCGTCGGACGCGACCAACATCGAGACGTCGATGGTGCGGGACGGCGATCACTACGTCATCAACGGCACCAAATGGTGGTCGAGCGGCGTCGGCGATCCGCGCTGCAAGATCGCGATCGTAATGGGCAAGACGAGCTTTGAGGGATCGCGGCACCAGCAGCAGAGCCAGATCCTGGTGCCGATGGGTACGCCCGGCGTGACGATCAAGCGGATGCTCAGCGTGTACGGGTACGATCATGCGCCGCACGGGCATGGCGAGGTCGTGCTGGAGAATGTCCGCGTGCCGGTCGAGAACGTGCTGCTCGGCGAGGGGCGCGGGTTCGAGATCGCGCAGGGACGGCTTGGGCCGGGCCGTATCCATCACTGCATGCGGACGATCGGTGTTGCCGAGACTGCGATCGAGGCGATGGCGCGCCGGTTGCTCGACCGTGTCGCGTTCGGCAAGCGGATCGCCGACTTCTCGGTCTGGGAGGAACGCATCGCCACCGCGCGGATCGATATCGAGATGACGCGGCTGCTCTGCCTCAAGGCGGCGGACATGATGGACAAGGCCGGTAACAAGTCCGCGCAGATCGAGATCTCGATGATCAAGGTCGCCGCGCCGAACATGGCGTTGCGCATCCTCGACGACGCGATCCAGGCGCATGGCGGCGGCGGAGTGTCGGGCGATTTCCGGCTGGCGCATGACTGGGCGGCGATGCGGACGCTGCGCTTCGCGGATGGCCCGGACGAGGTCCACAACCGCTCGATCGCGCGCAACGAGTTCGGGAAGTACGGCGACTTCCGCAAGGGTGGCGTGTCCAGCGGGGATGTCGGGGTGAGCCGATAAACCCAGCCCCGTCCGTCTTTCTTCTTCGTCATCCTGGGCTCGACCCAGGACCCAGAGCCACAAGCGTGACGATCTCGGCTCTGGGTCCTGACTTTCGTCAGGATGACGGTCTCGTTTCGGAGCGCACCTACCCATGAAAGCCGCAGTCCTTTTCGAAGCCAACACCCCGCTCAGCATCGAGGACGTGAACATCTCGAAGCCGACGGCGCATGAAGTGCTGATCCGCACGGTCGCGGTCGGCGTGTGCCGGTCCGACCTGCATTTCGTCGACGGCGCCTATCCGCATGCGATGCCGACGATCCCGGGGCATGAGGCTTGCGGCATTGTCGAGGCGGTGGGCGACGAAGTGCGCGGCGTGAAGGTCGGCGATCATGTCGTCACGTGCCTGTCGGCATTCTGTGGTCAGTGCGAGTTTTGCGTCACCGGGCGGATGTCGCTGTGCATCGACGCCAGCGTGCGCCGTCCGAAGGGGGCCGCACCGCGGCTCATGCTCGGCGACCGGCCGATCGCGCAGATGCTCAATTTGTCAGCCTATGCCGAGATGATGCTGGTTCACGAGCACGCCTGCGTAGCGATCGACCGCGACATGCCGATGGACCGTGCGGCGTTGCTCGGCTGCGCGATTACGACCGGGGCGGGGGCGGTGTTCAACACTACGGATGTGACGCCGGGCGAGACGGTATGCGTGGTCGGCTGCGGCGGCATCGGCCTCGCGGCGGTCAACGCGGCCAAGATCGCCGGCGCGGGAAAGATCATCGCGCTCGATCCGGTACCCGAGAAGCGCGCGATGGCGGAGAAACTCGGCGCCACGCACAGCATCGATGCGTTGTCCGACACTGCCGCGGAGGAGGTGGTCGCGATCACGAAGGGCGGCGTGCATCACGCGATCGAGGCGGTCGGGCGCGCGCAATCGGCGGCAACCGCGGTGAAGGTGCTGCGACGTGGCGGGACCGCGACGATCCTCGGGATGATGCCGCTTGGCGAGAAGGTCGGGCTGTCGGCGATGGACCTGCTGTCGGGCAAGCGCTTGCAGGGCGGCTTCATGGGGTCGAACCGCTTCCCGGTCGACATCCCGCGGCTGGTCGATTTCTACATGCGCGGGTTGCTCGATCTCGACACGATCATCGCCGACCGGATGCCGCTCGAGCGCATCAACGATGCGTTCGACGAACTCCGCCGCGGCGACACGACCCGCAGCGTGATTACCTTCTCGTGAGCGACGCATCGACCAGCATGGTCGGCACGATTGCGGTCGGCGACAAGGACCGTCTCGACCTCGACAAGCTTGGCGCGTGGATGACCGCCAACGTGCCCGGCTATGCCGGTCCGCTGACCTACGCGAAGTTCGCCGGCGGCCAGTCGAACCCGACCTACCGCCTCGACACGCCGGAGCGCGCGTACGTGCTGCGCCGGAAACCGTTCGGCCCGATCCTGCCGAGCGCGCACGCCGTCGATCGTGAATACCGCGTCATCGCGGGCCTCCATCCGACCGGCTTCCAGGTGCCGCGGCCCTATGGTCTTTGCGAGGACGCGGCGGTCATCGGTTCGGCCTTCTACGTGATGGAGATGGTCGAGGGCCGGACGATCTGGGACGGCGCGATGCCCGACGCGACTCCGCCTGAGCGCAACGCGCATTACGAGGCGATGGTCGACACGCTCGCCGCGCTCCACAACACCGATTACGCGGCGGCGGGGCTAGGGGAGTACGGCAAGCCCGGCAATTATTTCGAGCGCCAGGTCGGCCGCTGGACCAAGCAGTATCGCGCCGCCGAGACCGAGCATATGGAGTCGGTCGAGCGCCTGATCGAGTGGCTGCCGCGGACGCTGCCCGAGCAGACGCGTACCTCGATCGTTCACGGCGACTACCGGATCGACAACATGATCTTCGCGGCCCCTAACTCGAACGGGGCTGAGCCAAAGGTCATCGCGGTGCTCGACTGGGAATTGTCGACGCTGGGCGATCCGCTGGCGGACTTCTCGTATCTGCTGATGAGCTGGGTGACCGAACCCGAGGGACGCTCGGGCGTGCTCGGCATGACTGGGCCGGAGACGGGCATTCCGACGATCGAGCAGGTCGTAGACCGCTATTGCGCCGCCACCGGTCGCGACGGCGTGCCTGATCTGAACTGGTATTTCGCCTACAACCTCTTCCGCCTGACCGGCATCGTCCAGGGTATCAAGAAGCGCATCATCGACGGCACCGCGTCGAGCGCGCAGGCAGAGAAGACGGTCGCGAAGATTCACGGGTTGGCGGATGCGGCTTGGGGGTTCGCGGTGAAGGCGGGGGCCTGATTCCCCTCCCGCTTGCGGGAGGGGTTAGGGGAGGGGGTGACCTCCCCCGGCATGAAACGTTGCGGAAAGGTCGGGCCCTCCCCCGACCCCTCCCGCAAGCGGAAGGTGAGCAGAAGACAATGTCACAGTTCGACCTGACCGGCATGGTCGCCATCGTCACCGGCTCCTCGCGCGGCATCGGCTTGGCGTCCGTGCGCGAACTCGCCGAGCACGGCGCGAAAATCGTGATCTCCAGCCGCAAGCAGGACGCGTGCGACACGGTCGCGGCGGAACTCAACGCCAGGCATGGCGACGGCACCGCGATCGCCATCGCCGCGAACATCTCCGACAAGGCGGGGCTTCAGCATCTGGTAGACGAGACCCGCGCGACGTTCGGTCGCATCGACATCCTCGTCTGCAACGCCGCATCGAACCCCTATTACGGGCCCCAGGCCGGTATCGCCGACGACCAGTTCCGGAAGATCCTCGACAACAACATCGTCTCGAACCACTGGCTGATCCAGATGGTCGCGCCCGAGATGCTGGAGCGCCGCAGCGGCAGCATCATCATCATATCCTCGATCGGCGGGCTGCGTGGCTCGCCGGTGATCGGCGCCTATTGCATCAGCAAGGCCGCCGACATGCAACTCGCGCGCAACCTCGCGGTCGAGTTCGGCCCGTCCAACGTCCGCGTGAACAGCATCGCGCCCGGCCTGATCAAGACCGATTTCGCGCGCGCCTTGTGGGAAGACCCGCAGCGGATCGAGGCAGCGAACACCAGCGTGCCGCTCCGCCGGATCGGCGAGCCGGAAGAAATCGCGGGCGCGGTCGTCTTTCTGGCGTCGTCGGCAAGCAATTTCATGACCGGCCAGACGATGGTCATCGACGGCGGCGTCACGATCTAAGCGAAGGACCATGCGATGCGTTTTACGGACAAATCCATCATCGTCACCGGAGCAGGTTCCGGCATCGGCCGCGCCGCCGCGCTCCTGTTCGCGAGCGAAGGGGGCAGGGTCGTCGTCGCGGACAAGACCGAGGGGGCGGACGAAACCGCGCACCTGATCGTGCAGGCCGGCGGCACGGCGAAGGCGATCCGCATCGACGCTGGGCTCGAAGACGACGTGATCCGCACGATCGCGCTCGCTTGCGACAGCTTCGGCGGGCTCGACGTGATGTTCGCCAATGCGGGAATCTCGGGCGGCATGGCGAACCTGTTCGACACCGACGTCGCGCTCATCACCGAAGTGCTGCGCGTCAACCTGATCGGCCCGTTCCTTGCGATCAAGCACGCCGCGCCGCGGATCGCCGAGCGAGGGAAGGGCGCGATCGTCCTCACTGCCAGCGTCGCCGGCATCCGCTCTGGCGCTGGCTCGCCCGCCTATTCCGCGTCGAAGGCCGGCGTCATCAACCTTGCCGCCGTCTCTGCCCAGCAACTCACAGGCTCGAACGTCCGCGTCAACGCGATCTGCCCCGGCCTGACCGAGACCGGCATGACCAAACCCGTGTTCGACTATGCGCGCGAGGCGAACAAGATGGACCGCGTCGGCCGCCTCAACCCGCTTCACCGCGGCGCGCAGCCCGAGGAACTCGCCAAGGTCGCGCTGTTCCTCGCCTCCGACGACGCCAGCTACATCAATGGCCAGGCGATCGCGGTCGACGGCGGCCTCTCGTCGAGCCATCCCGTGACACGGCAGGAATACGGCAAGACCGCCGCCTGACCGATGATGCTGTCGGGTCGCGGCGTTTCGGCCGCTGGATACGCTTGCGCAACGACTTTTGCGGGACCATTTGCGACGTGCGGACGTTGAGCGTCCGACCCCATAAAGGAGAACCCCCATGGCTTTCGAACTCCCACCGCTGCCGTATGCCTATGACGCGCTCGAGCCGGTGATCGACCAGGAAACGATGAAGTTTCATCACGACAAGCATCACGCGGCGTACACCGCGAAGCTGAACGAAGGCGTCGAGAAGGATTCCGCGCTGGCGGGCAAGTCGATCGAGGACATCCTCGGCATGATCTCGTCGCAGCCACCGCTGGTCCGCAACAATGGCGGCGGTTTCTGGAACCACGACTTCTTCTGGAAGACGATGGCGGCCAAGAACGGCCAGGCACCGTCGGGCAAGCTCGCCGAGGCGATCAATCGCGACTTCGGTAGCCTCGACAAGCTGAAGGAAGAGTTCAACACCAAGGGTGCGGGACAGTTCGGTTCGGGCTGGGCATGGCTGATCGCGGACGGCAGCGGCAAGCTGAAGGTGACGAGCACGCCGAACCAGGACAACCCGCTGATGGACGACGCCAAGGAGCCTGGCACGCCGTTGCTCGGTAACGACGTGTGGGAGCACGCCTATTACCTGACGTACAAGAACGATCGTCCGGGCTATCTGAAGGCCTGGTGGGACATCGTGAATTGGGACGTCGTGGCTGAGCGTTACGCGAAGGTCGCGGGCTGACCTTAATCCCCCTCCCGCTTGCGGGAGGGGCTAGGGGAGGGCGCGGCGTACGTACCGGCGTCCGGTTTGTTTGGTCCGGCCCTCCCCCGACCCCTCCCGTGAACGGGAGGGGAGTAGGTTACCCTTCGGGCGGCAGGTCGGTCACGGCTTTGTCGCCCGTTTGCAATCCGTGTTTCAGCAGCATCGGAATGTTGGCGAACGCGAACAGCAGCGTGAGCGGGATCGCGCCCCATAGCTTGAAGCCGACCCAGAAATCCCAGGTCGTGTTGCGCCACACCGCCTCGTTCAGCACCGCCATGAACACGAAGAACACCGCCCAGTTGCGCGTCAGCTTACGCCAACCTTCCGCGGACAGACCGGGGTAAGCGGTGGCGAGCAGCGACTGGAGCAGTGGGCGACCGGTGACGAGCCCGAACGTCAGGATCGCCGCGAACATCGCGTAGATGATCGTTGGCTTCATCTGGATGAAGCGCTGGTCGTGGAAATAAATCGTCAGCCCGCCGAACACGACGATCAGCGCGCCCGACAGCCACAGCATCGGCGAGATGTGGCCGGTCTTGACCTTCGACACGATCATCGCGGCTACCGTGGCGATGATGAACGCGGTGGTGGCGGCGACGACGCGGACGATCGGCAGGCCAGGGGTGAGGAAGTTCACCGCGAAGAAGACCGCGAGCGGGCCGTAGTCGACCGCCATGCGGAGGCCGGGGGATAGGGGGGGCTTGGTTGGGGTCACTGGGTTTTCGCTTCCTGGGGGCGGGTGCGTGCGGGCATGTACCTCGATACAGGCTCTCGACAAGCTCGATCCTTACTCGGCACGAACGGGGTGGTTCGGGAGGGCGTTTATCAGCTCATGCCGTTCGTCCCGAGTAGCCGTCGAGCTTGTCGAGATGGCGTATCGAAGGACAGTTCCGAGTGTTACTTTCGAACGCTTTCCACGCCGGCGATGATCCGACTCACCTCGTTCGCATCGAACGGGCGGAGGTCGGTCATGCCCTCGCCGATACCGATCGCGTGGATCGGCAGGCCGTATTTCTCGGCCGCCGCAACCAGCACGCCGCCGCGCGCGGTGCCGTCGAGCTTGGTCATTACGAGACCGGTGACGCCCGCGACCTCCTTGAAGACCTCGATCTGCTGGAGCGCGTTCTGGCCGGTCGTCGCGTCGAGCACGAGCACGATATCGTGCGGGCTTTCAGGGTTGATGCGGCCCAGCACGCGGCGGATCTTGGCCAGTTCGTCCATCAGCTCGCGCTTGTTCTGGAGGCGGCCGGCGGTGTCGACGATCAGTACGTCTATGCCGGTCTCTGTCGCCTTCTTGACCGCGTCCCACACTACGCCCGCCGCGTCGCCGCCCTCGGGGCCGGTCACGATCGGCACGCCGACGCGCTCGGCCCAGGTGCGGAGCTGGCCGATCGCGGCGGCGCGGAAGGTGTCGCCGGCGGCGAGCATCACACCGTAGTCCTGCTCCATCAACAGATGCGCGAGTTTGGCGATGGTGGTGGTCTTGCCCGAGCCGTTGACGCCGATGACGAGGATCACCTGCGGGCGCGGGAAGGCGTCGATCTCGATCGGCTTGGCGACCGTGGCGAGGACCTTCTCGACCTCCTCAGCGACGATCACGCGGATGCCGAGTTCTTCCATGTTGCGCTCGAAGCTGCCCTCGGACAGGCGGCGGCGGATGCGGCCGGCGGTCTCGGGGCCGAGATCGGAGGCGATCAGTGCCTCCTCGATGTCGTCGAGCGTCGAATCGTCGAGCCGTGCGCCGCCGAGGCCGGCGAGGTTGCCGACCAGCCGGTCGGAGGTGCGCTTGAAGCCGCCGATCAGCTTGTCGTGCCAGGTTGGGGTGGTGCTCATGATGGTTCTCGTGTTGCGCTGAGGCGGTCGGACGTGGCGCCGGTGATCGTGATGCGGACGATGTCGCCGGGTATGGCGGGTTCGTCCAGCAGGACTTCTGCGAAATTGCCGATATGGCCGCGTTCGCCAGGGCGTTCGACGAGCAGATCCTGCGACGTGCCGACCAGCGTTTGCAGCCAGTTCGCTCGCGACGTTTCGCCAGCCTCGCGGAGGAGGGCGGCGCGCTGGCGGCGGACTTCGGGTTCGACCTGCGGCATCCGCGCGGCGGGGGTGCCGGCGCGGGGCGAGTAGGGGAAGATGTGAGGGTGGACGATGTGGCAGTCGTCGATCAGCGCGCGCGTGTTGGCGAACATCGCCGCATCCTCGGTCGGGAAGCCGGCGATCAGGTCCGCGCCGATCGCGATGTCGGGGCGGGCGGCTTTGAGGCGCTCGACGAGGGCGACGCTTTCGGCGCGCGAATGGCGGCGCTTCATGCGCTTGAGGATCATGTCGTCGCCGGCCTGCAATGACAGGTGGATGTGCGGCATGATCCGGCGCTCCGTCGTCAGCAGCGCGAAGAGGCGGTCGTCGATCTCGATGCCGTCGAGCGAGGATAGACGCAGGCGTTCCAGGTTGGGGACGTGGTGCAGAATGCGCTCGACGAGGTGGCCGAGCGTCGGCGCGCCGGGGAGGTCGGGGCCGTAGCTGGTGAGGTCTACGCCGGTCAGGACGATCTCGCGGTGGCCTGCGTCGACGAGCCTGGCGATCCGGTCGACGACCGCGCCGGCGGGCACCGAGCGGCTGGGGCCGCGGCCGAACGGGATTGCGCAGAAGGTGCAACGGTGGTCGCAGCCGTTCTGGACTTCGACGAACGCGCGAGCGTGCGCGGAGAAGCTCGCGGCGAGATGCGGCGCGGTCTCGCGGACCTGCATGATGTCGGAGACCACCACTGCGTCATCCGTCTGCCAGGCTGAAAACGTCAGCTTGTCGGCGTTGCCGACGACGCGGTCGACTTCGGCCATCGCAGCGAAGCTGGCAGGATCGATCTGCGCGGCGCATCCGGTGACGACGATCTGTGCCTCGGGGCGGTCGCGCTTCGCGCGGCGGATGGCGACGCGCGTTGCCTTCACCGCCGCGTTGGTGACGGCGCAGCTGTTGACCACGACCATGTCCCGCCCGGCGACGAGTGCGCGGATGGTCTCGCTTTCGGCGATGTTGAGGCGGCAGCCGAGGCTGATGACCTCTGGCGCGGGGGCGGGTGACATGCGCGCGATTTAGGAGCCGTAGGGGGCGAAGTCCACGCTTTGTGGTTCGGGTCTGGCCCGGCTGCCGTCGATCAGCCCGCCAACCTTGGCGCGATGCCGCGCTGAGGCGGCGCGCTGATGTCCGGTCGTTGCGCCAGCAGCCGCTTTTCCGCGAGCAGCCGGCGCACCTGCGCAGCGCACAGCGGCCGCCCGTACAGATAGCCCTGGCCCTTTGCGCATCCCATGCCGCGCAGTCGCTCTTCGATTGCGGCGTTCTCGATTCCCTCGGCGGTGGTCGGAAGGTTGAGACTGTCGCCGAGCCGGACGATCGTGTTGACGATCGCCATGCTGTCGGGGTTGTCGAGCATCGAGCCGACGAAGCTCTTGTCGACCTTGATCCGGTCGAACGGCAGCGCGCGCAGATGCGCGAGGCTCGAATAGCCGGTGCCGAAATCGTCGAGCGCGATGCGGATGCCCTGATTCTTCAGGCTGCCAACAATCGACTGCGCGAGCGGCAGATTGTCGAACAACGCGCTTTCGGTGATCTCGATCTCGAGCCGGCTGGCGGGAAAGCCGGTCTCGACCAGCGTCTTGATGATCTTTTGCGCCAGCCACGCGTCGCGCAACTGCACCGGCGAGATGTTGATCGACAGCGACAGGCCTGCATCCCAGTCGCGCGCGGCGGTGAACGCCTGACGCATGACCGACAGCGACAGATCGCCGATCAGGCCGATACCCTCCGCGATCGGAATGAAAACTTCCGGCCCGATCGCGCCGCGCGTCGGATGCTCCCACCGCGCGAGCACCTCGAACCCGGTGATGCAGCCGGTCGTCAGATCGACCTGCTGTTCGAAGAACGGCACGATCGCATCGTTGGGGACCGCCACGCGCAACCCGGCCTCGAGTTCGCCGCGCAACTGGACGGATCGCTCCATCGCGCCATCGAACCAGGCATGACGATTGCGCCCGGCGACCTTGGCAGCATGCAACGCCATGTCCGACGTTCGCAACAGCGCGTCCATCGACGTGCAATCGATGTCCGAGCGGGCAATGCCGATCGAGGTGCTGACGTGGACTTCGGTCTCGCCGATGAGGAACGGTTTCGAGAGGTCCGCGATCAGCCGGTCGGCGATCCGATCGACGACCCCGGGATAGGCGGCATCGAACACCACCGCGCAGGCGAACTCGTCGGCGTTGAGGCGCGCGAGCAGGCTCGACCCGGGGACCAATGCGCTGATCTTTTCGGCAACGAGCGTGAGCAGCGCATCGCCGATGGCATAACCGTGCACGTCGTTGACCGTCTTGAAGTGATCGAGATCGATGGTCAGCAGGGCCAAGGCCTTGCCCCGGCGAAGCGATCCGGTGAACAGCGCGGCGCCTTCCTCGATCAGGCTTCGGCGATTCAGGAAGCCGGTCAGCGGATCATATTGCGACAGCAGCTTCGCGCGCTGATCCGCGTCCGACAGTTGCGACAGTTCTTCGGCGAGGCCGCGATACCGGAACCAGCCGAACAGGATCAGCGCGACGTTGAGAAACATGGCCGCGATCAGGGTGCGATCGATGACGGCGTTGCCGCCCTTCAAATGCTCGATCGCTTCCAGCAATACGCCCCCGCCGGTGCCGATGAACAGCAGCAGTGCGGCGCCCGTGAGCGCGCCGGTCATGAATTCCCGGCTGATGAGGCGAAGCGAACGGGTCGTCGCCGGCGGTAAAATCATCGATAAAACGGCCTGTAGGGTCCTTGGTGCATCCGATGTGCTCCGTGAGATATGTAGGACAGGTTAAGGTCCGCGGCGTTGCGCCGGGGCGTTGATATGCTGCGGTGAAGGGAACACGCAGGACGCCGTACGCTGTCGGCGGGTCTTCGGGATCACGCCTGCCTTGCACTTCGCGCGCGTTTCCCGTAGGTGGCGGCCCACGTTCCGTTACGGGGCGCATTGGACGAGCATCCAAGGATGCACGCTGGCCGGCGAGGTTTCGCCCGCCGGCGCTTTTGCGTTTGGCGTTCTTTGTGTCTCCATGGCGGTGTATGGGAGTATTTCGATGTTCGAAAGCCTGAGCGATCGACTTGGCGGCGTCTTCGACCGCCTTCGCGGCCGGGGTGCGCTGACCGAAGCGGACGTGCGTGCGGCGATGCGCGAGGTGCGCGTCGCGCTGCTCGAAGCCGACGTCGCGCTGCCCGTCGCGCGCGAGTTCGTCGAGAAGGCGACCGAGAAGGCGATCGGCCAGAACGTCCTGCGCTCGGTTACGCCGGGGCAGCAGGTCGTCAAGATCGTGAGCGATGCGCTGGTCGAGATGCTCGGTTCGGATGCCGTCGAGCTCGAGCTGGGCGTTACGCCGCCGGCCGTCATTATGATGGTCGGCCTACAGGGCTCGGGCAAGACGACCACGACCGCCAAGATCGCCAAGCGGCTGGCGGCGGGGCAGGCCAATTTCGGACAGGCCGGTCGCGAGCGCAAGAAGGTGCTGATGGCGTCGCTCGACGTCAATCGCCCGAACGCGCAGGAGCAGCTGGCGACGCTCGGCACGCAGATCGACGTTGCGACGCTGCCGATCGTGCAGGGCCAGCAGCCGGTCGATATCGCCCGCCGCGCGATGCAGGCGGCCAAGCTGCAGGGCTATGACGTCCTTATGCTCGACACCGCAGGCCGACTCCATGTCGACCAGGCGTTGATGGACGAGATGAAGGCGGTCGCCGACGTCGCGAACCCGGCTGAGATCCTGCTCGTCGTCGACTCGCTGACCGGCCAGGACGCGGTCAACGTCGCGCAGAACTTCTCCGACCAGGTGCCGCTGACGGGTATCGTGCTGACCCGCATGGACGGCGATGCCCGCGGCGGCGCGGCGCTGTCGATGCGCGCGGTCACCGGCAAGCCGATCAAGTTCGCAGGTACCGGCGAGAAGCTCGATGCGCTCGAGGCGTTCCATCCGGAGCGCGTCGCCGGTCGCATCCTCGGCATGGGCGACGTCGTCAGCTTGGTCGAGCGCGCCGCGGAGTCGATCCAGGCCGAAGACGCCGAGCGGATGGCCGCCAAGATGGCCAAGGGTCAGTTCGACATGAACGACCTGCGAGCCCAGCTCGCGCAGATGCAGCGGATGGGCGGGCTCGGTGCGCTGGCGGGGATGATCCCCGGCATGAAGAAGGCGCAAGGCGCGGTCGCGTCGGTCGGTGGTGAAAAGGTGCTGGTGCACATGGACGCGATGATCGGATCGATGACGATCAAGGAGCGCAACAAGCCCGAACTGATCAACGCCAAGCGCAAGATCCGCATCGCCAAGGGCTCCGGGACGACCGTCCAGGAGGTCAACAAGCTGCTGAAAATGCACCTCGAAATGTCGACCGCCATGAAGAAGATCAAGAAGATGGGCGGCATGAAGGGCATGATGGCGATGCTCGGCAAGGGCGGCCTTGGCGGCGGTCTCGGCGGCATCGGCAATGCGATCGGCGGGCCGCAGATGGGCGATATGCTCAACAAGGCTGGCGCTGGTGGCCTGCCGGGCGGCGGCGGCGGTATGGGCGGCGGCGGTCTGCCGGGGCTTGGTGGCCCCAAGATGCCGCAGATGCCTGCCGGTTTCGACGATTTTCTGAAGAAGAAATAACCTCCTTATCCAACCACGACACCTCGGCTTTCGCTCGGGGATCTATCTAGAAAACGAAGGAAAATATCATGGCAATCAACATTCGCCTCGCGCGCGGTGGCTCCAAGAAGCGTCCTTACTACAAGATCGTCGTTGCCGATGCGCGTTCGCCGCGTGATGGCCGCTTCATCGAGAAGATCGGCAACTACAACCCGCTCCTCGCCAAGGACAACGAGCAGCGCGTGCAGCTCGACGCCGACCGCGCGAAGCATTGGCTGAGCGTCGGCGCGCAGCCGACCGACCGCGTCGCGCGCTTCCTTGACCAGGCTGGCGTGCTCGAGCGTTCGGCGCGCAACAACCCGAACAAGGGCAAGCCCGGCGAGAAGGCCACCGAGCGCGCTGAAGAGCGTGCGACCAAGGCGGCCGAAGCTGCCGAGGCTGAAGCTGCTGCGAAGGCGGCGCCTGCTGCCGAGGCAGAGGCTGCTCCTGCCGAGACCGAAGAAGCCGCTTCGTAAGACAGCGCTTCCGGAGTGGGGCAGGGCGTGATCGTCCTACCCCTCTCCGTCATGCCGGGCTTGTTCCGGCAACCCCCCGTCCGCGGATTCGAGAGAATTGGGTGCGCGGAACGGTGGACCCCGGAACGAGTCCGGGGTGACGAAGGTGCGGGAGGGTAACTCCCGTTCCGACTACGGGTCGCCAACCGCACCCGATCGGCCGTTCATGCGTTCTCTCAATCGGTAACCCCGAACAGGAGCGCATGATGGCCCCCGAATCCGACCCCCGCACAGCCCCCGCACCCGAGGACATCGAAGATGCCACCAACCAAGGCGTCTCCGCCGACGACCCCGCCGAAGGCTCCGACGACACCCCCGGCCGCGATGAAGGCTCCGCGCAAGGCTGACGTGACGCTCGCCGTCGTCATCGGTGCGCACGGCATCGGTGGCGAAGTGCGGCTGAAGGTCTTCGCCGAGAATTTCGGGAGCTATAAGAGCTTCAACAACGGTGCGCTGTCGCTGAAATCCGCCCGTAACGGCAACAACGGCATGATCGCGCGCTTTGCCGAAGTGGCTGATCGCAATGCTGCCGAGGCGATGCGCGGGACCGAACTGACGGTGCCGCGGTCTTCGCTGCCGCCACTCGAAGACGGTGAATACTATCATACGGATGTGATCGGGCTCGATGTCGTCTCGACCGATGGCGAGGCTATCGGGCGCGTCGTGGCGATCGATAATTTCGGTGCGGGTGACGTGATCGAGATCGAGCGGCCGCCCGTGGATGACAAGCCCGGCAAGCGGTTCATGATACCGATGCGACCCGAGGCCGTTCCTGAATGGGATGCCGATCGGCTTATCGTCGAAGCGTCGTTCGCCGCTGAGTAAGTCTTGTTCTCCCGCGAAGGCGGGAGTCCAGTCTGGGTCCCCGCCTTCGCGGGGAAACACTCTTTCCTTGTCGCGCAGGCTACCGCCGAAGCGGGCGCTGCTCGGCGAGCGTGTTACGGATCGTCGTCGCAGCGACGCCGGCTTCCCCCATCGCATGGCTGATCTGGTCGAGCCCCTTAACCACGTCGCCCGCGGCGAACAGGCCGGGGATCGACGTACGCTGGTGCGAGTCCACTTCCAGGCACCCGTCCTCGGATGCGCGCGCGCCTGCTGCAACGGCCAGTTCCGAACGGATGACCGATCCGAGCGCTGGATAGATGCTGTCGAACGAGAGCCGCCCCTCGACCGTGTCCAAAGCCAATTTGTCTCCCTCGATCGCATAGTTGCCGCAGGGGCCTCCGACGCGGATAATCCCGGCTTCGTTTAGCGCCGCTTCGCATGCCGCATCGAGATCGTGGCCGCCCTCGGGCGCGATCAGCGTTACGTCATTTGTGTAACCGCGCAGGAACAGGGCCTCGCGCATGCCGTGGTCGCCGGTGCCGATGATGCCTACGCGCTTGTCGGTGACTTCGTAGCCGTCGCAGATCGGGCAGTAGCGGAGGAGGCCGGCTTCGAGCGCTTCGTCGTGGATGGCGTCTTGCATGTTTGGACGGTTGTTTACGACCCCGGTGGCGAGCAACACGCTCCGAGCTCGCACGCGGCGATCGCCGAGCCGTATGGTGAAGCCGTCGTCGTCGACTTCGATCGCGTCGACCCGTACGCCCTCGCGGACTGCGCCATAGGTTTCCGCCTGCGCCAGCATTCGCGCTAGCAGGTCCGTGCCGCGGATACCTTCGGGATAGCCGGCATGGTTGTGCGTGCACGGGATCAGCGCGGCGCGGCTGCTGCCGCAATCGAACAGGCGGATCGAGAGGTGGAACCGCGCGAGATAGATCGCCGCGGTCAGACCTGCCGGGCCGGCGCCGATGATGATGCAATCGTCCATTCGCCGCGAGCGTTTCGCCAGCGTAATTGTTCCACTGCGCCGATCCGTATAGGTGCTGGGCGCATTCGGCGCCGCACGATGGCGCAACCGCATAGAGAATTGGACGCCGTGACTTTCGCTGCCACGATATTGACGCTGTATCCGGAGATGTTTCCGGGGCCGCTGGGGACGTCGCTTGCGGGCCGGGCGCTGGGGGAGGGGCGGTGGTCTTGCTCGCCGGTGCAGATCCGGGACTTTGCGACGGACAAGCACAAGTCGGTGGACGATACGCCGGCGGGGGGCGGGGCTGGGATGGTGCTTCGGGCCGACGTGGTGGCCTCGGCGATTGACAGCGTTGCGGATGGGCGGCCGGTGTTGGCGATGACGCCTCGGGGGAAACCGCTGACCCAGGAGCGGGTGCGGGAGCTCGCGCAGGGTCCCGGCGTCACCATTCTCTGCGGCCGGTTCGAGGGGTTCGACGAACGGCTGTTCGAGGCACGCGAGATCGAGGAGGTCTCGATCGGCGACTACATCCTGTCGGGCGGCGAGATGGGCGCGCTGGTGCTGCTCGATGCTTGCATTCGGCTGCTGCCCGGCGTAATGGGCGCGGCTTCTAGTGGGGATGACGAGAGCTTCGAAACGGGGCTGCTCGAATATCCGCATTATACCCGACCTCAATCATGGGAAGGGCGCACGATCCCGCAGGTGCTGCGATCGGGGGATCATGCGAAGATCGCTGCATGGCGCAAACGCCGCGCGGAGATCGATACACGGTCACGGCGACCGGACCTTTGGGAGCGCCATGAGGGCGTTCGGGTCCAGTCGCCCTCTGGCGCGCAGCGACACGAGGACGAGACATGAACCTGTTGCAGACGATCGAAGCCGAGAACATCGCGAAGTTCCTGGCCAACAAGACGATCCCCGATTTCCGCCCCGGCGACACGCTGAAGGTCGGCGTGAAGGTCGTCGAAGGCGAGCGCACGCGTATTCAGAACTACGAGGGCGTGTGCATCGCGCGCTCGAACAAGGGCATGGGCTCGAACTTCACCGTGCGTAAGATGAGCTTCGGCGAGGGCGTCGAGCGCGTCTTCCCGCTCTACTCGCCGAACGTCGATTCGATCGAAGTCGTCCGCAAGGGCGCCGTGCGTCGCGCCAAGCTGTATTACCTGCGTGGCCGCACCGGCAAGGCAGCGCGTATCGCCGAGCGTCGCGACATGCGCCCTGCCAAGGGTACTGCAGCCGCCGAGTAATCGGAGACTGTTTGCGTTGGAGAAGGGCGCGGGGGCGATGGTCCCCGCGCCCTTTTTCGTTGTGCGCCTGAAATCAGTGTCTTGCGCCGATGCTGCAGTGCGGAAGTGCACGAAGTTCACAGTCTCACAGCGTTCTGCACATCGCCCGATATGGGGTTCGATAGGGGCGTTCTGGGCCAAGGTGATGCATGCGGGATAGGGGCGGGGTTGGGCATCCGCTGAGGGTGCGCTCCGAGGCGCGTGTAGGACAGCGGATTTGCACGTCGGCCAGCGGCGGCGGTGTCTGGGCGCTTCCCCCGTCCTTCGGGTGGTCGGGGGTGGTTGTCGGGTCGGATATGGACGCGCGATCCTGCGCAGGCCAACTTGCGCTTCCTTGTTCTCCCGCGAAGGCGAAAGTCCAGTCTGGGTCCCCGCCTTCGTGGGGAAACACGCTTTGCTCGGGGATTGGGATGGTCTCTGTCTGGACTACACGAGGCCTTGCCACATGGAGCGCACTCGCGTGGACATGCCCCACCCCGACCCTCCCCTGAAGGGGAGGGAGTGTTTGTTCTGCGCTGCCATCGCCATCATCACTATCATGCAACGCCTGCGCATCACGCAACGCGTCGTCATCCCCGCGCAGGCGGGGATCCATATCCTCGGGGGCCGGTGATTGTGGTGCGAGGCCAGCCAGTCTGGGTTCCCGCCTCCGCGGGAATGACGAGCGTTGGTTGGGGATGACCTAACCCCCGCTGCCTCGTCATCCTGACGAAAGTCAGGACCCAGGATCACGAACGCCGCGCTGCTTGGCTCTGGGTCCTGACTTTTGTCAGGATGACGGCGTGGGTGGGGAGGCGTTCCGCTTGCAGTCGCGAACGCTGTCGTCTGAAGGGTGCCCATGGGCGCCCGTGCCTCCGGTGGCCCGCAGGCGGCCGTCAGCCCGCCTCAAGCGCCCGTCAGGCGTCGCGCCACGTGCCGGGCTCCAGACCCGCCACGGTCCAGTCGCCGATGCTCCACCGGACCAGCCGCAGCGTGGGGTGGTCGATCGCGGCGGTCATGCGGCGGACTTGGCGGTTGCGGCCTTCGCGGATCGTTATCTTCAGCCAGCAATCGGGGATGCTCGCGCGGACCCGGATCGGCGGCAGGCGCGGCCAGAGGTCGGGCGCAGCGATCCGCTCGACGTCGGCGCGGGCAGGGCCGTCCTTCAGCAGGACGCCGCCCCGCAACCGATCGAGCGCGTCCTCGCCGGCATCGCCCTCGACCTGCACGAGATAGGTCTTGGCCAGCTTGAACTTCGGGTCCGCGATCCGCGCCTGGAGGCGGCCGTCGTCGGTCAGCAGCAACAGCCCTTCGCTATCGCGGTCGAGCCGCCCCGCCGGATAGACCCCCGGCACATCGACGAACTGCGACAGCGTCGCGCGCGGGGTCGGACTGTTCACGTCGGTGAACTGGCTGAGCACGTCGTACGGTTTGTTGAACAGGATTACTCGGGGCATGGTGAGGCTTTAGGGGCATTGTCGATCGGGTTCGACCGTAATTCCTCCCCTGCAAGGGGAGGTGGCAGCGCATAGCGCTGACGGAGGGGTGGCCCGCTCACGATAGGGCATCACCCCTCCGTCGCTTCGCGCCACCTCCCCTTGCAGGGGAGGATCAGCAGGTCGGATTGCGGTAGGGCGATCCGTCATCCCCGAACGTCGAAGCCAAACAATCCTCCCCCGCCAGGGGGAGGTGGCTGGCGCTTGTCAGACGGAGGGGGAGGAAAGGGAAACCTTTGCTCCGCGTCCTCCCCCTCCGTCACCTTCGGTGCCACCTCCCCCTTGCGGGGGAGGATCGCAAAATTGAAATCTATCTGCCTCTTGCTACGCACAAAGCACCGTCTACGCTTTTAGCTCTAGCAAGCAAATCTATCGCCTTACGAGGAGTGCTTATGTCAAGCCGACCCGATCCTTTCGACTTGCCAGATTGGCAAGCACTCCATCGCGAGGCATCTTTAGTCAGTCAGCTGATCGGTTCTGGTGCTACCGCATTAGGACGAGCAAGCTACGGGAGCGGGTTCGGAGAGTACTACACAGCGTTCTTTGGGCTATCGATTGGAATAGAAAGGTTGGCGAAGTTAATATTAATCTCGAACTTTGCTATGAACAACAATGGGGCCTTGCCATCGCAGGCGGTCGTCAAAAAGTTTGGTCATAATATCAGCGGATTAATTGAAAAAGCTGATGAGATAGCTAAGAGTAGAAGTATTGTAGTCAAGCACATCGGCCCATCTGAGCCAATTTGCGCTGCCGTAATAGAGTGTCTTGGCTCTTTTGCGGATGCGTCAAAGGGACGGTACGCAAATTTCCAAGCTATTGGAAATCCTCATTTTGATCCTCGAACTGAACCAGTCACGAAGTGGTGGAACGATGTCATCGAACCAATTTTGGACAAGCATTATAGTGGAAGGCGTGCGGAGGCTGGCGTCAAAGATAGAGCCAAGTTCATCAACGCGCTGATCGGTGACATGGCGTTTGTCAGGCATACTGACGAAAATGGGCGTTTAATGTCCGACGTCGAAACTGCTTCGGAGCGAACAGGGCAGACGAAGTGGGCGCAAAGATATGGCCGATTTTACACGTTGGCAGTGGTCCGATGGTTGGCGTGTATATTTTCAAATTTGGTACGAGAAGCAAGTTATAAGCAGGGTATCGATAACCTGTTTGGCCACGATGAATTTTTCAGTTCGTATATGGTCGACGACAATTTTCTGCTTGATCGTAAAATTTGGCCATTAACCTGAGGAACGGTGTAATAATTACGTTAAAAAGGCCGCGGTGTTTCCACCGCGGCCCATTCGTTCGATCAGCAATCCCCAACCCTTACTGGTCGAGGAAACTCCGCATCTTCCGGCTACGCGACGGGTGCTTCAGCTTCCGCAGCGCCTTCGCCTCGATCTGGCGGATGCGCTCGCGGGTGACCGAGAACTGCTGGCCGACTTCCTCGAGCGTGTGATCGGTGTTCATCCCGATCCCGAAGCGCATCCGCAGCACGCGCTCCTCACGCGGCGTCAGCGACGCCAGCACCCGCGTGACCGTCTCCTTGAGGTTCGCCTGGATCGCGGCATCCACGGGGATGATCGCGTTCTTGTCCTCGATGAAGTCGCCGAGATGCGAATCCTCCTCGTCGCCGATCGGCGTCTCGAGGCTGATCGGCTCCTTGGCGATCTTCATCACCTTGCGCACCTTCTCGAGCGGCATGGAGAGGCGCTCGGCCATCTCTTCCGGAGTCGGTTCGCGGCCCTGCTCGTGGAGGAACTGGCGGCTGGTGCGGACCAGCTTGTTGATCGTCTCGATCATGTGGACCGGGATGCGGATGGTCCGCGCCTGATCCGCGATCGAGCGGGTGATCGCCTGACGGATCCACCACGTCGCATAGGTGCTGAACTTGTAGCCGCGGCGATACTCGAACTTGTCGACCGCCTTCATCAGGCCGATATTGCCCTCCTGGATGAGATCCAGGAACTGCAGGCCGCGGTTCGTGTATTTCTTGGCGATCGAGATCACCAGCCGCAGGTTCGCCTCGACCATCTCCTTCTTGGCGATGCGCGCCTCGCGCTCGCCCTTCTGGACCATGTTGACGATCCGGCGGAACTCGGTGAGCGCCATGCCGGTCTGCTGCGTGATGTCGGCGATCTCGGCGCGGATGCGCTCGACCGCCTCGCCCTCGTTGGCGACGAACGCGGTCCACTTCTTGTCGACCTTGTTGACCGTCGTCAGCCAGTTCTCGTCGATCTCGTGACCGATATAGCGATCGAGGAAGTCCTTGCGCGGCACCTTGTGGCGCTCGGCGAGGCGCAGCATCTGGCCGCCCAGCGCGGTCAGGCGACGGTTATAGGCATAGAGCTGATCGACCAGATATTCGATCTTGGCGTTGTGGAACTGGACGCTCTCGACTTCCGCCGTGAGTTCCTCGCGCAGCTTCTGGTATTTCCGCTCGTCGGCCGCGGAGAAATCGCCGCC
Source organism: Sphingomonas sp. Leaf198 (assembly GCF_001424005.1). Taxonomy (GTDB): domain Bacteria; phylum Pseudomonadota; class Alphaproteobacteria; order Sphingomonadales; family Sphingomonadaceae; genus Sphingomonas. The sequence goes on along the minus strand of NZ_LMPX01000002.1, from coordinate 332,775 downwards.
GATGCCCATCGCGTCGACGCGCGACTGCTGAATCTTGCTGAACTTCTTGTAGAGCGCGGTGATGCTGGCGAACCGCTCGAGCGCGATCGGCTTAAGCTGCTCTTCCATCTGCGCGAGGCTGAGGGTGTTGTCCTCCTCCTCGTCGTCCGATGCGCGGGGGGCCCGGCGCTCGCCGTCTTCGTCCTCGTCGGCGGACGGCTCTTCGGGCTCGGCCTCTTCCTTGAACGAGGGGCCGGCGTTCTTCTCGCTGATCTCGCCGTCGTCAGCTTCGCCGTCCTCGGCCATCGCTTCGGGGGCGGGATCCTTCGACAGCATCGCGTCGAGATCCATGATCTCGCGCAGCTGCATCGTGCCTTCGTTCAGCGCGGTCGACCAGTCGATGATCGCGTTGAAGGTGATCGGCGATTCGCACAGACCGAGGATCATCGTGTCGCGACCCGCCTCGATGCGCTTGGCGATCGCGATCTCGCCCTCGCGGCTGAGCAGCTCGACCGCGCCCATCTCGCGCAGGTACATGCGGACCGGATCGTCGGTGCGATCGATCGTCTCTTTCTTCTTCTCGATCGCGGGGCCTGTGTCGGCATCCGCGTCGGCGGCCTCCGGCTCGTCCTCGTCATCCTTGGCGGGCTCGGTTTCGCCGTCCTCGCCGGCTTCGTCGTTCTCGACGATGTTGATCCCCATCTCGCTCAGCGCGGCGCTGATGTCCTCGATCTGGTCGGACGACATCTCGCCCTGCGGCAGCGCTTCGTTGAGCTGCTCATAGGTGATGTAGCCGCGCTTCTTGGCGCGCGCGATGACCTTCTTGATCGACGCATCGTTCATGTCGATCAGCGGCGCATCGCCGGTTTCGTTCGTCTCGGCGGGTTCCGCCATGTTCGCCTTAGCCATCAATCGCCCTCGGTACCCAACGCTCGGGCGTCTTCGTTCGACTGTACAAGATTTGCAAGTCGGACTTCCAACGCCTGTTTCTCTCTTACCATAGCCACTTGTCGTTCGAACGCATCTTCGGTGAAGTGCGTCTGCATCGCCGCGGTCGCCTGCTTGAGTGCCGCGTCTACCTCAGGGCGGGCGACCATGATCGCGATCGCCTCGTCGAGGTCGGCACGGACGCGGGCTGGATCGGCCGTGGTCTGCGTGAACGAATAGGGCATCGTATCGGCTCTCAACAGGTCACTCGCGACTGAATTGAAACCGGACCTCGCCAATATGGTGAGCAAGCGCCCGCTATCAAGCTTCTGGTCCTCAAGTGCAACATCTACGACCGCTTCGAACAATCGACCGAGCGCGCCGTCGATCATTTGGAGCGAGCCGAGCACCTCCATGTGCCGCGCGATCTCGACCGGGTGGCGGATCAGCCCGGCGAGGACGGCCTTCGCCAATACGCGGTCGATGCCGGTGGCGAGGAAGGCCTTTGCATCCTCGGTGACGGGCGCGGCGGGGGGCTTCCAGCCGCCCTTGGGACGCTCGCCGCGCGGCACGAAGGGCGCGCGCACCGGTTTGAAATGCTCGTAGAAGCGGTTCTTGAACTCGGCGTGATATTGTTGCTTCACCGATGGGTCGGCGATGCCCTCCGCGAGTTCGTGGAGGCGGCGCTTGAGGCCGGCGCGCTGTTCGGGGGTGTCCAGCGCCTCGGCGGCGACTTCGGTGGCCCAGAGCCGGTCGACGAGCTGTTCGGGGGTTTTCAGCAACGCCTCGAACGCACCGGGGCCGCCGGCGCGGACGAGGTCGTCGGGGTCCTGGCCTTGCGGGAGCGTGACGAACGCGAGGCTGCGGCCGGGGGCGAGTAGAGGCAGCGCGCGGTGGGCAGCCCGGAGCGACGCCTTCTGACCGGCGCCGTCGCCGTCGAAGCAGAGCAGGGGCACGTCGACCATCCGCCACAGTCGTTCGAGTTGCGCTTCGGTCAATGCCGTGCCCAGTGGTGCGACCGCTTCGCCGAAGCCGGCCTGGGCGAGCGCGATGACGTCCATATAGCCTTCGACCACCAGCACGCGGCCCGATTTGCGCGAGGCGGGGGCGGCTCGATCGAGATTATAGAGCGTGCGGCCCTTGTCGAAAAGCGGCGTGTCGGGGGAGTTGAGGTATTTGGGCTCGCCACCGTCGAGCACGCGCCCGCCGAACGCGATCGTCCGCCCGCGGGGGTCGCGGATCGGGATCATCAGGCGGCCGCGGAACCGGTCGTACGGGTCCTTTCCCTCGACCGAGATGAGCATGCCGGACTCGACCAGCATGGGGTCGCCGTAGTCCTTCAGCGCGGTCTTGAGCTTGCCGCGGCTGTCGGGGGCGAACCCCATGCCGAACGCACGCGCCGTCTCGGGCTTGATCCCGCGGCGGTTGAGGAGTGCGCGGGCGTCGGTGCCGGGGAGGCCGTTGAGCTGCTCGGTGAACCAGTCGGCGGCGTCGGACATGACCTCGTGCAGGCCCTTGGCGCGCTCGGCCTTGGCGGCGGACTGGCGGTCCATCGCGGGCATGTCCATCCCGGCGGCCTGCGCGAGCTCCTTGACCGCGTCCATGAAGGGGAGGCCGCGCTGGTCGGTCATCCACTTGATCGCGTCGCCGTGCGCCGAGCAGCCGAAGCAGTGGTAGAAGCCCTTGTCGTCGTTGACGTAGAAGGAGGGGGTCTTCTCGTTATGGAACGGGCAGCAGCCCTTGTGCTCGCGACCGGCCTTGGTGAGCTTGGTGGTCTTGCCGACGAGCGCCGAGAGCGAGGTGCGGGCGCGGAGTTCGTCGAGGAATTGTGGGGTTAGCGCCATGGGGTTGCTTTTGTGGGGGTGGTGTTTGCGGCACTGCCCTCCCCCGACCCCTCCCGCAGGCGGGAGGGGAGCAGAAGGGGGGCTGCGTTCGCGGAGTTCACGACCGAGTCCCCCTTCCGCTTGCGGGAGGGGTTAGGGGAGGGGCGTTCCGCAAGCACGCGCCCGATCTCGGCCACCACGCCCTCCATCCGCTCCAGCACGTCGTTGTTCCAGAACCGGATCACGCGGTAGCCTTGGTGTTCTATGAAGCGCGTCCGCCTCGCATCGTCGTCGGACTGCCAATCATGTTGGCCGCCATCGACTTCGACGACGAGCTTCGTAGCGCGGGAAACGAAGTCGCAGATGAACGGGCCGATCGGTACCTGGCGATTGAACCTCACGCCGGACGTTCGCCGGGCAGCTAGATGCTGCCACAGCGCGCTCTCTGCACGCGTCGGGTTGGCGCGGAGGTCTCGGATGCGGGTGCGTTGTTCCAATGCTCCGTCTCCTTTTGGGCACTGCCCTCCCCCGACCCCTCCCGCGAGCGGGAGGGGAGCAGAATTTACGACAGCGCCGCCTTTACCAGGCCGCTCGCCTTGCTCATGTCCAGCTCGCTGGCGTGGCGTGCCTTCAGCTCCGCCATCACGCGGCCCATGTCCTTCATGCCGGTCGCGCCGAGTTCCGTCTTGATCGCCTCGATCGCCGCTGCGGTTTCCGCCTCGCTCATCTGCTGGGGCAAGAAGCGTTCGATCACGGCGACCTCCGCCGCCTCCGCATCGGCGAGCTCCTGGCGGCCGCCCTTCGAGAACATCTCGATCGACTCGCGGCGCTGCTTGACCATCTTCTGAAGCACTTCGACCACCAGCGCGTCGTCGCTATCGGGCGCCTTTCCGGTCCGCGCCTCGATGTCGCGGTTCTTGATCGCGGCCTGGATCAACGAGATAGCGTTGCGGCTCTGCTTGTCGCCGGCCTTCATGGCGGTCAGCTGCGCAGCCTTGATGTCGTCGCGAATCATGTACTGGTCTTTCAGGCGGTTCGGGATAGCCCGACGGGATAGCGCGTCCGCCGCCCGTTTAACAGATTGACGCTGCGGCACGCCGGCCTTAGCGGACACCACTTAGCGACATCGTCAACGTAAAGAGAGTGCCCAGCCTGATGGCCGACGCCCAGCCTATAGCCATGCCTGCCGGTGCAACAGGCGTCCTCGTCCTCGCCAATGGCGACGTGATCTGGGGTCGCGGGTTCGGCGCAGAGGGCAGTGCGGTCGGCGAAGTGTGCTTCCACACCGCGATGACCGGCTATCAGGAGGTGCTGACCGACCCGTCGTTCGCCGGGCAGATGATCTGCTTCACCTTCCCGCATATCGGCAATGTCGGCGCGAACCCCGACGACGTCGAGGCGGACGACCCGCACGCGCTCGGCATCATCGTCCGCGAGGACGTGACGCAGCCGTCGAGCTTCCGCGCGGTCGAGGGGCTGGATGGCTGGATGAAGCGGCATGCGCGGATCGGGCTGTCGGGCGTCGACACGCGCGCGCTGACGCGGCGGATCCGGGTGGCGGGCGCGCCTAATGGGGTGATCGCGCATTCGGCTAGCGGCGAGTTCGACGTGGCTGCGCTGCTGGCGATGGCGCGCGCGTGGCCGGGGCTGGAGGGCATGGACCTCGCCAAGGACGTGTCGACCGAGATGCATTATGTCTGGGGTGAGTATGCGCCCGGCGGTGTCTGGAAGCTGGGCTTCGGCTACGGGGATAGCTCGCAAGCAGGAGAGGGCGCTTCTGCTCCCCTCCCGCTTGCGGGAGGGGTCGGGGGAGGGGCTGGCCAATCAGCGCCGACCCTGCCTGAGGCCATGCCCTCCCCCAACCCCTCCCGCGATGCGGGAGGGGAGCAGAAGGCCCGCCCCCATGTCGTCGCGATCGATTACGGCTCGAAGCGCAACATCTTCCGCAACCTCGTCGAGGCAGGCGCGAAAGTCTCGGTCGTCTCCGCCACCGCCAGCTTCGACGACGTGATGGCCCTCGCCCCCGACGGCATCTTCCTCTCGAACGGCCCCGGCGATCCCGCCGCGACCGCCGAATACGCGGTGCCGGTGATCCGCCAGCTGCTGGAGACGGGCAAGCCGCTGTTCGGCATCTGCCTCGGCCACCAGCTGCTCGGCCTCGCGGTCGGCGCGACCACGACGAAGATGTTCCAAGGCCACCGCGGCGCCAACCACCCGGTCAAGCGCCTGTCCGACGGCGCGGTCGAGATCACCAGCATGAACCACGGCTTCGCGGTCGAGCGCGACAGCCTGCCGGCGAACGTCCGCGAGACGCATGTGTCGCTGTTCGACGGATCGAATGCTGGGCTTGAACTCACCGACAAGCCAGCATTTTCCGTGCAGTATCATCCCGAAGCTAGCCCGGGTCCGCAGGATAGTTTGTATCTGTTCGAGAAGTTCGTCGGACAACTCCCGCGTGCTTAAGAGCGGGGCGCTCGTGACATCAGGTTCGCTATTTTTAGTAGCTTGCGGTCAGAGTGCCCCTGCGATGCCGGAAACGATCTTCAAGAAGGCCGTGAACATCTGCGGCCTTAAGCAGACGACTTATCTCCGTAGAGATGGCTTGTTTCTCGACGAGCCACTTATCAATTTTTCCAAAGAGACACAGCCGAGTAACGCGCATCACTGCTTTAATGCAGCCCTTAACAAGGTCGATGAGGCGCTAACGGCGGCTGGCGCGAAGCACGTCAGCTATATCTGGGAATGGACTGAGTAATGCCAAAACGCACCGACATCTCCTCGATCCTCGTCATCGGCGCAGGACCCATCGTCATCGGCCAGGCGTGCGAGTTCGATTATTCGGGCACGCAGGCGATCAAGGCGTTGAAGGAGGAGGGCTATCGTATCGTCCTCGTCAATTCGAACCCCGCCACGATCATGACCGATCCCGAGCTGGCCGACGCGACCTATGTCGAGCCGATCACGCCCGCGATCGTCGCCAAGATCATCGAGAAGGAGCGCCCTGACGCGATCCTGCCGACGATGGGCGGGCAGACCGCGTTGAATACCGCGCTGGCGCTGTTCCATGACGGGACGCTGGAGAAGTACGGCGTGACGATGATCGGGGCGGATGCCGATGCGATCGACATGGCGGAGGACCGGCTGAAGTTCCGCGATGCGATGGACCGGATCGGGCTGGAAAGCGCGCGCTCGGCGATCGCACACACTGTCGAGGAAGCGCTCGAAGGCCTTGAGAAGACGGGGCTTCCGTCGATCATCCGGCCGAGCTTCACGATGGGCGGCTCGGGCGGCGGCATCGCGTACAACCGCGAGGAATTCATTGCGATCGTCCGTAACGGGCTCGACCTGTCGCCGACCACCGAGGTGCTGATCGAGGAATCGCTGCTCGGCTGGAAAGAATACGAGATGGAGGTGGTGCGCGATCGCAACGACAACGCGATCATCATCTGCTCGATCGAGAACGTCGATCCGATGGGCGTCCACACCGGCGACTCGATCACGGTCGCGCCGGCGCTGACGCTGACCGACAAGGAATACCAGATCATGCGCAACGCATCGATCGCGGTGTTGCGCGAAATCGGTGTCGAAACAGGCGGTTCGAATGTCCAGTTCGCAGTCAATCCGAAGGACGGCCGGCTGGTCGTCATCGAGATGAACCCGCGGGTTTCGCGCTCGTCCGCGCTGGCGTCGAAGGCGACCGGCTTCCCGATCGCGAAGGTCGCGGCGAAGCTGGCGGTCGGTTACACGCTCGACGAGATCGAGAACGACATCACCGGCGCTACGCCTGCCGCGTTCGAGCCGACGATCGATTACGTTGTCACGAAGATTCCGCGGTTCGCGTTCGAGAAGTTCAAGGGCGCGTCGAATACGCTTGGCACCGCGATGAAGTCGGTCGGCGAGGTGATGGCGATCGGTCGCAACATCCACGAATCGATGCAGAAGGCGTTGCGCGGGCTTGAGACGGGCCTGTCGGGGTTCAACCAGGTCGATCATCTGGTCGGTGCGCCGCGGGCGGAAATCGAGGCGGCGCTGGCCGTCGCGACGCCGGACCGGTTGCTGGTGGCGGCGCAGGCTTTGCGCGAGGGTTTCACGGTCGCCGAGGTTCATGCAATCGCGAAGTATGATCCGTGGTTCCTCGAGCGGATCGCCGAGATCATCGTGGCCGAGGCCGAGGTGATGAAGGACGGGCTGCCGATCGACGCGCCCGGCATGCGTCGCCTGAAGAGCATGGGGTTCAGCGACAAGCGGCTCGCATGGCTGGCGCTGCAGTCCGCCAATCTGCGGGGCATGAACCGCGGGATCGCGCGGGGCTCGGGGCTGATCCACGAGGTCGTCAAGGCGATGACCGGCGGCGTGACCGAGGAGGAGGTGCGCCAGCATCGCCTGAAGCTCGGCGTGCGGCCGGTGTTCAAGCGGATCGATACGTGCGCGGCCGAGTTCGATGCGAAGACGCCGTATATGTATTCGACCTACGAGGCGCCGAGCTTCGGCGAGCCCGAGAACGAGTCCGAGCCGACTGACCGGAAGAAGATCGTGATCCTGGGCGGTGGGCCGAACCGGATCGGGCAGGGGATCGAGTTCGATTATTGCTGCTGCCATGCGTGCTTTGCGCTGGCGGACGCGGGCTATGAGACGATCATGGTCAACTGCAACCCGGAGACGGTGTCGACCGACTACGACACGTCGGACCGGCTGTATTTCGAGCCGCTGACCGCGGAGGACGTGCTGGAGATCCTGCATGTCGAGCAGCAGAACGGTACGCTGGTGGGCGTGATCGTGCAATTCGGCGGGCAGACTCCGCTGAACCTTGCGCGCGCGCTGGAGGCTGCGGGCATCCCGATTTTGGGGACGACGCCGGACGCGATCGATCTGGCGGAGGACCGTGAGCGGTTTGCGGCGCTGATCACCAAGCTCGGGCTGTTGCAGCCGGCGAATGGTCTCGCACGGAGCCGGGACGAGGCGGTCGCGGCGGCGGAGCGCATCGGCTATCCGGTGCTGATGCGGCCTTCCTATGTGCTCGGCGGACGGGCGATGGAGATCGTCGATACGATCGGGCAGCTCGAGCATTACATCGCGACCGCGGTGCAGGTGTCTGGCGACTCGCCGGTGCTGATCGACCAGTATCTCCGCGATGCGATCGAGGTCGATGTCGACGCGATCTGCGACGGGACCGACGTGGTGGTCGCGGGCGTGTTGCAGCATATCGAGGAGGCGGGCGTCCATTCGGGTGACTCGGCTTGCTCGATCCCGCCTTACTCGCTGTCGGCGGAGATCATCGCCGAGATCGAGCGGCAGACGGTGGCGCTTGCGCATGCCTTGTCGGTGGTCGGCCTGATGAACATCCAGTTCGCGGTGAAGGATGGCCTGGTCTACCTCATCGAGGTCAACCCGCGCGCGTCGCGCACCGTGCCGTTCGTCGCCAAGGCGATCGGTGCGCCGATCGCCAAGATCGCCGCACGCGTGATGGCGGGCGAGAAGCTGGTCAATTTGCCGAAGATCGACCGGCATATCGACTATTATGCGGTGAAGGAGGCGGTGTTCCCCTTCAACAAGTTCCCCGGCGTCGATCCGGTGCTGTCACCGGAAATGAAGTCGACCGGCGAAGTGATGGGAATCGATCCCGATTTCACGATCGCGTTCGCGAAGGCTCAGCTTGGCGCGGGGACGATCCTGCCGACCAAGGGCAATGTCTTCGTCAGCGTGAAGGACGGCGACAAGGCGATGATCGTCGAGGCTGTGAAGGCGCTGGTCGACACCGGCTTCTCGATCGTCGCGACCGGCGGGACGGCGGATCATCTCGCGCTTGCCGGCTTACCGGTCGAGAAAGTCAACAAGGTGGCCCAGGGTCGGCCGCATATCGTCGACCGGATCAAGGACGGCGATATCGCGCTGATCTTCAACACCACCGAGGGGTGGCAGAGCCTGAAGGACTCGCAGCCTATCCGTGCTTCGGCGCTCGGCCAGCGTATTCCGTACTTCACGACCGCGCCGGCTTCGCTCGAAGCGGCGAAGGCGATCGCCAAGCTTTCGACGCACAGCCTTGAAGTACGGCCGCTGCAATCCTATTATTCGCAGTCGCACGACTGATCCCGACATGAGAATGATGTGTGGGCGGGGCTGGTACAGGGCCTCGCGCGGGGAAATGGATTTGGGGACGAGATGATGGCGACCGTCGAAAAGATGCCGATGCTGCAGGAAGGCTATGAGACGCTGAGCGCGGATCTGAAGCGCCTGAAAGCCGAACGTCCGACGATCGTCGACGCGATCGAAGAGGCGCGCGCGCACGGCGACCTGAGCGAGAACGCGGAATATCATGCCGCGAAGGAACGTCAGGGACAGGTGGAGGCATCGATCTCGGACATCGAGGACAAGCTGTCGCGTGCGCAGATCATCGACCCGAAGGACCTGTCGGGCGACAAGGTCGTGTTCGGCGCGACGGTGACGTTGCTCGACGAGAACGACAAGCCGGTGAAGTATCAGATCGTCGGCCAGACCGAGGCGAATGCCAAGACCGGGCGGATCTCGTACAATTCGCCGCTGGGGCGTGGGCTGATCGGGCGCAAGCTCGACGAAGAGGTCGAGGTCACGGTGCCGGCGGGCGAGCGTTACTACGTCGTCTCCAAGATCGAGTTCATCTGAGCCTTATGCAATTCTTCGAGACGCGGGCGACGGCGATCATCACGATCGTGACGGTCATCGTCTCGGGATTTCTGGTGCTGAGCGGGTCGCTTGGGTACTGGGCGGTGAACGCCGGGTTCATTCCGTTGCGGATGACCGATCTCGGTATTCCTAGCGAGCATATGTTCGTCGTGCCGTCCTGGGCGACGCCGCTGACCGCGACCTTGATCCATGGTGGCTGGGCGCACATCGCGCTGAACCTCGTGATGCTGGTGTATTGCGGGCAGTTCGTCGAGAAGGCGCTGGGAACGGTCGGATTGGTCGTGCTGTACGTGCTGGGCGCGTATGCGGCGGCGGCGGGGCATTGGGCGTTCGGGCCTGAGTCTACCGCGCCGATGATTGGCGCCAGCGGTGCGATTTCGGCGGTCGTTGGGGCTTATGCGCTATTGTATGGCGAGCGGCGGGCGCAGGCGATCGGGCCGGTGCCGGCTGGGGTCGTGCATGTGGTGTGGCTGGCTGCGGCGTGGATCGGGATCCAGTTGCTAATGGGGCTGGCCGGGTTTGGGGCTTCGGTTGGGGCTAGCGGGCCGATTGCCATTGGCGCGCATATCGGTGGGTTCTTGGCGGGGCTGGTGCTGGCTCGGCCGTTGTTGCTCTGGCATTACCGGGCGGCTTGAGCACCTAGCTCGCAACTAACCCCACTTCGTTCCACTCCACGCTGATGTAAACCCACACCGTTCGTCCTGAGTAGCTGCTGAGCTTGTCGAAGCGGCGTATCGAAGGATGGGTTGGCGCGCGGGACCTGTGCTTCGATACGAGCCCTCGATACGGCTCTTCGAGCCTACTCGGTCTCTACTCAGCACGAACGGAAAGGGTGCGCTGCCTTTGGCGTCTCCCACTCCCGAACGGGAGAGGGAAGGCGCCGTTTCACGCGAACTTGCTCGTCAGGCAGGTATCCCAAAACCGTCATCCCCGCGGAGGCGGGGATCCATAGCCTATGTCGTTGCGATCATGTCGCGACGTCAGCCAGTGTGGGTCCCCGCCTTCGCGGGAATGACGGCTCAGGTGTAGTTCAGGCTACTGTCGCGCCCAGGTTCGGCTCGAGCATCCGGTGCAGGTGCACCACCACGAACTTCATCTCCGCGTCATCGACGGTACGCTGCGCCGCAGCACGCCAGGCCTTTTCGGCGCTAGCGTAGTCGGGGAACACGCCGACGAACTCGATCTTGCTCAGATCGTTGAAATCCAGGGTGCGCGGGTCGCTGACGCGGCCGCCGAATACGAGGTGGAGCTTGCTCATGCGCTTGCTTTCCTAGGGAGGGGGTTGCCGCCTCCCTAGCGTGTTCGACCCGCGGTTTGAACCCTCAGACGGCAGGCTTTTGCGAAACCGCCTTCGCACCTGCGGTACCGGCCGTCGTGACGGCCTTGACGATACCGTCGAGCAGGCCCTTGGCCTGATCGCGAGCATTGTCCTTGGTCAGGCCGAGTTCGCCCAGTTCAGAACGACCGGCGTCCTTCGCTGCCGCAGTCGCCGCGACGAGCGTCTCGCTGAGGCGCTTGCCGACCGGAGCGAGCAGTTCCTTCTCACGCGCGGAACGCGGGAGCAGCGCACCGGCGAGCGCGCCTACGGCCAGACCGCCGACGAGGATGCCGAGCGGGTTGGACTCGAGGTTGTTAACGACGCGCTTGGTCTTCTCGCGCGAGACTTCGAGAACCTCGGAAGCCTTGTCGCCAGCGTCGTGATAGACCTTCGATGCGGTCTCGCGGACGGTGTCGAGGCCCTCGCGCAGGCGGCTCTCGGTCTCGTGGGCGCCTTCGTTAGCGGTGGTCTTTGCGTCGGTCATGGAAATGTCCTTCTGGTGGCAAGCTGCTCGCCGTTCAATGCAATGAGGGTTCAACGCGAGCCGGGACTTCAAGGTTTCAACGGGCCTAGCGCCCGCGGCGGAACAGTCCGACGATCCGGTGGCGCGCGAGGAACAGTCCGGCAACCGCGGCGAACCCCGCGGTCGGTCCCGGATTGCGCTTCACGGTCTCCACGCTGGCGCTGAGCGCGGCGGTGCCGGCATCGGCGATGTCGCGGCTGGCGTTCAGCGCAAGCTTTCGCGGATTGAGCCGGTCCTGCAACTGCCCGATCGTCATCATGACGCGCTGGCGGGCGAGGGCCGATTCAATCTCTGCGGCGGCGACTTTGGCGGATGTCATGATACGGGCTCGCTCTTCGTCTGAAGCTTCGACTTGCCGATCATCGCCAGGATCGCCGCCACTGCGAGGACGGCCACCACGACGATGGCGGTCGCCCATCCTGGCCCCACCAGCGTCGCCACCGTCAAGATCGCACCGACCAGCAGTGCGATCAGCGCGGCGAGAGCCAGTACGCCGGCGACCGCGAAGAACATCGCGGCCGACTTGTACGCGCTCGCCGTCTCGCCGAACTTCGCCTTGTAGACAGCGACTTCCGCGGTCGCGAGGCTCTTCGTCTCAGTCGCGAGGCGACCGACGATCGACGCTAGGCTCTCGTCTTCGCCGGTTGCGAACGTCAGTGGGTCGACCAAGACGTCAGACCTTCGAGTTGGCATCGACGCCCGACTGCACCAGTCGTGCGACGACGAAGCCGATGGCGGCTGCTGCACCCACGGCGATCGCGGGCGACTTCCGCACGAGTTCGCGCGCGTCGTCGAACAGCTCGTCGATGTCCTTCGCCTTCACCTGATCGGCGAAACCGGAGACGCTGTCGGCGGCGCTGCGCGCATAGGTGCCGTATTGCGAACCGAGCTTCTCATCGACCTGGCCGGCGGCGTCGGTCAGCAACTGAGCGACCTGCTCCAGAGCACCGCTTGCGCGTGCCTTGCCGTCCTCGGCGAAGGTGCGGACCTTGTCGGTCGCCTGCGCGGTGTACTTGTTCGCGCCGTCCTTGATCGCCTGCTTTGCATCGCCGGCCTTGGCCGAGACATCGCCGTTATCGATCGTCTTGCTGAGCTCGGTCCCGACCTCGTTCGCGGTCGTTTTCAGGTCGTTGACGGTGTCGTTTACGCTGGAGTCGGCCATGACGGTCCCTTTCAGAATTGTTACGCCCTCAACACCGTCGTTGAAGCGCGGTTCCCGAAGCGCGCGCGATTGCCCGATATGGCGTGAGACGGTAGAGGCGGCGCGAACGACCCGGCACCGGGATTTGTAGGAGCATCGTTACGTGACCGCAATCATCGACCTTCATGCACGCCAGATCCTCGACAGCCGCGGCAATCCGACCGTCGAGGTCGACGTGCTGCTCGAAGACGGCAGCTTCGGCCGCGCGGCTGTCCCGTCGGGCGCCTCGACCGGCGCGCACGAGGCGGTCGAGCGCCGCGACGGCGACAAGGCCCGCTGGGGCGGCAAGGGCGTCGATGGCGCGGTCGATGCGGTCAACGACGAGATCACCGACACCGTGCTCGGCATGGACGCGGAGGACCAGTCGGACCTCGACCGCGCAATGATCGAACTCGACGGCACCGAGAACAAGGGCCGGCTGGGTGCGAACGCGATCCTCGGCGTCAGCCTCGCGGTCGCCAAGGCCGCAGCCGAAGCGCGTGGTTTGCCGCTGTACCGCTATGTCGGCGGCGTGCAGGCGCATCTGCTGCCGGTGCCGATGATGAACATCATCAACGGCGGCGAGCATGCCGACAATCCGATCGACTTCCAGGAGTTCATGGTCGTGCCGGTCGGCGCGTCGAACATCCTCGAGGCGGTGCGCTGCGGCTCGGAGATCTTCCACACGCTGAAGAAGGGCCTGAGCGAGAAGGGCCTGTCGACCAGCGTCGGCGACGAGGGCGGCTTCGCGCCGAACATCGGCAGCACCACCGAGGCGCTCGACTTCATCATGTCGAGCATCGAGAAGGCGGGGTACAAGCCCGGCGAGGACGTGATGCTCGCGCTCGATTGCGCGGCGACCGAGTTCTACAAGAACGGCAAGTACGACATCTCGGGCGAGGGCCGGATCCTCGAAAGCGCCGAGATGGCGGAGTATCTCGCGGACCTGACGCGCCGCTACCCGATCTTCTCGATCGAGGACGGCATGGGCGAGGACGATTGGGAGGGCTGGAAGACGCTCACCGACCTGATCGGCGACAAGGTCCAGCTGGTCGGCGACGATCTGTTCGTGACCAACCCGAAGCGTCTGAAGCGCGGGATCGACCAGGGTATCGCGAACTCGCTGCTGGTGAAGGTCAACCAGATCGGCACGCTGACCGAGACGCTGGAGGCGGTGTCGATGGCGCAGCGCGCGAAGTATACCGCGGTGATGTCGCATCGGTCGGGCGAGACCGAGGATTCGACGATCGCCGATCTGGCTGTCGCGACCAATTGCGGTCAGATCAAGACGGGCAGTCTCGCGCGGTCGGACCGGTTGGCGAAGTACAACCAGCTGATCCGGATCGAGGAAGAGCTGGGTGATGCGGCGCGTTATGCTGGGCGCGACATCCTGATCGGGGGCTGATTGCCCATCCGTCATGCCGGGCCCTTCGACTAGCTCAGGAGGGCCTTGTTCCGGCATCCACGGTCCCGCATATTCGACAGACTTGATTGCGCGGAACGGTGGACCCCGGAACTAGTCCGGGGTGACGGAGTGAGTGGTAGACGGAGTTTGGAGTACCGGAGGACGACATGGCACGCGTGACGACGAAGACCAGCAAGTTGCGGAAGACGATGCGCAAGGCCGCGTGGCCGGCGCTGGGGCTGACGCTGATGGCGTTCTTCGGCGCGTATGCCGTGCTCGGGCCGAACGGGATGTTCGCGTATGGCGATTACAAGCGCCAGCTTGCGAAGCGTGAACAGGATTACGCCGCGCTCGATCGCAAGCGCGAGGTCTTGAAGAACCGGGTGGCGTTGCTGAACCCGGATCATGCGAACCCGGATATGGTCGACGAGATGGTCCGCAAGGAACTGAACGTCGCGCATCCGGACGAGGTTATCGTTCCGCTGGGGAACTGAGCGCGCCGTCATCCTGGACTTGATCCAGGATCCAGAGCCATTTGCGATTCCGCTCGTGGCTCTGGATCCTGACTTTCGTCAGGATGACGGGCGGGGCGTTACCGACCCAGGAACGTCAGCAGGTCGTTGGTGAAGCGATCGCTTTCGGTGATCGTCAGGCCGTGCGGGGCGCCGTCATATTCGACCAGCTGCGAGTCCGCGATGCCCTTGGCGGCGGCGCGGCCGGTGGCGTCGATCGGGACTGTCTTGTCGCTCGTCCCGTGGACGACCAGCGTCGGTACGCGGAAGGCCGCCAGGTCGCCGCGGAAGTCGGTGTGGCCGAATGCCTTGGCGCATTCCAGCGTCGGGTGAAGGCCCGCCTGCATCGCTAGGCTCCAGGCCCAGTCGACGACCTCGTCGCTGACCGGGGAGGTGATGAACCCGACGCCGAGGAATTGCTGGAGGAAGGTCTTGAAGAACGCCGGGCGGTCGTCCTCGATGTTCGCGCCGATGCTGGCCAGCGTTTCCTCGTCGACGCCGTCGGGATTGTCGTCGGTCTTGAGCATGTACGGCACCACCGACGAGATGAGCCCGGCGGCGACCACGCCCTTGCCGTCGTAGCGGCTCATGTAGCGCGCGATCTCGCCGCCACCCATCGAGAAGCCGACGATCGTCGCGTCGGTGTTCGCGCCGGTGGCTTCCATCACGTCGGCCAGATCGTCGGTCAGCGTGTCGTAGTTGTAGCCGGTCCAGGGCTGGCCCGAGCGACCGAACCCGCGGCGGTCATACGCGATCGCGCGGAAGCCGGCGTGCGCGAGCGCCATCGCCTGCGCGTCCCAGCTGTCGGCGTTGAGTGGCCAGCCATGCGTCAGGATCACCGGGCGTCCCGTGCCCCAATCCTTGACGTAAATATCGGTACCGTCACGGGTTTTTACGTAGGGCATCAAGCTATCCAGTCTCTCTAGGGAGGTGTGCGCTCAACGGCTCATCGCGCCCGCCGTTCCGCACGCTGGCGTACCGAAGCTTCGACTGGCAGCATGGTCCCAGACGAATCGGAATTGGAGACAGGATGCGGATCGGACTTTTGACGACGGCGCTTGGCGCAGTCCTCGCCTTGAGCGCGTGCGGCCCTGCGCAGACGACTGCGAACACGCAGGCTCCTGCCGCGCCGACGACTGCTGCGACGGGCGACTGGGCGGGGTTCCGCGATGGCTTCATCGACGGCTGGTTCAAGATCGATCCGGCGAACGCGGTCTATCAGGGCAAGCACGAGTATGACGGCGGCTTGGGCGACTGGAGCGCAGCGGGGCTGAAGCGGCAGGCGGACTTCCTGCATGGCGCGATCGACAAGGCGGGGGCGTTCAAGGATCTGAAGCCCGCCGAGGCGTTCGAGCGCGACTATCTGGTACAGGTCGCCAAGGGGAAGCTGTTCTGGCTGGAGGATGCCGACCAGCCGCATCACAATCCGGCGTGGTATGTGAGCGCGGGGCTCGATCCGAACACGTATATTGCGCGCAACTATGCCGATGCGCCGACGCGGATGAAGGCGCTGACCGCGTTCCTGCAGAAGATCCCGGCGGCGGCGGGCAACATCAAGGCGAACCTCAAGACGCCGATGCCGCTCAGCTACGTCAATTACGGGACGGCGGCGTTCAACGGCTTTGCCGACTATTATGCGGGCGACGCGGTGAAGGCGTTCGCAAGCGTGAAGGATGCGGCGGCGCAGAAGCAGCTGACCGATGCGGCGCAGGCGGCGTCGAAGGCGATGCGCGATCTGGGGACGTGGACCGAGGGCCAGCGCGCGACCGCGACGCAGGATTTCGCGCTCGGGGCGAACAAGTTCTCGCGGATGGTGGCGATGACCGAAGGCGTCGATACGCCGCTCGACCAGCTCGAGGCGGCGGGTGTCGCCGATCTCAAGCGCAACCAGGCGGCGCTGGCGCAGGCGTGCGGGGTGTTCGCCAAGGGGCAGACGATCCTCGCGTGCATGGACAAGATGAACGCGAACAAGCCGGTCGGCGGCCCGGTCGCCGAGGCGCGGCGCCAGATCCCGACGCTGCGGAAGTTCGTCGTGGATCACGACCTGGTGACGATCCCGGGGACCGAGCAGGCGCTGGTCGAGGAATCGCCGCCGTATAACCGGCAGAACTCGGCGTATATCGATCCGCCGGGGCCGTTCGATAAGGGCGTGCCGTCGATCTATTACATCTCGCCGCCCGATCCGAGCTGGACCAAGGCGGTGCAGGACGCGTTCGTGCCGGGCAAGAACGACCTGCTGTTCACCTCGGTGCACGAGGTGATGCCGGGGCATTTCGTCCAGTTCCTGCATGCGAACCGCTCGCCGTCGCTCTTCGGGCGGTTGTTCGTGGGGTATGCGTTTGCCGAGGGGTGGGCGCATTACGCCGAGGAGATGATGTTCGAGGCTGGGCTCAACAACGGTGATGCGGAGACGCATGTCGGCCAGATCTCGAACGCTCTGCTGCGGGATTGCCGGTATCTGTCTGCGATCCGGATGCATGCGAAGAGGATGACGCAGGAGCAGTCGTTCCGGATGTTCGTCGACGAGTGTTACCAGGACGAGGGGAACGCGAAGCAGCAGGCGGCGCGGGGGACGTATGATCCGGCGTATCTGAACTATACGATGGGTAAGTTGATGATCCGGAAGTTGCGGGCGGACTGGACGGCGACGCGGGGTGGAAGGAAGGCCTGGAAGGCGTTCCATGACCAATTCTTGAGTTATGGGGGGCCGCCGATTCCTTTGGTGCGGGCTGCGATGATGGGGGAGGCCAAGGCGACGGCGGCGTTTTGATGGGTATCCTCCCCGGAACGGGGAGGGGGACCAGCGAAGCTGGTGGAGGGGGCTCACCCCGAGAGTTACGGTGGTGGATGCTCAAGGTTTGCAGGCGGCAGGGCTCCCGGAGTGTTCGTTCTTCGAGGCGTTACGCTCCGGGTGATCCCCCTCCACCCCCGCTCTGCGAGCGGCGGTCCCCCTCCCCGTGCCGGGGAGGAATAGCAGGGTGAACATTCTTCTTCTTTCTGCTCCCTCTCCCCTGCGGGGAGAGGGCTGAGGTGAGGGGCTGTTCCGGGCTGAGCGCTGCTTGGCTGCCCCTCACCCCGACCCTCTCCCCGGAGGGGAGAGGGAGTAGGTCACCGCGTTTGTTGCGCGGGCTGGACGTCTTGCGTTTCTTCGGTTGGTGGATTGCGGATCGAGGGGCGGAGGCGGCTTAGGCTGCATAGGCCTGCCACTAGCGCCAGGCCTGCTGCTACGAGCGGCGGGATCATGCCAGCGCCTACGCCCATGGCCAGGAGGGCGGCGACCAGGGTGGCGCCGGTGGTCTGGCCTACCAGCCGCACCGTCGAGACTAGCCCGCCAGCTGCTGCGGCGCGTTCGCGGGGGGCGGAGCCGATGATGAGGCGCGCGTTCGGGGCCATGAACATCCCGAAGCCCGAGCCGCACAACGCCATTCGCCATGCGATGTCGAAATATCCGGGGTCTGCGGGCATGTACGCGATCAGCAGCAGCGCAGTGATCGACACGCCCATGCCGATCCCGCCGAGCAGCCCGGCGGGATAGCGATCCGACAGCCACCCAGACAGTGGCGCGACGAACATGTTCGCCAGCGGCCACGGCGCGATCGCGGCGCCCACCTCCGCCGCGCTGAACCCGTAGGCGTGCGTCAGGCGGAACGGGGTCGAGAGCAGCAGCGTCATCTGCGCGATGAACGCGGTGTACGCACCGATCGCCGACAGCGCGAGGACGGGCCGAGCGAGCAGGTCGATCGGCAGGATCGGCTTGGTCTCGCCCTGTTCGCGCTTCACGAAGAACCAGCCTATCACCACGCCGGTCAGGACGATCGCGGCCGAGACGATCGGGCTGTCGCCGTGGACCGCGCTTTCCGCCCCGCCGATGACGAGGCCGATCATCGCCGCGCACATTACCGCGCCGAGGACGTCGAAGGGTTCGTCGTGTTTCCGCGGTTCCGGTAGCGCGCGTCCGAGCAGCAGCGACGCGATCGCGAACGGTACGGCGCTGGCGAACACCCAGGGCCAGGGGGCGATGGCGAGGACGAGACCGCCGATCGTCGGGGCGAGTGCCGCGGAACTGGAGACCACGACCGAGTTGATGCCGAGCCCGCGGCCAAGCTGCTTGGTGGGATAGATCGAGCGGATCAGCGCCGACGAAACGCTCAGTGCCGCCGCCGCACCCAGGGCCTGCGCGGCGCGGACGACGAGCAGGAACGGCAGGCTCTTGGCAAAGAAACACAGCAACGTCGCAACCGTGAACAGCAGCTGGCCGTATTGGTACATGCGCTTCAGGCCGATGCGGTCGCCGAGCCCGGAGAACGGGAGCAGTGCCATCGCCAGGATCAGCTGGTACACGGTGACGACGGTCACCACCGCGCTGTTACCGACATGCAGGTCACGTGCGATCGTTGGCAGCGCGACGGTGGCGATGCCGCCGTCGATGATCGTCAGCGCGGTCCCCGCCGAGATCGCGGCGATGGCGACGAAGCGGCGGGGTTTGGGCAGGCCGTCCTGCATTTTCTTGAACTCGCTTCGTTACCGCGGATCCTTCAACTTTCCTCAGGAGAGCCTTGTTCCGGGGACCACCGTGCCGCACACTCGACAGGATTTGTTATGCGGATCGGTGGACCCCGGAACAAGCCCGGGGTGACGGTAGGGAGTTGTATATGCGTGGTATCTTGTTTGCGACGGCGGCGACACTGCTTGCGGGGGCCGCAGCCACCGCCCAGGTCGCACCGATGACCAAGACGAACACCGCCGCCGACCCGTATATCTGGCTCGAGGACAAGGATGGCGTGAAGCCGCTGGCCTGGGTCGAGGCGGAGAATGCGAAGACGTTGCCGCGGCTCCAGAACGATCCGCGCTACAAGACCTTCTATGCCGAGGCGCTGGCGATCGCGTCGGCGAAGGATCGCATCCCGATGCCGAACCAGATGTTCGGGCGGATCTATAATTTCTGGCGCGATGCCGATCATCCGCACGGGCTGTGGCGCTGGACGAGTGCTGCCGATTACGCGTCGGCGACGCCGAAATGGACGACCGCGCTCGATCTCGATGCGCTCGGCAAGACGGAGGGCAAACAGTGGGTCTGGAAGGGCTCGACCTGCCTCGAGCCCGAGCAGCGGCTGTGCCTGGTCGCGCTCTCCGAGGGCGGCGAGGACGCGGTGACGTATCGCGAATTCGACCTGTCGACCGGACAGTTCGTCGAGGGCGGCTTTCTGCTGTCGCGGTCGAAGCAGGATGCGGCGTGGGTCGACAAGGATACGCTGCTGGTCGCGCGCGACTGGGGGGCGGGGACGACAACCCAGTCGGGCTATGCGTTCGTGATGAAGACGCTCAAGCGCGGCCAGCCGCTGACCGCCGCGACCGAAGTCTATCGCGGGGCGGCGACCGACCAGGGCAGCACCGCGACCAACGTGCTGACCGACGAGAAGGGCCATCGCCTGATCGTGATCCAGCGGCGCAAGACGTTCTTCGGCGCGGACAAGCTGGTGTGGACGCCGACGGGTACGCGCCCGCTCGATCTGCCTGACCGGACGTTTCCGGCGGGGATGATCGACGGCCAGGTGATCTTCTCGACCAGCGATCTATGGGGCAAGATCCCCGAGGGTGCGGTTGCTTCCGCACCGCTTGCCGAGGTCGAGAAGGGGACGATCAACCCGACGATCGTGTTCGCACCGGGGCCGCGCCAGTCGGTCGACGGGATGGGGCTGACCAGGTCAAAGCTGTTGCTGGTGGTGTCGGACAACGTCCGTGGCCGCGCGTCGGTCTATTCGCACGGCGCGCACGGCTGGACTGCCAAGCCGATCGCGCTGCCGGACAATGCCTCGATCGATGTCGTGAGCACGACCGATCGCAGCGACGACGCCTATCTGACGGTGACCGGTTTCCTCACGCCGACCTCGCTCTACTCGCTGGATGCGGCGACGGGCGCTGCGCCGAAGTCGATCAAGACTTTGCCGCCGAAGTTCGATGCGTCGAACGATGTCGTCGAGCAGTTCGAGGCGACCTCGACCGACGGGACGAAGGTGCCGTATTTCGTAGTCCACAAGAAGGGCATCGTGCTCGACGGGACGACGCCGACGATCATGACCGCCTATGGCGGGTTCGAGGTGTCGATGACGCCGAGCTATTCGGGGAGCACCGGCAAGCTGTGGCTGGAGCGGGGCGGGTCGTACGTGCTCGCCAACATTCGTGGCGGCGGGGAGTTCGGGCCCAAGTGGCATGATGCCGGGCGGAAGACGAAGCGGCAGGTGATCTATGACGACTTTGCCGCAGTGGCGAAGGACCTGTTTGCGCGGAAGCTGACGAGTCCGGCTAAGCTGGGCATCTATGGCGGATCTAATGGCGGGTTGTTGATGGGCGTCGAGTTCAACCAGCATCCGGACTTGTGGAAGGCGGTGACGATCCAAGTGCCGTTGCTCGACATGATCCGGTACGAGGGGATCGCGGCAGGGGCTTCGTGGGTCGACGAATATGGCTCGGTGAGCGTGCCGGAGGAGAAGGCGTTTCTCGAAAAGATCTCGCCCTATCAGAACATCAAGAAGGGCGTCGCGTATCCGGAGCCGTATATCTGGACGACGACCAAGGACGACCGCGTCGGGCCGCAGCATGCGCGCAAGTTCGCGGCGCGGTTGAAGGAATATGGGCTGCCGTATCTGTATTATGAGGATACGGCGGGCGGGCATTCGGGCGATGCGGATATCGAGCAGGGGGCCCGGTTGCAGGCTTTGCAGATGACGTATTTCACGCAGAAGCTGGTCGGGCCGGCGAAGTAAGGGGCGGCCCCAAGAAAGCCGTCATCCTGGACTTGATCCAGGATCCAGAGCCACGAAGCGTTATGCTCGTGGCTCTGGATCCTGACTTTCGTCAGGATGACGGAGGTTCGTCAGGATGACGGGATGGGGGTGCGGATCAGCGGCAGCGGACCTGGCTGTTGTTCTGATCCACGGCACGCCCGGCGAGGCCGCCGACCGCTGCACCCAGCAGCGTACCCACCGTCCGCGAACGACCGCCGTCGATCACGTTGCCGAGGATACCGCCACCGGCCGCGCCGATGATCAGCCCGGTGGTGCCGTCGCTACGCTTGCAATAATATTTGCCGTCCTGACCCGCATAGACGCGGTCGTTGGTCGACAGCGTGCGCTCCTGATAGTTCGGGCCGGCGCGGTAATAGCGCGAGGGATCGTAATTGCCTTCGTCGCGCTCGTCCGGATAGGCTTCCTGGTAACCACGGTCGGGTGCGGTGCGATAGCCGCCCTGTGGCGCATAGCCGCCGCGATTGCGGACCGACTGGTAGCGATCGAATTCCTGGCGGAAGATCTGCAATTCGCTGTCGAGACGCGACTGTGCGGCGGCGAAACGCGCGTCGTCGGCGCTGCTCTGCGCGAGCGCCGGTGTCGCTACGGAAAGGCACGTCGCCGCAATCACTGCAACCGTACCGAACAAACGCTTCATGACTGAAATCCTTATCGAGGGTCGAACGCAACGGCGGACGGCAGCATGATACCACCGTCCACCTTTCCCGGCGCGCGATTTCACGCGCCGGAACACCTTACATCAGCGGCAGATCTGCACGCGACGATGGTTGCGCCATTCGGTGCGGCAGCGGCGATTGTTGTTCCAGTTGGGACGATCATGGTCGCGGCCACGATAGCGACGGTCGTCGTGACGATCGCCGCGGTGATCGTTCCGGCGGAAATCACGGCGGTCCCCGCGATGGTCGCCACGGTGGTCGTTGTCGCGATACTGCTCGCTATGCCCGCGATCGCGCTGCGCCTCGGCCGGTGCGGCGGCGCCGAGACCGAGCGTTGCGAAGGCCAGCCCGGCGGCGATGAGATCGGTAAACTTCATGAGATGTCCTCTCGAACCCGACAATCGGGATGTGCCGGTGATACGGCTATCGAGTGACATCGTTCCTGAACGAGGTTGTCGGCTGCGGTACAGGTTTGGCATCATTCCAGCCGCCGATTGAAGCTCCGGTGTAAAGCGACAAGCGACGGTTGACGTGTAGCTTCGAATAGCGCACGCTTTACCATGTTGATCGAAAGCATTCGGCATAAGGCGTTGCGGTCGTTCGCCGAGACCGGCCGGTCGAGGGGATTGCCGGGCAATCTCGTCGATCGATTGCGAAATATGCTGGCGTATCTCGCCGCTGTCGAAGCCGCGGACGAACTGACGGTGCCACCCAATTTCGGCGCGCATCGCCTGGCGGGTGATCGGGCAGGCCTATGGTCGCTGACGGTGACGAAGAACTGGCGGATGACGTTTTGGATCAACGATGCGGGTGGCATCGAGGATCTCGATCTGGAGGATTATCACTGATGGCGATCAAGCTTCATGCGAGTTTTGCGGTTCACCCAGGCGCTTGGTTGCGGGCTGAAATTGTCGCGCCGCATGGGCTGAGCGTGACCGACGCCGCCGCCAAACTGCGCGTGACTCGGCAGGCGATGAGCAACTTGCTTGGCAGCCGGGCCGGGCTGTCGGCTGAGATGGCGATCCGGTTCGAGAAGGCGTTCGGGCTGCAGGCTGAGACGCTGATGCGGATGCAGGCGGCATATGATCTGGCACTAGCGCGGACGCGTGAGGGGGAGATCGAGGTTGAACGCGTGGCGGCTTAAGCGGCTCACCATCGATCACATCAGGATCGTTTTACATCTGGTGGGTCAACGCCTCAGATACTCGTCCCGGATTTACATTGAATTTCTGCGCCACGTCACGCTGGTGTAGCTTTGGATATCTGGCAGCGAATACCCTGATATCCTCTGCGAGTTCTGGCGTGAAATGTGCGCTTCGCACCGAGGCGCGCGTGACGGGCGAGTTTCGATACGTTTCGTCGGCTAGATCGTGAAGTTCTTCGATTCCGTACTCGTCTGCAATCTCGCGAAGTCGAGAACGTATCTGCGGAATCGTTCGCTTGTTACCCGACATACATCTGTCCTCGACTCGAAGTCTTGGAGTGATGATCTCAAACTTGACCGAAAGTTGCAAGTTTACGGGAACGTGTAAAAAATTTCCCGTCCAGTTCGGCATCGCGCGCCTCTCGACGCTTTACTTCATCCTATCGTCACAAAGCTATCCATCACCCGCTTGCGCCCGGACTGTTCGAAGTCGATCTCCAGCTTGTTGCCTTCGATCTCCGCGATCGCGCCGTAGCCGAACTTCTGGTGGAACACGCGCATGCCGAGCGAGAGGTCGTCGCGGCCCTTGTTGCCGAGGCTGATCGCGCTGGACCGGCTTTCGACGACGCGGGCGGGTTTGGTGGAGAAGGTGCTGCCGGTGCCGGACGCGCGTTGCCAGCCGGGGCCTCGGCCGGTGCCGCGCGCGACGTCGGCGAAGGGATCGGCGCGGTCGGACCAGTTGGCTTGCCACAGGCTCGCGCCGCCCGACATCGTGGTTTCCGTGTCGATATGTTCAGGCGGGAGTTCGGCGACGAAGCGCGAGGGGATCGAGGAGTTCCACTGCCCGTAGATGCGGCGGTTGGCGGCGTGGATGATGACCGCCAGTCGCCGGGCGCGCGTGATCGCGACGTAAGCGAGGCGGCGTTCCTCTTCGAGGCTCTTTACGCCGCCTTCGTCCAAGGAGCGCTGCGACGGGAACAGGCCTTCCTCCCATCCGACCAGGAACACCGTGTCGTATTCGAGGCCCTTGGCGGCGTGGATGGTCATGATCGTGACCTGCGGATCCTGCGCGCCGCCCTCGTTGTCCATCACCAGCGATACGTGTTCGAGGAACGCGCCGAGCGAGTCGTACTCCTCCATCGCGCGGACGAGTTCGCTGAGGTTCTCCAGGCGGCCGGTCGCCTCGACCGACTTCTCGGCCTGGTACATCGCGGTGTAGCCGCTCTCGTCGAGCAACTGGCGGGCGAGTTCGGCGTGCGGCAGGCTGGTCGCCATGTCGCGCCAGCGGGCGATGTCGCCGACCAGCCGGCCGAGCGACTTCTTCGCAGCCCCGGTCAGTTCGTCGGTGTCGAGAATGCGCGCGGCGGCGGTGGTCAGCGGCGTGCCGGTGGCGCGGGCGAGCTGGTGGATGCGCGCGACAGCCTTGTCGCCGAGGCCGCGCTTGGGGACGTTGACGATGCGTTCGAAGGCGAGGTCGTCCGCGGGCTGGTTCACGACACGCAGATACGCCAGCGCGTCGCGGATCTCGGCGCGTTCGTAGAAGCGGAAGCCGCCGACGATCTTGTACGGCATGCCGATCGCGATGAAGCGGTCCTCGAACTCGCGGGTCTGGTGCTGCGCGCGGACCAGGATCGCCACTTCATCGAGGCTCTTGCCGGCGCGGCGGACGATGTCGATCTCCTCGCCGACGCGGCGCGCTTCCTCGGGGCCGTCCCAGACACCGATGACTTTCACCTTCTCGCCGACGTCGCGCTCGGTCCAGAGCTGCTTGCCAAGGCGCCCGCCGTTGTTGGCGATCACGCCCGATGCCGCGCCGAGAATATGCGGCGTACTCCGGTAATTCTGTTCAAGGCGGATGACCTTCGCGCCCGGAAAGTCGCGCTCGAACTTCAGGATGTTCTCGACCTGCGCGCCGCGCCACGAATAGATCGACTGGTCGTCGTCGCCGACGCAGGCGATGTTCTTGCGCTCCTGCGCGAGCAGCCGCAGCCAGAGATATTGCGACGAATTGGTGTCCTGATACTCGTCGACCATGATGTATTTGAAGCGCTGCTGATACTGCGCGAGCACGTCGCGGTGCGTCTTCAGGATGACCAGCATGTGGAGCAGCAGGTCGCCGAAATCGCACGCGTTGAGCGCGATCAGCCGCGCCTGGTATTGCTGGTACAACTCGCCGCCGCGGCCGTTGGCGTAACGCTCGCTCTCGCCCGCATCGATATCGGCAGGGACGAGTCCCTTGTTCTTCCACTGGTCGATCAGCCCGGCGAGGCTGCGCGTCGGGAAGCGCTTCTCGTCGATGTCCGCGGCGAGGATCAGCTGCTTGAGCAACCGCAGCTGGTCGTCGGTATCGAGGATCGTGAAGTTCGATTGCAGCCCGACGAGCTCGGCGTGGCGGCGCAGCATCTTCGCGGCGATCGCGTGGAAGGTGCCGAGCCACGGCATGCCCTCGACCGCATCGCCGACCAGACGTCCGACCCGCTCGCGCATCTCGCGCGCGGCCTTGTTGGTGAAGGTGACGCTGAGAATCTCCGAAGGCCATGCCTTCTTCGTGAAGATCAGGTGCGCAAGGCGGGCGGTGAGCGCCGCGGTCTTGCCGGTGCCGGCGCCGGCGATGATCAGCACGGGGCCGTCGGTGGTCAGCACCGCCTCGCGCTGCGGCGGGTTGAGACCGCGCAGATAAGGAGGCTCTGCTTGCGGCGCGGACGTTTGGGCGATCTGGTTCACCGGTGAACAGGTAGGGAACGCGGCGCGATCGGGCAACCTTTGAAACGTCGCCGAATCGTCGCGCGGGCGTCATGAAGCGCGCCTAGAGACGGCGCAGCGACGTGGTTCGTGGTCGGAGCAGCCGCATCCAGAAAGGCTGCCCGACGCACTGGCGCCGTCGTCCCGCAGGCAGCGCCCTGCGGACCGCAGGACCATTTGAGGACCATCATCATGAAGCTTTTCAACAGCGTCGTTTCGGCGGCGATCCTTGGCGCGTGCCTGTTCTCGGCGGGGGCATCGGCCAGCGCCGTGCGCGAGCCGGTGTCGGTGCGCGTGTCGCATCGCGGACTCGACCTGACCAGCGACGCCGGGCGGACCGCGTTCCAGCACCGCCTGCGCTCGGCGATCGCCAGCGCCTGCCAGCCGCGTACCAACGGCCTCGATGCGCTCGCCGATGCGCGCCAGTGCCGTCAGGAGATGACCGACGATGCGCGCGTCAAGTTCGCCGCGATCCTCGGCCGCAACGGGACGCAACTCGCCAGCATCGGCGCGGGGCGGTGAGCTGTAGCGGTCGGTGAGAAGGTCGGCGCCCAACGATCCTCCCCCGTCAGGGGAGGTGGCACCGCGGGCGACGGAGGGGGAGGACACGGAACAGAAGTTACCGCTTCCTCCCCCTCCGTCTGGCAAGAGCCAGCCACCTCCCCCTGGCGGGGGAGGATCGGTGACGGCCTCGTCCCAAATCAGGGCGGACCATCACTTGATTTACATCTGTCATAAGATTGTCATCGTTAGGGCCGACTGCACATCCTCATGGCAACCTCCACATTTGCACCCGATGCGATGACGGCTGATTCGAGCGCTACGGCGTCGGCCCCGCGCACCGGTCCCAAACTCGATCATGCGATCCATCCGTCCGGCCGCTGGATTTTCCTCGCGGTGCTGATCGGCGGGCTCGCCTATGCCGGGTTCAGCATCGCGATCGATACCGCGCAGGTCGGCGAGTCGCTCGCGGGCGGGGCGTTCGCGTTCCTGGCGCTCGCGTTGCTGATCGCGCTGGGGTTCGAGTTCGTGAACGGGTTTCACGATACCGCCAACGCGGTCGCCACCGTCATCTACACGCATTCGATGCCCGCGCCGCTCGCGGTGGTGTGGTCGGGGTTCTTCAATTTCCTCGGCGTGATGCTGTCGTCGGGGGCGGTCGCCTATGCGGTGATCACCTTGTTGCCGGTCGACCTGATCCTCAACGTCGGCAGCGTCGGCGGGTTCGCGATGATCTTCGCGCTGCTGCTCGCGGCGATCGTGTGGAACCTCGCGACCTGGGCGGCCGGACTGCCCAATTCGTCGAGCCATGCGCTGATCGGGTCGATCCTCGGCGTCGGCCTCGCCAATCAGATGATCAAGGGCGGCGCTGACGGCACGTCGGGCGTCGACATGGCGCAGGTCTGGAAAGTGCTGTCGGCGCTCGCGTTCAGCCCGGTCGTCGGCTTCGTCGGCGCGCTGCTGATGCTGCTCGTGATGAAGCGGTTCCTGCGCGATCGCGCGCTGTACGAGGCGCCCAAGAGCGATACGCCGCCGCCGCGCGGCATCCGCGCGCTGTTGATCGGCACCTGCACCGCGGTCAGCTTCGCGCATGGCAGCAACGACGGGCAGAAGGGGATGGGGCTAATCATGCTCATCCTGATCGGCTGCGCGCCGACCGCCTATGCCTTGAACCGGACGATGCCCGAGAGCGCGACGCCGGCGTTCGTACAGGCTGCGCACGACGCGTCGACCGCGTTCGTGGCGCATGCGAACGGCGCGCCCGGAGACGTCGCCGCCGCGCGCGTCGAGGTTACGCGTGCGCTGAAGACCAAGCATGTCGCCGATCCGGTCGTCTATGGTGCGCTGTCGACGCTGTCGGACGACGTGTCGACGCGGATCGCGGGTTATGGCTCGCTCGGCAAGGTGCCCGCCGCGGCGACGCCGAACCTGCGCAACGACATGTATCTGCTGCTCGATACGACCAAGCTGATCACCGCCGATACGGCTGCGCAGAGCCGCTTCACCGCGCAGGAGATCACGACGCTCAAAAGCTATAGCGGGCAGCTGGAGCAGGGGACGCGCTACATCCCGACCTGGGTCAAGATCTCGGTCGCGCTGGCGCTCGGGCTCGGGACGATGGTCGGATGGAAGCGGATCGTCGTCACGGTCGGCGAGAAGATCGGCAAGTCGCATCTGACCTACGGGATGGGCGCGTCCGCCGAGCTGGTCGCGGCGGCGACGATCCTGCTGGCGGTCCGCTACGGCCTGCCGGTCTCGACGACGCACATCCTGTCGTCGGGCGTTGCGGGGGCCAGCGTCGCGAATGGCGCCGGGTTGCAGCGACGCACGGTGATGAACATGGCGCTGGCCTGGGTGATGACGCTGCCGGTGGCGATGCTGCTGTCGGGGGGGCTGTACTGGCTGCTGCTGACGCTGGCGCACGTGCTGGGATATTGATCGAGGACGGCAACGATCCTTCGAGTTTGCTGCACCGTGGATGCCGGCCTTCGTCCGGCATCAGTAGATCGATCGCCGCAGACTGACCCGCGCTAGGCGGTGACGGGGCGCCCTTCGTCGGCAAAGGCTGCGGCGACGGCGGCGGCGCTCGCCAGGACGCCATCGACGCGACGCACGCCGAGCAGATCGGCCATCAGCAGGCGGGCGGTCTCGGGCGCAGTCTCTATCCGCGCCAGGATCGACAGCATCGCCGCCTCCGCAGGCGTCATTCGCGCGCAGCAGCACGGCGCGATCGCGATCGTGCCCGCGGACGTACCCGCGAGATCCGCCATCAACGCGCGCAGCAGGACGAGCGGCCGCCGGAAGCTCTGGCCGAACGCGGTGAACAGGGTGTGCGCGGCGCGCGCGTCGGCAAGGCCGTTCGCGCCCATCCGCCGCATCGCGAACAGCGCGATCCGCGCGTTTTCACAGTCGGGCAACGCGTGCGGAAGCAGGGCGGTGGCGGTTCGAACATCGGTCATTCACGCGACTCCGTGGTGGTCGCGCCAAACTCGCCTGTTGGTTATTGATAGTCAATAGCAATAAGAGGTCAGTCCGGCGGCTGGTCGTTTCCGACGAGCGCTTCGCCTGCAATGTATAGCGATCCTGCGATCAGCACGACTGATGGACCCTGCGTGGACAGGCGATCGAGCGCGTCCGCAATGCCCGGAGCGACGTCGCCCTGGACGCCGTACCGGGCGGCGATCTCGACCAGCGCGTGGGGGGCGTGATGCGCGTGCCCTTCGACGGGGATGGCGATGATCCGGGCCAGCGACGGCGACAGAATACGGAGGACGGCGTCGGCATCCTTGTTTGCCAGCATCCCCATGACGAGCGTGACGGGGCGACCTTGCGCGATCCGGCGCAACGTCCTTTCGACCGGCTTGGCGGCGTTGGGGTTGTGCGCGCCATCGAGCCATAGTTCGCTGCCGGCGGGGAGGCGCGCGAGGAGCGGGCCGTCCGAGAGCCGCTGCATGCGCGCCGGCCATTGCGCCCAGTCGGCGGCGGCGCGCATCGCGGCTTCGGGGATATGCAGCGCGCCCTGGTTCCGGAGCATCGCGATCGCGAGCGCGAGGTTGCGTGACTGGTGTGCACCTACGAGGCGGGGGCGGTTGGTGACGACCGAAAAGCCGGTATCCTCGTAGCGGACGGTCGATCGCGCGGTTTCACTGGTCCAGGCGGTGCCGCGGGCGACGACGGGTGCGCCGGCGGCTGCGGCGATGGCTGCGATATTCGCGCGGAGGGCCTTGGGATAGTCCATCGTGACGAGGGGGACACCGGCCTTGGCGATCCCCGCCTTCTCGCCGGCGATCTCCAGCAGCGTGTCACCGAGGAACGACTGGTGGTCGATGCCGAGCGCGGCGATGCCGGTGACGACCGGGTTCGGGATGACGTTGGTCGCGTCGAGCCTGCCGCCGAGGCCGACTTCGACGATCGTCGCTGCCGCCGGCGTGCGGGCGAAGGCGAGGAACGCGGCGGCGGTCGTGACTTCGAAGAAGCTCGCCTGCAGGTCGGCGGCGTGGTCGAGCACTTCCGACAGCAAGGCGGCGAGCAGGTCGTCTTCGATCAGCTTGCCCGCGAGGCGGATGCGTTCGTTGAAGCGGACGAGGTGCGGCGAGGAATAGACGTGGACGCTGTGCCCGGCGGCCTCGATCGCGGCGCGGAGGAAGGCGCAGGTCGAGCCCTTGCCGTTGGTGCCGGCGACGTGGAACACCGGGGGGAGGTTGAGGTGGGGGTCGCCGAGGCGGCTCAGGAGCGCGGTGATGCGCTCGAGGCCGAGGATGTCGGCGCCGGGCGACAGCGCGGTCAGCCGGTCGAGCTGGGCCTGAACTGCGGGAGACGAGGACGTCGCGTGGTCGGGCATTCTTCTAGACTCCCTCTCCCCTCCGGGGAGAGGGCTGGGGTGAGGGGCTGTACCGGGGCGCAGCACTGCTGGGCTGCCCCTCACCCCGACCTCTCCCCGGAGGGGAGAGGGAGTGCTTTACGCGGCCTCGCGCGCGCTGAGGTACCCGATGACTGTGCCGAGCTGTTCGCGCAGGTCCTTGCGGTGGACGACCATGTCGATCATCCCGTGTTCGAGATAATATTCCGACGTCTGGAAATCCTCGGGCAGCTTCTCGCGGATCGTGCTCTCGATTACCCGGCGCCCGGTGAACGCCAGCGTCGCCTTGGGTTCCGCGATCTGGACGTCGCCGAGCATCGCATACGCTGCCATCACGCCGCCCGAGGTCGGGTCGGTGAGCACGACGATATACGGCAGGCCGGCGTCGTGGAGCATCTGGATCGCGACCGTACTGCGCGGCATCTGCATCAGGCTGAGGATACCCTCCTGCATGCGCGCGCCGCCGCTCGCGGTGAAGATCACGTAGGGCACGCGGTCCTCGATCGCCGCCTCGACGCCGCGCACGAAGGCCTCGCCGACCGCGAGGCCCATCGAGCCGCCCATGAAGCCGAAATCCTGCACGCCGACGACGACGCGGTGGCCGTCGATCGCGCCGCGTGCGTTGATCAGTGCGTCCTGCTCGCTGTTGTCGGTCCGCGCGGCCTTGAGGCGATCGGTGTAGCGCTTCTGGTCGCGGAACTTCAGCGGGTCCTCGGGAACCTTCGGCGCCGGAAGTTCGCTGCAGCTGCCCTCGTCGAAGAGCTGCGCAAAGCGGATCTTCGGCCCGATGCGGTCGTGGTGATCGCATTTCGGGCAGACGTAGAGATTGTCCTCGAGCTCCTTGGTGAAGATCATCTGCCCGCAGCCCTTGCACTTGTGCCAGAGATTCTCGGGCGTCTCGCGCTTCGCGACGAACGGCAGGACGTTGCGGACGCTGTTGAGCCAGCTCATGCGGGGACCTTTCGAGCCGAAGCGACGGCGTCGGCGAGAGACTTGATATAGGCACGGACCGGCTCGGCCGCAGCGGCACCGTGTTGCGCGACCAGTTCGACGATCGCCGAGCCGACGACGACGCCATCCGCGACGCGCGCGACATTGGCCGCCTGGTCGGGGGTGCGGATACCGAAGCCGACCGCGATCGGGATGTCGGTCTGTGCCTTCAGGCGGGCGACGGCGTCCTCGATCGAGGATTGCTGCGCCTGCTGGAGTCCGGTGATTCCGGCGACCGAGACGTAATAGAGAAACCCGCTCGCACCATCGAGCACGGTCGGCAGGCGAGCGGCGTCGGTTGTGGGCGTGGCGAGGCGGATCAGGTCGATCCCGGCGGCACGCAACTGCGGGCCGAGCGCATCGTCTTCCTCGGGCGGCACATCGACGCAGATCACGCCGTCGACACCGGCATTGGCAGCCGCTTCGGCGAACCAGTCCGCACCGCGCCGGAGCATCGGGTTGCCATAGCCCATCAGGACCAGCGGCACGTCCGGATGGCGTGCGCGGAAGGCGGTGGCGGCGGCGAGGATGTCCGCGGTGCGCGTCCCTTGCGCGAGGCTGCGGATGTTCGCGGCCTGGATCGCGGGGCCGTCGGCCATCGGATCGGTGAACGGCATGCCGAGCTCGATCGCGTCCGCGCCGCCCGCGACGAGCGCGTCCAGGATTGGGCCGGTCGCCTCGGTCGTGGGGTCACCCGCGGTGACGAACGCAACGAGTGCAGCGCGACCGGCGGCGGCGGTGCGCGCGAAGGTGGCGGCGAGGCGGCTCATCGCTTGTCACTCACGACGAGGCGCGACGCGCCGATGCCCAAACCGATCGCGAGCGCAGACACGGAGTGACCGTTGTCGACCACGCGGCTGGCAAGCCAACTCACCACGCCCGCGGTACATCCACCAACCACGACGCTCGTAATTCCCTGGCGCCAGTCCAGTTTCATATCGCCACCCCGAGTGCTTCGGCCACCGTGAAGATGTCCTTGTCGCCACGACCGCACAGGTTGGCGAGGATGATCTGGTCTTGCCGCATCTCGCGGGCCTTCTTCGTCACCGTGGCGATCGCGTGGCTCGGTTCGAGCGCGGGGATGATGCCTTCGGTGCGGCACAGCAGCTGGAACGCGTCGAGCGCTTCGGTGTCGGTCGCGCTGTCATACTGGACGCGGCCGATGTCGCGCAGCCACGCATGCTCGGGGCCGATGCCGGGATAGTCGAGCCCGGCCGAGATCGAGTGCGCCTCGGTGATCTGGCCGTCCTCGTCCTGCAACAGATAGGTCTTGTTGCCGTGAAGTACGCCAGGGAAACCGCCCGCTAGGCTCGCCGCGTGCTGCTTGTCGAGGCCGTGGCCCGCTGCTTCGACGCCGAGCATCTGGACGTCGGCATCGTCTAGGAACGGATGGAACAACCCGATCGCGTTCGAGCCGCCACCGATCGCCGCGACCAGCATGTCGGGGAGGCGACCGACCCGCTCCAGCATCTGCGCGCGCGCCTCGGTACCGATCACGCTCTGGAAATCGCGGACCATCTCGGGATACGGATGCGGGCCGGCGGCGGTGCCGATGATGTAGAAGGTGTCGTGGACGTTCGCGACCCAGTCGCGCATGCCCTCGTTCATCGCATCCTTCAGCGTGTGCGCGCCGCTGGTCACGGGGCGGACTTCGGCGCCGAGCAGCTTCATGCGGAACACGTTGGGGGCCTGACGCTCGACGTCCTTGGCGCCCATGTAGATCACGCAAGGGAGGCCGAAGCGCGCGCAGACCGTGGCGGTGGCGACGCCGTGCTGGCCCGCGCCGGTCTCGGCGATGATCCGGGTCTTGCCCATCCGCATCGCGAGCAGGATCTGGCCAATGCAGTTGTTGATCTTGTGTGCGCCGGTGTGGTTGAGTTCGTCACGCTTGAACCAGATTTGCGCACCCATGCCCTCGGGGGCGGACTCGCGGAGCGCTTCGGTCAGGCGTTCGGCGTAATAGAGCGGGCTCGGGCGGCCGACATAATGTTCGAGCAGGTCGTCGAACTGCGCCTTGAAGGCGGGGTCGGCCTTGGCGGCGCGGTACGCCTCGTCGAGTTCGAGGACGAGCGGCATCAGCGTCTCGGCGACATAGCGGCCGCCGAAGTCGCCGAAATGGCCGCGCTCGTCGGGCTGGGCGCGGTAGGAGTTGGGGGCGAGGGGAGCGTTCATGCAGGGGCGTTTAGCACTTCGTAAATCGCTGTCACCCCTTCCGTTTCCGCTAAAGACCACCCCGGCGGAGGCCGGGGCCCAATCGGGAAAGGCTTTTTGGCGAGTCGGATGCTCCGTTACCGCGACCTTTCCAATTGGGCCCCGGCCTTCGCCGGGGTGGTGCTAGCGCGTGGCGACCGCCCTCAGGAACGCCGCAATTTTGGCTTCGTCCTTGGTACCGGGTTCGCTTTCGACCCCGGAAGACACGTCGACGAGTTCCGCGCCGGTCCGCCGGATCGCCTCCGCCACGTTCGTCGGATCGAGCCCGCCCGAGAGTGCCCAGGGCAGCGGATGCTTGAACCCGTCGAGCAGGTCCCAGTCGAACCGCAAGCCCATCCCGCCGGGCAGCGCGGCCGAGTCCGGCGTCTTCGCGTCGTAGAGAATGCGGTCGGCGACTCCGACGAACCCGTGCGCCGCGTCGAGATCGCCGCGCGTGCGAACCGCCACCGCAACCCAGGTCTCGATCCCGAACTTCGCGCGGATCGCGGCGGCGCGTGGCGGGGCCACCTTGTGGAGTTGCAGCACGTCCAGCGCCGCCGAACCGACGGCCTGTTCGAGCATGTCGTCCTCCGGATCGACGAACACGCCGACCTTGGCGACATGGCCCGGTACGCGTGCGGCAAGTTCGGCAGCCTTGGCGAACGTCACGTGGCGCGGCGAGGCGGGGAAGAACACGAACCCGACATGGCTCGCGCCGTGCCGGATCGCGGCGTCAAGTGTCGCGGGCGTGGAGAGGCCGCAGATCTTGGCGGTGGTCATGGTCTTCTCTCGGCCTTTGCCAACGGTAGCGGATGTTCGGGACGGAGCAGCGATCGATTACTTCGTAGCGCTCAAGCGCCCGTCATCCTGACGAAAGTCAGGATCCAGAGTAACGAGCGCTGTCAACTTTGGCACTGGATCCTGACTTTCGTCAGGATGACGACGTGAGCTTAGAGCGTCGCGCCGATCGCGCGGGCGGCGGTGTCGGGGTCTTCGGCTTGCGTGATCGGGCGACCTACCACGAGGATCGACGCGCCGGCGTCCATCGCCTGGCGCGGCGTGACGACACGCTTCTGGTCGCCGATCTGGCCATCGGGCAGGCGTACGCCCGGCACGACGAAGAACCCCTTCGGCCAGATCTTCTTCGCCGCCGCGACCTCGGCCCCCGAGCAGACGATGCCGTCGACCCCCGCCTGGCACGCCAGTTCGGTCAGCCGCGAAACCTGGTCGTGCGCGCTGCCGACGACGCCCGTTGCGGCGAGATCTGATGCGTCGAGGCTGGTGAGCATCGTCACCGCGATCACCTTCGTGCCGATCGGCGCGGCTGCCTTCGCATCCTCGAGCATCGCCCGGCCGCCGCTCGCATGGACGGTGAGGATCGCGGGTTCGAGCGCGCCGAGCGCCTGCACCGCCTTGGCGACGGTATTGGGAATGTCATGGAGCTTCAGGTCGAGGAAGATCGGCAGGCCGAGTTCGGCCATCGCATGGACGCCCGACTGGCCGTGTGCGGAGAAGAATTCGAGTCCCAGCTTGATGCCGCCGACATGATGGCGGACGCGCGATGCGATCGCCTTGGCCTTGGCGAGATCGGGCGTGTCGAGCGCGACGTAGATGCGGTTGCTCACAGCAGCGAGCCCGGCGGGGTGGCGGTCGACATGTCCGTGGCTGGGCCAACGGGGGTGATCGGCGCAACCGGTGTCTCGGCGGGCGCGAACGCCACCGGCTCGGGCCGCGGCGTGCGCAGTTCGGCCAGCGAGCGCTCGCACGTCGCGAGCCGCTGCCGCAGCCGCCAGCGGATCGCGTGATTGTACAGCATCGTCGGCACGAACCCGATCAGGAACGTGACGAACAGCAGCAGCGGCAGGTTCACGTCGGCGATCAGCCCGCCCCAAAGCTGGATCTGGACGGCATTCCAGTTCGAGATCGTGAAGACTGCGGCGATGAACGCCAACAGACACCAGAACAGGATTTTCAGGAACTGCATGCGGCCACCTCTATCGCGTCCCTCCGCGCCGAAGCGCCGATGGGTGTGCCAGAGCTACCGCCAAGCGGCCGGTTTGGCCAGTCTTGTGCCGAACAAGTCGGGTTTCAGCCGATTTCGGTCCTGATCTGGGCGATCAGTGGCAGGACTGCGGTAAGCCGGGGTTCCTCCTCGTCGAGGATCGCGACGAACGCAGCGCGCTTGATCGCGGCGACGCGACCGGGCTTCATCCGCACCGTCTTCGGCAGCGTCGAGACGGTGATGTCGATCATCCGTTCCGCGCCGTGCAGGCGGCCCCAGAGATAGTCGTTCTCGCGGTAGGCGCGGCTGAAGAACGCGCCGAACGTACCGAACTGGATTCCCTTCAACGTCGCGTCGGCACCGCCCGAGCGGATCGCGGTGGCGTCGTCGGGGGCGATGCGGTCGACCTTGATCGGATCGAACTCGTCGAGTCCCTCACCCTGCAACAGCGGCAGCGTGGCGGTGTCGAAATACGGAAAGCCGAGATAGGCGAGCAACATCGCACGGCGGGCGGGCTTGGCGAGTTGCGCGAACGCCGCGGCGAGACGCTGGTCGGTCTCGGCGTCGAGCCGATCGAGGTCGAAGGTCCGGCCAAGCGTCGCCAGCACCTCGGTCGCATCGCCGCGCATCGCGCGGACCGCGTCATGCTGTCCGGCATGCATCTCGCCGCGCATCCGATCGAGATACGGCGACAGCGATTCGTAGATCGCGTCGCGCATCGGGGCGAGTTCGGGCTCGTCGGCCTGCGTCTCGACCTCCGCCAGCCGGCGCGCCATCAGCCGCAAGCGGCGGATGCGAAAGCCGATGTCGAAGGTGCGCAGGAACGCGATCGACGCGGGGCTGGCGCCGCCGGGATAGTTCGAGCCGAGCTGATCGGCGCCGGTCGCGACGACGCTCGCCACGATCGCCGATCTGATCTGGGCAAGGCGGCGTGGACGATGATGACGGCCCGCGTGAAACAGCAGGCTGGCCATCGTCTCGATCACCGCGCTGCGTTTGACGTGCCCGTAGGCGACGAAGCCGTACCCTGCCTTCGACGCGGCCGCCTTTTGCGCGCGCCTGCGCCACGCGATCAGCCGGGGGGCGGTCGGGCGGTCGAGAAACAGCGTGTGGCCGAACAGCGATTCGACATCGGCCTCGACATCGGGGCGGATCGCAGTGACGATTCCGCGCATCCGATCGATCCGCGCGGAACGCTCGGCGATCGCCTCCAGATTGTCGCGGATCGGCTGCTGGCGCGGGATGTCGCTGATCGCGGCGATGATCGTCTGGAAGAAACCGGGCGTGCCTTCGCCGCGATTGAGCCGCAGCTTGATGCCCGGCGAGGGGTCGATGTAGATGAAGCGACGGTCGATCTGGCGCCGTGCCGGCCGTTCCTTGAGCGCATCGAGCGCGGGCCGGAACGGCGCGTTGGCGAGCACCGATCCATCGATCAGCACCGCGGTCTCCGCCGCTTTCGCCGCGGCATGACGTGGCAGAACGCGCTTGAGGAAGGCGCCACGCCCGGGCCATGCGATCTGGCGGGTCTGGAGAACGGTATCGAGTTCCGCGACGGTGAACGGCGGGAACGCGCCGGGGAAGCTCGACGTCGCACGGGCCGCAAAGGCCAGTTCTGCACGCGGCGCGAGCGTATCGGTCGCGCCGCCATTGTCGGTGAAGTCGACCACCAGCCGATGCTCGGTCTCGACCACCTCGGCGGGCGAGTTGAGCTGCAACCGCTCGGGATGGCCCGAGAAATCGGTGACGGTCACGAACAGGTCGAGCGGCTGTCCGGGCGGCAACAGGCGGGGGCCGCGCGTGCTCGCCGCCATCGCGTCGAACGCGTCGAGCAGCAAATTGGTGAAGGTCTTCCCCCCAAATGGCGGCTCGAACCAGCGCGAGCGGATGAAGTGCGACAGCTTGGCCCGCACCTCCTCGCGCGTCGGCTCGTCGAGTTCCTCGACCTTGTCGGTGCTGCGCCCCGCCGCCATCCAGGCTAGCGGCATCGCCCAGACCTTCGACAGCCGCGATTTCGGCGCCGCTTCGGTATCGATCAGCGCCTCGACATCGGCCGAGGTCATCCAGAGGTCGGTCAGCGGATCGAGGCTCTGGCCGGTGGCGATCGCCTGCGCGAGGAAGATGCCGTTGATCCCGCCCGCACTCGCGCCGGCGATGATGTCGGCGAGCACGCGGACGCGGATCGACGCATGCTCTTCGATTTCCTGGAGCAGCGCGTGATAGACGCCCTGGCTGCCGCCGACTGCGGTTTCGCCGTCGTGGAACGCGCGGCTGGCGCAGACGAGGCGCCAGATCTCCTTGGTGATGCCGTGCATGTAGACCGCCAGGCTGATCCCGCCATAGCAGACGAGCGCCAGTCGCAGTTCCTTCTCGCGCATCCTAGATCCCGTCCCGCATCGTCGTTCGTACCGCGCTTATGTCGGCTGCAGAATAGCCCAGATCGGCAGATGATCCGATGCCTTCCGCGCCGCCGGGCTTGCATGCACGCCGCAGTCGGCGACGTGCAAGTCACGCGAGACCATGATCCGGTCGAGCCGTGCGATCGCCCGCCTGGAATGGAAACTCGCGCCGGTTTCGGCAAACGCATAGTCGCGCCCGAAATCGCGCAGGCACCCGGCGCCGGCGCTCCATTCGTTGAGATCGCCCATCATCACGGTCGGGTGGCGGTGCGCGCAGGCGTCGACGTGGTTCATGATCGCGGCGGCCTGCTTGCGGCGCCAGAGCCCCGACAGGTCGAGGTGCATGCCGAGTACGCGTAGCGTCGCGCCGGCGAGTTCGATGTCCGCCATCACGGCGCCGCGGGGTTCGAGCGCGGGCAGATGCAGGGGTTCGCTCGCCACGATACGCGCCGATTTGCGGACGAGAATGACATTGCCGTGCCAGCCCATGCTGAGCGCACGCAGGCCGAAATCGACCGGTTTCCAGTCGCTATGTTCGTCGAGAAGATGGTGCGGGAGGACGCAGGCTTTTGCGCCGAAGCGTCGATCCGCCTCCTGCAGCGCGATCACGTCGGCATCGATTTCGCGCAACACCTCGACCACGCGCTCGGGATTGCGCCGACGGTCGAGCCCGATGCCCTTGTGGATATTGTAGCTGGCGACCTTGATCATGCGTGGGGGCTTAACGCGGCGTCCGGGAATTGGGTTGCGGCGTTATGCTCGCGAAACGACAAAGCGGTAGGTGGGCCGACGCGGGATCGACCCGCGTCGGCGTGCGCGTTCAGCCTTGCGCGATGTCGCTCGCGTCGAACTCGGCGAACGCAGCCTTGACCTTGGCGGCCTTGGCCTCGTCGGCGATATCGACCGAGACGACGATCTTGTCCTCCAGGGCCGCGTCGTCGCGCGATGCAGGCGAGGGGTCCTGGCCTTCGGTGTCCGCGCCCGCCGTCTCGCTGCCGGCGCTGTTGGCGGGGCCGTCGGTGGTGATGAAGATGTCGGTCCGCTCGATGTGCTGCTCCTGGACGAGACGCTCGACGGTCATCTCGGCTTCGCGGCGGGTGTCGAACTTGGCTTTGAGGGTCGTGGGCATGGGAACTCCTTGGGTTAAGCGGGAAGGGGGGCGTTGGACTGGTGTTGGTGATCGGAACGATCGGCGCTCGTCGCGACGAAATGATCGAGGAAGTTGGTCAGCTCGATCCGGCGACTCGCTTCCTGCGCGAACTCGTTGTCTACGCCGAGCGCCCAGAGGATCGATCGGCGACCGGGGTCGTCGTGCAACGCGTCGAGTTGCGCGGCGCGGCGTTCGACGTCCTCGGGCGTGTCTGCCAGACCCGCCTCGATCAGGTCGTCGGACTGTCGGCGTAGCGCCACCGCGATCTCGCCGGGCGCCAGTTCGGGATGATATTGCACACCCCAGAACATCCCGCCGTCGTGGCGGATTTCCGCCGCCTGGATAGTCGTGACGGCGTTGCTGGCGAGCAGGGGGGCATCGTCGGGGAGGCGCTCGACCTCGTCGCCGTGGATCGCAGGCGCGTCCCAGCTGGCTGCCCGGCCCGCGAGCAACGGATGGCTGCGCCCCGAGTCGGTCGGCGTGATCCGGCGGGCGAGCCCGGCCTCGAGCTTGCCGGGCATTTTCCGCACCGTGCCGCCCGCTGCGGCCACCGCGAGTTGCAGGCCAGCGCACGATCCGAATGACGGCGTGCGCGAGGCGAAGACGTTGCGCATAAAGCTCAGCTGGCGGCGAACCTCGGGGGTGTCGTCGTAGACGTGGAGCGGTGAACCGGTGACGAAAACCGCGTCGAACGCTGCGATCTCGGTCGCGTCGTAGACCTCCGCATCGTCGTCCGCCGGGGCGACGATCGTGATCCTGGCATCGGGACGAAGCTGTTCGAGCGTGGCGGCGTAGCTTTCGCCCGAACTTTTGCCGGTATGCTGGCGGCGTGCGTCACGCTCGTCGGCGGTTTCGCTCTCGGCGACGAGAAAGTGCGGCACGCTGCGTCCTTCGTCCAGTATCAGACATCACCCAACGCATGGCCCGGCGTTTCGTCCGCGCGCCCGCGAACAATTATCGCGCTACTTCCGCGGTGTGGCAGGTTTGGGGGACAGCCAGCCGCTGTCGGCGAGCCAGTCGTTCAACCGGTCGGGCCAGTGCAGGATCGAGATGCGGTCGGACTCGTCGAGATTGAACGCGTGATCGCTGTCCGCATACATGTGCAGCTCGGCCGAGACGCCCGCCTTGCGCAATTGTTCGTAGAGCGCGACCGGCGGTGCGGCACAACAGGCGTCGCGACTGCCGGCGATCAGGAACGCGGGTGGCGCGCTGGCGATCGCCTTTGCCGGTATGCCGCGCGGTCCGGGGAACACGAGGACCTGGAAATCGGGGCGCTCGGACTGGCGGTCGATCGCGTCGACCACGGGCCGGGCAGGTGGCTCTGGGTTGTCGGCGATCAGCGACACGAGTTCACCGCCTGCGGAAAAGCCCATCACGCCGACGCGGTGCGGATCGATTCCGTAGTCGGCGGCGTGCGCGCGGACCCAGCGCACGGCGCGCCTTGCATCGTCGGCAGCGTCGCCCTCGACCGAATAGGGCGAGCCCGGTTCGTTCGCCAACCGGTACTTTAGCACGAACGCGGTGACGCCCATGCGGTTGAGCGCGGTGGCGACTTTCGTCCCCTCGTTGGTCCAGACGAGCAGCTTGTGGCCGCCGCCGGGGATGACGACGATCGCCGCGCCGTTGCGGTGCGCGGGCGCGGCGGGGAAGGCGAGCAGCGAAGGATCGTGGATGTTGCGCACCCAATAGTCGCGGCCGACCTCCGCCTCCTTGCGGCGTCCCGTCGATCCAGGGGCGCCGTTCGGCCATAGCGGGATCGACGTGTAGGTCGGAGCCGGCACCGGCGCGGGGTCCTGTGCCGCCGCCGACCCCGCCACGACCAGCGCCGCGATCGCCCAGAGGGCGCGCATCACTTGGCTTCAGCCGCGGCCGCCATCGCCGCGCGCGCCGCGAGGATATAGGCCGAGGTCGTGCTGACGGTGTATTCGTTCTCGAACCACAGGAACGGCCAGTCGGTCTTCAACTCGGGAAAGTCGGGTTTGACGATCAGCACGCCCGGCACCATCCCGCCCGGGATGAAGCTGTAGTCGGCGCGGTTGTGACCATAGCCGATCAGTTTCGAGTCGGTGCCGACGGTCGATACCAGCGAGAGGTTGTTGGCGGGGTGGCGCCCGAGCACATAGTCTAGCGCATCGAGCGTATAGCCCGTGCCGATCAGCTCGGGGAACGCCTTGTGCATCAGGTACATCGAGGTGCCGAAGCTGACGACCTGGTTCGATCCGGCCCAGGAGCCGTCGCTGATCGGCACCCCGAACGGATTGCGCGCCCGGTCGCTATCGGCCTTCGCCTTGAACTGCTGGACGAGCGGCGCGAACTGCGCGCGATAGTCCGCATCCATGAACGGGATCGCCCGCACCGCGACGCCGCCGATCCAGCCGAAATTCTGGCGGATCACGGGCAACAACTGGCGCAGGCGATCGGCATAGGCCTTGTCGCCCTTGCTGGTGATCAGCAGTTCGATCGTCGCCGCGACGTTGGCCGCCTCGGCCGAGCGCGGCGATGAGGAGTCATCACGACCGTCGCCCGACTTGGCGATGCCGCGTTGCTGTTTGGCCCACATCGCCGTCGCCGCGGTCAGCGCGTCCTTCGCCATCGCCGGATCGCTCGACGCCAGTGCGCGCGACGAGGCGGCGAGCGCAGCGGCGACGAGCAAATTGTTGGCGGGCAGGTCGGTGGTGAACGCCCAGCGATCGTCCTGTGCCCCCGACGCGCCACCCTTGCGCTCGGTCGGCTTCAGCGCGGCGTCGTATAGCAGCCCATCGGTCTGCGATCCCGCTTCGCCGAGATGCGCGTATTGGCGCAGCGCCGGGTCGACGATGCCGACGATCGCGTGCCCGAACACCTTGTACTGCGCGAGCAGCTGGAGCGTACCGTGGCGGATCTGCTGGACCGCGTCCTCGACGCCGTCGGGCTTGCGGATCTCCACCGCTCGCGCGGCCTCGTCGACGCTGGTCTCGTCCCAGTCGAGCCCGAACAATTCGCGCGCCCAGACGAGATCGCGCACCACCGAGGCGTTCTCGGGAGTCTGGATGTCGTAATCGCCGGCATCCTGGAAACCGCCGACCGCGAGGCCGGGGATGTGCTCGCCCGCCTTGAACGGCGAGTCGAGGGTCGCGCCCATCTTGTAGCCGTCGAAATGGGTTATGTTCGGCGGCGCCTGGCGCGCATCGTCGAGATGCGACGGCGCCGACCAGACGCGGTACTGTTCCCTGATGCCGACATGATCCATCTGTTCGGCGATGAAGGTGTCGAGCGAGGTCTGCCAGATCCGGTCATACGCGTCGGCGGCGATCCGGAACGGGTTGGTCGTCTTGCCCGCATAGGCAATCGCGTAGATGCCGGGTTCGCGCACCGTCGAGAAATCGAACGCCGCGTAATCGTAGCGTGTCCAACGGCCGCGCGATTGCGTCCGGGCGCGCAGCACGGTCTGCTGGCCGCCATCGGCGGTCAGCCTGACGAGAGCAGCGTCGGCGGGTGCCTTGAACTTGGGATCGAGTTCGATCAGCGCGATCTTGGGCCGGTTCGGCGTGTAGCCCGCCTGGTTGAACGACACGACCGGCTCGCGCACCCAGTTCTTCACGACGTTGGGCCGGACATGCCAGACGACCGCATTCTCCTTCGCACCCGCGGCGATCATCGAGCGGACGACGAACCAGCCGTTCTGCGCACGATTGCGCGCGTCGTAGAGCGACAGCGGCCCCTGATCCGAGGTGATCGTCACGCGGGTCAGCGGATCCTCGGGCGACAGCGTGACCGACTTGCCGCCGCTCGCCATCGGCAGCGGATCGCCCGAGCCGTCCTTCGCCATCGGTCCGGTCGGATGGCGCGGGAACAGGCCCGGCGCGGCATCCATCAGATAGGTCTTGCCGAAATAGGCGGTCGGTAGG
Source organism: Sphingomonas sp. Leaf198 (assembly GCF_001424005.1). Classification (GTDB taxonomy): domain Bacteria; phylum Pseudomonadota; class Alphaproteobacteria; order Sphingomonadales; family Sphingomonadaceae; genus Sphingomonas. Next base: position 290,125 of record NZ_LMPX01000002.1, on the reverse strand, counting down.
AAATCGAGGTTGAACCCAGCTTTGCCCACGAGGCTGGCGGGCAAAGGCTGTTCGAGATCGACGGCTATCTGGAAGCCGTCGCCCTCCGCGGTCACCTTCACCGCATAAGCGAGGTTCACGTCCTTGTAGGTCGAGCGGACGACGATCTGGTTGGGTTCGCTGCCTTTGGTATGGCTGACGAACGCGGGCACCCGCGCCCATTGTTCGGGGGTGGGATCGAGCCGCACGGCGCCGTCGGTCGCGAGGCGATTGCCGTGCAGGACGATCTGGATACCGGCGTTCTTCTCGTCGAAGAAGATCGGGCTGAACTGGTTCTGGTCGATGATCACCGACAGCCCCTGCGTTTCCAGCGTCCCGGCCGGCGTCGCGGTAAGTGATTGGGCGGAGGCCGTTCCGGCGCCTCCGGAAAATGCTGGAACGACGCACGCACCGACGGATGCGAGCAAAGCGATAAACGCCGATCTTGGCACAGGCCTCTCCCTGATGATGTCTGCAGTTTCGTCCGGCGGCGGCGCTTCTATCGAGCGCTCGCGGGGCCGCCGGGTCGTCAAGGTCTTGGTGGGGTTACTTCGCGGGCTTGAGCAGGTCGTGCATCGCCATCCAGCGGGTGAACTCGTCGAACCAGCCGGTGCTGGTGGTGGTCTTGGGGTACATGCCGAAGCCGTGGCCGCCTTGTTCGAACAGGTGGAACTCGACCGGACGCTTGGCCGCATGCCAGCTTTCGATCAGCCCGAACCCGCTATTGCCGAAGAACGGATCGTCCGCGGCGAGGGCGACGAACAGCGGCGGGGCGCCGGCGGGGACGGTCATCGCCGCGAGCGGTCCGTAGATGTTGCCGATGAACGCGGGCTTCGCATCGCCCCCCGCGACGGTGGTCGCCATCGTCAGCATCGCGCCGGCGGAGAACCCGACCATGCCGATGCGCGTCGGATCGACATGCCATTCGGTGGCGCGTTTGCGGACCAGCGCGAAGGCGGCCCGCGCGTCGGCGATCTGCGGCGCGAGTCCCGCCATCATCGCATCGGGTTTGGGGCGGGGCGCCCGCGCGATCGACGAGAACATCGCGGTCATCGATTTCTCGAACGCGGGCATCGCCTCGGGCGTCGGATTGAGGCGGTATTTGAGCACGAACGCGGCGACGCCCTTCGCGGCCAGCGCGCGCGCGACGTCATAACCCTCGTTTTCCATCGACAGCGTCTTGAAGCCGCCGCCCGGCGCGACGATCACCGCGGTGCCGGTCGCCTTGGACGGGTCGGGCAGGAACGGGGTCAGCGTGGCGATCGTGACGTTGCGCGCGAACACGCTGCCATATTGGCTGTGCCAGGCTTCGGGTGCGGTCGCGCCGGGCAGCTTGCCGGTGCCGAGAACGATCGCGTCGGTCTGCGCGGGAATCGCGATCGGCGTCATCTGGTCGGACTGCGCCTGGACCGGAGTCGCCAGGATCATCGCTGCGGCGAAACCGAGTCGCGCCAGCCCGAATCCCGAACGGCGACGGCGCACGCCCCCACCTGACGCGTTGTTGCTCATCACGTGTACCATGATCGCTCTCCCCTGTTTTATCGTTATTGGTCGTCACGATAAAGAGAGCGCTACCATTGCGCAATTTATACTTTCGATCCCGCGCGTTGCCGGTGAACATACTGAGTTATCGGGAAGCTCCGCGATACCCGCCCAAGACTCCTGCGTGTATTCAATGCCATCATGGTCATGTACGCCCTGTCGAACGGGCTATTCGTGGGTACAGCGTGACGCCGTATTTTAATCTCGACGGGAACGGTCTGGACTAGCGCTCCCGGATCCCTATTCTGGCGGCGGGGAGAGCGGGGATGCGATTTGCTAGACTGTGGGCGGCGCTAGCGATCGTCGTTGCGCCGGTTGCCGCGTTCGGGGGCGATACGCCGCACGTCACGCTTGCCACGCCCAACATCTCGGACGGCGCGATCACGCGCTTTACCGTGCGGTTCAGCGACGCGATCGTCCCGCTGGGCGATCCGCGCGCCGCCTCGCCGCTGAAGGTCGAGTGCGCGGTGTCGGGCGAAGGGCGCTGGGTCGATCCGCAGACCTATGTCTGGGACTTCGCGCAAGGCCTGCCCGGCGGAACGCGCTGTACGCTCGCGACGCGCGAGGGACTCAAGAGCGCGGCGGGCTACGGCGTCGATGCGGAGAGCTTTACCGTCGATGCCGGCGGTCCGATCGCCCGTGCGGTGTTACCCGGCGAGGGTGATATCGAGGAGGACCAGGTGTTCCTGGTCGCCGCGAATATGCTCGCGACCCGTGAATCGATCGCCGCCAACGCCTATTGCGCGGTCGACGGGATCGGCGAGAAGATCGCGGTCGACGTGCTCGCGCCCGATCTGCCGGGGAAGCTGCTCGCCGGGTTGGGCAACAACTACGCAGTCAGCAATTTCCTCGAAAGCGCCGGGCTGCCCAAGACGATTCCCGCCGATACCGCATCGCGCCAGCGCGCGCTGGCCGGCATTACCGCGCTGAAATGCCGCCGCCCGCTGCCGCCGGGCCGCGACATGGCGCTGGTGTGGGGCGCGAACATCGCGAGCGCCGGGGGCAAGCTCGCCGGTGCCGACCAGCGGTTCGACTTCACCGTTCGGAAACCCTTCACCGCGCGGTTCGAATGTTCGCGCGTCAATACCGCGGCGGGATGCAGCCCGGTCGAGAAGGCGTATCTGCGGTTCTCTGCGCCGGTCCCGATGAGCGCGGCGACGCAGGTCCGCCTGACGCTCGCCGACGGCAAGTCGATCGCGCCCGTGTTCAGCGACGAGGAAAAGACCCGCGCGACGATCGAGCAGGTCACGTTCGCGGCACCATTGCCCTTCGCGACGCGTGGCAACGTGTCGATCCCCGCCGACCTCAAGGACGAGAGCGGCCGGATACTCGCCAACCGCGAACGCTTTCCGCTCGAGGTGAAGTTCGACGAGGCGCCGCCGCTCGTCAAGTTCGCGGCCGATTTCGGGATACTCGAGGCGAAACAGGGCGGCGTGCTGCCCGTCACCGTCCGCAACGTCGAGCCGTCGCTGCAAGGCCAGACCGCGGGGATCGGCGGCCAGCGGCTGCGCGTGGGCGGCACCGACGGCGAGATCGCCGCGTGGCTGCGGCGCGTCGAGGAGGCGGGCAAGACCGACTATCAGACGATCGAGCGCAAGGGTGCCGAACCGCTCCAGATCAACCATACCGGCGAGAAACCGCTGCTGTTCGGGAGTGGCGGCGGCGGGGCTAGCGGTGGGGAAGGCGACCCCTTCAAGCTCGACCTGCCGGGCAAGGGCAAGGACTTCGAGGTCGTCGGCCTGCCGCTCGGCAAGCCCGGCTTCTACGTCGTCGAACTCGCCAGCCCGACGCTCGGCCGTGCGCTTCTCGGTCGCGACGTGCCGCGCTATGTGGCAAGCGCCGCGCTGGTCACCGATCTGGCGGTGCATTTCGAATGGGGGCGCGATCGCTCGCTCGCGTGGGTCACGCGGCTGTCGACCGGCAAGCCGGTGGCGAACGCGGTGGTGCAGGTCAGCGACAGCTGCACGGGCAAGCCGCTCGCACGCGGGGCGACCGACAAGAGCGGCGGGCTAATGGTCGCGCGCGGGCTGCCCGAACCCGAGACCTATGGCAGCTGCAAGGGCGAGGGTTCGTCGCATCCGCTGATGATCTCGGCGCGTACCGGCGACGATTTCAGCTTCACGCTGACCGACTGGGGCGAGGGCATCCGGCCGTTCGATTTCGACCTGTCCTATGGCTATTCGGCGGCGACCGACATCATCCACACCGTGTTCGATCGCGCCCTGGTCCGCCAGGGCGAGACGATCCACATGAAGCATATCCTGCGCCGCCCCGACGCGCGCGGCTTCTCGTTGGCGCCGGGCTTCACCGGCACGCTCAGGCTGTCGCATCGCGGCTCGGACACGCAGTTCGAGATGCCCGTGACGATCGGCGCGAACGGCACCGGCGAGACTGTCTGGACCGCTCCGAAGGGCGCGCCAATGGGGGATTACGACCTAATTTTCGTGGTCGGCAACACCACCACCGAATCCGCGCAGTCGTTCAAGGTCGACGAATACCGCCTGCCGACGATGCGCGCGAGCGTCACCGGCCCGAAGACCGCGCTCGTGAAGCCGCGCACCGCACAGCTCGATCTGTTCGCAGGTTATCTCTCGGGCGGCGGTGCCCCCGGCCTGCCGGTCGACGTCCGCATCGGCTGGTTCGCGCATAGTGCGACGCCTGTCGGCTACGACAAGTTCAGCTTTGGTGGCGAACCGATCAGCGAGGGCGTCAAGCCGCTCGACGGCGAAGGCGAGGATGCGAAGACGCCGTTGCCGCCGACCCAGATGCTGCCCGCAACGCTCGGCAGCGACGGTACGCGGCGGATGACGGTGGACATGCCGCAGACCCTCCCCGGCACGACCGATATGCAGGTCGAGATGGATTACCGCGATGCGAACGGCGAGACGCTGACCGCGTCGAAATCGATCCCGATCTACGCCTCGGCCGTGCAGCTCGGCGTCGCGACCGATGGCTGGATGATGCGCGCGGACGATCTGCGCCTGCGCTTCGTCGCGCTCGATACCGACGGCAAACCGATCAAGGGGCAGAAGCTATCCGTCGCGCTCTACAGCCGCCAGATCCTGACCGCTCGGCGGCGGCTGATCGGCGGGTTCTACGCCTATGACAACCGGATGCGGACGACCAAGCTGTCGGCTTCGTGCAGCGCGACGACCGATGCGCAGGGGCTCGCGCAGTGCAAGGCCGATCCGGGCGTCTCGGGCGAGATCTACGCGGTCGTCACCACCGCCGATGCCGACGGCAACGTCGCCCGCGCGGTGAAGTCGGTGTGGCTCGCGGGGAACGACGACTGGTGGTTCGGCGGCGACAATGGCGACCGAATGGACGTCGTGCCAGAAAAGCTCACCTATGCGTCGGGCGAGACCGCGCGTTTCCAGGTACGGATGCCGTTCCGCTCTGCCACCGCTTTGGTCAGCGTCGAGCGCGAGGGGGTGTTGTCGAGCTTCGTCACCGAGCTGTCGGGCAGGGACCCGGTTATCGAGGTGCCGATGGACGCGGCCTATGCGCCCGACGTCTATGTCTCGGTGCTGGTCGTGCGCGGTCGCGTCGAGAGCGGGTTCTGGAGCTGGATTCACCGCATCGCGCGGACGCTCGGGCTGTCGGATACGCCCGAGGACGCAGCCGAGCCGACCGCGCTGGTCGATCTCGCCAAGCCCGCCTACCGCCTCGGCATCGCCAAGGTGAAGGTCGGCTGGGAAGGCCATACGCTCGCCGTCGCGGTCAAGGCGGACCGCGAGCGTTATGCGCCGCGGGGCACGGCCAATGTCGCGATCCAAGTGCGGAAGCCCGATGGCAGCCCCGCGCGCGAGGCCGATGTCGCGTTTGCCGCGGTCGACCAGGCGCTGCTGCAACTCGCGCCGAACGACAGCTGGAACATCCTCGACGCGATGATGGGCGATCGCCCGCTGTCCGTCCTGACCGCGACCGCGCAGATGCAGGTCGTCGGCAAACGGCATTATGGCCGCAAGGCGCTCGAAGCGGGTGGCGGCGGTGGCGGCGGCGACCTGTCGGGGCTCAACCGCGAGAACTTCCAACCGGTGCTGTTGTGGAAGGGTCATGTCCCGCTCGATGCGCAAGGGCGTGCGCGCGTGTCCGTGCCGCTGTCGGATGCGCTGTCGTCGTTCAAGCTCGTCGCGATCGCCACCGATGGCGCGCAGGCGTTCGGTACCGGCAGCACCGACATCCGTACCGCGCAGGATCTGTCGCTCTATGCCGGCATGCCGCCGCTCGTCCGATCGGGTGATTTCTACGGCGCGCGGTTCACGCTCCGCAACGGATCGGACCGCGCGATGACGGTCACGGCGAACGTCGACGTCTTCCCACGGATCGCGCAGGGCAAGCCGCTCACCGTCACCATTCCCGCGGGTGGTGCGGCACCGGTGGCGTGGAACCTCACTGCGCCGTCCGGAGTCGATACGTTGCGCTGGACGGTGCGTGCCAGCAGCAACGACGGCCGCGCGACCGATCAGGTTACGGTGACGCAGGACGTCATCCCGGCGGTGCCGACCGAGATCTGGGCGGCGACGCTCGCGCAGGTCGGGGAGAATACGCTGATCCCGATCGCGCCGCCGATGGGGGCGCTTCCGGGTCGCGGCAGCGTCGACATCCGCCTTGCCGATACGCTGGCGCCGTCGCTCGCCGGGGTCCGCGACTACATGAGCCGCTATCCGTTCAACTGTTTCGAACAGCGGCTGTCGCGGATCGTCGTGCTCGGCGACATGGCGGGCTGGGCGACGCTGGCGGGCGAAATCCCGACCTATCAGGCGCCCGACGGCTTGCTCCGCTACTTCCCCGGCGACAGCCTGCAGGGGTCGGAGGCGCTGACTGCCTATGTGCTGTCGATGACGGGCGCGGCGAACCTGTCGCTGCCGCCGGTGCAGCGCGCGCGGATGATCGAGGCGATGAAGGCAGTGCTCGACGGACGCTTGCGACACGAGGATTATGGCGACGTCCGCCTGACCAAGGTCGCAGCGCTGGCGGCCTTGGCGCGGCAGGGCGAGGCCACCCCGGCGATGCTCGGCCAGATCGGGATGACGCCCGCGGAGATGCCGACCGCGAGCCTTGCCGACTATATCACCGCACTGACGGCGATCCCTGGTGCGTCGACCGAAGCCAAGGCGCAGGCCGAGGCGGTGCTGCGCACGCGGCTGGTGTTCGAGGGTACGCGGCTCGACCTGTCGGACTCGGCCGACGCGTCGTGGTGGCTGATGTCGTCGGCGGACGAGGCGGCGAACAAGGCGACCGCGGCGGTGCTCGGGCGGCCGGGTTGGCAGGACGATGCGCCGCGGTTGATGGTCGGCACGGCGCTGCGCCAGTCGCGCGGGCATTGGGACACGACCACCGCCAACGCCTGGGGGGCGATCGCCGCACGGCGGTTCGCGCAGGTGTATCCGGCGCAGGCGGTCACGGGGACGACGATGCTGTCCTATGCCGGGCGTAGCGTTGCGCGCGGCTGGCCGCTGCCGGAACCGGCGCGGACGGTGTCGTTCCCGCTCGCTGCCGCCGGACCGCTGCGGTTGGCGCAAGGCGGCGGGGCGGGGCCGTGGGCGACCGTGTCGATCTCGGCGGCCGTGCCGCTGCGGCAACCGCTGTTCGCGGGCTATCGCCTGACGCGGAAAGTCGACGTCGTGCAGGCGCGCACGGCAGGGCGGCTGACGACGGGCGACGTGCTCCGCGTGACGCTGTCGGTCGAGGCGACCGCCGAGCGCAACTGGGTCGCGATCAGCGATCCGGTGCCCGCCGGCGCGACCGTGATCGGCGATCTAGGCGGCCAGTCGCAACTGCTTCAGCAGGGCGGCGCCGGCGAAAGTGAGGGCGGGGGGCCGAGCTATGTCGAACGCGGCCGCGATACGTGGCGCGCCTATTTCGCCTGGCTGCCCAAGGGGACAACCACCGTGACATACACGCTGCGGCTCAACGGTGCCGGCCGGTTCCAGATGCCGCCTAGCCGGGTCGAGGCGATGTACTCGCCCGCAATTCGCGCCGCGGTGCCGAACCAGACGATGGTCGTCGCGGATCGATGAGGCAGCGCGCGGCGCTTGCCGGACTGCTGGTGCTGATCCTGGCCGCGGTCGGGTTCGACTGGGCGACGTTCCCACCGCCGCTCCCAGGCTATGCGCAGGTGCGCGCTGCGTGGAAGCCGTCTGAGGCGTGGCTCTACGATCGCCACGGCGTGCTGATCGACAGCGCCCGCGTCAATTTCGCCGCGCGTCGGCTGGCGTGGGTACCGCTCCACCAGATCGCGCCGGTCGTGCCCGCCACCGTCGTCGCGGCGGAAGACGCCCGCTTCCGCAGCCACGGCGGCGTCGACTGGCTGGCGATCCTCGGGTCGGTTGGTGCGCGCGCGAAGGGCGAGCGGGGCAGGGGCGCCAGTACGCTGTCGATGCAGGTCGCGGCCTTCCTGTCGCCGACGCTGGCCATGCCCGGCGCACGCGGTTGGCGCGACAAGCTTCGCCAGATGCGCGCGGCTCGATCGCTGGAGATGACCTGGAGCAAGGACCAGATCCTTGAGGCGTATCTCAACCTCGCGCCGTTCCGCGGCGAGGCGCAGGGGATCGGTGCAGCGGCGCTGTCGCTGTTCGGCAAGACCCCCGCGGCGATGGCACGCGACGACGCGCTGCTGCTGACCGCGCTGCTCCCCGATCCGCAGGCGCCCGCTCCCCGCATCGCCGCGCGGGCCTGCCGATTGGGGGGCGTGGGCGATTGCGCGCGGTTCGCTAGCGAGGCCGCGTCGATGCTCGGCCCGGTGCGGACGCTGGCGCTCGATCCGGGACTCGCGTCGCATCTCGCCGATCGCCTGCTGACCAAGCCCGGTCTGCGGATCACCACCACGCTCGATGCCGCGCTCCAGCGCACCGTTGCCGCCGCGCTGCGTCGCCAGCTGCTCGGGCTCGGCGGATCGCGCGCGCGCGACGGTTCTGCGGTGGTGATCGACAATGCGAGCGGCGACGTCCTCGCCTATGTCGGCGGGATCGGCGGTGCCTCGACCGCGCCAGCGGTCGATGCCGCGAACGCCTATCGCCAGGCCGGGTCCACCCTGAAACCGTTCCTCTACGCGCAGGCGATCGAGCGCGGATACCTGACCCCGGCCTCGGTGCTGGACGACTCCCCGGTGCAACTCGATACTGCGTCGGGGCTCTACGTCCCGCAGAACTACGATCGCGGGTTCAAGGGGCGCGTATCGGTGCGCAGCGCGCTCGCGGGATCGCTCAACGTGCCCGCGGTGCGGACGCTGTTGCTGGTCGGGGTCGAGCCGTTTCGCGATCGGCTGTGGGATACGGGCTATCGTGGGCTCGTCGAGGACGGCGACTACTACGGGTTCAGCCTTGCGCTCGGATCGGCGGAGGTGACTCTGCTCGAACAGGCCGACGCGTACCGGTCGCTCGCGAATGACGGCCGCTGGTCCCCGCTAAGGCTCACCGCCGATGCGCCCCGCAGCGCACCCCGCCCGGTCACGACGCCAGCCGCCGCCTGGATCGTCGCCGACATGATGGCCGACCCCAATGCCCGCGCCGCCACCTTTGGCTTGGACTCGGCTCTACGCCTGCCGTTCTGGACCGCGGTGAAGACGGGCACTTCGAAAGGCATGCGCGACAATTGGTGCGTCGGATTCTCGCGCCGCTATACGGTCGCGGTCTGGGTCGGGAACGTCGAGGGCGATCCGATGCGCGCGGTCTCGGGCACCAGCGGCGCGGCGCCGGTGTGGCGCGACGTGATGCTGGCGCTCGGACGCGACGACGATCGAGGACCACCGATGCCGGCTGGTGTCGAACGTCGCCGGATCGCGTTCGCCGACGCGATCGAGCAGCCCCGCATGGACTATTTTCTCCGCGGCACCGGCCAGTCGCTGATCGCCGCGGCGCCAGCGACCGCCCGGCGCGCGCGGATCGTCAACCCCGCCTCGGGGAGCGTCTACGCGATCGACCCCGACATCCCCGCCGACCGCCAGCGCCTCGCGATCGAGACCACCGGCGACGTCCGCGCGCACCACGTGTTTCTCGACAATCGCGACCTCGGCCCCGCCGCGCAACAACTGCTGTTCTTCGCTCCGCCGGGCCGGCACCGGTTGCGGCTCGTCGATGCAGCCGGTCGCGCCGCCGACCAGGTGATCGTCACGATCCGCTGAGCGGGCTGGATTTGCGGACGCGCTGGCGCGCAGGGATCAAGCGTGAAGCCTGCCGTTCACAGGGCCTGCTTACCCGGCGTTTCCGATCCTCGCGCCGGTCCCAAGTCGATCACCCGCAACCGATAGCGTCCTGCCGGCAGCATCAGCGCGACATCATCGCCCGCGCGGATCGCGATCCGGTCCAGTGGCACGGAGGCGGCGGGCTCGCCGACCGGGCGGGCCTCGACCACGCGCCAGCCGCTTGCCGGATACAGCCCGCGCGGGATGATGACCGGCAGGTCGCCGGCCCGCTGCCGCCATAGGGGGCGTCCGCGAACGAAGCGCGCGGTGGGGTGATCGACGACCAGGTCGAACGTGCCGGGCGGCTCGTCGTTCGGCAGCGCGGCCAGCCGCACCTCGCCGCCGCCGCCGCGACACGTCGTCTGCGAGATGGTGAGCGGATCGACTCCGGTCGTCGCCTTGAGCCGCGCGGCCATCCACCGGGTGTCGTCGGCCCGAGGCACCTCCGCGGCGTGCGAGTAGCCGACATGGACCAGCAGCTTGGCGCCGGGATGATCGTGTACGTAGGCGGCAAGGTTGCGCGCCTGCCCTTCCTCACGCGTTGCGATCCGCTGGTCCATCGTCGCGTCCGCCGCCTGATGTTCATCGATGAACTCGTAGGCCAGGAGATGATAGCCGAGCGCCTTGGCACGTCGACCGAGCCGCCCGTATCCCGCCTCCGAGAGATAATGGCCGTCGCCGTCCTCGAAAAACGGCAGCGCCGGCTGCCGGACGAACGCCGGCAGATATCGCGTCGGCGTGCCGGGCATCGACGCAGACAGCGTCTCCAGTGCCAGCGTATCGTACCCGAGCGGCCGCAACCGCGTGGCGACCGCGGCGCTGAATCCGCGATGGTCGGTGCGTTCGTGGCTCTCGGTGATGATGACGATCGAGGTCGTCCGTGCGCGTCGCTCGATCTCGGTCAGGACGTCCGTCGCAGCCGCGACCGGCGCGCATGCCTTCGATTGATAATCCTTGCTGCTCGCCGCGATCAGGTCTTCCCGGCCGAACAGGCTCAGCGTCTGTGCGGTGCTCCCGTCGCCCAGCGGCTGCGTCGGATCGATCGCTTCCAGCCGGGCCAGACTAGAGGACAAGTTGGGGAGGCTGGCGGCGATAACCCGCTCGACCGGTCCCACGAAGCGGACGGTCCGCGCCGGACTGTCTTCTCTGGCCATGACCGATGCGCCGAGCGTCGTAAGTACCAGCAGGGAAGCGATGCGCGTGGCGGAAATTATAGGCATTGCCCAAGCTATCAAGCCGCGCATCCGTGTTCCACACCCTATTAGCCGGTTCGCGAATCTGGTGGATGGGGCGAGCGGCGCGGCACGGTCTCAGGCGTCGTCCCGAACGCCGGCATATTGCGCATCCGTGACGGGTTCGAGCCATTCGACGTTCTTGCCGTCGAGCGCCTCCTGGACGGCGATATGGGTCATCGCCGTCGTCGGGGTCGCACCATGCCAGTGCTTGTGGCCTGGAGGACACCAGATCACGTCGCCGGCGCGGATTTCGACGATCTTTTCGCCCTCGCACTGCGTCCAGCCGCAGCCGGCGGTGACGATCAGAGTCTGACCGAGCGGATGGGTGTGCCAGTGCGACCGCGCGCCGGGCTCGAACGTCACCGCCGCGCAGGAATGACGGGCGGGGGCAGGTGGCGCGTTCAGCGGGTCGATACGTACGCTGCCGGTGAAATACTCGGCTGGGCCGGGTTGCGACGGCTGTGATCCTGCGCGCTTGAGGTGCATCGAACGACTCCTTGTGGGTGATTTAGGCGAGATATCGCCGCATGCGTTGCGGGCTTCGGTGGGTTCGTCGGCCGCGAGAGATAGTGCGCGTACCGGCGCGAGGGGGTGCGGGACGCGGTCAGGCGGTGGCCCGGTCGGTGCCGCAGAACAGCGCGACCGCTGCTGCCGCGCCGAGGATCGCCGCGCAGCCGAGAAACTCCGTGCTCGGTCCGGTGGCATCATACGCCAGGCCGCCGATGGTCGCCCCGGACATGATTGCGAACTGGACCACCGCGACCATCAGCCCGCCACCGGCTTCGGGATGGTCGGGCGCGGCGCGAGTCAACCAGGTCCACCATCCGACCGGGGCCGCGGTGGCGACGAAGCCCCAGACGGCGAGCAGCACCGCGACGATGGCGACCGACCTCCCAAAGATCGCCAGGCCGACCGCGACGAGGGCCATGATCGCCGGGATCGCCGCGAGCAGGAGGTGAAGCCGGCGGCCGATCAGGCGACCGATCAGCGTCGTGCCGACGAACCCCGCGACGCCGACCACGAGCAGCAGCGTCGACAACGTGCCCAGCCCGACGCGCGTCACCTGTTCGAGGAACGGACGCAGATAGGTGTAGAGCGCGAACTGGCCCATGAAGAGCAACACCGCGCCGGCCAGCCCGAGCAGGACCGTCCTGCGCCGCAACAGGACCAACATGCCGCTGCCCCCGACGCGTCGTTCGGCGGGTAGCGACGGCAGCGCCAAGGCCTGCCACGCAGTAGCGGCGATCGCGATCGGCACCACGCAGAAGAAAGCGCCCCGCCAGCCGATCAGGCCACCGAGAAAGCTGCCCAGCGGCGCGCCGATCACCGTGGCGAGCGCGTTGCCGCCGTTGAGCATGGCGAGCGCCTTGGGCACCGCCTCCGTCGGCACCAACCGCATCGCGATCGCCGCGGACATCGACCAGAAGCCGCCGATGGCGATCCCGAGCACCGCGCGTCCGAGCATCAGCATCGCGTAGCTCGGCGCGCAGGCCACCACGGCGCCGGACACGATCAGCAAGGCGGTCAGCCCGAGCAGGACGACGCGGCGATCGATGCCGTTGATCACCCGGCCGAGCGACAGGCTGGCGATCATCGCGAACAGGCCCGAGATCGCGATCGCCTGGCCCGTCTGGCCTGTAGAGAGTCGGAGATCGGCTGCAATGGGACTGAGCAGGCTGACCGGCATGAACTCGGATGCCACCAGCACGAAGGTGCAGAGCGTCATCGCGTACACGGCGCCCCATGCGGGGGCTTGCGACGCGCGGCCGTGCTCGGCTTCGATCAGGGTTGCGGTAGTCAGCGAAGCTCTCCTCGGAACGCGGCAGCGTCTTTCCCGGGCGAGATAAGCCTGTTCAGCGACGGCGATTAGCCCCGATGCGCTCCAAGGACCTGTGAGCAACGCTCAACGTTTCGCATCACCGCCCGAGCGGCTGCAATTCCCTGATCAAGTCGATCAATGCCCGGAGCCCGGTCGGCACATGGCGGCGGCTCGGGTAATATAACTCGTAGCCGGGGCCGGTCGTCGACCAGGACTCCAGCACCAGCGACAGCGCACTGGATGCGACATAAGGCGCGAAGATCGGCGCGATGCCATAGACCAGTCCGGCGCCGCCGAGCGCCATCGCCAGCATGGCGCGGCCATCGTCGGCGGTGATCCGGCTCGCGACCGGCACGGCGAACTCCCCGTCCGGTCCCTCGAACTCCCAGCGATAGATGCGATCGTCCCCCAGCCGCACGCCGATGCAGCGATGCCGAACGAGATCGGCGGGGGTCGCCGGCGTACCGAACCGCGCGAGATACGCCGGCGCAGCCGCGACCACCCAGCGCAGGTCGGCGGACAGCCGCTGTGCGATCATGTCCTCCGGCACCGTGCCGCCATGACGGATGCCCGCGTCGAACCCGGAATCGACTACATCGATCATCCGGTTGCTGGCGACGATGTCGACCTCGACGTCGGGATAGCGGTCGGCGAACGCCGACATCACCGGCCCGAGCAGCAAGGTCGCAGCGTCGGCAACGACGTTGAGGCGTATTCGCCCGGCCGGCGTATCGCGAAAGCGGTTGAGGCCTTCCACGGCCACAGCGATCTCGGCGAACGGTCCTTCGACCGCATCGCGCAGCGCCTCCCCGGCCGCGGTGAGCGTGACGCTGCGGCTGGTGCGGTTGAGCAGACGCACGCCAAGCCGTCCTTCCAGCCCCTTCAGCGCATGGCTCAGGCCCGAAGCGGTGACGCCGAGTTCGAGCCCAGCGCGACTGAAACTGCGGTGTCGCGCGATCGCCAGGAAATAGGTGAAATCGGCCATGTCGGGTCGGCTGGAAGGCATGGCTTGCGGTGTGAAGCGTCCCCCTGGCGAAGACAATACGCGCCGGGGGCAGATGGACCAGGTACGCGGCGCGGCCCGTGGCCCGCCGAGCCGGGTGGGCGTGGAGGCCCGGTTCCGGGTCAGGCCGCCGACGACAGGATGCAATACACCAGTACCGGCACGCCGATCAAAAGGATCAGAAGCAGAAGGTTCAGCTCCATAAGTCTACCGAGCCAGTTCCGCTTCCCCTCCGGCACGCCCGCAGCATCGGCTTTGGAATAGTCCTCGACGATTTCCATGTCGAATTTGTTCGAGAAGAAGTGTTTGGGGCGCATTCTCAGAAAAGGCTGCGGCGACGGGCTGCGAACCGGCGGCTTCTGATCGCTCGCAGAAGGATCGTCGGATTTCGAGATATTGTCGGCCATTTTACGGTTTCCGCACATTCGAGATCATGGGCGCGCAGCGCGCGTCCCAAAGGTCAGATCGAATAAAGCCCGAACTCAAGCGGCATTGGCCGCGAGCTCGGGCTAACCGCGTGCGGCGAGTTGGCCGGCGTGGTCGCGAAAACGCTTATGTGTCGCAGGAGCGTACATGCGAATACCATCGTGGACCCACGCCGTAATGTCAACGCGCGCAAGATTGCGGCGCAACCCTATTGTCCTCGACGGGCGAACCCTTGTTCGACGAGGCGGGGCGGGCGCTTTGGCGCGGGGCTTCAGGGCGTTGAGATGGAGGCCGTGTCCGTCGAAGAGTTTCGACTGTCCGTCCAATCACGGTGAAAAATGGTGCCGGTTGCAGGAATCGAACCCGCGACATCCAGTTTACAAAACTGGCGCTCTACCAACTGAGCTAAACCGGCCCACGTGCGCAGCGGCAAGGCGTCCGCGACGTTGCGCTCCAATGCTTCAAGAAACGCCGAAGGTCCAGCCCTCGGTGCGGGCGATATCGTGCGTCATGGCTGCCGGTGCCCAGAGATCGGCGCGATCGGCGTTCGCGCGCAGCCACGCCGCGGTCAGGATCGCGTCGGTGGCGTGATCGTCGTAGCGCGGCAGCGGCGTATGCGGATTGCTGCCGAGCCCTGCCAGCGCCGCATCGAGCGCGGCGGCGTCGCGCATCTTGCTCAGGCCCTTGCGGATCCCGGCGGCGCGCGCGGCGATCGTGGTGTAGATTTCGACGATCGCCGGACCGTGATCGGGCAATGGGTCGAACGGCCATACCGGGATTCGGCCCGCCAGCCGGTGCAGCACGCGCATCCCCGTCAGGCTCGATTTGCCGACCTGCGCCGCGCCGACCAGGTTGAAGCAGCTGGTCGGCGCGAAGCCCATCGCGCGCTGGCCCAGCTCGCAGACGCGCATCCGGCCCGCGCCGCCCGCGAACATATCGCCGCAATCGCGGTGCTGGCGGAAATGGCGGCGGATGTCGGGATCGCGCAACACGGTGTCGACCGCGAGATACGGATCGGCCGACGACAGCGTCTCCACCAGGTCCCACAACGCGCGCGCATCGCCGGGGCTCTGCTGCCAGCCGGGGAAATAGCCGCCCTGATCGACGAAGGGAAACGCCGGCGAGAGATCGAGCCCGATTAGCATCGCCGAACCGCGATGATCGAGCATCCAGTCGAGCACGTCAGCGCGTGACCAAGCCGCTGAGCCGGGCGGCGACACCAATATCGGCGCCGCATCGCCGATCCCGCAGGTCGCGACTGCGATACCCTTGTGGCGATGACCCCGAGCGCCCGACCAGTCGATCGCGGTGAACCGGGTAAAACGCGTCGCCTCGCCGGTTTCGGAATTTACAGGCGGCGGGCTCGGCATCGCGGTTCAGGTGGCGCGGCGTCCGGACGGGTACAAGGGTTTGAGCAGCACCAGGACGACGATCGCGATCACCAGCACCGCGGACGCATAGGGTCGGCTGAACGCGAGCCCGCCATGATCGACCGGCTTGTCGAGAAAATCGCCGACCGCGGCGCCGAGCGGGCGGGTGAGGATGAACGCGCTCCAGAACAGGAGGACCCGGTCGACCGCTGTCCACAGATACAGGCCTGCGATCCCGGCGAGCACGATGCCGAACAGGGTCGCGGCACCGCCGTAGCCGAGCCCGCCGGTATCCGCGGTCCAGTCACCGAGCGCGGTGCCCAGCGTCTGCGAAAACGTGATCGTCAGCCAGTAGAACAGTTCCGCGCGAGATTCATGCACGGTCGCGACCGACACCGAGCCGAGCCGGGTGTACCACAGCGCCAGCGACGCGACGACACAGCCGAGCAGCAGCAGCGATCCGCCGGGATAGCCGATCCCGAGCGAGCGGGTGGCGAAGTCCGCGAGCGTCGTGCCCGCGGTCGTCGAGGCGATGATCGTCGCCCAGTAGAGCGCCGGGCGATAGCGGTCCGCCGCAACCTGTTGCCACACCAACAGCAGCAGGATCGCGACGAAGACGATTGTGGCGGTGAGATAGCCGAGGTTCAGCGACATGCTGACCGTGTCGCCCGCGGTCTCGCCGAGCGTGGTGGCGAGGATCTTGATGATCCAGAACGCCGTCGTCACCGCCGGCACCTTGGCGGCAACCTTGGCGAGCGTGGCGCGATCGCGAGCCGTCATGACATTCCCCTTGGCGTTGCTTGGGAGACGCCGACGAGGCGATCGATCCGCAGTGTCGCGCACCGAAAATCGCGGAAGTTTTACTCGGGACATGCGGAACCGATGCGGCGGCGGCGTCTCGTCGTCGAAGCAAGAGCAGGGAGATCGCACGGTGTCGGTACGGATCGCGAGTTTGGGTGTCGGTATCGCCGCGCTGGTCGGAAGCGCAGCGCCCGCCGCGGTGCCGTCCTCCGCCATGACTGCGCCCGGCACGAGCGTGTCGGTGATGACCTACAACGTCCACGGCGTGCCCTGGCCGGTCGCGGAGGACCGATCGAGCGCGTTGTCGGCGATCGCCGCGCAGCTTCGCACGATGCGCGCCGAGGGGCGGCAACCCGGAATCGTCGCGTTGCAGGAATCGTTCGTGCCCGAGGCCAAGGCGATCGGTGCCGCGGCAGGCTATCGCTACGTCGCGTTCGGCGCGCCGGCCGAGGCGACCGCGGAACCCGCAACCGCACAGGACCGGCAGTTCGTCGCCGACGGCAGCATGCTGCGCGGCGAGCGGGTCGGCAAGCATGTCGGCAGCGGCCTCGCGATCTTCTCCGACTATCCGATCCTGGCGGTGCGGCGGATCAGCTATCCGGTCTGTGCGGGCTATGACTGCCTCGCGAACAAGGGCGCGATGGCCGCGCTGATCGCGGTGCCCGGTGTCGCGGGGCCGGTCACGGTGATCGACACGCATCTCAACTCGAACGGCGCGACCGGTGTTTCCGAGCCCCGCGCGCTGTACGCGTACCGGCGCCAGATCGACGTGCTCAGCGGGTTCATCGGTTCGATGGCGCGGCCTGGCGGGACGATGCTGGTGGCGGGCGACTTCAACGTCGGCCGCGACATCGCACGGCGCGCCTATTTCGCGCAGCACATGTTCGGCGGCGCGACCGCGCTGACCGGGGGCTCGCTGAAGTGCCGGGAGTCGCGGACCTGCCTGGTGACGCAGCCCGCCGACATCGCCTACTCGACCGGGCGCGCCAAGGATTTCCTGCTGTACCGTCCGTCGACCGCCGCCGCCATCCAGCCGCTCGCGCTCAGTGCGCCGTTCGGTCGCGGTCCCGACAACGCGATGTTGTCGGATCATATCGGCGTGATGGTCCGCTATCGGATCGACGGCTCGGCCGGGCGTTCGGTGCCCGGCAGCACGCTGGCCAGCCGCCGGGCAAAGGGTGCCGCGAGCCGCGCCTAGTCCTTGAGGTTGCCCGTGAAGAGCAGGTGGTGGGCGTCGTCGGCGACCTGGTTGGCGGCGCCGAGCCGTTCGATCAGCTGCGCGGGGCGGCTGCCGCGCAGACCCGCGACCGTCAGCGCGCCGTCGCGGACATAGGTGTAGACCCCGCTGACCGCGAACGCCGAGGTGTGGGCGATATGCGCCTTCTGACCCGGGGTAGTGCGCTGGAACGCGTCGGACGCGTAGAATGTGCGGCGCGTCATCGGCGTGGCAAACGCGATGTCGAGGATCGCGACCAGCGCGCGTTCGGGCGGCACGCTATGATCGACGTTGGGCGCGGGCGGGGCGGGGTCCGCATTGTCGTAGCGCTCGGGCAAATGGACCCGCACCTTCAGTACCGCCGGATTGCCCGCCAGCGTCTCGGCGAACTGCGTCATGTACGCGGCAAAGCCCGCCGCGTCGTCGTGGCGCGCGCCGAAATGGACATGGAGGCGGTCGAGACCGTCGTCGCCGTTCGGGATCGGGTCCGGGGCGCGGTCGACCAGCGTCCGTGACCCCTTCGGCAGCGCATAGGCGACGGTCGCCGCGAACATGTTCTGTTCGTCCGCGAACAGGATCGCGCAGGAATCGTTGAACGTCTCTTGGTCCTCGGGTGAGGCGAAGCCGATCTCGACGCCGCCATCCAAGACATAGTCGTCGAACGGCGCGATGCCGTCGATCGCCGGCCACAGATGCGCGTCCTGCTCCCGGTTCAGATGCGTCTGAACGTACCAGCCCAGCCCCGGAATGCGCGAACACAACGGGCCGTGGACGTCGCGCCAATAGGTCGCGAATACCTCATGCGGAACGCCCGGGCGGCGGAGCACGGTGGTGTAGCTGTTGACGACGATGCTGGCGTCGCGCGTCGCATAGTCGCGCGCGGGGTCGATGATGGACATGAGGATCTCACGACTTGGGGATGGCAGGACGAGCACCCCCAACGCATCGCGACGCAGATCGGCGCGCGCCGCTGTCCAATCGCGCGTCAGTCCTTGGCTTCCGGCGCCTGTTTGCGGCGGCGGTTCCAGAATTCGAGGCGCTTCTTCACGTCGCGTTCGAAGCCGCGCTCGTTCGGTTCGTAGAGCACCGGGTGATCGTGCCCGCCCAGCTCGTCGGGAAAGAAGCTCTGCCCCGCGAACGCATCGGGGTGATCGTGGTCGTATTGATACCCGTCGTGGTAGCCGAGCTCCTTCATCAGCTTGGTCGGCGCGTTGAGGATGCGTTTGGGCGGCGCGATCGACCCGGTCGATTTCGCCAGCGCGCTGGCCTTGTCGAACGCGCGGTACGAGGCGTTCGATTTCGGCGCGGTCGCGACATAGTTGATCGCCTGCGCGAGGAACAACCGCGCCTCGGGCAGGCCGACTCGCTCGAACGCCTGCCATGCGGTCATCACCTGGACCAGCGCCTGCGGATCGGCCAGCCCGACATCCTCCGACGCGGCGCAGCACAGCCGGCGGAACACGACCGACGGGTCCTCGCCACCGGCGATCATCCGCGCCGCCCAGTACAGCGCCGCATCGGGATCGCTGCCGCGCAGGCTCTTGTGGAAGCAGCTGAGCAGGTTGAAATGCTCTTCCTGCCCCTTGTCGTAGAGCGGTGCGCGTTGCTGCACCAAGGTGGCCAGCGCGATGGTATCGAGATCGGAGGGGTGATCGGTCGCGACGATATCCTCGCACAGCCCGAGCAGATAGCGCGCGTCGCCGTCCGCCATCGCCACCAGCGCGTCGCGCGCATCTTCGGTGAGCGGCAGGGGGCGTTCGAAATGCGCTTCCGCCCGCGCGATCACGCGGTGGAGGTCGGCGGCGGCGAGGCGGTTGAGCGTGTACACCTTCGCGCGCGACAACAGTGCGGATACCAGGCTGAAGCTCGGATTCTCGGTGGTCGCGCCGATCAGCACGATCGTCCCGTCCTCGACCGCGGGGAGCAGCGCATCCTGCACCGGCCGCGAGAACCGGTGAAGCTCGTCGACGAACGCGACGGTCGGTTTCGACGCCGATTCGCGCAATCGCGTGGCCTCCGCCAGCGCCTTGCGCAGGTCGGCGATACCGGTCGACACCGCCGACAGCTGGATGAAGTTGTAGCCGACCTCGTCCGCCATCAGCCGCGCGATCGTCGTCTTGCCAACCCCGGGCGGGCCCCAGAGGATGAACGAGGACAGCCGCTTAGCGGCGATCATCCGCGCCAGCGCGCCCTCGGGTCCGACGAGGTGTTCCTGACCGATAATGTCCGAAAACCGGCGCGGGCGCAGGATTTCCGCGAGCGGTCGCGGTGCGTTGGCGCTGAAGAGCGTGTCGGCCATCGGGTCTCGGGTTCCACGGATCGAGGGAAGCAGCGGGCGATACCGCGGCGCACGGCAATCGCCGACATCGCTGCGGCAGTGCGTTCGCCTGAGAGAACATAAGGGGTGTGGTGCCGACATTGAACCCTTGGCGGCGCGGTACGACCTCTGGACTGCTGCTCGGCGAGATCGAACAAAATTCAGTGCATCCCTTGAATATGGAATATTCTGAGATATATCTCAGACCATCTTGGAGATATCGGAGAATACTTGAATGCGTAACGAAATGGGATTTGGACCGTGGAGCGGCGGCCCCCGGCATGGCGGCCACGGCCGTCGCGAGCATGGTGAGGACCATGCCCATTGGAAGGCGGGCGGGCGGCCACGCGGTCGTGGCCGCCGGGTCTTCGACGGCGGCGAGATGAAGCTCGTGCTGTTGAAGCTGATCGCGGATGCACCTCGCCACGGCTACGACCTGATCCGCGAGATCGAAGGACTGGCGGGTGGCAGTTATGCGCCGAGCCCGGGCGTGATCTATCCCACGCTCAGCACGCTCGACGACATGGGGCTGATCGACGAGCAGAAGTCGGAAGGCGCGAAGAAGCGCTTCGCGGTGACCGACGAAGGGCGTCAGTTGCTGAAGGACAATGCCGAGATCGTCGAGGCGCTGTTCGCCCGATTGGCCGCCGTCGGCGCCGAGTCCGAACGGACCGACGGCGCGCCGATCCGCCGCGCGATGGGCAATCTGCGCCAGGTGCTGCAGACGCGGCTGATGCGCGAGGACGTGAACGAGGACACGCTGCACGCGGTCGCGGGCCTGCTCGACGAGGCGGCGCAGAAGATCGAGCGACTCAAGTGAGCGTCTCGCCCATCATTTCGGTCGCACGCGTGCCGACGCAATCCGCCAGCAAGTATCTCCAGCAACTCGCCAAGCACTGGAGCCACAAGATGGAGGTGACGTTCTCGGCCGAAGAGGGCCGCATCGCCTTCCCGAACGGCGCGGTGCTCGAGATGCGCGCCGACACCGCGACGCTCGACGTCGCGCTGACGGTCCCGGCGGGCGAGGACGTCGACCGCATGCGCGACGTGGTCTCAAGCCACCTCGACCGGTTCGCCTTCCGCGAAGCGCCGCTGACGTTCGACTGGACGGAGGCGGTTTAAACCGATCCTCCTACCCTCTAGGGTAGGGGCGTCCGGTCCGCCCAGGGGAAGTCTCAAGCGTGAGCGGATTGGCCGGTTTGGAGAGGAAAGCGGAACGCCCGCTTCCGGGCGGGGGTATCGCGATCGCCACCATCGCGCGACGCTGCCGCCTTTTTCGATAACGCCCGTCAACTGCGGTTACGGTCTGCTTCTCGATACCAATTTATCAGGTCGGCAGGCTAAAGTCGCATGCGAGCATAGCCTGCTCACGCTCGATCGGGTCACGCAGTGGAAGCCGCCATAGGGAAGATCAGCAGGGTCGATGTCGCCGATGCGCATAGTCGTCCCTGTACATCCAGCAGTCGAGCTTCGGAAAAAGCGGCACGGCGCCCTAGCGAAACAACCTTGCCCTCGGCACGCACTGGTCCGCTCGTCTCGCTCAGCGCGCGATGATACGACACCTTGAGTTCCAATGTCGTAAAACCCTGACCCGCGGGCAGGCTGGAATGGACCGCGGCGCCGCAGGCGCTGTCGAGCAACGTCGCCGCATAGCCGCCATGCACCGATCCGATCGGGTTGTAGACCTTGCGCGACGGCGAACCCTCGAACACCACGCGACCACGCTCGAGTTCGACCAAAACGATATCCAGCGTCTCGTGGATCGGCGGGTGAACATTGGCTGCCATCAAGGCTGCGAGCTGGTCATGGCCATCAAGTTCGGCGTGATCGGTCAAGACGTTCATACGCGGACATCCTCGTTTCGAGCTTGGAGGCAGGCTTTTGCGTAACCGCAATCTGTACGGATGCGGTGCTTCTACAGGGTAATCACACCGCCTGCATCCGGCCGGATCGGTACTTCATCGCGAAGTTCGGCCGCCTTGGCACGCACGACGCGCGCATGGCCCGCGCCAGAACCCGCAAAAATCGCGGCGGAGGCGGAGGGGATATCCGGCAAATGGGGGATGACGCGGGTTGCAGACAGCTGGCTTTCAATCGTGCAGTGCCGGTTGTGGTCATTCGCCCATCATTGCAAGCCGCTAGCCCTGTCGATGTGCGGATCATTCAGGGCTGGCGAGCCCAGTCAAACCGGTCGAACCCTGCGATAAAGTACCGGTTCGGCCAGATGCGCGCGGCGTGATTGCGCTGTAGAAGCGTGCTTCGTGCTCCGGTCCTAGCCCAATCCGTCTTTTCCCGCAGCGATCGAAAGAAGAGCTTCCGAAATGACCGGCATTCTCCAGAACATCGAGGCTCACAAGGGTCAGAAAATCGAAGCAGCGGAGGCCTCAGGTTCGCCGCCCGCTCGACCGACTGGCCAAATCTACCTCGATAAGGCGTTCTTCGAGCTGTTGGTCGGTAGTTACCGCCGCATCGTAGGCAATGCCCTATTTACTGAAAACTGCGATGAATATTGGCTTTATAATCAAGCGCCGTTCGCTGTGGTCGCTCACAACGCCGATCCCGATCCCGTTTTCATTTACGCCAATATCGCAGCTCAGCGCTGTTTCGGTTACGGATGGAGCGAGTTTACATCGCTACCGTCACGTCTATCCGCAGAGCCGATCAATCGTGCGGATCGACAGATCCTGCTGGATAAGGTCAAAAAAGACGGACATTACTCTGGATATTGCGGCGTAAGAATAACGAAATCCGGTCGCCGATTCTCAATTGATGACGGTTGTATTTGGCAGTTAACCGACCAGGATGGGTCGACGCATGGACAAGCTGCAACCTTTTCGCCCCCTGACTGAGTGAGCCAAACTTACCTCGCGACCACATGATACCAACCAGATTGCGATCGCTATCAGCGCCGTGGCTGGAGGTGCCGGTTAGACCATGCTCGGTCCCGATTTTGACACCATAGCGGGACACTCATTCCGCCGATCGCGCTGAACGAATGGTTCTCGAGAGCCGGATCGCCATCCTGAGCGTCCGGGTCAGAGCGAACTACGCTCCCCGGCGGGCCATCACCTGCAAATACGTGTCGAGCACCGTCTGATTGATTGTATCCCACAGATAGCCCGCGGCCTTGTCGTGGCCGGCCCAGCCCATCGTTTCGCGCAGGCCTGGCTCGGTGACGATCCGGCCGATCGCGTCGGCATAGCCCGCGATGTCAGTCGGCGGCACGAGAAAGCCGGTGACGCCGTCGTCGACCAGGCCGACCGCGCCCGAGGCGCGCGCCGCCACGACGGGTACGCCCGAGGCCATCGCTTCCAGCGTGACGTTGCCGAACGTCTCGGTGACGCTGGGGTTGAAGAACACGTCCATCGACGCGACCGCGCGGCCGAGATCGTCGCCCGACTGGAACCCGGCGAAGACTGCGCCGGGCACGCGCTCGGCGAACCAGTTGCGCGCCGGACCTTCGCCGATCACCAGCACCTTGTGCGCTATGCCGCGCGTCTCGAGCGTGCGGATCACGTCGGCGAAGACGTCGAGGCCCTTCTCCTTCACCAGCCGGCCGAGAAACCCGACCGCGACTTCGCCGTCCGCGATGCCGTGTTCGCGGCGCCAGGCGAGATCGCGGCGGGTCGGCGTGAAGCGATCGTGGTTCACGCCGCGCGACCAGATCGCGGTCGGCGTCGTCACGCCCCACTCGCGGACGATCTCGGCCATGCCGCGCCCCGGCACCAGCACTTCGTCGACGCGGTTGTAGAAGCGCGTCAGGATCCTGATCATGACGGGTTCGAAGAACGCCATCTTGTAGTAGCGGAAATACGTCTCGAACCGGGTGTGCAGCGACGCGATCGTGGCGAGGCCGTGGCGGTGGCCATAGGCGATCGCGCGGTGACCGAGGAAATCGGGTGCGGAGACGTGGATCAGGTTCGGCGCGAACGCATCGAGATCGCGGCGGATCGCGGCGGGCAGCCCGCGCGCCATCTTGTACTCGCCGCGCCCGGCCGGCAGCGGCAGCGACGGAACCGCAACCAGATCGCCGGTCGGCGGGAAGGCGGGCTTGGCGTTGGTCGGCGAATAGATACGCACTTTTGCGCCCTGCGACAGCAAATGCCCGACGAGCAGGTTCAGCGCCTGGTTGGCGCCGTCGCGAACATAATTATAATTGCCGCTGAACAGGGCAATACGCAGGTCGGTGGCGTCCATCGCCGCGCGGATAACGCCGGGTGCGGTGAAGCGCCACTAAATCCGCACGATAGCTTGGCCACCGTGCATGTCCTCGCCCATTGATGTTCCCGTATCGTTCTCGTACATCGTCGATATGGCGAAACCCCAGAAGCGTTATGTGTGTCAGGCCTGCGGATCGGTGTCGCACCGTTGGGCGGGGCAATGCGCCGATTGCAACGAGTGGAACACGCTGGTCGAGGAGGCGAACACCGCCGCCACGCCGTTCCATTCGAAGCACAATCTGCAGACCGGCGGGCGGGCGATCCAGCTCGTCGGACTCGATGCGGAGATCAAGCTTCCCGATCGGATGGCGACCGGGATCGCCGAACTCGATCGTGCGCTGGGTGGCGGCTTCGTCGAGGGCTCGGCGACGCTGATCGGCGGCGATCCGGGGATCGGCAAGTCGACGCTGCTGTTGCAGGCGGCGGCGAAGATGGCGCTCGCCGGGCAGTCGGTCGCGTATGTTTCGGGCGAGGAAGCGGCGGATCAGGTCCGCCTGCGCGCGCGGCGGCTGGGCTTGGGCAACGCGCCGGTGCAACTGGCGGCGGCGACCTCGACGCGCGACATCCTGACGACGTTGCAGACCAAGCCGCCGGCGATGCTGGTGATCGATTCGATCCAGACGATGCACTCCGACCTGATCGAGGGTGCGCCCGGCACCGTCAGCCAGGTGCGGGCCTCCGCGCAGGAACTGATCCGTTTCGCCAAGGAACGCGGTACGGCGGTCGTGCTGGTCGGGCATGTGACGAAGGACGGCTCGATCGCCGGTCCGCGCGTGCTGGAGCACATGGTCGACACGGTGCTGTCGTTCGAGGGCGAGCGCAGCCACCAGTATCGTATCCTTCGCGCGATCAAGAACCGCTTCGGCGGCACCGACGAGATCGGCGTGTTCTCGATGCAGACCGAGGGGCTGGCGGAGGTCGGCAATCCTTCGTCGCTGTTCCTCACGCACCGCGACGATGCGATGACGGGGGCGACAGTGTTTCCGGCGCTGGAGGGGACTCGGCCGGTGCTGGTGGAGATTCAGGCGCTGACCGTCCGACTTGCGTCCGGTGCGACGCCAAGGCGTGCGGTGGTCGGCTGGGATTCGGGGCGGCTGGCGATGATCCTTGCGGTGCTGGAGGCGCGGTGCGGGCTGAGCTTCTCGAACGCCGAGGTGTATCTCAATATCGCCGGCGGCTACCGCGTGCAGGACCCGGCAGCGGATCTGGCGGTGGCGGCGGCGTTGATCTCGGCGATGTCGGAACGTCCCGTGCCGGTCGATGCGGTGGCGTTCGGCGAAGTCGCGCTGTCGGGGGAGATCCGCCCGGTCGCGCATGGTCCGTTGCGATTGAAGGAGGCCAGCAAGCTCGGGTTCGAACGCGCGTTGGTGCCGGCGTCGATGACCGGCGAGAAGAGCGGGATGAAGCTGTCGGGCTTCAAGACGCTGGCGTCGTTCGTCGATCACATGATGGGACGGGGGTAAGCGCTCAGGAAGGCAGATTGTTTCCCCGCGAAGGCGGGGACCCAGACTGGGCTCCCGCCTTCGCGGGAGAACACGGCAGCGTTAGGGACGGTGTTGGATCAGGAGTACCTTTACGACGGGGATAGCTCCGGTTCGTTGTTAACGTCCCTGCTAGGGACCACCCCGGCGGAGGCCGGGGCCCAATTGGGAAACGCTGCTGGCGACCGCTGCGCTTCGTTATCACGACCTCTCCAATTGGGCCCCGGCCTCCGCCGGGGTGGGGCACTAACTGCGATCGTCACGCACTGATCGACCCAACCGCGCAACGGCACCGCGCCCCGCAAATCCGTCGCAACCTCAACGCGTGGCCTCTAGCGACAGCCATGCTATGGCCGCCGCCATGGCAAACACCAAAAGCAACACCGGCACCGTCGAGGTCGACGGCACGCGATACGACTGGAACCTGGAGCGCGAGCCGCAACACACGGATGCCGACGGGTGGAAGGGCATGACGATCTCGCTGTTGCAGGACGATGCGCAGCGCGAAGCCCTGCTCGAATTCCCTGCGCCGAAACGCCTGTTGAAGGGCTTGCCGCGCGGGCGGCTTCAGATCGACGACGCGACGATCGCGCGCGGCGTACGGGCGGCGTTGGCCGCGGGATGGGAGCCGATGTCGCGCGGCAAGCCGATGGTCTTCACGGTGGATTCCGAAGGGAATTGAACCGTGGATCGGCGTGATACCCCGACCCCGGTCGACCCACGCGCGCAGATGCAGCCCCAAGCCGACGTGGAAACCACGTTGCTCGGGCCGATCCTGCCTGATCGAGAGTGCGGCGATTGCACCGCGTGCTGCACCGTGCTGACGGTGAACACGCCTGAGTTCGCCAAACCCGCGGGAACGCCGTGCACCCACCTCTCCGATAAGGGGTGCGGGATCCACGCCGTCCGCCCGCGCATCTGTCGGACATGGTTCTGCGCGTGGCGACGGGTTGCGCGTCTGCCTGACGCGGCGCGGCCCGACCGGTCCGGGCTTCTCGTGTCGCTCAATTTCGTCAAAGAACCGCAGAACTGCCTCGAAGGCGTCTCGATCAACGTCCGCGTGCTCGCTGGCAGCGACGCAATCGCGAATGGCATGGCGGCCACCGTGTTGGACAGCGTGTGCGACCAACTGGTCCCGGTCTGGTTCAGCGACGGGTCGAAGAAGATGCTGATGCATCCCGACAACGACGTTGCGCGCTTCGTCCTCTCGGGGGAGGCTGCACCTCGGCATTTGCAGGACGAGGTCGCCGCATGGCGCGAACGCTACGGTGTGTTCGGTTGAACCACTAGAGCGCGTCGATCGCCGCGTGCACTAGCGGTTCGCGCGCCGCGTCCCTATTCCAGACTGTATGAACCTGACCGCCCTAGACATCGTCGTCCTGATCGCCGTCGCCGGGTCCGCGGTGCTGGGGCTCGTGCGCGGGTTCGTCACTGAAGTGCTGTCGATGTTTGCCTGGGTCGCGATGGTGGCGATGCTGAAGCTTTTCCACATCCCGCTCGCCGCCGCGCTTTCGCCGATGATCGGCACGGTCGGAGGGGCCGCCGTGCTCGCGTTCGCGATCATCACCGGCGTCACCTATATCGGCGGCCGGCTGGTCGCCAACGCGATCGGCGCGCGGACGCGGACCTCGATCCTGGGGCCGGTCGATCGCGCGCTCGGCTTCGGGTTCGGCGCGTTGAAAGGGCTTATCCTTGCCAGCCTCGTCTTCCTGCTCGCCACCCTCGTGATCGACACGATGAGCGGCGGACCGTCGCGCCGGCCCGAATGGATGACGCGGTCGCGCACCTATCCGCTGCTCAACGCGACCAGTGCGGGAATCGCCGATTTCGTCGACCGCCGTCGCCGCGGTCAGCCCGTCTTCGGCGCCCGCACGCCGCCTTCCCATTCCGACAACGCAAGCGACCCGAAATCATGAGCGCGCCCCTCTACAACGCCGAGATCCTGCGCCTCGCCGCGACGATCCCGCATCAGGAACGCCTGGCCGAGCCGATGGCGACCGCGGAGAAACGATCGCCGATCTGCGGCAGCCGCGTGACGATCGACGTCGCGGTTGATGATGAGGGGCGGGTCAGTGAGGTCGGCCTGCTGGTCCGCGCCTGTGCGCTCGGCCAGGCGTCGTCGTCGTTGCTCGCCGCCAATATCCTCGGCCGCACCCCCGCCGAACTGGCGGCGGCGCGCGATGCGCTGACGGCATGGCTTGCGCGCGAGGGCGATGCGCCCGATTGGCCGGGGATGGATATCTTCACTCCCGCTCTCGACTATACCGCCCGCCACCCGTCGATCCGGCTCGCGTTCGAAGCCGCGGCCGAGGCTGCCGATACCGCTGCAAAGGCGAAGGTCTGATGGCGGAGGGCACGGCCCCGTCGCTGCTGCGGGACGGCGTCGTGCTGCTCGGGTTCGGTCTCATGTTCGTGCTGCTGTTCCGGCGGCTCGGGCTCGGCGCGACGCTGGGGTATCTCGTCGCGGGTGCGGTCGTCGGGCCGCACGTCCTCGGTCTGGTCGGCGATGCGGAGTCGAAGCTCGGGTTCGCCGAACTCGGCATCACGCTGCTGCTGTTCATCGTCGGGCTCGAACTGAACCCGTCGCGACTGTGGAAGATGAAGGAGGAGATCTTCGGTCTCGGCCTGCTCCAAGTCGCGATCTGTGGCTTGGCGATTACCGCGATCGTCTGGGTCGGGGCAAAGTTC
Source organism: Sphingomonas sp. Leaf198 (assembly GCF_001424005.1). Lineage (GTDB taxonomy): Bacteria > Pseudomonadota > Alphaproteobacteria > Sphingomonadales > Sphingomonadaceae > Sphingomonas. The sequence continues at coordinate 261,804 of NZ_LMPX01000002.1, read as the reverse complement.
TCGCTCCCCGCCGCGCTCGCGCTCGGCCTGCCGCTCGCATTGTCGTCGACCGCGCAGGTGCTGCCGATGCTGCGCTCCTCGGGGCGGATGCGCACGCCGTTCGGCGAACGCGCGTTCTCGATCCTGTTGTTCCAAGACCTGTCGATCGTGCCGCTCATCACGATCGTCGCCGCGATGAGCCGCAACCCGGCCGACGCGAATGCGCCTCCCGGTTGGCTGCTGGCGATCTACACCGTGCTCGCAGTCGTCGGGCTGGTCGTCGCAGGGCGATTCCTGTTGCGCCCGTTCTTCCGCCTGATCGGCAATCTCGGCGAGCGCGAGATGTTCGTGTTCGCGGGGCTCTTCACGGTCATCGCTAGCGCCGCGATCATGGAATGGCTCGGGCTGTCGACCGCGCTCGGCGCGTTTATCGCCGGCGTGATGCTGGCGGACAGCCCGTATCGGCATGAACTCGAAGCCGATGTCGAGCCGTTCCGCTCGATCCTGCTTGGCCTGTTCTTCCTCGCGGTCGGCATGGTGCTCGATCTCAACGCGATCGCCGAGCGGCCGGTGTTCGTGATGGCGATGGCCGCCGCGCTGATCGCGACCAAGACCAGCGTCATCATGCTGATCGGCATGGCGTTCAAGATGACGTGGCGGCAGGCGTTCGCGCTTGGCCTGCTGCTCAGCCAGGGCGGCGAGTTCGGCTTCGTGCTGTTCGCGCAGGCGCAGGCGGGGCTGCTGATCGAACCGCAGGCGGCCAGCCTGTTCGGCGCGATCATCACGCTGTCGATGGCGACGACGCCGTTCCTGATGGGCATCACCCGCCGCTTCCGGACCGAACCATTGGCGAAGAACCAGGAACGCGACGGGCCCAAGACCGATGGTTCGAACGCGATCATCGTCGGCTATGGCCGGTTCGGGCAGACGGTCGGTCAGATGCTGTTGACGCAGGATATCCCGGTGACGCTGATCGATACCGATATCGAGATGATCGACATCGCCGGCGAGTTCGGCGCGAAAGTCTATTATGGCGACGGCACGCGGCTCGACCTGTTGCGGCAGGCGGGGGCGGCGGAGGCCGAACTGATCTGTTTCTGCATGGATGGCGATCAGCTCGAACCCGACACGATCGAGGGCGTGCACGAGGCGTTCCCGAACGCCGCGATCTATGTCCGCGCATTCGACCGCCGCGCGCTGGTCAAGCTGAAGAACACGTCGGCGCAGTATGTCATCCGCGAGGTGCTCGAATCGGCGGTGAAGATGGCGCGGCTGGCGATGGACGGGCTCGGCGTCGCGAGCGCGGATATCGACCGTGCCGAGGACATGTACCGGGCGCGAGACAAGGAACGGTTGCAGCTTCAGATCGATTCGGGCGACATGCGCGCGGCGCGTGCCGAAACCGCCGAACGCTTTCCGTGGGGGAACGACGCGACATGATACTCGTCATACTTGCCGCGTTGTCGGGCGCGATCGCAGTCGCGGCGGGGGCATTCGGTGCGCACGGTGCGAGTGGCTCGGCGGCGGAGTGGTTGAAGACCGGCGCGCAGTATCAGCTCGTCCACGTCGTGGCGGCGCTGGTTGCGGTGCGGATGGAGGCGCGTGGGCCGGCATGGCTGTTCGTGATCGGCGCGGCGATCTTCGCGCTGACGCTCTATGCGATGGCGCTGGGCGCGCCGCGCTGGTTCGGTGCGATCACGCCGATCGGTGGCGCGCTGCTGATTGGTGGCTGGTTGTGGCTGGCTTGGAGTGCGCGCGGCTAGACAAAATTGTTCACCCGCGAAGGCGGGTGCCCAGTCTGGGCACCCGCCTTCGCGGGTGAACAATCTTTCTGCTGCTTCCAGAACGCTACCGCTTCTTCCGGCACGCGTCCGAACAATAGATCACGCTGTCCCAGTCGCGCGCCCACTTCTTCCGCCACGTGAACGGCCGCTCGCACGCTGGACAGACTTTGGTCGGCAAATTCTGCTTGGCGACACCGTTGGGCATCAGCGGGGCTGCGCGTCGAGGAAGGTCTCGACGTCGGCGAGGTCGACCGTCTTGTCGAGATACGTCTGGCCGATCCCAAGCGCGAGCAGGAAGGGGAGGGTGCCCGCCGCCATCTTCTTGTCGTGCCGCATGTGATCGACCAGCCGCGCACCGCTCGCGCCGATCTTCGCCGCTGCGAGACCGTCGGGAAGCCCGACGTCGCGCCAGTGTGCGGCAACGCGCTCCGCATCCTGACCCGAGCAAATCCCCTGGGCCGCGGAAAAACCAAACGCCAGCGAACAGCCCGCCGCGACGCCCTCGCCGTGGATCAGCGCCTGCGAGAACCCGGTCTCCGCCTCCAGCGCGTGTCCGAACGTGTGCCCGAGATTGAGCAACGCACGCGTCCCGTTCGTCTCATGCTCGTCCGCCGCGACGATCCTGGCCTTGGCCGAAACGCTGTGCGCGATCGCGTACTCACGCAGGCCGATGTCACCGCCCAGCAACGCGGCGCCATTCGCCTCACACCATTCGAAGAACGCGAAGTCGTCGATCAAGCCGTATTTCACGACCTCGGCATAACCTGCGCGCAGCTCGCGGATCGGCAGCGTGTCGAGCACCTGCGGATCGATCAGCACCATCACGGGCTGATGGAACGCGCCGATCAAATTCTTGCCGGCCTTCGTGTTGACCGCGGTCTTGCCGCCGACCGAGCTGTCGACCTGCGCGAGCAGGGTCGTCGGGATCTGCACGAAGTTGCACCCACGCTTCATGATCGAGCAGGCGAACCCGACCAGATCCCCCATTACGCCGCCACCCAGCGCAACGACATGATCACCGCGCTCGACGCCGAGTTCGAGCAGCCGGTCGCACAGCATCTCCAGCGTCGCCCAGCTCTTGCTGCCCTCGCCGGGTGCGAGAATAATCGCCTCCGACGCGATCCCCGCCGCGGTCAGCGAGGTTTGCAATGTGGCGAGGTGCACCGATAAATTTTCGTCGGTGACGATCGCCACACGCCGGCCCTTCGCAAGCGGCGCAAGGAACTCGCCCGCCCGCGCGAGCAACCCCGCTTCGATATGAATAGGATAGGTCCGCGCACCCAGTTCGACGGTAACGGTCTTCATCGGCCAAGCGCCCTCAGGATAGCGGCGACGGTCGCTTCGTGCGGCGTCTTGTTGCTGACAATATGGATCTTCGCCTGCGCGTAGATCGGGTTCCGCACGCGCGCCAGTTCGGTGAGCACCTTCCCCGCATCGCGGTTGCGCAGCAGCGGGCGGCTGTCGCGGCGGCCGACGCGCTCGACCAGGATGTCGGGATGCGCGCTGAGCCACACCGACACCGTATCGCGCAGGATCAGCGCGCGCGTGTCGTCGTTGATGAACGCGCCGCCGCCGGTCGCGATGACCTTCGGCGTGCCGTCGATCAGCCGTGCGATCACGCGGCGCTCGCCGTCACGGAAATACTCTTCGCCGTATTTCGCGAAGATCTCGGCAACGGTCATCCCCGACGCCGCCTCGATCTCGTGGTCGGCATCGACGAACGGCAGGTTCATGCGCAGCGCTAGGCGGCGGCCGACGGTGGTCTTACCGACGCCCATCAGCCCGACGAGCACGATCGGGCGATCGATCGGGGCAGGGCGGCGACTGCCCGAGGGCCCGCCTGAAGGGTTGTGGCTTTGCAACATCGTAGCCCGCGCTATACAGCGGCTCCGCGCGAGGGCAAAAGCTCTTGGCGCGCGATTTTCTGCCCCGTTCACTACCCCCGTCCACTACAAGGTTACGTCGTATGTCCCGTTTCATCGTCTCGGTCGTCGTCGTTCTTGTGGTCGTGGTCGGCGGCCTGTTCCTGTTGGCAGGCCGCGCGACCGAGCGTCCGCAGAGCCACGTCGAAAAGGCCGTGACGCTTGCGAACCTCTCTTAAGGCCACGCTGGCGGCGGCCGTCGCTGTCGGGGCGCTCGTCGCGCTGGCACCCGCGATCGGCCAGGATCGCCCCGAATCGATCCTGCCGCCGGGCTTCGGCGATACGACCCCGTCGCCGGCCCCCGCGTCGCGACCGAACGCGCCTGCAAACGCACCGCAGCCGACGCGCCCGACCACGCCGGCGCAATCATCGCCTCCCTCATCGACATCCCCATCGCCCTCCACCGCGATGATCCAGCCGCTGCCGTCGACGACGCCGGACGGGCTGCCGGTTCCACCGCCCGTCGCCACGCCCGCACCGGTCGATCCGAGCGTGCTCGCGCGCTACGAGATGCCCGAATCCGCGCGGCGTTCGCTCGAGACGGTCGGACCGGTCACGGCGAGCGAGGGCGGGCTGGAGACGGATGCGTTCGGCGATGCCGATGGCCAGTATGTCGAGACGCTGATGCGGCGGCTGACCGCGCCGCTGCCGTCGCGGTGGATGTCGATCCTGCTGCGGCGCGCGCTGGTGTCGCATGTCGATACGCCGAGCCATACCAACGGCGCGGACTTCGCCGCCGAGCGGGCATGGCTGTTGTTGCGGATGGGCGAATCGGTCGCCGCGCGGGCGGTCACGCAGAACGTCGATACCTTCAACTACACGCCGAAGCTGTATCAGGTCGCGATGAACGCGTCGCTGGCGACCGGCGATCCTGCCGGGTTCTGCCCGCTGGTGCCCGGCGCGATGCGCTATGCCCCGTCGCGCGGCTGGACGATGGCGCAGGCGATATGCGCGGGGCTGTCGGGCAATCCGGCGCAGGCGACCCCGCTGATCGCGACCGCCAAGCGCCGCAACGTCGCCAGCGGCGTCGACATGCTGCTGGCGCAGAAGGTCGTCGGTGCCGGGGCGCAAGGACGCCAGGCGGTGACGATCGAATGGGACGGCGTCGACCAGCTGACCGCGTGGCGGTTCGGGCTGGCGATGGCGACCGGCGTTGCGGTGCCCGACGAGCTTTATGCGAGCGCCGGGCCGCAGGTGCGATACTGGCAGGCGCTCTCCCCGTCGGTCGCGCTGGGTGACCGGCTCGCGCCTGCCGAGGCGGCGGCGGGGCAGGGCGTGCTGTCCAGCGCCGCGCTGGTCGACCTGTATGCGGCGACCGCGACCGACGACGACGCGCAGAGTGGCGCGAGCGCGACGGCGAACGATCTCCAGACCGCCTATGCAGATCGCAACGCCGAGACGCGACTGACCGCACTGCGCCAGTTGTGGGGCGTCAAGGATGCGGAACCTGCCTATGCGCGGCTGGTGCTGACCGCGCGGGCGGCGGCGCGGATCGACCCGAACTCGGGCAAGGCGGACGCCGATCATCTGGTCGCGTCGATGCTGACCGCCGGGCTCGACCGGACCGCGGCGCGCTGGCTCGGTACGGTGCCGAGCGGCAGCGACGCCTGGGCGATGATCGTGCTGAGCGATCCCGATGCGTATCGCCGGCTGAGTTACGCCGACCTTGCCTCCTATTCGGGCGGCGCGGGTGATTCGGCGTTGAAGCAGCGGATGCTGTTCGCGGGCCTCGCCGGGATGGGCCGGCTTTCGCAGAGCGATATCGAGCGCGCCGCGCAGACTCTCGGCGTGCGGATTGGTGCCGCCAATGCCTGGACGCGCGCGCTGGATCGTGCCGCGCGCGACGGTCAGGCGGGGACCGTCGTCCTGCTTTCGGCGATCGGCATGCAGGCGCCGAACTGGAAGGGCATTCCGCCTGAGGCGCTCTACCGGATCGTCGGTGCGCTGCGCGCGGTCGGGCTCGACGGCGAAGCGCGGATGATCGCGGCTGAGGCGATCGCGCGGGCGTGACGCACGGTCGGGATCGCGCGCTGATCGATCGCTTCCTGGAAATGATGACGGCGGAGGCCGGCGCGGCAGCGAACACCGTCGCGGCGTATCGCAGCGACCTGTCGCTTGCGTCGCAAAAGCTTGAAGGCGGCTTGGTCGATGCCGATGCGGATGCGCTGGCGACGCTCGCGGGCGAATGGTCCGCACTGTCGAACGCAACGGTCGGACGGAAGTCCGCGTCGCTCCGGCGTTTCTTCGCGTTCCTTGCCGACGAGGGCCACCGCGCCGACGATCCCGGCAACGCGCTCCCTCGGCCCGGCACCGTCCGCGCGTTGCCCCGGATATTGAGCCACGCCGATGTCGACCGGCTGTTCGCGGCGATCGCCGAACGGGCCGCGCGCGATCCGCTCGACCCCAACGACCTGCGCCTGTCCGCGCTGTTCGAGCTGCTTTATGGATCCGGACTGCGCGCGACCGAACTGGTCAGCCTGCCGCGCAACGCGGTGCATCCCGATCGCCCGTTCCTGATCCTGCGCGGCAAGGGCGGGCGCGAGCGTCTTGTCCCGATCTCCGACCGTGCGCGCGCCGCCGTGGCGCTGTGGCGGACCCATGTCACGACCGATCGCGCCTGGCTGTTCCCGTCGGGCAAGGGACATCTGTCGCGCATCCGGTTGTACCAGATCGTCAAGGCGCTCGCCGCCGAAGCCGGCATCCCCCCCGACCGAGTCAGCCCCCATGTCCTGCGCCACGCGTTCGCGACGCACCTGCTCGCCGGCGGTGCCGACCTGCGCGCGCTGCAGTCGATGCTCGGTCATGCCGATATCGCGACGACGGAGATCTACACGCACGTCGATTCGAGCCGCCTGGTCGAGCTCGTCAACACCCATCACCCCCTCGCGGATATGCCCCCGCGGTGACGCGAACAGGGCGGCGCGTTGACGCGGACGGCGCCGCGCCGTAACCGCCGCACATGCCTAGCTTCCTCGACTTCGAGAAACCGATCGCCGAACTCCAGGGCCGGATCGACGAACTCCGCGACACCGCCGCCGAAGGCAGCGTCGACCTGTCGGTCGATATCGCCCGTCTGCAAGCCAAGTCCGACAAGCTGCTGAGGGACACCTTCGCGCGGCTGACGCCGTGGCAGAAGACGCAGGTCGCGCGCCATCCCGAGCGCCCGCACTTCAAGGATTACGTCGCCGCATTGTTCGACGAGTTCGTGCCGCTCGCGGGCGACCGCGCGTTCGGCGACGACCAGGCGATCCTCGGTGGCTTCGCGACGTTCCGGGGCCGCAAGATCATGGTGCTCGGCCATGAGAAGGGCGACGACACCGCGAGCCGTCTCCGCCACAATTTCGGCATGGGCAAGCCCGAAGGCTATCGCAAGGCGATCCGCCTCGTCGAACTCGCCAACCGATTCGGCTTGCCGATCGTCACGCTGGTCGACACGTCCGGCGCGTTCCCCGGCATCCAGGCCGAAGAGCGCGGCCAGGCCGAGGCGATCGCCCGCTCGACCGAGGCATGTCTCAACGCCGGTGTGCCGATCGTCGCGGTGATCGTCGGCGAGGGCGGTTCGGGTGGCGCGGTCGCACTCGCCGCGGGCAACCGCGTGTTGATGTTCGAGCATGCGGTCTATTCGGTGATCAGCCCCGAAGGCTGCGCGTCGATTTTGTGGCGCACCTCCGATAAGGCCCCCGAGGCCGCCGAAGCGATGCGGATCACCGCGCAGGACCTCAAGGCGTTCGGCGTGATCGACGAGATCGTCGCAGAACCGCTCGGCGGCGCACACCGCGACTCGGTGGTGGCGATCGAGTCGCTCGGCAATGCTGTGGCGTCCGCGCTGGGCGAGCTGGCACCGCTCGCGCCGGCCGACCTACGCAAGGATCGCCAGGCGAAATTCCTCAAGATGGGCCGCCTCTGACGCGGTTGCCCGCCCGGCCGCACCTCGCCGGACAGCGCAACGAAAAAGGGCGGCGAAACCGAAGTTTCGCCGCCCTTTTACGTACGCTACTGGTAACTCGATTACGTGGTCGAGGTGTTCAGCTTGGTCGAGACGTTGTTGAACGTCTTGTTCAGGCTGTTGCCCAGGCCCTGCATCGCGGCGATGGCGGCGACGGCGATCAGCGCGGCGATCAGGCCGTACTCGATTGCGGTTGCGCCCTTGGAGTTCTTGAAAAACTTGCGGATCGTCTTCATTCCGGTCTCCATTGTTGGATTGCTTCAGTGTCACCCGGCTGGCCGGATGGACCGGAACAGCGCATCGACAGATACAAGTGTCTGGTTGAGAAAGGTTTAAGGTCGCGATCGATAGTTTTGGCGGTGCCGATACATGGGGGCCGCGATGGCGCCCCGCGGGTCAGCGCGCCTGCGACACCTTGGTCTCGACGGTGTTCCACATGCCGATCGTCGAGCCCGCCATGGCGGACAGCCCGACGATCATCGCGATCACCACGAGACCGAGGATCAGGCCATATTCGATCGCCGTCGCGCCGCGTGAATCGCGGACGATGCTAACGACGGTGCGGGGCACCCGGTTCGATCTGGACGACAGGAAACGCATGCTCGCACGTGTAGGCGTAGGAGATTAAAGAATGACCAACGACGACAGTGTTCCCGCGCGATTGTTGCCCGTGGTGGCTGCGGCGCTCGTCGACCTGGAGGGGCGGGTGCTGCTCCAGCAACGGCCCGAGGGAAAGTCGCTCGCCGGCCTCTGGGAATTTCCTGGCGGCAAGGTCGAACCGGGGGAGACGCCCGAAGTCGCCTTGATTCGCGAACTCGAGGAGGAACTCGGGATCGCGGTCCCGCACGCCTGCCTCGCCCCGGCGACGTTCGCGAGTGCACCGCTGGGCGATCGCCACCTGCTGTTGCTGCTGTACGTGACGCGCAAATGGAGCGGTGTCCCGCGCGCGCTCGAAGCGACCGCGTTGCGCTGGGTCAGGCCGGTCGAGATGCACGCGCTGGCGATGCCCCCCGCGGACCGTCCGCTGATCGGCCTGCTCGACGCGCTGATCTGAATCGGGGCGATCCGGCTCGGTTAGCCGCAACTGCGATCGGGGTTGCAACCACCAGGCCAACGTCACTGCCGTCGTATGGCGTCCGACCGACCCGGGGGACATCTAGGGAAAACGACCTGCAGAAACTTGGCCCTTTGCGGCGTTGCGGCCCTGGCCGAAGCGCTTGTGCCAAAGCCCGGTGATAATCGGCACTATGATCGATGTCATGATCACGCAGATGGCGACCAACGTCGTGGCATCTTTGGCGACCGGCATGAATTTCGGTGCGACGGCGGCGATTGCCAGAGGGTTGGCCACTGCGGCGCCGGCGGTAGACGATGCGGCGATGCCAGCAGTGCCGGTGCCTCCGCCGACCAGAATGTCCGCGATGATCAGCGGCACGCCAGTCGCGACGATTACAAAAAGCGCGAAAACGATCCCAAGCGCAGCCAATGGTGACAGCAACGTATGCAGATCGATCGTATTGCCTAGCGCGAACGCGAAGAAGGGGATCAAGATCTTGCATCCCGGCGAAAAGAAATCGCGTAGCTTCGGATCGAGGTTCCCAAGAGCAAAGCCCGCCACAAATGGCAATACGGCGCCGATAAACACCGCGAATTTGAAATGCGCTACGCCAGTTGCGCCGAGTATGAGCATGCTCATCAGCGGACCGGACTCGATCGAGAGCAGGACGAAAGCCCCGGATTCCTCGCTGCTCCCGAAACTTTGCATCAGCGACGCGTACAGTCCGCCATTGGTCATATCGACTGCGCACACGATCGCGAGAAGCGACATGCCGGCAAAAAATCCTGTCTGAACACCGTCCGGTGGAATGTACCGGGACGCGATGGCAACGATCACCCAAGCCGTAAGAAGCTTGGTCAGCAACAGAGAACCGGATTTGCGGAGCACCGTCGTGGTCGTGCTGAGGTGGACGGATGCGCCGATGCAAAAGAACCAGACCGCAAGGATGGGGATGATCCCGGTCATGAGCCCCTGGGTAAAGCCGCTGAAATACGGCGGCGCGCCTGGGGCCAGCGTTCGGCACAATGCGCCAATGAACAGTGGCACTATCATCATGCCACCCGGAATGCGGTCGACGCGGTCCTTGATATTCATCGGGGCACTACCACCGTGGCCTCGGCTGGCTTGATTTCCAGACGCTCGTGAGTCTCGAATATCTTGAGAATGCTGGTCATGTCGGGAGCACCTCGTTCGGTCGCCGCGGGAGAAAATGGCTCCGGCGGCGAGCAGAGCGCGGAGCAAGCTTCTACAAGGCAACTACCCTGGCCGCATCTGGCCGAATCGGTACTTTATCGCGAAGTCCAACCGTTTCGACCGGCCTAGCCGATCCTGCATGAGCCGAAGGTCCAAGGCTGTGGCAGCCAGTAAGGGTGATCGATCAGCACTGCGAGAAAGGCGGCCCCGCCGCGCAGTGGCAGCGATCGCCGCTGACGTGTTCGAAAGCGGCCCTTCCGCTTACTTCCCACACCGGCCATTCCGCTTAAGGAACGCCCACTTGCAGACATTCGAGAGACGTTCGATGATGCTCGAATGGCCTCTACGGAAAGAAGCGACCTAATCCCTACTCTACGAGCGCGGCACAGGGATGCGGCGGAGCAACTCAAAAAGGCCCGTGACGATGGCGATCGTGCGCAAACACGAGCTTGGGAAGCCGCGTTCAAACGGATTAGCACGTTGAGATATGAGGCCGGAGACGATTTGAATGCACCGATCTGGTAATGTGCGCTTTCCCCACACCCGGTCGTTCCATACTTATGGCCGGGGCGTGCGGGCTTGGTGGGCAAAGTACTCGCCGTAGTCGCCTCGACCTTCGAATGCCTCTGCGTGAAAGCCAGTTGGTTGCAGAACCAGTGATCGTGTCTCCATCGCTTTGGCAAGATTTTTCGAAACGGCGTCATCTTCGAAGATCCACGGTGTTATCGCGACCATGATAGCTCCCACAAACAGGAACTCCGCGTCCGATGAGGCTTCACCCCCGAAGTGGTCGAACACATCCCGCCATAGTTTGGGAGCGGCCGGATCATGAGAGAGTCCGGTAAGAAAATCGGGCTCCGCCCAATGCCACCAAGTCAGGAATAGCAGATGCAGGGCTGATCCTCGATCGCGATCGCCCGCGTCCCATCCCGCGCGAAGGCGTTGATACGTCTCTTCCATGGCTTGTCCGCACCCCAAACTAAGGGTGCGTTATGGCCGAAGGTAGTTATGTCCGCTATCCTCCCCATTCCGGCCGTCCGCTTTCGCCTAATCTCGGCCGCTCATAACCCCCGCTGCCGTTACCAATTGCGGACATTGGTAAATCGGCTACCTTGTTCTCTATGCCAGCCGCCCGTCCACAGGCCGCGCCGATCGCTCCGGTTCCTCTGACTGGGGAGGTAGCGAGGTTCATCAGCGAAACGATCCGGCGGTTCCTCGGCGACGACGTCGTGCTGCGTAATTTCAGCGGAAAACCTGAACGTATTGCCATTCATGTGGAAACTAACCGGGAGGTCAGCATGGAAAAGTATGACTGCCTCGGCGTACTAATGACCCGAATAGATCGCCCGATAGGGATCGAGGTGACGCGGCGCGGAACGCGAGTTCGCGGCGATGCCAAGCTCGCCTATCGGCAGGGCGTCATCATCTAATCGTCCGCTTTAAGCAGCGTTCAGCCGAAAGCAGCCTTTCCGCGTTCCCCAAAGCAGACCTAATTCGTCGTAAGGTTTTTGCCGCATTTCGAGCAGCAACGGCGAGGCCATGGATAGCTGATTCCGACGGAGCCAAGCCGCGTTGTGAACGGAGATGTGCCGCACTCGGGACAGCGGAAAAGCCACAGGAACGCTGCGCCGTGCGCTAGCCACAACGCCATTCCCGGCAGGGCTCCAATGAGACCCAAGGTCATGAACGGCCAAAACAGCCAAAGCGGCGAAGTAATGAACACGAGCATCGTCCACCCCGTGAACAGCCATGCTTTGCGGTAGAGCGTCATCCCCTGACCGTAGGTGATAGGGGGTTGCCAACCAATGGCTGCTTTCCCTCAATTTTACCAAAAGCAGCCGGGCTGCTTTCCTCCCATTTCAGACATTCCAGCCGACCAGCAGTCGACGAAATTCGCGATTAGAACTAGTTAGCCAGCGCTAAGTGACTGAAAATCAAGGTTAGCTAATTTGGAGGCCCGACCGGGCCTTGAGTAATGTAGCTATTACAATAACTTAGGCTGTCTAACTTGGCCGGATACGTCGACGAATACCCCTCCTGTCCCGCGTACGGTGGCTAACCGTTCTCCGCGGTTATCGACGGCCGCTTTCGCCCACTTGCGGGCATTCGCTGGCAAGGCCAAAGTGTAGCCATGCGCTACGCCCGCTTTGCAGCTTGGTTCCGAAAGGATACCAGCATGACCTTCTGGTCGATCGTCGCAGTCGCTAGCCTTATGTGGGTTTTGACGCTCCTAGACTATGCGTTCGGACTCGGGTGGGGCTGGGATAGGCGAGGCCTATGGGCCGCCCCGCTGGTGCTGCTGATCGCAACTACCGTTCGCCTCGGGCAGGCAGCGGTCGGCAAACTCATGACCCACCTTTCGAACGTCCGCTAACCTTCCCATCTCGGCCATTCCGCTATCGCCCACAAGCGGACGTTGCGCGAGGCGGGGGGCGGTGGCAGTCTAACCCGATGCTGGCCGTAACAATCCTCATCGTTTGTGTCGCAGTCTTCTCGGCTGCCGCGATCAATGCCGTCGTTCAACAGCGGCTTCTGGAACAAGGCGGACGCTGGTTCCCTAGCACGGTTAAGTCAGGCCTATCTGGGATTGCCGTTATGGTCGGCGTCTTGGCTCTTTATTTCGGGATAGGCAGCATCATCGTTCGCCTGGCGGCCTAACGTCCGCTTTCCTCTCCATTTCAGACATTCCAGCCGACCAGCAGTCGACGAAATTCGCGATTAGAACTAGTTAGCCAGCGCTAAGTAACTGAAAATCAAGGTTAGCTGATTTGGAGGCCCGACCGGGAATCGAACCCGGGTGCGAGGATTTGCAGTCCTCTACGTCACCACTCCGCCATCGGGCCCCGATGCGTGAAGGCGGCGCAAATGCTTCGTTTTGTGCGGCGGGTCAACCGGGAGTTTGCGGATCGCGTCGAATTCTCGCGATCGGCGTGGCGGGGGCATGCAAACCGACCGGCCGTGCCTCGGAGCGCGGTCTGGTCACGACGGTCGCAGTGCAGTGGATGCGGTGAGCCGCAGGGCGCGCGGGCGATTTGCGCGGGACGACGGTCGGTTTGCTTGCTAGGGGAGGCCCAGAGGTGTTGCCGTGGACTTCCGCATGCGCCCTCGACGTCCCGCCCGCGGCATCTCGGTGTCACACGGGCGGGCGGGGCGTCACCCTCCCAGCATCGGTCATCCTCCGCACTTCGTCGCGTCGTGCGGGGGCTTCCGCCTGTTTTGAACCAAACGCGCGCTTGGCGTAGCGCGGGGCGCGCGATATCAGGTCATCACGACAACTAGTGTATTGCACATGTAAAACAGCTGTGCGACAGGATAAGCCATGACGACGATGAGCATCGACACCGCCCAGCCCGCCACGCGCCCGATCGGCGGCGCAGACACCGGCCCCACCGCATCGGCATTCGACGGCATGCGCCACGCGATGGTCGCCAGCCAGTTGCGCACCAACGCGGTCAACGACCAGCGCGTGGTCGCGGCGATGGCGCGGGTGCCGCGCGAGACGTTCATGCCCGAGGCCGTCCGGTCGATCGCGTACCGCGACACCGCGATCCCGCTCGGCGGCGGTCGCTATGCCAACCTGCCGATGGCGACCGGCCGGCTGCTGACCGAAGCGTATCTGACGGCCAGCGACCGCGTGCTGCTGATCGGTGCGGCGAGCGGCTACACCGCCGCGGTGTTGTCCGAGATCGTCGCCTCGGTGGTCGCGGTGGAGAGCGATCCGGCGTTGGTCGCCACCGCGCGCGCGGCGCTGGCCGGGGTCGGCAACGTCGAGCTCGTCGAGGGGGCGATGACCGACGGCAGCGCTGCCGGGGCACCCTATGACGTGCTGATCGTCGACGGCGCGGTCGAATCGGTGCCCGAGGTGCTGATCGCGCAGGTCCGTCCGGGCGGCCGGGTCGTCGCCGGGATCGCCGAGCGCGGGCTGACCCGGTTGGCGGCAGGACGAAAGACCGACGGCGGGTTCGCCTTGGTGGCCTTCGTCGATGTCGAATGCGTCACGCTACCCGGCTTCGATACGCCCAAATCCTTCAAGTTCTGAGGCAGACCATGCCGCGCACCGCTCATATTCGTCGTTTGTTTCTGGGTGTTGCGCTGGTTTACGGCGCTGCACCGGCTGGCGCCGAAACGCTGCGCGAGGCGCTGGTCAAGGCGTACAACACCAACCCGACGATCACCGGTCAGCGCGCCGCCCTGCGCGCGAGCGACGAGAACGTGCCGATCGCGCGCGCGACCGGGCTGCCGTCGGTGAATGCGACCGGCGACTATACCGAGTTCGTGGTGACCGCGCAGAACAGCTTCATCGCGCCCCCTCGGCAGGCGGTGGCGCGCGCCAACGTGTCGATCCCGCTGTATCTCGGCGGTCAGGTCCGCAATTCGGTCGCCGCCGCCAAGACGCGCGTCGAGGGCGGGCGCGCGACGTTGCGCGGGACCGAGGCGGATCTCTTCACCAACGTCGTCAGTGCGTACATGAACGTCATTCGCGACGAATCGATCGTCGGGCTCAACACGCAGAACGTCCGCGTGCTCGACGTCAATCTCCAGGCCAGCCGCGATCGGTTCCAGGTCGGCGACCTGACGCGTACCGACGTCGCGCAGTCCGAGGCGCGTCTCGCGCTCGCCCGCGCGCAGCTCCAGTCCGCGCAGGCGCAGCTGATCTCCAGCCGGGAAAATTACATCCAGCTGGTCGGCACGCCGCCCGGCACGCTCGAGCCACCGCCGGTGTTGCCGCATCTGCCCGACAGCCCGGCATCGGCGGTAACGGTGGCGATCGACAATAATCCGACCCTGCTCGCCGCCGCCAAGGAGCGCGACGCGACCCGCTACGACATCGGCGTGGCGCGCGCGACCCGCCTGCCGCAGATCAGCGCGACGGGCGGTGCGGGCTACACCAACTATCTGGGATCGATCAGCAAGACCAACGGCGTCGCCGCGTTTCCCAACGCGAACAAGACCGTGCAGGGCGGGCTGTCGCTGACTCTGCCCCTGTTCCAGGGCGGGCGTCCCGCGGCACAGGTGCGGCAGGCCGAAGCGCTCAGCTCGCGCGCGATCGAGAACGTGACTGCGACCGAGCGCAACGTCATCTCGCAGGCGCGCTCGGCCTATGCGGTCTGGCGCTCGTCGGAGCAGGTGATCCAGTCGTCGGAGACCGCGGTCAACGCGAACAAGCTGAGCCTCGAAGGTGTGCGCGCCGAGAACAGCGTCGGGACGCGGACGATCCTCGATATCCTCAACGCGGAGCAGGAATTGCTCAACAGCCAGGTCACGCTCGTGACGGCGCGGCGCGATGCGTATGTCGCGGGCTTCGCGTTGCTCGCCGCGATGGGGCAGGCGGAGGCGCGCGACCTGGGTCTCGACGGCGGCGTGCTCTACGATCCGGTCGCCAATTACAAGCGGGTCAGCCACAAGATCTGGGACTTCGGCGGCGACGGCGAACCTGCTGCGGTCGCGACCAGCACCGCGCAATCGCCCGCGCAGGACGCGCATGTCCAGCCGCAAAGCGATCCGTTGCTCGCAACGCCAGTTGACAGGAACCCGGCATTGACGACAGGTATGGACGCGCCGAGCCGCCGATAGGGGCGTCGCGCGGCTACGGGGTTTGGGATGGTCCGGATGGGGGATATCAGCGCAGAGCCGTCGATGGAGGAAATCCTCTCGTCGATCAAACGGATCATTGCCGAAGAAGGCGATACGATGCCCGGTCGTAACCGCCGTCCGTCGCGGCCGATGCCGTCGCCGGTCGATCGCGACGCCTATCTGGACGGCGGCGCCGATGCTGACGACGACGAAATCCTCGAACTGAGCGATCCCATGCCGATGGTCGACCGTACGCCCCGCACCCCGAAATCTCCGGTGCTGTCTTCCGTCGATGCGGTCCCCGAGTCGCGTCAGTCCGCGCCGAAGCCGCAGCCCGCCGATGCGCCCTCGGCGGCGGCGGCACCGACCGATCGCCCGATCGTCTCGCGCGAAACCGCCGCTGCAACGCGTGCGCCGCTCGAAGCGTTGACGCGTATGATGGTGAAACCCGATGCCAACAGCGACGGCACGCTCGAAGGCCTCGTCCGCGAAATGCTGCGGCCGATGCTGCGCGAATGGATGGACGCGAACCTGCCCGGCCTCGTCGAGGACATGGTCGCGCGCGAGATCGCCAAGATCATGAACCAACAGCCCTGATCGGAGCGGCGGACGCGCGCGTCTGCCGTTCATATCGCTGCCACCCCAAATGGGTTGCCGACGCGGTCGATCTGGTTTTATCGCTGCGGAACAACGCCGTGCGATGCGGTGTTTGACTATCCATGTCCGATACCGAGATCGTTAGCCCCGCCGAAAAACCGGCAATTCCTGCGTCGCATGGCGGGCAGAACGACTTTTCGTCCGCGGACACCAACAGCGATATCTTCTTCGCCGCGGTGAAGACCACGCGGATGCCGATGGTCGTCACCGACCCGCACCGCGACGACAACCCGATCATCTTCTGCAACGAGGCGTTCTCGTTCATGAGCGGCTATTCGCAGGACGAGATCCTCGGCCGCAACTGCCGCTTCCTGCAAGGTCCCGAGACCGACCGCACCGCGGTCGCCGAAGTCCGCGCGGCGATCGCGAACCGCGAGGAAGTCGCGGTCGAGATCCTCAACTACCGCAAGAACGGCTCGACCTTCTGGAACGCGTTGTTCGTGTCACCCGTGTTCGGCGAAGACGGTACGCTCAAATATTTCTTCGCCAGCCAGCTCGACATCTCGCGTCGGCGCGAGGCCGAGGAGGCGCTCCACGAAGCACAGCGGATGGAAGCGGTCGGCAAGCTGACCGGCGGGATCGCGCACGATTTCAACAATCTGTTGCAGGTCATCCAGGGCTATGCCGACATCCTCGACGCGCGGATCGATCCCGACGACAAGTCGGCTCGCCGCGCGGTCGATGCGATCTCGACCTCGGCGACGCGCGCTGCGACCCTGACGCAGCAATTGCTCGCGTTCGCGCGGAAACAGGAATTGCGCGACCGGTTGATGAACCTCAACCAGCTGATCGGCGATTTCCGGGTGATCCTCGAACGCAGCGTCGGCAGCGGCATCACGCTCAAGCGCGATCTGGCGGAGGATCTGTGGAATTGCCGCGTCGACCCGGTCCAGGCTGAGATGGCGTTGCTCAACATCATCGCCAACGCGCGCGATGCCACCGGCGGCGCGGGCAAGGTCACGATCGCGACGCGCAACGCGGTGCTGCCCGAGGATGCGAGCCTCGCCAAGCTCGAACCCGGCGAATATGTCGTGGTCAGCATCTGCGACGACGGCCCCGGCGTCGACCTGACGACCGCCGACAAGCTGTTCGAACCGTTCTACACCACCAAGGAAATGGGCAAGGGCGCCGGGCTCGGCCTCGCGATGGTGTACGGCTTCATGCGCCAGTCGGGCGGCCTCGCGACCGTCCGCAATGGCGCGGGCGGCGGCGCGGAGTTCTCGCTGTATTTTCCGCGCGCGAGTGGTGCGGTGGAGCGCAAGCCTGCCGCACCGCTCGCGTCGCGCACCGGTGGGGCCGAACGTGTGTTGATGGTCGAGGATCAGATCGAGGTCGGCGAACTCGGCCGGACGATTCTCGAGGATCTCGGCTATGAAGTCGTGCTGGTGAACAGCGCGCGCAGTGCGCTCGATACCCTGGCGGGCGATTCCGACTTCAAGCTCCTGTTCACCGATATCCTCATGCCAGGCGGGATGAACGGCGTCGCACTCGCGCAGTCGGTCAGGCGCGATTACCCGCATACCGCGGTGCTGCTGACCACCGGGTTCGCCGACGAGGCGATCGACGAGGGGAGCCGGTCGTTCGAGCTGATCCGCAAGCCGTACCGCCGCAACGAACTGAACGAGCGGATCCGTCAGGTGCTCGACAAGCCGGGGGCCCGTACCTGAGGCCCCGTACCTGAGCGGGCGTACCTGAGGCTGGCCTAGCGCGGGCACGCTCGCTAAGGCTCGACCCATGAGCGAGCTTCCCAAAACCTTCGACCCGGCCTCCATCGAATCGCGCTGGTATGCGCATTGGGAGGCGAGCGGCCAGTTCCGCCCCGACCGTCCGAACGCCGAGCCGTGGACGATCGTCAACCCGCCGCCCAACGTCACGGGCTCGCTGCACATCGGCCACGCGCTCGACAACACGCTGCAGGACATCCTCACGCGCCACGCGCGCCTGAAGGGCAAGGATGCCTTGTGGGTGGTCGGCACCGATCACGCGGGAATCGCGACGCAGATGGTGGTCGAGCGCCAGATGGGCGCGCTGACCCCGCCGCAGAAGCGCACCGACATGACGCGCGAGGAATTCGTCGCGAAGGTCTGGGCGTGGAAGGAAGAGAGCGGCGGCGAGATCACGCAACAGCTCCGCCGGCTCGGCTGCTCGATGGACTGGGCGAACGAGCGCTTCACGATGGACGAGGGCTTTTCGAAGGCCGTCCTGAAGGTGTTCGTCGACCTCCACAAGCAGGGCCTGCTGTACCGTGACAAGCGTCTGGTGAACTGGGATCCTGGTCTCGGCACCGCGATCAGCGATCTCGAGGTCGAGACGCGCGAGATCAAGGGCAGCTTCTGGCACCTGCGCTATCCGCTCGAAGACGGATCGGGCTTCATCGAGGTCGCGACCACGCGGCCCGAGACGATGCTCGCCGACATGGCGGTGGCGGTGAACGCGTCCGACGAACGCTACACCGCGTTGATCGGCAAGCAGGTGAAGCTGCCGATCACCGGACGCCTGATCCCGATCATCGCCGACGACCATGCCGATCCGGAACTCGGCTCGGGCGCGGTGAAGATCACGCCGGGACACGACTTCAACGATTTCGAGGTCGGCAAGCGGGCAGGGATGGCCGCCGGGTCGATGCTCAACATGCTCGATGCGAAAGCGCGCGTCGTGCAGGTGTCCGACGGGCTGATCCCGGCCGAGCTGCTCGGGCTGACGACCGCGGAGGCGCGGAAAGCCGTCGTCGCGCGGTTGAAGGCCGAAGGCGTCCTCATTCCGCACGTCGACAAGGACGGCGAAGAGCACGACGCCGAACCGCGCACGATCCAGACGCCATATGGCGACCGCTCGGGCGTGGTGATCGAGCCGTGGCTGACCGACCAATGGTATGTCGACGCGAAGACGCTCGCGCAGCCCGCGATCGAGGCGGTGCGGACGGGGGCGATCGATATCGTCCCGAAGACGTGGGAGAAGACGTTCTTCAACTGGATGGACAACATCCAGCCCTGGTGCGTGTCGCGGCAGCTGTGGTGGGGTCACCAGATCCCGGCGTGGTTCGGACCTGACGGAACGCCGTATGTGGCGGAGACCGAGGCGGAAGCGCAGGCTCTTGCGGGCGAGGGCGTGACGCTAACGCGCGATCCCGACGTGCTCGACACCTGGTTCTCCTCCGCCCTTTGGCCGTTCGCCACACTCGGCTGGCCCGAGGAGGGTGCCGTTCCCTCTCCCCTGCGGGGAGAGGGCCAGGGTGAGGAGCAGCCAAGCAGCGCAGCGCCCGGTACAGCCCCTCACCCCGACCCTCTCCCCGCAGGGGAGAGGGAGCAGAAGCAGTTAGGCGGCCGCTACCCGAACGACGTGCTGATTTCCGGCTTCGACATCCTGTTCTTCTGGAACGCGCGGATGATGATGCAGGGGCTGCACTTCATGAAGGACGTGCCGTTCCGCACGCTTTACCTCCACGGCCTCGTCCGCGCGGCGGACGGCGCGAAGATGTCGAAGTCGAAGGGCAACGTCGTCAACCCGCTCGGGCTCATCGACACCTACGGCGCCGACGCGCTGCGCTTCTTCATGGCGGCGATGGAGAGCCAGGGCCGCGACATCAAGATGGATGAGAAGCGCGTCGAGGGCTATCGCAACTTCGCCACCAAGCTGTGGAACGCAGCCCGGTTCGCGCAGGCCAACGGCATCGTCGCCAGCACGACGCTGGAGGCGCCGCGTGCGGAACTGGCCGTCAACAAGTGGATCATCGCCGAGACGATCGCGACCGTCCAGACGGTCGACCTCGCGCTCGCCGACTACCGCTTCGACGGCGCCGCCAACGCGATCTACCAGTTCGCGTGGAGTCGCTTCTGCGACTGGTATCTCGAACTGATCAAGCCGCAGATGGTCGGCGACGAGCGCGGCGTCATCGATGACGAATCCAAGGCGGTCGCCGGCTGGGTGCTCGACCAGATCCTGGTCCTGCTCCACCCGTTCATGCCGTTCATCACCGAGGAACTGTGGCACGCGATGGGCCCGCGCGATCACGACCTGATCGTCGCGAAATGGCCAATGGCGGACGCACGTGCGCTCGATCCGGAGGCGAGCAAGGAGGTCGATTGGCTGATCCGCCTGGTTCAGGAAATCCGTACCGCGCGGAATGAGACGAATGTACCACCGGGTGCAAGAACCGACTTGATGGTACTTACAACGCCCTATGCTGGGTATTCTGCGGACGCACCTCCTGCTGTGCCCACTGAACTGATCCAGCGGATCGAAAGACTGCGTGCTCCGCTTCGACGTCTCGCCCGAATTGATAACGCAGTGTTTCTAAATACTGGGACCGAGATTGATTTGGATACGGGTGAGCATCTTGATCGCACTCGTGAGCAAACAAGCGCCAAGGTGTTGGGTCCACAGATTGTCGTCGATGATGTAACGTTCATCCTCCCTCTTGAGGGTGTGATCGACATCGACGCTGAGCGCGCCCGCCTGACCAAGGCGATCGCGGCGGCGGAGAAAGAGCGCGACGCGCTGTCGGGCCGCCTGGGCAACGCCAGCTTCGTCGAACGCGCCAAGCCCGAAGCGGTGGAAAAAGCCAAGGCCGACCACGCCGACAAGGCTGCCGAAGCCGCTCGGTTGCAAGCGGCACTGGGCCGTTTAGGCTGACCTGACCTGCTCCCCTCCCGCCTGCGGGAGGGGTTGGGGGAGGGGCGTGCCTTAAAAACCGGACGCCAGTACGTACGTCGCGCCCTACCCTGACCACTCCCGCAAGCGGGAGGGGAATGCGTGCTTTACCGCCGTCTCCTTCAAACTAAGCTCGTCACCCCAGCGAAAGCTGGGGTATCCCGGTGAGTAACCACACCGGCCACCCGACAACTTGGATACCCCAGCTTTCGCTGGGGTGACGGTTTGAGGCGGGGTGGCTCTGCCGTACAGAGGATCCGACCATCTTCTTGTTCTCCCGGGAAGGCGGGGGGCCCAGTCTGTTTCCCCGCCTTCACGGGGAAACAACATACGCTTCGTTCGGGGCTCGGGACCTACCACCTTGTTCCGGAGTTCACTCCGCGGCTAGGCGTCGACATGACAGGGCGCCTGCCCGTTCACCGGTATATGCCGGACCGGATTTGGCCTGACGGAGAGACTGTTTGAGCGACCTTCCATCCGACGCCGAGACCAGCGCCGACCCACGCGCGCCCTTAAGCCCAAAGCCCGACCGCCCCCGCGGCAAACCCGGCCAGCGCGACCTCACCGCCGGACATATCGGCCGCACGCTCCTAGCGTTCGCGCTCCCGACGCTCGGCTCGAACATCCTGCAATCCCTCAACGGCTCGATCAACGCGATCTGGGTCGGTCGCTACCTCGGCGAAGGTGCGCTCGCCGCGACCTCGAACGCGAACATCATCATGTTCCTCACCTTCGGCGCGGTGTTCGGCTTCGGGATGGCGGCGACGATCCTGGTCGGCCAGAGCTTCGGCCGCCACGATCTGGAGGGCGCGCGGAGAGCGTTCGGCTCCGCAGTAGGCCTCGTGCTCGGCGGCGCGATCGTCATCGCCGCTCTCGGCTGGGTGTTCGCGCCGGAGATCCTGCACCTGCTCGCCACCCCCGGCGACGCAATGCCGCTCGCGCTCGCGTATCTGCGGGTGATCTTTCTCGGATTGCCTGCGTCGATGTTGATGATTCTGCTGATGATGGGTCTGCGCGGGACCGGCGACTCGATGACGCCGCTCTGGTTCATGCTGCTCAGCGCGGTGCTCGACAGCGCGCTCAACCCGCTGTTCATCGCTGGGATCGGCCCGTTCCCGCGGATGGGGATCGCGGGCTCGGCCACCGCATCGCTGATCGCCGGTCATATCGCGCTGTTCGGTCTGGTCGCCTATATCTACCGCCGTGACCTGCCGATCCGTCTTCGGGGGAGCGAGTTCCGCTACCTGATCCCGGAGCGTGCGCTGACCGGTATCATCGTGCGCAAGGGCTTGCCGATGGGCGCGCAGATGCTCGTGATGTCGACCGCCGGCCTCGCGATGGTTGGGCTGGTCAACCGGCTCGGAGTCGATACCGCGGCGGCCTATGCCGTGTCGCAGCAACTCTGGACCTATATCCAGATGCCCGCGCTGGCGATCGGCGCGGCGGTCAGTTCGATGGCGGCGCAGAATATCGGCGCGGGGCGCTGGGACCGGGTTGGCGACATCACGAAGTACGGCCTGCTCTTCAACATCGCGCTGACCGGAGCGATGGTCGGCGTGGTCATCCTTTTCGATCGTCCGGTCATGACGCTGTTCATCGGCGGTGCGAGCCCCGCGCTGCCGATCGCGCGGCATATCCAGTTGATCGCGAGCTGGAACTTCATCCTGTTCGGCGCGACGATGGTGCTGTTCTCGACCGTCCGCGCGAACGGCGCAGTGATCGCGCCGCTGATCGCGTTGATCGTCGCGCTGTATCCGGTGCGGATCGGCTTTGCGTTGCTGGCCAAACCGTGGTTGGGGGCGGATGCGCTGTGGTGGAGCTTTCCGCTAGGGTCGCTCGCGACGCTGGCGATCGCCGCGTGGTATTATCGGTACGGCAACTGGCGGAAGGGCGCGCTCGTCGTGCCCGACGACAGCGAGGAACAGGCGCACGGGATGAGCGAGCCAGGCGGGCGGTTGCAGCCTACCGGGTGAGACCGAAATTTGGCCTCGCTAGATCAAAGCCACCTCCCCGGCGGAGGCCGGGGTCCAGTTGGAAAGGTTGCAGTAACGAAGCACGGCGATCGGTTAGCAATGTTCCCCAACTGGGCCCCGGCCTCCGCCGGGGGGGGCACCTTTTTGTCAGGCTTGACCTGCCTACCGCAGCCGCTTGACGAACGACCGGCCACCCTCGCGACGCTCATGCTGGAAGTTCGGGATCGTTTCGATCAGGTCCGACAGCCGGTTGAACCCGTAATTGCGCGCATCGAAGCTCGACCGGTTCCCCGCGAGCTGGCCGAGTTCGGCGACGCTGGCATACCCCTTCTCGTCGCGCTTCACCGCATTGTACGCATCGATCAGCAGCTTGATCACCTGCTCGTCGATCGGCTGCGCGGTCTTTGGCCGAGCGACCGGCGCTGGCGTAGCGGGCTTCTCGCCAGCCACCGGAGCAGGCACTGGCGCGGGCATAGCCTGCGACGTCTCGTTCAGCGCGCCGACGTCGATGAACCGCGTGCAGGCCTGGCGGAATCCCTCGGGCGTGCGGCTGGTGCCGAAGCCGTAGACCGGTATCCCGTCCTGGCGGATGCGCGTCGCGAGCGGCATGAAGTCGCTGTCCGACGACATGATCCCGAACCCGTCGATGCGCCCGCGGAACAGCAGGTCCATTGCGTCGATCGTCATCTTCATGTCGGTCGCGTTCTTGCCCTTGGTCAGGTCGAACTGCTGCTGCGGCTCGATGCCGTGCTTGATCGACATGTCGCTCCACGCCTTCAGCGCGGGCTTCGACCAGTTGCCATAGACCCTCCGGACGTTGACCGTGCCGAGCTCGGCAAGGACGGTCAGCACCGGGTCGAGGGTCGCCGCGGACGCATTGTCCGCGTCGATCAGGAGGGCGACGTTGCGCGTTGTGGTATCGATCATGCGCGCAAGGTTAGCCCCGCGCGCGCGCCGCGTCCACGCTCCACGCGCCACCACCGGCCGCAGCGAGGTACAGGAAGACGAAGCAGTAGAGCACCGCGGCCTCGCCGCCATTGGCGATCGGGAAGGGGCCCTTCGGCATGTGCGCCATGAAATACGCGACCGCGGACATGCCCGACAGCACGAACGCGACCGGCCGCGTGAACAGGCCGACGATCAACAGCCCGCCGCCAACGACTTCGAGCACGCCCGCGATCGTCAGCAACGGGTTCATCGGCATCGGGAAGGGCGGCAGGCCAAAGAATTTCGAGATGCCGTGGCTGAAGAACACCAGCGCGACGACGATGCGCATGACGCTGAGCAGGCGGGCGGACCAGGTGGCGGGTATCGGCATGGGGTATCCTCGAGTGTCGTTGCGTGGGCGAAACGTCACACGGGGGCGGCGCGAGGTCAATTCGCGTAGATCGAAACGGATCGTTGACAGGACGCGCTCTCACGATCCTCCCCCGCTAGGGGGAGGTGGCTGGCGCTTGCCAGACGGAGGGGGAGGTAAGGGGTGACCACTGTTGTGCGTCGGCCCCCTCCGTCACCTTCGGCGACCCCTCCCCCTAGCGGGGGAGGATCGCGAAGTCAGGGATAAGCGATCGCCATCACCTCGTACTCACGCTCCCCAGCGGGCAAATCCACGCGCCGCACGTCGCCGATCGCAGCGCCGCGCAAGGCCCGTGCGAACGGTGAGTTCCAGCCGATCCGCCCATTGCTCGCGTCGGTCTCGTCGTCGCCGACCAAGGTCAGTATCCGCTCGATATCATCGTCGTCCGCGACCGTAACGCACGCGCCGAACCACACGCGCGAGCGATCTTCCTGCGCGGCGGGGTCGACGACCTTGGCAGCCTTCATCCGCTTCGACAGCCAGCCGAGCCGGCGATCGATCTCGCGCAGGCGCTTGCGGCCGTAAATGTAATCGCCGTTCTCGGACCGGTCGCCGTTTCCCGCCGCCCACGAGATGACTTCGACCAGCTTCGGCCGTTCGCCAGCGAGCAAATGCTCATATTCCTCGCGAAGAATCGTGTAGCCGGCAGGGGTGATGTAGTTGGGGCGATCCATGCGCCTCCCTACCATGTTCTCCCGCGAAGGCGGGAGCCCAGACTGGGCTCCCGCCTTCGCGGGAGAACAATCTTATGCGGTAGCGAGACCTCAACCCGGCCGGTTCTTCCCCAGATACCACGACAACCGCGCCGCCCCCCGGCTCTTCGCCCGCGCGGGGTTCATCAGGTCGTACACAACCGCATTCTCCAGCACGCGCTGCACATAGTTGCGCGTTTCCTGGTACGGGATCGCCTCGACCCAATCGACCATATCGACCGCGCCGGTTCGCGGATCGCCGTTTGCGCGGAGCCATTTGTTCACGTTGCCGCCGCCCGCGTTATACGCCGCCACCGCGAGCGGATAACTGCCGTAAGTCGCATACACCCGCTGGAAATAGCTCGACCCCAGCATGATCGACATGTTCGGATCGGTCGTCAGCGCCGCCTGGTTATACGCGAGGCCGATCTTCCCCGACTGCTCGCGCGCGGTCGCCGGCATCAGCTGCATCAGCCCGCGCGCGCCGGCGTGGCTCACCGCGGCGCGATCGAACTGGCTCTCCTGCCGCGAGATCGCGTGGATGATCGTCCAATTGTCCTCATACCCCGCCGGCACCGACACCATCGGAAAGCCGACCGCGGAATAGTCGCTGAGGCCGTTCGCCAGCGCACTCCGGCCGACCATCACGCCGAGATCGGGGCGGTTGATCGTCTTCGACAGTTCGGCGGCGAGCAGGTGATCGGTATCGGTGGTCGCATCCGCCGCGATCTGGCGGATGAAGGCGGTCTGGTCCTGCCAGTCGCCGATCTGCCCAAGGAACTTCACCGCACGCACCACCTCGCGCCGATCGAATGCGGCGCGTGCCGAGGGATCGACGGCGATCGACGCGACCGACGGCGGCGCAACCAGCGCGCGGCCGGTGCGCTCGTTCGCGAGCTGCCCGTAATATTGATCGCGGTACCCCGCCGCCTGACCGTAGAACGCCGCCGCCTGAGGCGCCAACCCGGCCGCCTCCGCCGCACGGCCCGCCCAGTAATAGCCTTTCGACCGCACCTGCGGCGAGCGCGAGCCGCGCGCGTACCGGTCGAACAGCGTCATCGCGTCCGCCGGCCTACCGAGCTGCTTCATGGCCACCCGCCCGCCGAGCCAGGCGAGGTTGGTGTATTCGTCACGCTCGGCATAGGATTTCGTCGAGACGTCCGCGCCATACGGATACGCGTCGTCGATCTGCCGCGCGATATCGTAGGCGGTCTGATATTGCCCGTCGTTCGCCGCGCCGTTCGCGTTGGTGACGAGCACCTCGTACCATTCCGCCGCATTGCCCGGCCGCGTCACCAGCGACCGCGGCCGCGCCAGCCACGCGCGGGCGGACGGGCTTGCCCCCGAATTACGCAACCACTGTGCCCGGTCCGCGACATAGCCCGCGTCGTTCGCGTACAGGGTCTGAGTAGAGGCAGAGATATCCGACGCGTTCGGCGCATTCGTCCGGAACGCCAGCCGCGCCTCGAAGATCGGCCGCCGCGCCGCGCTCGTCCACGCCAGCTGCCGTTGCGCGGTGCCGGTCTGGCCCGCCCACAACAGCGCATCCATCCGCGCATCCTGGTCGTCCGGCGTCAGCGCACCCGGAAAGCCCGACAGCACCATCGCCTCGTCGGTCGGCGTCAGCCCGCTGCTCCGCCACGCGGTCCGCACCGCCGCATACGCCTGATCGCGCGCACCCGTCGCCATCAACGCCCGCGCGTAGCCGACCCCGCCCGACGCGGACTGCGGCGGATAGCGGCGGAAGAACGCGACGACGCTCATCGGCGATCCGGTGGCCGCCTTGCGCTCGGCCGCACGCCGGTTCGCCGCCTCGTTCGGCCAGCCCGGATGCGCCATCAGGAAGCCCGCATAGCTGTCGAACGGCAACGCATCGGTCTGCTGCAGCGCGCGCCACTGCGCGATGGTCGAGGCGATCGCGCCGTCGCTCATCGTCGGGTTCGCGACCGGCTGAGCCTGTGGCCCCATATTGGCGAGCCGCGTGCTGTAGCGATCCAGCGTCTGCTCGCCGCCCTGGCCCAACACGCCGGACGAAACAGCCGTCCCCGCGACCACGGCTAGAAGAAGGCTCGTTTTGAACATCGATGCTACCATGTGGACAGCATACGCATCGAACCCGTATCTGTCCTGAACGAAATCCAGATACGTCCCAGGATCTGGCGAATTAGGACCGCAGGCCACCGCATGTTTTCAGGATCGATTCCCGCGCTCGTCACGCCGTTCGCCGCCGATGGCAGTTTCGACGAACCCGCCTATCGCGACTTCATCGAGTGGCAGATCGTCGAGGGCTCGTCGGGGCTGGTCGCCTGCGGGACCACCGGCGAGGCGGCGACCCTGTCGTACGACGAGCATTTCCATGTGGTCCGCGTCTGCGTCGACCAGGCGAAGGGCCGCGTCCCCGTCATCGCCGGTGCCGGCTCGAACGACACGCGCGTCGCCTCGGCCAACCTGCGCGCTGCCAAGGACGCCGGCGCGGATGCCGCACTGATGGTCCCGCCTTATTACAACCGGCCGGGGCAGGAGGGGATCTTCCGCCATTTCGAGGCGCTGGCGACGTCGACCCCGCTGCCGATCATCCTCTACAACGTCCCCGCACGGACGGTGACGGATATCCAGCCGGCGACGCTGGCCCGGATCGTCGCAGCGTTCCCGGACGTGTTCGTTGGCGTGAAGGATGCCAGCGGCGTCCTCGCCCGCGTCTCGCAGCACCGCGCGTCATGCGGCGCGGATTTCTGCCAGCTTTCGGGCAATGACGACCTTGCGCTGGCGTTCAACGTGATGGGCGGCACCGGCTGCATCTCCGTCAGCGCCAACGTCGCGCCGAAGCTCTGCGCGGAATTCCAGGCGGCCTGTCAGGCGGGCGATTTCGTCAAGGCGCTGGCGTATCAGGACCAGCTCTATCCGCTGCACGAGGCGCTGTTCACCGATGCCTCGCCGGGGCCGGTGAAGTACGCGATGACCAAGGTGCGTGCCGGCTTCCCCGAAACCCTGCGGCTGCCGATGACCCCCGCCGGCGAAGCCTCGCGCGGGGCGGTGGACGCCGCGCTCGCACACGCCCGGCTGGTCTGAAGCCTGCTGCTACAAGGCGAGGTCGACGGGCCGGGTCGCCGCATGGTTGCCATCGAAGGCGAACGCGGCGTTGGGCCCACCGCGCTCGACCCAGTGCAGAAATAGGTGCGCGGACCACGCATTGGGATTGGGCGTGATCCGGCCGTGCCGACGGTGCACGCCTTGGTACAGGACTCCGTCGCCGGGCTCCATGCTGACCGATGCGAACCCCGCCGAACCGAAATCATCCTCGACCACGGGTTTGGGCACGGCGATGTGGTCGGTGCCGATTTCCAGATCCCACGCCACACCGTCGCTGTAATCCAGCGTCAGCGACAGGCTGTGCTCGCACGACGGCCGATCGCTGTGCACGCGGCAGATGTCGCCTTCTTGGTAGATCCGGAAATAGCTGTACGCCGGCAGCAGGTCGCGCCCGATTGCGGTGGCGACGAACGGCGTCAGGCCCCACAGCAGCCCCAGCATCGGCGGGTAGTGGAACCCGTAGACCTCGATCGCGTCACGCCGCAGCAACGCCGAGCCGTTCTTCTGCGCGGTTAGCGGCGTGCCCTTCGCCTCCATGTCGGTGATGAGTTGGCGGAGGAAGGCGTTGGCGACCGATGGCGCGATCAGTCGCGGAACGGCGGCATAGCCGTCTTGGTCGTAGCGTTCAGTGACGTTCATGGCGTGAGCTAACCCAATGGCTGGGGGGCGGCAATCATGTGTGTGTAGGCGTGTGAACGTTTGGTTGGGGTGTCGTAAGACGGTGGCCTGTGCCGCAGTCTACGCCGCCCTGGCGAACGCGAACCTCGTTTGAACCAACCACAACGGTCTCCCCTCCCTGGAAGGGAGGGGCAGGGGGTGGGTAGGCCAGCTCGAGCCGCCACGGTTCGGATATGCGGAACCCGACCCACCCCAACCCCTCCCTTCCAGGGAAGGGCGGAGAAGAGGAGGAGGCAGTTAATAACGACCACCACCGCTTCCCCTAAGCCCTCCGACCTCCTACATCGCGCGTCCCATGGCACGTCCCAAACCCCCGACCTTCGAGAAGACCAAGATCGTCGCCGAGAACCGGCGC
Source organism: Sphingomonas sp. Leaf198 (assembly GCF_001424005.1). Lineage (GTDB taxonomy): Bacteria > Pseudomonadota > Alphaproteobacteria > Sphingomonadales > Sphingomonadaceae > Sphingomonas. The sequence continues at coordinate 232,896 of NZ_LMPX01000002.1, read as the reverse complement.
GCGCGGTATGATTATTATATCGAGCAGGTGTTCGAGGCGGGCATCGCGCTCACCGGCACCGAGGTGAAGGCGCTGCGCGGCGGCGAGGGCTCGATCGCCGAGGCCTATGCCGAAGTGAAGGGCAAGAACGTCGTCCTGGTGAATTCGAACATTCCCGAATTCAGCCACGGCAACCGCTTCAACCACGAACCCAAGCGCCCGCGCAAATTGCTGCTCCACGAGCGCGAGATCAACAAGATGTTCGGTGCGGTCGCGCGCCAGGGCATGACGCTCGTGCCGCTGATGATCTACTTCAATTCGAAGGGCCGTGCGAAGATCGAACTGGCGCTCGCCAAGGGCAAGCAGAACCACGACAAGCGCGATTCGGTGAAGGAACAGGACTGGAAGCGCGAGCAGGGCCGGATCATGCGGGATCGCGGATAACCTGTGTCCAAGGCGCCGGGCAGTATCTTCGGGCGCCTCGCGGCGTGGTCGCATCGCAACTTGCCGACCCGCGAATCGATGGAGCGGAACCGTCTTCTTCGTCCGGTCGCGCACCGCGTGCTCGCACCCGAACTCTGGCGCTTCACACGCCGCTCGGTCCCGCGCGGCGTTGCGCTGGGGATGGTCGCCGGCATCCTGATCCCGGTCGCGCAGACGCCCGTCGCGGCGATCTTCGCATTGCCGTTCCGCGCCAACGTGCCGACCGCGGCGCTGACCACGTTCATCACCAACCCGCTGACCACGCCGCCGCTCTGGATCGCGGCCTATTGGATCGGCTCGTCGCTGCTCAGGCTCGACGCGCATGTCCCCGGCCAGCCCGTCGCGGACGCCGCGGCACGCACTGAATGGATCCCGTGGCTGATGCAGGCGGGGCCGGCCACCGCGCTCGGCCTGCTGGTCATCACGGTCGTGTGTTCGGTCGGCGGCTATGCGCTCAGCGCGCTCGGCTGGCGTCTGTGGATCGCGCGCAAGTGGCGGCACCGGCATGATAATCGTCACGGTCATGTTTCGTAACATTTGACACCGGTTGGAATTGACGGACCGTCCTATCGGCGTAGAACACACCGCATCCTGACGATCTTTCTCCGAGGTTCTTGATGCGCAAGTCGATTGTTACCGTGATCCTGCTCGCGTCCGCCGCATCGGCTTTCGCCCAGACGAAACCCAGCACCAACCGCCCATCGCCCGTGCTGGCGAAGGCCGCGAAAGGCCCCGTGGCGGCCAGGGACGCGAACAAGCCGCAGATCGGCGATTTCGGCTTCGACATGGCGGGCCGCGATACCAGCGTGACGCCGGGCACCGACTTCTTCGAGTACGCGAACGGCGGCTGGGTGAAGACCACGCCGATCCCCGCCGATCGCTCGTCCTACGGCATGTTCCACGTCCTCCAGGACCTGTCGCTCGCCCGGACCCGCACGATCCTCGATGCCGCAGCCACCAAACCCGGCGACAAGGTCGGCGATTTCTACTCGAGCTTTATGGACGAGGCCGCGGTCAACGCGAAGGGCGTGACGCCGGTCAAGCCGATGCTCGCCGCGCTGAAGGCGACCGGGGACAAGACCGCGCTCGTCACCGAGATCGCCAAGCTGCAGCGCCAGGGCGTCGGCGGCCTCGTCGGCGTCGGCGTGTCGCAGGACGACAAGGACCCGACCACCTATGTCGTCCAGTTCGGGCAGAGCGGCCTCGGCCTCCCCGACCGCGACTATTACCTCAAGGACGACACCAAGCTCGCGACCGTTCGCACCGCGTACCAGGCGTATCTGGCGCGGATGCTGACGCTAGCCGGCGAGCCAAACGCCGCCGCCCGCGCCGCCGCCGTCTTCAATATGGAAAAGGGGCTCGCGACCGCGCATTGGACGCGGATTGAAAGCCGCGACGCCGACAAGACCTACAACAAATGGACCGCCGCCGACTTCGCCGCGAAGGCACCGGGCTTCCCCTGGGCGCAGTACATGACCGCGATGGGCGTCACCGGCCGTCCGTTCTACCTCGTCGCACAGCCGAGTGCGGTGACCGGCGAGGCCAAGGTCTTTGCCGACACGCCAGTCAACGTCCTCCAGGACTATGCGATGCTCAAGGTGCTGCGCGCGTACGCGCCGTATCTGTCGAGCGATTTCGACAAGACCAACTTCGCGTTCTACGGCACCACGCTGTCGGGCACGCCCGAGCAGCAGGTCCGCTGGAAGCGCGGTGTCACGACCGTGTCGGGCGCGATGGGCGAGGCGATCGGCCAGCAGTACGTGGCGAAGTATTTCCCGCCCGCATCGAAGGCGGCCGCCGACGACCTCGTCAAGAACGTCATCGCGGCGATGGGCGAGCGTCTCAAGAACCTCGAATGGATGGCGCCCGAGACCAAGACCAAGGCGCTCGCGAAGCTCGCCGCGTTCACGCCGAAGATCGGCTATCCGGACAAGTGGCGCGATTATTCCGCACTCCAGATCCAGCGCGGCGATCTCGTCGGTAACGTCGCGCGCGCCAACGCGTTCGAATATGATCGCGACCTCAAGAAACTGGGCCAGCCGATCGATCGCGGCGAGTGGTTCATGACGCCGATGACGATCAACGCCTACGCCAACCCCACCATGAACGAGGTCGTGTTCCCGGCCGCGATCCTCCAGCCGCCGTTCTTCGATCCGAAGGCGGACCCGGCGGTCAATTACGGCGGCATCGGCGCGGTGATCGGCCACGAGATCAGCCATCACTTCGACGACCAGGGCCGCAAATACGACCTCAACGGCAAGCTCACCGACTGGTGGACGCCGCAGGACGTCGCGCGCTTCAAGGTGTTCACCGACGCGCTCGTGAAGCAGTACGATGCGTACGAACCGCTTCCCGGCCAGCACATCCAGGGCGGCCTGACGCTCGGCGAGAACATCGCCGATCTCGCTGGCCTGACGGTGGCCTACGATGCGTACCACAAGTCGCTCGGCGGCAAGCAGGCGCCGATCATCGACGGCACGACCGGCGACCAGCGCTTCTACTATGGCTGGGCCGGCGTCTGGCGCACCAAGTTCCGCGACGCTGCGCTCCAACAGACGTTGCTTTCCGACCCGCATTCGCCGGGCCACCAGCGCGTCCTCACGGTCCGCAACCTCGACCCCTGGTACGCCGCGTTCGGCGCCAAGCCGGGCGAGAAGAGCTACCTCGCCCCCGCCAACCGCGTCCGTATCTGGTAACTGACGCCGTCCGATAGAGCCCCGTCATCCTGGGCTCGACCCAGGATTCAGAGCCACGCCCGTAACGCTGTCGGCTCTGGATCCTGACTTTCGTCAGGATGACGAAGTTTGGAGAGAAACATGAAGTCCTTCATCGTCGCCGGCCTGCTGGCCGCAACCGCCATCACCGGCGTCACCGCCGCCATCTCGCAAACCTCTGAACCAAAGCCCGCTCCCGCTGCCCCGACCGGCGCGCAATACGGGACGTTCGGCTTCGACGAAAAGGGCATGGACAAGACCGTCCAGCCAGGCGACGATTTCTACACCTTCGCCAACGGCAACTGGGCGAAGACCAATCCGATCCCCGCCGACAAGTCGAACTACGGCTCGTTCAATCTCCTCTCCGACCTGTCCGAGAGCCGCACCCGCGGCATCCTCGACACCGCCGCGAAGGACCCGAACTCGAAGATCGGCCGCGCCTACGCGACGTTCCTCGACACCGGCACCATCGAAGGCAAGGGCCTCGCCCCGATCAAGCCCTGGCTCGGCAAGATCGCCGCGCTGAAGGACCGTGCGGGCTATCCGGCCCTCCTCGCCGAGGCAGACCGCGCCGGGATCGGCGGCCCGTTCGGCGGCGGCGTCGGCCAGGATGACAAGCTCCCTGAGCAATACGCGCTCTCGCTAGGCCAGTCCGGCCTCGGCCTCCCCGACCGCGATTACTACCTCAGCACCGACGCGAAACTGGTCGAGGCGCGCAACGCCTACCGCGCGCACATCGTCAAGATGCTGACGCTCGCCGGCGAACCCAATGCCGAGGCGCGCGCCACCGCGCTGCTCGCGTTCGAGACCGAGATCGCCAAGGTCAGCTGGACCCGAGTCGACAGCCGCGACGCCACCAAGACCTACAACAAGATGACCGTCGTCGATCTCGCCAAACGCGCACCCGGCTTCGATTTCGCCGCGTATTTCAACGGCATCGGCACGCCCGTCCCGACCGTCATCGTCGCGCAGCCCTCGGCGATCACCGGCATCGCCAAGCTCGTCTCGACCGCGCCGATCGGCGTGCTCAAGGACCAGCTGATCCTGCGCTCGCTCGATGGCTATGCCGACGTCCTCCCCAAGGCCTTCGACGCCGAGCAGTTCGCGTTCTTCGGCACCGTGCTCGGCGGCACGCCTGAGCAGGAGGCCCGCTGGAAGCGCGGCGTCCAGTTCACCTCCGGCGCGCTCGATGACGAGGTCAGCAAGCTCTACGTCGCACAGTATTTCCCGCCCGAGACCAAGGCCGCGGCGGACAAGCTCGTCAAGAACGTCCTCGCCGCGATGGGCCGCCGGATCGACAAGCTCGAATGGATGGCGCCCGAGACCAAGGTCAAGGCGCACGCCAAGCTCGCTGCGTTCACCCCGAAGATCGGCTATCCGAGCCAGTGGAAGGATTTCTCCGGCCTGACGATCACGTCGGGCGACGCGTTCGGCAACGAATGGCGGTCGAACGAATGGCAGCACCAGGACAACATCGCCAAGCTCGGCAAGCCGCTCCAGCGCTGGGAATGGGGCATGACGCCGATGGAGGTGAACGCCTACGCCAATTTCGGCATGGTCGAGATCGTCTTCCCCGCCGCGATCCTGCAACCGCCGTTCTTCGATCCGAAGGCCGACGACGCAGTCAATTACGGCGGCATCGGCGCGGTGATCGGTCACGAGCTGAGCCATCATTTCGATGATCAGGGCTCGAAGTATGATGCCAAGGGCCAGCTCACCGACTGGTGGACGCCGCAGGACGTCTCGCGCTTCAAGGCGCTGACGGGCAAGCTCGGCGCGCAGTACGGCGCCTACGAACCGCTTCCCGGCATGCATGTAAAGGGTCAGCTGACGATGGGCGAGAACATCGCCGATCTCGCGGGCCTCACGGTGGCGTACGATGCGTATCACACTGCGCTTGGTGGAAAGACGGCGCCGGTGCTCGACGGGTTTACTGGTGATCAGCGCTTCTATCTCGGCTGGGCGCAGGTCTGGCGCCGCAACTACCGTGAGGCGAACCTTCGCAACCGCTTGCTGACCGATCCTCACTCGCCGTCGCAGCAGCGTGCGTGGGTCGTGCGCAACCTCGACCCCTGGTATGCAGCGTACAAGCCGACGCCCGGGCAGAAGCTGTACCTGACGCCGGAACAGCGCGTTCGGATCTGGTAATAGGCGACTCCCCTGGACTACGGGGGAGCGGAAGCGACGACGCTCTCTGCAAAGCAAAGCGCCCAAGTCCGCCCAACCCCCAACGGTCCCCCCTCCCTGAAAGGGAGGGGCAGGGGGTGGGTAGGCCGCTTGGGAGGAACGACGTCCGCCAACAGGCCGACCCACCCCCAACCCCTCCCTTCCAGGGAGAGGAGCAGAAGAGATCGATTCGCCCCTCAAGCGCTCCACTGGTGACGACCGGTTCCCCCGCGAAGGCGGGGACCCAGGAATCAACCGCAACTATGCGTAGCTCTGCCCCCTGCATCCGCAGCGGGACGGTGACATTTGATCCCACGCAGTCTGACAGGAGCGGGCTCAATATCCTCCCTAGCGGACGAGGTTCGATAAATCCGCGCCACCCCGCCGCTGCCCGGCCCCCCAAACCAACCAACCCGCTTGACGCCCAGCCCCGCTTGAGCGGATGACCCACCCGATGGCATCGCTCGCTTTACCCACCCCCGCCCGCAACGCCGCGCTCGTCGCCATCGCGTCCGGCGTCGTCGCCGCCGCGATCGTGCTCCTGCTCGTCGGCAGCTGGATCGTCGCCGCCGGGTTCTTCGCCGCGGCTGCCATCGTCATCGGTGCGCTGATAGCCTGGCGTCTGCTGAACCCGGTCGCGAAGGACGCGCCGCGCCCGGTCGACTGGGACCTCACCCGCACCGTCGCCGAAGCCGGCACCGACGCCATCGCGATCACCGACCGCGCCGGCCGACTGGTCTGCGCCAACGACGCATACGATGCGCTGTTCGCAGGCTTTCCGACACCCCCGGGATTGCCGCTCGATGATGTCGGCACGGCGGCGCTCGCCGATGCCGGCCGAACCGCCTGGCGCGACGGGATTGCGAGGGTCGAGCGCCTCAACGCCCGCGGGATCTGCCTGTCCGCGCACATCGCACGCGCCGGGGATGAAGCGGACATGCTCGTCTGGCGATTCGTCACTGCGCAGGATCACGATCTCGCCGAGACGCTGGCGGCGCTGCTGCCTGGCCCCACCGGCGACCGGCTCGGCGGCAGCGGCATCATGGCGGCGTTGCTCTCCACCGACGGCCGCGTGCGGACCGCCAACCGCGTATTGCGCGCGCGCGCCAGCGGCAACGATCACGAATCGATCGACGGACGCGATTTCGCGAGCTTTCTCATCACCGACAGCCGCGGCTTCGTCCGCTTCGAACGCGAGGGTCTCGAAGGCACGCCGCTTCGCGTTCTCCAGGTGCCGTTTCTCGAAGGCGACGATGCGCCGGTTCTCGTCGCGCTGCTGGACGACGAGGAGGCCGCTCCGCCGGTCGGCGCGAGTGCGGCGGCGCACGTCCGAAGCTTGGTCAGCCTGATGCCGTTCGGGATGGCATTGGTGGATCGTGACGGCCGGTTTCTTCAGATGAACACGTCGTTCCTGCGCGCGGCGGGGGTCAATCCGGTCGCCCCGCCGCTGTATCCGGGCGATCTGGTCGTCCGCGAGGACAAGGCCGCGGTCGCCGACGCGATCCGCAAGTTCGCGAACGGCGCGACGCATTCCGCCGACATGGCGGTCCGTCTCAAGGATCACCCCGACGAGCCGGTCGCGCTCACCATCGCCGGCGCGCGCGGATTGGGCGATGCCGCCGTGCTGCTCAGCCTCAAGGACAATAGCGAGGAGAGCCGCCTCAAGCGCGAGGTGGCACAGGCCACCAAGATGCAGGCAGTCGGCCAGCTCGCGGGCGGCGTCGCGCATGATTTCAACAACATCCTGACCGCGATCATCGGCCACTGCGACCTGATGCTGATGCGCCATTCGCCCGGCGACAGCGATTACGACGACATCCAGCAGGTCCGTACCAACTCGAACCGCGCCGCCAGCCTGACGCGGCAATTGCTCGCCTTCTCGCGCCAGCAGACCTTACGCCCACAAATTCTGCAACTTCCCGACGTCGTTTCCGAAGTCTCGAACCTGCTCAAGCGCCTCATGGGCGAGAACGTCCGCCTCGACATGACGCACGGCCGCAACCTTGGCCCGGTCCGCGCGGATCCCGGCCAGCTCGAGCAGGTCGTCGTCAACCTGGCCGTCAATGCGCGCGACGCAATCGTCTCGGCCAACGCACGCGGCGGGGGCGTGCTGACCATCACCACCCGCGCGGTGTATGCGTCCGAGGTCCGCGCGATGGCCTCCGACATCCTGCCCGTCGCAGACTACACCGCGCTGATCGTCCAGGACACCGGCACCGGCATCCCGCCCGACGTGTTGCCCAAGATCTTCGAACCGTTCTTCACGACCAAGGAATTCGGCAGGGGCACCGGCCTCGGCCTTTCCACCGTCTACGGGATCGTCAAGCAATCCGGCGGCTATATCTTCGCCGACAGCAAGCTGGGGCAGGGCGCCACCTTCACGATGTATCTGCCGGTTCATTCGGCCCCCGCCGCGACGCGGCCCGCGATCGTGAAGCCCGCGCCGAAGCCCGTCGATCTCTGGGGCACCGGCACGATCCTGCTGGTCGAGGACGAGGACATGGTCCGGGCGGTTGCCGAGCGCGCGCTCTCGCGTCAGGGTTATACGGTACTGACCGCGGAGAACGGCGAGGTTGCGCTCGAGGTGCTGGAGAAACACGGCCGCCCCGATCTGCTGATCAGCGACGTCGTCATGCCGCAGATGGATGGCCCGACGATGGTGCGCCACGTGCGCGAGAAATATCCCGACCTGCCGATCCTGTTCATGTCGGGCTATGCGGAGGAGCAGCTGCGCAAATCGATCGATCTGGACAACGTCTCGTTCCTGCCGAAACCCTTCTCGGTCCAGGAACTCGCCGAAGCGGCGCGGGACGTGCTCGCCACGCGGTGAAACGAAACCGGAATGAATTGAACAAGATGTTGGCAAGTCGTAACAATCCCGACTATGCGCATGGCATGACCGCTTCCCAGCAGATCCTCCCGCAGCAGATTCTGATCGTCGAGGACGAACCGTTGATCGCCATGATGCTCGAGGATTTCCTCGAGGTGCTGGACAAGGGAGTCGCCGGCTCGGTCGATACCGTCGCCGACGCGCTCAAGCGGATCGAAGAGGGCGGCGTCGATGGCGCCATCCTCGACGTCAACCTCCGTGGCGGCGAAAAGAGCACGGCGGTCGCCGAGGCCCTGGCCGCGCGGGGCGTCCCTTTCGTCTTCGCCACCGGTGGCGGTGATGACGGCGTGGCCCCTGAATTCCGCGACCGCCCGCGGTTGCAGAAGCCGTTCACGATGGACGGCGTAGCCAAGGCCCTCGAAGGCCTCTGACTCCTTCTCCTTCTTGAAAAGGTGAGGCCGGGGGCGCTTGGTGAGAGTAACCTCCATCCAGACCGTCATCCTGGCGAAAGTCAGGACCCAGAGCCAGGCGGCGCATCGTCAGTAACCTTGGGTTCTGGCCTCGTCGGAATGAAGCACGTTGGCGAATCGATGCCACCGTATTGCACAAACACTGTCTCAGCCTCACGCTGCGTTCCTATGTATTTGCTACTTCAGACCTGATGCGACTTTCGCGAGCCCGGACGGTCACGCTGTCGTGCACGCTGGTAGCACTGGTCGTAGGCTATGGTTTCGGCGGCAGCAGCGTCGCGACAGCCGTCGCAATCCTCGCTCTCCCCCCGGTCGCTTGGGCTTTCGACAACGACAGCGGCACGTTTCTGATCCTCGCAATGCTCTTCGTCGTCACGATCGGGGTCATGGTCCTGCTCATCGCCCTGATGGCGCTCGTCCACTAAATTGCCCGTTCGGCCCCGCAACTCTCTTGCGCAAATGCCCCCTCCCGCGACATAGGCGTTCGCCATGACCCGCACATTCGATAAATCGCGCCTGCCGAGCCGCCACGTCTCCGTCGGCCCCGAACGCGCTCCGCACCGCAGCTATTACTATGCGATGGGCCTCGACGAGGAGCAGATCGCGCGCCCGTTCGTCGCGCTCGCATCCGCCGGCAACAACTCCGCGCCGTGCAACACCACGCTCGACGCGCAGGCCGATGCCGCGCAGGCCGGCGTCATCCAGGGCGGCGGCATGCCGCGCCGGTTCAACACGATCACCGTCACCGACGGCATCGCGATGGGCCATCAGGGCATGAAGGCCTCCCTGGTGAGCCGCGAAGTCATCGCCGATTCGGTCGAACTCTCGGTCCGCGGTCATTGCTACGACGCGCTCGTCGGGTTCGCCGGCTGCGACAAGTCGCTCCCCGGCATGATGATGGCGATGCTCCGCCTCAATATCCCGTCGGTGTTCGTCTATGGCGGCTCGATCCTACCGGGTCGCTATCAGGACCGCGATGTCACCGTCGTCGACGTGTTCGAGATCGTCGGCAAATACGCTGCCGGCGCTTGCCCGCTGTCCGAAGTCCACGCGATCGAGAAGGTCGCATGTCCGGGCCACGGCGCGTGCGGCGGCCAGTACACCGCCAACACGATGGCCTGCGTCGCCGAGGCGATCGGTTTGTCGATCCCAAACAGCAACATGGTGCCCGCTCCCTACACCACGCGCGAGCAGATCGCCGTGGCGGCCGGCGCGCAGGTCATGTACTGTCTGGCCGACAATATCCGCCCGCGCGACATCTGCACGCGCGAGGCGTTCATCAACGCCGCGCGCGTTGTCGCCGCGACCGGCGGCTCGACCAACGCCGCGCTGCATCTCCCCGCGATGGCCTCCGAGGCGGGCATCGAGTTCGACCTGTTCGACGTCGCGGAGATATTCAAGACAACGCCTTACATCGCGGACCTCAAACCCGGCGGTAAGTATGTGGCGAAGGACATGTATGAGGCGGGCGGCGTCTACATGCTTATGAAGACGATGCTAGCCGGCGGGTTCCTCAACGGCGACTGCCTGACCGTAACGGGCAAGTCGCTCGGCGAGAACATCGACCAGGTGACGTGGAACCCCGACCAGAAGGTCATCTACGACATCAAGACCCCGCTGACCCCGACCGGCGGCGTTGTCGGCCTGCGCGGGAGCCTCGCCCCCGACGGCGCGATCGTGAAGGTCGCCGGCATGCACCGCCTCCAGTTCTCAGGGCCCGCCCGCGTGTTCGACTGCGAGGAAGACACCTTCGCCGCGGTCGAAAACCGCGAGATCAACGAAGGCGAAGTCATCGTTATACGCTACGAAGGCCCCAAGGGCGGCCCCGGTATGCGCGAGATGCTGTCGACCACCGCCGCGCTCTACGGCCTCGGCATGGGCGAGAGCGTCGCGCTGATCACCGACGGGCGCTTCTCCGGCGGTACGCGCGGCTTCTGCATCGGCCATGTCGGTCCCGAAGCGGCGGACGGCGGCCCGATCGCGCTGGTCGAGAACGGCGACATCATCCACATCGACGCCGAAGCCGGCACGATCGACCTCGACGTTCCCGAGGCCGTGATGGCGGAGCGCCGCGCCGCGTGGGTGCCGCGCACCAACGATTACGGGTCGGGCGCACTCTGGCGCTATGCGAAGACCGTCGGCCCCGCGTACAAGGGTGCCGTCACGCACCCTGGAGCGGCAGCCGAAACCCATGTCTACGCAGATATCTAGGCGAATACTGGCGGTTGCCGCGCTTCTCTCGCTCCCGCTCTCAGCATGCGGGCGGGGGCCGTCCAGCGCGGACGTCGAGGCCAAGCAGAAGGCCGAAACCGCCGGCGACCGCCAGATCCCATGTGCGCGCGGTACGGCTGCGCTGGCCCCGACCTGCACCGTCGAACAGGCGCTGGGCAAGGGTGGCCTGATCCTCACGGTGCGGCATGCCGATGGCGCGTTTCGCCGCCTGCTCGTCACGCAGGACGGTCGCGGCGTGATCGCGGCGGACGGGGCCGAGGTCGCAACGGTTACCGTAGTGGGTAGGGACGGCATCGAGGTCGCGCTCGGCGGCGATCGCTACCGGTTGCCCGCCACGGTCCGGGGCGTCACGCCGCAGTGATGATCGGGATCGAAGGCCGCCCCATCCTGACCGCCGCCGAAATGCGTGCAGCGGAAGACGCGGTGATTGCCACCGGCGTCTCGGTGGAGATGCTGATGGACCGCGCGGGCACCGCGATCGCGCACGCAGTGCGCCGGTTGGCTGGCGCGAACGACGTCCTGATCCTCTGCGGCCCCGGCAACAACGGTGGCGACGGGTATGTTGCGGCCCGTGTGCTGGCGGAAATGGGCGTGGCGGTAAGGGTCGCGGCGCTGTCGGAGCCCAAGACGGATGCGGCGAAGTCGGCGAGGGCAGGGTGGCTAAGCCCTGTCGAAACGCTGGCGGAGGCAAAACCCGCGCCGGTCGTGGTAGACGCGCTGTTCGGCACCGGCCTGACGCGCTCGCTCGATGCGCACACCCGACCTACCTCGAATACCACCCCGGCGGAGGCCGGGGCCCATTTGGGCAACGCTATCGATAAACCGACCGGTTCACCCAACTGGACCCCGGCCTCCGCCGGGGGGGTATCGGTGGCGGCGCTGCTCCACTCTTTAGCCAATGCCGCGCAGCTCAGCATCGCGGTCGACCTGCCCAGTGGCCTTGCCACGGACACAGGCGAGGCGCTCAGCACGCCGCCCGTCTTCAACCTTACCCTTGCGCTTGGCGCGGTAAAACCAGCGCATCTCCTCCAACCCGCCGCGCGCTATTGCGGCGAGCTTCGCCTGCTCCACATCGACGTCCCCACCGCCAGCCAAGCCGAGGTTCTCAAAACCCCGTCGCTCCCAACCCCCGGACCTGACTCGCACAAATATACCCGAGGCATGGTCGCGATCGTCGCGGGCACCATGTCCGGCGCCGCCGACCTCGCAGCCCTCGCTGCGATGCGCGCAGGCGCCGGCTACGTGACCCTGCTTGGCGACAGCCAAGGCCCGCCGCACGCGCTCGTTCGCACGCGGTTCTCGGACCATGCGCTCGCCAACGACCGGATTGGTGCGCTCGTCATCGGCCCTGGCCTCGGTCGCGACGATACCGCCAGAGCCTGGCTCGAAGCGGCGCTTAACGCAGGCCATCCCCTCATCATCGACGGCGACGCGCTCCGCCTGCTCGACCCCGACCGAATCAAAGCGCTCAAGGTCCCCGTGATCCTCACCCCGCATTCAGGCGAGTTCGACGCGCTTTTCGGCAAATCCGACACCGACAAGATCACCCGAACCCGCGACGCCGCCACCCGCACCAACGCCATCGTCGTCTTCAAAGGCGCCGACACCGTCATCGCCGCCGCCGACGGCCGCGTCCGCATCGCGGAAGGCGCCAGCGACTGGCTCTCCACCGCCGGCACCGGCGACGTCCTTGCCGGGGCGATCGGCGCGATGCTCGCCGCAAAGATCGATCCGCTCGACGCTGCCTGCGCCGGAGTGTGGCTCCACGATGACGCTGCCCGCCGATTGGGCGCGGCTTTCATCGCCGACGACTTGGCGGAAGCGCTCCGGTCGGCCAGAGCGGCCCCATGACCACTGACTCGACCTCTGAACCGAATATCGACACCATCATCCGCGTCGCGGCGCGTGGCGACGGCATGACCGCCGACGGCCGCCACGCCGCCTTCTCGGCGCCCGGCGACACGCTCGCGCCCGACGGCACCGTGATCCCCGGCCCGCACCACCAGACGCCCCCCTGCGTGCATTTCCCGACCTGCGGCGGCTGCCAGCTCCAGCATCTCGACGACCAGGCCTATGCCGAGTTCGTCACCGACCGCATCGCCTCCGCGCTCGACGGCCAGGACCTGTCCGCGCCGATCCGCACGCCGCACATCTCCCCCGAACGCAGCCGTCGCCGCGCGACGCTCCACGCCGAGGCCAAGGGGGGCAAGATCACGCTCGGCTTCACCGCGGAGAAAGCGCACACGATCGTCGACATCAAGGAATGCTGGATCCTCGATCCGCGCCTGTTCGCGCTCGTCCAGCCGCTCCGCCAGCTGCTAAAGCGCCTCAACTTCCGCCGCCGTGCGGACATCCACCTGACGCTCGCCGACCAGGGCGCGGACATCCTGATCACGGGGTTCGCCCCCGAAGGCCTGCCCGCCGCCGAAGCGCTCACCAAATTTTGCGAAGATCACAAGATCGCCCGCGTGGCGTTCGACGACGGTCTCGGGCCCGAGACGCGGTGGGAACCCGACGCGGTAACGATCACCTTGGGCGGCGTCCCCGTGCCGCTCCCGCCCGCGTCGTTCCTCCAGGCCACGCCCGACGGCGAGGCCGCGCTGACCGCCGCCGTGCTCGAAGCGATCGGCAAGCCCGCGACGGTCGCCGACCTGTTTGCCGGCCTCGGCACCTTCACGCTCGCGATCCCCGCCAAGGTCTATGCGGCCGAAGGCGCGCGCGACGCGCTAGGCTCGCTCAAGGCCGCCGCGCACCGCACGCAACGTCCGGTCTACCCGGAGCACCGCGATCTCTATCGCCGCCCGCTGACGGTGGCCGAACTCGACCGCTTCGACGCGGTAGTGATCGATCCGCCCCGCTCTGGCGCCCGCGAACAGGCAACTGCGCTGGCCGAGTGCAAGACGCCCGTGATCGCCTATGTCTCGTGCAACCCGGCCAGCTTCGCGCGCGATGCGAAGGAGCTGTGCGACGCCGGCTGGCGAATCGACTGGGTCCAGCCGGTCGGCCAGTTCCGCTGGTCCACGCACGTAGAACTCGCGGCCAAGTTCGTCCGCAACGCTCCTTAACCGTCATCCTGACGAAAGTCAGGATCCAGAGCCACCGATGCCGCGCCTTGTAACTCTGGATCCCGGATCAAGTCCGGGATGACGGGGGTGGATAAACTGCACTCACAAAAAACAACCCATCGGGCGGCGCATTCAGCCCCAGCATCGCGCGATCCTTCGCCTCCAGCGCAGCCGCAACATCGCCAACCGCCCAACGGCCCATACCCACCAGCGCCAGGCACCCGACCATAGACCGCACCTGATGGTGCAGGAACGCCCGCGCCGCCGCATAGACGAACAGCCGCTCCCCCTCCCGCACCACCTCAAGCCGGTCGAGAGTCCGCACCGGACTATCCGCCTGACAATGCGCAGACCGAAACGTCGTGAAGTCATGCCGCCCGACCAGCGCCCCCGCAGCCTCCGCCATCGCCCCAGCATCCAGGGGCTGCGGCACCTGCCAAGCCAACCCCGCCTCGAACGTCAGCGGCGATCGCCGGTTGACGATCCGGTACTCATACGACCGCCCGATGCACGAAAACCGCGCATGCCAGTCGTCGTCGACCACCTCGCACGCCAGCACCGAAACCGGCGCCGGCTTCACCAGAGCATTCAGCCCCTCCATCAATCGAAACGCCGCGAGCGGCTTCGCGATATCGACATGCGCGCGCATCGCCATCCCGTGGACGCCCGCATCGGTCCGCCCCGCCGCCTGCACCGACGCGGTCTCGCCGGTCATCTTCAACACCGCCGCCTCCAGCGCCGCCTGCACGCTCGGCCCGTGCTTCTGCCGCTGCCAGCCCATGAACGGCCGCCCATCGAACTCCACCGTCAACGCGAACCGCGTCAAAGCTGCGTCCCCGAGCGAATCGGAAATCCGCGCAGCAATTCCGTGGCCGAGGTAACACCACGCCCAGCGCGCTGCACCAAAGTCGGCCGGATCGCCCCGTCGCCGCACCCGATCGTCAGCTCGGCATTGACCGTCAGCCCCTCGCACCCGAGAAACGAGAACGGCAACACGTCGGCCGCCAGCACCTTCACCCGCTCGCCAGCAACCTCGAACCAAGCTCCCGGCGCCGGGTTCATCGCCCGCACCAGCCGCTCGACCTCGACCGCCGACCGCTCGAAATCGATCCGCGCCTCCGCCTTGTCGATCTTGGCGGCGTAGGTAACGCCTTCCTCGGGCTGTGGCCGGGCAGGGTAGGCGTTGAGATCAGCCAGCACCTCGACCATCAACCGAGCCCCCATCGCCGAGAGTTCGGACGTCAGATCCCCCGCGGTCTTGCCGACGATCGGCGTACGGCCCTCGAGCCGAACCGGCCCGGTATCCAGCCCAGCCTCCATCTGCATGATACCGACGCCCGTCTCGGCATCGCCCGCGAGGATAGCCCGTTGCACCGGCGCCGCCCCGCGCCACCGCGGCAACAGCGACCCATGCACGTTGAGGCACCCGAACCGCGGCGCCTCCAGCACCGCGCGCGGCAGAATAAGACCATAAGCGGCCACTACCGCCACATCCGCGCCCAAAGCCGCAAACGCCTCGCGAGCCTCCAGCCCCTCCGGCAACGACGCCTTGAACGATACCGGCGTCCGCACCTCGATGCCGAGAGCTTCCGCCCGAACCTGCACCGGCGAAGGCACCAGCTCGCGCCCACGCCGGCCCCCTGGCCGGGCAGGCTGGCAATACGCCGCCACCAATTCATGCCCCGCCGCGACGAGGGCCTCCAGCACCGGCACTGCGAAGTCCGGCGTTCCCATGAAGATGATCCGCATGGCCCTCTCGAACACGCTGGCGGGGAGCGGCGCAACCCCCTATCTGTTCCCTATGGCATCCCCCGAGATCGAGGCGCTGACGCAGGCGCTGGCCCGGCTCCCCGGCCTCGGCCCCCGGTCCGCCCGTCGCGCCGTGCTGCATCTGCTCAAGAAGCGCGATGCGGCGCTGGGCCCGTTGCGCGAGGCGCTGACCGCGGTCGACGAGCGACTGGAGAATTGCTCGACCTGCGGCAATGTCGACACCACCAACCCCTGCGCGATCTGCGCCGACCCGCGCCGCGACCAGCGTTCGCTGTGCGTGGTCGAGGAGGTCGCCGATCTCTGGGCGCTCGACCGATCGCGGCTGTTCCCCGGCCGCTTCCACGTCCTCGGCGGCCGCCTGTCCGCGCTCGAAGGCATCCGCCCCGAGGATCTCAGCATCGACAGCCTGGTCCGCCGCATCGAAGCCGGCGGGATCGATGAAGTCGTCCTTGCGATGAACGCCACGCTCGAAGGTCAGACCACTGCGCACTACATCGCCGAGCGCATCGAACGCTTCCCCGTCCGGGTCACCCAACTCGCGCACGGCCTCCCGGTCGGCGGCGAGCTCGACTATCTCGACGAAGGCACGTTGGCGCAGGCGTTAAGGGCAAGGCGGCCAATGGCTTGAGCCAAGTCCTTGACGCACCCGGCATGCGTACCTTAGCGAACGCGCTATGACCGTCATGACCGTTCTCGAAGTCCCCGATCCCCGCCTGCGCCTCGTCGCCGAGCCGGTGGAGACGGTCGACGACTCCACCCGCACGCTCGTCGCCGACATGATCGAGACGATGTACGACTTCAACGGCATCGGCCTCGCCGCGACCCAGGTCGGCGTCCAGAAGCGTGTCCTCGTCATCGATCTCCAAGAGGAGAAAGACGAGGAGGACAAGCCGATCAAGAACCCCAAGGCGTACATCAACGCCGAGATCCTGTCGGTCAGCGACGAGGTCTCCACGTACAACGAGGGCTGCCTCTCGATCCCCGAGCAGTATGCCGAGGTCGCGCGCCCGGCGCGGTGCCGTGTGAAATGGCTCGACGAGACCGGTGCTGCGCATGAGGAAGATTTCGACGGATTGCTGTCGACCTGCATGCAGCACGAGATCGACCACCTCGATGGCGTGTTGTTCATCGACCACATCAGCCGCCTCAAGCGCGACATGGTGCTGAAGAAGCTTGCGAAGCAGCGCAAGCTGGGGTGAGGGGCGGGGCAAGCTCGAGCACGAGCACGAGCGCTTGAGGGTGGGCACCCGTTCACCCAACACGCTACCACCCCGGCGAAGGCCGGGGCCCACTTGGGGGACATCGCTAACGGAGCGCATTCCTCCGTTACGACGACATTTCCAATTGGGCCCCGGCCTGCGCCGGGGTGGTATTATTAGAGAGGGTGCCGACTCTCCGAAGTTGCCGACCCGTCCCTCCTAGTTCCCCCGCGAAGGCGGGGGCCCAGGACCACAAGCACCACCGTCAGTAACTTCGGACTCCCGCCTCCTCGGCAAAACAATATTCCGATTGTCCTACATCAACCGTTCGACGTATGTTCCAAGCATGACGTCCCCATTCGCTCCCCAAACCCGCCCGCTAACCCGCCCATCTCCCCCCGAGGAAATGCTGCGCCAGCGTCTGCACTTCCTATACTTCACTCCAGTTTCGGCTGCGCAAAGTGGCTGAGTTCGCCATCATCGCCGTCCTCGCGCTAGCCGCCGGCATCCTCCTCGGCTGGCTGCTAGCCTCCCGCCGAGCCGCCACCCTCGCCGCCGATCTCGCCGTCGCCAAAACCAAGGTCGCCGACGCCGACCTCATCCGCACCGCCCGCGACGCCGTCGAGCGCGAGCGCAACGCGGCGATGCAGGACCTCGCCACGCTCCGCGCCCAGAACGCCGAGCGCGCCACCGACACCGATCGCCTCCGCCTCGACCTCGCCACGATCCGTACCGACCGCGACGCCGCCCGCACCGAAATCGCGACGCTTAAAGCACAAGGCGAGGCATTCGAAGCGCGCCTGCTCGAGCTCCGCGAGGCGAAGGACGTCATGGCAGCACAGTTCGGTGACGTCGCCAACAAGCTGCTGAGCGACGCGCAGAAGACCTTCCTCGAACGCGCCGACGCGCGCTTCCGCCAGTCCGAAGAATCCGCCGGCCTGAACCTCAAGTCGATGCTCCAACCGGTAAGCGACCGCCTGCAACGCTACGAGGAAGGCGTCGCCAAGGTCGAGGCCGAGCGCCGCGACGCATTCGGCGACCTCAAGGGCCAGATCGAACAAATGCGCCTGGGCCAGGAAAAGGTCTCCACCGAAGCCGCCAAGCTCGTCAACTCGCTCCGCAACGCCCCCAAGTCCCGCGGCCGCTGGGGCGAGCAGCAGCTGAAGAACGTCCTCGAAACCTGCGGCCTCAGCGAACACACCGACTTCCAGACCGAAGTCTCGGTCGCAGTCGGCGACGACGGGGCAAGGTTGCGACCTGACGCGATCATCCGCGTCCCCGGCGGCCGTGCGCTGGTTATCGACGCAAAGGTGTCGCTCAATGCGTATCAGGACGCATTCGGTGCGGTCGACGATGCCGAGCGCCTGATCGGACTCGCTGCCCACGCGGCGTCGATGCGAGCACACGTCAATGGCCTCGGCAACAAGGCCTATTGGAGCCAGTTCGCCGACACGCCCGACTACGTCATCATGTTCGTCCCCGGCGAACACTTCCTCTCCGCCGCACTCGAACACGACCCGACGCTCTGGGATTTCGCCTTCGAAAAGCGCGTGTTGCTGGCGACACCGACGAACCTGATCGCGATCGCCCGCACGGTTGCGGCGGTCTGGCGCCAGGAGAAACTCGCCAACGAAGCGCGGAAGATCGGCGAACTCGGCAAGGAAATGCACGATCGCCTGGCCAAGGTGGCAGACGACCTGCGGAAGGTCGGCGTCGGCCTCAACAGCGCGGTGAAGAACTTCAACGGCTTCACCAACTCCTTCAACGGCCGCCTGATGGTGACCGGCCGGAAATTCCGCGACTTGAACATCGAGACCGGCGCGCGGGATCTTGAAGACGTGTCCTCGGTCGACGCGCTGGCGCTAGGCGAGGGGCCCGCGCTGATCGAGAAGCCAGAGAACGTCGAAAGCTGGGACTAGCAGTTGTGAACCACCCCGGCGAAGGCCGGGGCCCAATTGGGGGACCCGAATGATGGACGCTGCGATCCGTTACTCAAGCTTTCCCAACTGGGCCCCGGCCTTCGCCGGGGTGGTGGTGCAGCGCGGCTTGTTTGGCACCGAAAACCGATCGGTACAAAATTCGTTCACGTCCCGGCAACCTTTCTCGACCCTGCGCATTAACCGGATAACACCCCCAAGAGTCACCCGGTCATGAAACACCTAGTCCCCATCCTCTGCGCCCTGATCCCCTTCGCAGCAATGATTGGCGCCTGCGTAACCTGCCCCTGACGCCCGTCGCGCAGACACAAAAGAAAAGGCCCGCCCGGATCTCTCCAGGCGGGCCTTTCTATGCAAGCCAAGAAGGGAAGCGAAGGGATCAACCCTGCGCTTCTTCCTCCTGGTCGCGCGGTGCTTCGGCGGTCGCGCCGGGCTCTGCGTTCGGATCGTAATCCTCGACGAAGCCAGCCTCGTCGCGCTCGAACATCGACGACATCACGTCGACGCCCGAAGCCTGCATCTCGGCCTCTTCAGGCGAGCGGGCGACGTTGACCTTGACGGCCACCGACACCTCGGGGTGCAGCGAGACCTTGACGGTGTAGACACCGATCGCCTTGATCGGCTTGTCGAGCACGATCGCCGACTTGCCGACCTTGTGACCGTCGGCCACCAGCGCATCGACCAGATCGCGAACCGCGACCGAACCGTAGAGCTGACCGGTGTTCGACGCCTGACGGATCAGGGTCACGGTCGCGTCGTTGAAGGTCTTCGCTTCGGTCTCGGCATCGCTGCGACGCGATGCGTTGTCCGATTCGATCTTCGCACGGTTCGACTCGAACACCTTGCGGTTGGCTTCGTTCGAACGAAGCGCCTTCTTGTTGGGAAGCAGGAAGTTACGTGCGTAACCGTCCTTGACCTTCACCACGTCGCCGATAGCACCAAGCTTTTCGACGCGCTCAAGCAGAATGACGTCCATGTGGGCGCTCCTTACTTAACGATGTAGGGCAGCAAGCCCAGATGACGCGCACGCTTGATGGCCTGGGCCAGTTCGCGCTGCTTCTTTGCGGCCACCGAAGTGATACGCGACGGGACGATCTTGCCACGCTCGGACACGAAGCCCTGCAGCAACCGGACGTCCTTATAGTCGATCCGGGGAGCGTCTTTGGCGGAGAACGGGCAGCTCTTGCGGCGGCGGAAGAATGGACGTGCCATGATTATTCAGCTCCCTCTTCGCGGTCACGACGGGGACCACGATCCGGACGATCGCCACGATCGGGACGGCCCTCACGGCCACCTTCACGGTCGCCACGACGCTCGCGGTCACGATCCTGCTTGCGCATCATCACGGTCGGGCCCTCTTCGAGGGTGTCGACCTTGACCGTCATGTAACGGATGATGTCTTCGTTGATCTGGGTCTGGCGCTCCAGCTCTGCGATCACGCTGCCCGGGGCATCGATCTCGAGCATGACATAGTGCGCCTTGCGGTTCTTGGCGATCTTGTACGCCAGCGAACGCAGGCCCCAGTTCTCGGTCTTTACGACCCGACCTTCGTTGTCGTTCACGATCTTGGTGGCGATTTCCGCCAGTGCGTCCACCTGCGCTTGTGCCAGATCCTGGCGCGCAAGGAACACGTGCTCGTAAAGAGCCATGTCTTGTCCTTCGTCTTGGCCGATCGCTGATACACGCCCCATGCGTGCACCCCTCCGGCTGTCGTCTAGAATGCAAACAGGGGCGAGAGACGCGAATCTCTCACCCCGGTTGCAGAGGGCCTTACCCGTTTATCGGGGAAAGGCAAGGTGTTCAGGTTTACCGGAACGCGCCGCCACGAACCTGCACCACGTTGCCGCGACCGTTGATCAGCAGCGCGTCGTTGCCCGAGCGGACCCACTGGCTGCCACGCGGCGGGGGTGCAAGGCGATAGTTGCGGTACGTCGTGATGACCCGGTAGTTCTGCGCCTGGCGACGATCGAAGCGCTGGCCGGCGCGCCAGTTGCGATACTGCGGCGTGCGGACGACGGTGCGCTTGGTAACGACGGTGCGGCCGTTGTCGTTGTGGCGCACGGTGGTGACTTCGCGACGCTGCTGCGCTTCGGCAGGCGCTGCGGCGAGCAGTGGGCTGGCGACGAGGGTGGCGGCAAGTGCGCTGAGGATGAACTTCTTCATGATAATCTCCCGTTGAAAACACGGCGCCGTTGCTGCGGCGTCCTCCATAATCTGGGAGCCGATTGTCGCAGGCGCTTGTCGCAAGGCCGGCGAAATGGTCGCATATTGTCGCAAGGCCGCGGGGTTCGTTCAGGTTGCAACTCAGGCCGCACCTTTATAGGCCCCGCGCTCAAACGAAGACCCAACACAGAGGAGAGGCCATGCGCGCGTTCATCTTCCCCGGCCAGGGGAGCCAGTCTGTCGGCATGGGCAAGGCGCTCGCCGACGCCAGTGCCACCGCCCGCGAGGTCTTCGCCGAAGTCGACGACGCGCTCGGCCAGCACCTGTTCCGCCTGATGAGCGAAGGTCCAGCGGATGACCTGCTTCTCACCGAGAACGCGCAGCCCGCAATCATGGCGAACGCGATCGCCACCTTGCGCGTCGCCGAGAAGGAAGGCGGCATCCGCCTCGCCGACAAGGCCGACTATGTCGCTGGCCACAGCCTCGGCGAATACACCGCCTTGTGCGCCGCCGGTGCACTCGACCTGTCCACCACCGCCCGCCTCCTGAAACTTCGCGGCCGGGCGATGCAGGCCGCCGTCCCGGTAGGCGAGGGGGCGATGGCCGCGTTGCTCGGCACCGACCTCGAAAAGGCGCAGGTCATCGCCGGCGCCGCAGTCGACGCGATCCTCGCGGAAGGCGGTCCCGAACTGATCTGCACCGTCGCCAACGACAATGATCCGTCGCAGGTCGTCATCTCCGGCCACCGACTTGCCATCGAAAAGGCGATCGCGCTGGCTAAGGACCTCGGCGCCAAGCGCGCGGTGCTCTTGCCAGTCTCCGCCCCCTTCCACTGCCCCCTGATGCAACCCGCCGCCGAAGCGATGGAAACCGCGCTCCTCGACGCCGACCTCCGCGCGCCCCTGGTCCCCGTCTTCGCCAACGTAGACGCCACCGCCGTCGCCGACCCTGGCGCTATCCGTCACCTGTTGGTCCAGCAGGTCACCGGCATGGTCCGCTGGCGCGAATCGGTGTTGGCGATGCATGCTGCGGGGGTCGACCACTTCGTCGAATTCGGCGGCAAGGTGCTCAGCCCCATGGTCAAACGCATCACCCCCGACGTGGAGACCACCAGCGTCATCACGATGGACGAAATCGAGGAATTCGTGAAGAAGATGTGATCACGCGGAGACGCGGAGACGCGGAGAGAAGATTTGAGAGAGATCGATCAGATCAGCGGCGATGTGCTCGATCTCTCCCTCCGCATCCATCGCGACTTGGGTCCGGGTCTCCTCGAAAGCGTCTACGAGATGGTGTTGGCGGGTAAGCTAGCCAGTCTGGGTTACCACGTGGCACGGCAGCGATCGGTAGACGTCGAGTTTGAAGGGATGCGCTTCGAAGCGGCCTTCAGGATTGATCTGCTGGTCGATGAACGCCTTCTCGTTGAAATCAAATCGGTAGAGCAGTTGAACGCAGTCCACGGCAAACAATTGCTGACCTATCTCCGCCTTACCAGACAGCCCGTAGGGCTGCTGATCAACTTCGGTGGCGCAACGCTAAAAGAAGGCGTGCGACGGATCGTAAATGACCATCGCCCCTCCGCGGCTCCGCGTCTCCGCGTGAACAATCTTCTTGGAGACTGACCAATGTTCGACCTCACAGGCATGACCGCCCTCGTCACCGGGGCATCCGGCGGGATCGGGTCCGAGATCGCCAAGGCCCTGACCGCCCAAGGCGCACGCCTGGCCGTATCCGGCTCCAACGCCGACAAGCTCGAAGCATTCCGTGCCACCCTCGGCGGCGACCACGTCGCGCTCCCCTGCAACCTCTCCGACGCCGCCGCAGTCGACGCGCTCGTTCCCCAAGCGGTGGAGAAGCTCGGCAAGCTAGACATCCTCGTCAACAACGCCGGCGTCACCCGCGACAATCTCGCGATGCGGATGAAGGACGACGAGTGGGACAGCGTCATCCGCGTCAACCTCGAAGCCGCGTTCCGCCTCATGCGCGCCGCCGCCAAGCCGATGATGAAAGCGCGCTTCGGCCGGATGATCTCGGTGACCTCGATCGTCGGCGTCACCGGCAACCCCGGCCAGGCCAATTACGCCGCGTCGAAGGCCGGCCTGATCGGCATGTCCAAATCGATGGCGCAGGAACTCGCCAGCCGCGGCATCACCGTCAACTGCGTCGCCCCCGGTTTCATCACATCGCCGATGACCGACGCGCTGCCCGATGCGCAGAAGACAGCGCTCACCGCAAAGATTCCTGCCGGTCGCCTCGGCGAAGGCGCAGACATTGGCGCCGCGATCGTGTACCTTGCAAGCCGTGAAGCCGGTTACGTCACGGGACAAACCGTGCACGTGAACGGCGGGATGGCGATGATCTGAACTTGCGCGCTGAACTGCCGCGTTCTAGGTGCGTTCAGGAAATACCGAAAACCCCCAGATTTGAAGAGGGAACTACCATGAGCGAGACAGCTGACCGCGTGAAGAAGATCGTCGTCGAGCATCTCGGCGTCGAAGCCGACAAGGTGACCGAGGACGCGAGCTTCATCGACGACCTGGGCGCAGACAGCCTCGACATCGTCGAACTCGTCATGGCGTTCGAGGAAGAGTTCGGCGTCGAGATCCCCGATGATGCCGCCGAGAAGATTGCGACCGTCAAGGACGCGATCACCTACATCGACGAGCACAAGGCCTGATCAGGGTCTAGGGTTCAAACCTTTGGACCTGCCCTGAAGGGTGTGATTTGAGCGGCTCCCCGTCCTTGGGCAAAGAGGGCGGGGAGCCGTTTCGTTTTGAGAGCAGACGGAGTTTGAAGCCATGCGGCGTGTCGTCGTAACCGGGCTAGGCCTGGTCACCCCCCTGGGGGCGGATGTTGAAACGGCCTGGGCGAATATCCTCGCCGGCAAGTCGGGCGCGGGCCCGATCACGCGCTTCGACGCGTCGGATCAGGTGTGCCGCATCGCCTGCGAGGTGAAGCCTGCCGACCACGAGTACGGCTTCGACCCCGGCAAGCGCGTCGACCACAAGGTCCAGCGCCAGGTCGATCCGTTCATCATCTACGGCATCGACGCCGCTGGTCAGGCCCTGGAAGACGCCGGGCTGACCGAGATGACGCTCGAGGAGAGCTGGCGTGCCGGCGTGTCGATCGGCTCGGGCATCGGCGGTCTGCCGGGCATCGAGAGCGAATCGATCGTGCTCCACACCAAGGGCCCGCGCCGCGTCTCGCCGCACTTCGTCCATGGCCGCCTGATCAACCTGATCTCGGGTCAGGTCTCGATCAAATACGGCCTGCGCGGTCCGAATCACGCGGTCGTCACCGCCTGCTCGACCGGCGCGCACGCCATTGGCGATGCAGCGCGGATGATCGCGATGGACGACGCCGACGTGATGCTCGCGGGCGGCGCGGAGGGCACGGTCTGCCCGCTCGGCATCGCCGGGTTCGCACAGGCGCGCGCGTTGTCGACCAACTTCAACGATTCGCCTGAGAAGGCTTCGCGTCCCTACGACAAGGATCGCGATGGTTTCGTGATGGGCGAGGGCGCTGGTGTGCTGGTGCTCGAGGAATACGAGCACGCCAAGGCGCGCGGCGCGAAGATGTATGCCGAGGTGATCGGCTACGGTCTGTCGGGCGACGCGTACCATGTGACCGCGCCGCATCCGGAAGGCGACGGTGCGTTCCGCTCGATGCAGATGGCGATCAAGAAGTCGGGCCTCAAGCTCGAGGACATCGACTACATCAATGCGCACGGCACCTCGACGCCGCTGGGCGACGAGCTGGAACTTGGCGCGGTCCGTCGCCTGTTCGGCGATGCGATCTCGGGTCTGTCGATGTCGTCGACCAAGTCGGCGATCGGGCATCTGCTCGGTGGTGCCGGCGCGGTCGAGAGCATCTTCTGCATCCTCGCGCTGCGCGACCAGATCGTGCCACCGACGCTGAACCTCGACAATCCGAGCGACAGCTGCGTTGGGGTCGACCTCGTCCCGCACGTGGCCAAGAAGCGCGAAGTCCGCGCAGTGCTGAACAACTCGTTCGGCTTCGGCGGCACGAATGCGTCGCTGGTGATGACGAAGGTCCGCTAAAAACCTTGTTCCCCCGCGAAGGCGGGGGCCCAGTCTGGGTCCCCGCCTTCGCGGGGATCCAAGGAGTATCAATGCGCAAGGTCGACTGTTTCGGACTCGTCTTAGGCCTGGCGGCCGTCGTCGGGCTGTTCCTGGTCGTTCAAGGCTGGGGCGGCGCAGGCCCAGCATCGCGCACGATGACCGTGCAGATCGGCGAAGGCAGCACGCTGGCCGGCGCTGCCACCGAACTCGAAAAGGCCGGCGCGATCCCCTCGGCGCGACGCTTCCGTCTGTACGCCCGCGTGTTCGGCTCGGGCGACCCGATCAAGGCCGGCGAATACCGCATCGCGCCACACACCAGCCAGTCCGACATCCTCAAACTGATGCAAGGTGGCAAGGTCGTCCAGCGCCTCGTCGTCGTCCCCGAAGGCTATCCCTCGGTCCTCGTCCATGACGCGCTGGCGAAGGCGGACGGTCTGATCGGTACCGTGCCGGTCCCCGCGGAAGGCTCGATCCTCCCCGACAGCTACGCCTTCCAGGCCGGCGACACCCGCGCCTCGGTCGTCGTGCGGATGCAGGCGGCGATGAAGACCTACCTCGCCACCGCCTGGGCCGCGCGCAAGCCCGGCATCGCGGTGACGACGCCCGAACAGGCGATCATCCTCGCTTCGATCGTCGAGAAGGAAACCGGCAAGCCGTCCGAACGCCGCACCGTCGCCGCGGTCTACGGCAATCGGCTGCGGCGCGGCATGCCGCTTCAGGCGGACCCCACGGTAATCTACCCGATCACCAAGGGCCGTCCGCTAGGCCGCCGTATCCTGCGGTCGGAACTGCATGCGAAAAACGGCTACAACACCTATGCCGAAGCCGGCCTGCCAGTCGGCCCGATTGCCAACCCCGGCCGCGCCTCGATCGACGCGGTGCTCGACCCGGCGCAGACCCAAGCGCTGTATTTCGTCGCGGACGGCACCGGCGGGCACGTGTTCGCGAACACGCTGGCCGAACACAACGCCAACGTGAAGAAATGGTACGCCATCCGCAAAGCCCGCGGCGAGATGTAATCCTCCCCGGAACGGGGAGGGGGACCATCCGCAGGATGGTGGAGGGGGCTCACCGCGAGCGTACCGTCAGTGGGGCGGGATTCCGCGGGGCGGGACTCTCGTGACGCTCCCCCTCCACCCCGCCGCTGCGCGTCGCGGTCCCCCTCCCCGTGCCGGGGAAGAATTACCCCCGCAGAGCGTTAGCCGCGCGCGCCTTGATCTCGATCTCGGCCATCGTCCCGCCAGTCACCCAGCTCCCGCCAACACACAGCACCGGCTTGAACGCCAGCCACTCGGAGGCGCTCGCCTCCGTGATCCCGCCGGTAGGGCAGAAGCTGCACTGATAGAACGGCGCAGCCAGAGCCTTCAGCGCCTTCAACCCGCCATTCGCTTCGGCGGGAAAGAACTTGAAGTGCGTCAGGCCCAAGTCGAGCCCGGTCATGATATCCGCCGCGTTGGCTATGCCCGGCAGGAACGGAATGCCGCTCTCGATGATCGGCGTGGCGAGTCGTTCGGTCAGGCCAGGCGAGACGATGAACTCCGCCCCCGCATCGCGGACCTGCGCGAACTGCTGCGTGTTGACAACGGTGCCCGCGCCGACGATCGCGCCCGGCACCTTCTTCATCTCGGCGATCGCCTCCAGCGCCGCGCCGGTGCGCAACGTCACCTCAAGCACGCGCAGGCCGCCCGCGACCAGTGCTTCGGCGAGCGGGCGGGCGAGCGCCGCGTCCTCGATCACCAGCACCGGGATGACGGCGCTGGTCTGCATGATGTCGGCGATAGTTGCGGTCATTGGGTATGTTCCTGTGCGAAGGCGGCCGCGGCGCCGAACAGGCCGGGCTGGGGATGAGTGATGAGCTTGACGGGCATCGCTGCCATCATGCCCTGGAAGCGGCCCTTGGCGACAAAGCGCTGGTCGAAGCCCGAGCGAATCAGACGATCCTTGATCCGGAAGCCGAGCCCGCCCGCGATCACGACCGCCTTGGCGCCCTGCGCCAGCGCCAGATCGCCCGCTACCGCGCCGAGCGCGAGGCAGAAGCGGTCGAGCGCGGCGAGCGCGATCGAATCGGTGCCGTCGATCGCCTCGGTCCAGATCGTCTTGTCGTCATGGCTGGGAACCGCGCGGCCCTCCAGCGCGGCAAGCGTCTCGTAGATCGCGACGATGCCCGGCCCGGCGACGACTCGCTCGGCCGAGACGCGCGTGAACGTCTTCCGCAGGCGCTTCAGCAGCGCGTCCTCGATCCCGTCGAGCGGGGCGAAGTCCATGTGCCCGCCCTCGGTTTCGAGGACCTGATACCCGTCCTTGCGTCGCAGCAACTGTGCGACGCCGAGCCCAGTGCCGGGGCCACAGATCGTCGTGATGCCTTCGGATGGCAGCGGCGTATCGGGACCGCAAAGGTGTATAAAGTCGCTGCTCGGCACCTGCGCGACGGCATGACCGACCGCGCCGAAATCATTGACCACAACCCACTGGTCCGCCTTCAGCCGCTCGGTGATCAGCGACTTGCGGATGATCCACGGGTTGTTGGTCAGCCGGATGACGTCGTTCGCGACCGGCGACGCGACCGCGATCGCGAGCGCGCGGGGGAGGGGGCGACCAAGCCCGGCCTCGAACGACTGATACGCGGTCTGGAGCGATGCGTGGTCCGCGGTCTTCAGCGTCGCCGGCTCGCCGAGCGACACGACGCGGCCGTTCTCGACCTCGGCGATCGCGAAGCGGGCGTGCGTTCCGCCGATATCTGCCGCTACGATTTCCATTTGTCTCTCTCCAACATACTTCCGTTCGTCCCGAGTAGCCATCGAGCTTGTCGAGATGGCATATCGACGGACATGCCACGGGGGGTGTCCTTCGATACGGGCTCTCGACTTCGCTCGATCCCTACTCGGGACGAACGGAATCCTACTTACAGCCCAGCGCCCGCCAGTATTGCCGACGCGCCTTTCTCGGCCTCGTCGGCCAGCCCGCGGAACATGCCGAACAGCTCGCGGCCCATCCCGCTAACCGGTGGCGGCACTGCGACCATCTCACGCGTCGCCCACACATCCGCGTCGACCAGCGCCTCGAGCGTACCGTTGACCGCATCGACCCGGATCATGTCGCCATCGCGAATCAACCCGATCGCACCATCGAGCAGAGCCTCGGGCGAGCAATGGATCGCGCACGGCACTTTCCCGCTCGCGCCCGACATCCGGCCATCAGTGACCAGCGCCACCTTGAACCCGCGGTTCTGCAACACCCCCAGCGGCGGCGTCAGCTTGTGCAGTTCCGGCATCCCGTTCGCCCGCGGGCCCTGGAAGCGGACGACGACGACGACGTCCTTCTCCAACTCGCCGCGCTTGAACGCCTCGATCACGTCGAGCTGGTCGTCGAACACCATCGCGGGCGCCTCGACGATCCAGCGCTCGCGCTCGACCGCCGACACCTTGATGCACGCACGGCCGATATTGCCCGCGAGGATCCGCATGCCGCCATCCGGCGAGAACGGCGCGGTCGCAGGACGCAGAATCGTCTCGTCGCCGCTGTCCGGCGTATCGCGCCAGGCGAGCGTATCGCCTTCGACGACCGCGGTCTTCGCATAGGCTGACAGGTCGTCGCCGCCGATCGTCATGATGTCGCCGTGCAACAGCCCTTCGCCGAGCAGCTCGCGGATCACATAGGGCATGCCGCCCGCCGCCTCGAACGCGTTCACGTCCGCCGAGCCGTTGGGATACACGCGCGCGATCAGCGGGACCGCGCAGGAGAGGCGGTCGAAATCCTCCCAGTCGATGATGATCCCCGCCGCGCGAGCGATCGCCGGCACATGGAGCAGATGGTTGGTCGAGCCACCGGTCGCGAGCAGGCCGACCGCAGCATTCACGATCGCCTTCTCGTCGACGCAATGCCCGAGCGGTCGATACGAATCGCCGCGCGCGCCGATCTTCGCCAGCCGGTGCACCGCCGCCCGCGTCAGTTCCTGGCGCAGCTTGGTACCCGGATTGACGAACGCCGCACCGGGCATGTGGAGGCCCATGACCTCCATCATCATCTGGTTGGTGTTCGCGGTGCCGTAGAAGGTGCACGTGCCCTTCGAATGATACGCGCCGATCTCGGCCTCGAGCAATTCGTCACGCCCGACCAGGCCCTCGGCAAATTTCTCGCGGACCGCCGCCTTCGCCTTGTTCGGCAAGCCGGTCGGCATTGGCCCACCTGGGATCAGCACCATCGGCAAATGCCCGAAGCGCAACGCACCCATCAGCAGGCCCGGCACGATCTTGTCGCAGATGCCGAGCAGTGCGGCACCCTCGAACGTCCCATGCGACAGCGCAATCGCCGTGCTCAGCGCAATCGTGTCGCGGCTGAACAGCGAAAGCTCCATGCCCGGATAGCCCTGCGTCACGCCGTCGCACATCGCCGGCACGCCACCCGCGACCTGCGCCGTCGCGCCCGCTTCGCGCGCCCAGATCTTCATCAGCTCGGGGTAGCGATAGTAGACCGCGTGGGCCGACAGCATGTCGTTATACGCGGTGACGATGCCGATGTTCATGCCCGCATCGGCCTTCATCGCGTCGCGGTCTTCCTCGGTCCCGGCATAGGCGTGCGCGAGGTTTGCACAGCCTAGACCCGGACGCCGGACCTGCGCCGCCGCCTCGCGCTCGATCAGCGCGAGGTAGGCGGCGCGGCTGTCGCGCGAGCGCTCGATGATCCGGTCGGTGACCGCGGAGACGACGGCGTTGAGCATCGTCACGGCGCCCAGTGCACGTCGACCGGCAGCTCGACTTCGGCCAGCACGCGGCCGATCGGGTAGGACGACGACGGCCCCTGTTCGATGGCCTTCTCGAGGACTTTCTTCTTCGCGTCGCCGGTGATCATGATCATCAGCGCCTTCGACGAAGCGATCGCCGCCGCCGACAGCGTTACGCGCGCCAGCGGAGCCTCGGGCGGCAGCGGATCTGGCATCACGCCGAGCGCACGGCGTTCCTTGGGACCGCTCAGCGCCTCGTCGTAATCGGGGCCGGGGAAGATCGACGCGGTATGCCCGTCGCCGCCCATGCCGAGCAGGCAGAAGTCGAGCGGCCAGTGCAGGTCCTGCATCAGCGCATCCGCCGAACGACCGGCAGCCTTGTAGTCCGACATCGCCTCCGGAACGATCGGCTTCACGCGCGCCCCCTTGGGGAGGAATATCTTCGCCAGCGCCGTCACGTTCGACAGCGGATCGCCGAGCTTCACGATACGTTCGTCGCCGGGGATGATCGTGACCTTCTTCCAGTCGAGCTTCGCCTGAGCGAGCTTTTCATACGCGGCGAACGGCGTCTTGCCGCCCGCCAGCGCGATCACCGCCGAGCCCCGCGCGTCGAGCGCACTCTCGATAACGAACTGGATATCGCCTGCGACTGCGTTGGCGAGCTCGTCGGAATCCTCGTAATCCCACCATTCGATTTCGGTCATAAACTTGAACTCACTCAGAAAATTGCTGTCAAAAAATGCCGTTCGTGCCGAGTAGGGATCGAGCGAAGCCGAGACCCCGTATCGAGGTACAATGCCACACTCGGCCGATCCCTCGATACGCCTTCTCGACTTAGCTCGAAGGCTACTCGGGACGAACGGAAGAAACCAAACTCAGTCGTCCTGCCAGGTCACGCCGTCGCGCTCGGTCAGCGCGATCGCGGCGGATGGACCCCAGCTGCCAGACGCATAGCTCTTGGGCTTCATCGCGTTGGCCTTCCAGCCCTCGCGGATCGCGTCGATCCAGGTCCATTGCGCCTCGACCTCGTCACGGCGGACGAACAGCGTCTGGTCGCCCTCGATCAGGTCGAGCAGCAGCCGCTCATACGCGATCCGCCGACGCGAGCCTGCGAACTCGGCATCCATGCTGAGGTTCAGCGGCACTTCACGAAGGCGGACGCCCTCGCGGTCGAGGCCTGGCTCCTTCGCCATCACCAGCAGCTGGATATATTCCTCCGGCTGGAGGCGGATGATCAGCATGTTGGGCTGGAGCAACCCGCCACGCCCCGCGAACATCGAATGCGGCACCGCCTTGAACTGGATCGCAATCTCGCTGCGACGCGTCGCCATGCGCTTGCCGGTGCGCAGGTAGAACGGCACGCCCTGCCAGCGCCAGTTGTCGACATGCGCCTTGATCGCGACGAACGTCTCGGTGGTCGACGGTTGGCCGAGTTCGTCCGAGTAGCTCTTGACGAACTTCCCCTTCACCGCGCCTTCGCCATACTGTCCCGTCACGGTGACGTTCGGCACTTCCTCGGGCTTGATCATGCGCAGCGAGCGAAACACCTTCGACTTCTCGTCGCGGACGTCGGTGCCCTCGAAGCGCGCAGGGGGCTCCATCGCGATCAGCGCGAGAAGCTGGAGCATGTGGTTGGCGACCATGTCGCGCAACGCACCCGCGGTCTCGTAATAGCCCGCGCGCTCTTCGAGCCCGACCGTCTCGGAGATCGTGATCTGGACGTTGTCGATCCCTTGAGCATTCCACACCGGCTCGAAGAACGAGTTGCCGAACCGCAGCGCGAGGATGTTCTGGACGGTTTCCTTGCCGAGATAATGATCGATCCGGTAGGTCCGCTCCTCGGGGAAAGCCTTCGCCACCGCATCGTTGATCTCGCGGCTCGTCTCCAAGTCGTAGCCGAGTGGCTTCTCGAGGCCGACGCGGACCGTCTCGCCAGCAAGCCCAACCTTGTGCAACCCTTCGATGGCCGCCTCGAACAGCGAGGGCGCGGTCGACAGATAGATCGCGAGACCGCCCGAGATATCGCCGATCTTGTCCGCCAGCGGCTGGAAGCTCGCAGGGTCCGACAGGTCGGTCGGCTGGTAGAAGATCCGGTCGAGGAACGTCCCGATCGCAGCCTCGTCCTTGCGATCCTCGGGCAGGAACTCGTCGAGCGCCTTCTTCGCGAACTTGCGGTAATCCTTGTCGTCATGCTCGTGACGCGCGGCGCCGGTGATCGTCAGTTCCTCGGGCAGCAGCCCGTCGGCGTGCAGGCCATAGAGCGACGGCAGCAGCATGCGCTGCGCGAGATCGCCGGTCGCGCCGAACAGGAGCAGCTTGGCTACGGGATTACGGTGCATGGAAGCTCCAAGATTTGCCGATGGGCCGGGCGAGAAACGCCGGTCCTAGAAAACGAGGCCGGCTACGGGATCGACCCCGGCCATGATGTTGAGGTTCTGGACCGCGGCACCGCCGGCGCCCTTGCCCAGATTGTCGAGCGTCGCGACCAGCCGCGCATGGCCGACCGCGGCGTTGCCGCAGACCCTCAGCGTCAGACGATCGGTGCCAGCGTTCTCCTCGATATCGACCGATCCGGTATCGCCGGGAGCGACCGAGACGAGCTTCGAGCCATCGAACGCACCGCGCAGTACGTCTTCGATCGCCGCGAGCGTAGGGCGGCCGGGCAGGGCGTGGAGGTGCAACGGCACTTCGACGACCATGCCGCGATACGCATTAGCGACGGCGGGCGCGAAGATCGGTGCGTGCGTGAGGCCCGCATGCTGTGTCATCTCTGCGATATGCTTGTGCGCGAGGCCTAGCGCGTAGGCGCGGAAGGCTGTCGCAGGCTCGCCGTTCTCGAACGCGGCGATCATCGCCTTGCCACCGCCGGAGTAACCCGAGGTCGCGTTGACGCTCAGCGGGAGGTCGGCGGGGATGAGACCGGCCGCGACCAGAGGCGCGACGAGCGCGAGGAAACCGGTGGGGTAGCAGCCAGGGTTCGACACGCGCGTTGCGGTCGCGACCTTCTCCGCCTGGCCCGGCAACTCGGGGAAGCCGTAGGTCCAGCCGACAGCGACGCGGTGTGCGCTGGATGCGTCGATGACGCGGGTGCGCGCATTGTCGATCAGCGTGACGGCTTCGCGCGACGCGTCGTCTGGCAGGCAGAGGATGACGAAATCGGCATCGTTCAGCGCCTCGCGCCGCGCCGCCGGATCCTTGCGCCGATCCTCCGGCAGCAACGCCAGCGTGATGTCGGTCCGCCCGGCAAGCCGCTCGCGGATCTCGAGCCCGGTGGTGCCGACCGCGCCATCGATGAAGACCGTCGTCATGCCGCGTCCGTCGTCGAAAGGTCGAGCGCAGCAGCCTCGACATAGCCGACCAGTCCGCTCGGCCGCGCAACGCCCCACGCGGACACGCCGGCAATCTCCAGCACTTCGAAACTGTCGCCAGGGTTGAGGTCGACCATCGTATCGCTCGCTTCGTCTCGTCCGCTGCGCAACAAAGCTGTGCGCGCGACGGGCCGTATCATCGGCACGGCATAGTGTGGAGCGAATACGTATTCGGCGAGACGAATGTCGGCGATGTCGCGGCGAACCGCGTGGGTGCGCGGGTCGAGGTCGACCGAGCGGCCCGTCAGCGAAAAGCTCGTACGGGCCTGGTCGTCGAATGGCTCAAGCGTGAGCGGCTGCGCGCCCGTTGGAACCAGCAGGGGCGGGGCCGTCGCCGATGAATTGCCCGAACTCTTCAAGAAAATCTGCCCCTTCGGTCGTGCGCGCGACGAAGATGTTGCGCTTGTCGCTATCGTCGCGTTGCCGGCGCAGATAGCCGAGGGCACCCAATCTGTTCAAGGCGCGCGTGACGACCGGCTTCGATACGTTCAGTGCACGGGCCAGGCCGCGCACCGTGTGTGGCCCCGGTTTGAGATATACGAGCAGAAGAAGCGCCATCTGCCGATTGGTCAGATCGGGTTCGCCCGAACGGACATAGTCCACCAGAGCGGTCATCCAGGTTGATAAGGTATTGGCTGCCATTGATGCCACAGCGTTGATCCGCCATCTGAATTTATAAACACGATGCCCAGTCATGGGCGTCGTTACGGGTTCACAACGCCGCCCGGACGTCATGTTTCCGTAGTTTTGCGATTGGCTTGCGATATGCGGAGCCCGTGTTGCGGTTGATCGAAACCGCGACGTCGCCTATGTGCGCGCCTTCGCAAAAGTTCCGGGGTTTTCCGCGCAATGTTCGCCTTTCTGCTCGTCATCCACGCGATCATCGCGGCCGCCCTCGTCACGGTGATCCTCATGCAGCGCTCGGAAGGCGGCGGTCTGGGCATGGGCGGCAGTCCGTCGGGCCTCATGTCGGCACGCGGCGCGGCCGATTTCCTGACCCGCGCGACCGGCGTCCTCGCGACGATGTTCGTGCTGTTCTCGATCCTGCTCGCGGTCCTTGCGGCGAATCACCGTACGACCACGATCGATACGTCGCTCGCCCGCACCCCGGCGGCGGCGACTGCCGTTCCGACTGCGCAGCCCAAGGGCGATGCGGCTCCGTTCGCCGGTGGCGCTGAGAACGCCGGCGTCCCGGCCGGCACGACCAAGCCCGCCGACAACGGCGCGGTCCCGCTAGCCAACTAAACACTCCATTCGCCGATAAAAGACCCTCGCGTGATCCGCGGGGCTCTTGTCGTTCGTCCCCAACACACGCTACGAGACTCTTCCCATGGCTCGGTACATTTTCATCACCGGGGGCGTGGTTTCGTCGCTCGGTAAAGGTCTCATGGCGGCATCGCTTGCCGCTCTCCTCCAGGCACGCGGGTATACCGTCAGGATTCGGAAGTTCGATCCGTATCTGAACGTCGATCCCGGCACGATGTCGCCGTATCAGCATGGCGAGGTCTACGTGACCGACGATGGTGCCGAGACCGATCTCGACCTCGGCCATTACGAGCGCTTCACCGGCGTTCCCTCGCGCCAGTCGGACAACGTCACCTCGGGGCGTATCTATCAGCAGATCATCACGCGCGAGCGTCGCGGCGATTACCTGGGCGCCACCGTGCAGGTCATTCCGCACGTCACCGACGCGATCAAGGCGTTCGCCCGCGCCGAGACCGACGATATCGACTTCGTCCTGTGCGAGATCGGCGGCACCGTCGGCGATATCGAATCGCTGCCGTTCATCGAGGCGATTCGCCAACTCAAGAACGAGGAAGGCCGCGGCAAGGCGATCAGCATTCACGTCACGCTGGTGCCGTACATCGCCGCCGCGGGCGAACTTAAGACAAAGCCGACGCAGCATTCGGTGCGCGAACTCGCCGCGCTCGGTGTGCAGCCGGACGTCCTCGTCTGCCGCTGCGAACATCCGCTGCCGCCATCGGAGCGCGCCAAGATCGCGCTGTTCTGCAACGTCCCCGCCAGCGCGGTCATCCCCGCGCTCGACGCGAAGAGCATCTACGCCGTGCCGCTCCAGTATCACGGCGAAGGCCTCGACATCGAAGTGCTCCGCGCGTTCGGGATCGAACCCGCCGAGGCGCCTGACCTGTCGCGCTGGACCGAGATCATGGACCGCCTGACCAACCCGCAGGGCGAAGTCACGATCGGCGTTGTCGGCAAATATGTCGGGCTTCAGGATGCATATAAGTCACTTAACGAGGCGCTGGTTCACGGCGGCATCGCGAATCGGGTGAAGGTCAACGTCCGCTGGATCGACGCCGAGCTGTTCGAGAACGCCGAGAGCGACATCGCAGGCCAGCTCGAGCCGTGCGACGCGATCCTTGTCCCCGGTGCGTTCGGCGAGCGTGGCGCGGAGGGCAAGATCGCGTCCGTGAAGTTCGCGCGCGAGCGGAAGATCCCGTATTTCGGGATCTGCTTCGGCATGCAGATGGCCTGCGTCGAGGGCGCGCGCGATCTCGCCGGCATCCCCAATGCCTCGTCGACCGAGTTCGGCCCGACCGACGAACCGGTGGTCGGCATGATCACCGAATGGATGGGCCGCGAAGGTCTCGAAACGCGTGCGGCCGAAGGCGACATGGGCGGCACGATGCGGCTCGGCGCGTATGACGCGAAGCTCGACGGCAACAGCGTGGTGGCGTCGATCTACGGCGGCACCGAGATTTCGGAGCGTCATCGTCACCGCTACGAGGTCAACACGGGGTACAAGGAGGCGCTCGAACAGGGCGGCCTCGTCTTCTCCGGCATGTCACCCGACGGCACGCTCCCCGAGATCGTCGAACGCCCGGATCATCCCTGGTTCGTCGGCGTCCAGTTCCACCCTGAGCTGAAGTCGAAACCCTTCGACCCGCACCCACTTTTCGCGAGCTTCATTGAGGCTGCCGTCAAGCAAAGTCGCCTGGTCTGACTGGTCGGTACGCCTTCGCGGTAGTGGAGGCGTACCCAAAGGAAGTGTCCGCCTGAGTAGGTGCCGAGTCCACTCAGCGCAGGTTCATACGCCGCATCGCAGTTTCCTAATGCGACGCCGGGAAGAGTTGCAGTCGGAAGCTCCCGCTCTTCCCGGTCCGAAACGCGACCGTGGGTCATATGAAATTTCGACGGCTGGGCTAGCCCACTGACAATCGCTAGAACGCCCGCATGTCCACGACCTACACGCTCGACACCGCGACGAGTCGCGCCAATCCGACACCCGCGCCGCTGAAGCGCCTCACCGTGCCCGCGATTCGTCGTCAGAAGGGCGCAACGCCGCTCGTCATGCTGACCGCCTACACCGTGCGGACTGCGCAGTTGCTCGATCCGCATTGCGACATGCTGCTGGTCGGTGACAGCCTAGGGCAGGTGATCTACGGGCTGCCGTCGACCGTCCCCGTGACGCTCGAGATGATGGCG
The DNA here is from genome assembly GCF_001424005.1 of Sphingomonas sp. Leaf198. Classification (GTDB taxonomy): domain Bacteria; phylum Pseudomonadota; class Alphaproteobacteria; order Sphingomonadales; family Sphingomonadaceae; genus Sphingomonas. The sequence goes on along the minus strand of NZ_LMPX01000002.1, from coordinate 196,271 downwards.
GCGCACGGCGCGGCGGTCGTGCGCGGTAGCTATCACGCGGTCGTGGTGATCGACATGCCGTTCGGCAGCTATGAAGCGTCGCCCGAGAAAGCCTTCGAGAGCGCGGCGTATCTGCTGAAGCAGACCGGCGCGGCGGCGGTGAAGCTAGAGGGCGGCACGGCGATGGCGCCGACGGTCAAGTTCCTGACCGAGCGCGGCATCCCGGTGATGGGGCATGTCGGACTGACCCCGCAGGCGGTGAACGTGCTCGGCGGCTATGGCGCTCGCGGTCGCACGCCTGAGGAGGCCGCCAAGATCGTTGCCGACGCGCAGGACATCGCCGAGGCGGGGGCGTTCGCGCTGGTGATTGAGGGCGTGGTCGAGCCGATCGCGATCGAGATCACCAACAGTATCGCGTGCCCGACAATCGGCATCGGCGCGTCGGCGCAGTGCGACGGGCAGGTCCTGGTCGCCGAGGACATGCTCGGGATGTTCGATCGCACCGCCAAGTTCGTGAAGCGGTTCGCCGACATCGCCGACACGATCTCATCGGCGGCACAGACCTATGCAGACGACGTTCGGAGCCGCGCATTTCCGGGGCCGGAGCAGGTCTACGCGCCCAAGGATTGATCCGCTTCCGTTTCGGTTCCCGCGCGGCTAAGGTCCGCGCCGTCCATCCCCAATATTCCGGAGCTGTCCTTGGCCCTCCCGCCGAAAACCGATGAAGCATTTTTGCGCGAGGTCGACGAAGAACTCCGACGCGACCAACTCGCCGGGTTCTGGACGAACTGGGGCGTCTGGGTCGCGATCGGCGTCGTCGCCGCGCTCGCCGCACTCGCCGGCTTCCTGTACTGGCAGCACCATAATGGTGAAGCGGCCGGGGTCGAGGGCGAACAGCTTCAGGTGGCGTATGACGCCCTCGGCGCGAACAACGCCGCGGCCGCTGCGAAGCCGCTGGCCGAACTCGCCAAGTCGAACCGCGACGGCTACCGCGCGCTCGCCCAGTTCACCCAGGCCGACGTGCTGCTGCAGAAGGACGATCTGAAGGGCGCCGCTGCCAAGCTCGGTGCGATCGCCGCGGATACTTCGCTGGCCAAGCCCTTCCGCGATCTCGCGCTGGTCCGCCAGACGTCGGCCGAGTTCGATACGCTGAAGCCGCAGGTCGTGGTCGAACGGCTGCGGCCGCTGGCGGTACCGGGTGGCGCATGGCTGGGTAGCGCTGGCGAGATGGTCGCGATCGCCTATCTCCGCATGAACCAGCGTCAGCAGGCCGGCACGATGTTCGGGCAGATCGCGCGTGACGCGACCGTGCCCGACACGATCCGTCAACGCGCGGTTCAGATGGCCGGCGTACTGGGGGTCGACGCGGTTGCGAGCACCGAGGCACGTGCCGGAACGACCAAAACGGCTGCATCAAACGAGGATACCAAGGCGCAATGATGAAGACATATCGGGTGACGGTCGCCGTCGCCGCGCTGGTAGCCTTGAGCGGGTGTGGTATCTTCAAGGGCGGCGGCAAGAAGACCCCGACGGTGGGCGATCGCGTATCGATCCTGGTGTCCGAGAACCAGGTCGAGACCGACAAGGCGATCGCCGACGTCCAGGTTCTGCTGCCTGCGCCTGCGGTCAACGACGCATGGGCGCAGCCCGGCGGTAACCCCGCCAAATCGATGGGCCAACTTGCGCTCGGCGACCAACCCAAGCGCGCCTGGCAGGCGTCGATCGACGGTGGCTCGAACCGTGAGCGCCTGGGTGCACCACCGGTCGTTGCCGACGGCATGCTGTTCGTGAGCGACGTGACCGCGACGATCCACGCTTTCAAGGCCGATACCGGCGCGGCGCTGTGGAGTGCGGCGATCACCGAAGGCAAGATCAACCGTGCAGCCCGCTTCGGCGGCGGTGTCAGCTATGACGACGGCAAGCTCTACGCGACCGACGGCGTCGGCGATGTCGTCGCCATGAGCGCGGCGGATGGCAAGATCCTGTGGCGGGCCAAGCCCGGCGCGCCGCTGCGCGGGTCGCCGACCGTCGCCAACGGCGCTGTCTATGTTCTGACGCAGGACAACCAGGTGTTCTCGCTCAACCAGACCGACGGCAAGGTCCAGTGGGTCCAGTCCGGCACGCTCGAAACGCAGGGCGTGTTCGGCGTCGCGGCGCCTGCGGTCAGCCAGGGTACCGTCGTCGCCGGCTTCTCCAGCGGCGAACTCAGCGCCTATCGCTACGAGAACGGTCGTATCCTGTGGCAGGACGCGCTGTCGCGCACGTCGATCACGACCTCGGTGTCGAGCCTGTCGGATATCGACGCGGCGCCGGTGATCGATGGCGGTCGCGTCTATGCGGTCGGGCAGGGTGGCCGGATGGTCGCGCTGGAACTGGCGACCGGCCAGCGGCTGTGGGAGCAGAACTTCGCAGGTATCTCGACGCCGTGGATCGCGGGCGAATGGCTGTTCGTGGTGACCGACGACGCCAAGCTTGTTTGTCTCTCGCGCTCGAACGGCAAGGCACGCTGGATCTCCCAGCTGCCGCGGTTCCAGAACGAGAAGAAGCGCAGCAATGCGATCACGTGGTTCGGTCCGGTCCTCGCCGGCAATCACCTCGTGCTCACCAACTCACGCGGCGAGATCAATTTCGTCTCGCCGACCGATGGTTCGGTGAGTTCGACGATCGAGACCAAGACGCCGTTCTCGTTGTCGCCGATCGTCGCCAACTCGACGCTCTACACGCTCGACCAGAAGGGCAAGGTCACCGCGTACCGGTGACCTTCGGCTCCCTCTCCCCTCCGGGGAGAGGGAAGGGGCCCGCACGGCGAAGCCGGGTGGGAAGGGTGAGGGGAATGAGGCTCGGAACGGTATCTACAACTCCCCGCACCCTTCCGTCGCTTCGCTCCTCCCTCCCCCTCCCCGGAGGGGGTGAGGGACTAGGTGACGCCAGCGCGTTCCCGCGCTAAGGGCACGCCATGTCCAAACTCCCCGTGGTCGCGATCGTCGGCCGCCCCAATGTCGGCAAGTCGACCCTGTTCAACCGCCTAGTCGGCAAGAAGCTTGCGCTGGTCGACGACCGGCCCGGCGTCACGCGTGATCGCCGCGAGGGCGACGCGTCGCTGATCGGGCTCGAATTCCGCATCATCGACACCGCCGGCTACGAAGATCACGACGCGCAGACTCTGCCCGGCCGCATGCGCCAGCAGACCGAAGCCGCCGTCGAGCAGGCCGACGTCGCGCTGTTCCTGTTCGACGCCCGCGCGGGTATCGTGCCGCTCGACGAGGAGATCGCGCGCTGGCTGCGCACCGCCGATGTCCCCGTCATCCTCGTCGCCAACAAGGCAGAGGGCCGGGCAGGCGAAGACGGTATTCTCGAATCGCTCGCGCTCGGCTTCGGCGATCCGGTCCAGCTGTCGGCCGAGCACGGCGAAGGCCTGGGCGACCTCTTCGAAGGCCTGCTGCCGTTGCTCGAAGGCAAGGAAGAGCCGCCCGAGGAGCAGCCCGACAACGAATATGAGGGCCCGCTGAAGCTCGCGATCGTCGGCCGTCCGAATGCCGGCAAGTCGACGCTCGTCAACCGCATCCTCGGCGAAGACCGGATGATCACCGGCCCCGAAGCTGGTATCACGCGCGATTCGATCAGCGTAGACTACGACTGGCACCCGACTGGTGGCGAAGCACGCAAAGTCCGGCTGATAGACACTGCCGGCATGCGCAAGCGGGCCAAGGTGCAGGACAAGCTCGAGAAGATGTCGGTCGAGGACGCGCTCCACGCGGTCGACTTCGCCGAGGTCGTCGTGCTGCTGCTCGATGCGACGCTGGGTCTCGAGGCGCAGGATCTCCGCATCGCCGACAAGGTGCTGCAGGAGGGCCGTGCGCTAGTCATCGCGCTCAACAAATGGGATATCGCCGAAAGCGCCTCGTCGCTGTTCAACGGCGTCAAGCGGGCGCTCGAAGACGGCCTGAGCCAGGTCAAGGGCGTCACGGTGATGACCGTGTCCGGTGCGACCGGCAAGGGCATCGACCAGTTGCTACAAGCCTGTTTCGACACGCGCGACGCTTGGTCGAAGCGAGTCGGTACGGGCGAACTCAACCGCTGGTTCGAGCGGGCAATCGAGGCGACTCCGCCGCCAGCCCCGGGCGGCAAGCGGATCAAGATGCGCTACGTCACGCAGGTCAAGACGCGTCCGCCCAGCTTCGTCATCTTCGGCACGCGCGTCGATCAGCTCCCGGCGAGCTACGAGCGCTATCTCGTCAATTCGATGCGCAAGGATCTGGGGTTCGGTGCGGTACCGGTGCGTCTGATGTTCCGTGCGCCGAAGAATCCGTATGACGACAACGGCAGGGGTGGCGGTGGCAGCTAGGCGGTGGCGTCCGGCATGGTCCGCATCGACGCCCGGGGTATGCGCTGCCCCTGGCCGGCGGTGCGGCTCGCCCGCGTGCTGCGTGACGGCGCGCGGATGGTCGAGGTCCATGCCGACGATCCGCAGGCGTCGGCCGAACTTGCGGCGGTTGCCAAAGCGAACGATGCGACGATCGAGATCATTTTGGATGAAACTTACCGGACGTATGTCGTAACTTGTCGGTAGTATGACAACATTGTATTTACCTGAACGGGGTAAGATGCGGCCCTGACCTTCATGGCGCTATTGCTCAACGGGAGAAGGCGACAGTGTCGTTCGAAGGAAGCACCGTGATCAACTGGCCGGCGTTTTCGCAGGCGCGCAGTGAACTGGGTGCGGGATTTGGCCGCATTCTCGGTTATTTTCGCGAGGACGGCGTGAAGTCGGTCGCCGCGATCGAAGCGGCGATGCGATCGCTCAATGCGGCGGCGATGGTGATTCCGGCGCACACGCTCAAGGGCGAAGCGTTGCAGTTCGGGGCCGAGCCGCTGGCCGATCTGGCCGAAGCGATCGAGGTCATCGCGCGCGAGTGTGTCGAAATGCAGGATACGCCGGACGAGGCGCTCGAGCATATTGTTCGGTTGCGGCCGTTGTTCAGGGAGACGCTGACGTTGCTGGAGCGCGAAGCCAACCCGATCGTCGCGCGCAAGCCCACCGCTGTCGGCTTCGGTCGCCGCGCCGTCCCGACCGGCTTCGGCGAAGATTAACGCCGTCGATGCGGGGCTCATCGAAGCCTCGACAAGAGGACAATAAACTAAATCCGTCATCCCAGCGAAAGCTGGGATCCAGAGCCGCAAGGATTCGCACCCTCGGCCCTCGATCCTGGCTTTCGTCAGGACGACGGGGGCTAGGTCACTCCTTCAGATACGGAGCCGCGCCGGCCTTTGGCGAATCATGCTCCGAGATCGAGTTGAGCTGAATGTAGTTGTGGATACCCATCCGCGCGATCATCTCGAACTGGCGCTCGAGCGTGTCGACATGCTCTTCCTCGCTGGCGAGAATGCGCGCGAACAGGTCGCGGCTGATATAGTCCTTGACCTCTTCGCAGTACGCGATCGCGCCCTTGAGCTGGACGGTGGCCTCGACTTCGAGCGCCAGATCCGACTTCAGGACCTCCTCGACGGTCTCGCCGATGCGGAGGCGGCCGAGCAGCTGGAAGTTCGGCAGGCCATCGAGGAACAGGATGCGCTCCGACAGCCAGTCGGCGTGCTTCATCTCGTCGATCGATTCCATCCGCTCGTACTGGGCGAGCTTGTAGACGCCCCAATGCTCGAGCATCCGGTAATGGAGCCAATATTGATTGACCGCGGTCAGCTCGTTCTTGAGCGCCTCGTTCAGGAATTCGATTACTTGTGGGTCGCCGCGCATGGCCATATCTCCGTCACCTCTGAGGAGCATGTAGCGGGCTGACACAGATTAGCACAACCCCCAAAAATGGCGGTTTTCCGGGCTTTCTTAGCTGTTGCGACGCTTATGCAGCGGCGCGTTCCTCGTCGATAATCGCTCGCGCTATCGATGTGCACTGGCCGCATTTGGGTTTCCGGCCCATCGAACGGAAGGCTTGGCACGGTGTCGTGCAACCGCCGCGTGCGCAGTTGCGAACGTCGGATTCTCGTATGGCATTGCAAACGCAGACGACCATGGGAACTCCCTAGCTGTAAGCACGGGATACGGATAATGCGAACCACTCGCAAGCTGTTTTGCGTCTTATTCGCAACTAGTCCGATCGGTTCGTCGTGAACGCCGAACCGCGCATCGGCTGCCACGCGAATCGCGACAGGCTGCGCCACAGCCATTCGAGCGGACCATAGCGGAATCGATCGAGCCAGGGCTTCGACCATAGGAGCATCAGCAGGCAGATCGGCACGACCACGAGATAGAGCTGGGCTCGCGACAATGCGCCGTACAGCCCGAACCCATATCCATAGAACAGCGTGGTGCAGAGGACCGTCGTGCCGAGATAGTTGGAGAACGCCATTCGACCTGCCGCCGCGACTCGGGTCGTGAGCCAGCCGCCGGGCCGTGCGAGCAGGATGATTGCCGCGGCGTACCCCATGATCGTCAGTGGCCGAAGCGGGGTTGCGAGCGCGAGCCACGACAGCGCGACATAGCGCGCGTCGAACCCGTGGGCGATGTCGAACGCCGCGATGGCCGCATAGCAAATCCAGCCAAGTCCGATCCCGACGACCGCAATCACGGTGTAGCGTCGCCGCGACCATTCCCCCGTCAGGAACCCCGATCGCAGCCCCGCCATGCCGAACAGCATGAAGCCTAGCGTCTCCGGACCAGTAGCGGTCAGCGACGTGATCGGCCCAGCGGCGTGCGTCCAGCGCCACGCGACCAGATGACGCCATCCGCCACGGCCGATGGCGAGTTCGCGGGTGACGGAGGCGGGGGAGGGCTGGCCGAATTGATCCGCCAACAGCTGCCAGTTCGTGATGACTCGCGCCGTTGCGCCCGGCCGGTGCGCGGCGCCGTGGAGGTCGAACGTGTAGGCGACGAGCGTCGTCAGCTCGACCGTCTGGAACGCGATGCAGGCGAGCCCGACGCCGATCATCCAGCGAACCGGCAACCCCGCGAACATGTACGCGAGCGCGCCGACCATTGCGTAGTGCGCGAGGATGTCGCCCCACCACAGCAGGTACAGATGCGCTATGCCGAACACGAACAGCCATGCCATGCGGCGCAGGTGGACGGTCGCCGGGTCTTCGCCGCTCGCCTCGGCCCGGTCGATGACCAGCAGCATCGATGCGCCGAACAGGAACGAGAACAACCCGCGCATCTTGCCGTCGATGACGATGAAGGTCGTGGTCCAGGCGATCAGGTCCGGTGTGCTCGGCGCGCCCATCGAGGCGGGGGTCATGTAGGCGAATTCGGGGAAGCCGAATGCGGCGATGTTTGATGCGAGAATGCCCATGACGGCGACGCCGCGGATGAGGTCGAGCGTCGCGATTCTGATGGGGGCGGGGGTCATGCGGGCAGAGTGAAGTATAGGAAGTGTAGACGCTCGCGCAGCGTTTCGTGGGAGTGTCGTATCGCTTGGGATAAGCCGATTTCGACGGCGAGCATGCTGCTGACGGCGCCTCCGCGGACGAGGTCGAGCGTAGTGGTTCTGGCGGGGGCGGGGGGCCTGCGGGAAAAGTGAAGTATAGGAAGTGTAGACGCTCGCGCAGCATTTTCGTGAGGTCGTTGTCCACGCTGGAAGACGGCATGATCGCGCTCGGCGGCGTTGCAAGAGTGGGGGTCTCGGCGGAGGCTGGCTGACATAGGTGGTGCTCGATCGATGCTCGGATCCGGTCGACGCGTCTTGGTAGCGCTGTAGGCTTGGAATGCTTCGGTCATGGTTCGACGCTGGCATATCGGGGTGGTGTAGGACAGGCCGCTTTGAGGGGCATCTTGGTGTCAGATGCCTCGCGGCTTGGTGTGTGGGCCAGCCGGTAGGTCATCTGCTTGACCTGTCGTCCCTAGACAATACTCCGCCGTATCTCGCCTTTTGTCCTCCTTGGCTGTCGCACCCGAAGCCGATCCGCCCCGTCACCCCAGCGAACGCTGGGGTATCTCTGTTGGCGAGCGCTGCGGCCCGGTGCGGGAGATCCCAGCTTTCGCTGGGATGACGGAGAGGGGGAGGTAGCCAAACCTGACGAGAGCTCGCTCGGACGACACCTCTCCGCTCCTTGTTCTCCCGCGAAGGCGGGAGCCCAGACTGGGTCCCCGCCTTCGCGGGGAAACACTCTGTGTTTGAGCCTATCCCCGCATTAAATTCACCACCCCGGCGGAGGCCGGGGCCCAGTTGGGGAACGACGATGATGAGCGGGGTGCTCAATTACCTCGGCCTTCCCAACTGGGCCCCGGCCTTCGCCGGGGTGGCGCCTGTGGGGGCGGGCCGTGGCGGGCAGCGGTCGCCGGCAGCGGACTGCGTTTCAGTTCGCCCGCCGCCGCGTTGCCTTAAGCCAGTGCTGCGTTGACCCCCATCAGTTTCGGGAAGAACCCCTCGTGCGCCGTGCGCAGCGTGTCGAGCGCGATAACGTCGTCGCGGTCGGGGCGTTCGAAGATCAGGCGCTTGCCGCCAGTGCGGCCGAGCGGCTCGGCCTCGACGTCGGCGGCATGCGCGGCGCCGAGGAAGTCGAGCAGCGAATGGTCGTCGACCGTCACGATGTAGACGCCCTGGTCCTCCGCGAAGAACGAGCGCGCGCAGTCGAATGGCTGCTTCCGGTCGATCATCGCGCCGATCCCGCCGGCGAGCGCCATCTCGGCGAGCGTCACGGCGATGCCGCCGTCGGAAACGTCGTGCACCGCGGTCAACTGGCCCAGCGCGATCGCTTCGCGGATCAGGTCGCCGACACGGCGTTCGGCGGCGAGATCGACCGGCGGCGGCGGGCCGGCGTCGAGCTGTTCGCGGCCGTGGCATTCGCGCAGCCACAGCGACTGGCCGAGATGGCCACCGCGCGTGCCGACCGCGAGGATGATGTCGCCCGAGCCCTTGAACGCGATCGTCGCATTCTTCTGCCAGTCCGCCAGCAACCCGATCGCGCCGATCGCCGGCGTCGGCAGGATCGCCGAACCGCCGCCGGTCGCCTTGGACTCATTGTAGAGCGACACGTTGCCCGACACGATCGGGAAGTCGAGCGCGATGCAGGCGTCGCTCATGCCTTCGAGGCAGCCCACGATCTGGCCCATGATCTCGGGGCGCTGCGGGTTGGCGAAGTTGAGGCAGTTCGTCACCGCCAGCGGCAGCGCGCCGACCGCGGTGAGGTTGCGCCAGGCTTCGGCGACCGCCTGCTTGCCGCCCTCTACGGGATCGGCAAAGCAATAGCGCGGCGTGCAGTCGGTGGTCATCGCCAGCGCCTTCTGCGTACCATGGACACGGACGACCGCGGCGTCGCCACCGGGGCGCTGCACGGTGTCGGCGCCGACCATGTGATCGTACTGCTCCCAGATCCAGCGGCGCGAGGCGATGTCCGGCGAACCCATCAGCGTCAGAAGGTCGGCGGCGATGTCGCTGCTGTGCGGCGCGTTGGCGAGCGGCGCGGGCTTGGGTGTCGGAACATGCGGGCGGTCGTACAGCGGCGCTTCGTCGGCGAGCGGCCCGAGCGGGATGTCGCAGACGGTCTCGCCCTTGAACGTCAGCACCATGCGGCCGGTGTCAGTGACTCGGCCGATCACCGCGAAATCGAGCTCCCATTTCTTGAAGATCGCCTCGGCCTCGGCCTCGCGGCCGGGCTTGAGGACCATCAGCATGCGCTCTTGCGATTCCGAGAGCATCATCTCGTACGGCGTCATGCCAGTCTCGCGCTGTGGCACGTCGTCCATCGTCAGCTCGATGCCGACGCCGCCCTTCGACGCCATTTCCACGGCCGAAGACGTGAGGCCCGCGGCGCCCATGTCCTGGATCGCGACGATGACGTCGGTCGCCATCAACTCGAGGCAGGCTTCAATCAGCAGCTTCTCGGTGAACGGGTCGCCGACCTGCACGGTCGGGCGCTTGGCGTCCGAATCCTCGCCGAAATCGGCCGAGGCCATCGTCGCGCCGTGGATGCCGTCGCGGCCGGTCTTGCTGCCGACATAGACGATCGGATTGCCGATGCCGCTGGCCGCCGAATAGAAGATCTTGTCCTGGTCGGCGATCCCGACGGTCATCGCGTTGACGAGGATGTTGCCGTCATAGGCGCTGTGGAAATTGACCTCACCGCCGACGGTCGGGACGCCGACGCAATTGCCGTAGCCGCCAATGCCGTGGACCACGCCCGAGATCAGGTGGCGCATCTTGGGATGGTCGGGGCGGCCGAAGCGGAGCGCGTTGAGGTTGGCGATCGGCCGCGCGCCCATCGTGAAGACGTCGCGCAGGATGCCGCCGACGCCGGTCGCAGCACCCTGGTACGGCTCGATATAGGACGGGTGGTTGTGGCTCTCCATCTTGAAGATCGCCGCCTGATTGTCGCCGATATCGACGACGCCGGCATTCTCGCCCGGGCCGCAGATAACGCGCGGACCCTTGGTGGGCAGCTTCATCAAGTGGATCTTGCTGGATTTGTAGCTGCAATGCTCGGACCACATGACGGAGAAGATGCCGAGCTCGACCATGTTCGGCTCGCGGCCGATGGCGCGCAGGACGCGCTCATATTCTTCGGGGGACAGGCCGTGGTCGGCGACGATCTGCGGTGTGATCTCGGTCATGCGCGGCAGATAGCGGCGGCGGCGGCCCGCGTCACCCTGTGCGTGACCAGATTCTTCCGAGCCTCGCAAAAGGACCGTCGGGACGGCCAGAGTGACCAGCGTGCCGGTTCGTTTTGGACCGAGTCGGTCTGGACTCTACAGTCCTTCCGGGAGGACCTTCCAGTAACGGATCATACTGGATCCGCAGGAGGAAATAATCGTGGCAGATCAGGTCGGGTTTTATCAAGTAAAGCTTCAAGTTCAGCATGATGGGTTCTTTGGCGCGCCGGTGCTCCATCTCGATCTCGGCGTGAACGCGGTCACCGGCCAGGTTAGCGGTTCGGCGACGATCACGCAGGCACTTCCACCACCTTACGGCGAGACGGTGATTCCGTACGTCACGGGCGCGGTACTCCATACCGGCTTCGGTGAGGATACGCTGCTCGTCCATCTCACCGGCCAGTATGTAATTTCCGTGCCGCCGCCCGCGATCGGATCGTATCTGGCGCAGTTCAGCGCTGCGTTGGCTGTTTCCAAGGACTGGAACGGCAAGGGATCGTTCACCTACAACACGCACGTGATCAGCGACTGTTCGGTCAAGAACGTCTCGACGGCCTGAACCCCGAGTATAACACTGATATCAGGCGTAAGGCGGCTGCGTGTAACCCTTCGGACTCAGCGTGAAGATCTCGCAGCCGTCTTCCGTGATGCCGATCGAATGCTCGAACTGCGCGGACAGCGAGCGATCGCGCGTGACCGCGGTCCAGCCATCGTCGAGCAGCTTCACATCGGGGCGGCCGATGTTGATCATCGGCTCGATCGTGAAGATCATGCCGGGGCGAAGCTCGGGGCCGGTGCCCGGCTTGCCGACATGGACGACTTCGGGGGCGTCGTGGAACAGGCGGCCGACGCCGTGGCCGCAGAAATCGCGGACCACGCCGTAGCGGTGCTTCTCGGCATGGCGCTGGATCGCGTTGGCGACGTCGCCCATGCGGTTGCCGGGCTTGGCGTGCTCGATGCCGATCATCAGGCATTCGTAGGTGACTTCGACGAGGCGGCGCGCCTTGATCGGTACGTCGCCGATCAGGTACATCCGGCTCGTGTCGCCATGCCAGCCGTCCAGCAAGGGCGTGACGTCGACGTTGACGATATCGCCCGACTTCAGCGTCTTCTCGCTTGGGATGCCGTGGCAGACGACATGGTTGATCGAGATGCAGACGCTGTGCGTGTAGCCGCGATAGCCGAGCGTCGCGGGGACGCCGCCGCCGGCGACGATGAAGTCGTAGATCAGCCGGTCGATCTCGGCCGTGGTCACGCCCGGCACCATGTGCGGCACGATCATGTCGAGCGTCTCGGCGGCGAGCCTGCCCGCCTTCATCATGCCTTCGAAGGCGGCGGGGCCGTGCAGCTTGATGGCGCCGGTGCGCGCGTCGGGCTGGTCCGAGGTGACGGTTACATATTCGGTCATGACGCGCGATATAGCGTGGCGGGCGAGGTTTTGCGAGGCTATGCGAGGGGCATGACAGAGGAACGCATCTGGACGGCCGCGCTGACAATCATCGGCGACGAGATCCTGTCGGGCCGCACGCAGGACAAGAACGTCGCGCAGATCGCGGCTTGGCTCAACGTGCAGGGTATCCGCCTCGCCGAAGTGCGCGTGGTCGCCGACAAGACCGAGGCGATCGTCGAGGCGGTCAACATCTTGCGCGCGCGGAACGATTACCTGTTCACGACCGGCGGGATCGGGCCGACGCACGACGACATCACGGTGGATGCGATCGCCGAGGCGCTGGGCGTCGCGGTCGAGCATCATCCGCGTGCGATGGCGGTGCTGGAGGCGTATTACGCGACGCGCGGCGGGCTGACCGAGGCGCGGGCACGGATGGCGCGGGTGCCGGTCGGCGCGGACCTGATCCACAACAAGGTGTCGGGCGCACCGGGGATCAAGATCGGCAACATCTTCATCATGGCGGGCGTGCCACACATTACCGCAGGGATGCTCGACGCATTGACGGGGACGCTGGAGGGCGGACGCCCGGTGGTGTCGAAGACGATCGGGTGCTGGGTCGCGGAAAGTGAGGTCGCCGATATCCTGCGCGACGCCGAGAAGACACACGAAGGCGTCGCAATCGGCAGCTATCCGTTCTTTCGCGATGGCAGGACGGGGGCGAATTTCGTGGTGCGGAGTTCGGACGAGGCGCTGGTCGACCGCTGCCTCGCCGACCTGACGCGCGATCTTGAAGCGACGGGTCGGACGGTCAGCGCTCAGGCGATTTAGGTTATTGAGGTATCCTCCCCCCCGCCAGGGGGAGGTGGCGCATAGCGACGGAGGGGGAGGGGGCGACAACCTCTGGTGCGTGTCCGCCCCCTCCGTCCGGCAAGAGCCGGCCACCTCCCCCTGGCGGGGGAGGATCAGAGGTTTGCGGTCAGGCGCCCCATTCGGGTCCTTCGGGATCGGGGTAGAAGGCGTCGGGGTCAAACGTTGCCGCGCGAGATTTTGAAGATGTAGGCGCTTCTGGATCCGGCAAGCTCGGCGCGCCGCCACCGAATCGGATGCGGACGTAGCCCATGCTGCCGGTCAGTGCCTGGAACACCGCGACATGCTCCTCCTGCTGCATCCGTCGGCCGATCATCGGTGCGCGCTCGGCGGAGAGATAGCCCATCTGGATACCACGGGTGCTGAACACTGCCACCGCGTTGGCGTCGTGCGGGTTCTTCGGCTCGCGGCGGAGGTCGACCGGTTCGCCGGGCGCGCAGAGCAGCAGTTCCATGCGCCGGTTGCTCTTGCTCCGGTCCGGATTGGGAAAGTCGATGCCGACCACGCTGAGTGTCAGTTCGTCCATACCCTCACCGTAACAGGAAAGCGCTCCGCCGCATGCGCAAAAGCGACTCTTGCGCCGGTCACGGGCAGCGGATAGAGGCGGGGCATCGGCGTGTTGCACAGCAACCGCCGGTGCCTGACATTACGCGGTAATCTCAAGGCTATGCGGGTGTAGCTCAATGGTAGAGCTTTTGCTTCCCAAGCAAGTGACGAGGGTTCGATTCCCTTCACCCGCTCCACATCATGCCAGCATCAGTGCTTCGTTACCGTCCGTTCGTCGGATTCCGCGGCGGTTTCGCCGTTCGAAGATTTGGCGAACAGCTTCCAGCCCAGCAGGCCGGCTACCAACACTCCGACGATGACCCAGGTGAGGTTGCCGAGCAGGCTCGCGATCGTCTGGACCTGGTCGCTGAACGCGCGGCCGAGCGACACGTAGATCAGCAGCCACAGGAATTCGCCCGCGATGTCGAGCGCGATGAAGCGCATCCACGGATATTCGGTCAGGCCGCTGGTCACGTTGATCCACGGTCCGAGCGGCCCGATCAGCCAGCGGCTGAAGAAGATGCCCCAGCCTGCCCATTTGCGTGAATAGGCCTCCGCCTGCTCGACCTTGTCGGCGCCGCCGATCCGCCGTGTCACCGCCGCGAGCAGCGGGCGCCCGCCGTAGCGACCGAACGCATAGCCGATCTGGTCGCCGACGATCGCGCCGGTAGCGCCGGCGAATACCACTGGCCAGAACGACAGCTCGCCCTGCGCGACGAACGATCCCATCGCGACCAGCGTAAGCGAACTCGGGAACGGCATGCCCGCGGCGGCGAGCACCATCGCGCCGAACAGCGCGGGCAGGCCGTAGGTGGTCAGCAGTTCGAGGAGTTGTTCCGTCACGGTTTGGGCGACGGCGCAGGCTGGAACGGTCGTGGCGGCGGGCCGGGCGGCGGATAGGGTGGGCGCGCATGGACGATCGCGTAGGTGAGCTTGTCTTGGACCTGCGTCATCGTCCGGCCGCTCTGCCGCGCGATCCGGCCAAGCGTGCGGTGGTCGGGGGCCGGCTGCAGGTTCAGCGCCTGATGCAGGATGTGCGGGGGCACGTGATAGGAATGCGCGACATAGCCGATCGTCATCCAGCGTTCGATCGGCTCGTCACGGTGCGCGTTCCAGTAGATCGCGTCGCTGACGGTGCGGACCGCGTGATAGCCGGTAAACGCGACGACGGCGACGAACAGCGCGATCAGGGCTTTGCGCCAGGGGCGGGTGCGGGTCATCCGAGCGCGATACGCGTGCCGAGCGCGGCGAGCAACGCAAGCGGCATCGCGACCGCGCCGACCTTCAGGAACCGCCAGAAGCCGACATCCTCGCCCTCGCGACGAATCGCCTGCAACCACAGGATCGTCGCGAGACTGCCAGTGATCGACAGGTTCGGGCCGAGGTCGACGCCGATCAGCAGACCGTCGACGATCAGGCGCGGCGGATGCGCCTGCGCGACCGCGGTGCTTGCGACCAGGCCGGCGGGAAGATTGTTCATCAGGTTCGACCCGAAGGCGAGGATCGTCCCCGACACCGCCGCACCGTGCGCGGGATCGACCGACAGCGTTCGCAGGAATTGTGCGACCTGTGCGATCACGCCGGTCAGGTCGAGCGCCTCGACCAGCACGAACAGGCCGGCGACGAGCGGCAGCACGCTCCACGAAATCTCACGCGCGAGTTTCAGCGGCGACGATTTTGCGATCGCCGATACCGCCAGCGTCGTGACGATCCCGGCGATCGCGGTCGGCAGGCCCAGTTCCATGTCGAGCGCGGAGACGACCAGCAGGACGACTGCGGTCGCGACGATCCCGACGAACGCGGCCTTGCCGCCGGCGGTCAACGGCGTGCGCTCGACATCGCTGACGCACTCGCCCGCCAGTCGCTTGCGCTCGAGCCAGCGCAGGACCAGGAAGGTGACGAGGATCGAGGCGAGCGACGGCAGCGCGAACGAGGCGAACCACTGGCCGAGCGGCGGCATCTTGCCCCCGTACAGCACGAGGTTGGCGGGGTTGGAGATCGGCAGCACGAAGCTCGCCGCGTTGGCGATCAGCGCGCAGGCGAACAACAGCGGCAGCGGGTCCGCCTTCGCCTTCTTCGCCGCCGCGTACACCGCCGGCGTCAGCACCACCGCGGTCGCATCGTTGGACAGGAACGTCGTGGTGACGATGCCCGTGACGTAGACGAGCGCGAACAGGCGCGCGCGCGATCCCTTGGCGTGGATCGCCGCGGTGGCCGCGACCCAGTCGAACAGTCCTTCGGCGCGCGCGGTTTCGCTCAGCAGCATCATGCCGATCAGGAACAGATAGACGTCCATGCCCTTTTCGACCGCATGCAGCGCCGCGGGGAAGGGCATCAGGCCGAACAGCAGCAGCAGCGCAGCACCGGCGACCGCCCAGATCGCCTCAGGCCAGCGGAATGGTCGCGCGATCACCGCGGCGGTCGAGGCGGCGCAAATTCCCCAAGTCGCGCCCGTCGCCAATATCACCAATGCTTTCCGTTCTTGTTGGGGCCGAGCCTGGACGCTTCGATACCGTGTTCGGGCCATGGTCCGATACTGTGGATATCGCGGCCCGGCGCGATCGGCATGCCGCGACGGGGAATGTCCTTTTCGCCGCGGACGAGAATGTCGATCACGTCGCGATCCGTGCCGACGGAAACTTCCACTCGGTGCAGTCCGGCGTCGAGCGGGACTCGGGCGGTCCAGAATGCAGTGCCGGGGGTCGGGATCATCGGTTGCGCGACGGCGCTATCGACCGAGATCGTGACGGGGTCAGCGGTGGCGCCGAACAGCTTGGCGATGATCTCGACCTCGCCGGGGCGCGGGACCTGCGTCGGATCGGCGGGACGCGTGACCAGTCGGAGGTCGGCGGGCGCGACGATCTGGACGAACGGCCAATCGCCGCCGGTTTCCTTGAACCGCCAGCTCGGCACGCGGCCGTGGATCGTCGTGATCGAGAAGCCGGGCTTGCCATCGCCTTCCTCGATTTCGCCGGTCGAGCGGGTCGCACCGTAGATCACGCGGCCGTCGTTGAGCAGTTCGTTGTAATGCGTGTGGCCGGTGTCTACGAACGCGACGCGCGCATCGGCCAGCGTGCGGGCGATGTCCTCGCCATCGGCGGAGAGATCGCCGGGATAGGCGTGCATGAAGACGACCGGGGTCTGGCCCTCGGCTTCGGCGCGCGCAAGTTCTTCGAGCAAGCGGTTGCGGTGGTGCATCGTCAGCCGGAAGTCGGGACCGCCCGCGCCGGCCGAAATGATATCGAGAAAGATGCAGCGATGGCCGGCGATGACCTCCGCCTCGGGTCGGTTGGCCTTGGGAAATGCGGCCTCGTAATTGGCGAGATCGCCGAGCTCGAAATCATGATCGCCGGGGATGACGCGGTAGGGGAGCGACAGCGGCGCGAGCGTGTCGGTGATGACGCGGTATTGCTCGGCGGTCGCGTGGTTCGCGTTGTCGCCGGGCAGGTAGACGAAATCAACGGCGTCGCCGATATGCGCGTTGATCTCGGCGACGATCGCGGCGAGCCGGTCGCGGCTCTGCCAGCCGTTCGCCTCGTCCATGTGGAGATCGCCAATATGGACCCACGTGAGCGAGGGCGTCATGCCGTTTGTTCCTTCGGCTGCGATCGTGATCCCGAACAGGCGGGGCGCAGGGTTCCCGCGAAACCGACCCACAGCGCAACGCTGACGATCGCGAAACTTCCGAGGATATAGAAGGCGATGTTGTAGCCGAGTTCCTGCGCGAGCCAGCCGCCGATCGCCGGGCTGAGCGAGGCGCCGACGCCCTGTACGGTCATCACCGCACCCTGGCCGACGTTCACGCGGCCGGTGCCGTCGAGCAGGCACGCGACCAGTCCGGGCACGGCAACGCTCTGCAGTCCCGCACCGATCCCGTCGAGCGCCTGGACCGGCCAGACGCCCCAATGTTCGATGAAGGTGCCGGCAAGGAATCCGCGCAACGGCAGCGCGGCGAACGAGATCAGCAGCACCAGCCAATAGCCCTTGCCTGCCGACATCCGCATCGCCAGCAACGACGCGACGATCATCACCGCCTGCGCGACGACGACGGTCTCGGCGGTGAAGAGCGCGGCGTTGCCCTTGCCCGCGCCGACCACCGCCAGCCCGTACAGCGGCAGCATCGCACCGTTGCCGAGGTGGAAGCATGCGAGCGCGGCCGCCAGGATCAGCATCGGCTTGTTGCGGAGCAGCGCCTTGAAGCCTTCCGCCTTGCCGCCTTCTCCCGCGCTACCGGTATCGTCGTCGGCGGCTTCGAGACCGCGCGCGGCGCGGTGGTCGATCGCCTTTTCGGGGATCATCAGCACGCTGGCGATCGCGAGCACGCCGAACACCGCGGCGAGATAGAAGATCGCCGGCATGCCGAATTTCCAGCCGAGATAGCCGGACAGTCCCGCGCCGATCATGTTGCCCGCGTGGTTCCAGGCCTGGTTGCGGCCGTTCTGCGCGTTGAACCCGCGCTGGCGGACGACGCCGAGCGTCATGCCCGCGACCGCGGGGCCGATCGCGGCGCCGGCGATCGCGGTCGCGACCTGGCTGACGGTGACGACCCAGGCGGATTGCGACAACAGGATCAGGAACGACGCCATCACCGTGCAGATGCCGGTGACGATCACCACCATCCGCTTCTTCTCGGTGTGGTCGATGAAGGCGCCGGCCGGGACCGTCATGATCATCCCGGCGACGCCGCCCGCGGTCATCACCGTGCCGATCGGACCGGTCGACCAACCGCGCTGCTGAAGGAACACGCCGAGGAACGGGCCGATGCCCGCCTGCATGTCCGCCATGAAGAAATTGAGCGATTGCAGCGCCGTCTTCGCGCGGCCGGCATCGCTTTGCCGTTCGCCGGACGGCGTCAGCGCCTTGCTTGCCATTGTTGCACGTCCTCGCATCGCTTCAGTCGGGGTCGGAAAGACGATTTGAAGACGGTAAGTTCCAGCGTGAACATCTTTTCATCAAACCGTACCGAGATGGATGGCTCGGTAGAGTTCGGCATACCGGAGCGATGGCACGCAAAGCTGAATGCGCCCGTTCAGATTCGGTTTAATTTTATTAATACTGCGTCGTAAAATCTATAAGTACCGAGAAGCGTCGTGAGCGCTTGAGAGTAGTATGATGTCCGGCACGCAGTCGTTGTTATCTGGCATAGATTATTCTTAGAACTGGTCATACGGCGAGCATAGTTCAGATGGAGTCGCTGCTTTGGCTGTGTCCCCATACGACTACGCCGCTGCACGAGGTCATCGGCAGCGGCGCAAGTTATCGTCGTTGGATTGTCGGTCGAGCGAGGACAGTATCGGTGTGGCCGATACCGTCCCCATCGATATCAAGTGTCGAAATCAGACGCGGCGGCGCGTGGCGGCCGTCGCCCCGAAGCCCGCTGCGGCTGCGCCGATCAGCAGCGCGATCACGACCATGAACGAGGTTCCGGCGGCGGCACCGGCGGCCTTGTCGGTTGCCGACTTCGCGGTCTGGATCGCGGTGTCCTTGGTCTTCACGAACTGCGCCTTGGCGCGCGTCACTTGAGCCTGTGCCTCGGGACGGCTGATCTTGCGCTGCGCGGCGACGATGTCGACGATGCGGCTTTCAGCCTGCGCGCCGTCCTGGCCACCGCGGGCAAGGGCGGGCAGTTCCTTGGCGATTTCCTTCTGCGCCTGCTCGGGGGTCATCTGGGCGGGATCCGACGGTGCCGTCGACAGATAGGCAGACGCCTCGTCGCGGACATCGCCGGTATCGACGCCAGCGACATCGGCAACCTTGGGGGCTGCAGCACCGATGCCGCTACCGGCTGCGGTCGCGACCGAACCGACGGTGCGGAAGGCGCCACCGATGATGCCGCCGACTGCCGAGGTGAGCAGGTACAGCGTCAGGATCAGCGTGACGCCCCACACGACCAACCCGTGGACCAGGCCGTCGAAGCGGTCATGGACACCGGCGAGACGGGCGGCGGAATAGCCGCCGGCGCCCAGCGCGATGATCGTCGTGATGATCCAGTAGATCCCTGCGCCGATCCCGAAGCCCGCTGCGCCGGGCGTGGTGCCCTCGACTGGATCGACCATGGTGAGCCCGATGCCCGTACCGAGGATGCCGAGGACGAGTTGCACCGCGATCGCGATCACCACGCCGGCAAAGATCGCACCCCACGAGATGCGCGCGGGCGTCTTCACAAAGCGTGCCTCATGCTCCGGCAAAATGCCGGTTGTCGTATTGATAGCCATAGTCACTCCTGTTGATTCTAAAGTTTCGACGAACGCTTACGTTTTGTCGTTCGGGTCGATGGGGGTCTCGGCGTCTGCTTGCTTCGCGCCGGCCTTGCTTTCGCGTGAGCCTTGCTTTTCCACAGCGACGTCGCCGATGATCTTGCCGATGGCTTCCTGGACGGAGCCCTTGGTCTGGCGGACCACGGCTTCGTCTTTCTTGCTGGTCATGCTGCCATCTCCTTGGCGGGCGCGACGGGGCGCTGCGGCGGCGGCATCGAGTCGCCGTCGAACCCGCGCGCGCGCGCCCAGGCGGCGGCCGCGTTGCGACGGTTGACGCCGATCTTCGAATAGATCCGGGCGACGTGATTGCGCACCGTGTTGCCCGAGACGTCGAGCGTGCGGGCGATCGACTTGTCGTCGAGCCCGCGACAGATCAGCGCCAAGACCTCGCGCTCGCGCGGCGTCAGTTCATCGAGCCCGACGCCCGGCTGTGTCGCTTCCGGGGTCCTGATCCGGGCGAGCTTTTCCATGATCGAACGGCTGAGCCAGCTGGTGTCCTTCATCACCGCTTCGATCGCGTTGACCAGCTCGCGTTCGGATGCCTTGCGCGTGCTGATGTCGCGCATCGCCCACAACACGCAGGGCTCGTCACCGAGATGGATCGGTTCGGCCGAGATCATGCAGTCGAGGACATCGCCGTCCTTCTCGCGGATGCGCGTCTCGCGGTCGCGGATCGCCACGCCCGCGTCGATGTCCGCCTCGATCGCGGTGCGGAGCGCTGGCGTTTCCCACAGTCCGACTTCGCCGAGCGGGCGGCCGATGATCTCCTGCGAGGCATAGCCGGTGAGCGCGGTGAACGCCTCGTTGACGTCGCACAGGCGGTGGCCGTCGAGCGAACCGATCGCCAGCGCCACAGGGGCGAGCGAGAAGGTCCGCATGAACCGCTCTTCGCTCTGTCGCAGCGCGTTCTCGGCCTTGCGACGCGGTTCGAGGTCCGCGAACGTGAACAGCATGCAGGGTTGGTCACCCATGTCGATCGGCTGGCCCGCGACGATGACGAGCTTGGTCGTGCCGTCCGGCAGATCGAGTTCGGCCTCCATCTGCGGAATGGTGCGGCCTTCGGACAGCCGCTGCTTGGCGAGATCGCGCTTCTCGGCGCGTTCGAGCACGTCGATATCGTAGACGGTGCGCGACAGCACATTGGCCTTGTCGTGGCCCGTCATCTCGACGAACCCCTGGTTGACCTTCACGAACCTGAGGTCGCTCAGGCGACAGATCACCGCGGGCGCCGGGTTGGCGTTGAACGACTGTTCGAACCGGTCTTCCGCCTCGAACTGCGCGGAGACGTCCTGGATGATCAGGATGAGGCATTCGGGCGCGTCGTCGTCGTCGGTCAGGACGAGGCTGCGGACCTGGTGGACCCAGCGCGGGTCGTCCTCGCCAGCAACCGCGACTTCGACCACGACCTGCGAGAACGCCTCGCCCGACACGACTCGTTCGATCGGGTAGTCGGCGCCGCTCAGCCGGTGGTTGTTGCGATACCGCAGCTGAAACCGTCCGCGGTAATCGTCGACATCGGCCCCGATAGCCTCGACCGAGTCGACCCCGTGCATCGCGAGCGCCGCAGCGTTCGCCCACAGGATCGACTGGTCGGGATCGATCAGGATCACGCCCTCGTCGAGCCCCGCGATGATCTGGCGCAAATGGCGCAGATCGGCGGAGTCGCGAAGAGACTTGAGGACCGGGACCAACGTCACAGGCTTAGTCGCGCTGGCCGTGAACGAGCCAGGCGAGGCCGTAGCCGATCGCCGCCGCACCCAGTGCCCAGAGCAGGGGCGCGTCCTTGGCCGAATCCTGCGCGGTCTGCGCACCCTTGCGAGCGACCTTCGCGGTGCGATCGGCGGCGTGACGCGCTTCGCTGCCCAGCTTGTAGGAAAGTTCGGGGGCACCGTCGACGATGTCCTCGACCGCCGACTTTGCGCGGCCGTACAGGTTCTGCGCGCCACCGGCGACCTGGTCGACGACGCCATCAACCTGCCAGTCGCGGCTGTTCACGGTGTCGCCGATGGCCTTTTCGACCTTGCCGCCGACATAGCGTGCACCGCCCTGGAATTCGTCCTTGTTCATGCTGGTGTCCTTTGCTGGAATACGTCGCGAGCGGCTCTGACGAGCACGGCGTGGTGAGACGGAGATGTCGAAGCGGAGAGGGGGCGGATCCTGAAACAGGATGCCGCCGTTACCCGGCTGCCGCGTCGCGACCAGGGAGCAGTGCGGCGGGCGACGGTCCGCGCGAGGTCGAGACCTCGGCGATTTCGAACAGGCGCTTCATCGGCAACGCTCCAGCGATCGTCCGAGAGCGATGTGCAATCGGATCAGGCGGATAAACCCGAGCGTAACCGATTGGTTCCTGGTACTTTTCTCACAAAGACCAAGCGGGATGTACCATGTCAGGAGAGCGAACGCGCTTCATACAGCGTCGCGAATTTCTGATGGAGGTTGCGCGTCGGGGAGTCCGGCGCGACCGAGGCGCGGGCACGATGCCATGCCGCGCGCGTGCGAAAGTATGTCGCGTCGTCGTCGATGAAGTCGTCGGGCGCAGTCGTTGCGCCGCCGTCGTACAGATCCGTCATGGCCACCACCCGTGTTTGGGTGGCGCATGCCTACGGCCATTTTTGGCGCGGCGAACGATCCGAAACTACCAGTGCGACGGGTATAAATGTCGGCTGGGACACGCCAACGCCGGTGCGATCCCGGTATGATTATCGCGTCAGGGGGGCGTGATCGATCCGGGGCAGGACGTGACGCGCGAACAGGTCGGCCTCGGCGGCATGCGGATAGCCGGACAGGATGAACGCCTCGATCCCCATGTCCTGATACATCCGCAGCTTGGCGAGCACCTGATCGGGATCGCCGACGATCGCAGCGCCGCAGCCCGAGCGGGCACGACCGACGCCGGTCCACAGATTCTCCTCGGCATAGCCGTCGTCGGCGGCGGTTTCGCGGAGCGCGGCCTGCGCGGCGACGCCGGCCGAGTTGGAGTCGAGCGACTTCGCGCGGATCTCGGCACCCTGTTGCGCGTCGAGTTTCGACAGCAGGCGGTCGGCATAGGTGCGGGCCTCGGCCTCGGTATCGCGGACGATGACGTGCGCGCGGTAGCCGAAGCGGAGCGTGCGCCCGTGTGCGGCGGCGCGTGCGGTCATGTCGGCGATGATCGCTGCGACCGTCTCCTTCTTGTCGGGCCACATCAGGAAGACGTCGCAGCCCTTGGCTGCCGCCTCGCGCGCGTCGGGCGACAGGCCGCCGAAATAGAGCAGCGGCGCCTTGCCCGAGACCGTACGGATACGTGGCGGATCGACCTTGAGCTGCCAGAACTCGCCTTGGTGATCGAGCGCCTCGCCGTTGAGCAGCGTCTTGAGGATATGCATTGCCTCGACCGTGCGGGCGTAGCGGGGCGCCGAGGAGAGCTGTTCGCCGGGCATGTCCGAGGAGATGATGTTGATCGTCAGGCGACCGCCGGTCATCTGGTCCAGCGTCGCGATCTGGCGCGCGAGCTGCGGCGGCCAGGATTCGCCGACGCGCACCGCCATCAGCAGCTTGATCCGCTTGGTCAGCGCGGCGATGCCCGCGGCGAACGCGGTCGTGTCGATCCCGAGCGCATAGCCCGACGGCAGCAGGATATTGTCGAAGCCGCCGGTCTCGGCCTGCATCACGATGTCGCGGCAATGCTCCCAGCTCGACGCGAGCGCAGGGTCGGGCTGACCCAGGAATTCGTAATCGTCGTCGCACAGCGCCGAGAACCACGAAACCTCGCAAGGGCCGATCGTCATGGCAGCGGCTCTCCGCGCGCGGCGGTCAGCACCGCGTACCAGTCGTCGCGCGACCAGCTGATCTTGAACACGTCGCGTAGTTC
The DNA here is from genome assembly GCF_001424005.1 of Sphingomonas sp. Leaf198. Taxonomy (GTDB): domain Bacteria; phylum Pseudomonadota; class Alphaproteobacteria; order Sphingomonadales; family Sphingomonadaceae; genus Sphingomonas. The sequence goes on along the minus strand of NZ_LMPX01000002.1, from coordinate 172,785 downwards.
GGCGATCCGGCCGGCGTTCTGCGTGCCGACGATCGGGATCACGCGCGCCGGATGCGCCATGATCCAGCTGTAGGTGGCGATCGATCGACTGACGCCGAACTTCGCCGCGACCGTGTCGAGCGCATCGGCGACCGCAGTTTCGTGCGGGGTCGTCGGCTTGGCGATCCTGCCACCGCCAAGCGGGGACCAGGCAAGGACGGTGATGTCATGCTCGATCGCCTGATCGAACAGCCCGTTGGTCATCGGATCGAGGAACAGCGGGGAGAATTCGGGCTGCTGCGTCGCGATCGGTACGTTCGTCAGGAATGACGCGAGCGTCGCGGTCTGCGCGGGCGTGTAGTTCGACACGCCGATGCTGCGCACCTTGCCCGACGTCACCATGTCCTCGAGCGTGCGCGCCACTTCGTGCGGATGCGTCAGGATATCGGGGCGGTGGATCTGGTAGAGATCGACCTGCCCGACCCGCATCCGCTCGAGCGACGCATCGAGCGCCGCCATCAGATAGTCGCGGCTTGAGTCATAGGGCACGGGCGGGGTGATGCCGCCCTTGGTGGTGAGCACCATGCGGTCGCGCAAACCCGGCGATGCGGCAAAGATGCGACCGAGCAATGTCTCCGCATCGCCGAACCCGCCGCTGCCGTCGAACCCGTAGATGTCGGCGGTGTCGAACAGCGTCACGCCCGCTTCGAAGGCTGCGTCGATCAGCGCAAGGCCTTCGCTCTCAGTGTTGCCGGCGAACCGCCACATGCCCCAGGCGACCGGTGAGACGAGGATTCCGCTCTTGCCGAGGGGACGCGAATCAGGTGTAACATGAAGGTCAGACATCGTTGTCATGATAGGGGTGCGAATGCCGGTTGAGCAAGTCCGTTACGGGTTGGTAGGCACCGGCATGATGGGCGTGGAGCATCTCGCCAACCTCGCCGTCATGCCCGGCGCGGTGGTGACCGCGATTGCCGATCCGACCGAGGCGTCGCTTGGCTGGGCCCGCGAAGCGCTGGGCGCGGAGCGCGTGGGCGGGGTCACGGCGTTTGCGGACTCGAAGGCATTGGCGACCAGTGGTCTGGTCGATGCGGTGATCGTCGCGAGCCCCAACAACACGCACCGCGACGTGCTGACGCCGCTGTTCGGGGAGGGGATCGCGATCCTGTGCGAGAAGCCGCTCGCGACGACGATCGACGATGCGCGCTGGATCGTCGAACAGGCAGAGGCGAGCACCGCGCCGTTCTGGACCGCGATGGAATATCGCTACATGCCGCCCGCCGCTGCGTTCATCGACGAGATCCACGGTGGCGCGATCGGTGCGCTGAAGATGCTGTCGATCCGCGAGCACCGCTTTCCCTTCCTGCCCAAGGTCGGCGACTGGAACCGGTTCGCGCGCAACACCGGCGGCACGATGGTCGAGAAATGCTGCCATTTCTTCGATCTGATGCGGTTGATCACGCAGTCCGAGGCCGTCCGCGTCTATTGTTCGGGCGCGATGGACGTGAACCATCTCGACGAGCGCTATGACGGCGCGCGGCCCGACATCATCGACAACAGCTACACGACGATCGACTTCGCCAACGGCGTGCGCGCGATGCTCGACCTGTCGATGTTCGCCGACGGCGCGGAGAACCAGGAGGAGATCGCCGCAGTCGGCGATGCGGCGCGGCTGGAAGTGCTGATCCCCGAGGGGGCGCTGATCCACTCGCCGCGTGTCGGCTTTCGCAACCCAAAGCGGGCGACGCGACGCGTCGTCGCGGTCGATCCGGTCGCACTCGACGCGGGCAGCCATCACGGATCGACCTTCTACGAACACCAGAAATTCATCGCGGCGGTACGCGGCGAGGGGGCCGTCGAAGTGACGGCGCGCGACGGTTTGATGGCGGTCGCGATCGGCACCGCGGCCGAGATCAGCGCGCGCGAACACCGCGTGGTGGAAATGCGCGAACTGGGCTTCTGACGTCGGGTTCGACGCCCGGTTTAACGCCGGGTTCGACGATAGCAGGCCTTGCCCGGACCAAAGACGAACCGCCGACGACAAGGCGGCGTTTGAAATATAACCTACCGGTCAGGTAGGAAAAGGGAGAGCCGATTTGAACACGGGATTGTTGACGGGCGTAGCCCTGGCCGCGCTGGCGATTGCCGGCCCCGCATTCGCGCAACAGGCGCCGGCGACCCCGCCGACCGATGCGGCTCAGCCTGCGCCGGTTGCAGCTGCCGAGGCGCCGACTGCTGGCGCTCAGAATCAGCCCGGCGACATCGTCGTTACCGCGCAGAAGCGGTCCGAGCGTCTGCAGGACGTGCCGGTCGCGGTCTCGGTGATCTCTGGCGATGCGATCAGCGCCAAGGGCGGCACCAACCTCGAAAGCGCGCAATATCTCGTGCCGACGCTCAATTTCCGGAAATCGGGCACCGCGATCAACCAGTCGCTGTTCCTGCGCGGGGTCGGCACCTCGACCTTCTCGATCGCAGGCGAGCCGTCGATCTCCACGGTGGTCGACGGCGTGGTCTACAGCCGCGCCGGCGAAGCGTTCAGCGACCTGATCGACGTCGACCGGATCGAGGTGCTGCGCGGACCGCAGGGCACGCTGTTCGGCAAGAACACCAGCGCGGGCGTCATCAACATCGTCACCAAACGACCCGGCAACGACTTCGGCGGCTATGTCGAGGGCGGGTATTACAGCAACGGCAGCGAGTACCGCGTGCGCGGTGCGGTCGATCTGCCGATCTCGGGGATCATCAAGAGCCGGATTACGGGCTTCTATGGCCATTACGACGGCAACATCCGCAACCTTGCGCAGGGCAATGATCGCGTCAACGGCTACAAGCATTACGGCGTGCGCGGGATCGTCGTCGCCGATCCGACGCCCGATCTGACGATCACGCTGATCGCCGACTATCGCCGGAGCAAGGACAATTGCTGCGCCGAGGTGATCGGTACCGTGCCCAACAACCTGTCCGCCACCGTCCTGCCGACGCCGCGTGGCGACAAGTCGCGGGTGATCAACCAGGATCTGGTCACGCGCTCGAACGAGAAGAGCTGGGGGGCTTCGGGTCAGGTCGACTGGACGCTCGGCAACCAGACGCTGACCTATATCGGCTCGTACCGCGAGTACGACAACGAGGAGATCCGCGACGGCGACTGGCTGCCGCGCGCCTATGTCGGGCTGAACCAGCTGCATGATTTCGGGCCGCAGGTGAGCAACACGCTGACGCAGGAACTGCGGCTGACGTCGCCGTCGAACCAGTTCTTCAGCTATGTGCTGGGTGCCTATTATTCGCGCGCCGAGACCGAGCGGAATTTCACGCGCAACGACATCGCGTGCACCGGGGCGACCTCGACGACCGTGCTGATCCCGTGCGGAACGACCGGTACGGTCACAACGCGACCGACCGGGACTGCGGAGTTCGGTTCGGTGTTCAAGAACTTCGCGCTGTTCGGGCAGGGAACGCTGCGGCTTACCGATCGCCTGCGCCTGATCGGCGGGATCCGCTATACCACCGACCAGCTCGACGTGTCGCATATCCGTCGCACGACGCTGACCGGCCCCGGCATCAACCCCAATTTCGATCAGGGCGTGAACGACGCCTATGTCCGGCTGGTCGGGCAGGGCATCCGTCCGGACCTTGCCGCGACGCAGGCCGTCGCGTCCTCGAACGGCGTGCCGTTCACCGCCAAGACCACCAACGACAACTGGTCGGGTAAGGGCGGCGTGCAGTTCGACATCGTCCGGCAGTCGACCGCCTACGCCACCTATTCGCGCGGCTATAAAGGGCCGGCGTTCAACATTTTCTACAATCTGACCGCGACCGGGACCAACGTGATCGCGCCGGAGACCGCCGACAGCTACGAGCTTGGCCTGAAGAACACGCTGTTCGGCGGCAAGTTGGTCGTCAACCTCGCGGCATTCTACGCGAAATATCATAATTTCCAGGCTAACAACCCCGACATCGTCGCGGGCGTGCTGGTGACGCGCTTCACTAACGCGGGCGAGATCTCGACGCGCGGCGGCGAACTGGACCTGGTGTTCCAGCCGGTCCGCGACCTCAGCTTTTCGGGTGGGCTCGCGTATACCGACGCGCATATCGACCAGTTCAAGGTGCCGACCAACGGCGTGACGACGGGCGTGGTGCCGTCGGGCACGCCGCTCGGCTATGCGCCGAAATGGAAGGGGTCGCTCGGCGCGGATTATCGCTATCGCACCGGCGGGCGGATCGACTTCGCGCTGGGCGCGCAGGGCAGCTACCAGTCGAAGCAGATCTCGCAGCTCGACGCGAGCGCCGTCATCCGCGAGGCGACGACGATCAAGGGGTATGGCCTGCTCGATCTGTCGGCCGGGCTCGTCGAGCGCGACGACCGGTTCCGCCTGACCTTCGCGGTGAAGAACGTGTTCGACACGAGCTTCGCCTCGGCAATCACGAGCGGCGGGCCGGGGGGCGCGTATCGCTACATCATCCCGCGCGAGGCGGATCGCTATTACGGCGTCACCGGCCGGATCAACTTCTGACCTCGAGGTCGCACGTCAGTGCGCTATCGCAATGACGTCCGACCCGTCGTCCGGCACCGCGACGATGGTCGGGATGATGAGCTGTACCAGCCCCAGCGCGAGCAAATATGACACCGAGCAGACGCCGAGCAGCGGGCCATAGCCATAGCCCGCTGCAAGCGACACCGCGGCCAGCTGGATCAGCACGATCGACCACATGTTGCCGCAGAACGCCGCGATCCCAATGGTCGAGCCGACCGCGCGCGCGGGGACTATGTCCGTGGCGAGCGCGAAGACGTTAGTCGAAAATCCCTGATGCGCGAACAGCCCGAGCCCGAGCAGCAGCGCCGCCGACCACGCATCGTCGACCACCAGCACCAATGTCACCGGCAGCACGAGCAGCGCGTAGAGCAGCATCGTGCCCTTGCGCGCGCGATCGACGCTCCAGCCGCGCGCCATTAGCCGGGTCGGCAGCCAGCCACCGGTCAGCGCCCCCGCCGCCGCCATCGCATAGGCGAGCGCGACGGGGAGCCCGACGGTCCCTTGCGGCAGGCCGAACATCCGGTGGAACAGGTCAGGCAACCAGGCGAGCATGAAGAACCAGACCTGATCCGACAGCACTTTGGCGATCGCGATCGCGGCGGTTTCGCGGCGCTTGAACAGATCGGACCAGCGGATCGGAGCGGGCCGCACGCTGCTCTCGGCGACCGCGGGGATCCGCACCGAGAACCACACCACGACCCAGACGAGCCCAAGTGCACCGGCCGCGAGGAACGCTGCGCGCCAGCCATAGGCGACAGCCAGCGCTGGGACGACCAGCGGGGTGATGACCGCGCCGATATTGGGCGCGGTGTTGCCGATGCCGAGCGCGATCGAGCGTTCGCGTTGCGTGAAATAGGTCGCGGCCGACTTGACCGCGGCGGGCGTGCCGATCGACTCCGCGCCGCCGAGCACGACGCGCGCGGCGATGAAGCCGCCGACGCTGCTGACTACCGCATGCGCCATGCCGGCGAGGCTCCATACCGCGACGCCGAGCGCGAACCCGAGCTTCAAGCCGACCCGGTCGATGAACCATCCGGTGCCGAGAAACGCGACCGCCGCCGCGACCTGGAACGCCGACAGCATGTTGGCGTAATCCTGGTCCGACCAGTGGAACTCAGCCTCCAGCGTCGGCTTCAGCAGCGAGAGGATCTGGCGGTCGACATAGTTCAGCATGATCGCCACGAAGACGAGCGCGACGATGATCCAGCGCCGGCGATCGGTGGACATAGGCTCTCCTGGTTTCAACGGTCCGATAGCGGTGCCACAGCGCGTTCGATCGCGCTCGACCCTTGTCGCATGCGCCCTCATGCCGCCCCCGGCGTCAGTTCGCAACGTCGCCCGGCACGCGAAGCGCCCCCGCGGATGATCGGTCAGGTCGAGGCGCGGACCACGAGCGAGTGCGCGACTTCGCGGCGTTCGTCTGGATCGGCACGGCTCAGCAGCAGGTCCGCTGCCTGCCAGGCGAGGTCGCGGACCGGTTGGCGGACCGTCGTCAGCGGTGGCCAGACATAGCTCGCCAGGGCATCGTCGCCGAACCCGGCGATCGCGATGTCGGTGGGAATGCGCAGGCCACGGCGATGCGCGACCATCAACGCACCCGCCGCCATCTCGTCCGAGCCCGCGAAGATCGCGGTCGGCGGGGAGGGGCGTGCGAGCAACACTTCCGCGGCCTCCGCGCCGCTGGCGAAGTCGTAGCGCCCCTCGACGATCAGTTCGGTCTCGGGCGCGATGCCGGCCGCCAGCAGCGCGGCTTCGTAGCCGGCACGCCGTTGCGCACTCGTCGCATAGTCGCGCGGACCGGCGATGTGTGCGATCCGGCGGTGACCACGCTCGAGCAGGTGCGCGGTCAGTTCGTGCGCGGCGGTGACGTTGTCGATGAACGTCGCCGGCGCGAGGCCCGCCCGCGTTCCGGGCGACACGCGGACGAAGGGGATCGCCCGCGCCGCGAGCAGCGCCAGCACGTCGTCGTTATCCGACAGCGGCGGCGTCAGGATGATCCCGTCGGGGCCGCTGGTCGCGATCAGCGCGTCGAGATCGGCGAGCAGACGCGGCGAGCCCCGGTCGTAGGGCTGGGTGAGGACGCGGACGCCGTCGACTTCGCACCGGTCGCGGATGCCTTGCTGCATTGCATAGACATAGGCAGGGCTGGGGTTGTCGCAGACCAGCGCGACCTGGAAGGACCGATGCCCGGCGAGCGTCCGCGCAGCGAAACTGGGGCGGAAGTTCAGGTCCGCGACCGCGCGCTCGACTCTTTCGCGCGTTTCGGCGCCGACATAGCGTTCCTTGTTGAGGACGCGGCTGACGGTCTTGATCGACGTTCCGCTGGCGGTCGCGACGTCGCGTATCGTGACCCGTTTCACCGCCGATGCTGTCCGTGCGTCATGGCATTGTTTCGCATCGGCGACTGCGTTGGGCAATCGGTTAGATTGGGCGGGGCGTTGGGATTTGAGCGGGTGGAGATGCCACTGGCCTCGCCACGGTAGAGACGTGCTCCCCTCCCTGGAAGGGAGGGGCTGGGGGTGGGTTGGTTCGTTTCGGCCGCCGACGTTCGATAATGCGGAAGCCGACCCACCCCCGACCCCTCCCTTCCAGGGAGGGGGGAAGAGTCGTGGGCGCTACGTCTACCGCAATCAGTGGTTGTCGCGGGGGAGGCCCATGGTCTGCGCGATGCGCTGGTACTTCTCGGCACCTTCGAGGATCGCGCCGGTCTGTAGCTGGCCGACGGTGGCGCGCTGGATTTCCTGCCACGGGGTCTGCGAGCCGGGAAAGGCATAGCCGCCCGCGGCGGTCAGCGTCCGCCGGCGTTCGGCGAGCTCTTCGGCCGAAATCAGCACGTCGGCGGTACCCTTGCCGAGATCGATGCGGACGCGGTCGCCGGTGCGGATCAGCGCGAGGCCGCCCATCGCCGCCGCTTCAGGGCTGGCGTTGAGGATCGATGGCGATCCCGACGTTCCCGATTGGCGCCCGTCGCCGATGCACGGCAGCGCATGGACGCCTTCGCGGATCAGATACGCGGGCGGTCGCATGTTGACGACTTCGGCGGCACCCGGATAGCCGATCGGCCCCGCGCCACGCATGAACAGCAACGTGTCGGTGGTGATGCCGAGCGAGGGATCGTCGATCCGATGGTGATAATCCTCGGGCCCGTCGAACACGACCGCGGGGCCTTCGAACGCCTCGGGATCGGCGGGGTTCGAAAGGTAGCGCGCGCGGAATTCGGGCGAGATCACGCTGGTCTTCATGATCGCGCTGTCGAACAGATTGCCGCGCAACACGATGAAGCCCGCGTCCTGAAGCAGCGGCGTCGCGAACGGGCGAATGACGCGCTCGTCCTCGATCGTCGCATCGCGGCAATTGTCGCCCATCGTCTTGCCGTTGGCGGTCATCGCGTCTTCGTGGATCAGGCCCTGCTTCATCAACTCGGCCACCACCGCGGGAACGCCGCCGGCATGATAATAATCCTCGCCGAGATACTCGCCGGCGGGCTGGAGGTTGACCATCAGCGGCACCTTGTGGCCGTGCGTCTGCCAGTCGTCGATCGGCAGGTCGACGCCGATGTGACGCGCGATCGCAGCCAGATGGATCGGCGCGTTGGTCGAGCCGCCGATCGCCGAATTGACGACGATCGCGTTGTGGAACGCCTCCTTGGTGAGGATGTCCGACGGCTTCAGATCCTCCGAAACCATGTCGACGATCCGCTTGCCGGTGCGATAGGCGACCTCCTGACGGTCACGGTATGGTGCGGGGATCGCGGCCGAACCGGGCAGCTGCATGCCGAGCGCCTCGGCGAGCGAATTCATCGTCGTCGCGGTGCCCATCGTGTTGCAATAGCCGGTCGACGGCGCCGACGACGCGACGAGCTTGATGAAGCCCTCATCGTCGATCGCGCCGGTCGCGAGCAGTTCGCGCGCCTTCCACACTATCGTGCCTGACCCGGTCCGCTCGCCCTTGTGCCAGCCGTTGAGCATCGGCCCCACCGACAGCGCGATCGCCGGGATGTTGACGGTCGCGGCGGCCATCAGGCAGGCCGGCGTTGTCTTGTCGCAACCGATCGTCAGCACGACGCCGTCGAGCGGGTAGCCGTACAGCACCTCGACCAGCGCCAGATAAGCGAGGTTGCGGTCGAGCCCGGCGGTCGGGCGCTTGCCGGTTTCCTGGATCGGGTGGACCGGGAATTCGAGCGCGATCCCGCCGGCTTCGCGGATGCCCTCGCGCAGACGTTCGGCGAGCACGAGATGGTGGCGGTTACACGGCGACAGGTCGCTGCCGGTCTGCGCGATGCCGATGATCGGCTTGCCCGAACGCAGTTCCTCGAGGCTAAGCCCGAAGTTCAGATAGCGCTCCAGATAGAGCGCGGTCATGTCGATGTTCTCGGGGTTGTCGAACCACGCGCGGCTCCGGAGCTTCTGGAGAGGGTTGGGCATGTCGGTCATCGGGGGCTTTCTGGAGATCGGGTGTCAGCGGGCGACGGAAAGGCGGTAGATCATCGCGTGGTGATACGGCTTGCCCGGATCGACGCGCGCGGAGACGAAGTTCGGTTTGTTCGGGGCGTCGGGGAATTTCTGCGGTTCGAGCGCGATCCCGTCACCCATCCGGTAGAGATGGCCGTGCTTGCCGACGAACGTCCCGTCAAGGAAATTGCCGGTGTAGAACTGCACGCCAGGTTCGGTCGTCAGCACCTCGAGAACGCGGCCGGACGCCGGATCCTCGAGCCGCGCGGCCAGTTCCGGCTTGGCGGTCAGGCCCTTGTCGAGCGCGAAGTTATGATCGTAGCCATGCCCGTAGCGGATCTGCTGGTCGCGGCCGTCGCGGATGCCATCGCCGACGATGCGGCCAGCGCGGAAGTCGAACACCGTGCCGTCGACGGGTTGCAGGACACCGGTCGGGATCAGCTTGTCGTCGACCGGCGTGATCGCCTTGGCGGGGATCGTCAGGCGATGGCCGTAGGTGCCGATCCGCGAGCCTTCGCCGCCGAGATCGAAGATCCCGTGGTTGGTCATGTTGACGATCGTCGGCTTGTCGGTTTTCGCGTCATAGGCGATGCCGAGGTTGCCGGCTTCGTCGAGCGTGTAGGTGACGGTGACGTCGAGGTTGCCGGGATAGCCGGAGTCGCCGTCCGGGCTACGATAGCCAAGCACGAGGGTCGCGGTCGGGCCGCTCTTCAACGAGAGCACTTTCCAAGCGACCTTGTCGAAACCCTTGCCGCCACCGTGCAGCGAGTTGACCTTGTCGTTGAGCGGCAATTGATAGGCTTTGCCGTCGAGCGTGAAGCGGCCGCCAGCGATGCGGTTGGCGAAACGGCCGACGGTCACGCCGAAGAAATTGGGATGATCGACGTACGAGGCCAGGTCGTCATAGCCGAGCATGACGTCGGCGATCTTGCCGCTGCGGTCCGGGCCCATCAGCGATTGCAGAGTCGCGCCGTAGGACAGGACGCGCGCCGAGATGCCGTGCGCGTTGCTGAGCGTGATCGCCTCGATCGCAGTGCCGTCCTGCAGCGTGCCCGCGGGCGAACGCTTCGCCTCGGCAGCGTGCGCGGCTTGTGTCGGCATGACCGCCAGTAACGTCGCCACGATGATCCCCGTCGTCCCCAATGCGCGCATTTCGGTTCCCATCCTTAATCGTCCGACGCCGTTGACGCGCCTTGTCGGGGTATATAGTCCGACAATATATTTCTGAGCAAGCCATGCGGTAAAAGACTGTCGATCGGTCGCCGACATGGCACGGAGGATGGACGATCATGGCGATGCCGATACAGCCTACACACGCACGACCCGCCGGAGAGCCCGGGGGAGCGGGGGCGCAGGGCGCGGGGCCGAGCTATCGCTCGGCGCTGACGTTGCTTGCCAGCCTGTTCTTCATGTGGGGCTTCATCACGGTCATCAACAACACGCTGCTGCCGCACCTGCGCAGCGTGTTCGACCTGAGCTATACGCAGACGACGCTGATCGAGAGCGTCTGGTTCATCGCCTATTTCTTCGCGTCGATCCCGTCGGCCAAGCTGATCGAGCGGATCGGCTATCAGAAGTCGATGGTGTTCGGCCTCGCGCTGATGGCGGGCGGTGCGCTGTTGATGGTGCCGGCCGCGCGGATCCCGTCCTATGGCGTTACCCTCGTTGCGTTGTTCATCATCGCCAGCGGGATCACGCTGCTGCAGGTCGCGGCGAACCCGTATGTCGCGGTCGTCGGTCCGCCCGAGACCGCGTCGTCGCGGTTGAACCTGGTCCAGGCGTTCAATTCGGCGGGCGCGACGCTCGCGCCGCTGTTTGGTGGCTATCTCATCCTCGGCCGTTCGACCTCGGGTACGGCTGCGGCCGGATCGACCACGACGCTGACCGCCGCCGAGCGACTCGCGGATGCGCAATCGGTGGTGTTGCCGTATCTGATCGTCGCGGGCGTCCTCGTCGTGCTCGCGGTGGTGATCGCGCGGTTCCCGTTGCCGGCGATGGGATCGTCGACGCAGCGTTCCGCCAAGGAGGCGCGCAAGGGCCTGTCGCTCTGGTCGCATCGCAACCTGGTGTTCGGCATTCCCGCGATCTTCATCTACCTGATCGCCGAGATCGGCGTCGCCAATCTGTTCATCAACTTCGTCAGCCAGCCGCAGATCGGCAATCTGAGCCACGAACAGGCGTCGCATTACCTGTTCATCCTGTGGGGCGGGATGATGGTCGGTCGACTCGTCGGCAGCTATGTCATGCGCACCGTGCCCGCCGAACGCGTGCTCGCGATCGCCAGCATCGGCGCGTGCGTCGTCATGCTGATCGCGACCTTCACCACCGGCCATGTCGCGATGTGGGCGCTGATCTCGGTCGGCCTGTTCCATTCGATCATGTTCCCGACGATCTTCACGCTTGGCATCAAGGGCCTCGGGCCGCTGACCGAGGAGGGCTCGGGGCTGTTGATAATGGCGATCGCCGGTGGTGCGCTGGTGATCGTGCAGGGCTGGCTCGCTGACAATTACGGCTTGCAGTCGTCGTTCCTGCTGACCGCCGCGTGCGAACTCTACGTGCTGTTCTACGCGGTATGGGGATCGAAGGTCACCGATCCGCTGCCCGATCAGACCGTGGCATAATCGGGCGCATGACAACGCGGGCAGGGGGTAACCGTTGCCCGCTGTCATGTCGGACTATTCTGCTGGATGCACTTATACGATATATACGCCTCGATCGTGCTTCCGGCTGGTCGAGGCGTTGGTGTATCTGACGACGAAATCGCGCCCTGGGTTGGTGCAATCCGTCACCGCCGGATCCGTTAGGAGAGAATGATGACGTTACGTTTGCTGCAGCATGTCGGCGCCGACGGTACGCGCTCGGTGATCGCCGCGACCGCCGAGGGGGCGGCTATCGTGAAGGGCGTCGACAGCGTCCGGGGGCTCGCCACTAAGGCGATCGCTGAGGGCAGCGACCTCGCCGCGGCCGTGGCATCGTGCGGTACCGGCGCGAGCGTCGACATCGTGGCCGAACTGGCGGCCGGGCGGATCGTGTCGCCGATCGACCATGTCGATCCGGCGCATCTGATCATGACCGGTACCGGCCTGACGCATCTCGGCTCGGCCGAGGGGCGCGACAAGATGCACCGCGCGGCGGCGGACGCGGCCAAGCAGACCGACTCGATGCGGATGTTCCTCGAAGGCGTCGAGGGCGGCAAGCCCGCACCCGGCCAGCGCGGTCAGCAGCCCGAATGGTTCTACAAGGGCGATGGCTCGGGCCTGGTCGCGCCCGGGGCCGCGCTTACGATGCCCGATTTCGCCGAGGATGGCGGCGAGGAGCCCGAGCTTGCCGGGATCTACCTGATCGGTCTGGACGGGACGCCGTTCCGGCTCGGGCTGTGCCTTGCCAACGAATTCAGCGACCATGTGACCGAGCGGCACAATTACCTGTGGCTCGCGCATTCTAAGCTGCGGCAGGCATCGCTGGGCCCCGAACTGCTGGTCGGCACGCCGCCCGAGCATATCGAGGGCGTGAGCCGCATCCACCGCGACGGCGCACTGCTGTGGGAAAAGCCGTTCCTGTCGGGCGAGGCGAACATGTCGCACACGATTGCCAACCTCGAGGCGCATCATTTCAAATACGACCTGTTCCGCCGGCCCGGCGACGTCCATGTCCATTTCTTCGGGACCGCGACGCTGTCGTTCGCGGATGGCGTGACGACGCGCGAGGGCGATGTCTTCGAAATCGAGGCCGCGCCGTTCACGCTGCCGCTGCGCAACACGCTGACCAAGGCCGCCGCGCGCCCGCTGTCGGTCGTCACCCTCTAAGCTGCGTCCCACCAACCGACGCTATGATGCCCGGCTGTCCGCGCATCGTAGCGTCGGTTGCGCATGTGGCTTTGCATGGCCCGTAGATCGGTCTGTCCGGCGGATCGACAGTCATGGGACAACGAGTGCGTCGGATGGCCGTGATGCGCAACGCCCGCCGCGTCCTCCATGACGTGGTCGAGACGATCGCGCGACACGGGTGGGCTATGAAACGCCACCGGTATTTCCGAATGCGGCGAGGCCGTAAAATGCGATCGCCTGGCGCTCCGCGCAGACATGCTCTCGCCCGATCGATAGCGACAGCTGGAAATTCGTATCACCGGTAATAACGGCACAGCACAACATGTATGTGCTTGTTATGGCTTGCGTTATCAGGTTTGGGCGAATATTGCGCCGACCAGTAAAAAACGAAGAACTACTTGGCATAAAAATTGGAGGCGACGGTTCGGCATGTTTCGCCGGTTCGTCCGGCAGGAGATGATCCGGCGCGTTTCACGTGCGATCGGTGATGATTTCGGCTGTCGGCGGAACGCGTCGTCTGCAGACGCGAAACTTCCGTGAGGGTCGGGCTTCGAACACATTTTGCGGCGATCGAAAAGACCGGTTGCAGCCGAACACAGGACAGACAGGCCTTCGTGCCGAGGACGAGAGAGGCTGGGCGTGCAGAATATTGACAAGGCGACTGTCGAGGGATTCGGCGAGGAATGGGCGGCGTTCGATCAGACGGCCATGTCGCACGAGGAATGGCAGCACCATTTCGATGGCTATTTCTCGCTGCTCGACTTTTCGCGTCTGCCTGCGAAAGCCGAGGGATTCGATCTCGGGTGCGGCTCGGGCCGATGGGCGGCCGGAGTCGTGCCAAAAGTCGGTAAGCTGCACTGTATCGACCCCGCCGCCGCGGCGCTCGACGTCGCCCGGCGCCGCCTGAAAGATAGCACGAACGTCCAGTTCCATCTTGCGGATGCTGCAGCCATACCGCTCGCCGATGGCAGCCAGGATTTCGGGTATTCGCTGGGCGTGCTGCACCATATTCCCGATACGGCACAGGCCCTCAGGGACGCGGTCACCAAGCTGAAGCCGGGAGCGCCTTTCCTCACCTATCTATATTATGCGTTCGATCAGCGGCCGGCGTGGTTTCGCGCGACCTGGAAAGCGTCGGATACGGTCCGGCGCGGCATATCGAAGCTGCCGATCGGTCCGCGCAAAGCCATCACCTCGATGATCGCCGCCACCGTGTATTGGCCGGCCGCAAAAGTCGCGACCGTCGTCGACCGGCTGGGTGGGAACGTCGATGCGATTCCGTTGAGTTCCTATCGAAAATACAGCTTCTATACCATGCGGACCGATGCGCTCGATCGCTTTGGAACGCGATTGGAGCAGCGATTCACGAAGGCTCAGATCCAGGCGATGATGGAGGCTGCCGGCTTGGAGGATGTGCGGTTCCGTGACGGGGTGCCGTACTGGGTGGCGATCGGTACCAAGAAGCGCGTCTGAGCGAAGCCGACACGACGGCATATGGTCAGCCGCGCGGATCGCGTGCGTCAGATCTGCGATCATTACGCATACTCGCCATCGGCGCTGTAGTGCACGGGCAGGAGCGGCTCTTGGCTGCAACCCTATGGCTCGCGCGCCGCGAGGGACGTCGAACCGGACGTCCCGACTGGGGGGAGCACAGAATGCGAATGAATTGGTGGGCCCGGCAGGAATCGAACCCGCAACCTAGCCGTTATGAGCGGCCAGCTCTAACCGTTGAGCTACAGGCCCCACCGGTGCCTGCGTTAGCGCAAGCGTCCAGCCCGCAAAAGAGCGCAAAGCAACGGACACAAAGAAAAAGGGCGCTCCCGAAGGAACGCCCTTTCCGACCCTGAAACTCTATCGAGCGCGAACGCCCGACAGGGTCTTAGTTCATGTTGTCGGTCTTTGCGTCGGCAGCGTCACGGACGTTGTCGGCAGCAGCGTTCATGTTGTCGGCTGCGTTCTCGAGAACGTCGGTTGCGACGCCGTTCGAGGTGTTGTCCGCCATGGCGTCCATGTTGTCAGCCTGCATTTCCATGTTGTCAGCCAGCATGTCCGCGTTGTTCTCAACGGCGGCGGCTTCTGGCGACTTGCTGCAGGCTGCGACGGACATCAGGCCGGCGGCAGCAGCGATCAGAACGATCTTCTTCATTCGAATGCTCCCAAGCATAGTTTCACTCGCGGCCGACCCGATTGCCGTCGCGAAGTCACGTCAAATAGCGGACCCCGGCGGGGGGTCAATCCGCTAAATTCATCTCTCCGCAAGGTTTGCGGCAGAACGATGACGTTTCGGTTGCAGCGACTGGTCACTTTCCGGGCACGATCGGGCCGATTTCCTCGGGCGCATTGGCGACCGTCGCGATCATCGCGGTCCACGCCGCGACGTTCTGGCGAAGCTGCTCAGGGTCGATCCGCTCCAGCGTGTCCTCGGGTGTGTGGTGGTAATCGAAGTACCGCTGGCCTGACTGGTTGAGGTCGATCCCGGCCACCCCGGTGGCGATCGTCGGGCCGACATCGGTGCCGCCGTGGGGTGCATCGGCACCGCGAATGATCCCGAGCGGGGCTAGTGCGACGGCCAGGCGATCCTCGATAGGCTTGGCGGCGGCGGGCAGGCTACTTTCGAACCGCCAGACGCGATCGGCCCCGAAATCCGATTCGGCAGCGGTCGCATGGCGCTCGCCGGCGTGTGCCTTGGCGTAGGCGAGCCCGCCGAAGCCGCCGCTCTCCTCGTCGCCGAACCAGACGACGCGGATCGTGCGGCGTGGGCGCTGGCCGCCGTCCATGACGATCTTGGCGGCCGCCGCGGTGATCGCGATGCCCGCGCCGTCGTCGATCGCACCGGTACCGAGATCCCAGCTGTCGAGATGGCCCCCAACCAGCACGATCCCGGCCCTGGGATCGGTGCCGGGGACTTCGGCGACGACGTTGCCCGACTCCCGCATGCCCACCTGATGATCGTCGAGGATCAGCCGCATCTTCACCGGCTTGCCGAGCTTGATCATCCGTTCGAGGTTCGCCGCGTCGGAGACCGACAGCGCCGCTGCCGGGATCGGCGTGACGCCGGGTTCGAAATTGGTCGTGCCGGCATGCGGCCCGCGGCCCTGGTCGGTGCCGATCGAGCGGATCACGATCGCCGCCGCGCCCTTCTTCGAAGCGACGTTGGGACCGACGAACCGCGCGGTACCCTGGCTGCCATAGCTCGACCCGTCCTGCGTCGGCTGCATCGAATTCGAGACGAAGGCGATCCGGCCCTTCAGGCTCCCCTCTGGCGCCAACGCAAGGTCGTTGTAGCTCGCGAAATACGTCACCGGCAGCGTCAGACCGGCGGGCGGCGTCGCGCCCGAATTGCCGAGGCCGACCAGCCGCAGCTTCTGTGGGTAGGGCGAGACGATCTCGGCACTCTCGGCGCCACGCTGCCAGATTGGCAGCTGGTAGGTCTCGATCCTGACGTTCTTGAACCCCAGCGCCTTCAGCTTGGCGACCGACCAGACGCGCGCGCGCGCTTCCGCCTCGGTGCCGGTCATGCGCGGGCCGACCTCGGTCGTCAGTCCTTCGACGATCTGGTACGCGGTATCGTCGGTCAGCGCCTTGTCGCGCAACGCCGCGACCTTGGCATCGCCGGCGGTCGCCGGGGCGGCGGTGCGCTGCGCCACGACGGGAACGGCGGTGATGACGGCACAGGCCGCCAGAAATGGTGCGATACGCGTCATCGGCTATTCCCCTTGGTGTCGACCCACCGTTAGGTCCGAGCGCGCGCGTTGCCAACCTTCGCGCCTGCCCTTACATGCGCAGATCAATCCCGCCCTCACGAACACCCGAACGGAGACCCCCGTGGCCGGCCAATACGCCTATGTCATGAAGGACATGACGAAGACCTTCCCCGGCGCGCCCAAGCCGGTGCTGTCGAACATCAACCTGCAATTCTATCATGGCGCCAAGATCGGCATCGTCGGCCCCAACGGTGCGGGCAAGTCGACGCTGATCAAGATCATGGCCGGCATCGACAAGGATTATACCGGCGAGGCATGGCCGGGCGAGAACGTCACGGTCGGCTATCTGGAGCAGGAGCCGCAGCTCGACGCCTCGAAGACCGTGCTGGAGAACGTCAAGGACGGCGCGCGCGGCGTTGCGGACATGGTCGACCGTTTCAACGCGATTTCGGCCGAGATGGGCGATCCCCAGGACGACACCGACTTCGACGCGCTGCTCGAAGAGATGGGCACGCTCCAGGAAAAGATCGATGCGGTCGACGGCTGGACGCTCGACAACCAGCTCGAGGTCGCGATGGAAGCGCTACGCTGCCCGCCGGGCGACTGGCCGGTCGACAAGCTGTCGGGTGGTGAGAAGCGCCGAGTCGCGCTGACCCGCCTGCTGATCCAGAAGCCGGGTATCCTGCTGCTCGACGAGCCCACCAACCATCTCGACGCGGAGAGCGTCCAGTGGCTGGAGAATCATCTGAAGGATTATGCGGGCGCGGTGCTGATGATCACCCATGACCGCTATTTCCTGGACAACGTCGTCGGCTGGGTGCTCGAACTCGATCGCGGCAAGTATTTCCCGTACGAGGGCAATTACTCGACCTATCTCGAGAAGAAGGCCAAGCGTCTCGAGCAGGAGGATCGTGAGGAGTCCGGTCGTCAGACGGCGATCAAGAACGAGCTCGAATGGATTCGTCAGGGTGCCAAGGCGCGGCAGACGAAATCGAAGGCGCGTATCGCCAACTTCGAACGCCTCGTCTCCGCACAGGAGAACCGCTCGCCGGGCAAGGCGCAGATCGTCATCCAGGTGCCCGAGCGTCTCGGCGGCAAGGTGATCGAGCTCGAGAACGTCTCCAAGGCTTACGGCGACAAGCTGCTGTTCGAGAATCTCTCGTTCACGCTGCCCGCGGGCGGTATCGTTGGCGTCATCGGTCCCAACGGCGCCGGCAAGTCGACGCTGTTCAAGCTGATCACTGGGCAGGAGACGCCGGACAGCGGCACGATCGACAAGGGTTCGACCGTGCGGCTCGGCTATGTCGACCAGAGCCGCGATCATCTCGACGACAAGAAGAACGTCTGGGAGGAGATTTCCGACGGCCTCGACTCGATGAAGGTCAACGGGTTCGACCAGTCGACGCGCGCCTATGTCGGGGCGTTCAACTTCAAGGGCCAGGACCAGCAGAAGAACGTCGGCAAGCTGTCGGGCGGCGAGCGCAACCGCGTCAACATCGCCAAGATGCTGAAGCGCGGCGGCAACGTGCTGCTGCTCGACGAACCGACCAACGATCTCGATGTCGAGACGTTGGGCGCGCTCGAGGAAGCTATCGAGAATTTCGCAGGGTGCGCGGTGGTGATCAGCCATGACCGCTTCTTCCTCGATCGTCTCGCCACGCACATCCTGGCGTTCGAGGGCAACAGCCATGTCGAATGGTTCGAAGGCAATTTCGAATCCTACGAAGAGGACAAGCGCCGCCGTCTGGGCGATGCGGCGGATCGTCCGACCGCGCTGTCCTACAAGAAGCTGACGCGCTGATCATGGCGTGCTGAGAGGCCTCGACGAGGAACTGGCGGCTCACAAATACTCGCATGTCGAGCGCGAGCGGCGGTTCCTCGTCGATCCTCTGCGGCGACCGTCGCTGGACGGTTGCCGGTCGATCCTGATCGAGGATCTCTACATTACCGACACACGGTGCCGGCTGCGGCGGATGACCGACAGCGTCGGCGGACGCGTGGTGCTCAAGCTGTCGAAGAAATACGACGTCGCCGATCCGCTCGCGCGGCCGTTGGTGACCACGTATCTGACCCCTGAGGAATACGCGCTGTTCGCGGCGTTGCCGGGCCACTGGCTCCGCAAGCGGCGGCATGCCGTGCCGAGCGCGTCGGGCGAGTTCGGAATCGATCTGTTCGAAGGGGCGCTCGCCGGGCTCGAGCTAGCCGAGATCGAGCAGCCTGACGCCGCGTCGCTGGCGGCCGCGCAGCCACCCGAATGGGCTAGGTCCGAGGTCACGTATGATCTGGACTTTCAGGGCGGCACGTTGGCGTTGCTCAATCGATCGCGTGCCGAAACCTTCGTCAGGCAAGCGATGCGATAATCAAAGCGCGACCGTGTGTATCGTCAGGCCTGGAATTGTCGTCGACTCCATCCCCGCGTCGAAGGGAACATCGCGCGACTGGGTAAAGCGATCACCGACAGGCATCCACATCTGGTGGACCAGCTTTGCCCCGACATCGGCCACCCAATATTCCGGAATGCCGGCCTGCGCATAAATGCGTGCTTTCTCGCGGAGGTCGAACGCCAGCGTGTTCGCCGATACCTCGCAGATCAGAGCGATCGACGCGCCCGGTATTGGGCCCTCGCCACGCGGTTCGCGGGTCAGCATGATATCCGGCTGCGGCTCGTCGAATGAAGACAGCGCCGCGGATTGCTCGGTCGCTACGTGGAGCGACGATCCCACCGCTTCCAAGGCGCGTCGCAATCGATAGGCGATCTCGTCCTTCACGAAGCCGTGCGGACGATATTGCGGACTCATCGCGTAGATCGCGCCATCGAGCAGCTCCGTTTTGCCATGACCTTGCAAAGATCCCGCGTCTGCGAGCAGCCGATATGCGTGACCGTCCAGCCTGACCGGTTCCGAGCCATCATATTCCGGCTCATCGTCATGCTGGAGCCGGACGCCCGACAATTCACCGTCGAGAAGCTCGACTTTGCCATAGCCGGTAAAGCTGCCCGCCCGCTTCAGCAGGACGAAATCATCGACCGTCAGCGGAACGGGGTCGCGATGCAGGATGGGCGCATGGACGTTCACGCCCACCTTGTATCACGGCCGATCGTCGCACCCAACGGCCGTCATGCGAGCGCAATGTTGATCCTTTCGCGAAGGTCGGTAGGAGAGGCGCTTGGTATCGACGAACGGAGTATGCGTGGCAGTCATCGAAACTTCCCCGGGCGGTGACGCGCCTGCCGGTGCGGGCGAGCTTGAGTATCGCCTGCGTCAGCAATCGATCCTGGCCGATTTCGGGATCGAGGCTTTGCGCGCACGGGATCTGCAGCCGATGTTGCAGCGCGCGACCGAATTGTGCGGCGAGGGGATGCGCTCGAAATACTGCAAGTTCCTCGAATATCGCCCCGAGCAGGATACGCTGCTGGTGCGCGCCGGCATCGGCTGGGAGCCGGGCGTGGTCGGATCGACCGAGATGCGGACCGACCTTGGCTCGCCCGCGGGGTTTGCGCTGGAGACGGGCTTGCCGGTGATCTCGAACCATCTCGAGAACGAACAGCGTTTCCGCACGCCCGAGTTCATGGCGCGACACAATATCCGGCGCGCGATCAACGTGCTGGTCGAGACGTCGGGCAAGCGCTTCGGTGTGCTCGAAGTGGACAGCCCCGACGAGGGTCAGTTCGAGCCGGCCGACTTCGCGTTCATGCAGGGCTTCGCCAACCTCATCGGCGTGGCGATCGAGCGGCAGCAGGCCGAGCAGCGGCTTAGCGAGGCGATGGAGCATCAGGAGTTGCTCACGCGGGAGGCTAGCCACCGGGTGAAGAACAGCCTTGCGCTCGTGTCGGCGATGCTCAACTTGCAGATGCAGGAGGACGACGATCCGCGGATCCGGCGGCTGCTGGGCGACGCGCAGGCGCGGATCACGGCGATCGCGCAGACGCACGACCAGCTTTGGCGTGGCGATCAGGTGGGGATCGTCGCGCTCAACGATCTGGTCTGCGGGATCGCGACCGGGCTGGGGGAGCAGTCGCCCAACCACCGGATCGAATGCGATATCGAGGCGATCCTGATCAGTGCGGACGTGGCGATTCCGATGGGGTTGCTGGTTACCGAACTGGTCACCAACGCGATCAAATATGCGTATGGCGACGACGGCGGCGTGATCCTGGTCACGGTGCGGAGTGTCGACGGGCGGATTGTGCTGACCGTGTCGGACGAGGGCGATGGGTTGCCGGCGGACTTCGACCTGAAGACGGCGTCGCGCAAGAGTCTCGGGATGCGGATGATCGGCAGCCTTGCGCGGCAGTTGCGCGGGACGGTGACCATCGAGAACGCGGCGGTGGGGACGTGCGCGACTCTGGACGTGCCCGATCCGCGGGTCGAGGAAGCCTCGTCGTCCTGACGACATCCCGTCATCCTGACGAAAGTCAGGATCCAGAGCCCAAAGGGCACCACTCGTAACTCTGGATCCTGACTTTCGTCAGGATGACGGGTTTGGTTCTCCTGCGTTCGCAGGAGAGCGGGAGTTTCAGGCCGCTACGGCATCCGCCTTGGTTGCCATCCACGCCTCGGCCTTGGCCAGCGCGGGGGCGTCGTCGACGTCGATCCAGTCGATGTCGCTGCAATCCACGATTCGGGCGAGGCCTTGTGCGGCGAGCAGGCGGACGCCTTCGGTGAGCGAGGGGCTCGCCAGCGTTGCCAGCGCATCCGACAGCGCAGGGCCGATCGCGAAGACGCCGGTGTCGTAGCAGTCGTGCGGTTCGAGGCCCTTGCCAATCGCGACGATGCGGTCGCCTTCGGTCGCGACGCAGGTGACGTCCTCGGGGTCGACCCAGTCATGGCCGAGGCGCCGGTCGATGCCGAGCCGCAAGCCTCCGCCAGCGCCGGCCTTCGCCATGCGCGCGTAAAGTTCGGGGCTGACGAGGTGGTCGCACATCGCCAGGATAGCTTCGCTGCCCGCCAGCGCCTCGCGCGCCGCCAACACCGAGACGCCATTGGGTTCGCGGTGATCCGCTAAAACCGTCTCGACGGCCAGCGGCCAGCGCCGGCTACCGAGATACGCTTCGATCGCCTCACGCCCATAGCTCACCGTCACGATCACGCGCGAGAAACCGGCCTCGGCCAGCCCCTCAAGCGCGTGGGCGATCAACGGCCGCCCCGCAACCGCGCAGAGCGGCTTGTACGGGGCGGAGGTGCGAAGGCGGCTGCCTTCCCCGGCGGCGAGGATGATCGCCGTTTGAATCCGGGGCGTATCGATCATGTCAGGCGGCCTTGATGAACCGCTCGACTTCGATCTGCGCGAGATCGTCGGTCATCTGCGTGCGCGGGTGCTTGCAGAAATAGGCCGATGCAGGGTCGATCACGCCGGCGATGCCGCGATCCTTGGCGATCTTGGCGCAACGGATCATGTCGATCGCGACGCCTGCCGAGTTGGGGCTGTCCTCGACCGAGAGGCGCAGCTCGATGTTCATCGGCACGCCGCCGAACAGCTGGCCTTCCATGCGCAGGAAGCAGACCTTGTTGTCGTTCTGCCAGGGCACATAGTCCGACGGACCGATGTGGACGTTGTCGTCGTCCATCCGCTCTGCCGCGACCGACTGGACCGCTTCGGTCTTCGAGATCTTCTTCGACTCGAGACGGCGATGGTTCGACATGTTGAGGAAGTCGGTGTTGCCGCCGGTGTTGAGCTGGTAGGTGCGATCCAGCTTCACGCCGCGCTTGGCGAACAGGTCGGTCAGCACGCGGTGGACGATCGTCGCGCCGAGCTGAGCCTTGATGTCGTCGCCGATGATCGCGACGCCGGCGTCTTCGAACTTCTTCGCCCAGACCGGGTTCGAGGCGATGAACACGGGGATGTTGTTGACGAACGCCACGCCCGCTTCGATCGCGCACTCGGCGTAGAATTCGGTCGCTTCCTGCGAACCGACCGGGAGGTAGTTCATGAGAACGTCTGCGCCCGACGCCTTCAGCTCGGCGATGACCTCTTCACGCGTTGGCTCGGCAGCGTCGGAGACCAGGAACGTGCGGTCGTCCTTGAAGTCGGCCATGTGGTCGGCGACGCCGTCCAGCTTCTTGCCCATCTTCACGATCGTGCCGGTGTTGCCGACATTGGGTGCGAACACCGCGGTGCAGTTGGGCTTGGCGAAGATCGCCTCGGCGACGTCCTTGCCGACCTTGCGACGATCGACGTCCCAGGCCGCGACGACCTTGATGTCGCTCGGCTTGTAGCCACCCATGTCGAAATGCATCAGGCCAACCTGGTCGTTTGCCCCCTCGCGATAATGCTCGAGGCCCTGGACGAGCGAGCTCGCGCAGTTGCCGATGCCGACCACGGCGATCCGAATGCTATTCATTACTGACCCTGTTCCTTACGAAAGATGCATGCGCGACGCGGTCTTTGGTCGCGTTGCGGAAGTACGACGAACGAAGGCGCGTTCGACACGACGGTGCCAGACGAGCCCGACGATGGCGACGAGCGTCAGAGGGACGATCTCGAACCACCAGAAGATGCGCGGGTTGCCCGCGAAGCAGGCGACGAAGATCGCCCATACCCGGACATTCGCGGTAAGCAAGGCCATGAAGCGCAACGGCGCGACGGCACGGGCACCGTAGAGCGTGCCAAGCGCGACCGGATCGCTCGACTGGCCGAGCGTGTGTTCGAACGGCATGGCGATCCGATCGATGCTGCCAGCAACCCCGTCATAGAAGCGGACGAGTGCGTTGCCGGTCGGCACGGGGGGGGCTTCGAGCGCCACGCCCTTGATGCGACGATGGAAGCGCGAACGCTCGCCTTCGTACATGTTCGACTGCACAGCATGCGCACCACCCGCGGCAAATGCGAGGATCCAGCCCTCGGGCGTGTCGATCGTGATCGCCAGCGCGGTGTAGATCAGCGCGAAGACACCATGATCGCACAGCCCGTCGAGCATCCGCCCGAGCGGGCTCGCGGTCTTGGTCGCGCGCGCGACCATGCCGTCGAGTCCGTCGGCGATCAGCCAGCCGATCGACAGCACCAAACCGACCAGCGCGAGCGCCCAGCTATGCCATTGCGCATAGGCAAAAGCCGCGGCGCCTCCGAGGCAAAGCCCCGCCACCGAGACCGCATTCGCCGAAATACCACGCGCAAGCGCGACCGGCAGCAGCGCACGGCCCGCCGGATGAATCAGCCAAAGGTTAGATGGGATCTCGATCCGGCGATCGCGCGATCCATCCGGTGGAGCCACTGTCATAGGATTTTCATAATGCGCCGCGCGGGCGATTTATGCAAGGTAGTGCAACGAACCTTACGGAACGCTTGACCGCAATTCTTCGATCCAAGTGGTTGCGATCCCGTCCGAGGGCGCGCGCCAATCGCCGCGCGGCGACAATGCGCCGCCCGCCGAGACCTTCGGCCCGTTGGGCATCGCCGATCGCTTGAACTGGCTGGTCGTGAAGAACCGGACCAGGAATTTCTTCAGCCACGCCTTGATCGTCGGCAGGTCGTAGGCGACGCGCGCATCTGCCGGCAGGTCTTCCGGCCAGGCACCGACGCTCGCATCGCGCCACGCGTGCCAGGCAAGAAACGCGATCTTCGACGGCGCGAGTCCGTAGCGGATCACGTAATGCGCGAAGAAATCGTTCAGCGCGTACGGCCCGATCATCGACTCGGTGCTCTGCAACGCGCCGTCCGCCCCCGCCGGCACGAGCTCGGGCGAAATCTCCTGCGCGAGGATCGTCGACAGGATCGCGTCGGTCGCGGCGTCATACTGGTCGGTGCGGATACACCAGCGGATCAGGAACTGGATCAGCGTCTTGGGCACGCCTGCGTTGACCGCGTAATGGCTCATCTGGTCGCCGACCCCGTAGGTGCACCAGCCGAGCGCCATCTCGCTGAGATCGCCGGTGCCCAGCACGATCCCGCGACGCTGATTGGCGAGGCGAAAGAGGTAGTCGGTGCGCAGACCCG
The DNA here is from genome assembly GCF_001424005.1 of Sphingomonas sp. Leaf198. GTDB lineage: Bacteria > Pseudomonadota > Alphaproteobacteria > Sphingomonadales > Sphingomonadaceae > Sphingomonas. The sequence goes on along the minus strand of NZ_LMPX01000002.1, from coordinate 148,360 downwards.
CCTGCACGTTCTCGAAGGTGATATCGTAGATGGGTTCGCCTTCGCTGAAGGGGTGACCGATATCCTCCAGCATCCGGCGCGCGGCGGGCTTGATGTCGATCTCTTCCGCGGTGATGCCGAGCGCGCGCATCAGCGCCCAGGCGTTCGCCTTGGTCCCTTCGCCGGTTGCGAAGCCGGGCATCGTGAAGCCGAGAATTGCGCTGCGGGGACGGCCGAGGCGGTCCATCGCCTTCGCCGCGACGATCAGCGCGTGCGTCGAGTCGAGGCCGCCGGAGACGCCGATCACGATCGTCTCGGCATGCGCGGCGACGAGGCGCTTCGATAACGCCTCCACCTGGATGTTGAACGCCTCGTAGCAATCGTCATCGCGCCGCGCCGGATCGTTCGGGACGAACGGGAAGCGGCGGATGGCGCGTTCGAGGCCGCTGTCGGCGAGCACCGGCGCGTGATCGAACGCGATCCGCCGGAAGCGCGTTTCCGGGTTACCGGCGAACACGGCGGCATCGTTGAAGGTGCCGGTCCGCAGGCGCTCCTGCGTGATCCGTTCGCAGTCGACGTCGGCGACGACCAGTTCGGGCTCCGTGGAGAACCGCGCCGACTCCGCGATCTGCTCACCGAGTTCGTGGATCAGTCCCTGGCCGTCCCAAGCGACCTCCGTGGTGCTCTCGCCTGGTCCCGCTGCGGAATAGACATAGGCGCAGACCGCGCGCGCCGATTGCGCCGCGGCCAGCATCGCTCGGTCGCGCGCCTTACCGATGACTATGTTCGAGGCGGACAGGTTGCAGCAGATCAGCGCGCCGGCCAGCGCACCCGCGGTCGAGGGCGGGGTGGGGGCCCAGTAATCCTCGCAGATCTCGGCATGGAAGACGAAACTAGGCAGGTCGCGCGCCGCGAAAACCAGGTCGGTCCCGAACGGAACGTCTTCGCCATTGAGGTCGATTGTCAGTCCGGTCATCCCGGCGCCACTCGCGAACCAGCGCTTTTCGTAGAACTCGCGGTAGTTGGGCAGGAACGTCTTCGGCACCACGCCGAGCACACGGCCCCGCGCGATCGCTAAAGCGCAATTGTACAACCGCCCGTTCCGAACCAGCGCCGCGCCGACGAGCAGCACCGGCCGCATCTCGGCGCTGGCTTCGACCACGGTCGCGATCGCTGCCAGCGTCGCGCGCTGCTGCGCGGTCTGGAGATGCAGGTCGTCGATCGCATAGGAGGTAAGGTTCAGTTCGGGGAACACGACCAAGTCGACGCCCCGCGCGTCGGCCTCCTTCGCCAACGCGATTGTCGCGTCTGCGTTGGCGGCAGTATCCCCCACCGACGCGCGCGGCGTGGCGGCGGCAACCCGGATCAGGCCGTGGCGATGGATCGCGAAGAACGGATGCGTCATACCCGTACCGATAAACGCCAAGCCCGCGTCACGCCACCGGCTTGCGTCGTCGGCGCGCAAAAGGAGTTGCAGGTTTGAACCGTATCTTGGTCCTAGTCTCGGCATCGCTGCTGACGATCGGCGCGGTCGCGATCGCGCCAGCCCAGACTAAACCGATCGCCGATCCGCCGACGGAGATCGCGAAGGTCGCGACGGTCGGGGTGTGGCAACCGGGACCGGGCGGTACGCAGGTGCCGCTGTGGCCGAACGACCTTGCGATCCTGAAGCCCGACAGCGGCGATCATCCCGAAGAAACCGGCAACGGCTCGCCGCTCGTCGGGGGGCGGGCGTGGCATTGGGCAAGCTACGTCTCGCGACCGACCATGTCGATCTATCGACCGAAACGGAAGACTGGCGGAGCGACGATCCTGGTCCTGCCGGGCGGCGGGTTTTCAGCGGTGGCGATCGATCTCGAAGGCACCGAAATCTCCGACTGGGTCGTCCGCCAGGGCATGACCTGCGTTATCCTGAAATACCGCGCACCCCAGGAATGGACCGTCGACAAGAAGACGGGCTTCGGTCGACGGCCCGAAATCCTGCTGGCCTTGCAGGATGCCCAGCGTGCCGTCGGGCTACTGCGACATGGGGCGGCCGGCTACGGCATCGATCCGCACAAGATCGGCGTCATGGGGTTTTCCGCGGGCGCGTACGTGGCGGCGTCGCTGAGCAATGCCGAGCGCCGGACCTATCCGACGATCGACGCAGCCGACCGCGCGCCGTCACGACCCGACTTCGCCGTGCTGGCCTATACCGGGCGACTCTGGGATCGGAGCAACGCCAAGACCGATCTGGGGTTGGCGCCGTGGGTGACGATCAGTGCGAAGGCGCCGCCGACGCTGCTGATCCACGCGATGAACGATCCGACCGACAATGTCCGGCATGCGATGGCGTATGCGCTCGCGCTGAACGAGGTCGGCGTGCCGGTCGATCTGCGCCTCTATGCGAAGGGACGCCACGCCTTCGGCATGCGGCCGACGACGGACCCGGTTACCCGCGAATGGCCGGGGCAGGTACGGCAATGGTTGCAGGATCTCGGCATGCTGTGACGCACGGGATCCGGGAGATTCACATCTCGATGTCCCCGGCCGCTCGCAGGCGCTTGCGGCGACACCCGGCGCATCCTACCCCCGGTGCCGTCGTATTCGAAGGAACGCCTTTGTCCGTTAAACTGGTGATTGCCGCCTTGTTGTCCACCACGCTGACCGTCGCCGCCGCGACGTCGACGTCGACGGCCACGGCCACGGCGCAGGCGCTGCCGCCGCCGACCGCGCAACTCGGCGAGAGCGCCGACGATGCGCGGCTCAAGCGGCTGTTCTACGACAGCGACGAGGCGAGCCTGAAGCGCAATCCGATCGATGCGATCTTCCGCGGCGATCTGCGCTATGCCGACCGGCTCGGCGACTATCTGACCGATGCTTATCTCGCCGGCGAACGTGCGGCGATCGAGCATGACCTCGCCGCGCTGAAGGCGATCGACCGGACGAAGCTGACGCCGACCGACCAGATCGCCTATGACGTGTTCAAGACGCGCAACGAGACCGACCTCGCTGGCTACGCGTCCGCGATCCTGAAGGTCCAGCGCGACCTGCCGATCGACCATTTCGGCGGCTTCCAGACCTTCTATCCCGACTTCGCGTCGGGCAAGGGCGCCGCGCCGTTCAAGACGCTCGCCGACTATGAGAACAACCTCAAGCGCAACGCGCAATATGCCGCGGTGCTCGACCGCGCGATCGGACTGTTCCGCCAGGGCATGAAGGACAAGATCGTCCAGCCCAAGCTGGTCGTCACCAACATGATCCAGGAGTTCGACAATCTGATCGCGGAAGGCGTCGAGGGCTCGACCTTCTACGGCCCGGTGAAGACCTTCCCCGCGACGATCTCGGCGGCCGACCAGACGCGTCTCAAGGCGGCGTTTGCGAAGCAGATCCGCGACGTCATCACGCCCGCGCACCAGCGGATGCGCGATTTCCTCGCCAAGACGTATCTGCCGGTCGCGCGCGACACGGTCGGGCTGTCCGCACTGCCCGGCGGCGATGCGTATTACGCCTACCTGATCCAGCAGCGCACGACGCTGCCGATGACCGCCGAGCAGGTCCACCAGCTCGGCCTGTCCGAGGTCGCGCGGATCCTGAAGGGGATGGAGGCGCAGAAGCAGGCTGTCGGGTTCAAGGGCGATCTGCCGGCGTTCTTCACCTTCCTGCGCACCGACAAGCAGTTCCAGCCAAGTTCGGTCGCGCAGCTGCGCGACGGCTATCAGGCGATCGAGAAGCGCATCTATCAGCGGATTCCCGAGCAGTTCTCGCTGACGCCGAAGACCGCGCTCGAAATCCGCCCGGTCCCGGCGTTCAAGGAGAAGACCGCGGCGGGCGGCTCGTACGAGGGCGGCACGCCGGACGGATCGCGGCCGGGCGTGTTCTATTACAACAGCTACGACCTGCCCTCGCGCTACATGTGGGAGATGGAGACGCTGTTCCTGCATGAGGGCGTGCCGGGGCATCATTTCCAGATCAGTCTCGCGCAGGAGAACACCGCGCTGCCCGCCTTCATGCGGTTCGGCGGCAACACGGCGTATGTCGAGGGCTGGGCGCTCTATGCCGAAAGCCTGTGGAAGGAACTCGGGATGGAGACTGATCCGTATCAGCGGATGGGTGGGCTGAACGACGAGATGCTGCGCGCGATGCGGCTGGTCGTCGACAGCGGCATTCACGCCAAGGGTTGGACGCGCGATCGGGCGATCGACTACATGCTCGCCAACTCGCCGATGGCGCGGACCGATGCGACCGCCGAGGTCGAGCGCTACATCGCGATTCCGGGCCAGGCACTCGCTTACAAGATCGGTCAGCTGACGATCGCGCGGACCAAGGCCAAGGCGCAGGCGGCGCTCGGCGCGAAGTTCGATCCGCGCGATTTCCATGCGCAGGTGCTCGATACCGGATCGCTGCCGATGCCCGTGCTCGAACGCAAGATCGACTCGTGGATCGCGGTCGGCGGCGGGGCGGCGAAGTGATCGCGCGCCTCGTTACCGCGCTGGCCGCAACCAGCCTGCTCGCTGCCCCGATCGCGGCGCAGGACAAGAAGGAGACCTCGACCGTCGAGAAGAAGGTCGACGACGAGGTGAAGTTCCCGCCGCTCCCCGCCGACAAGACGGTGCGCCAGTCGGCGTCGATCGGCGGCCGGTCGATTGCCTACGACGCGACGATCGGGACGATCTCGGTGCGCGACGACAAGGGCAAGGAGATCGGCCAGGTCGTCTACACGTCCTATGTCGCGACCGGTGGAGCCGCCAACCGCCCGGTGACGTTCGCGTTCAACGGCGGGCCGGGTGCATCGTCGGTGTATCTCAACCTCGGCGCGGTGGGCCCCAAGCGCGTCCAGTTCGGCGCCCAAGGCAATGCGCCGTCCGATGCGCCGATCACCACCGACAATCCGAACAGCTGGCTCGACTTCACCGATCTGGTCTTCATCGACCCGGTCGGCACGGGCTTCAGTCGCAGCCTGGTCGACGAGGAGAAGACCAAGAAGGCGTTCTACGCCAACGATCCCGACATCAAATATCTGTCGAAAGTGGTCTACGACTGGCTCGTGAAGGCCGGCCGGCTGCGCTCGCCGAAATACGTGATGGGCGAAAGCTATGGCGGCTACCGCGCGCCGCGCATCGCGTACGAACTCCAGTCGCAGATCGGCGTCGGGGTCAACGGGATCGTGATGGTCTCACCGTATCTCGATCCCGCCTCGGGCGACGGCGCGACGGCGTTGTCGCCGTTGCCGTGGATGATCGACCTGCCGTCGATGGCGGCGGCGCATCTCGAGCAGCAGCATCAACTGACCCCCGCCGCGATGGTCGACGTCGAGGCGTACACCCGCGGGGCGTTCGCGACCGATCTGCTGCGCGGACGCACCGATCCGCAGGCGGTTTCGCGGCTCGTCACCAATGTCAGCCGGCTGACGGGACTCGATCCGGCGCTGGTGCAGAAGATGGGCGGCCGCGTCGATTCCGCGACGTTCCTGCGCGAGATCCACCGCGCGGACGGGACGATCGGCAGCGTCTACGATTCGAACGTGACCGCGTTCGATCCGTTTCCCTGGTCCGCGCAGCGCCAGTCGAACGACCCGATCCTCGACGCGCTAATCGCGCCGACGACCAGCGCGATGGTCGATTTCGTCACGCGCGTCGTCGGGTGGAAGACCGACGCGCGCTATCATGCGCTGTCCTACGAGGTGAATTCGGCGTGGGATCGCGGCAAGCCCGACGACACCCCCGTCACCGATCTGCGGAAAGCGATCGCCAACGATCCCAAGATGGCGGTGATGATCGTGCATGGCTGGGACGACCTGTCCTGCCCGTTCTTCGCCTCGCGGCTGATCGTCGACCAGATGCCGAGCTTCGGCGCGACCGAGCGCGTAAAGCTCAACGTCTATCCGGGCGGGCACATGTTCTACAGCCGCGAGGACAGCGGCGCCGCATTCAAGCGCGACGCGCGGGCGATCTACGCGGGCAAGGCCGAGTAAAATCGGTCGCGATGACACAGGAGACGATTTTGACGATCACGATGTTCGGGATCAAGAACTGCGACACGATCAAGAAGGCGCGGACCTGGCTCGACGAGCACCAAGTTCCCTACGCTTTTCACGACTACAAGACGGCGGGAATCGACGTTGCGCATCTGCACGACTGGATCGATCGGGTCGGTTGGGAGGTGTTGCTCAACCGTGCGGGGACGACGTTTCGAAAGCTTCCCGACGCCGACCGGGCGGATCTGGATGGGGCGAAGGCGATGGCGCTGATGTTGGCGCAGCCGTCGATGATCAAGCGCCCGGTGCTCGATACCGGCGAGACGCTGCTGGTCGGGTTCAAGCCCGAGGCGTATGAGGGGGCGGGGCTGGGGCGCGCCTGAAGGAGACGAGAATGCCTGTCGCTACATGGAATGGCCAAGAGATCGCACGATCGAACGATACCGTCGTCGTCGAGGGCAATCATTACTTCCCCGCGGACAGCGTCGATCCGGCGTTGCTGGAGGACAGTGCGACGCACTCGAACTGCCCGTGGAAGGGTGTGGCGAGCTACAAGACGCTGGTCGTCGACGGGAAGCGCAACGTCGATGCGGTCTGGTATTATCCCGAACCGAAGTCGGCGGCGGCGGAGATCAAGGACCGGTATGCGTTCTGGAAGGGCGTGACGGTCGAGTAGGACAACGCGGGGCATTTTGAATCCTCCCCCGCCAGGGGGTGGTGTCGCCCTACGGCGACGGAGGGGGAGGACACGGAACAGATGGTTCCCTTTCCTCCCCCTCCGTCTGGCGAGTGCCAGCCACCTCCCCCTGGCGGGGGAGGATAGAAACTCTCAGCTTAAATCGCGCCCGAGAACGTATCGCACTGCTGCGGATCGCCGCTGTCGAGCCCGCGCTTTAGCCACGACTGGCGCTGTGCCGACGTCCCGTGCGTGAAGCTGTCGGGGACCACGCGACCCTGCGTCTCCTTCTGCAGCGTATCGTCGCCGATCGCCTGCGCCGCAGTCATGCCTTCCTGGATATCGCCGGCCTCGAGCCGCGACTTGTTCGCCGCCGCCCATACCCCTGCATAGCAATCCGCCTGCAGCTCGAGCCGGACCGACAGCGCATTGCCTTCGGTCTCGCTCGCCTGACGCTGCGCCTGCTGGACCTGCGCGTTGGTGCCGAGCAGCTTCTGGATGTGGTGACCGAATTCGTGCGCGATCACGTAATCCTGTGCGAAGTCGCCCTGCGCGTGGAAGCGGTTGGCGAGTTCGGAGAAGAAGCTCGTGTCGAGATAGATACCCTGATCGGTCGGGCAGTAGAACGGCCCCATCGCCGACTGCGCCGCGCCGCAACCCGAGCGACCGTTACCCGAATAGAAGACGAGCTTGGGCGCTTCGAATTTTTGACCGTTCTTTTGGAAGATCGCCTCCCAGGTGTTGTCGGCCGAACTGAACGCGTTGCACGCCGCCTTGCTCTCGGGAGTCAAATTGCAGCTGGACGCCGTGTTGGTTCCTGCACGTGGTCCGCTTTGCGTGGTCGGCGCCGACGACTGCCCGCCGCCGAGCAGGCCGCCAAGCCCGCCCATGCCGCCGAACACCGCCATCAGGATCAGCACGACGACGATCCCGCCGCAGCCGAAGCGGCTGCCGATCATCGGCAACAGCCCCATCAGCAGGCCGCCGCCACCGCCGCCAAAGCCACCGCCGCCGCCGCCCGAGCCGCGCTGGTCCTCGACGTTGATGTTCGGATCGTAATCGTCGAGCCGCATGAATATGCCCCTTTTCGTTTCTGCTTGGGAACGAAATGCGCAAGGTGGCGCTAGGGTTGCACGGCCATCGTATCGGCCGAACGCGAGAAGCGAGGAGTGCGTATGTTCCTGAAGGGCAAGACCGCGGTCATCACCGGATCGACCTCGGGTATCGGGCTCGCCTACGCCAAGGCGTTCGCAGCCGAGGGCGCCGCGATCGTGCTCAACGGCTTCGGCGATGCGGATGCGATCGAGCGCGACCGCGCCGCGCTGGCGCAGGCAAGCGGTGCCGCCGCGCTCTACGATGCCGCGGACATGACCAGGCCCGACGAGATCGCCGCGATGGTCGCGCGCGCTGCGGCGGAAACGGGCAGCGTCGACATCGTCGTCAACAACGCCGGCATCCAGCATGTCGCGGGGATCGCCGACTTCCCGGTCGACAAGTTCGACGCGATCATCGCGATCAACCTGTCCTCGGCGTGGCACATGATGCGCGCCGCGGTCCCGTTGATGCGCGCGAAGGGCTGGGGGCGGATCATCTCGACCGCGTCCGCGCACTCGCTCGTCGCGAGCCCGAACAAGTCCGCCTACGTCATGGCCAAGCACGCGATCGCCGGGCTGACCAAGACGATCGCGCTTGAGACCGCGACCGATGGCATCACCGTCAACTGCATCTCGCCGGGCTATGTCTGGACGCCGCTGGTCGAGAACCAGATTCCCGACACGATGGCGGCGCGCGGGCTGACGCGCGATCAGGTGATGAACGATGTCCTGCTCGCCGCACAGCCGACCAAGGAATTCGTCACGCCCGAACAGGTCGCGGCATTCGCGCTGTTCCTGTGTCGCGACGAGGCGAAGGCGATCACCGGCGCGAACCTGTCGATGGATGGAGGCTGGACCGCGGCGTGAACGTTAGTTGCGGGGGCGTTCGAAAAATCATTGTCGTTCAAGGGGATGCGCGGGTAGCCTCGGTCAAGCCATGGGGACACCAGACGATGCGGACTTGGTTCGGAACTGCTTCGTGCGTGATGATCGCGGTCTGCGGATCGACCGGTATCGGCGTCGGAACGGCGGGGGCCTATCCGTCCCGCGCGAGCCTCGACTGGCGCCGAGTCGCCACCACCGCAGACCGCGCGCGGCTGCGGAGCTGGCGCGAAGCATGGGTCAACGCGCTTGCGCAGGTCGATCCCCGCGAAGTGACGAGCGATCCCGTCCTGTTCGATCCCGATCGTTCGCTGGTCGACCCGTTGCCGCCCACGGGTGCGTACCGGTGCCGCACCTACAAGCTTGGTGCCCGCGCAGGGATCGGTCCGACCTTCACGCGGTCAGGCTGGTTCGCCTGCCGGTTCGGCGCCAGCGACGACGATGGCGAGAGCGTGGTCAGCCTCGTCAAGCTCGACGGATCGCAGCGCCCGGTCGGTACGGTCTTCGCCGACACCGATTTCCGCGCCGTCTTTCTCGGAACGATGGAGCTCGGAGATGAAAAACGACCGATGCGCTATGGTCGCGACGCCAACCGCGACATGGCCGGGTTGATCGAACGGATCGGGACGGAGCGTTGGCGCGTAGTGCTGCCCTATCCCCGGTTTGAATCGGTGCTCGACGTCGTCGAACTGGTCCCCGCCAGCTAGCACGCGACCGCCGGCGCCGTGGTTCGGTCTGACTTCGGTTAGCGACGCGTCGCAGTTCAGACGGGTTTCGGAGTGGCGGTCGATACCGGCGCGAGCGTCGCGTTCTCGCGCTTCTCGGGCCGGATGTAGATCGACGACAGCGTTGGGACGGCAGCGCGCAATTCGGTCTCGATCGCCTCGATCAGCGTCTCGCCGTCGCCCATCGTCACCGAATCGTCGAAGTCGGCGCTGATCGCGGCGAAGATGCTCTCGGGTGCGGTGTGGATCGTCCGGACGTGGTTGACCGAGACGATCGCGGGATGCGCGGACACGATCTTGCGGATCGTCGCGATCACCGCCGGGTCGGCGCGCTCGCCGATCAAAAGGCCCTTCGATTCGCGCGCCAGCAGCACGGCGACCAGCGCAAGGATCAGGCCGATCGCGATCGAGGCGGCGCCGTCGATCCGCGGATCGTTGAACGCATGGCTCGCCCAGATGCCGATCCCGGCGATGACGAGTCCCGCCAGCGCCGCGGAATCCTCGAACAGCACGATGAAGCCGGCAGGGTCCTTCGACCGGTGGATCGCCTGCCACCAACCCATGTCGCCCTTCGACTTCGAGAATTCGCGCACCGCAATCGTCCAGCTGCTGCCCTCGAGCGCGAACGAGATTGCGAGGACGACGTAGTTGATGGTCGGGCTGGTAAGCGGTTCGGGCTGCCGGATATGCCGCCAGCCCTCGAAGATCGACACGCCCGCGCCGATCGCAAAGATCAGGATCGCGACGACGAACGCCCAGAAATACAGCTCGCGACCATAGCCGAACGGGTGCGCTTCGTCCGCCGGGCGCTTGGCCTTTTTCTGACCGTAGAGCAGCAACACCTGGTTGCCGCTGTCGACCACCGAGTGGAACCCTTCGGTCAGCATCGACGACGATCCGGTCATCCCGGCGGCGACGAATTTCGCTACGCCGATGCCGAGATTGGCGGCGAGGGCGCCATAGAGGACGATGTCGTCCTTGATGCGAGCGGTCAGTGTCTTGGCCATGTCGCCGTCCTACACGAGGGGGCGGGGTTGGAAAGGGCGGCCTTCGCAACGCGTTGAGGATGCTTAATCCGGCGTGAGGTCGACGGTGCCCTGGTAGGCGGACGCACCCGCCACCCCCGCTCCGTCATCCTGACGAAAGTCAGGATGACGGGCTTCGGGAGCGCCCCGTCCTTTTAAACAGGAATACCCGCCGATGGACGAGCCACCGGCGGGATACTTTCCTCCCCAGGAAACTGTGTGAAGCGGTTTAGCCGAGCCGGCCGAGGCGGTGGTACAGCGCACTCATCCGCGTCAGCCGTTCGTCGTCGATCGACGTCTTGCTGATCATCTCGCCGAGCACTTCCTTCATCAGCGCGAAATCGTTGGTCGAGAAGACGGCGCGGGCGCGGGGTTGTTCGGTGGTCGTCTGCATGGCTTGCCTCCTTCGATGATCGTCTTGTCTCTCTCTTTACACGCATCATGTGCCGAGAGAGGCGATGCACAGGCAATAGCGTTCGAGGCCGGCAAGTTGGAAGGCCGCCCCGAGCCGCCGCAACGTCGTGGTGTCCGTTCAGCTTGTGGAACACGTGTCGTTCTGTAAACATCGTGACAGGAGGCTTTGCGATGGCGGAACGTAAATTGCTGGCGGGGCATGCGATCCGTCGCTTGCGGCGCGGGGCGGGGCTGACCCAGGCGGCGATGGCCGACATGCTCGCGATCAGCCCGAGCTATCTCAACCTCGTCGAGCGCAACCAGAGGCCGATCTCCGCGACGTTGCTGATCAAGCTCGCCGAGAGCTTCGACTTCGATCCGCGATCGCTCGCGGCGGGCGAACCGGGCGGCGGCGCGGATGCGATCCGGCGACGGCTGGCCGACCCGATGTTCGCCGATCTCGAGATCGACCGCAACGAAGTCGAGGAATGGCTCGCCAGTGCGCCCGGGGGCGCGGCGGCATTCGCACGCGTGTTCGACCGGATCGGCGGTGGCGCCGTGGTCGAAGCAGGCGACGATCCGGTCAGGTTGGTCCGTCGCGAGATCGAGCGCTGGCGCAATCATTTCGCCGACCTCGACGCGGCGGCCGAAGCGCTGGCCGACGAATTGCGGCTCGGCGCAGGCGATCTCTACGGCGCCATCGCCGAGCGGTTGCGTGCGAAGCACGGCCTGACCATCCGCGTACTGCCCGCCGACGTGCTCCCCGACACGCTGCGCCGCCTCGACCTGCACGCGCGCCAGTTGCAGTTGAGCGAGATGCTCGACCCCGCCTCGCGCACGTTCGCGGTCGCGTTCCAGCTCGGCCAGATCGAGGCGAAAGCGGAGATCGATGCGCTGGCGAAAGGCGCTGGGTTCACCGATCGCGCGGCGGAACGGCTCTATCGCCGCCACCTCCTCGGCTATTTCGCCGCCGCGCTGATGATGCCCTACGCCCGGTTCCTCCGCGGGTGCGAGACGACGGGGTACGACATCGAGCTGCTGCAACGCCGGTTCGGTGCTGGCTTCGAACAGGTCGCGCACCGGCTGACGACGTTGCAACGGGTCGGCGCACGCGGCTTGCCGTTTTTCATGATCCGTATCGATAGGGCGGGGCAGGCGTCGAAGCGCTATCCCGGCGCCAGCGGTGCGGCGCTGGTCGAGGCGGACGGGCGCTGTCCGCTGTGGCGGTTGCATCATGCGTTCGACCGCCCGGGCAGCCTGATGGTGCAGCTGGTCGAACTGGAGGATGGCGCGCGCTGGCTGACGATGGCGCGCACCGTGACGCCGCAGGGCAGCCGCTTCGGCGCAGTGCATGCCGAGTTCGCGATCGGTCTCGGCGTTGCGGCGGCGCAGGCGGGCGTGCTTGCGGCGGCGAGCGGCTTCGATCTGGCGGGGAGGGCGATGCCCATTGGGCTCGGCTGCCGCGCCTGTTTTCGCAACGATTGCCCGCAACGGTCTGTCGCGCCGGCCGGGCGGGCGCTGCTGATCAACGAGCGGGAACGACGGACGTCCGCGCTGACGTTTGCGGGGGACTGAGGGGAGGGGTGCCCTCTCGATCCTACCCCGCCAGGGGGAGGTGTCGCCGAAGGTGACGGAGGGGGAGGACACCGAACAGAGGTTCGCGCGTGCCGCCCCCTCCGTCTGGCAACTGCCAGCCACCTCCCCCTTGCGGGGGAGGATTAATAAGTCAGGCGCCAGCGACCATCAGCGCGTCCAACTGGTCCTTCGACAGTTCCAGCGTCATCGCAGGCAACAGGTCTTCGACTTGCTTCACGCTCGTAGCGCTCGCGATCGGTGCCGTCACGCCCGGCTGCGCGATCAGCCACGCCAGCGCAACCTGCGCGTGGGTCGCGCCGGTCGCTTCGACGACCGAGTCCATCGCATCGAGGACAGCCTTGCCGGTACCTTCGAGCAATTCGCCCATCCGACCGCCGCGAACGCTCTGGCTCAGGTCGTCCTTCGTCCGGTACTTGCCGGTGAGGAGCCCCGATGCGAGGCCGTAATAGGGCAGCACACCGATGTTCTCGGTGACGCAGTAATCCTGCAATTCGCCTTCGAATTTGGTGCGGCTGACGAGGTTATATTCGGGCTGGAGCACGTGATAGCGCGGCAGGTCCGACGTCTTGGCAGCCTCGACCGCCGACTTCAGGCGCGCGGCGTGGAAGTTCGATGCGCCGATCACCCGGACTTTCCCCGCATCGACCAGCTTGCCGAACGCTTCGAGGACAGCCTCCTGCGTCTGCGAGTCATCGTCCTGGTGCGCATAATACAGGTCGATGCGATCGGTGCCGAGGCGCTTCAGCGAGGCTTCGGCAGCGGCGGCGATGCGCGCAGGGGCAAGCTTCTCGCCGCCGTCGCCGGGGAGCATGCCGACCTTGGTCGCGATCAGGACGTCGTCGCGCTTGCCGCTAGCCTTCAGCCATTCGCCGATCATGCTCTCTGATTCGCCGCCCTGATGGCCGTCGACCCAGGCCGAATAGACGTCCGCGGTGTCGATCATCGTGCCGCCGCCCGCGACGAACGCATCGAGCACGGCGAAGCTGGCGGCGCGGTCGGCAGTCCAGCCGAACACGTTGCCGCCGAGGACGAGCGGGGCGATCTTCAGATCGGTCGAGCCGAGGCGGCGGAGGGTCATCGGGTATGATCGCTTTGATTCGAGGGGAGTTCGGTATCTTCAGGAGCGGCGGCGACCGCATTCAGATCGACGCTGTTCGCATCGAGCATCGCGGCGGCTTCGTTCAACTGGTGCGCTTCGTCGGCGGTGACGGCGCCGGGTTCGCTCGCGGGCGAACACGCCGCGAGCGATGAAATTGCAAACAGCGCCCCCACGACCACACCGTCATGCCAGCGAAAGCTGGTATCTTTCCGTGTCGGTCGTCGTGACCTGAACCGGGAGATCCCAGCTTTCGCTGGGATGACGGGGAAGTGGGGGCGTCTTGGCAAGGCTTAGTCCTTGATTGCGTTGCCGGCGCGGGTCAGCGCGTTGCCTGTCGCGTGGGCGGCGCGGTCTGCACCGTTGCTGATGGCAGCACCCGCACGGTCTGCACCGGCTTCGATCCGGTCACCGGCGCGGTCGGCCTTAGCGTCGAGGTGATCGGTCGAGTTGTCGATCTTGGCACCGGCATTGTCGAGCGAGCGCTCGGCGGAACCCAGCGCGCGATCGCTGGCGGCGCTGACGTCGTCGACGGCATTGGCGGTGGTCGCGCTGGCATCGGCGGCGATCGCGTTGGCGGCCTGTGCGGTCTGGTCCTGCGCGTTGTTGCTGCAGGCTGCGAGGCCGGCGGTCAGGGCGAGGGCGGGGATCAGGAACTTCTTCATAGGTATCTACTCCCGTGGATGTCGTCTTGTGGACCGGGTAATGCCCAGCCCATAGCGCAATCGAACGCGGATAAAGCGTTTCCGATCCGTCACGATCTCGCGGGATGCGATAAGTCGCGAGCGGGTATGGCCAATGTCGAAGACGCGCACGCCTGCGTTGACCTCATATAAAGAATTCTTTATATGTCTGCGCATGACGATGGCGCTCGAAATCTTCCGTGCTTTGGCGGACGCGACCCGGTTGCGGATCCTCGCGCTGTTGCGGCGGATGGAGCTGTCGGTCGGCGAGCTCGCGCAGGTCCTCGGGCAGAGCCAGCCGCGTGTCTCGCGCCATGTGAAGATCCTGTGCGATGCCGGGCTTGCCGAACGTCGCAAGGAAGGCAGCTGGGTGTTCGTCGCGCTCGGGTCTTCGGACGTGGTCGAGCCGGTCGCGGGTGCACTCGATGTCTGGGCGAAGGCCGAGCCGGATCACTGGGCGGTGGCGGATGCTGCGCGGCTTGCGGCGGTGCGTGCGGACCGGGCAGCGAGTGCCGCGGCGTGGTTCGAAGGGCATGCCGACGAGTGGGACGCGATCCGGTCGCTGCACGTCGCCGACAGCGAGGTCGAGGCGGCGATGGCCGTAGTGCTCGGCGATGCGCCGGTCGGCACGCTGATCGATATCGGTACGGGCACGGGGCGGATGCTCGAACTGTTCGGCGGACGCGCGACGGTCGCGCTCGGCATCGATCGCAGTTCGGAGATGCTGCGGCTCGCACGCGCCAAGCTGCATGAAATGACGCATGCCGAACTGCGCCAGGCGGACCTGTACGCGCTGCCGATGGCGGATGCAGCGGCGGACGTCGCGATCCTGCATCACGTGTTGCACTTCGCGCAGCAGCCGGGTGCGGCGGTGAGCGAGGCGGCGCGGGTGCTCGCTCCCGGCGGGCGACTGCTGATCGCCGACTTCGCGAGCCACGACCGCGAGGAACTGCGGTTGCGCGATGCGCATACGCGCCTGGGGTTCGCGGACGAGCAGATGGCGGCGTGGTTCGAGGCGGCGGGCTTGCAGACGGCGCGCGTGGAAACGCTCGAGGGCGGCGAGTTGACGGTGAAATTATGGCTCGGTCGGAAGATCGGCGCGAGCTTGCGTGAGGTGAAGGCGGCATGACGAACATTTCGATCCCCCAACTGGCCGAAGCGCGCCGCGCGCTCGAAGAACCGCTGTTCGCGGATCTTGCGGGTGATGTCGGCTTAAGCTTCGAGTTCTTCCCGCCGAAGAGCGAGAAGATGGAGACGCAGCTCTGGGAGGCGATCCGCACGCTGGAGCCGCTCGGCCCGGATTTCGTGTCGGTGACGTACGGCGCGGGTGGCTCCACGCGCGAGCGGACGCATGCGACGGTGGCGCGGATCCAGCGCGAGACATCGATGAACGCCGCTGCGCACCTGACCTGCGTCGAGGCGACCAAGGCCGAGATCGACCAGGTCGCCGAGGAATATTGGGCGGCGGGCGTGCGCCACATCGTCGCGCTTCGTGGCGACATGCCGACGCTGGGTCAGCCCTATCAGGCGCATCCGGGCGGGTATGAGAACGCGGCGGCTTTGGTTGCTGGGTTGCGGAAGCTGCATCCGTTCGAGATCTCGGTCGCGGCGTATCCCGAGTGCCATCCGGAATCGGGCGGTCACGACGCCGACATCGACAATCTGAAGCGCAAGATCGATGCCGGTGCGACCCGTGCGATCACGCAGTTCTTCTTCTCGCCCGAAGCATATTTCCGGTTCCGCGACCGGGTCGCGGCGGCCGGGATCACCGCGCAGATCCTGCCGGGGATCCTGCCGGTCTCGAACGTCGCGCAGACGCGGAAATTCGCGGGGCTGTGCGGCGCGGAGATTCCGGCGTGGATGGATCGGCTGTTCGAAGGCCTCGACGATCATCCCTCGGCGCGACAGCTCGTCGCGGCGACGATCGCGGCCGAGATGTGCCGGCGGCTCTACGCGGGCGGGGTGAAGGATTTCCACTTCTACACGCTCAACCGCGCGGAACTGGCCTACGCGATCTGCCACATGCTTGGTGTGCGCGCGAAGCCGGTCGACAAGGTCGCCGCGGCGTAACTTCTGCTCCCTTCCCGCAAGCGGGAGGGGGGAGTGAAAACGATGACACCACGTGAACGTTTCAACGCGGAAGCCGCCAAGCGCATCCTGATCACCGACGGCGCGTTCGGCACCGAGATCCAGAACTGGAAGCTCGACGAGGCGGCTTACGCAGGGTCGCTCGGCTTGTCGCACGACCAGAAGGGCAACAACGACATTTTGGCGATCACCAAGCCGGACGTCCCCGAGACGATCACCCGCGAATATCTCGAGGCGGGGTCGGACATCGTCTCGACCAACACGTTCAGCGCGAACGTCATTTCGCAGGCCGATTACGGCGCCGAGCATCTGGTGCGCGAGATCAACGTCGAGTCCGCGCGGATCGCCCGCGCGCTCGCCACCGAGTACGAGGCGAAGGACGGCCGTCCGCGCTTCGTCGCCGGGGCGATCGGGCCGACCAACAAGACGCTGTCGCTGTCGCCCGACGTCAACGATCCCGGCTTTCGCGAGATCGACTTCGACTATTTGAAGGGCGTTTACCGCGAGCAGATCGACGCGTTGCTCGAAGGCGGCGAGGGGGTCGGCGTCGACTTCATCCTGATCGAGACGGTGTTCGATACGCTCAACGCCAAGGCGGGCATAATGGCGGCGATCGAGGCGGGCGACGCGCTCGGCCGCGACGTGCCGATCATGATGTCGATGACGCTGACGGATCTGTCGGGGCGCAACCTTTCGGGGCATACGGTCGAGGCGTTCTGGCATGCAGTGCGGCACGCCAAGCCGATCACGATCGGGCTCAACTGCTCGTTCGGCGCGGAACAGTTGCGGCCGCATGTGAAGACGTTGAGCGCGATCGCGGATACGCTGATCATGATCTACCCGAATGCCGGGCTTCCGAACGAACTCGGCGAGTATGACGAGCAGCCCGAGACGACGGCGGGGCTGGTCGGCGAATGGGCGGTAGCCAAGCAGGTCAACGTGCTCGGCGGCTGCTGCGGGTCGACGCCGGCGCATATCAAGGCGATGGCCGATGGAGTGCGCGGGCTCGAACCGCGCGCGGTTGCTCGGCCAGAAGTTCGCACCAAGCTCGCTGGCCTCGAACCGTTCACGATGGCGGCTTAGGCCACTGCTCCCTCTCCCCGTCGGGGAGAGGGCCGGGGTGAGGGGCGCCACGAGCGCTGCCGCCCGGAACTACCCCTTACCCCAACCCTCTCCCCGGAGGGGAGAGGGGGCTAGAAGAAGCGAACCGATGACAACTTCCTCCACCTCCTTCGTCAACATCGGCGAGCGCACCAACGTCACCGGATCGGCGCGCTTCAAGAAGCTGATCATGGCCGGCGACTATCCCGCCGCGGTCGAGGTCGCGCGCCAGCAGGTCGAGAGCGGCGCGCAGGTGCTCGACGTCAACATGGACGAGGGGCTGCTCGACGCGCATCACGCGATGACGACGTTCCTGAAGCTGATCGCCGCCGAGCCCGACATCGCGCGCATCCCGTTCATGGTCGACAGCTCGAAATGGAGCGTGATCGAGGCCGGGCTGAAGTGCGTCAGCGGCAAGCCGATCGTCAATTCGATCAGCATGAAGGAGGGCGAGGAGCAGTTCCTCGCCCAGGCGCGCAAGTGCATGGCGTACGGTGCGGCGGTCGTCGTGATGGCGTTCGACGAGGTCGGGCAGGCGGATACCAAGGAGCGCAAGGTCGAGATTTGCGAGCGCGCGTACAAGCTGCTCGTCGGGATCGGATTCCCGCCCGAGGACATCATCTTCGATCCCAACGTGTTCGCGGTCGCGACGGGGATCGAGGAACACAACAACTACGGCGTCGACTTCATCGAGGCGTGCAAGGAGATCAAGGCGCGCTGCCCGCACGTCCATATCTCGGGCGGGCTCTCGAACTTCAGCTTCTCGTTCCGCGGCAACGAGCCGGTGCGCCGCGCGATGCACAGCGTCTTCCTGTATTACGCGATCCCCGCGGGCATGGACATGGCGATCGTCAACGCCGGCCAGCTCGACATCTACGACGATATCGATCCGGAGCTGCGCCAGGCGGTCGAGGACGTCGTGCTCAACAAGGATCCCGAGGCCGGCGACCGGCTGGTCGCGCTCGCCGAACGCTATCGCGGTACCGACGTAGTCGCCGAGAAGGCGGCAGCGGAATGGCGCTCGCTGGGCGTCAACAAGCGGCTCGAATATGCGCTGGTCAAGGGCATCGACCTCCACGTCGTCGAGGATACCGAGGAAGCGCGGCTGATCATCGCCGGCAATGGCGGACGGCCGATCGAGGTCATCGAGGGCCCGTTGATGGACGGCATGAACGTGGTCGGCGACCTGTTCGGATCGGGCAAGATGTTCCTGCCGCAGGTCGTGAAATCGGCACGCGTGATGAAGAAGGCGGTCGCGCATCTGCTGCCGTATATCGAGGCGGCCAAGGAGCCCGGCGCGCGCGGCAAGGGCAAGATCATCATGGCGACCGTCAAGGGCGACGTGCATGATATCGGCAAGAACATCGTCGGCGTCGTGCTCCAGTGCAACGGCTTCGATGTGGTCGATCTCGGCGTGATGGTGCCGTGGTCGAAGATCCTCGAGTCTGCGAACGAGAACGATGCGGACATGATCGGGCTCAGCGGGCTGATCACGCCGTCGCTCGACGAGATGGTGACGGTCGCCGAGGAGATGAAGCGGGCAGGCATGACGATGCCGCTGCTGATCGGTGGCGCGACGACCTCGAAGGTCCATACCGCTCTCAGGATCGCGCCGGCCTATGATGGCCCGGTCGTGCATGTGCTCGATGCGAGCCGCGCGGTGGGTGTCGCGTCGACCTTGGTGTCGGACACGATCCGCGACGAGTTCGTGACGAAGACCGCGGACGAATATGAGGCGGTGCGGATTTCGCGCGCGAACAAGGGGCAGAGCGAGTTGCTTCCCTTGGCGACGGCGCGGGAGCGCGGGTTCGTAGCCGACTTCGCGATGAAGCCGCCCGCGCCGGTGAAGCCTGGCGTGCATGTGTTCGCGGACTGGGACCTGTCGGACCTGCGCGACTATATCGACTGGACGCCGTTCTTCCGCGCGTGGGAGCTAGCGGGGAATTTTCCGGCGATCCTGACCGACGAGGTCGTCGGGGAGAGCGCGAGCTCGCTGTATGCGGATGCGCAGGCGATGCTCGACACGATCGTCGCGGAGAAGTGGCTGACGCCGCGCGGGGTAGCAGGGTTGTGGCCCGCGCGCCGCGAGGGGGATGACGTGGTGGTCACTGCCCCCTCTCCCCTTCGGGGAGAGGGCTGGGGTGAGGGGCAGCCAAGCAGTGCTGCGCCCGGAACAGCCCCTCTCCCCGGAGGGGAGAGGGAGCAGGAAGAGGTCCGCCTGCCCATGCTCCGCCAGCAGATCGCCAAGCGCGAGGGCCGCGCGAACATGTGTCTCGCCGATTTCGTCGACACGCAGGACGACTGGTTCGGCGGCTTCGCAGTGGGCATCCACGGTATCGACGACCACATCGCCCGCTTCAAGGCCGACAACGACGACTACAATGACATCTTGCTGAAGGCACTCGCCGACCGCTTCGCCGAAGCCTTCGCCGAACGCCTCCACAAGCACGTCCGCACCGATCTGTGGGGCTATGCACCCGACGAACAACTCACCAACGAAGCGATGATCAAGGAGCAATATCGTGGCATCCGCCCCGCGCCGGGCTACCCTGCGTGCCCGGACCACAGCCTCAAGCCGATCCTGTTCGACCTGCTCGACGCCGAGACCGCGACCGGGCTGGAACTGACCGAGAGCTTCGCGATGTTCCCGACCGCGGCGGTGTCAGGCTTCTATTTCGGCCACCCGCAGGCGGAGTATTTCGGCGTCGCTCGCGTCGGTCGCGACCAGCTCGAAGACTATGCCGTACGCCGTGGTGCGGACCTGAAGACCGCCGAACGCTGGCTTCGTCCAAATCTCGACTAGGCAGGCTTGCCTGTCAGCCCGTCCGTCATCCTGACGAAAGTCAGGATCCAGGATTACGGCGGGCGGCTTTCATGGCTCTGGGTCCTGACTTTCGTCAGGATGACGGGGGGCTTGTCCTTGGCGAGCCCCCCCATAAGCTGACGTTAAGCGCCGGCTTCGGCCGGTTTTCCCTCGCGCACCTCGCCCGGAAGGCCGGTGATCGTCTTCACCTCCATGAAGTCGGTCAGCCCATAGCGCCCGTTCTCACGACCATTGCCCGACTGCTTGTATCCGCCGAACGGTGCGCCGATGTCCGGGCTCCACGAGTTGATCGTCACCAGCCCCGCGCGTAACTTCGGTGCGACCTTCTCCGCCGCCGCCGGATCGCCCGAGATCGTCGCTGACAGGCCGTATTCGGTGGCGTTGGCGATGCGGATCCCCTCGTCCTGGTCGGCATACGACGTGATCGTCGCGACCGGCCCGAACGTTTCTTCCTGCGCGATCCGCATGTCCGGCCGCACGTCGGTGAATAGCGTCGGCTGGATGTAATATCCCGCGTTGCGCCCGTCCGGCCGCCCGACGCCGCCCGTCACCAAGGTCGCGCCTTCGTCGATCGCCGACTGGATCAGCCCCTGGATCTTGTCGAACTGCGCCTTGTTGACGACCGGGCCGATGTGCTGGCCCATCTCGGCAGGATCGCCGACCTTGGTCTGCTCCATCATCGACTTCACGATCGCAGTCGCCTCCGCGACCTGGCTCGCATGCACCAGCAAACGGGTCGGCGCGATGCAGCTCTGGCCCGAATTGGCGAGCACGCCAGCCACCGTCGGCGGCAGCACCGCGGCTAGATCGGAGCCTTCGAGCACGAGGTTCGCCGCCTTGCCGCCAAGCTCCTGATGGACTCGCTTGACGGTCGGTGCGGCGGCCAAGGCGACCGCGATGCCCGCCCGCGTGGAGCCGGTGAAGCTGACCATGTCGACGTCGCGGTGCGCGCACAGCGCCGCGCCAACGCCTGGACCGTCACCGTTAACGAGATTGAACACGCCCGCCGGCACGCCCGCCGCATCCATGATTTCGGCCAGAATTACCGCGCACGACGGCGCTTCCTCGGACGGCTTCAGGATCATCGTGTCACCCGCCGCCAGCGCAGGTGCGACCTTCGCGCAGATCTGGTTCAGCGGCCAGTTCCACGGCGTGATCATCGCAACGACGCCGAGCGGCTCGTGCACGACGGTCGCCTTGCCGATCGTCTCGGAAAATTCGAACGCTGCCAGCGCTTTCGCGGTCGCTGAGAAATGCGCGAGGCCAGTCGGTGCCTGTGCCATTGAGGCGAGCGCCATCGGCGCGCCCATTTCCTGTGACATCGCCTTGGCGAGATCGGGCATCCGCGCTTTGTATTCGGTCATGATCCGGCCGAGCACTTCCAGTCGCTCCTGCACGCTGGTCTGGCTCCAGCTCTCGAACGCGGCGCGCGCTGCGGCCACGGCCTTGTCGACATCGGCGGCAGTGCCGAGCGTGATCTCGGTGCAGGGTTGCTCGGTCGACGGGTCGATCACCTGATAGACGGTGCCGCCCTCGCTCTCGACCCACGCGCCGTCAATATACTGCTGCAAATAGCTCTTCATCGTGCCTCTCCGCATCTTGTCTCGCGCAGGAATGGGCTCGCCGGAGATCGGTTGCAACCCGAAACGCGTCGGCTAGGATGACCGCCAGACGCATCAGGAGGCCGGCATGGCAAGAGTGGCATTCATCGAGAAGACCGGCGGCCCCGAGGTCATCCAGTGGCACGACGTCCAACTGCCACCGCCGGGCAAGGGCGAGGTCTGGATGCGCAACACCGCGGTCGGTCTGAACTATATCGACACGTACCACCGCAGCGGCGTGTATCCGGTCGATCTGCCCTCGGGGCTCGGCAGCGAGGCGGCGGGCGTAGTGATGGCGGTCGGCGAGGGCGTGACCGAGTTCGAGCCCGGCGACCGCGTCGGGACGTTCGGCCCGTCCCGCGGCGCCTACGCGACGGAGCGCAACGTACCCGCGAGCCAGCTGTTCAAGCTCCTCGATACGCTCGACGACCAGACCGCCGCGGCGATCCTGCTCAAGGGCACCACCGCCGAGTTCCTGGTCGAGCGTTGCGCAAAGGTACAGGCGGGCCAGACTGTCCTCGTCCACGCGGCGGCGGGCGGAGTCGGCCATATCCTGGTCGGCTGGCTGAAGGCGATCGGCGCGACCGTCATCGCCAGCGTCGGCAGCGAGGACAAGGCGGCGCGGACGCGGAAAGCCGGCGCCGATCACGTCATCCTCCACAAGTCCGAGGACATCGCCGCGCGGGTTCGCGAGATCACCGACGGCGAGGGCGTCCCGATCGTGCTCGACGGTGTCGGCGGCGCAACGTGGAACGCGTCGCTCGACAGCGCGGCCAAGCGTGGCCTGATCGTCAGCTACGGCAATGCCGGCGGGGTTGTCGACGGCGTCAACATCGGCGTCCTTGCGCGGAAGGGATCGCTGTTCGTCACCCGCCCGACGCTGTTCGATTACTACGTCACGCCGGAGGAGAAGCAGGCCGGCATCGCGCGCCTGTTCGCGATGCTCGACAGCGGTGCGATCACTCCCGAGATCGGCCAGACCTTCGCGCTCGAAGACGCCGCCGACGCGCACCGCGCGGTCGAAAGCGGCGGGACCTGGGGCAGCACGCTCTTGCTCCCCGAATAAGCCGGTGGTTTGCCTCGGGGGCGAATCGCGGTACGGCGAAAGCCCCCTTTCGGCGAGATGACGATGAGCTTGAATCTGTTGCTGGTCGAGGACGATGCGGTGTTCGCGCAGACCTTGGCAGAGGAATTGCGCGGGCTCGATCACTGCGTGACGGTCGCGGTCGACGGTCGCGAGGCGCTGGCGGCGGTCGACAGCGCCCCGTTCGACGCGGTGGTGCTCGATCGGATGCTGCCCAAGGTCGACGGTATGGCGGTGCTCGAGCGGTTGCGCGGCGGCAACATGACGCTGCCGGTGATCATGCTCACCGCACTCGGCCGCTCGGTCGAGAAGGTCGAGGGTCTCGAGGCGGGCGCCGACGATTACGTGGTGAAGCCGGTCGCCGCCGCCGAACTCAGCGCACGTCTTGCCGCAGTCGTCCGCGGGCGCGGCTGGACCGGGGGCAGTGCCGACACGATCCGAGCGGGCGATATCGTCGTCAGCCCGACCAAGTTCCGCGCATGGCGCGACGGGATCGCGCTCGATCTCGGCAAGCTCGAGTTCAAGCTGCTCAGCGAGTTCGTCGCCAACGCCGATGCGGTGCTGACCCGGGCGATGCTGGTCGAGCGGGTCTGGGGATACGACTTCGCGCCGACGACCAACATCGTCGACGTCTATGTCCGTCACCTGCGCGTCAAGCTGACCGCGGCGGGGGGCAGCGACCCGATCCTCACGGTACGCGGCGTCGGGTATATGCTGCGCGGATGATGCGGTTCCGGTCGCTGCGCGCGCTGACTCTGGCGTTCGTGCTGGCGTTCCTCGTCGCGACGATCGGTACCGGGTTCGCGATCCATACGGTAACGCAGCAGACGATCGAACGGCTGGTCGATCGTCGCATCGAAGCCGTGAGTGACGAGGTCGCCGGCACGTTCGGTGATCGCAGCCCCGAGGAACTCGTCCGCCGGATCAACGCGGCCACGCACGAGCGCGATACCGGCGATATCGGCTTCCTGCTGCTCGACACGGACGGCCGTCGGCTGGGTGGCAACATCGCCAAGCTGCGCCGCCTGCCGCTCGGTTTCTCGACGGTCGCGGTGAAGGATCGGATCGCCGGTCTCTCGGCGGGGCGCGCCTTGGTCCGTGATGTCGGCCGCGGCATGACGCTCACGACGATCGCCGAAACGGAGCCGTTCGACGACTATAACGCGGCGCGCGTGCGGATCTATCTCCTCGGGTTCGGCTCGATCGTGCTGATCGTGATCGCCGGCATGCTGGTCTTCGTCGTCACGATCCGGCGACGCATCGGCGAGATGCGGCGGACGGTCGAGGCGATCATCGACGGCGACATGGCACGCCGCGTGCCGATCCACCCGTCGGGCGGCGAGTTCGCGCAGCAGGCGATGGCGTTCAACCGGATGCTCGACCGGATATCGGAGCTGATGGCGAGCATCAGCAACGTCTCCAACGACATCGCGCACGACCTGCGCACGCCGCTCGCGCGTTTGAAGAGCCAGTTGGCGCTGTCATTGCGTCGCGCCGAGACCGACGCGCAGCGCGACGATCTCGAAGCGGTGGTCGCGATGAGCGACGAGCTGCTCGAGATGTTCGCGGCGATGCTGCGGATCGCGGAGGTCGAGGGTGGCGATCGTCGTGCGGCGTTCGCGGCGCTCGATCTGGCGGCGCTGGCCGACGAGGTCGCGACGATGATGCAGCCGGTGGTCGCCGATGGCGATCGGACGCTGGTTCTCGATGCCGCGGCGCCGGCCGAAATCCTCGGTGATCGGCACCTGCTCGGCCAGATGCTTGTGAACCTCATCGAGAATGCGCTTCGCCATACGCCTTCCGGCACACGCATCGAGATCGGCATCACGACCACCGGCGGGACCGCCATGCTCACGGTGACCGATACCGGCCCCGGTATCCCGGTGGATCAGCGCAAGCTGGCGTTGCGGCGGTTCGGACGGCTCGACGCCAGCCGCCACGACGAAGGTCATGGCCTCGGCCTGCCGCTGATCCAGGCGATCGTCCGGCTTCATCGCGGCACGATCGCACTCGAAGACGCGGCCCCCGGACTGCGCGTCGTCATTGCGCTGCCCAAGGGCTGAAACGACGAAACCCGGACAGGCTGAGCGCCTGCCCGGGTTTCCATTTCTACGCGGTAAGCCCGATCAGAACTTGACCGAAGCCTCCATGCCGTAGGTACGCGGCGCGTTGAAGTTGCCGTAGTCGCCAAGGACGTTGCTGATGCTGCCCGAGGCGGTGCTGGTCGTCGGGGCACCCGGCAGGCTGTTCGAGGGATCGCGGCGGAACACATACTGCTTGTCGAACAGGTTGCGGACCCACGCCGAGATCGTCACCGCGTTGCTGCCGCCGACCTGGATGTTCGCCAGGGCAAGGCGGGCGTTGGCGATGAACGCCGGATCGTTCTTGGTGGCGAACTGATCGAAGGTTTGCGTCGCCTGCGAGTAGTTCCCGTCGAGGTGGAACTTCAGGTCCATGTCGCCGACCGGCATCGTGTAGTCGATCGAGCCGTTGGCGGCGTTGCGCGGCGTGAACACGATGTAGAAGTTCTGGTACACGCCGGTCGACGCGATCAGCACAGGCGGGATCTTGGTGTAGGTGTACGCATAGCCCGCGGTCAGCGTCAGGCCGGTGACCGGCTGCACGGTCAGATCCGCCTCGATCCCGCGGATCTTGGTGATGCCGGGCGCATTGATCGTCACCAGGTTGTTGAAGCTGCCCGACGCGGTCGTCTGGATCGAGCTGATGTCGACCTGGCTGTTCTTGCGGTCCATGATGTAGCCGGCAAGGTTCAGGCGCGCGCGATGGTTCCAGAAATCGGTCTTCGCGCCGATCTCGTACGACTTCACGTCCTCGGGGTTGAACGTCTGATAGTTCGACGTGCGCGAGCTGGCACCGCCGGCGCGGTAGCCGGTCGCGTATTTGGCGTAGAGGTGTACCGAGTCGCTGGCGTCATAGGCGAGCGTCGCCATCGGATTGAAGCGGTTCCAGCTTGCGTCGAGCGGCTTGTAACCCGCCGCGGTCAACTGGGCTGCGGACGCCGTGTCATAGTTCAGGTTGCGCGAATAATGCAGCACGCCCTGCTTTTCGTCGCGTGTGTAGCGGCCGCCGGCGGTCAGGTGGATCGCGTCGGTCGCGTTCCACGTTACCTGGCCATAGCCTGCATAGCTCTTGGAGAAGACTTCCGACGCACGATCGATCGAGCGGCAACCCGGCTGCGATCCGAAACCGCCCGAGCCGGTGCACGGATCAAGAACCGAAATCGTCGACAGCGTCGAATTGAACGCCAGCGAGTTCGGCGTGGCGGCGTCGTCGCTGATGTGTTCGTTGAAATAGTACAGCCCGGCGACATAGTCGAACTGGCCGACCGTGCCGACAGCCTGGAATTCCTGGCTGAACTGGTTCTGGTGGAGATCGGCGAGGCTGTAGCGGCTGAAGTTGCACGCGGTGCCGGTGCAGCCCGCGGCGACGACGGGGACGCGGTGATAGCCGCCGCTGTTATCGTACTGCGTTGCGTTCACGCCGCGCCACGCGGTGATCGAGCGGAGTTCGATCTCGGGCGCGACGTCCCAGCGGATGTTCGACGTGAAGCCGTGCGTCTTGTCGATGCTGGGCTGCTGCGGGACGCCGATGTCGGCGACCTTCGCGCGGCTGTTGCCGTTGATGACGACCTGGCTCGGCAACGGCTTCACGCTGCCGGTGAGCGTCGCGTAGTTGGTGCCGGGCAGGGCACAGGCGGAAGACGCCGCCTGCGCGCCGGCTTTGCACGCGTTCGGGTTGAAGTTCAGCAGCTGGCTGTAGAACGGGCTGTTCGAGTCATAGCCGTTGTCGTAGCTGAAATCGGCGGTCATGCCCGAGACCGGGTGGATCCGCGCGGTCGCCTTGAAGCCGCGGCGATCGTAATAATTGAAGCCGGTCTGGCCGACGAGCGGGTTCTTGGTGGTCGCACCCTGATATTGGACGACGCCGTCGAGCTTCAGCGACACGCCGTAGACTTCGGGAAGATCGAGCCGCAATGCGCCGTTATAGCCGCCGTAATTGGCGATGCCTGCGGTTGCGCTGCCGCCCCATTTGCCGCTCGGGCCCTTGGTGACGATGCTCAGCGCGCCGCCTTCGGTGTTGCGACCGAACAGCGTGCCCTGCGGGCCCTTCAGGACCTCGATCCGGTCGACGTCGAACAGCGCGGCGTTCAGGCCGTGCTGGCGACCGAGATACACGCCGTCGATATAGATGCCGACGCCCTGCTCGCGCGCGGGCTGGTTGGCGTCGAGCGGCACGATGCCGCGGATGCCGATCGTCAGCGCGGACTGGCGCGCCTCGAACGTCGCGACGCGCAACGACGGCACCGCGCCGTCGGCGAGGTCGTACAGGCTCTGGACGTGACGGTCGGTCAGCGCCTGGCTGTTGAGCACGTTGATCGCGATCGGCGTCTTCTGCAGGTTGGTCTCGCGCTTGGTCGCGGTGACGACGATCTCGCCCAGACCGGTCTGGTCGGCGGGATCGGCGGCGGGCGCAGCTGCCGGATCGGTCGGCGTTGCGGCAGGCGCGGTCGCGGCGGCGTCCTTGGCGATTGCCGGGTCGGCATGCGCGAGAGCTGGCGAGGCGATCGCCATCGTCAGCGCGGCGGTCAGCGCGGCGCCGGCCAGCAACCGCACGCGCAGGCTTGCTGCATTCAACATCGAGATTTCCCTTTTCAGACACCTTTGCCTTGATGGGCGCGATAAGGGGCAGTCGTGGCGCGCCGGTTACGGATTTAAGAATCGCGTGTAGGGCGCCTTTAATCCTCGTTTAATGTTGCGATGCAGCGAGCTGGAAGTCGCGTCCTAGCGTTTCGCCATGCAGTGACGCGCGACGGTGTCGGCATGCGCCGGAAGCTCGCGGGCCGTAGCGGCATGCCGCTCCCGGATGTCGGCGAGGAACCCGGCGAGGTGGTCCGGGGACAGCGCCTCGGCGAGTGGCGACCACGTGACGGGATGTATACCCTGACCGATCATGACCTGGAGCCACGCCGGTTCGGTGAACAAATCCGCGACATCCTGCGTAAGGATCGCGGCGGCGCGGAACTGCGCGATCTTCTCGGCCAGCCGCTCGGGCAGCGGCATGTCGCGGCACCGCTGCCAGAACGGTTCCGGGCGGCGATTGGCGTGGTAGTGAAGAATCAGGAAGTCGCGGACGGTGTCATATTCGACATGCGTCTGGCGGTTGTACGCGGTGCGCGCGGCGGCATTGTCGCCGGCCGACGGGAACAGCGACAACAGCCGCGCCACCGCTGACTGCACCATGTGGATGCTGGTCGATTCGAGCGGCTCCATGAACCCTGAGGCAAGGCCCAGCGCGACGACGTTGCGCTCCCAGAACGTCGCGCGCTTGCCGGTGGCGAAACGCAGCGGGCGGGGATCGCCGATCACTACGCCGTCGAGGTTGGCCAGCAGCCGCGACACCGCCTCGTCGTCGGACAGGTGCGCGGCGGCGTAAACCAGGCCGTTGCCGGTGCGGTGCTGGAGCGGGATCCGCCATTGCCAGCCGACCGGCCGCGCGGTCGCGCGCGTATAGGGGAGCAGCGGCGCGGTCGTCTCGCAGGCCACCGCCATCGCACGGTCGCAGGGCAGCCAGTGCGACCAGTCCTCGAACGCGACGCCAAGCGTTTCGCCGAGGAGGAGCGAGCGAAAGCCCGAGCAATCGAGGAAGAAGTCGCCCTCGACTGCGCGGCCGTCGTCCAGCGCGACGCCGGTCAGGTCTCCGGTCTCGCCATCGCGCTGCGCAGTGACGATCCGTCCTTCGATCCGGTCGACGCCGCTGGCTTCTGCAAGGCCGCGCAGCCAGCGCGCCAGCAAGGTGGCGTCGAAGTGATAGGCGTAGGCGAGGTCGGGATGGCGATCGAACCGCGCGTCCGCCGCCGCGCGCGCGCTGGCGATATAATCGCCGAGCGGTGCTGCGGTCCCGGACGCTTGCGCGCGGAGCCAGTGATGATGGAACGGGACGACGCCCAGGCCGCGCCCGACCGCGCCGAACGCGTGCATGTAGCGGCTGTCGGGGCCGGTCCAGTCGACGAACTCGATGCCGAGCTTGAATGTGCCTTGCGTGGCGGCGAGCATCGCGTTCTCGTCGATCCCGAGCGCCGCGGTGAGCAGGCGGATCTGCGGGATCGTCGCCTCGCCGACGCCGACCGTGCCGATCGCGTCGGATTCGACCAGCCGGATCTTCGTCGTGCGCGGCACGAACCGCGCGAGCATCGCGGCGGCGATCCACCCCGCGGTGCCGCCGCCGACGATGACGATGGTCTTGAGTGGCACGGGCGGGGTCGGAATGGTCATCCCGACCTTATACGGGAGGATCGGTGGCGGCCTAGAGCGTTGCTTCGCCGAAGGAATGCTGGATCAACGCGCGGACGTCGACTCGGGCCTTGAGGCGGGCGGCGAGCAGGGCGGTGCCGCTGATCTTGCGCTGCACGAACAGCGTGTCGATAGGGGGCAGGTGCCAGGTATCGCGGTCGCGCGCGATCTCGGTGCCCTGTTCGCGGAGCACGCCGACGAACGCGCGGTCGCCGAAGTCGAACGGGCCGGGCTTGGCGAGTTCGACGAGGATGACGTCGATCATCCGGTCGACCAGTGCGCGGTGCTGGATAACGGCGGCTTCGCCCAGGAAGCCGGCAGCGATCGCGGCTTCGCGTACCGCGTCGCGATCGCCGGCGAGGGCCGCGGTGAGCAGGCGACGATAGCCTTCGCCGGTTTCGGCAGGGAGGGGACGGGCGGCGCCGAAATCGAGCAGGACCAGCTTTTCCGTCTCGGGCTGCCAGCGGTAGTTGGCGAAGTTCGGGTCCGTCTGCATCAGCCGCCAGTCGAACAGTTCGCGCAGCACGAGCGAGATCAGGTCGTGCATCACGCGGTCGCGAACGTCCTGCGGCGCGGTTTCCAGCGTCTCGACGGGGACGCCGGTGACGAAGCTCATCGCGAGAACGCGTGGCGTGGTCAGCTCGGAATAGAGCGCGGGCACGACGAACTGCGACTGGTCGGCAAGCAATTCGCCGTAGCGTGCGAGCATCTGCGCCTCGCGGAGGTAATCGGCTTCCTCGTGAAGCTGCTTCTTCGCCTCGTCGAGCAGCGGCGCGATGTCGAGCGACTTGGGGAGCATGCCCGACACGCGCAGCAGCGTCGCGACGTTGTCCACGTCGGCGTCGATGCTCTCCTTCACGCCGGGATACTGGACCTTGATCGCCAGTTCCGTGCCGTCGGGCAGGCGCGCGCGGTGGACCTGGCCGATCGAGGCGGCGGCGACGGGGTGCGCCTGGAAATGCGCGAAACGACGGCGCCAGTCCTTGCCCCATTCGGCGGCGAGCACGCGATCAAGTTGCTGCGGCGGCATGTGGTTCGCGTTGTTGCGCAGGCGCGCGAGGATGGTCGCGAGTTCGGGCGGGAGCATGTCGCCCGCGTCCATCGAGATCATTTGCCCCAGCTTCATAGCTGCGCCGCGGAGGTGAGAGAGTTGGTCTGCGACGCGGGTGGCGTTAGCGGGGGTCAGGAGTAGGTCGCCGATCTTGGGGCGTTCGCCGTTTGCGAGGCGGCGGGCGCCTTCTGCGACGACTCCGCCGGCGACGCCGCCCGCGAGTTTGCCGAAGACGCCGAGACGGGCGAGGCGGCCGCTGGGGATCGCGCGTCCGGCGCTGTTGCCGCTGTCTTCGGTCACGGGTGTTCCTTGGGTTTTGGGGGCGGTGCGTCTCGGACGGGATATGGGTGGCTCTATCGGTCGATCAATCGGACCCAACGCGCGAAGTTAACCGAGGCTACCCCTTCTTGTTCTCCCGCGAAGGCGGGAGCCCAGACTGGGTCCCCGCCTTCGCGGGGAGACAACCTTGGCGCGGACGCATTCGACCCCATCCTCCATCGTCATCCCCGCGCAGGCGGGGATCCATAAACTCGACCGCTCGCGAGTCGATCGCACGGCCAGCCTGTATGGGTTCCCGCCTACGCGGGAATGACGGGAGGGGGGCACTGTTCTGATCTCCCCGCCCATCTGAACTGGCCGGGACGAACAGGAGAGCTCGTTTGACCTGACAGAAAAAGGGCGCCCGGATTGCTCCGCGCGCCCTCTTCCAATTCAGCGACGTGGCAAAGCCACGCCGTCGGTCGTCGCGGTTCGCGACGCCGGCCGGGCTTCGGCGTCTCGCGGTCAGCTTGCGCTGGCCGCGTGCGCCGTGCGCCTTATCCGCTGTAGTACATGTCATACTCGACCGGGCTAGGCGTCATCTCCCAACGCGCAACCTCAGCGTACTTGATCTCGACATAGCTCTCGATCTGATCCTTCGAGAACACGTCGCCCTTCAGCAGGAAGTCGTGATCCGCGAGCAGGCATTCGAGCGCCTCGCGGAGCGACCCTGCGACGGTCGGGACCTGCGCGAGCTCTGCCGGCGGCAGGTCGTACAGGTTCTTGTCCATCGCTTCGCCCGGATGGATCTTGTTGAGGATGCCGTCCATGCCGGCCATCATCAGCGCCGCGTAAGCGAGATACGGATTGGCCAGCGCATCCGGGAAGCGCACTTCGACGCGCTTCGCCTTGGGGCCGGTGCCGTACGGAATACGGCACGATGCCGAGCGGTTGCGTGCCGAGTATGCGAGCAGCACCGGCGCTTCGTAGCCGGGTACGAGGCGCTTGTAGCTGTTGGTCGACGGGTTGGTGAACGCGTTGACCGCCTTGGCGTGCTTGATGATGCCACCGATGAAATACAGGCACATGTCGCTGAGGCCCGCATAGCCGTTGCCGGCGAACAGCGGGGTCTTGCCTTCCCAGATCGAGAAATGCGTGTGCATCCCCGAACCGTTGTCCTCCTTGATCGGCTTCGGCATGAACGTCGCCGTCTTGCCGTACGCATGCGCGACCTGGTGGACGACGTACTTGTAGATCTGCATGCGATCCGCGGTCTGCGTCAGCGTGCCGAAGGTCAGGCCCAGCTCATGCTGCGCGGCCGCGACCTCGTGGTGATGCTTGTCGCAGGGCAGGCCCATCTCGATCATCGTCGAGACCATCTCGCCGCGGATGTCGACGGCGCTGTCGACCGGTGCGACCGGGAAGTAACCGCCCTTGGCGCGCGGCCGGTGACCGAGGTTGCCGCCCTCATATTCGCGACCCGAATTGCCCGGCAGCTCGATGTCGTCGATCTTGTAGTAGCTGGTCGAATAGCTGTTCTCGAAGCGGACGTCGTCGAACATGAAGAATTCGGCTTCGGGGCCGACATAGACGGTGTCGCCGACGCCGGTGGTCAGCAGATAGGCTTCGGCGCGCTTGGCGGTCGAGCGCGGATCGCGCGCGTACAGCTCGCCGGTCGACGGATCGGCGATGTCGCAGATCAGGATCATCATCGGCGTCGCCGAGAACGGATCGACATAGACCGCGTCGAGATCGGGCTTGAGCGTCATGTCGCTCTCGTTGATCGCCTTCCAGCCCTCGATCGACGAGCCGTCGAACATCAGGCCGTCGGTCAGCTCGTCTTCGCCGATCAGGCTCGCGACCATCGTCAGATGCTGCCACTTGCCCTTGGGATCGGTGAACCGCAGATCGACCCACTCGATCTCCTGGTCCTTGATCATCTGTAGAACGTCGGAGGCCGAATTCGCCATGATGCTTGCCCTTCGTTTTTGAGACTTCCGCCGCATCATGCGGGGAATCTAATTGCGGTATGGAACGGGATTTCCACACAATGTTGCGCTGCGTCAAATGACGATGTCGTCACTCGTCGTCAACGCCCTATGCGTGGGTAAGACCTAGATTGCGTCGTCGTCACGCTCGCCGGTGCGGATGCGAAGCGCGCTCTCGACCGGAATAACGAAGATCTTGCCGTCGCCGATCCGGCCGGTCTGCGCAGCTGCCGCGATCGCCTCGACGACGCGTTGCGCGAGCCCGTCCTCGACGACGACCTCGAGCTTCACCTTGGGCAGGAAGTCGACGACATATTCCGCGCCTCGGTACAGTTCGGTGTGACCCTTCTGCCGGCCGAAGCCCTTGGCCTCGGTCACGGTGATGCCGCTCACGCCGATCTCGTGCAGCGCTTCCTTCACCTCATCCAGCTTGAACGGCTTGATGATGGCTTCGATCTTTTTCACAGGTACGCCCCCGATTGTTGAAACCCCCGCCCTTTCGGACGAGCTGTACGCCCTGAAGGGCGCCTTGCACCAAGCGTGCCAGCCGCGGCGCCCTCGGGCAACCGCGGAATATCGTCGATTTCACTGCCCGAAATTGCGGCACCTGGCCGGTGCGTGCGCAATCCAAGGGCAGGGGAGCCGATCACAGGATTTCGTGCAGACGTGCGATCGGGCGGCCGAGCCGGACGCCCTTGTCGGTCTCGACCAGCGGGCGCTCGATCAGCAGCGGATCGATCATCATCGCATCGAGGATCGCCTCGGCGTCGCCATGCTTGACTGCCTTGGCGCCATCCTCGGCCATGCGGAGCCCCTGGCGCGGCGTCATGCCCGCGCGGTCGTAGAGACGGACGAGTTCCGCGCGGGAGGGCGGAGTCTTGAGGTATTCGACGATCGTGACATCCGCTCCTGCCTCTTGCAGCAGCGCGAGCGCCTCACGGGACTTGGAGCAACGCGGGTTGTGGTAGATCGTCGCCTTCACGATGTCGGCTTCCCCGTCCGCCATTCCGTCATCGCACGCCGATATTGCTCGGATGCCTTGAGACGCGGCATGTACCGGATCGGGCGGCGGCTTGCGAACGGCACGCTCATGTTCGTCAGGCTTCCCCGTGCGCCGCAATAGGTGCTGCACCCCCGATTGCCGTCATCGAGCTTGAGCGAAGACCCGGCATGCGAGACGGTGAACACGCACGCCGGTTCTCCGGGTAACGGCGTGTCGAGGTCGCGATAGACGAGTGTCGCCCCGCGGGACGTCGCGATGCCAGCAATGTCGCACTGATGACCGTTAAAGAAATCGAGATGCGCGCGGACATAGGCTGCGTTCGCAGCTACGGGCACGATCTCGACGACATTCTCGCCGGTGTATTTTTCGCCGGTCACCGTGCCGTCGGAAAACTGGGCGTAATAGCGCCCGGCCAATCCCTCGACCGGATCGGGGGATGCCGGTCCCGCAGCCAGCAGGACCGGAACGGCAAGCAACATCCACCGCGACATCGTTCCTACGCCCCCTGCTTGGCCAACCACTCTTCCAGCCACTTGATCGTGTACGCGCCTTCCTGGAACTC
Source organism: Sphingomonas sp. Leaf198 (assembly GCF_001424005.1). Lineage (GTDB taxonomy): Bacteria > Pseudomonadota > Alphaproteobacteria > Sphingomonadales > Sphingomonadaceae > Sphingomonas. The sequence continues at coordinate 114,384 of NZ_LMPX01000002.1, read as the reverse complement.
GGGATCGTCGAGCAGTGCACGGTGCAGTGGGATCGTCGTCGTGACACCCTCGATCACCATCTCCTCGAGCGCACGCCGCAACCGACGCAGCGCACCCTGCCGAGTTGTCCCGTAGACGATCAACTTGGCGATCATCGAGTCGTAGTAAGGCGGCACGCGATACCCCGCATACAGCCCGCTATCGACGCGGACATGCATCCCGCCCGGCGCATGATACACCTTCACCAGCCCCGGCGACGGCGCGAACGTGCGCGGGTCCTCGGCGTTGATGCGGCATTCGATCGCATGACCGCGGAACTGGACGTCTTCCTGGCGGAGCGTCAGCGGATGACCCTCGGCGACACGGATCTGCTCGCGCACCAGGTCCAGCCCGGTGATCATCTCGGTCACCGGATGCTCGACCTGAAGCCGGGTGTTCATCTCGATGAAGTAGAATTCGCCCGCTTCCCACAGGAACTCGATCGTCCCCGCGCCGCGATAGCCCATGTCGGCCATCGCCTTGGCGACGATTCCGCCCATCCGCTCGCGCTCTTCGGCGGTGATGATCGGCGAGGGCGCTTCCTCAAGCACCTTCTGGTGGCGGCGCTGCAGCGAGCAGTCGCGCTCGCCGAGATGGATCGCGTTGCCTTCGCCGTCGCCAAAGATCTGGAATTCGATATGCCGCGGATTGCCGAGGTATTTTTCCATGTAGACGGTGGCGTCGCCGAACGCGGCCTTCGCCTCGCTGCCGGCCTGCTGCATCTGCGTTTCGAGATCGTCGGGGTCGTTGACGACCTTCATGCCGCGACCACCGCCGCCGGAAGCCGCCTTGATGATCACCGGATAGCCGATGTCCTCGGCGATGCGCTTCGCCTCGGCGATGTCGCTGATCGCGCCGTCAGACCCGGGGACGAGCGGCAGCCCGAGCGCGCCCGCGGTGCGCTTCGCCTGGACCTTGTCGCCCATCGTCCGGATGTGCTCGGGCTTTGGCCCGACGAACAGGATGTTGTGCAGCTCAACGATCTCGGCGAACTGCGCGTTCTCGCTGAGAAAGCCGTAGCCCGGATGGATCGCGTCCGCGCCCGAGATTTCGGCGGCCGAGATGATGTTCGGGATGTTCAGATAGCTGTCCGCGGCGGACGGCGGTCCGATACAGATCGCCTCGTCGGCGAGCCGAACGTGCATCGCGTCGGCGTCTGCGGTCGAGTGCACCGCGACCGTCTTGATGCCCATCTCGTGGCAGGCACGGTGGATCCGCAGCGCGATCTCGCCGCGATTCGCAATGAGCAGCTTCTTGATTTGCGGCATTATTCGACCACGACCAGCGGCTGGTCGAACTCGACCGGCTGGCCGTTCTCGACCAGGATCGCGGTCACCGTGCCCGCCGAAGGCGCGACGATCGTGTTCATCACCTTCATCGCCTCGATGATCAGCAGCGTGTCGCCCGCATTGACCTTCTGGCCGACGGTCGAGAACGGCTTCGCCTCGGGATTGGCGGCGAGATAGACCGTGCCGACCATCGGCGACTTGACCGCACTCGCGCTGATCGCCGGGGCGGACGCGCCGACCTCGGCCTGCGGGATCGACAGCGGTGCCGAGACGGGGGCAGGAGCGGGCGCCTGCGCGTAATGCGCGACGGGTGCTGCCTGCGCGGCCTTGCGCGCGACGCGGATACGGCGCGAGCCGTCCTCGACCTCGATCTCGGTCAGCTGCGTGGTGTCGAGCAGTTCGGCGAGCTGGCGCACCAGGGTCACGTCGACCTGCATCGCACCGGTGTTTTCGGTTGTATCGTTCATGGCGGGGCCTCCTGTCAGAACCGTGCGACGGCTTCAAGCGCGAGCAGATACGAAAGCGCGCCGAAACCCGCGATCGTACCCTTCGCCGCCTGACCGACCAGGCTCACATGCCTGAACGATTCACGCGTATGTGGATTGGAAAGATGCACTTCGATCACCGGCGTCTTCACGCCCTTGATCGCGTCGTGCACCGCGACCGAGGTATGCGTGAACGCACCCGCGTTCAGGATCACGGCCTTCGCGCCGCGCGCCTGCGCTTCCTGGATCCAGTCGACCAGGTGCCCCTCGTGATTCGACTGGCGCATGTCGATCTCCAGGTCGAGCTCGCGCGCGCGGTCCTCCAGCATCCCGGCGATATCGTCGAGCGTCTCGTCGCCATAGATTTCCGGCTCGCGCGTTCCCAGCAGATTGAGGTTGGGGCCGTTCAGGACGAACACTGTCGCAGTGACGGTATCTGGCGCAGTGACGGTATCTGGCAAGGGCAGCTCCTGGTTGCGGGGGCTGCGAACGACCCCCTATATGCGTCGTCCCACCCTTACCCGTTCGTGTCGAGCGAAGTCGAGACATGAGACCGGCAGCGGACGGAGGGTTTCTCGATCAGCCTGTCCCGAGCCATGTCGAGGGGCTCGAAACGAACGGAAAGTTTTGCATGCCCCACTCCGATGGTACCGTCTCCATTACCGTCAACGGCGAACACAAGCGCGTGACTGCCGGGTTGAGCCTCGCGGGACTCGCGACCGAACTGGGGCTCGTACCGGAGAAGATCGCGGTCGAGCGGAACATGGAGGTTGTGCCTCGCTCGACCTTGGCGGACGTGATGGTCGAGGACGGCGACGACCTTGAGATCGTGCACTTCGTTGGCGGTGGCGACCATGAGAATAGCGGGCATGAGGACAGCTGGACCGTCGCCGGCCAGACCTTCAGGTCGCGGCTGATCGTCGGCACCGGCAAGTACAAGGATTTCGCGCAGAACGCCGCCGCCGTCGAGGCATCAGGCGCGGAGATCGTCACCGTGGCGGTCCGCCGCGTCAACGTGTCGGATCGCAACGCACCGATGCTGACCGACTTCATCGACCCGAAGAAGATCACCTACCTCCCCAACACTGCGGGCTGTTTCGATGCCGAGTCGGCGATTCGCACGCTGCGGCTGGCGCGCGAGGCTGGCGGCTGGGAGCTGGTGAAGCTCGAAGTGCTCGGCGAGGCGAAGACGCTCTATCCCGACATGGTTGAGACGCTGCGCGCGACCGAGATCCTCGCGAACGAAGGCTTCAAGCCGATGGTCTATTGCGTCGACGATCCGATCGCCACCAAGCGCCTCGAGAACGCCGGCGCGGTCGCGATCATGCCGCTGGGCGCGCCGATCGGCTCGGGGCTCGGCATCCAGAACCGCGTGACGATCCGGCTGATCGTCGAGGGGGCAGGGGTGCCCGTGTTGGTCGACGCCGGCGTCGGCACCGCGTCGGATGCGGCGGTGGCGATGGAACTCGGCTGCGACGGCGTGCTGATGAACACCGCCATCGCCGAAGCGAAGGACCCGCTGATGATGGCCGCCGCGATGAAGGCCGCTGTCGAATCGGGGCGGCTCGCCTACCGCGCCGGACGGATGGGCCAGCGCCGCTATGCCGATCCGTCGAGCCCGCTGGCGGGACTGATCTGAAACATAGGTCATGACGCAAACGTCACGGAACCCACAGTAAAGACGGCCGTTATACCTTTGCAAGTTCAAGCGGCCCGGTTGGCGGGTCCGCACAGCAAGTGGAGGCTCTGATGGGCGAGTTCACCGACAAGGTCGCAGCAGCAGGCAACAAGGTTGCAGGCAACGTCAAGGAAGCCGTCGGCAAAGCGACCGACAACGAGAAGCTGGTAGCCGAAGGCGAAGCGCAGCAGGCCAAGGGCACTGCGCAGAACGTCAAGGGCAGCGTCAAGGGCGCACTCGGCGACGACATCTAAGCTTCGGCTTGGTACGGGAATACAGGCCGCTCCGGGAAACCGGAGCGGCCTTTTCTTTGTGTGGCAGGTTATTGCTGCCGCCACTATCAGAATTGCCACCACCCCGGCGGAGGCCGGGGCCCAATTGGGGGACGATTCTGATTGCAGGTAACGCGCTGTTACCTCGAACATGCCAATTGGGCCCCGGACTTCGCCGGGATGGTGCGGAGCGCCGAACCAAACGGGCTTGCTCCACGACACAAACCCCCTCACGAGCACCCGCATGACTCTCCCGACCCGCAACTACGCCGCCTTCCTGTTCGACATGGACGGCACGATCCTCACCTCGATCGCGTCGGCCGAGCGCACCTGGACCAAATGGGCGATCGCCCACGGCCTCGACGCCGCGACGTTCGTGCCGACGATCCACGGCGTCCAGTCGGTCGAAACGGTTCGACGCCTGAACCTCCCCGGCGTCGACCCGGTCGCCGAAGCCGCAGCGATCACCGCTGCGGAGATGGAAGATGTCGGCGACATCGAACCGATCTCCGGCGCCGCGGCGTTTCTGGCCAGCCTGCCCCCCGAACGCTGGACGATCGTCACGTCCGCCCCGCGCGCGCTCGCCGAAGTTCGGTTGAAAGCTGCCGGCCTGCCGATGCCTGCCACCATGATCGCGGCCGACGACATCCCGAACGGCAAACCCGCACCGGACTGCTTTCTAGTCGCGGCCGAGCGGCTCGGCGTCGCGGCGGGCGATTGTCTGGTGTTCGAGGATGCCGCCGCCGGGATTGCCGCGGGCGAAGCGGCGGGGGCGGATGTTCTCGTGATTACGGCCACGCACTCGCACGGTGTCGCGACGTCACATCCGACGGTGGTCAATTATGTAGGGTTGTCGGTTGCGGTCGGGCCGGACGGTCTGGTCGTCACGCGAGACTGACACCCCGCTCGCCGTCATCCTGACGAAAGTCGGGATCCAGAGCCACGAAGGGCACCGACGGTTGCCCTAGATCCTGACTTTCGTCAGGATGACGGAGGTGCGGGTAGCATCTGGGGCCTCAGAACAGCCCCTCGATCAGCCCTTCGTCGTTCAGGTGGATCGCCTCCGCTGCCGGCACCCGCGGCAAGCCCGGCATCGTCATGATCTCGCCACAGATCGCCACGACGAACCCCGCACCCGCCGCAAGGCGGACTTCGCGAACCGGCACGATGTGACCGGTCGGCGCGCCCAACAGAGCGGGGTCGGTCGAGAAGCTGTACTGCGTCTTGGCGAGGCACACGGGGAGATGGCCGTACCCAGCGTCCTCCCAGCGCTTGAGTTGCGCCAAAACGCTCGGCTCGGCGACCGCATGCTCTGCCCGATAGATCCGTCGTGCGACCGTATCGATCTTGTCGAACAGCGAGAGTTCGTCACCGTAGATCGGTGCGAATCCGCCGCCATGCGTCTCGCAGATCTCGGCGACCGCGTCGGCCAGTTCGACCGCACCCGCGCCACCCTCCGCCCAGTGCCGACAGAGGATCGCGCGCGAGCCGTGCTGGGCGGCCGCCTCGACGATCGCGGCGATCTCGGCATCGCTGTCGGTGTAGAAATGGTTGATTGCGACGATCGCGGGGACGCCGAACTGGCGGATGTTCTCGATGTGCCGGACGAGGTTGACCGCGCCCTTGCGGACCGCCTCGACATTCTCGTGCGCGAGGTCGGCCTTGGCGACGCCGCCATTCATCTTCAGCGCGCGGGCGGTGGCGACGATCACGACCGCGTCGGGGGCGAGGCCGGCCTGACGGCACTTGATGTCGAAGAACTTCTCTGCGCCCAGGTCCGCGCCGAAGCCGGCCTCGGTCACCACGTAATCGCCGAGCGACAGCGCCGCCCGCGTCGCGATCACCGAGTTGCAGCCGTGCGCGATGTTGGCGAACGGCCCGCCGTGGAGGAACGCGGGCGTGCCTTCGAGCGACTGGACGAGGTTGGGCTTGATTGCCTCCGCCAGCAGCACCGCCATCGCGCCGTCCGCCTTGAGGTCGCGCGCGGTGATCGGCTGGCGGTCGCGGGTGTAGGCGACGACAATATCGCCGAGCCGGCGCTCCATGTCGGCGAGGTCGTTCGCAAGGCACAGGATTGCCATGACTTCGGAGGCGACGGTGATGTCGAAGCCGGACTCGCGCGGGTAGCCATTGGCGACGCCGCCGATCGACTGGACGATGTCGCGCAGCGCACGGTCGTTCATGTCGAGGACGCGGCGCCAGACGACGCGACGGACGTCGATCTGGAGCGCGTTGCCCCAGTGGATATGGTTGTCGATCATCGCCGCGAGGAGATTGTGCGCGGCGGTGATCGCGTGGAAATCGCCGGTGAAATGGAGGTTGATGTCCTCCATCGGCGCGACCTGCGCGCGGCCACCCCCGGTCGCGCCGCCCTTGGTCCCGAAGCACGGGCCAAGCGAGGGTTCGCGCAACGCGAGCACGGCTTTGCGGCCGGTATGGCGGAGTGCGTCGGCGAGGCCGATCGAGGTGGTGGTCTTGCCTTCGCCCGCGGGGGTCGGGTTGATCGCGGTGACGAGGATCAGCCGGCCTTTCGCGCCGCCTTTACGCGTATCGAGCCAGTCGAGTGCGATCTTCGCCTTGTAGCGACCATAGGGCTCGATCGCCGCGTCGGGGATGCCGAGGCCGTCCGCGATGGTGGCGATGGGGCGCAGCGCGACGCTGCGGGCGATGGCGATATCGGTGTCCATGGGGGCTTGCGTAGCGGGGGATCGGGTGGGTTGCCAGACTTGGGTGTAGAGCACGTCGTGAAACACCTGCACCTCCCCGGCGAAGGCCGGAGTCCAATTGGCAAGGCTGATGGGGCAAAGCGCCGCACCTCGTTACTCTGAACTTCCCAATTGGGCCCCGGCCTTCGCCGGGGAGGTGCTGATGGTGTTCATTGAACCAAATCTTGCGCGCGCCGCGGCAAAGCCGCCCTTCGACTGCCTGCGAAGGCAGGCGCGCAGGATAGGCTAAGTCCGACGGGGCTACCCGCCCCGCCGGCCGGGCGTGATGCCGGCGCGGCGGAGCTTGCGCTCCGCCTGCTGCATCACGCCGCAAATTGATTCATCGTATTATGCGCTCCCCCAGCCTTCAGCGCCGCCTCGCCCGCGAAATACTCCTTGTGGTCGTCGCCCAGATCCGAGCCGGACATGTTCTGGTGCTTCACGCAGGCGATGCCCTCGCGAATTTCCTTGCGCTGGACGCCCTTCACATAGCCGAGCATCCCCGCATCGCCGAAATACTCCTTGGCGAGATTGTCGGTCGAGAGCGCCGCCGTGTGGTAGGTCGGCAGCGTGATCAGGTGGTGGAAGATGCCAGCGCGCTTGGCCGAATCCGCCTGGAAGGTGCGGATCCGCTCGTCGGCTTCGTCGGCAAGCGCCGTACCGTCGTAATCGACGCTCATCAGGCGGGCGCGATCGTAGGCCGAGACGTCCTGGCCCTCGGCGGACCAGGCATCGAACACCTGCTGGCGGAAGTTCAGCGTCCAGTTGAAGCTCGGCGAGTTGTTGTAGACGAGCTTGGCGTTGGGCACGACTGCGCGGATGCGGTCGACCATGCCGGCGATCTGTTCGATATGCGGCTTCTCGGTCTCGATCCAGAGCAGGTCGGCGCCGTTCTGCAAGCTGGCGATGCAGTCCATCACGCAGCGATCTTCGCCCGAGCCGGCGCGGAACTGGAACAGGTTCGAGGGGAGGCGCTTGGGGCGGAGCATCTTGCCGTCGCGGTTGAGGATGACGTCGCCGTTCTGCGCGGTCGCCGGGTCGATCTCCTCGCAGTCAAGGTACGAGTTATACTGGTCGCCGAGGTCGCCCGCTGCCTTGCTGACCGCGATCTGCTTGGTGAGGCCGGCGCCGAGCGAGTCGGTGCGCGTGACGATGATGCCGTCCTCGACGCCGAGTTCGAGGAACGCGTAGCGGCACGCGCGGACCTTCGCGAGGAAGTCCTCGTGCGGCACGGTGACCTTGCCGTCCTGGTGACCGCACTGCTTCTCGTCGCTGACCTGGTTCTCGATCTGGAGCGCGCAGGCGCCTGCTTCGATCATTTTGCGCGCGAGCAGATACGTCGCCTCCGCATTGCCGAAGCCTGCGTCGATGTCGGCGATGATCGGGACGACGTGCGTCTGGTGGTTTTCGATCGCGTTGAGCAGGCGCTGTTCCTCGATTGCATTCCCCGCGGCGCGCGCTGCGTCGACCTCGCGGAACATCATCCCGAGCTCGCGCGCGTCGGCCTGGCGGAGGAAGGTGTAAAGCTCCTCGATCAGCGCGGGGACGCTGGTCTTCTCGTGCATCGACTGGTCGGGCAGCGGGCCGAACTCGCTGCGCATCGCCGCGACCATCCAGCCGGAGAGGTACAGGTACCGGCGGTCGGTGGTGCCGAAATGCTTCTTGATGCTGATCATCTTCTGCTGCGCGATGAACCCGTGCCAGCAGCCGAGCGACTGCGTATAGTGCGCCGGGTCCGCATCGTAGGCCGCCATGTCCTTGCGCATGATCGCGGCGGTGTAGCGCGCGATGTCGAGGCCGGTGGTGAACCGGTTCTGGAGCCGCATCCGCGCGACGGACTCGGGCGAGATCGCGTCCCACGTGCCGTTCTGGTCGGCGATCAGGTTGGTCAACTGGGCGATGTGAGTCTGGTAGGTCACGGGCGATCCTTCGCTGCTGCGTTGATCGTCGTGTAGGGTTGTTGACAGGATTTCGGTCGGAAATGCACAGGGCGGCGAGGTGTTGGTGTCGGTTGCGCCCGTGCGCCGGCTGTAGAGTTGTGAAGAACGTTACAGGCCCGTCCGTCATGCCGGGCCCGTTCCGGCATCCACCGTTCCCCACGCTCGCCAATGATAAGCGCGCGGAACGGTGGATGCCGGAACAGGTCCGGGGTGACGAAGGATGCGTCAGTCGGCTTTGGTAACCCGGTCGGAGTTGGCTGGCGACGTGAGCGGATCGGCCAATGCCGTCTCGCCGAGCGATGCCAACACAGCCGCGGCCAATGCGTCGAGCCCGTATGGCTTCTCCAGCATGATCGCATCGGTCTCGTCCGCAACCGAAGCCGTATCTCCGGTCGCGAAGACGATGCCGACGCCGGGTCGTAGCGCCCGCGCCGTCCGCGCAAAATCCGGTCCGGATACGCCCGGCAGGTTCACGTCGGTCACCAGCGCATCGATCGGCACGGTCTGGAGCGCCGTCATCGCGTCCTCCGCGCTGGCCGCGTCGACGACGACGAAGCCGCTGCCCTGCAACATCTCGGCGGTGTTGGCGCGGATCAGCGCATCGTCTTCAACCAGCAGGACGGTGCGGCGGGCGGGCGTATCGAGGCGGCGGTCCGCGTCGATTCGGGAGTCGCGCGCGGCCTTGGCGGCAGGGCTTCCCGAACGCTGGCGGTTGGCGAGCACCTGACGGAATTTCCGCGCGAGCGCCTCCCGCGTGTACGGCTTCGACAGCAGGTCGACACCCGCATCGAGCTTGCCGCCATGGACGATCGAGTTTTCGGTATAGCCGGACGTGAACAGCACCGCGAGATCGGGCAGGCGTTCCTTCGCCTTCCGCGCCAGCTCGGGGCTTTTCAGCATGCCGGGCATCACGACGTCGGTGAACAGGATATCGATCGGTACGCCGCTCTCGACCACGTTCAGCGCGCTGGCCGCATCGACCGCTTTCAATACGCTGTAGCCAAGATCGGTCAGCAGTTCGACGACGGTGCCGCGGACTTCATCGTCGTCCTCGACCACCAGCACGGTCTCGGTGCCGCCGCAGATCGGGCTGGCATCCGCGACGACCTCGACGTCCTCGCTCTCCATCGCGCGCGGGAGGTAGAGCTTGATCGTGGTGCCTTCGCCGACCTCGGAATAGATCTTCACATGGCCGCCGGACTGTTTCACGAAGCCGTAGACCATCGACAGGCCGAGGCCCGAGCCCTTGCCCTCGCTCTTGGTCGAGAAGAACGGCTCGAACACCTTTTCGATGATCTCGGGAGTCATGCCGGTCCCGGTGTCGGACACGGCGAGCATCACATATTGCCCGGCCTCGACCTCGTCATGACCCTGTGCATAGGCGTCGTCGAGGTGGGCGTTGCCGAGTTCGATCGTCAGCTTGCCCTGGCCGTCCATCGCATCGCGCGCGTTGATCGCAAGGTTCAGGAGTGCATTCTCGATCTGCGCAGGGTCGATGAACGTGTTCCACAGGCCACCGCCGACGACTGTCTCGATCTCGATGCCTTCGCCGATCGCGCGACGCAGCATGTCGTCCATCCCGCGCACGAAACGCGTGACGTTGACGACCTTGGGCTCGAGCGCTTGGCGACGCCCGAACGCGAGCAATTGGGCCGCGAGCTTCGACCCGCGCGACACGCCGGCCATCGCATTCTCGACCCAGCGTTCGGCACGCGCGTTGCCGGCCAGGTTCTTGCCGAGCAGCTGGAGGTTGCCCGAAACGACCTGGAGCAGATTGTTGAAATCATGCGCGACGCCGCCGGTGAGTTTGCCGACCGTCTCCATCTTCTGCGACTGCGCGAGCTTGGCTTCGGCTTGGCGGCGTTCGTCGATCTCGCGAATGACGCGCGCTTCGAGCGTCTCGTTGAGCTGGCGGAGCTGGTCCTCGGCACGTTCGCGGTGACGGACTTGCCGCGCGAGCGCCTCGGCCTGTTCGCGTAACGCGGCTTCGGCGGCGCGCTGATGCGTGATGTCGGTATGGACGCCGACCCATTCGCGGACCTCGCCGGTCTCGTCGAGGATCGGCAAACCACGGACCGCAAACGTGCGCCATGTGCCGCAGTGGCGGCGGACGCGGTGTTCGAACACGAACATCGACTTGCTGAGCACAGCGGCGGTCCAGGCCTTGATCGTCGATGCGACGTCGTCGGGGTGGATCGCGTCGGCCCAGCCGAAATTCTGGTAGGCGTCGATCGACTGGCCGGTGAGCGCGGCCCAGCCGGGCTGCTCGCCGATCATCCGGCCGTCCGGGCTGTTGGTCCAGAGCACGCCGTGGACCGCGTCCATCGCGGTGCGGAAACGGCCGTTGCTGATGCCGACCGCGGCCTCGCGTTCGGCACGCTCCTCGACATCGATGCCGAGAATGTAGATGCCGGGGATCGAGCCATCCGCCGCGACATGCGGCACGTAGCGGAATTCGGACCGGCGCGGGCGGCCGTCCAGATGGGGGAAGATCGCTTCAGTGGTGAAGCTTTCGCCGGCAAACGCGCGATCGAACGATGGGCGCCGATTCTCGTAGGCTGCCTCGCCGAGGACCTCGCGAACCGGTTTGCCGATCATCGCCTCGGGGTCGATCCCGAGCCATTCATCATATTGCGCGTTGGCGAGACGGTAGACATGGTCGCGGTCGACGTACGAGATGAGCATCGGCACGGCGTCGGTGACGCGGCGTAGTTCGGCTTCGCTGGCGGCGAGGCGGTGTTCGGCTTCGGCCCGGCCGGTGTTGTCGACCATCGTGCAGAGCACGCCGTCGACGGTGCTGGCAGTGGCGCCACCAGTGGGGCCACTGGCGCAGTAGACGGGCGTGTAGAACAGGTCGAGCGTCAGCGTCTCGGGGCCATCGGATCGCTGGAACAGGATCGGCTGGTCGCGGTAAGCCACGATCTCGCCGCGCAGGCCCGCATCGAGGACGCCGCGGTTCCAGTCCCAGACTTCGGGGAACGCGGTCGCGACCGGGCTGCCGAGCGCGGCGGGGTGGCGGTCGCCCGCGACGGCACGATAGCTATCATTGTAAAGCATGATGTGCTCGGGGCCCCACATCACGACCTTGGCGACGGGCGAGTTGAGGATGTTGGCGAGCGTGACGCGCAGCTCGGCGGGCCACGAGTCGATCGGGCCGAGCGAGGTCGCGCTCCAGTCGCGCTGGCGCACCAGCATCCCGCATTCGCCGCCACCGATCAGGATTTCGGCCGGACTTGGCGGGGTGTCGCGCTCGCGCATCCGTTCGAGCGCAGTGCGGACGATCGCGGTGGCGTCGCCATGCCCTGCGGCGGCGAGGTCGTCGATATAGCTGCCGAGGTCGGAGGGCAGGATAACGGTGCGCGACGAGACTTGCGACGAGTCTGGAGTTGTCATGCCGGACTAGTGGGTTTGTGGCGCACGCGTGTCAATAAATACGCATGGTTGGGTTCGGCGTTAGGTTCGGCGCGCCATACTATCACGTACCACCCCGGCGGAGGCCGGGGTCCAGTTGGGGGACGTGGCTAACTGAGGGCTGTCCCCCATTACGACCACCTCTCCAACTGGGCCCCGGCCTGCGCTGGGGTGGTGCCTGGTGGAGGTTACCGAACTTGTTTCCCCGCGAAGGCGGGGACCCAGACTGGGCTCCCGCCTTCGCGGGAGAACAAGGAAGGGCGCCCTGCCGTTCGGTAGCGCGCCCTTCCTTCTCTTATTCGATCAGCCCTCGGTGCGCGGCAGGCCCAGCGGGTTGCCGTGCTTGACCGCCTTGGGCAGCAGTGCGTCCGGCAGGTCCTGGTAGCAGACCGGGCGCAGGAAGCGCTCGATCGCCGCGGTGCCGACCGAGGTCGTGCGCGGGTCGGACGTTGCCGGGAACGGCCCGCCGTGGACCATCGCCGGCGCAACCTCGACGCCGGTCGGCCAGCCATTGGCGAGGATGCGACCAGCCTTGCGCTCCAGTACAGGCACCAGCGCTGCGGCGTCGGCATAATCGCCTTCGTCGATTTGCAACGTGATCGTCAGCTGGCCCTCGATCTTCTCGAGCACGCTGTGGACTTCGGCGAGGTCGGTGCAGCGAACGATGATCGAAGCCGCCCCGAACACTTCATGCGAGAGCGCCGGATCGGCGACGAACGCCTTGCCGGTGGTCGAGAACAAAGCCGCACGACCGCGGTTTGCGCCCTCGGCCTCGGTGCCACGAGCGAGCGTCTCGACCGCGTCGTGACCGGCGAGCGCCGCAACGCCTTGGTCGTAGCTGGCATGAATTCCGGGGGTCAGCATGACCTGCGGCGCGGCCTCGCCGAGGGCCGCGGCGGCGGCTTCGACGAAGGTGTCGAGGTCAGGACCATCGACCGCAACGACGATGCCGGGGTTGGTGCAGAACTGGCCCGAGCCCATCGTGAGCGATCCGACATAGGCCTTGCCGAGCGCTTCGCCGCGTGCGGCGAGCGCGGCGGGGAACAGGATCACCGGGTTGATGCTGCTCATTTCGGCATAGACCGGGATCGGCTCGGGGCGGGCTGCGGCGAGTGCCACCAGGGCCAAGCCACCGCCGCGCGAGCCGGTGAAGCCGACCGCCTTGATGCGGGCGTCCTTGACGAGCGCCGCGCCGAGTTCGTTCGCCGGACCCTGAACCAGCGAGAACACGCCTTCGGGCAGGCTGCACTTGGCGACTGCGGCCTGGATCGCCTTGCCGACCATCACCGACGTGCCGGGATGCGCGGGGTGACCCTTGACCACGACCGGGCAACCGGCGGCGAGTGCGGACGCGGTGTCGCCGCCTGCTACCGAGAAGGCGAGCGGGAAGTTCGACGCGCCGAACACTGCGACGGGGCCGACCGCGATGCGGCGCTGGCGCAGGTCGGAGCGTGGCATCGGCTTGCGGTCGGGCTGCGCCTCGTCGATCACGACCGAGGCCCAGGTGCCCGCGCGCAGATGCTTGGCGAACAGGCGGAGCTGACCGGTGGTGCGACCGCGTTCGCCTTCGAGGCGGGGGCGGGGCAGGCCGCTCTCCTGGATCGCGCGCGCGACCAGCGGATCGTGGATCGCCTCGATCTCGTCGGCGATCGTCTCCAGGAATATGGCGCGGGCCTCGGGGTCGATCTCGCGGAAAACGTCGAAGGCGGCCTCGGCGAGCTTACAGGCCTCGGCGACATCGGCTTCGCTCGACACCGCGAAGGCGGGCTCGATCTTCGCGTCGGTCGACGGATCGATCGCGAGGAAGGTAACGTCGCTGCTTACGGCGCGCGCGCCGATCGGGAAGGTGCCGTCCATTTCAATTCTCCAGGTCGGTCGTGACGCGCATCGGCCGCGTCGCGACATTTTGGTAGCGGATCGCTTGGTGTCGCAGGCGAAATAAGGGTGTGACCGATAACACGCAAGCCAAGGACTGCCGGCGGGGTCCGCAATTGCGGGGTAATACGCACGGCGAACGGAGGATTGGCGCATGACGGTTACGCTGTTGGCGAACGTAGCTTCGTCGATCGCGTGCCAGCATGCTTCCCGCGAGCATGGGACCTGCGCCACGTTCTGCGAGCAGCGAGGCAGGCCACCGTGTCCTGCCCGACAAATATCTGGTATGCGATCAATCGGATGCCGCACCGGGGCGGCGTTTATGCGGGTGCGTCCACGCTTGACCGCATGGCGGCCGTCGCGGTAGCGCTCCCATCGAAGAATGGCGTTCAGGAGAGTTTGCAGTGGACCGTGTACCGGTAAGGCCGTTCCGATCGCGCGACTGGTTCGCCGATCCCGCCCGCTCCGACATGACCGCGCTCTATCTCGAACGGTTCATGAATTACGGGCTGACCCCGGCGGAATTGCGTTCGGGCCGACCGATCATCGGCATCGCCCAGTCGGGTAGCGACCTGAGCCCGTGCAACCGCATCCATCTCGAACTCGCCAAGCGCACGCGCGACGGCATCCGCGACGCGGGCGGGATCGCGATGGAGTTTCCGGTCCATCCGATCTTCGAGAATTGCCGGCGTCCGACTGCGGCGCTCGATCGCAATCTGGCGTATCTGGGGTTGGTCGAGACGCTGTACGGCTATCCGATCGATGCGGTCGTGCTGACGACCGGCTGCGACAAGACGACGCCGTCGGGGATCATGGCGGCGTCGACCGTAGATATTCCAGCGATCGTGTTGTCGGGCGGGCCGATGCTCGACGGCTGGCATGATGGCGAACTGGTCGGCTCGGGAACGGTGATCTGGCGCAGCCGGCGCAAGCTGGCCGCGGGCGAGATCGACGAGGAAGAGTTCCTCAACCGCGCCACCGACAGCGCGCCGTCCGCCGGGCATTGCAACACGATGGGCACGGCGTCGACGATGAACGCGGTGGCGGAGGCCTTGGGTCTGTCGCTGACCGGGTGCGCGGCGATTCCTGCGCCCTACCGCGAGCGCGGGCAGATGGCGTACGAGACCGGGCGGCGGATCGTGGAGATGGCATATGAGGATTTGCGCCCGTCGAAGATCCTCACGCGCGACAGCTTCCTCAACGCGATCCGCGTGGTCAGCGCGATCGGCGGGTCGAGCAACGCGCAGCCGCACATCATGGCGATGGCGCAGCATGCCGGCGTGACGCTGTACCCGGAGGACTGGTCGGATCATGGCTACGACCTGCCGCTGCTCGTCAACATGCAGCCGGCGGGCAAGTATCTCGGCGAGCGCTTTCACCGCGCAGGTGGCGTGCCCGCTGTGCTCCACGAACTGATCGCGGGCGGAAAGCTCGACACGTCGTGCCTGACCGTCACCGGGCGATCGATCGGCGAGAACATCGCAGGTCGCGAGACGCGCGACCGCGAGATGATCAAGCCGTTCGACGCACCGATGATGGAGCGCGCGGGCTTCCTGGTGCTCAAGGGTAATCTGTTCGACTTCGGGATCATGAAGACGTCGGTGATCTCGCCGGCGTTCCGCGCACGCTACCTCTCGACGCCGGGGGCCGAGGATCGGTTCGAGGCGCGGGCGATCGTGTTCGAGGGCTCGGACGATTATCACCACCGGATCAACGATCCTGCGCTCGACATCGACGAGGGATGCATCCTGGTGATCCGCGGCGCGGGACCGATCGGCTGGCCGGGCTCGGCGGAAGTCGTCAACATGCAGCCGCCCGACGCGCTGATCCAGCGCGGCGTGCTCGCGCTGCCGACATTGGGCGACGGACGGCAGTCGGGTACGTCGGACAGTCCTTCGATCCTGAACGTCTCGCCCGAGAGTGCGGTCGGCGGCGGACTGTCGTGGATCCGGACGGGCGACGTGGTGCGGATCGATCTGGTCGCGGGCACGTGCGACGCACTGGTCGAGCCGGACGAAATCGCGCGGCGCAAGGGCGAGGGGCTGCCACCGGTGCCCGAGAGCAATACGCCGTGGGAAGAGCTGTACCGCGAGAAGACGGGGCAGCTCGCCGAGGGCGGCGTGCTCGACTTCGCAGTGAAGTATCGCGGGATTTCCGCGAAAACGCCGCGGCATAACCACTGAGCGCACTACGGCCATCCCGTTCGTCGGGATGGCCGTATCGGGTTCTAGAGTGTGACCGGCTCGACCGGAACGCCGGGGACCGCGACGCGGAAAGTGAACAGGTTGCCGGCGAGCGGCTGTTCCGCAAGCGCTGCGGCGTCGAGGCCCTTGGCCGCGGTCGTCGCGTAGGCGGTCCGGCCGTCCGCGCCACCGAGCGCGATCTTAGTGATGTTCGCGACCGGGAAGCGCACCACATCGGTGCAAGTGCCGTCCGGTGCATAGCGGCGCGCGGCCCACCCGCCGAAGAAGCCGACCCAGACGCCGCCTTCGGAATCGCAGATCGCACCGTCGGGATGGCCATCGTCGGGGCCCACGACGATGAACGGGCGACGATCGTCGAGCGTGCCATCGGCACCGACCGTCCACGCGTCGGTCCGTTTGCCGAGCGTATCGACCGTGTAGAGCGTGCGGCCGTCGGGTGAAATCGCAGGGCCGTTGGTAATCGCGACGGGCGGCACGTCGGTCTGCGTCAGCGTGCCGTCACGCCAGTGGTAGACGTGCCCGGACTTGGCAGTCTCGGCATTGTCCATCGTGCCGAACCAGACCCGGCCATCGGGCGCGCGTGCCGCGTCATTGAGGCGGTTGCCGGGCGTCTCGACGTGAACGGGTGCGAGCAGATCGAACGACCCCGTTGCCGGGTCGAACCGGTGCAGCCCGCCGCGGACACCGGCTAGAAAGCCGCCGCTAGTTTCCGGGATCACCCAGCCGACCTGATCGGGTGCTTCCCAAGAGTCCAGCGATGCCGAGGTGGGATCGAACCGGTAGACGCAGGGCGCCTTGATATCGACGAACCAGAGTGCGCTGTCGCGAGCGACCCAGATCGGGCCTTCGCCGAGCGTTGCCGCGACGTCGCAGATGCTGGTCGCGACGACCGTGTCGTTCGCCATCTCAGCGCCACCCCGCATCGACGAAATAGTCGTGACCGGTGCACATCCGCGCGTCGTCGGAGGCGAGGAACAGCACCAGCGCCGCGACATCGGCGGGCTGGACGCGGGTCTTCAGGCACTGCGCGGCGATGATCTCGGCCTCGCCCTCGGGGGTGTACCATTTCAGCTGGCGCGGCGTCTCGACATTGCCCGGGACGATCGTGTTCACGCGGATACCGTCGCCGCCCAGATCGCGCGCCATCGCCCGCGTCATGCCCTCGATACCGGCCTTGGCGGTCTGATAGAGCATCAGTTCGGGCAGCGCGAGATGCCACGAGATCGACCCGAAGTTCAGGATCACGCCGCCGCCCGCGCGCTTCATCGACGGCACCACCGCCTGGCCTGCGAAGAACAGATGGCGCAGATTGGTCGCCATCCGCTCGTCCCAATAGGCGGGCGTGATCTCTTCGATCGTATGGCGATCGTCGTTGGCGGCATTGTTGATCAGGATGTCGATCCCGCCGAGCCGGCTTTCGATCGCCGCGACCGTCGTCTTCAGCGCATCGATATCGCGCAGGTCGAGCGGCAGAAAGATCGGCGCGGTCGCGACGGCAGGCGTCAGCGTCGCGATCAAATCGTGCGCGGCGTCCTCGGCCATGTCGACGAACGCGACGTGCGCGCCCTGCCGCGCGAACGCCTCGACCAGCCCGGCACCGATCCCCGACGCGCCGCCGGTGATCAGGACACGCTTGCCTTTGAGGCTGGGATAGATCGCCGTCTGGTCGGCGGCTTGGGTCTTCTGCAGCACGGGGTTACGCTCCCTGGTTCTTGGTTTGCGCCAGCAAGCCACGGCCCGCCAGATTGCGCATGAGATCGCCGATCCCGTAATTCCACGGCGCGGCGTCCTTCGATGTCGTCACCGGATTGACCAGCGCGCCGAGCTTCGGGTTCGAGATCGTGACGACGTCGCCCACCGCATGCGTGAAGCCACGGCCGGGCTCGTCGCGGTCCTGCGTCGGCGCGAACAGCGTACCGAGGAACAGCACGAAGCCGTCGGGATATT
This sequence comes from Sphingomonas sp. Leaf198, assembly GCF_001424005.1. GTDB lineage: Bacteria > Pseudomonadota > Alphaproteobacteria > Sphingomonadales > Sphingomonadaceae > Sphingomonas. The sequence continues at coordinate 96,559 of NZ_LMPX01000002.1, read as the reverse complement.
GGTGCTCGCTCATCGCCTGGCGGACGAGGTCCTCGGGATCGCGGCTGATCTGGTCCATCGAGCTGCTGCCTTCGAGCCGGTAGCCGTCGGCGCCATCGATCGTCAGCGCGATCTCCGACGCGCGGACGTCGTCCATCCCGAAGCCGTCGTCGAACAGGCGGATGAACGGCCCGAGCGAGCAGGACGCGTTATTGTCCTTCGCCTTGCCGAGCAACAGTGCGCTGCGGCCCTCGAAATCGCGCAGATTGACGTCGTTGCCGAGCGTCGCGCCGATCGTCTTGCCGTTGCGGTCGACGACCAGCACGACCTCGGGCTCGGGGTTGTTCCAGGTCGAGTCGGAGCGGATACCGACTTCGCCGCCCCAGCCGATCGTCGACAGCGTCGGGCTCTTGGTGAAGATTTCCGCATCCGGGCCGATCGCGACCTCGAGATATTGCGACCACATGCCGTCCTCGATCAGCGCGGCCTTCAGCGCGGCCGCTTCGGGCGATCCTGGCACGACCGAGCGAATGCTGCCACCGACACGTTCTTCGAGACGCGTGCGGACCGCCGCCGCCGCCGAGGCATCGCCGCGGGCGCGTTCCTCGATGACGCGTTCGAGCGCGGAGACCGCGAACGTCACGCCGGACGCCTTGACGCAGTGCAGGTCGATCGGGCTCAGCAGGCGCGGCGTCGCGTCCGCGTCGATCGAGAACGACAGGTCGTCGAGATGGCCGAGATCGGTGCCGGCTGCCGTATCGAAACTGCCCGCCTCGATCAGCGCCGCGACGGTCGGCGCCACATACGACATGTCGTATACGCGTCCCCCGCGAACGATGACCGGGGTCGGTCCGTCACCCAGGTCGATCCGACCGAGCAAGGCGGCCTGTTCCCAATCGGCAGGCAACGCCCGCGCCGATGCGAATGCGATGTCCACGATGTCATCCTCTCCGAAATTGTTAGCGTTACCGTATGCTGCTTGGCTGAGTCGTCAAGCCCCGGTTGGCCGTCGCGGATGCTATGCTGTCTCCGACCCATCCCGTGCAACCGCAATTATACGATCTTTGCCGTAAACCGGGATTGTGTCGGATGTCTTCATAGCCACAGCATGGGGCAAGGATCGTCCGTTGCGTATACCTCGGGAATATATCGTACCAGCGACGTGTAGGAGCAGGCGCCGTTGAGCGCGACCGCACATGGCACGGTAACGATATCATCCGCGCGAGATACGGGATCGGCGGCGGAAATTGGCGCGCCCGGAGGGAGTCGAACCCCCGACCGAGGAGGTAGAAGCTCCTTGCTCTATCCAACTGAGCTACGGGCGCGCGCTGAAGACCGATTAGCGTGGATTGCGCGCGCTTGGAACCGTCATCATAATGCGCCGCATGGATATCGATCAGGGCAGGGGCGTCCCGGCGGACGCCATCGGAGTCGCCGCGAGCGACGTGTCGGGCGGGCAGTTCCGCTATTATGATTTCGTCATGGCCGCATTCGTAACGATCCTGTTGCTGTCGAACGTCATCGGCGCGGGCAAGCGCGCGGTGATCGACCTGCCGTTCATCGGCGCATGGCCGTTCGGCGCGGGAATCCTGTTCTTCCCGGTCAGCTATGTGATCGGCGACGTGCTGACCGAGGTGTACGGGTACGCGCGGGCGCGGCGCTGCATCTGGGCGGGGTTCGGCGCGATGATCTTCATGGTGTTCATGTCGGCGGTCGTCGTCGCCCTGCCGCCCGACAAGGGGTGGACGGGGCAGGCGGCATACGAATCGGTCTTCGGGCAGGTCCCGCGGATCGTGTTCGCGTCGATCTGCGCGTTCTGGGTCGGCGAGTTCGCCAACAGCTTCGTACTCGCGCGGATGAAAATCTGGACGCAGGGGCGGATGCTGTGGACGCGGACGATCGGCAGCACGGTGGTGGGGCAGGCGTTCGACAGCCTGATCTTCTACCCGCTCGCGTTCTACGGCGCGCCGGACTGGCCCGTGGAGGCGATGCTCATGGTGATGGTCAGCCAGTTCTTGCTGAAGGTATCCTGGGAGGTGCTGCTGACGCCGCTCACCTATGTTGCGGTAGGGTGGCTAAAGCGCCGCGAGGGTGTCGATGTGTATGATCGGGGCACGGACTTCTCGCCGTTCCGCACGCGGGTTTGACCCGACCCGACCCGCCGCGCCCTCTCCGTCATGCCGGGCTTGTTCCGGCATCCACCGTTCCGGGCTCTCTCCGGCCATTGATTGCGCGGGACCGTGGACCCCGGAACAAGTCCGGGGTGACGGAGGGGTGACGGAGGGTTGTCGGGAGGTTTAGGCGTTGACGGCCTCGAGCAGACCCTCGAACAAGCGCCGTCCGTCGGTGCCACCGTGCGCCGCTTCGATGCGACGTTCGGGGTGTGGCATCATGCCGAGCACGTTGCCCTTGTCGTTGAGCAAACCAGCGATGTTGCGAGCCGAACCGTTGACGCTCTCGGCGTAACGGAACGCCACGCGGCCTTCGCCTTCGAGGCGGTCGAGCGTCTCGGTGTCGGCGAAGTAATTGCCGTCATGGTGCGCTACCGGGAACGAGACCTTCTCACCCGCGGAGTAGCCGGAGGTGAAGGTCGAGCTTGCGGTCTCGACCGTAAGCGCGACGTCGCGGCAGACGAAGTTCAGCCCTTCGTTGCGCATCAACGCGCCGGGCAGGAGCCCAGCTTCGGTCAGCACCTGAAAGCCGTTGCAGACGCCGAGGACCGGCAGGCCCTTGCCCGCCTGCTCGACGACCGCGCGCATGATCGGCGACCGTGCCGCGATCGCGCCCGAACGCAGGTAGTCGCCGTACGAAAAGCCACCGGGTACCGCGACCAGGCCGACGTCCGCCGGCAAATCCGCATCACCATGCCAGACCATCAGCGGCTTGACGCCGGTCACCGCCTCCAGCGCGACGGCGATGTCGCGGTCGCAGTTGGAGCCGGGGAAGACGATGACCGCGGTCTTCATGCGCGCTCGACCCGATAATTCTCGATCACCGTGTTGGCGAGCAGCTTGCGGCACATGCCGTCGATGGTCGCGTCGTCGGTATCGTCGGCGACTTCCAGTTCGATCAACTTGCCCTGGCGTACGTCCTGCACGCCGTCGAAGCCGAGGCTGCCGAGTGCGTGGTGGATTGCCCGGCCCTGCGGATCGAGCACGCCCGGCTTCAATGTCACGAAAACCTTGAGTTTCATTTACTTGCCCCGGTTCTTGCGATGCTTTTCGAGGTCGAGGACGGCGTTGTCGGCACCCTCGGGCAGCAGGCCGAGCCGGCGTGCAACCTCTTGATATGCCTCGACTTCGCCACCGAGATCGCGACGGAAGCGATCCTTGTCCATCTTCTCGTTGGTTTCCATGTCCCACAGGCGGCAGCCATCGGGGCTGATCTCGTCGGCGAGAATGATGCGACCGAAGTCGTTGTCGAAGATGCGGCCGAATTCGAGCTTGAAGTCGACGAGGCGGATGCCGACGCCGGCGAACAGCCCACACAGGAAATCGTTCACGCGGATCGCGAGGTCGGCGATGTCGTGCATCTCCTCCTGGCTCGCCCAGCCGAACGCGGCGATATGTTCGTCGGAGATCATCGGATCGCCGAGCGCATCGTCCTTGTAGTAATATTCGATGATCGTGCGGGGCAGCTTGGTACCCTCCTCGATCCCAAGACGCGTCGAGATCGAGCCCGCGGCGACGTTACGCACGACGACTTCGATCGGAACGATCTCGACCTGGCGGATCAGCTGCTCGCGCATGTTGAGGCGGCGGATGAAGTGCGTCGGCACGCCGATATGATCGAGCAGCGTGAAAATGTGCTCGGAAATCCGGTTGTTGAGCACGCCCTTGCCGTTGATCGTGCCCTTTTTCTGGGCATTGAACGCGGTCGCGTCGTCCTTGAAATACTGGATCAGCGTGCCTGGCTCGGGACCCTCGTAGAGGATCTTGGCCTTGCCTTCGTAGATCTGGCGGCGGCGAGCCATGCGCGGTCCCCTGGAAATCGAGCGGTGAAAATCGAGCGGCCCCAGCCTACGCGAGATCGTTCGCGAAGCCGAGGCCGGAATAGGCCGCGCCTATAGGCGAAGGGTGCGAGGGGTGCAATCGGATCGCTGCTTGGCCGATAATCAGGTATGCGGGTGTTGCAACGGCATGACGTATACGGTCAGCCTTCAATGGGCGCACGTGCGTTAGATGCTGCGCTCGATCGACCAGTTCGATGACCAGTTGCGACGCACGGTTGTGGAATGTCAGGGGGATTTTCTGACCCATCCGCCTAACAAGTATCCGAGAGCAGTTGTCGCCAGCGCTCCAACCAGCCACTTGAAATCTAGGCCGGATGCCTTGCCGCTGAGGACGGCCCAGACAACGAGCGCTAACAGCGTTAAGGTTATCACGGAGGCTACCGTGCTACGCAGCCAGTCCAATCCCCTATTATGGCGATCTGCGGCATTAAAGGCTTTCATGAGCCAATTCGCAAAGGGCTGAAAATTTTCAAAAAGCGTCAGCTCATTCATGAACTCATTTCCGAGAACGTAATGAGCATTGTATTCGTTATTAGCGAAGGTCCAAACCCGCCATACCTCATGTGTTCCAAGAATTGCGGGACCTTCAACCGCTCGCTCCGTTTTTTCGCCACTCTGTTGGGCAACAAACTCCTCTATTTGCTGACAGCTCCACGACATCATAAAGTCCTTACCTGGGGCAATAGTGGACTGCGTATCACGACGATGAATATTTTTAAAAATCTATTGGTACAGAATTGGATCAATCACACTGGCACATGGCTGGCAATAAGCAGGGCATCGTCCCCAACTAGGCCACGAGGCCAAGGATTGGGAGGTTCGATCAATCAGGTGACCGCAAGCCGTTGCGAAAACGCCGGATCGCGCCATGCTTCGGTTTCGAGAATTTCGCGGAGGATTTCGCCAGCGATCCACACATTTTCATGGCTGAGATACAGAGGTGTGAGGCCCAGTCTCAAGATGTCTGGATCGCGGAAGTCGCCGATTACGCCGCGCGCTATGAGGGCCTGGGTCAGTTCGTAGGCGTGAGGATGGCGGAAGCTGATGTGGCTGCCGCGTTTGGCGGGGTCTCGGGGGCTGACGCAGTTGAGGCCCAGCGCGTCGCCGGCGGCGGCGAGGATGTCGAACAGTTGCGCGCTCTTGGTGGCCACGAGGTGCTGGTCGATGTCGGCCCAGAGGTCGAGCGCGGTTTCCAGTGCGGCGGTCGAGAGCATCGCGGGGGTACCGGCAAGCCAGCGTTTCATGCCAGGGGCGGGGCGGTAGGCGTCCTCGAATGCGAAGGGCGCGGCGTGGCCCATCCAGCCGGAGAGCGGGCTGGCGAGCGCGTTCTGCCAGCGCTTGGCGACGTAGAGGAATGCGGGCGCGCCGGGGCCGCCGTTGAGGTATTTATACGTGCAGCCGACCGCGAGATCGGCGTTCGCGCCGTCGAGGTCGATCGGGACCGCGCCGACGCTGTGGCTCAGGTCCCAGAGCATGAGCGCGCCGGCATCGTGCGCGCGCGCGGTCCAGGCGGCCATGTCGAAGCGGTCGCTGGTCTTGTAGTGCACGTGGGTGAGCAGCAGCACCGCGGTGTCGTCGTCGAGCGCCGCGGCTAGGTCTTCGCGGGCGACGACCTTCAACCGCGCCCCGGGGACGCAGGCGACAGCGCCTTCCGCGATGTGGAGATCGGTGGGGAAGTTCCCCGCTTCGCTCACGACGGTGTGGCGGTCGGGGGTGCTGCGAAGACCGGCGACCAAGACCTTGAAGAGGTGCGTCGAGGTGGTGTCGCCGATGATCACCTCGTCCTCGCCAGCGCCGATCAGGGGAGCGATCTTCGCACCGATCCGCTGGGGGGCGTCGATCCACCCTTCGTTCCAGCTGCGGATGAGACGGTCGCCCCATTGGCGCGTTGCGACGTCGGCGAGCGCGGCGGGCGTTGCCTTGGGAAGCGCGCCGAGCGAGTTGCCGTCGAGGTAGATCACGCCCTCGGGGAGCGCGAACTTGTCGCGGTAGGCGGCGAGCGGATCGGTCGCGTCGAGCGCGCGGGCGTCTTCGAGAGTCACTGGGTCTTTCCGAAATAGGTCAGGATCAGGCGTCTGGCTTCGGCCCAGGCGGGCGTTTCCGGCGCGATCAGTTCGACATGGCCGGTCGCAGGAATGGTGTGCAGCGTTGCGGTGTCGCCGGCCGCGGTTGCTTTGGCGATATAGTCGGTGGCCATGACGAAGGGGATGATCCGGTCTTCGCGGCCGTTGATCAGGTCCTGCTTCACGCCGAGCGGCAGGAGGCGCGGGACAGACGTGTCGGCATAGGCGTCCGGATGCTGCGGCGTGGGCGTGCCGACCAGTTTCGCGACGACTTCGGTGCCGCAGCCATTGTCGGCGTTGGTCGCGGTGGCTTCGAGATCGGGCAGACCGCCGAGGCTGATGACGTGGCGGATACGGAGCGGCTGCGCGGTATGGAGCGGGCTCGACGCAGGGATCTTGGGGCGGGCGGCGAGCCAGAGCGCGAGGTGACCACCGGCCGAGTGGCCGATCGCGAGCACGCGGCGCGTATCGAGGTTATACTTCTTCGCGTTGACCGTGAGTTGATCCGCCCCCGTCGCAGCATCCGCAAAGGTGCCGGGATAGCCGCCGCCGGTGCGGTCAACACCGCGATAGTCGATGTTCCAGACCGCGACGCCGGTGTTGCGGAGGTCGTCGGCGATCCAGTTCATCAGGCTGCGATCGGCGATGCTCGTCGTCCAGCACCCGCCATGCACCATCACGACGACCGGGAACGGCCCCTTGCCGCGTGGGAGCCAGACGTCGACCTTCTGCATCGGGTCGCTGCCATAGTCGACGGTAGCATCGGGCATCGGTTTCGGACGCTTCGTCAGGTCTGGCCAGGTCAGCAGCTTGGGCGGCGGGGGAGCGGGCGTTTGCGCCATGACGGGCGTGGACATCGCGGTGAGCGCGAGAAAGGCGAGGCGGATCATCGGGTTGGTGTAGCGGGCTCGGTCGACCGCGTCATGCGGGCATGTCGTCGCGTCGCGGCACGCCGCAGGGTTCGTTGCGTTCATGCTTTGATCGTTTCGTTCGCGGCTGCTATCGCTGCGCGCAATGGCCACCGATTTCAAAGATCCGTTCGACTCCATCGTCGACGCCCCCTTCGACAGCGCGCTGTCCGAGCGGTACCTCGTCTATGCCTTGTCGACGATCACCGCGCGGTCGCTGCCCGACGTGCGCGATGGGATGAAGCCGGTGCATCGGCGCCTGCTCTGGGCGATGCGGCTGCTCAAGCTCGATCCCGCTCAGGGCTACAAGAAGTGCGCGCGCGTCGTCGGCGACGTCATCGGTAAATACCATCCGCACGGCGACCAGTCGGTCTACGACGCGATGGTCCGCTTGGCGCAGTCGTTCGCGATGCGGTATCCGCTGGTCGACGGGCAGGGCAATTTCGGCAACATCGACGGCGATAACGCCGCCGCCTACCGCTACACCGAAGCGCGGCTGACTCAGGTCGCGATCGACCTGATGGATGGGCTCGACGAGGACGCGGTCGCGTATCGCCCGACCTACAACGGCGAAGATCACGAGCCCGAGCTGTTCCCAGGACTGTTCCCGAACCTGCTGGCGAATGGCGCGAGCGGGATTGCGGTCGGCATGGCGACGAGCATTCCACCGCACAACGCCGCCGAGTTGCTGGAGGCGGCGATCGTGCTGATCGATACGCCGGACGCGGACGATGCGGCTATCCTGGAGCATGTGAAGGGGCCCGATTTCCCGACCGGTGGACTCGTCGTCGATCCGCCCGCGGTCATCCGCGAATCCTATGCGACCGGGCGGGGCGGGTTCCGCGTCCGTGCGCGCTGGGAAACCGAGCGCGAGAAGGGCGGCGGCTGGCAACTGATCGTCACCGAGATTCCGTACGGCGTGCAGAAGGGCAAGCTGATCGAGCAGATCGCCGATCTGATCAACGCCAAGCGCCTGCCCATCCTCGCCGACGTGCGCGACGAATCGGATACCGAGATCCGCATCGTGCTCGAGCCGCGCAGCCGCACGGTCGATCCGCAGATCCTGATGGACGGGTTGTTCCGGCTGACCGATCTCGAGACGCGGATCAGCCTCAACCTCAACGTGCTCGACAAGGATCGCACGCCGCGCGTGATGTCTCTGCGCGAGGCGTTGGCGGCGTGGGTCGATCACCAGTTCGTCGTGTTGCGCAGGCGAACCGAGCACCGGCTGGCCAAGATCGCCGACCGGGTCGAACTGCTCGACGGCTATCTGATCGCGTACCTCAATCTCGACCGCGTGATCGAGATCATCCGCACCGAGGATGAGCCGAAAAAGGTGATGATCGCCGAGTTCGCGCTCACCGATCGCCAGGCCGAGGCAATCCTCAACATGCGGCTGCGATCTTTGCGGCGGCTCGAAGAGTTCGAGATCAAGACGGAGCGCGAGAAACTCGACAAGGAGCAGGCGGCACTTTCGGCATTGCTGGCGGATCCGAAGAAGCAGCGCGCGCGGATGAAGCGCGACATGGCGAAGATCCGTGACCGATACGGGCTGGAGACCCCACTCGGCAAACGACGCACGACGATCGAGGAGCACGCACCGACCCGCGATATCCCGCTCGAGGCGATGATCGAGCGCGAGCCGATCACCGTGATCCTGTCGCAGCGCGGCTGGATCCGCGCGATGAAGGGGCACAACGATCTGGCGAGCCCGGAGGCGCTGAAGTTCAAGGAGGGTGACGGCCCGGCCTATGCATTCCATGCGCAGACCACCGACAAGCTGTTGCTCGCGGCGGAGAACGGGCGGTTCTACACGTTGGCGGCGGACAAGCTGCCGGGCGGGCGCGGGTTCGGCGAGCCGGTGCGCGCGATGATCGATCTCGACGGCAGCGTCGGGATCGTCGCGCTGCTGCCCGCGAGCAAGCATCCCAAGCTCCTTGTCGTTGCCACCGATGGACGTGGGTTCTCCGTGAGCAGCGCCGAAGTGATTGCCGAAACCCGCAAGGGCAAGACGGTGATGACGCCGCGGCCGGGTGCGCAGTTGAAGATCGTTCGGCCGATCGGGCCCAACGACGATTACGTTGCGGCGATCGGCGACAACCGGAAGATGCTGGTGTTCCCGCTCGCCGAACTCGTCGAGATGACGCGCGGACAGGGGCTTCAGTTGCAGCGGTATCGCGACGGAGGGCTGGCGGATGCGATCACGTTCACGTTCGCCGAGGGCCTGAGCTGGGCGATGGGCGGCGGAACCGGTCGGACCAGAACCGAATCGGACCTTGGACCCTGGCGGGCGGCGCGCGGCGCGGCCGGAAGAATGCCACCGACCGGGTTCCCGCGCGATAATCGCTTTGGCTAGCGTACCGTAAACCAACGACTTAACGCGATATGACGAAATGAACCGATGCGGTTCCTTCAGTTCGTCTTAACGAAGGACGTGTATGCAATCGGTATGGCATCGACAGCCCCGGATGCGACGACGCACCTGACGACCGCGACCGATCTGGTTTCGCGCGCGCTGGAACTCATTCCGATTCCGGCCGTGCATATCCATCTCATCGACGGGGCGTTCGAGCTCTTTGCGATGAACCGGGCCTACCGTCTCGCGGGACTCGGCGTGGTTGCGGAGCGATCGCCGATGATCGTCGACCTCGGGCCGCGAATTCGGGCGTTTCTCGAGAGCCAGCAGCTGCGGATCGATACCGACTGGACGCTGGGCGATGCGGTCGATTGCCGCTATTACCGCGTGACGATGGCGCGGACGTTCGCCTGGATGCACGACCGGTGCACCGTGAGCTTCATCGACCAGACGTCGCAGATCCAGACCGAGCGCAGTCTCCGACGCGAAATGACGACCGACAGCCTGACGGGGTTGCCGAATCGCGAGGGATTCGAGGAACTGATCGAGACCGTGCCCGACCGTAGCATCAGCGCGGTGCTCGCGGTCGATATCGATCGGTTCGGTCGGCTGAACTCGTGCCTGGGATCGCTGGCGGGCGACGAACTGCTGATCACCGTGGCGCGGCGGATCAAGGGTGCGTTGCGCGGACGCGACATGCTGGCACGGATCGGCGGCGATCAGTTCGGGATACTGATGACCATCGACGACGATCGCGAGGAGGCCCACGCGCTCGCCGAACGGATCCAGCGGACGCTGACCACGCCGTTCCGGCTGACCGACTACGAGATCAGCGTCGAGTGTTCGGTGGGTATCGCCTATGGTGGGGACGACGCGAGCGATGTCGCCGAGCTGATCCGCCACGCCCAGTTCGCGGTGAAGCGCGCCAAGGCGAGCGGCCTCGCCGAGAGTTATCTGCCACAGGACTTCGCGATCGCGCGCGCGCAGTTCAGCATGGAAACCGCGCTGCGCCGGGCGATCGAGAATCGCGAGCTGCAGCTCGCGTATCAGCCGATCTGCGATCTTTCCAGTGGCCGGATCGTCTCGTTCGAGGCGCTGGCGCGGTGGACCGACGCGAGCGGTCAGCGGCATTGCCCGACCACCTTCATCCCGGTGGCCGAGGAATCCGGCCTGATCGTGCCGTTGGGGCGCTGGGCGATCGACGAGGCCGCCCGAACGCTGGCAGCCTGGGATGCGCGGTTTGGCGGCGATTGCGGCGTCAGGCTGGCGGTGAACCTGTCGGCGATTCAGCTCCAGCGCGACGCGATCGCACCGGTGGTGGAGGCCGCGCTCGCGTCGACCGGACTCGCGGGCGACCGGTTCACGCTCGAATTGACCGAGAGCGCGATCGTCACCGATCCGGATCGTATCGCGAAGACGATGCATGCGCTAAAGGCGCTCGGCACGACGCTCGCGATGGACGATTTCGGGACCGGCTATTCGAACCTCGCCTACCTCCAGAAGCTGCCGATCGACGTGCTCAAGATCGACCGCAGCTTCGTCACCGGCATGCTCGCAGACCGCGACAAGGTCTCGATCGTCCGCGCGATCCTGAGCCTGGCGCAGGCGCTGGGCATGAAGACGACCGCGGAGGGCGTCGAGACGTTCGACCTGGCGCAGACGCTGACCGCGCTCGGGTGCACCTATGGGCAAGGATATTTCTACGCGCGGCCGCTCGAAGCGGATGCGGCGTATGCTATGATTGTTCCTGCCGAGGCCGGCTAGACCCGGTAAACGCATCGTCGTCATCCCGGCTTTCGTCGGGGCGAAGGCTGGAGCCGGCGGAAGCAGCGCCTAAAGTACCGCTGCTGCGACCATTTCGTCGGCGATGACCGCGACCCTCGCAGCGTCGGGAAAGCCCTCGGCGATCCAGCGCGTCTCGACCTGGCGAAGCATCGCGGCGACCTCCGGCCCCCTGCGCAGGCCACGTTCCACGAGCGCCCCGCCGGAGAACGGGAACACGAGCGGCGTCCAGTCTTTAATGGCCGAGACGTCTTCACCGGCGATCAGGAGGCGGTCGATCGCGACGGTCATCCCGGTGCGGTAGGCGAGTGCCTGCGGGCCTTCGGTGCCGGGCCCGGCGGTGGCGGCGATCAGGCGTTTGCGGTCGGTGTTAGAGAGCTTCAGACGTGCGCCGACGGCTTCGGCCGCAGCGGGAGCGATCGTCATCGCGAGGCGGCGGATCGGGTCGGGGGCTATGCCTGCCGCAGCTTCGCGTTTGGCGAGGAGCGCTAGCCGCTCGGCCCCAGCCACATCGATCTCCGGCAAAACCGCGCGGAAAATGCTGCGTTCGACCATCAACGCGACCACTGGAACGGCGTTGACCGCGACCAGCAGCTTCAGCACTTCGCTCGCAACGCGCTCGCGCGAGAGCGCCATCAAGTCGTTGGCACGTGCGGTGCAGGCGTCGAGCCCGGCTTCGTCGATCGCGGTGCCGAACCGCGCGTGGAAGCGGAAGAAGCGGAGGATGCGCAGATGATCCTCGGCAATCCGCTGCAACGGGTCGCCGATGAAGCGCACGCGCCGTGCCGCGAGGTCGTCGAGACCGCCGAAATAATCGAAGATCTCGCCCGTCGCGGGATCGGCGTAGAGCGCGTTCATCGTGAAGTCGCGGCGCGCTGCGTCCTCGCGCCAGTCGTCGGTATAGGCGATGATCGCGTGGCGACCGTCGGTCGAGACGTCGCGCCGCAGCGTCGTCACCTCGACCGGCCCTGCGGGGGTGACCGCGGTGATCGTGCCGTGTGCGAGCCCGGTTGGGACCGCCTTGATTCGCGCATCCTGGAGCCGCTCGATCACCTCCTGCGGGGGCAGGCGGGTGGCGATATCTACATCGGCGACGTCGATCCCGAGCAGCGTATCGCGCACCGCGCCACCGACGAAGCGCGACTCGCCCTCCGCCGCGCCGAGAACCTTGGTCAGTGCGTCTAGGCCGTCACGGTCGCGCCACGCCGCAGCCGGGAGTATCAAGACCACCTCAGACGGCGGGCGAGATTGACGATCATCGCCGCGGTCGCGCCCCAGATGCGGCGCTCGTTCCACATGATTTCGTAATAATGCCGGTCGTGGCCCTGCCATTCGAGCGTCGCCTCGACATGGTTCGCCTCGTCGAGCAGGAACGCGAGCGGGACTTCGAAGACGCTCGCAACTTCCGCTTCGCTCGGCGTGAAGACCAGATCGGGCGGGATGATCCCGATCACCGGCGTCACCTGGAACCCGGTGACGGTGCGGTAGCTGTCGGCCTCGCCGATCACCCGGACCTTGTCGCGGGGGAGGGCGATCTCCTCCTCGGCCTCGCGCAGCGCCGCGGTGACGACGTCCTCGCCGGGATCGATCCGGCCGCCGGGGAACGCGATCTGGCCGGGGTGACGGCTCATCGTGTCGGTGCGCTGCGTCAGGATCACGCCGGGATCGGCGCGATCGGTCACCGCAATCAGGACGGCGGCAGGAAGCAGCGTATCGGCCGCGGAGAGATCGCCGTCATGCTGGTCGCCGGTGAGCAGGATCATGTGCGACCCGGCGCCCTTCGCCAGCGCCGCGGTCAGCCGTTCCGTCAGGTTCATGCAGCCGGCTCCAGCGGGAAGAACGCGCCATCGCTCCAAAGCCCGGCGGGAGTCGCGTCGTCGGCGATCGCGCGGTCGGCGAGCTCGTAATAGACCGAGCGCACGACCAGCGCCTCCATCCCGCCGCGCACCGCGAGGTACGGGCGTGGGCCGTCCGTATCCTCGACGAAGCGCAGCGGATGCTCGGGGCCTGCGGTGACGAGGTCGCCGGTGTTGAGCCGGAAGGCGAGCTTCGAGTCGCGACCGCTGCCCTCCGCCTTCATCTCGACCGCGATGAAGGCGGCGTCCTCGACCTCGATATCGAGCTTCTCGACCGGCGTGACGAGCACGTGGCTGCCATCGGGTTCGCGGCGCAGGATCGTCGAGAACAGCCGTACCATCGCCGGGCGGCCGATCGGCGAGCCCTGATGATACCAGGTCCCGTCGCGCGCGATCCGCATCTCGCTGTCGCCGCAATGCGTCGGATTCCATTTCTCGACGGGCGGGAGCTTGGCTTCCTCGACCAGCCGCGCGATCTCGGCGAGGCTGAGCGAGGCGATATCGGGGATGGGATCCATGGGCATGGCGGCGGACTAGGCGGGCAGGGGCGCTAGGTAAAGCGGCGGCTTATGCGGATGCGGTGACTGGCATGCGCGGACCCAGCATTCCGGTGCCGTCCGGGACCGCTTCGCCGCGTGCGAGCAGGCGGTGGCGCTCGACCGGGCCGGGCGCGTTCCAGCGGGCGGTGCGGTCTGCGGTGAAGCCGAAGAACCGGCCATAATAGTCGGGATCGCCGATCAGCATGAGCGCGTCGCCGAGGCCGTTCGCAGTGGCGGCATCGAGGACCTGCGCGACGAGGCCGCGGCCGATGCCGTCGCCCTGCCTAGTCGGGGCGACGGCGACCGGACCGACCATCACCAGCGGGCTCTCGCGGTCGTCGTCGATCAGCGCGATCGGCCAGCACTGGATCGAGCCGACCAGCGCGCCGTCCTCGACTGCTGCGAAGCTCAGCGCGGCAATCGGCCTGCCGGGGCCCCGGATCTTGTAGGCGGTTCGGGTGAACCGGTCCGGGCCAAACGCGGCATCGAGCAGCATCTCGACCGCGGTCGGATTGATCGTGTCGAGGGGGACGAGCGTAATCACCGGCATCTCCTGCCCCGATGGCGTCCGAGCATGAACGGCGAGGGCAGCGCGCTTTAGCCTTGGCGAGCCTGAACGCAAGTATAACCGGGGGTGAGACTCGCGTAGGGGATCGGCATCGCATCGCCCCGGCGAAGAGCCGACTTTCATCTCGGCGTGCGTCTGCTAGAGGCGCGGCGATGGAAGACAGTCTTCAACTCGAAGTCCACGATCTCGAAGTGCAGGTCCTGACCGGCATCTATTCGGAGGAGACGCACCTGCCGCAGCCGCTGCGGATCTCGCTGACCGTCGACATGGTCTGCCCGAAGCACTTCGCCCCGGATACGCCGCTGTCGGCGTCGAAGAATTACCTCGACCTGAAGAACGCGGCGACCACCGCGCTGCCGCCCGGCGTGCATTTCACGCTGATCGAAGGCGTCGCGGATCATATCTGCGAGACGCTGTTCCTGCAGGATGCGCGGGTGCTCCGCGTCCAAGTGAAGATCGTGAAGCTGGCGATCGCCGAGGCGGACGAAGCGATCGGCGTGACTCTCGTCCGCCATCGCCGCTGATCCGCGGGGCCGAATGGTGCGGCTGACTCTCGAATCGGACGGCGATATCGTCTCGCTGATCCGGCGTGCCGAGGCCGAGTCGATCGTCGTCGTCGTACAGGCATCCGCGAACGCGCTGTGGACTGCGTTGGCGCGCGCTGCGATCCCACCGCTGGCGATCGAGCGCGCGCCGGACTGCCGGGTCAACGCGGTATTTGCCGAGGAGGGCGCGCGCGAGGACGATGTCGATGCCGCGGCGGTCTTCCTCGACCACGCCCGATCGACCACCGGTCAGATCATCGACGTCCGCCCGCCTGGGCTCGGCTAGAGTTTGCGCGTTCGACCGCAGGGGCCGAGCGCCTTCAGCACGAAGGCATAGTCCTCGCGCGCGACGACCGCGTCGGCGGCTTCGAGCGACGTGGTGCTGTGGTCCGGAAGCGTCGACGGCAGTGCGCACGTCAGGCGATACCACAGCAAAGTCTCTGGCTTGGGCGGTGCGGCCGATTCGTCGACGATCTCGCTCAGCGCCACCGCCCAGCGCGGCTGCTCGCCGGGGCGACGCAGGATCGAGAGCGACACGGGGCGTTGGTCGGCGGTCGTCAGGAAGATCTGCGTTTCGCCCTCGCCGGGCAGCGCGCCGGCCACGTGGAAGGCATTGCCGACACCGGTGATGACCGGCGGCGCGTCGGTCGCCAGGGCCGCTTCCGCGATCTGGCGGACGGTGGCCTGTGCGGCGGGTGTCCAGTCGATCTGCGCATCCGGCGCGACGAGCTGCACTTGGTTGACCGAGCCGGCGACCGGCCGTGCGAACAGCAACACCCGCGCCTTCTTGAATTTGGGTATGCGGCCGCGCGCGTCGGGGGCGACGTCGAGCAGGTAGCCGATTCGGGGTGGCAGGCCGTTTGCGCCACGGATCAGCGTCCCGACATCGACCTCGACATAAAGTCTAACCTGTCCCGAAGTGAGACCAGGTGCCTCCGACGGCTTGATCCTTGCGGTCGATCGGACAGTCGCGTCGGCGATCACGGGCGCCGACAGCACGAGATCGGCAAGGTCGGAATATTGGAAGGGCGATGCCGCGGACGACGGGCCGGATGACGCCGCATTTGTCGGATAACCGGGGGAAACGGCGGTCTGGGACGCAGAAATCGGTCCCGCCGCCAAAGCGATGATGCCGACGCAAGCCGTAACGTGAAAGGAGATTTTCATCGCTTTGCGCTACGCCATCGGAGCTGAACGATACAGAAATAATTCTGCCATCCCGAGGTTGTACGTTTGTTGCGTCCGACAAAGCGTTTGCGTGTCGCGGAACGTGGCGATAGGACTCGGGTACTGCCCCGTGGTTATTCCGGCCAACGGCAGACGTATGCGTCGCGCACTTGGTGCGAACACGTGCGTACGGAGCAGGCAGATTAAGGGAGTGTCGTTTCTGAATGGCCTATACTGACCAGAAGATGTCCGGAGGCAAAATCGTCGCGATCGTGATCGTCGCGCTGATTCATGCGGCCTTGGGCTACGCTTTCGTCACGGGCCTCGCGTATCAGTACGTGAAAAAGGCCCAAGAAAAGATGACGACGTTCGACGTGGAGCCGCCACCGCCGCCGCCTCCGCCCGACGAGCCCCCGCCGCCGCCGCCTGACCAGCCCAACCTGCCGCCGCCACCGACCACGGTCGTGACGCCGCCGCCGGTCGTTGTAACGCCGCAGCCAGCGCCCGCGCTGACGACGTCGAGCATCATCCCGAAGTTCCAGCCGACGGCTCCGCCGGCTCCGCCGTCGCCGGCGGTGGCACCAGCGCCGCCCGCTCCGGTGGTCAGCAAGGCAGCCGGTGCGAAGGGTGATCCTGCGCAGTGGGTTTCGACGGACGATTATCCGCCGAGTTCGCTGCGTGCCGAGGAAGAAGGCACCGTCGGGATCGCCTGGGACATCAACACCCAGGGTCGCGTCGAGAACTGCCGAGTCACATCGTCGAGCGGATCGTCCGCGCTGGATCGGGCCGCTTGCGCCGCGATCACCCGGCGTGGTCGGTATTCGCCGGCAGTGGACACGGCGGGCAATCCGATCCGGTCGAGCTCTTCGCGTCGCGTGACGTGGAAGATCCCGCCTCAGTGATTTGGGCCAGGGATTATCGGGCCTGATGATTTGGGCCCGATACTCTGGTCAGTTTACGCTGCACCTTTCGTTTCAGACATAGACTATAGTCAGAGGACTAACCGAACATGATCACCACCATTCTTGCAGCGGCAGCGCCCGCCGCAGCCGACGCCAACCCGTACGGCCTGCAAGCCGCACTCCGCGAGGGCGGCCTGATTTCGCAGACCGTGTTCGGCATCCTCGTGCTGATGTCGGTCGTGTCGTTCTACATCCTGTTCTCGAAGCTGTTCGAGCAGCAGAAGATCATCGGCCAGGGCAAGCGCGTCCGTCAGGCCTTCTGGTCGTCGAACAGCCTCCGCGAGGGTTCGGCCAAGCTCGAGAAGAACTCGGCTTACAAGCAGATCGTCGACGACGGTCTGGCCGCTCAGGAGCAGCATTCGAAGTTGACCGATCCGGTCGAGGCGCATGACTGGCTGCACGGTTCGCTGGCGCGTTCGGAAGCCGCGATCAACTCGAAGCTGGGTGGCGGTCTCGCCTTCCTCGCGACGGTGGGTTCGGTCTCGCCGTTCATCGGTCTGTTCGGTACGGTTATCGGCATCTACCGCGCACTGGTTAAGATCGGTGCATCGGGCCAGGCGTCGATCGACAAGGTCGCAGGGCCGGTCGGTGAAGCCCTGATCATGACCGCACTGGGTCTGGTCGTCGCGGTTCCCGCCGTTCTGTCGTACAACTGGCTGCAGCGCCGCAACAAGTCGATCGCAGAGGACCTGTCGGCCTTCTCGAACGACGTGCTCGGCTTCCTGGCGTCGAACGGTGCGGTTCGCCCGGCGATCGCCGGTCCTGCAAAGCCGGTGACGAAGCCTGCCACGACGACCACGACTGCCGGCCAGACCGGTGGCGTACCGCGCTAATCAAGATGCGCAAAAGGCGGGGCTGCTGTCCGCAGCGGCTCCGCTTCATTGCCGCCGGCAGTTCCGGTGGCGATCAAATGGATAGGATAGTTCGCACATGGCGATGAGTGTTGGTGGCGATTCCACCGAGAGTTCGATATCGGACATCAATACGACGCCGCTGGTCGACGTCATGCTCGTGCTCCTGATCATCTTCCTGGTGACGACTACGGTCGCGGTCCAGGCGGTGCAGCTGAAGCTGCCGGATGTTCGCTTCGATCCGACGATGACCAAGCCCGAGAACGTCTCGCTCTCGGTGACGTCGGCCAACGGACAGTGCCAGGTCTATTGGGGTCTTTCCCCGGTGACTCACGAAGAGTTGCTGCAGCGGGGCGTCGATAAGCTGAAGGCGGAGATCGCGCGTCAGGGCGGTGCCAATGCCGCTGGCCTCGAATTGCCCGAGGCGCATATCCGCGGCGATGTGAACGCACCGTATCGCTGCATCGGCGCCACGATCTACACGATGCAGCAGGCCGGGTTCGCCCGTGTCGGCTTCATCTCCGAACCGCCTCCCGGCGTCACCACCGAACGTTGATGCGGAACGCTGATGCCGACCGCTGACGGTGGCTCGGACGTATTTAGGAGTAGTATAAAATGGCAATGAGCGGCGGCAAAGAAGACGGCGCGCCGATGATGGAAATGAACATGACGCCGTTGATCGACGTCCTGCTCGTTCTCCTCATCATGTTCATCATCACGATCCCGATCCAGACGCATGCGGTCAAGGTCGACCTTCCGGTCAACAGCCCGAACCAGCCGCAGAACCCGGTCAATCCCGAGAAGAACAAGATCTCGATCGATCCGGCGGGTGTCGTGGCGTGGAACGGAGCGCCGGTCGATGAGGTCACGCTGCGCCAGTATCTGGATCAGAGCGCTGGCATGACGCCGGAGCCCGAACTCCACTTCCAGCCTGATCCGCAGGCGAAGTATGAAGTGGTCGATCGCACGCTTGCGGTGATCAAGCGGTCCGCGATCACGAAGCTCGGCTTCATCGGCAACGAGCAGTACCGCAACGACTTCTAAGTCGGCGTACAGCATCGAACGTCCAAAGGGCGGTCCTCCGGGACCGCCCTTTTTTTGTTGTTTGCCACCGAACGGGGGGCGCAGGGGCCCCACGAGAAGTTGATCGATGTACTTGTATGACAGTCTTCAAAGTGACACACCGTTGTCACAAAAATGAAACCTTCGGATCGGCGGAGGTCAGTGGAGATGGATGATGCGCAAGACCGTTCTGTTCGCTCTCGCAATCCTTGGCACGGCAACGCCGGCGCTGGCGGGATCGTCCGCAACCGTGGATCGTACCGGCTATACGGCGATCGCAGCGGGCGACCTCTCGACGGCGGAACAGCGCATCGTCGCCGAGCGGAAGATCTTCCCGCAACGTCCCGAGCTGATGATCAATCTGGCGTCGGTGTATCATCGGACCGGTCGCGACTCGGAAGCCCGCGCGCTGTATGCGGCGGTGCTGGAACGACCGGCGGTCGCGATGGACCTGCCGTCGGGCGCAGTGGCGTCGTCGCACGATCTCGCAAACCGGGCGCTCGCCCGCCAGACCCAGCAGATCGCGACTCGCTGAGCGTAACCTCGCGGCCGTGATGGCAGGCTCTTAGTGCGAGAGAGCGCGAGTGCTTCCGGCGCGGCCCTGAACGCGGATACGGCTTACCCACTGTCCTGGCCTGATAGGTGCCGCGGAAGCGGGCAATCTGCAGACCCGGAGCAAAGGTGGATCGGGTCCCGAACTATCCGCAGTCGCCCGACTCGGTTTGCCCTAAGCCCTAGAGACGCGGCAACGTCACCCCGCGCTGGCCCATGTATTTCCCCGCGCGGTCTGCGTAGCTCACTTTGCAAGGCTCGTTCCCCTTGAGGAACAGGAACTGGCAGGCGCCTTCGTTGGCGTAGATCTTGGCCGGTAGGGGCGTGGTGTTCGAGAATTCGAGCGTCACATGGCCCTCCCATTCGGGCTCGAGCGGGGTCACGTTGACGATGATCCCGCAGCGCGCATAGGTCGACTTGCCGAGGCAGATCACCAGGACGTCGCGCGGCACGCGGAAATATTCGACGGTTCGCGCCAGCGCAAAGCTGTTCGGCGGGATGATGCACACGTCGGTCTTGCGATCGACGAAGCTGTTGGCCGCGAAGTCCTTCGGATCGACGATCGCACTGTCTACGTTGGTGAAGATCTTGAACTCGTCGGCAACGCGCGCGTCATAGCCATAGGAGGACAGCCCGTACGAGATGCAGCCATCGCGGCGCTGCGCCTCATGGAACGGTTCGATCATCGCGTCGCCGAGCGCGCGCTCGCGGATCCAGCGGTCGGACATCACGGACATGGTAGCTCCTCTTCGGGGTGCGCTTTCGCCCGGATGCGGCGTCACGGCAAGGGGGCACGCTCGCGACACCACGCACGACCGCAAACGCGCGCAGAATCGCGTTGCGGATGACTTGCCGTCCGCGAGGCCCTACGGACGCGGATCAATCGCAGGGGTCAAGATGCGCGCGTTCGTTCCGATACTCGCCGGTGTCACTTTACGCAGTCGGCTGCTGGCATGCCTGGGTGCGTGCCTCGGCATAGCGCTGACGAGCGTCATCAGCGCGACGATTATCCACCCGCACGGATCGTTGCTGCTGCTGGTCGCGCCGATGGGCGCCGCGGCGGTGCTGGTGTTCGTGGTGCCCGCCAGCCCGCTCTCGCAACCTTGGTCGGTGATCGGCGGCAATGTGATCTCGGCGCTCGTCGGCGTCGCTGCTCTCAAGCTCGTGCCGATTCCGGTCGTTGCGGCCGGACTCGCGGTGGGCGGCGCGATCCTCGCAATGTCGCTGACGCGGTCGTTGCATCCGCCGGCGGGTGCGGTGGCACTGACAGCGGTGCTTGGCGGGCCGGCGGTGTGGGACGCGGGGTTCGGGTTCGCGCTGGTGCCGATCGCCGTCAACTCGGTCGCGTTGGTCGGATTGGGCGTGGCGTTTCATCGGATCACCGGGCAGCGCTATCCGCACCGGCCGGTGCCGGCCAGCGAACCCGCGCGCGAGCCCGAAGCGGCGATGCTGACCGACGCGGATCTCGATCTTGCGCTGATCGACCTCGGGGAGACGCTCGACGTCGGTCGGGAGGACCTCGACGAATTGCTCCGTCGTGTCGAGCATCACGCGATCCGCCGCCGCGCACTGGCCGGGCCAATCACGCGACGCTGATCGGTCAGCCTATTCCGAGATCCGCCGGACCGAACGCGTCGGGGAGCAGTTCCGAGACGGTATAGGTGCGGATCGCATCGCCTTCCGCGGCGCCGCAGTACACCGGGAGATCGCGTTTCCCCATCTGCGCGGCTTCGTTGATGACCTGGCGGCAGCGGCCGCACGGGCTCACGGGGGACGTGCCGGTCGGGCGGCCATCGGCATCCATCGCGCCGCCGATCACGCCGATCGCGACGATATCGCGGAGCCGCCCTGCCGCGCTGGCGGTGGCGATCGCGACGGTCTCGGCACACAGCGACAGGCCGTAGCTGGCGTTCTCAAAGTTCGCGCCGGTGATCACCGTGCCATCGTCTAGCAGCACTGCGGCACCGACCGCGAACCGCGAGTAGGGCGCGTGAGCGTTGCGCGCGGCGTTGCGTGCTGCGGCCACGAGTTGCGTTGCTTGTTCGTTCATGATGCCACCACGTCCCAGTTCACCGGTCCCTCAATTCCGTCGATGCGGCGGAAGTCGCTTGCGCGCCACATCCGCCACGGTCGCGCGGTGTAGTCGGGCTTGAGGATATTCTCTACCGCCCATAGCGGCCGCGGGACGGCGTCGGACAGCGTGTATTTCGAATCCACCGCCTTGCTGATCCGCAGCATCACCGGCTGGCGGGTGTGCGTCTCGACCATCGTCACGAACTGCGCGATGTCGGCGATCAGCGTCGCGCGATCCGGCCGTGCGGTGCAGTCGTCGTGGAACGCGATGTCGACCGCGGTCGGCAACGCGTCCGACGTACGCGGCACGAAGGTATTGAACGCGTTCGCCTGCTCGTCCGCGCGCTGGCACAAGGAATAGACGTGCACCGCGCCGCGGCGCAGGCCGGCGTCGGGCAACGCCGCCCAGTTCGCCTCGAACGTCGGATCGCGCCGGTCGGTCCCCGATGTTGCGACGATATAGGCGAAGTCGGCGCCGCTCGCGCGCACCGTGCCCCATTCGACCGGGCCGGGGTTCTCGGCAAGGTCGATGCCCTGCAGCGGGTAGTGTTTGACGTCGGGGTGCCACCCGGTCGCGGCGGTCCAGCCGCAGATACCGACGAAGCCGGTCGCGGCCAGCGCGGCCGCGAATTTCAAAAGTGCGTGAGCCATGGGTCTTCTAGTTGCGGATGTGGAGGACGCAGATCAGCGTGAACAGCCGTCGCGCGGTGTCGAAATCGACCTCGATCTTGCCGTCGAGACGCTCTTTCAGCAGCTCGGCGGCCTCGTTGTGGACGCCGCGGCGGGCCATGTCGACCGTCTCGATCTGCGCCGGGGAGGACTGCCGGATCGCCTGGTAATAGCTGTCGCAGATCGCGAAATAATCGCGGATCGGTCGGCGGAAGCGCCCGAGCGCGAGCACCAGCGTCTCGAGATGCGTGTCGTCCTCGCGGTGGATATGGATGCCGAGGCGCCCTTCCTCCGACTGGAGCTTGATCTTGTACGGCCCCGCATAGCCGTCGGCATAGGCGCGCTGCGGGGCGAAGTGATTGCCCTCGATCAGGTCGAAGATCGCGATCCGCCGCTCCTGCTCGACGTCGGGCGAGCGCCAGCCGAGACTGGTCTCGTCGAGTTGCACGTCGATGATCCGCGGGTCGGCCATACCGGTTCGATAGCGGGGGTCGTATCGCCTGTCACTTGGTCTGAACACGCGGACGCCAAGAGCTAGACGCGCTCCCCTCCCTGGAAGGGAGGGGCTGGGGGTGGGTAGGCCAGCTCTGGCCGCAACCGTTCCATGATCCGGAACCCGCCCCACCCCCGACCCCTCCCTTTCAGGGAGGGGCGCAGAAGGAGGCGACTTATCCCCACATTCCGTCGCAGTGCGCTTGGACCGGAAGGTCAGCATCGCGTAAGTACGGTGCATGGCAACTCTCGCATTCCCCGTTCCCGCGGTCCCCGAACCGCAGCAGCTTCCCCGCAACGTCGAGGCCGAGGCCGCGATGCTCGGTGCGATGATGATCGACAACCGGCTCGCGGACGACCTCGTCGACAAGCTTGAGCCCGGGCATTTCTTCGAGCCCGTCCACGGACGCATCTTCGCGGCGATCAAGACGCTGCGCGGCAACGACATGCTGGTGACGCCGGTGACGCTACGGCCGATGTTCGATGCGGACGAGGGTATGCGCGAATTGGGCGGGCCGGCGTATCTGGCCGGGCTGACCGGCAGCGGCGCGGGGCTGATCGGTGCACGCCAGTTCGCGCAGCAGATCTACGATCTCGCGATGTTGCGCGCGCTCGTGTCGGTCGGCCGCACGCTGGTCGATCGCGCGATGGACACCTCGGAAGAGGTCAATCCGCGAGCGCAGATCGAGCTGGCCGAGGAAGAGCTGTTCAAGGTCGCGGCCGATGGCGGCTCCGAGAACACGGTGAAGTCGTTCGCGCAGGCGACCACCGCGGCGGTCAAGATGGCCGAGCGCGCGCTGAACTCGGGCGGCAACCTGTCGGGCGTCACCACCGGCATCGATTCGATCAACGCGAAGATCGGCGGCATGCATCACAGCGATCTGATGATCCTCGCCGGCCGTCCGGGCATGGGCAAGACCTCGCTCGCCACCAACATCGCGTTCAACGCCGCGCGGCGCTGGATGCGCGACATGGCCGACGGGATCGCGCCCAAGGATTCGGTCGGGGCGAAGGTCGCGTTCTTCTCGCTGGAAATGTCCGCGGATCAGCTGGCGACGCGTATTCTTGCCGAGCAGTCGCAGATATCGTCCGAATCGCTGCGCATGGGTAAGATCAGCCGGACCGAGTTCGCACAGCTCGCCGCCGCCGCCGCGGAACTGGAGAACCTGCCGCTGTTCATCGACGATACCGGCGGTCTCTCGATCGGCGCACTGCATACGCGCGTGCGCCGGTTGCAGCGCCGGCATAACAACGAGATCGGGCTGGTGGTGGTCGACTACCTCCAGCTGCTGTCGGGGTCGGGCAAGAGCAAGGATGGCAACCGCGTCCAGGAAATTTCCGAGATTTCACGCGGGCTGAAGACGCTGGCGAAGGATCTCAACGTGCCGGTGCTGGCGCTGTCGCAGCTCTCGCGTGCAGTCGAATCGCGCGAAGACAAGACGCCGATGCTCTCGGATCTTCGTGAGTCCGGCTCGATCGAGCAGGACGCCGACATGGTCTGGTTCGTGTACCGCGAGGATTATTACGTCGCATCGAAGGAGCCCAAGCGGCCGGCGGAAGGCGATAGCTCGAAGATCTTCGAGGACCATGCGTCGTGGGCGGCGGAGATGGAGCGGGTCTACGGCCTGGCGGAACTGATCATCGCGAAGCAGCGTCACGGTGCGACCGGCAAGGTCCGGATGAAGTTCGATCCGACGATCACGAAATTCTCGGATCTCGCCGAGTATTGATCCGCTTCTCCCTCGCCCCTTCGGGGAGAGGGAAGGGGCCCGCGGCTCTTGCCGTGGGAAGGGAGAGGGGAGTGAGGCTCGGGACTTTGCATCCCAACTCCCCTCTCCCTTCCGTCGCCAAGTGGCTCCTCCCTCCCTCTCCCCGAAGGGGCGAGGGAAAGTGGTCAGATCATCGGGTCGTAGTCGGTGGGGGCGTGGATGCCGCATTCGACCTTGTCGAAACTCCGCCAGCGGCCTGCGCGTGGGTCTTCGCCGGGGGCGACTTTGGTCGTGCACGGCGCGCAGCCGATCGAGAGATAGCCTTGCGCCTCCAGCGGATGCCGCGGCAGATCATGCTCCGCGAAATAGGCGTCGAGCTTGGCCTTGTTCCAGTCCGCTAGAGGATTGATCTTCAACCGCCCCTCATCCTCCTCGAACCGGGGCAGCGCGGTACGGGTTCCTGATTGGAAGCCCTTCCGCCCCGAAATCCACGCGTCGAATGGTGCGAGCGCCCGCCGCAACGGCTCGACCTTGCGCAGGTCGCAGCAGCCATCGGGATCGTAGGACCAGCGCAGGCCCGTCTTATCCTTGATCGCCAGCAACCGCGGATCAGGCCGGAACACGCGCAGATCCGTAAAGCCCAGCTTCTCGGCCAGTTCGTCACGATACGCCAAGGTCTCGCCGAACATCTTCTGCGTATTCGTGAACACCACCGGCACGTCGACATCGACCTGCGCCACCATGTGCAGCAGCACCGCCGACTCCGCACCAAACGACGACACCGCCGCGATCCGCCCGCGCAACTCGCCGACCAGCAACTCGAACAGCATCTCCTGCGCCGAGACGCCTTCGAACCGCTCCTGCATCGCCATCGCATCGGCGCGCGTGAACGCCGGCGTGACGTCGATCATGTCGAGTTGGCGCGCGGGCTCACCCATGGCGCAGCTTCCACACCGGCACGGCACCGTCCGCCGCCTTCTGGTACGGCGTATCGTAGCGTTCCAGGCTCGCGCGCAGCACGTCGATATCGATCGGTGCCTGCGGTGCGAAGCTGTCGAACCCGCACCGCCGCATCAGCGGAATCTGGTCGACCAGCACGTCGCCCTGCGCGCGCAGTTCGCCGGTATAGCCCGCCTCGCGCAGGATCCGCGCCGACGAATACCCACGCCCGTCGCGGTAGCCGGGAAAACTCACCTCGATCAGCGCGAGCTGGTCGATCTGCGGCAGCAGCGCGCGGGCATCGTCGCCCGCTTCCAGGCGCACCGCCGCGGCGTTGCTCTGGCCGATGAACGAATCGAGCGTTACCGCAGGCTCGTCATGCGGCTCGTCGTCGCGGAAGCGGAGCAGCGTCTGGTCCGGATACTCAACCATAGATCGCCTCCTTGAACGTCTCGAAGCCGACGCGGCGGTAGGTGTCGAGGAAGCGTTCGCCGGGATCGCGGACCTGCAGATACCGGTCGGTCACACGCTCGATTGCGTCGACCACGCCGTCCTCGGAGAAGCCAGGCCCGGTGATTTTCGCGAGGCTGACGTCCTCCGCACCCGAGCCGCCAAGCGACAGCTGGTAATTCTCGGTGCCCTTCTTATCGACGCCGAGGATGCCGATGTGGCCGGCATGGTGGTGCCCGCACGCATTGATGCAGCCGCTGATCTTGAGCTTCAGTTCGCCAAGGTCACGCTGGCGATCGAGACTGCCGAACCGCGTCGCGATCTTCTGTGCGAGCGGGATCGATCGCGCGTTGGCGAGGCTGCAATAATCGAGACCGGGGCAGGCGATGATATCGCTGATCAGGTCGAGATTGGCTTCGGCAAGCCCCGCCTCGTTGAGGGCCGACCACACCGCGTGCAGATCGGCGATGCGGACGTGCGGCAGGACGATGTTTTGCGCATGCGTGACGCGCAGTTCGTCAAAGCTGTAGCGCGTACCGAGATCCGCCATCACGTCGATCTGGTCCGCCGACGCATCGCCGGGAATGCCGCCAATCGGCTTCAGGCTGATATTGACGATCGCATAGCCCGGCTGCTTGTGCGCCTTCACGTTCTGGTCGAGCCAGACCGCGAAGTCGGGATCGCTGCGGTCGATGTCGGTCGAGGCGCTGGCGTCGAAGTCGGGCGCGCCGAAGTGGCTCGTGATGCGCTCCAGTTCCGCGCGCGGCGGATCGAGACCGAGGCCCTTCACCGCGGCGAACTCCTCCTCGACCTGGCGGCGATATTCGTCGGGGCCGATCTCGTGGAGCAGGATCTTGATCCGCGCCTTGTAGATGTTGTCCCGCCGGCCATAGCGATTGTAGACCCGCAGGCACGCCTCGAGATAGCTCATCAGGTCGTCGGCCGGCACGAAGTCGCGGATCTCGTGGCTGATCATCGGCGTGCGGCCCATGCCGCCGCCGACGAAGATCTTCGCGCCAAGTTCGCCGTCGCGGACGTGCAACCCGATGCCGATGTCGTGCAGCCGCATCGCCGCGCGATCCTCGTCCGCCGCGATCACGCAGATCTTGAATTTGCGCGGCAGGTACGTGAATTCCGGGTGGAACGTCGACCATTGGCGGATCAGCTCGGCCCAGGGGCGGGGGTCGGCGACCTCGTCCGCGGCAGCGCCGGCGAACTGGTCCGAGCTGATGTTGCGGATGCAGTTGCCGCTGGTCTGGATGGCGTGCATTTCGACCGTCGCCAGCTCCTGGAGGATGTCCGGAGTCTGGTCGAGCTGGATCCAGTTAAACTGGATGTTCTGGCGCGTGGTAAAGTGGCCGTACCCGCGATCATACTTGCGCGCGATATGCCCGAGCATCCGCATCTGGCGGCCGTCGAGCGTGCCGTACGGCACCGCGACGCGCAGCATGTACGCGTGCAGCTGGAGGTACAGCCCGTTCATCAGCCGCAGCGGCTTGAACTGGTCCTCGGTCAGCTCGCCCGAGAGGCGGCGGCGGACCTGATCGCGAAACTCGTCGACGCGCTGGTCGACGATCGCCTGATCGTATTCGTCGTATTTATACATGCGAGGTCCCGGAGAAGGATTGGTTCACGCGAAGGCGCGATGGCGCGAAGAGATTCAGAAGAATTTTGTTCGCGCGGAGACGCGGAGACGCGGAGGAGAAAGCACCCGCGCTAGCGGGCAACAAAGCTGAAGCGGCTAAGGAGTGTGAAGGCTGCTGCGCGGCAAGCGCAACACCTCCGCGTCTCTGCGTCTCCGCGTGAAACACCTTCTCACTAACCTCTTCGCGCCTTCGCGCCTTCGCGTGAATCATATCACCCAGCTGCCGGCGTTGGGGTCGGCGGGTTTGAGAGTAAGGTCGGGCCGCATCGTCGGGCCCAAAGCGCGGATGCGGTCCTTGATGTGGGCGGGGCGGGGGCCTTCGTTGGTCTGCGTCGCCTCGATGAGATAGGGCACGTTGACGCGGCGTGCGCCTTCCTCCGCCTGGAGGATCGCTTCGCCGGCCACGCCGACATCGGTCGCGTCCTCGATGTGGCGCGACCAGCCGTTGCCGGTCCACCAGACGACGTCGCCGGTGGGAAGATCGTTTCCGGTCAACAGCTTCATGCGGCGGCGTCCTCTGCTACGCGGGCCCAGCGGGCGAGTTTGTCTTCGGCGTCCGACAGTTCGACGACCTCGCCGACGATGATGATCGCGGGGCTTTTCACCGCCTCGCGCGTGACCATCGCGCCGAGATCGGCGAGCAGCGTTCGGATCGCCCGCGAACCCTCGAGCGTGCCGCGTTCTAGCACCGCGACGGGCATGTCGGGGGCGACGCCGTCGGTCATCAGCTTGTCGGCGATGTCGGTCGCGCTCGCGATGCCCATGTAGATCACCAGCGTCCGGCCCTGCCCAGCCAGCCCCGCCCAGTTCTGCTCGCTCAGCCCCTTGCACTGGCCCGCGACGAAGCTGACCGCGCTCGAATGATCGCGGTGGGTAAGCGGCAGCATCGCTTCGGCGGCACAGCCGAGCGCGGCCGAGACGCCGGGGATCACCTCGACGGGCAAGCCCGCAGCGCGGACCGCCTCGACCTCCTCGCCGCCGCGACCGAACACGAACGGGTCGCCGCCCTTCAACCGGATGACGATCGCGCCGGTCTTCACATGCGCGATGATCAGCGCGTTGATCGCCTCCTGTGGCAGCGTATGCCGCGCGCGCTGTTTGGCGACCGAGATGCGCTGGGCTTCCGGCGGCGCGATGTCGAGCACGCGCGGGTCGATCAGCCCATCATGGACGACGACGTCGGCGGTCTTCAGCGCCTCGACCGCGCGGACGGTGAGGAGGCCGGGATCGCCCGGTCCCGCCCCGACGAGGATGACGCGCCCGCGGGCGGTGGGATCTAGGAGGCTTGCCATAGGATAAGAGATGGACGGCAACCCGCTGCACCGCAACCGAATGATGCTTTGGCGGGAGGTAGGATTGCTTTCGAACGCGCCGAAACGCGGTCAGCCGTCGGCGAGGCCGATGCCGATCGACGCACGCGCGCTCTCGGATTCGCTGCTGACGACCGGGTAGGCGCAGTAATCGGCGGCGTAATAGGCGCTCGGGCGGTGGTTGCCCGACCAGCCGATGCCGCCGAACGGGGCGCCTGACGAGGCGCCGTTGGTGGGCTTGTTCCAGTTGACGATGCCGGCGCGGATGTTAGCCCAGAAGCGGTCGTACAGCGCGGGCGTCTGGCTGATCAGCGAGGCGGACAGGCCGTAGCGCGTGTTGTTCGCCTCGGCGATCGCGGCGTCGAAATCGTCGACGCGGACGACCTGCAGGATCGGGCCGAACAGCTCGATATCGGGGCGGTCGGCGATATCGGAGACGTCGATCAGCGCGGGTTTCAGGAACGGCAGGTCCGCGACCGGGCGTTCGAGATGGCGGATCGGGCGGCCACCGCGCGTGAGCAGTTCGAGGAAGCTTTCGCTCAGCTGCTCGGCGGCTTCGTTGTCGATCACCGGGCCCATGAACGGGGCGGGGTTGGCGTGCGGTTCTCCGACGATGATCCGCCCGACCATCTTGTCGACGGTGGCGATCAGCGGGTCGTACAGCTTGGTGTCGACGATCAGCCGGCGCGCCGCGGTGCAGCGCTGCCCGGCGGTGGTGAAGGCCGACTGGATGATCAGGATCGCTGCGGTGTGCAGGTCGGGCGTGTCCCAGACGACGATCGGGTTGTTGCCGCCCATCTCGAGCGCGAGGATCTTCTCGGGCTTGTCGGCGAACGCGCGGTTGAGCGCCAGGCCGGTGCGCGCCGAACCGGTGAACAACAGCCCGTCGATATCGGGGTGCGCGGCAAGCGCCTTGCCTTCGTTCGGGCCGCCGATCACGAGGCGGATGCACTCGGGCGGTACGCCGGCGGCGCGGAAGCATTCGACGAGGAACGCGCCGACGGCCGGGGTCTTTTCCGACGGCTTGAAGACGACCGCGTTGCCGGCGATCAGCGCGGGGACGATGTGCCCGTTGGGCAGATGCGCGGGAAAATTATACGGTCCGAGCACCGCGAGCACGCCATGCGGCTTGTGGCGGACGGCGATCCGCGACCCCATCGTCGCTTCCAGGCGGCGCTGCGCGGTGCGATCGGCATAGGCGCTGACCGAGATGTCGACCTTGGCGATCACCGTCTCGACCTCGCCGCGCGCTTCCCAGATCGGCTTGCCGGTTTCGCGGGAGATCAGGTCGGTGAACGCGTCGTTGCGCTGCCGGACGATGTTGGCGAAACGCCGCATCGTCTCGATCCGGAAGGCGAGCGGCTTCGAGGCCCAGCTCGACCAGCCGGCGCGCGCGCAGGCGACTTCGGCATCGACGTCGCCGATCGGTTGACGCCAGAGAATCGCGCCGGTGGCCGGCTCGTAGGAGATGATCTCGTCGGACATGCGCCGCTCTTGCCTTGATTCGCGGCGAGTTTCCACTGGCGGATGCGGGGTCTGTTCCGTGGAGGTGTGCCCGGCTTGCTTCTCCCTCCCTGGAAGGGAGGGGGCGGGGGTGGGTAGGCCGGTTTGCGACGCAACCGTTGCACCACACGGAAACCGACCTACCCCCAGCCCCTCCCTTCCAGGGAGGGGGGAGATTACTCGGCGAGTGCTTCGCCCATCGTGCGGATGGCGGCGACCTTGGCGTTCAGCACACTCCAGTCGTCGTGCTCGGCGATCGGCGCCCAGATCGCCTCCACCTCGTCGATCAGCATGCTGCACGGCTCGCCATCCCAGTACGGGTGCGAACGGTCCTTCCGGGATTCGTAGGTGGCGAGCGCGGTGCGGACTTCGGCCCAGGGTTCGGCGTAGGTGTCGGGCAGATCCCCACCGAAGGCATCGAAGAAGAACCGGTCGATCCCGACGCCGGAGGTGCGGAGCGCGCGTTCGGTGGCCTGGACGAGGTCGCGGTCGGTATCGGGATCGCGCGGGCGGACGCCCAAGCGCCAGAGGATCGCCTGTGTGACTTCCGGCTGATAGCGCGGACCGAACTCGTCGAGTGCAGCCACCAAAGGATCGCTGTCGGCGATCTGGCGGAGCGCGACGGCCAGCTGCATCACGTCCCAGTGGATCGCCTCGGGCTGGCGACCGAACGCGTAGAGCCCCTGATGATCGAAATAGGCAGCGGTGAAGGCCGGGTCCCAGGTCGGGGCGAACCGCCACGGGCCATAGTCGAAGCTCTCGCCGGTGACGTTGATATTGTCCGAATTGAGCACGCCGTGGACGAAGCCCGCCGCCATGTAGCGCGCCGCGAGACGCGCGGTACGGCCGACGATGAGGTCGAGCAGGCGGACCGGGTCTTCGCTGTCCTCGTCGTAGAGGTTGCGGAGCGTGTAGCCGACGAGTTTGCGCAAACCCGCTTCGTCGCGTTCGTAGGCGAGGCGCTGGAAGCTGCCGATTCGGACGTGGCTGTGATTAAGGCGGACGAGGACCGCCGAACGCGTCGGGCTGGGCTCGTCGCCGCGCTGGAGTTCTTCGCCCGTCTCGATCAGCGACAGCGTGCGCGAGGTAGGGACGTTCAGCGCCTCGAGCATTTCGGTGGCGAGGATCTCGCGCATCCCGCCCTTGAGCGTGAGGCGACCGTCGCCCGCGCGGCTCCACGGAGTCTGGCCAGATCCCTTGGTGCCGAGGTCCATCAACCGGCCTCGGTCATCCCGCATCTGCGCAAAGGTGAAACCGCGGCCATCGCCGAGATCCGGATTGTAATTGCGGAACTGATGGCCGTGATAGCGGAGGGCCAAGGGCTGGGGGAGCGTGTCGGGGAGCGGTGAGAACCGGCCGAAATGGCGCGTCCATTCGTTGTCGGTCAGCGCATCGAGGCCGATCTGCGCAGCGGCGCGGTCGTTGCGGAAACGAAGCCGCGTCTCCGGGAAGTCGGCGGGCGCGACGGGATCGAAGAAGCCGTCGCCGAGGTCGAGGAGCTTTGCTTCGGGGCGATAGCGTGCCGAGGGGGACACTTGCGGGTCGATGGCCATGCGGCGATATGGTGGCCGCTACCCGAAGGACGCAACCATGGCCGCACACGAAAACCTCTATTGGTGGTCCAACGACGGGCTGAGACTGCACGCACGGGACTATCCGGGGGGCGAGGAAGGCCAACCGCCGATCGTCTGCATGGCCGGGCTGACGCGGAATGCGCGCGATTTCGATGCGCTCGCGGCAAGGCTGGCCGGGCGCTGGCGCCTGATCGCAGTGGACTTTCGCGGGCGTGGCGAGAGCGCATATGCCAAGGACCCGATGTCGTATGTCCCGCTTACTTACGTGCACGATGTCGAGGCGCTGCTGACGGAGCAGGGGATCGATCGGTACATCGCGTTCGGGACGTCGCTGGGCGGAATCGTCACGATGCTGATGGCGGGGCCGTCGCGGGGGCGGATGGCGGCGGCGTTGCTCAACGATGTCGGGCCGGAGATCGACGCGCAGGGGTTGGCGCGGATCCGCGGCTATGTCGGCAAGTCCAGCGTCTTCCCGACCTGGATGCACGCCGCGCGCTGCGTCGCCGAGAATAACGGCGACGTCTATCCCGACTGGCAGATCGAGGACTGGCTGGCGATGGCCAAGCGGCTGTACCGGCTCAACAGTTCGGGCCGGATCGTGCTCGATTACGATCTGAAGATCGCCGAGCCGTTTCGCGTACCAGGCAACGAGGCCGGGCCGGACATGTGGCAGGCGCTGGGCTCGCTGCGCGACGTGCCGACGCTGATCGTGCGCGGTGGCCGCTCGGACCTGCTGTCGGCGGCGACCGCGGAGCGGATGGCGGCGTCGCTCGACTTGGCCGAAGTGGTGACGGTGCCGGGCGTCGGCCACGCGCCGACGCTGAGCGAGACGATGCTGCAGGAGCCGATCGACCGGTTGCTGGCGCGCGCGCTTGAGGGGGCGGCGATCCGCGCTTAGGGGAGGGCGGCGCGCAGTGTTTCACCGTGCATTTCGCCGCCAATCTGCTGACAAGCCGGGATACTTGATGACCGAACTCTCCGACGCCCACACCACCGTCCGCCCGCTGAAGGGCCGCCGCGCGATCATCACCGGGGGGACCACCGGGATCGGCCGGGCAATCGCGGTGCTGCTCGCCTCGGAGGGCGCCAAGGTCTATATCTGCGGCCGCGACGAACGGTATCTGCAGGACGCGCTCGCCCGCATTCGCGAAGTCGGCGAGGGCGACGGGATGATCACCGAGCTCGCCGATCCCGACAAGGTCCGCGCGTTCTTCGATGCGGGCGAGGCGTATCTCGGGGGCTTCGACATCACCGTCGTCAACGCGGCGGTCGCAGCCGGCGGCCTGACGCAGATGAGCGAGGACGAGCTTCGCTACGCGATCGCGGTCGACTTCACCGCATACCTGCTCAGCGCGCATCATGCCGCGCATCGGATGAAGCCGATCAGCGACATCGTCATCATCGGCTCGCTGAGCGCGCATATCCTCGGGCCGAGCTCGACGGTGTATGCCGGGGTGAAGTCCGGAATCGCCGGCTTCTCGGAAGCGTTGCGGCGTGAGCTCGGGCCGAAGGGGATCAAGGTCTCGCTGGTCGAGCCCGGCAAGGTCGGCTCGAACATGCAGTATCCGGACGTGCCCGACGACAAGCAGCGCCAGATGATCGAGGCGGAGCAGATGCTGCGCGCGGAGGACATCGCAGTCGGGGTGGAGTTTGTCCTGACGCAGCCGACCCGGACCGTGATCCAGCAGATCGTCATCGTCCCGCGGGCGCTTGAGGGGGAATAGGCAAGACGGCTCGGCGGTATGTCGTCGAGCGCCACGCCCTTCCCGTCATCCTGACGAATGTCAGGATCCAGAGTAACGGAGAGGCGTCCTTCACGGCTCTGGATCCTGACTTTCGTCAGGATGACGGTAGCGATGAATGGTCGCGTCGCCGCGTATCACCAAGGAGAATAGCATGTTCGACCAGCTCGTCTTCACCCCCGCCGACATCGACCTGTCGCGCTCGCCGCTGGCGGGGAAGGTCGGCGCGGAGACCTATGTGCTCGGCGCGTTCAATCCCGGGATGACGCGGCTGGCGAACGGCAACCTGCTGCTGATGGTGCGCGTCGCCGAGGCGCTCAAGCAGCCGGTCAAGAACGGCAACGTCCACGCGATCCGCTGGCAGGACGGCGCATACCTGCTCGATGCGTGGCCGCTGCAGATGGTCGATACCAAGGACCCGCGCAAATTCCTGATCCCCGGCGGCGGATGGAAGGTGATGGCGCTAACCTCGCTGTCGTGGCTGCTGCCGGTTGAACTCGACGCCGAGGGGCGATCGGTGGTCGAGGTGCATTACGACAAGGCGATCGCGCCGCGCACCTCGTACCAATGCTACGGCGTCGAGGATGCGCGGATCTCGAAGGTCGGCGACCGCTATCTGATGACCACGTGCTCGGTCAGCCCGGAGCGGCATTCGACGACGTTGTATTCGTCCGCCGACGCGCTCGACTGGCAGCTCGAGGGGATCGTGCTCGATCACCAGAACAAGGACATGCTGATCTTCGAAGGGCTGATCGATGGGCAGTATTGGGCGCAGACCCGCCCGCTCGGCGACCTGTATTTCGCGTATCCGCCGGGTAGCGAATGGCGGAGTGGACCGTCGATCAACCTGTCGCGCTCGCCCGATGCCTTGCACTGGAAGCCGCACGACAAGCCCGGCATCCGGCCGCATTCGGCCACCGTCTCGACCGCGCGAATGGGCGGCGGCGCGCCCCCGATCCTGACCGATCGTGGCTGGCTGACGCTGTGGCACGGGGTGGAGCCGTCGGGCGTCGTCGGGATCTACCGGACGTACTGGTCGATCCTCGACAAGGACGATCCCTCGATCACCGTCGCGACCGAGCATACCGCGCTGCTCGAGCCAAAGCCCGAACTGACCGAGCCGTTGAAGGACCAGATGTACCTCGACAACGTCGTCTTCACGACGGGCATCGCCGACGCGGGTGACTTCTACGTCGTGGCAAGCGGCGAGGCCGACCTGGCCTGCCGGATCACGCATATCCCGAAGGATGTGTTCGCCGCCTGACCCTCCCTTATTAGTCATCCCCGCGCAGGCGGGGATCCATACCCTCAGAGCCGGCGATTTACCGATAAGCCGGCCAGTATGGATCCCCGCCTGCGCGGGGATGACGGTAATGGGGTTGGCTCGCCCCGCCCTTACAGTGCCAGATCGGGGCTGCGGTCGACCTTGACGCGCGTCGCCGCCGGCTTGGGCTGCGTCGACACGAACACCGCGGGCGATGGCACCGTCAGTTGCAGCGTCTGCGCGGTCGCCGCCCAGGTCTTGGCGATCAGGTCGGGCTTGTCGTTGAGCGTGACGCCGTAGCTCGGGACGATCTCGCGGATCTTGCCCTGCCATGCCGCGGTCGCGAGGTGGTTGGGGAACACTTTCTTCAACAAATCGAGCATGATCGACGGCGCGGTCGAGGCGCCCGGCGATGCGCCGAGCAGCGCCGCGATCGAGCCGTCCTTCGACGCGACGATCTCGGTGCCGAGCTTCAGCACGCCGCCCTTGTTCGGATCGCGCTTGATGATCTGGACGCGCTGGCCCGCCTGCCACAGGCGCCAGTCGCCATCCTTCGCCCCCGGGAAATACTCGCGCAGCGCGGTCATCCGGTCGGCGTCCGACATGATCAGCTGCCCCGCGAGATATTCGACCAGGTCGAAATCGTCCCAGCCGACCGCGATCATCGGCCGGAAATTGTCGAGCGTCACCGATGCCGGCAGATCGAAATACGAGCCTTCCTTCAGGAACTTGGTCGAGAAGGTCGCGAACGGCCCGAACAGCAGCGCCTGCTTGCCGTCGAGATAGCGCGTGTCGAGATGCGGCACCGACATCGGCGGCGAGCCCACCGCGGCCTTGCCGTAGACCTTGGCGAGGTGACGCTGCGCCACCTCGGGCTTGTCGGTGACGAGGAACGAGCCGCCGACCGGGAAGCCGGCATAATCGTCCGCCTCGGGGATCCCCGACTTCTGCAGGATCGGTAGCGCGCCACCGCCCGCGCCGGCGAACACGAAGCGCGCGTTGATGATCCGCTTCTCGTCGCTCTTCATGTCGCGCGCGGTCACCCGCCAGCGTTTGTCCGCGCTGCGTTCCAGCGACCGCACCTCGTGGCCGGTGGTCAGCGTGAAGCCCGGTTGCTTGCGCATCGCGTCGACATATTGCCGCGTGACCTCGCCCCAGTTGCAGTCGGTGCCGAGCGGCGAGCGCGTCGCGGCGAGCTTCATGGCGGGGTCGCGACCCTGCATCATCACCGGTACCCACTGCGCGATCTGCTTGGGATCGGTCGAGAATTCCATGCCCGAGAACAACGGGCTGGCCTGCAACGCGGCATGGCGCTTGCGCAGGAACGCTACGTTCGCATCGCCCCAGACCAGGTTCATATGCGGGGTCGAGTTGATGAACGAGCGCGGGTTGGCGAGCATCCCGGCATCGACCTGATGGCTGAGAAACTGGCGGGTGACCTGGAACTGTTCGTTGATCTCGATCGCCTTCTTGATCTCGACCAGGCCGTCGGCCGCGTTGACCGGCGTGTAGTTCAGTTCGCACAGCGCCGAGTGGCCGGTACCCGCGTTGTTCCAGCCGTTCGAGCTTTCCTCCGCGACCTTGTCGAGCCGCTCGACCAGTTCGATCGTCCAGGTCGGTTCGAGCTGGTGGAGCAGCACCGCGAGTGTCGCGCTCATGATGCCGCCGCCGACCAGCAGCACGTCGACGTTGCGTTCGGTCGGGGCGGCATCGGCGGACGCCAGCGGCAGCATCGCCGCGCCGCCCGCAGTGATCGCCGACCCAAGCAGCCCGCGCCGGGTCACGCGCGTATCGATCGTCGCTGCACCGGAGTCGCCGTTCAGCTGGGGCGTGGTCATGTCGTCGTTGGAAGGGAGCCGCATCGTCGTGCCTCGTCGTTGGCGGTCTTGTCCGGCCTCCAGCGCTTCGACAGCGGGGGCGGGACTCAGGGACCGGATTGTCGTTCGGGCCGCGCGAAGACCTCGCCGCATGCGGGCAAAACCATCGATCGAGCGCGACCGCTGCTCGAAATCCTCGTCCAACTCTCTGTCAGTCTTCGGGTGTCGTCACGCTGCTTGCTGCGCATGACGTTGTTGTCATATAATGGCATCGCGGCATCGATCGTGCAAGACCACACCCGCCGAAACGGCTTTGCGCCACCTTGAAAGCTGCCGCGAAAATCGGCATCGGTCGCGGATGGCCGCACCCGTCAACATCCTCCATCTCCACTCGTCGTTCGACCTTGGCGGCAAGGAGGCGCGCGCGGTCCGGCTGATGAATGCGTTCGGCGATCGCGCAAAGCACACCATCGTGTCGGGGATGCCGGATGCGCTCAGCGCGCGGGACTCGATCGCGAAGGGCATCCGCTACGAGATCGCGCAGACTCCACCGCCGCTGACCGGCAAGCCGTCGGTGAAACGCTACGAGGCGATCGCGCAGTATATGCGGCGGTTCGATCTGGTGCTGACGTATAACTGGGGCGCGATCGACGGGGCGATGGCCCGCCGCGCGTTCGCCAAGGGCGCGCCGCCGCTCGTACACCACGAGGACGGGTTCAACGCGGACGAGGCGAGCGGGCTCAAGATCGAGCGCAACATCTATCGGCGGCTCGCGCTGGGCGCGGCGCATGCGCTCGCGGTGCCGTCCGAGGTGCTCGAAGGCATCGCGTTGAAGACCTGGAAACAGCCGCGCGAGCGCGTCCACCGGATCGTCAACGGGATCGGCACCGCCTATTACGCGCAGAAGCCCGAGCCCAAGGCGATCCCCGGGTTCACGCGCAACGCCAAGGAAACCGTGATCGGTGCGCTCGCTGGCCTGCGCGAGGTGAAGGACCTGACCGCGCTGGTCCGGGCGGTCGGTGGCGTCTCGGGCCGGGTGCGGCTGGTGATCGTCGGCGAGGGGCCGGAGCGCGCGAACATCCTGCAAGCCGCCGCCGCGATGGGGATGGCGGACAAGCTGGTGCTGCCCGGATTCCTCGATCGTCCCTACCGTTATATCGGCCATTTCGACATGCTCGCCGTGTCGTCCCGCAGCGAGCAGTTCCCGATTGCGGTGGTCGAGGCGATGGCCGCGGGCCTGCCGATCGCGAGCTATCCGGTCGGCGATATCACGCGGATGGTCTCGACGGAAAACCTGCCGTTCGTGACCGACATCGCCAACGAAGTCCGGCTGCGCGACGCGTTGCAGGCACTGGTTGCCGATCCGGCGTTGCGCGCCTCGGTCGGGGCCGCGAACCAGGCCAAGGCGCGCGCGGAATTCGACGAAGCGGTTATGATCGCTCGCTATCGCACGCTGTACGAGGACGCGCTCGGCCGGCCGGGCGCACTGGGCGATCTACTAACCTAGGTCTTAATATTGCTCGCACGCTGCGTCCTTGCGATATAGGGGGCCGTATTTTCCGGGAGAGGTGACGTCGTGTTCAAGGGCCTGAAGCCTATCGTCTATAACGGTCGGGAAGTCTGGCCTCTGGTTGAGGGCGGCAAGGGCGTCGCCGCGACCAACCACGCGTCGGCTGGCGCCTGGGCTGCGGCCGGGGGCATCGGCACGGTCTCGGCGGTCAACGCCGACAGCTACGATCCCGACGGCAAGATCATCCCGCAGGTCTATGCGGCGCTGACGCGGCGCGACCGGCACGAGGAACTCGTCGAATACGCGATCGAAGGCGCGGTCCAGCAGGTCGAGCGTGCGTACGAGATCGCCGACGGCAAGGGCGCGATCAACATCAACGTCCTGTGGGAAATGGGCGGCGCGCAGCGGATCCTGCACGGTGTGCTGGAGCGCACGCGCGGCAAGGTTGCCGGCGTCACCTGCGGCGCGGGCATGCCGTACAAGCTGTCCGAGATCACCGCCTCCTACGGCGTCAGCTATCTGCCGATCGTCAGTTCCGGTCGCGCGTTCCGTGCGCTGTGGAAGCGCGCGTATTCGAAGGCGGCCGAGTGGCTCGCCGCGGTGGTGTACGAGGATCCTTGGCTCGCAGGCGGGCATAACGGCCTGTCAAATGCCGAGGACCCGCTGAAGCCGCAGGACCCGTATCCGCGCGTGAAGGAACTGCGCGACGTGATGCGCGAGGGCGGCATTTCGGACGACGTGCCGATCGTGATGGCGGGCGGCGTCTGGTATCTGCGCGACTGGAACGACTGGATCGACAATCCCGAGCTCGGCACGATCGCGTTCCAGTTCGGTACGCGGCCTTTGCTGACGCGCGAAAGCCCGATCCCCGAGGGCTGGAAGAACGCGCTGACGCAGATCGAGCCCGGCGACGTGCTGCTGCACAAATTCTCGCCGACCGGCTTCTATTCGTCCGCGGTGCGCAATCCGTTCCTGCGCTCTTTGGAAGCACGCTCCGAGCGCCAGATCGCCTTCTCGACGCAGGAGGCTGGCGATCACGTGTTCCAGCTCGACGTCGGCGTGAAGGGCAAGAACTTCTGGGTCACGCGCAACGACCTGCTGCGCGCGCGGCAGTGGTTCGGCGAGGGCTATACCGATGCGCTCAAGACGCCCGACAACACGCTGGTGTTCGTCAGCCCGACCGAGAAGGGCATGATCCGCAAGGACCAGTCCGATTGCATGGGCTGCCTGTCGCAATGCTCGTTCTCGAGCTGGGCGGATACCGAGACCAACTCGACCGGCCGCCTGGCCGACCCGCGCAGCTTCTGCATCCAGAAGACGCTGCAGGACATCGCGCACGGCGGCGACATCGACCAGAACCTGATGTTCGCCGGGCATGCCGCGTATAATTTCAAGAAGGACCCGTTCTATTCGAACGGCTTCGTGCCGAGCGTCGGGCAGCTGGTCGATCGGATTTTGACGGGGGATTGAGGCTGGAGGCAGTAGCGAACCGCAGTTTAGCGGCGGTGCTGCTGTGCCAACACGCCACGTTCTTCGTCATGCCGGGCTTGTTCCGGCATCCACGGTGCCGCGCTCTCTCGAGTGTGAGTTTGCCGCACCGTGGACCCCGGAACAGGTCCGGGGTGACGGACTGTTTTTGGCAGGGCTCTGAGCAGGCTGCGGGCGCCAGTAGGCAGCCAGGTCTTCTTCATCCGCATGAAGGGCAGGGGAGTAAACATGACGCTACACGCCTGGTGGTTGTTCGTGGTCGCGGTGTTCCTCCTATGCGGAACGCCCGGACCCAACATGCTGCACGTCATGACGCGCAGCATCGCCTTCGGCGCGCGGCGCAGCGTCGCGGCGATGGCGGGGTGCCTGACCGCGCTGGTGCTCGTGCTGGCGGCGTCGGCGGCAGGCGTGTCCGCGTTGCTCGCAGCATGGCCACGCGTGTTCGATGCGTTGCGCTATGCCGGCGTCGCGTACCTCATATTCCTCGGGATCAAGGCGTGGCGCGGGGCGGGGTCTCCGATCGATGTCGGCGACGATACGTCGCCGGTGGCGCTCCTCCCAACCGTGTCGGCGTGGCGCCTGTATCGCGGCGGGTTCGTGATCGGGATCAGCAATCCCAAGCTGCTGCTGTTCGCCGCAGCATTCCTGCCGCAGTTCGTCGATCGCGCCTCACCGCAGGCGCCGCAGTTCGCGATCCTCGTGGGTACCTTCGCGGTGGTCGAGAGCTTCTGGTACGGCGTATATGCAGCCGGTGGGCGAACGCTCGCGCGCTATCTGACGCGCCCCGCATTGCGGCGCGCGTTCGACCGCGTGACCGGGGCGATCTTCGTCGGGTTCGGCCTCGCTTTGCTGCGGGTGCGGGCATAGCGAAAGCATGCCGCGCCATTGCCGTTCGGGGCGATAGCGCGCATAGCCGAGGCATCGCGGCGCTTCGTACGGGCAGGCTGCGACTGAGAGATGCTTTGCGCTCCCGCTCCGAGCCGGGAATGCCGCATGACGATCACTTCAGCCATCGTGACCTCAGGGATCGCATCGTGACGACGGGCACCGAAACGGTCGTGCCGATCTCGCGCGCGGTCAACGTCAGCGTCGAACAGCCTCAGGTCGTCGCGATGTGCAAGAAGCACGACGCGACCATCAGCGCGATCGAGACGCTGCCGTCGGGCGGCACCCGCGTCGTGCTGATGAACAGTGCGGACGCCGCGAAGATCATCAAGGCGTTCGGCTCCAAGGTCCTGACCGGGACGGTAGCGCGAACCCACTGGATGCGCGCGGTTTAAAGCGTTGCGATCCTCCCCCGCCAGGGGGAGGTGGCTGGCCCTTGCCAGACGGAGGGGGAGGAAAGCGAAACGTGGGTTCCGTTTCCCCTCCGTCACCTTCAGCGCCACCTCACCCTCGCGGGGGAGGATCGATCGCTGAAGCTCAGACCCAGCCGTCGAGCACCTGATCGGGCGGGCGATGGCCATCTGCCCACATCCGGATATTCTGGATGACGCGCTCGCCTGATGCCATCCGACCTTCGAGCGTCGCGGAGCCCATGTGCGGCAGCATCACGACGTTGGGCAGCGCGAGCAGCCGCGGATCGATTATCGGCTCGTGTGCCCAGACATCCAGACCTGCGCCCGCGAGCTTGCCCGCTTCCAACGCATCGACCAGCGCGCCCTCGTCGACGATCCCGCCACGCGCGGCGTTGATCAGGTACACGTGCGGCTGCATCAGGCCGATCCGACGGGCGTCGATCAGGTCGCGGCTGTCGGCGTTCAGGGGCGTGTGGATCGTGACAATGTCGACGGCGGCCAGCATGTCGTCGAGCGACGGGTGGAAAGTAGCGGCCAGCTGCGCCTCGCGAACCGAGGGCAGGCGGGTGCGGTTATGATAATGGATCGTCAGCCCGAACGCGCGCGCCCTGAGCGCGACCGCCTGGCCGATCCGCCCCATCCCGACAATCCCGAGCGCCTTGCCGCCGATCCGGTGGCCGAGCATCCCGCCGGGGCTCCAGCCGTTCCACTGGCCCGATCGCACCAGCTTCTCGCCCTCGGCCAAGCGCCGCGGCACCGACAGGATCAGCGCCATCGTCATGTCGGCAGTGTCTTCGGTGAGCACCCCCGGCGTGTTGGTGACGATGATCCCGCGGGCGCGCGCCGCCTTCAGGTCGATATGGTTCACGCCCGCGCCGTAGTTCGCGATCAGCTTCAGCCGGTCACCCGCGCCCGCGATCAGGTCGGCGTCGATATCGTCGGTCACGGTCGGCACGAACACGTCGCAATCGGCCATCGCCGCGGCAAGCTGCTCGCGGTCGAGCTTGGTGTCGGCACGGTTGTTCTGCGTTTCGAACAGCGCCTCCATCCGATCCATCAGCGTATCGGCCAGCTCGCGGGTGACGACGACCTTGGGGTTCGGACAGCGGCGTGTGTCGATCATGGGGACGGCTTGGCGAAGGCGCTCGTGCCCGTCAACGTCCCGTCAACGTGAGGGCCGCAACTTCGGTTGAGGAAAGCGGTTCGTCGCGATAGGAGTTCGGTTCGCCAGTTAGGACATGACCATGCGCATTCTCGCCGCCGCGCTTTCCGCTCTTGTTGTCACCGCGCTGGTGCCCGACCCGGCGACCGCGGCCGACGCGACGAAGAAGAGCGTGCCCTATTACGCCTCAATCTCGGCGTCGCGCGCGCGGATGCGGACCGGGCCGGCACGGACGTATCCGGCGAGTTGGCTGTATCAACGCCAGGATCTGCCGATCAAGGTCGTCGCGATCTTCAAGGAGTGGCGCAAGGTCGCTGATCCCGACGGCACCGAAGGCTGGATGCAGGCGAACCTGCTGAGCGGTACGCGCACCGCGATCGTCCACGGCGCGGGGCCGGTGGAATTGCGGGAGAAGCCTGTCTCGTCCGCCAAATTGCTGTGGCGTGCAGCGCCGGGCGTGGTCGGGCGGCTGAGCCGGTGCGGCAATGGCTGGTGCCGGTTGGATGTGAAGGGGCAGGCGGGGTTTGTTGCCGTTGGCGGGCTCTGGGGAGTCGAGGCTGGTGAGGTTTTGCCTTGAAGTCCGATTCGTGGCGGATCGTTCGTGACGATCTGACGAGGCCGGAGGTCGTCGCACTGGTCGAACTGCATCTCCGCGCAGCCCACGCAAATTCGCCGCCGGGCAGCGTATTCGCGCTGGACCTGACCGGGTTGCGCGATCCCACGGTCACGGTCTGGTCGGCATGGGACGGCGATCAAGTGGTCGGGCTGGTGGCGTTGAAGCGTCTCGACGATACCCACGGCGAACTGAAATCGATGCGCACTGCGCCAGACTATCTACGACGTGGCGTGGGCCGGAGGCTGCTCGATCATGTCATCGCCGAGGCCCGGACCCGAGGGTATCGGCGGATCAGCCTCGAAACCGGAACGGCAGCGTCCTTTGCTGCGGCGCATGTGTTGTACGAACAGGCCGGTTTTACGACATGCGATCCGTTCGGGGTCTATAGCGACCGCGTCGTCGCCGCGTATTACACGCTGGAAATCTAATCCCGGCAGCGGTCGAGGGGGCAGTGCCCCCTCGATACCGTCAGTTCATCAATTCCACCGCCATCGCCGTCGCTTCGCCGCCACCGATGCAGAGCGAGGCAAGCCCGCGCTTCTGGCCGGTCGTCTCCAGCGCCGACAGCAACGTCGCCAGGATCCGCGCGCCGCTAGCGCCGATCGGATGGCCGAGCGCGCACGCGCCGCCGTGGATGTTCACCTTCTCATGCGGCAGACCGAGGT
The DNA here is from genome assembly GCF_001424005.1 of Sphingomonas sp. Leaf198. Taxonomy (GTDB): domain Bacteria; phylum Pseudomonadota; class Alphaproteobacteria; order Sphingomonadales; family Sphingomonadaceae; genus Sphingomonas. Next base: position 53,431 of record NZ_LMPX01000002.1, on the reverse strand, counting down.
CGCGCATCGCGATCATCGCGACGACGGCGAAGGCTTCGTTGACCTCGAACAGGTCGATATCCGACGCCGACCAGCCGGCTTTCTCCATCGCCTTGCGCATCGCGAACACCGGCGCGGTCGTGAACAGCGCCGGTGCATGGGCATGTGCGGCATGCGCCACGACGCGGGCGATCGGCGTGATGCCGAGCCGGTCCGCGACGCTCGCCCGCGTCATCACCAAAGCGGCGGCACCGTCGGAGATCGACGAAGCGTTGGCGGCGGTGATCGTGCCGTCCTTCGAGAAGGCGGGCTTCAGCGTCGGGATCTTGGCGACGTCGCCCTTGGCCGGCTGCTCGTCGAGCGAGATCGTCGTCATGCCCTTGCGGCCAGCAATATCGACGGAGACGATCTCGCGGTCGAATGCGCCGGACTTCTGCGCGGCTTGCGCCCGGTGCAGCGATTCGATCGCGTAGTCGTCCATCTGCTTGCGCGTAAACTGGTATTCGTGCGCGGTATCCTCGGCGAAATTGCCCATGAGCTTGCCGGGTTCGTAAGCATCCTCGAGCCCGTCGAGATACATATGGTCGTACATCCGATCGTGGCCGATCCGCGCGCCGCCGCGGTGACTCTTCGAGAGATACGGCGCGTTGGTCATGCTTTCCATGCCGCCCGCGACGAGCAGGTCGACCGAGCCCGCCGCCAGTGCATCGGCGGCAAGGATCGCCGCCTGCATCCCCGATCCGCACATCTTGTTGACCGTCGTCGCCTCGACATGATCGCCCAGCCCGGCGTTGATCGCCGCCTGCCGCGCCGGCGCCTGGCCAAGTCCGGCGGGGAGTACGCAGCCCATGTAGATCCGCTCGATCTCCGCCGCCGACACACCCGAGCGCGCGACCGCACCGCGCACCGCGTCGGCGCCAAGCTGTGTTGCGGTGGCGCCGGCAAGCGCGCCCTGGAACGATCCCATCGGCGTGCGCGCGTAGGACAGGATGACGATGGGATCTCGATCGGCGGCCACTTCACTCTCCATATATTCTTCTGCCCCCGTATCTGGGGTTGATGTGCGGCAATACAAAGCACCGCGGGATGCGCCTAGACCTCCCGTCATGGAAACACTCATCACGACGCTCAAATGGTCCGCCGCAGCGTCCGGCGTCATCGCCGCGTTCATGGTGTCGCTCGACTTCGGGCGGCGCGTGACGGGGTGGGGGTTCGTGCTGTTCGTCGGCTCGTCGATCGCCTGGCTGAGCGGTGCGGCCTTGACCGGGGACTGGGCGCTAGGCACGCAGAACATCGTGTTGTTCGGGATCAACCTCCTCGGCGTGTATCGCTACCTGGTGCGAAAAACGGGTGTCTGAGGCCGGGTTCTGGGCGGTGGTGCTGGGGGTGCTCGGGGCGATCATCGGCAGCTTCGTCGCGGCGCTGGTGACGCGCTGGCCCGACGGACGATCGGTGATGCAGGGGCGCTCGGCGTGCGATGGCTGCGGGCGGACGCTCCGCGCGGTCGAACTGGTACCGCTGGTAAGCGCGCTCGTCCTGCGCGGCCGGTGCAAAGGGTGCGGCGTCGCGATCAGTCCGGTGCATTGGCGGATCGAGTTGGCGGGGCTTGTGATCGGCTTGGCTGCGGGGATCGTCGCACCGGGGGTGGTTGGTATCGCTGGCGCGGTGTTCGGATGGCTGCTTCTGGCGCTGGCAAGCCTAGACCTCGTCGCATTCTGGCTGCCCGATCGACTGACGATCCTTCTTGCTGCGGCCGCACTCGTCGGCGCCGCGCTCGGTGTCGACCCGCCGCTTCAGGAACGGCTGATCGGCGGTCTCGCCGGGTTCGGCACGCTGTGGCTGGTCGCGTTCGGCTATCGACACATCCGTGGCCGCGACGGCATGGGCGGCGGCGATCCCAAGCTGTTCGGCGCGATTGGCCTATGGCTCGGGTGGCAGATGCTGCCCGCCGTCCTGCTGATCGCGAGCATGATCGGGCTCGGCGTCGTCCTCGTCGCACACCTCAAGGGGCGTAGCATGGCAGCGGACACCGCGCTCCCGTTCGGCGCGTTGCTGGCGATCGCGGCTTATCCCGCGTGGCTGTTCATGATAGGCCTGACGCCATGATCTCGCTCGCTCTTATGCTCGCGCTGCAGGCCGCGGCCCCGTCTGCTGCGGCCAATCCGGGGTCGAATCCGGGTCCGGGCCCCCTCGGCGCGATCGGCACGCAGAAGCTCCCCGCCAAGGGATGCGCCGCGTATCTCTGGAGCATGGACACCGGCCGACAACTCGTCGCGATGGCCACCGCCGACCCCGCGCAGATCCGCCTGGCGATCGACGGCAAGACCAATGACTATGCGATGACGACCCAGTCGCCCGCGATCGGCTTCGGCTTTGGCGGTGTCACGCAATATCGCGGCGGCGACGTGACCGCGACGCTCGACATGGCGGTCGCCGTCCGCGCCGACATCTCCGCCGGCGCGACCGTGACGTCCGCGACGCTACGGATCGACCGCCCCGGCCGCGATACGATCGTCATGCCGGTCGGCGGCCTAATCGGCTGTGTCTGAGGTTAATTTTTGTGAAACCAAGCCGTCCTATGTGCGTTACGTGGACGAAGATGGGGGTGAATCGAGCACGATCGCTGCCTGTAAAGGGGATCGTGTGACAGCTTCTAACCGCCGGCATCATTGGCTCGCTCTGGCGTTGGTAGCGTCGACTACAGGTTTTACCGGGGGATTTGCGGGTCTCGCGTCCGCACAGCTTGCCAAGCCGGGCACCGCTCCGGCCAAAGGCCCCGACGCGCCCAAGCCCAGCGATCAGCCGCAGTCGAACGACCCACGCGCCGACGCGCCGATTGTGCCGGACGCCGAGTTCGACAGCGCGCTGCCGCCGTTGAGCGGTGACCTGAACGCGCCGTTGGAAGCGATGGCGCCGCTGCCCGCTCCGTCGACGCAGACACCTGCCCAGGCACCCGCGACGCCCGCAACCGCGACGACCCCCGCCACCACGCTGGCCGGCGACGTCCTGCCGCCGACCGGCCCGAGCGACCCGCAACTCGCGCAACCGCTGACGCCGCTGTCGAGCTTCGACACGACCCCGCTTCAGACCGCGGCGGACATCAAGGACAAGGACGCGCCCGAGATCCGCTACGAGACCGCGACCAAGGGTCTCGACAAGGCGGGTGACGGGCTCGAAGGCGAATACAAGGCGCTGTCCGCACTCGCCGAGGGCAAGGGCAAGGCCGCGAACGCCACGCAGGTCGCAGCGCGCGCGCGTGAGGACGAGGCGCTGGCGGTGCGGCTGCTGAAGTCGCTCGGCTATTACGATGCGACGGCGATCTCGACGATCGAGACGATCCCCGACGCCGACAAGACCAAGCCCGCGCGGCTGAAGGCGACGGTCAGCGCGCAACCCGGCCGGCTCTATTCGCTGTCGTCGATCACGGTGAAGTCGGACGCGACGACGCCCCCCGATCTGGTCCGTACGCAATTGCCGCTGAAGGTCGGCGATCCGATCGAGGCGGCACGCATCCAGGGCGCGGAGGCGAATGTCAGTCTGACGCTGCCGCAGCAGGGCTATCCGTTCGTCAAGATCGGCGAGCGCGACATCCTGCTCGACGACCAGACCCCGACCGGCGCGTACACGCTGCCCGTCGATACCGGCCCGCGCTCGTCGTTCGGGCAGCTTCGCACCGAAGGCGATCCAGTGTTCAACCTGGAGCATCTGAACCTGTTCCCTCGCTTCAAGTCGGGCGAACTCTACGACAACCGGATGACCGACGATCTGCGCGATGCGCTGGTCGCGACGTCGCTGTTTTCGACGGTGTCGGTCGAGCCGGTCCGCACCGGCACGATCAACCCCGATGGCACCGAGCAGGTCGACCTGCTGGTCCGCCAGAGCGAGGGCAAGCCGCGCTCGCTCGGCGGCAATGTCGGGTTCTCGACCGGGCAGGGCTTCCGCGCGGAAGGCACGTGGCAGCACCGCAACCTGTTCCCGTACGAGGGCGCGCTGATCGCGTCGGTGATCGCCGGTACGCAGGAGCAGGGTCTGGCGGGCACGTTCCGCCGCGCCAACGCGGGCAAGCGCGACAAGACGTTCAGCCTGACCGCCGGCGCGAACCATTCGAATTACGACGCCTATGACGCGTTCACGACCAGCGTCGGCGTTCGTTGGAGCTACGATTCCACGCCGATCTGGCAGAAGCCGCTGACCTATTACTATGGCGGCGAACTCGTCGGCACGAACGAGAGCGTCTACGACTTCACGCAAGGCAAGGACGTCCGCCGCACCTACGGCATCGTCGCGCTGCCGGGCCAGGTGAAGTTCGATCGCTCGGACAGCCTGCTCAACCCGACCAAGGGCTATCGCCTCACGCTCAACCTCAGCCCCGAGACCTCGGTGCAGGGGTCGGTGAAGCCATACGTCCGCACGATGATCGAGGGGACGTTCTACTATCCCGTCTCCAGCAGCATCGTCATCGCGGGCCGTGCCAAGGCCGGCTCGATCCAGGGCGTCGACCGCGACGATCTCGCCCCCTCGCGGCGCTATTACGGCGGCGGCGGCGGTTCGGTGCGCGGCTACGGCTATCAGCGGCTCGGGCCGTTCGATCCCAACGGCAACCCGGTCGGCGGGCGCTCGCTCAACGAATTCGCGCTCGAGGCCCGCTACCGGTTCGGCGATTACGGCATCGTGCCGTTCATCGACGCGGGCAACAGCTATGAGAGCAGCACGCCGAACCTGTCGTCCCTTCGCTACGGCGCGGGCATCGGCGGGCGCTTCTACACCAGCTTCGGCCCGATGCGGTTCGACGTCGCGACTCCGCTGAACCCCCGCAAGGGCGACGGCAAGGTCGCCCTCTATATCTCGATCGGGCAGGCATTCTGATGGCCGAAAACGGCACTCCACCTGTTGAACAGGGCCCTGCTGAGCGGGACCAGTTCGAGCAGACCGAAACGGTGATCGTCGAGCGTCGCCCGCTATGGCAGCGCATCCTCAAATGGCTCGCGATCCTGGCTGTCGGCCTCGTCGCGCTCGTCCTGATCGTGCTGTTCGGGATCAACACCGATCCGGGGCGGCGCCTCGTCGCGGACCAGATCGGCGGCTACACCACCGCGTCCGGCCTCAACATCAAGGTCGGTCGGATCGACGGCTCGATCTACGGCGCGATGACGCTCAGCGACGTGCGGGTGTCGGATCCCAAGGGCGTCTTCCTGACCAGCCCGAAGCTCGCCGTCGACTGGCGTCCGTTCGCGTTCGCCAAGAACCATGTCGATGTGCGTTCGCTGACCACGCCGCTGGTCACGCTGCAGCGCCGCCCGATACTCAACGCAACGCCGACCGATCCGAACGCGCCGCTGCTCCCCGATCTCGACATCGACGTGAACCGCCTGGTGATCGATCGCTTCCTGATCGCCAAGCCGGTCACCGGCCAGACGCATATCGTCAAGATCGACGGCGCGGTCCACATCGCCGACAAGCGCGCGCAACTGACCACCAACGCGACCGCGCTGACCGGCCCCGGCATCGCCGGTGGCGATCGCCTCGTGCTCAAGCTCGACGCTGTGCCCGAACAGAACAAGCTCGACGTCAACGTCAAGCTGACCGCGCCGGTCGGCGGCGTCGTCTCGACGATGGGGTCGTTCAAGGCACCGTTGACGGCAACCGTCGATGGTCGCGGCAGCTGGGCCTCGTGGCAGGGTCGCGCCGTTGCCACGCTCGGCGGCGGGCAACTCGCCAACCTTGGCCTGACCGCGAAGAACGGTCATATCGAAGTGCGCGGTTCGACGCGTCCCGGCCTGTATCTCGAAGGTCCGGTCGAGCGCCTGACGTCGCCGCAGCTCGACGTCGCGATCGATACCACGCTCAACGACCGCAAGGCCGACACGCGGATGACGCTGAAGTCGGACGCGCTTGCGGTCGACGCCGGCGGCCTGATCGATCTCGCCAACAGCCGTTTCGGCAATTTCGCGGTCAACGCGAAGCTGCTGACCCCGGGCGCGATCCTGCCGAACCTTCGCGGTCGTGACGTCACGGCGCGCGTCGTGCTCGACGGCGCGTTCGCGACGCCGACGGTTGACTACAAGGTCCGCGCCGCAACGATCGCGTTCGGCGACATGGGCGTCGAGAACCTCTACGCCGAGGGTCTCGCGCGCGTGAACTCCGACCGCATCCTCGTGCCGGTCAAGGCGCGCGCACGTCGCGTGACGGGGCTCAATGCCGCCGTCGGCGGGCTCGCGACCAACGTCGCGATCGACGGCGACTTCGCGATCTCCGGCGTCAACGTCCTCTCCGACAACCTCAAGATCCGCTCGGACAAGATCGATGCGACCGCGGTGGTCGTCGCCAACATGGCGACCGGGCGCTATACGGGTGCGCTCAAGGGGCGGATCAACAACTACCGCGTCGACGGGATCGGCATCGTCAACCTGACGACCGACGCCAAGCTGGTACCGGGCCCCAACGGCGGCTTCGGGATCACCGGTCGCGTCGTCGCGCAGACCTCGCAGATCTTTAACGAAGGCGCGCGCAGCTTCCTCGGCGGCAACGCGATCGTCCGCTCGGACATCGGCTACAGCCCCGAAGGCATCGTCACCTTCCGCAATCTCCGCATGAACGCGCCACAGTTCCGCGTGACGAGCGGCGAAGGTCGGTTCGATCCGGCCACCGGCGCCGTGCTGGTGAATGCCGACGCCTATTCGACCGCCTACGGCCCCTTGTCTGCTCGCGTCACGGGCAGCGCGACGGCGCCGGTCGTCGTCCTGCGTGCACCGCGGCCGGGCGTGGGCGTTGGCCTCGTCAATCTCAACGCGCGCATCGTCGGCCGTGGCGGCGCGTATGCCGTCACCGCGAGCGGTGGCACCAACTACGGGCCATTCACCGCTGACGTGCTGGTCAAACCGGGCGCGCAACTCGCGGTCGACGTGCGCCGCGTGGTGTTCGCCGGGATCGTCGGCAGCGGCCGCATCGTCCAGACTGCGGCCGGCCCGTTCGCGGGCGCGCTCCAGTTCGCCGGACAAGGCCTGTCGGGCAACGTCCGCCTCGCCAACCAGGGCGGCTACCAGCGCGCCGACGTCGCGGCCCGTGCCAACGGCGCGAAGATCCCCGGCATGGTCGACTTCACCATCGGCCGCGCGATCGTCAACGCCACAGCCGTCCTGACCCCGACGCCACAGATCGTTGCCGATGCACAGGTCGCGGACATGCGCTACGGCGCGATCGTCCTATCCGCGGCACGTGCGAAGGTGAACTACGTCGGTGGCAACGGCACCGCACAGGCATTGCTGACCGGCTCGAACGGCGTACCGTTCCGTCTCGCCGTCAATGCCAAGCTCAGCCCCAACAATTACCTCGTCGCCGCACAGGGGCAGGCGAACGGCATCGACTTCCGCACGGTCAACCCGGCTCGTATTCAGGCGGTCAAGGGCGAATATCGCCTGTCGCCGACCCGGATTGACTTCGGTGGCGCAGGCGGCGGCTCGGCGCGCCTGGCTGGCAGCTACGGCCGCGGTACGAACGCGCAGGTCCGGCTCGATCGCCTTGACCTGTCGACGCTCTCCGCTCTCGTCCCCAACCTCGGCATCGGCGGCAAGGCGACCGGCAGCCTCGACTTCTCGCAGGCGAACTCGGCCGCACTGCCGACCGCGGACGCCCGCGTGACGGTCACCAACTTCACCCGCTCGGGTCTCGCCGCCGTCTCCGACCCCGTCGACATCGTGTTCGCCGGGACGCTCGGCGGCGAGGGTGCGACTGGCCGCGCGCTGGTCCGCCGCGGGACGTCGGTGATCGGCCGCATGGTCGCCAACCTTCGGCCGCTTCCGGCTGGCAACGGCTCCTGGAGCACGCGCTTGATGGCCGCGCCGCTGTCGGGTGGGATCCGCTACAACGGTCCGTCCGCGGTGCTGTTCAGCTTTGCCGCGATCCCGAACCAGCAACTGTCGGGACCGATTGCGGTCGCCGCCGACTTCTCCGGGAGGCTGTCCGCGCCGCAGCTGAACGGCGTCGTCCGCGCCGATAACCTGACCTACGACAACGAGACCTATGGCACGCGCCTGTCGCAGATGCGGATCGCCGGGCGGTTCTCGAACACCGACCTGCAACTGACGCAGCTGACCGCCAAGGCCGGCGACGGCACCGTGCAGGCGCAGGGCACGATCGGGTTCGCGGCGGACAGCGGCTTCCCGATCGACATCCGCGCGACGCTGAACAATGCGCAGCTTGCCAAGAGCGACGCGATCAGCGCCACGACTACGGGCACGGTCCACCTCACCAACGGGCGCAATGGTGGCCTGATCCAAGGCGATCTCCAGATCCCCGAGGCACGCTACCAGATCATCCGCCAGGGCCAGGCCGAGGTGCCCGAACTGACGGGTGTCCGCCGCAAGAGCGACATCCGTACGCCGGTCTCGACCGATCGCTCGGACGTGCCTGCGATCGGCAAGTTCAAGCTCGACCTCCGCGTCCGGGCGCCGAACCAGCTGTTCGTCTCGGGCATGGGCCTCGAATCCGAATGGGAGATGGACATGCACATCGGCGGCACGTCGGCCGCGCCGATCGTCACCGGCGGCATGGACGTGGTCCGCGGCACCTATTCGTTCTCGGGCAAGCGGTTCGAGGTGAACAAGGGCCAGATCCGCTTCCGTGGCGGCGCGCTGACCGATCCCGATATCAACATCCAGGCGACCACGACCACCAGCGACATCACCGTCGTCATCAACGTCACCGGGACCGGCCAGAAGCCGCAGATCGCGTTCACGTCGACGCCGGTACTGCCGCAGGACGAGGTGCTCAGCCGCCTGTTGTTCGGGTCCAGCCCGGCCAATTTGTCGGCGACCGAGGCGATCCAGCTGGCCTCCGCACTGAACTCGCTGCGCGGGTCGGGCGGCGGTGGTCTGAACCCGCTCGGCAAGCTGCGCTCGGCGACCGGGTTCGACCGGTTGCGCGTGCTCGGCGCCGATCAGGCGACCGGTCGCGGGACGAGCCTTGCTGCGGGCAAGTACATCACGAAGAACATTTATGTGGAGATCGTGACCGACGCGAAGGGCTTCACCTCGACGCAGCTCGAGATCGCACTGACCAAGGCGCTCAGCCTGTTGTCGGCAGCGGGATCGAGCGGCGGGCAGAGCGCGAGCGTGAAATATACGAAGGACTATTGAGTAAAGATCACAACAGGATAGGTTCGGTTATGAAACCTACGGCGTAACGCCGGGGCGTGAGGATGCAGCATGACCGAACATGTCGACGTGATCGTGGTGGGCGCCGGCATTTCCGGGATCGGCACCGGCTACCACCTCCAGACGCGCTGCCCCGACCGGACCTACATGATCCTCGAGGGGCGGCAGTCGATGGGCGGGACGTGGGATCTGTTCCGTTATCCCGGCATCCGCTCCGATTCGGACATGCACACGCTGGGGTTCGTCTTCCACCCTTGGACCGCGGCCAAGTCGATCGCCGACGGCCCCTCGATCCGCGCTTATGTCGAGGATACGGCGAAGGAATACGGGATCGATCGCAAGATCCGCTACGGCCACCACGTCAAGTCCGCCGCGTGGTCAACCGAGGACGCGCGCTGGACCGTTGAAGCGACCGGCCCCGACGGTCCGGAAAAGCTGACCTGCAATTTTCTCTCGATGTGCGCGGGCTATTACAATTACGCCAAGGCCTATTCGCCTGAGTTCGAGGGCGCGGAGAGCTTCGCGGGGCAGATCGTCCACCCGCAATTCTGGCCCGAGGACCTCGACTATAGCGGCAAGAATGTCGTCGTGATCGGCAGCGGCGCGACCGCGGTGACTCTGGTGCCGACGATGGCGAAGACCGCGGCGCACGTGACGATGCTCCAGCGCTCGCCGACGTACATCGTCGCCCGGCCCGGCGAGGACGGCGTAGCGAACTGGCTGCGTGGCAAACTGCCGGCCAAGGCCGCCTACGGCATCACGCGGTGGAAGAACGTGCTGATGGGGATGGTCTTCTACCGTCTTGCGCGGAAGAAGCCGGACAAGGTGAAGGAGCGGATGATCGGCATGGTCCGCGATCATCTCGGCCCCGACTATGACGTCGCGACGCACTTCACCCCGCGCTACAACCCCTGGGACCAGCGCGTCTGCCTGGTCCCCGACGGCGACCTGTTCACCGCGATCAACGCTGGCGCCGCCTCGATCGTCACCGACACGATCGCGCGCATCACGCCTGAGGGCATCGATCTCGATTCGGGCAAGGACCTGCCCGCCGATGTGATCGTCACCGCCACTGGGCTCGAACTGCAATTGATGAGCGGAGTCGCTTTCAGCCTCGACGGCAAGCCGATCGAACTCGCCGGACGGCTCCAGTACAAGGGCATGATGTTCGACGGCGTGCCGAACCTGTCCTCCACCTTCGGCTACACCAACGCGTCGTGGACGCTGAAGGCGGACCTGACCGCGGTGTACGTCTGCCGCCTGCTTAACACGATGAAGAAACGTGGGTTGCGGCAGGCGACACCAACCAACGACGATCCCAGCATGAAGCAGGAGGCGTTCCTGGATTTCACCTCAGGCTATGTGCAGCGCGCCGCTGCGGCTCTGCCGGTTCAAGGCGAACGCAAGCCGTGGAAGCTGAACCAGAATTACGCGCTGGATCTGCTGGCGTTGAAGTTCGGCTCGGTCGACGACTCGATGAGGTTCTCGAACCCGGCAACGCTTCATCCGCTACATGTTACGTGACGCCGGCCTAACCGTCGATTCGGCTGGTGAACGAGCGCTGTTCGGCAATGTAGGGATTAGAAACCGGAATTGGTGCAACTTGCAGCCAATGAGGTTTTATTTGAAGTAACGTTAGAAGTTTTAATCAAAGGCGCGTTTGGACAGCCCTGATCAAAACTCGTTAGTCATTGACTAATAACGGTTAAATGTCGGTCCGGAAACCTGACGCGCCAACTGGTGGCGAATCTGTATCCGGACCGACGAACGTTATTCACCAAGGCTTGATGGTGTTACCGAGTAGAAAGACAATGAAATTCAGCATGTTTATGCTCCCTTATGAGCACCGTTACCGGTGCTCGCACAACATATCACTAATGCGACGTTAAACAATCATCTTTATAGTCTGTTAACCATACATTATATGTGTGTGTCGTTTGCAGTTAAGGGTATGTTTAGGGCTCGCCGATAGCACGGCCGGATGAGCGAACATCCGTACTCGCAGATCGAGTGCAGCCCGGCGCAAAGCGATGCGCGGCTGGTCGACTCGGTGTTGCTCGGCGAACTCCGGCAGGACGGGATCTGCGATCGGGCGTTGAACGGTTGGCGGTTCCTGATCCTGGCAGAGATCGCCAACTTTGCCGCGCTGCGACGCCACCTCGGCAAAGCCCGTTCGGAGACACTGATCGTCGATTTCGGCGCGAGAGTGAGCGAAGCTCTTCCGGACGCGCGCATCGTTGCGGTCGGTCGCGAAATCCTGGAAATCGCGTTCGAGAGCGGGGCTCGGCTTGCGCTCGATGTCGCGATCGCCGCGCTGGAAGGCGCGTTCGAACGTCCATTCGATATCGACGGCGAGGTCCACGATATTCAGGCGCGCCTCGGTGGTGCCGCGGCGGCCCCGCATCGCGACGAGGTTCACCTGATCGAGGCAGCGGAACAGGCTTTGGCGGAGGCGCGTATCGAGCGCACCCCAGTTGCGCTCGACGTAGCCGGAAGCACGGAGGCAATCGATCGGGCTCAACTCGTCCGGGACTTGCCCGTTGCGATCGAAAACGAAGAACTCTTTCTGCAGTATCAACCGAAGGTCCACCTTCGGCGGCAGCAGATCACGAGCGTCGAGGCACTGGTTCGCTGGAACCACCCGACACGCGGACTGGTGTTGCCGAGCGACTTCATTCCATTGGCTGAAGAAACCCACGATATTGTAGCGCTGACCCTGTGGACGATACGACGGTCAATCGAGGACCAGAAGATATTGTCGCAGGCCGGGCACGATTTGCGGGTGTTCATCAATATCTCCGGCGTGCTTCTGGCAGATGCGTGGTTCGTTAAACAGGCATGCGCGTTGGTCGAGCAGAGCGGTGCTCAACTCGGGTTCGAGATCACCGAAACGTCGGTCATTCGCGATCCCGAAAGCGCGATCGCGAACCTCAAGGTCTTTGCCGAGATCGGCATCGTCATCGCGATCGACGATTACGGGGCGGGGTTGTCTTCACTGGCGTATCTCAAGCAATTGCCGGCGCGAGAATTGAAGATCGACAAGCTTTTCGTGACTCAATTGACGAGCTCGAACCGCGACCCGCTGATCGTTCGCTCGACCATCGATCTCGCGCATGCGCTGGAAATGGAAGTCGTCGCGGAAGGCGTCGAGACGCCCGCGGCGATGGCGCTCCTTTCGGTGATGGGGTGCGACATGATCCAGGGATTCCTGATCAGTCGTCCGATCAATATCGATGCGCTGATCCATTTTCTCGACGACGGCAAGGCGCTGGCGCTGGCCACCGACGTCCGGGCGCCATTCAATCGACTGGCGACCGTGTGGAAGCGCGCCTGACCCACGCTCTAGTCCGATTTTTCGCTACGTTCGTGGCGCCGCTGGTGTTGCTGATGAACGCCGCATCCGCGACGGCGTCACCGCTTGCGCGCGTGACGACGAGCAGCAAAAATTACGAAACGGCGGTCGCCGCAGCGAAGGAGGCGATGCTGACCGATCCGACGGAGGCGCTGACCAAGGCAATCGACGCCGAGCGTCTCGGCGCACGCATCCCGCAAGCTGATCGCCGCGACATCGCGCTGGCAACTGCGCTGTGGCTGCAGGGGGAAGCATATTTAAGGACGAACAAGACAGATTTGGCGGAGGCCGCGGTAAGGAGTGCTATCACCGAGGTAGTGCAGCGCGAACCGAGGTCGAAGCTGCATGCTGACCTTCTTCTCTCGCTTGGGTGGGTAGACAGCAATCGAGGTCAGGCGGGCAACGCGTTGCGGGACTATCAGCGGGCGTTCGAACTTTATCGGTATCTCGACGATCTGCGGGGGCAGTCTCGCGCTCTGGTGTTTATCGCATCGCTCTACGACCAAGCCCAAGAGCAGCAGACGGCGCTCAAATATTATCAGCAGGCATTGGATATCTACGGGATCGATATCAGTCTTTCGCTCGCCATTCATAATAACCGGGCGCTCTCCCTGGCTCAGATGCGCCGTTATCCGCAAGCACGCGACGAGCTGGCGCAGGCACTGGCGATGGCCAAAAAGCTTGGAAGCCGCAATCTCATCGAAGAGATTTATATCAATACCGCGCGCATCCAACTGGAGATTGGAAATTTCGCGCGGGCGGACCAAGCGCTAAGAATGGCGCGCAAGGCCGCTGATTCGCTCGACGCGGGGCTACGCAGCCGGCTGTTCGCTACCGAAGCACAGGCTGCATTGCAGCACGGCGATATCGCTTCGGCACATGAGTTGATCGCTGCGGCATTGTCCGGGATCGATTCGAAGACCACCGATATGTCATACAGGGATGTCCATCAGACGGCCTATGATGTCAGCAGAAAAAGCGGCGACGCGTCGAGCGCCTTGGTTCAGCTTCAGGCGATCAAGCGACTGGATGATGATGCCACCAAACTGGCAACCAGCACCAAGACCGCTTTGATGGCGGCACGGTTCGACTTCGCGAATCAGGAACTGAAGATCAGTCAACTCAAGGCCAGAGAACTTAAACGCAGCATCGCGTTCGAGCGCGCGCGCGCGCAGACTCAGCGCTACGTGTTTCTGGGGACATCGGCCGCGGTGGCGGTGCTGATCGCAATGTTGGCGGTCGGCTTGGTCACGATCCGCCGCAGCCGCGACCGCGTGCGGGCGGCGAACGACGACCTCGCCGTGACCAACGATGCGCTTGGCAAAGCACTCGCCGCCAAGACCGAGTTCCTGGCGACCACGAGCCATGAGATACGGACGCCGCTCAACGGTATTCTCGGCATGACGCAGGTGATGCTCGCGGATCGGGCGCTCGGGACCGCGATCCGCGACCGCCTCGACATCGTCCACGGCGCCGGTGTCAGGATGCGCGCTCTGGTCGATGACATTCTCGACGTCGCCAAGATGGAGACGGGGAATTTGACGATCGAGTCCGCGCCGTTCGATCTTCGCGCGACGGTGATCGACGCGACCCGGATGTGGGACGAGCAGGCCCGTGCCAAGGGATTGTCGTTCGTCGTCGACCTGGACGGCTGTCCGGACATGATCATGGGTGATGCTGCGCGCGTCCGACAGATCGTGTTCAACCTGCTGTCGAACGCGCTCAAGTTCACGACATCGGGCGAGGTGGTGCTGACGATCGACGTCGCTACGGATGACCGTCTCCGCATTGCCGTCACGGATTCGGGTATCGGCATCTCGCCGGGCAAGTTCGAGGAGATATTCGAATCGTTCAAACAGGCCGATGCGGGCACGACGCGGCAATTCGGCGGGACCGGGCTTGGTCTCTCGATCTGCCGCAACCTGGCGCGTGCGATGGGCGGCGATGTGTCGGTCGGCAGCGCGATCGGTCGCGGCGCGACGTTCACGTTGACGCTCCCGTTGATCCGCGCCGAACCTATCGCGATCACCGAACGCGGCGCTGTGGAGGGAACGGTAACGCTGGTACTCGATCGCAACCCGATCACATGCAGTATGTTCACGACGTTGCTCACGCCGCGTTGTGGTCCAGTCGGGTGCGCGACGTCGGTCGACGAAGCTATCGCTCGACTTGATCTGGGCAATGTCGCGCGCGTGCTGATCGACGACGCGACGGTACGAGGGGAGGGCGATCATATCGCAGCGCTGACTCGGATCGCCTACGCAGCCGCATCGGCATGTGTCGAAACGACGCTGCTATGGCCCATTTCGGCTGATCGGGAACGCGAGGAATTGCTCGCGACAGGGATCACGCGCGTCGTGGCAAAGCCGGTCAGCGGGGCCGATCTTATCGCGGCAGTTTTACATGGATCAGTTTTAAAAAACCACTCAATTCCTGACCTTGTATCTCACGCTGCATGACGCGTAGACGTAGCGGCATGACGGTCCTTTCGCCTCCTTTCAAACGCCCCTCGCGACCTACCTCGTGAACGTCCTTTTCATCGAAGACGACCGGATGAACCGGCGTGTTGTCAAAGACATGCTCGACGTCGCCGGGGCGACGATGGTCGAAGCGGAGAGCGCCGAAATCGGCTTGAAGATCCTCGATGACGACGAGTTCGCGATCGTGCTGGTTGATCTGCGGATGCCCGGCATGGATGGGATAACCGCGATTCGGCACATCCGCGCCCGAGGTGATGCAAAGGCGGTCGTGCCGATCATCGTCGTCACCGCGGATATCGCGCCAGACCTCCGCCAGCGATGCCTTGCCGCGGGAGCGGACGACGTGATCTTCAAGCCGGTCGCGATGGATGCGCTGTTCGAGGCGATGGGACGCATCCTGGCGCGTGCCGCGGAGGGCGACGGACTGATCGCCTAGCGCTTGAGCGCGTCGCCCAGCGACGCTGTCGCGCTGCCGCGTTTCGCGGGCTTGGGTTGCGAGGGATCGGGCGACCAGCCTGTCAGGAAGACGATCTGGAACGTCTCCCGCGTTCTTCCCGCATCGTCGGCAGCATTTGCAAATGCTGCGAACGTCCGGGCGAGCACGTCGCGTGTCAGGGGCTGGCGTTGCGCGAGCATATTGTTCGCCGCCATGCCGCGCAGATCGGCGAACACGCGGCTCAGATCGGCATAGCGGACATCGAGCGTCTCGACGTCGGCGACCGGCAACGCGAAGCCGGCGCGCATCAGCAGGTCCCCTGCCGACCGCACGTCGATCTGTGGATGAAGACGCGCCGCGGGGCGTTCGCTCTCGCCGATCCGCAACGCCGCACGGAGCGCGTGCAAGCTCCCCGCGCCGACGAACGCGCCGAGAAACAGCCCGTCCGGACGCAGCACGCGTCGGATGAGAGCAAGCGCGCCGGGCAGGTCGTTGACCTGGTCGAGCACGCCCGCGGAGACCACCAGATCGAACGACGCGTCGGCGAACGGCAAGCGATCCTCGTCGGCCTGTACCCCGCCGGTTCGTGCGGCAAACGCGAAGCCCGCGTCGCACCGCACTACGCGGGCGCCCGGCGGCGGCGAGAATGCGCCATCGAAACACCCTAGGTCGAGGATGTCGGTGAACGGGCGGGTGACCGCGTCGAGCCGCTCGGCGATTCCGTCGAGCATCGTCCCGCGAAGAAATGCATGATCGGCATAATCGGGTGCGGCGCGGTCGCGACGCAGGCGACGCGCGGCGCGGTCGAAGATTTCGGGAGGGCTGTCTGACACGACCGCGCTTGTGCCGTGGTCGGGCTTCCACGACAAGGTCTCGCAGGGGGAGCCAGACGGGAGCAGGCTTCAAGGCGGGGGAGATACGGCATGACCGGACCGTTTCGCCGGATCATCGGCCTCGCGTTACCGCCGCGCTGTGGCGGCTGCGGGACGCCCGTCGCCGAGGATCATCGGTTCTGCGCGACCTGCTGGAGCAGCCTGCGGTTTCTCGGACCGCCCTGGTGCGTGGCGTGCAACCGCCCGTTCGCCTTCGATCGCGGCGAGGGCGTCGTCTGCGCGCCATGCCTCGCCGAGCCGCCTCGGCATGCCGGTGTCCGCGCCGCGGTCGCCTACGGACCCATCGCGAGCAGCCTCGTGCTGCGGCTCAAATATGGCGGCCGGATCGCTTTTGCCGAGACGATGGCGCGGCATATGCATCGCCTGATGCCCGATGATGCCGACCTGCTCGTGCCGGTGCCACTGCACCGATGGCGGATCTGGTCGCGGGGGTTCAACCAGGCGGCGCTGATCGCCCGATCTGTGGCGGCATTATCCAGCGTCACCCATGATTGCGATGTGCTCGTTCGGACGCGGCGGACGCTCGTGCTGCGAGGATTGGGAGGGAAAGCGCGCGCGAGGGCGGTCGCGGGTGCATTCGCTGTTCGCACGCCCGAGCGGGTTAGGGGGCGGTCGGTTGTGCTCGTCGACGACGTGTATACCAGCGGCGCGACCACGGACGGCTGTACGCGCGTCTTGCTCAAGGCGGGCGCGCGATCGGTCACGATATTGTGCTGGGCGCGCGTGCTGTCTCCGACCGCAAGCGATTGATCGACGCCGAATTGACCGCCCAATTTACCCTCGCCGAGTTGACAGCGCTCGGCGGAAACCACATCTCCGGCGCATGGCAAAAGTAGAAATCTATACCAAGGCATTCTGCCCGTACTGCACGCGCGCGCTGAAACTTCTCGCCTCGAAGGGCGTCGAACCCGAGCAGTTCGACGTGACGATGGGCGGCCCGAAGAAAGCCGAGATGGTCGAGCGCTCGGGCGGTCGCAATACGATGCCGCAGGTCTTTATCGACGGCAAGCACATCGGCGGTTCGGACGACCTCGCGGCGCTTGACGCAAAGGGCGGTCTCGACGCTCTGCTGGCCTGATGGCCAGGATCGGCGTTCTCCAGATGACGAGCGGTATCGATCCGCTCGTCAATGCGAAGACGCTGGTCGATGCGATCGATAGGGCGGCAGGCGAGGATGCCGCGATGCTGTTCACGCCCGAGATGTCGGGCCTGATCGACCGCGATCGGGTCCGGGCGGGCGCTTCGATCGTAAGCGAGGCCGAGGACCGCGTGCTCGCAGCGGTTTGCGCCGCTGCCGCCGATGCAGGCATATGGGTGCATCTGGGCTCGTTGGCGGTTCGCCGCTCCGACGGCAGGCTCGCTAATCGCGGGTTCGTGATCGACGATACCGGCACGATCCGAGTGCGTTACGACAAGCTGCATCTGTTCGACGTCGATCTGCCGACCGGCGAGAGCTGGCGCGAATCCGCCGCCTATATCGCGGGCGACGCCGCGACCGTGATCGACACGCCCGTCGGGATGGTCGGTCCATCGATCTGTTACGATCTTCGGTTCGCCGATCTGTATCGCGCCTTGAGCGACGCAGGCGCCACTATATTGTCCGTCCCCGCCGCCTTCACGCGACCAACTGGCGCGGCGCATTGGGACATCCTGCTGCGCGCCCGCGCGATCGAGGCGGGGGCGTTCGTCGTCGCCGCGGCGCAGACCGGTGAGCATGCCGACGGACGCACGACCTACGGCCATTCGCTCGTCATCGATCCTTGGGGCGATGTTTTACTCGACATGGGTGAGGCGTCCGGGTTGGGTTTTGCCGAGATCGACGCCGACCGACTGCGCGACGTCCGATCGCGCATCCCGGCGATCGCGCACCGTCGTGCCATCCCCCCCGTCACGGTCGTGCGGTGATCGTCTTCGATCTGAAGTGCGGCGGGGGCCATGTCTTCGAAGCCTGGTTTGGCTCCAGCATTGCGTATGAAACGCAGCGCGAAGCGGGGCAGGTCCATTGCCCGATTTGCGACGACAGCACGATCATCAAGGCGCTCATGGCCCCTGCGATCCCGGCAAAAGGCAACAGCAAGGCGCCGATGCCGAGCCCCGACGCGATCAAGTCCGCCCTGGCGACGCTGGCGAAACAGCAGGCCAAGGCACTCGAATCGTCGCAATGGGTCGGTACAGCCTTCGCCGATCGCGCCCGCGCCATGCATCTCGGCGAGGAAAAGCACGCCACCATCCACGGACGGGCCAGCCTCGCCGAGGCCAAGGCTCTGGCCGAAGAGGGCGTCCCGATCGCCGCGCTGCCCTTACCGATCGTCCCGCCGGACCGAACCAACTGATTGTCCGTTTCGGAATTTGCACCGGCGAGCGTCGTAATTTGGCGGACGGGGTGGGATTCGAACCCACGGTAGAGTTGCCCCTACGACGGTTTTCAAGACCGTTGCCTTAAACCACTCGGCCACCCGTCCGGGATACGCGTGTATCGGCGGGCGTCTAAGCGGTAGGGGGCGGGATCGCAACCGTTTCGAGCCGCAGCGCCGCGCGGGACCGGTTGCGTTTCGGCTACGCGGGCTACAGGAAGCGCAATGGATCTCGACGCGGTACTACGACATTTCTTCGGCACGGCCGATATCGATGCGCTCGATCAGAGCGCGATCGACGACGGACGCGAGAAGGTTGCCATCGCGTTCGGCACCGAGCGCGAACCGGGCCGGCGCTTTGCCCTGTGGGCGGTGTTGCGCTCGACCGGCGACGCGCCGGACCCGCGCGATGCATTCGAGGATCTGCGTGAGCGTCGGGCCGCGGCGATGTACGCATCTGCAATCGCCGTCGCGGACCGATCCGACTAGACCCGGGTCAGGCGGCGCGCCGATCCTGCAGTGCGCGATCGATCCGGCAGATGAGTTCGGCGATCGGCGGCATCTCGACGGCCCGACTCCGGTGACCTTGCTCACCGAGAGTGCCGCGCATGCGCTTGCCGACCAGCGTGAAGACGTCCTGTGTGCTTGCCATCGATCTCGTCCTATCCGATGCTGCGAGTATGCCGGCCAAGCGTTAACCGATGGTTGGCATGCGTTTTACCTCTGCGTAACTGTTTGAACGGCGGCGGACGGCGACTCGCAACGCTCGCGCGCGTCCGACGTTGTCTGTTCGTGACCGGTGCGCTCCCGCAACCGGATGGTCCGGGATGTATCCACTGACGCAATATCCATCAGGCTGGTCCGTCCTCGAAGCCGTCCGCCACCTCGCGGCATCGTGGGACCAGGAGAACACGCACGAAGATTTTCCCGCCGAGCGTCTCCATGCGCTGGCCGAGGCGGGAGCGCTGGCAGCGTTTAAAGCAGTGACGCCGGGGGGCTCGACCGATGCGCTGCTCGACGTGCTGCGCGCGATCGGCGGTGCGGATCTCAGTCTCGGGCGGGTGTATGAGGGGCATGTCAACGCGGTCCAGTTGATCTCGACCTATGGCGACGCGGAGCAACGCGCGACGCTGGACATCGATCTCGAGGCTGGACGCACGTTCGGCGTCTGGAACACCGAGCCAACCCCCGGTCTCGCGATTCGCAAGGTTGCCGACGATCGGTGGACTCTCGATGGTGCGAAGAGCTTCGCGACCGGGGCGGGGCATCTCGACCGCATCCTCGTCACCGCGCGCGACGAAACCGGCGGCAAGCAACTG
The DNA here is from genome assembly GCF_001424005.1 of Sphingomonas sp. Leaf198. Classification (GTDB taxonomy): domain Bacteria; phylum Pseudomonadota; class Alphaproteobacteria; order Sphingomonadales; family Sphingomonadaceae; genus Sphingomonas. The sequence continues at coordinate 33,466 of NZ_LMPX01000002.1, read as the reverse complement.
GTCCTCGTGCCGATCGCCGGCGAAATCGCCCGCGCCGACAACACCGGTTGGCAGGTTCGCGGGATGCGGGGGACGTGCAGCGGGGCGTTCGACTTTTCCGATATGACGATCGGTCGCGAGGGCGTGATCGGTGCGGCGAACGATTACGAGCGCGAACCTAGGTTCAGTGCCGGCGCGTGGCGCTTCACCGCGGTGCAACTCGGTGCGGTCGAGGCATTGGTGCGGCATTTGCGCGATCACCTCGTCGCGAGCGGAAAGTCCGACGATCCGATCCAGCGCGCGCGGTTCGCCACCTGTCTCACCGAGACGCGCAGCGCAGGGCTGTGGGTTCGACGCGCCGCGCATCTCGCCGAGACGCAGGCGGCGGAAGCGATCCCGTTCGTGCTCATGACCCGCGGAATCGTCGAGGAGGCTGGGTTGCGTACCATGGAGGCCGCCGCACGGTCGGTCGGCACTGCGTCGTTCTTTGCCAAAAGCCGGATCGACCGGATCACGCGCGATCTGGGGCTGTACCTGCGTCAGCCGGTGCCCGATCAGGCGCGCGACCGGGCGGCGGCGGCGTGGATCGAGGAGGATTGCTGGGGCGACGATCGGTGGTGGTAGCGCCCGGCGGGGACGCATGGCGTGCACTGACGCGGCGTGCCCGGCGAATCTCGGCGAAGGACGCGGCGCGACAGGGGCCGTGGCTCGTGCTCGCACCGCATCCCGACGACGAGACGCTGGGCTGCGGCGCGCTGATCGCCGCGGTCAGCGCCGCGGGGGGCAGGGTGCACACTGCGTTCCTGACCGACGGGTCGGGATCGCACCCCGATGCACCCGGCTGGAGCGCGCAGCGGATCGCCGGGTTGCGCCGCCGCGAAGCGCAGGCCGCGGTACGCATCCTTGGCGGCGTGGCCGACGTGCTACATCTCGACTGGCCCGATGCGACGCCCGCCAAACCGGGCGATCCGGTGTTCGCCCGCAGCGTCGACCGACTGGTGGCGTGGTGCAGGCGACGCGGCATCCGACAGATCGCGGTGACGTGGTCGGGCGACCCGCACTGCGATCACGAGGCCGCGGCGGCGCTGGCGGCGGCGGTCGCAGCGCGGCTTCGTTGCCGGCTCTACGACTATCTGGTCTGGGGCTGGACGGTCGATGCGCTGACCCAGCGCCTGCGCGGGGTCCGCGCCTTGGCGATCGACAGCGAGGCTGGGCGGCCGAAACAACGCCGTGCGATGGCGTGCCACCGGAGCCAGCGCGGCGGCCGCATAGTCGGCGCGCGAGAGAATTTCCGCCTTCCGCGAGCGATGCTTCGCCTGATCGATCGCCCCAACACCGTGCTGCTGGAGACCCGCCTTGCGTCGTGAACACTCGATCGAACCCGCCTATTTCGAGGCGCTCTACAAGGATCGGGGCGATCCCTGGCATTTCGAGACCAGCGCCTACGAAGCCGCGAAATATGACGCGACGCTCGCCGCGTTGCCCGGCGATCGGTTCGGCAGCGCACTGGAAGTCGGGTGCGCGAACGGCGTCCTGACGACGCGCCTGGCGCAGCGCTGCGACTCTCTCTTGGCGGTCGACGTGTCCGACACCGCCCTCACCGCCGCGCGCGCACGGTGTGGGAAGCAGTCGAACGTTCGCGTCGAACGTCGCCGCCTGCCCGCCGAAGCCCCCGACGGCGCCTTCGATCTCGTGCTGCTGTCGGAGGTCGTGTATTACTGGGACAGCGCCGATATCAGCCGGTTGGCGGATTATCTGCGGACTGCGATCTTACCCGGCGGGCACATTCTGCTGGTGCACTGGATCGGTGAAACCGATTATCCCAAAAGCGGGGACGACGCGGTCGCCGAACTCCAGGTCGCCCTCGGCGAAACGGTCACCGTCGTCCGCAGTCATCGGTACGACGCGTATCGGCTCGACCTTTGGCGGTTTGGCGCGGCGGGCTAGCCTGATCAGGCGCTGCGCTTCGGCAATCGCGGCAGGCAGGGTCGCAAAGCTGAGTTGGTCGCGACGGGTCGCGCGATCAGGGGCGAGCGCGGCGGCCACCGCGTAGGTTTCGTGGAGCGGCGCGTGCTCCGGTTGGTCGATCCAGCGGGCGACCGCATCGGCCATGCCACCGGGCGCGCGGCCCGAGGTGCGGCATGAGGTGAAGACCCTCACGTCGAGTGCGTGGCGAATGCGACCGCCGTACTGCCTGATACGCTCGAACATCGCGCGATCCTCGGCAACCGGCGGGGTGGGGGCGCCGCCGATCCTGCGGTAGAGCCTGCGCGACAGGGCGATGCTCGCGCCGCCTTCGTAGAAGTGTCGAGGCCAGGGATCGTGCGGCGAGGCTTCCGCGTCGGCGCGCAGGTAATCGAGCGCGGTATAATAGCGGCCGATCATGTCCAGCCGTCGCCGCGCCGTGGTGCCGAGATGCTCACGGTCTCCACGCAGCGTCAGCGCACGCCCGGCGACCGCATCATAGCCACCGTCGATATGCGCCACCGTGCGAACGATCCAGTCCGGCGCGACATTGGTATCGGCGTCCGTCGACAGCAGCAGATCGTCGTCGGTGTCCAGCAGATCGGCCGCGGCATCCCAGGCGAGGCGGCGCGCCCACCCCGCGTGACGAAAGCCGGCGAGTAGCGACACGGCATGCCAGGACACCTCGGCAAATCGTGGGCGCCACTGCGTGAGGAGTTCCAGCGTACCGTCCGTACAGTCGTTCAACAGCGCGACGACCGTGACCCGACCGCCGAACACCTCGGCTGCACGGTCGATCGCAGCGAGGCAGGCGGGGAGATGCTGCTCCTCGTTTTTGATTGGGATAGCGATCGCGATATGACGCTGTGACGCAATTGATTTCGTAAATAGCGGTAAAGAGGCAGTTTTCAAAATGATATGGCCGGTATCGCGCGTGGCCGGCTTTGACCTCGTCGGTCAGCCGTTAAACCGATACTGCGGCAGTCGCGCATCCCTGAACCGAAAGTCTTGGTCACACGCTGCCCCACCATTGTGTCGATGTCATAAAGCATGGCGATACGTTTGAGTTGCGTCCGTTTCAGCGCGATTGATCAGGATCAGGTAGATTGTCTGCGATTGGAAAGAGTTGCCACCCGGTGCGTTGGGCGAGGACTGTTTCCTACGAAAGACCCATCATGCACATCGACCTGACCGGCCAGGCCGCGATCATCACCGGCGCGAGTTCGGGACTGGGGCGCGCCGCCGCGATCGCCTTCGCCGCCGCCGGTGCAGCCGTCGCGGTCAACTACAACAGCAGCGAGGACAAGGCGCGCGAGGTCGTCGACCAGATCATCCAGGCCGGCGGCAAGGCCTTCGCGTGTGCGGCGGACACGTCGGACGAGGCCGCGGTGATCCGGATGTTCGACGAGACCGTCGAGCGTTTCGGCGGGGTCGACATCGTCTTCGCCAATGCGGGCATGCAGAAGGACGCGGCCTATGCCGAGATGACTCTCGAGGACTGGAAGCAGGTCATCGACGTCAACCTGACCGGGCAGTTCCTGGTGACGCGCGAGGCCGTACGCCGGTTTCGCCAACAGGGCGACCGCGGCGTCAGCCGGGCGATCGGCAAGATCCTCTTCATGAGTTCGGTGCACGAGGTCATTCCTTGGGCGGGTCATGCCAACTACGCCGCCTCGAAGGGGGGCAGCGGCATGCTGATGCGGACGCTCGCGCAGGAAGTGGCGGGCGATCGTATCCGCGTGAACGGCATCGCTCCCGGCGCGATAGCCACCGCGATCAACGCGGATGCGACCGCCGATCAGGACAAGCTGCTCGAACTGATCCCCTATGGTCGGATCGGCGATCCCGACGATGTCGCGCGCGCCGCGCTGTTCCTGGTGTCTGACGCTGCCGACTATATCGTCGGATCGACGCTCACGATTGATGGCGCGATGTCGCTGTATCCAGGCTTCCGCGACAATGGCTGATGCCGCCAAGCCGGTCACGGGCGGCCGCGCTTCGGACCGGAACGTGTCCGGCACGCCAGAGGTCTCGCAGATCGCCGATCACGGCGCGATCGGCAATCTGGAGACGATCGCGCTTGTCGATACCGCGGGCACTATCGATTATCTGTGCTGGCCGTGCCTCGACAGTCCGTCGGTGTTCGCGCGCCTGCTCGATGCCGAAAAGGGGGGCCATTTCTCGATCGAACCCGATCTCGATGGCGCGCGGGTCGTCCAGATGTACGTGCCGGAAACCAACATCCTCATGACCCGCTGGATGGGGACGCAGGCAAGCGTCGATCTCGTCGATCTGATGCCGGTTGGTGACAATCGGAACGAGGTCCCGTCGCGTTTGATCCGGCGGATCACATGCACGCGCGGGCGCGCCACGGTTCGCATCCGCTGCGCACCGCGGTTCGATTACGGCGCAGTCGGCCGCGCTGCCTCCGTTGCGGCGTCGTTCACCGCCGACGAGAACGGGAGCGCACCCGGCGTGTCACGCGGCCGGTTCGATCATGAAACCGGGCTCGCGCTGGCGTTGCATGGCAAGGGGACGCTCGTTGCCGACGGCCAAGACCTCGTCGCCGAGATCGAGCTTGCCGAAGACGAGACCGTGTCGCTGGTGCTCAGCAACCCCGACGACGTGTCGCTGGGCGCGTCCGCGCTCGATGCGGTCGTCGAAAAAGATATCGGCTATTGGCGGAGCTGGAGCCGGCAATCGATGTACCGCGGCCGCTGGCGCGAGACGGTCGAGCGGTCGGCGATGCTGTTGAAGCTGCTGACGTCGCGCAAGCACGGATCGATCGCGGCGGCGGCGACGTTCGGCCTGCCCGAGGCACCGGGCGGCGTCCGCAACTGGGATTATCGCGCGACCTGGATCCGCGATTCATCCTTCACCGTCTATGCGCTGCTCCGGCTCGGCTATCAGGGCGAGGCGGTCGATTTCCTCCACTGGGCGATGGACCGAACCTCCGAGTGCACGGACGGCAGCATCGGCGTCATGTTCGCACTCGACGGCGGCCCCGTGGCATCCGAACGCAAGCTCGAACTCGGCGGCTTCGAAGGCGCCGGCCCGATCGTGGTCGGCAACGATGCCAATATTCAGGTCCAGCACGACATTTACGGCGCGCTGCTCGACGCCGTCTATCTGGGCAGCAAATATGGCGAGCCGCCCTCGCATGACAGCTGGCAGAACATCATCCGGGTCGTCGATCAGGTCTGCGAGACGTGGCAGACGCCCGATTCCGGGATCTGGGAGGTGCGCGGCCCAACCAAGCATTATCTGCACTCGCGGCTGATGAGCTGGGTCGCGGTCGATCGCGCGGTGCGGCTGGCGCAGAAGCGTTCTCTGCCCGCGCCGCTGGTGCGCTGGGCGGAAACGCGCACTGCGATCCATGACGATATCTGGGCCAATTTCTGGGACGAGACGCTGGGGCGCTTCGTCCGCGCGACGGGGAATACGCCGGCGGACAGGGCGGTCGACGGTGCGCTGCTGATGATGCCGCTGGTCCGCTTCGTCGGCCCGACCGATCCCAAATGGCTGGCGACGCTCGATGCGATCGGGGCGGACCTGTCCGACGACGGCCAGGTCTATCGCTACAAGATCAACGACGGGTTGCCGGGGCAGGAGGGGACCTTCGTCGCCTGCTCGTTCTGGTACGTCGAATGCCTCGCGCGGGCCGGCCGCCTCGACGAGGCGCGGTTCAACTTCGAAAAGCTGCTCGCGCATGGCAATCATCTCGGCCTGTTCGCCGAGGAGATCGCGCAGGACGGCACGTTCCTCGGCAATTTCCCGCAAGGATTCAGCCATCTCGCGCTGATCAGCGCCGCCTTCTATCTCGATCGTGCGCTCGACGATGGCGGTCCCCGCGCCTGGGGGTGAGCGCTGAGCTTGGCCGATAGTAATAGTGCAGATGCAGCGCGTTGGCGCCGTTTCCTCAGTCGGCACGGGAACGGCGTCGCTACACGGACGGTCCGCTTACCCCTCGAACAAGTCCTTGAACTGCCGAGGCTGCGACCGCAGATATTGCTTCGGCGCCTTCACCTTGCCGCCGAGATGCGCCGCCGCATGCCAGGGCCAGCGCGGATCGTACAGGATCGTCCGCGCCAGCGCGATCATGTCCGCATCGCCCGTCCCGATAATCGCCTCGGCCTGCTCGAAATCGGTGATCAGCCCGACCGCGACGACCGGAATCGACACCGCCTGCTTCACCGCCCGCGCGAGTGGCACCTGATAGCTCGGCCCGACCGGAATCTGCTGCGCCGGCGTCATCCCACCGCTCGACACATGGATCGCACTACATCCGCGTGCCTCCAGCGCCTTCGCGAAGGCCACCGTCTGCTCCGACTCCCAGCCGCCCGCGGCCCAGTCGGTCCCCGACACGCGCATCGTCACCGCGCGCTCCGCCGGGAACGCAGCCCGAACCGCATCATACACTTCGAGCGGGAAGCGCATCCGGTTCTCCAGACTGCCGCCATACTCGTCCTCGCGCCGGTTCGACAGCGGCGACAGGAACTCGTGCAACAGATACCCATGCGCCGCATGCAACTGCACCGCGTCGATCCCCAGCCGCGCCGCACGCACCGTCGCCGCCACGAACGCATCGCGCACCCGCGCGAGCCCGTCGACGTCGAGCGCGACCGGCGCGTTCTCCTCGGGCAGGAACGGGACCGTCGATGGCCCTTCGGTCTGCCAACCGTTCGGCTCGCCCGGTGCGATCTGTAGGCCACCCTTCCAAGGCACCTCGCACGACGCTTTCCGCCCGGCGTGCGACAACTGGATCGCGATCGGCATGTCGGACCAGCGCCGCACGCTCTCGATCACGCCCGCCATCGCCGCCTCGGTCGCGTCGTCGTACAGCCCGACGTCGCCATAGGTGATCCGCCCCTCGGGCAGCACTGCGCTCGCCTCGATCGTCAGCAGCGCCGCGCCCGACAGCGCGAGCTGCCCCAGGTGGATCTGGTGCCAGTCGTTCATGCAGCCATTGGTCGCCGAATACTGGCACATCGGCGCGATCACGATCCGGTTGGCGAGCGTCAGGTTGCCGACCTTGAGCGGCTCGAACAGTTTCGGGCCGCTCATGCGGCGATCGATCGGATGGAAGGCATGCGCATGTTCCTTGATCTGTAAGAAGGTGCGGCGAAAACTCGCTGCTGCTTGCGGAACATAGGAACGGGCGGGCGGGTTTCACGGCAAGGAATGCTGCACCGCGATAAAGTTGGTCCGGCGACACGAAAAGGGTCCACGCATTGCATCTACTGCCCGACACGCTCGACGCCGGCTCGGCCTATCCCCTCGGCGCGACCTTCGACGGCCTCGGCGTCAACTTCGCGGTCTATTCCGCCAATGCCGAGAAGATCGAACTGTGCGTCTATGACGAGACCGGCCGCCGCGAGCTGAAGCGCTATCCGCTGCCCGAATGGACCGACGAAGTCTGGCACGGCTACCTCCCCGACGCGCAGCCCGGCCTCGTCTACGGCTACCGCGCGCATGGCCGATACGCGCCCGAGGAAGGCCACCGCTTCAACCCGAACAAGCTGCTGCTCGATCCGTACGCCAAGCAGATGATCGGCGAACTCCGCTGGACCGACGCGATGTACGGATACCAGGTCAAGTCGCCGCGCGCGGACCTGAGCTTCGACAAGCGCGACAGTGCGCTGACGATGCCCAAGGGCGTCGTGACCGACAGCCATTTCGACTGGTCGCGCGACGTGCGCCCGAACACGCCCTGGTCCGAGACGGTGATCTACGAGGCGCACACCAAGGGCCTGACCAAGCTGTTCGAGGAGGTCCAGCCCTCCGAGCGCGGCACCTTCGCGGCGCTCGGCAACCCCAAGGTCATCGATCACCTGAAGCGGCTTGGCGTCACCGCGATCGAGCTGCTGCCGATCCACACGTACATCCAGGACCGCTTCCTCCAGGAGAAGGGCCTGCGCAATTACTGGGGCTACAACACCCTCAACTTCTTCACGCCCGAGCGCTCGTTCTTCGCGACCGACAGCCATGACGAACTCCGTCGCTCGATCCGCCGCCTCCACGCGGCCGGGATCGAGGTAATCCTCGACGTCGTCTACAACCACACCTGCGAAGGCTCCGAACAGGGGCCGACGCTTTCTTGGCGCGGGCTCGACAACGCCAGCTACTACCGCCTCGTCAAGGACGACCCCCGCTACTCGATCAACGACACCGGCACCGGCAACACGCTGAACCTCACCAAGGCTCGCGTGATCCAGATGGTCGCAGACTCGCTCCGCTACTGGGCGACCAGCTTCGGCATCGACGGCTTCCGCTTTGATCTCGGTCTGACGCTCGGCCGGACGGACACCGGCTTCGATCCCGGCGCAGGGTTCTTCGACGTACTCCGCCAGGATCCCGTGCTCGGTAGGCTGAAGCTCATCACCGAGCCCTGGGACATCGGCCCCGGCGGCTATCAGCTCGGCAACTTCCCCCCCGGTTTCGCCGAGTGGAACGACAAATACCGCGACACCGTGCGGAAGTTCTGGCGCGGTGATCATGCGCAGCGCGCCGGTCTCGCCGCGCGCCTGACCGGCTCCGCCGACCTGTTCGACCGCCGGGCGCGCCGCCCCTGGGCGAGCGTTAACCTGCTGGGCGCGCATGACGGCTACACGCTCGCCGACACCGTCGCGTACGAAGAGCGCCACAACGAGGCGAACGGTGAAGACAACAACGACGGCCATTCGAACAACTGCTCGCGCAACTGGGGCGTCGAAGGCCCGACCGAAGACCCGACGATCCTCGAGACCCGGTCGCGCGTGATGCGCTCGATGCTGACGACGCTGTTCGCCTCGCTCGGCACGCCGATGCTGGTCGCGGGCGACGAGTTCGGCCGCACGCAGAACGGCAACAACAACGCGTATTGCCAGGACAACGAGATCAGCTGGCTCGACTGGAACAAGGCCAAGTCTCCCGACGGCGACGCGTTGATCGACTTCACCGCCCGCCTGATCGCACTCCGTCGCGACTACCCGATGCTCCGCGCCGGTAACTTCCTCTACGGCGAGGACACGCCCGCGGAAGGCCTCAAGGACATCGAATGGTGGGACGAGCGTGGCCTGCAACTCACGCCCGAGGACTGGGAGAACACCAACGGCCGCGCGCTTGTGATGCGTCGCGCCTGCGAGCAGGAGTCGGGCGAGGTGCAGGTGATCTCCCTCCTGCTCAACGCCTCGGAAGGTCCGCTGACGTTCCATATGCCGCCGCCAGCAGAGGTCGAGCGCACCGTGTTGATCGACAGCAGCAAGCCCGAACAGGGCACCACACCGATCAAGGACAGCTACGAGCTTCCCCCACAGGGTGCAGCACTACTCTCCTGGACGATCGCAGCGTGAGTAGCTGGGGACCGACGCTCACCGGGGACGAAACGACGTTCCGCCTCTGGGCACCCGATCGCGACGCAGTGATGGTCGAGATCGCCGATGGCCCGTCGGTCCCCATGATCCCTGAACCGGAAGGCTGGTTCAGCGCCAAGGCGCCGGTAGGGGCCGGGAGCCTCTACCGGTTCCGTCTGAAGGACGATCTCGCGGTTCCCGATCCGGCGTCGCACGCGCAGTCCGGCGGCGTCCATGGTTGGAGCGTCGTCGTCGATCCCGACGCCTACGCGTGGCGCACCCCGGACTGGCGCGGCCGATCGTGGGAAGAGATGATCATCCAGGAGGTCCATGTCGGCACGCTCGGCGGCTTCGCAGGCGTCGCGGACCACCTCCCGGCGATCGCCGAACTCGGCATCACGGGAATCGAACTCATGCCCGTCAATGCGTTCGGCGGCACCCGCAACTGGGGCTATGACGGCGTGCTGCCCTACGCCCCGGCCGAAAGCTACGGCACGCCCGACGAGCTGAAAGCGTTGGTCGACCGCGCCCACGCGCTCGGCCTCGCCGTGTTCCTCGACGTGGTCTACAATCACTTCGGCCCCGACGGAAACTACCTCGGCGCCTATGCAAAGGGCTTCTTCCACCCCGAAGTCGACACTCCCTGGGGCGGCGCGGTCGCGGTCGACCAGGCGCCGGTCCACCGCTATTTCGTCGACAACGCGCTGATGTGGCTCAACGAGTACAAGTTCGACGGCCTCCGCTTCGACGCGGTCCACGCGATCGAGAACGACGACTTCCTCGACGCGATGGCCGCCGAACTGCGCGCAAAGACCGCCGGCCGCCACGTCCACCTCGTCCTTGAGAACGAAGGCAACGACGCCGACCGGCTCCACCCCGCGGCGTTCGACGCGCAGTGGAACGACGACTTCCACAACGTCCTCCACGTCCTGCTCACCGGCGAGACCAGCGCCTATTACGCCGACTTCGCCGACCGCCCCGCCGAACGCCTCGCGCGCTGCTTGGGCGAAGGCTTCATCTACCAGGGCGAAGGCTCCCCCAACCATGACGGCAAGCCGCGCGGCAAACCCAGCGCGCATTTGTCGCCGACTGCATTCGTCGCGTTCCTCCAGAACCACGACCAGATCGGCAACCGCGCGATGGGCGAACGCCTGACGCTGCTCGCCGACCGCCAGAAGCTCCGCGCCGCCACCGCGTTGCTCCTGCTCGGCCCTCAGATCCCGCTGCTCTTCATCGGCGACGACCACGGCAGCGAAAGCCCGTTCCTGTTCTTCACCGACTTCCACGACGAGCTAGCGGACGCGGTGCGCGAAGGTCGGCGCAAGGAATTCGCCAAGTTCGCCGCCTTCGCCGATCCCGAAGCGCGCGAGGCAATCCCCGACCCAAACGCGCATGAAACCTTCCACCGATCGCGAGCACGCCCCGGCGCTGATGCGGCCGAGTGGCAGGACCTGTACCGCACCCTGCTCAAGATCCGACACGAGGAGATCATCCCCCGCCTGCGTGACACGACCGCAATAGGCGCCGAGGCGATCGGCGAGGGGGCGGTCGTTGCGCGCTGGAAAATGGGTGACGGCGCAATCCTGACAATTGCGCTCAACCTCGGCGACGATGTCGTTGATTTCCCTGTAATAAAGCCTTCGCCAATCTTCGTCGAGGGCGAACCAGGGGAGGCCGCTGCCGTGGCAGTCTGGCTGGATCGATGAGCAGCCTCCGAACACTCGCTGTCGCGGCCGGCCTGCAGCCCGAGTGGCAGGACGCAGCGGGTCGTCGCCAGACCGTCGCCAACGACGCATTACAGGCGATCCTGGATCGTCTCGGCCATCCGTCCGGGAGCGAAAAGCAGATCGCCGACAGCCTAGCCGCGATCGAAGCGCGAAACGCGCAGGGTGTCCGTTTCTTGTCGGTCGATGTGGGAGACCCGATCGGGCTGGCATCGAAGGTATCAGGCAAAGCCGGACTTACGTTCGAAGACGGTACGACGCGCTCCGTCACGGTCGATGACGGCGAATTAAGTCCGATAGGCAGGAGCGGCTACCACAAACTTGAAATCAATGGCGAAGTCATCGACATTCTCGTCGCGCCACGCCGCTGCTACACGATCGCCGATGCGCTACCGGGCCGCAAACTCTGGGCGCCCGCCGTCCAGATCCCGAGCCTCCGCACCGACGTGCCGAAGGCGTTCGGTGACTTCGTTTCGCTAGCCGACGCCGCCCGCGCGTTCGGCCAACGCGGCGCCGATGCTCTCGCGATCAGCCCGACGCACGCGCTGTTCCCCGCCGACGCCAGCCGGTACAGCCCCTACGCACCCTCGAGCCGGCAATTCCTCAACGGGCTGTACGGTGACCCGGCCGCATTCGGTGCACAGTCCGACAACCGCGACCTCCCCGAACTGATCGACTGGCCCGCCGCGATCCCCGAAAAGCTCGCGCGACTAAGCAAGAACTTCGACCAAGTGCTTCCACAGATTGAGGAAACGCTGACAGTGTTCAGGCGGCAAGGCGGCGGCGACCTCGAACGCCACGCCGAGTTCGACGCCCTCCACGCGCACTTCTTCGCGACCACCTGCGCACGCGGCTGGCAGCAATGGCCCGCTGAATATCACGATCCCGCCAAGCCTACCGTCCGCCGCTTCGTCGCGGAGCATGCGGACGACGTCACGTTCTATATCTTCCTCCAGTGGCTAGCGCGCCGGGACCTCGACGCTGCGCAGATGGCTACCAAGGACTCCGGCATGGCGATCGGCCTCATCGCCGATCTCGCCGTCGGCATGGACCCCGGCGGCAGCCACGGCTGGAGCCGGCGCAGCGACTTGCTGACAGGGCTCTCGATCGGCGCGCCGCCCGATCCGCTCGGGCCAGACGGGCAAAGCTGGGGCATCACCGGGTTCGACCCACAAGCGCTGCGCGATACTGGCTTCGCCCCGTTCATCGCGACGATCCGCGCGGCGCTCGCGCACGCCGGGGGCATCCGCATCGACCACGCGTTCGGCCTCCGTCGCCTCTGGGTCGTTCCCGAAGGCGCGTCTGCCGCGGAAGGCGCCTATCTCGACATGCCGTTCGACGACCTGATGCGGATCGTCGCGATGGAATCGCAGCGTGCCAAGGCAATCGTCATCGGCGAAGACCTCGGCACCGTCCCCGATGGCTTCCGCGAGGCGATGGACGCGCGCGCCATGCTCGGTATGCGCGTCCTCTGGTTCGAGCGCGACGCGGACGGCTTCGTGTCGCCCGCCAAATGGTCGCCCGACGCGGTGGCGATGACCGGTACGCACGATCTTGCCACCGTCGCCGGCTGGTGGAGCGGTCGCGATATCGACTGGACGTGGGACCTCGGACGCAAGTCCGACGCTGCCGACAAACCCACGGACCTCGCCGCTCGCGCCGAGGACCGCGTAGCGCTCTGGTCTGCATTCGACACCGGCACCGAACAGCCAAACCCCGAAGACACCGACCCGGTCGTCGACGCCGCCATCGCGCACGTCGCCAGCACGCCCTGCGCGCTCGCCATCATCCCGATCGAAGACCTCGCCGGGCTGGTCGAGCAACCCAACCTCCCCGGCACGATCGACGAGCACCCCAACTGGCGCCGCCGCATGCTCGACACGACCGAGGCGCTGCTCGCCCGCCCCGAAGTCGCCGCCCGCATCGACACGCTCAACGCCACGAGACCCGCATGACTCCCCCCACCACGCCTCGCGCAACCTACCGCTTCCAGTTCCACAAGGACTTCACCTTCGCCGACGCCGAAGCGCTGGTGCCGTATCTCGACGACCTCGGCATCAGCCACCTCTACGCCTCGCCGATCACCACCGCGCGAAGCGGGTCCACTCACGGCTATGACGTCGTCGACGCGACCCGCATCAACCCTGAACTCGGCGGCGAGGATGCCTTCCGAAGCCTCGTTGCAGCCCTCCGCACGCGCGACATGGGCGTCATCATCGACATCGTCCCCAACCACATGGGCGTCGCCGGTGGTGAGAACGCATGGTGGAACGACGTTCTAACACACGGTGATGATAGCGAATTCGCGCGCTACTTCGACATCGACTGGCGCGAGAAGCTGGTCCTCCCGATCCTCGGCGATCCGCTCGCGGAAACACTGGCCAGCGGCGCGCTAAAGGTCGAGCAGGTCGACGGCGGCTACGTCCTCGAAGCATACGGCGAACATCGCCTGCCTATCCGCGACGAGGACCAGGCCACCGCGCTAACCGACGACATCGCCGCGCTGATCGACCGTCAGCACTACCGCCTCGCCTCGTGGCGCGTCGCGAACGACGAACTCAACTGGCGGCGCTTCTTCACGATCAACGATCTTGCCGGCCTCCGCGCCGAAGATCCCGTCGTATTCGAGGCGACGCACGCGCTGTATTTCCGCCTCTACGCCGAGGGCCTGATCGACGGCGTCCGCGTCGACCACGTCGACGGCCTGACCGATCCCGCCGGCTATTGCCGCCAGCTCCGCTCGCGATTGGATGCGAGCGAACGTCCCGCCGATGCACCGGCTGGGCCTGCCTACATCGTCATCGAGAAAATCCTCGCCGACGGCGAACCGCTCAGCACCGACTGGGGTGTCGACGGCACCAGCGGGTACGACTTCATGGAGCAGGTCACCGCCTTGCTCCACGCACCCGCCGGGGCAGAACCGCTCGCCGAACTGTGGGCAAAGACAAGCGGGCGCTCCGCCGACTTCGCACCCGAGGAACTGCGTGCGCGGCAGGAATTGCTCGCCTGGCAGTTCGACGCGCAGCACCGCCGGTGCGTCGCAGCCTTCGTCGCGCTGGCGCGCTCCACACCCGACTGCGATGGCCTTACCGCTGGCATGCTTCACCGCGCGATCGAACGCCTGCTTTGGGTTTTCCCCGTGTACCGAACTTACGGAACGGGCGGCGCCGCACCGGCATCGGACGCCACGATCCGAGATACCGTCCGCCAGCGCATCGTGCCGTTCGTCCCACCAGGGGAAGGCGCCGTCGTCGACCGGATCCTCGGCTGGCTGGCTGGCATAGGCCTCGGCGACACTGCACTCGCGGCCGAGGCGGTGCGAAAATTTCAGCAGCTGTCCGCGCCGATCGCTGCCAAGGCGGTCGAGGACACTGCGTTCTACCGTTATGGTCGCCTGCTCTCGCGCAACGACGTCGGCTTCGACGCCGCATGGCTATCCATGGACATCGATGCCTTCCACGCCGCGATGATCGACCGCGCGCGGGATTGGCCAGCGGCGATGCTCGCGACCGCAACGCACGATCACAAGCGCGGTGAAGACGTTCGCGCGCGGCTCGCGGTTTTGAGCGAGGCGCCAGACATGTGGCGTGCTTGCGTCGAACGATGGATCGAACTTGCCGCGCCTTTCACCGACGACGTCGATCCAACCGATACCTATATGCTGTTTCAGACGCTGGTCGGTGCGTGGCCCGAGGACCTCGCCGCAGGCGCTACCCAAGGCCTGTCTGCGTATGCCGAGCGCATCGTCGCATGGCAGGAAAAGGCGTTGCGCGAGGCCAAGCTCCGCTCGTCGTGGGAGGCACCGGACGATGCGTATGAGACCCGCTGCCACGACCTGGTTCGCGCGTTGCTCGATCCCGCACGGTCTCGCGCGTTCCTCGACGATATCGTTGCGTTCGTAGGCCGGATCGCGCCCGCCGCGGCCGCCAACAGCCTTGCGCAGGTCGCGCTGCGCTATGCCGTGCCCGGCGTCCCCGACCTGTATCAGGGTACCGAAATGGCCGATTTGAGCCTGGTAGACCCCGACAATCGCCGTCCGGTCGACTATGCGCGCCTTCGCGATCGGTCGGCCGCGAAGACTCCGGCGAAGATGGCGCTGATCACGCGGCTTCTCGCGCTGCGCCGGGAGCATCCGGCGGTGTTCTCGGAAGGCGCCTACGAGCCTGTCGGCTTGACCGGCATTCGCGCGGATCGGGCCATAGCGTTCCGGCGGGTAGGCAAGGAGGCAAGCCTGCGCTGCGTCGTCCCGTTGCGCTGCGCCGAGCGTCATATCGAAGCGATCGACGCGCGCGATTGGTGGGGCGACACCGCGCTCGCATCCGGCGAACTGCTCGCCGATCTGCTCGGAGAACACGCGCTATCGGTCGAGATGCTGTCTTCGCAGCAGCGTTAGCGTCGATCGCGAGACTGGGAGGTTGGGGTCGGGCGAGTGACACCAACCTCCTTTGACCGCTCGCCTAGAGCCCGAAGCGGAGCGTTGCGCGGAAATCACGACCCGCAAGCGGGGCGAAGTCCTTCAGGAAGCTCGTCGCGCGGCGGGCGTTCACGTCGAACAGATTGTTCGCGCTCAACAGCAACGTCGTCTTGGAATCCTTGCCGAACGGGCTGAGGCCGATCGAGGCGTTGACCATCGTGTACGCGTTGGTCTTCGTCTCGAACGCGGCGATGCGGTTCTGGTCGAACACGTGCTCGACCTCGACGCGCCCGTTGATCCGGTCGCCCTGCGCCTCGATTCCGCCGAGCACGCGCATCGGCGGGATGCGTGGGACCGGGCCCTGGTCGACGATGTTGGCGTGGACGTAGTCGCCCAGCACGTCGGCATTGACCGCATAGCCGCCGATCTGCGCGACCTTCACCGACGCGTCCGCCTCGAACCCGTAATAGCGGGCATCGGCCTGCTGGTACTGGAAGCAGGGCAGGTCGACGACGCGGCCCGACGGATCGGCTGCCGTCTGGCAGACCGACGACGCGACCTGGTTCTCCGAGATATAGTTCGAGAACCAGTTGTAATAGGCCGACGCGTCGAAGCTGAAGCCGTCGCCATGCGCGTGCAGCGTGCCTTCCAAACCCCACGACTTCTCGAGCCGGAAGTTCGGATTGCCGAGTTCGTACGCCTGCGTGCCGGCATGCGCGCCGTTCGCGAACAGCTCTTCGGCCGACGGTGCACGCTCGGTCCGCGAGCCGTTAAGGCCGACGCGGATGCTGTCGGTCAGCGCGTAGGAGGCGCCGAGCGAACCCGAGACCGAATGATAACTCTGGCTGCCGCGGAAGAAGCGTAGGTCGTCTTCCGGCGTGCGCGCGGCGAGATCGGTGATCTCGTAGCGGACGCCGCCCTCGGCGTGGAACTTGCCTGACTCGTATTGCTGGAGCGTGAAGAGGCCGGTCTGGTTGGTCTCGTTCTTCGGCAGGAAGGCCTCGTCGCCGACCACGTTGAAGATCCGGTTGTAGAACTGCACGCCAGACGCGCCCTGCCAGCCGCCACGGTTCGCCTGGATGACCTCCAGTCGTCCTTCGAGGCCCTTGTTGTAGAACGCGGTGCCGACGGAGTTGTCCTCCTCGAGCTCGAAATGGCGATAGCTCGCCTGCCCGGCGCGGATGCGGATCTTGCTGATGACGTCGCCGCCGGTATCGATCTCGCCGCGCAGGTCGACGCGGTTCTGGACGACGTCGAGGCGGGGCGCTTCCTGCTCCTGGCCGGGTTGCGTGGCGTAGCGGATCGGCACGCCGTACAGGCTGTCATAGTGGCTGTACGAAATGCCGAGATTGCCGGTGTCGGTGATGATCGACGCGCCGGCGCCCGCGGTCCAGGTTTCGGCCTGCGTGTTGGGCAGCTTGCCCTTCAACCGCGCCGATGCAGCGTAGTCGATCGGGTCGGCCTCGTTGGGATCGACGGGGAGGGCGGCCGTGGCCTGCGCCTGCGCGCGGGCGTCGCGCGAGAGGATGTAGCCGCCGGTGCGCAGGTCGCCTGACTTGAGGTACGAGCCATCGGCGTGGAGCACGAGATGCGAGCCGACCGCGACGTCGCCGGCCATCCCGCCGGAGCGCTCGTTGGCGGCCGAGCCATAATTGGCGATGCCGTTCACGCGGTAGCCGTTCTCGGGCACCGTGCGCGGGATGCGCGTGTCGATGACGTTGACGACGCCGCCGACTGCGGACGTGCCGTACAGGAGCGCGCTGGGGCCGCGGAGGATCTCGATACGCTCGGCGAGCAGCGGGTCGATGATGACGGCGTGGTCGACCGAAGTGTTCGACACGTCGATCGAGCCGATCCCGTCGGTCAGCACGCGGATGCGGTCACCCTGGAAGCCGCGCAGGATCGGACGCGAGGCGCTCGGGCCGAACGAGGAAGCCGACACGCCGGGCTGACGTGCGAGCGTCTCGCCGATCGATGGACGCAGCTGGCGCGTGAGTTCCTGCCCGGTGAGAACGGTGGTGCCCTGCAACACGTCGCGCTCGCTGGTCTGGATCGGCGCGGTGACGATGATGTCACGCTGATTGGTCGGGGCCGCGGGTCGAGCGGCCGGATCCGGGGCAGTCGTCTGCGCGTGCGCCTGTGCGGCTAGGAGGGCGGCCAGGGCGGTGGCGCCAAACAGCATCGTCTTCATCAAATTTCCCCGTGTCGTCCCTGAATGAACCAATGATTAAAACTATATGATACATCATATCAAGATTGAATTGGGTGAGGCTCGCACATCGGTCATTGGCTGTTACCGCAATGCAACACGGACCGGCCTTGGGAACGGGGGGGCGCTCGCCTCGACGAACTCTAAAATCAGAATCAAGCAGCGGATCACGTGACCCTGGGTCAGGATGACAAGGCGGGGGCAGTCACCCTTGGATCGCCGCTCGTTCGTTCAGCGAACGCCAGTCATACCTGCGGGAGGTCGACTCCCCGCACTCGCGTCGGCCGCGACCGGGAGCAACCGCGCCAGCCGATCCGCCCATCCCGCGCAGCCTTCGGTCGAGCCGAGCAGGTCCTGCCGGATCTCGATCTCCGCATAAGGCCTTCGCGCCGGATAGGCGTGGCGTGGGATGGTGTAATCGATCAGATCCATCCGGTACGGCTCGTTGTCGCCCACCGTCAGATCGGGCTCGGTCCGCAACACATCGAGCAGTGCGTATGCAAAACCCGTGTCGCCACCGTTGTGGAGGATACCGATCTGCCAGGGTCGTGCCTGGTCGCGCAACGCACCGCGCATCGCGGGCGTGAAGCTGTGGAGCGCGACCAGTATCGTCCGCATCCCCGCCGCATCTCGCCGCGCCAACTCGGCCGCGATCGCCGCCTGATACGGCGCATGGATCTCCGCCAGACGTACCGCGCGGTCGGCGTCGCCAAGGCCGGCATTGCCCGGGACGATCGTCGCGTCGCTGATGTCCGCGATCAGGTCGGGCTGTGTCTCGTTGCGGTTGCAGTCGATCACCAGCCGCGAATAGGTCTGGCGGACGAACACCGCGTCGAGCTTTTCCGCCAACATCGCGCCGAGTTCGCCGATACCGATGTCCCAGCCGATATGCCGCGCCAGATCTGTCTCGCTCAGGCCCAGCGCGTTCAACCGCTTCGGCACGGCATTTCCGGCGTGATCGCCGATCAACAGGAACGATGACGCACCTTTGGGGTTGACCACCATGACCGGTGCGGCATCTTCGGTCCCAAGCAGCGTTTGGCTGGCAGTGCTGTTCATGCGACGTGGATCCTCGATGCCATCTCTAACGCTCTCTCATGTAACCAAATACTCCTATCGCCAACCGGTTGCGTTCGGCGAGCACCGGATCATGGTCAGACCGCGCGAAAGCTACGATCAGCATCTGATCGACGCCACGCTGACGATCACCCCCGAGCCGTCCGATGTGCGCTGGCTGCACGACGTCTTCGGCAATTCGGTCGCGATCGCCACCTTCGCCAAGCGTGCGAAGGACCTTGTGATCGACAGCACCGTCCGCCTCGACCATAGTCCGGCGGAGCTGCAACGCGTGGATATCGAACGCTATGCGCGGCAGTATCCGTTCACCTACTCGTCGGAGGAAATGCCCGATTTGCTGCGCTCGATCGAGCGCCAGCATCACGACCCGCAACGCCAGATCGACAGCTGGGCGCGGCGTTTCGTCGGCACCGGCGGGAAGACCGATACGCTGGCGATGCTGTCGGAGATGACCGCCGCGATTAAACGCGAATTCACCTATGTCCAGCGCCCGGAGAAGGGCACGCAGTCGCCGATCGAAACGCTGACGACGCGCAAGGGCACGTGCCGCGATTATGCGATGCTGATGATCGAGGCGGTCCGCGCGCTCGGTTTCGCGGCGCGGTTCGTGTCGGGCTATGTCTACAACCCTACACGTCGGGAGCATCGCACCGGCGGCGGCAACACGCATGCCTGGGTGCGGGTGTACCTGCCGGGCTCGGGGTGGGTCGAGTTCGATCCGACCAACGGCATCGTCGGCAATCGCGGCCTCGTCCGCGTCGCGATCGCGCGCGACATCTACCAGGCGGTTCCGGTCTCGGGGACCTGGAGCGGCTTCCCCGGCAGCTTTCTCGACATGAGCGTGTCGGTCGACATCACCGTCGACGAGGACGCGGAGGTCGCGCGTCACCAGCATCCATCATCGCAATCCGCATGACACCAGGCATCCAAGGGGGACATCGATGCTGATCAGAGCCGGCTACGACATTCGTTTCGAAACCGACGTCGCGACGCCGATGATGGCGATGCTGAGCCTGCATCCGTCGCGCAACAAGGACCTGGTCACGCCGCACCGGCTCGCGGCCGATCCCGACGTGCCGACCTATGATTATCTCGACGCGTTCGGCAACGTCTGCTCGCGCTTCACCGTCCCCAAGGGGGGGCTGACGCTATCGTGCGACTTCACGATCGAGGACAGCGGCTTGCCGGATGCGGTCTCCCTCGATGCGGTTCAGCACGCGGTCGAGGATCTGCCCGACGAGGTCCTCATCTACCTGCTCGGCAGCCGCTACTGCGAGACCGACCGGCTGTCCGAGACCGCCTGGTCGCTGTTCGGGCACGTCCCTGCGGGCTGGCAGCGCGTCCAGGCGATCGTCGACTTCGTGCACGACCATGTCGAGTTCGGCTATCATTTCGCGCGCTCGACCAAGACCGCGTGGGACGTCTATCAGGAGCGCCAGGGCGTGTGCCGCGACTTCGCCCACCTCGCGATCACGCTGTGCCGCTGCATGAACATCCCCGCGCGCTATTGCACTGGCTACCTTGGCGATATCGGTATCCCGCCGGTCGATGCGCCGATGGATTTCTCGGCGTGGTTCGACGTGTATCTCGGCGGCACCTGGCACACGCTCGACGCGCGCCACAATCGTCCGCGGATCGGCCGGATCCTGATGGCGCGGGGGAGGGACGCGACCGATACCGCGCTCACCACCAGCTTCGGTCCGGCGCGTCTGGTCGGCTTCGATGTCCACACCGACGAGGTCGACGCCGCGGGCTAAACGGGCGCTTGCGGCAAGTTAGGTCTTGTCGCGAGCGCCGCGTTCGGCCTAACGGCTCCGATCCCCCAAACTTATGCTGCGATGCACAACATGACCTCGACGCCAGACTTATCCTCGCCCGCCAACGCGAACGCCCTGCTGTTGCAGGCGATCGCACTGCGCCAGTGCATCACCGCGACGTATAACCGGATGGTCTGCACGCTCGCCCCGCACATCCTCTACACCAAGCATGACGACGTGTTCGTCGATGCGATCACGCTCGAGCGTGACGGTCAGCCGCCGAAAGAGATCAAGCTCGGCACGTTCAAGCTCGCCGGGTTGAAGGATATCGAGGTCATCGATCGCCCGTTCGTCCCCGATGCGATCTTCAATCCCGGCGACATCAAGTACGACCGGGTCACGCTGTTCGTGGTCGATCGTACCTGAATTTCACGCGGCGGCGGGCAGCCACGCCGTCTCGATCTCGCCATAGCGGTCGACGAACCCGGTCGCCGCGACGAGCGCTTTCTCGTCGACGATCTTGACCCGCCGCCCGGTCCGCTCGATCACGCCGGACTTCTCCAGCGCGCGGATCGTGCGGTTGACGTGGACCTTGGTCAGCCCGAGCGCATCGCCGATATCGGTCTGCGTGAGCGGAAGGTCGAACGAGTCGACGATCCCGCCCGCGGTCACCCGCAGCCGCGCCATGATGTCCAACAGCAGAGTCGACAGCCGCTCGCTCGCCCCCATCCGGCCGATCGTCGTCAGCCGGTCGCTCATCGCGACGTTCTCGGCCGCGGCGATCGCATAGAGCAACCCGGCGATCCGCGGTTGCGCGCGGAACAGCTGGCCAAGGGCATTCTTCGGCATCTCGATCACGATACAGTCGGAGATCGCGGTCAGCGTCGCCGCCGCCTGCGACCAAGCCATGCTCGATGTCCCGATCAGGTCGCCCGCATAATGGAACCGCAGGATCTGCCGCCCGCCGGTGATCAGCTTGGTCGACGAATGTAGCCAGCCCTGACGCACGACGTACAGCGCATGGCTTTCACCACCCTCCGCCATCAGCACGTCGCCCGCTTTCAGACGTCGCTCGCCCTTTTCCGCCTGCAGGATCGCGTCCCGCTCCGCCTCGGTCAGGTCGAGATGTCGACCCAGCCGTGCGATCAAACCGCTCAATTGCATCTTCGTGCCTTACGTCCACGCCCCATGAGCAAATATCGTTCGCACGAACATCGCCCAGCGGGAAGGGGGGATGACCGTTTCACCGCTGGTTTCGCGCAAGGAAACGCTGTGCTAGTCGCCGCGCAACAAGCCTCGGCAAGCGAGGCGACACGGAGATGGCATGCTGAACGATTTCGATTTCGCGTTGGGCGAGTCTGCGGACATGATCCGCGAGTCCACGCAGCGGTTCGCCGCGGACAAGATCGCGCCGCTGGCGGCGAAGATCGACGCCGACGACTGGTTTCCGCGCGAACTCTGGCCGGCGATGGGCGAACTCGGCCTGCACGGCATCACCGTCGAGGAAGAATATGGCGGCCTCGGGCTGGGCTATCTCGAACACGTCGTCGCGGTCGAGGAAGTCTCGCGCGCGTCCGCTTCGATCGGGCTCAGCTACGGCGCGCACTCGAACCTGTGCGTCAACCAGATCCGCCGCTGGGGCAATCCCGAGCAGAAGGCCAAGTATCTGCCCAAGCTCGTCTCGGGTGAGCATGTCGGCAGCCTCGCCATGTCCGAGGCGGGGGCGGGCTCCGACGTCGTCTCGATGAAACTCAAGGCGGTCAAGACCGACGCGGGGTACGTGCTCAACGGGACGAAATTCTGGATCACCAACGCGACTTACGCCGATACTCTCGTAGTCTATGCGAAGACCGGCGAAGGCTCCCGCGGGATCACCGCGTTCCTGATCGAGAAGGACATGCCGGGCTTTTCGATCGGTCAGAAGATCGACAAGATGGGCATGCGCGGGTCGCCGACCGCCGAACTCGTCTTTACCGATTGCGTGGTCCCGGCCGAGAACGTCATGGGCCCCGAGAATGGCGGCGTCGGCGTCTTGATGTCGGGCCTCGACTATGAGCGCGCCGTACTGGCCGGGATCCAGCTCGGCATCATGCAGGCGTGCCTCGATGTCGTGATCCCGTATGTGCGCGAGCGGAAGCAGTTCGGCACGCCGATCGGCCAGTTCCAGCTGATCCAGGCGAAGGTCGCCGACATGTACGTCGCGCTGAGTTCGGCGCGCGCGTATGTCTATGCGGTGGCGAAGTCGTGCGATGCGGGCAAGACCACGCGGTTCGATGCGGCCGGCGCGATCCTGCTGGCGAGCGAGAGCGCGGTGAAGGTGTCGCTCGAGTCGATCCAGGCGCTCGGTGGGGCAGGGTATACCAAGGACTGGCCGGTCGAGCGGTTCATGCGGGATGCGAAGTTGCTCGACATCGGGGCAGGGACGAACGAGATTCGGCGGATGCTGATCGGTAGAGAACTCATCGGGGCCGCCCCCAAGGTGGCACAGTGATGCGCCTACTTCTCCCCTCCCGCTTGCGGGAGGGGTCGGGGGAGGGCTTGCCACGAGCGTCCTTCCTGGTCGCATTCCCTCCCCTAACCCCTCCTGCAAGCGGGAGGGGAATCATATGACCGCGCCCGTCCTCACCTCCGCACTGTCGCCCGACAGCGAGACCTTCCGAGCCAACGCGACCCACAACCGCGCGCTCGCCGAAACCCTCCGCGAGGACGTCGCCCGCACCGCACTCGGCGGCAACGCCAAGTCCCGCGAGCGCCACACGTCGCGCGGCAAGCTCCTCCCACGCGACCGCGTCGAACGCCTGCTCGACCCAGGCTCGCCGTTCCTCGAAATCGGCCAGCTCGTCGCGAACGGCCTGTACGAGGATGAAGTCCCCGGCGCCGGCCTGATCATCGGCGTCGGCCGCGTGTCCGGTCGCCAGTGCATGATCGTCTGCAACGACGCGACCGTGAAGGGCGGCACCTACTACCCGCTCACCGTCAAGAAACACCTCCGCGCGCAGGAGATCGCGCAGGAGAACCGGCTCCCCTGCATCTACCTCGTCGACAGCGGCGGCGCCAACCTGCCGCATCAGGCCGAGGTCTTCCCCGACCGCGATCACTTCGGCCGGATATTCTTCAACCAAGCCAACATGTCCGCGCTCGGCATTCCGCAGATCGCCTGCGTCATGGGCAGCTGCACCGCTGGCGGCGCCTACGTCCCAGCAATGTCCGACGAGACGATCATCGTCCGCGGGCAGGGGACGATCTTCCTCGCCGGCCCACCCCTCGTAAAGGCCGCGACCGGCGAAGTCATCTCCGCGGAAGAACTGGGCGGCGCCGACACGCATGGCCGCCGCTCGGGCGTGGTCGATCACGTCGCCGAGAACGACGAACACGCGCTGACCATCGTCCGCGACATCGTCTCGACGCTGCAACCGCAGGCGCAGACCGCGGTGAACCTCCAGCAGCCCAGGCCGCCGAAGTTCGCCCCCGAAGAGCTGTACGGCATCGTTCCGAGCGACATCCGCGCGCCCTACGACGTCCACGAAGTCATCGCGCGCCTCGTGGACGGCAGCGAGTTCCACGAGTTCAAGGCGCTCTACGGCACGTCGCTCGTCTGCGGCTTCGCGCATATCTGGGGCATCCCGGTTGCGATCCTCGCCAACAACGGCGTGCTGTTCAGCGAAAGCGCACAGAAGGGCGCGCATTTCATCGAGCTCGCGTGCCAGCGCCGCATCCCGCTGCTGTTCCTCCAGAACATCTCCGGCTTCATGGTCGGCGGCAAATACGAGGCGGAGGGCATCGCCAAGCACGGCGCCAAGCTTGTAACCGCCGTCGCCACCGCGACCGTGCCGAAGATCACGGTCCTGATCGGCGGCAGCTTCGGCGCGGGCAATTACGGGATGTGCGGCCGCGCCTATTCGCCGCGCTTCCTGTTCACCTGGCCCAACAGCCGGATCAGCGTGATGGGCGGCGAGCAGGCGGCCTCGGTCCTCGCCACCGTCCACCGCGACGCGGACAGCTGGACCCCCGAACAGGCCGAAGCCTTCAAGGCGCCCGTCCGCCAGAAATACGAGGACGAGGGCAACCCCTGGTACGCCACCGCGCGGTTGTGGGACGACGGCATCATCGATCCCGCTCAAACGCGAGACGTGCTCGGCCTAGCCTTGGCCGCGACGCTCAATGCTCCCATCCCCGAACGCCCCGCGTTCGGCGTGTTCAGGATGTAACCCGATGATCCTGCTGTCACTTCTCCTCGCCGCTGGTCAGATCACCCCGGTCCAGCCGATCGTCAAGGGCACCGGCCTGCCGCCAGCGGCAATGACCGAAGAGGCCGGCGTCATGGTCCCGATCGACGCGCTCTTCGCCGCGCTCGCCGCGCGCGACGGGCAGGCCATCCTTACCCAGGTCCGCCCCGAAGGCAGCGCCACCGTCGCCGAGGAAAAGCCCGACGGTACGCGCTCGGTCCGCCGCACGGGCTGGCCCGAGTTCGCCGCATCGATCAAGCCAGGCCCCGAGCGCTACGCCGAGCGCCTCACCGATCCCGCGGTCGACATCGACGGCGACATCGCGATGGTCTGGTCGCCCTATGTCTTCACCATCGATGGCAAGGTCGCGCATTGCGGCACCGACCATTTCGACATGGTCCGCGAGGCCGGCCGCTGGAAGATCGCCAACATCACCTGGTCGAAGCGCACCACCGGCTGCGCGAACTGACATGGCCTGTCCTACACCGCCCGCATCGGCTTATGCCGGGATGACCATGATGAACCAGTCGATCCTTTCCGCCGATCTTCCTGCCGTCGAGCGGCTTTCGAGCCCGATGTGCACATCGCTGGAGCGTCTGCACTTTGTGCACTTCCGCGGAGCGAATCGATGATCGAGTCCCTCCTGATCGCCAACCGCGGCGAGATCGCCTGCCGCATCATCCGCACCGCGCGGGCGCTCGGCATCCGCACGATCGCAGTCTATTCGGACGCCGACGCGAACGCGCTCCACGTCCGTCAGGCCGACGAAGCCGTCCACATCGGTGCGTCCCCCGCGCGCGAAAGCTACCTCGTCGCCGACCGCATCATCACCGCCGCACTAGATACTGGCGCCGAGGCTATCCACCCCGGCTACGGCTTCCTGTCGGAGAACGCGGACTTCGCCCAAGCCGTGCTCGACGCCGGACTGATCTGGGTCGGTCCCAACCCCGACAGCATCCGCGCGATGGGCCTCAAGGACGCCGCGAAGGCGCGCATGATTGCCGCCGGCGTTCCCGTGACTCCGGGCTATCAGGGCGATGATCAAACCATTGGCCGCATGATCGCAGAAGCGGAAAAACTCGGGCTTCCGGTGTTGATCAAAGCCGTTGCCGGCGGTGGCGGAAAAGGAATGCGGCTCGTCGAGGATATCTATGAGTTCGACGTGGCGTACGGATCGTGCCGGCGCGAGGCCGCGTCCAGTTTTGGCGACGATCGCGTTTTGCTGGAAAAATATATTCAGTCGCCGCGCCATATCGAGGTGCAGGTCTTCGGCGACAGCCACGGCAACGTCGTCCATTTGTTCGAACGCGACTGCTCGCTCCAGCGCCGCCACCAGAAGGTGATCGAGGAAGCCCCCGCGCCCGGTATGGACGCCGCCACCCGCGAAGCCATCTGCGCCGCCGCGGTCAAGGCCGCCAAGGCAGTCGAGTACGTCGGCGCCGGCACGATCGAGTTCATCGCCGACGCCAGCGAAGGCCTCCGCGCCGACCGCATCTGGTTCATGGAGATGAACACCCGGTTGCAGGTCGAGCATCCGGTCACCGAAGAGATCACCGGCCAGGACCTCGTCGAATGGCAACTCCGCGTCGCCAGCGGCGAGCCCTTGCCGAAGCGGCAGGACGAACTGGTGATAGACGGCTGGGCGATGGAGGCGCGTTTATATGCGGAAGATCCCGCCAAGGGGTTCCTGCCGTCGATCGGAACGCTCGAACGCTTCGACCTCGGCACCACCGCCCGCGTCGATACCGGGGTAGAGCAGGGCGCTGAAATCTCGCCGTTCTACGACCCGATGATCGCCAAGGTCATCGCCTGGGGCGAAGACCGCGAGACCGCGCGCGAAGCCTTGGCGTACGCGCTCGACGGCGCGGTCGTCTGGCCGGTACGCTCCAACGCCGGGTTCCTCGTCGAAGCGCTCGACCATCCCGACTTCGTGGCGGGCACGCTCGACACCGGACTGATCGCCCGCGACGGCGACGCGCTCATGCCGCCGACCCACCCGACCGAGGAGGCGTTGGCCGAGGCCGCGGGCGCGCTCGTCTCCACCGATCCGATCTCGGGTTTCCGTCTGAACGCCTCGTCGCGCCGTACTGCGACATTCCTGCTGGACGGCGAACCGGTCGAGGTCGATCTCGACGGACAGGCCGGAACTACGTCGGCGTTCGAAGACGTCCTGATCTCCGAAGCCGGCCAGACCTGGCAGCTCAAGTCTTGGCGTGCGTCTGGTGTCGCTGCGGGCGGAGCGGCGGACGGCGCGATCCTGTCGCCGATGCCCGGCCGGATCATCGCGGTCGACGTTTCGGCCGGCGACACCGTCACCAAGGGCCAGAAGCTCGTCACGCTCGAGGCGATGAAGATGGAGCATTCGCTGACCGCGCCGTTCGACGGCGTCGTCGCGGACTTCAACGCAATCGAGGGCGGGCAGGTGACTGAGGGCGCCATGCTCGTCCGCATCGAGAAGGATTCCTGATGGCCGGCCGCTATTTCGACGACTGGAGCATCGGCGACCGGATCGAACACGAGATCCGCCGCACGGTGACCGAGACGGACAACCTCCTGTTCTCGACGATGACTCACAACCCGCAGCCGCTCCACCTCGATATCGAGGCGGCAAAGGCGAGCGAGTTCGGCCGGATACTCGTCAACGGCACCTTCACCTTCGCGCTGATGGTCGGGCTGTCGGTCGGTGAGACGACGCTCGGCACGCTCGTCGCCAATCTTGGCTACGACAAGCTGGTACACCCGAAGCCCGTGTTCATCGGCGACACGATGCGTGCGGAAACCGATGTGACCGAACTGAAACCGAGCAAGTCGCGACCCGAGGCAGGCATCGTCACCTTCACCCACCGCCTGATCAACCAGCGCGACGAGATCGTCTGCCAATGCCTGCGAACAGCGCTGCTCAAGCGAAGGGGTTAATTGGCTTTTCCAAGCGCAGTTTCGACCACCGGCGTGACCTTTGCTGCGATCTTGGCGACACCGCCGGGATTGGGATGAACATGATCCGCCTGCATCAACTGCGCATTGCCGATCACCCCGTCCAGAATGAACGGATAGAGCGTAACATCGTACCGCTTGGCCAAATCCGGCCAGATCGCGTTGAACTGATTGGCGAAGTCCGGCCCGAGATTGGGCGGCGCCATCATCCCGGTCAGCATCACCGGGATACCGCGTCGTTTCGCTTCGTCGAGCATCGCCGTCATGTTTGCCCGCGTCTCGGCAGGCGAGATCTGGCGCAGCACGTCGTTCCCGCCCAGCCCGATCAGCACGAGATCGGGTTTGCGCGTCATGTTGTCGAGCGCGAACGCGAACCGCTGACGCCCCGCCGCGCTCGTATCCCCCGATACGCCCGCGTTGACGATCGTCGCATTGATCCCGTCACGCCGCAGCCGGGCCTGCACCGCATCCGGCAGGCTCTGCCCGCGATCGAGCCCGTACCCCGCATACAGGCTGTCCCCGAAGGCGAGGATCAACTTCTGCGGACCTTTCGGCGCTGGCGTTGCAACGACGCGCGCGACGGCATTGGTGGGAGGTGAGGGGGCGGGAGTCGTGTCGCTTCGATCGCACCCGGCGAGCAGCCCGGCTTGGAGAAGGACCGCGCCGACCCCATACAGTGTCCGACGCCTGCTTTTTCGATTTCGCTCCAACGTGAAGATCTCCAACCACCCATGACTCACAATGCGCACGACGCCGTGCCCGATCATGCCGCAGACGACGCCGCAGACGACATGGTGATCACCATTCGCGATGTCACCCTGACGCTCGGCGCGGCAACCGCGGCGACGACGATCTTGAAGGGCATCGACCTCGATATCGCGCGCGGGACCAGCATCGCGCTGCTCGGACCGTCGGGATCGGGCAAGTCGTCGCTGATGGCGATCCTGTCCGGACTCGAAAAGGCGAGCGGCGGCAGCGTGCGGGTCGCGGGGCTCGATTTCGGGGCGCTCGACGAGGATGCGTTGTCGCGGGCGAGACGCGGGCGGATCGGCATCGTCCTCCAGGCCTTCCATCTGCTGCCGACGATGACCGCGCTAGAAAACGTCGCGGTGCCGATGGAACTGGCCGGCATGCCCGACGCGTTCGCGCGCGCCGAGGCCGAACTGACCGCGGTTGGCCTGTCGCACCGCATCGGCCATTACCCGACGCAATTGTCGGGCGGCGAGCAGCAGCGCGTGGCGATCGCCCGCGCGCTCGGGCCAAGGCCCGATATCGTGTTCGCCGACGAACCGACCGGCAATCTCGATACCGCGACTGGCATGTCGATCATGGACCTGCTGTTCGATCGCCGTGCCGCGACCGGCGCGACGCTGATCGTCATCACGCACGATCCCGCGCTCGCGGCGCGCTGCGACCGCATCGTCGAGCTTGGCGACGGGCGTATCGTCGCGGACCGCTTGCGGTGAACGACTGGCGGCTGGCGTGGCGACTTGCGCGGCGCGAACTCGACCTGCGGTTTCGCGGGCTGCGGCTGTTGCTCGCGTGCCTGTTCCTCGGCGTCGGGGCGCTCGCTGCGATCGGCAGCCTGACCCAGGCGATCGATATCGAACTCGCCTCCCGCGGTAGCGCGATCCTCGGCGGCGACGTTGAATTTTCGGCCTCGCAGCGCGCCGCCACGCCGGCCGAACGTGCGGCGATGGCGCGGCTTGGTGTCGTGTCGGAGACGGTGCGGATGCAGGCGATGGCCGTGCGCGGCACCAACAGCGTGCCGATCGAGCTGAAAGGTGTCGATACCGCCTATCCGCTCTATGGCGCGCTGGCTTTGCGCGGTGGCCGATCGGCAAGACCACTCGACGCGACGACTGTACTCGTCGTGCCCGCGCTGGCGGAGCGCCTCGGGATAGCGCCCGGCGCCAGAGTCAGGCTCGGCACTGCAGAATTCACCGTCGGCGGGATCGTCACGAGCGAGCCGGACCGGCTGGGTGAGGGTTTCACGCTCGGCCCGGTCGCGATCGTCTCGCTCGCGGGCATCGCACGGACCGGCCTCGTCCAGCCCGGCAGTCTGTACGAAAGCAAATACCGCGTCCGGTTGCCCGAAGGCGCGTCGCCGCAAACCGCCACCGACCGCTTCAAGGCGGCGTTCGCGACCGGCGGCTGGGAAACCAAGACGCGCGACCGCGCCGCACCCGGCGCCGAGCGCTTCGTCGACCGGATGGGCCAGTTCCTGCTGCTCGTCGGTCTCTCCGCGCTGGTCATCGCCGGGATCGGCGTCGGCAACGGCGTGTCGTCCTACCTGACCGCGCGCCGCAGCAGCATCGCCGCGCTGAAGGTGCTCGGCGCCACCTCGGGGATCATCGCGCGAATCTATATCCTGCAGGTCGCGGTAGTCGCGGCGATGGGGATCGCCGCGGGGCCGGTCGCCGGGATCGTGACGGTGCCGTTGATCGTGTGGCTCGCAGGCGACGTCTTGCCCGTCGCGCCGCGGTTCGTCGTCCAGGTCGCGCCGCTTGCGCTTGCCGCGGCGTACGGCATGCTGATCGCGCTGGCCTTTACCGCACCGCCCTTGATCGAGGCGGGGCGCATTCCTGCCGCCGGGTTGCTGCGTGGGCTAGCCGGCGAGCGCCGCGTACCGCTCCACCGGACGCTTCCCTGGGTGATCGGCGCCGGTGCGGCGATCGTCGCGCTGGCGCTGTTCACCGCCGAACAGCCCGGTCTGAGCGCCGGCTTCCTCGCAGCGGTGGCGGGCGTGCTTGCGATCCTGGCGCTGTTCGGATGGGGCATCCGTCGCGGGGCGGCACTTCTACCTCGATCGCGGCGCCCGTTACTCCGCTTGGCGGTTGCCGGTCTGCATCGCCCCGGTGCGAGGACCGGGGCGTTGGTCGTCGCGCTCGGTCTGGGCTTGACGCTGTTCGTCCTGCTGGCCGGAATCCGCACCAGCATTGACGCGAACATCGAGCGGACCGTGCCGCAGCGCGCGCCCGCGTTGTTCGCGCTCGACGTCCCACCCGATCGCGAGGCCGAGTTTCGCCGGGTCGTCGAAGCCGTCGCCACCCACCCGGTGATCCGAACGGTGCCGGCGATGCGCGGCACGATCACCGGCTACGGCACGACGCGTGTCGCCGACCTGAAGACGTTGCCGGAGGGCGCATGGGCGCTGCGTGGCGAGCGCGGGCTGACCTATTCCGAGACGCTTCCTGAAGGGAGCGAACTAACCGCGGGCCGTTGGTGGCCGCGAAGCTACCATGGGGCGCCGCTCGTCTCGATCGACGAGCGTTTGGCGAAGGTGCTCGATCTGAAGATCGGCGATCCGCTCAGCTACACGTTGCTCGGGGTGGAGCGAACCGCGACGATCGCATCGTTCCGGAGGATCAGCTGGGATACGCTTGGCTTCAACTTCGTGATGGTCTTCTCGCCAAACGCGATCGAGGACGCTCCGCACAATCTCGCAGCGACGATCGATCTCGCGCCCGGGCAGGAGGCGAAGGTGATGCGTGCGTTGCTGCCCCGCTTCCAATCGGTCTCGGTGATCGAGGTGCGCGGCGTGCTCGGGCAGGTTCGCGCGATCGTCTCGCAAATGGCGACGGCGATCACCGCGGCGGCATCGGTCGCGATCCTGGCCGGTATCGCCGTGCTGATCGGTGCGATCGCCGCCGCACGCGAGGTGCGCACCTATGACGGGGTGATCCTGCGCACGCTTGGCGCCACGCGGCGGCAGGTGCTCGCGGTCCAGGCGCTCGAATACGCGTTTTTGAGCATCGTGCTGTCGCTGCTTGCCTTGCTGCTGGGGCTCGGCGGCGCGTGGTATGTCGTGACCCAACTGTTCACGTTCGAATGGCTGCCGGATTACGCAGCGGTCTTCGCGACGCTGGTCGGCGGCGCCGGGCTGACGATGGCGATCGGACTGATTGGCGCGTGGCCAATTCTCGGCGCGCGCCCCGCACGCGCGCTTCGCGAGCTTTAGACGAGGAATGCGTACGGACATGCGGCACGTTTCCTGACCCGCGGCGTTAGCATGATGCGGGGCAATCCTCGCGTCACCACTGTTTTCCGAGGACCAAGACTCTGGCCGATACGACCGCTTTGCCGAACACTGCCACCAGCCCCTGGTCGATGTCGGCAGGCGAATGGTGGAAGGTCCTGAAACGGACCTGGGCCGAGGCAGCGGACGATAATATCGGGCTCATCGCCGCGGGGACCGCGTTCTACGGGTTCGCGGCGATCGTCCCGTTGCTGGCGTCGGTCGTCCTGATCTATGGCTTGGTTGCCGATACCGCGACCGTCGTCGCCAACATCCGTGCTCTTTTCAACGTCCTCCCCGATGATGCGGCCCGCGTGATCGGCGATCAGCTGGCGACCGTCGTCGGCACGTCGGAAGGCAAGAAGGGCTTCGGTCTCGTCATCGCGCTGGGGATTGCCTTGTACGGCGGCACCAAGGGTGCCTCGTCGATCGTCATCGCGCTCAACATCGCCTATGAAGAGAAGGAAGCGCGGGGGTTCATCGTGTTGAACCTGCTGGCCTTCGCGATCACTGGTGGGGCGGTGATGCTGGCATTGGTTGCCGCCCTGTCGACCGCAGCGTTTGCGCTACTCGACAGCCTGATACCTGGCGCGCCGGAAATCATGCTTCTGGCGATCCGCCTCGTCAGTTACGGCGTGCTCGCCTCGCTGGGCGTTACGGCAGCGGCGTGCCTGTATCGGTTCGGCCCCAATCGTCACAAAGCCAAATGGGCGTGGCTGACGCCAGGATCTTTGGCTGCGACGGTTATATGGCTGGGTGCGACGATCGGGTTCGGCGTCTATGTCTCGCGTTTTGGAAATTACGGCGCGACCTATGGTTCGCTGAGCGCGGTCATCGTGCTCCTCACGTGGCTGTGGCTCTCGGCCTACGTTTTCCTGCTCGGAGCAGAGCTGAATTCGGAACTGGAGCACCAAACGACGAGCGACACGACGACTGGTGAGGCTACACCGATGGGAACGAGAGGTGCGACCGTCGCTGATACGGTTGCGACAGACATTGACCCGAAGCCAGTTGTTCAGCCCGGGGAACCGGGCAGGGTAGGGGTCTTGGCCGCAGCCCATTTCAGCGGCATGCAGGCAGGGTTACCAGCATCGCTTCTGGCGCTTGGCGGTCTAAGGTCGATCTGTCGCGGCTCGCCGGTCCCGGGTCTTTGCCTGATGGCTGTTGGCGCAGCGCTAGCGCACCGGAAGCGGCGTGCGTCTGACGAGGTGGCAGCGAAAACGCGAGCCAAGGCCAGATGACATATGGGCGGTCGATCACGCTGTTCTTCGACGGCGGTTGCCGGCCAAACCCCGGCCCAATCGAATGCGCCGTAGTCCGCAAGGGGGTCGCGCACTACCGGCACGATCTGGGTAACGGGAGTAACAGCGACGCCGAATGGCTGGCGGCGATCCAGGCATTGGAGATCGCGGCACGAAACGGCGACCGCGATATCACGCTGCTCGGCGACTCCACGCTGGTCGTGACCCAAGCCAATCGAACGGCGCGGTGTCGCTCGCCCGAACTCGAAGCACACCGGGCCAGGTTCATGGAGCTAGCGGTTGGGTTCGAGCGCCTACGCATCCGGCATATCGGTCGAGCCCAGAACCTTGCAGGTATAGCGTTGGCCAAGCTGCACCCCCGGTGAGGCTGATATCGCCCCGCCCAGCGTCACAGGGGCCGCAGGCTTCATTTTCCCGAAAACCGACCAAAAACTGTAAAATAGTGTTTGACGGGTTTGTGGGTTGGCCTTAGAGGGGTGTCACCGCAGCGGAGTGCCTCACCGGCTTCTGAAGCGGTCGCAAAAAACCAGATGCTCCAAGCTTTCTCGGAAGAGAGGGTTATGCGAGTGT